>OZ243955.1:0-3738646 GCA_965214515.1 Aggregatilineales bacterium
CCTGGAATGTCGGCAACACTGGAAATCCGAAACCTTCATGCAAGTGTAGCGGGCGAAGACGGTCTCATTTTAAGCGGTGTGGACCTGACGGTCAAACAGGGGGAGGTACATGCCTTGATGGGCCCCAACGCTTCTGGGAAAAGCACCCTTGCCAATGTGTTGATGGGCAACCCAGCTTATGAAGTTCATCAGGGAGAGGTTCTGCTGGATGGTGAGGATGTGCTGGATATGGATCCCGATGAGCGCAGCCGCAGCGGTTTGTTTTTGGCCTTTCAATATCCGGTCGCCATTCCTGGAGTTACGCTGGGCAACTTCTTGCGTCATGCCATTAACGCCCGCCTGAAAGCCGAAGACCCAGACAGCAAGGGCATTTCCATTCCGAGATTCGCCCGTCTGATGCGGCAGAAGATGAGCCAGCTGCAAATTGACCATGCCTTTGCTGGGCGGTATTTGAATGAAGGCTTTAGCGGCGGCGAAAAGAAGCGGGCAGAAATCCTGCAAATGGCGGTGCTTGAGCCAAGAATCGCTGTGCTTGATGAGACGGATTCGGGATTGGATATTGATGCCCTGCGAATCGTTGCCACCGGGGTGACATCGCTGACAGGCCCCAGCATGGGTGTGCTGGTGATTACACATTATCAGCGCATACTCAATCACATCAAGCCAGATTATGTTCATGTGATGTATGAGGGGCGGATTGTCGAGAGTGGCGGGCCTGAATTGGCATTGGAACTTGAAGAAAAAGGCTACGATTGGGTACGCGAAAAACATACCACACTGCAAGAAGCCTAATCCGAAGCCCGCACTTACACGCAAGATATGGGTATAGTCCGGACAGGGAAAACAAAATGACCGATGCAATCCAAAGCGAAAAGCAACTCACAAACGAAGAAGAGGCTTTGAAGGACGTTGGCTTGACTTATGCCGAGAAATACGGCTTCCATGATGAGGATGTCGAGTATGTGTTCAAGAGCCAAAAGGGAATCAATGAAAAGATTGTCCGCCAAATCAGCGCGATGAAAGACGAACCGCAGTGGATGACAGATTTGCGCGTCGAAGCCTATCATATCTTTATGGACAAGCCGACGCCGCAGTGGGGCGGCGACCTGAACAGCATCGACTATGACGACATCTACTATTATGTGCGGGCGACCGACAAAACCGAACAGGATTGGGATGAGGTGCCCGAGGAAATCAAAGAGACCTTTGACAAACTCGGCATTCCCGAAGCCGAGCAGAAGTTCCTGCATGGTGTATCGGCTCAATATGACAGCGAATCGGTTTATCACAAGATTCAGGAAAACCTTGAGGAACAGGGCGTCATCTTCCTGGATATGGATTCGGGCTTGCGTGAGTATCCCGAGATTGTCCGTGAATACTTTACGACAGTGATTCCATCCAATGACAACAAGTTCGCTGCGCTGAACACGGCGGTTTGGTCGGGCGGCAGCTTTATCTATGTGCCGCCAGGTGTGCAGGTGGAGATGCCCTTGCAGGCCTATTTCCGCATCAACACCCAAAATATGGGTCAGTTCGAGCGGACGCTGATTATTGTTGATGAAGGCGCTTATGTCCACTATGTCGAAGGCTGCACCGCGCCCATCTATAGCTCCGACAGTTTGCACAGCGCGGTTGTCGAGATTATTGTCAAGGAAGGCGGGCGCTGCCGTTATACGACCATACAGAACTGGTCGAACAATGTCTATAACCTGGTGACCAAACGCGCCGTTGCCGAAAAGAATGCCACGATGGAATGGGTCGATGGCAATCTGGGCAGCCGCCTGACGATGAAATATCCGGCTGTCCTGCTCAAGGGCAAGGGGGCGCATGGCGAGGTGCTTTCGATTGCCTTCGCTGGCAATGGACAGCATCAGGATGCCGGGGCGAAGATTACGCATCTGGCACCGGATACCACCAGCCAGATTATCAGCAAGTCCATCAGCAAGGATGGCGGTCGCGCCAGCTATCGCGGTCTGCTGAAAATCGCTGAGAGCGCCCGCAACAGCAAGAGCAATGTGGTTTGTGATGCGCTGCTGCTGGATGATTTCAGCCGCTCGGATACTTACCCGACGATTGAGATTGAGGCCAAGGATGTCACCATGGGGCATGAGGCTTCGGTCAGCAAGGTGGGCGAAGACCAGCTTTTCTACTTGATGAGCCGCGGCATTGGCGAAGATGAAGCCAATGCCATGATTGTGAATGGCTTCCTGGAGCCATTGGTGAAGGAATTGCCGATGGAATATGCCTTGGAGTTGAATCGACTGATTCAGATTCAGCTGGAAGGTTCAATCGGCTAGGTCATTGAATAAACACGGAATGAACAGCTAGTCCCCAAGCTAAAGAAGGAGCAGATACGTGGTTGTTGTGAGACGACGTTCTTCGTTACCGCAGGCCCCGAGTTACAGTCGGGCTGATGTCGAGGCTTTGAGCCATCAGAACAACGAACCCAACTGGCTTTGCGAGCGGCGGCTGCGAGCCTGGCAAACCTATGAAGACACCCCCATGCCGTACCTGGAGGAAGAATGGCGGCGCACGGATTACCGCCATATTCGCTGGCATGAAGCCGAGAGGCTGATTCGGGCCAATGGCGCTACTGCCGAGGCGGTCCCCGCCAAAAATCTCGCGCCTTTGACTGGCGATGAGCAGGGCGGTTTGCTCGTTTTTGTGGATGGCAAGATGGTGCATCACGAGATTGCCGAGGAAGTGTCGGCGCAAGGGGTGATTTTTACTGACCTCAAGACGGCGGCTGCCGAGCATGAAACGCTGGTGCAGAAGCACTTTATGACCACGGCGGTCAAAAGCGGGGACGGCAAATTCGCGGCGCTGCATGGCGCTCTGTGGAATTATGGCGTCTTTGTTTATGTTCCGCGAGGCGAGGCTGTCGAGTTGCCCTTGCATGTCGTTTGTTATCATTCGCAGGCGGGGGCGGCGCTGGGGCATGTCCTGGTGGTTGTTGAGGACAATGCCCAGGCGACCATGCAGGTCGAATATGCCTCAGCGAACAGTGACACGCAATCCGCTTATATTGGCGCGACCGAATTGATTGTTGGCGATGGCAGCAATCTGCGTTATGTCTCGCTTCAGGATTGGAATCGGGGCACCTATGAATTCAGCCATCAGCGCGGCATCGTCGGGCGCGATGCACAGCTGGATTGGGTGAACGGCGTCATGGGAAGCCGCCTTACGAAGGCATTTATTGAAGTGGATGCGGTTGGCAGGGGGGCGAATGCCCGTGTCAGCGGATTCTTCTTTGCGGACAGTCATCAGTTCTTTGATTTGGATACGCAGCAGAATCACAATGCCCCCTTGACCAATACCGACTTGCTGTTTAAGGGGGCTGCGCGGGACAGCGCCCGAACGCTGTGGCAGGGGATGATTAAATCGCTGCCCAAAATGCAGAGAATCGATGGTTATCAGGTGTGCCGCAACCTGATGCTAAGCAGCGAGGCACGGATGGACAGCATTCCAGGGCTCGAAATCGAGGCGGATGATGTCGCCTGTTCTCATGCAGCCACCTTCGGCACGCTGGAAGAAGAACCCATTTTTTATCTGATGAGTCGCGGCATTACGCGCCCGGAGGCGCAGTTGATGGTCATTGCGGGTTTCTTTGATGAACTGTTGCAGCGCATCCCCTTTGAACGGGTGCGCGAGCGGCTGATGAACGAGATTGAAGCCAAAATCATTGGCTAGGGAGTCGCTTGTCGGATATGGAATTTGGGGCGCATCTATCGGGTGCGCCTTTTTTATCGGGACAATCGCTGTGACTGAAGATGTCTATTATAATGAGCTTGAATGAGCTTGCCCGATGATGCCGCGTGCGATACAGGCAGAGGGGATGGCTGATGGAAGATATGTATCGTGAGATTATTTTGGATCATGCCCGTCATCAACGTCATTGGGGCTTGCTGGAGCCGAATGATTTGGATCATGAGGAAAGCAATCCCTTGTGCGGTGACCGTTTGCGCCTGACCTTGCGGCTGGATGAGAACCATGTCATCACGCAAGTGGGATGGGATGGCGAAGGCTGCGCGATAAGCCAGGCTTCAGCGTCCATGTTTGGTGAGGAAATCCTGGGCATGAGGCTGGCGGAGGCACGTCAAATCGACAAGCAGCAGCTATTGGATAACATTGGTTTGCAGTTGAGCATCAATCGCGTTAAGTGCGCCTTGCTGCCGCTGAAAGTGCTGGTCATCGGCGCTTATGGTCAGGAAGGCATGGAGCGTTGGGAACTCATCGAATATGGGGAGAGTGGATGATGGCAGCTTGGCTGACGCTTTGTCCCAGCCGTGAAATCCCCCACGGTCACCGCGAGGTCTTTGGCATTCACGGGCGCTGGATTGCCGTATTCAATATCTGTGGCAAGTATTATGCGATTGAAGACCTTTGCACCCATGACGGCAATATCCTGGCATTTGACCGCTATGACCAGCCCAGCAAGATTGAGGGCTATGAAATTGAATGCCCGCGTCATGGCGGGCGGTTCGATTTACGCAGCGGCAAGGCGACGCGGAGTCCGGCGGATATTGACGTCGCCTGGTTTGAAGTGCGAATCGAGAATGACGACCTTCAGATTTTTATCTGACCGCGCCGGGTTCGCATCGTCATCAGGATGAATCGTTATGTCTTTTCACACAATCCGCGAGGCCATGGAATCCGGCGAGACCCTGGTTTTCGGTCATCGCGGCGCGATGGCTTATGCGCCCATGAACACACTGGCTGCCTTTGAGTTGGCTTATCAACAAGGGGCAGCGGGCATTGAACTCGATGTGCAGCAATCCAAAGATGGGCATCCGGTTGTCATGCACAACTTCACCGTGGACGAGACCACCAATGGAAAGGGAGCGCTGGCTGATAAAACACTGGCAGAACTCAAAGGGCTGGATGCGGGCAGCTGGCATACCGACGCGTTTGCTGGCGAAAGCATACCGAGCCTCGATGAGGTCTTTGCGGCGCTGGGCAAAAAGCTGCTTGTCAATGTTGAAATCAAGTCCGACTTGCTCAACAACAGACTTGAGCAGACAGTCGCAGATTGCATTCAGCGACACCAGATGCAAAAGCGCGTTATTGTATCCTCATTTGACCCATACGTCTTGCAAAGATTCAGTCGAGAGCTTCCTCATGTCATGGTCGGTTTTTTGCATGGGCCCATAACACAAGTGGATGCTGAAGCCCTTATGTCGGGCATTCCACATCAGGCGCGGCATCCGCACCACAGCATCATTGATGAAACTTATATGCGCTGGGCCAGGGAAAACGCTTATTATGTCAACACATGGACAGTCAACAGCCCCCAACGTGCCAGAGAACTGCAAAGGCTGGGCGTGAACTGCGTTATCACCGACAAGCCCGATCTTGTCATGGCTGCGCTTTTCTGATGATTGGCAGTATGTGGCGGCGGCTTTTGCGCTTCGGCTTTCGACTTTTGTACAACGAACTGGCATTTTTATATGATGGGGTGAGTTGGCTGGTATCGTTCGGTCAGTGGCGGTGCTGGCAGAGAAGCGTCATGCGATATATGCCGCCGCCGGATTCCGGCTGGGTGCTTGAACTGGCGCATGGCACTGGCGATTTGCAGGTCGATTTGCTTCAGAGGGGGTATCGAACAATCGCCTTTGATTTGTCGCCTTATATGGGACGGCTGACAGGGCGCAAATTGGCGCGGCATGGTCTGCATACAGATTTTGTGCGCGGGAATGCCCTCCACTTGCCATTCGCCTCGGGCTCGATTTCGATCCTTGTTTGTACATTCCCGACCCCATTCATCCTTGAACCCGACACACTAAGCGAAATCCAGCGTGTTTTGTCAGAGGGCGGGCGGGGCATTATGGTCCTCACGGGTTTGCTGCGCGGCGGCGGACTCAGGCGGTGTTTTGTCGAGAGTCTGTATCGCATAACCGGTCAGCGAAATGTCCAATTCTCCGAAGGCCCAATCCGCGACGCATTTGCAAAATATGGGTTCGAGGTAAAAACAGCAGAAGTCCCGTGCCAGGACAGTGCAGCTCAACTGGTTATCCTGACAAAAGATTTGCAATAAGAGGCTGGATTTAACGCAGCTGCCGTGTTATACTGTGTATGTTGGCTATGGTGGATGTAGCTCAATGGCAGAGCACCTGATTGTGGTTCAGGCGGTTGAGGGTTCAAGTCCCTTCATCCACCCAGTTTTTTCCTGTCATTGTCGGAAGCGCAGAGGGTGCTTTCGACGGCGTGAAACCCGCCTCCATCCTGATAATTGAATTTCTATTCGCGCGTGAGCCGCTGCCATTGAGCTCGGTTCTGTTTCCAATGGGGCAACCCTTTCAATCGCATCCACGTCGGCTTTATCAGCAGATTCAGTCAAAGAGATTTGGGGCAGGTCATCCAGGCTTTCGGGATGACTTTCAGATTTGGCTGCCGCGGGCTGGACAGCGACTTTAGGGATATTGATTGCGCTTGGCTTTTGCAGGCCGAAAACATCGAATACGCTGATGCCGGCGGTGTCACGGGAATGTTTTATCGGGGTTGGCTTTTGTTTTTCGGGGATTGGCGCCGCAGCTGGCGGGACATCGATGGTCGCTGTCTCTGGCGCAGGGGGTTCGGCTTCAGCTTCCATTTTGGCAGGGGCGGGGCTGGCGCTTTGAAGCGCTTCGGCGGCTTGAATGACCGGATTCGGCTTGGTGTCATCCTCGGCGGCGGCTGGAATCGGGGTGGCTTCATCGTCAAGTTCATAGGCGATGGGCTGCATGGGAAGCCGCTTCGATTTAGCATAAGCACCATCGGCTGCCAAATCAACAAATGCTGAGGGATGACGCGGCTGGTAGCTTGAGCGCTCCTCGACATCGGGCGCATCTTTTAGACTTGCTTTGTCCTCATGCGTGGCAATGCCGCCCGCCTCACGCTGGATAAGCTGGTACAAATTCCTGAGGCTATCCTGGATTTTGTTGGTTGTGTTGCGTTTCAGCCCCATCGAATTGCGCAGGCTGCCGAGTACGCCGCCAGTTTCATAACGAAATGTCCATTGCACCCGCGTGCCTTCGGGGATTTCTTGCAGGCGGATGCGCCCCTGGTTGCTGCCAAGTCGCATCCCGTCCACAATGGTGTATTCGTATCCCAGCGTATCGTACCAAGCTATAATCTCGGCAATGACATCACGACCTTTTGCGGTCGAATAGCGCCAGCGTGTGCCTTTGCCCTCGTGATGGGTTGTGAGAAAAGAGATATTCTTGAAGTCTTCCTGCCAGTCAACATTCTTCGACAAGTCGCCAAGGTAGCGCCAGATGAAGTCGGGTGAAGCCGGGATAAGGATGGCGTGATCGATGATATTCATGTTTCATGCCCTCAAGACGTGACTGAATATGGGCTTTATGCTACACTAGCCCTAGATTTTACCATTAGATGATTGAATCGCAATATCATGCCGAACCCTGTCTTCGTTTTTGCGTTTATGATTGCCACCATGTATGGCTTGGGATTCCACCTGCTCATGGGTGGGAATGCCCGCCGCCTGGCGCTGTTTATCGTTACCGGCTGGGTGGGTTTCTGGCTGGGTCAGCATATTGGCAGCATCTTTGAGATGAATCTATTGCAGATTGGCGTGGTGCGTTTGCTGCCAGCAACAGTGAGTGCCTTGGTCTTGCTGATATTGGCGCATATTTTTACGTCAGGCTCTGCGAGACGGGTTCCACGGCGATAAACCATGACGGAAACCAACGGCAATAGCTCGCCGCCAGAGCCGAATGACAGGGATGACAGCCCATCTGGCATGAGCATCTCGCGGATGGTGAAGCTGCTGACGGTGGGGGTCATCGCCATGATTCTCGGCTTGCTTGTTTTCGCGCTGGTCATTTCATTGACCGCAGCCGAGACATGGCAGCCCGTTATACAGATTTTCCGCGATATTTCTGTGCTGGTTCTTGTTTTGGAGTTGACGCTGTTTGTTTTGGCGGCTGCCATTTTGTTGCTGCAAATCGCTGGATTTATGATTATGCTGAAGACAGAAATCAAGCCCATCCTGGATAACGCGCGTGAAACAACCCGGGCGGCCAAAGCCACCGCGCAATTTGTCAGCAGAAATACAGCCGACCCTCTGCTGCAAATCAAGAGTTTCCTGTCCGGTTTGCGGGCATTCATCCGCGAGATTATCCGCGTCCGTGCGCTCATCAGCCCCAACCAGGCAGGTCAGGTCAATGAAGATGAGCCATAAAGCGGAGACTTTGAATCCAGGCGCAGCCCTGGTCGGTTTTTTGCTGGGGCTGGCTGTTGGCGGGGTCTACGCGATTTTGCATATCAAGAAAAGCGGAGCGGTCAGGCGCCGGGATTTGACGCACTTTGGCGCGGGGTCTGTTGAGCTTGAGATAGAAGCCAGCCTTGATAATGCCAAAACGCTGGCGAGGGAACGTCTGCAAGATGCCGATTAGCCCCTTTCTACGGCCTTAAAGGCCAAGCCCAAGGCTTGCAGCACATCCCCTGCGATGACGCTGCGGCTGTTTCCAATTTGGGTCGTGGCGATTGTGCCTGCCAGCGCATGAATGTATGCGCCCAGCCGTGCGCTGTCAAAGGCAGGAGAGCCCTGCGCCCGCAGGCCTGCAATCAGGCCGGCAAGGACATCGCCTGTGCCGGCAGTGCCGAGCGCATCGGTCTTGAAGGGAATGACGCTGGTTTGCCCCTTGGGTGCGGCGACCAGGGTATGCGCCCCTTTTAGCACAATCACCATGTTCCATTCCTTTGCCTTTTCTGTGACGATTTCCCAGCGATTGGCATTGATTTCGCGGGTCGGCAGTTGGGTCAGCCGCGACATTTCGCCCGCGTGCGGGGTAATGATGGTTTCTGGTGGCAGCTTTTGCCACCAATCCGCCTTGCCGCTTAATATATTGAGCGCATCAGCATCCAGGATTAAAGGCGGCAGGTCTTGGCTGGCGAGCAGAGCCTGAACAAAGGCATGGGTCGATGGATGCTGTCCGAGTCCACATCCGATTAACAGGGCATTGTAACCCTGGGCCTGCCTGGTTAAGTCCTGCCATGCCGCTTCAGCGATAGCGCCTTCATCATCCGCCAGCCGCAGCCAGGTGGGTTCACGCAGGCTGCCGGCCACAATATCCACCAGCTTGTCCGTGCTGGCAATGGTGACCAGTCCAGTGCCAGAGCGACAGGCAGCTTCCCCCGCCAGTGCGACAGCGCCAACAAAATTGGGCGAGCCAGCAGCTATCATCGTCTTGCCAAATGTACCCTTGTGTCCGTCAAGCGGTCGCGCGGGCAAGATGGAATGCGCCAGATGGCTGTCCATGACGGTCGTTTTAACTTGTGCCAATTCGGGCAGGGTATCGGGAATGCCGATTGGGGCAAGGATGAGTCGGCCGACATATTGGGCGGCGGGAAAAGTGAACAGCCCCGGTTTGGCGGCGATAAATGTCATCGTCTCATCAGCGGCCAGGGTGTTGACATCCGCTTGCCCGCTGTCGCAGTCGATGCCGCTGGGACAGTCAATAGCGAAGACGAAAGGCCGCGGTCCATGGGGAAGCTGGTCGGGCAGACTGGGGTCAACTGCCAGAACATCACTATAACGCAGGGAGCCTGGCGCTGTCATCCGTTTGACCCTCCGCAGCAGCTTCGCGGCAGGGCCGCGCAGGGGCAATCGCAGGCCAATTCCGAAAAGCGCATCCACGACGACATCGGCGCTGTTAATCAGATTTTTTAGCAGGCGGCCGTCATAATCATCCGCAGCGTATCCGATGAAAAGACCGGCGCTGCGGACGGCGGCGAAGATGTTGTCATCTTCGTCCCGCGCTTCCAGCATATACAAACGAATGTGAGCTGATGTGTGCTGCGATAGATAATGCGCCAGCACCAAGCCATCGCCGCCGTTGTTGCCTTTGCCTGTCAAGATGGTGAAGCGGGTCTGTTCCGAGATTTCCAGCCGTTCGAGGAGATATTTGCCAGCAGCCTGACCAGCCTTTAGCATCATCTCTTCATAACTCATCACCGAAGCGTCAGCGGCGGCTTCAATTGTGCGCATGGCTTCAACAGTTGCAACTTTCATCACGTTTCTCTATGTTGTTGGCACGCAAGGCTGGCGCAGCGTGGGGTGTCTTTTTCGCTGTCAGGATGCTCTAGCATTCCCGATTGGCAACCGAATTCGCCAGGTGAATCAATTCGACTTTGGCGGGCGCATCAGGCAGAATGGCAAGCTGGGCGATGGCATTTTTGACCAGCTGCTTTGCCTGTTCCCAACCGGTTTCAATCGCGTTGCCTTCCAGCATTTTGCGTTTGACGGTTTCCATGGGGTCATCTTGAACAGTGGTTCTGCTGCCATTTGACTCATGCAAAGCGACAGCAATGCCGCGTCCTTGGTCAATGTCGATACCGGCGGTTTTGCCCAGCTGTTCTTCGTCGGCAACCAAATCCAGAATGTCATCGACAATCTGGAAAGCCAGCCCGACATTGAATCCAAAGTTGGACAGGGCGTCAATCTCGCTTGGGCTGGCTTGCGCCAGTTTTGCGCCTATCGTGCTGGCGGCCCGAAAGAGGGCGGCGGTCTTGAGCGCGATAATCTGCATATAGATTTCGCGCGTGAAATTATTGTTCTTGACTGCACTGGCTTGCAGCGTTTCGCCTTCCACCAGGGCGGTTGCCGATTTTGCCAGGTCAACATTGAGGCTGTGATAGGGCGCCATCAGTTCATAGACGGCTGTAAAGAGAAAATCACCGGTCAGCAAGGCGAATGTGCGCCCCCAGATTGAATTCACCGAAGGGCGGCCGCGGCGGATAATCCCATGGTCGTTGATGTCATCATGGACGACGCTGGCGGTGTGCATTAACTCAACGGCAGCACCCGGCCTGGCAATATGTTCCAGATCGCTGCCCCCAAGCGCCAGATATGTCAGCAGCAGCAGGCGCGGTCGGATGCGCTTGCCCCCCGCGCTCAGGATATGTCGGCTGGCGTCACGCAAGACCTCAACATTGCTGTTGGTGACATCATACATCGCTTGTTCGATTGTCCCCAGTCCATCAGCGATAACTTGATTTAGGTTCGCCTGATTTGCCTCTGTGGCTGCCATTTCGGACTCCAGTTCGTGAATTTGTGATTTTCAGAACGCACTAAAACTATGGTACACACGAATGCTGCACATAGTCAACAAACGCTTGACAGTCCCTCACAACAGCTTAGAGTTTGCCTCTTTTTGTCTGAATTTGCAACGATTGTTTAACGATTGTTTCCATAAAAAATGCTTTCGTCGCATTTTCCCAAGGTCTGGCACAGCTGCGTGATGTGCAAGCGGTCATGCTGTGCCGTGAAATAGGCCATCTCAAGCATATTGGTCAAGCCAAAGATACTGTGTCGTGCCGGGCGCTGCCAATCCTCGGGTTTGAGTTGGGACAGCAGCTTAATCGTTGCCAGGCGTTTGCTCCGAAACTGATTCAGGACTTCGTATCCCTCGTCATGGCAGGGTGGAATATGAGGCCCGGGGGCAGGGGGTGAGGCGATAAATGGATTATGCTCGAGCAAGATGGTTCTGAGCCGTTTCTGCTGAACTTCCATCTCGGATTCGCTCAGGTGGCAGAGAATTTGCAGGATTGACCACTCTTCGGGGTCAGGCCGCTGATGCCATTGATGCGACTTGACCTCGCCCAGAAGACCGTATAATGCGCCGAGGTTGCCTTGATATTGCGGCGCTATCATGCTCGGATTGAGTGGGCGCGGCTTGTATGCGTTTTGCCAGCCCTCGCATTGAACCTGCTCATAAAATGTCTGAAGGGTTTCTAAGCCTTGGATGTGCAGCGTATGGATGCCCAGGATGCGTGCTGGCTTGACATCATGGGTCTCGCTGTCGCCAACCATCAGGGTTTCATCGGGTTCGATGCCGATGCGGGCGACAAGCTCGGCATAATAGGCTGGCTGCGGTTTGGAAAAGTGCATATTTTCGCTGTGTGTCACAAACGCGAAATCGCCCACAAAGTCCGACAGTCTCGCCCAGTCAATCCGCTTGAGAATGGCGGCCTCCGAATAAATGGGATTGGTGGCAATCGCAACCGACAGGTTTTGCTCCAGCAGGGTTTGGACAAGCTGATATGCCATTGGGACGACCGCAGCATATTGCCGCAGCCTATCATAAGGATGCTGATAAAATGATGTCAGCGCCTTTTGCACGGCTTCACTGGACATCTGGAGGGCTTGTGCCAGACAGGCAATGATGACTTCGGCATTGGCGGCCATCATATCCCTTTGGCGGCTGAGGGTTTGGATGGCGCTGTGAAAGGATGGCGAGAGGCTTGCCCTGCCAAAGCAACCGAGAAAATGGGCGTCAAATGCCTGCCTGAAGGCGTCGGCGAATTGACGGTCCGGATTGTGCAGCAAGGTATTGTCGAGATCCAGCAATACCGCTTTAATCATCGCTGTTATCCAATGCCCGTCGAAAAATATCCAACCCAGGATGGTTATCTGGGCAGCCTACATACGGGTCTACCTTTTCGCCATTCTTCAGGCAGATTGCCTCGACTTCAACGCGCCGCATCAATCCCAGGAAGCCTGCTTTTATCGTCAGGACAAGCCGTGTATCTTGGCTGGCATTTGCCAATACAATATCGGGAACAGGGCATTTCGCACAGTCTTTGGGATGCCACGGCACGGAGTCTGGGTTGTGCTTGGCAAGGCGGCATTCCTCAATGTCGCGCGTATGACGGTTAAAATCCGCATAATAATGCGGACATTCACGGCCGGCGGGGGTAATCATATCTGTTCCTCAAGCTAATCCATTCCGATGCAACGCGCGGCAAATTCTCCAAAGCGCCATATTGCGCGGTGCAATCCGGCAAAGATTCAAGAAAACGGCTGCCATAGCTTTTGGTAATGACGCGACTGTCAAAGATGGCGACAACACCGCGGTCACTGTGGCTGCGTATCAGGCGTCCAAATCCCTGACGGAAGCGCAAGATGGCATCGGGGATGGCATATTGCGGAAAGGGGTCAGCGTAAGTTTCCGCGCGGGCCGCAAAAACGGGGTCGGAAGGCACGGTAAAGGGAAGCCGCGCAATAACAACCGCGCTCAGGTCATCGCCTGGAATATCAATCCCTTCCCAAAAACTTCGCGTACCCATCAACACCGCTTTTTCGGCGGACTTGAAACTTGCCAGCAGCGCGTCCCGACTGGCGCCAAAGCTCTGGTCGTAGACCCTGATGTCGCCAAGCGTCAGCCGCGGGGTGATGGCCTTGGAGGTCTCGCGCAGTTGGGCATAACTGGTGAACAGCACCATGACCCGCCCATCAAGCGCGGTGGCAAGCTCGACAATGCCGCGCTCCAGCATCATCTGATACAGATTGCGCTTTTTGGGTTCGGGAATATCATCCGGGACATAGAGCAGGGTCGAATTTTTATAGTCAAAGGGCGAGCCTAATGCCACCGTCTCATAGTTGTCCCCATAAAGCCGCTCTTTGATATGGTCAAAGTGTCCCTGGGTTCGCAGGGTGGCGCTGGTGAGGATGATGCTTTCCGTGCGCTGGTTGAGATATTCTTCCATCATGGGACCAATATGCAGGGGCATGATATGGATGCGCAATCGGTCGGCTGCGTTGCTTGGGCTGACAGCATAGATGGCATTGCTGTTGGGTGTCTGCGTGAATTGCTCAAGGTGTTCGTGCAGGTCTGTCAGGAATTGCCCCAGCGCTCGAATGGCATGACTATAATCGTCGAAGTCGGGCAGCTCATATTTTTTGTATCTGGGCAGCGTCTGGGACAAATGCGCGATTCTGTCCGTAACCGCCAGAAAAAACTCACTAAGCTGTTTCCAGGCGGTTTGCACATTCACAAAGCTGCCTGAATCCCGATGGGAGTTCAGCAGGCGCATGGGGTATCGGTTGTCTTTGCGTTGATTTAGGATGAAGTCGTGGAGGGCCTGGAAGTAAGCCCGAACGAGGCTTTTCATCAGGTTCAGCGCATCGGCGATGTTTTGGATAAAGGCCTCCAGCTTGAGGGTGGCTCGGTTCGGCAGCTGTCCACGCGCGGCAGACAGCAGTTCGCCCAGGATGCCGCTGTTTGGGCTGCCCAACTCGGTCAGCCGCGCCAAGATAACGTCCTGCCTGATTTGCCGACTCAGCCCTTGGGTAATGGAATCTTCCAGTTGATGCGCCTCGTCAATAATGAGATTGCGGTATTCGGGCAATGCTCGATTTTCAATTTTGGCATCCGCAATCAGCAAAGCGTGATTGGTAATCACAATATGCGCTGCTTCCGCTTTTTTGCGTGCCTTGTAATAGGGGCATGTGCCTTTCATCATGCTGGCGCAGTGATAGGTCGTACAGTCTTCATCCTGGGCGCTCAAACGGTTCCAAACCCCCCATTCACCCGCCCGCAGGGTAATCTCGCCTCGGTCTCCCGATGTACTGCTTTGCATCCAGACCAGAATTTTTGCCAGGGTGCGCAATTCGTCCAGATTCGCGGGCTTGCGGCGGCGCAGGGTTCCGAGGCGGCGTGGACAGAGATAATTGCCGCGCCCTTTCATCACCGCTGCCTGAAGTTCGGCATCAAGGGCCTGTTTGACGAGCGGGATGTCATTTTTCAGCAGTTGGTCTTGCAGGTTGATGGTTTGCGTCGAGATGACAACGCGCTGGGTGTTCTGCGTTGCCCAAAGCGCCGCCGGGAGCAGGTAGGCGAGTGATTTTCCGATGCCCGTTCCCGCCTCAAGCATAATATGGTCGCCATGATTGAGCGCTTTGGTGACCCTGTGCGCCATATCAAGCTGCTGCTGGCGTTTTTCGTAGTGATGAAGGGCGGCCTCGAGTTTGCCATTTTCATCAAAAATCCCATCGACGACATCGGGTTCAATGTGAGTGTGCGCTGCCTGCGCCAGATTCAAGGCTTCGGCATTCCGTTCATCGGCTAAAAAAGCGGTGGCTATTTGGCTTGCGCGTCCCGATTTCAGGCTTTCTGCGAGGGCGTTTTCAAAGAAATGACGCTGGTCCCAATCTTTACCGATGCTGGCATTGACAATTTCTTCAAGCACGGGGGAAGGCACTTGAATCGCTTTTTCCCACAGCTTCCAATAAAGCAGGGCGGTCGCTATGGCATCATCCAGGGCGCGGTGTGCCTGCTCAAGCTGAATCCCCACATCAGCCGCCAGGCTGCCCAGGCTGTAGCGGGCTGCGGTCGGCAGGAGGATTGAAGCCAGCTTGTAGGTGTCAAGCACCGCATTGGAATCGAGCAAGCCATATTTACGCATAAAGCCCACATCAAATTGGGCGTTGTGGGCGATGACTGGCCTCTGTCCGAAAAACGTCTCAAGTTCTGGCAGAATTTGCTGGAGTGGCGGCGCATCCGCGACATCTTCTGGATAGATGCCGGTCAGATGGGTGATGTCGGTTGGGATGGGAATAGACGGTTTGACAAATGACCGATACTGCGAAGTGATTTTCCCATTTTCAAGTTTGGCGATGCCGATTTCAATAATTTCATCGTCAGTAGTATCAAGTCCGGTCGTTTCGATATCAAAGGCGATTAATTCGCCGTGCATGGAATGCTCCAGTCTAAATGGTGCGAAGGCTCGCCAGAGTATAACATACCCCGGCAAGGAATTCGCCAAGCCTCAGTCAGAACTGTCGGGTTCTGTTTCGTTTTCGCTGGTTTCCACGGCGGCGGCCGCTGCTTCTGCCAGGCTGAACTGTGTTTCAAGATGGCTGCGGATTGCTGCCAAATCAACAAAACTCAAGCCGATAAACCCTTCGTTTTCAATCGCTGACCAGCCCTGTTCAGAGAACAACTGCCACAGAAAGGCCTGCACGTTAATACCCGCCAGCGACAGTTCGCTGACCAGCAGGCTGGCGGGCCGCGCCAGCGAATAAGTTCCGTTGCTGATGGTGTCTTCGGACGGGCGAATGCAGCCGATGCCATTGTCGACGCTGACCACCTGGATATTTGCCTGCTCATCGTCAAGCACGCGCTGATAATCCCCCCAACTCATGTAGGTCAGGGCGCCAGGGACATTGCCCACGGCGGCGGCGCGATAGAGCGGATTGTAGTCGATTTCGGTGTCGCGCCGAATTGGCGGGGTCGCCTGCCCGGGAGTCGCCATCAGAATGTCAGTGTATCGGTCAACTGTGGCTAATCCAAACAGGGTCATATCCTGTTCAGGGAAGGACTCGTCAAGGTCTGACCAGCGCTTGATGCTGTCAGCCGACTTTGCGTGCCAGATGGTTCTGATTTGCGCAGAAGTCAGGCAGCTTGCATGTTCATCGGCGGCGCTGCCAAGCAGGACGGATGCCTGCTTGCCGATTGGGACCGATACCGCCTTAATATCACTGGCCTCACAGGGGTTGAGTGCATTCGCCTCAAGTTCCGATGCCAGAACAGCGATATCGGTTTCGCCATTGCAGAGGCGGCGGATGCCGTCGCTTTGTCCGCTGGCGTCAAGATTGATGGTTAGCTGCTGATTGTCGCTGGTTAGCTGCGTGGCAATCGCATTGAGCAGCTGATAGGCATTGGCTGACCCGCTAATGTCAATCTGACCGTTCAGGACGGCGGGCATCTCAAATGCGCTTTCGTCGCGGCTGAACAGACGGCCTGCTTCGGCATTGAGCAGGATGTCTGCATTCAGCGCATAGATGTCGTCGGTGGGCGGCACAAATCCGACTTCAGCAATGACCTCCGCAGCGGCTTCACTGGTTATCAAGCCCGTCAGGCTGGCAAGGGTCGGGTTTTGCTCAAGCCGCGCCCGATTGACATACAGGAACAGGGAGCGAGCGGCAGGGTACTGTCGATTCTCGACATTTTCTGCCGAAGGGCTGACGCAGCCCGATGCGCTCCCGCCATCCAGTTCCAGCACGACCAGCGATTCCCTGCCTGTCAGGTCACTTGAAAAGGGGAGGGCGGCAATCGCACCCGCGGTTTCGCTGATGCGGGCAATGGCATCCTGGCTGTTCTCATAAGTCTCGGCATCGCGGCGCAAGCCATCCCCCACAGTCAGGCTGTCCAGAATGACATACTCGACCCGATTATCCTGCGGTAGAATAAAAGTAATCGGCAGTTCGGCCAGGCTTTCGTCATAGCTCGACCAATCGCGGAGTTGGTGTACTGCCGATGGCTTGAAGAGGGCATCCAGTTCCGATTCTGTCAGGCATTGGAGCGGCACCTCAGGATGAGAGACGAAAGCCAGAATGCTGTGCGCCACAATAAATTCGCTGTAGGCGATTTCGTTGGCAATGCACGCGGCATCTTCATCGGCTGTGATGGCGCGGGATGCTGTGGCGATGTCGGCATCGCCGCGGCAGAATTGGTCAAAACCAGCCGATGTGCCGATGGTGGCGATGTTGATGGCAGGGGTTTCATGGGCTTCCGCAAGGGATTCGACAACTGAATTCACGATACCAGAGCCCAAGACAGTCAAAGGTTCGGCATCTTGTGCCAAAATGAGGGTCATACTTGAAAGAAGCGCAAGGAGGCAGAGCCAGCCAGCGCATTTAAGGATAGGTCGTCGCATCAATGCAGTTCTCCTGGCGATAGGTTGAAGGCATTCTGAAGGATTGTACATTCAGGACGATAATTGTAAAGTCACAGTTAATGGATAAGGCAAGACAGGACACTAAAATGCAGAGTGTATATGACATGCTCGGCAGTGAAGAGCCGTTTCGCAAACTGGTTGACTCATTTTACGCAAAAATTGAAGGGGATGCGGTCTTGCGCCCCATGTTTCCGGATAATCTTGAGCAGAGCAAACGTTGGCAGTTTTTGTTTCTGCTGCAATTCTTTGGCGGCCCCAAACGCTATATGCAGGAACGGGGTCATCCCAGATTGCGAATGCGGCATTTTCCCTTTCCCATTGACGCCCAGGCGCGGGACCACTGGCTTCAGCACATGCTGGCGGCGATTGACGATGCTGGCATTCCCGAACCAGCGCGTTCGGTCATGCGGGAATACTTTGAGCGTGCCTCTGCCTTTCTAATCAATCGCCACGATTGAGAGGCGCTATGATTTCGGCTTGAGGACATATTGCTCGAAAGCCTGCGCCGTCCAGGGCAGGGCGGGCTTGAAAAAATGCTCGTGAATGGCGGCGGCGAAGACTCTGATTTCGTATTGCGCATCGCTTGCCATCCGCAGCCGCAAGAAGTGCATCAGGTTGTGGGCGTCTATCTTGGTGACCCAAGTATAATAGACGCTGAAACCGGGTAGAAAAAGTCGCGCCATTTCTTTGGATACGCCGCGGTCAAGCGCCTCCGAATAGAGCCTGAAGCCCTCTTCATAGTGGTCGATGAGTTTCTGCGTCAGCGTCTCGTTTTCCTTCGCTGCCAGCAGGCCTTCGCTGGCTTGTTTGTTGTCCCTGCTCTGCCTGCGCCAGACCTCAGGCACATAAAAATCATTCTCCTGAAAGGGCGTGTAACGACCGGACTGCGCGTTCATGTTCCAGGTTCGATGCCGCACCCACTGCCACCAGGTGACCAGAGGCGCCCGCACCCGAAATTTGAACTCAACCATCTCGAACGGCGAGGTATGGCGATGGCGCAGCAGGTAAAACAGAAGCTTTTTATCGCGTTCGGGACCTTTGCTTTCTCCAAGAAAGCTGACACGCGCCGCGCTGACAATGGCGATGTCGCCAGCAATGTCCGAAGACGGGTGGGGCATCATATCAACCAGTTCAATCCAACCCTTGTCGAGAACGGTAATCCGCTTGCCAATCAAGGTTTCTGGCATAAGAATCTCCTGTCAGCTTCCGAGATATTGCAACGCAATCAAGACCCTCTCCTCAACGCTTTCGGGGGCATTGGCGGGGATGGACTGAATGGCCGACTGGGCTTCGATGATGCTGTAGCCGAGCGCGGTCAGGGCATCCATGACATCGGAACTGATGTCGCTGAAGCCTTCTGTCGTAATCGCTTCCAAGCCGGCCGGGAACTTGTCTTGCAATTCAAATATGATTTTTTGTGCCGATTTTCTGCCGATGCCAGGGACGCGGGTCAGGATTTCCGGACGTTCGTTCAAGACGGCGCTGCGAATGTTGTCGACGCTCAGGGCGCTTATTATCGTGAGCGCCAATTTCGGGCCGATGCGGCTAATTTTGATAAATATATCAAAAAGCTCACGCTCGGCTTCGGTCAAAAACCCGTAAAGCGTGAGCGAGTCTTCCCGGACGACGAGGCGGGTATAAAGAAAGGTGCGCTCGCTATGGATTTTCTCAATCGTCGTGTAGGGCGCAAAGACCTCGATGCCGACGCCACCCACAAGGATGATGAGATGGTCGGTGTCTTTGTGGGCGACTGTTCCTTCGAGTGTTGAAATCATCTTGCACGGACTTTCCTATGCGAGGTCATAAGGACTGAGTCGATAGCTGTGAATATCGGTGATGGCGACCGCGAGCGCATCGGCGGCATCGTCAGGACGGGGAATCTTCTCCAGCCCCAGCAGCAGCCGCACCATTTCTTGCATCTGTGCTTTGTCAGCGCCGCCGTACCCGCATACTGCCTGTTTGATGATATTAGGTTTGTATTCTGCGATGGGCAAATCGGCATTTTGCAGGGTGAGCAAAATGACCCCTCGCGCCTGCGCGACCGTCAGCGCGGTTGTGACATTGCGCGAGAAAAAAAGCTCTTCCACCCCGGCGCGGTCAGGCTGATGCTGGTCAATGAGTGATTTCAGCTTATTGTGGATGATTTGCAGCCGTTGGGGCATGGGTGTTTTGGCTGTCGTGCGGATAACGTCATAATCAACAGCTTCGAGCGAGCCGTCCCGGTGCTCGCGCACCAGACCAAAGCCCAGCGTGGCGGTGCCAGGGTCAATCCCAAGCGATAACATCCTAAGACTCGTAGGCGGCCAGCACTTCGTCGGTCATGCTGAGGTTGGATGCGACCGCTTGAACATCATCCGATTCCTCAAGCTGTTCCATCAAACGGATATTTTGCAGCGCTTTGCGGGTTGGGATTTCGATTTCGTTTTGGGGAAACCACCTCAACTCGCTGTCTTCAAATTCGTAGCCGGCTTTTGTCAATGCCTGCTCAACGGCGCCAAATTCATCGCGCGGGGTGTAGACTGTGATGATGCCATCCTCGTCCACCACATCGTCGGCGCCAGCTTCGGCAGCTTCCATAAACAGTTCATCAAAGTCCGCATCGCCCTTGATGGTCAGAAAGCCCTTTTGGTCGAATTGCCACATCACAGCGCCGTGGGTTGCCAGGGTGCCCTCGTGTTTGCTGAAGGCATGTTTGACTTCGGCCAGGGTGCGATTTTTGTTATCGGTCAGCACTTCGACAATATAGGCGACGCCATCCGGTCCATAACCCTCGTAGACGATTTCGACAACTTCGCCCCCTTCGATTTCGCCAGTGCCTTTTTTAATGGCGCGTTCGATATTGTCTTTGGGCATATTGGCGGCACGGGCTTTGGCAACTGCCAGTTTGAGTTTCGGGTTTAAGCTCTCGTCGCCACCGCCTTCGCGGGCAGCAATCATCACATCGCGCCCCAACCGCGTGAAAACCTTGGCGCGTTTGGCGTCTTCTGCCCCTTTCTTGCGTTTGATGGTTGACCACTTGCTATGACCGGACATGGCTCAAATGACTCCACTTTGGGTTATTTTCGATTGAATCCTGTTTATTATACACTAAAATGACAGCGACAAAACAGTCCCCGAATGCTATAATTCAAGTGTCGGCCTTGCGCTCTGATATGAAATCGTGAGTATCATTTGATGGTAGCAGCACCAGAATCGGTCGAGCAATCCACACAAGCGGCCCCTGTGGAATCATCAGAGTATATGTATCAGCCTTCGATACCGCCAGAGCGGATGGCTTGGGTGGTGCTGTTCATTGCTTTTGTCATGTTTTGCCTGCTGAGCGCATCAACGGTTTTAGGCATCTATTTCTTCCTCTTTGAATCAACCGTTCCTATTCCGACCGCTCTCCAGGTGGCGCAAGGCACAGTTGGCATCACTGGCGCCGACTTGATTGAAAGAGTCGAGCGCGAACAGGAAGACCTGACCAACACAGTCACCAGCATCAGCACCGATTCACAATCCCAGGCAACCATTCAGTTCCGCAGTCATCCTGTCGCTGAGGATGAAATCCCCGACCTGATAGCTGCTGTTACGCTGCAGCGGAATACTCGTCTGACATTTAACTATGCTTCACGCCCCCGTTTTGAATGGAGTCCAAATCGGCCCTATATCCAACTGTCCCAGCTTAGCGGCCAGCTTGATATTGTGATTACTGGCGCTCGGGAAAAGCCCTTTCTCATGCACATCGACACCAAGCGCGGGTTAAATATCGACCTTAGCCAAAATGGTCGTTATCGCATCCATGCCACAGATGATGAAGTTCGTCTGCTCAATCTGGATGGCGCGGCTTCCACATTTTTTGCTGATGATGCCGCCAACCCAAACCCGGTGCCGAGTGGTCAGGAAGTTGTCATACGGCTGGGCAATCGCTCCATCGAAATCCAGCGCTCGATTGAAAATGTCTTAACCAACGCCGCTTTCAGCTTGCAGGACACAGCGGAAGTTCAAGGGGATTTGCTGCCGCCAAAGTGGGGCTGTCCCACCCGCATCGTGCCAGACCGCCCCCCGCGCGGCTCTGTTACGATGGAGAAGTTTGACGGCCGTGTCGTCGCCCGTTTGCGCCGTCTTGATAATGCGACATCGAGCAGCGGGGCCGGCTGTGTGCAGCTATTTGGCAGCGATGGGCTGGATGTGACCGGTTTTGATTCGATTCGGGTTGTCGTCACCTTTAACCTGAATTATCAGTCGCTGATTCGCTGTGGCATTGAAGGCAGTGAATGTCCGCTGATGCTGCTGATTACTTATGAGAGTGAAGTAGTGGGCGTGGAGCGGGAATGGTTTCGAGGATTCTATTATGATAAACCGCTTCTGAACGAGTATCCCTTGCGCTGCGCCAGTTGTTTCCAGGATCACCTGAACATTAACGCCGGCGTCTGGTACACCTTTGAATCGGATAACCTGTTCACGCTGCTAGATGAATCGCGGCATCCCACGCGGCTGCGTTCAATCGAATTTTATGCCTCGGGGCATCAGTTTGATACCGCCATCAGCGAAATGATGATTCTGGTCAGTTCTGCCGCGGCCGCGCCTGATGCCTAGACCGATGGCGCCTAGATTGCACACCTCAAGCGCCACTGATATACTTGTCTTATCAACGTGTCTCTGTGCCAGTCATCAGGTTCTTTGTGCAGCGCGGGATTTCCTGTTTGTTCCCGCCGTCGCGGGGCGCTCTCGCCGTTGTGCGGGCTGGCAGCAGGGTGTCATGGGGGGAGTTTTCCGATGGGCGATTTGTTTCTGATACTGACCCTTTTCGTTGGCGTCAATGTGGCGGTTTTCTGGTTCGCTATTATCATTTGGGCTTACCGCGATATGCGTGCCCGTTCCCGTGACCCCTTGGCGCCGATACTGGTGGCTGTCCTGGTCGCTTTGCTCAGCATACCCGGATTATTCATTTATATCCTGCTTCGTCCCCGCGAGAGCCTCTCCGAAGCATACGAACGTTCTTTGGAGGAGGAGGCATTGCTGCAAGAAATTGAGGAAAAACCGAATTGTCCAAGTTGTGGCCAGCGCGCTCAACATGATTGGCAGGCCTGCCCGCACTGTCATACACGGCTTAAAAAAGCCTGTGTCGACTGCGGTTATCTGCTCGAATTGCCCTGGAACATCTGCCCAAGCTGCACCACCAGCCAGGTCAGTTATACCTCGGATGGAAAAATCGCAACCCGTTCGCGGCATGTCAAGCCCTCCGAGCCGCCCCCTATCGAGGAGCAGTGGATTCCATCGCCGCAGACAGACCAGCCGCTTGGCTTGGGTGATGCCGTGCAGTTTGTTGACCGCGAGGAGTATCGTTCCTGAATCTTCGCCGATGCCCGACAGTGGCTAGATTTCGCCTTCTTCGCCGGCGGTATGAATCTTGATGAGATTGGTTTGCCCGTCAATTCCAAAGGGAACGCCCGCAATAATAATCAGCCGGTCGCCGCGGTGAATCAGTTTCCTGTCATGGGCGGCGCGGATGGTAATGCTAATCATCTCGTCGATGGTGCTGAATTCCTGGACGAGCAAGGGGATGACGCCCCAAACCAGTGACATCTGCCGCTGCGTGGCGCGGTTGGGGGTCATGCACAGTATCGGCGTGCTGGGACGTTCTCTGGCGACCCGTCTGGTGGTATAACCGGACAGGCTGGTTGTAATAATGGCGGTCGGGTTGATAATTCGTGATATATCAAAAGTTGCTTTGCTAATGGCATCGGAAACAAGTTCGACCCGTTCGTTTCCCGTCGGCTTGGTGGTGGCTGTACTGAATTGCAGGCCGGCGTTCTGCAAATGCTGCTCGGCAATCACGGCAATTTTGGTCATCACTTCAACGGCTCGGACTGGATAAGCGCCGCTGGCGCTTTCTGCGCTCAGCATGATGGCGTCTGTCCCATCCATGATGGCATTATAAACATCGCTGGCTTCGGCACGGGTCGGTCGTGGATTTTGCGTCATGGATTCCAGCATTTGCGTCGCCGTAATCACGGGTTTGGCAACGGCGTTGCAAAGGGCAATAATGCGTTTTTGATGGAGCGGGACTTCCTCGGCGGGCGTCTCGACGCCGAGGTCGCCACGCGCGACCATAATGCCAGCGCAGCATTTGATGATGTCTTCGATATTGTCCAGCGCCTCGCCCATTTCAATCTTGGCGATGATGGCAGACTGTTTGCCGAGGTGCCGCATGAACCCCTGCAATTCACGGATGTCATCCGCCGAGCGCACAAAGGACATCGCTATGTAGTCACAATCTTTCGACAGGGCAAATTCGATGTCTTGGCGGTCTTTATCGGTTATGGCCGAAAGCGTCAGCTTGGCATTGGGAGCGGAGACGCCTTTTCGTGATTTCAAGGCGCCGCCAACAACCACATCGCAGACAATGTTCCGCGCGGTGGTTTCGGTCACGTGGAATTGCAGATTGCCATCGTCCAGCAAGAGCGTCGTGCCAGCCTGGATGTCTTTGACAAATTCGGGATGAGGCAGCGATACCAGCCTGTCTCTGCCAATGACCTTATCCTGCGTCAAGGTGATTGTATCCCCCGCCTGGAGCATCATCGGCTCTTGTTCGAGCCTGCCGATGCGGATTTTGGGACCCTGAATATCGCATAAAACAGCCACCACCGTGCCTTCTTCGGCGGCGATGCGGCGCACGGTGTCAATCGTTGCACCATGTATCTGATGATTGCCATGCGAGAAGTTGATGCGGGCTACATTCATGCCAGCACGTATCATGGCTCGCAGGGTTTCTCCATCGCGCGAGGCCGGCCCGATGGTCGCTACAATTTTGGTATGCTTGCTGTGTAAATCGAGCAGCACGCTTTCCCCCTTCGGCATTGCGGTCTATTCGACATCCATATTCAGGTTGGCAAAGGCGCTCCTGCCAGCATAACGCGCCGCCTTGCCAAGGCTTTCCTCGATGCGCAGCAGCTGATTGTACTTCGCGGTGCGGTCAGTTCGCGCAGGTGCGCCAGTCTTGATTTGCCCGCTGTTCATGGCGACGGCGATGTCGGCGATGGTGCTGTCTTCGGTTTCGCCACTGCGATGGCTGGTGACAACCGTCATATTGTGCCGCTGCGCCAGTTGGGCGGCGGCGAATGCTTCCGTCAGCGAACCGATTTGGTTCACCTTGAACAAAAGCGAATTAGCGGCTTTTTCGATGACAGCGCGTTTGACTTTTTCGACATTGGTGACCAGCAAATCATCGCCAACGATTTGAACGCGGTCTCCGATTTTAGCGACCAAACGCGACCAGTTTTCCCAATCGTTTTCGTCGAGGCCGTCTTCAATCGAAATGATGGGATAGCGGTCGCACCAGTCGCTCCAAAAATCAACCATCTCTTCGCCACTGAGCTTGCGCCCCTCGATATCGAGATGATACATGCCTTCTTTATAGATTTCAGATGCCGCCGGGTCGAGCGCGATAAACACATCTTCCCCGGCACGATAGCCTGCTTTTTCGATGGCTTCCATAATCACATCCAAGGCAGCCTGATTGCTCCCCAGGCTGGGGGCAAACCCGCCTTCATCACCGACGGCAGTCGCGCAGCCCCTGTCATGCAGAATCATCTTCAGGTGATGATAGATTTCCGCACCCCAGCGCAAGGCCTCGCGGAAGGTCGGTGCGCCCAGGGGCATCACCATGAACTCCTGAAAATCGGTGCTGCCGACCGCGTGCTTGCCGCCATTCATAATGTTCATCATCGGCGCGGGCAGAAGGTGCGCATGAATGCCGCCCAGATAGGCGTACAAAGGCAGGCGCAGGCTCTTGGCGGCGGCATGTGCCAGCGCCAATGATACACCCAGGACAGCGTTTGCGCCTAATTTACTCTTGGTCGGCGTGCCGTCAAGTTCCAGCATGAGTTCATCGACCGATTTTTGGTCATAGGGTTCAAGCCCCAGCAGCTGCGGCCCAATGACCTCGTTGACGGATGACAGCGCGTTGAGAACCCCTTTGCCCAGATAGCGGCTCTTGTCGCCATCCCGCATTTCTAGCGCTTCATGCTCTCCGGTTGACGCGCCGCTGGGAACCATGGCACGCCCCAGGCTGCCCTCTGACAAGTGAATCTCGACTTCGACGGTCGGGTTTCCGCGTGAATCCAGCACTTCGCGCCCGTGGACTTTGCTAATGGTTGGCATCACTTCATGTCTCCTGTCAATTTACCCAAATCAAAACATCTCTGCCGCTGTCCAGTATGATAGTATAACATCCCTGCAAACCTGCCAACAATCGCTTGTTTGTGTCAGTCTGTCCTGACAGGGATGCCATATTTGGTTTAGAATAGATGCTGTTCAACAAGAACAGATGAAGAGCGTGTTAAGTATGACAGCAAAACCTGCGGTTTATCTCGATTATTCTGCTTCCACACCCGTCGACCCCCGTGTGCTGGCGGCGATGATGCCCTACTTTAGCGAGGTCTATGGCAATCCATCCTCATCTCATCGCTTTGGGCGCAAAGCGGAACAGGCGATTGAAGACGCCCGCGAAACAGTTGCCACAGTTTTGAATTGCCAGCCGACCGAAATTGTCTTTACCAGTGGCGGTTCGGAGAGCGACAACCTGGCAATACGCGGAGCAGGCTGGCACGCCAGACAGCATGGCAAGCCGTCTCGGCTCATCACAACGCCGATTGAACATGAGGCTGTTCTCAATACGGTCAGGCAAATGGGCGAACTGATGGATTTCGAGACCGAAATCGTACCAGTGGATAAGTATGGACGGGTCGATGTCAGCGCATTCCGAAGTGCCTGTGAGCGGGGCGGAGCGGTTGCCAGCGTCATTTATGCCAGCAATGAACTGGGCACGATTCAAGACCTGCCCACCTTGTCGCGGATTGCGCACGACCATGACATCCTATTTCATACCGATGCGGTTCAGGCGGGGGGACAGCTGAGCCTGGATGTCGAGATGCTGGGCGTCGATATGCTTAGCCTGTCGGCGCACAAGTTTTATGGCCCTAAAGGCGTTGGCATTCTTTATGTCCGCGAAGGCATCGAATTAACGGCGGCTCAGAGCGGCGGCAGCCATGAGCGCGGGCGGCGGGCGGGGACGCATAACACCGCCTTTATTGTTGGCCTGGCAAAAGCGCTTGAACTGGCGGATGCGGAAAATGAACACAGGACGGCACAGTTCAGGATGATGCGCGACAAGTTGATTCGGGGCATCATGGCACGATTGCCGAGTGCGAAATTGAGCGGTCATCCTCATCTTCGGCTGCCGTCTCATGCCAGTTTCATCCTGGAAGGGATTGATGCCAACCGGCTTCTGATGCACCTTGATATGAACGGCATTGCCGCCAGCAGTGGCTCGGCATGCAAGACCGGCAATCCCGAACCCTCCGAAATGCTGCTGGCGGTTGGATGCACGCCAGAGCAGGCAAAATGTGGCTTGCGGCTGTCAGTTGGCAGGGATACGACCGAAGCCGATGTCAATTATGCGATGGATGTTCTGGCACAGGCCGTCAGCAAGTTGAGCCAATTAAGCCGAGAGTGGATGAAGTGAACCGGGCAGATACGCGAGTGGCTGTCGCCATGAGCGGCGGCGTGGATAGCTCGGTGGCGGCGGCTTTGCTGGTCGAGGCGGGCTATGATGTTGTCGGCATGATGATGCGCCTGTGGTCAGATGCGGCGATGGGTGGCGCGGCGCACAATCAATGCTGCACGCCGACACAGATGAGCGATGCCCGCCGCATTGCCGATAAAATTGGCATTCCCTTTTATGTGCTGGATACCCAGGATGTCTTTCGGGACAAGGTTGTGGGGTATTTTATTGGGCAGCACCGCGATGGCTTGACGCCCAATCCCTGTCTGGAATGCAATCGGCATATCCGCTTTGACTGGCTGCTGAAAAATGCGCTGGCGCTGGATGCCGATTATCTGGCGACAGGTCATTATGCCCGTATTGACCGTGGGCCATCGGGCAGGTTTCGCCTGCGGGCCGGCCTGGATGCCAGCAAAGACCAGAGTTACGCCCTCAGTGTCATGGGTCAGGAGCAGCTTCGCCGCGCCTTGTTTCCTGTTGGCGAGTATGCCAAGGCGGAAGTCCGCAGGCTGGCGCAGAGATTCGGGCTGAATGTGGAAAGCAAGAAAGACAGCCAGGATTTGTGCTTTCTGGGCAAGGGCGATTACCGCCGTTTCCTGCGCTTGCATGCGCCTGATGTGATGAAGCCAGGTCCCATTGTGCGCCAGAACGGGGATATTTTGGGTGAGCATCAGGGCTTGTCCAACTATACGATTGGTCAGCGCAGGGGTTTGGGCATTTCTTATGCTGAGCCGCTGTATGTGCTGGCGATGAATCCTTACAAGAATGCGCTGGTTGTGGGGACGGGTTCGGAACTTGGGCGTGATGTTTTGGTCGCCAATCGCGTCAACTGGGTCAGTGGCATCGCTCCAAAAGAAACGTTTCGGGCAGGGGTCAAAATCCGCTACAAGTCCAGTCCACAGCCAGCGCTGATTGAACCGCGCGGCGATGAACAGATTCGGGTGCGATTCGATGCGCCGCAGCGTGATATTACGCCTGGGCAGGCGGCGGTGATTTATGCGGGTGATGTGTGTCTGGGTGGCGGGAATATCGCCAGATTTGAACAGAGGGAACTAATATCCGAGCAAGAGTGAACGCAATTCAGCGCCGAAAAACATGACCATAATCGTAGCGGCGGCGATATAAGGTCCGTATGGGATGGCGGTAAAGGGGCGATAGGGTCTGATGAGGAGATAAAGAGCCGCCCCGCCCCCTCCCAGAAATATCGCAAGGAACATCACCAGAATAACATTCTCAAAGCCAAGCATCAGCCCGCTCAGGCTTGTCATCATCACATCGCCAAAGCCAAAAGCAAGCGCATCCATTTTTTCTCCGCGCACCCGCCCCATCAAATGCCTGAAAAGATGACCGCCCAGGTAGACGATGCAGAAGACCATGAAACCGAAGCCACCGCCGACGAGCGCGGACGCGAGCGTCGGGAGTGGATTGGGGAAGAGCAGGGCGTCGAGCAGGGCGAGAACCGCGGCGGGCAGGATGTACACGAACATAATCCGTTTGTGTTCCAGGTCGATGACGGTGATTAACATGAAGAGCGCCATGTAAATCAGCCAGACAAGCATTTGCCCGCCAGGAACATCGTCCGTTCTGCCCATGATGACCGATGCAGCGACCATCAGCGCTGCCGTCACAATCTCCGTGACGGGGTGACGCCAGCCCAGTTTGGGAGCGCCCATGTGATGGTCTGCTGGCAGGCGCAGCTTGAGGAGAAATGCGGTGATGCCCAGCCAGGCACGAATGGGGCGCGGCGTGCCATCTGGATAAGCTGGCTTGCGCAGGCGGCGGTAGGGCAGGTCGTCAGCCAGGGCGTTGACGATGCCGCCCGACAGAATGCCGAGGATGGCGATGCCTATCAGTTTCAAGCGTCACCTCTGGCTAGGGAAGATTGGGCGCAGGCGGCAGGAGCGTCAATGAAATCACCAGCATTAAAATCAGACTCAAGACTCCCGCCAGTATGATGGCGGTTTTTTGCTGGTCGGATAAGGGTTCGTGCGGCTCTTCCGCGCTGGATTGAGTGTCAAATATCAGTTCAATCGGAGTCACGGCTGCCGCTTCCATGCGCCATAGCTTGAGCTTCGGCTTGGGGCGCTGCAAGGAGACAATCAGATGAAGCAGACGGTCATCGGTTATCTGTTGAATATCGGCAGGTGACGGGATGGGGAGCGACTTGGGATGCGAGTGGTAGACGCCCAGCCATGTTAAGTTGTCCGCGTCGATTTGTTTGATGGCACGCAGCTGTTCAGTTGGCTCTAGTTGGTAATGTGTTTCAGGCTTAGCGGCGATGTTCTTGATTGGAAAGGCTCTCGTGATGTGATTGCCCGAACCCGCCAGCAAACCGCAGGCTTCTTTGGGATTATGCCAGGCCGCCTGGTCAGCAATCTGGCGGGCGGCGCGATAGGATATTCTCATCATTTCAGGCTTCTTCGGGCGGAATCTGAAACTCGATTTGTCGCCTGTCCTGCGGCGGATTCCGCGTTTCATAATATAGCTCGGCGGTCAGGGTGTATCGTCCCTGGGGGTCATCCACGCCGCGGATGTGCAGGGTGTATTCGTTGTCATAGTGCATGGTGGCGATAATGTCCAGGTCGCTCACTTGCCTGCCATCCACCCGCCTTGCCACGACAATCAGGTTAGGTCGTTCCTGGAAGGGTGTCAGCTTAAGCTGGATTTTCACCCGAAAACGGTCTGGATAGGGGCTGGCAGCAAGCGCTTCAATTTTGACTTTGTGTTTGGGCTGTGGCACCAGGCTGTCATCATTAAACAGATTGATTTCCATCGCTATTCCTGTGTCCCGATTCGGGCTTGCAATGCCTTGAGCGCCGCCAGCGCCTTTTCAAAATCATCAGCCGGCACAAAAATATGGTCGCGTGAATAAGCGGCAAAGGGCAGCATGGAAATCTTGGCTTCCGCCAGAGTTTTGCTGATGAGCGCCATCAAACCAACCAGCGTGGGTTCAAGCACGACATCCAATGTTATCAGCCGATAGGCTGTGCCGCTTATTTCCGCAAACCTGAGTCGACTGCGAAATTCCTGACAGACCTCTTCAGGCAGCATCAGCGTGACCTCATCTTTGTCGGCCAGCAGCGCACAAAAGGGAATGCTGGCTTCGGCAACGATGCCAGCGGCGAGGATAAGGGCATTTGCCGATAATTGGACAAAGCGGTAAAGTTGCCCGTCGCTGTGGAATTGCGTATTTTGCAATACTTGCTGAAGGGTCTGTGTCACTGGCTGCTACTCGTCGAATTGATAGGTGGCTTCCGCATAATAGCGCACACTGCGTTCAGCCATTTTTTGCTGCACCCATTGTTGCAGCTGCCTGTTCTTTTGTTCAAGGGGCAAATTTTCGCGCAGCCTGTCCATCGGATAATTCAGTTTCAGGGCGCGTCCGTGTATGATATGACGGCTGAGGCCTGGCGGCAGATATGCCTTTTGGGTGGCAGCCTCGATGATGTTTTGTGGCAGGTAGGTCGGGAACATCACCAGGGCGATGCTGCTGGGATAAAGCGCCCATATCTGCGTCGGGTCGGTTAAGGGCGTGCGGTAGAGCGTGGCGTGATGATGATAGCACTCGACAACCTGGCGGAGGGTGAAGCTGCGCTCGATGATGCTGTCGGTCTTGGCGTGTACACTGTAGACGGGGCCTTCTCGCAGCAGGATTTGCGCTACGGCATCCGAGTCCCAGCCATCGCGGATATGGATGCTTTTAATCCCTTTCAGCTGATGGACAAAATCTGCGATGTCCCAATCGGATACAATATGCTGCCAGACGCCCAATTCGACAAATTTCGTTTTGTAATCGGCAACCTGTACCAGAATGTGCTGAAAGCCGAGATGTTTGAGCGAATAATAGCGATTAGCGCCATCCATCAGCACATATTTATCGCCGGGGATGCGAGCAACCACCGGCGGATTGGTGAAGAACTTAGCTGCCTGGAGGCGTGTCATTAAAGGGCGCGAGCGCTGCACATCGCCTTTCTCATGCGGCAGCACATCGCCAATAGGGACAATCCGCAGCGTCGGGGGTGGCGCACTTGCCGGATTCGCAAGCATAGCTTTTCCTTGTAGAATAAATCACAATAATGCCATATAGCGTATCATATAGTCCCTTGCTCGGCAATTTGTCGGCAAGCATTTCGTTATTTGACAAGGGGGCAGGACATGGGGGCCAAACAGCAGGGGGCGGATGCAACCGAAAATCGCTGGCGGACTCTCCCGCGCACATTATCCTTTGTGATGAATGGCGATGATGTTCTGCTGCTGAAGCGGGCGGCGCACAAGCGGGTCTTTCCCAATCAATACAATGGCCTGGGCGGGCATATTGAGCGTAGCGAAGACCCGCTCACTGGGGCCATCCGCGAGATTGAAGAAGAGAGCGGCCTGAAAGTCCATTCACTGCGCCTGCGAAGCATCCATAACATTGATGCCGGTAAAGCAGCGGGAATCCTCCTGTTTGTCTATACCGCCATCAGTGACAGTCGGGCGATTCCGCAGGATACGGCTGAAGGCAGGCTGGAATGGATACCCAAAAACAAGATTTTCGACCTGGATTTGGTTGAGGATTTGCCTGACCTCCTGCCGCGCATACTCGACATGGAAGAGCAGCAGCAGCCGATTTACGCTCATGTCAGTTATGATGCGGCGGATGTGATTCAAATCCGATTCAGGGAGAGCGACTGATATGGTCAAGGATGTCGTTTGTACGGAGTTCGAGATGAGGCCAGCGCCGATTCGACTGCCGTTTCGGCTGTATATGCTATTGAGCGGCATCTCGCAAAAGGAGGCGCTGAACTGCGGGTCTGCTGGCGATGTGCCGGCTGCTGCGGAAATAGGCGCCAGCCTGAAAGCGACCATGAACCGCTGGCAGGTGGATGGATTGGATATTGAGAATGGGCGAGTGGATTATCAAAAGCTGGCGCAAAGCCGTGTCTTTGATGAATACCGTCGGCTTGTGCCAGCATTGCGCAGCTTTGACCCCGCCGTATTCCGCAGCCATGATGAGCGCAAGGCATTTTGGATAAACATCTATAATGTGCTGATGATTCATGGTTTGATTGCCTATCGGGCAAAGGCATCTGTCCGCGAAATCCGCGGCGCATTTGAGCGCATTGCTTATATTATCGGCGGCTTGCGTTATAGCCTGGACGATATTGAACATGGCATTTTACGGGCGAATCGGGCGCACATTGTGCTGCCAGGCCTCAGGTTTTCTGATGATGACCCGCGCAGGCAGTTTGTCCTCGACGAGTTGGATGCGCGGGTTCATTTTGCCCTCGTTTGCGGCTCAAACTCCTGTCCACCCATTGGCATTTATCAAGCCGACAAGCTGGACGACCAGTTGAATCTGGCAGCCAGGAGCTTTGTGAATGGCGGTGGGGTAGTGTTGAATAAAGCGAAAATGTCAGTATCATTGTCACGGATTTTTCAGTGGTACAGTTCGGATTTTGGCGGTGGCTGGATGGGGCTGGGCAATCAGGCGGCGGTGCTGGCTTATGTGTCGCGGTATCTGGTCAGCGAGGCGGACAGCAGGTTTATCCTGGCTCATGCCGACGACTTGCGCGTCAAGTATCAGAAGTATGATTGGTCATTGAATGCCTGAACATGCAGCATCGGATGCGGTCCCGATTGAAGTCGAGGCAAAGCGCAGGCGAGCGAATCCAGCCGCGCGGTTGGGCTGCGGTCTGCTGCTGGTATGCTGGTTTATCCTGCTGATGACGCCCTGTGCGCTTTTTTATCTGGCGGCGAATGGTGAAATTCGCATCTGGCATACGGATATACCCCAGCCCTATGCCCATCCGCGTCTGCTGGTTTCTCTGGTGAGCGAGACGGATAACCGCGGGCTGCGAATCGAAAGCTCATCCATTGCCGCCGGCCCGACCGATGAGAGCGCGGTCTGCGTTCAAACCCTGGTGCGATTTGTATTATGGGAGGCCAGCGACAGCAGTCGGGATGTCTCCTATTGCGATTGTTATCAGCGTGCTGATGCCGAAGCTGACTGGGAAATGGACAGCACTTTCGCGGGTGACTGCTGACTTATGGAATGGCTGCAAAACATCGACCTGTCCATGCTCCCGTATATCGCGGCGGGATGTGCGCTGCTCTGCGTGGTGGTGGTCGTCATCGGCTTCATCCTGCAATCGGTTGGCAGTTTTTTCGATGTTTTCTTCGGCTTCGCGGAAGTGATGATTGAGATTCTGCAAGGGGGTCCCGCTGCCTGGTTTGGATGTGCGCTTTTGCTGCTTGGCTGCATCGCTTTCGCTGGCCTGGCCTTCCTGCTGTTGACTGCGCCAGAAAATTGCGCGGCTTATCCGACCCAATTCTGTCAATGGTTTGGCTTTTTGCCCTGACTGTTGCTGGAGGCGAAGCCTTTTTGCCGAAAATTACTTTGCATCCCTAAACAAATTGCTGTAGAATGAAATGGCAGATGACGCAGAGGAGAACATTCATGGCATCGACTGCTATGCGGCTTTCCAATACGGAACGGTATGCCTCCGAGATTGACAAGGGGAGTCTTTGGCTGCGCAACAAACGCTGGGATTTGTTTTTCATCACCCTAAGCGTGGTGGTTGTGCCTTTGCCTTATATCCTGTATCTCGTTGGCCTGCAGCTGGGGCTGGAAGATGATTTCAGCCGCAACCTGGTCAATACCTTCGTGGCGGTGGCGATTGGCGGGCCTCACATGATGTCCACCTTCCTGCGCACCGGATTGGATGAAGGCTTTAAGGAACGCTATCCGACCCTCATTCGGTCTTCGATTATTATTCCAATTATCGTTATCTCGCTCGCCTTCCTGAATCTGAATTTGATGCTGACCTTTTTCTTCTTCTGGGCATCGCTGCATGTGCTGCATCAAGTGACCTATATCGTCGAGCTTTACAACCACAAGGAAGCGAAATTTGTCCGCAAAAGCGCGTTAAGCCCGATTTCGCGTTTGATTGATTATGCCATTGTCCTGACCAGCCTGTTTCCGATTGCGATGTGGAAAATCAGTCAAGGCACTTTTGAGATTGGTCAAAATGATTTGGGCGAGGCGATTCCCGATTTGTTTCAGCAGCCCGATAACCCCTGGTTTTTCGTCGTCGTCGCCATCATTTTTGGCATCGCGCTGGCAGCGTATATCGGCAAATCGGTCTACGAATATCGCCACGGCATCTTGAATGTGCCAAAGTTCGCTTTCGTGACCCTGACGGTCATGGTCGCCTTTTTCACGCCACTTCTGCCCAATCTGGATACGGCTTTTCAGGGATTGAATACCTGGCATTCCTTCCAGTATCTGGCGATTACCTTTTACATTATCAAGATTCGGCAGATGGTTGGCAATCTGGACGATGATGCGCCCCTGGTGGCGCGTTTCAGCCGCCGAACGAAAGATGCCAAAGCGCTGTATGCCTTTAGCGCCATGCTGCTTGTCGGCTCGGCTGTGATTTTCCTGCTGGTCTACGCACTGGCGGCCATCGTCAAGCCAGGCATAGACGGCAACAGTCATTTCGATATCGCCTATTATACGGCGATACTGTCATTTCTGTGGATTCACTACTACCATGACCACTTCCTGTTCACCGATTTCGAAGCGCTTGACGGCGCATTCAAGCATTGACCGCTAGGGGAAGGTTTCCTGCACCCACTGCATGGGGTCAACCGTCACGCCGTTCACCCAGACTTCCCAATGGAGATGAGGACCGGTGCTGCGGCCGGTTGAGCCAATCGTGCCGATTGCCTGCCCCAATGTGACGGCATCGCCTGGATTGACATACAAGGCATTCTGATGGGCATACACGGTATAGACCCCCCAGCCGTGGTCAATGACCACTGTATTGCCGCGTATCTTGAGCGCATCGGCAATCACGACCGTTCCATCCGCCGCCGCCAGCACCGATGTACCGGTCGCGCCAGCAAAGTCCACCCCGCGATGAAAGCGGTCAAAGGCACCGCCATTGTAAGACCGCCGCGTACCGAAAAATCCGTTCATGGCAGCGGCGGCTGGTAAACTCAATGAGTTCGTCCAGCTTTTGTCGGGATTGAACTGGCTGGTCGTGCGGGTAAGCAGGTCAATCTCCTCGTTTTCGATAGATTCTGACAGCAGGGCATCGTTGTTAATCGTAATGTTCTGCCGGCCATAACCGCCGCCGATGATTTGCAAATGCACATTTATCGGGCTGGCGACGCCCCTGGCATCAACCAGATTAAGCTGGAGAGGATAGACCTCCTGCTCGGTGAACATGGGGATGCCAATCAGGATGTTGTGCCGTGTGCCGCTGTTTTGTGGAATCGGCACCAAATCCTGACCGAGAAAGCGCCCGCTTATTCCGACTGGCTCGGTCGTTTGAATCTCAATGCGGCCGGTCTGCCCTTCAACCAGAACCCGTGGATTGATGATGAATTCGCTGACGGCTGCGGGCATTGTCCCCACCAGCCGCGGCAGTTCGATGCCAGGGATGACAAGCCGCTGACCGATGGAAATCATAGCAGGATTCGCTATGTTGTTCGCCTGCGCCAGAGTCGTGACGGTCAGGTTGTAGCGCAGGCCGATTTCAAACATCGTTTCTCCAGCTTGAATCTGGTGGATGAAAGCGGCATCCGGGTCACCAAAGAAGGCATTAGTCCGCGCCGCTGGCGGTGTCGGCGGGGCATCGGCAGGGTTCGCGGTGTTGCTTGGCTGGGCAGGTTCGATGAGGAGTTGCTGTCCTATGAAAATCTGATGGGCATTGGCGAGATTGTTAAGCGTCCGCAGTTCCTCCAGGGTTTTGCCATAGGCAGCGGCGATGCTGCTGAGGGTGTCGCCAGTGACGACAGTGTGCATCAGGTCTTGCTGTGGGGGTTGTTTCGCAAGCGGGACAATCAACCGCTGTCCGACAGCAATGCTGCTGACATCGGTGATGCCGTTGGCTTGAATCACCTGCTCGGTGGACAGACCATATTTCAAGGCAACATCAGAAACGTTTTCGCCGCGCTGAAGGACATGCACCGTCATGCTGGAATCCGTTTGTTCCTGTGCGGCGGCCATCATCAGCCACCCAGGCACAGTTGCCAGAATAAGCACAAATGTCGATAGGATTAGCCGCATCAAAAAATCACCTCATCAAATATAAGTTTGTCACCTGTTTCGACCCGCTCCAGCAAAGATGGATGCGCTTCAATATAATACATCGCTGGCAATTTGGGAATGTAGAGAGGTCGCCAGGGTTTGGCGCAGGTTTTATCAATGACGACGCCGTCTTTGTCAAGCCAGACAAGGGCAATGCTGAAAGACATGAAAAATGTATGCACTGTCGCCGCCAGGCGGCTTTCGGAGCGGTTTGCGAAAAGCAGCCCTTCGTCCTCTGGCAGCGCCCTTGCGAATTGCAGCCCTTTCAGGCGGCAGAAGAAGCCGGTGCAGCTGCCTGCGCGAGCCAAGACAATTTCACCGCTTCGGGCATCTTTGATAACGCGCCACTGGCTCATCCTGGTATGAACAAGACCTGTCCGGGATAAATGAGATGATAGTTGGCGATGCCGTTTGCATTGGCAAGTTCAGCAACGCTAAGTCCAAAATGTATCGCCACTTCAAGAAGTGTATCGCCGGGCAAGACGGTATAGGTCCCTGCGATGACATTGCCAGCCGTGCCGCCAATCGGGATTTGCAAGACCTGGCCGGGGTAGATTCGGCTTGGGTTCTCGATGCTATTCAACTCTGCGAGAGCAGCCAGGCTGGTGTTGAAACTCTTTGCGATGGTATCGAGCGTATCGGCAATCTGAACGATATAAGTTTTGCCGGATGGTCTTGGGCCTGTTTCGGCGCTCGAATCCTTGCTGACAATCGGGATGAGCAGCGCCTGCCCGATGCTGATTCGATGCGGATTGACGATGCCATTCAACTGTGCCAGGGCGTCGGCGGTTGTATTGAAAAGTTGGGCAATGCTTCCAAGCGTATCGCCTGCACGGACAACGTAAGAAGGGACTGGCGTTGCTGTTGGCGTCGGTGTTGAGGTTGGCGTTGCTGTTGCTGTTGGTGTTGGTGTTGCCGTCAGCGTCGGCGTTGCTGTTAGCGTTGGACTTGAGGTTGGCTCTGGCACAGCCTGTGCGCTGGCAGAACCCCCAAGGGGTATGATGAGTTGCTGGTCGGGAAAGATGAATTCGCCTGGGCTTAGATTGTTTGCCGCTCTGATAGCAGCTACAGAACTGTCATACAAATGAGCGATATGACTAAGCGTCTCGCCATCTTGGACAACATGAATGCTGCTGTTGGAAATATCAATGGGTGTCGGTTCAAGTGTCGCGGTTGGCAGCGCTGTCCCCGCTGGCTGGGGTGTCTCGGCAAGTTCGGATGTCGCGGTCGCTTCGAGTGTGCCAGTCGGTTCGGACTGCTCCAGTGTTGGCGTGCTTTCCAGGATGATGATGCTTTCGGTGGCGACTTCCAACACGGCATCGTCCAGGTAAATATAGTTATTCGCCACTGGCGTTTCGATGGTAGACGTGACAAATACGGTAATCGTACTGCTTTCCGCAGTCGCAATCACGGAGTATTGACGATAGGCATCGTAATAAAATATCGCCAAGGGCGACCAGACAATATCGCTGCTGCCGCTATCCGTGCCGCCGGTCGGGTCAATGCCAACTCGTAGAGCTACATCGCCAGGTTGGTCGCTCAACTCAGGGTCTTGAAAGGTGGATGACCACACCCAGGCATAAATGCTGAAACGATAGGTCTCACCGCTCACTGCCGTGTTCACTTGCTGGTAAATGCCGCCTTCGTGCGTTGCATACAGGGTGAAATAGCTTTGTGCATTTTCGCCGGAACGAACTCGGCCTTGGCTGAGCGCAGCTGGCTGATAATGGGGGGCTTGGTTGGCGTAGGCAGGGGTTCCGCTGCTGGGGGCGACATGCCAGGGATTCCAGCCCGCGCCAACCGAGCGCGGTTCTTCGCCCTCGAAGTCAACAAAGCTGTCTTCAAATCCGGGATTTGAGAGCAAATTTTCGGCAGTTTGCGCCTGCCCGAATGAAATACTGACCAAAAGATAAAATAAGGCGACAAAAACCAGCGCCGGCCTTGGTTTCATTATGCTTCCCCTCTGACTGTCGCCGTGGTGCGAACACAATAGCATCGGTATAGAGCCTTCTGATGATTAAGCAAGCTCGCAAAGTCGGACAAACCGAGCAACTTTATGATTGTCACTTGAGATAAACCCCAGTATAGCGTAACCTTGCAAAGCCTGCCAAATGAAGCAGGGCATCATTTTACGATAATGGATTGTGTTTGAAGATTCCCCGACAGAATCGGCAGTTCACATTGTTCAAGACGGATTCGCGCATGTATTTGGAGGGTCAACAGCTTGAAGTTGCATGAGTATCAATCAAAGTTTTTGTTTCGGGAGTACGGGATTCCGATTCCTGAAGGCAAGGTGGCGACAACCGCCGATGAGGTTTATGAGATTGCTTTGGAAATGGGCGGCACAGTTGTTGTCAAGGCGCAGGTTCATGTTGGCGGCCGAGGCAGAGCGGGTGGCGTCAAGGTCGCTCGCCATGCCGACGAGGCCAAATCCTGCGCTGAAAGCATTCTCGGTATGCACATCCAAGGACTGCGGGTCGAGAAAGTTCTGGTTGACCCTGCCGCGGATATTAAAGAGGAGATTTATCTGGCAATCACCAATGACCGCAGCGCTGGCAAACCTTTGATTATGACGTCGATGGAAGGTGGCATGGACATTGAAGAACTGAATCAGGAGCGCCCCGAAGCTATTATCCGCGAGCATATTGACCCGATACTGGGCTTGCAGAACTTTCAAATGACCTGGATTGCCAGCGCGATGGGGATGTCCCGCAGTTTGTGGCCTCAATTTGGCAGGATTCTGCGGGGATTGTACCAGTGTTACAGCCAGTGCGATGCTGAACTGGCGGAGATTAATCCCCTGGTGATTACTGGCGGCGGGGACTTGCTGGCAGTGGATGGCAAGGTGATTATTGATGACAATGCCCTTTTCCGCCAGCCAGACCTGGCGGCGCAGCATGATACCAGCGATGAACCCGCATCCGAAGGCCAGGCACGCGAAGCTGGCATTACTTATATCAAGCTGGATGGCCAGATTGGCTGCATGGTCAACGGCGCCGGTCTCGCTATGACTACGATGGATATGACCAAGCTGTATGGCGGGGCGGATGGCATTGGCCCTGCGAATTTTCTGGATATTGGCGGCGGCGCTTCGCCAGAGCAGGTGGCTGCTGCGCTGCGCATTATCCTTTCCGATAAAAATGTGAAATGCGTCCTGTTTAATATATTCGGTGGCATTACCCGCTGCGATGAAGTCGCTGACGGGATTCTGACCGCCTATAACGAGGTCAAGCCTGATGTGCCGATGGTCATCCGCTTGCAGGGCACCAACGCCGCAGTCGGCAATCGGATTATCAAAGAAGCCAATATCCCCAACATCATCGGCGCGGAAACACTGACCGCAGCCGCCCAGCAGGCAGTCGCAGCCGTAAAGGAACAGTCCTGATGTCCATTCTGATAGATAAGCACTCGAAAGTTCTGGTTCAAGGCATTACCGGGCGGCAGGGCGGGTTTCATGCTAGGCTCATGCTGGAATATGGCACGGATGTTGTCGGTGGCGTAACGCCAGGGAAAGGCGGTGAATGGTTTGAGGGCAAACCCGTCTTCGACACCATGCGCAAGGCGGTCGAAACGACCAATGCCGATGTCAGCCTGGTCACGGTGCCAGCGCGTTTTGCACCCGATGCCATCATGGAAGCGGCGGATGCCAGCATCCAACTGATTGTCTGCCTGACGGAACATATTCCGGTGGCGGACATGATGAAGGTCGTCAGTTTTTGTGCCGTGCGCGGGGCGCGTTTGATTGGCCCAAATTGTCCTGGCGTGATGACACCCGGTCAGGCAAAAGTTGGGATTATACCGGCGATGGTGGCGATACCCGGCAGCGTCGGGGTGGTTTCCAAAAGTGGAACATTGACCTACGAAGTCGGCTTTGCGATGAAGAACAAGGACATCGGCATCTCGACGATGGTTGGCATTGGCGGGGATCCTGTCATCGGCACGACCTTTGTCGAGGTGCTGGAGATGTTTGAAAATGACCCCGAAACGGAAAAGGTCGCCTTGCTGGGCGAAATCGGCGGCAGCGCCGAAATTGCCGCCGCCAACTATATCAAAAATGCCATGACCAAGCCGGTGGCGGCTTTCATCGCCGGGCGCAGTGCGCCGCCCGGCAAGCGGATGGGTCATGCCGGAGCGATTGTTGACGGCGGGGAAGGCTCGGCAGAAGAGAAAATTCTGGCGCTGGAAGCTGCTGGGGCGCGGGTTGCCGCCAACCCGGAGGAGATTCCTGATTTGCTGGCCTGACGGGCATAAAGCTGCTATGATGGTATTTTGGCATCAGGGACAATATGATGCTGGCGGCAGCGGGCTTCATAAGATTCTTGCGCACCAACCAAAATGACCGGCTCATGGTAGCCAGCAGGCTCTCCGTTGACCAGACGCTGCGTTCGGCTGGCGGATTCCCCGCAAACCATGCAGATGGCCTGCAGTTTGGTCACATCTTCGGCAATGCTCAAAAGATAAGGCATCGGCCCGAAGGGCTCGCCGCGAAAATCAAGGTCGAGCCCGGCGACAATAACGCGGATATTGTGCCTGTCGGCAAGCTGCTGCACCACCAGCCCGATGCCATCATCAAAAAACTGCGCCTCGTCAATCGCAACCACAGTCGTGCCACTGTTTGCCTGTAGCAGGATGTCATGGGATGAAGCCACAGGAATCGCGGCGACTGTTTGTCCGTTGTGGCTGGTCACATTTTTTATCCCGTAACGGTCATCGAGGCTGGGTTTGAAGACTTTGGTTTTCTGCTGGGCAATGATGGCACGCCGCACCCGCCGAATCAGTTCTTCGGTTTTGCCGCAAAACATACTGCCACAAATCACTTCAATACGACCCGAACGATGTTTCATTCCGCGTCTTCCTCATCGAATCGCGCGTGTCGGGACGCCGTTTTCTTTTTTAATAAACCACGAGAAGGCTTATTATTTTGCGTGAGCGTGGCCGACCCAAGCGGCTGTGATTTGGCTCAACTGTCGAGTTGGTAGCCTCTGGTGCGGAGTACCTTCTTCAGGTCGCTGAGGACTTTGCGCCCGATGCCCCGAATGGCCAGAATGCTGTTTTTATCATGCGCTTCGCCCAGTCGGTTTAAGACATCCGCCACCACCTTGATGCCATTTTCTTCCAATATGGTGGTGTATCTTGTGCCTAGCTCCAACTTGGCAATAGGCAAATCAAGCGGCGCTCTTTCCGCCTTTTGGCGCTCTTGTGCCGAACGGATGGCGTCGCGCTGCTTCAAGCGCTTCATAAACTTGTCAACCCGTCCCTCGGTGTCTACGATGCGCTGCTCACCGGTGTAGAAGGGATGGCAGTTTGAGCAGATTTCAACGGTGAGCGAGTCGACCGTTGCGCCAGTCGTCCAGGTTGTCCCACAGGTCATACAGCGGACCTGCGCCTCGAACCACCTTGGATGAATACCCTGTTTCATAATTGCCTCCGCGCATTCACGGCTCGGCTGCGAGTGGCGTGAATGACTTGGTTTTGTATCGGATTAATTCAGAGTGCGTCCCGTTTTTTCGTGGGTGTCATAAACGCTGATGCGCTTTTGCCCGCGGCGCCCGCGCATTTTTTCAAAAGTGACAAAGCCTGGGCGGGTCGCAAAGATGGTGTAATCCTTGCCCATGCCAACACCTTCGCCCGGATGGAATTTGGTGCCGCGCTGACGGACGATAATGTTGCCGGGAATCACAAACTGGCCGCCATAATTCTTGACGCCCAGTCGCTTGGCATTGCTGTCACGACCATTGCTTGATGAGCCGCCGCCTTTTTTATGCGCCATTTGAGTTCGTCTCCTTCATAACTGAGTCAGGCTGAACCTTGATTTCGTCAATTCGCAGGCGGGTGTAATACTGACGATGCCCCTGCTTGCGCCGATAGTTGGTGCGCTGACGATATTTGTAGACGATGATTTTCTTGCCGCGGAATTGCTCGACGACTGTGACTGCGACCGATGCGCCCTTGACTCGGGGCTGACCAATGAGGGTATTGTCGCCATCTGCAACCAGCAGGACATCGCTCAGTTCGATGGATTCGCCAACTTCATTGGGAAGGCGGTCAACATCGACAGTCGCCCCGACCTCCGCCCGATATTGTTTGCCGCCACTGCGGATAATTGCGTACATAACAGGTTTCTCCAACCTTCACTTCGATTCTCCGCAAGGGATGCCCATAGCGGCTCTGCTTGCGGGGAAAATTGGCTGACAGCAAAATACCCCACTGTTTCAGGCAGGGTAGCAAGCATTATAACGGCCGTATCGGGGGAAGGTCAAGCATTATTTTTCGGGACTGGCAATGTGTATTTCGTTAGCTGATGAACATGGCATCGCCAAAGGAATAAAATCGATAGTTCTCCTGTTTGGCAATTTCATAGGCAGCCAGCAGCCTGTCGCGCCCGACAAAGGCGCTCAACATCATTAGCAAGGTGGACCTGGGCAGATGAAAGTTGGTAATCATGGCATCGACCACGCGCCACCTGTAACCTGGATAGATGAACAGGCGGGTATCACCCTCAAAGGCGATGACCGGACGCCAGGGGCAAGCCGCTTCGTTTTGAGCGGGATGGGACGGGTCGCCGCCAGCGCTGAGGATGGCGGCAGTCTCGATGGTGCGTGTCGAGGTTGTGCCGACTGCGATGATGCGGCCGCCGGTAAGCCTGGCTTGGTTGATGATTTTGGCATTGTGGCTGTCGAGGGTGGCAAATTCGCTGTGGATTTTGTGGTCGGCGACAAGACTGGCAGTGACCGGCTGAAAGGTATCAAGCCCGATGTGCAAAGTGCAATATGCCAGCCTGACCCTTTTGCGCTTCAAAGAAGCCAGTATTTCCGGTGTGAAATGCAAGCCGGCGGTCGGTGCGGCCGCCGACCCTTCAACTTTGCTATAAATGGTTTGATAGCGTTCATCATGATCCAAATCGGCTTGGATATAAGGCGGGAGCGGGATTTCGCCCAATTCGCGCAGCCAAGTGTTCACCGGCTGACTGAACTCAAGAATCCGTTCCGCTTTTTCCAGTATCTTGACAACTTGGCAGGATATGTCGCTGTGGTCAAACCTTAGCTGCAAACCTGGCGTGACATTTTTGCCGCCCACAAGCGCCTGCCAGCGCAGGGCATCCATTTGTTTCAGGAGCAGAATTTCGACCCTGCCGCCAGTTTCGGCTTTGCGGGCATCAAGCCGCGCTGGAATCACGCGCGTATTGTTCATCACCAGGACATCATTGGCGTTTATCATATCGACAATATCGGAGAAGCGATGATGAGCAACCTCGCCGCTTCGACGATGAAGGCGCATCAGCTTTGACGAATCGCGCGGCTCTGCCGGGGTTTGGGCAATGTAACGTGCTGGCAAATCGTAGTCAAAGTCGGCGGCTTTCATAACAGGCGCTGCTGTCCTGCTGCTGTGTCGTTTGGATGGTCGATTCCCAAATGATGGTAGGCATGTTCGGTGCAGATGCGTCCGCGCGGTGTGCGGTCAATGAAGCCCAGCTGAATCAGATAGGGTTCGTAGACATCCATGATGGTTGAGCTATCTTCGCTGATGGCGGCGGCTATGGTGTCCAGCCCGACTGGGCCGCCACTGAATTTCTCGATAATGGTAAGCAGGATGCGGCGGTCAATATCATCGAGTCCCAGATGGTCAATGTCCAGCAGTTCGAGCGCATTCTGCGTGACTCTGTCGGTGATGACCCCGTCGGCACGGGCTTCGGCATAGTCACGGACGCGACGCAGCAGGCGCAGGCCAACGCGCGGCGTGCCGCGGGCGCGTCTGGCGATTTCAGTTGTGCCTTCCGCTTCGATTTCGACCTGAAGGAGTTTCGCTGCTCGGTGGATGATGTCTTCCATGGCTGGGGTATCATAAAAATCCAGCCGAAAACGCGCCCCGAAACGTTCACGCAGGGGCGCCGCCAACAGCGCCAGGCGCGTTGTCGCGCCAATGACCGTAAAACGCGGCAGATTCAGTCGCAGTGTCTTGGCGGCGGGCCCTTTGCCGATGACAATATCGAGCACAAAGTCTTCCATAGCCGGATACAGGATTTCCTCAACAGCTTTGCCCAGTCGGTGAACTTCATCAATGAAGAGGATGTCGCCTTTTTTGAGATGCGTCAGGATGGCTGCCAAATCGCCCGCCCGCTCGATGGCCGGGCCGGCAGTGATGCGAATGTTGGCACGCACCTCGTTGGCCATGACGTAGGCCAGGGATGTCTTGCCAAGTCCTGGCGGGCCATAAAACATAACATGGTCAATCGGTTCGCCGCGGGCGCGGGCGGCATCAATGAGGATGCGAAGATTTTCGCGCACGCGGTCTTGACCAAGCATGTCGTCCAGGCGTCTTGGGCGCAGGGCGATGTTCTGGCGGTCGTTTGTTGTTGATTTGCCACTAACGAAGCGACTGTCATCGGGCATGATGCACCTGTTTCATCGCAACAGCCTAGCAGAAATGTTCTATCAGTATAACCTGACCAGCAAGAGTTGCAATGCTCGCTTTACAGAACGCGCATCCCAGCGTACACTATGGCAAATATCCTCGTAGAAAAGGGCAAGAGCGAATGACAGAGCAGCTGCATGTCTCATCACATCCATTGGTCAAGCACAAGCTGACCATGTTGCGAGATGTTCATACCGATCATCGGAGGTTTCGTGAATTGGCACGGGAACTGGCGCTATTATTGTGTTACGAAGCCACGCAGGATTTGGAACTCACATCCAGGCGGGTCAGCACGCCTATGGGAGAGACAATCGGCGCTCAAGCGGAGGAAGTCATTGGGCTTGTCCCGATTTTGCGGGCAGGGCTGGGTCTGGTTGATGGCATCCAGGAGTTGCTGCCCTCGGTTCAGGTATGGCATATCGGCTTGTATCGGGATGAGGCAACGCTGCGGCCGGTGGAATACTACAACAAGCTGCCAGACGAACCCACCGTGCAGCTTTGTCTGGTGCTGGATCCCATGCTGGCGACCGGCGGCTCGGCAATTGCCACAGTCGATATCTTGAAAAAATGGGGCGCGAAGCGCATCAAATTTCTTGGCATTCTGGCGGCGCCAGAAGGGGTGGCTGCTTTGTCTGCCGCGCATCCCGACCTTCCCATTCATGTGGCCGAACTGGACGAAAGGCTAAACGACATCGGCTTCATCGTGCCAGGTCTTGGTGATGCTGGCGACCGTATGTTTGGCACCTGATGCTTGATTTATTCGCGTTTGTGATTGTATTTAATCTGGCTTTGGCGGTTTCATTGGCGATGATTCCGCTGGCCCGTTACATGAGCTACCGATTTGACATCACTTCCGAGCCAGGCGGCCGCCGACAAGAATCACTGGCGATGCCCAAATTGGGAGGACTGGCGATTTTTGTCGGGTTTCTGGTGGCGATTGTGCTGGCACAGCTGCTGCCAGTGCCGCGTTTCGACCCCTACGAAATCATCCGTCTGGCGGGTTTGATTCTCGGCAGCAGCATCATTTTTGTGCTGGGCATCGTCGATGACCTCTACGAACTCAATTACTTTCAAATCTTCCTGGGGCAAATCCTGGCTGCGGCTGCTGCGATAATTTTTCAGATTTTTATCGAGTTTTTCAACAATCCCCTGACCGGTTTGCAAACCGACCCCTGGCCACCGCTGGTTACGGTCGCGCTGACGATGTTCTGGCTGATTCTGATGACGAATACCGTCAACCTTCTGGATGGTTCGGATGGTTTGGCTGCTGGGGTGGCGGTGATTGCCGGGATAGTTTTGTTTCTCAACAGCGCCTTTCGGCAAGAGCCAGCGCAAACAAGCGTCAGTTTGCTGCCCCTGGCGCTGTCGGGCGCATCGCTGGGTTTCCTGATTCACAATTTCTATCCAGCACGCATCTATCTGGGCGGCGGCGCCTGGTTTTTAGGCTATGTCCTGGGGGCGCTCAGCATTATTGGCGGCGCCAAGATGGCGACGATACTGCTGGTTATGGGCTTGCCGCTGATGGACTTGGGCTGGCAGATTTTCAATCGATTGCGGCACGGCAGCAATCCCTTTCATGGCGACCGCGGTCATCTTCATTTTCGATTGCTGGATACGGGTCTGTTCTCGGCGCGTCAGATTGCGCTAGGCTATTATATCATTTGTGCGCTCTTTGGATTCTTGACCCTGGCCACAAACAGCCAGCTGTTCAAGTTCATCGCCTTTGGCCTGATGCTCCTGTTTATCGCTATTGGTTTTATCGCGGTCGGGCGGATTTCGCCACTGCGGGACAGCTAGAACTCATCGTCATAGTATTCGTCGTCAATCGGCTCGTATGTCTGGCTTTTGCCTTGGCGCGGGTGCATCAAGAATGACAGTGCCACTCTTGCTCACGGGCTCCTGTCCGGGCGGGCCGGGAATCGGCAGTTTGAGCGTGTCCATCGCGTTGACTGCGGCGGCTGTGATTTTGGGAGCGGGCCGCCGCTGTCGTCTTGCCTCATCTTTTCGCTGGAGAGCCTGCTGGCGCGTCATGGTAATCAGCTTGCCATCTTGAAAGGTGGCGCTGTGACCGGTCAGCCGCTCAATGATGGCTTCGATTGTGCCCAGAACGATGACCATAAAGATATTGATGAGGGTCGTCAAGCTCAAGATGAGCGCCAAGCCATGCCATAATTGCTGGACTGTCCCTCCCATATCGGCGGCGAAGGTTTGACCGATTCCCAAAATAAGCGCGGTGATGATGACGAGCAAAGCGACTATGCCAGCCAGCCGCCAGCCACGCAGGCTCTTTGGAATGGCGGGAAACATGGTGTTCGAAACAGTGAATGCCAGATAAAACCAGAGCCAGAAATCCGCCCGCGCCACCAGGGCCGCGAACCCCTGCGCCAAATCATCAAGCTGTCCGGGCGCGGCAATGTTCAGGATAGCCTCCAACTCGAAGGCATTCACCGCGATGACCCAAATCACCAGCAAGCCGACGACCAGCGGCGCCGACGCGATAATGGCCCGTTTGACGGGATGCGCTTTGGGCGCGAGCTTGACGAAGCTGAGTTCCAGCCTGCCGATTTCCTGCTGCTGTGGCAGTCGGATGGAGCGGTTTGCCCGCACATTCAGCACGCCCGCAGCCAGCCAGTAGGTGACTTCGTACAGCAGTACACCCAGCAAAAAGACGATGTAATACAGAATGGTGGTCAGGTGCATATTGCGGGTTAGCAGCCAGCCCACCTTGAAGATATGCTGGTGCATCCACCGCTCGGTATGGCGGAAGAGGAAGACGAGGATCCCGACAAGAATCGCGGAGCTAAGGAAATCCAGTTCGCTCAGTCTTGAGTTCCTTTCACTCGTGCTGCGATTTCGATGAGGGCGCTGAAGTCTTCAGCCTTGAGCGATGCTCCCCCCACCAGAGCGCCATCAATATCGGGCTGCGACATAAATTCTTCCATGTTTGATGGTTTGACGCTGCCGCCGTATTGGATGCGGATGGCATCGGCAAGGGCATCATCAAATAGCTCACGCAGGGTATCCCTGATGGCGCTTTTAATGATGCGATTAGCCAGTTGACCGCTGGCGCTTTTGCCAGTGCCAATCGCCCAGATGGGCTCATAGGCAATCACCACATTTGCCATATCGGCGGCGGCAATGCCATCCAGCGCCGCCCGAACCTGCGAACTGACAAAGGTTTCGGTTTCTCCGGCTTCATTTTGCTCCAGGCTCTCGCCGACAGCAATAATCGGCTTGAGTCCGTTTGCCAGAATCGCCTGCGCCTTTTTATTGACCTGCTGGTCGGTTTCGTTGAGATAAGCGCGGCATTCCGAATGACCGATGATGATGTAATCGACAAAACCAGCCAGCATACTTGCCGACACCTGCGAAGTATAAGCGCCGTCCGCCCGCCAGTGGGCATCCTGCGCTGCAACCTGAACGGCAGAGCCTTCAAGCGCTTCGGCAACGGTCAGCAAGGACAGAAAGGTCGGGGCGACGACCCGCTCAACAGCATCCAGGGCTTCGATTTTGGGCGCGAGTTCCCTCACAAATTCAAGCGACTCGGCTGGGGTTTTGTTCATTTTCCAGTTGCCGACAATGATGGGGGTTCTTGGCATGTCTTTGTCCTCTTTTTATTTGTCTGTGAGGGCAGCCAGACCGGGCAGGACTTTGCCTTCCAGCATTTCCAGGCTGGCGCCGCCGCCGGTCGAAATATGCGACATCTGCTCAGCCAGGCCAGCCTGTTCCACCGCCGCCGCTGAATCACCGCCGCCGATGATGGTTGATGCTCCTTTTTTCGTCTGGCTGGCGAGCGTGCTGGCAATGCCATAAGTGCCTTGCGCAAAGGGCGGCATCTCGAACACGCCCATGGGTCCGTTCCAGACAACTGTCCTGGCGCCCTCAAGTTCACGCGCATACAAATCGACTGTTTTGGGACCAATATCCAGTGATGCCCAGCCAGGAGGAACATCTTCTTCGGCGCTGATGACCTTGTTTGCGGCATCAGCATGAAAATCATCCGCGATACGCTGGTCGATGGGCAGTTTGAGCTTGCCGCCAGCTTGTTGATGCAGGGCGCGGGCGATATGGAGCGCCTCGGCTTCGACCAGTGAATTCGCCATTTCGCGGCCTTGGGCGGCGAAGAATGTATTTGCCATTCCGCCGCCAATGAGAAGTTTATCGACCTTGTCTAGCAGCGCCTCAATGACATCAATTTTGCCCGACACTTTCGCCCCGCCGAGAATGGCAACAAAGGGCCGCTGCGGCTTTTCGATGGCATTGGCGAGGTAGTCGATTTCTTTTTCCAGCAATAATCCGGCAACAGCCGTCAAGTGTTGCGCAACCCCGACATTGGAAGCATGAGCGCGATGTGCCGTGCCGAAGGCATCGTTCACAAAAACGTCGCCATGTTCTGCCAGCTGGCTGGCGAATTGGGGGTCGTTTTGGGTCTCGCCGGGGTGATAGCGGGTGTTTTCCAGCAGGAGGATGCCGCTTTCTGGCAGGCTGGCAATAGCTGATTGCGGCGTTTTGCCGATGCAGTCCGGCGAAAAGGCGACATCCAGCCTCAGCTTGCCCGCCAGATTTTCGGCAACTGGCGCCAGCGACAGTTCGGGTTTGCGTTCGCCTTTAGGACGGCCCAAATGGGACATGAGAATCACCGCTTTTGGATTCTGCGCCAGGATGTAGTGAATGGTTGGCAGGGCCGCGCGAATGCGGGTGTCGTCGGTGATGAGGGTCCCTTCGAGCGGCACATTAAAATCGGCACGAACCAGCACCCGTTTGCCGCTAAAGTTGATGTCTCGAACGGTCATTTTGTTCATGCGGGGCCTCCCGATGCGATGCCAAAGACCTGTCGCGTCTCAGCTAGAGCTTGTCGCCGACGAACTTGGTCAGGTCGGCTGTCCGACAGGAATAGCCCCATTCGTTGTCGTACCAGGTGATGACCTTCACCAGATTGCCGGCCACATCTGTAGCCAGCGCATCGATGATGCTGGAATAGGGATTGCCAATGTAGTCATGGGATACCAGCGGTTCGTGCGACACATCCAAATAGCCCTTCATGGGGCCGGCGGCTGCTTCCTCGAATTGATCGATGAGTTCTGCTTTGTTCGGCGTCTTTTCCACTGTGGCGACAAAATCAACCAGTGACCCGGTCGGCGTCGGCACGCGAACAGCCATGCCATCGAACTTGCCTGCCAGTTCGGGAATGACCAGGGAAACGGCTTTGGCGGCGCCAGTGGTGGTTGGGATGATATTCACCGCGGCGGCGCGAGCCCGACGCAAATCCGAGTGGGGCAAATCCAGGATTTTCTGGTCGTTGGTATAACTGTGAATGGTGGTCATAAATGCTTTTTGGATGCCGTAGTAATCGTTCACGACTTTGGCAGCTGGCGCCAGGCAGTTGGTGGTGCATGAGGCGTTCGATATGACATGATGGCTGGCGGAGTCATATTGATTTTGATTGACTCCCAGAACGATGGTGATGTCTTCGCCCTTGGCGGGGGCAGAAATGATGACTTTTTTTGCGCCAGCGGCGATGTGTTTGGAGGCGCTTGCCTTGTCGCGGAAAATGCCGGTGCTTTCGATGACCACATCAACGCCCAGTTCGCCCCAGGGAAGCTGCGCCGGGTCTCGCTCGGACAGCGCCTTGATTTCATGGCCATCGACAATCAGGGCGCCGTCGGCGACTTCTACCGTGTCCGCATAGACCCCATAATTGGAATCATAGCGGAATAGATGCGCCATCGTGTCCAAATGACCCAAATCATTAAACGCGACCACTTCAATCTCATCCGCGTAGTATTCTCGTATGGCTTTCAAAACCTGGCGTCCGATGCGTCCGAAACCGTTAATCCCTGCACGAATTGCCATGATTAGTTCTCCTTCGTCCATCCATTGGTTGGCTTAAAACACCACACTAGCTTAGTACACAGTCAGCAATTATAACATCCTGAAATGTTGAACGGCTACTACAAATTGACACAGAAAACTACCGCGCTTCTATGGCTCATGGTGTTCATGGTGCCGGGTATGCCGTCACTCGATGATGATGGGATGTTCCAAGCTCATGGAAGAGCTTCCTTTGCGCCACTGCCACATCAGGATGAGGAGGATAATGGCAGCCACAGCGTTGAGGATGCCGACTGTCATGGCGGCGTCAAACCAAAATCGCTCTGGAAACAGGCGAATCAGCGTATCGGAGAAGGCAAAGCGCCAAGTGCCACTGGCGAAAAACAGTTCATGGAAGCGGTCGAAAGAGAAGTCCCAGGCAGTTAGCGCCAGGATGGCAATCGCTGTGACAGCTGCCAAGGTGAGGAGGCTGCCATAAGTCAGCCCGATGCGCATGGCCCCGCGATAGTCGGCTGAACGACCGGCGAGCCAGGCGATGCCGACAGCAATCAGGCCCAGCAGGAAAGCCAGCCCGAAGGCGCTTTGGGTGATGCGTTTGACATCAACCAGGTGCGCCAAAGCCTGCGCCTGATACATGGGGCAATCCTGGGCTTCAGGAGGTGGCTGCCAGCACTTGTCATGGGGCAAGCGCAAATCGCCCAGAAAATCAATGCCTTCGCCATTTAACAGATAGTCGATGCCATAAGGCGCATAAGTGAGCCGGTCTTGAGTGGTGAAGCCATAGAAATCAGTCGGGAAATCCGGGCGCAAATACTCAAATCGCAGAAATTCGTAAGTCATTACCAGACGAACGCTGCCGATTGTCAGCAGCAGCGGCACTGCCAGCGCAAAAAACAATCGGAGAATCGCCTTCAGCAGGGGTTTATGATTCATCAGCCAGCCGAAACTCCTCTGCGCGGCCGGATAACAGGAAGTTGAGCACAATCGAATCGACCAGCGTTTCGACTGGGGCGCGGTCATCGGTGAACAGGATGTCGCTCTCGCCTGGCGGCACCAGGGCGGCTGCTCCGATGGACAGAATCTCATACAAGACCGGATTCACATCATCAGCCGCGTAGCTGATATTTTGGCGCAGGTTGCCGGGTTCGGTCGCCTGGATGGTCGCTGCCAGAATCGTATTGAAGGAGTTGGGCACATCCATGGCATGAATGCTTGGATAGACGAAGGACAGGGTATGAGCCAGGGCATCCACCAGACGGCGGTCGGTATCGGTACGCCCCACGTTAATCATCAGAACGCCATCCTCCGTCAAGCGTTCTTTGGTCTGGGCAAAAAACTCCACGGTCGTCAGATGCCAGGGGATATAGGGGGGGCGATAGGCGTCAATCGCAATGACGCTGTATTGACGGTCAAGCTGGTTGAGCAGGTAACGCCCATCACCCGTGTAGACAGTCAGATTGGGCAGGGTGTTTTGGTTCATCTCGAAGAATTGAGCGCCAGCTTCGATAATGGTCGGGTCTAGCTCGATGCCGTCTATGGGGATGTTGCCGTAGACCGCAGTATATTGTCGCGGTATAGTTCCGGCGGCAAGCCCAATAACCAGCAGCGCTCCAACCTGGTCGGCGGTAAATGGCGGCTGGTTAAAATAGGGGCCGGTGAGAAAAAAATCCCAGGTGCCCCCGTAGAAAACCTGTGTCGGATGCCATTGACTGTGGATTCCCTGACCTTCGTTCAGATATAAATAGCGAAAGCCGTCTTCGTCTTCCTGAACCTGGATATAATTGTAAGCGCTTTCGCGGTCATATCGCAGGCTGGCATGGGCTGCGGGGGGACGGAGCGGGCCATTGAGAAGGGACAGCGCCAGCAGTGTAATCAGGATGGGCATCCAAAGGTAACGAAGCGCGAGTTGGCGGTCAGCGCGGGCCAGGCCTGCCCATGCAATCGTGAACAGGATGCCAGCGAACAGCAGAAAGGTGCGCATTGTTCCAAGTTCGGGGATAATCAGCAATACGGGCAGAAAAGTGCCAATCAGGCTGCCGAGCGTGCTTATGGCATAAATCTGGCCGGCGACCTTGCCAGTGTTCTCGATATGCGTGACGGCTAATCGAATGACAAAGGGCGAAACCGTTCCCAGCAGCGTGACTGGCACTGAAAACAAAATCAGCACCGAGATAAATGAGCCGAGCGCCAGCGCCGCTTCGGCCCCGAAGACAGCCTGGGCCGCCCGCGACAGTATCGGGCGCGAGACTATCGGGATGAGTGCGCAGAGGAAGGCTGCCCAGAGGACAATCTGAAGCAGTACGGTGGCTTTTGGGCTGCGGTCTGCCCAGCGGCCGCCGATGAAATAGCCCAGGGTCAGGTAGAGCAGCATCAGCCCGATGACATTTGCCCACACCAGATTGCTGCTGCCGAAGACATTGCCGAGCAATCGGGAAGCCGACAACTCGACCGCCAGGGTGGTCATGCCACTGGCAAAGGCAATGATATACAGGAATGTCCTGCCGAGGTTTACCGAAGCTGTGTTTTGCAAAGCCTGTCCCGCCCCAAGTAATGCCGATGAAAAACAGTGCAGGGACAATTATGTACTCGGAGAAGGGATAAATCAATGGACATCAAAATCCGCCGCGCCCTGCCTGATGACGCCAATGCCATTGCGACTATTGCGCGGTTAAGTTTCGGCACGGCGGTGAATGAAACACATATCAGGCATCTGCTGCTGCTGAACCGCAACTTTATCTGTGCCGCGACCTTATCGAACCGTGTGGTTGGCTTTGCCGACTGTTTTCTGACGGTCTCCAGAGGGGATGAAATTCGGCTGGAACTGGATTTGCTGGGGGTGCATCCGTCTGCGCGGGGGAGAGGGGTGGGGCGGCAGCTTGTTCGCAGCAGCATTGAACTTGCCCGCCGCCTGAATGTGGCGTCGATTCGGGCGCTGGTGGCGGCGGATAATGCCGTTATGCAAAGGCTGTGCGCCGCCCTTCAGTTTCAGCGCGAAACAGGCGGCTGCGCCCTGTTTGTTCGCTCGCCGGCCCCGACAGCGGCGGCTCATCGAAACCCGGCCGCCGCCTGTCTGATTCCAGTAGAAACGCTGACATATTCTGGCATCTGGATTGAGGGCGACTTCAGCCAGCCGTCAATCAGCCATGCCCTGTCTGTCGCCAATCAGCGCAAGCTCGAAACGGTGGGCGCGGTCGTATCTCATGCCGATGCCGCCGCGCAATCACTGTTTCGAGCTTGCGGTTTTGCCTGCCGCGGCACTTTTGACTGGTGGACAATCAATTTGTGAAGCGGTCAATTTTGAAGAGCTTATCATTGTGCGGCGTTTCGCCGTCGAGGGCGATATCGCTCAGCATTTTGCCGATGATGGTACTGAATTTGAAGCCGTGTCCGCTGAAGCCAGCGCCGATAATCACATGGTCATGCTGGGGATGGGCATCAACGATGAAATGCTTATCTGGCGTGTAGGTGTACAGGCAGATGCGGCTTTCACGAAGCGGCGCAGCGGCCAGCCCGGGAATATGCGCCTTCATAAATTGGCGCAGGCCGACCAGATTGTCCTCATCGGGTGTATAATCCGTTTCCGCAGGATGCCGCAGCGCCGCGCCGCCATCCCAAGCGACCTTGAATCCCCAGCCATCATGCGATGGTATGCCAAAAGCTGAGACTGGCAGCCGATTGCTTGGATGGGCAATCCATACCGGGCAGTGTCCCGCTTCGTAAGCGTCCCGATTGTCGGTCATCATAAAATTCAGTTGGCAGCGTGCGGGCACCAGGGGCAGGTCGATGCCAGTCTGCTGCATCAGGAATTTCGCCCAGGAGCCAGCCGTAACGACGAGCTTGCCAGCCGAATAGCTTCCCTGCGCGGTTTTGACTTCCACGCTGTCCGTATGAATATGAATCTTGTCGACCGCCGTATGGTCCTTGACGGCGGCGCCGTTTTGTTTCGCCAGTTTGATATGCCCCAACACCGCTTGCGATGGTCTGATGAAACCGCTGTCCGGCTGATACAAAACCAGGAAATCCTCATCAAAGCGGAATTGGGGAAACCTGCGTTCGGCTTCCTCTGGCGATAGCAGCTCAAGCTCAATCTGATTGGATTGCAGCGCTGCGATGCTGGCCTGCAAGGTTTCGTCGTCGGCTGGGGCAAAATCAATGCCGCCCGTCCTGACATATAATGTTTCGCCCAATTCGGCCTGCAAATCGAACCAGAGGGGGTAATTGTCCTTTGCCAGTTCGACATATTCGGGGTAGGCATAAACATAGCGGATGATTCTTGAATAGCCGTAGGAACTGCCCTTGCGGTGATTGAGTTCAAACTGCTCCAGCAGCAAAACTTTCTGTCCGCGCCGAGCAAGATAATAAGCGGCTGCGCTCCCCATGGCGCCGGCGCCAATCACAATCGTGTCAAATGTTTCAGCCATATTCGGTTCTCCTTAGTGGATATGCGTGATTAAACTGGACGCTGCTCTAGCGCCAAAGCGATGTCGTCGTTTCTGCCGACGACAAGTGTTGGCATCTTGGCCAATTGTAACATACGCCGCATGGCGTTGGAGTCGTGATGTGCATTGAATGATTGCGGGTCGACGAAAATACACAGCGGTCGGATGCCGCGGCGCATCAGGACTTGCGCCTGTGTCACCCAGTTCACATCAAGCGAGGATGTCACGATAATAAGCATCGTGCCGCGCGTGAAATAGTGGGCCTGCAGGGAGAGCATCTCTTTGAGCGAGTAATTGGATGTGCTGCGTGCCACCGCCAGCGCCTGCAATATCCGCGTTAGCTGACGGTGGCCGCGGTCGGGCTCGAAGACCTGCCGATAGGGTGTATAGGCGGCATAACCCAGCATCCGTTCACTTTCGATGAAATACTTTGCCAGCGATGCTGCGATGATGACGCCATACTCCTCGGTGGATGCCGGAATGCCGTTTCTGTTGGGAATGATATTGCCAATTTGTCCGACTCGGCGGACGGTTGGGTCTTCATAAAGGGAAGCGGCGGAGAAATCACTGAAGAGCCAAATATCCACCAGAGGGTCGAGCTCGAATTCTTTCACCATCAGCTTGCCAGTGCGTGCGGTTGAAGGCCAGTGAATCCGATTCATACTGTCCCCGCTGACATAATCGCGGATGCTGCTGGCATTTGTTGTTATTTGATGGGTCAGCCGCCTTTGGGCATCGCCGCCCGAAAGGAAACCCATCGGCAGGATGACCCGGTTCAGTTCGACAATCATGGGATAAACAATCAGGCGTTCGGTCATGCTGACGCGGCGCGGCGAGCGAAAGAATCCAAATGGGTCGCTGCTGGCGATGGTCAGGGGGCCCAGTTGAAATTCACCGCGAACAGGACAGGTTGTCTGGACATCCCAGTGATATTCGCGGCGCCCCAGTAGGATTGGGATGACATGGCTTGCCTGATGGCCGGGCAGGCTGGAGTGGTCGCGGATTTCCAGGAACAGTTTGGGCAGGATGCCTGTCTTGCGGACACTGAAGGATTCGCGGAAAATCCGTCCCACTTGCGAGCGGCGGGTTCTGGTTGTGCGTTTTAGGGCGATGCCCCGTACTGAAAACCAGGTCCAAAGCAGGGAAAGCAGCATGACTGCGGCAATCAGGTAAGTGATATTGAACAGCAGCGAGCGCCCGGTGAACAAGCCAGTCAACAGGCTGAAGATCATCAGAAGGTAAAGTGCATTGCGGCGATTCTGCATGGGACACTAGCGGACGGATGAACCAGGGACAGGGGTGGTTTGCAACATGTCCTGTACGATTGTCCGCGATGTGATGTTCTTGATGCGGGCGGCGGGTCCGACGATGATGCGGTGTGCCAGCGTCACGTCGGCTAGCGCTTTTACATCGTCCGGGATGACGTAATCGCGTCCAGCCATAGCAGCGCGTGCCTGTGATGTGCGGAACAAGGCCAGCGAACCGCGCGGGCTGCTGCCGAGATAGACATCGGGATGTCGGCGCGATGCCGTTATCAGGTTAATGATGTACTGCTTGACCTCTTTGGCGACATAAACTTCTTTGACCAACTGCTGCGCGGCAAGCAGTTCCTGCAAGCTGACAACCTGCCGCAGATTTTGGATGGGGTGCTGATACTGCTGTGCGGAAAGAATGGTGAGTTCTTCGGCGGGTTTCGGGTATCCTATCTGTATGCGCATCAGGAAGCGGTCTACTTGCGCTTCGGGCAGGGGGAAAGTTCCTTCGTATTCGATTGGATTTTGGGTGGCCATAATGATGAATGGGTTGCTTAAGCCATAAGTGACGCCATCAATGGTCACTTGGCCCTCTTCCATCGCCTCCAGCAGCGCCGATTGAGTCTTGGGGGTAGCGCGATTGATTTCGTCCGCCAGGACAATCTGCGCCATAATGGGCCCAGGACGGAACTCAAATTCGCGGGTTTTGGGATTGAAGATTGAAACCCCAGTAATATCCGAAGGGAGCATATCGGGCGTGAACTGTATGCGGCTGAATGTGCATCCCAAGGCTCTGGCAAGTGATTTTGCCATCATGGTCTTGCCGACGCCAGGAATGTCTTCCAGCAGGATATGTCCACGGCAAAGCAGGCCCAGGATGGCAAGTCGAACCTCATTGTGCTTGCCAATGATGACCTGCCCGACATTTCTGGCGACGCGCTCGGCGATTTCCTGCACTGAATTGCCTGACTGCCGAATTTGACCAACATGCCTTGTCTGCTCGTGCTGTTCACTCATTGAATGGCTTCCATTCGTTTTAGAATTGACTGTCGCCAGGCTGCCCGAATTGTGATGTTCTGTTTTATACTGCTTGCCTATGATACGCGAATTCCGAACAGGTGAACTTGCCCATTGAGATATGTCTAGTATAATAAATAGTGGCGATATGCTATATGGCAAATTTCCGAATCCGCTATTATCAGCTTGAAATATATTATCTTCATTCATGCAATCCTTTTGTTGACGGAGCGGCGCTGGCTGTGCTGTTGACCGGGCAGGGCTGTTTTAGGGGAGAGAGGCAGCGCGGCTGGCTGTGATAAAAAAGCGGGTGGCGGGAGCAGTCCGCCATTTATTCTATAGATGACTGGATGAATCAAGGTGAAATCGAAATACATATTCTGTACGGGTGGGGTGGTTAGTTCTGTTGGCAAGGGGCTGACAGTGGCGGCGATTGGCCGCATTCTGAAAGCGCGGGGGCTCAAGGTCGCCATCCAAAAGCTGGATCCCTATCTGAATGTTGACCCAGGTACGATGAGCCCCTATCAGCATGGGGAAGTCTTTGTGACGGCTGATGGCGCGGAGGCTGACCTTGACCTTGGTCATTATGAACGCTTTGTCGATGAAAATGTCAGCCGACTTTCCAATATAACATCCGGTCAGGTCTACAGCACGGTTATCGAAAAAGAGCGCAAGGGCGATTATCTGGGCGGCACGATTCAGGTTGTGCCGCATATTACGAACGAAATCAAACGCTGCATCAAGCTGGTTGCCGAGCGCACTGGCGCTGATGTTGTGATTGTCGAGGTGGGGGGGACTGTTGGCGACATCGAGAGCCTTCCCTTTTTGGAGGCGCTGCGGCAACTCCGCACCGAATTCAAACGACGAGATACGCTCTATGTCCATGTGACCTTTCTGCCGCACATCGGTGCGACTGGGGAGCTCAAAACGAAGCCGACCCAACACAGTGTGCGCGAGCTGCGGAGTATCGGGATTCAGCCCAATGTGATTATTGCGCGGACGGATTATCCAGTGGATGCGGACATCATCAGCAAAATTGCGCTTTTTTGCGATGTTGACGAGAAAGCCGTTATTCCATTGCAGACGGCGGATAACATTTATGCCGTGCCATTGCTGATTGAGGAAACTGGTCTGGGCAATTATATTCTGAAGCGGTTCAAGCTGGAAGCCGCTAAGCCGGATTTAAGCGAGTGGTGTCGGCTTGTCGGGCGGTCGCGGACAGTCATGGAGAATCTTCGGATTGGCATCGTGGGCAAATATGTCGAATTGCATGATGCCTATATGTCGGTGAAAGAGTCGATTGTACACGCATCCATTCACCATGGGCAGGATGTTGAGATTCGCTGGATTCATTCGGGCGAGCTGGAAAAAGGCAAGGGGCTTGATGAATTGCAGGAGTTGGATGGCATTGTTGTACCGGGTGGATTCGGCTATCGGGGCATTGAGGGCAAGATTATCACGGCCCAATTTGCCCGTGAGAACAAGATTCCCTATTTGGGTTTGTGCCTTGGTATGCAGGTGATGTGCATTGAATTTGCTCGCCATGTTCTCGGTATGGAGGATGCTAACAGCTTCGAGTTTGACCAAAGCACGCCGCATCCGATTATTGACCTGATGCTGGAACAGCGTGCGATTACGGACATGGGCGGCACCATGCGGCTGGGGGAATATCCCTGTCTCCTGCGCCCGAATTCGCTGGCGGCACGGGCTTATGACACCGATTCCGTTCGGGAACGCCACCGCCATCGTTTTGAATTTAACAACAGCTATCGGGAACTCTTTGAAGCCCATGGCGTCAGTTTCAGTGGCCTCAGCCCGGATGGCGTGCTGGTGGAAATATCCGAGCTGCAAGACCATCCCTTTATGCTCGGCAGTCAGTTTCATCCGGAATTCCTGAGCCGCCCGAATCGCCCGCATCCCTTGTTCGCGGCCTTTATCAAGGCATCCATAGAATATCGTGAGGCCAAAACGCAGCTTAGCGACAGCCAGCGCTCCGAAGTGACATCGGCTGATTAAGGAAAACGAAATGACTGTTCGTGAATTTATTGCCGCTATCCCCAAAGTGGAACTCAATCTCCAGCTAACTGGCGCCCTCAACCAGGAAAGCCTGCTGATGATTGCCCGTCAAAATGGCGTGCCGAGGGAGTTTGAGCATTTTGAGGCCTGGCTGGATTTGCTCGATAGACCGGATTATGCTCGTCTGGATGAGATTGCGCGGGTCGCTGGCAGTTGGGTCAAGTATCCCGAAGACATCGCTCGCGTGGTGTATGACGTTGGCGTGGTCTTGTCAAAACAGAATGTCCGTTATGCCGAGGTTGTTGTCGCGCCTTCGGATTTTATGGATGCCTACCGCATGGGTATCGAAGTCTTTATTGACGCACTCAACGATGGGCGCGACCGGGCGCGGCGCGGCTGGAATGTGGATATGTCGTGGATATTCTGCATTCCACGAGATAACCCGCGAGCCGGGGATGATGTGGCCCGCTGGGCAACTGGCGCCACGGCGCGGCGCGGCAATGTGGTCGCCTTGGGTTTGCTGGGGCAGGAAGATGCGCAGCCAGTCGGGCAGTTCCGCCGCGCCTTTGCCACAGCACGCAAGAAAGGCATCTTCACGGCTGCTCATGTTGGCAGCCTGGGCGCAGAAAGCATTGCCGCGGCATTGGAAGAGCTAAATCCGCATCGTTTAACCGATTCCTGGGGCATTCACGAGGATGAGGCAGCGCTCGCTGCATTGGCTGAAGCTGGCTTGCCGCTGGTGGTGTCGATTAGCCGAGCGCTTCGGCTGGGCTTGATTGGGCAGGCATCGGATTATCCCTTGCGGCAACTGTTTGACAGCGGCCTGCCAATCATCCTGTCTTCGGGTATGCCCTCGCTGTATCGGACATCGCTCATTGATGAATATATGATGGCGCACGAGGCCTGCGGACTGGAACTAGATGCCATCATCGAGCTTGCCAAACGTTCCATTGCGCTCAGCTATATGGATGAAGAATTGAAAGAGGGGATGCTGGCAGACTTTGAGCAACAGGTGATAAAAGCCAGAAGCACCTTGCTGAATTCTGGCTGATTTATCGGGCATCGAAATGGAGTGAGCCGCCATTCGTGCGGCTTTTTTATTATTCAACCGGTGTCACTTTGATATTGCCGTAGATGCTGTCGTCAATGGGCAGGCTGATAATGAGGCTGTTTCCCCGTCCAACCTTGGCTCTGGCCTCGTTTGCCTTGACTGGAACGGGCAGTTCAAGGGTGCGCGACAAAGGCCCAAAGCGGCGTTCCTGCATCAAATATCTGGCTGTTGGCGGGGTGGTTTCTGGCTCGGTCTGAACCGCAATGGTCAGGATGTTGTTTTCCAGGCTGATTTCGATGCTGCTTTTGACCAAGCCGTCAATGGCGCTGCTGCAAATAATCAGTTGGTTATCAGCTTGGTACATATCGAGAATAATCTCTTGGGGATGACTGGTGACGGTGCGAATGCTTCTCTCGATCTGCTTGCTGATTTGCTCGCCGAAATTTTGGATTTCTTTCATGGGGTCGAATCGCTGTTCTGCGGGCATGGCATCTCCTTCTTATCCTGTGAACTCACGGCTTTCTCTCATTATACGCATTTTGTCTCGATTTGTCGCAAGGCAATACGATGTGAGGGTGCCTTGAAGATGGTAAAGACTCCCTGTTTCAACCGAAAAGGGTACACTGCCTTTGATATTTTGGTTATCGTCAGGTATGATTTGGCAGGATACAGATATTGTGAAGTGGAATCACTATGCCGACAGTAGCCTATCAGGGCATACCGGGTGCAAACTCGGAAATCGCAGTTCGTCAGCATTTTGGCAGTGACGTACACTGCTATCCTTGCCAGGACTTTAATCATCTTTTTGACGCTTTGCAATCCAAAAAGGTCGACTACAGTTTGCTGCCAGTGGAAAATGCGTTGGCTGGTTCTGTCAGTGGCGCCTATGACTTGCTTCTCAATCACGATGTGCGGATTCAGGCTGAAGTGATTCTGCGTGTTCATCATGCTCTGCTCGCTAGTCCGGGCGCTTCATTTGCCGATATTACCCATGTTCGCTCACATCCACAGGCACTGGCGCAATGTGAGCGCTATTTGAGGCGGCATGGGCTGGAGACCTTGGCTTGGTATGACACGGCTGGTTCGGCGCGGGATCTGTCCGAAAATCCGGACAAGAGCATGGCTGTCATTGCGACAGAATTGGCGGCGGAGCTTTACCAACTGGATGTTTTGGCAAAACATATTGAAGATGAACCTTTTAATTATACACGCTTTTTGTTAATCGGATATGATGACCCGCAGCCGTCGGATTACAACAAGACTTCAATCGTATTTGCAACGCGCCATCGTCCGGCGGCGCTTTATGAGTGTCTGGGCGAATTTGCCAAGCGCAACCTGAATTTAACCAAACTGGAATCGAGACCGCGGCGAAATCGACCGTGGGAGCCCATATTCTATCTTGATTTTGAAGGTCACTGGCAGGATGCGGAGTGCCAGGAAGTCCTGACGCAGCTGCTGCAACTGACATCCTTTGTCAAGATGCTGGGTTCGTATCCGGCCGTTCGGTCAGATACTGTGGGAATGTAGAGAGGCAAGCATGACGAGCAAACTTGATGTGGCAATTCTGGGTGCGACGGGCGCTGTGGGACAGCGCTTCATACAATTATTGGATGGTCATCCCTGGTTTCGGGTGAGTGAGGTTGCCGGTTCCAGCCGAAGCGCTGGCAAGACTTATGGCGAAGCTGCTCGCTGGGTCTTGAACGGCAATCCGCCTGAGCAGGTGGCAGCGTTAAGGGTCAAGTCGCTTGATGACCGCGTTGATTCGCCTTTGGTTTTCTCGGCATTGCCCAAAGAAGCAGCGATTGCTAAAGAGATGAACTTGGCGGCTGACGGTCACCTGGTCTGCACCAACACCTCCGTCAATCGGATGGTCGCGGATGTGCCGCTGTTATTGCCTGAAGTGAACGCCGAACACCTGCCATTGATTGATGTGCAGCGCCGCAAGCGCGGCTGGGCCAGCGGCGCCCTGATAGCGAACTCAAACTGCACGGTCATGCCGGTTGTCATGGCGCTCAAGCCATTGGTCAAATATGGCATTCGCCGCTTGCATCTGGTCAGCGAGCAGGCGGTGAGCGGAGCGGGGTATCCGGGTATGTCGTCGATGGATATTCTTGGCAATGTCGTGCCTTATGTCCCTGGCGACGAGGACAAGCTGGAAACCGAGTCGCGCAAGATGCTGGGCTTTTTTAATGGCGAAGGCATTGAAGAACTGGATATGGTCATTAGCGCGACCTGCACACGGGTGCCTGTGGTGGATGGGCATTTGGTCAACATCTCCCTTGAACTGGCGGAGAAACCCGATTTTGACACCATCATCCGCGACTGGGAAACGCATCAGGGGCTTGACCCCATTCCGACACTGCCGAGTGCGCCGACACATCCCCTGCAATATCTTTATCAGATTGACCGCCCGCAGCCCTGCCGTGACCGAGATGCTGGCAGGGGCATGACAACCAGCATCGGCCGCCTGCGTGAATGTCCCGTTTTGGGCTACAAGTTCGCGTCTCTATCGCATAACACCATTCGCGGCGCCGCTGGGTGCAGCATCTTGAACGCTGAACTGCTGGCAGTCGAAGGATATATTCAGGATTTCAGGGTGAGTGAAGCCGCGCTGGCTTAATCGTATTCTCCGCTCGAATAAACATAGACCGCGGGCCCAGTGTAATCGGCGGCGGCGAAATTGTATTCGCTGTCTGCCCAGTTGAACAGCCAGTGTGCATCCAAAATCGACAGGTTGACGCAGCCATGGCTTCGACGAAAACCGAAGCCGTCGTGCCAATAAGTGCCGTGCAAGCCAATATCATTGTCAAAATACATCGTCCAGGGGACTTCTTCGAGGTAGTAGAAGTCGGGCTGGTTGTAGGCGCCGCTCATCAGGGTGCGGGTGAAACGCACATAAACATGGAAAAGCCCTTCGTTGGTGGGCCAATCGCGCAGTCCCGATGACACCAGCGTTGCGAAAACTGCCGTGTCCCCCTCGTAGGCAATGGCAACCTGCTCGTACAAATCGACGCTGATCCATTTATGCGTATCCACCCCTGCGGGTTTGTCCACCGGGATAATTTTGGCGACTTTGAACTGATGCACCCACTGATTGACGCCTATTTGATACCAGTTGTAACCATCCACCTGGACTGTTGCGTAGATGTTGACGCGCGTGTACCGATACAGAAAGGGGTTGTTGCTGGAATCCGCGCCGCCCGGTGTTTCGGCTGCCTGGAGGTGCTGCAATGTCCATGCCATGGTGTAGGGCAAGCCGTATCCTGGCAGCCTGACACCAGTGAAGCGCGATGGTTTATATGCCGCGCCAAGAACTTCGGACTTGACCCATTTGCCCTCTCCGATTTTCGCCCAAGCCCCGGTTTCTTCAAGAATGGTTAAATAATTGTAACCCGCGCCAAGCGTCTCGATGAGTTCGCCCTCTGGCGCATTATAAACTTCGGCGATGCCGTTGATGGGGCGATAATCGCGGTCGTATAATAATGCCTCATCAATCGGCAGCGGGTAGACATCGGGTCTTGGATAAGCAGCGATTTCGTCTGAGGACACGCCACAGCTTGGGGGCAGGCAGCTGCTTTGCGCCTTTGCAAAGGGTGTTGATGCCATGATGGCGGCGACAAGAACCAGGTACAGAGTCCAGACACGCATAAGACTTCCTCACTCTTTGGATGACTCATTCTTATTAAAGCCTACTTTTGCATGAAATTCAAGCCGTGTAAAGTCAACTTGTGGTTTGACTTTTATGGCATCGAGCTTGTTTCTGATAAGATTAAAGAAAGTACGAGAGAATCTGATTGGAAAGGCGCAAGTGATGAAAATGCTGGGTATAGATATTGGCGGGTCGGGCATTAAGGGGGCGATTGTCGATACGGTGGCTGGTGATTTTCTCACTGACCGCCTGCGCATCCCGACGCCGCAGCCCTCCAAGCCCAAACCAGTAGCGAATGTGGTCAAGCAGATTGTGGGTCATTTTAACTGGCAGGATGCCATCGGATGCACCTTTCCTGCGGTTGTTCAGCATGGCGTTACGCTGACGGCCGCCAATGTCCATGATGACTGGATTGGCACGGATGCCAAAAGTTTGCTGGAAAAGCGCACGGGCAATCCCGTGATTGTGCTGAATGATGCTGATGCGGCGGGCATTGCCGAGATGAAGTTTGGCGCCGGGCGGGGCCGCAGCGGATTGGTCATTATCCTAACGCTGGGAACGGGCATCGGCAGCGCTGTCTTTATCAATGGCCAGCTTGTCCCCAATACCGAGTTCGGTCATCTGGAAGTTCGCGGCAGAAAGGCAGAACATCGGTCATCAGACCGCGTCCGACAGCTAAAAGGCTACACTTGGAAAAAGTGGGGCAAGCGATTATCCGAGTATCTGCAATATGTGGAATTTCTGCTCACGCCTGATTTGTTTATTATCGGTGGCGGTGTGAGCAAGCAGCACGAAAAATTCTTTCCACATATTCGCTGTCAGACCGAAATCGTGCCAGCGCAGCTGCGGAATCGCGCGGGGATTGTGGGGGCGGCGATGGCGGCAGTGGATTTGCCTGTTTGATGAGCGCCTGTCCAGGCCGTGCGGAATGGTTTGGATTTCAGCAGGTTCATTTGTGTTCGGTCGCCCGAAAGTCTCCCCATTGGCGGTTGTGATAAAGGAGCGGGAGCTTGTCGTCTGTCCAGCCACCTTCCTGAACCCGTCCGATAAACATGGTGTTTTCGCCCATATTAATCAGATGTTCGACCGTGCAGGACAGCCAGGCCATCGAATCGGGGATAATCGGGTCATTCAATGCGCTTGTTTCACAATCCAGCCCGTCAAAGCGATTGTCAAGCTGGTCGTCATAATAGCCAGCGAAGCGCTTGCCGATTTCCAGTTGTTGATTGGACAGAATGCTGACGGCAAAATGACCTTCACGCGCGATATAGGCGCGTGAATCAAGGCGATTGGCAACATTCAGACAAATGAGCGGCGGGCTCATGCTCACACTGGCGAAGGAGTTCACCGTAATCGCCTGCCAATCCTCGTTGGATGACACGCTGACGACTGTGATGCCCGCCGTCCAGCAGGCCAAGATGTTTTTGAAGCTCTGGCTGTCAACTTCGCTCATAGTACCTTCCTCTTGCTGTGGATATATTCTAACCATCTTTGGACATAATAGCACGACTCAAAAGCTGTGGTTGCTGTCATCCCCTAGGTCGCCAGAGCACATATTGGCGATGAGGACGGCTTTATTGAGTTCGCAGGTCGTAATCAAATGGGAAAGGCAGCAGAGCCATTCCGTAAGCAATATAAATCAGGGTATGTACAACCATCATGCCCAGAATAATAATCAGCAGAACGCGGACGATGATTTTTCATCTTTGCGCGATTTCTTGAATGATGAGCAGATGCCTGAAGCCTATAGCCTATAATCTAGCAAGGATGGGAAAGCAGACGATGCACAGCGAACTGCCTAATTTTCGCAGGGTGAGCAAGACCTATGCAGCCACATTTATCAACAGCGTCTTATCGGGAGCAGGCGGGGCAAGCCTCTTGCGCCTGATTGAATTTGAGGACCATCATTTTCGGGCGATTTTCAAAGTGAGTTATTTTCAGCTTGCCGAAGCGGCTGGCTCACCGAGCAAGTCGCAATGGAACACGCTCAAGAAAAAGATGAAACGCCGCAACCGTTCGGTATTCATCTATCGTCAATACGGTCAGATTGCCTGTGATGAATCTGAGCGCGGGGAGAGCAAGCCAGCCTGTCTGTATCTGGATTTTGGCTTTTTGTATGGATAGGTGGAGCTAATTCCTGAAGGCGATAAAGCGATAGCCGACGCCCCGTTCGGTGATGATATAATGCGGGTTGGAAGGGTCTTCCTCGATTTTCTCACGCAAGTAGTTGACATACAGGCGCACATAATGTGCCTCATCGCGGTATTCGTATCCCCAGACCTTTTGCAGCAATTGGTCGTGCGGCACCGTCCAGCCGGCATTATGGATGAGATGGTACAGAAGCCGATATTCGGTGGGACGGAGCTTGATGGGTTCGCCATTGACAATCACTTCGCGCTGATTGAAATCGACGCGCAAGCGTTCATCAATCTGTAAAATGGCTTCATCGGTGGTTGGCTTTTCCAGGCGTCTGAAGATGGCTTTGATGCGGCTTGAGAGTTCTCGGGGGCCAAATGGTTTGGTGATATAATCATCAGCGCCCAGTTCCAGCCCGTAGACTTTGTCATTTTCCTCGCCTTTCGCGGTGAGCATGATGACGGGGATGTCGGAAAATTCGCGCAGCATCCGCAAGGTTTCAAAGCCATCCAGTTCCGGCATCATCACATCCAGCAAAACCAAATCGGGAAGCTGGGTTCGGATGGCATCCAGCGCCTCGAGACCATTATGCGCCTCGACCACCTGATGCTCTTCCAGTTCCAGATTCATCCGAATAAAGCCAATCATGCGCGGTTCGTCATCAACGACGAGAATGCGTTTGCCCTTGCGTTGGGGGTGGAAAGATTGTCTTGGATTCATGTTTGGCTCACAAGTGTTCTTCAAACTGGTCCTAACAGGTTAAGATTGGCACATTCAGTTGATTTTGTCAATGATGCCCGCTGGGGCATCAGGCAGAGTTGAGCGGGGGCTATCGGGAATCCTGAAAATAATGACGGAGATATTGTCGGTGCCGCCGTGTTCATTGGCAAGCGCCGCCAGCCGGTCGCAAGCAGCCTGTGGCGATGGTGATTCGAGGGTTACTTGCTTCAGGGCATCATCGTCCACCAAATCCCACAAACCATCGCTACAGATAAGCATTCGCGCACCGGGCGGCAGGCTGCGAATCAGGCACTCGATTTTGAGTTTTTCGTTTTGACCCATCGCCCGATACAAGATATTTTTTTGTGGGTAATGCTCGGCTTCTTCTGGCGTCAGTTCTTTCATCTCGACGAGTTGCTGAACCAGGGTGTGGTCAGTGGTCAACTGCTCGATTTCATTATCGTTGATGAGATAGGCGCGGCTGTCCCCGACATGCGCCAGATAAGCCAGATTGCCGACTATCGCAACCGTCGACAGGGTTGTCCCGCCGCCAGGAACCTCTTCAATGACAGCCAGGTTGGCTTTTTCGGAGGCATCAACCAGGGCGTCGAGGATGGTGGGACCATCGCTGGCGTGGAAGTCTCGCAGCATGGGGAGATATATCTTTTCAAGCATCTCCGAAGCGAGGGTTTGGACGGCAATGGCGGCGGCTTTTTCCCCGTCACGATGACCGCCCATGCCATCCGCAATAATGAAAAACCCAAAATCCGGTCGGTGGTCCACAGTGATTGAATGCCAGTGCATGGCAAAACAGGCGTCCTCATTATGGTCGCGCACCTTGCCGGTGTTGCTGGCAATCCCATAGGTCAGCCTGCTCGGCTCCTGGCGGGGCCGAGCAGGCGTTTGCGGTGGCAGAGCGCTGTCGGCGACTGTGACATTGGGTTTCGGGGCAAGGGATGAATTGGATTGAGCCTCCGTTTCAAGAACGGCGGCGTCGGGCTGCGCCTCTTCATCTGTGGCGCTGCTAAGCCGATTCTGGGTTATCTTGAGGTTATCGCTGGGCGTCACATGGGGTACACGCCGCGACCCGCTTCTCTGCGCCCATTCGTCAGAAGATTTGCCCAGGATGCGCCGTATGACATTCATTCGATTCCCCTAATGAGCCATGAAGGGACAATCGGATATGGCATGGTTCACCTGATTTCCATCTATACATCTTTAAGGGAAAAGATAACTTGCATTATTATATTTTACCAATGACAATGGCGCAATCTTGAGCTCAAATGGACAGCATTGGAAATCATGTTTGCAGGGACGCCATTATCCATCTACATTCACATTCCCTTTTGTTCGGTTCGGTGCAGCTATTGCGCCTTTAATACCTATACTGACCTCGAACATTTGATTCCCGCTTATGTTGATGCGCTGTGCAAAGAATTGGAATATGCGGCCATCCACAACCCGCATCGGTCCGTGCATACCTTGTATGTTGGTGGCGGGACGCCCTCGCTGGTCAGCCCAAAACACTTTCGCCTGATTTTTCAGACTCTGAAGCGCCTATTTCCCTTGGATGCCAATGCCGAAATCTCGCTGGAATCCAATCCCAATGACCTTTCCTTAGGCTACTTGAGCGAATTGCGGCATATCGGTTTCAATCGCTTGAGTATCGGGATGCAGTCGGCGTCGCCGAAGGTGTTGCGGCTCTTTGACCGGCGGCATGATGTTCAAATGACTGCGGATGCTTTGGCCTATGCGCGTCAAGCTGGTTTCGACAACGTGAATCTGGATGTGATTTTCGGCTCGCCCGATGAGAGCCTGGCGGACTGGCAAGCCACCCTTGAGGTGCTGATGAGGCTGGCGCCAGAGCATATATCCATGTATGGCCTCGAACTGAAAGGCGGAACAGCGCTAAGACTCCAAGTCGATTCGGGCGCAGTCCCGCCGCCAGATGAGGACTTGTTTGCTGATATGTACGAATATGCCTCGGCCTGCCTGGCGCTTCATGGTTATGAGCAGTATGAAATCAGCAACTGGTGTCGCCCTCAAGGGGAATGCCGTCACAACCTGCAATACTGGCGCAACCTGCCGTATCTTGGCATCGGGGCTGGCGCTCACGGGTTTGCCGGTGGTTATCGCTATGCTGTCATCACATCACCGCAGCGTTATATAGCTGCCTTGCATGATGCCACCGAGTCGGATTTTGTTTTCCCCTTGACGCCAGCGGTCGCCAGGTCAAACAGGGTGTCGGCTGCTGATGAACTTGATGAGACGATTATGATGGGCCTGCGCCTGACCCGTGAAGGCATTCGTCGGGCCGAGTTTAAGCGGCGCTTTGGACAGGACTTTGTTGCAATGTTCCCTGAACCGATAGCCAAATGCCAGTCGGTCGGCTTGCTCAAGGTCATGGATGACCGCGTTCACCTTAGCGAGTCGGGCAGGTTGTTGAGCAATGCGGTCATCCGCGAATTTGTCTAGCGCAAGCGGAGCATCAATGAGCAATCCGCTTCAGTTCCGCCTGTCGCAGCGCTTCGATATTTGGACAGGCGGTGCATAACATGGCGATTCGCAGCTGCGCCTGAAGTTCTTGAATGAGCAAATCGACGCTCTCGACCGATTCGTGGGCAGCTTGCAGAAAGGGGTTTGCCAGGCCGGCCAGAGTTGCGCCCAGTGCCAGACTTTTGGCAATATCAATCCCGTCGCGCAAGCCGCCACTGGCAAAGACCGGCAGTTGAGGCGCGGCGGTGCAGGCGTATTGAATGGCATCGGCGGTCGGGATGCCCCAATCGGCAAAACTGCGGGCAACGCGGGCATGAAACGCGGTTGGAGCGCGATGGTATTCCACTTCGCTCCAGGATGTGCCGCCAGAACCGGCAACGTCAATAGCCGACACGCCAACGTTGGCAAGGGCGCGGGCGTTGGCTGCGGAAAATCCCCAGCCGACCTCCTTCGCAATCACGGGGACATTCAAGTTGTTGCAGATATGCTCGATTTTGTTGAGCAGGCCAGAAAAATTAATGTCGCCTTCCGCTTGAACCGCTTCCTGCAACACGTTGAAGTGCAGAATGAGCGCATTGGCTTCGACCATATCTACTGCCAGCCGACATTGTTCGATGCCATAGCCATAATTAAGCTGCACCGCGCCCAAATTGGCAAACAGCATAACATCCGGCGCCACCTGGCGGACGGCATAGGTGCTTGCCAGGTCTTCATTTTCGATGGCGGCTCGCTGGGAGCCCAGCCCCATAGCGATGTTGTGCTTTTGCGCGGCTTGCGCCAGATTTCGGTTGATGTTTTGCGCCATCTCGGTGCCGCCGGTCATTGACGAAATCAGAATCGGGGAATCGAGCGATTTGCCGAAGAGTTCGATCGAGGTATCGATATCGCTCAGGTTCAGTTCGGGAATGGCCTGGTGCATGAAGCGATACTTTTCCAGGCCAGTTGTCAGGCGTGGAAATCGCACGTCTTTGTCCAGGTTAATGCGGATATGGTCGACTTTTCTACTCTCGGTTGTCGGGGTTTCCGTGACTTTTGGCATAGACGAGTGTTCCTTCATTATGGGCGGTTTCGTTAAGAGCGAATTTGCGTTATCGTACTGTCGAAGCTCGCTCGGCAAGAGCGGAAAAGTTTCAGACGCTGATGCAAAATCGTTAAGCCGTCTGCTTTGCGCGAGTTTATTCAATAAGCCTTTATGTGTCAATAATGCCGTCAATGGCGAATTGGACTGGCACAGCCAAGGAATATCGGTATAATTTAGCCCACAGATATTGAAAACAAATGGGGGATGACAAAGATGGCATCAATCGAAGAACGTGTAAAGGGTATCGTTGTCGAGTTGTTAGGCGTCGAAGATGACCGGGTCATTAGCAGTGCCAACTTCCGCGAAGACCTCGAAGCCGATTCGCTTGACCTTGTTGAACTGATTATGGCATTTGAGGAAGAGTTCGGCGGCGAAATCAGCGATGAGGATGCACAGAAGATTGAAACTGTGGGTCAGGCGGTGGCGTACATCAAATCCAATATGGAATAGAACGTTTGACATTATCTACAGTTATGATTGTAAGGCAGCGCACGCTGCCTTATTTTGTCTGTATCCAGGAGAGTGTCATCAATCCCTGCATATATTCCCACAGCCCTATTTTTGTGTGGACGTTCTAGCTGTCATCCTTCAGCGTTACATCAAACCGATGCCGAGAGCGATAGAAGCAGACGTCGAATTCCAGGAAAAAGTTCATCTGTCCAAAAATAATGGGCGCATTTTCCAATCGTGTCCAGGCGCACCGTCTTATTCGGTATGATTTGGGGATGTGTCCCCTTCACTATCAGCACTCGTGCCTCGAATTCTCCCAAGCTACCGACCAGTGGCACAACTGTCGTCTGTTCCTCCCAAACCGCACCCAATGTCAATCCAATTTGAAATGGGAGTACACTCACAGCTGCCCCAGTATCCAGCAGCCCAACAACCCCTACCGACTGGCTGCCAAGGGCAATCGTCAACGGCAAGCGCGGCATCAGGCTAGTTGGCAGCTTATCTGTAGTTAGGTAAGGGAAACTTGCCACTATAACTCGCCTTTGTTGTCCCTGTTTTCGGCAGCCGCTAAAGCATCGTACAACACCTGCGCCGCAGCTTCATTACCATAGGGCGTGACAATTTCATAAGTTCGGTCTGATATGAAATAGCTGGCTTCTTCTGTAGCCAAATCATCAGCCAGCAATCGAATAACCCGCAGTTTGTCCACGCGGTTCAGACGGTGCAACTCTTTGAGCAGTTCATTTGAAATCAATCTTAATACCTCGTGCTAAATAGCGTATTGTATCTATCCATATCGCATGTCTGATGGCAAGGCACTATCACAGACACACCTTTATTATATTCGAACTATGGCGTTTCTGAACTGACCAATGAAGCCAGTCATTTAATTTAACTTCGTGAGTTTCCCCGTAACTGCGCTGTGGACAAAGCCAGAGCAATCATCCCGAAGTAGGCCACAGCCAGCACCCCCAGCCCGACGCCAGACACACCTTCCTGCCATGACATCTGATAGAGCAGCTGCGCCTGACGTTGACCGACAAGGGCGGCGAGCAAGCCGATTGCTGCCAGGCAGCCTGTCGCAAGCGCAAGCCTTCGGGATGGTGTCCAGCGCAGCAATGTCAGCCCGGCGATGAGGCTGATGGCGGCGAGCAGGAACTGCTGTTGATAGTTGCTGTCATGGCGCGAGATGGTCAGGAACTCCAGAGGCGGCAGCTGTGCCACCGAAAGCGACAGGATGATGACAGCTGCCAAGAGCTTCATCAGCGATTTGCTTGCCAGCAAGGCGACCAAAAGGGTGATGATGAGCAGTTGCAGGCGCAGCAGCAAAGGAACAAGCAAGGGTGTCCCGAATTGAGTTGGATGCAGGCTGGTCCACTCGGCAAGGTCAAAAGCATTGAGCGTCAGGGGGGCGGTTGGCGCGACCATCCAGGGCAATACATACCCCGCCAGTCCCAAACCCAGCAGCCAATAAATCGTCATCCTGTGTTGGTGCAGCATATTTTTACCTGTCGCTGAATAATCCCGCGCCTGCACAAAATAATGAATTGGCTTCTGCTGCCAGACGGGCTGGTGCGGACACGAGTTCAATCATACCAGCAGACAGTCTGTTTATAAACACAGCAAGCGGTCATAGATTGACTTGAGTTGCCTGGCCGATTTTTCCCATGTGAATTTTCTGGCTTGCTGATAGCCTGAATCAATCAGAGCGGTGCGATAATCGTCATCGGATTCGATGCGGCGGATGGCATTCGTGATTTCGTCAGTATGAAGAGGGTTGACCAGAAGCGCGGCGCTTCCAGCGACTTCGGGCAGTGAGGACAGGTTACTCGTTATCACCGGGGTGCCGCAGGCCATCGCTTCGAGTATCGGCAGCCCAAAGCCTTCGTACAAGGACGGCATGACCAGCGCTCGCGCCGCGCTGTAAAGCGCGGGCAGGTCACTGTCATGCACGAATCCCAGCAGATGGACAAAATCAGTCAGGTTGGTTTCGGCAATGGTTTGGTGCATTTCATCTTCGAGCCAGCCTTTTCCGCCGGCAATGATATAGTGCAGGTCATAACCCGCTTCACGCAGGCCAGCGAGCGCTCTTATGACGCGACTGTAGTTCTTGCGCGGCTGCACAGTTCCCACCGACAGCAGGTAGTTGAGGTCGGTCAATCCATACTTGGCGCGAGCCTGCTGCAAGACAGCCGCATCCGTGATTCGCTGAAAACGCTCGTCCACGCCACTCAGCAAAACAGTCACTTTGTCTTCGGCGGTGTTATACAACTCCAGCAAATCATCTTTGGTGGCTTGCGAATCCGCCAGGATGTGGTCTGCCATTTTGACCGAGCGCGGCACGACCCGATTCAGATAGGCTCTCAAAGCCGGGCTGGCGGCTTGTGGCACGCGGACAAAGGACAGGTCATGCACCGTCAGGAGCGTTCGAGTGGCGAGCAGGGTGGGAGGCAGGACAAAATCGGTGGCATGAAACAAATCGATTCGACCTGTGAAGGCTTCTATTGGAAGCGGCAGTCTGGCGCGATGCCAGGCTCTTGCCAGCCACCGTGGCGCAATCGGCGTCGGTTTCCAGACGAAGTTGGATGCTGGCGGCGGTGGCAGCCGATGTCTGGAAGCCCCTGATACAAACAGGCGATATGCTGTCCTTTCATCCACAGCGGAAAGGGCAGCGGTGAGTTCCCGTACATAACGTCCGATGCCGCCGCCCTGTTCATAAGCAGGCGTATAGTCGATGGCAATGCGCGTCACGTCAGTCTACGTCCCTGTAGGTCCAATAGCGGTTGGCCAGGAAATTCCAGAAGGTCACAATAATGACTCCAATAGCCTGGGCAGTCATCGTTCCCAGTTTTTGCTGGTCGAGCAGTGAGGGATTGTAAGCCGAGAAAATGACCTGAATAAGAGATGTGGACAAGATGCCAAAAAATGTGAAGGATACGGTAATCCAAAAGGTTCGCGCTGCCCAGCCAATCACACTGACGACGGCGAACTGCGATAGTTGGCGGCGAATGGAATAGGTTCGTGAGTCCGGGTAGACCCAAAAGCGATTCCAAGTGAAATTGTTGCAAACAGCCAGCACAAAACCAATCGTTGTGGCGACAGCCACATTCAGGGCAAGTTCTTCACCAGCCTGGCTGACGGGTGGAAAGATGCTCGACTGAAGCAGAAAGACCAAACCAAAGTCGATGACAAAGCCAAGCAGGCCCACAAATGCGAATTTGATGAAACGCTCGACCTCTTTTGCCCGTCGGCCGCCAATGCGCTGTGACAGCCTGATGATGATACCATCGATTGGCGTGTTAAGCGTTCGGTTCTCTTTGGCTTGGGCAGCAGCGCGAGTCATCATGACTCCAGTATCAGGGATTGGTTGACTTGTCGGTACAGAATGGCAAGTATAGCGAATAATACGCCTATATGCAGGAAAAGATTATTGACATACAAATTGTCAAACAGGCTATGCACGGCGATATAAGTCCAGCAGCCGAGCAATCCGATGGCGATGGAGCGTGCAAAAATATCCGGGTGATTTCTGATTTGCCAGGTCAGCCGCCATATCATCAGCCAAAATGCCAGATAGGCAGCAAAACCAAGAATCCCGGTCTCGGCAAGGATGTTCAGATAATAATTGTGGGCATGACCCAGTGGCTCGCGCCAGTTAATGAGGCGATAATGGTCATACAGGACTTCATAGTTTCCCAAGCCGACGCCGAGGATTGGCTTGTCTTCTGCCATATTAATCGCTGCCTGCCAATGCGCCAGCCGTTCGACAACCGCATAGTTGAGGGGGCTGACATCCACGCCGCGAATATCTGTGATGGTAAAGAAGTCGCCTGCGGTGGCGGTCAGGCGGTTGACAATAGATTGTGGCAGGATGCCGCTCAGCCAGAGTGATGCCACCAATAAGGTCAAGCCCAGGACAAAGGCGATGCTGAGTGTCCAACGTCTTGGGATGGCAAAAATCATGACAGCGCCAGCCGACATCAGCCCGAGCCAGGCACCGCGGCTCCATGAGGCGATGAGAGCGCAAAAAATGAGCAGAGAAACTATCGAGAAGAGCGCGAAGGAGAGGATGAAGGATTTTGGCAGCGCGTGGCGCTGGCGGTAATGTACATAGAGCATCGATAGTTGACTGTATGCTCCCATGAGCCCGAGTGGCAGCGCCATTCCCATCAGGCCGCCAAAGGGGTTGGGCTGTCCGAAAGTGCCAAATGCGCGAAAGAAGCGCCCCAGTATCAGCAGATGTTCGGCGCCGCTCCCGCCCAGGAAAATATAAAGCCCGACAATGGCATTGGCGGCGGCGCTAAGCAGCAGGGCGAATATCAGCCAGCGCCAGTGCGCAGAGGCGGACAGGGACAGATGCCAAACGAAGATGGCGATGATGACCCACTTGAGCCATTCCCTTAGCCAAGCAGAAAGGGACGAACCCGTCCATAGGCCCGATGCAAACAGGATGATGAGCATCAGCACTCCTGCCAGCACGGTATCGCTTTTGACGTTGGCGACAGGTCGGCGCTGGATGATTCGGTATCCCAGCCAGAAAAACAGATAGACAAACAGCAAGGCCTGCCCAATATCCAGCGCGAAAACGATGTCAGATTCGGCTGCAATCAATGCCCGCAGGGGCGCCAGAACCAGCAGCATGACCAGCAGAGTCATCGGCGTACAGGGGATGATGACCAGGCACAGCGCAATCAAAGTCCCCATGAACAGCCACAGGGACGGGAGGGCCATATTGGCAGCGCCAGCTACAAACGCGAGAAACCCCCAAACAAGCCTGCTAGACACTTGAAACCTCTGGATTGAGAAAATTCAGGTTGCTGTGATGACTTCTCGAAAGTATTGAATGGTGCGTCTGAGTCCGTCTTCCAATTCAACTTTCGGTCGCCAGTTCAAGATGCCCTGCGCCCTGGAGGTATCGGGTTTGCGCGTTTGCGGGTCGCCATCAATTCGCAGTTGAGGTTTATAGACAATCCCGCCCGGATTACCTGATATGCTGTTGACCAGGCAGGCGAACTCCAACATGCTCATTTCCCGCGTTGCGCCTATATTAACGGGCTCAGCGAAGTCACTGTTGAGCAGGCGGACAACGCCTTCAACGAGGTCATCGACATATTGAAAGCAGCGCGTTTGAGAACCGTCCCCATAAACCGTCAACGCTTCGCTGCGGATTGCTTGGCCGATGAAATTGGGTACAACGCGGCCATCATCAAGCCGCATTCGGGGCCCATAGGTATTGAATATGCGCACAATGCGGGTTTCCATCTGATGCTGGCGGTGATAGGCCATAACCAGGGCTTCGGCATATCGCTTGGCCTCGTCATAGACACCGCGCGGCCCGACAGGATCCACATTGCCGGCATAGCCCTCGTTTTGTGGATGCACCAGGGGATCGCCGTAGACCTCGGAGGTGGATGCCAGCAGGAAGCGTGCCTGCTTGGCGCGTGCGAATCCCAGCGCGTTGTGCGTGCCGAGTGCGCCAACTTTCAAGGTTTGGATAGGATATTTGAGATAGTCCATCGGGCTGGCGGGGGAGGCAAAATGCAGAACGGCGTCGATCTGACCGGGGACATGGATGAAGTTGCTGACATCGTGATAGACAAGTTCAAAATGGCGGTTGCCTGCCAGGTGAGCGATATTTTCCTGCGAGCCAGTGATCAGATTATCAACGGCAACGACGCGATGTCCGTCACGTATAAAGCGGTCGCTCAGGTGCGAGCCGATAAATCCTGCTCCACCAGTGATTAAGACGCGCATATTGAAATGCCTCCAGTTTAGCCAAACATTCAAAGTGTACCACAACTGCCAGCGCGGGGGTATGTCCCCTGAAATGCGATTTAGGGTTCAGGGTGAGGCGAGATGTCTTTGAGGCGAACGATGGCAGCCAGTTGAAACATAAAAATAAATGCGAGGTCGATGACGAAGACGCTGTTGTCGATTAAGCCGTGCGCCAGCAGGCCAGCCATGCTGCCTGTCAGGCCCAGGGTGAGGGCAAAGAGCAGCTCGTCTTGCTGGCGGAATGCCTTCAGGGCAGTTATGGCGCTTCTCCAGAAGAAAAGCTGGCTCGTCAAAAACAGGATGAGCCCGATGATGCCCAGCCGCGTCCAAAAATCCAGAATAAGGTTGTGCGGATGGGAGAGGTCAAGGTCCCAAATGGCATCGGGGCGGACGTATTCGCCGCTGAACAGATAAAGGAATTGATCCAAGCCAATGCCGCTTATCGGATAATCCTGGATGATTTCCATCGCGCTCTCCCAGATGCGCAAGCGAAAGAAGTTCGTTCCAGTTGTGAAATCCAGGATATTCGCAAATCGTGCTGATACCCGCGAAAGAAATGCAAATCCAACGGCGGCGGCTGCCCCGACAGCGATGACGGCTAAAATCGCTTTGCGCTGATAGCGGCCGAACAAGATGACAGTTATGCTGGCTGGAATGCCGAGAATGAGCGCACCGACGCTCTGGGTCAAAATCAGGGTGATGCTCATGGCAACAAGGGCGGCAGCGGCAAACACTTGGCGTCTGCGGTCTGTTTTGACCAGCAGGAAGGCCACGGTCAGGGGCATGGTTCTGCCGAGCAGCAGGCCGACATTGTTGGGTGAGCCATAAACGCCTGCGAGCCGTCTGGCGCCCCCTTCTGCGGTGATGATGCCCTCTCCTTGAATGTACAGGAACAAGCCGACCAGCGAAACCAGCAGGCCGGCAATAATGAGGGCATCGACAAAGCGAATGAGCGAATCCTTGGAGGGTCGCAGCGAGCGAAACAGACCATAGAACAGAATGGGTTCGAGGATGAGGGTGCGCAGTTCGGTCAGCGCCACATCCACCTGCCGCGTCCAAACCAGCGAAATGCCCGCCATGACCGCCATGCCGATGACCGCCATATCCATCATCCGCAGCTTTGTGAAAAGCGTTTTGGAGACAATCGGGTAGGCGCTGTTTGACATTTGAAGCTGCGTTCCCAAGCCTGCCAGCAGCTTCAGGAAGCCCGCAAGGGATGTCAGCAAAATCATCACCTCGGCTATTGGAAAGGCGAAGCTGTACAATTCAATCGGGAACAGGAAGAAAGGCGCCCAAAGCAGCGTGAGAATGAGTCCTGTTTCCAGTCGATGAAGGATTAGGACAAAGAGGACCAGCGCAGCAAGGATTGAAATAATGAAACCTGGCGACAGATAGAGGATGCCGCCGGTGACAAGGGCGAGCAGGATGTTAAGCTCATCGCGCATCAGAATGGCCGGGCGATGTGATGTCCAGGTAAAGAGCATGGCGACCATCATCACTGCCGATGTGATGCCACTGAGTACAAGCTGCGATGTGACGGACAGACCCTCCATGAAAACCGCCACTGTCGGAATCCAGGTTTGCCAGGGCGTGGTCACAAGCGAGAGCATAAAGACGACAAAGGACAGACAGGTGGCGATTGCGCCTATGGCGATTTGCTGATTGTAGTATGCCAGCAAATCGCCGGAACTGACCGCGAAGCCAGCGACAGCCCAGCGGTCCCAGCCTTTGTCGGCGACAACATGCAAGGTATGCGGGGCGAGTGTGAGGCGGGTCGAAATCTTGACGAGATTGGTTTCTGGCTGGTGCGAATGGCTTCGCAGGAAAACATAGGCATTGCCACTGGCGTCCTGCGGGGTTGCATTGGCTGGCTGACCATCGATAGACGGATACAGAAAAGCGACATAATCGTCTTCGCGCAAGAGCATGGCAAGCTCCGTGCCGAAAAAGTCGAATTCCAGTTGGCTGTCGCTGGTTTCCAGCCAGCCGATGTCCGCGCCAAGTTCGCTGAACTCCCAAACACCACTATAGCGGGCAAAGGCTGTCCGCGGGTGATACAGGCCATTCTGTGCCTGGCGTGGAAAATTGTGGTTTTGGATGGCTTGCAGCAGTCTGGATGGCTGGCTGTCGGGCTGCATCAGGGCAAAGCCCCATTGAGCGCTGCTCGCCCCAACATCGGGCTGCCAATGATGCAAAATCATGGCGCCCAGCCAGGGCAATTCACGATGGGCGCGGTCGAATGCTCGCAAGGTGTATTCGATTTGCTCGTCGGCAGTCACCGCGCCCCAAATGGAGGCATCGCCCGACCAGCTAGCTGGCAGGGCATTCCAGCCCCAGTTGCTTGCCCAAAGCGCTGTCCGGGCGTCATCGTTGGCTGTCATCACCTCACGCAGGGCAATCATTCGTGAGAAGTTCAGAACCGCCTCATCAACAGTTCTGTCCAGAGGCGATGATGAGAAGCCATAAGGTTTTGCGGCAGCAGCATCCATATACTCACGAGCGCCATGCTGATACATGGACTTCAGGAAACGAATGTCGCTGATGTTCTGCCCGCCGACTTCGGCTGTTGGGGCGAGCGCCGCCGCGATAACGACTGCCCCTGGGTCGGCGGCCTGGATGGCTTGGTAGGCTGTGGCCAGCAGCGCGACATATTCGGCAGGTCGGGGCGGCAGGGAGCCCCAGGCGTCGCCCAGATTTGGCTCGTCCCAGATTTGGTAATGGTCGATGACATCGCCGTATCGCGCCGCAAAAGCGCCGGCAAAGGTCGCAAAATCCGCCAGCGATTGCGGCGGCGCTGTGGACGTTAAGGCGGCGCTGGATGCACGTGCCCATTCAGGCGTGTTCATCAGCACAGCAACCAGTTCAAGCTGGGGATACTGGCGCATCGCACGGGCAATGGCATCCCAGCCCGACCAGTCATACTTGCCTGGCTGCGGCTCGATTTCATCCCAGTAGGCAAACTGACGCAGCCAAACAAAATTGGAAGCCTGTATAAGCTCCAGGTTGGAGTCCAGTTCCTTTTGACTGTATTGCCGCAGTTCCACGTTGACGCCTGGCCTGGGGACTGCAAAGGGGATGTTGGGGTCGTTGGTCGGGTTGACATAGCCGCGCAATTCGAAATCTCGAATGCTTGCCGTGCCGAGCGTAGCTGTCAGGCTGCCTGCCAGCAAGAACAGACTCATCGAGAATATGACCAACTGACGCATTATCTTGTCCAGACGGGATTGGAAGCGCCACCATCGAAAGTTACCTGATGGCTGTCGGCTGATTGTACATCAACGAGCCACAGGTTGCCCTGGTAGACAAGGGCGATGAAACGGGCATCGGGGCTCCAGGCGAAATCGGTCGCCGCCAGGCCAAAATCGCTCGATTGTATGCCGTCTTGTGCGGCAGCGGGGAAGATAATGCGCTGGTTGCTGCCGTCTCTGTCGGCAACGACAAGGTCGTACTGGCTATTTAGGCTGTTATAGGGTTCGCGTGCCTGAAGGTAGGCGAGATAGCCTGCCGATAAGTCGGCGTTCGAGGAAGCAATGCTCGGAGAATAGGTTGGCGCCGCCCACATACCGACTGCCGTTTTGACTTGAGCCGAATACCTGCCATCCGCGCTGGTGACAGCCAGGTCGAATACGGGACCGGTTGCAGCCGATTCATTGCCAAGGGGGGCGCGGTGTCGGGCGGATGCAATCAAATGACCGTCATGCGACCAGGAAAGCGGCGACAGCCAGGCCCAGTATTGCGAGGTCTTAAAAGCCGCGTCGTCAATCAGCGTGATGAGCTTCTGTTCCTCGAAATCCACAATGCCCATCGCATCGGCTCGTATCCAGGCAATGCGGTCTCCCTGCGGCGACCAGCTGAAATTAGTTCCCCACCAGCCGTAAGCCCCGCCGCTGGATTCGGGAATCAGTTCTTTGATATGGAGGGCATATCCGCTATGGGGGTCAATCGTCATCAGCCACAGGTTGTTGAGCGCTTTCCAGGCTGGCTTTGTTCGCTGCGCTTGGCCAGTCGAATAGGCGATGGTGTGCCGCGTTCGCGGTCGCCATTCGGCATAGAGAACATCAGTCGGCGCCAGCTTGACGGCTGCCGAACCTTCCCTTGTGCCGAGCATCCAAAGCTCATTGAAGAAATCATCGCTGTCGCTTGTCTCTGCTGAATACATGAGCAGCGTCCCGTCTTCGTTTTGGTCAAATACCAATGAATCCAGGCTGCCCTTTGCTGTCAGAGGACGTTTGGCAGAGGTGTTTCCCTTGATTGTCCAGGCATTGCCGCTGTTGATGTAACTCAGTGTGCCAAGGATAGCGACTGGCTCAACTTCGCCAGCGGGACCGACATGGATGATTTCATCAATCGGCTCGGTCAGAATGGTTGTCTGCCCGGTCGGGATGCGCTGACTTTCGATGCCGTCCTCCAATATGATGCGATAGCAAGCCTCTCGAATGCCGCTCTGTCCGACTTTCGCAAGCTGCTCTTCGCCCGCAGGGATGCCCTCATAAAGCACGAATTGGCGTCCGAAGGGAACGTTCTCCTGCTGGCAGGTTTGTGTTTCCACCACTCGCCTAACGGTAATCATCATGCCATCGGCAATCACGGTCGATAGCGGGTGGCTAATGCGGTCCTGATTCCTTAATTCGATTTCTGCATGAGCAAGGAATTCCGCCACCGTGACGGCGCTGGGGTAACTGAATGTCTGTTGGAGACCGTCGGCAATCAGCGAGACGGTAATTGGATGTTCTTCTTTGGCTGGTTGACAGGCAGCGAAAGTCATCAGCAGAACTGCCAGCAGAAAGATTCGCAGCGACATTGAAGCCCCATATCATTCCCTATGCTTCACACTTTATATCCTCTGGACGATTTTAGTTCAAGGACAAATAGGCGCGGGTGAAGCCCTCGCAGGTTGATGGCTGTTTCCGATTTGATTTTCCAGACCGAGCGAGACAGACAGCGATGCAGCAGACGCACTTCGTGTGTCAGCAGGACAAAATCTGCGTGCTGTCTTGCCAGTCGGGCGGCCTCATTCAGAATTGTCGGATACAAGCGTTCGTTTGCCGCATGGCTTCCGATATGATGTCCGAAGGGCAAATCGGCATAAATGCGGTCAGCCGAGTGCGATGGCAGCGGTGTTTTGCCTGCGTCTGCCTGGATATGATGGATTCTGTGCTTGGTTTGGCTTGCTTCAGTGTTCCTGAGTGCCGCTTCAATCATCCGCTTGGAGTTGTCCACCGCCAGCAGAAAATCGCCGGGGTGCATCAGGGCGTGCTCAATCAGAATCGTTGACGTGCCGCTGCAAAGATTGACAGCGACAGCCGGATGTCTTAGCGGATTGAGTTGCGTCATGGCGCAGGCGACGGTGGCGTTGAGTGCGCCCGGTATATTGGAGACGCGCCATTCTCGCTTGGACAGGGGCTGGACGGTGGTTCGGACAAGTATCTCCCAGCCTTTTTTATCAGGCTGTCGTGCCAGACGAATATACAAGTCGCCTTTGCCATCTTCAGCCAGCGTCAGGCACAGCGCTTCCGCAAGCGTTCGTTTCAGCCGCCGCAGCACCGATGTTTCGGCGCCAGCGGCACCTATGCCCAGGCTAAGCGGGTCATGCGTCCAGCGCTGAATCGTGTCTTGAAGGATGCTGATTAGACGGGTGAAATGCTGATGACCGAGCAATGCCTTGGGGCGCGGGATGGCAAAGGCATGAATCTGATACGCGGCGACGACTGAACGGAGCGAGGGCAGCTGTTTGGGCCTGCCGTCCATACTAAAACGGACGAACCCCGGCCTGGTTCGGCGGAGCGATGAAAGGCGCATCCCGTCCAGTGCGCGAAGTTCGTCCATGACGATGGCTTCAATGCCCGGAATCACCTCGGCTTCATACTCGCCGCCCGCGTGTCTGCTCCGAGACATTAATGCCAATCCGGGTCAAATTCGCTGCTTCCATCCGGCGTCAAACGGCTCAGGCGGCTGCCATCAGTTCGGATTCTGTAGATGTTGCTGGCACCGCCATCATCGCGGTCGGAAACAAAAGCAATCCAGTCCCCGTCTGCTGACCAGGCAGGCTGACGCTCATTGCTCGCAATGGCGGTCACGCGGCGCAGGTTGCTCCCGTCCAATGGATTGACCAGCATGAGTTCCTCATTGCCGAAGCGCGTTGTTGTGAAGACCAGCAGACTTTTGCTGCTGTCGTTCAGCCAGGCTGGGTCATAGTTGTCCGCCGCTTCGGCTGTGAGGGTGAATATCCGCGGCCCACGGGCAGCATCAATAGAAACATCCATAACAAAAATGTCCCGGTCGCCCGCCGTCTCCGAAACATAAGCGATGGCGCTGCTGTCGGGCGACCAGGTGGGGCTGATGTCGTTGGTTACATCGACTGTCAGCTGAATTTGACGGCTGCCGTCGACGTTCATCACCATAACATCATAGTCGCCAAAGCGGTCTGTTACAAAGGCGATGCGTTTGCCGTCCGGCGACCCTGTCGGCATGATGTTGTTGCCCGCATCTGTTAGACGTTTGATGTCTGATGAATCCATTGCCAGGCTGTAAATATCCCAGGTGCCGCCATCGCGTGTGGATGCGAACAAGATAGCATGGCCATCTGGCGACGATGAGGGGTATCTGTCATCGGCTGGATGATTGCTGAGGTTGACCGGCTGTGAACCATCCGCAGCCATCAGATAGATTTCGTTGTTGCCCGTCCGATTGGACACAAACAGGACGCTGCCACTCAGGGAAGCCAGGGGCTGCGCAACCGCATGGACGGTGACCGTTTGACGAATGGCGCTGCTGCCGCCGGCATTGGATACCGTATAGGATACATGGTAACTGCCAGGGGCGGCATAGATATGCCTTGGATGTTGCTCACGGGAGACATTTCCGTCGCCGAAATCCCAAATGCGTCTTAAATTGTCGCCGCTGGCGGTCGAGACAAAGCGGACTGTCAGGTCGGTGATGGTGAAGTCAAAGTCAGCCACAGGCGCGGGGGTCTGTGTCGTGGGCGCATCTCGGTCGCTGTCGGGCAGATTCAGGTTTCCCAATGATAAAATCGCCAGGCTCAGCATGAACAGCACCATCGTCCGCCTGCGCTGGTCTTGGAGCGGTTTCATAAAGTGCCTCTCTGTGGACAATGCTCTTTGTGATTATACTCTACATCACATCTGCCCACCCAACCTGACGAAAAGCATACGTCTGATTGCTGAAGGACTAGAAGCGCGGGGCGGCAGCCTGACGCTGGAGTTGTGGCTTGAAGTGCTGTAAAATCCTTATGCTGCCAAACCAGTCCTTTAATGCTGTCAGGTGTGCCATGAAGATTATCGCTTTGCTCTGTATCCTGTTTAGCGTTGCGCTCGTCAACGCACAGGACGATGTTCCCTTAACACCGACTGCCATCTCAGAGTCGGCATCCACGCCAGCAGCGCAGGCTGCTGATTCTGCCGAACTGGCAAATCCATTCCGCCAGCAGGATTTGGAACTGCTTGTCGGGAACGTTCAAAGACCGAATGCCATCACCTGGTTCGATAACCATCTTTATGCGGTCTGCAATGGCGACTGGACGATTTACAAGATTGATGACCGCTCTGGCGATACGATTACCTTTGTCTTTGGCGTTAGAAACAGCAGCAGCCTGATTATCGAAGACACAGAAGCGGGATTTGACTTGTGGATACCGGATACGGACAGGGGGACGCTGTGGAAAGTTGACCAGGGTCGGCTGGCGCCTGTGAGCGTCAACAATCAGCTTGTGACTCCCTGGGGCATCACCCGAATCAATGAGCACAGTTTTCTGGTCACCAATGCTCACGCTCATTCGATTTCCGAAGTATCGGAAAGCGGCGCAGCGAATACGATACTGACGGATTTGCGTTCACCGACTGGCATCGCCAGTCATGGGAAGCGGGTTTATGTTGCCAATGCCGGCAGTGCCAGACGGGGTATCGAATGGTTTGAGATTCAGGAGGATGGCTCTTATTCCGAGCTGCGGCCTCTGGTGTCCGGGCTGCGCAGCATCACCAATGTGGTTATGGCGAATGATGGCTTTTTGTATTTTGGATATGCCCTCGGAACGCGCGGCATCGTCGGGCGCATCCAACCGCATCAATGTCTGGATGGGGGATGCACCAGCGACGATGTGGAAGTTGTCATTTTCTCCGATGTGCCAGCGCCGCTCGCTTTAACCCTGTCGGAGGATATGCGCTTGTTTATGCACAGCCGCTACCGCCCCGAAATCTATTGGGTGCAGCTGCCTTCGTCAGCTATTTCTGCCTCTTGAAGCCGTCTTTGGGGCTTATTCGCCCAAGCTGTATTGCTGATAATAAGCGGAGAGCTTGTTGGGAATGCGGAGGGTTAATTGCCATCCCAATTCATTGGTCCCCTCCGATTGAATATAACCGCGGTCATACAAGCGGGAGTATTCTCTGCCGCAGTTGTAGGGAAGCAGCACCTTGAGCGTCGTCTGCTGCTGCGCCAGCACGCGCTCAATGTCTCCCAGCAGTTCATGCAGCCCCAGGTTTTCCTTGGCTGAAATGGGGACGATGCACTCATAACTATCGACAGGCGCGACATCGGGCAAGGCGCCGGGCAGTTGATCCATTTTGTTCAGCACTAGGATTCTTGGCATTTGAGAGGCGTCTATCTCCGCCAACGTATCCTCGACCGCCTCAATATGCTGCATGGCATTGGGATGGCTGATATCGACCACATGCAAAAGCAAATCCGCCTCGACTACTTCTTCAAGCGTTGCCCGAAAGGCGGCAATCAGCGTGGTTGGCAATTTCTGAATGAATCCGACTGTATCACTCAACAGGGCTTCCGAGCGATTCGGCAGTTCGATTCGGCGGATGGTGGGGTCAAGGGTCGCAAAGAGTTGATCGGCAGCATAAATATCTGAATGGCACAAGGCATTCATCAGCGTGGACTTGCCAGCGTTGGTGTAACCTACCAGCGCGACCAGCGGCAAGCCCGACTTGCGCCGCTTTTCCCGATGCAGACTGCGATGGGCGCGGACTTGCTCCAAATCGCTCTTTAGTTTGGTAATTTTGCGGCTAATCTCGCGGCGGTCAACCTCCAGCTGCGTTTCGCCAGGGCCTCTCAAGCCGACACCGCCAGAACCGCCGCGTGCGCCACCACCACCCGCCTGCCGCGCCAGATGAGTCCATTGCCGCGTCAGCCGCGGCAGGCGATATTCATATTGAGCCAGTTCAACTTGCAGCGCCCCTTCGCTCGTCCGCGCGTGTTGGGCAAATATATCCAGTATCAGCGCCGAGCGATCCAGCAAGTGGACCGTCTCGCCAAACTGCTTTTCCAGTTCGCGTTGGTGGCGCGGTGACAACTCATCATCGAAGATAATCATATTGACATCGCAATGCGCGATTTCCTCAATAATCTCCTGTAATTTGCCCGAACCGATGAAGGTTTTGGGGTTAATCCGCTTGACCTGCTGCCAGGTTTGCCCGCAAACTTCAATGCCGGCTGTTTTGGCGAGCAGAGCCAATTCACGAAGCGAGTCCTCAGCCGGCAGCAGTCGGTTTTCCTGTTGAACCCCGACGCCAATCAGATAGCCGCGGTCGATAGCCTGTCCCTGCACAAATCGAAATTTTGACATGGTTTTTCCGATTAATCAAACAGTCTAGGATGATAGTATCATATGATGGCTTCTATTGTACCAGCTTCGCCGGCGCTGGAATCCGCTCGTCCCCCAATCGTTCCAGCGATGCAGTCATGGACTGTCGAGCGCGTTCGGCATAAGCCTGCCGTCTTTGTCGCTTGTTTTTGATTTTCACCGCGAGCGGCGGCAAAATGCCCAGATTGGCTTTCATCGGCTGGAAGCTGTCTGGTGGACTGTGGGTCACATAATGGCACAGGGCGCCCAGCATGGTATCGGCTGGCGGTATCCATTCCGGCAGTTCCCTAAGTTGGCGCGACAGATTCAAGGCAGCCACAAAGCCGGTGGCGACATTGCCGACATAGCCCTCCACGCCGGTAATCTGTCCGCCAAAATACAGCATCCTGCTGCTGCGAAACCGCATGGTGGGGTGCAGCAGAGCGGGGGCATTCAAGAAAGTATTGCGGTGCATCTGACCCATGCGAATGAACTCGGCCTCTTCCAGGCCTGGTATCAGCCGCAAAATTTCCTTTTGCTGCCGCCATCGAATGTTGGTCTGGAAGCCGACGATATTATAGAGGCTGCCAGCCAGATTGTCCTGACGCAGTTGAACGACGGCATAAGGGCGCCGCCCGGTGTGTGGATTCGTTAAGCCGACCGGCCGCATGGGACCGAATGCCAGAGTATCCTCGCCTCGCTTTGCAAGCTGCTCAATCGGAATGCAGCCTTCAAAGAAATTCGGGTCTTCCCGCTCGAAATCCCGAAGTGTTATTGTCTCCGCGTTTTGCAAGGCATGCACGAAGCGATAATACTCCTGCCTTTCCAGCGGACAATTGATATAGTCTCCGTTTTCGCTTGCCCCGCGACCATAACGACTGGCATGAAAAGCGCGGTTCATATTGATGCTGTTCGATGTCACAATGGGCGAGATGGCGTCATAAAAATAAAGATACTGCTCGCCAGTCAGGGCTGCGATTTCCCGGGAAAGCGCCAGAGATGTCAGTGGGCCGGTGGCGACAAGGGTTGGGCAGTTCAAATCGAGTGCTGTTATTTCTTCCCGGATGATGGTGATTTTGGGGTGCCCCTCCAACTGCTGCGTGACCTGCTCTGCAAATCGGTCGCGGTCAACTGCCAGTGCGGCGCCGGCGGGGACAGCCGATTCTTCGGCGCAGCACAGCAGCAGCGACCCCAGCATTTTCATTTCATTTTGCAGGATTCCAGTCGCGCGGTCTGGCAGCCTGGAGCCGAGCGAATTGCTGCATACCAGTTCCCCCAGGCGGTCACTGACGTGCGCTCCAGTCGTCTTCTTGGGGCGCATTTCATAAAGCCGCACCCGATGACCGCGTTCTGCCAGCTGCCAGGCTGCTTCTGTACCCGCCAGACCGCCGCCAATGACAAGGACTTCTTCTTTCATCGCCTGCTCCTGGCTTTCACAGTCTCCGAACCACAATGGCTGCGTTCTGTCCCCCCAAGCCGAAGCTGTTGGACATCACTGTCCGTATTCCAGGGGCATCGCGGGCAGTGTTCGGCACATAATCAAGGTCGCATTGAGGGTCAGGTGTCTGATAATTGACGGTCGGGTGGATGACCTCGTGCTGCAAGGTCATCAGACAGGCCGACAGTTCCAGCGAACCGCAGCCTGCCATCGCATGTCCAATCATGCTTTTGGTCGAACTCACTGGTATGTTATAGGCATCTTCACCAAAGACATGCTTGATTGCCAGGGTCTCGATAAGGTCATTGGCGGTTGTCGAAGAGCCGTGCGCATTGATGTATTCAATCTGGCCGCTATCGACTTTGGCATCGTCCAATGCCCATTGCATGGCACGCCGCGCTCCTGCGCCTTCGGGATTGGGCGCGGCAACATGATAAGCATCGGAAGAACTGGCATATCCCAGCACTTCGGCATAAATGCGGGCATCGCGTTCCAGCGCGTGTTCCAGGCTCTCGATGATGAAAACAGCGCCGCCTTCACCCAGCACAAAACCGGAGCGGTCGGCATCAAAGGGACGGCTGGCAGCCTGCGGGCTGTCGTTGTAATCGCGGGTTAGGGCGCGGGTGGCGCTGAAACCAGCCAGGATATAATCAAACATGACCGCATCAATCGCGCCTGCCATTGCCAGGTCGCACTTCCCCAGCTGAATCAGGTCAGTCGCCTCGCCCACTGCCTGAACCCCAGTCGCACAGGCAACGGAAGGGGTAATGAGGGGACCCACCGCGCCCGTCATCCTGCTGACATAATGCGCGGGCATATTGGGCAGGGCGTTAATAATGCTCATCGGATTCGCCCGTTTGTACCCGGACTGCTTCCAGACACGGATGCCCGCTTCCCCGATTTCATAGCTGCCCAGGGTCGTTCCAATAATGGTCGCCACGCGATGCCCGATGGCGGATACTGCCTCGATGGACAAGCCGGCATCTTCGATAGCCTGCGTCGCCGCCACCAGAGCGAATTGCGAGGCGCGTCCCATCCGCCGCGCCTCTTTGGGCGGGATATAATCCGAAGAATCAAAATCAAGGACTTCGGCGCCAATCTTGACATTCAGATGTTCTGTTTCAACATTTCGCAGTTTTCGGATGCCTGATTTGCCCTGTTGGATGGCTGCCCAAAACTTCTCTTTGTCTCCCAAAGGCGAAACCACACCCGCGCCCGTGATGACGACCCGTCTGCGCTTATGTCTTGTCAGTTCCATCTTGCTTTGCTCCCGTCTCGGCTGTTTCCTGGGATATGCCCGTGTAGATGGCATCAATGACCTTTTGTTCAACCGCAGCACGAGCCTGCTGAATAGCATTTTTGATTCCAACGGGTGAATTCTGCCCGTGTCCAAGAATAACAACACCGTTGACCCCTAACAGGGGCGCTCCACCGATTAAGGAAGTATCCACTCTCTGGCGAATTCGGTTAAAGGCGGGACGCGCCAGTGCGCCGCCGACTGTGGAGAAAATATCGTTCCGAAATTCCTGGCGTATCAAACTGGCGAAGTAATAGGTGGTCGCCTCGAACAGCTTGAGGACGATATTGCCGACAAACCCATCCATGACGATGACATCGGCGACCGAACGCATCAATTCCACGGGTTCGACATTGCCGACGAAATTCATCCTGCTGCGGCGCAGCAAGTTGGCTGCTTCGCGGATGAGCAGGTTGCCCTTGATGTCTTCGGCGCCATTTGCCAGCAGGGCAATGCGCGGCTGTGAATAATTCAGAACCCGCTGGGCATAAATGCTCCCCATAATGGCAAATTGCAGCACCCATTCCGGCTTGACATCGGTATTCGCGCCGACATCCAAAAAAATCATCCGATGATCATTGACCGAAAACAGCGCCGACAAGACCGGGCGTTTTACACCAGGTATTCTTCGCAGTGTCTTCAGGGTCGCAATCGCATGGACAGCTCCCGTGTTCCCCATTGTGACAAAGGCATCGACTTCAGCATTTTTGACCGCATTCAGCGCAACATGGATTGAGGACCCTGGCTTTGACCTGATGACATCGGCCGGTTTTTCATCCATGGCGATGCAATCAGGCGCATGTAGAATTTCAATCTTGCCGTTGCGAATATCATGGTTTTTGAGTTCTGCCTCGATGAGCGTTTTATCGCCAACCAAGACGATGGTGTCACCAAATTCGGAAGCCGCCAGGATACCGCCAGCGACATCATTGACAGGATGATTGTCACTTCCCATCGCATCCAGTGCAATCCGCATTTCCAGCCCTTGTCCCAAAGTTACCGTCATTCAACCACTTATCATCATACGGCATCAGAGGCGCTGTCTCAAGGTGGAGTCGGGGCAATCGCCCCAAGTCAGACGGGCATTGACATTTTTTGGGAAAGGCATATACTGTTGCATATGGTAGCTGCCCTGATGGCGGAACTGGCAGACGCGCACGGTTGAGGGCCGTGTCCTTAACGGGGTGGAGGTTCGAGTCCTCTTCAGGGCATTCCAACGGAGCTTGCCTGTGTGTTGGCAAGCTCTTTTATTGCGCATTCCGTGAACTGGATGTACACTGCCTGTGTAGCGGCTTGGATAAAGACGAACGCTCCGTTAAGGGTTCTTGTTATGAGTGATTCGACTGATGCAATTTTGCAAAATGCTTTTGACCTGATCGAAAACGATGAACTTGAGCAGGCGCAGATTGCATTGGGACCCTTGCTCGAAACGGAGGATAATAATCCGAATTTTTGGTGGATTTATGCCCATGCCGTTAAAGACAGCGAAACGGGCATCAAAGCGCTCGACCGAGTTATTCAGCTAGACCCGAATTATCCCGGTGCGCGTGAGCTTAAAGAACAGGTCGCTTTGGCGAAATCCGCCGGGGCTGGCGCGACTGAACTTGAGGCTGCGAGCGCTTCGGCATCATGGGCTGGTGAAGGACAGGAGGATGACATCGAGGATTGGGAAGATTTGCAACCTGACATTGAAAGGGCGGCACAGAACGCGCGATTTGGCAGGGGTTTTGTTTCAGCCGTCGTCATAACCCTGCTTATAGTTGCTTTGGGCCTGCTGTTGGTCGTGTCTGGCGCGGTGGATTTATCGCTGCTGACATCCTTCCTGACACCGACCGAGGAACAGCGGGTTATTGTCACATTTGCACCCACCGAAGCTGCCAGCACACCAGTCGCTACGCCTACCGAAACTGGTAGCACACCAGTCGCCACGCCCACCGAAGCTGCTAGCACGCCAGTCGCCACGCCCACCGAAGCTGCCAGCACACCAGTCGCCACACCCACTGAAACTGCCAGCACACCAGTCGCCACACCCACTGAAACTGCCAGCACGCCAGTTGCCACGCCTACTGAAGCTGCCAGCACACCAGTCGCCACGCCCACCGAAGCTGCCAGTACGCCAGTCGCCACGCCCACCGAAGTTGCCAGCACACCAGTCGCCACACTTACTGAAGCCGAAGCGGCCCTTGCGCCAAGTCCGTCCACAAGGGAAACTGACTTTTTTGTTGACATGGTTTCCACTGCCATTACTGATTTTGAGATAGATAAGGCGGCTAGCGGGCTGCGCACAACCGAGTTCGGGCATACGCTGGATTTTCATAGCTGCGCAGTGCCAGGGCCGCAGTTCACTGAACGGCTCAATGTCATCATGCAAGTCGTTGTCAGCCTCAGCAAGGGCATCCCTGAAGGGGTGGAAGCCATCGCTGTGAGCCTGATGAATTGCGATGATGTCGATGCCACTATGGATACTGTTGCTGTCGCGCGTGACCTCGTACAAGCGTATGCCAGTGATGAAATTGGCGAGAGAGAATACCAGCAAGGATGGAAACCACTGCCCTGATGACTTGGCAGTCCCGCAAAACAATCGCTTGAAAGACATCCCATGAGCAGTGGCAGAACAATCATAACCAAGAATCGCAAGGCACATCGGGATTATCTGGTCAAAGACCGTTATGACGCTGGGCTGGTTCTGATGGGCTCCGAGATTAAGTCCATTCGTGCTCATCGCATCAACATCGCTGACGGTTTTGTCCAGGAGAGAAATCGGGAGCTATGGCTGTTAAATACGCACATTGCGCCCTATGCAAAAGCGAAACACTTCGGACATTCTGATCCGCGGCGACCCCGAAAGCTCTTGCTTCATCGGCGCGAGATTAACCGCATCATCTCCAAATTGCGTGAAAGTGGCATGACCGCCATTCCTTTGCAGGTGTATCTGGAACGGGGCAGGGCGAAAGTTGAGATCGGAATTGCCAGAGGCAAGCGGCAGTATGACAAGCGGGCTGACCTGGCGAAACGCGATGCCCGCCGACAAATCGAAAGGGCGCTGAAAGAAAGATAGCCGTCCATTCGGCGCTTGAATGCTATCGGATGAAGTGATAGAATCTGAACATCTTATTGAACAATGCAAAGTCTTGATATGTTATGGTGGCATCCACAAGCAAACAACCGCGCGTATTATCGGGCATTCAGCCCTCCGGCAATTTGACCATCGGCAATTATCTGGGCGCCTTGAAGCAGTGGGTCGCCGTACAGCACGATTACGACAGTTTTTATTGCGTCGTTGACCTGCACGCCATCACAACTCCCCAGGATCCGCAGGAATTGCGGCAGAAAACACGTGAGAGCGCTGCCATCTATATCGCCGCTGGCATCGACCCTGACATATCGACGATATTCGTTCAGTCGCAAATTTCGGCACATGCCGAATTGGCCTGGATGCTGACCTGTTTGGCGCCTTTGGGCTGGCTGCATCGCATGACGCAGTTCAAAGATAAATCTGCCAAGCAAGCGCAGGAGTCCATTGGCGCCGGGCTGCTTAATTATCCAACGCTGATGGCGGCCGACATCTTGCTCTACCACGCAGATTTGGTGCCGGTTGGCGATGACCAGCGGCAGCATTTGGAAATCACGCGCGATTTGGCACAGCGTTTTAATCATCTCTATGGCGATACCTTCACCATACCCGAGGTGATGACCCCCAAAGCGGGCGCTCGCATCATGGGCTTGGACAATCCCACTGCCAAAATGTCCAAGAGCGAGGCTTCCGAAAATCATGCCGTCTTCTTGCTGGACAGCCTGCCGCGCGTCAGGAAAAAGATTATGCGTGCCGTGACCGATTCGCATCGGGAAATCCGATTCAGTTCTGACCCTGAACGCGCCGGTGTCAACAATCTGTTGACCATCTACCAGGCAATCACCCATGAAACCGCCGATGAGATTGAGGCTTGTTTCGCTGGCAAAGGTTATGGCGATTTGAAAAAGGCTGTCGCTGAAGCTGTCATGGCCACCCTGGAGCCATTGCAGACACGTTACCATGAATTGATGAATGAAGCCGGGTATTTGGACGCGGTCTTAAAGATGGGTCGGGACAAGGCAAGCGCGGTTGCCGAAACAACGCTCAAGCTGGCGAAGGAAAGGATGGGTTTCCTCGCTCCGTCTTGACCGCGAGCGCAATCTTGGTTAGAATTTCGAGCAAGCCCCATTCGTCTAGCGGCCCAGGACGTTGCCCTCTCAAGGCAAAAACAGGAGTTCGAGTCTCCTATGGGGCATAAATAATACTTTATTTGGCTTTCTCCTACATTACCCAACTCTTTGCGACTAAGCCCGATTTTAAACGTAAAACAGACCATGTAGCTGTGATATTTCTGTACATTCAGGGAGAATAACGATGCCGATTAACTATAAAGCGATTAAAAAAGAGAACAAGAAGGAATACGGCAGAATCCACAGGTGGGGACCCGGACTCCTGGATAAATTGTTATACAGTGATCAAACCCACTTTATCTATGAACTGCTCCAAAATGTTGAAGATGCTGAAGCGTCCGAGGTGAAATTCAGGCTTTACAAAGACCGCCTTGAGCTTGAGCATAATGGGCGTCCTTTTAACGAAGCGGACGTTCGAAGTATTTGTAGATTGGCAGAGGGAACGAAAGCGGACGACCTTACCAAAATTGGCAAATTCGGGATGGGCTTCAAATCTGTATATGCTCATACCTCGTCGCCCGAAATCCACTCAGTCGACGAACATTTCGCTGTTGATAATTACGTTCATCCTCGTTCGGTGTTCCCTCAATTTTCCGCGATGGGCACCTTGTTTGTTTTTCCTTTTAATCACAGGGAAAAAGAACCTGACAAGTCGTTCAGTGCAATTTCGAGACGGCTCAAAGAATTAGGCACAAGTACACTGTTATTCTTGAAGCACATAAAATCAATTTCATACGAAATTGGGGAAGAAGCTACTGGTAGCTACCGTAGAGAAACTGAGCCAGTTCAGGAGTCAGATTTTGTTTCTGATGTTACTGTGATTGGTCAGAGCAATTTGCGTGCGGAGAAGGAACGCTGGCTTGTGTTTGAAAGAGATGTTACACATCATCTGATACAGCAGGGATACCCGATTCCTGAAGGTGGAAAACTCACTGTTGAGATAGCATTTCTATACTCCAATAATGATTCTCAAAATACCCCGAAGTTTGAATGTCTTCCACAGTCTCATCTAGCAGTGTTTTTCCCAACCAGAGAAAAGACGGATCTGGGTTTCTTGGTGCAGGGTCCGTATAAGACGACACTCTCACGTGAGAGTGTCCCCGAAGACGATGACTTCAACATATCTCTTTCCGAGCAGACTGGCGATCTAGTAGTTAAAGCCCTGCGCTGGCTTCATGCTAGGGATTGGTTGACTGTTGATGTATTGACGACGATGCCTTTGAAACCCTATGGGCGGTTTGACACCCTGTTCGCGCCTATCTACGATAAAGTCTTGACAGCAATTAGGGACGAAGATCTCATTCCTGCTTACAAGGGAGGCTATGTATCAGGAAAAAATGCAAAGTTAGCGGGGAGCGAACCGCTACGTGCCTTACTTAGCAACACACAATTGCAACAGTTCTGCAATACAGAGGCTCAACTTTGCTGGATATCCGATGAGATAACAGAACAACGGCGAACATCTGCGTTGAGACATTATCTTATACACTATCTTGACATTGCGGAGATTGATAACGACGACTTTGCCAGAAACATAGAAAAAGGCTTCATAGCTTGCCAATCTGATAATTGGGTGCGTGAATTTTATGAGTTTGCGCCAAGGGGGATTCATTATATCTTGAGGAATAAGCCAATTATTCGCCTTCAGGATGGCAGTCATGTCGTCCCGTTTGCTCGGGACGGTAAGCCGCAAGCATATTTGCCTACTGAACATAGTAGCCGATTTTTTGCCACAATTGAAACAGAGGTCTGCAATAGCGAAAAATCTCTGACATTTCTTCGGAATCTCGGGCTTAAAGAACCGGATATTGTTGATGAAGTGAAAGAGCGAATACTGCCGGAGTATAGGAATTGTAACAAAGTTGATGATGCCGAGCATCGGCAAGACATCGAAACTATCGTGAAAGCGCTAAGAAGAATTCTGCTTCTTCCTGAGTGGAGTAGGAAGAGAACAGAACTTATTGAAGACTTAAAGAAAACTCCCTTCCTGTTAGCAACAAACGCTACTAATGATGTCAATGAATTTTGCTGTCCAGATAAGATATATCTTCAATCCCAAGAATTGGAGATGTATTTTGAAGGAAACCCGGATGTGTGGTTTCTATCATCAGAATACAAGTCCTATGTGGATGATTTTGAGCAGATTGGAGTTACGAGCCAAGTCCGAGTTTCACGTATAAAACCAGACAATAAAGGACATGTATCCCTTCCTTATTGGCGTAATCATCGACGCGGGAAAGATGGATTTGATCCTGATTGCTCAATATGCGGATTGGAATTTGCTCTAACTCAGCGAAACACTGAGCGTGCCAAGTATATATGGGAGAGTTTGCTACTGAGACCATCATACCAGCGTTGCATTCTTGGTACAGTTGAGTATGGCTCAAGGCAGGATTTCTCTCCATCAGGTAAGATACATTATACTGAGGAGCAGGTGTCAATAATGGGCGAACTTGTCCGCGAAAGAGCCTGGTTGCCGAACAAAGAGGGCGAATTTGTAGTACCGTCTGAAATAACCCTCGATGAATTGTCTGACGACTTTAGCAAAGACGAACAACTTGCCACTAGACTAGGGATGAAAGTTTCTTATCAGACATATTTGGATAATGCACCGGAAGAAATCAAACAACGCCTCAAGAAAGCGGAGAAATGGGAGGAATTGGAACGAAAATATCCCGAAGTGCTTGATATCAAAGAATTGGATGAATTCTTGAGACGAAAAGCAGCTAAAACTGGTGGTGATCCCCCCAACGGGGATGATACTCCCAAACCACCCAATGGTGGAACCTCACCTGTTCCGCCAGACAATCCTGGTGGTGAACCGGAAACACCGAGGCATGTCATCGCGGATATTGCGATGAAGGCGGTGATGCAGGCAGAGATTGCCCTGGGCAATGACCCGCGCGATGTCAGCAGCAGCCGCGGCTTGGGTTACGATATCGAAAGCCGTACTCCAGAGGGGGTTCGGCGTTTTATTGAGGTCAAGGGACGCAGTGCTAGTGCCGGAAACGTGACACTCACTCGCAATGAATTGTGCTTTGCCTCGAACAACCCGCAGCAGTTCATCCTGGCTGTGGTGGAAGTGGAGGACAGCCGCGCCCAACCGCCCCGCTACCTGTGCGGATACCGCTTCTATGAGCCGGATCCACTAGCAGATAGTATCAGCTTTAATTTGCGGAAATTGCTACAGCACTGTCAGGAGCCGAGTTAATTCGGGCGTGTCATATTGAGCCTTTGCCATCGCCTGTTGCCGTATTTTAAGAGAAATGGCAGCGATTTCGCCGAATAATTCATGCTTGCTCTGATTATGGAGTCGCCATCGTGACTCAAGGTTATCACATCCCCGCCCATCCCGTCCGAACGCAAATCATCATAAAAAAATCCCGCTTTCTGACAACGATTGAAGCGGCTGCCAGCGTTCAGCAGGCGCGTCAAATGATTGCCCGTGTGCGAGCCGAAATGCCAGACGCCAGCCATCATGTCTATGCCTTTCGGGTCGGCTTTGGCAATTCGGTCACAGAGGGCATGAGCGATGATGGCGAGCCATCAGGCACATCGGGCCCGCCGACTTTGGCGGTGCTGCGCGGCTCCGGCTTGGGGGACATCGTGCTTGTGACGACACGCTATTTTGGCGGCACAAAACTTGGCAAAGGCGGTTTGGTGCGAGCTTATACCCAATCCGCCCAAACAGCCCTCAACCATTTGCAGACCGAACTCAAGGTCGAAAAGAAGCTCATCGGGCTGGAGCTTTCCTATCCGCTTTATAATATCGCCAGGCTGGTGATAGCCGAGCATCATGGCATCATCGAGGACGAGGTATTTGATGAGCAGATTTTGGTCATCGCCCGTTTCGTGGCATCGGATGTCCCCGCGTTTTGCCGCAGCCTGCGGGATAAAACATCGGGGCAGGCTGCGGTGGTCAACTTGTCCTGATGTTAATTTGCCAACTTGAGGGCGATTCGCTGGCGCAGCCGCCAGACTTCACGATGCGATGGCGCGATGCTTTCCGCTCGCTCGATGTAGGGCCTGGCATCTTCCAGCTGTTCATGGTCAATCAGATAATTCGCCATCTGTGCCAGCAAATGGACATCGTTGGGAAAGCTGCCCAAGGCTGCATTCAGCTTTTCGATAGCCTGGTCATTCTGGCCGGTGTGCCATAATATCTCCACCATCCCCTGCACAATTCGCGGATGCTCGCCGGCTGCCTGCTCTGCCTCTGCAAGCACCTCCAGAGCAGCTTCAAGGTCACGCCAAACCCGATAACAGCGCGACAGGGTGATATACAAATCAATGATGCGGGGCGCAATTTCGAGCGCCTTTTCCAGGAATTCGACATCTCTGTCGCTGACATGGCGTTTTGCGTTCAGCATCACCTTGATTTCAGCAAACCTCTGCTCGAAACCCGGCAGTGCTGCCGAAAGTTCGAGGTGCTGAAGCTCCAATTCCAAATCATCATCAGGCTGCACGAGACATTGACGGCAAGAGGCGATGCTTGTTTTGGCAAGCTCGCTGTCCCCGTCCACAAGGGCAAGCTGCGCCAGATAAAGGCAGGGGTACGGCTCGGCAGGGTTCTTGTTTATTTGCTCCTGGAGCATCTCATAAGCAGGCTCAAGGTCTTCAAGGTCGATGAGGCGCTCGATAATGTCGCTGACATACGGGGCAGCGCGTTCATTTTGAACCAGTCTGGCGAAATACTCCCACAGTTCTTCATCATTGACCTCTATCATGTAGGTCAATGCCAGTTGCAGGGCGTTCAGATTCTCCGAGTTCAGCGCTAGCAGCCTTTTCAGGGCATTGATGATTTCGCATGGCACTTGCTCCTCCTCGTCAATCTCATCGGGATCAATCAAGAGGACATCTTCAATGTACCAGTCATGGGTCTCTGACATCATCAGCATTTGAGCATAACGCCAATACAGGGCTGGATGCTCAACACCCTTTTCCAAGGCTCGCTGATTGGCGTCAATCGCTTCAGCCATTTGACCGCCGCCGAGATAAACATCGATCAGCGTGTTCCAGGTACTGGCATCGGCAGCATCTGTCCATGTATAGCGCTCTAATAGCTGCGCGGCGCGGTCAGCATAGCCCAAAGCCGACAAACCCATTGCCAAAGCGGCCGCGCCGTGGGGATATTGGTCGTTGGCGTCGAGGGATTGATTCAGCAAGGGAACAATGACATTTCCGATTGTCTCCAGCCCGATTTGCATGACTTGCTTCGCCATCATGCCGAGGCACCAAAATGCGAAGCCGTTTTCCCGACTGCGAAACGTGTCGATGATGTCATCAAATTGCGCCAGGATTTCATCCTCATCCCAATCCATATCCCACAAGTACAGGTACAAGTCAAGATTCCAGCCAAACACCATCTCCAGCAGCGCGTTCGTCTCGGCAAAATCGGCTGTCAGCGCCGGATAACTGATGACAAGCTGATGGGAAGGGCTGCCCGCCAGCGCCTCAAGGATTGTGCTGGCGATGCGCGGCAGTGAATTGATGATTTCATAGAGGGCGCCGAAGTCGAATACCAGTTCGGCAGTTTCCTGATTGTCCAGCAAGCTCAAATCCATGAAAAGCCGCAACTGAAAACCGCCATCCGTTTTCTCCAGTTTTCCCGAAAGGGCGATATTATCGTCCAGCCCTTCCAATTCCCAATCGGAAATCGAGAACTGATAGTCCGCCTCGGTGATTTCTGCGCCCTCATCGGCGGGGTCGATTTTTGCAAAACAGCGATAAACCTTGATGTCCCGGTACTGTTCCAGCAAATAAGACAGGCAGGATGCCATCCCCATGGCAGCATCAGGCATATCAGCACAAATGATTGGATAGACGCTGATACGGAAGCGAGCCTGCGCGGCGATGGATTGTGCCAAACCGCCAGCGCTGCCAAATATCGACGATTGTGAACGCGCATCTCTGGTCGGCTCACCGATTGACTTCATATTCGCTGCCGCATTCAGCATCTGCCAGACTCCAGTCAAAACACCCTATCCAAAAGACAGGGTGCATTCTATACGAAAGATGAAAATTTGACGAGAACAGCGATTACTCTATGACCAGGACTGAACTATAGTCGCCTCGGAAAATGACATAGCTGTTGTTGAGCCAGCCTTGACCGAAAGCGCCTTCAACAAGATACCAAACACCGTCTCTGGCAACACCGAGTACAGTCAATTCTGTGCCGCCGCGCAAGGTGGTCACAATATCGGTTGAGGCGCTGGGACCTGTGCGGATGTTTAAGTACGCTGTGTTGACAATGACCCGTGCAGGCGCTATGGCGGGCGCTTCTGCATCGTCTGTCACCGGAATGTCTGCGAAGTTCCCCCGTCCGACAGTATAGTAAGAATTGACCCATCCGACCCCAGCCGCCGATTCCACCTGATACCAAAGTCGGTCGCTTGCGATGCCGACGACCGGGAGTTTGGTGCCACCGGCAACCGTAGTAATGATTCTGTGCAGGATGCTTGGGCCGCTTCTGATATTCAAGTTGCCGGTGTTGACCACAAGATGCGTTCCGGTCGGCGTCTCCGGCTCTGGCGGCGAGAAGACCGAGAAATCTCCGCGCCCGACGGTATAGTAGGAGTTGACCCAGCCAGCGCCGCCGTCCGATGTCACTTGATACCAAAGCTCGTTATCTGCGATGCCGACAACGGGGAGTTTGGTGCCACCGGGAACTGTAGCAATGACACTATACCAGACGCCGGGCCCGCTTCTGATATTCAAGTTGCCGGTGTTGACCACAAGATGCGGTCCGATGATAGGCGGTGGCTCGTTGCCTATGACGGGGACATCCGAGAAATTCCCGCGCCCGACGGTATAGTAGGAGTTGACCCAGCCGACCCCGACATCCGATTCCACTTGATACCAAAGTCGGTCACTTGCCATTGCCAGCACGTTGAGTTTGGTGCCGCCAGGGACGTTCGCTATGATGTCATGGCTCGCGCTTGGGCCGTTTCTGATATTCAGGAAACCGGTGTTGACTATAAGGTGCGGCGAATAATCCTGGGCAAAAACAGCCATCTGGAAAAGGGACAGCAAGAAAAAGCCGATAACCACGCTAAGCAAAAATCGAAACCTCGTGAGTAGGTTCATATTCTCCTCCAGTATCACCTTGTTGGGTAAAAGCTCATCTCTAAATTTTGATAACATCATCAAGTGTAATTTGTAGCAGATGATTATGCAAATAGATAGATGAGCAATTTAGAAGGGAGATTGCATATCATTCGACAGATATTCGTTTCGTCACTAAATTGACATTTGGCAGCCGATATGTTAGGATAATCAAAATCGTTGATATTGAAAGGAAGCACCATGGTTCTAGTTGACCCGCAAGCAATTGGCGTTGTTTCGGATAATGCTGTCTTGAGCGTGACTCCAGCAGCTACGTCCATCATCAAAAGCCTGCTCGAACAGCGCAACATTCCTAATTATGCCTTGCGCGTATTTGTTACGGGCGGCGGCTGTTCGGGAATGCAATATGGCATGGCATTTCAAGAAGAGGCAGAGGCTGGCGATACGGTTGTGTCTGCCGATGGCATTCGACTGCTGATTGATGCCACCAGTATGATGTATCTGCATGGCGCGACCATAGATTATGTTGATACGCTCATTGGCGGCGGCTTCCGCATCGACAATCCGAATGCGCTTTCAAGCTGTGGCTGTGGGCACTCATTCAAGTCATCGGCTGACCAAGGCGCAGAAAATGGCGAGGGCTGCGGCACTTGTGGCAGTTATTAGCTGACCGCAAGCGTAACATTCTGAAGCCATAGAACACAGTTCGCCCGCACTGTTACCTGCGAATAGAATAAATCAGCAGGCCGATGCTGCCGAAACCGCCCAGCATCAGGATTGGGAACAAAGGCGGCAGGTCGCTGTCGTTTCCGTTTGCGCTGTCTGACATGACAGTTGGGGTTGGCGCCGCGGCGAGGATGTCTGGCGGATAGGTAAAGGTCGGCGGAGCGGTTGCGGCAATCCGCCCGCTGCCTTGAACGTCGGCTTCTGATGCTGTTGGAGCGTTAAGGACTCGTGCGTTGGCTGTCGCTGTTTCTTTGGCGCCGGGAACTGTTTCGATGGCGATGGCGGTTTGTGTGATTTCAATATCGACCACCAGCGCATCAATCACCCTAATTCGGTTAGCATCCCCGATAACTTCAACCAGTTCGTCATATACCCAGGCCTTTCCAGTTGGGGAAAGGTCATAGGCAAGCTCGTACCATCGGAAATACTGGCGCAGCAGGGGATAGCGCGTCCCGAACGCGATGCTGCCAAGCCGCTCACTGTCCAGGTCGGGCGCAGCGCGTACATTCACATTGCCAGCGGATTCTCGCGCCTCCAGAAGGATGGTGCCGGGTGGCGTTGCGGTGAAGGTTGGCGTGACTGTGGGGGCAAACTGCTGGCGATTGCGAGGGGTTGGCGTGAACAGATTGGCGGTAATCGGGGTGGGTGTCTGGCGGACCTGGGCATAGATGGGCAGGGCATGGTCTGAGAGGGCAAACAATAAGGCCATCCAGCAGCATATCCGCCGCCATTCAGCCCCCTTGTCCCATTGGAACAGAATCATCATCACCATGATATTTCATTTATGCTGGTTATTCCCTGTTCAGCCACAACACGTCTGCCGTCTGCCAGGTTCTCCATGAATCCTTGATATTCCTGATTTGGCAGCCCAACTGCCTGCCAGCTGCTCATCACAAAGGGCGGAATGGCAGAAGCTGAGGGACAGTGAGCGCAATCCGCCGGAATCCATTCGCCATTGTATCGGCGGGCGATATGCAAGTGAGTGGCAGTCGAATAGCCACCAGAGCAAGAAGCATACCCCAGAATATCTCCCGCTGCCACAGTCTGCTCGGACTGCAATGACTCGTCTTTGACGATGTGCAGGTATAATATCGTCCATCCAGTCCCCTCATTGCCGTCTTGGTCCAAATCGAGGACGATAGCGCCATCGGATATTCTGGCAATTTTACCCGGCGCGACTGATGTTGTCGGAAACCTGGCAGTGTAACAGGGTCCATAGTGGTCAGCCGGTTTGTCGGGTGGCGCAAAATCCAATGCCGCCCAAGCGCTGCCAGGCCCCCAGCCGCCATGAAAGCCGCCAGTAAAACGCCAGATTTCCCCAGATTGAAAGGGCAGGGATAACTGCGGTTGAGATAGGCCGGGCGGAACTGTCGTGAATTCATCATCGAAGGGATTCCCGAAGTAAGCCTGATAGGTGGCATAAAAGCCGTCTTGGCTGACATCGCGCTGCCATTCTGCAAGGGACCGCAGGCGCGAAAACACATATTGAAGGGCGACTGAAGCGGCATTCAAGTCGGGGTGATAATGCAATCGGCTGCCATCTGAAAACTCCAGGGTCGTTTTGCCGCGATATTTCCAATCGTAATAACCGAAGTTAAGCTGGTCTGCCAGCCAGGCAAGCTGGTTATAAAGCCCCGAACGATTCATGCCATAAGACTGTTCGGGGCGGATGAGTGGATACAACTGGCGGGCTTCATCAACATCAGATTGTGACAGCAATCCAGCGCGGTATTCCAGGAATGCCAGCAAAATGCGAGGGTCGACGCTGTATTCCAGTGATACGCGCTCCACGATTTGGCTGGCTGACAGTATGTCTGTCAGCGCGGCGCCGTTTGCCTGTCGCGTTACGACGGGACCATTGAGTGAAGGGATGATTCCAGGCTGGGAGCGGATGAAAGCAGCCGTATCAAATGATTGCGCACTTACCGAACGAACCAGCCTCGAATCGGGCATTGTCCGCCAGGCAAGGGTATAGGTAAGGGGCATCTGTGGCAGGTTGATAATCTGATTGACCTCAAGCAAATCCGGATTTTCGAGGTTATTGACTGCCAGAATGGATGCCAGCGAGACATCATACTGCGCCGCAATCTGCGACAGGGTGTCCCCTGGCTGGACAATATGCTGGGCAGGGCCTATGCCAGTCGGGAGGGTTGAATCGGGTGCAGGCCCCGAAGCTGGGAGCGGGCTGGCAGCTGCCGTTGGCAGTGAATGCTCAGCCTGGACGGGTGTAGAAGTAATGATGACAACTGTCGGCTGATTTGCCGAACATCCGACCATGATTATCGTCAATAGCCAAGAAAACGATATTCGCCAGCGTTTCACTTTTCCCTGCCTGCCAAACTGTCTTCAAACCACTCTTGGGCGTCGATACGAATGATTGTATACTAACCGAGAATTCAAAATTGTTATACGCTGATGAGGAGTTATTTATGGCTACAGCCGAAGATGTCAAGAATTTGTTTCCTGCTATGGCTGCGGGGCTGATTCCAGGAAAGGCAGATGGCATTGATGCCACTATCCTGTTCGATTTGAGCGGCGAAAATGGCGGGCTGTTCTGGCTGAAGCTGGCTGATGGCGCGGCTGAAGCTGGCGAAGGCGCGGTTGATAATCCCACCATGACGCTTAAAGCCAGCGCCGATGACTGGTTTGCGGTCTCGACGGGTCAGGTGAATGCGATGCAGTTATTTATGACCGGCAAAATCAAAATCCTGGGCGATATGAGTTTGGCGATGAGAATGCAGACTATGTTTGAGCGCTAGCTGGTCAGCTGTCATCACGGCTAAAGTCAAACGTGGGTCCGGTGAGACTGAAACTGGCGGCGTCAAGCGCCTCATCAATCACATCCGCCATTTCCGCATCTTCGGCATGTTCTTCCAGGCCGGATAAAATCTCAAAGGCTTGCCTGCCGCCAATCTCGCCCAATGCCCAAATGGATATAAGCTGTATTTCGCGGTCATCGCTGTGCGCCAACTGGCTGATGCCGTCCAGGCTGGATTCAAGCTGAATCTCGCCGCAGGCTCGCACCGCCTCATACACCAGTTCGCTGTCATGGCTCTCAAGCTCTTTCAGCAGGATGTCCTGCCATTTGGCATCACAGCTGCGCCCCATCGCATAGAGGGCGCTTGCCTTGAAGAGGTGGCTGTCTTGCTGATAGGCTGTCCGAATCAAAGGGTCGACCTCGGGATGGTTAGAGTTGGCGAGGGCCTCGAGCGCGTGCCGCCGGACTTCAAGCGGCTCATTTGGGCTGCGGTGCAACTGAAGCGCAAGCTGCTGCGCTTCGAGGGCAAGAGCTGCGGGGATTTCGCCATATTCGCCCAACAGAATGAATTTTCCCAAACCAACCAGCGCACGCACTTTGACATGAGATGCGGCATCGTTCCGCGCACGGTTCAGGAAAAGCTGCATGGTTTCGATTGAACTGTCTTCCCACAGAAGGTCAATAGCCGCCGCTCGCACCAGACTGCTTTCATCCTTGACGCTCAGCAGGGCGATTTCGCGGTAACTTAGCTCAAAGCTGGTTTCGCTGGTTTCATTCAAGGCCTGCAAAACCTTGTGCCTGCGCGTCGCTGGCAGCTTGAGCCAGGTTGGTTCAAGCATCTTGATGTCTTGCGAGGACAAATCCGACAGTCCATAAACCACAGAGGCGCCGACTGCGCTCGCAGTCGAATGCGCTTCCTGATTCAGCGCTGCCATGACCTCTTGTATGTCGGGCTTTTTAAGGCCTGGAGGCTCGGCTGGAAAATCCATGTCCGACATCGCTGCCCTTTGCTGACTTATGAAAGACTGGGTGGATGGATAAGGTCATAAATCATTACCACGACACACAATGCCAACAATATCATAATCCCTATTTGATGGATGCGGGCTTCTGTTTGCGGCGCAACTGGCTTGCCGCGAACCATTTCAATCAGCACGAAGACGATTCGCCCGCCATCAAGCGCGGGAATCGGCAGCAAGTTGCTGATGCCGAGAAAAATACTGATAAGCGCGATGAAATTCAACAGCACCCCAGGGCCTTCTTGCAGGCTTCGCTGAATGAATTCACCGCCAATTTTGCTGATGCCAATAATGCTTATCGGGCGGGCATCCTCACCGCTCAAAGAGCCATCCAGCAGGCGGCCTGGAATCGAGGCAATCAACTCAAAGGTATTTGCGGTTGTCTGGAGGCTGTGTGTGATGGCCGCCGGTATATCTTGGGGGATTAATTCGGTCTTATAGCCAGCGTTGGCAAAACGGGTATTATCGCCAAGCCCGAATTGGGAGCGAATGGCGACGCCCAAGCGTCCCACGCCTTCAGGCGGATTCACGCGCGGCACGACTGTGATTTCAAATTGCTGGCTGCTGCCATCTTTGTATTGACGCCAGATGGTGAGTGGCAATGCCTGTCCTTCATGGGCAAGGATGGCCTCTTGCAAGACCGCAGTCGGATTGCCCGATGCCGGTATGGGCACACCTTTGATATGCGAGACCAAATCACCTGGTTCGATTCCGGCCTCAAATGCGGGCGATTCTTCCTGCACACTCATAATCTGGACGAATCCCTTGCGCCTGGCGAAGTTCGGACGCACCTGAACTTCATAGACATCGCCTGTTTCATTCCGAATGAGCGAAAATTTGATTTCCTCACCCTGATATGCCTGGAGCGCGTCGTGGAATGACGCGAAATCGGTGAATCGCTCGCCATTGATTTTTTCGATGGCATCGCCAACCTGTACGCCCGTTCCAGAAAACATCGAAGCGGCTGGAATCATAACCACCTGGCTAAGACCGCCGACCACCATCGGCAGGCCAATCAGCGCGACAATGAAAAACAAAACCATTGCTGTCGCAAAATTGGCGAATGCTCCCGCGGCCATAAAGAAAATGCGCCCAAGCGGCGGCGCCTCGCTGACTGACATCATGTGTTCGTCATCAAGGCCGCGATGCCTTAATGTTTCGCGCTCGGTCATATAAGCATGGTCATTTTTTTGACGCCCATGAAGGGTCTCGCGGTCGCGTTTGATTTTGTCTGCGCCAGCAGGGCCAATCATGTCTTCGCCAAGCGGGCGAACAAAACCGCCAAGGGGCAGCAGGTTGATGGTGAACTCTGTTTCGCCCCACATAAAAAGTCTGCCAAGCCGTGGCGGGAAGCCAATGCCAAATTCGAGCACGTTGATACCCACCAGCTTGGCGGCGAAGAAATGACCAAGCTCGTGGATGATGATTGCCGGAATCATAATGACTGCAAATGCAATCAGGGCTAAAACGATATCGCTACCAAGGGCATAAACCAGCATGACAGATTACCTCACATTGGATGGACTATACTTTGCATTATAAAGGTTAAAGGGCGGCAAACGCAAGCAAGCAAAAGCATCACCGCGCATCCCGTTCCAAAACAAATGCGCCCCGCCCGACTGATGCGGACAAGACTTCTATCGTGTCCGACATTTGCTCCAGCCTTGTTTTGACAGTTTCGGCAGCGTCTTTCACACAAATGCAATGCACATTGGGGCCAGCATCCAAGGTATAGCATACTTGAATGCCATCCTCTTCGCGCCATTGTCGAACGTTATTCATAATCGCCAGCGATGTCGGCTGCCAGTAAAAAAGCGGCGGCTTGCTGGTCATCATCACCGCGTGCATCAGATTGCTGTCCGCTTCCACCACCTGGGCAAACTGCTCAAAATCGCGCTTGAGAATCGCGTTCTTGACCGCGTTCAGACGCTGCGGCGCGTTCTCGACCCGCGTTGTTTGCAAAATACTGGTATCCGCCGCGGCATGGCCTGCCGTCGAACCCACGCGCTTGTGCCTGCGGCTGACAATAGCGATGACATCCACCAGTTCCCAATAATCATCATCTACAAAGGTTGCCGCATAAGACATATCGTGCGAGCCAGCGGCCAGCCATTCCACATAACCCGATGGAATGGAACGCGCCGCGGAGCCAGAGCCGCGTCTGGCGATGGTGGACAATTCTCGTTCCGATAGCTGTTCGCCCAGTGCCGCCACACCTGCCAACGTGAGCGCAGCAAAGGCCGAGGCGGAGGAGGCGATGCCCGCTCCCATTGGGAAATTGTTGCTCGACTGAACCTGCGCAAACAGGTTTGTCTTAAATCGAGAGCGCAATAATGACAGGTGTTTTCTTACGCGCTGCAAAGCGGCATCATCTGCGGGCCTGCCGTTGATGGTCACGAAATCAGACGGATAATCGGATGACCATTGGACGGCTGCTGTGGTATGCAGCCCGTCCAGATTCATACTCAATGAGGAGTTTGCCGGCAGCCTGAGTTGGTGATTGCTGTTGCCCCAGTATTTCACGAAGGCGATGTTGGGATGCGCCCGCGCAGTCGCCGCTTTTGGCTCACTCATTTTGTGCATCCTTAAGGGTTTCCATCTCAAGAATTCAATCTGGTATTGCTGGACAATATCACTAGACTATAGGCTTTGTCTACACCCATCAAAACGGAGATGATATTGCAAGTTTTGCTTGGCTTGATTCAAACGATGCGTCCGAAGCAATGGACGAAGAACATTCTGTTTGTTTTCCCGGCGCTTGTCTTTGGTGAGAAACTGTTTGAACCTGAACTGCTGCTGCGCGTTATGGCGACTTGCGTCTTGCTGATATTCATGTCAGGCAGTATGTATATTATCAATGACCTGGCAGACCTGGAAAACGACAGGCTGCACCCCACCAAGCGCCATCGTCCGATACCTGCTGGCAAACTGTCCCTTTCCATCGCAAAATTGGCTTCGATTTTGATACCCGCGCTGACATTGATAGCTGCCTTGCGCCTTGATGCCGAACTGGCTCTGATTCTGGCTGTCTATCTGCTTATTCAGATTCTTTATTCGTTTCGATTGAAGCATCTGGTGCTGATTGATGTGCTTACGGTGGCATCGGGTTTTTTGCTGCGAGTCATGGCAGGAGGCGCCGTCATTGATGTCCCTGTTTCTTCTTGGCTGTATGTCTTTACTGGATTGCTGGCTTTGTTCCTGGTCATCGCCAAACGCCGTCAGGAATGGATTCAGTTGGGCGACCAGGCGCTGAATACGCGGCCTATATTCAGGCAATACAATCTGGCGCTGCTGGATGATATGCTCAGGGCTGTTACCACCTCGACGATTATCACCTATGTGCTGTACACCATCGAGGTCGAGACAATGACCAAACATGGCGCGAATTGGGGTCTGTTGACCGTCCCTATCATCGTTTATGGCTTGTTCCGCTATCTGTATCTGATTCATGTCGAGGAAGAGACCGCAGCGCCAGATGAAGTCCTGCTGACCGACCGACCGATGCAGCTGACGGTGGTAACGGCGGCATTTGCCTTCTATGTGATTTTATATGTGCTGTAGTCGGCTCATGGAAGGGGAAACCAGCGCACCGGCCAAAGTCATCCTTCTGGGCGAACATGCCGTTGTTTATGGCGTGCCAGCGATTGCCGTTCCCGTATCGACATTGAGAGCTTATGCAAGGGTCAAGGCAAAAGACATCCGCTTAAACATCATCTCGGCTGATTTTGAAAGTCAAGCGCTCCATGACCATAACCTGCTGAAGCCACTGGAAAGAATGCGCTCACTGGTACTGGATTATTTTGAGGTCGCTCGGCCTTATGGCGAGATTGCCCTTAAATCAGATATTCCCGTTGCCCGCGGCTTAGGAAGCGGCGCTGCGGTTTCGGCGGCATTGGGCCGCGCGATTGCCATGCTGCTGGGCAGACAAATGCCTGACGATGCGCTTAACCGCCTGGTTTTCGAGGTCGAGAAGATTCATCACGGGACGCCCAGCGGGATTGACAACACGGTTGTTGTTTATGAGAGACCTATCCATTTTGTAAAGGGGCAGGCAATCGAAGCGCTGGAAATCAAGCAGCCCATTCATATCATTATTGCCGATACGGGGCGGGCATCGTTGACGCGCCAGGCTGTCGCCCATGTCAGGCAGCTTTATCACCGTCAGCCGCAGCCAACCGGTCGGGCGTTTGAGCGCATCCGATTTATTGTCGAGCAGGCGCGGCTTTGCATCAGGAAGGGGCATCCTGTTCGGCTGGGAGAACTGATGACCGAAAATCATCATCAGCTTCAGCTGCTGGGTGTCTCTTCAACGGAACTGGACAGGCTGGTCGATTCGGCGCTGGCTGCGGGCGCATGGGGCGCCAAACTGTCGGGCGGGGGGCTGGGCGGCAATATGATTGCCCTGGTCGAGCCATCCAAGCTGAACGCGGTCAAGGATGCTCTCATCAAGTCAGGCGCAGCCCGTCTGGTGGATTCGGTGGTGGAATAAATGACGACCTTAATCAAACTCGGCGGCTCACTCATCACCGACAAGGGCCAGCCCCGCGCTTTCCGCCGCAGCGCGACGCAAAATATAGTAAGCCAGGTCAAGCATATCCGCGCAGCGCAGCCCGACAGCCGCCTCCTTATCGGGCATGGCAGCGGCTCTTTTGGTCACGTTGTCGCCAGCCAATACAACACGATCCACGGCGTCGCCAGCGAGGAAGGCTGGCTGGGCTTTGCGAAGGTCGGCTTTGTGGCTGCCGAGTTGAGCCAACTGGTGCTGGCGGAATTTGTGGCGGCCGGGCTGCCTGTCATCCGTTTTCAGCCTTCGGCATTGATGGGCTCAAAGGGCGGCCGGATTGTATCTATGGATACGAGTTTGATTTCGATCGCGCTTGACAGGGGGCTGATACCGCTCGTTTATGGCGATATTGCCTTTGATGAACAGCTTGGCGGAACGATTGTATCCACCGAGTTCATTTTTGTCTGGCTGGTCGGGCAGCTGGATGTTGAGCGCATCATTCTGCTGGGCGAGGTCGATGGTGTACTGGACAGCAGCCATCAGGTCATCAGCCAAATCACGCCGGCCACATTCAGTCGAATCAAGGATATGCTGGGTGGATCCGAGGGGGTTGATGTCACGGGTGGCATGACTCAAAAAGTGGCAGAGATGGTCGCATTGGTCAGGCGTTATCCTGATTTGGAGATTGTGATTGCCAATGGCAATCTGCCAGAGGCGCTGGTTCGTCTTGTTTGTGGTCAGGATGACATCGGCACGCAAATTTGTTGGGGATAACCCGTTAAGGCGCAATCACCCGCACTGGATGCAAGAGCGGATACAATCCGGTGGCATCAAACTCCAGATTGCGGATATTCGACCGAATGCCGCGGATTTTCACGTTTTCCCGAATCGGCAGGATAAGCGCCTCGTTCATAAGAATCGCTTGTATCTGAAAGTATTGCTCGCGTCTGGCAAGCGGGTTCTGCTCGGCGGCGGCCTGGAGCAGCAGGCGGGTCAGCTGCTCGTTTTGGATGCCGGGAAAGCGATATGGAGAATGGTCGAGAAAGACGGCACCAAGGACGGAGGGTTCCAGCCCATTGCGTTCGACCGGGAACAAATCAAACTCACCCGACTGCACGCGGCTTAAAAGTCGGTTGATGCCGGGCACTGGCTCAATGGTGAGTTCAATGCCAAGCGCTTGCCACTGTTCCTTAATGACGGCAGCAACCTGCGGCAGCTGTCCCCAGGGCGGAACGAGCATCCTCAATGCGAGCGGGATGCCATTGCGGTCAAGCTGACCGTCCTTGTCGGTATCTTCATAGCCGGCGCTTTTCAGCATTTCCTGCGCCAATCCGATATTATAGGCGAACTCATCGATGTAACCCGTATGCGCCAAGCCAGTGCTTTGCGAAAGCGGCGCAAAGCCCAGGGGAGAATAATTAAAGAATACGCTGTCAATAATCGCAATCCGATTGGTGGCATACAGTAATGCGCGGCGCACGAGTCGGCTGTCAAGATGCTCGCGGCTGGCGTTGAACAGGAATTGCACCGTCTGGCCGGGAATATCGGTCGGCAGAAGCTGGACTTTGCTGTTGCCAACCAGATTGCGGGCATCCGAAGGGGGCACGTTGTCGATGACATCCAGCTTTTCGGCGAGGATGGATTGCACCGCCGTGCTTTCGTCAGGCGAAATCAGAATCTCCACACGGCTGATTTCGCCTCCCTCTGGCGGCATGTCCGTTATGGTATTCCCGGCATAGCGATGATTGCGCCGCAAACTGATGCGGTCTCCTGGCAAATAGCTGTCCAGAATGAAGGGCCCAGTGCCTATCTGATGGAATTGATAGCGCAGGCTGTTGTAAGCATCCAGGGCCTGCGGGCTGGCGATGCCGAGAAAGGGCTGTGACAACCCATCCAGCAGGGGGATGTATGGCTGGAGCAGGATAATCTGTATCGTGAATTCGTCAATGATTTTGTAACGGCTGAATGGCCCCAGCAGGGAGTGGGCATGGCGTGAATAGATTTCGGGGTCATAGATGCGGTCGATATTCCTGGCGACGGCAGCCGAATTAAAGCGGGTGTCATCGTGAAATACAAGGTCGCGCTGTAAATGGAAGGTATAGATGAGCCCATCTTCAGATATTTCCCAGGAGCTTGCCAGTCCGGGTACAAAATCGTGGGTATCAGGATCGCGGTAGACGAGCGTATCGTAGATTTGCCTGAAGACCAAGCCAGCCTCGTCCGAGTCGGCAAGATGGGGATCCAGCAGGGGAATGTCGGTGGTGATGCCATAGGTCAGGCAGTGCGGATCCATCTCGCAGGGGGCAGTCTCCTGTTCTTCCGCGCAGCCAACCGCGGCAAGGAGCGCAAAAAGCCAAATTGAAATATGAATCACCATGCTTGAAGCCGATGGGGATGTTCGGTGTCGGGTGTCCATAGGCTCAGGATAGCACAAACTTGCCTGCAAAGGAGCGGTTTTGAGCTTGAGCCTTGCCACTTTACAATTCAGCAAAAGTTGCGTAATTTTGAATCATCTGGCGCAGATGTGCCTGCATGGTGAAGGGCGTGCATGAGTTTCTCGAATGAATAACCAAATCCTCCCGTCAGCAGGCGATGAAGAGACCTCTCCCTACCAGCCGGTATGGCTTGGCGTGACCTTGCAGCTGCTGCTGGTGACGGGCATATCGGCTGTGGCGCTGCTGGTGGACGAAACCTTTAACCTCCAGCTTGATGGCAGTCTTGAGAGGGTTCTGCAGGTGGGTTTGGCGCTGCTGCCGCCGGTATGCTGGCTGGCTGTCTCGGCATTCCCTGAATCGAGGGTTCAGCGGCCGCGCCAAAATCTCATTGGCATCGCCATCCTTGGTGGTCTGGCAGCAGCGGCTGTCGGCTGGCCGCTGGTGCGGGATTTCTTCCGCGTCGAGCAATGGCTGCCGCTGGAATCGACGTTCGGCAGAATTGTTGGCTTTGCCTTCACGGCGGGGACTGTCGATGTGGCGCTGAAACTGTTCATTCTGCGCTTCGCCATTCATCCCAAAAATCTCCGCATTCGCAGCGATGTCATCGCTTACGCTTTCGCAGTTGCGGTGGGTTATAGCTTTTATCTCAATCTGGCGCTGATATGGGGGTTGCAGCCCAGCTTTGGCATTGCCGCCATCTATGTGCTTGCCAATTATGCGATTCAGTTCGCTTCCAGTATGTGGATTGCGCTGGGTTTCATTGAATATCAATTTGGCAATGCCCTGCCGATTGTCCTGCCGCTGAACCTGTTTGCGGCGGCGGTGTCCACTGGCATCATCACGCCCCTTTTCTCGACGGTGATGAGTGGTCCCCTGGGTACGGCTGGCAACAGTGACCGCCCGCTTTTCGGATTGGCGTTCCTGACAGCTGCCTTGATGGCTTCTGCGGGCATCAGTTATTTCCTGTACTTTGCTGCCGCAGGCCGCGAACGCGCGGCTTATTGGGTCAGCGAGGCTGGCGATGGTCTTGAGAACGAAGGCCCTGCCCCAGTTCAAAGCAGCCGCCGCCAGCGATGGTCGATCGCGTGGAGTGGCGTTTTTATTCTCTTGTGCCTGGCTCTGGGCGTGAATCTGCGGGACACCAGCATCAACCAGTCGAATGTCTACATCAATGTTGAGGCTGGCATCACCGCCCGTTATCCCCAGCGGTGGCTGCTGGACGAAGGGGGGGATTATGTTTTTCGGGTGCGGGATATGGCTTATCGCGGCTTTAACACCCTGATTGAGCTTGGCACTTTGCCCGTCAGCCCGGATACAGTCGAAAGGAACTTGCTGGACAGATTGACTTTGAAGCGCTCGCAAACGCTGATTGACTATACTATTCTGGGCTATGAGAATTATCGGCTGCCCGACGAATCGCAGGCGGTGGCGATGTCATATTCATTTGTATCGCGTGATGCCAGTCCTTTTCTGGAGGGGGTTTCATCGATTGTGCTTGGCCTGGACATTCTAACCATTGCGCGAGGTCAGGCGCTGATTGTCTCCTTTCGTGCCGATGCCAGCATTTATCAGCAAGAACTGGCGACGCTGGACTGGTTCATCCAAAATCTGGATTTTTAATCTGCTGATATGAGGTCGATGTTGAATTTCAAGTTAAGCCTGATTTTATTGCTGCTTCTGCTTTCGCTCAAGGCTGCGGCGCAGTCTGCCCTGGAGCTTAATCTCGACCGCATCAAGCGGGCGACCGTATTCATCTACCAGACGGAAAGCCTTGGCAATGATTTGGTGGTCAAATGCGTGAGTACGGGGACTTTGATTAGCACCACGGGTCTGATTGTCACCAATGCGCACAGCATCCTGCCGAGCCGAAATTGTGACGGGGACAGCCTGCTTGTTGCTGTCAATGTTGACCTCAGCGAGCCGCCGATTCCAAAGTATCGCGCTGAAATCGCCAATGCCGATGAAGGGCTTGATATTGCTATTTTGCGGATTGTTCGTGAACTGGACGGGCGCTTGATTGCCGAAGGCGCATTGCCGGCCTTGCCTTTCGTCGAGGTGGGTGATTCGGATGACATCGCCATCGACGAGAATGTGGCTGTCGCCGGTTATCTTGACCTGGGCAATCAGGCGGTTGCCATTCGGCAAGGCACGGTCACCGCTTTTATTGCCGAGCCGCGGGGTGGCAGCCGCGCCTGGCTGAAGACCCGTGCCGAAATCCCCGGCACGATGTCGGGCGGCGGCGCCTACAATTTGGATGGTCAGCTGATTGGCATCCCGACCAATGCGCCCTTCGGCATATTTGGCGCGGATTCCAACTGCCGTTTCATCGAAGACACCAATCAGGACGGGGTCATCAACAGCCATGACAACTGCGTTCCCACGGGCGATTTCATCAGTACCATCCGCCCCATCCGACTGGCACAAAGCCTGATACGCGCCGCCGCCCTTGACCTTGAGGTCGATATGATGACTGTCCCTGAGAAGGGCCCCGACCCGATTGACCCGCCAGCATTTTCCCGCTTGTTTTTTTCGCCCTCGGTCATCAAGGGTCTGCCTTCGACTGTAGTTGGCTCCATGCCAGCCAACACCAACAGCCTCTATCTGTTTTTTGATTATGCTAACATGAGCCCGGAGATGGTCTATGAACTGCGAGTCATGCGAGACGGGATTCCAGATGCCACCTTCAGTTTGCCGCCGGTGCGCTGGAGTGGGGGGGAGCGCGGGCTTTGGTATATCGGCAGCCGCGACCAGCCTTGGCCAAATGGCACTTATGAATTTACGCTGCTGGTGAATGGGCTTGCCGAAGGAAGCCAGCAGATTGTTATCGGCGGGGGCGCGGACAGGTCGCCAGCGTTCAGCAATATCGTTTTTGGATTGCTCGATTTGCAGGGCAATCTGCTGGGGAATGGCACTATTCTGCCTGTCGGCAGCATCGCATCGGCGCGGTTTGTCTATGCCAATATGGAGAATGGCATTTCGTGGACGGTTATCTGGTACTTTAATCAGGGTGAAGTGGCGCGGTCGGAGGAGCTTTGGTCGTTTGGGGAACATGGCTCCAACGTCGTGAATCTTCGACCTCGTGATGGGCTGCTGCCGGGTTCTTATCGTCTGGAGCTTTATGTGCAGGGCGCCCTGTCCGCCACATCGGACTTCACTGTCGCCGGCAGTCCAGAGGGTCCCTTGCCCGCGATTTTCACGAGAGCGCGTTACAGTTCTGCGCCGACAGCCGTGGATGCCCCAGGCGCATCGACAACAGCCACCTTCCCAGATTCTATCCCGACCCTGTTCGCCTGGTTTGACTGGCAGCAGATTGCGCCAGGGACACCTTGGACGGTTCGCTGGCTGGTTGATGAGCAGCCATTCTTTGAAGCGACTTATCCCTGGGTGACCGTCGAAACCGGAACGAACTTTCTGATATCGATTGGCAATCCGCCAGATGGCAGCTACAAATTGCAGCTGCTGGTCAACAATTTACAGGTTTTGGAAATTGTCGCCACAGTGGGAATTGGGCAGCTGCCGATTGACCGCTTTGCCGAAATCGAGGGGACGATTTTCGGTGGGCAGGTGCTGGATGCCGCCACGCAGTCAGGCATCCCAAGCGTTACGATTATTCTGGTGGGCGAGGATTATGCCGTCAGCGATTTTGAATGGCATCAGGAACAAATCTCGGCGCTGGCGACGACAGACCGCAATGGTGATTTTCAATTTGGCCAACCGCTGTCATTTGATACCCCTTACAGTATCATTATCGAAGCGGAGGGATACATTCCACTGGCGGCAGATGGCATCGAATTCAGCGCCGATGAGCGCATTGTTGATATTCGGATTGAACTTGTGCGGGGGTGAGCGGATGTCGAGCAAGGTACGGCTGGATGTGCTACTGCTGAAAAGGCGGCTTGTGGCAAGCCGCAGCAAAGCCGCCGCCATGATTATGGCGGCTGAAGTGTTTGTCAATGGGCGGCTGATTGACAAACCTGGCACGCAGGTACAGCCTGATGTAAAAATCAGGCTCAAGGAAAAGCCGCGTTATGTTGGGCGCGGCGGGCTGAAGCTGGAAGCTGCGCTGGCGGCGTTTGATATGAACCCCAAGGGCAAGGTCTGTGCCGATGTGGGCGCAAGCACAGGTGGATTTACGGATTGCCTGCTGCAAAACGGGGCAGCGCGAGTCCATGCGATTGATGTCGGAACGGGCATTATGGATTACCGCTTGCGAGTGGATGAGCGCGTTGTCCTGTTGGAAAACACGAATGCACGCTATTTGAAGGCCTTGAGCGAAAGGGTGGCTCTCGCGGTTATCGATGTGTCCTTTATTTCCCTGCGCCTGATTCTGCCTGCTGTCAGGGAGTGGCTGTCGGAGCAGGCGGATGTCGTTGCTTTGGTCAAGCCTCAATTTGAGGCCGGGAAATCCGATGTAGGCAAAGGCGGCATCGTCAGGGACCGCGCCGTGCATGGACGGGTGCTGACCGACATATCACAATTTGCCGAATCGATTGGATTCGATGTGGCGGATATGATTGCCTCGCCTGTCAGGGGTCAAAAGGGAAATGTGGAATATCTGATGTGGCTGACCATGGGCTATCAAGTCGATTCTGCATCCTTTGATGATGAGAAAATTGCGGCATTAATTGCCGAGAACAGATAGCTTCCCCTGTACCTTCGTCTCTTCATGGCGCATAATAGCGCTGAACCTTCCCGGAGACCGACCTGCGATGAAAATTGAGAACATCCGCAACTTCTGCATTATCGCCCATGTGGATCATGGAAAAAGCACCTTGGCCGACCGCCTGATGGAACTGACCCAAACGGTGAGTGTGCGCGATATGCAGGAACAGCTGCTTGACAGCATGGCGCTGGAACGCGAGCGCGGCGTCACCATCAAGGCCTCCGCCGTGCGCATGGTCTACGAGGCGGCGGATGGCAAGGAATACACCCTGAACCTGATTGATACGCCCGGTCATGTTGATTTTACCTATGAAGTGAGCCGAGCGCTGCAAGCCTGTGAAGGCGCGGTTCTGGTGGTGGATGCCAGCCAGGGCATCGAAGCGCAGACGCTTTCTAATGTTTATCTGGCGCTGGAACAAGACCTCGAAATTATCCCGGTCATCAACAAGATTGACCTGCCGGCAGCGCAGCCCGATGATGTTGCCAGGGAGGTTGAGGATTTACTGGGAACGCCAAGCCATGAAATGCCGCGGATTTCCGCCAAGAATGGCATCGGGGTTGTGGATGTTTTGGAGCGGGTCATCAGTGAGGTGCCGCCGCCGGCCACGGAGGCTGGCGAGGCATTTCGTGCGCTGGTGTTTGATTCGCATTATGATGCCTATAAGGGTGTCATCGCTTATGTTCGCGTGACCGATGGCACTGTCAGCAAGCGGGCTTTGCTGAAGTTATTCGCAACGGGTGCGCGGTTTGAAGCGGTTGAAATTGGCGTCTTTGACCCGGTGATGCGGACAGTTGCCGAGTTAGGCGCTGGCGAGGTCGGGTATATCGCTACCGGGCTGAAGACTGTTCAGGAGTGTCGGGTAGGCGACACGGTGACACTGGCGAACAAGGGAACTCAAAAACCCCTGCCCGGTTATGAGAAGGTCAAGCCGATGGTTTATGCCGGCATCTACCCGACCCATAACGATGAATATGCTGATTTGCGGGATGCCTTTGATAAATTGCAGCTTAATGACGCCTCCTTGGTTTATCAGCCAGAAACATCTCAAGCGCTGAACTTTGGTTTTCGGGTCGGGTTTCTTGGTTTGTTCCACATGGAGATTATTCAGGAAAGGCTGGAGCGGGAATATGACCTTGATATTCTGGCAACCGCGCCCAGTGTGGAGTATCGGATTATACAAAAGAATCTTGAGGTCATGCTGATTGACAGCCCGGCGCTGCTGCCGGACGAAAGCCTGATTGAGGAGATACATGAGCCCTGGATGAAAATCCAGATTTATATGCCACAATCGTATATTGGCGCGGTCATGGAACTGGTCATCAAAAAGCGTGGCATCTATGTGACTACCGAATATCTTGATGCTACGCGGATTATCCTGCATTTTGAGATTCCTCTGTCCGAGATTATCGTTGATTTCTATGACAGGCTGAAAAGCGTGACCCAGGGTTATGCCAGCCTGGATTACCAGTTTATGACGTATCGCCGCGGTGATTTGGTTAAGGTGGAAGTTCTGGTCAACAATGAGCCTGTGGATGCCTTGGCCATGATATGCCATCGGGACGATGCCTATCATCGCGGGCAGCGTCTGGTGACCAAGCTCAAGGCGCTTATCCCGCGCCAGATGTTCACTGTTCCCGTTCAGGCGGCCATCGGCAAGCGCGTCATTTCGCGGGCGAATGTCAAGGCGCTGCGCAAGGATGTTCTGGCGAAGTGTTATGGCGGTGATGTCACGCGGAAGAAGAAGCTGCTTGAAAAGCAGAAAAAGGGGAAGAAACGGATGAAGATGATTGGGTCGGTTGAAGTGCCGCAAGAGGCTTTTATGGCGCTGCTGGCTTTGGATGACTGATATATGCCAGCCTTAGGCCATTTGACTGTGCTCTTCCCTTAGCAAGCGCCAGAGGCAGGCCAGTCCCCAGCGTGCCAGCCAATCCCGCGCCAGATTTGATTTTGTTCCGAAGCCGTAAGCCCGATAGCGCGTGTCTTGCGCTGTGGATACCGCCACCGCGCTTCCCTGTTTGACATCGGCATTTTCATCCAAATCAGGATAACTGAGCACCAGAATGCTGGCATCCACATTCTGCTGGGTTCGGATGTGCTGCGCGATGTCAATGGCAAAGTCCTTCAGGGGGACTGCGGAGGAATCGATGGCATAACGTTCATAAACTTCATTGGGATGGTCGTATGAATCCGATTGCACATAAGCGGCTTCACCATTCCAGCTGTTGGTAATGACGCCAGGCAGGCCAGCTTCGGTGACATGAATGGTCAGGTTATGCTTTTGCAGCAGTTCAAAAACAACATCTTCCAGGGTGGCATCATCAATCCCGAAAATGTGTTCACCGATTTTCGCCTCCAGCTTTGTCTGCATCTCGTCCAGCAGCCGAAGCGCCCTAGCTTTGGTATCCGCTTTGGCGGTGATGCGCACATCGACGCTGCCATGATGTGCCGCCAGACCGACGGTCGGATTGCCGCCGCTTAGTATCGCCGTGCCGATTTTGTCGTCCAGCGAGCTTTCGCCTATGCCGGCGGTTCTCAATGTTCTGGCGACGATGATGCCCAAATCGTACTGCCGCAGCAGATAGGGAACGACCGAGGACGAGAACAGATATTTCATTTCGCGGGGGACGCCGGGCAGACTGATGACAATGCCGCGTTCCGTCTCGACAATGAAGCCGGGCGCTGTCCCCACGGGGTTTTCGATGACGGTGGCGGCTTGGGGCAAGAAAGCCTGCTGGCGGTTGTTGCTGGTCATATCGACGCCAAAGCCGCGAAAACGCTCGGCAATGGCATCATAAAGCGACTGATGAAACTCAAGCTGGCGATGCGTGGCGTTGGCCACCGCTTGCCGCGTCATATCATCGACTGTCGGGCCCAAGCCGCCACAGGTGATAACGATTTCGGCTCGCTCCAAAGCCGAGCCAATGGCATTCGCAATCCGTCCCAGGTTATCGCCCACAGTGGTCATAAAGAAGACATTGACGCCGATGTCCCGCAGCTGACGCGCCATAAATACCGAATTGGTATCTGTAATCTCGCCCAGTAAAATTTCCGTTCCGATGGCAATGATTTCCGCATTTGGATTGTCTGACATGCTTCCCTCGGCAGTTTTCGGTGAATGTACAGTTATTCTACAATAAAATCAGGGGGAATGGACAATATCGCGGCTTGGGGCATTTGGCCGTTTTGGATTTGTGCGGCGGCTTGGTATGATGGGCATATCGAGAAAGGGCTGTTATGGCGGGGCGTCATTTCTATCTGGAGCAGGTCGTTCCACAGTTGAACATCCCCCTGGCAGACTTGTACCCGCAGGTGAGCCTTGAGCATTCGCATGAGCATCATTCACTGGCGAGCCATCCGCTTTTGATGCTGGTGGCATTAACAGGCACGGGGAAAACGACCACACTGAAGCTGCTGCGGGAGACGGAAAGCCTGATACCGTCGCGGCGCGAAGTTGCGGACTGGATTGCGATTCCGATGGCGCAGGCCATGTCGGGCGAAGCGATTCGACCGGTGAAAGACCGCGTTCAGCGCTTTCGTTATACCCGCAGCTTTGCCGCGCAGGTGAGCGGTGGAATGGCAAAGGCATTTTCCTGGCTGAACCTGGCGGACAGCGTTCAGGTCCCTATTTTATCCGAGGGGATTCGGGGCGAGAACGAGATTCGCTATGCCTTGCACTGTTTCCCGCTATGGCAGATTGTGGAACTGGCAATCCATCCGCTGACCCGTTTGAAACGTTTGAGTGCACGGAATCATCGCTTTGACCGCGCTGACGGAGACGCAGATTTGTCATTTTTGCCGTTTGAGCTTCAGGCGGAAGCGGCTGGGCTGCTAAAATCGGGGCTGGCATCGCCCAAGGCATTGGCGATTGTCCGCGCCGAGGCCGCCAACTATGGTTTGCATCCGTTTGCCGCCGGCGCACAATATCAAAACTATCATCGCGTTGAGGTTGACGATTGCAGCCCGCAGCAAGTCGCGGATGCGGTCTGCGCCATTATGAAGGAAACGACGGATGCCAAGAATTAGAAGCATCACCAGCCGCCCTTACAGGGTCCCCTTGAAAGGCCCGCTGAAATGGGGATGGGCGCATGAACTGCGGCAGCTGGAGCATGTGCTGATTCGGGTTGAGTTGTCGGATGGCACGGTTGGTATTGCCGAAGCGACGCCGCGTCCGATGATTTATGGCGAGACGCCGACATCGGTTATCGGGATTGTCGAGGGGCATTTGGCGCCGCTGCTGCTGGGGCAGTCTGTCGATTCGCTGGCGGCGGCGCAGGGATTATCGGCTCGGATGGAGCTTGTCAAGAATAATCATACCGCTAAGGGAGCGCTCGATATGGCACTGCATCAAGCGGTCTCGAAGCATCAAGGCATGACACTAGGCGACTATCTGGGGGTGGCGCGGCGGCGAATCCGCCTCAGTTATATTGTGAGCGCGGGGTCGCCGGCGGAGGTCATGGCCGATGTCGAAGGGGCCTATGCGGCTGGCATTCGGGTCTTCAAAGTGAAAATTGGCCGGGACATCCCGCAGGAAATCGATACGATTCGACAGCTTGGGGAACAATTTCGGCTGGCGCGGTTTTATGTGGATGCCAATCAGACGCTTGAGGATGAAAATGCGGCGGCGGCATTAAATCGTCTGCTGGGGCTGGGTGTGATTCATTGCGAGGAGGCGCTGCCTGTTCAGCGCATCCTTGCCCGTCAGCGACTTCGGCAGCAGAGCAAGATGCCCATTATTGCCGATGACTCCGCTTTGACCTGTGATGAGCTTGAGCGTGAAATCGAGTTGGACACTTTTGATATTCTCAATATCAAAACAGCGCGAACGGGTTTTTCCCAATCGCTGCGGATGCTGGCCTTGTGTGCGGAGTACGGGAAAGGTGTCATGGTCGGCTCGCAGGCGAGTTCTTTGCTGGGCTGTCTCCATGCGGCGATATTTTCCGGGCGTGCTGAAGTGGACTGCGCCAATGAGTGCAGTTTTTTCTTGAAAACGGATGCTGATTTGGCGCTGGCGCCCGCGATTGTCGATGGCTGGATGTGTCTGGATAGGGCGCAAGATGCGCTTGACCGTCTCACGCAGGCGCTTGGATAGCTGGCAGGATGGAAGAATTACAGGAGGCAAAGCGATGAAAATTCTGATTATGTGCGATATGGAAGGCGTTAGCGGGATTGTGACCTGGGATCAAGTCACCGGGGGCGCGTCCATGTACGAGGAAGGTCGCCGGCTTTATACTGCCGAAATCAATGCGGCCGTGCGTGGCGCCAGGCGGGCAGGCGCCAGCGAGATTGTGGTGGTTGATTGTCATGGCGCCGGCGGCGATTGGAGTTTTAACTCGCTGATTCCGGAGCAGCTTGATTCGGATTGCACTTGGGTAGCGCACCATCCCTGGTCGCGTTATACAGAATTGCTGGAAGAGGGTGCGGATGCCTGCCTTCTGGTCGGCATGCACGCCCGCAACAATACCGCCGATGGGGTCTTGTGCCATACCATCTCCACGGTCAAGTGGCATAATCTGTGGTTTAATGATGACTTGGTTGGCGAAGTCGGGGTTAATGCGGCGCTGTGCGGGCATTATCATTGTCCGATTTTGCTGGTCACGGGTGATGAGGCAGTTTGCCGCGAATCAAGGGCTCTGCTGGGAGATGGGCTGACCTGTGTGGCGGTGAAGAGAGGGCTGACGCGCTATTCCGCCAGACAGATACCACCGCGCCGCGCCCGACAGATGATAGAAGAGGGCGCCTGGCAGGCTTTGCAAAACCTGAAGGCCGTCCAGCCTTATATCCCCAGTTCGCCCGCGACCATCACTATTGAAGTCGATAAGGTGGAAAAGATGGACGATTTTAGAGGACGGCAGGGCGTCGAGTGCGATGATGCCCTGCAAAAAGTCTACAGCCGCGCCCATAACTGGATGACTGCTTGGGATCAAATCTGGCATTGGTAGTTCGATGGTTGACTGTGTTATGACGCGCCGGCTATGATTGACAATGACCAGCCGACCACCATCAGCAAACCAAGCTGGCCGTGCAGTTTAGCAGTGCGGCCTTGTGCCTGGTGCATCAGCGGCACAGCCCGACTGGTGTTGAATATCCGAATCAGACGCAGCGCCTCGGGCAGGGTGATAAAGCTCAGCAGGGTCGTGGGGGGGATGAGGCCCGACACTATCAAAATCACTTGCGCGACATAGGTCCCAAGCACAAGAAACATATACTCGGCGCGGGCAAAGCCAATGCCGAAGATGACCGCCAGCGTTCGCTTGCTGACCGCCCGGTCGGCATCCATATCGCGGATGTTATTCGCTTGCAAAATCGCGGCGACCATGAAGGCAATTGGCAGCGAAATCAAACATAATTCAGCGATGCGTGCGTTCGTGACGGCTGGGAACATCACATAATAGGCCCCGACCACAATCGCCGGCCCCATAAAAACAGCGACGGCGATTTCTCCCAGTCCATGGTATGCCAGAGGGAAGGGGCCTGCTGTATAGCCAATCACAACTAGCACGCCGCCAATGCCGATAAGCCACAGCAGATGACCGCTTTGCGACCATAAGAACAAACCAATCAGACAGCCAGCGACGGTGGTCAAGACAGCGCCATTGCGGACACTTTGCGGCTTGAGGATTTTTCGTTTGATGGTCATGCCTTGTCCGGCTTGCTTGAGCGCGTCCGCCCCGCGGCGATAATCGGCATATTCGTTAATCAGGTTGGCAGCGCTTTGCAAGAGCAGCGTCCCGATGAGCGCCAGCAGGAATGGCAGGGCATCAAAGACGGCATCGTCCGCCGCGATAATGCCCGCCAGCCCCATGGGCACATAAGTGGCGGTAAAGACCCGCGGACGAAGCGCCTGATACCAGGCTTTGATGCTGGATTGCGGTACTGTGGACATTGGCATCCTCCGCTAAAATACCATGACAAGTATAGGCTGCCGCCGAGACAAACTAAAGGCTTATCCGCTTTGTGTGGTGTATAATCCCCTTGAGTATTGGGCAAATGGCGGCGTATATGAAAATTTTAACAGTTTCGGCGACAGACCATATCGGCGGCGCCGCCATCGCTGCCTATCGGCTGCATCAAGGTTTGCTGGGCGCGGGCATGGAGGCGGAGATGCTGGTGATGCGGAAAGTTACCGCCGATTCCAGCGTGCATAGGCTGTCATCGGGTCTTCATCGCTATAGACGTATGCAGCGCCGTCTGGCTGAGCGGCGCCACCGAGTTCAGCTTGGACGGCATCCACGGCAGCCGGGCAGCGGTTATTGGAGTCTGAATCGCTTCGGCTATCCGATTGCCAAAGCTGTCAATGCCTTCGAGGCAGATGTGGTTCATCTGCATTGGGTGGGCGACAATTATTTGCCGATTCCGCAATTTGCCAAAATCAAAGCGCCGATTGTCTGGACTCTGCATGATATGTGGGCTTTTACGGGTGGCTGTCATTCTGCTGACGACTGCCTGAATTACCGCGAAAGCTGCGGCAGCTGTCCGCAGCTGCGCCATCCTGCTGTCGATGATATCAGCGCTCGCATCCTCAGGCAAAAGGGGCGAGCCTGGGCGGACATCCCGATGACGATTGTCTGTCCCAGTCAATGGCTGGCGGGTTGCGCCCGCCAAAGCCGCGTGCTGAAAAACAGAAGGATTGAAGTCATCCCTAACGGCATCGACGCCAGGCAATTCAAGCCGCTGGACAAAGGCAGCGCCAGGCAGGCATTCAACCTGCCGCTGGACAAGAAATTGGTCTTGTTTGGCGCTGTCGGGGGGACGAAGGATCCGCGCAAAGGCTTTGCTTATCTGCGGGACGCCCTGCGCCTCTTGCCAGAAAAGTCGGATATGGAATTGGTTGTTTTTGGAGCCGCGCAGGCGGAAGCGCTGGAACTTCATTTGCCGCTGCATCAGGTCGGATATTTGGGCGACAGCGTGAGCATGACTCTGCTTTATTCCGCTTGCGATGTGCTGGTGCTGCCAGCTTTGCAAGAAAACCTGCCCAACACCCTGATGGAATCACTGGCTTGCGGCACACCCTGTGTCGCCTTTAATAATGGCGGCAACCCTGAACTTATCCAGCATCAGCACAATGGCTATCTGGCTCGATTCAAAGACAGGGCGGATTTGGCAAAGGGCATCCAATGGGTCTTGGCGAGTTCTCTGCCGCCACAGACCATCCATCAGCAGACCCTTGACCGCTATCACATAGGCCACATCGCCGAGCAATATATTCGGCTTTATCAGTCGCTTGGCTGACCAGGGAAGCTCCTATGAGCGATTTTCCGCGAATCACCTTCGGCATCATCGTCCTCAATGGCGAACCCTTTATTCGCTATACCTTGCAGGCGCTTTACCCCTATGCTCACGAGATTATCGTCGTCGAAGGCGCGGCGCCTGGCGCGAAAAATATCGCCACCGCCACGGGACATTCCCGGGACACCACCTTGCAAACCCTGCATCAGTTCAAGGCAGAAGCCGACCTGGAGGACAAGCTGGTTATCGTAACGCGGGATGGTTTCTGGGCGGAAAAGGATGAGATGTCGCAAGCCTATGCCGAGCGGGCGAGCGGCGATTATCTCTGGCAGGTTGATGTCGATGAATTTTATCAGCCTGCGGATATGCAAGCCGTCATCCAAATGCTGAAAGAGCAGCCGTCCATCACGGCGGTATCCTTCAAGACCATGACCTTTTGGGGCGCACCGCAATACGTCGTTGATAGCTGGTATTTACGGCGCGGCGCGGCTGTCTATCACCGCTTGTTCAAGTGGGGCCAGGGCTATACTTATGTCACACACCGCCCGCCAACCGTAACCAACCAGGCGGGACAGAACCTGCGCGAGGGACATTGGCTGCGGGCGGAGGCGCTGGAGAAAGCCGGCATCCGTATGTATCACTATTCGCTCTTGCTGCCCAAACAGGTCAGGGAAAAATGCGATTATTACAGCCATGCCGACTGGGTAAAAGGTCAGGACGCCCTTGAGTGGGCAAATCAGGCGTACTTGTCGCTGAAGCGGCCCTATCATCTTCATAATGTTGACGAGTATCCGGGCTGCCTGTATCGCTATACGGGTTCTCATCCGCCCGAAGCGCTGCGGATGTGGCGGGACATTACCGCTAAGGATTCCGATTTTGAGATTCGCCAGACAGAGGACATTGAGGCGCTGCTCAATTCCGTCCGCTACAAAATCGGGCGCTTTCTGGTCATGCTGGCGGACAAGCCATCAGAGTGGTTCAGGATTTTCAGGCGCAGGCTCAAAGGGCTTATCGCGCGAGTCTTGCCGCGGTTTATCAAAGATGCCCTCAAATCACGATAAATAAGCAGTCGCAATTCCAATCAAAATCCATTATCCTGTAAGCCAAAATCCAGTTATCAGAAAAGTTGCGGAATGATGAATAACTATAATCATGCCACATTGATTGAACAAAACAGGCGACAGCTGCATCCGCTGCACCATCCCTCACGTGCCGACAAGCCGTCCATGGTTAGCAGGGCGGACGGGGTCTGGCTGCATACGACCGATGGCAGGAAAATCCTCGACGGCATGGCGGGCTTGTGGAATGTGAATATCGGCTATGGCAGCGCCGAACTGCCCAAGGCTGCTTATGACCAGATGCTTGACTTGTCCTACACTTCGGGCTTCGCTGGCATGAGCAATCCGCCGGCGGCGATGCTGGCGGACAAGCTGGCGGGGTTCTTCCGCCCCAATATGAACTTCACCTATTTTACTTCGGGCGGTTCTGAAGCCAGCGATACCTCCTTCAAGACCGCGCGCTTTTACTGGCGGCAGCTTGGCAAAACGGGCAAAACCAAAATCATCTCCCGTTTGTTTGCCTATCATGGTACCACGCTGGCGGCGATGAGCGCGACTGGCATCAGCCAATACCAAACGATGTTCGGGCCGCTAGTCGATGGTTTCATCCATATCCCGAATCCCAATGCCTATCGTTACTCTGGTGACATCCGCGAGGGTGAATCGGTGGCGCAGGCAGCGGCGCGGGCATTGGAAGAAACCATCATCCGCGAGGGGCCCGATACGGTGGCGGCATTCATCGTCGAGCCGATTCAGGGCGCTGGCGGCGTGGTCGTGCCAGATGAGGGTTATTTTGAGCGTGTGCAAGAAATCTGCAAAGAGTACGAGGTCTTGCTGATTGTTGATGAAGTCATTTGTGGTTTTGGGCGCACTGGAAAATGGTTCGGCAGCGACCACTTCGGCATCCAGCCGGATATTATGCAATTCGCCAAAGGGGTGACCAGTGGCTATCTGCCGCTCGGCGGCATGCAGGTGACCGATGCCATCCGCGATGTGATTCTCGCTGCCCCCGCTGAACAATCCTGGATGCACGGCTACACTTATTCCGGTCATGCGGCTGCCTGTGCGGTTGGCATTGCCAACATCAACATTATCGAGCGCGACAATCTCATCGCCAACAGCCAAACGATGGGCAAACGTCTGCTGGCGGGCCTGGAGGGCCTCGTGGCTGAATTCCCGAATATCGACAATGCACGTGGTTTGGGTTTGGTGGCTGGCATAGATGTCGTTCACAGCAAGGAGAGCCGTGAAGCCGATGCCAGTCGAGCGGCTGAAATTTGTGAGCTGGCTATGGGCCTGGGCCTGCGGATGCGCCCCCTTGGCGGCACGATTGCCTTTTCGCCGCCGCTGTGCATCACGGCAGATGAGGTGGACATCATCATCAACACCGTGGGCGATGCGATTGCGAAGGTTTCCTGGTGAGGGCTTGCTCTTTGGGTGTGAATGTTTTCAGGTTTGCGTTATAATACAGTTGTTGCTTTATGTGCTGATTTATCAACACTTAAACCAAGGGGAGGTCATATACGAAAAATTTCTGTCAGTTCGCTTGTTCATACATCAATTTAACCCATGGAGAATAGTGATGAAAAAGCTCTTTATCGCAATTTTACTGGTCGTTTTTGCGTTGCTCGCCAATATGTCCCTGGTGTCGGCAGACGATATGTGGTGGGCAGAAGCGGCCGCCCCCTATCAAGGCGCCACCATCCGCGGCATATCCGAAAGCACGCCCCCGTCCAACTATGTCAAGGATGTTTTGGCAGCACAGTTCACCGAACTCACGGGCATCAATGTCGAATTTGAGACCACCGCCTGGGATCAGATGTATTCCAAGGCAATCAACGACATGGAAGCCAATACGGGCATTTATGACTTTGTTTATATCGAACAGGACATTATCTACTCGTATCTGGCACAGGATTATCTGGTCAACCTGACCCAATTCGCTGCTGACAACTCGGATTTGGCATACAGCGAATTCAATGCCGATGATTTCACCAGCTTTGTCGATTACTTCAAGGATGCCGCGCTGGAGAATCTGTACGGGGTGCCGATGGAGGCATTCGTGAAGGTTTATCTGTATCGCCAAGACCTGTTTGGCGACGCCGACATTCAGGCTGCCTTTGAAGAACAGTATGGCTATGCGCTGGCGCCGGCGACAACCTTTGACCAATATCGTGACAATGCCGAATTCTTCGCTGCCTATGGCGAGTCTATGGATATGGACTTGTGGGGAACGACGGTTCAAGGGACGACCGGGCATCCGGCATCGACCTATGAATTTCTGGAGACGATTGCACCTTCTTTCGGGCTTTATAATTGGGGCATTAACCTGGAAACTGGCTCGGCGCAAACTGCCAATGGCGGCGCCCTGGATGGTGATGTGGCTGTCGAGGCGCTGACATTCTGGCTGAGTATGCTGCCTTTTGCACCGCCCGAATCCACCTCAAGCACCTGGGACGAGGTTGCCGCTACCTTTGCTGCCGGTCGTGCTGCGCAAGGCTGGGTCTATGGCGAAAATGCTGCCTGGATTGCCACGGATGAGACGCGCTCCAATGTTGTCGGCAATGTCGGCGTGATGCTGCCGCCCACCGCGCCTGGCGTGATTGAAGCTGCCGAGATGGGCGAAGGCTACATCGGTTATTATGATGGCGGCGCCTTCGGCGTACCGCATTCTTCCAACAACAAGGAAGCAGCTTTCCTTTGGCTGCAATTCATCGGTCAGCCTTCGGTCCAGCCGGAATGGGCGGCTGTCGGCGCACGGATTGTCCATACCGCCACCTTTGATGACCCCCTGATTGCCGAACAGGATATGAAGGTCGATGGCTATTACACGCTCCTGGAAGAACAGGGCCCGCTCTTTGCTGGCGCACCTCCCTTCCCCTTCCATGCACAAGTGCGTGAAATCATCGATCCTTTCATCCAACGCGCTATCTTGGGCGAGCTAACGCCAGCCGATGCGCTGTCGCAAGCAGCTGTTGCCGTTGATGAAGAACTCACACGTTTGGGTTATGGCATGTAGTCATATCCCTTGAACATCAGACAGGGTGACGCCATGTGTCACCCTGTTTTTTGCAGTCATAAGGACTCCTATGCGAAATCCCAGAACGGGTTGGCTGCTGCTCAGCCCGACCTTAATCATCTTATTCATCTTTGGCTTTATTCCCTTTTTATATGTACTGTTTGTTGGCTTTAATGAATGGAATATCTTCGCGGCGGAAGATGGATTAAGGTTCAACGGTCTCGATAATTATCGGCGGCTGGTTTTTGATGGGGATTTCCTGAACTCCATCAGCTTGACCTTAAAATTTGCCACCTTTGCCATCCTGACCGAGCTCATTCTCGGTTTTCTGCTGGCACAGATGCTGACGCGGGATTTCCCCGGCAAGTCCCTTTTTCGGATTATCCATACTTTTCCGCTTATGGTTGCGCCGATTGCGGTCGGGGCGATTTGGCGCTTGCTGGTGATACCGGGCTTGGGTCCGGCGCCCTTTTATCTTGACCGCTGGTTTGACATCAAATACCAGATTGGTTCTTTCCCCGACCAGGCTTTGCTGACCTCGATTATTATGGATGTCTGGCATTGGACGCCCTTTGTCACCCTAACCATGCTGGCTGGCTTGTCGGCCATACCCAAAGAACCGGTCGAGCAGGCTAAAGTCGATGGCGCCAATCGGCTTCAGGTTTTCTGGTATGTTACCCTGCCTTATCTGCGCCCGATTTTGCTGACGACGGTCTTCATCCGCATCATGGATGCGATTCGGACTGTGGATGAAGTCTGGATGCTGGCGGGTGGCGGCCCGGGAACGCGCTTCACGGGCATTTATATCTGGCGGGTTGTCTTCCCGCGCACGGATTACGGTTATGGCTCTTCCATCTCAATCATCACCCTGTATCTGACCATCGTGCTTTGCTGGCTGCTGTTCATTGGCATTTCGGGTCGTCGCAAAGGAGACATCGAATGACCGTCTCTTTCAGGCAGCGATTGTCGCAGTATATCCTGACTTATGGCGTTTGGATATTGATGACCCTGACCACCTTATTGCCGATTTGGTGGATGTTTGTTGTATCGTGGCGCAGCCGAGTGGAATTATTCAGCCGCCCGTCGTTTGGCATCGCCAAATTTTTCACCGCCAATTATACCAATGTGGTTACGGATAGCACCTTTCAGAAGTACATGGTCAATTCGCTGGTGGTTTCGACCAGCAATGCGGTGTTGGTGATGGTGCTTGCCCTGTTGGCGACTTACTCGCTTTCGCGCTATAAACTGGTGGGGAAAGACAATATCTTCTTCTGGTTAATCACCAATCGGATGGCACCGCCGGCTGCCTTTTTATTGCCCCTGTTTATCATGTTCACCCAAACCTTTCGCGTGGGGGGCTGGACGCTGTTTGATACACAGATTGGGCTTATCCTGCTCTACTGCGTGTTCAATTTGCCCTTTGCGATTTGGCTGCTCAAGGGGGTGGTGGATGGCATTCCGATTGAGTTGGATGATGCGGCGATGATTGATGGTGCCGGGGTTTGGGGGGTGCTGCGGCATGTCATTATCCCCCTGTCGGCGCCGGGGCTGGCTGTTACCGGCATCTTGAGTTGGATTTTCGCCTGGAATGAATACCTGTTTGCCGCCAACCTGACCAGTGTTGAGGCGCGTACCATTACAACTGGCCTGGCAGAGTTCGTAACTGTCACTGGCACAAACTGGGGCGAGATGGCGGCTCTGGCGATGATTACCCTGATTCCGTCAGCCATTATTGTTATTTTTGCCCAGCGTTACATCGTCATGGGGCTTACCTTTGGCGCAGTAAAGGAATGAAGCGGTGAAAGAAGACCCATCCCCAAAAGAGTTCGATGGATTTATCCCCTTTTACACCAACCTTTTTGACCGTGGCTTCATCGGCGTGGTGATTCTGATTGGGTTACACCTCTTTTGGCTGCGATTTATGGAGCATATCTTGCCCATCGAAGTCGCCACCCTCATTTCTCTGGTTATCGCTTATATTGTCATCCGCCGGGGCTGATTAAGGCCGCCTCATTTGCCGGAGCCAGCGGTTAAGCCGCCGATGAGGCGGTCTTGGAATATGCCCGAGATAATCAGGATTGGCAAAATCGTCAGCATGGTTGCGGCGGTAATGATTTCCCAGGGAAACGAGAATTCGCCAGGAAACAATGAAATGCCAACAGGTGCGGTGCGCATGGTATTGTCGCTCATTAGAACCAGTGAGAGCGGAAATTCATTCCACGAGAAGATAAAGACGATGAGTCCGGTTGAGATAAGCCCTGGAACGGACAGCGGCAGGATGATGCTCCAGAAGATGCGCAGGCTCGACGCACCATCCACCCGCGCCGCATCTTCGATTTCTGAAGGTACGGTTTTGAAGAAATTCGACAGAATCCAAATCGCAATCGGGATATAAAGACCGGTGTGTCCGATGACCAGACCCGGATAGCTGTTAATCAATCCCAAATCCAGAAACATATTGAAAAGCGAGGGCAGCAGCGCCAGCGGTGGAAACATCGACACCGCCAGAATCAGGACGAGGATGAAGCCGCGTCCGCGCCAGGTCAGCCGCCCCAGCGAGTAGGCTGCCAGGCCGCCACAGGCTAAAATGACGAAGGTTGTGGTCGCTGCCACAATGAAGCTGTTCAGAATATAGCGCAGCAGTTCGGGTGTTTCGTTCAGGATATTCAGATAATTTTCCAGTGTTACCGGGTTCGGCAGGTACTCGACTGGCCAGGCATAGATGGCCGCTTTGGTCTTAATGGAAGTGAGAAATAACCAGACTGTCGGGAAAAATGAAACAATAACTGTTATGGCGGCGATGATATAGAATCCCCATGATGCCGGATTTTTCCGACTGACATGCGCCTTTTGCTGCTGGTTGAGGGCGCTCATGTCTCGCCTCTCCGCAGCATGGCGATATAAAAAATGCTGATGGTCATAATAATGATAAATTGAATAATGATTGCGCTCGAACCGAGATTAAAGTTGACATACTGGAAGATAGTGCGATACGAATAGAGCGAAAGCGTTTCGGTGGAGGTTAAGGGGCCGCCATCGGTTAGATTGAAGGGCAATTCAAAAGCACGCATGGCATCCATCGTTCGCAGCAGTACCGCGACCATCATGGCAGGCCGCAGCAGCGGCAGTGTCACATAGCGGAATTCAGTCCAGCGATTAGTGCCATCGACGCTGCCAGCTTCATAAAGGTCATCGGGTATGGTTTGCAAACCAGCCAAGAGCAACAGAGCCATAAATGAACTGGTCTTCCAGATGGAAACGAACATCATGACATACATGGATGTTGGGATGGCGCCCAGCCAGTTGATGCGGCTGGCAGCTAGCCCGGTATCCGTCAGCGCCGAGTTGAACAGACCAAACTCCGTATTGAACATCCAGCGCCAGATGAGTGCATTGAGCGCTGTCGGCAGAGCCCAGGGGAACAGCACCGCCATTCGCAAAAGCCCCTTGCCCCGAAAGCTACGATTGAGAACCAAGGCCAATCCAATGCCAATCACCAGTTCAATCGGCACGGTCACGGCTGTGAACAGGATGGTGTTGTTCAGGGAGGTAATGAAGCGGGGCGTGTTCAGCAAACGCTGATAATTTGCCAGCCCGACAAATTCATAACCGATAAAGATGCTGGTGCTGTTGCGCCCAAAGCTCAAAACAATGGTCTGGAAGATTGGGAATAGCAAAACAAAAGCGATGATGAGCAGGGCAGGCACAAGAAAGTAGAAGCCGGAGCGATTGGCATGTTTCATAAGCGCCCCCCAGATTCATCACAGGCTTGGCAAGGGCAGGGGCGCATCGCCCTGGGCATGCACCCCATACCGCAAGTTCATCAGGGCATGATTGCCTGAATCTGTGCTTCGGCATCTGCCAATGCCTGCGCGGGGGTTTTCGCACCGAGCAGAACGGCTGAAATCTCGGTCTGCATAATTTCAGAGATTTCCGGATAGGATGTGCCGGTTTGTGCCGATGGGCGGGCAAAGGCATAAACGAAATTAGCGCCCAATGCCGCGACTCCAGGCGCGTCCGTTATCACGCGCTCATCTTCATAAACCGCCGGGCGTGTTGGCACTTTGCCTTGAATCAAGCCCGCCTGTACCTGCGATTCATAACTCGTGAAACACTTGATGAAATCGGCTGCTGTTTCGACATGCTCCGAGTTGGAATTAACCGCGAGCAGGAAACCACCGATCACCGTTGTATCGGCATCGTCATGGCCTTCAAAATAGGGCACCCGTGTGAATTGCACCGCAGCGGCAACGGGAGAATCATCCGCGGTCAACGGCGCCAGAACGAAATCCTGAACCATGAGGAACACAGCCCGTTCTTGCTGGAAGAGAATGCGGGCGTCATCGGGACGGAAGGTCAGCACACTTTCGGGGGCGATGCCAGATTCCAGCATACCGACCATCGTTTCCAGCGATTGGATGCCCGCTGCGGTGTTAATGGTCAGGTTGCCATCGGTATCAAAGAAAGTTCCGCCGGCGCCTTGAAAGAATGCCAGCCAGTTCATAAACAGTCCCTCAATCTTTGCCCACATACTGACAAATCCAGCCAAATCGGGATTGGCTTCACCGGCGACGATGGTTTCTGCCTGCATAATCAGCGCTTCCCAGGTTGCGGGAGTTTCAAAGCCGTATTTTTCAAGCAGGTCAGCCCGATAGAAAAGGTGGATGCCGTCAATGTAAAGCGGAATGGCGTAAGTGCTGCCATCGACCTGTGCGGCTGCCAGGAAACCTGGCAGGTATTCAGCCAGTTCGTCTGCGGTGAAGTAACCCTCAAGCGGAGAAATCCAGCCGCGGGCAGCAAAATCACCGGGCCAGATGACATCAACAGCGATAATATCCGGTTTTGAATTTCGGGCGGTGAAGTTGGTCACATAGATGCTGCGCGATTCGTTGGGCACATCAGAAATACGCTCCCACTCGACGCTAATGCCGCCGACTTCCTGCTCGCAGGCTTCGATGAGTATGGGCGCCGCATCACCAAAACCGCGCGAGCCGATGGAGAGCGTCAACTCTACCATATCGTCCTGCCCGCTTACAGGAAGCACAAGCAGCATACTCATCAATAAGACAGCCAATATGCCAAAAATGTTTTGCTTTTTCATCCACATCGTTTCCTCTCCTTTTTATGATAATGGGTAAAAAAATTGATTCTAAGTTCTTACATCTCAAATCATGCACCCGCGATGCGCGGCATCCAAAGCGGTTCCATTCCCCAGCGACCGAATAACAAGGCCCGCACCATGTCCGCTCGCACCGCATGGCAGTCGGGATCATCCCAGCGATTGTCCGCTCGTTGCGGGTCTGCAAACAAATCAAACAATTCATAGCGGCCCTGCGTGGGGTCAAAGTGTATCTGGTATGGGCCATGATTATAACTCTTGATGGTCATCGCCGGCGATTTGTGAGGCTGGCGCAGGGCGGCAGCGTTCAGCGGCTCTTCCTTGAGCATTTCGGCCCGCAGGAACTGCTCGGTCAATCTGGCACGCAGCGCGACATCCGACCAGAGGTTCTCCAGTTCATCAGGGTCGTTCCGAAGGTCAAAAATCTCGCCGTAGTCTCGATTGTAATACAGGGTCAGCTTGTAGCGCCGATTGATATAAGTTTTGAGGTGCAGTGTTGTCGGCTGGTGGCGGTTTTCCACAATGACATGCTCGCGTGCATTCGATTCGTCTCCATTCCAGATATTTTCCTGACTGATGCCAGTTATGGCTGGGGGGATTTCCAGCCCGCAGTATGCCAGAAAGGTAGGGGCATAATCGACCAGGCTTTGCAGGCTGTGGCTGCGGTGGCCAGCTGGAATGCGGCCGGGCAGGCGGGCAATCATCGGCACCCGAATCCCGTCATCATAATGAAAGGCGCCCTTGGCAATCAGCCCATGCTGTCCGAAGTAATGTCCATGATCGCTGGTGAAAACAACCAGCGTGCTGTCCGCCAGGCCCAGATTATCAAGATGCTGGATGATTTTGCCGATGTATTTGTCCATACAGCTGACCATGCCGTAATAACAGGCGATGTCTTTTGCCAGTTCATCGCGGTCATGCAAATGGGAGTGGAAGCCATGGCAGCCGCTGCCGTTCGGCTCTTGCCAGGGCGAGAAATCAGGCTGTGCCTGCTGCGTCAGTTGCAGATGCGGCGGGTTTGAGTCATGCTCACCGGGGACGGCTGTCGGCACAGTGATGTCCTGCGGGTCGTAGAGCGTATCCCAGGGTTCGGGCACCAGATACTTGGGATGCGGGTCGAAGAAGCTCGCCCACAGGAAAAATGGCTGTGCCTTGGCGTGGCATTCCGAAATGAGCGCATTGCTGCGTTCGGCAATCCAGGCGTTGTAGTGATATTCCTCTGGAATGAGCCATTTGCGCCGCTGTGATTCGACATGACCGGTTGGCTGAAGGTAATAATCACGCCAGTTGCTCAAGCCTTTCTCCTCCATCCAGAGCGCATAATGCTGTCCGACATGTGCCTCGTCAGTATGATTGCGGGCGAGTTCGACATGCTCAAAGCCATAGAATGTCTGGTCGAAATCCTGCCAAAAATCCAAATCCTGCAAGGTCGGATAAGACTCCAGCGATGGAAACTCGGCTGTTCCCCGCAGGGGTTGAAAGTGTGCCTTGCCAACCAGCGCGGTACGGTAGCCAGCCGCATTGAACAGGTCACCTATCGTTGGCTCGGTTTCAGGCAATTTTGTCCCTAATGAATAAGCGCCGTGCTGCGAGGGGTATTTGCCCGTAATCAGGCTGCCGCGGGTCGGCGTACAGGTGGGATTGGGACAATAGGCGCGGGTAAAGGCGGTGCCCTGTCGCGCCAGCCTGTCCAGTGCTGGCGTTTGAATCTCGGGATTGTTACCCCCCAGGGTATTCCAGTGCTGCTGGTCGGATGTGATTAGCAGGACATTCAATGCTGACATCATGTCCCCTTCGGAAGATGAATAGATACCGCGCTTTAGATCTTGACCGCGCCGGCGATGCCTTCGATGAAATAACGCTGCATAGCCAGGAACACTAGAATCACCGGAACGATGGCGATGGTTGCCGCGGCTGCCATTCCGCTCCAATCGGTGAAATACTCTCCGCGGAAGGCATACATCCCGACCGACAGCGTGCGAAGCTCCGGCCGCGCCAGTGTAAGTACCAGCGGCAGCAGAAAATCGTTCCAACTGGCGATAAATTGCATAATGACGACTGTCGCAATGACTGGCTTGGACAGGGGCAGCATAATCTGAAAGAAGACACGCAAAAAGCCAGCTCCATCAACAATCGCCGCCTCTTCCAGTTCCTTTGGCAATTGACTAAAGTACCCCGCAAACAGGAGGATGAAAATCACATGGGCGCCACCACTTTGCGCCAGAATGACACCCGATAGGGTGCCGTCCAAACCGAGATTGCTGATTAACTCGAAGATGGGAATAATGGTATAGCCTTTGGGTAAAAACACTGTCGCCACAAACATACCAACTACCCAGCGGCGCCCGGGAAAGCGATAGCGTCCCAAGACATATCCCATCATGGATGTCGTAGCGACCACCACGAAGACCGAGCCAAGCGCGATAATAACGGTGTTCATAAAGTATTGGCTGATATTTGCTTGTACCCAGGCGCGTTGAAAGTTCTCGAAGGTAGCTTCGGCAGGGAAGATGTTTGTCCCTGCCCTGAAGATTTCGCTATTGGTTTTGAGTGCCGCGCTCACCATCCATAGAAAGGGATAAACCCAGATGAGGGCAAGGGGAGTCAGGATGATGGTGGTAACGATTTCCCGCAGGCGAGAGGCTTTGATGCGCATCCGGCGATTGTATTCCAGCGCGGTCGGCATGGGTTTTGCTTTTGCGGTCATTAGGCATCTCCTGCATAGGTATCGGCGGCAGCGAGTCCGGCACGTTCACGGTTGGCCCAGCGAGCGGCAAAGATTTGGAAGACAGCGATAAACATCACCGAGACACCAAAAAATACTGCCGCTGCTGATGCGTAACCGATGCGCGGCAAGGTCATGCTGTTGGCAGCGCCAAAGGCTGTGCGATAGATGTAGACTTCCATCACTTCGCTGGAAAAGTAAGGGCCGCCGCTGGTCATCGTCTGCACCAGGGCAAAGACATTGAGTGTGCCGACAGCCGTAATCAAAATAATGACGATGGCAAAGGGCTTGAGCAGCGGCAGGGTGATGAAAAAGAATTTTCTCCACCAGTTGGCGCCGTCAACTTCGGCTGCTTCGTAAAGCGAAGACGGGATAGTTTGCAGCGCAGCCAGCCAGTAAATCATCGGGTTGCCCAGCCATTTCCAGATTTCGACACCCACGACCGAAAACAAAGAGCTTTTCGGGTCACCTAGAAAATCAATCGGACGCCCAATCAGGCCCAGGTCAAGCAGAATGGTGTTGATGGGACCGTTAAATGGGCTCATGATAAATGTCATCACAATGCCGACAATGGCGGTTGTTGTGATGACTGGCACAAAAAACATCGTGCGGAATATCGGCGCCAGACGCAGGGCCCGGTCGTTGAGGACAATGGCAATCACCAGTGCCAGTGTCAGTTTGATGGGGACACTTGTCAGCATAAAGACAAAAGAATTTTCGAAGGCATTCCAAAACTGGTTGTCCACGACCACTTCCGTGTAGTTTTGCGTGCCGATGTAAAAAGGATCCGCCGTAAAACCCGACCATTGAAAAAAAGAATAATAAAAAGAGGCAAAGATGGGATAGAGGGTGAACATGACTGTCAAAATCAGCGATGGCAGCATAAAGAGATAAATCCAGCGATGCTGTGCAATTCGCTGCCACAGGGTTTTCTGATGAGAGGGCTTTCGCTTTGCCGATGACCCAAAAACAGTGGGCATCTTCATTTCCTTAATAAGATGGTTGATGAGACAGAAAGAATAAGGGACAGAGCCTGGAGGAACACATATCTTGATGCTCCTCCAGATGCGCTGCCTTTGCTGATATGCCCTGACCAAGCAGGCCAAACAGCCACACTCTCACCGTGGAACAATCGGTTTTATAGTTCGGCGTATTTGTCTTCACCATAATCTTCGTTGGCGTCCCAGTTGGGGAAGACATAATCATCGCGGGAAACAGCGGCGCCTTTGTCTTGGGCGGCGGCAATAGCCCGATCAAGTTCGGCATTGGCACGGTCTGCCAAGTCTTGCAATGCGCCTTCAATGTCTGTGATTTGTTCGGTGTAAATCCCTTGAACGGTTTCGGCAAGATTGGGTGTAATCGGTCGCAGTTCCAGATTGACATCGGCAGTGGCGGCGTTGCGGACAATGGGGCTCGGACCTACACGAACCTGCTCGTTAAACATCAGCAGGGCAGCCCGTTCCAGGGGGTTCATGTCGGCTTGTGCGATGGCGGAAGCAAAAATCGCGGGGTCAGCGGCACCCACTAATGTGGCCCAAGCAACCTGACCGGCCTCGGTGCCGAGATAGTGGAAGATATCGCCGGCAATCTGTTTGTTCTCCTCACTGGCTTCGGCATAAACATGAATCTCGTTGGAGCCGCCTGGCCCTACCGTGACCGGCACCATGACATCGGGATTGAGCAGAGGTTGCGAAGCGATATTAAAATTGAAATCAGGATTTTCGCGCAGCCAAATCGGGATATTCCAAGGGCCTTGCAAAATCATACCAGCCGCACCTTGTGGCATACGGGCGCGAGCTTCTGGCGCGTTCATAGACAGGGTACCAGGGAAGACACTGCCATCATCGCGCAGGCGCAGCAGAACGTTGATGCCCTCAATGTAGAGCGGATTGGTGTAGGGGATTTCGCCAGTTCTCAGGTCAACATCAAAATTGCCAACACTCATGCTGATTGCGCCAGCCATACGAGCGAATTCGCGGACGATGGCGCCCCAGCGATTCACCTGGTTGCCACCCATGATGAAGCCAAAGTAACGTCCGGCGCCATTTTCGGTGATGATGCGTGCTGTCTCTACAAACTCATCAGCCGACAGTGGCCCCATTGAGGGGTCAACCCCAGCTTCTTCCAGGTAGTCTACGTTGTAGAGCAGGTGCGTTCCATAACGCTTGTTGGAAGTGGCTGGGAAGGAATAGGTCTTGCCGTTAAACCCAGTAATCCCTTCCACGAAGACACCACCAGGGAAACCCGCTTTCCATTCCTCAAAGTTCGGGATAAGGTCATCGAGGGGGGCAACCCAACCTTCATTCACTGCCTGTGCCAGACTGACAGCCAGAGGACGTTGGAAAACATCGTGTGCTGTGCCGTTGCGTACACCAAGCGGAACAACCTGGGCAATCTCGTTCCAGGGCAGGGCATCATATTGGATGGTGACATTGGGATGCGCTTCCATGTATTTTTCAAAAAACGCATTCCAGAATACGGCTTTTTGGTCGCCACTATCGACCCAGCGGAAGGTGGTTGGGTCGCTGGTAATCATGGCGCCGGATTCCATAATCTCGATGATGGCAGAATTCTGTGCCAAGAGGGGCAAGCCCTTGGCAGCCAAGAAGACACCCAAGCTGCTGATTGCGGAATGCTTCAAAAAACTGCGCCGCGTCATTTTATTGTTTGGGGACATTTTATTCTCCTGAAAACAGTACGTTGTCATAGATAGCGAATTTGCTGAGTTGAACTAAACGATAGATTGAACTCCTTTCGCTGATGGCATTCATTTGCCACCAAGTCATTATATAAACCAGCCGAAAACCAAACTTTCGGCACGTCAATGCTGAACAGTATATGCCGAAATAAATATAGTGTCAATTCGCTGCTTGCAACCATCTCTTGATGAATCTAACCCTTGCCCCGATAGTACCGTTTGTTTTTGAGCCTTGCCGGCAAGTGGCTCTCTTTGGTATAAGCCCCGTAACCCTTGCCATATCCCAGTTCGCGCATAAGCCGCGTGGGCGCGTTGCGGAGATGCAGCGGGATGGGCAGGTTGCCGTGCTGCCTGACATCATTCAATGCAGCGAAGTAAGCATCCCCCGCGGCACGATTCTTGGGAGCGCTGGCGAGATAAACAACACCCTGCGCCAGATTAAACTGACATTCGGGCAAGCCAATGGTTTCGACGGCACGGAAGACATGGTTGGCAAGGGCAAGCGCCTCTGAATCGGCGATGCCAATATCTTCGCTGGCAAAGATGACCATGCGGCGGGCGATAAACTTGGGGTCTTCGCCAGAATCGACCATTCGCGCCAGATAATAGAGGGCGGCATCCACATCGCTGGCACGCATACTCTTGATAAAGGCGCTGACGGCATTGTGATGTTCCTCGCCAGTTTTGTCATAACGCAGATATTTGGATTGCAGCGTCTCGCGCATGTGATCGACTGTCATTCGGTCTTGTGGATACAGACGGGAACTGTTGTCGAGCAGATTTAGGGCAGCGCGGGCATCGCCGTTGGCATAATTCGTCAGGAAGTCGATGGCATCCTCGTCGATATGGAGATGAAGTTCGCTGAGGCCGCGTTGAATAATCTGCTTGATTTCCCCCTTGGTGAGCGGATTTAAGGTGAAGACCTGCATGCGCGACAATAAAGCTGAGATGACCTCAAAGCTGGGATTTTCGGTGGTGGCGCCGATGAGTGTCATGGTGCCGTCTTCGACGTAAGGCAATAAAAAATCTTGCTGTGCCTTGTTGAAGCGATGGATTTCGTCGAGGAACAGGATGACGCCATTCGGGGCTTCGGGAGCGGTGGTGAACAGACCCAGTTGGGCGCGGGCAGGCGATTTGACAGTCTCGATGATTTTGCGGAGTTCGGCTTTGCCAGCCGAGACGGCGGATAAATTGTAAAAGGGCTTTTGGGTCACGGCGGCAATCATCCGTGCCAGGGTGGTTTTGCCGACGCCTGGCGGCCCCCATAGAATCATGCTGGGAATGGTGCTTTGCCGCAGAGCGCGATAGAGCGGTTTGCCGACCCCCACCAGATGCTTCTGACCGATAAAGTCCGCCAGGGTTTGCGGACGAATCCGTTCGGGCAGGGGTTGAGATGATGGTGGCATGGCGCGGCTTTTCGGCATTTTTGCTTGTGAGTGCTGCCAGTATAGCATAGTATGCCGAAGGTTTTTGAGTGGGGAAAACAAAAGAGGCCAGCCGCCGAAGATGTTCCGCGCTTGGCTTGCCTCGCGGGTCTGACCTTGATGCGCCCATGAATAGAGGCAGAGGATGGCTGCGCCTAGCTCCGAATAATTTTGATAATCTGATGCAGATGGTCGGTATCGTGATAGGCGGTCAGCATGACTTGGTCGTTGAGCGTGAACCGGCCACGGCGGGCATGTTGTGCCGGTCGCTCCCAAAGGGCTTCGTCATCTGGCAGTGAAGTCAAATAATCGAGGTAGGAAACGCGGTTGCTTTGCCATTGCGCCAAGACATCCAAGGCACTGTGCCGAGCATAACCCTTCTCAATCACAAGCGCGTTTGGGTCAGGAAAGGATAATTCCGGATTGTCCGTTTCGACAGTGCGGCGGGCGCGGTCATGGAAAATGGCATCGAAGTCGGCAAGATGCCCCAGCACTTCGGAGATTGTCCAGCCATCGCCGCCATCGCGCCTGTTAAAGGCGGCTTGGTCAGCGCTGCTCGTTACGGCATGTTCGATGGTCAGCAGATTTTTTTGCATGGCTCGCATTTGCCAGGCGCGGAAGACAGACATGGCTTGCATGAGACGATGCTCCTTATTCTGTATTCTGTTTTAGCGGGAAGTATATCAATGCCGGTATGAATTTGGCAGGAGTATTATTGGGCGCGTGCGTTTTCCAGCAGCGCCAGGGCGCGGCGAGCGATGGCTTCGGTCGGGTTGGCGCTGGTGCCAGGGGCGCGTTCAACCAGGACTTCGAGGAAGAACTCGTCAATGGCGAAGATGGCAACCGAACCATAGAGACCGCGTCCGAGGACATGAGGTTGGGGAAAGTCTTCAATCGTATTTTCGTCTTCAATGCCTTCACGGATGCCTTTGATTCTTTCATAATGCGCCAGTGCATCCGCAGCCGAGTCAAAATGCCCGAAGGTCATATTAAAAGCGTTGGCGGTTTGATCCATATAAAAGACGCGGAATGCGCTGCCATTTTGCAGGTTGACGGGTATTTGCACCCCGTCAAAACGCGAGTAATCGCGGCGCCATTGGGTGTTGGTGATGATTTCATTGGGCATATTTGCGAGTACCGCCTCGAGGACGGCTGATGAACTGGCATCAGCCGAATCCTCGCTGGCGGCGCTTTCAAAGGCGCTGCGGTTGTTCTCAAAGAAGCGGATGGTCTCGTGGGAGAGCGGCACGAGCGGACTGCCTCGCGTGAACAGTTCAATGAACACTTCGATGAAGTAGTTATCAATCTGGAAGATGGCGACCGAACCATACAAACCAGCGCCGAAGACATTGGGCTGCGGAAAGTCGTCTCTGGGTTTGCCGGTTTCGAGTGTCGAGCGAATGCCGAGAATCCGTTCGTAATTGGCGAGCGCTTCTTCGGGCGTATCAAAGACGGAGAAATTAAGGCTCATCAGGCCGCCTTCCTGCGTCTTGAAGTAGACCCGCTTGCCGGCGGCAGTGCCGCGGATGCCGCGGAGGTTTTCGATGCCATCGCTGCCGCGCGTATAATCCCGATTCCATTGCTCCTCGCCAGCCGGCAGGCTGTTGGGCAATGCCTCAATCAGGGCATCCAGCACAGCTTCGTTCACGTCGCCCGGATCCACAAAGCCTTCGGGCAGCGGGGTCGGGGTGGGGGTTGCGGTTGGCAAGGGGGTCGGGGTGGCGGTGGGTGTAATATCAAGCTCGTCGTCTGGTCGGCAGGCGGAAAAAATCAGCATGGCAAGCAGCGCCAAAGCAAGAGCCTGGATGCGATGGAGCGGTTGTCGCTTCATGATAGATGCACCCCTTCTGTCGCATACTGTGCCAGGTGTTCTGGTACGCTGCCATCCACAATCATATCGGCGACTTCGTTTTCGGTGACGGCGTTTTTGGGGAAATCGCCAAGTTTTTCCCCGCGTTCGATAATCGTAAAGCGGTCGGCAACCTCGTAGACGTGGCGAATATTGTGCGTGATGAAGATGACGCTCATGCCCTTAGCTTTGGCGGCGCGGGTATAGTCGAGAACTTTTTGGGTCTCGCCTACTGACAGCGCCGAGGTGGGTTCATCCAGAATCAGCAGCTTTTTGCCGAAGTAGACGGCACGCCCGATGGCAATCGACTGCCGTTCGCCACCGGACATATTGCCGACGGTCTCTTCCGAATCGCGGATGTGGATGCCGACGTCCCGCAAGGCATCAATCGATTCGCGTGCCATCTTTTTCTTGTCGAGGAATTTGAAAGGCCCGACATGATACAGGGGTTCCTGACCGAGCCAAAAGTTGCGGGCAATGCTCATCAGCGGCACCAGGGCGAGGTCTTGATAGACCGTCTCGATGCCCAGTTCGCGTGCATCATGCGGCGAGCTAATGTCAACGGCTTCGTCATCAAAGTAGATTTGACCGCGCGTGAGCGTATGAAAGCCGGTCAGCACCTTGATGAGGGTCGATTTGCCTGCGCCGTTGTCACCGAGCAAGCCGACAATCTCCTGTCTGCCAACATGAAAGTCAACGCCGCGCAGGACCTGTACACTGCCAAAATACTTGTGGATGTTAATCATATCCACCAGGGCGCTGCTGTTTTTCTGTTTATATTGCATGGATTCGTCCTCCCTAACTTCGCTGTGAGCCGCGAACCAAGGTGTTCAAGACCACCGCAGCGATGATAATCACACCGATGGTGCCAGTGAAAAGGCGAGATTCGATGCCGACCAGCACCAGACCGGTTTGCAGCATCCCGAAGATGAGCGCTCCCAACAGCGAACCGACCACACTGCCATAGCCGCCCGTCAGCAGAGCGCCGCCAATCACGGTCATGGCGATGACCTCAAGCTCCCAGCCGTTGCCTTTCAGGGGGTCAACGCCTGGGTTGCGGGCCGTTTCATAGATGGCGGCGATGCCGGTCAGCACGGCGACAATGACGAAGTTTTGCAGTTTAACGCGGTCTACATTCACACCTTGGGCGCGTGCTGCCCCTTCGTTGCCGCCGGTTGCGAAGACGCTGTTGCCGAAGGATGTATTGGTGAGGATGACATGGAAGATAATCACGAAGATAAACCACCATATAATCGCCAGTCGCACGTTGGCATCGCGCGGGATTTCGAGATGGAAGATGTCGCCTTCGGAGCCAATCGACCTGATTCGTCCGTTGAAAATATCAAAGTAACCGACTTCCACCATGTCTCCGCTGATATGGTACGAGACCACCAGCACCAGCCAGAGAGCCGCGGCTGCAATCACCAGCAGGATAATCAGGAAGAGAAGCCAGCGAATGAGTGCGCCGGTTGTGCCAAAATCGCCATTGTTCCTGCGGATAGACCAGGCATGGATGGCGCCCTGGTAGAGAACGGGCAGAACGCGCTGGGCAGTGAAGACAACGATAAGCAAGCCGATGACCGCAAGCCCCACAAACACGAAATTGTTAATCAGCATAACGGGGAGCGACTCGTGGTGGTCGCTGTAGCGCAGAATGCGCCCGCCGCCAATGGCGACCAGGGTGATGGCGCGAAAGGCAAGCATGGTGCCCAGGGTGACGATAAAAGAGGGGATGCGCGTTGTGATGAGCAGAACGCCGTTGATGGCGCCTAGGATGAATGCCACAAAAATAGCGAGCAAAGCCGCTGGTATCGGCTCAAGCAGGCCGAGCACCGGCGCTCCCTGCGTCATAAAGTGCATAAACGAGAGTGCGGCAACGCCCAGAATCGAACCGACCGACAAATCAAATTCGCCCGAAATCATCAGGTAGGTGACGCCGATGGCGATGACGCCTTTCGTGGCGACATTGCTCAGGAAGGAGGCGACCGAACTGGGTTCAAGGAAGAGGTCAGTTGCCATGGTGAAGCCGAGGAAGATGGCGATGAAACCGATAATTGCGCCAGCGCTGGGCGACTTGGCAAGTTCGGAGCGGATATACTTGCCCGGGGTCAGGGCAATCGCCCGCCGCAGTTCGTCCGATTCTTCCTCGACCTGACGCACCTGGGAATAGGCGAATAATCCTGGCAGGAAAAAGAGCAAGCCTGCCAGCAGCCGATGGGGTTCGGCATCACGAATGGTGGTTTTGCCCGGATACAGGGGGACGGCAAATGTGCCAGCAACCAGCACGCAGGCGACCCCAATCCCCAGCACAATCAAAAGCGCATAGACAAAGCGCCGCGGCGGGGCAACGATGAAGCGGATGCCGTCTACGGTTCGCAACGTTGCCAGTGGCGGAATCAAAAAGACGAAAAGCGCCATCAGGGCAACCAGGGAGATAATGAGCAGGCTGATGCTAATCAGACCTTCGCCAGTTTGCAGGGCGATGGGCGCTAATCCGCCAATGTCATTGTTAATCACAATACGAAGGTCAACTTCCTGACCCAGCAGGAGCGAAAACTTCAAGCCGACCGGAATAATGACGCTTAGCAGGATGATGCCGCCGATGATGACGGTAATGAACAGCATCCATTGCGACCAGCGCAGGCTGGATGGCTCGCGCAGGCGGATGCCGTTCGCCGTCCTGGCGCAGCCAATGGCATACAGGAGGCTGGCAAGGGCGACGAGGATTTCGTAGATATTGAGGTTGCTGCGCAGTATATCATCCCGTTCGCCCAATGGCATCCAGCCGAGCAAAACCATGTACGCAGCGCCTAGCCCCAAGATGGCAAAGCCAAACATCAGGAGCATGATGATGTTCCCGATGTTTCGCCCTTCAGATTTTTTGTCCAGATATGCTTGCATCATAAGCTATTTCTCGAATACAACTAGGATAGTATTTGTAATTCCATATTAAAGCGGCATCGCTGATATGCAGGGCGAGGGTTAGGTTGCCTGATGGCATAACAGAGAAATGGGCGGGAAGGCACTTCCCACCCATTGAGAAAACCGATGTCGGTTTAGCGATAACCGGCGGCGGTCAGTTCGATGATTGCATCAACGTTGTTGCCATCAATGATGCCAGGGCCTGTCAGAATGTCACCACCTGGAGCCAATGCGAACTGGCTGTTGAGGTAGAGCCACATAATGGTCTCGAAACCTTGCAGATAAGGCTGCTGATCGATTGCCTGAATCAGATAGCCGTTCTGAATCATCTCGTAGATTTCGGCGCTGGTATCGTGAGTGGTTGCGAATACCTCGCCAGCCATGACGCCCGATTCCTGCATGTAGAGGTTCAGCGCGCTTGCCGGGTTTGGACCGAGGCTGAAGACCGCATTGGTGGTCGGATTGGCGTTGAAGTAGTCGGCAAAAGTACCGGCGGATGCGGTAACATCGTTGTTGATGGTCAAGCCATCAAGCGGGATGCCGGCTTCTTCAAAGACACTGCGAACACCGGCGCAGCGGGCTTCCAGACCACTGTGTCCGACTTCCTGAATCGGGCAGACGCCTCTGGCGATTTCCACACCAGCGGCATCGGCGGCGTCAAGTACGGCGTTCGCATTGGCGCGTCCACCCAGGAACTCGTTAGCGCCGATATAGAACAGGGTTGGCAGTGCGTCGGGTGTACCGGCGTTGGGGTCGGCTGTGTTAAAGACGATGACTGGTATGCCAGCTTCGGCAGCGCGATTGACGCCATCACGAATCACTTCGGGGTTGGGAACAGTCGTGCCAATGCCGTGGTTATTGCGTGCCAGGGCATCGTCCCAGTAACCGGCCATGTCGTCAATGTTGTCAACTGGGTCCGACAGCCAAGCGCAGTCAGCATCGAGCAGGGTGCAGGCATCTTCCATACCCTTGATAACAACGACCCAGAAGGGGTTGCCGATGCCACCGTGCGAGACCATGCTGAAGACGAGTTGGTCTTGTGCGCCAACGCCGCCAATAGCAGCCATCATGACACCCAGCACCAAAAGAAGTACCGGGATAGTGCGTAGCAATTTCCTCATGTCGAGATTCCTCCAAAAAAGTTTGTCAATAATTGTCTCAGGCGAAATGCCTGTTAAGACCAAATTCAGCGGGGCTGTTCAACTTGACAGGCTGCCCCAATGCCCTCGAAAATCAGATTTGATAGATGCTTATGAAAATATACATTGCTGACTATTATCTGTCAACCAATAAAATCTAATGCGTGGGCGTCCAGGTTCACTGATGACAGCTACCATGGCTTCTATCCCCACGATTTTAGATGTGTGTATCTTGCTAATTATATCACTTTGCTGGCAGGATTGCATCTGTTAATGTGTTATGGAATTTCAGATTTGGTATTGCATATTACAAAAGTATGATACATTTAGCGTTTGTTTCCTCAGTTGTCATCGCTCTGTCAACGGCTTGCGGTAAGGTGTCATGCAGATTCGCACCCCCCAACGTTATCGAGGTGTACAGCGCCGTCGCATCACTTGGCGGCGACTGCTATTAAACCTAGTGGTGATATTGCTGCTTGTGTTCGGCATTGCCATTTACATCAATAGACAAACGATTGGACTTGTTGTTGAGGATGCCATTCACGACCTGGAGAATCGGACGGCAACTCTCGCGGCGCCACCCCCCACGCCTACAATCGACTACACCAACAGCATGATTGAAGGCGATACTTATTGGATGCGAGGCGCATTGAATAAAGCATTAAACATCTATATGGAAATTGCAGATTCGTTTCCCAACACCCCTGAACTTTATCGTCGGATTGCCCTTGGGTTTATCAACCAGAATCGTCCAGATGATGCTTTACTGTATGCTGAACAAGCTATTAATGCGGATCCGTTTTCCTCGGATGCCTGGGCAATCCGTGCTTGGTCTTTGGATTGGAGCGGGCGCCCTGGAGAAGCGATTTCGAGTGCGCGACACGCTTTGGATCTGGATCCGAAAAACAGCCGGGCTCGAGCTTATCTGGCTGAAGCCTATCACAGTCTGGGAGAGATAGACCGTGCTGAAGACCTGGCAGAGGCGGCACTGGAGGAAAATCCTGACAGTGCCGAAGCCTATCGCGCTCGCGGTTTAATCAGATGGCTAGGCAGGTTCGATCTTGAGGGCGCAAAACAAGATTTTGAAACCGCTTATAAAATGACAGACAATATGCACTTAATTGCTGTTAATTTGGCTAGCATAGAAATCGCTTTGGGCAATCAGGATGCTGCACGAGACTTGCTGCAAGCTATTCTCGAAGCCGACCCGAACAACCAGCTGGCACTGGACCAGCTTAAGTATATCTACTAATCAACTTGACATAGATGAACTATGCAGTTTATGCTGAAAATGAAAGCCTTCCTCCGGGCAGGAAGGGGATGTTTGAAGAAATTGCCGCCAATTCCAGGAGTAAGAGCTGATGTCGCCACTCGACAATCTTGGCATATCCACAAGACACTTAGCTGTTTGGGTCATTGTGTTGATGCTGCCCTCGATTCTGGCATTTGCACTGGTATGTACCAAGGAGAGGAATGCGGCGATACGGATTATCATGTTGATCGTGCTCATCGCTTTCCCCATAATTGCCCCGCTTGCAGTTTTCCTGGGGTACTTGTTATGGCGACCAAGACGGGGCAAAAAACGCGGCTGAGCTCATCATCTCAGCGAATCTCTTCCACCGCCCAGTGGTCGCCCATGGCGCGGCGTCCGCCAGCCAAGCCTTCTCCCGCCGTGCGCTGACGAATGAGGTCGGCGCGTTCCAGCGCCGAATCCAGCAGGTTGACCCCAAGGCCAGGTCCCTGTGGAATATCAAGATGACCATCGGACACCGTTGGCCTGAAGTCGGTCAGGATGGGGAAGTATTCCTTGTAGAAGGCTCGTACTGATTCGACATAATAAAGATTGGGGATGTGCGCGCCCAGGTGCATGCACAGCGCATGGCAGATAGCGCCAGCGACATTGTGCAAGACCAGCGGCACGCCAAAGGTCTCGGCAAGAACCGCGATTTTGCGGGTTTCGGCAATGCCGCCATTCCATACGGGGTCGGTCATAATGATTTGGGAGACATGTTTCTCCAGCCATTCGCGCAGCTGCCAGCGAGTCATCAGCAATTCCGAACCGATAATCGGGATGGTTGTCCGCTCGGACAGCGCCTTGATTTCGTCGGGATAGACGGCTGGCAGGACATCCTCCAAAAACAGGATGTCATAAGGTTCGAGGGCGCGGGCGATGCGCTCCATGCTAACGCGATTCCAGCGGAAGTGGCATTCGATGCCGATTTCCATCTGATTGCCGACCCGTTCGCGGATTTGCTGGATGGGAATAAGCCCTTTTTCGATTTCGGCTGGCGAGATGCGCTGCCCGAAGCTGCGCTCGCTGAATGAGTCAAAGGGCCAGATTTTCATGGCGTGGATTTCATCCATCAAGAGGCTTTGTGCCAGTTCGCCGGCGTCTTCGTGCCATTGCCGATAATCCTGAACATCGCCAAAACCGATGCAGGTGTTATAGGTGGGCACTTCGTCACGGGTCTTGCCGCCCAGCAGATGATAAAGCGGCGCCTGATAATGCTTGCCCATAATATCCCAGAGGGCGATTTCGAAGGCAGAAAGAGCCCGGGTTTCGGCGCCGGCATAACCGTGATACATGATGTTGTCCATCACAAAGCGCCAGAGTCCCTCGATGTCAAGCGGGTCTTGCCCCAGCACCAGCGGCGCCAGGGTGCCATGGATGGCGGCTTTGGCGGCGGGAATTTTATCGACTGTCTCGCCCAAGCCAATCACGCCGCTGTCGGTGTGAACCCGCAACACAAGCAGGCGCGGATATGCCCGCCATTGCAAGGTTTCGAGCGCTGTGATTTTCATCATACCTCTTGGACCCGATTTTGCAGCGTGCCGATGGCATCTATGGTGATGCGGATTATATCGTCAGGCTGGAGTGTGAAGTCGGCGGCGGGGACAATCCCGGTGCCGGTCAATAAGATGACGCCAGCCGGATAGGTGTTGCTGCGTCCCAGGTAATCCACCAGTTCGGGGATGCCCCGCTTGATTTGGTCGGTCGAGATGGCGCCGCGGAACACTTCGGCACCGCTGCGGCTGATGGACAGGTGGATGTGGGTATCGAGCCATTCGCTGCTGGGCGCCAGCAGAATGCCTGGCCCCAAGGCACAGGATGCGCTATAGACTTTTGCCTGTGGCAGATAAAGCGGATTGGCGCCTTCAATCTCGCGGCTGCTCATATCGTTGCCAATCGTAAAACCGAGCATTTCCATCGCCGGGTTAAGCACCAGCCCCAGTTCCGGTTCTGGCACATTCCAGCGCGAATCCTTGCGAATGCCGACATCATCGAGATGTCCGACTGTGTTTTTGGCGGATGCCTTGTAAAAAATTTCGGGGCGTTCGGCATCATAAACCCGCGCATAAACATCGCCGCCGTCCTGTGCCTCTTCCTGTCGTGCCTCGCGGCTGCGGATGTAGGTTACGCCAGCCGCCCAGACTTCCTGCTCATCAAGCGGCGGCAGCCAATGCAAGCTGTCGGGGGAGGGCGCGACGTTGAGTTCGGCGGCCGCAAAGCTGTCGGAGGATTCATCCACTGCGTTGATGAGGGCGGCGATGGCATCGTCAACACAGCCGCAGGAGGCGCGGAAAAAGTCCGCCAGGTGCGGGAATGCGTGGCTGACATCCAAGACCGCATCGTCCAGCAGCAAGCCCAGCCGCGCATTTTGCTCAGGATGAAAGTAACGGATTAACAAAGGGGCTGTATTCATGCTTTGCTCCATATCGTCATAATTGTCGCTGTCAGTTTGTCAATCTTGCGGCTGTTCGCCTTTGGAACTCAAGCCGCCATCGACCTCATAGTTTGAACCCGTGACAAAGCTCGATTCGTCCGATGCCAGGAAGAGGCAGACATTGGCGACTTCTCGAATCGTGCCGACCCTGCCGATGGGGTGCATCCTGTCAAATTCTCGCCGCAGCAAGTCGGGCTGCGACTGCGCCGCCAGGAAGTCGTGCAGCATGGGTGAGTCAATCGTGCCAGGCGAGAGGGTGTTGGTGCGAATCCCGTATGGGGCATAATCGGTGGACATGACTCGCGCCAGCGCAATCAACGCGCCTTTGGTCATGGAATAAGCCGCGATGCCGGGCAAGCCCAGCAATCCGGTGACGCTCGCCATGTGGATAATGCTGCCGCCGCCGACCGCCAGCATACCCGGGATGACGGCGCGGCTCAGCAGATAAGCGCCGCGCAAGTTGACGGCAAGGCAGCGGTCGAAGTCGTCGATGGCGGTTTCGTGAATGGCGCCAGTGGACATGACCGCAGCGTTGTTCACCAGGATGGTGACAGCGCCAAAATGCGCTTGCAGTTTGGCAAGGGCCACCGCGACCTGTTCTGGCTGGCTGACATCGGCCTGGACTTCCAGGGCCTGACCGCCCACTTCGCGGATTTCGTCAACAGCGGCCTGGCAGGCGGCGGCTTGCAAATCCATGATGCCGACCTGTGCGCCTTCCTCTGCGAAGCGCTGGGCAATGCCCTTGCCAATCCCCCGCGCCGCGCCAGTGACCAGCGCGACCTTTCCTTTCAAGCGCATGCTCTGCTCCCTTCTGCTGTCATTCCGCAATCGATTCGACCACTATACGGCTGTCGGTCTGATGGCTCTTTGTGGCGGCGCTGATGAGACGCTGAATCCTTGCGCCGTCCTTGAAATTGGGCCTCAGGTCGGTATCGTTGAGTATCCCCTTGATAAACCCGCGAATCATAAAATCCTCCGAGCGGAACATATCTTTATAGGTGTTGTGGACGGTGTCGCGGCGGGCATCCCCCCAGATATGCTCGGGAATGGGCAGTTCCCGAATCATGCCTTCGCCAAGCCGAGCGCCCTTGACCTGTTGGATTTTATCCCAATCGGTGAAGCTGTACAAAGTGCCATCCGAACCATGAAACTCCATGTGGTGGGTTTGACCGAAGGGCGTATCCTCATAACAGAGGGCCGTGCAGTGAATCATGCCCATCGCGCCACTGGCAAATTCCAATATAAGCATACAGTTATCATCCGTGACCTCATAGACATTGCCCTGCGGGTCATGGGTGGGGCGCGGGACAATATGACCGAGGCGGCAGGTGATAGCGGCAATCTCACCGTAGAGCCATTCGGCAATATAGAGAAAGTGCGAACCCAGGTCGCCAACCACGCCCGAACCAGCGATTTTGCGGTCAAAGCGCCATCTGTAATCTCCCTCGCGGGCGAAGCCGGTGTAATAACGCATATTAAGGTGATAAGGCTCACCCAGATAGCCGTCATCAATCAATTCCTTGAGGTAGCGGGCGGTTGGCATGAAACTGTAAGTGAAGGGGACTAAATGCTTGAGCCGCTTTGCCTCTGCCAGTTCCGCCATTTCCCGCGCCTGGGCATAAGTCAGGGCGATGGGTTTTTCGCAGAGGACGTGCAAACCCGCTTCGAGCGCTTTCATGGTGATGGGATAATGGCTGTCGTTGGGGGTGGAAATAACCAGGGCATCAAGATTGGCTTTTTCGAGCATGTCGCGGTAATCGGTGTAGACTTGGGGGATGCCCCAGGTATCTGCCATTTTTTGCGCGTTGTGACGATTGCGCCCGCAAATGGCGAGCGTTTTGACATTCGGGTGGCTGTCGAGCGCAGGGAGGTGCATGGCATCCGCCCACCAGCTGGTTCCCACCATTCCCACAGATAAGCTGTTGCCTGTCATCATCATCTTCCGTACAATAAAATAGCTTGTTGATTATTTGCCTATTGTAAGTTTTCGGAGCGCTTTAGGCAATAAGTGCTTTTCGGGCGGGTCGTATGCGGAAATTTTTAACTGCGGAACTCTTTGAGCGTCTGTTTTTTACGGCGATTGTGGTCGGGATATTGATGCTTTTGCTGACCGCGCTGCGTTTTGCTGACCTGTCGCGTCAGCTTGCGGGCAATGAGATGGTGCAAATTCGGCGCGGCCTCTGCTCGCTTGTGTCTTCCAATATCCTGGAACAGTTTCAATGGGAGTGGACGCTTCAGGTGAGTGTGGGGATACCCTGTGATGAAAAGGCGCCGCTCGAAAACAATTCGGGAGGCGGCTTGATAACGGCAGATATGGAGCGCCGCCGTCTGGTGGAGGAGCGCTTTAACATGATGGTTGTCGGTGGTGTGGGTTTGGCGCTGGTTGGCTTGGGCTGGCTGGCGACCGATGTGATGCACACCCGCCGCCGAAAAGCCGAAGCCGCCGCTTAAACCTTATCATGGCCTGGATTCAACGCGCCGCGTCAATCAGCGCTTTTTGGAAGCGGGTATGTTTGAGCGCATCGTCTATGCTGCCGAGAGCGGGCGTTTGATGATTGACCACGTTGTTATGGAATGCCAGGAGTTCGTTCTCAAAAGCCTCTCCGTGCGAGACTGTGACCTCTTTTTTCCATGACAGTTCTTTATCGCCGCCTTGGAGGGTGACCGGGCTGGGAAAATTGCGAAAGTAGGGGCTGGGGAAGTGAATCATCACCCGCTCGTGGTTGCCATAAAAGGCATATTCCTCGCTATAGTCTTTGAGATGTGACAGGAAGTGCCAGCCGAGTGTGATGCGTAGGCTTTTTGGATATTGAATGACGGAGTGCATGGAGAAGCCCTCGCGCCAAATCTCGGTGCTGATGACCTGTTCCGCTTCGCCTAGCAGACCAAAGAGTATATAAATCTGATGAATCAGGCTGGTGGCGATGATGCCATAAGCCAGGCGCAAGTCTTTGTTATCCCGACGATTTCCCAATACCTCATCAACCAGGGATGCCACTTCGCCGCCGGCAAAGCTCTCGCGCTGGTGGTCACGCTGTGCTTCCCAAGTGCCGGGGTCAACATGCCCGGAAACGATTTCGCCCCCGCCGCGCCGAATGCGATGTGGCGAATGTCCCAGTTCGTTGACCGGGTGCAGCACGGTGATGCGCCCAAATCCGAGGTCTTGCATGGCTTCGATTTGCGCTTTGGCATATTGAAAGGCGGGGTCGTAAAGTTTGTGATAGCCCATTTGCAGGATTTGCCCGGATTGATGCACGGCTTCAGCGACTTCTTCGACCTCACGGACATTCCATGCAAGCGGTTTTTCCACAAAGACGTGTTTGCCCGCCTGGATAGCGGCGATAACACTGTCCCGATGAGAGCCGCTGTGACAGATGAGGACCGCATCTAAATCGTCCTTTGCCAGCAATTCGCGGTAATCAGTGTAGCGTCTGTTGACCTGATAGCGGTCAGCGACATCTTTCAATATCGGCTCGTAGGCATCGCATAAGCTGACCAGTTGAAAGCGTTCATGCTCCACCAGATAGGGGATGTGCATAATCTGGGCGATGCTGCCACAGCCGATGACGCCCATTCGCAGACTTGGGGACATTGAGATTACTCCTTGTGGCTAAGCCGGGTTGTCATAATCTTTGCCATAATCCGCATCGGGTCTGGGGCTGTAGCTTGTCCAGCCGCCATCAACCACAATCGTCTGACCGGTAATCGCGCTGGCAGCGGGTGATGCCAGGAACAAGACCGCGTTGGCGATGTCTGCGGTTTGGATGGCTTTGTCGAGGGGAATCAGGCTGCCCCAGTGCTTTTCATAATGCGGGTCATCGCGGAGATTGCGCGGCGTGATGACGGCGCCGGGCGCGACGCAGTTGATGCGGATGCCATGTTCGCCCAATTCCAACACCAGATTTTTTGCCAGCATTTCCAGCGCGGCTTTGGTCATGGCATAGGCGCTCAGGTAGGGGACGGCTTGATGTCCAGTGACCGATGACATCAGCACAATCCGACCGCCCGAAGCCTGATGGCGGAATTGACGGGCGGCGGCTTGGGTCAAAAAGAAGCTGCCGCGCAGGTTGACATTGACGACGCGCTCGAAATCGGCGGGTTTGTAATTGAAAAAGTCGCCCCATGAGGTCAGCCCGGCATTGCAGACGCAGATATCCAGTTTTCCAAATGCCGCCACCGCCTGTGCGACCAATCCGCGGACCGTATCGACCGTGGCAACATCCCCGTCACAGGCGATGCAGCGCCCGCCAGTTTCTTCGACAATGGCAGCGGCGGCGGTCTGGGCGCGGTCGGGGACTATATCGTTTAATAATACCGAAGCGCCCTCTTGGCAAAACTGGCGGGCCACCTCGTAGCCAATGCCTTCGCCGGCGCCAGTGACAAGCGCTGTTTGATTTGCAAATCGTTTCTGTGCCATAATCCTCCAATCGCTTATTCTTCAGATTATAGCAAAGCCCGCGCACTGTGCCAGCTTTGCGCACATGCTGGTGCGAGCTTATTGAAAAAAGAGAAAGCAGGGTTTATATGTCGCCAATACAAAGGGGTGACCTTGATGGTCAGCCGCATCTGCTTGGCTTGACGCGCACGCGCGGTCAGGGTGTGGCGGGGCGGCTGCCCCTGGATGAGCAGACCTTGCTCAACGAAGCCAGCGGCAACCTGTTTGCCATGACGCAGAATGTTGCCATGGGCTGGCATCCAGAAGAGGTCAATCGGGAACAGTATGTGATTGTGAGTACCCAAGGGGGCTTGCGGGCGGAGGATGGCCGGGCGGTTGCGCTGGGTTATCATACCGGGCATTGGGAAATCGGCTTGCTGGTGCGCCAGGCTGCCGAAACCATCCGTTCTCAAAATGCCATTCCTTTCTCGGTTTATTGTTCCGATCCTTGTGATGGTCGTTCGCAAGGCACCAGCGGGATGATGGACAGCTTGCCTTATCGCAATGATGCTGCCATGGTGATGCGCCGGCTGATTCGTTCCCTGCCAACCGCGGATGGCATGATGGGAATCGCAACTTGTGACAAGGGGCTGCCGGCGATGCTGATGGCTTTGGCAGGCTGTGCCGATTTGCCGGGGATTATTGTGCCAGGCGGTGTGACCTTGCCGGCGGAAGGCGCGGAAGATGCTGGCACGGTTCAGACGATTGGGGCGCGTTTTGCTCATGGCATGATTAGCCTCGATTATGCGGCCGAGATGGGCTGTCGTGCTTGCGGGTCTTCGGGCGGGGGCTGTCAATTTTTGGGTACGGCCGCGACAGCGCAAGTGGTGGCGGAGGCTTTTGGGCTGGCATTGCCCCACAGTGCGCTGGTGCCTTCTGGCGAGGCGGTCTGGCTTGATATGGCACGGCGCTCGGCATTGGCGCTGCTCAATATGAAAGCACGGTGTTTGGCGGTGGCAGATATAATGAATGCCAGGTCGCTGGAGAATGCGATGCTGCTGCATTCGGCATTTGGCGGTTCGACCAATTTGCTGTTGCATATTCCGGCGATTGCTCATGCGGCTGGCTTGAAACCACCAGGGGTGGAGGACTGGATTCGGATTAACAAGAGTACGCCGCGTCTGGTGGATGCACTGCCAAACGGCCCCCGAAATCATCCGACGGTGCAGGTGTATCTGGCGGGCGCTGTGCCGGAAGTCATGTGTCATCTGCGCGAGATGCGCCTGCTGAATACCGATGTGATGACGGTGACCGGCGACAAACTGGATGCGGTGCTGGACTGGTGGCGCGACAGCCAGTGGCGGCGTCTGGCACGCGAACGCTTGCGGATGAGCGAGGGGGTTGAGCCCAATGATGTCATTATGTCAGCAGACCAGGCGCGTAAGAATGGGCTGTCGAGTACCGTCGTGTTCCCGGTCGGGAATATCGCGCCGCAGGGTTCGGTCATCAAGGCGACAGCGATTGACCCGACAGTCGTTGACGAGGATGATGTTTATCGGCATCAGGGAACAGCGCGGGTATTCACCTCGGAACGGGAGGCGATTCGGGCAGTGAAAGGCTTGCATGAGAATCCAATTCAAGCCGGGGATGTGCTGGTGCTGATGGGTGTCGGTCCGATGGGAACGGGCATGGAAGAGACCTATCAATTAACCTCGGCGCTGAAATTTATTCCCTGGGGCAAGCAAGTGCCAGTGATTACGGATGCCCGCTTTTCGGGTGTTTCGACTGGCGCTTGCATCGGTCATGTCGGGCCGGAGGCACTGGCAGGAGGCGCCATCGGCAGACTGCGGGATGGCGATTTAATTGCGATTGAGATTGACCGCAGGGAGCTGCGGGGTTCGGTGCAGCTGGTGGGGACTGCCGCAGGTGAGTTGTCGGCGGAAGCGGCGCAGGCATTGCTGGAGCAGCGTGCGCCCCACCCGAACTTGAGGGCGCATCCCGATTTGCCGAGGGATACGCACTTGTGGGCGGCTTTGCAGGCAGCCAGCGGCGGCGTCTGGGCGGGCTGTGTTTATGATGTGGAGAAAATTACGGATGTCCTCCAGGCGGGGATGCAGGCGCTGGCGGAAGGGTAAGCTGCTTCAGTTGTTTGATGGTAATCTGGTCAAGCAAAAGTCTACAGTAATTCGGGGTTATCTGAACATATTGCATCGACGCCCAGGGCTTTTAGCGCCGCGATTTCCGCGGGGCGTTCTTCATGCCAGCAAACTATACCCAGATCCGCTTGCCGTACCGCGTCTATCCAGTCGGGTGTGAGTAAGCGATGCGGTTGCCTTGCCCGGTTTTCCCAGCAGGGGTGGACATAATCCGCCTGAATCGACTGAGCCAGTTTCACCACATCGATATTGACGGCGCCGAATAATATCGAAGTCTGAGCATCGGGACGCGCAGCTTTTATGTCTGCTAGGTAATCGGGCCTGAAGGAGCTAAAGATTACGTTTTTCAGATAATTTTGCGAATCAAGCGCCTCAAATATCGACCGGGCTGCGTTCATATTAAGCTGCTTGATATCCAAATACAGTCCCAAGCCGAGATTCTTGCACAAGCCGAGCGCTACTTCAAAACCGATGATCTTGCCCTGTGCTGTCGTCATGCTGTGCAATTCATCAAGGGTGAAATCCGAGACACTGCCATCAATGCCATAGATGCGCTTCAAGCTGCTATCGTGGGTGACAATGGGCACATCATCGGCGGTCGTGCGGATGTCGATCTCAACCATGTCGGCGCCAAGTTCAGCGGCTTTGTGCAAGGCTTCTGGAGAATTCTCTTGGGCATAAGCCGATGCGCCGCGATGGGCAATTCGCAAGACTCGCCGTTGATTTGGCGGGATTGTCGCATGCAAGTGTTCTATCCACCTGGTTACTCGCGCCGGTATCCATGCGAACAGATTCTGCCAAGGGACAAAGATGGCTTCTCGCAGGTCAAAGGTATTGGAAAAATCATATATTGGCTCAAATTTCAACCGCTCAAGATAGGTATGCACGAGACGGTTCTGAAGGGGCTTGCGCTGATCAATGATGCCGTCAAACAAGGGTGTGACATGCACGCCCATCTTGCCGGCATGAACGCCACAACTTGCAAGGGTCTTTGCTTTTCTTTGAATCAAACACTCGGTCGAACGAGCGAAGGCATGTTTGCCGGGTTCGGAATACACGATCAGACGATAATTTTGCAAGCATAGCTGATTATCCGCGTCCAGCATACTGTTGTATCTGCCGTGCCAGCTTGCTTCAGCATCAACTGGATTGCCGCAGTGATCGACATATATCCAAACATGCTCCAGTTCATAGAGATGTTGTATATCCCAATCCCACCAGATTGCATATTCAATGGCAAAAGCGACGTTGTCACCTAATCGAATATCGCGGGGAAAGGATGAGGATGTGCAATTCTCGCGGAAAACCGTATAGCCGACAACAGAGGGTAAAAAAGGCTCCTTCAGATCGAAGCGGATATAAGGGGCATAGCGCAAGGCGAGTTCATAATCCCTTGTCGAATCAACATGCCTGTCGAGTCCCTCGTATGGCCCATCGAGCATGGCGCTGCACTCCGATCTTTATTGCCGCCAAAGGAGCGATTTCTCTGTCTTCGGATCGAAGAATTGAACTTGCTCCATATCGAACTTGAGTTTGACTCGATCGCCGGCTTGATACTGTGTATCGGTATTCGCCAGCAACAGGAAACTGTGATTCCCGACTCGCACGTCAATCAAGTCTTCACGCCCCAGTGGCTCAACGATAAATATCTCGCCAGCGATTTCGCCAGTGTCAGTAATTTGAATATCCTCGGGCCGGATGCCCATCACAGCAGCGCCATCATAACGGGCTGGCGGCTCCCCACGATCTTGCTGCACTTCCAATCGAAGTGAATCCGCTTCGGCAAAGTAACGACCGTTGGATTGCGAGACTTCAACATCCACGAAGTTCATTGGCGGGTTGCCAACAAAGCTGGCGACGAACTGTGTTTTGGGTCGGTTATACAGCTCATCTGGCGAATCAAAAGCCTGTAGATGACCACCATTCATCACAGCGATACGATCGGCCATGGTCATCGCTTCCACCTGATCGTGCGTAACATAGATGGATGTAATGCCGAGGTCTTTCTGCAAGTGCTTGATTTCTCCGCGCATCGTCAGGCGAAGCCGTGCATCCAGATTGGACAAGGGTTCGTCAAAGAGCAGCACATCCGGTTCTTTTACCAGCGCCCGTCCCAAAGCGACCCGCTGCTGCTGACCGCCTGACAGCTGTCCTGGACGGCGATCCAGCAAATTGCCGATGCCCATCACATTGGCAACTTGGCGGACGCGATCGTGCTGTACGGTCTTTGGCACCTTCTTCAGTTTGAGCGGGTACGAGATATTCTGGAAGACGGTCATGTGCGGGTATAGCGCGTAGCTTTGAAAAACCATGCCAATGTTACGGTCTTTTGGCTGAACTTGATTGACCACACGCTCACCGAACTTGATTGTGCCTTCGGTTGGTTTGTAGATGCCAGCCAAGGTGAGAAGCGTAGTTGTCTTGCCGCAGCCCGAGGGACCAAGAAATGCCACAAACTCGCCATCGTCAATATGCAGAACCAAATTCTCGATGCCAACCACATCGCCGAATTTTTTAGTGAGATTATCAATTGTGACTTTCATGGTGAGCTTCTTTCTGGTTTATGAACTTCCTTTTGTGCCGCCTGCATAGATATTCAGCAGATATTCCTGTGCGAAGATGAAAAAGATAAAAATAGGAATCAACTGGAATAAGCCGACCGCCGCCACCTGATTCCAATCCACTGGCGCGGTTTCATCAATTAGCTCGTTCAAGAAGACCGGCAAATTGCTCACACCAGAGCCAATGGAATAAGTCGCGGGGATAATGTAGGCATTCCAACCACCGATGAAAGCGAAAATGCCGAGAGCCAACAATCCGGGTCGAATTTGCGGCAAGAGGATTTCCCAGTAGGTGCGCCAACGAGAAGCGCCGTCTATCAGGGCTGAACGCTCCATATCCCAGGGGATGTTATCGAAGAATCCTTTCATGAGCCAAACCCCAAGCGGCAACTGGAACGCGACCATGACCATGGCGATGCCGCCAGCGGTATTAAAGCCGATCAAATCACCAATGAAGGGTATGTTCCCAAGTTGCAGCAAAACAAAGAAGATCGGGATAAGCAGAGTGATAGCGGGGAAGCCATGAAGAATCAAGGTAAACGAGAGGAAGAAGCGCCGTCCGGGAAAGTTCATCCGCGACAGAGCATAACCCGACATAGAGGATACCAATAAGACGACCAAGGTCATAATAACGGCGATCGCCAGGGAGGTCATCAATATGGGCCAGATATTGAATTCCATGCCGGCGATATTACCGGCAAAAATCGATTCCCAATTCTCCAATGTAAAGCCACCGAAATTGTCATTGCCATCGAGCGGCACAAGCCCTTCGGTACGGAAAGAAAAGGTCGCAATGATGACCCAGAAATAGCCTATCAGCAGAGGGGACAGCAATCCGACAAGCGCGATATAGGGCGCCCAATGCCCGGGCAGGAATACAATAATGGCAGTAAAGACAAGCACAATGACCAAGCCGGGTAATAAAGCACCAAACTGCTTGTCGGAAACGAGGGTGACGCGAACGGTCTCCTGCAATTCTTCATCGCCGCGCATGAACCGCAAGCGGAGCGGGTCGCCCTCCTCTGATTGGCTCACACGTCTGTTAAAGGCGCCCAAATCCACCGCATCTCGGCGAATCGCTGTAATCACATCACCGACTTGGATACCGGCGACATCGGCGACGCCCTCAGCAGCGACAGTGTCGACACGAATGCCCGCCTCGGTCTGGCTAAGGGTCATCTGTAGTGACTGACGCGGCGCGAATACACCATAATCGAAGGCATAATGCCCGACGGAAATGATGGCAAATATCACGATGTTGCTGGTAAAAGCCAATCCGAGTGCTTTCCGGGTATTGCTCGCTGTATAGCGGCGGCTAACGCTGGCGGCGGAGATATAGGCAACGTAGGGGAGAACAAGTAAGGTCAGGCGGGTCAAGACATCCATCACCGTTTCTTCAACGCTGCCCAAGGCAAGAAGTGGACCAATAACCCGGCTAAATAAGAATGCGGCCAGCAGCAAAATAATAATGCTGATCATGCCGAGTCGTAAGGCTTCTATCAGATCTTGCCGCAACGTGGGTGGAATCTCGTCTGTTTTGATCTTAATCGACTCGAACAACTTATCGTGCACAGTCATAGCGTCTCCACGCGCGGTTCAGCGACCAATTCATCAAAACGGAACACACGCATATAGATCACGGCAAGCACGACGCCAATCATGACCAAGAGAACGGCAAAAGCCGAGCCATAACCCCATTGAGCATTGCCGAAGTAGTTGGACAAAGCGCGGTGATAAGCGGTCAATGACCATACTTCGGTGCGATATAGCCCCGGCCCGCCGTCGGTCAGCAATTGGATTTCCACGAAAGAGGTCAATAGAGACAGTGTCTGATAGGTGAAAACAAAGAGCAGCGGCCAGCGTATCAAGGGCAAGATTACGTAACGGATGCGTTGCAGTTTTGATGAGCCATCGACCAGCGAGGCATTGAGCAGGTCCTTGGGAATCGACTCAATGGCTGACGTGAAAATGATCATGCCGAAGGACAGACCGATGAAGCCATTAACTACTATGACGAACACCCAGGGATTCGTAGCGATGTAGTTATAAGTGGGCTGCCCCATGATCTCGTTGAATTGGTTAATGATCCCAAACGGCGCTTCCGCCATCATCCGTTTCCACAGCAAGATATAGACAACGGGTGAGGTGATGCGGGGCAAGATCCATAAGGCGCGAAACACAAAACCTGCGCCGCGATCAATATGCGTTGTGAGCAGCGAAACAATGAGCGCCAAGGAGACATTGAAAATCGACAGCGTGACGAGTACATAAAATATCGTATTGAAGAAAATCTTCCGGGCAAATTGATCATTCAGAAGGGTTTCATAATTCTTCAAGCCGATAAATTCCATCTCGATGAGGTTGGAGGTAAAGTTTGAGCTAGCTAGGTTGGTGACACTCAGATATAGGATGATGGCGACAGGAATCAAAAAGAAAACGATAACGAGGATACCCGCCGGCGCCATGAAACCGTAGGCACTCAAATAAGTACGTATGGCATTGCTGCGGCTGCGGTCGAGCCGAACCCTTGCTGCAGAATTATTCTGAAGCTCGGACATAAATAAAACCTGGGCTTTCTTCAAATCCTGATTGCGTGCGGTTGCGTGCGTCACAATTGTTATAGAAGGGAAGCGCAATAGCTCCGCTTCCCTTACTGGCTATTGAATTGTGGAGAAACGACGCTGCTTCCGCTAGCGAACCATAATGCCATCTCCCAATTCATTTTCCATCTGCGCGATAGCAATGTCGGCTGCGCCCGCTGCATCCGCTTCGCCCGTTTCGACGGCTTGGATGCCGAGGAAGTAGGCATTCGACCAGGCATTCCAACCGGGATGGTTGGGCAAAGCCGTCGTATGGTCGAGCATATAGTGCGCGCCGCTGAGGAGTGCATTGCCTTGATAAGCCTCGGATTCCAGTTGGGCGTTGAGGATACCCAAGTGGAAGCTGTCTATCGCATGGCGATTGTTGGCTTCTGGCGTCGTTATCGCTGCGATCAAGGCCATGGCAACATCGGTGTTATCACTGCCGCTGCTTATCATATAGGACAGCGGGTGAGTCAAGGTGATGGCTTCGCCGGTGCCCATCGCCGGGATAAGGGTCAGTCCGATATTCTCAAAGAGATAGTCGTCGCCGCCTTGGTCAGCAACATAGTTGAGTGCCCAGTTGGGCCAATTCCAGGTGCCGCCCGCGGCGAAGAGTACGATATCTGCCTGCGCTACACTAGGATGCCAAACTTCGTTCCAATCGATACCGATAATATCGGAACGCATCACACCAGACGAAGCGGCACCGCCCAGCAGATCGTAAGCAGCTACCACCGCATCGCGGTCAACGACAAGATTGCCATCGACGTCGAGGACTTCACCGCCCATGCCGTAGTAATAATACAGGAAATCGGGACCATTGCTGGGACGATGCCAGAACCCGTTTCCGCTGTCTACGATGCCTTCATCAATGGCTTCTTGCGCAGTAGCCAACATATCAGCAAAGGTGAAGTCGCCGGCGGCAACGCGGTCGGGCAAGGATTCAATGTCTTCTTCGCTCCAACCCAGATCGCGCAAGAGGAGTTTGCTGTAGAAGATCGGGCGTGCTTCCGCGTCTTGTGGGATGCCGTAAGTAACACCGGCATAACGCTGTGACTCCCAAAGGGCGGGCACAATATCCTCATACTCACTGTGTGCGCCGATCATGTCATCAAGCGGGATGATGAATCCAGCAGGTGCCCATGCGCCAATATCTTCGTGACCCGAAAGGATGATATCCGGAGCTTCACCGGCTTCAGAAGCCAAGACAAATTCATTCTTGTAATCGCCCCAACCGGCATTGTCCTGGATGAGGTTCAGGTCGATATTGATGCCCAGATCGGCTTCAACTTCAGCTTCGACTTCGGCGAAATTGTTGCAGCGCCAATCTTCTTCAGGTGGGCTGGCTTTACAGCGGATGGTGATACCGACAGAATCCTGCGCTCCGGCTATTCCTGTCAGTAAACCCAAGAGTAAACAGAAAATCAAAACAAGACATAACTTGACATTCATTTTTGTCTCTCCCTTTAACATAATTTATTTAATTCAATATGTATTATAGCGTTTAGTCAGTCATAATAGCAACGTCTGATGTGAAATTGAATTGATAAAACGGGGCTGATCTCCAAAATGGTAAGTATCCTAAACCAGCCCCAAGCATATCTTGCGCTGGTGTGACAGGATTGAGATACAGACCTTTCAGGCTTAGTCCGTTTTTACTCTTTAATTTCACATCAGACGTAACTCATACTGAGGAGAGGCAGACTTCGAGGAGGTGGCTCTGCTTTGCAAACCAAAACAGAAACATTCCCAACCTAGCCATTTCAGCCTACAATATGCCGTCAAAAGACACGTGAGTTGACAGGAAACAGGTGCATGATTGTTATCGCCAGCAGCAACGGGGTGGTCGGTATCGAAGATGCGATGCGAATCCTCAAAAATGACGGCAGCGCACTCGATGCAGTTGAAGTCGGGATTCGCCAGGTCGAAGCCAATCCAGAGGAACACACAGTCGGCTACAACGGCTTTCCCAATATCATAGGCGAACTCGAACTTGATGCCAGCATCATGGATGGCAAGACCCTCAACTCGGGCGCCGTCGCCACGATGAAAGGCTTCCCCTATGCCATCTCGGTCGCCCGCCAACTCATGGAGAGAAAATTGCCCCATGTGCTGCTTGCCGGGCAGGGCGCCGAACGCTTCGCCCGTGAAATCGGCGCTGAACAGCAGGATGCCATGCTGCGGGATGAGGTCAAGGCTATCTGGCGGCAGCGACTCATCCAGAGCCGTTCGGCAGCAGCCGTGACAGCATTGGACGAACAGACTCCCTTGCTGGATTGGGTCAAGCTGGCAACCGACCCCGAACGGGTCGCCAGCACGGTCAATTTCATCGCCATCGACAAACAAAGGAACATCTGCGCCGGGGTCAGCACCAGTGGCTGGGCGTGGAAATATCCCGGACGGGTCGGCGATTCACCCATCATCGGCGCCGGGAATTATGCCGACAATCGTTATGGCGCCTGTGCCTGCACTGGCATGGGCGAAATGGCAATCCGTGCTAGCACGGCACACAGCCTCGTCTTTTATCTGAAGATGGGCATGTCGCTCCAGCAAGCAGCGCAAGTGGCCATGGAAGACCTGCGCGATTTGGGCGGCGATTATATCGGTGGCATGAACCTAATCGCGCTTGACCGCCATGGCGAACACATCGGCATGACCACCCGCGCAGGTGCGACTTATATCTATCAAACTGCCGATATGGTTCAGCATCAATTCGTCAAGCGAAACCTCGTCGATATTCCCGGACGCTGGGCCGCCGATAAAACCCATCCATGAATTACCCTGTCAGGACGTTTATAGGGTAGAATATGGCACAGCCTTGGTCAAACTGCCGAAGAACAGGAAAGGCAATGTCCAATAAACCCACCCTCATTATTATCTTTGGCGTGACGGGCGACCTCGCTCGCCGCAAACTGATACCCTCGCTCTTTAGCAACTACATCAAGAGGCGCTTGCCGAACCAGCTGAAAATCATCGGTGTCGGACGCCGCGAGTGGACAGATGACACTCTGGTTGAACACGCGCATCAATCGCTGAAGGATTTTGCCGCCGGCATCTTCGATGAGAGCGCGTGGAACACCTTCAAGCAGGCCCTGTCTTATGCCAAGGTGAACCTGCCCAAACCCGAGACCTATCAAAATCTGAAAGACCATCTGGCACAGCTGGACGACGGGGATGCCAATCGCCTTTATTATCTGTCGATTGCGCCCGAATTTTATGCGGATGTCATATCGAATCTGGGCAGGCTCGATATGGCACGCGAAGTCGGCGGCTGGCGGCGCATCGTCATCGAAAAGCCTTTCGGTTATGATCTCAAAACCGCACAATCGCTCAACCGCGTCGTGCATTCCGTCTTCAACGAATCGCAAGTCTATCGGATTGACCATTATCTCGGCAAGGAAACCGCCCAGAATATCCTGTTTATGCGCTTCGCCAATACCATCTTCGAGCCGATTTGGAATCGCAGCCATATCAGCAATGTGCAAGTCACGGTTGCCGAGAGCGTCGATGTGGGCACCCGCGCCGGTTATTATGACAAATCGGGCGTCATGCGCGACATGGTGCAAAACCACCTGCTGCAACTGCTTTCCCTGATTGCCATGGAGCCGCCGGCAGCTTTTGACGCCGATGCCCTGCGCAACGAGAAGGTCAAAGTCTTGCAGGCAGCCCGTGCCATCAAGCTCAGCGACACCGTCCGCGCTCAATACGATGGCTACCGCGCTGCCGATGGCGTCGCCAGCCATTCGCAAACCCCGACCTATGTCGCCCTCAAACTCTTCATTGACAACTGGCGCTGGAAAGACATCCCCTTCTATTTGCGTTCGGGCAAGGCGCTGCGCTCCAAGACGACCCAGGTCAACATTCAGTTCAAGCGCCCCCCCAACAGCATCTTTGAACTCAGGGAAAGTGGCGACTTCTCGCGCAATATGCTCTCTATCTGCATTCAGCCAGACGAAGGGTTTCATCTGACTATTCAAGCCAAGATACCCGACCAGTCTATCGCTAAATCGGTCGATATGGAACTGCACTACGAGGATGCCTTCATCGCCGACAAACTGCCAGATGCCTACGAACGTCTGATTTTGGATGCGATTAATGGGGATGCCGCCCTCTTCATCCGCAGTGACGAAATCGAAAGCGCCTGGAAAATTGTCGATCCCATCATCGAAGGCTGGGAAGCCTGCACCGACGCCGGGCAGCACGGCGGCATGCAAAGCTATCCCAAAGGCTCATGGGGACCCGCTGCCGCCGATGAACTGCTCGACCGCGATGAGCATGTCTGGCGGGTTAGCTGCCTGCATGATAACAAATCATCCTAGCCGACAAAGAACACGGGCGGACAAATCACCCGCCCTCAAAATCACCTGTCCATTCAGAGAAATTATTCCACCCACTCGTCATAATGGTATGCCTGCATCATGTAGACACAGGCGCCGGCTGGGTCAACAATCAGCGCGAAATGACCGGTTCCAGGCGCCTCGGTCTTCGGCACCAGAATGCGACCGCCCAGTTCTCCAACTTTTGTGATGCTTTCGTCAATGCTGGCGACGCTGAAATAAGGTGTCCAGGCAGTCGGCATATCGTCCATCTGAATCATACCGCCGTTGCTGCGACCGCGATTCATAATATGGATATAGTGTTCGTCGGCGCTGTATTCCCAGCCAAGCACTTTGCCGTAAAAGGCCTTAGCTTTGGCGACATCACCCGTAATCAATTCGTTCCACATCATGGCCCCAGGTTTATTGACAATGCCGGCGCCGATATGATTTTTCGCCTGCCACAAGCCAATCCGCCCCCCAGTTGGGTCTTGAATATACATCACACGCCCACTGTCGAAGACATCCATCGGGCCAGCAATAACAGCGCCGCCACTTTCCGTGACCAAATCAACCAGCGCATCGACATCATCCACCGAAACATAATTCGACCAGTGCGACGGGATGCCCTGCTCCTGCATTTCGGGCATCATCGGAATTAGCGCCGCCACATTCTCGCCCTCAAGCTGGAACATGGTATAGCTTGTGTTTTCGTCCATCGGAACTTCCTGTTTGTCCCAGCCAAACAGCGTCATATAAAAGTCCTTGGCGGTTTCAGCATCGGTCGAACTGTTATCCGCCCAAGAAAACGTGCCGTGTGGGTATTTTGTAACTTTGTACATGCGACTCTCTCCCTTGATTATCCCGCATCAGTAGAAAATTTGTTCACATATCATCCTAATGGACAGGGCGTAGGCTGTCAATAGAACACCAGATTAGATTTAGATTAAATGTTCTAATTTCTGTTCAGCCTGCTCAGGCCTCACTTCACTGTCAAGACCTCATCCAACGTCAGCGCATCGGCATCCCCCACCTCAACCCGCTCGCCCGAAGTCGGGTCATACCAACCCAGCCGCAGGCGATACTCCCCCGCCTGCAAGGCAAAGCGATGAGTCGTCGTCACATATTCCTCTGGAATCCAGCCAGTCGTCGGTCGCGTCCAATCTGTCGGCATGCCATCCCACTGCGCGGCAATCGATGCCTGCTCATCCAAAACATGCACAAACAGACGCAGACTGTCCGGCAGCATCCGCTTCGTCTGCCACACCAACCGAAGCTCGGCTGGCGCATCCAGGCTAAACCCGCGCAGAACAATGCCATTGATCCACTCTGCGCTGGATGCCAGGGCAAAGTCGGGTGCCGCAAAATAGCGCTGCGGTGTGTGCAGAGACATCTGCCCTTCCAGACGAATGACCTCTCCCAGTGGATTTTGTTCCGCGTCCAGCAATCGAATCCCAAGCCGATACCCCCCCGCCGGGATATTCGGCGGCACAATGAGGGTGTGATGACCCCGATTGATTTCGCCAGGCTGCCAATCGTGAAAGCGATGCCCATCGACCAGATGACGCGGCGCCGAAGCGTAGCTCACATCATCACCCTCATTCAGCCACAGCACTTGCGCCAGCAAATCATGTCCAGCCGCCGCGGGAATCTGTCGCAGCTTCTGCCAGGTCCAGTCAAAGCTCAATTCGTCCCCCGTCGTCGCCGCATCAGGCAGCTTTGGCGGTTCATACAGAGCAGCGTACCTCCCTGGCTCATTCCCGGTGGCGAAAGCCTGTATCTGTTCCGCCTGGAATTGCTGCTCGGACAGTCGGTAAAGCCGCCTGCCGATTTCATATTTGACATCCTGCGGATTGCCGGCAGCATTGATGACACTCAAAGACACCAGGGACTCCGAATCAAACAGCGACACCTCAAAACGATAAGGCTCATCCAGCTGTGGCGTGAACTGCGGAATCTCGAATTGAATCACATCCTCAACATAAGCGCCTGGCAGCCAGTTCCCGCTCGCCAGGCCACCCGGCGTAAAGGAACTTGCCTCGGCAACGACCCTCCCCTGCGGATTTCGCATCCGCAAGATACTGGAATAATCACGCTCAATCGGCGACTCATGCAATCGCCAGTAGAGCTTCATCTCCAGCCAGCGCCCGGTCATCTCCGCGCTCGGCATGTCAACCCACAGCAGGTCAATTTGCTCCCCAAAATTCGCCAAGGGTTTCACTTCAGCATCGCCAAAGCGCGTCGCCTTAAAAGCGGTGTCCGCTGCATCCAGCACCAGCGCCTTCAGCAAAAAGACAGCCAGACAAATTCCCGCCACCAGCCAATCAACCCGCACCCCAGACCGCAATCCCTGCCTCTCGTCACGGCTTGCCATATCACGCCAGCCCGCCACAGCCGCCAGCCCGCCGACCACGCCCAGCAGACTGAAGACAAGCGACAGGGATTGCACCTTCGTCGGCTGGAGCGCAATCCGCAAATCGAATTCGCCCATCGGCACATCCACCGCCACCAATCCATGCGGCGAGGGGAAAACCTCAAGGCTTTGCCCATCAATATCTGCTGCCCAGCCCGGCACATACAGCCAATCCAATTCAACTGTCTGTTCGCTAGCTGAATCCAGCCGCAAAGTCGCTGATGTCCCTGTCCACTGCTGTGAAATCAGCGTCAGCGCGGCGGATGGCAGCAGGCGCGGGATAATATCGCCAGCCGCAAAGCGCTCAACCAGACGATTCGCATCCAACTGACGCTCATCAGTTGTGACAGGCAAATACTCCGAATACGAGGACAGCGCCAGTTGCCCCGTATCCCGTTCAAACTGATGCACATCCCGAATATCCTCCAGGGGAAAGGCTGGATAATACAGCGTGTATGTCCACGGAATGGCATAGACCAGCAAGCTCAAGGTCACCATGCCAACCAGCGCTGACCTGCGCCAGCCAGCCGATGCAGCCGTCCATATCAACCAGACACTGACCGCCGTCATCAGCGCCAGCAAGAAGCTCGCCAATCCTAACAAGCGCCAGGGAAACTGCGTATAAGCAATCAGCGGCAGGTTCTCCCATAGCCACGCGGACAGTGGCATGTTCATCATAATCAGGAGCAGCACCATGCCCCACAGCGTCAGCAGCAGCCCGCGATAGCGCCGATACGGCTCTTTCCAGGTCAGGATGAGGCCCGCGCCCGACAGAAGCAGCTGCACCCAGCCCAGACTAATCGGAATGGACTGATTTTGCTGAGTTGGGTCGGCGGTATGAGGAAATGCCAGAATCTCGTGCAAGGGGCGCAAATGGCGGCGGACATCAATGTGTTCCAGATTCGCGGCAATCAGGTTAATTTTGATGGCATCGGTTTCCGTCAGCGCTGGCAGCCAGTAAAAAGCGGTCAGCGTCAGTGCCAGCCCGCCTGCCAGCAGCAAGCGCAGCAGCACCTGCTTTTTATCAGCTGCCCGCCAGCACAAAAACAAGGCATACAGAGCCAGCAAACCCGTCCCGTGCAAGGTCATCAAGGTGTGCATAGGAATAAACAGCGCAAAAGCCAGCAGCGCAATCACAAAATCCAGTCGGCGACCATAAAACGCCAGCCGCGTCCAGCCATAAAACACAAAGGGCAGCAGCGCCAGCGCCGCCATTTCGGGGGTCGCGCCCCGCGCCAGCCCGTCAAACAGATAAAAGGGCGCATAGACAAAAGCGACCGCCGCCACCCAGCCACCCAGCCGAGAACTCGTCCAGAGCCGTCCCAGCAGGAACATCCCAATCGCCGCCAGCCAGGTGTACAAGACCATCGTCCACAGCCAGCTTTGCACAAAGCTGAATCCCAAGCCATGCAGCCCGCTGCCAAGATAATAAGACAGTGCCGGGAAATAATTGAAGAGCGGCGCGCCATAGCCATAGACAAGCCCCGATGAATAACGCAGCCACCAGGGGCTATCCACCCGCAGCGAATAATCGACCGCCACCGTCCGATGCAGCTGCAATAAGCCATCGGCAGATTCCGGCATTTGATTCAGGGTAAAGGGCTGAACCGCCAGCAGGGACAAGCTGAAGATGCCGAACAGGAAAAGGAGAACTTGCAGGGGGCGGCTTGCAAGCGAACGAGGGAGGCGCGGCATATCCAATTACATATCGGCTATTTGACCGCACCCATCGTCAAGCCCTGCACTAATTGACGTTGAGCGATCCAGCCAGCAATGACAACCGGCAAGACTGCTGCTGTTGCACCCGCGGACATCTTCGCCCAGAATAAGCCCTCGGCAGTCTTGAAAGATGCGATATAGACAGAAACCGGCGCCGCTTTTGTAACCGTCAGGTTGAAAGCAAAGAAAAATTCGTTCCAGGCAAAGATGATGCACAGCAGGGACGTTGCAAACAAACCGGGCAGCGCCAGTGGAATAACAATGAAACGAAATTCCTGAAGCAGCGTTGTGCCATCAATGCGTGATGCTTCCAGGATTTCATAAGGGACATCGAGAAAAAATGAGCGCATCATCCAGACAACAAGTGGTAAATTCATGGCGGAGTAGATGATGATCATGCCGGTATGTGTGTCACGCAAATCCAGATCACGGAAAATGATGAATATCGGCAGAATAACACCAACCGGGGGCAGCATACGGGTCGAAATCAGCCACATCAGCGTGAGATCGCTGCGTTTCGTCTGATAGTATGCCAGTGCGTATGCCGCCGGGAGGCCTAAACCCAGTGCAACCAGCGTAGACACCAGGGTAATAATCAAGGTGTTGACCAAGTGGTCAAGAAAATTCGTATCAAAAAGCGCGATTTGCCAGTTATCCAAGGTGGGTTCAAATATAATTTGCGGTGGAAAGGCAAAAGCATCCGCCTCAGTCTTGAATGATGTCATTATCATCCAGAGAATCGGAAAGAACATCAAAAAAGCCATCAGATAGGTGAGGAGCGTCAAACTTGGGTTGACCCAAATTTTTTGCTTCATACTGTCACTCCCTCATCTTGTCCACGCCGCAGTACCCGAACAAAGGCTAATACCACGATGTTGGCGAGCACAATCGCAAAAACCCCCATTGCGCTGGATTCGCCAATATCCCAACGCTGGAAGGCTTCCTGATAAATTCCATAAGAGAGATTGGTTGTCTGAATGCCTGGTCCACCGGATGTCAAGACAAAGATGACACCAAACACGCTCAAGATAAACAGGGTTTCCATCAACACAGCCAACTCAATGTAACGCTGGAGGTGCGGCAAAACGATATAACGGAACAGCACCAGAGGCCCGCCGCCATCAATCTGGGCGGCTTCGATTTGGTCGTGAGCCAATGACTGCAATCCAGCCAGCAAGATCAGCATCATAAAGGGTGTCCATTGCCATACAATCACGACAATCACCGAAAACATCGGATAATCTTGCAACATATCCGGGCGTGGCAAGCCCAGCGATGCCGCGACTGCCGCCAGTAGACCAAAAGCCGGATTGAACAGAACATTTTTCCAAAGAACCGCAGATACAGTTGGCATGATGAGGAAAGGGGTAATCAGCATGGTGCGAACGATGCCTTTGCCCATAAAGTCACGATTTAACAGCAGGGCAAGGAACATGCCCAAAATCAGCGTGACAATGACAACCGAAATAGTGATGATGAGCGTATTGACAATAATCGTGACGAAGTTCGGATCACTTAACACATCCGGGTAATTATCGATTCCTAGAAATTTGCGTCTTTGGGGGCGCAATAAGTTCCAACGCTCGAGGCTAAATCCCAGGGTGAAAATCAATGGGATTTGCGTCACCACGATCATAAAAAGAATCGTTGGAATCGGAAGCAGACGTCGAATGGAGAAGACGCTGTCACTGGATTGATGTGATGAGGCAACAGTTTGAGACACGATATAAACTCTGTCAAGCAACTATTTGTGGAGTAACGGGCAGAGAGGAATCTCTACCCGCTTTTTCTTTTCAAATCCTAGTCGTAGTAACCCGCTTCTTCCATGGCTTCGCGCGTTACTTCATTGGCTTGTGCCAAGGCATCCGCAACACTAATATCACCGGCGAGTGCCTCTGCAATCAGTTGGGACACATCCGTGCCGATACCCTGGAATTCCGGGATACCCGCAAACTGAACGCCAACATAGGGTACGGGATCGCGTGTGGCATCAGTGGGGTCAGCAGCTTCCATCAAGCCCAGTACAACTGGCGCGAATGGCGCGGCATCAAGATAGGCCTGATTTTCGTAAGTCGAGGTACGGGTTCCAGGTGGGATGGTTGCCCAGCCGTTGGTTTCGCCAACCAGTTGGATGTAATCTTTGCTGGTTGCCCAGGAGATAAATTGCAGTGCCTCCCCAGGATGTTCGCTGGTGGTTGGGATGGCTAATGACCATGCCCAGAGCCAGTGATTTCCTTTGGCAACCGGACCAACCGGCGCCGGGGCGAAGCCAAGCGTATCGACGATTTGAGATTGTTCCGGGTTCGCCAGGAAGCCAGCGGCAACGGTGGCGTCAACCCACATCGCGGCCTGTCCCTGTGCCATCAGGGTAAGCGCTTCGGTAAAGCCAGTACCGGTGGCGCCAGGCTGACCGCAATCATTGATGAGGTTCACATAGAAGCTGACAGCTTCGTTCCATTCCGGTGTGTTTAATTGGGGTTCCCAGTTTTCATCAAACCAGCGCCCGCCATAGGTATTGACAACCGTCGTCAGTGGCGCCATCACTTCACCCCAGCCTGGCAAACCACGAAGCGCGATACCGTAATTGCTATTGGCGGGATCATGCAGCGCACAGGCAAATTCACGAATTTCATCCCAAGTCGGCTGCGCAGGCATTTCCAGCCCCGCCTCTTCAAATTTGGCGGTATTGTACATTAACATGCTGGATTCACCATAGAATGGCAGGGAGTACAATTCGCCTGCGTATGACAGGCCCAATTTGACACCCGGCAGCAGATCATCGAAATCATAATCCGCCTGTACATTGTCGGGATATTCTGCGGCAAGTGCGTCAATAGAGTTGAGCCAGCCGTTGCCCGCCCACAGTGGAACCTCGAACATACCAACCGTGACAATATCAAAAGTGCTGGAACCCGTTGCAACATCGGTGGTAACAGTCGCGCGGAGTTCGTTTTCGGGCAGAATCACCCAATTCAAGTTGATATTGGGATACTGTGCCTGAAATTCTTCGGTGAAACCCTCCATGACAATCATGTCAGGATTGTTGACAGTAGCAATAGTGAGTTCAACGCTATCCTGGGCAGATGTCAGAAGAACGCTGCCCAACATGAATAGCAAGAGCAAGAGAACGGAAAATCTTTTCACTGGATATACCTCCATGGTGTTATTGATAAACGCTTGCGAATTTGCAAGAGTTTATTAAGTGTAATATCTCATTCAGATGTGTACAAGGCATGAATGTGAAATTAAGTCTCTCTCTAATGTAATTTCCTTATTGAGCCTCAATCCTTCCTTATTGCTAAACTCGATATGATGGGGTATAGTTCTAATAACCGTTAAAATAATGATGGAATTGAGGTGCTAGAAATGTTACGTTGCAACAGGTTATTCGCGTTTATTTCCGTTTGCATCCTGTTATTTGCCACTGTTGCCTTGGCACAGGATGAAGGTCTCAAGTTGACCGGCTGGCCTTACGAAGTAGATGTTGTCACCGAAAATCTTGGCCGTTTTGCCGACCAATATGAGGTTGATGCGGTATTCTTGCCTTTCCCCAGTAATGAATACCATGACAAAATGGTCGCCAGCTTTGTCTCTGGCACCGAATTTGATGTCGTCTATGTCCGCGACAGTTACTTGGCGGAATGGGCCTCCGCAGGCTGGATCGTGCCTATTACTGGCTTGCCCAACGCTGATGAATTGCTGGCGGATCTGCCGCAAGGCATTATCGACCAGATGTCCTTTGAAGGCGAAGTCTATGGCTTGCCCTATTATTCCGGTACGCAGGTTCTCGCCTACAACGCCGCCCATCTGGAGGCAGCTGGCCTGGAAAGCCCTCCAGAAACCTGGGACGAAATGTTAGAGCAGGCGCAAGCAATCAAAGATGCCGGTGTTGTCGAATATCCTATCCTGCTGGAATTGCGGAGTGGCGAAAACTACCTGCTGCGTCAGTTGGAGATTATGACGGCTGCCTTCGGCGGCAAGCTCTTCGATGACAATTATGAACCGCTCTTCCACCTCGAGGACAGTCCTGTCAAGCAGGTTCTGGAGTGGATCAGAGACGCGCTCGATATGGGCTTGGTCGATCCCGCCTCGCTGACCAATGATGATGGCACGCTGCTGGTCATGGCAGGCTCCAATACCTATATGACCTCCACCGATTACACACTGAAGGCGATGAACGATCCTGAACAATCCAATGTTGCTGGTGATATTAAAAACGCGCTTGTGCCCGGCACCGAGGGCGTGAGAAGCGGCACGATTGGTTATGTGCGCCTCTATGCCATCACCGCGGATGCCGAAGACAAAGACGATGCCTGGCAGCTGGTTCAGTTCCTGGGCGGCAAAGATGCCACTGGCGTGTACTACGTGCCCAAACGCTGGGCTTTGGAATTCGGCTTGGGATTCTCGCCAGCGCCGCTCTATGAGGACGAAGAAGTCCGCAACTCCATCTCTGGCTGGATCGATCCCGACCTGCTCAGTGAACAATCCAACTACAGCATCTCGCGTGCCTATCGCTTTGTCCCCTTCTTCTCTGATTGGGAAATCGGCAGTTGGGGCCCCTTGCAGGCTGTCATCCTGGGTGATGCTGATGCCGGCGAAGTCCTCAGCGACCTGGCAGAAGAGTGGTACGAGCTCAAGGACGATTACGGTTACTAATACGCATATCGAAGAGCCGCATCCCCCCGTCCCTCCTTTTGGTGATGCAATTCAGAGGGGAGGGAGCGCGGGTGGATGCGTTCTATCATACCGAGTTCCTTTCTTGATGAGCGGGGCTTAGAACAGGGAAACCGCCGTGCCATCCATCATCGCGGTCAAACGCAAGAAGTTGTCACAACGCAAGGAGTTGTCACAAGGCCTCATAGCGCTCTTCTTCAGTGCGCCAGCAGTGTTGATTATCGCTGCCACTATCCTGGTCCCATTTGGCTATGCGGTGTTTTTGAGCCTGCACAACTGGAAGCTCAAGCGCCGCCCGCCTTATCCCTTCGTCGGCTTGGAAAATTACACCGACTGGTTGACTGATGATGGCTTTTGGGAGCCTTTGCGTACCACCTTCACCTTTGCGATTATGGCAGTCGTTCTGATTGTTGTGGTCGCCCTGCTGATTGCTCTGCTGCTCAATGAAGAGTTTCCGGGGCGCGGCATCTTGCGAGCGATGCTGCTGATACCTTGGGCTATTCCATCAGTCGTCAATGCTTTGCTGTGGAAATGGCTGCTTGACCCCAGATATGGACTGATCAACGCCATTTTCTTGGAAACTGGCATCATCTCCACCTATCAAACCTGGCTTGGTGAAATGCCTAGCGTGATGATCTGGACAGTCATCGCGTATTCCTGGATCCATATCCCGCTTGCGACGCTGCTGTTGCTGTCTGGCTTGCAAACGATCCCCGGCGATATTTACGAATCCGCTGTCGTTGATGGCGCCAGCGTCTGGCAGCGTTTCCTTCACATCACCCTGCCTATGCTGCGTCCCATGCTCTCGATTGTCATTATCTTCGAGATGATCTTCGCCCTCAAAGTCTTTGACATTATCTTCGTGCTGACCGCTGGCGGACCCGCCAACGCCACCAATGTGCTAGGCTGGCAGATTTACACCGAAACCTTCCGCAAACTCGATTTTGGCGCGGGCAGTTCGCTGGCGATGCTGCTCGGCGGGATCACCTTGGCGCTTGCGATATTGTTCTATGCTTTTTTGGATAAGGGGGTAGAACAGTAATGAAAGGCCAAAAGCGGCTGCGCCTCATCATCATTTATACCGCTTCCTTCGTCATGCTGGCTGGCACTGTCGGTCCCTTCTTGTGGCTGGTCAGTTCCAGCTTCCAATATGAACGGCAGCTGCTCAATATCCCGCCACAATGGCTGCCCAATCCCATCGTGCTCGACAGTTACAGAGAGATATTCGAAGGCGCTGTTCTGGGAGAAGATTCGGGCGTGCCTTATCAATCACGCATCTTCCTGCGTTCCTTCGGGAATAGCTTTCTTGTCGCTGGCAGTGTGGCTGCCATTTCCGTGCTGGTTGGCGCTTACGCCGCCTATCCACTGGCACGGCTGCAATTTCGCGGACGCCGCATCCTGCTCTTCGGCATCCTCGCCAGTCGGCTGATCCCGGCGCTGGCATTGGCAATCCCGATTGTGCTGGTCGCCAAACGAATCGGCATGAGCGACCGCATCATCTCACTGGTCTTCATCAACCTGTCGTTCATCCTGCCCTATGTCATCTGGCTGCTGCAATCCTATTTCAAATCCATCCCCATGGAATTGGAGGACGCTGGCCGCATTGATGGCTGTAGCCGCCTGCAAGTTGTGCACAAGGTGATCCTGCCGCTTTCCCTACCCGGTCTGACCTCTGCGGGCATCCTGGCCTTCTTGTTGACTTGGGGCGAATTCCTCTTTGCCCTGCTGCTTTCCGAATCACCCAGTTCCTACACCAGCACTGTGGTTGTCTCGCTGTTTGCCACCGATGTCGATGTTACCTTCGTCAGCATTGTCACCGCCGGCGTCCTGTCCGTCATCCCACCTATCTGCTTCGCTCTAATTTTCCAGCGCTATATTATCAGCGGACTTCTCTCTGGCTCGCTCAAAGGCTAACCCGTTGCTCATATAAGGACGGAACGTAAAATAAACTTAAAGCTCCAACGAGCAAGGAATGAAAACAAATGTCTTCTGAAGAAGTAAGAGAATTGCGTGTCTCTAATGATGCCATGAACGACCCACAAGAATTGCAGCGGCGGATTGCCGATGAGGGCTATCTGTTTTTCAAGCGGCTGGTAAATCCCGACAAGCTCTGGGAATTGCGCCGCGAGATGATGAGCATGATTCAGCAGGTGGGCTGGCTGGTCGCTGGCACTGACCCTATGGATGGCATCGCCGACATCAATATGCGTTACACCGAAGGCGATAACGAATACAGCGCCGGTTATGCCGAAGTCTATAAAATCGAGAACTTCCACCGCGCGGCGCACTGGCCTGAATATATGGATGTGATATCGAAGATGACAGGCAAGCCGATTATGCCCCATCCACAGAAAATCGCCCGCATCTGGTTTCCCAAGTACACCGAACACACCACGCCCAAGCATCAGGACTTCGTTCACTTTCAGGGCAGTTTCGATAACATCACCTGCTGGGCGCCGATTGGCGATTGCCCGATTGAGTTGGGCGGCCTAGCGGTCATCCCGGAATCGCACAAGGTCAATCGGGTGCTGGATCATCACTTTTCGCTGGGGGCTGGCGGGCTTATCGTCGACGAAACCGAACATGACGATGTGAATGCTGTTTGGCACTCTACCGATTATGAGGCGGGCGATGCGCTTTTCTTCCCGGCCTTGACGATACATCAGGCGCTGCCGAACTATACCGAAGACCGCTTGCGGCTTTCGCTGGACAATCGTTATATGGTCGTCGGCGATAACATAGCCGAGCACATGCTAAACCCGCACGACCCCAGCCAACTGCAATGGGAGGATATTTATCCGCATTGGCAGTCGGATGACCTGAAGTATTATTGGAAACAATATGACAATACCATTGTCGAGCGCGATATGAGCTACGGTGAAAAGGGCAGGGCGGAGGCGATAGCCATGGCTCGCGCTGGCAACCAACACGCCATCTATGCGCTGACGCGCGGCGCCAAGAATAATTCCGATGCCGTCGATCCCGAAGTGATGGCTGTCTTGACTGAACTGGGCGTCGAAGTCGAGCATTAGGCGGCGGCGCAAAAGTGCAAGGGAAGGGGGGGTGTTATGGCATATCAAGAATTATCTGAAGTCCGAAAGACGCTAAGGGTCGATTGGTATCGCAGCCCAATGAAACCCGGCAAGCTGCGTGAACTCTCGCGGCGCAGCGATGCGCAGGGCTGGTTTCAAGCTGGCGGACACCTGGCGCTGTTCATCATCACCGGGGCGCTGGTGTATTTCTTCTGGTCCCAGGAAATCTGGCTGGCATTCCTCATGGCGCTCTTCGCGCATGGCACCGTCACCAGCTTTTTTACCGGAACGGCGCCGCACGAGCTTGGACACGGTACGGTGTTCAAAACCAAAAAACTCAACAAAATTTTTATGTATCTGTTCAGCCTCATCGGCTGGTGGGACCCCTTTGACTATGCCAGCAGCCATACCTATCACCATCGTTATACCCTGCATCCAGAAGGCGACCGCGAAAACCTGCTGCCACTGGAACCATCGCTGGCTTCGACCTTTATGCTCCAGCTATTCACGGTCAATCTGCTGACACAACGGGGACGCACCTTCGGCAAAGGCGGGCTGATTTCGACCGTTTTTGTAACTGTCCTGGGCGCGGTTGGTCTGGTTGGCTCGGAGGATATTCCCATCAACGAATGGCTGAAGGCGCTGCATACTGACCAGCCCGCACAGCATCGCAAGTCGATTCTGTGGTCACGCATCCTGCTGCTTTTTCATGGTTCGGTGCTGGTGGTGGCTGTGGTCACTGGCTTGTGGGTGCTACCCCTCATATTCAGCGTGTCGGTTTTTATCGCCAACTGGCTGTCTTATTTTGTTGGCTTGACGCAGCACTGCGGCTTGCGCGAAGACACGCCCGATTTCCGCAAAAACACCCGCTCCATCAAGCTCAATCCGCTGTTCTCGTTCCTGTATTGGCGCATGAACTGGCATATCGAACATCACATGTACGCTGGCGTGCCCTGTTATAACCTCAGCAAACTCTATCGGGAGATTGCCCACGATATGCCCGAACCGCGCACCCTGCGCGGCGCCTGGCAGGAAATGCGCGAGACATGGAAACGGCAAAAAACCAACCCCGACTATCAGTTTGATACGCCGCTGCCGCCCACCGCCAAAGCCGAACGACAAGGGGCAGCCGACAAACTGGAGCGTTCGATTGGCGAGTTGGCGCCTGAAGGCTTGCAGGAAACCCCGTGAGTGCGATGCAAGGTGAAATCGAATGAATAAGAATACGCGCGGCAAACCGACATTTACCCGCGAGGTTCTTGAGCGTCTTCATGCGCCGGCACCAGCCCACATCGCGGCTTTTCTGGACGAACCTTACCCGCTTGAGCAGGAAAAAGTTGCCGAATACCACGAGAAGGGCTATGTCAGGCTGGAACAGGTCATCAGTGGCGAGCCTTTGCATTATTACCGTGAGTTGATTGGACTGGCTGTTGGTCATGTCTTCAAAGACGATGACCGCGCTTTGGCGGAGAAACGGGTTTATGAGCAGAGTTTTTTGCAGGCATTTAACCTTTGGCCGCATTATCCAGCCATCAAGCAGTTCGTACATGGTTTTCGCTTTGCCGACCTGGCGCGGCAGCTGCTGGAAGTAGCGGGTGTCCGCCTCTGGTTTGACCAGGCGCTCTACAAAGAACCCGACGGGCGCATCACCGATTATCATGTGGATGCCGCCTATTGGCCGGTGCATCCGTCAGCCAAGACAACGACTATCTGGATGGCGCTCGTAGATGTGCCGCGCGAACGGGGCTGCATGGCATTTGCAACCGGCAGTCACAAGCTGTCACCGGACGCAGAATTCGTTGATATATTCGCCGCCGAAGATGAGATTGAAATTGGCGAAAATGTCCACCATTATCCCTGGGAGTGGGTGCCGCTGGCGCAGGGAGATTGCACCTTCCACTCTGGACTGGTTTATCATCGAGCCGGCGGCAACCAGACCGACGCTATGCGCGAGGCGATGACCATCGTCTATATGACCCATGACGCCACCTTTGATTGGCCCGAATCGAACCCGGGAGCCGAAAAACGCCACGGTTTTGCCACCGAGGGCTTGTCGCGCGGGGATATTCTGGATTCTCCCTTTGCGCCGCGTCTGATTTAGCGTGCAATTTGTATGATGCGGGCAGCTGCATTATAATGGCTGCGACAGATTACTTAATATGAAAGGATTGTAAGATGAAACGTTCCCTATTTTTGGTATTGCTCGTACTTTTTAACCTAGTCGGCGCCGCGCTCGCCCAGGAAGATGTCATCACTGTCACCTGGTGGATGGAACCGAGTAGCGCCGACGATGTCGTACAAGAACTGATTATCGACGCCTTTAACGCCGCTCACGACAATATCCATCTCGAATATCTGCCGCAAGAATCGATTAACGACCAGTTGCGCCCCGCCCTGCAAGCGGGCGTGGGACCCGATATTGTCTGGCTAGCTGGCAATGCCGCTGCCTCGCAATATGTGGCGGGTGGTTTCCTGTTGCCATTGACACCCTACGCTGACGCCTATGGCTGGCGCGACAAACTGCTGCCCTGGTCTTATGGCGCCGGCATCGTCGCCAATGAACTGTATTCCATCCCGGTCACTTACGAGAGCATGGTTCTGTTCTACAACAAGACTGTCTTCGATGAAAATGGCTGGGAAGTGCCCACCACCGCCGATGAACTGTGGAGTCTGGCAGAGCAGAGCGCTGAGATGGGCTTGGTGCCCTTCCCCTATGGCAATGCCACCTGGCAGCCCTCCAATGAACATCTAATGGGCATTTACCTCAACAATTACGCCGGACCGGAAAACGTCTATGCGGCGCTAATCGGTGAGAAGTCTTGGACTGACTCCGAATTCGCCGAAGCGACCGACTTGCTGCGCGAGCACATCGCCGACTTCGGCTGGTTCGGTGGCAGCCTGGAAGATTATTACTCGCTTGGCGGGTCAGACCCTGCGTCAATGCTGGCATTGGGCGAGGGCACCATGATGATGAGCGGCACTTGGATGTTCCGAAGTTTGGGTCTCGCCTTTGGAGAATCGGGCATGGAATGGGATTGGGCGCCGCTGCCACCCTTTAGCGAAGTAGCCACCAACCAGATTGGAGGCTACTCTTATGATTTGGCGCTGGGTGGCAATCTGGGTGTGAATGCTGCAACTGAGCATCCGGAAGAAGTTGGCATTGTTTTGGACTTCCTTCTGAGTGACAAGAGGCGCATTCTTGAGGTCGCCGCAACGACCGGCTTCGGTGAATGGGTGCTGCCATTGCGCTATGAACTTTCGGACTTCCCCCCCGGGACGGATGAGCGTGTCTTGCGTTTCCATGCCGATTTCGCTGCTGTCACCGCCGAGGGACGCTATGGCTATACTGCCTGGACTTTCTGGCCCGCACGCGCCAACCAACAGCTGTGGGAATCTATCGAACTGGTTTGGGCTGATGAGTTGAGCGTCGAGGAATACCTCGCCAATCATCAGGCAGAATGGGCACAGGACACCGCGGACGGGCTGGTGCTGTCAATTTTGCCGCGTGAATAAGCGCTGGAACGTGCCTTTGTAGAGAGTCTGTGGACTCTCTCTGCTGAAATGAAAGGTCGCGTCTCTATGACCGCTCCCAAGAGAGACCACGCTGGCGTTTCGACGGCATATCACTGGCGCCAGATTGTATCGAACTATGGCTTTCTGGTGCCAGTGTTCGCTCTGAACCTGATTGTTGTCGTCATTCCCTCGCTCACGAGCATCTACATTGCTTTGACGAAATGGTCGGGGCTGAACACGCCGGAATTTGTCGGCTTCGCCAACTTCGAGCGGCTCATCAACGACCCCATCTACTGGAAATCCTTGAGCCACAACATCATCTGGACGATTTTCTTTCTGACGGTGCCGGTTTTCATGGGCTTGATGGGCTCTTTTCTGCTTTCGGGCATCAACCGCTTTCAGATGGTTTATCGCGTTGCCTTCTTTATTCCTTATGTCATTGCCAGCGTCGTCAACACCGAACTTTGGCGAACTCTGCTGCATCCGCGGCGCGGCATCGGCGCTTGGTTGGCAGACCAGGGCATCGAGGGTTTTGATATCCGCGTCTTTGGCAGCAAGCATACGGCTTTGTACGGCGTCGCCTTTGTCGATTCCTGGCACTTTTGGGGATTTTTGGTGATTGTTTATCTGGCGGCGATGTATCAGGTGCAGCCTGATTTGTACGAAGTGGCGATTCTGGAAGGCGCCAGTCGCTTCCAGCGCTTCCGTTATGTGACGGTGCCCGGCATACGGCCGACCCTCATATTCACCTTGCTGATGATTATGATTTGGTCGGTGCCTGCTTTCGACTACATCTATCTGCTGACGGATGGTGGACCTGCCCATGCATCCGAAGTTTTGGCGACATATTTATATAACATGTCCTTCTTCAGGTTTGAAGTGGGTTATGCTTCTGCTATTGGTGTGACAATGGCGCTGATGACGGCAGGCATTGTGGCGGTCTTCGTTATCCTGCGGCGGAGGGGCTGGGAAATATGAAACTCTTCCGTTCGGGACGCACCGAAACCACCGCGCTTAACCATATCATCCTCTTTTTGCTGGCGGTGTTCGCTCTTGGTCCCGTAATCATTCTCTTCCTGAATTCGGTGAAGACCACCGAGCAGATTGCAAACAATCCATTCTCAATTCCCGCCGAGCCACGCTTTGAGAACTTCAGTGAAGCCTTTGAGAAGGGCAACTATGCCAACACGGTCAAGAACAGCGTCATCCTCACGGCGGGTACGGTTGTCGGCACGCTGATTGTTGGCGGCCTGGGGGGCTATGCACTGGCGCACCTGAATATCAAGGGCGCTAATGCGATTGCGTTTTACTTTCTTGTCGGTACGGCAATCCCGATTCAACTTTACATCGTGCCGCTGTTTTTTATGTGGAAAACCTTGAACCTGCTGAACACACATCTGGGGCTGATTATTATCTATTGCGCGATATCATCGCCTTTCGCTACCTATCTCATCCGCTCATATATGGTGGCGCTGCCCAAAGCCTTCATCGAGGCGGCGAAAATCGATGGCGCCAGCAAATTGCAAGTCTTACTGCATGTCATCCTGCCTTTGTCTTGGCCCGGTTTCCTCACCGCCGGGTTGGTTGTCGGTTTGGGCGTGTGGAACGAGTTCCTTGTCGCTATCACTTTCATGCACCATCCGGATCTGAAACCGGTAGCGACCAGCCTGCGTGCCTTTCAAGAACGATTCACGAGGGACTGGGGTTTGACCAACGCTGCCTCGGTGATGATGCTGTTGCCGGTTTTGATTCTATTCCTGTTGCTTCAGCGCCGTTTCATTGAGGGTTTGACGCAGGGCGGTATGAAAATGTAGCCTTTTATCGACCCATAAACTTATTTAGAAAGAGTAAAAGATGAAGCTACTCACACCTGTCACTGACGAAATTTGCCTAAGCGAAGCCCAGATACAATCCTTTTGGGAGAATGGCTTTCTGGTCGTTGACGATGTTTTTCCGTCCGAAGACGTGGAATTGTTGCGCGAAGCTGTCGCCTCGCCGGAAGTCACGCGCGACTGGCGCAAGCTAGCACACGAAACTCAAACGGTGCACATGCTGGAGCTTACTGCCAAGCACCCGCTCATGCTGGAACTTGCACGCAGCGAATGCATTTTGAAACGCATCATTCCGCTCATTGGGCCCGACATTCAGTTGCAGCATTCCAAGCTGGCAACCAAGCCACCTGCCAAGGGCATGGGACCTTTCCACTGGCATCAGGACTTCGCCTTTTTCCCGCACACCAACAGCGACCTGGTAGCAGTAATGGTCATGCTAGACGATGCTACGCCGCAAAACGGCTGTATGCAGATGGTGCGCGGCAGCCACAAGCTGGGGCTGCTTGACCACGATGAAGGCGGTTTGTTTCGCGGCCGCTGTCAGGAGAGCTATCTCTGGGAGGACGGCTCGCGGGTGGCAGATATCACGCCCAAAACGGGCGGAATCAGCATTCATCACGCCATGACCCTGCACGGATCGCCGGCAAATCTCTCCGGCAAACCTCGCCGCGGCATCGTCTTTCAATATCGGGCGGATGATGCCTTTCAGTTGGCGGATGGCGTCTGGGCGGATACAGGTCTGCTGATGTGTGGTCAGCGGCGTGAACGCGCCCGCTGTGATGCTGGTGTATTGCGCCTGCCCAAGTCGCATCGCTATCCGGGGTATCCCTTTGGGCACGCTTGGAATCAAGAGGGCGAGTTGGCGCAGCAGCGAGATTATTTTGCCCACGAAGCACCTGATGCCAATGAGCGTCAGAATTATTGACTTTATGGGGCGCTTTACTTTTAACTATGATATGATCGCCACCACCACCGTCATCTTGTTCACGCCCATTTTGGTCCTGTATCTGATTACACAGCGCAGCTTCCATCGCCGCATTACCTTTGGCGCCCTTAAAGACTAAATACATGGCTTGTTTGCAGCGCAAGCGACTATTGCGTATCGAGCAGCAAATCACGCCTGCCAAGGGGCTGGGTCGGTCGTGCGTTGCCTGGGTAAATCGACGCGAAGGCTTCAATCTGGGCGGCGGATAACGCAATCGCTGAATCCAGCAGTAGCCAGCGCACGATTTCGCTGCAGGGCGGCGTGGTCAATGAGCCTTGATAAGTAAAGAAAGTCCGTCTTTCGGGCAGGAATGCAGCCAGGGAAAGCGAGTTCCTCGCGGCTTCGCTTTTGCCCGCTTCAATCGGCAAGCGGTTGAAGACAGCCGCGTATGCCTCGTTATCGCGCTCGCCCTCGTTGAGCAGGATGCCGACAACAGCCAAGTTGCCGGAGTTGGGGTCTTGATGGACAAAATGTATCTCCATGGCGGCCGCTATTCCATTCAGTGTATGTTCGCTGGGATGATGAAAATGGAACTGCAGCAGGTTGTAGCGGATGCCATTGTAAGTAATGCTGCTGCCCTCATCGACATCCACCTGAATGGTGTGTCCATTATTGAAAACATGGGCAGCTGTGTCGCCATAGTTAAACTCAATGTCAACCAGGTCAAGTTCAGTGGCATCATTTATATCAATGGGGGACTGCGCCGAGCCATCGGCACACAGGGCAAAATCTGTTGATATTTCTCCCCAACGGCTGGGACCTGTTTCGCCTGCATAACCCCAATGATATTCCTGTGCCAAGGTGTTCATCAAAAGTGCGACCAGTAATATAACAAACAGCAATGTAACAAGCAACGCAAGACGATTTGAATGATTCATGCTGTCCTCTTCTTAATAAAATAAGTTTCTCACTCCATTATAGTTTAGAAGATGTTTGCCTGACAATGACATTGCGGTGTGATGAAACTCGCTGGATAGCGTCATCCTGGAACACGCTTCGCCTTCTGTGGCTGTATCGTCTATAATGGGTGCTGTGAAGTGATTTTCTCTGGATTATCCGACAAATGTCGTTTGAATAGATTAGGAGTTCACTATGTCTCAACAAGGTTTTACGCCGCCGACCAGCGAATGGTATCACCCGCCGCAAGCGGTGGTGAATGAATCGAATGTGCCGGATTATGATGCTGTTTATAATGAGGCGCTGGCGGACCCGCAAGCCTTCTGGGCAAAACGTGCCGAAACCCTGGATTGGTACAAAAAATGGGACCAAGTCCTCGACGACAGCAGCAAACCCTTCTATAAGTGGTTTGTCGGCGGCAAGACCAATATGACGCTGAATGCGCTGGATCGGCATGTCAAGACCTGGAGGCGCAACAAGCTGGCGATTATCTGGGAAGGCGAGAACGGCGACAAGGTTACGATGTCGTATTGGCGTTTGTGGCAAGAGGTCAACAAGTTCGCCAATGTGCTGCGCAGCATGGGCGTGAACAAGGGGGACCGCGTCACGATTTATATGGGGCGTGTTCCCGAAATTGCGGTGGCGATGCTGGCCTGTGCGAAAATTGGCGCGCCGCACAGTGTTGTCTATGGCGGCTTTTCCGAACAGGCCTTGGCGGACCGAATTGAAGATGCGCAGAGTCGGGTGTTGATTGCCTGCGATGGCGCTTGGCTGCGCGGCAAAATTGTCAAGCTCAAAGATACAGTTGACGAAGCGGTGCGGCGGTCGCCAGTGGTAGATACGGTGATTGTTGTCAAGCGCACGGGGCATGACATCATGATGGAGCCAGGACGTGATTATTGGTATCACGACCTGATGGCTCTGCCTATTGCCAGCACCACAGCCAAAACGGAAGTGATGGATGCCGAAGACCCGCTCTTCATCCTGTACACCAGTGGAACGACCGGCAAACCCAAGGGCGTTCTGCATACTCACGGCGGCTATCAGGTTTATACGTCGACGACGCTGTCCTGGGCATTTGACATCAAGGAAAGTGACCGCTGGTGGTGCGCCGCCGACCCTGGCTGGATTACGGGACACAGTTATATCGTTTATGCGCCGCTGATTCTGGGGGTGACCAGCATTATCTATGAAGGTGCGCCAACCTATCCGTATCCTGACCGCTGGTGGCGGATTATCGAGAATTATGGCGTGACCATTCTTTATACAGCCCCGACGGCTATTCGCGGTTTGATGCGTTTTGGCGAGGCTTGGCCGCGGCGCCATGATTTGAGCAGCCTGCGCTTGTTAGGCACAGTGGGCGAGCCTATCAATCCGGAAGCCTGGCGCTGGTATCATCGGGTGATTGGTCGCGGGGAATGCCCGATTATTGATACTTGGTGGCAGACTGAAACCGGCGGTTTTATGATTACGCCCTTGCCCTCGATGGGACTGAAGCCCGGCAGCGCGACCCGTCCTTTCCCCGGCATTCAGGTCGATATTGTGAATGAGGAAGGCGAGCCTGTCGCAACGGGTGAAGATGGCAATCTGGTGATTAAGGGTCCGTGGCCGAGCATGATTCGGACGGTGTATGGGGATGACGAGCGCTTTTTGAGCCAATACTGGGCGAAGTACAAAGAGCAGGGCTGGTATCTGGCAGGGGATACGGCGCGGCGGGATGGCGATGATTATCTGTGGGTGATTGGCCGCAACGACGATGTGCTTAAGGTCAGCGGCTATCGTTTGGGGACGGCTGAAGTGGAATCGGGCCTGGTCAGCCATAGCGCGGTTGCCGAAGCCGCCGTGATTGGCATTCCCGATGAACTGAAGGGCAATATCATCTATGCCTATTGCATTCTGGTGGATGGCGTCGATGGCTCGGACGCGCTGGCAGCTGAACTCAAGGCGCATATCCGCCACGAGGTGGGCCCGATTGCTGTGCCAGCGCAGATTGAATTTGTGGATGCGCTGCCCAAGACCCGCAGCGGCAAAATCATGCGGCGGGTGCTGAAAGCGCAGGCGATGGGGCAGCCGCTGGGCGATTTGAGCACGCTGGAGGATTAGCCTGAGGCAAAAGGATGCCATGAACACCATTCAGGCACGCGCCAAATCTGTTCGTGAATTGCTAAGCAGCGTTAGATACAGCATCGATTTCTATCAGCGCGAATATGTCTGGGAGCGCCGCCACATTGAAGAACTGCTTGACGACCTCGAGGGCAAGTTCCGCGCCAGTTATTCAGCGCAGCATGAACGAGGGAAGGTAGCCAGTTACCCGCATTATTTCCTCGGCACGATTATCACGGTCAGGGAAAACAATCAAACTCATATCGTGGACGGGCAGCAGCGTTTGACCACCCTCACGCTGCTGCTCATTCACATCTTGCATATACAAGATGATGACCGATCTGTTATAGATGTCCGTCCGCTGATTTTCTCGGAGAAATTCGGAAAAAAGACCTTTAACATCAACGTGCCAGAGCGAGTTGACTGTATGCTGGCGCTTTTTGAGGACAATGAGTTCGATGCCACTGAACACCGCGACCTGTCTGTCCGCAATCTGGCTGACCGTTATGGGGACATTCAGGAATTGTTCCCGCACACTTTGACAGGAAAGGCGCTCCCGTATTTCGTGGATTGGCTGATTGAGTGTGTGGATTTGGTGGAGATTGAGGCTTACAGCGATGACGATGCCTTCACGATTTTTGAGACGATGAACGACCGCGGTCTCAATCTGCGGCAGGCGGATATGCTCAAGGGTTATCTACTGGCGAACATCAACGGCGTCGATGAGGAAACCGTACATCAGAAAAAGACGGCGGCAAACGAGATTTGGAAGTGCCGCATTCGTGAACTCACCGACATTGAAATTGAAACCAAGACCGAAGAAGACGAGAGCTTTTTCAAGGTTTGGCTGCGTGCCAAATATGCCCAGAGCATCCGCGAGGGCAAAAAGGGCGCGACCAACCGCGACTTCGAGAATATCAACAAGTTTCATCGCTGGGTGCGCGACAACAAAAAGCGGGTTGGGCTGTCTACTACACAGGACGTCTATGATTTTATCACGCGGCGCATGAACCACTTTGCCGGGCATTATATCGCCATGCGTAAGGCAGCGCTCAGGATGTGCGACGGGCGCGAGGAGATTTACTATAACGCCTGGCTGGGCTTCACCTTGCAGTATATGCTGGCGCTGGCGCCCTTGAGGCTTGAGGATGAAAGCGATACAGTCGCGGAAAAGATGCGACTGGTCACCACCTTTCTGGACATCTATCTGGCGCGGCGCATCGTGAACTTCAGACGGATTGGCTACAACACCCTTCGGTACGCCATGTTTAGCCTGACGAAAGCTATCCGAGATATGGATGTCAGCGAACTGCGGGCGCACCTGCGAGACTATCTGAAGAGCATGGACGATACCTTTTACGGCATCAACAAAGGCGACTACGGGCCCTACATCCTGACTCGCAGGAATATCAGCCAAATCCGCTTCCTGCTGGCTCGCATGACTGCCTGGATTGAAGGGCAAAGCGGAAACAGCGCGGTCTTCGACAGTTACCTGTATGACGCCAAAGGCAGCCCCTTGCAGATTGAGCATATCTGGGCGGACAAATATGAGCGTCATCAGGATGAGTTTGCCAGTGAGGCTGATTTTCAGTACCACCGCAGCTATTTTGGCGGGCTGGTGCTGCTGCCGCGCGGCATCAACCAGAGCTTTGGCGCGGATAGCTATGAAGAAAAAGTGCAGCACTATCTCAAGGAAAACCTGCTGGCAGCCTCGCTCCACCCGCAGAAATATGAAAAGAACCCCAACTTTATCAGCTTCGTAAGCCGCAGAGGTCTCCCTTTTCAGCCTCATGTGCAATTCAAACGGGCTGACCTTGAGGCGCGGCAGGAATTGTATCGTCAGATATGCGAGCAAATCTGGAATCCCGAGCGGCTGGAACATTAAGAAACAGATTATAATCCTTGTGCAAAATATACAGGCTTGCCACAAATGTGGCAAAGTGTGCTACATTATTAAGTGAGGCAAGCCCTTGTTTACTTACCCTGTAGTTCAACCTTATGAGGAGTTTCTAAATGTTCACTAAAGTGTTCCGTATCCTTCTGGCGCTGGCACTGACCCTTGTGGTCTTGTCTGTGCCAACCGTACTAGCTCAGGACGCACCCGTCGCAACTGGCGACAACATTGTCTGCCCTGAAGGGGAAGCCGAGATTACTTTGGCCAGTGGCGATGTTGGTGCAGAGCAGGAATTCGCCCAGCGTGCCGTCGGTGTTTTCACCAGCGTTTGCCCGAATGTGTCTATCGAAATCTTGCCGATGACCGACAGCGCCACCGAGCGGCTGAACCTGTATCTGCAATTCTTTGAAGCGCAAAGCAACGATGTCGATATTATGCAGGTGGATGTTATCTGGCCGGCCATTATCGCCCCGCATGTTGTTGACATGAATGCTTACCTGACTGAAGAAGAAGTCAGCGCGTACTTCCCTGACATGATTAACGGTCAGACGGTCGATGGGCGTCTGGTTGCCATCCCCTGGTTCACCGATGCAGCCGGCCTATACTATCGTACTGACCTGCTCGAAAAGTACGGCGTCGATGTCCCGACCACGTGGGAAGAGCTTGAAGCAGCAGCCGCTACTATCCAGGAAGGCGAAGTCGCTGAAGGCAATACGAACTTTGCCGGTTATGTCTGGCAGGGTAATGATTATGAAGGTTTGACCTGCGATGCCCATGAATGGCTGGTTTCCACCACTGGCGATACCTTCATCACCACCGATGGCGCGGTCAATGTCATGGACGATGCCTTTGCCGACTTGGTGGAACGCGCTGCTGGCTGGGTTGGCGGCATCAGCCCCGAAGGTGTAACCACCTATCAGGAAGAGGAGAGCCGTAATGTATGGCAGGCGGGGAATGCTGCCTTTATGCGCAACTGGCCCTATGCTTTCAACTTGGGCAACGCCGACGACAGCCCGGTGGCTGGCATGTTTGGCTGGGTGCCCCTGCCAACAGGCGGTATGCGTTCAGCAGCCTGTTTGGGCGGCTGGCAGATGGCGGTTAGCAAGTACAGCGAATATGTTGATGCTGCGGCAGCCTTCGCCAAGTACATCACCAGCTACGAACAGCAACTCCAACGCGCTTACTTCCAAGGGCAGTTCCCGACCATTCCAGCCGTCTACGAAGACCCGGCGATTGCCTCCGACCCGCTCTTCGCGGCAGCCGGCCCAATCATTAGCACGGCCTTTCCCCGTCCTTCGGTCATCACCGGATCGCAATATCAGGCAGCATCGGCGGTCTTCGCTGGTGGCATCCATGATATTTTGACGGGTTCGGTCGATGTTGAGACGGGTCTGGAGGACCTCGAAATCGAATTGGAAGACTTCCTGGCTGATATGGGGATGTAATCCGTCCAGTCGAATGATAAAGAGGAGGGCCCCAAGAGGCCCTCCTCTTTCGCTCTGTTATTTGTAAATATCTTTAGGGATTTATTGTTATGAGTACAATAAAACGTGGCAATAATCCGCGCGATGACACCATTCCGCGACTCATCGCCATGCTGTTTGCCCTCTTAGGCATCGGCACGCTGCTGGCGCTGGCTATCAGTGTCGGGGCGGCCGACAATATCAGCCGCGCACGCGCGACGGGCGATATTGGGCGTTTGATATTGGAATTTCTGTATACGTTTGGCATTGTTACCCCCTTGCTGATGTTAGCTGCTGGCTTTGCCTTCTTGAATATCGCCCGAAAGCTGCGGGCAAAAGATTTGCTCACTGCCAAGTGGTCAACTCAAACCTTGTTTTGGCTGATGATTTTTTCGATTTTTGGCATGGGTGTCCTGATTATGAATTGGGTGCTGGCATCCGACCCGGATGCGACACTGGATGTTTCGTTCTATCCCTATCTGTTTGTGATTGGACTGTTGCTGAGTATCGCGTTTGGCTTTGGCTGGCGCTGGCTGCGCCAAAATCAGGATGATTATTATGTTGGTCAGGAGACGCTCTTGTCACGGCAATCGCTTTTGGCATGGAATCTGCTGCTGCCGACTGTCATTATCCTGATATTGATTGCGGCGCGTCCCTTGGAGCGCACCTTCATTGCCAGCTTGACCAATCAGGTATTTGCCGCTGCCGAAGAAGATGTCGTCGAGTTTGTCGGCTTCCAGAATTATGCCCGCCTCTTGGGTTTTCGGCTGGATATTATGGACTGCGAGCGCAACGATGACGGCACTTGCGTGGTTGATGACGATGGGTCGATTGATTTCGTGCGTCCGCGCGATGTATTGGGCGAGGATTATCGCGCCTTGCGCTTCCGCACGGCACGCCGCTATGAATTGGGCGAAAGTCAGCTGGTTTTGAGTGTGCGCGACCGTGATTTTTTCAATGCGATGGAAAATACGCTGTTCTTCACTGTGGTGACGGTCGCTGCCGAGTTGGTGCTGGGTATGATTATCGCGCTGACGGTGAATTCAAAATTTGCCGGGCGCGGCATTATGCGGGCGGCTATGCTGGTGCCCTGGGCAGTGCCGACTGTGATTTCGGCACGTTTGTGGGAAGTGATGCTGATTGACAATCGGGCGGGTGTGATAAACGATGTTTTGTTCCGCCTGGGCTTGGGCGATGGCGCCATAGCCTGGCTCGCTGGCTCGGGCACGCAGATTTGGTCGCTGATTTTTGTGGATGTCTGGAAAACGACGCCCTTCATGGCTTTGCTGCTGCTGGCGGGTTTGCAGACGATTCCCAAGGATATTTATGAAGCAGCGGATGTGGACGGCGCCGGGCGTGTACGTCAGTTCTTTAGCATGACCCTGCCGCTGCTGCGCCCCACGATTGCGATTGCGCTGGTCTTCCGCACCCTGGATGCTATCCGTGCCTTCGATGTCTTTGATGTCCTGATCGGGCGTCAGCTGCAATCGATTGCGACCTATAATCAGTTTGTGCTGGTGAACGAACAGGAGTTTGGCTATGCCTCGGCCGTCGGGGTGACGATTTTTGTCATCATTCTGATATTTACCATCATTTATATGAATGTGCTGGGTGTGGAGGCTGAATAATGACCAGGAATCCGATGATTGAGCGTTTGGAAAAAATCGGCTTTTGGCTGCTGGTCGGGGCGATTTTCATCTTCACCATGTTTCCATTTTATTGGGCATTTGTCGGCTCGTTCAAGCCCGAGGCGGAGATTCAGTCGCCCCCCGCAACCTATCTGCCACAAAACTTCACTTTCGATAACTATAGCGGTCAGGTGGTTACTGCGCTCGGCGAGACACAGCCCAGCGGCGTATTTACGCAGCCGGAATTTTTGCGCGGGCTGTTTAACAGCGCTGTTGTTTCGGGGCTGACGGTGATTTTAGCGCTTGTGGTGGGGGCTTTTGCGGCTTATGCGTTGGGCAGGCTGCACTTTCGGGGGCGCCAGGTCATGCTGTATCTGGTGCTGGCGATGACCATGTTCCCGCTGATTTCAATCTTGTCGGGTTTGTTCGCCATCACGCGCGAGTTGGGTGTCTTCGGCTCGATTACATCGCTGATTATCACCTATCCCATCTTTACGCTGCCTTTTACGGTGTGGGTGCTGGTGAGCTTTTTTCGCGGCTTGCCCCACGAGCTCGAACAGGCGGCATTGGTTGATGGGGCAACGGCATTCGAGACCTTCTACATGATTTTATTGCCGCTGACGGCGCCGGCGCTGGTCACGACCGGTCTGCTGGCTTTCATTGGCGCCTGGAATGAATATCTGCTGGCCTCGACCTTTGCCTCTATCAATGTCAATGCACGCACGGTTCCGGTGGTGATTGCCAACTTCTCTGGCTCGGTGCCGCGGCAGGAACCAGTTGCCGAAATCCTGGCGGCGACGGTCGTTGTGACGATTCCACTAATTATTCTGGTGCTGGTCTTCCAAGGCCGCATTGTGGAGGGTTTAACGGCAGGCGCGGTGAAGGGCTAGGTTTGTCTATCCGATTCGTATTAGCAAAGCGGGCTTGATACCCGCTTTCGTTACTTATGGCAAGCGCCAACTAATATGCGCTATAATCCAGGTTAAGCCCATCCGCCGGGAGCGAAAGGGAATCTCGCGCTTGTGCGGAATGATAGCCTGCCTGCCTGTTGCGGGTCTATTAAAGGCCATTATCCCTGAAAGTCAGACGGAGAGGTCAAGCCTATGAAGGTCAAGTCTATGGGTGAACGCAGTCCTGTTCTTGAAGTTCGGGGCATCACCAAACGTTTTCCGGGTGTTCTTGCCAATGACAATATCAACCTCACCTTATATAAGGGCGAGGTCTTGGGGTTGCTGGGCGAGAATGGCGCTGGCAAAAGCACCTTGATGAATTTGATTTATGGATTGTATAAACCCGACGAGGGCGAAATCCTTGTCAACGGCAGCGTCGTGGACATTTCGGGTCCCAAAGATGCGATTGAACTGGGCATTGGCATGGTGCATCAGCATTTTCAGTTGGTGGATGTCTTGACCGTGACCGAGAATGTGATGTTGGGCAACGAGAGTGTATCTGGGCCCTTCTTGCGGCGGGATATTGCCCGGCGGCGTATTTTGGAGTTATCGGGTGAATATGGTTTGGATGTGGATCCGGATATGCTGATTTCCGACTTGCCAGTGGGCATTCAGCAGCGGGTCGAGATTATCAAGGCGCTGTATCGTGATGCTGATGTTCTGATTCTGGATGAACCGACAGCGGTGCTGACGCCGCAGGAAACGCGCGGTTTGTTCAAGATTATGCACACGCTGCTGGAAAAGGGGGTGAGCATTATCTTCATCAGCCACAAGTTAAAAGAGGTGTTGGAAATCTGTGATGCGGTGGCGGTGCTGCGGCGCGGCAAACTGGCTGGACATGCTGACCCGAAACAATCCACCGAACAATCGCTGGCTTCGCTGATGGTGGGGCGCGATGTCATCCTGGAAGTCGAGAAGGCGGCGGCGAAACCTGGCGAAGCCATCCTGACGATTGAGGATTTGCATATCCATGATGACCGCGGCTTGCCGGCTGTGGAGGGATTGAGCTTTGAGGTGCGGCGTGGCGAAATTCTGGGGGTTGCGGGGGTGCAGGGCAATGGTCAGACGGAATTGGTTGAGGCACTGACCGGCCTGCGCCCGATTGAAGACGGGCGATTTTTCATCAAGGGCGAGAATATGACTGGCGCCTCGCCGCGCAAAGTCACTGAAAAGGGGGTGGGGCATGTGCCAGAAGACCGCCAGCAGGATGGCCTGGTGTCCAGTTTTACGGTGATGCACAATCTGGTGCTGAATACTTATTATCAGGATGCCTTTTCCAGCATGATTGTGATTGATGACCGCGCCATTGCCGAAAACGCGCAGCAGCTGGTCGAAGAATATGATGTGCGTCCGCGCTTCATCAACAATCGGGCAGGAGGGCTTTCGGGCGGGAATCAGCAGAAGGTCATCGTCGCCCGCGAGTTTTCACGGGGTGTTGACCTGCTGATTGCATCGCAGCCGACGCGCGGGCTGGATGTTGGCTCGATTGAGTTTATTCACAAGCAGCTTATCCAAATGCGGGATGGGGGCGCTGGCATTTTGCTGGTGTCATCCGAATTGGACGAAGTCTTGAGCCTGGCGGACCGGGTCGCGGTGATGTTTGAAGGGCAGATTATCGATATTCTGCCGATTGAGAGGGCTGACAAGGACAAGGTTGGCTTGCGGATGGCAGGTATCCGCGACGACAGTCAGATTGAGGTGGAAGCATGAGAACTTCAGCAGAAAATGAATCCGGCCGTTTGGCAGGCTTGGCAGGTTTTGCCCGAATCTGGTCGAACATCTCGCCCAGCCTGGTGCCAGTGCTGGCGGTCATCACCGCCTTTCTGGCTGGCATTCCTCTGATTACGCTTACGGTCAGCGACAGTGTGCTGCAACCCGATATTGCCAAAGGATTGCAGGTATCGGCAACGGCATACGCTGCGTTGGTGGAATCGATTACGGGCTTAACCATCAATAAAGTTGCCACTGCCGATGACTTTGACGAATTGCACCGATATGCGGCCGACAATGACATCACGACCGGGCGCAGCCTGTCGCGTCAGGCGCGTCCCTTTGAGCGTGTCGTTGAGGTGGGCGTGGAAGAGACACGCTTGTTCACAGAGTTTTTTGAAAGATATGAACTTGATGAAGAGACTGCTGCGGCAATCGCAGAGCGAATACCGCAGATTATTGAGATTGGCGAGGAGACTTTGCGCGGCCTCCAACCCTTGCTGGCTGAATTGGAGGCATTGAAACGTTCTGATGTGCGCGATTTGGGGAACTTGGTCGCCGGGGAGACGGAATTGTCCGCCGACAAGCTGGAGCAGGCAGCTGCCTTGTATCCGCCGCTGGAAACGCTTTCAGCAGCGGACTTGGCAGATGTTCTGGCGGAGTTGCAGCTGGTTGGGGAATATGGGCAAGTGACTTTGCAGCGCAGCCACGATGCCTTGCTGCAACTGGATTTGCGGAACATTGAGGTGACGGGCAGCGATGCCGATGCAATTGTGGCGATTGTCGCTGCCGATTATGAGGATGTCCGCGAAGCGATTGAGACGCTGGCATTGCTGGATGCGCTGGGCATCGAGGATGCCGCCGGGCTGGGCGCACAGTTTCGAATTATCGGTGAGATGTATGATTCGGGATATTTGAGCGGCGAATCGGTGAATGCGGCGCTCGCGGAGCAGTTGGATGATGCCCTGAATCAGCATCTTGTGATTCGGCGTCCGGGCAATCGCGTGCTGGATGCCAGCGACTTCGGCGCGGAAACCTTCGGCATTTTGAAGAATGAGCAGGGTTTGGAAGTGCTGTTCTTGCGCCTGGGCAATCGGGTGCTGCTGTTCTTCCCCTCCAATCTGGAAAAAACGATTGTCCGCTCGATTCCCTTTATCATCGCTGGCCTGGCAGTTGGGCTTGGTTTTAAGGCGGGTCTCTTCAACATTGGCGCGGAGGGGCAGCTTTATGCTGGCGCGATTGCGGTAGCGGCTTTGGGCGCTTTTTCTTCGCCAGATGTATCGGGCTTGATTTTGCTGCCATCCGTTATTCTCTTTGGCATCCTCGGCGGGTTTCTGTGGGGGGCGCTGCCAGGGGCGCTCAAGGCCTATACTGGCGCCCATGAGGTGATTACGACCATCATGCTCAATTTTATTGCGATTTTGATTGTGGATTGGTTAATCAAGTCGGTGGATCCAGTGATTTTGGGTGATATGGAATCGAGCGTGCCCAAAACCCCAGAGATACTGCCAGCGGCGATGCTGCCCACCATGGACAGCATTAGTTCCCCGTTGGCGCTGATTGCTGTCATGGCAGTGATTGCGGCAGTTGCCTTTTTCATCAATTATTTGCCGGCTCGCCGCGACCATCCCGAAGCGGCGCTCCGCAGCGGCATTATCTGGGCAGTCGTTATGAGTCTGGCGCAGCTTTTCCTGGTTTTGATTGCCGTTGGCGACCAATCCAAACTGCATTTCGGATTTTGGCTGATGATTGCGGCGGTCTGGCTGACGGACTGGTTTTTGATGCGCACGACTTTGGGCTTCGAACTGCGAACTGTTGGCGCGAATCAGAATGCGGCCAAATATGCCGGCATGAGTGTCTCGCGTAATATCATGTTGGCAATGGCGCTCAGTGGGCTGCTGGCGGGTTTGGCAGGTGCGATTGAAATCAGCGGCGTGGAACATGAGATGCTGCCGCGCTTTTTTGCGGGGGTCGGCTTTGATGCGATTGCGGTTGCCCTGCTGGCACGGAATAATCCCAAAGCGATGATTTGGGCTGGCTTGCTCTGGGGCGGTTTGCTAAGTGGCGCCGCTTTGATGCAGATTCGGGCAGATATTTCGATTGATTTGGTTAAAATCGTGCAGGCATTGATTATTATGTTTGTGGCGGCTGACCAGATTATCCGCTTCTTGTGGCGTGTGCCAAAACGCACTGCCGAAGAAGAAGGCGAACTCGTATTCTCGACGGGATGGGGAGGCTAGACCATGACGACACTGGCAAAGAAAAAAACAACGGCAGGCCCCACATTCAAGTTCACTCGTCTGCGCGTCATTGCGATGGTTTTAATCGTGCTGGGGGTGTTCATCTTCTTTCAGGCTGGGGGTATGGACAGCAGCCTGATAACCACCTTGACATTTGAATCGACATCAGCGGGCGAAACGCCCTCGGTGGGCAATATCAATGTGCCGACAGCGGGCTATCTGATAGTGATTGGCATTTTGTTTGTCGGGACGGGAGGGCTTAATCTGGTGGACAGGCCGCAGCAGAACTGGCGCCGCGCCAGTCTGGGCTTGATGGCGCTATGCGGGCTGCTGTTCATCCCGACCATCATCATCGCTGCGGCGGCTGGCAACGAGACCAACCTGACCACCATCATTGCCGAGAGCCTACGGCTGGCGACGCCACTGGCAATCGGGGCGATGGCGGGCATCTGGTGCGAACGCGCCGGCATCGTGAATATCGCCATTGAGGGCATGATGCTCTTCGCCGCCTGTTTTGGCTTTACCGCCTTGTTCTTCTTGCGCAGCACGCCGCTGCCGCTCGAAACGGCGCAGCTGCTGGCGGTGATTATCGGAGTCCTCAGTGGCGGGCTGATTGCCCTGCTGCACGGCTGGCTGTCGATTACCTTCCGCACTGACCAAATTGTGAGCGGGACGGTCATCAACATTCTGGCGGTCGGCGTGACCAGCTTTGTGCGGCGGGAATATCTGCTTTCGACCGAAGCGGGCGCGGCGAAGCTGGGCAACTTTGCGATTCCTGTATTGAGTGAACTGCCGGTGATTGGCGATGCCATTTTTACTAATCAGCCCATCTTTTTTATGATGTTTGTCATGCTGGCTTTTACTCATATTGTGATGTTCAACACCCGCTGGGGGCTGCGAACGAGGGCGGTTGGCGAACATCCTCATGCTGCCGACACCCTGGGCATCAATGTCAATCGCACGCGCTGGACAAATGTCTTCATTAGCGGGATGATTGCTGGCTTGGCGGGTGCTTGGTTCTCGCTGGAGGCGACTGGCAGCTTTAACGATGGCATGACCCGCGGCGCTGGCTTTATTGCGCTGGCGGCGATGATTTTTGGCAAATGGACGCCGATAGGCGCTTTTGGAGCGGCCTTGCTGTTCGGCTTTTCGGATTCGCTCGGCATCCGTTTGCAAATCATGGACGTCGGCTTTCCGGTGCAATTCTTGCAGATGGTGCCTTATGCGGTGACGATTATCGTGCTGGCGGGCTTCATCGGGCGGGCATCGCCACCAAAGGCGGTCGGGCAGCCCTATGTCAAGGAATGAGGAAGCCTATTCGCAATCTTGAAAATTTGGGATACGATAGTAAGATAGAGACTAGAAGTGAATCTTGCATAAAGTGATTTAGGAGAAAAAGGAAATGAAAAAATTCATGGCTGTTCTCAGCGTTTTCGTGCTTGTGCTGGCTTTCGCGCCATTGGCGCTGGCGCAGGATGGCGTGGAAACCCTGTGTCTGGTGACCGACCTGGGTCGCGTCAACGATGGCACTTTCAACCAGTTCGCGCATGAAGGGGCAGTTGCCGCTGCCGATGAGTATGACTTGGAATACAAGTTTATCGAAACCCAGGCGGAAACCGATTATGAGGCCAACATTCAAACCTGTGTTGATGAGGGTTTGGAAGTGATTGTAACTGTCGGCTTTCTGATTGCGGATGCGACTTGGGCGGCTGCCGAAGCCAATCCCGGTGTCTACTTCCTCGGTGTTGACCAGTTTGTGATGGGCGGCCCGGAAAATTATGTCGGCATTCAATTCCGCGAAGATCAATCGGGTTTCCTGGCAGGCGTGCTGGCGGCCCTGGTAGCCGAGTCGGTTGAGTCGGATACGGTTGCCGGTGTCTATGGGATTGACATCCCGCCCGTGAAGAAATTCCGCAACGGCTTTGAGCAGGGCGCTCGTTATATCAACGCGGACCTGAATTTGCTGGGCGTTTATATTGATAACTTTGTTGCGCCTGACCGTGGCGCTTCGGCGGCGGAACAATTCATCGGTGAAGGCGCGTCGGTCATCTTTGGCGCAGGCGGCCCCACTGGCACGGGCGGCATTCTGGCGGCGGCACAGCAGGGGATTTATGTCATTGGCGTCGACCAGGATGAGTGGGTCACCAGCTTTGGCGCTGGCGAAACCCCTGGTTCCGATTACATTATCTCCAGCGCGGTCAAACGGGTTGACCAGGGTGTCTATGATATGGTTGCTGCCCTGGCTGAAGGCGATATGGACGGCTTCCCTGGCGGCGGCGTGTATTTGATGGATGTGGCCTTGAATGGCGTCGGTCTGGCGGATCCGCATGAAGCCGAAATTGACCCTGCTTTCTTCGACCATATTGCTGAAGTCACCGAATTGATGATTGCTGGCGAAGTCAGCACCGGTGTTGACCCTGTTTCGGGTGATCTGATGATGCACGATGACGACATGATGGACGAAGAGATGGATGAAGACATGGACGAAGAAGAGATGGAGGATGAGGACTAGCTCTTCTGTCGGGATTGTTGAGGGACAATTTAGCGATGGGACTGGCTTTACTTGAGGCTGCTGGTAAAGCCGTTCTGCTTTATCTGAAACGCGGGTTAATCCAAACACACAGAGGAGACAGGAATGAAAAAGTTCATTGTTATGCTTGGTCTGGCGGCGCTTATGCTGGCGGTGGCGCCATCCATTTTTGGTCAGGGTGGCGTGGAAACCTTGTGCCTAGTGACGGATATCGGTCGCGTCAACGATGGGACTTTTAACCAGTCGGCACATGAAGGGGCCATGGCGGCGGCTGAAAAGTATGACCTGGAATACAAGTTTATCGAAACGCAAGCGGAAACCGATTATGCGGATAACCTTCAAACCTGTGTTGATGAGGGCTTTGAAGTGATTGTCACGGTCGGCTTCCTGATTGCGGATGCGACTTGGACGGCTGCCGAAGCCAACCCCGCTGTCTACTTCCTCGGCGTTGACCAATTTGTCATGGACGGTCCAGAAAATTATGTCGGGATTCAATTCCGCGAAGACCAATCGGGATTCATGACCGGTGTGCTGGCGGCATTGGTGGCGGGATCGCTGGAATCGAATACGATTGCTGGTGTTTATGGCATCGACATCCCGCCGGTCAAACGCTTCCGCAATGGCTTTGAACAAGGCGCCCGTTATATCAATCCTGACCTTAATATCCTCGGCGTCTACATCCCCAGCTTCATCGCACCTGACCAAGGCGCTTCGGCAGCGCGTCAATTCATTGGTGAAGGCGCTACAGTGCTTTTTGGCGGTGGTGGACCCACAGGTACGGGCGCTATTCTGGCAGCAGCACAGGAGGGAGTTTATGTGATTGGCGTCGACAAGGATGAATGGGTCACCAGCTTCGGCTCTGGCGAAACTCCGGGTTCCGAATACATCATTTCCAGCGCGGTCAAGCGGGTCGATCAGGGTGTGTTTGATATGGTGGCTACCTTGGCGGAAGCCGACATGGACAGCTTCCCTGGTGGCGGTGTATATTTGATGGATGTGGCACTGAACGGCGTTGGCTTGGCAGACCCGCATGAGGCTGATATTGACCCAGCCTTCTTCGAGCATGTGGACGAGGTTGCCGAATTGATGATTGCCGGTGAAATCAGCACCGGTGTTGACCCCGTTTCGGGTGACATGATGAACGAAGACATGAACGAAGAAGAGATGGAGGATGAGGACTAGCTCATCGCTGTAGAAGTTTCGACAGCCTCATCGTTTTCGGTGAGGCTGTTTTTATTTTTGGGCTAGATGGCAGCATCGGTATATTCATTATCCACGATACGGATGATGCCGAGCGGATTGGCATCCTGAAGCGCTGGTGGCAGCAGCGCATCCGGCAGATTTTGGAAGGCGACCGGGCGCATGAAGCGGTAGATGGCGGTCATGCCGACAGAGGTCGTGCCTGGGGCGGTGGTGGCTGGATAGGGTCCGCCGTGCTGCATGGCTTGGACGACAGCGACACCAGTTGGAAAGTCATTCCAGATGACCCGTCCGGCTTTTCCGCGCAGTTGATGCAGGAGGTCGCCGATGTGTTCCATTTCGCTCTCCTCGGCGTGAATGGAACTGGTCAGATTGCCTTCCAGGGCGGCGACTGTTTTGCGCAGGTCTTGCCTATCCTGGCACAGGACAAAGAGGGTCACGGGGCCGAAATGCTCGACTTGCAGGCGGTCATCGGCGCGGATGGCGGCGGCAGTGGTTTGCATGACGGTGTTGCCATAACAGAAGAAATCGCTGTCAGCTATCCGCTCGCCGCCGGTCAGCACCTTGACATCGGGCTTGGCTTTGGTCTGATTGACCGTAAGTTCCAGGCCGCTTTCGATAGCGGCATTCAGCAAAACCCCAGTCGGCGCGGCTTGCATTTTGTCAGTGACTGATTGGATGAAGGCTTGAGTGGCTTGGCTGTCTTCCATTAGGACTAGCCCCGGATTGGTGCAGAATTGTCCGCTTCCCAGCGTGACAGAATTGACCAGCCCGACTGCAATGGCTTCGGCACGTTGGGCGAGGGCGGCTTGGGTGATAATCTGCGGATTGACGCTTCCCATCTCGGCATATACCGGAATCGGGCGGGGGCGCCGGGCGGCGGTGTCATAAATCGCGCGTCCGGCCCGCAGGGAGCCAGTGAAACCGATGGCTTCAATGCCGTCATGCTGCACCAGCGATTGACCCACCTCGATAGTGCTGCCCTGAATCATGGAGAACATGCCGGCTGGAAATCCCTGTGCCTTGACGGCGCTGGAGATTGCCTGAGCAAACATTTCCGAGGTGGCGGGGTGGCCGGGATGTCCTTTGACCACCACCGGGCAGCCCGCGGCGAATGCAGAAGCGGTATCGCCACCGGCGACAGCAAAGGCAAAGGGGAAATTGCTTGCCGCGAAAACTGCCACCGGCCCGATTGGGAATTGCATCTGGCGGATGGAGGGCTGCGCATCGGGCAGGGCGGTATTGATAATTGCCCGCCGATAAGAGCCTTCGCGCAAAAGCGCGGTAAAGGCGCGTAATTGCCCGGTGGTGCGGGCGCGTTCTCCCGTCAGGCGCGGGATGCCCAGCCCGGTTTCCATATCGGCGGTGTTGAGCAAGTCTTCGCCGAGGGCTTCGATTTGCCCGGCCACCTCGTCCAGAAAATCGGCAATTTTGCTGGCGGGATAGCTGCGGGTTTCCTGAAAGGCAGCCACAGCGGCTTGCACGGCGCGGTCAATCTCGTTTTGGGTGGCGTTGTGGAATGACAACTTGCCCGCTGTTTTGCTGCGCGGGTTGACGCTGGTAAAAGTTTGCTCGCCTTGGGCAGATGTGCTGCCGGCGATGTAGTTGTGTCCTGTGAGTTGCATAGTACCCCCGTTAATTTTGTGAGATGCGTAAATCGAGCGCATCAACCATATCAAAAATTGCTGGCAAATCCGATTCAGGGAAGGGCGCCGTTGGGCGGCGCACATAGGTGTGGCGGATGTAACCGGCGCGTTTCATCAAATGTTTGCGCAGGTGAAGGGAATACTCATGTCCCTGGCCGGATACGGCTTTGACCAGCCTGTCGGCGTGTTGAATGATGTTTGCGGCGGCGGCTTCGTCGCCCATTGTCCATTGCTGCCAGGCATTAAGGAAGATTTCATTGAAGCCTACGCCGGGGATTAAGCCGGCGGCACCGTTTTGAAGCTCAGCCAAGACAGTAATGCCACCCCCGCCGCCAAACATTTTGGTCTCGGGGTTGAGCAGGGGCGCCAGGTCCTGCATCTTTTGCGATGAGCCTGGACCTTCAATCTTGAAGTATTTGACGTTGGGCGAAGCCTGCGCGATTTCAGCGAGGGCATCTGCTGGCAGTTCACAGTGCCGATATTGTGGAATATGCGGGGCTTGCTGGACGATAATCGGAATCTCGCTGGCATTGCCGAGCGTGACATAAAAATCGACCAGGGATTGAATGCCGTTATCCATTGTTGATGGCGGGAGTGTCATCAAGGCGGCTGGTTCATAAGGCGCAAATTCGCGTGCCTGACGGATGGCGGCTTCAGTGCTGCCGGCGGCGATGCCGATAATCAGCGGCACCTGGCTGGCGATTTCGCTGGCGGCAATTTGCACATTGTCATGCCGCTCGCTGTCGGTCAATTTATATGCTTCGCTGGCAAAGCCATTGATGCCGATGGCATGGACGCCGCCATCCAACTCAAAGCGCACAATTCGCCTCAAGCTGTCGGCGTCAATATCGCCATTTTCGTCAAAGGGAGTCAAAACAATCGGGGCAATACCCTCTATCATGCTGTTCTCCAAAGTCCAGGTGACTGTTGATTGTGGGTGTGAGCGGTCCTAATGTTTTATGATGTCCTTATGCGTTTGACAGTACACAGCGTATCATATATCATTGGCGCGAACGGCGCAATCGGCTTGGATATTGAATTTGGAGATGTGTTATGCGTTTGTACCTCACAGGCGGCACGGGCTTGGTCGGGAGCAATATCATTCGTCTGGCTCGCCAAAGGGCTGATATCGAAATCATTGCCGCGCAATATGGGCCTGAACCAGAGTGGGATGTGGATTACCTGCTGGACCCGCTGGATATGGCGGATACAAGCGGGGTGCGGGAATCGATACGGAAATACCAGCCTGATGCTGTGATTCACTGCGCGGCGAACCTGGATCATGTGTTTATGTATAATAATCGGGCGCAGGCCTGGAAGATGACGGTGGATGGCAATCTGGCATTTGCCCAAGCCTGCGCCGAGGTGGGCGCTCGTTATGTGTTTGTGTCGTCGGATTGGGTGTTTGATGGACAGCAGGCGCTGGTCGATGAAGGGTCGCCGCCGCATCCGGTTAATTTTTATGGCTTGATGAAAATAGTTTGCGAACGTGACATAATGGGCGTGGGCGGCTTGAGTTATGGCATCGGTCGGCTGGCGGGTGTCTATGGCTTGAATTACAGCAATCCGAGCCTGCTGCGCAAAGAGAATGGCCTGGGTTTTGACCTGGGCAATTATGTTATTGACCAGCTTTCACGAGGTTTAATCGCGGAGATATGGACGGGTCCCAAGGTCAATGAGGTGGCGCATCCGACTTTGGCGTCAGATGGCGCGGGGATGCTGCTGCGGCTGGCAGAGCATGACGAAAATGGCATCTTTCATTGCTGGGGCAGCGCGGCAGTGAGTCGATTGCAGCTGGCGCATCATCTGGCGGATTTGTTTGCCGTTGACCACGCCTTGATTGCGCCAGTGCCGACAGACCCCTATGTCCTGGATGCGTATCGTCATATGCGGATACCATTTCGCATAGTTGCCAGCAACGAAAAGACTTGTCAGGCATTGGGGCGGGCAACTTACAATGTGCTGCAAGGCTTGCATGATTTTAAGAGGCAGTGGGATGCCTTCCATGCACAGGCTGTATAAATTATCTTATGGAGACAAGGGATAAATGAAAGCACTTACCTTACATGCAGAATGGCTGCCCAGGCCGGGCTATCAGGCTTCTGCCTATGAAGAACAGACACACCAAACCTCAAATGCCAATATGGTCTGGAAGAATCCGTCGCTGGAATTGGGCGATGTCCCCGACCCGACATTGCAAGCCAACCAGGTCATGCTGGAAATTGCGGCCGTAGGCATTTGCGGCTCCGATATGCACATGTATGAAGCTGGCGACGATGGCTATATGCTCTATCCATACAAGGTGTTCACACCCAATATACTCGGGCATGAATTTGCCGGACGAGTGGTAGAGCGCGGGGCGGCTGTGCGAGATTTGCAGGTTGGCGATTTGGTTGCGGTCGAAGAGATACAGTGGTGTGGCGCTTGCACCGCCTGTCGGCGCGGATTTGTCAATCACTGTCAGGATGTGGAAGAATTGGGCTTTACCGTACCGGGCGCTATGGCGCAATACTTGCCGGTACACAGCAAATACTGCTGGAAGCTGGATGAGATTGCCGAGCGCTTTGGCGAAGAGGAGGCGCTGGTTATGGGTGCGATGGTCGAACCGACAGGGGTCTCGTATCAGGGTTTGTTCAACCGCTTGCATAATTGGCAGCCGGGCAATAATGTGGTCATCTTTGGCGCTGGCCCCATCGGATTGGCGGCGCAGGCGCTGGCTATCGCTGCCGGCGCGGCACAGGTGATTGTGTTTGACCCTTCAGTCAGCCGCCGAAAGTTTGCGGCCGATATGGGAGCTTCGGCGGTCCTGGATCCGCTGGGGCTTGACCTTGATGAGGCGATTCTGGAGCATACCTTTGGCCGCGGCGTGGATTATGTGGTGGAATGTGCGGGTGTGGCGGATTTGACGATTGAACCCCTCAGCCAATGTCTGGCTGTGAATGCCTCGATTATTGATATTGGCATGGGTGGCAAACGCCCGACCTTGCCGATTGTGACGTACAAGCAGCAGGGGGTGCAGCTAGCTGGCTCGCTCGGACATGCCGGCAGCGGCACATTTCAGAATGTGATTCGCTTGATGGCGGCCGGCCGGATTGATATGCGTCAGATGGTGAGTATGCGGCTGCCGCTGGACGATGCCCTGTCGGCATTCAAGCGGCTGGAGAGCCGTGAGGACGCCAAAATTATCCTGCAACCGAACTAAATCGGCAGAGGAACAGCATGGGTGACGGGATTTTGATTTTGGGCGGGCTTGCATTTTGGGTCTTGGGCGGGTTATGCGCCTTTCGGCTGGATTGGGTATGGCGTTTGTATTCGCTGGAGCCGCGCTGGCGCAAGGACAATCCCAAACGAACCCCCGCCTGGGAAGCGAAGACGCGGCGTTCGGCGCTGTATTTTGTGCTGATTGGGATAGTGTTTGTTGCGCTGGGCCTACTGATTTGAGCCTCCCCAAATGCGGGGAGACTCGGCTGTGTTCGGTTACAGGGCAATTTCGCCCAGGTTGTGATAGAGGCGCACGGCTGCTTGCAGCGATATGAAAAAGCTCTCGATGTCAAGATGCTCGTTGGGTGCGTGGATGCCTTCTCCTTTTCCATAAGCGAAGGCCGTGATGGGCAGCCCGATGAGGCGATTGAATACCCCCAGAATCGGAATCGAACCGCCTGTGCGCACCAGTTGAGCGCGTTTGTGGATGGTGGCTTCGATAGCGGATTGCACGGCTTCGAGATAAGGCCCGGCGGTCACAAGCTGAAAATACCAGGCCTCTTCTCCAATCTGGCATTCGACCTGCACGGCATCAGTCGCAAAGCCTTCCACATGCGATTTCAGGATTTGTGAGATTAGGCGCGGGTCTTGATTGGGTGCGAGGCGCATGGTGATTTTGAAACCGGCTTCGGCTGGAATAATCGTCTTGTTGCCAGCGCCTTGATAGCCGCCCCACATGCCATTGACATCCAGTGTCGGGTAGACCGTGGCCCGTTCGGCAGCGGGTGCGATTGCCTCGCCCCAAAATTGGCTGATGCCCGCCTGTTCTTTCAGCGCCTCTTCCTGAAAGCCGGCGGCGATGCGGGTTTTCTCTGCTGCGTCGACCTCTTCCACGCTGTCGTAATATCCTGGCAGTTGGATGCGGCCCTGCTCGTCATGGAAAGAGCCGATAATTTTACCGGCGACATGCAGCGGGTTCTGCACCAGGCCGCCATATAACCCCGAATGAATGTCGGCTTTTGGCCCGGTGACGGTCACCTCGGCGCTGACGATGCCGCGTCCGGCATAATAAAGCCGCGGGTCATCGGGGTCGAAGTCGCCGTCGCAATTCAGCAGTACATCGGCTTGAAGTCGGTCTTTATTGGCGATAACAAAAGGTTCAATGCTGGGCGAGCCGGATTCTTCTTCGCCTTCAAACATGATTTTGACATTCACGGGGAGTTCGCCATTGGCTTTGAGCAGAGCCTCAAAGGTTTTGAGATTGCCCCAAATGCCGGCTTTGTTGTCGCTGGCGCCCCGCGCCACCATGCGCCCCTCACGGATTTGCGCCTCGAAGGGCTCGGACAGCCACAGATGAAGCGGGTCAACTGGCTGGACATCATAATGCGCGTAGACGAGGACGGTGGGTTTGTCGGCGCCAGCTTTGAGCCATTCACCATAAACCACCGGATGACCGGCGGTAGCGATTGCCTCGCAGTTTTGGAAGCCCATGGCTTGCAGCTGCGCGACAATCCATTCGGCACAGGCTTGCACATCAGCCTTGTATGTCGGGTCGGCGCTGATGGATGGGAAGCGCAGCAGTGTTTTGTAGTCTTCGAGTATTTTGTCCTGTGTTTCTTGCAAATAGTCGATGGCGTTTTGAATGGTATCGGTCATGGATTTACCTTATTCATTTGAAAAATAGATTGCCCAAGTGTACCCAAAAGCGGGGCGATTTTGTCCCCTTGAAATGGCCGCTCATCTATATGAAGGTCGAGATTTGCTTTAACCCCCTAATAATTGAGGGAAACTTCTAACCCTTTCTTCACGTATATTCAGATGGAACTGAATTGAATCGCATAATGGAGGTAAAGCATGAAGAGGATGATAGCAGCGTTGGTTTTTCTGGCGATAATTGCTTTGCTGTTCGTTGGTTACAGCACCCAAACCGAAGTTGTAGACAATAATGAACCTCAAAGCGAGATTTTGGAGAGACTTGGGGATATAGCCAATGGCGTAGCCGAAGGCATAGAAGGCATTCGAGATACGATTGAGGACGCAGCCGCGCAGCTGCAAACTCAGTCAGAGTAATTGCCATCGGCATATTGGCGGCAGATTCATCGTCATTATGACATTAAATTGATGACGATGCTGGTTTAATTGCCCGACGAGAGGCGTTATCCGCATCATGGACGCGCATCAGATTGGGCAGTATCGCTTTATATGCGTTATAATTGAAGCGAAGATAAATAGATGAACGCATAAACAGATTATTCAAGATATTGGAGGTTCATTATGCACAAGCACGACTTGCCCGATGAGGCAAAAGAAGGTTTACAGGCAGTCAAGGATAACAGTCACGGCATCGTCACCATCATTGGGCTGGTCGTCTGGGTGGCGATTGGTCTGGTGGTGAGAAATGACCTGCTCTTTGGTCTGGTGATGGGTACGGTTTTCATCTCTGGCTTAGGCGCGGGGCGTAAAATATCGGAGCAGTTGGCTGGCCAGGAGATGCAGGCGGGTACTTTGATGCCCGCGAAAATCATCGCTGCCATTGTTACCGGCATCGTCGCCGCGATTATCATCGCCCTTATCCGCGGTGCCATCGGGGAAAGCATCAACCCGATGGAAGGTGATAATGCCATCATCCAAATCGTGAAGCATTTCTTCGATATGTGGGCGAGCGTTGCCGTTGCGACTGGTGCGCTGGTGGGGGCTTTCACGCACGGAATGCACTCGGAATAGACCTGCATCGCGGGTTACTGTGAAATAATGGACTTCTATTGGTTGAGGCTAAACATGGACGATAAACCACAGCAGAAACGCAAAGCTAAAAATCAAGGCAGCATGGTAGGAGTCGGAATTGCGATTGGGGCGGGCATCGGCGCGGCTCTTGGTGTGGCGATGGACAATGTTGGCATGGGCGTGGCCATGGGTGTTGGAATCGGTCTTGCCCTGGGGGCTGGCTTGTCACATCAGGCATCCAACAAGAACAGCCATGAGGATGACCCGCCCGCCTGATTTATTCCACCAGTTGATAACATTCTTTCAGCCGCCATTCGAGCAGTTCGATTTCGTGCGCCTGCATGAAATCGCGCGATGGTGCGTTATGCTCCCAACTTGCGCCTATAATCACCTTGGGAATCTGATACCTGACGATGGCGCCAGCGCACATCAGGCAGGGGAAAGCCGTTGTGTAGAGAACCGTATCAGCGTAGCTCTCTTGCAGGCCGGCGGCTTTGATGGCTTCCATCTCGCCGTGGCTGAGCGGGTCGTTGTTTTGGATGGATAAATTGCGCCCGCGCCCGATGACTTCGCCAGCGCGTATCAGTACCGCGCCAAAGGGCTGACCGCCTTCGTCTTTGGTGGCTTGCGCTTCCTGGATTGCCAGGCGCATATATTTGTCCATTTGGGCGCTCTCCTTCGGTGATGATTCGACTCTATCGTACCCGGGTTTGCAAGCTGGCACAATATCTCCTCGCAAATGCAGGCAGATGAATGTGTTTGCTGAATGCCCGTGTCTTTTGGGCAAAAGTCTGCTAAAATAAGTGTACTGACCAGTCAGTATTGTGAGGCGAGATGAAAGAGCCAGCTAGCCAGCGAAAACGCCATGCCAAGCCCACGCGCGAGCGGATTCTGGATGCGGCGATGGAACTGTTTAGCGCCAAGGGCTTCCATGATACCAAGCTGGATGAAATTGTTGCCGAGGCCAGCACCAGCAAAGGGTCGATTTATCTTCACTTTCCCAACAAGGAAAGGCTGTTTATTGCCCTGGTCGATCAATTTGCTGACCTGATTGAGCGGCGTGCGCAAGAAGCGATTGCTGGAGAGGCAGAAGGCATCAGGCGGGTTCAGGCTGCCTTGGAAGCGGTGCTGGAGACCTTCAGCAAGTATCGGCGTCCGGCAAAATTGCTGCTGGTGCAAGCGGTCGGGCTGGGCACGGTTTTTGAGCGCAAACGGATTGAAGTGAACGACCGTTTTGCCCTGCTCATCAAAACCTATCTCGATGAGGCGGTGACAGATGGGGCCATCCTGCCGGTGAATACGGGCATTGTATCCCATGCCTGGATGGGGGCGATTTACAATGTTGTGATTCAATGGGTCTACACTGGCGAGCCGACCAAGGACGACATCATGGATGCCTTGTTGCCCTTGCTACTCAATAGCGTGAGCTATCGGGATTGACTCCCCAAAGGTCATCGAATGCGAATGAACCCGACTCCATTGAAAAAAGACGGACTCCAGCAGCGTTACGGGCGTTTGCTCAGTTACAGCGTCCCTTGCAGCGGGGTTAGCTTTGCCGGGTTCTTGCAAGCGGCGGCTGGGCAGCCCGCCAAGACACAGGGCAGCGCACGTTATTATTGGGAAAATCGGAATGACCGGATTGCTTTTGCTGGCGCTGGCACGGCCATTGAATTGATGGCATGGGGCGAAGGGCGCTTTTCTAAAATCACCAGCCAGATTCGTGAGCTATTTGCACGGGCGCATATTCTGGGCGGCGATAATCCGCTGGTCGCACCGCGTTTGTTTGGCGGCTTTGCCTTCCGCAGTGATTTTGCGCCGGATAATACCTGGTCGATTTATACACCGGCGCATTTTGTGCTGCCGCATTATCAACTGGTTAGCATTGCGGGGGAGATGTGGCTGACGATTAACACGCAAATTCCACTGGATGAAAATCCGGCAGCGCTGATTGACGAGTTGAAGCTGGCGCTGCGACAGAAAATCGCTCAACTGCAAGCCAGAGAGCGGCAGGGGACTGACCGACAGCAAAACAGGCTGGCGAGCGTGAATTATCCGATGACTTGCGCCACCTGGGCAAAGATGATTGACGCGGCAACCCGCCGCATTCGCGCTGGTGAATTGAACAAGGTTGTCTTGTCACGGGCTGCTGAATTGCAGTTTGCCGAGCGCGTCAAACTATTGCCGATTTTGCGCTATCTGGCAGAGCATTATGCTGGCTGTTATCGCTTTTTGTTTGAACCGCGTCCGCATTATGCCTTTTATGGCGCTTCTCCCGAATTGCTGGTGGCGAGGCATGGTCGGCAAATCGAAACGATGGGCTTGGCGGGAAGCATCGGGCGGGGAGACTCGGCGGCGGCAGACCAGCGTTTGAGCCATGAATTGCTGGGCAGCGCCAAAGACCGCCTGGAGCATCAAATTGTAGTGGACAAAATTCGGGAGCGCCTGCTGCCGCTGACGACATCCCTGAAAATCCCGCCGCCGAAACTGCTCAAACTAAGCAATATCCAGCACCTTCATACGCCCATTCAGGGCAGGCTGAAGCAGGATGCCGATGTTTTGTCGCTGGTGGAGATTTTGCATCCGACACCGGCATTGGGCGGTGATCCACGGGAGACGGCGCTGGGGCTCATCCGCCAGTTAGAGCCGATTCCGCGCGGTTGGTATGGTGCGCCAGTGGGCTGGGTTGATTCGGCTTTGGATGGCCAGTTCACGGTGGCGATTCGCTCGGCGGTGGCGCAGGAGTCGCGGGTGTGGGTTTATGCCGGAGCGGGCATTGTGGGGGATAGTGTGCCGCAGAAAGAATGGGACGAGACGGCACTAAAGTTCCGCCCGATGCTGCATGCGCATGGCGTTTTGGTTTAAGCGCAAAGACGAAAGCGAGCAGGAATGCGCTGTTGAGAATCGGGTGATTTTTGATGTGTTCTTTGTGTCTTTGTGATAAGAAGAAAAGCCATGTCAAATCCAAGTACAGGTTATGCCAATAGTTTCGTCGGAGCATTGATTGGCGCGGGTTTGAGGCAGCTGTGTCTCGTGCCAGGTTCGCGTCATACGCCGCTGGTTCTGGCCTTTGCACAATACAGAGATGACATCAGGATTTATTCGCATCTGGACGAACGCAGCGCTGCCTTCTTTGCGCTCGGCTGGGCATTGGCATCGGATGAAGCGGTGGCGCTGGCCTGTACTTCGGGGTCGGCTGGGGCGAATTTTTTCCCGGCGATTGTCGAAGCGCATCAGGCGCGAGTGCCTTTGATTGTCCTGACCACCGACCGACCGCATGAATTGCGCCAGAGCGGGGCGAACCAGACCATCGACCAGGTGAAGATGTTTGGCGATTTTGTCGAGTGGTTTTATGATGCGCCCCTGCCAGAAGCGAATCCGCCGCCGATTGCGCTCCGAAATCTGCGGACACTGGCGGCACGCAGCTATGCCAAAGCCACAGAGATGCGCGGGGTGGTGCATATCAATCTGCCCTTTCGCAAGCCGCTTGAGCCGAGCGCCGACGAGCAGGGCATGGCTCAAGCCGAAGCGCCGCCGCCCCGTTTCTGGCGTGACAGAAGACGGGCTTCGTCGGGTTCAAAGGATGTTTTATGGGAGAAGATTTTAGGGCGCAGGGGCATCATTTATTTCGGTCACGGGACCTGCCGCACCTTTGAGGAAAGTCGGGATGCAACGGCTTGGGCTGCCAACCTGTCACGGATAAGCGGTTATCCCGTTTTTGCCGAATATACCTCTAATCTGCGGCGCCTTTCTGCGGCGGGAGATGCGCCACTGGCAGCTTATGAAAGTTATGCGACATCGGATGCGATTGACTTTTCTGGGGTAGAGGTGCTGCTTCGCGTTGGCGCGCCGCCGCTGGCAAAAAATATGCTTTCGCTCCTTTCGCAACTGGAGCTCAAAGTTCATATCTATGCAAGCAGGGGTGGGGAGTGGGCCGACGATACGCATAGCGTCACTGACCTCATCTCGTTTCGGGATTTGATGGAAGCCATGCCCGAAACTGAAGAGGCGCCAAAGCCACAGGCGCATTGGTGCGCTCAACTGGAAAGGGCTGAGGCCAAAGCCTGGGAGGTGATTGCGTGCGAAATCGAAAAGGGCGCTTACTTTGATGGCGGGGTGGTTTATGATGTGGTTGATTTGATGCCGGCGGATGGCACGCTCTTTGCTGGCAACAGTTTGCCAGTGCGTCATCTCGACCAGTTCGGCAGGGCGAGCCACAAGCGTATTTTGGCCTATGCCAATCGGGGAGCCTCGGGCATTGACGGCAATATCTCGGCGGCATTGGGCTGTGGGGCGGCGCGACCGAGCCAGCCCCTGGTGGCGATTGTGGGCGATATTACCTTTTACCATGATATGAATGGTCTGCTGGCGGTGCGGCGCTGTGGCGTGCCGGTGACGATTGTGCTTTTGAACAACAATGGCGGCGGCATTTTCCAGCGCTTGCCGATTCGGAAATATGAGCCGCATTTCAGCGATTATTTTATCACAGCGCATGGGCTGGATTTTTCTCATGCTGCCAGGCTGTACGGTTTGGAATATGTCCGAGCCGACTGCCGTGATGTGTTCCGACAGGCATTTGTCGAAGCGGTCATGGAGCGCCAATCCACGATTATTGAAGTGGTGACGGATGCGCAGGCGGATTTGAAGCGCCGTCAGGAAATCGTTGCGGCGGTTCATGCGCAACTGAAGACATTGGCTATTGAATGATTGACCATCGGGCGCAGCCAGTTCATCATTTGGCGCGCCCAAACAAGCAGCATAATTAAATAGAAGGAGAAGACAGAGATGGTAACAACACCTGAGCAGCAGGCACAAATCAAGACCGAGGACTTGATGCAGCTGGCGGATTGGAAAGCGGTCAAAAGCTACGAAGACATCAGCTATCACCAGGCGGAAGGCATCGCTCGCATCGCCTTTGACCGCCCGAATGTGCGCAATGCTTTTCGTCCCGAGACGATTGACGAGATGACCGAGGCGGTCTTGCATGCCTGGCATGATGCCGCAGTGGGCATCCTGTGGATTACGGCAAATGGCCCCAGCACCAAAGATGGCATCTGGTCATTTTGCGCTGGCGGCGACCAAAAAGTTCGCGGTCATTCCGGTTATGTCGGTGATGATGGGGTGCCGCGCTTGAATGTGCTGCAATTGCAGCGTTACATTCGCAACATTCCCAAGCCAGTGATGGCAGTTGTGCCAGGCTTTGCGATTGGCGGCGGGCATGTCTTGCATGTCTGCTGTGATTTGACGATTTCGAGTGACAATGCGATTTATGGTCAGACGGGACCGATTGTCGGCAGTTTTGATGCTGGCTTTGGCTCTTCCTTTCTGGCGGCGCATGTTGGGCAGAAAAAGGCACGCGAAATCTGGTTTTTGTGCCGTCAGTACAGCGCCGAGCAAGCCGAAGCGATGGGCATGGTGAATCGGGTTGTTCCCTTGGCTGAACTGGAAAAAGAGGCTTTGCAATGGTCGCGCGAGATTTTGAGCAAAAGCCCCTTGGCGCTGCGCTTTATCAAAGCTGGCTTGAATGCGGAATTGGATGGTCAGACGGGCCTGCAGGTCTTGGCAGGGGACGCAACCATGCTCTTTTATATGACCGAAGAGGGCAGCGAAGGCAAAAATGCCTTTCTGGAAGGGCGTGCGCCAGACTTCAGTCAATTCCCGCGCCGCGCATAAAGCGGATGCCGAACCAGCAGGCAGAGGATACATCATGGAGAAGCACTGGCAGGCGGGAACTTCGGTGACAGCCGATTGGCTGATTGCCCGCAAACATGCCACCGCGACCAAGGACTTCTTGATTATTGACCAGACTGGCCTGACTTTTGCGGAGGTGAATGGTCGCGTTGAAGCAGCCTGCCAAGCCATTCAGCGTTATGTACCTGTCCAGGCTGGCGACCGCGTGGCGCTTTTGATGCCGACGAGCCTGGCTTATGTATTGAGCCTGCTGGCGCTGATGCGACTGGGTGCGCTGGCAGTGCCACTGAATACGCGGCTGACACCGCCTGAACTCCGATGGCAGCTTGAGCATACCGAGTGTCGGCTGGTTATCTGTCATCAGGAAACCGCAGCCCTTGCTGCGGAGGTTGCCGACTCTGATTGTGTGGTGGTGTCCTTTGACAAGCTCGCGCGGGGGGAACGAAAAGAAATCACGCATTTACAGCCAAGACCCCCTGCGTTTGGCCTGGATGCTGACCTTGCCATCATTCATAGCTCGGGTACAAGCGGACGGCCCAAAGCGGTGGCATTGACCCGTGACAATATGTATCAGAGCGCGATGGCATCGGCGTATCGGCTGGGTGTCTTGCCGGATGACCGCTGGTTATGTGCTTTGCCACTCTATCATGTGGGCGGCTTGAGCATCATATTGCGTTCCTTGTTATACGGGACGGCGGTTGAGTTAGTGCCGACTCCCAAATTCGATGTGGATGTCTTGAATCGGGTTCTTAGCCAGCGACCGATTACGTTGGTGTCGCTGGTGCCAACGATGCTGCGGCGTTTGCTGGATGCGCAGCGGGGGGCGTGGAATCCCAAGCTGCGGCTGGTGCTGCTCGGTGGCGAAGCGCCATCAGCCGAATTGCTGGCACGCTGCCTTGATGCGGGCATCCCGATTGCGACCACTTATGGACTCAGCGAAGCTGCCTCACAGGTGGCAACAGCGACGCCCCAGCAGCTGCGGCAAAAGCCTTTAAGCGTCGGCAAGCCGCTGCTGTTCACGCAGGTGCGCATCATTGACGAGCAGGGTCAGGATATGCTGCCGAAGGGGCTCGGTGAAGTTCTTGTCAAGGGGCCTACCGTGATGCGAGGCTATGATAAAGACCCCGCAGCGACAAGGGAAGCCTTGCGCGAGGGTTGGCTGCATACCGGTGATATGGGCTATCTGGATGAGGATGGCGACCTTTACATCTGCCAGCGCCGTGCCGATTTGATTATCACTGGCGGCGAGAATGTGTACCCGCTTGAGGTCGAGAAGGTCTTGCGCGAGCATCCAGCTATCGAGGAAGCAGTTGTCGTCGGGCTGGCGGATGCGGAGTGGGGACAGCGGGTTGCGGCGGTGGTGCAGGTCAAACACGGGAAAACCCTGTCACATCAGGAGGTGATGCGCTTTGCCCGTGAAAAGATGGCGGGTTACAAAATCCCCCGCAAGCTCTGCTTTGTGGAGGCATTCCCGCGCACGGCTTCGGGGAAAATCCGGCGGCAGGCGGTGAAGAAGCTCTTTAATGAAGACGATTAAGGCGCATCGTTATCATACGGTTGTTGGCGGCGCGGGCAGTCCTATCCTGCTGCTGCATGGCTTTACTGGCGATTCCCGCGGCTGGCAAAGCCTGCGAGAGGCGCTGGAGCCATGGCATCGTGTGATTGCGATGGATATTCTGGGGCATGGCGATAGTGACAAACCAGCCAGCGCGTCATGCTATCGCATGGAGCGGGTTGGTGCGGACATCACCGCTCTGCTGGACAGGCTGGCAGCAGAAAAACTGCATCTGCTGGGCTATTCGATGGGTGGACGGCTGGCATTGTATTTGGCATTGCGCTTCGCTCCGCGCTTCCACTCCCTGATTTTGGAAAGCGCCTCGCCTGGCTTGCGCGGTGAGCAGGAACGTGAGGAACGCGCTCAAAGCGACAATCAACTGGCGGACAAAATCGAGGCAAAGGGAATCGAGTGGTTTGTCGATTTTTGGGAAAGCCTGCCCCTATGGGATTCTCAGAGCGCGTTATCGGCTACTGTTTTGGCGGCGCAAAGGCGGCGACGGCTGGACAACGAGCCGCTTGGCCTGGCGAACAGCCTGCGGGGGATGGGCAGCGGCGCACAGCCAAGCCTGTGGGAGCAGCTGCCGATGCTGAACCTGCCAACGCAGTTGATTGTGGGAGAGCGTGACCGCAAGTTTCTGCGAATTAACCGAGAAATGGCAGGGTTGATTCCGGGAGCGGCGATGAAGGTTATTCCGAATGTCGGACATCGCGTGCATCTGGAGAATCCGTCCCTGTTTCATCAAGCGGTCATATCGTTTATACGCGGTTTGTAAAGGTCTATTAAGCCTGATTTGTGCAAATTGTGTAATCGCGTTATAATGTGAGGCAAATCAAGTTATAATGCGGGGTAAATCGCAGTATAACAGCGTTTAATTCAAAGATATTCGTAACCAAAAGGAGAAGTTAATGCAAATTTCAATGACTGTCAACGGAATGGTGCATGAAGGTGATGTCGAACCTCGTACTTTATTGGTTCATTTTTTGCGTGAAACGCTGGATTTGACCGGTACAAAAATCGGCTGTGATACCAGCCAGTGTGGCGCCTGTACGGTTCATCTGGATGGCAAGGCGCTCAAATCCTGCACGCTGCTCGCTGTTCAGGCAGATGGAGCGGATGTGACCACGATAGAAGGTTTGGCAATCGATGGTGAACATCATCCGATGCAAACATCGTTCTGGGAAAACCACGGATTGCAATGCGGTTATTGTACGCCGGGCATGATTATGGCGACCACCGCATTTGTCAATGACAACCCGGGAGCTTCCGAAGAGGCAATCCGACACAACCTGGAAGGGAATATCTGCCGCTGCACGGGTTATCACAATATCGTGAAAGCCGTCAAGCAGGTCGCTGATGCCGCAGGAGGATAAAACATGAGTACCCGAATTTTTGGCTCTGGCATTAAACGGCGCGAAGACCCGCGTTTGATTACGGGTGAGGCCAAATATACCGACGACATCAAATTGCCCGGTTTGCTGCACATGGCGGTCGTCCGCAGTCCCTATGCCCATGCCAATATCGTCAGCATTGATACATCGGCGGCAGCAGCGATGGAAGGCGTGGCGGCGGTATTCACCGGTGAGGACATTACCCTGGCGGGCATCCCGACGGCGTGGCTGATTCCGGACAGTGAGCTTAAAACCCCGGAACATCCAGCGCTGGCAAAGGGGAAGGTGCGCTATGTTGGTGATGGCGTCGCCATTGTGCTGGCGGATGACCGCTATCGGGCGCAGGATGCTGCTGATGCCGTGGTGGTCGAGTATGAGGAATTGCCGGCGGTGATTGACCCCGAAAAAGCGACACAGGCCGGTGCGCCACAGTTGTTTGATGATGTGGAGAACAATATCGCTTTTCGTTGGGTGATGGGTGACAGGGAAGCCAGCGACGCGGTTTTTGAGAGCGCCGATGTGGTCGTATCGGATACGATTTTGCAGCAGCGTTTGCTGCCGACGGCGATGGAACCGCGCGCGGCAATGGCGCAGTACAACCCCGCTACTCAAGAACTCACACTTTGGTGCACCTCGCAGAACCCGCATATCCACCGCTTTATCATCAGTGCTGTCACCGGGCTGTCCGAGAACAGGGTTCGCGTGATTGCGCCCGAAGTCGGTGGCGGGTTTGGCAGCAAGATACCTTGTTATCCCGATGAAGCCCTGGTGTCTTGGGCGGCCATCAAGATGAATCGCCCGATTAAATGGACGGAGACGCGGTCCGAGAATTATCTGATTACCATTCACGGGCGCGACCACGTTCAACATGCCCAGATGGCGGCCGACCAGAACGGCAAGATTCTCGGCGTCCGCGCGACTGTCTATGCGGGCATGGGCGGCTACCTTTCGACGGCTGCGCCTGGCATCCCGACTATCCTGCATGGCTTGCTGTATGTGGGTCCCTATACCATACCCAACGTCTACTGCGAATCTATTGGCGTGATGACCACAGCCACCCCCACCGATGCCTATCGGGGCGCCGGACGACCTGAAGCGACCTTCCTGCTGGAGCGATTGGTGGATATGGTCGCCAGGGAACTGGATGTGGATCCGGTCGAACTGCGGCGACAAAATCTGATTCCGAAATTTGAGGACGGCTACGAAGTTGCCACCAGCCTCATCTATGACAGCGGCGATTATCCTGCGGCATTCGAGAAAGCCTTGGGCATCGCCGGTTATGAGGCCTTCCGCCAAGAGCAGGCAGAGGCACGCGCAAACGGGCGTTACCTCGGCATTGGCGTGACGGCCTACACCGAAATGTGCGGTTTGGGTCCCAGCCAGGTCGCGGGTGCGGTTGGCTTTCAGGGAGGTTTGTGGGAAAGTGCGATTGTCCGCGTGACGCCCACCGGCAAAGTGCAGGCACTGATTGGCGCTTCGCCGCATGGTCAGGGCTCGGAAACGACTCTGGCGCAAATCATTGGCGAGGAACTGGGCTTCCCCGTTGACGATATCGAAGTCATTCATGGCGATACCACTGAAACGCCAATGGGATGGGGCACCTATGGCAGCCGCACCACGCCAGTGACCGGGGCTGCGCTGGCAAAAGCCTCGCGCAAGCTCAAGGATAAGGCAAGGGCTTTGGCTGCCCATCTGATGGAAGCTGCGGTTGAAGACATCGAATATGCCGATGGCAAATTCTCGGTCAAAGGCTCGCCCGACCAATTTCAGACGATTCAGGATGTGGCGCTGATGGCACACCTCGCCTGGAATATGCCCGAAGGCATGGATCCGGGCTTTGAGGAAGCCCAATTCTATGACCCGCCCAACTTTGTTTATCCCTTTGGCACGCATATTGCCATTGTTGAAGTTGACCCTGATACCGGCGACATTGATTTGCAGCGTTATATCGCGGTCGATGACTGCGGGCCGCAGATTAACCCGGAAATTGTACAGGGGCAGATTCATGGCGGGGTTGTGCAGGGTGTGGCACAGGCGCTTTGTGAAGGTGTGATTTACGATGAAAACGGACAATTACTGACTGGCTCGATGATGGATTACACCCTGCCTCGCGCCGATATGTTCCCGAACTTTGAACTTGATGAAACCGTAACCCCATCGCCGCATCATCCGATTGGTGTCAAAGGTGTGGGCGAAACTGGAACTATCGCCAGCACGCCGACCGTGTATAACGCGGTGCTGGATGCGCTGGCGCCGCTCGGCGTCGACAAAATTGATATGCCGCTGACATCATTCAAGGTCTGGGATGCGATACAACAATCTAATGCAAATGGAGGAGGTGCCTAGATATGTGGCCGAATAATTTTGAATATGAACGGGCAGAAACCGTTGAGCAAGCCCTGGAGATGATTGGTGATGAGGGCAAATTCATCGCTGGCGGTCACAGCCTGCTGCCGGTGATGAAACTGCGCCTGTCGGCGCCGGAGCAGCTGGTCGATATTGGGCGGATTGCAGCCTTGAAAGGCATCTCGGCAGATGGCTCGCTGACGATTGGCGCGACAACCACCCATGCCGAAATCGCGTCTTCGGCGGATGTGCAGTCGATGTGCGCCGCGCTGGCAAGCGCTGCCGCGCAAATCGGCGACCAGCCAGTGCGCAACTTTGGCACCCTGGGCGGCAATATCGCCCATGCCGACCCGGCTTCCGACCCGCCAACGGTGCTGGTGGCAGCTGGCGCGACCATCCATATTCAGGGGATGGATGGCGAACGTTCGGTAGGTGCAGAAGCGTTCTTTGTTGACCTTTTTGAAACCGCGCTGGAAGAGGGCGAACTGATTACCAGTGTGACCCTACCCGACCTGAGCGGACACAAGACAGCTTATGCCAAGTTCCCGCATCCGGCATCCCGTTACGCAATTGTGGGGGTCTGCGTCGTCCTGGATATGGATGGCGATACTTGTGCCGGCGCCAGTGTGGCCGTCGGCGGCGCAACCGTCAAAGCGGTCAAATGCGCTGGTGCAGAAGCCGCTCTGGCTGGCTCCAGCCTCGATGATGAGGCGCTCAATGCCGCCGCCGCCGCCGTAAAAGCCGATATTGATGAGTGGCTGGCGGGTGATATTGCCTATCCCGAATCGTATCGGCAGCAAATGACCGGGGTTTATCTCAAACGCGCCATCAAAGCAGCGCTGGGGTAATTCACTTTTCCTACTCTCAAAATGTGTGCGAGAGCAGAATAGCTAGTCGATACCGATATGACTGTTGGTATAATGATGATGCAACTGATGTAAATGTCGCAAGACATTTACATCAGCAGTCGCAGAAGATTTGTGATGGAGAGAATGCGCACTGGTAAGGCATTATCTATAAGCATAATTGGTTTTAGTGTCGTCGTCTTGGGCATCGTGGCAGTGTTTGTTGTACATTTTGCTATGTCTAGTATCGTTGAGTTTGAAGGGAAATTCTATAGTAGCACCGCATTCCTTAATGAAATGAAGGATCAACCATTGTACTGTGCCAACAAGCCTCGCATTATTATCATTAGCGCCGGTGGAATCTGTTTTAGAACAGAAGCGGAATTTGATCAGTATTGGTTCAAAACTCGTGGATGGCATTTTTGACAACTCCTAAAGGAATGGGGAGTGCTGAAACAAGGGATTTCTGGCATTAAAGTCCCCTTTCCGTCAAGTCTATGCCGACGCGCTCTAACAGTTGACACTACTTCCAGTGATGAAACAATGTTGTAGAAACATTTTAGTCTTGATCATATTTGTAATATCTTTTGTAGTTTATGCTCAAGATGCTGGATTGTAACGGCAGCAGATGGCCGGGGTTTATCTGAAACGCGCAGTCAAGGCGGCGCTGGGATAAGCCATTTCACCCATTTGACGATATACGATACGGGTGGGCAATAAAGCCCACCCATTTTGTCTTCCATCTGTCAGCCAATCCAGTCGTCCCACATCTTTGACAGGGGTTTGTCTATCGCATTTGAATGATGCTGCAATTCAGCGCAAACGCGAATAAGCGCTTAAAGCCTTCCGAAATACCCGGCCATACTTTAGAATGCAGGACGATAATTTCCCCCATGAACTTGGGAGTGAACCACATAAAGGTGAATTGAATGTTTGATTCTGTTGATGAATTGCAACACGCTTTGGGCGAGCAGGATTATATTGCCGAGCGCGGTTTGGCGGTGGCGATATTTCTGTCGCTCAAAACGGGCAAACCCCTGTTCCTGGAAGGGGATGCCGGCGTTGGCAAAACCGAGATTGCCAAGGTCTTATCGGCATTATTGGAGACGGATCTCATCCGTATGCAGTGCTACGAAGGTTTGGATGTCAACACGGCTGTTTATGAGTGGAATTATGCCGGGCAAATTTTGCACCTGCGCCTGATGGAAGCTGAGGGTTTGGGACGGGTGGATATGGAAAAGGAACTTTTCTCGGAGCGCTTTTTGCTCAAACGGCCGTTGCTGCGGGCTATCGAGCTTAGCAAGAATGGCAAGGCGCCAGTGCTGCTGATTGATGAACTGGACCGCTCGGATGAAGAGTTTGAGGCATTTTTGCTGGAATTGCTGTCGGATTTTCAGATTTCGATTCCGGAGTTGGGGACGGTGAAGGCGGAGGCGCCGCCGATTGTCATCGTGACCTCCAACCGAACCCGTGAAATCCACGATGCACTGAAGCGCCGCTGCCTGTATTACTGGATTGATTATCCGCATTTTCATAAGGAATTGCAGATTGTCGAGCGCAAGGCGCCGGATGTTCCGCCGATGCTGGCGCGGCAGATTACGGCATTCATCCAGGATATGCGTTCGATGGAGTTGTTCAAGCGGCCTGGCGTTGCCGAAACCCTGGATTGGACGGCTGCACTGATTGCGCTTGACCAAAATGAACTGGCGCTGGGGACGGTGCAGGATACCCTGGGGGTGATTCTCAAGTATCAGGATGATGTGGAAATGCTGGACGGTGAGACGATTCGGAATATGATTGAACGCGCCAAAGTAGAAGCGCAGCGTGCCTGATGTCTGATGATAAACCGATTCAAGGGCTGTACTTGGGTCCTGCCGATGAGCCTTATGCGTATCAGGGCGGCAAGCTCACCCACAACCTGATTTTGTTCGGGCGGGTGTGTCGGGCGCTGGGGATGAATGTGACACCGAATCGTATGATGGATGTGGCGCGTGCGCTGGATTATGTGCAGCTGGGACGCAAGCAGGATTTTTATTACACCCTGCGGACGCATCTGGTATCGCATCCCAAGGATTTGGCTTATTTTGATGAGGCTTTCGATTTGTTCTGGCGCCGTCCCAGCGAAGGATTTACGACCCTGAATCTGCAATCGCTGGGCGAGGAACGGCGCAGAAAAAAAACGCAGTTCCTGCCGCCGCTGGAGTCATCGCCTAATGAAGATGGCAAAGGACTGGACGAGTTGGACGCGAGCATGATTGCACTTGTGCCTACCTACAGCCAGCAGGAACGGCTGCGCCATAAGGACTTTGCCGAGATGACTGCCGAGGAACTGGAGATGGCAAAGCGGGTCATCGCCAAAATGCCGAATTCGCTGGGCATGCGTCTGACTCGCCGCTTTGAGGCCGGGAAAGGACGTCAGATTAATATGCGCCGCCTGATGAAGGATATGATTCGCAGGCAGGGCGATATTACTTACTTGCCGACCCATCGGCGCAAGGAGAAGCCACGTCCGGTGGTCTTGCTCTGTGATATTAGCGGCAGCATGGAACGCTATACACGGGTGCTGCTGCACTTCATGCACACGCTGGCTGGCTCACTGTTTCAGGTGGAGTCTTTTGTCTACAGCACCGACATTACGCGCATCACCCGTCAGATTCGGCAAAAGAATGTGGATGATGCGCTGGAAGATGTCGGTCAGACGGTGTTGCAGTGGGGCGGCGGCACCCTGACCGGCGAGTGTTTGCATCGCTTTAACTGGGTCTGGTCGCGGCGGGTTTTGGGGCGGGGCGCGGTTGTCCTGATGATTACGGATGGCTGGGATCGGGGTGATATTCCGCTGCTGCATACGGAAATGGGGCGTTTGCAGCGCTCCTGTCAACGGCTCATCTGGCTGAATCCCTTGCTGGATGTGCCCGAATACGAACCTTTGACACGGGGGGCGCAGGCGATGCTGCCTTATGTGCATGATTTTTTGCCGATTACTAATCTGGCAAATCTGGAAGCGATTGTCAAGGCATTGCAAGATTTGAAGTCGCGTCCGAGCGCCGACAGCTACCGCAAAAGATATTTGGTGAACGGGTCATAAATGAAGAAGCCCTTGCTGTTGACAATCCATCAAGCCGAGAGTGAGCAAAAGTGAGAAAAGCCTATGTTAGATATTTTGGATATGATGAATCGCTGGGTCGCAGAAGGACGTCAAGTTGCGCTGGCAACAGTGGTAAAGACTTGGGGTTCGGCGCCGCGCCGCGCTGGCTCGAAGATGGGAATCACTGCGGAGATGGTGATGAGCGGCTCGGTGAGCGGTGGCTGTGTTGAGGGGGCAGTCGTTGAAGAAGCGGTTGCTGGCTTGAAGGATGGGATGCCGCGCCTGCTCAAATTTGGTGTGGCAGATGACACCGCCTGGGAGGTTGGATTGACCTGTGGCGGCAGCATTGAAGTTTATGTTGAGCCATTAAACCGAGCCTGGTGGGAAGCTGTGTCTGGCTTGGCGCAAAGCGACCGCTTTGCCACGACAGTCACCATCCTGGAAGGCGACCAGCTTGGCGAAAAGGCGCTTCTGGATGCCCAGGCGGGGGTTTTGTATCGGACGGATAAGCTGTCAGATGAGTCGTTGGCGGCGATGAAAACGATGGCAAAGACCTCCAGCCAAAGCGGTGCCAAAGAGATGGGCGCAACCCGCGTCATGGTGGATATACAGGCACAGCGCCCGCATCTGATTCTGATTGGCGGTGTGCATGTGTCGATTCCCCTGCAAGAGATGGCGACTCGGCTTGGATTTCGCGTATCGATTGTTGACCCGCGTTCGGCATTTGCTTCTGCTGAGCGCTTCCCGGATGTTGCCAATATCCTGCACAGCTATCCCGATAAGGCATTGCCACAGCTGGGACTCGACCACAGCACCTATCTGGCAGTCCTGACGCATGACCCGAAGATTGATGACAAAGCGCTGATAACCGCATTGCCCGCCGACATCCCTTATATTGGGGTGCTGAGCAGCAGTCGGACGCACAGGCAGCGGGTGGCGCGTCTGAAGCAGGCTGGCATCAGCGATGACCTGATTGCCCAAATTCGGACGCCGATTGGGATTGAGATTGGCGCCAGCACACCAGAAGAAATCGCGGTCTGCATTCTGGCGGAAATCATTGCCGTGCGCAACGGGGTGCGTGATGAAGTTCGGTGAAGTGCTGATTGAGGATGCGGTGGGCGCGATTTTGGCGCACAAGTTATATGATGGCAGCGGCAGGCTGGTCTTCAACAAGGGGCATGTGCTGGCGGCGGCGGATGTCCCGATTCTGCGCCAGCAGCGGCTGGAGCGGATTACGGTGATGCGCCTGGACGCCTCGGATTTGCACGAAAACGCAGCTGCCAAGCGGATTGGCAGGGCGGTCGCGGGGGCAAATGTCCGCTGGCGCACGCCGGGGGTGGGGCGGGCGAATTTGACGGCGACCCAGCGTGGTGTCTTGCACGTCAATGTGCCTGTGCTGGAATTGCTTAATAATATCTATGACGGGATAACGATTGCAACCTTGCGTGCCTATACCTTGGTGAATCCAGGCGAGATGGTTGCGCTGGTCAAGGTTGTGCCTTTTGGCGTGCCGACAGCCCGTGTGGTGGATGTCGAAGGCATTGCCGAATCGAATGCGGCGGTTTTGCGTGTGCTTCCCTTGCAGCCAAAACGAGTGGCGCTGATTATCTCCGGCACTGAATCCACCCGTGGCCGTCTTATGAACAGCTTTTATCCTCCCATCAAGAAACGGATTGAGGGCTGGGGGAGTCTGCTGCTGCAACCGACCTTTGTCTGGCATGATGAGATGTCGATTGCTGCGGCGATTCAGGCTCATGCCGATGCGAATATGATTTTAGTTGCCAGCATCTCGGCAATTATCGACCGTGAAGACCTGGTTCCCTCGGCATTGCTGCGGGCGGGCGGCAGCATCACTTTGCATGGTGTTCCAGTGGACCCTGGCACCCTGCTGATGATGGGGTATCTGGGTGAGGTGCCAGTTGTGGGGGCGCCGGGATGTGTCAAGTCGTCCAAGACGAATGTCATTGACTGGATTCTGCCGCGCTTGCTTAGCGGCGAACGGCTGACACGCGCCAATCTGGTATCCATGGGACACGGCGGATTGCTCAAGGACATCGCTGAACGACCGATGCCGCGCAGTGTCACGGACAAGTAGCCGTGTCGCATTTTGGCGCCATTATCCTCGCCGCCGGCATGTCATCACGGATGAAGGCCAACAAGCTGCTCTTGCCCTGGCGGGATGGGCAGCCGATTGTGAGCCATGTGGCAGCGAAATATATTCGTTTGGGTATTGCGTCTGTCGTTGTTGTGACCGGACGTGATGCCGAGCAGGTGACTGCCAGCCTTGCCGATTTTCCGCTTCAGTGCATATTCAATGCTGATTATGAGACGGGCGAAATCCTGTCGTCGGTGAAGACTGGCTTGGCAGCGATGCCAAACGAAGTCACCGCCTGCTTTATCCAGCTGGCGGATATGCCCTGTATCTCGCCAGCGATTATCGCGCACTTGAGGGCGCGGCATCAGTCGGGCAAAAATGCTGCACCGCGTTATGCCGGGCAGCGCGGTCATCCGATTCTGCTGGATAGAGCTTTCTGGCAGGCGATGCTGGATTTGCCGCCAAATGCCATGCCCCGTGATGTCATCCATGCCTACCGCGACCATTTGCACCTCGTTGATACCGACGATGATGGCGTGATTCTCGACATAGATACGCGCGATGCCTATGAGCGGGCGCTGAAGCGCGGGGGGTGAAGTGTTTGCTGTGTGCAACGAAACCCCCAATTATTGAGGGTACATGTTCGTCTTTTGTGGCTATAAGCTGATAAATAGCTGAATTTACTTATAGGAGAAAATCTCATGGTAAAACTGGAAGACTTGAAACCTGATATGTGTCTCCATGGTTTGGTGCCTAATCAGATCGTGACGCTACTCACTGTCAAACGGTTTGGTGACGACGCGGTGAATGTCGTCTATAGGGGAGATGATGACAAATTGGGCGATAGACTCCTCTATCGTGAAGATGAAACCAAGTTGGAAGAAATCGTTCAAGACGAGCAGATGTGGCCATTTGATGGAGACGGCAAATCATTCCGTATGGTATCGGAAGCCTACCGGATTCATCTTGCTCATCTATTTGACCCACTGCTTGCGGTTCATACCTCGTTGATTGAACCTCTGCCACATCAAATTACGGCGGTGTATGATGAGATGTTGACACGGCATCCCTTGCGTTTTTTGCTGGCAGATGACCCTGGTGCTGGCAAAACCGTTATGGCTGGTATGCTGATTCGTGAATTGATCGCGCGTGGAGATGTGCGCCGGTGCTTGATATGTGTACCCGGTAACTTAACAGCACAATGGCAAGACGAGCTTTGGAATAAGTTCCAACTCAATTTCATCATCGTGACTCGTGATATGATAAAAGCATCTGGTAACAGAAATCCGTTTAAGGAACATGCCCAGCTAATCGTGCGACTGGATCAGGCAAAGAAGGAAGACATACAAGAGCGACTAGGACAAACAAATTGGGATCTGATTGTATGTGACGAAGCCCATAAAATGTCAGCACATTTTTGGAGAAATAAGTTAGAAGAAACCCAACGCTACAAGTTGGGTAAACTCCTGAGTAAAAGAACACGCCACTTCTTGCTGATGACGGCAACACCACATAATGGGAGAGAAGAAGATTTTCAATTATTCCTGAAACTGCTGGATGCGGGCCGCTTTGATGAGCGTTTTCGTCACGGTATCCATCGGGTAAATGCCTCTGATTTGATGCGTCGTATGGTCAAGGAAAAATTACGGACACTTGACGGCAAAACTCTGTTTCCTGAACGCAAGGCGTATACCGTTCACTATGACTTGTCTGACGAAGAGGACATCTTGTATAAAGATGTGACCGAATACATCCGCAACGAGTTCAATCTTGCCGAACGGCTTGAAAGTGGAAAGCGTAGGAATACAGTAGGCTTTGCGATGACTGTCCTTCAACGACGCCTGGCATCCTCACCGGCAGCGATTCATCAGTCCTTGAAACGCCGCCGCGAACGCCTGGAAAATCAACTCAAGGAAGCAAGAAATGCGCGTAGACGGGCCTTAAAGGAAGAGGGTCCGCAATTTGATGAGGATGATTGGGAAGATTTTGAGGATTTGCTAGCCTCAGAACGCGAAGAGATTGAAGCTGAAATTCTCAACGCTGCAACAGCAGCCCTTAGCCTGCAAGAACTCCAAACTGAAATTATCAGATTGCGTGAGTTGGAAACACAAGCAGACTGCGTTCGCCGTAGCGGCAATGACCGGAAATGGGAAGAATTACGCAAGTTGTTTGGCACACCAGAAATGCAAAACGCCGACGGGACGCAACGCAAGTTGGTCATTTTCACCGAACATCTCGACACACTAAATTACCTCATCAACAAGCTGAATACCTTGTTTGGTCGTTCGGAAGTGATTGTCACCATTCATGGTGGTATCCGACCGGAAGGTCGTCGTGTAATTGAAGATCGCTTCCGCAATGGCCCCGAGGCACTGATTCTGGTGGCGACCGATGCTGCTGGTGAAGGTATCAATTTGCAATGCGCTCATTTGATGGTCAATTACGATTTGCCTTGGAATCCTAATCGCCTGGAACAGCGTTTTGGACGGATTCACCGCATTGGGCAGACTGAAGTCTGTCATCTCTGGAACCTGGTTGCCGGCGAGACTCGTGAAGGTCGCGTCTATCGTCGTCTTTTGGGGAAACTGGAGACCATGCGCGGCGCCTTGATTGGGGATGTTTTTGATGTGCTGGGCGAGCTATTTCAAGAGACGCCCTTACGAGACTTATTGAAAGAGGCAGTTCGTTATGGCAATAATCCCGAAGTACGGGCAAGACTCGAACAGGCTATTGACAATGCTACTGAACAGGAACGGGTGCGCGAATTGATGGAAAATCGAGCGCTAGTCACCGATAACATAGATACCAGTCAGATAATACGGATACGTACAGATATGGAACGGGCAGGGGCGCAACGCTTGCAACCCTACTATGTGAAGGCATTTTTCTTGCAAGCATTTAGACATCTGAGTGCTACCCTGCGTGAGCTAAAGCGCGAACCGGGGCGCTATGCTATTGACCATGTGCCGGCGGAGTTACGCAATCACGCCAAAGGGCAAGGAATGGCGGTCGTTCAGAACGAGTACCATCGTATCTGCTTTGAGAAAAACCGGATTCAATTATCAAGTAAGCCCGATGCGGAATTGCTTTGCCCCGGACATCCCTTGCTGGATGCTATCATCAGCCTGATATTACAACAGGAGCGCGAAATACTCAAACGTGGTGCTATGCTGGTGGATGAGAATGACCCCGGTATAAAACTGCGAGTCTTGTTTTATCTGGAGCAGGCAATCCATGATGCCCGCCCAAGTAGGGAAAGTGAGCGACAGGCAATCTCACGCGAGATACACTTCGTCGAAATTGACAATGCCGGAAATGTGCGCGAGACTAAGGGCACCCCTTATCTTGATTATCGTCCGGCAACATTGGCGGACAAGGTTCAAGTCGAAGTCCTGCGGGAAGATGATTGGCTCAAGGGTGAAAAGCTCGAAAAACGTGCCATTAAATACGCGATTGAACACCTTGTCCCGCGCCATCTGGAACGAGTGCGGAGACGACGCTTTGAACTTATCGACAAAACCGAAGCCGCTGTTCGAGAACGCATGAAGGATCTGCAAGAATTGTTTGAACAGCTCAGACAGGAACAGCGAGAACTGGTTGAAGAACAGCGAGGATATTCCTTACAAGGATGGATTGAAGAGCTTGAGCATCGACAACAATATCAACAGCTTGAACGGCAGGAACTACTTGAACGGAACCGGCGAGAACTCATTGAGCAGATTCATTTACAAGAACAGTTTGAAGAGCTTGAACATCGAGAACAGCTTGAACGCCAAGAGAAGCTTGAACAGAACCGACGAGAATTGCTTGAACTGAAAGAAGCAGAGAAACAGCTTGAACGGCGTCGACAAGAATTGGAATGGGAACGCCAGATCAGTGCGACACAACCCATTGTGAAAGGCGGTGCCTTGATTATCCCTATTGGCTTGTTATTGGGCGAGCAGAACGCTCCCCAACTCCAAGATCGGCTTGTCACCGAGAAGATCGCCATGCGGGCGGTGATGCAAGCTGAAACCACCTTGGGCAACCAGCCGGAAGATATGAGCAAACGCAACTTGGGTTATGATATCGAAAGTCGTAATGGAAACGGAGAATTGCGCTTCATTGAAGTCAAGGGACGACGGGCTGGCGCTGAAACCGTAACGCTCACCCGCAATGAATTGATGACCGCATTAAATTGCGGCGAGAAGTACATTATGGCACTGGTGGAAGTGGAGGGGGAAACTGCCCGACAGCCGCATTATCTACGTGGATACGCCTTCCATGAACCGAACTTTACAGTATCCAGCTTCGACTTCAAATTGAAGGAGTTGTTGGCGCAGAGTGAGGCACCAAATTAGAGAATGTTCATTACGGCGCAATGAACGCGGACGACCGCACTGCGCCACGGCGAAGCTCATCGTCGTCTGGCTGTGTGCTGGCATTCAACCGATGGGTCAGCGAATGCCGCAGCAGGATAATGATGACTTCGCGCGTTAGGACAATCGTCATCAGCGAGATGCTGTCAATCGCAATTGTGACCAGGGGGTGTGGCTCCAGGACGATGCAGGGCGCAGCGGGTTGAGCGCAGCGAAAGCCATGGAAGGCCATGTACACCAGCAGCGCCAGCAAAAAGGGCAGGCATTGCGCCAGAACATACAACACCATGCCGACCCAAGTCGCATCGCGTTTGACCCAATCGAAACTGCTGGCATACAGCCCGACCATTAGGCTGATGACAAAGGTCTGTGTCATGTGGGTGTAATACAGGGTCAAGAGCAGCGCTGGCATCAGCAAAAGTCGCAGCTGCTCGAAGCCGACCAGATGGCTGCTTGTTATCACCAGGCAAAGCGTCAATAGCGTCAATGCGGCCAGGATGCCCTGACCCAGCCGCAATGACAGCCCAGTTCCCCATCTCAACCCGAAAAACCAATCGCCGCGGTGCAGAATGCCGATAGCAAAAGACCAGTTGGCATTGAGAGAACCCTTGGTCGAGACACAAATCAAATCGTAGGTGTATTGATGTTTTTCACGATAGATGCCGCCAATCACTTCCGATACGAGATAAAGACCCGCCAGCAAAATGACAAATGGCAGCAGCACGGGGCTCATAACGACGAGAGTAATCATCACGACTGGAATCTCGAGCACCAGCAGCAGCAAATGCGGCCTTTGAATCAGGAAGGCAGCCAGCGCAATCAGACCGACAGCCAGCAGCAGGCGCGGGATTTTTGGGCGCCGCCGCTTTTTGACGGCGGGTTGATGAATCCGGCTGACCCGTTTGAAGATAGGGTTGTTGGTATCTGGCTCGGAAATCAGTCGCCACAGATGCCAGGATAACATGCCGAGTCATGCTCCATCATTCGGATATTTGTATCATCATAACTGAAAATGTGACAGTTGTCGCTAGGGTGTGAAACTTGTGTCGGGCGTATCGTGATGAACCAGCACATCAATGGTGAGTGCCAGTGCGGCGCTGGTCACGGCACGGTGCATCGCCGCTTTCAGGACCGAAGCCACATCCACAATACCGGCCTCGGCCATGTGGGTGATGCTGCCTGTACGCAGGTCAATTCCGTAACCCGATGGCGCTCCTTCCAGCCTGGCGACCGCGGCCGAATCCAAGCCGGCATTATGGCAGATGGTGCGGATGGGTTCTTCTATCGCGTTTAAGAGAATCCGACAGGCAGCAAGCGCGTCGCTGTCAACGGCTGTGGCATAGGCTTGGCGCAGCGCATCCCTGCACTCAAGCAAGGCGACACCGCCGCCAGGAACAACACCGTGCCGCAAGGCGCGGCGGATGGATTTGGCGGTTTCTTTCGCCTGGGCAATGCGGGCATCCATGAGCGGCGGCATGGCGTCACCGATGCGCAGAATAGCGACCCCGCCGAGCAATTTACCGATGCGCTCCCGCAAAAAGTCTTCTTCGTCTCTGTCTTGCGTGTATTCCAGCAGTTCCAACAAATCCGCCAGATGTTCGGTGAGTTCCTGATGGTTCTCACGTTCGCTGACCACACCGAACATCGTCCGCTCGACCCATAGCTGCTTTGCCTGACCATAATAGCTGCGCCGCTCGATCCTGCTGGATTGCTCAGGCGGAGTCAGAACCGTCGCCAGCGTATCGCCCGCCGCCTTGTACAGCGGGATTGCGCCAGTCATTACCGCAATATCCTGGAGGTGAATGCGCTGTTCGTCGGCGGTGCTGCCGGGCGCCTTGACCGCAATCAGGCGGAACTTCTCCGGATTTTTGTTGGCGAGGATAAAATTGATGACCGCCTCCGAGAATTTATTGCCGATGAGCAAGAGCGACTTGGCGCCAGCGCGAATCAGAACCTCGATGACTGGCAGGACTTCGCTCACCTCTTCGATATCGAGGTCGCTCAAGAGGATGGCGGCATCATTCATCACGATGCGGTCGGGCTGTTTGCCGCCGCTTAACATCCCACGCGACACAGCGCCGCGCTTCCAATACATGCCTTTCATATAATCATGTTCCATCTTGCGGGTATGCCCACGGCGCACATCCAGCTGACCGTATTCGCCTATGAAGTCAAATATCTCGCCCAATTTCGCCGCCAGTTCGCGGTCATGGCAGATGGATTCGGCTAAATTGGCAAGTTGCTCTTGACCTTGAATAGGCTGTGTGCTGCCCTCTAGCTCCCGCAGGATGACATCGAGACCTTGCAGCAGATAGTGACGCAGGCGCATCGGGTCGCCGCCGCCGACAATATATTTCAGCCCGTCATTGTAAATCGACTGGAAGACGACGGCTGCGGTTGCCGTGCCGTCCCCCGTTTCTTCATACAGCTGCCACAGCATACCCCGAACCAACATGGCGCCCATATCGGCATCACGGTCGGGCAAGTCGGTGATGCGCCGCGCAATCAGCCCGCCCTTGTCCAGCAATTCGGGCGTTTTGTCCGCCATGACCTGACTGACAGCAACGTTGCGCGGGTTGGGCCCTAGGGTGGGGCGGATGGCATTGACGACCAGATTGATGCCGCGCCGCAGGCTGTGGGAAGCGTCTGGCTGAAAGACTAAACGCTCCCTGCAAGCCCCTCCCTGATGCTTCGGAGAGGGATTTAGGGTGGGGTATTTCATCCGCGGATCGCCCCTTGCGTCAGACCAGCGATGATTTGCCGCTGCATCAGCACAAAGATGATGAGGATGGGAAGGGTGCTCAGGAACGAAGCCGCCATGATTGCGCCCACTTCCACATCGTAGGGTCCGTCCATCGTGGCGATGCCGATGGAGAGCAGGTATTTCTTGTCATCGTGCAGCACAATCAGCGGCCAAAGGAAATCGTTCCAGGTGTTGACGAAGGTCAGGATAGCGACCACGCCCAGCGCCGGGCGCACGAGCGGAAGGATGATGCGGTGGAATATGCCGAACTCTGAAGCGCCATCGATGCGGGCTGCGTCCATCAGTTCGTCTGGCACAGCTTCGATATACTGGCGCATGAGGAAAATGTTGAAGGCGCCAACGATGCCAGGCACGATGATGGCGAGATAGGTATCCACCCAGCCAAAATCGCGCATCATCAGAAAGAGCGGAATCAGCAGCGCGTGGAAGGGCAGCGTCAAAGTCGCCAGCACCAGGAAAAAACAGAGGCGCTTGAAACGGAAATTGTATTTGGCGAAAGCGGCGCCGGCCAAGGCAGCGAAATAAACGCCTATGATGGTGCGGATGCCGGCGGTGAAGATGGTATTGCCATACCAGATAACGAAATCTGTATCATCAAAGAGCTTGATGTAATTGTGTCCGTGCCATTCGCGCGGCATGATGGTCACGGGCAGCGAATAGAGTTCTCCCTGATCGCGGAAGCTGGCGGTAATCATATAGATAAAGGGAATCGCGGTCAGCAAGACGCCGAACAGCACCACCGAATTCATAAACAGGACATTGACCCGACTGGGCCCCATTGCGCTTGAGCGTTTCGCCTTGAATAGCATCGCGTTCTTTATACCTTCCACAGGCGGAATAGCAGGAGTTGTATGCCGGTAACGATGAGGATGATAGCGGTCAGAACGTAGCCAATGGCTGAAGCGTAGCCCATGCGGAGATTATCGAAGCCCATGAAAAAGAGGTACATCAACGGAAACAAACCCGAATCCTGCGGCCCCGCGCCGCTGTCAAAGAGCAGGTAGGGCTGGCTGAATAAGCTGAAAGAGCCGATTAGACCAGTGATGACGACGAAGACAAAGACCGGTCGCAAGAACGGCAGCGTGATATGCCAGAAGACGCGCGGCGTGCTGGCGCCATCGATGCGTGCCGCTTCTTTCAGGTCATCGGGTACATTCTGCAAGCCCGCCAGGAAGAAGAGCGAGTTATAGCCGACCCAGGTCCACAGACCGAGGATAATCAGCGCTGGCATGACGAAGTTCTTGTCCTTCAGCCAGCCAATCCCTTCGATTCCGAAGGCGGATAATATCCCGTTTAGCAAGCCATAGCGATCCTGAAAGATCAGGGTAAATATCCAGCCGACGACGATGGCAGAGGTGATGTAGGGTGCGAAGAAGGCTAATCGTGCCAATACCTTGAAGCGGATATGGGGCGCATTCAAGAGCAAGGCTACGCCAAGCGCCAGCGGCATTTGAATGAGAATCGTACCGGCGGCGAAGGCAGCCCCATTGACGATGGACTTGCCGAAGCGTTTGTCCTTGGTCAGCAGGCGGGTGTAATTGTCCATGCCTTTATATTCGAGGACGACCCCGCCGCCTTCTTCGGGGCTGATGAAACCGCGCACGCGCTGAAAGCTCAAAAAGAAAGCGGCGCCCGCCGGGTAGACGGTGAACACAAGAAACGACAGCAGGAATGGCGCCAGAAAGATATAGGGGATGACCTTGCGCTGATTGCGCGACCACCAATCCGACAGATTCCATTTCGCTGCTTGATTGCCGCTGGTCAAGGTGCTTGCGGTCATGCAATGCACTCCTTAAGTGCGCTCCTGCCCCAGACCCCTCCCGCAAGGAGGGGCTTTTATTCTGGGGGAACGGGAGCAGCGCATCACTTGCATATTGTACAGCTGCAAGTGAAAAACGGATTTATTTGTTGAACTCGAATTCGTCGATTGCTTCTTGCAAGGCAGTGTAAGGATCGGCATTATCAAGCATGACTGGCTGCACGACCAAACGATTGACCGCATCGACAAAGAGTGTCCAGTGGGGATCCACATTGACCGGCGCCATAGCGGACGCCGCTTCGGCAATGAATTCGCCTGGCTTTTGCCCGCTGAAGTAATCATCCGTCCGCAGCAGTTCCTCGCGGTCCCAGACTGGCTTGTAGGACGGGAAGAGGTTCATGCGGCGGAATGCCAGCAGCGAGCCTTCGGCGGTCAAGTTGCAGACGCGGATGAATTCCCAGGATTCTTCCTTGTGTTGGGATGCAGCCGTGATGCCCATACCCGTGCCGCCGCGCGGGACAGTCAGGTAGCTGTCGTCGTTCCAGACAGGCAGGAAACGCATCCTCCACTTGCCTTCGAGGTCGGGCGCGTTCTGCTTCATAAAGCCTTGGTACCAGGGCGCACCCCAAATCGTGATGTAGGCGGCTTCGTTCATCAGCGCATACTGCGCATCGCCTGTGCCTTGCTCGATGTAGACGCCGCTGTCCAGCTGTGCCTTTTGCCAGGTAAGGATTTCTACTGCCAGGTCAGAAAGCATCTGCACATTGCCATCGGCATCGAAGAATTCGCCACCCGCTTGATGGAGCTGAACATAGAAGTCTCCCCAGCCTTGAGTGGAAATCGGGAACAGGCCGTGCCCGGCTTCCATGGCGCCGCTGCCGAGCATATTCACGAAGTCATCCCAGGTTGCTGGCGCGTCGATGTCCAGGCCCAATTCATCAAAAATGTCGTGGCGATAATAGAGCAGAACAGGATTCACCTCGTTGCCGATGCCGTAGATATTGCCGCGTACAGTCCAGGGCTTGGTTGCAGACGGGATCGAAAGGTCTTCCAACTGGCCGCCTATCAGGTCGTTGAGCGGAGCAAAGGGCTCGCTGCCCGCCTCGCGCACGAACTGCCCCATAGCAGAGATTTCGATGTCGACCATATCGGGGATGCCAGCGGCAGCGACAAATGCCGATTGCAGTTTTGGCCACAAATCAGCGTAAGGCGTCAGTGACAATGAGACGTTGACATTGGGGTGTACATCCGTCCAGATTTCTTCGACCAGGTTTTGCATCCATTCGTCGCGATTGTTGGCAAAGCCCCACAGCTCGATGGTAATTTCTTCGTCTTGCGCGTGTACCAGACCGATGGGCAGCGCTGCAAAGCCGCTGGCTGCCAGCGCGGTCGATGCCGCTTTCAAAAAGTCGCGGCGGGAAAGTTCTTGTTTCGGCATGATGGCCTCCTATTTAGCAATTAAATCATTCAAGTCATTCAAGGTTTTGTTGACAGGGCCTAAACTCTTATCGCGTTTCACCTCCTTAGTAGCAAGCCAGCTTTGCGCTGCCAGTATTTTAATCGTAATGACTGACGGGCGCATGAAATATCGCCAACAGTGTAACAGTTTTTATGAGATGCTGCAAATAATTGCGGAAAACCTTTCGTCATTTCATACCAGGCCTGTGCCGAGTCACAAGGATTGTGGTTTTAGCCTGGGGGTGATATAAAGTCAGGTCATCGCGGTTTTGACGGGACGGCTGACATGAGTGTGATTTCTATTATTGTTTTGCATCCTTCACGCTGGCAGGAAGCCAAGCGCCTGCGGCTGGAGGCGCTGCGGCAAGACCCAACCGCCTTCGCTTCCAGCTATGAAGAAGCGCAGATTTATGCTGACGAGGTTTGGATGAGTCGCCTGACAGCCGCTTTTGCGCGAGACGGTAGCATGACCCTGTATGCCGAAAGCGAGGGGAAGCTGCTTGGCATGGCGGGCGCTGCCTGGTCGAGCCGTCTCAAGTTTCGCCATGTGGCTGAGGTCTATGGCGTTTATGTATCGCCAGCGATGCGCGGCCAGGGCGTGGGAACGAAGCTGATGAGCGCCCTGCTGGGTGAACTTGCGGCGCAGCCGCGGATTGAGAAGGTCAAGCTGTCGGTGACAAGCTCGCATGAGGCGGCGGTCAGGCTGTATCAGCGTCTGGGCTTTGAAATTGTCGGCACAGCCAAAGGTGAGCTCAAGGTGGCCGGGAAGTATCACGACTTGCATTACATGGAAAAGCCTCTCGCGCTTCATCAAAAGGGACCGTATTCATCGGGCTGACGCGGCTGGGCATAAACAGCCGCATCAAAACTGCGCCTGATTAAATCCCATTTGATGGCTGCATAATCCGGGTCGTCAGACAAATCACGATGTTCCCAAGGGTCGTTTTCAAGGTCGTATAACTCATAAATGTTTTTCCGGTGATAAGCTGTCAGCTTCCAACGGCGGTCGCGGTACATGGTGGCGTGGGTCTTGTCCGGATAATTTACCGCCGCATAATGTTCGCAGCGCACAAATTCGCGGTGCGGCGCATTCAGTTCCCCGCTCTGTATCCAGGCTGCTGCTGAACGTCCCTGAACAAAGGGCGGCACTTTCATGCCAAGCAGTTCATAAAGCGTCGGCACAATATCGATCAGTTCCATCAATTCGTGCCAGATTTGCGGCTGGATATGACCTGGCCACGACATCATCAACGGCACGCGCACCGAACCCTCATAAAAGCGGCAGCCCTTGAGCAGGAGACCGTGGTCGCCGAGCGCCTCGCCGTGGTCGCTCATAAAAATGATAATGGTGTTCTCGCGCTGACCGCTCTCATCAAGATAATCGAGCAGGCGTCCAAACTCATCGTCAATGAATTCGATCATGGCGTAATACGATGCTTGAATCTGTTTATGCTGGAGTGCGTCGGGATGATGCGCCTCTGTCTGAAAATCAATACCGGCATGGCACAAGCGGTTTTGATGTTTCAAGTCGCTTTCCTCAAAATGGGCGCCGGGCATTTCTTCTGGTTTATAGCGGCGATAGTATTCATAGGGGGCGTCAAAGGGGGGGTGAGGGTCAAAGGGATTGATGCTTAACAGCCAGGGTTTGTCGGGTTCACGATTGCGCCGGATAAACTCGATGGCTTTTTGGCTGCACCAATGCGTTTGATGAAGCCGCGGCGGCACATTATCGGCATCGCTGGTCGGCTCAATGAATCCGCCAAAGCCCGGATTGGTCTGCGCCTGGCGATAATCTGCCAGTGATGCAATCGCCCGTTTCTTGAGGATGACATCGGGGTCGATGTCCTGCTGTTTAATCCATTCGACATATTCATTGCCGCGTTCATTGCCGCCCTTGTGGTCGTGGCTGTACTGGAAATAGTCATAGCCATCGTTGACCCGTTCTTCGCGGCGCAGGAATGCGCTTGCCAAATGCAGTTTGCCAATCAAACCGCAGTCGTAACCGTTATCGTGCAGCGCCTTTGAAATCAAGCGATTTTCAAAGTGCCGCGGGAAGCTGCGGAAGCCATTGCCATTGACGCCGATGGCGCTGGGGTACATGCCCGTTAAAAAGCTGGCGCGGCTGGGTGTGCAGATTGGCGATTGGCAATAGGCATGGGTAAATGTCGCCGATTCGGACGCGAAGCGATCCAGATTGGGCGTGTTGATATGTGCATTGCCCAAGGCGGCAATGGTATCAAAACGCTGTTGATCGGTGCAGTACCACAAGATATTAGGATGCGATGCCATGAGTAAGCTCCATCATCAATCAGTTGGCCTCAGACGCAGATTATACTCGTTTTACAGATATTTTGGACAGAACAGGATACAATAGGCACAATTATGACGACATGAAGGAGGGATATGATGGTTGATTTTGGCTTGGGGCTACTGGCGGGGCCGCCCATGGGGCAGCATCAGCGCTGGCTGGCAGACCTCGACGCGGCTTTGCCACATCTCGAAGGGACGTTTCGCAGTTTATGGATGACGGACCATTTCTTCTGGGGTGGCGAACCGACTTTTGAAGCCTGGACGGCATTGAGCTTTATCGCGGCGCGTTATCCAAAATTTGAAATTGGCCCGATGGTGTTGGGACAAAGCTATCGCAATCCGGCGATGCTGGCGCTGATGGCGAGCAGCCTGCAAACCCTGACGAATGGCAGGTTTATCATGGGGATTGGTGCTGGCTGGAAAGAGGATGAATACCGAGCCTATGATTATGATTATCCTTCCGCCAGGATACGGCTGGAACAGTTGGAAGAGACGCTGATTATTTTTAAGAAGATGTGGGGAGAACCCGGTCAGGTGAGCTACGAGGGCCAACACTATCGGATTCAGGATGCCTGGTGCGAACCCAAACCCGAGCCGATGATTCCGATTTTGGTCGGGGGCGCTGGCAAAACCACCATGAGACACGCTGCCCAGTATGCCGATATGTGGAATATGCCCGATACGCCACTGGAGCGCTATACCGAGCGGCTTGATATTCTGAAAAATCATCTGGAAGACATCGAGCGCGACCCGGCTACTCTGCGCTTCAGTTGGTTTGGGCGCGTCGCCATTGGCAAAACCGAAGCCGAAGCCGAGCGCCGCGGCAAATCACGCTCGGAACACTGGACACGCGACAATGCCTTTGTAGGCACTGCCCAGCAAATTGCCGAGCAGATGAGCGCCTTTGTCGAGCATGGCTGCGATTATTTTATGATTGACGTTATCGGTTTGCCTGACGAAGATGTCATCGGCATGGTTACAGAAGAATTGATACCCAGCTTGAATGGAGCCTAGTCATATGAAAATCAAATGGTATGGTCACGCCAGTTTTATTGTTACCGCCAGCGATGGCACTTCCGTCATTACCGACCCCTATACGCCTGAAACTTCGGGCTATCAACCCATACCTGATGAGCCGGATATTGTCGTCACCTCATCGCTGAATGACGATTTCCATGACCGCTCGGATTTAATCCTTGGCGACCCGCTACGGCTGAATATGCTGGATGTCGCGCGGGATAGCGGCAGGCTCGAAACGCACGGGCTGATGTTCCGCGCGATTGAATCGTCAGAGATGTACAATCATCCCGAACATGAACCCGATAAATGCGCCATGTATCGCTGGGAGATGGATGGCATCAGCATCGGTCACATGGGTGACGTTGGCAATCCCTTCACGCCCGAAGAATACGAATTCTTCCGCGATATTGATGTCTTTCTGGTGCTTGCGGGCGATATTCCGACGATACGCTTGGCTGACCTGAAGCAAGTCATCGACCGCGTGCAGCCCAAACTGGTTATTCCGATGCACTTCCGCACCCTGCGTTATAAGCCGCGCAATATGCTTTGGATTCAGTCCTTCCTCAGTTATTTTGATGATGCCGATATTGATTTCCAGTCGGACTGGGAAGTTGAACTGAGCCGTGAGGACCTGCCGCAGGCGACCCGTGTGCTGGTTTTGACGCACGCCTTGTAACTTGCGCTTTGAGCCTGGCTAGAGTTGTGCAAATGTGTCCTTCAGTGTCGGATAGAGGGATTGGTAAATGCGGTAGCGTTCGGCATAAATCGCCTGATTGTTGCCGGGCGTGACCTGTTCGCCAGTTTGAATCATTTGCTGGCAGGCAGCGGCAACGTCGGCGAATATGCCGGCTGTGATGGATGCCAGAATCGCCGCGCCAAAAGCCCCTCCCTCAGTTGTATTCACATTGACCAGAGGCGCAGCGAGCACATCAGCGATAATCTGCTGCCAGATGGCGCTCTTGGCGCCGCCGCCACTGATGCGCACCTCGTACTGTTCGGGCAAACCCGCTTGGGCAATCAGCGTGAAGGAGTCCTTTAGCCCGAATGCGACCCCCTCCAGCACAGCGCGGGTCAGATGCCCGCGGCTGTGTCGGCTGGTCATGCCAATAAAGGCTGCGCGTGCCAGCGGGTCTGGGTGTGGGGTGCGTTCACCGCTCAGGTAGGGCAAGAAAAACAAGCCTTCACTGCCGGCGGGGATGGTCGCGGCTTCTGCCAGCAAGCCGTCAAAGTCAAGTTCTGGGGCAAAGCTGTCCCTGTACCATTGCAAGCTGCCAGCTGCGTTAAGCATCACCCCCATAAAATGCCAGGTATCTGGCACGGCGTGGCAAAAGGCGTGCAGCCTGCCATCAGGCTCGTAGGCATAGCTGTCGAGCGGTGCAAAGACGACGCCCGATGTCCCCACAGTGACGCCAAGGGTGTCCGCTGTGACGCAGCCCATGCCGATAGCGCCCGCCGCCTGGTCGCCGCCGCCGCCGACCACGGGTGTACCGACTTTGAGACCGGTTTCAGCAGCGCCGTTCGGGCTAATGGTCGCAGTGACCTGGATGCCTTCGTGGACGGGTGGCATCCATTCGGCCGGGATGTCCAGTGCGCCAAGCACTTCAGGCGACCAGGCGCGTTCGGCAACATTGAGCAGAGATGTCCCGGCCGCACCTGCCAGGTCGGTCGCATAGGTATCGGTGAGCTTGTAACGGATGTAATCTTTTGGCAGCAAGACCTGTTTGGTTTGGGCATAAACTTGCGGCTCGTTATCGCGCACCCACAAGATTTTGGGTGCCGTGAATCCGGTTACAGCCGGGTTGCCCGTTAGTTCAATCAGGCGTCTGCGCCCAATCGTCTCCGTTATCGCATCGCACTGCGCTTGTGTGCGCTGGTCATTCCATAAAATGGATGGGCGCAAGACTTCGCCGCCCGCATCCAACAGCACCAGGCCGTGCATTTGCCCCGTCAGTCCGATGGCGCTGATGTCCTCTCCGCCCAGATTGGCTTGGGATAATGCCTGCCGGATGCTGCTGGTCATGCCTTCCCACCAATCGGAGGGATTTTGCTCGCTCCACAGGGGTTTGGGCTGACTAATGGGCTGTGGACTGCTGGCGACGGCAACCACATCTCCGTCAGCATTTATAATCAGAGCTTTGGCGGCGGTGGTGCTAATATCAAGTCCCATCAGATAGGGCATAGGGCTTCCTTTCCAATTATCCATCTTATCTATCGGGCTGTTCAAAAAGCTGTTAGCGAACTCCCATCAGCAGGTCAAAGGTGAGTTGGTCAAGCCGTTCGTAGGGCAAGGCGCGAGCGCCCATTGCCCGGCGGTCGAATGGAGTCGCCTTGAGTTTGTCGGCGGCTTCTGTGCTGTAGCCGTCTGTCAGATAAGCGTAAGTCCCGTCATCGGCATTGATTTCGGCTAGGAGCGCCTGGATTTCTTCATCGGCATTGAACTGTGCTGCCTTGTCTTTGAAGATGAGATACGAGCGCATACAGCCTTTGGCGAATTCTTTCACATCGTCATATTGCGAAGTTCGGTAGGCATGGGCATCAAAATGACGGCTGCCGTCATATCCGACATCCTCGAGGAAGCGCACCAAATGAAAGCACTGTTTAATCATCATGCTGCCAAAGCGAAAATCCTGGTCATAACGGCCGAACATCTGGTCGTTGAGGTCGATGTGAAATAACTTGCCGGCATCCCAAGCCTGGGCCACAGCGTGCATGAAGTTCAAACCTGCCATGTGTTCATGGGCGACTTCGGGATTGACACCGACCATGGTCGGGTCATCCAGCGTGGCGATAAAACCGAGCATGCTGCCGACTGTGGGGAAGTAAATGTCGCTGCGGGGTTCGTTGGGTTTGGGCTCCAGGGCAAAGCGATAGCCATACTTATTGTCTTTGGAATAATCACACAAGAAATTGATGGCTTCGCGCATCCGCTTGATGCCATCCGCCGGGTTCTTGGCGCTGTCACTTTCCGCTCCTTCGCGCCCGCCCCAGAAGACATAGACTTTGGCGCCAAGTTCTGCCCCCAAATCCATCGAAAGCATAGTTTTTTGCAGGGCATAAGCGCGGACAGCAGGGTCATTGCTGGTAAATGCGCCGTCCTTGAAGGCTGGGTCGGCAAAGAGATTGGTGGTTGCCATCGGGCAAACTATGCCAGTGTCTTTCATCGCCTGTTTGAAGTCGGCGACAATTTGGTCGCGCTCGCTGGGGCTGGCGGCGATGGGAACGAGGTCATTGTCATGCAGATTGACCCCCCAGGCGCCGACCTCTGCCAGCATATAAACAATATCCACCGGGGAGACAGGCTCGCGGGTTGGCTCGCCGAAGGGGTCGCGCCCGATATTGCCAACCGTCCACAAGCCAAAGGTAAATTTGTGTTCTGGTTGCGGAGAATAATCAGCCATGTTCTTATCCTTTGCTACAATCAATAGAGTACTGATTGTAACAAAAAGAGTTATTTTGAGCGATAGCTTGTCGGGCAGGTTTTCGGTACACTAGGCAGAAAGTGCCGTCAGTGAATGAAAGTGTGGAGTATGGCATTATTGGAACGCGAATCGCCAAAAGGCAAAAAAGTATCCTTATTCGTCACCTGCATTGTCGATATGGTCTATCCACAGACGGGGATGTCGGTGGTCGATATTTTGGAATATGTTGGTGTGCAAGTCGATTTCCCGATGGCGCAGACCTGCTGCGCTCAGCCTGCTTTCAATGCTGGCTACCGCCAAGAAGCCAAAACAGTCGCCAAACATTTTATCAAAGCCTTTAAGGATGCCGAAGTTATTGTCACGCCTTCCGGGTCTTGTGGCGCGATGGTGCGGCATGAATATCCGAATCTGTTCACGCCAGCCGATGGCGAATGGTATGAACAGGCAAGGCGGATGGCTGCCATCACCTGGGAGTTTAGCGAGTATCTGGTGGAGGGGCTGGGGATAGAAAATCTTGGTTTGACCCTGCCGGCGAAAGAATCCTTTGCCATCCACGATGCCTGTCATGGCTTGCGCGGCTTGGGATTGGGCAAAGCTGCCCGGGGTTTATTGCACCAACTGGGCAATGCCGAGTTGCTGGAATTAAATGAATGTGAGGTTTGCTGTGGTTTTGGCGGCTTGTTTAGCCTGAAGATGCCTGAAGTGAGCAATGCGATGCTGATGAACAAGGTGGACAATATCAACCATTCAAAAGCGGATACGATTGTGACCGGGGATGTCAGTTGTATGACGCAGATGAACGGCGGTTTATCGCGCCATAAATCGCGCAAGCGCGTGCTTCATCTGGCGGATGTACTGGCTAAATGTCTGAAAGGGGAGAGCTAATGGCGCTGGAAGTGCAATCAAAGGATTTTATTGCTCTGTCCGAGATAGCCATTCATAATCAGGATTTGCAGCAAGCTGTCGGGGCGGGGACGCGCAATGCCTATCACAAACGACAGGCGGCGATGTTTGCCCACAGCGATGAACATGGCGAATTCATGCGCCAGCAAGCCGCCGAAGCCAAACGCCGAGCCTTGCGCCAGCTGCCAGATTTGCTGGAAAAGGCGGAAGACAGGCTGACCCAAAACGGCTTCCGCGTCGAATGGGCTGAAGATGCTGCCCAAGCCAATCAGCGGATTCTCGATATTGCCCGACGGCATGGCGTCCAAACCGTCATCAAAAGCAAAAGCATGCTCAGCGAAGAGTTGGGCGTCAATCACGCGCTGGAAGCGGCTGGTTTGCGGGTGGTGGAAACTGACCTGGGCGAATATATCATCCAACTCAATCAAGAACCCCCCAGCCATATTGTCGCGCCGGTGATTCACAAGACAAAATCCGAAATCCGCGATATTTTTGTGCGCGAACTCGGTATGAAACCGACCGATGATGCGGCTGAAATGGTCGCCTTTGCCCGACGGATGCTGCGCCAGGATTTCCTGAATTCGGACATGGGGATTTCGGGTGGCAACTTCGTCATTGCCGAAACTGGCTCGCTGGCTTTGGTGATGAATGAGGGCAACGGGCGGATGTGCACCTCGATGCCGCCGGTTCATATTGCGCTGGTGGGGATTGAGAAAGTGATTGACACGGTGGAGGATTATGCCACCCTCAATCAAGTGCTGCCACGCAGCGGCACCGGTCAAAACCTGACGGTGTACAGCAACATCATCAATGGGCCGGCTCGTGATGATGAGACGGGCGGGCCGCAGGCGGTGTATATCATTTTTGTCGATAATGGACGTGCGGATGTTTATGCGACCGATTATGCTGAGGCGCTTGCCTGCATCCGCTGCGGCGCCTGTCAGAATGCCTGCCCGGTTTATCGCAGCACTGGCGGCCATGCCTATGGCTGGGTTTATGGGGGTCCGATAGGCGCGGTCTTGACCCCGCTTTATGTCGGTTTGGAAAATGCGGCGCCCTTGCCTCATGCCAGCAGTCTCTGCGGGAGTTGCAAGCAGGTTTGCCCGGTCGATATTGACCTACCGCGCATGTTACTCGATTTGCGTCGAGATTTGGTGCAGGCGGGCGAATCCCAACCGAGTTGGGATTTGGGCATGAAACTGTGGGCGATTGGGATGACTTCACCGGCACGATTTGGGCTGGGGGGCAGGGCAGCACGCACCGCGCAATATCTGCTCGGGGAGCAGATGCCGGGCATCCTGGGCAACTGGACGAAACATCGTGATTTTCCGGAGTTTGCCCCCAAGCCTTTCCGTCAATTATGGAAGGAGCGGAACAATGGGGGCGCGTGAGCGGATTCTGTCGAAACTGCGACAGGCACAGCCAGCACTGGGCGAGCGTGAGCAGGCTGAAGAGCGGCGGCACATGATTCCGCTGCAAAATTTGTCGGCAGATGAACGGGTCGAACAATTTATCACCGAGGCGGAAAAGCTGGGCTGCAGCGTGTATCGGGTCAATCAGCATGATGCCCTCGAGCAGATGATGGAGTTGATTGGCGCGGACAAATCAGTTTTAAGCTGGGCAGAGAACCAACTCCCGTTCAAGGGCTTGCATGACACTTTAGCGGGGCTCGGTGTGGCGGTCGGCAGCTATGACGACAGCGAACTGCGGGTCGGCATTACAGGGGTAGGCGCAGCCCTCGCCGCCACTGGAAGCCTGGTGGTGGACAGTGGCGCTGGACGTTATCGGACGACATCGCTCTTGCCCGATGTTCACATCGCTTTGCTGCGGCCGGAGCAAATTTTGCCGGATTTTGAAAGCTGGCAGCAGACGCAGCAGACGCAGGGCTATCCGGCATTTACCCGATCCAGCAACACCACCATTGTGACCGGGCCGAGCAAAACCGCCGACATCGCCCAAGAATTAATCAAAGGCGCTCACGGGCCGCGAGAAGTGCATATTATGATTTTGGGTTGAAATTATGCGGGTGAACTGATCTAGTAATATCCCATATCATTGAATTCACGAGAGTCATCGGGATACTCCCCACTATAGAAACTGTTTCTAATTATGTCTGGTTCTTCTTCGTCGAACAATCGATCAACCTCTCTATCTAGCACTAACTGATAAGCATAGTGCAATAAGTAGTCATTGTTTGCAGGATCGGTTACTGCATCTGGGTTGCATTTTCCAAGTAGAAGCACATAGTTTTTTCGCAGACGTGCAGACTGTTCTGTGCTGATAATGTCTCGAATAGTCTCACTGTTTTCTGCCACAAATTCACAATTAAGCCTTAACCAAGTTTCAGTAGCCATCAGACGTTCAATAGCGTGATGAGATGAATCGGTCGCAATCTTCACAATTTTTTGCATCCCATCTGCCGGTATTTGGTCTAAGTAGCGTAGAGAGTGGAGTATCAAGGTTACCATAAAACTTCCATAGGGATGTGTGCTACTTGTATAGTGATTTAACAGGCAAACAAGCTGATCCGAGAACCCTTGAATAGCTAAGTTTCTGACCACATATTGTGGCTGTCGAATGATCCATGGCTGTTCCATGAGTATTTGTGTGATCAGATCTTCAACACCCTGAAAACCCAATCTGGTAAGACGATTGGCACAAAAATATATCTTAGTGCTTAGTTTTCGCGTTTCCCGTGGAGATTCCACAGTCGATAATTTCTCATAACTACTTTGTAGAAGACTTAGTAAACTATTTCGTAGCTCACTGCGTTTCTGATCCCAATCTGAATTCAAAGATCTAAACTCGGTTGCCCAGTCCTGACTATCCCATGAGGGAAATGTGAGTTCCTTCACACGTTTGCGGTATAGATCACGTTTACGCTTTCTACTGTTCAAATATTGATGCAGCTTCCGGCTAAGCCGACCTGCTTCAACAAAAAAGTCAATTGAGTGAAGTTTACTACGGTAAGCATCTATAAATGGCCACCACATTTCTTCTTGAACGCATCTTTCTCTGTAATCGGAGTCCATATACCAAAGACAGTTAGTTAAACTGACAAATCTATCCGACAGTTCGTTTAACTCTTCATCTTGGTCCGGTAGTTCTAAATATCCCTCATAATCGTAAACCTCCTCTTTGTCGGGATTAAGTTTGAGACCAAGAAAATGTAGTTTACTCTTTAACTCAGCCTTAACTTCTTGTACTTCATCAGGGTTTGGAATTACCAAAACAATGTCATCAACAAATCGATATAGTTTAACTTCCCAATCATTGTTCACACCAAAATGACTATCAATCGGAGTTAGATAGGCATTAGCGTAAAAACCTGAACCCGCACCACCCTGTGACAAACCATGTTTTGAATCGTGGCTGTCTGTGTCTAGATCCACCAATAACAGCTTTTTTAGAAGCCATGTCACTCGTTCGCTTTGGGTTCGTAATTCATCTGTGATAGCTTCTACCAGTTGCTTCTGTTGGATATTTGTATAGTAAGATTTGATGTCTACTCGTAGAACGCTACATCCCGGATATCTTTTAACACCCGCTTTTATTTCCCTTGTAAAACGACGATATGCTTCAAACCAATATTCATATAAATACTCTGTTGAGCGTGAAGATCTGATATTCAGTCTATAGGCATAACTATTGCTTTGTAGTCCAGACATGGTTTTTCCTAATACCTGGATAATCGCTACTGAAAGTATGTCTTCATCCATACGCGAAAGTACACGAGGGCGACCTACGGCCGCGTTTTTGACGAACAAATATTGTAATCGATCATCGGTATGTGTCACTTGCCCTGCATACGCTATCAATTCTTGTTGTAGTCGTAGCAAATTGCGATCTAAATTTTGTTCGAAGATCCTAATTTCAGCTTCATCTCTAAGTACCTCACGGAATAAAATTGCACGAACACGTACCCAAGCGAGCTTTAGGTTTTCTATCTTGATTACATCATGCCAATTTCTGTCTCTTTGCAATTCTGAATTCTTCACCGATGTGATATCAATGTAGAATTTACTTTGCCATTGATTCCTTTTTTTGATTTCTTTCCAATAGTTACCCCAATAGCTATGGCTAGGATTAATAAAAGCAACATCGTAAGCATCAATCTCTGTACTCAATGACTGCACTTGATGTTGGGAAAAAACATCCTTAATCGATTCCCCCATTTCCCGTATTTGTTTTCTCACCAATTGATCTTTAGTACCAACAGTAAAAATGTGTAGATTATCTATTGGAATTTGTTGGAAAAGTTGATGGTAAGAACGAGCCTCACGAGCCCCAAACCTCTGTTCTTCAATAAATGCCTCTAATGGTATCCCCAAATTAAGGAGGCATTTCTGTCGCTTTTGTTGTTGCGAGTGCAAGCTACTTAACGGTCTTACTACATTTGATTGCATTAACACGACATTTGATAGGACGGGTTGATCCCAAGCTTGTAGAATGTCTTGCAGGTGTTTGTCTAAATCTGTAACTGATTCAGCAACTGGTTTGTCGACCACGCGTATTTCTAGTTGAATATCATCAGCATTAAAACTTTTTTTGATAAGGCTCAATAATTGATAATAAATACCGAGGACATTTTCGACTAGATCAACTCCAATACATAAAAGATTTACCGGTTTCGTCAGATCTCCTGATTCTATCAAATCAAGCAACGTTGAAATAAACGCCGCAGATGCAGCACCAGCCCCACATCCCACATCGATCAAAGTAATGTGTGAATTGCGTCGTAACCAGGCAAGTAGAGTTTCGCGTCGAATAATCTCCTCTAAAGCAAATTTGCATTTGAAATAATGTGCGGGAAAGTACACACCGAATTGTGCTGCGATATATTTCATGTTTTTATTGTCAAGAGGTGGCTTACAGATTTTCATGTATCCATCAGTATCGTTGCGATGTGCTAGCCAATCATGTACTTCTGAGTACGCCTCTTGTATTATCGGGTGGAGTGATAGAAGCATTGAAGTTTAATCTCTCTCATTATAATCGACAAAATATGTTGGCTCCCTAGCCACAACATTAAGGAAGTAGCTATCGAGCTTCTTGAATGCCGACTTCAGCCATCAATTTCCGTAGCGCTTTGACGGCGACCTCCATACCGTCGGCGCCGCTAAAGCCACTGGAATGCCGCGCTTCGACCAGGTGCGGCTCCAGAGACAAGACACCCTCGTAACCGCTTGCGTGCAGCCGTTCCAGCAATTTTTTCACTTGTCCATCGCCTTCGCCAGCAGGTGTTACGGCCCCATCCGACAAGCGGGCATCTTTGATATGAATATAGGTGGTATAAGGGTGTAGCGAATCCCACCATTGCTCGACCTGTTTTGCTGCGCCGCATTGGACGAAGTTTGCCGCATCCCAGATGAACTTCAGGCGCGGCGAATCGACAGCTTGCAGCAATTTCAGGCAGCGTTCAGGGGTATCGCCAACCAGCCCCTTCTCGTTTTCGAGCAGTAATTGCAGGTCAAGCTCCTCGGCAATGCCGACCAGCGCTTGCAGGCGCTCCACCGCGATTTGTATCGTGGCATGATTAACAGCTGCCCGGGGATAAAAGGAGAAGAGGCGAATGTTCTTTGTGCCGAGTTGAGAGGCGATTTCGCCAATGCGTTTGAGGCGGTCGCTTTCAATGATGATGGCATCTTGTATAGGCGATTTGCCAATCGGGCTGCCCATGCAGGCGACCTGAATCTGATACTGATGACATAAGTGCTTAATGCGTTTGATATGCTCATCGGTGAACAGCGAGCAGTTGACCCCCCAAGCGGCGCGGACGTCAATCAGTGGAATCTGCAAACGCTGTAAAACTTGCAGCTGTTCTTCAAAATCTACGGCGATTTCATCACCAAAGGCGCTTATCTTCATCATGGGTTCTTGTCACTTTCGCTTCAGTTAGCCAATCGAATCGAGTATGTCAGGGTTGGGCATAAGGTCCTAGCTCTTTGAGCAGCTGCGGCAGTTGAGGAGCATCCTGGAACAGCAGCCCATCGTCGCCTGCAGGGTCGGGGCGCGGCGGTGGCGCATAGTCGCGCCATTGTCCATCTTGTACCGCCAGGTCATAACCATCGTGTTCGTATCGCTCGATGAGCCTGCGCCGCAAATGCTGCAAGCGAGCAGCGTATCGCGGGTTGCCAGCCCAGTTTTTGGTCTCCTGTGGGTCGATATGAAGGTCAAATAACCATTCCCGGCGGTCAGCCGCCGAATAGATGTACTTCATTTCACGACTGGCAATCATGTACAATCCAGTCTGCCCCTCGCTGAATTGACTGTAGGCATATTCGTGGTCGGTTTCCCCGCCAGCAATCGCTAATAAATCCGCCCCCTCCAGGGATGGCACATCCGCACCGGCGGCAGCAGCGAAGGTCGAGAATAAATCCAGCAGACTGACGGGCGCATCAATCTGCTGACCTGCTTCCAATCTATCCTGCCAGCGCAGGAGCATCGGAATTTTCACGGCGGGATTGACCATGCTTCGTTTGCCGACACTGCCATAATCTCCCAGCAGTTCGCCGTGGTCGGAGGTATAGACCAGCAGGGTGTTCTTGATGTCGGCGCCCAATGCTTCCAGGATGCGCCCGAGATTGAAATCAATAAAGGAAATGCAAGCATAATACATTGCCTTTATGGTGCGAAAGAGCATTTCGTCATAGCCCTTGTCACGATACTTATAGCGATTTTGGAAATGATTCCAATAGGTCAACAGCGCCTCGAAACCTTCCGGACGATGAGGCGGCAGCATGTCGGCGGCGCGATAGAGTTTGTTCCAGGGCACCGGGGATTCAAAGGGCGGATGTGGTTTAATAAAACTGGCCCACAGAAAAAAAGGCTGGTTCGGGTCCCGCTGGTGTAGAAAGTCAATGGCGCGGTCAGCGACCCAGGTCGTGTGATGATGCTCGGCCGGCAGCTGTGAAGGCTGTGGGATATAATACATCTCGCTGCGGATTCCCTGCGGTTCAAGCACATGGCCGAATCCGTTTTCATCCAAATACCGATGAAAATCATTGCGGTGGTGCGGCAGTTTGGCCCCTTCTTCAGAAAAATCGCGGCTATCGAAGCCCCACATGGCATCCGCATCGGGGTTAAAGTGCATTTTCCCAATGCCATGTGTCCGATAACCCCGCGCTTGCAAGACTTGCATGATGCTTGGCAGGTGCATGGGCGATTCGTTATTGGATGTACAGCCGTTCAAATGCGGCGGAACGCCGGTGATGGCAGCGCTCCTGGCAGCCACGCATACCGGGGACGGCGTATAACAGTTGGTGAATGCAGCGCCATCCCGAACCAGCGAATCCAGTATGGGGGTGCGGATGGCCGGGTTGCCTAGCGCCCGAATGGTATCACTGCGCTGCTGGTCGGTCATAATGAATAAGATATTGGGAGCCTGGCTCATCGGTTTTTGTTTTCTATCTTGTTCACAATCATTCAAATAAAGGACAAATTTTTCCTGAAATGATTATGAGCATACTTGATTGCTTCAGAATAACACAGATGTAATCTGCTGGCGTTTTTCCGATTTCCTTGACAAGTTGTCACCAATATGCTAGAAAAATACTTCCTTAAATTATTAAGGATGAATCATTTATATTAGGGAGATTATGATGAAAAGGCTTCTGATTTTACTGCTTCTCTTGCTTGTCTGGAGCAGCGCCGCCAGTCTGGCGCAGGATAATATCGTCATTCAGGTTGTGCCGGGGACTTATTATCCCAGCGAACCCACCGAGGACAATCCCCATCCGCCAACCTTCTTTAACCAGTTGGTTGCCGAATACGAAGCCGCCAATCCGGGCGTGGCCATTGAACTGATTGATGTCCCCGATAACATCTCCGGTGACCAATGGCGCAGTACCGTATTCAATGGACAAACCGAGCCGCACATCATCACCAACAACTATATTCGTGTCTGGCAGGAACAGGGCAACGACTGGTATGTGCCGCTTAACGACTATATTGCCATGCCAAACCCGTATATTCCCGAAGGCACGCCTGGCAGCGAAGCCTGGCAGGACAGCATCCCCGAAGTCGTCTGGAATACTACCCTGCATTCATCGGGCAACCAATATCTGGTAACGGTTAATGCGGTCGCGGTCGGCTTTTTCTACAATAAGGATATTCTTGAAGCCGCCGGCGCCGATACCTCATTTGACATCTCGTATTCGCTCTGGGAAGACTGGGAGACCATGATTGCCGAGATGGGCAGCCTGGCCGAAGCCGGTTATGAACCCTTGGGGCTGAGTATGTCTACTGCAACGCCCTACAACTACAACTGGTTTGATGGCGTCAGCCTGACCAGCCTGTATATCGACCACATCGAAAGCTGGTGGGAACCAGGGGCGCAGTGGCATGCCTTGAACCAGCGCGAATTTTCCTGTGCGATTCAAAACGGCTTCATTAGCGCCCGCGACGAGGCTTTTGCTGATTGGCTGCAACTGCTGGCGGATTTTGAGCCAAACTGGGTCGAAGGCTATGCCACCATGACACCCGATGAAGCCTATCGTCTGTTTATTACTGGGCAAGTTCCATTCTTGCTGTCCAACGCTGCCAGCGACACCGTGCGCGTGACCCGCGATGCCGACTTCAACTGGGGCATCAGTTACTTCCCGCCCATTACCGGAACAACCAGTCCCTACGCCGCGAATAACGAATCCTCTTATCTGGTTGGTGGATTCACCGCCGGTTTTGTGATGACCGACCGCGCACGGCGAGAAGGCATTGAAGATGAGGTCATTGACTTTTTTATGTTTATGACGGCTCAACCGCAATGGTCACGGGTTGTGCGGGACGCGCCGCGCAGTGTGCCGACGCTTGAGGAACTGGATGTGCCAGAGGCATTGCAGCCCCTAACGGCATTCCTCGAATTGCCTATCCGTGCCTTGAAGGATCCGGATCCACGGCTGAGCCGCCGTTATGGCGAAGATCATCGCCGTCTGATGCAAGAATACTTTACCGGACAGATTGACCTCGAAACGCTGATCAGCGAAGAAGACCGCTTGATGGCACGCGAAGCGCGTGTGGTCATCGCCGAGAACGAATGGGATTGCAGTTTCCAGCTTGATTAGGAAAGACCGCTCTCGCCGCAGCGCATGAAGTCAAATAAACGGCAGCCCCCTGATGAGATAAGCCTTGTCATCAGGGGGAAGCTGTTTGTCGAACAGGCACAAATACTTTGGCAGGAATGTTTAGGCGTATCATCGCCAGAACGACCGACAAAACCAGCCGCAAGGAGGAGCAAAGCCCGCTCCATCATCGGGTCTGGCGGGCGAAGTGGCTCTATCTGGCTTTGCTTGTTCCGCTTGCCATGCTGCTGGTCTTCGAGTGGATACCGGCTTTCAGCGCCTTGTATAACTCGCTCTTCATTTGGAACGGCGGCAAAATCCATATTTATGTCGGACTGGAAAACTACGAGAATCTGCTCACCGACCGTACCTTTGGGGTCGCCATACGGAATCTGGTATCTTTTGTAATCTTCCGCGTCATCATGCAAACGGTGTTTCCGTTTTTTGCAGCCGAGATGATTGTCAATCTCAAGAGCCAGCGCTGGTCAAACTGGTGGAAAATCATTTTTGTCTTCCCGATGGTTGTGCCGATGATTCTCAATTATCTCATCTGGCGCTTCATCTATAACCCGCAGGTGGGTCTCATTAACCAGACTTTGGAATTGATTGGCTTGGGCGACTGGACGCAGGCCTGGCTGGCAGACCCCAACACAGCGATGTGGGCTTTGTCTTTTGTTCGCTTTCCATGGTTGCCGACATTGCAGTTTCTCATCCTGCTGGGCGGGCTGCAATCCATTCCCACCGAAGTGCATGAGAGTGCATCCATTGATGGCGCCGGTTTCTGGCGGCGTTTGTGGTATATCGACATTCCCATGACACGCCGACAAATCACCTTGGCGATGATTCTCACGATGATTTTTATGACCCAGCGCTTCGACCTGTTCCTGGTGATGACAGATGGCGGCCCCGGCTACAGCACGATGGTGCCGGCGCTGCAACTATTTCAGTCAGCCTTTAACTTTTTGGAGTTTGGCTATGCCTCAGCGATTGGGGTGGTGCTTTTTGTGGCTATGCTGGCTTTGACCGTGTTGAATCTGCGCGTCTCGGCGGGGGCAGTGGATGGCTAGGAAAACAAATATGTCCGAGAAAAAAAGCGGTGCCGTTCAGCAGCGCCGGCTGAATCGTTTCCATGATTTTCCATTCCAACTGGTGCTGGTCGCCTTTGGTATCGTGACCTTCTTCCCTCTGGTGTTGGTTGTCATCACCTCTCTCAAGAACAACACGCAATTTTATCATAATTTTTGGCTGCCCACCCTGCCGTTTCAATTTGACAATTATGAGGTTGCCTTTGCCCGTATCTGGCGTTACATCGTCAATAGCGTCATCTACTCCGGCACGACCATAGTTTGCGTGGCTGCCTTGTCATCCATCGCCGGCTATGTCTTTGCCCGCTTCAAATTTCCCTTTAAGTCGGTTCTTTTCCTGGCTTTTATCTCCCTGATTATGATTCCCGGTGTGCTGACACTGGCGCCGCGTTTTATCATGGTGCGGGATATGGGGCTGGTGAATACCCCGCTGGCGCTGCTCGTCATTTGGATTAGCGGCGGCTTGGTGCTTTCAACCTGGCTGATGCGCAGTTACTTTGAATCCCTGCCGCAGGAATTGTTTGATGCTGCTTATGTCGATGGGGCCGCCGACTGGCAGGTTTTCAGCTATGTTTCTATGCCTCTGGCGCGTCCGATGCTGGCGACGGTTGCGATGACTACGCTGATTGGCACATGGAATGACTTGATTTGGCCGCTGGTCACCATCACCTCCCGCGACAGGATGCCCCTGGCACAAGGGCTGATGCAATTCTCGTCCAGCTTTGAAACCGATTGGGGCCCGCTGTTTGCCGGCTATGTCATTTCGTCCATTCCGTTGCTGTGTGTCTTTATGGTGGCCATGCGACAGTTCATCAGCGGCCTGACCAGCGGGGCGGTCAAGGCTTAGCTCTTTTCCAGGCAAGATGCTTTCCGATGGTTTGCCTATTCATCCGCCACAATTTGCATCACCACTTTGCCAAAGTGATCGTGTTCCTCCAACAGGCGATGCCCCTCGTGAATTGCGGATAGCGGCAGAACGGTATCAATCACTGGGCGCAGAATGCCTTGGTTGGCTAGCTCAAGGGCAGTCACAAGCTCGTTGTAAGTGCCGCCGTTAGCGCCCAGAATGCGCAGCTGACGATGATAGATTTGCGGAATCGCCAGATTAAAATGCTTGCCCGAATGCGAGCCGCAGACCACCATCCGTCCATTGCGAGCCAGGGTCTTCAGCGAGTCCGACCAGGTCGCTGCGCCCACATTGTCCTGAACGACATCGACGCCGCGCCCATCTGTGGCATCAATGATTTGCTGCACCCAATCCGCCTCACGATAATTGAACACCATATCGGCGCCCAAGGCGCGTGCCTGCTCCATTTTTTCTGGCGTGGAAGTGCTGGCATAAACCTTTGCACCCGCGTATTTTCCAATTTGGATGCCCATAGATGCCACACCACCGCCAGCGCCGGGGATAAACAGGGTTTCGCCCGCTTGCAAACCAGCGACCGAAATCAGCATATGCCAGGCGGTCATGGCGACCACTGGTAGAGCCGCCACCTCAACATGGCTTAAATTGATGGGTTTGGGGATCAGATTGCGTGCTGGCACAACCACATATTCTGCCAAGCCGCCGTTGAGATGTTCGCCAATAATCCGATGCTGAGCGCAAACGGTCACATCTCCTTGCCGACAGTATTCGCAGTCGCCACAGGTCACCAGTGAATACAGGGTAACTTCATCCCCCGACTGCCAGGCAGATACTTCGTCACCGACCGCATCAACCACACCCGAAATATCGACGCCGGTGATGAGCGGGAGTGGAATCGCGCCAAATTGCGGTCCCCGTCTTACGCCAACATCAAGCCAGTTCAAGGCACAGGCATGCACCCTGATGCGTACTTCGTCCGCCGCTGGCTGCGGGATAGGTGTCTGCTCCAAGCGGACGACATCGCGTTCTCCGTGTCCGTGAATCACGGCCGCTTTCATCATGTTCATAGGGTCTCCTCGCAAGCATGGGGGCGGTGTCTATGCGCCTCCTATGGTTAGGCTGCCCAGTGTTACGCGGGCGTCGAGCCAAGGCTTCCCGTCGGGGGCGCTTGCTGGCACTCGTTCCAAATTGTGCCGGCGATACAGCCCGGTAAAAATTTTGTATCGCCCCGGCGCCAGGTCAGCCGGGAGCGGCACCTGCCAGATTTCACTGTCAACCAAGCCATCATACCACAGGCGGGTTGGCAAACGGGGACCCAGTGGCTGCTGGTCATAAACCCACCAGGCGCCGCTTTCTTCGTGGCCAAAATGCAGAAATTGCACGTGGTCTTCGTGACTGCGGGTATCGCTGCGCCAGTTGAAGTGAATGGTTAAGGTCTCGCCGGGTCGGGAGCGTTCAGGCATGTCGACAGCATCGAGTGAGAAGCCGTTGTCGAATACGGCTAACGGGGCGGCAGGCGGCGTGGCAGCCGACACTGCTGGCACGACCAGTTCGCTTAGGACAACTTGCGTGTCATCCAGCAGTTGGTGGTCGCTGGCGAGGACTCGTTGGCGGACAAATTCGTTGCCTTTTTCACGCCAGAGCGTCAGCACAATCCAAAACGCACGATTGACTGGGGCTTGGGGCGGGATTTCAAGCTCCAGCCACTGTCGGTAAACAGGCACATAGCCAGGACCCAGCAGAAATTCAAGGCGGCGATTGGCATACTTTTCACGTCTGACAATGGAGTCGCCGCTGACTTGGTCAACCAGGTGAATGGAATAGCCCAGCCCGTTGAAATCCCATCTCTTGGGAGACAAATAGAGATGGAGATGGAGAACGTAGTCATTCTTTTTCTTTCTCTCTATTCGGAAGCCATGCAAGTGTACATCCGACTCGAACTGTACGGATGCCGGCTGAGCATTACGAACTTGTTGGCGCGCAATGGGGAGGACAGTCGTACTTTGGGAAAGCAAGAGAATCCAAAGCACCGGTAATACGTACAGTGCGCGTCGGACGCGAACTGCCGGTGACGGAGACACGTCAGAAAACTGGCCCAGCATGGCGACCAGCACCAACCAGATGCCCAGAAACTCAAGGGGTTCTTCTAGGAAGAAGCCAGACAGACATTCATCGAAGCGCAAGAAACCCAAACCGCCACATTTCACTTGGAAGGCCCCATCAAGCACGAGTGCACCTGAGGCACTCATGGCCAAACCGCTTAGCAGCCACAAGTGCCATATCCATGTACGTCGCGGTGAGCGTAGAGCTACAACCAGCGTCGCCACAACCACAGTAGCACCGAGCGCAGCGTATAAATTTATCCAATTCGGGATGAACTCATGCAGAGTGGTGTATTCGTCGCGCGCTAAATACAGAAAAAGCAAGCCGATACTGACCAAGTAGAGGCGCTGCCAGGCGGGTCGCGCTCTGGCAAGCCACGCTGTCATGAGTGCAACGCCGCCCACCATTACCAGTTGCGTCGAGGCAAGAGTAGCGGGTATATTCCATTCCTGATCCATGCGCCAGAGCCACCATTCAAAACTCGAGGATGGTTGGATTTCTATCGACAGCACGATCACCACAACCTGCGCCGCAAGAAAGCCGCTCGCTATCTGCTTGGATATTGATGACAGGCGCGGAATCAGCCGCCAGTAACTGAACAGACAAACCGGGACATACAGCAAGAAAACGAAGATGCGGATCAGTGCCTCGGTTGAAACGACGAACTCACCGTTGCCCATTGACTCTTTACTCCATTGTGCAGCCGTACCCCGCCGGCTGGGCCCCATGCGGACTCCTCGCAAGCATGGACGCGGTGTCTATGCGCTGTCGATAATCAGGCTGCCCAGTGATACGCGGGCGTCAAGCCAAGGTGTCCCCTCTGGGTCGCTCGCTGGAATCCGTTCCAGATCGCGCCGGCGATACAGCCCGGTAAAAACTGCATATCGTCCAGGTGCCAGGTCAGATGGGAGCGGCACCTGCCAGATTTCACTGTCAGCCAAGCCATTGTACCACAGGCGAGTTGGCAAACGGGGACCCAGTGGCTGCTGATCATGGTTCCACAAGGCACTGCTCTCTTCGTGAACAAAATGGAGAAATTGCGCGTGGTCCTCGCTGCCGCGGACGCCGCTGCGCCAGGTGAATGGGATGGTCAGGGTCTCGCCAGGTTGGGCGCGTTGCGGCAGGTCGATGGCGTCGAGCGTGAAGCCGTTGTCGAAAACTGCCAGCGGGGCGGGTGAGGCGGCAGTCGCCGCTGCTGGCAGGACTATTTCCCCTAGGACGACTTGGGTATCGTCGAGCAGTCGGAGGTCGCTGGCGAGGACTCGTTGGCGGACAAACTCGTTGCCTTTTTCGCGCCAGAGCGTCAGCACGACCCAAAATGCGCGGTTGGTTGGGGCTTGGGGCGGGATTTCAAGCCCCAGCCACTGTCGGTAGATAGGCACATAGCCAGGACCCAACAGAAATTCAAGTTGATGGTTGGCATACTGGTCGCCTCTGGCAATGGAGTTGCCACTGCTTTGGTCAACCAGATGAATGGAATAGCCCAGCCCGTTGAAATCCCATCGTCTGGGAGACAAATAGAGATGGAGATGGAGAACGTAGTCATTCTTTTTCTTTCTCTCTATTCGGAAGCCATGCAAGTGTACATCCGACTCGAACTCTACGGCTGCTGGCTGAGCATCAGCAACGAAGGGCACAGTGGGAAGGATCGCCTCACTTTGGAAGAGTAGAAGAATCCATAGCGGTGGGAAGACATACAGGATGCGGCGAACGCGAACTGACGGTGCCGGCGACACATCAGAAAACAAACCCAGCATGGCAACCAGCACCAGCCAGATGCCCAGAAACTCGAGAGGCTCTTCAAAGTTGTAACGCCGCAGGCATCCGTCGAGGGGCAAGGGGCCTAAACTGCCACATGTCTCCCGCGGGAACTGTTCAACTACAAGGGCGCCTGCGGCACTCATCGCCAAACCGGTCAGCAGGCACAAGTACCACATTCGTATGCGCCGCGGCGAGTGTGCAGCCACAATCAGCGTTACCGCTACAACCACAGCGCCGAGCGCAGCGTATAAACTTATCCAATTCGCAATGAATTCATGCAGATTGGCGTATTCATCCCGTGCCAAAAACAGGAAAAGCAAGCCGACTCCAAGCAGGTAGAGACGCTGCCAGGCGGGTCGTGCTCTAGCAAGCCAGGCCGTCACCAGCGCAACCACGCTGACCAGCGCCAGTTGTGTCGAGGCAAGGGTGCTGGGGATGTTCCATTCCCGACTTAGATGCCAGAGCCACCATTCAAAGCCCGATGTTAATCGGGTTTCTACCGACAGCGCAATCACTACAACCTGCGCCGCCAGCATGACGCTCGCCAGCCGCTTGGATGTTGGCGACAGGCGCGGTACCAGTCGCCAGTAACTGAACAGGACAACCGGGACATACAGCAAGAAAACGAAGATGCGGTTCAAGGAATCGGCTGTAACTGCGAACTCACTACTGCCCATGAATCACTGCCTCTCTCATCAGGCTCATAGTGGCTCGCCTGCCAGCTTGCGCTTGAGTTTTGGTGAATCTCGATGGTCGCCATAGAGATGGCATTGTGTTATATGGTCGTTTTCGCTGATGATTTGTGGCGGCGGAATGTGCAGACAGGCTTCCATGGCATCCGGACAGCGTTGGGCGAAGGGGCAGCCGACAAATAGTTCGGTGGGGCGGGGCACCCCTTCCTGAACGCGCAGCGGCGGATTTTCTATGGTCGGGTCGGGCACTGGCACGGCTGCAATCAATGCTTGGGTATAGGGGTGCTGTGGATGACGAATGACATCCTGGCTGGGTCCAATCTCGACGATTTCACCCAGGTACATAATGGCGATGCGGTCACAGGTATATTGCAAGAGGGACAGGTCGTGGGAGATATAGACGGTCGCCAAGCCAAGCTCGCGCGCCAGTCGACGGGTCGTGTTCAAGATGCCAGCACGCACTGAGACATCCAGCATCGAGACGGGTTCATCGGCAACCAGAAAATCCGGATGCAGCACCAATGCCCGCGCCAAGACCACCCGCTGCAACTGCCCGCCCGAAAGCTGATGAGGATATTTATCCAGAAAGGCCTCTGCCGGGCGCAAATTGACCCGATCCAGGGTTTCAATCACCCGATTCAGGCGCTTGGTTTCATCTTTCCAGCCATGAATAATCAGCGGCTCGGTCAAGGAACGATAGAGGGTAAAACGCGGGTTAAGCGCCTCGAAGGGATTCTGGAACATCAACTGCACCCGACTGCGAAATGCGAGCGTTTCCTTGTCGTCCAGCTTTGCCAGGTCAAGCCCGTCAAATAGAATTTCGCCCTCACTGGCATCGACCAGTTTCACCAGGAGCTTGCCAGTGGTCGATTTGCCACAGCCGGATTCGCCCGCCAGCCCCAGGCTTTCACCGCGCTTCAGGGTGAAGGAAATGTTGTTGACCGCATAGACAGTCTGTTCTTTGTCGCCGCGGAGCAGTCCCGCCAGCCCGCCGCCAATTTTGAAGCGCTTGGAAACGCTCCGCATCTCAATCAGCACATTGTCATTCTGCCCGGATGTGGAGTGCTTTGCCTCGTCGGCTGTCAGCGCGATTGGCGCTGTCGCTGGATGGTCTTGAAACTGCTGTGTGACTTCGACATGCTGCCAGAGGGTTGGGTCTTCAGCTTGTTGGCGCAAGGCATCCATTTCTTGAGATCGCAGACAGGCTGCTGAACGATTGTCGCCCACCTTTTCCAGGACGGGGTCAGTTTGATGACAGGCATCGAGGACAAAGGGGCAGCGCTCGGCAAAGCGGCAGCCTTGTGGCGGCTGACGCAAATCGGGGGGATAGCCTTCAATAGAGACCAAAACATCGCGCGGGCGCACCAAATTGGGAAAAGCCTGCTGCAAGCCAAGACTGTAAGGATGCGCTGGTGACTGAAAAAAGGGCTTGGCATCAGCCCGTTCGACAATTTGGCCAGCATACATCACTGAGACCGAGTCACAGACCTGGGCGACAACAGAAATATCGTGGGTGATGAGCATGACGGTCAGGTTAAGCTCTTCCTGAAGCCGTCTCAGTACCTCAAGGATTTGATGCTGGACGATGACATCCAGGGCCGTGACGGGTTCATCGGCGATTAGGAGACTGGGGTTGAGCGCCAGCGCCATGGCAATAACGGCTCGCTGCTTCATGCCACCCGAAAACTCGTGTGGATAGTGCATGAGCCGCCCGGTATCCAGTCCGACCAGGTCAAAGAGTTCAACCGCACGGCGCTGCGCCGCTGCCTTGCCCAAGCCGCCGCGAACCGTCAGTAACTTCGTGAGCTGCTTGCCGACGCGCTGCACTGGGTTGAGCGAATCCATCGATGCCTGGGGGATTGTCGCAATTTCGCGCCAGCGCAGTTGGCGCATTTCTGCCGCTGGCAAGCGCAGCAAGTCCATGCCCTTGAACAGAATTTCTCCGCCAGCGATTCTGCCGTTGCGCGGCAGAACCTGGACGATGGCTTTAAGCAGGGTCGTTTTGCCACAGCCCGATTCGCCTATCAGACCCAGCTGCTGTGCCTCTTCTATATCCAGTGATACGCCGTCAACGGCTTGCACTGTACCTTCCTGCGTTTCATAGTTGACCTTTAAGTCGCGTATTGAAAGTATCGACATGGAAAATTTACCTCGCTTGAACCGAGCAGCGCGGAAGCAGCCCCCTAGGAGCGCCGCAAACGCGGGAACAAGACCTCTTCGTAGCCGCGCCCAATGAAGAACCCTGCCATCACCGTCAGCATGATGCACAGCCCCGGCGGGATAAACCAGTAGAAGGCGCCGCGCGTCAGCGCCAGGGACAGGAAGGCATCTTGCAGCATAAATCCCCAACTAATGGTATTGGGGTCGCCGAAGCCAAGGAAGCTGACGCTGGCTTCGGTGAGGATAGCCCAGGCAATCGCAAAAGAGCCATACAAAAATGTCAATGGCAGGATGCTGGGTGCGATATAGACAAAAATGATGCGCAAATCGCTGGCGCCAGAAACCTTGGCGGCGCTGACAAAGGCCTGTTCTTTAATCACCAATACCTGCGAGCGAATCACCCGTCCGGTATCGCGCCACAGCAAGAGCGCCATGGCCACCACCACAGTCCAGATGCTTCGGTCAAGAAATGCCGCCAGGACAATGATAAAGGGGATAAAGGGGATGCCAAAGGCAATATCGGCCGCTCGCATCAGGATAATATCGACCCAGCCGCCATAATAACCTGCCAGCAAGCCGACCACTGTGCCAATGACGGCAACGGCGGCGGCAGCCGAAAAACCAACCAGCAGGGCAGAACGCGAGCCGTGAATGAGTTGTGAGAAAATATCACGCCCGACATTGGTCGTCCCCAGCAGAAAGCGTTCATCGGGCTTTTTGTTCGTGAGCCAGATGCCATCCTCTTCAATCACTTCAAGCGGGTCGAAGGGGGCGATAAGCGGTGCAAAGAGGGCAATCAGGAAAAAGACCACAAAGATAATCAGGCCAATCAGCGCCAGTCGGTCCCGCTGAAAGACCTCAAGATTGGTTTTCCAAAGCTGTGTGGGGGTACTTTGTGAATACGATGCTCTTTTGTCTTTCTGAATCGTATTGCGGATACTGGATTCTTGCTGCATAAGGCAACCTCGACAGGCTTAGGATAATTGTGCGCGGGACGATGCGCCGATGCGGGGATCGAGCAGGGTGTACAGCAAATCGGCAAAGAAATTGAGCGTGACGATAATCACGGCGATGAGGAAAAATGCGCCTTGAGCCAGGGGATAATCGGCTTGAGAGACGGCTCTCACCAAAGTGCGTCCCAAACCCGGCCAGGCAAAGACGTTTTCGATGACGACGTTGCCGCCGATGGAATAGCCGATGCCGAGGGTGAGCGCGGTCAGCACCGGCAGCAGCGCGTTGCGGGCGGCGGTTTGGATCATCACCCGCCATTCCCGGTAGCCGGCCAGACGGCTCATGGTGACATAATCCTGGTCAAGCACTTCCAGCATGTTCGAGCGCATCAGCAGCAAGGGCAAGCCCAGCAGATAGAGCGCCAGGGTAAAGGTTGGCAAGACCATGTGCTTCCAGAATTCGGGGGAGGATATTTTTTCCCATTCACTGGTATAAATGGTGCCGGCGCCGCCGATGCCCGATGATGGAAACCAGCGCAGTTTGAAGGCGAAAATCGCCAGGGCAATCATGCCGACCCAAAATTGGGGCGCCGAGCGGGTCAGCAGGGTCAAGACAATGCCAATTTTTTCAAAGTTGGTGCCGCGGCGGGCAGCCAGTATAATCCCGCCAGTCACACCGATGAGATAAGCGACTAGCAATGAAGTCAGGGTGAGATAAAGGGTATTGGGCAGGTCTGCCCGCAGGATGTCGACGACTGATTTGCCAGAATACTTGAATGTTTCGCCCAGGTCGCCGCTTATCAGATTGCCGATATAAATAAGGTATTGCTCTCCCAGGGGGCGATCCAGGCCGAAACGGGCCATCAAAGCCGCTTGTTGTTCGGCAGTAAAAGTAATATCAATATAAGATGCCATCGGGTTGTTGGGCAAGAGGCGAAACATAAGGAAAAGGATGGTCACAATGACCCATAGGACCAGCAGGCTTTGTATAATGCGACCTAAAATATAAGCTAAGACACCACGATTCATACCTCACCCCCAGCCCCTCCCCAAAGCGCTGGGGAGGGGTGATTCGCTTACATTGGACAGATGACCCCCACAATATAGCGGGGGAATAGAAGATTAATCGGACGAAGGCGGATATTGCAAGCGCCCTTCATCATCCCAGGTGTAGCCAGCGTCCGCAAGCACCTGACGTCCCATTTCGACGCTGTATTCATAGGAGGGCAAGCTGGGATTATGCCAGAATTCAATCGGCGTCGAGACGTAGGAATCTGCTGTGACGGCAAAACCCTTGTAGATGTTGTTGATGATGGACTCTTTGGGTATGACGTGGGCAACTGCCTGCCGCAGGGCGACATCATCAAAGGGGGCGTGCCGCAGGTTGAAGGCAAAGTAGCGCATCCCCAGGCTCGGGCTGGAGAACAACTCGATATAGGGGTCGGCTTCAGCGATTTGGGCAAGCACTTCTGAATCGCCCGCCCATTCCCAAAGGAAATTGATTTCGCCAGTGGCGATTTGCCCCAGGGTGACTTCCTGATTGGGCAGGACATTCATAATCCAGCCTTCAGCCACCGGTGGCGAAAAGTGTTCGGTATTGGCTTCGAGGATGACATATTCGTTGACATCGAAAGCCACCATCTTATACGGGCCGCTGCCGATTGGGATATCTTCCTGAATGCTTTCGGCATTGGCATCTTCTTGTGTCAGCAGGTCGTCGATGAGGGGACGCCAGATATGTTCGGGCAGCAGGTTCAGCTTCGCCAGGGTGGAGGTTTCAAAGGCGGCGGATGGCGCGTTCAGGTGGATGCGAACCGTCAAATCGTCGATGATTTCCATAGTGTCCACTGGTGCGGCAAAAGGCGAGTATTGCGGCGCCTCGCCACTTTGGACGGCTTCAATCGAATAGACCACATCTTCGGCTGTCACGGCTTCGCCATCGTGCCAGGTCATGCCCTCGCGCAGGGTGATAACAACCGAGGTATCACTTTCCCAGTCGACGCTTTCGGCGGCCCAGGGGCGCGGCAGACCGTCAGGGCCAATCCGCATCAGGCGGTCCCAAATCAGTTCGGTCACGCGCGACGGGGCATCACCAGCGATGTAAAGCGGGTTAAATGCCTCGAGGAAGGATGTCGTGCTGGTAATGATGGTGTTTTGATTGCCAATGGGGGTCAAGCCCGTCCAGGTCCAGAAGTTGTGAATGCCGATGCCAGCCTGGGTGACGACTGTATCGATATCCCAAGTATCGGTGCGAACCAGCTGCGGTGTGCTCGGATGGGCGAAATATACATTGGGCACATCGTTGGCAATCATCTCTTGCGCCTGGAAGAGCAAACCCTGACGCGCTTCCAGGTCAAGTTCGGCACGTTGCGCCTCGGCAATGGCATCATATTCTGGATTGTTATAACCGACAAAGTTGTAGCCGCTTTCTGCCATGGTGGAATGGAAGAGGTTGTAAGCGAATTCGTCCGGGTCGGAGCGCTCTGGACGTCCTACCATCCGCCAGATAGTCATTTCCCAGGCATCTTCGCCCTCGCGGGTGAACCAAACTTCATCGATTAACTGTGCCCAGGGGACAGCGCGGTGCTCGACATCCAGCCCCAGGCCTTTCATATTTTCGACAACTAGGCGAGTAGTTTCAAACTCGACCGGCCGCTCCGCTTGAGTGACCGAGCGGACAGTAATCTTCGGGACGACTTCGCCTGATGATTGTGAGGCTACTGGTGCAACAGCGACCAGAACCATCATCATCAAGGCGATTAGTGCTGTCATTCTTGCCAGTTTTCTGCTCATGCTTGATTTCTCCATACAATAATTAATTAACAGGCACAAAAGTTGGAACTGCTGAGTTTGACATATCGCTTGTGCTGGCACACCTCCTTCAACTGACAATACAGGCTAAAACAGGGAATGCTCAATCACCATAGCTGATTTTCTGTGATAAAAGCAAATGCCCCAAGCCATCGCGGAATCGTATGTCGGCATTGGGCGACATGGCCGCCAGCCGCTCGATAAGTGCGCGTGCTTCGCTTCCCTGGAGCAGCGCCGGATTGCCCGATTCGTCCAGCAAAACCGGGTGCATGACATAAGCCATTTCATCAGTATCCACAACCAGAATGATGGTTTCTGACCAGATGCGGTCTCGGGTTGCGTTCAAGACATAAGGCGCATTGCGGTTGACAATCGTTCGCTGGACGGGCTGCTGGTTGTGATGAAAGAGGAAATTGCCCAGACTGTAGAAAATGGGTTTTCCCCAATACACCTCAACCGCCTGCAAGGAATGCGGGTGATGACCGACAATCACATCTGCGCCAGCTTCGATGAGCGCATGGCCGACCTCGATTTGGTAATCTGCCAGACCATCCTGAAAGCGAGAGCGCCAGATGGGCGGCACCCCCCAATGCAATGCCACAACAACCAGGTCAGCTTCCCGCGCAGCCCCTGCGACCACCTGAACGGCTCGGTCGAGGTCTTCTTGCCAGGCTCGCGTAAAGACGTAAGGTGCGCTGCCGGGCTGCTCCATGCTGGCGGCAGCATCAACATGGTAAGATTCTGCGACATGAATGGGCGCCACCCCAGGACGATTGTCGGCGGCTGCCAAGCCCGGCCCCAAGGTGGAGGCAGCGCCCACCAATGCAAGCCGAACATCGCCAATCGGGAGGATTTTTGCCTGCCAGGCCTGCTTCAGGTTCAGCCCGGCGCCAACATAAGCGATTTGATGGTCGTCAAGGTGATTCAGGGTATCTATGAAAGCAAGCTCGCCATAATCCATCATGTGATTATTGGCAATCGTGAGCGCCTTGAACCCCAGTGCTTCTACTTCGGACAGCAGTTCGGGCGGCATACGCATATTAATCCATTTCTCGACCGCCGCGCCGCGCTCCGAAACTGGCGTTTCCAGATTGCCAAAGGCAATATCGGCCGCTTGCAATACCTGCGCCACCGCAGCCAGCGCACTGCTTTGCGGCAGGCTGTTCTGCAAGAATATGTCGCCAACCATCGCTATGACTGCCATCACCCTCACCATGCCCGAATCCGCGGGCTAGACTTTTTCACCGCCTTTATAAACCGCTGCCACCTGGCGCACATTTCGAATATCCGCAAGCGGGTCGCCTTCAATCACCAGCAAGTCGGCATATTTGCCCGCTTCCACTGTGCCGATGTCATCTTCCCAGCGCAATATCCGGGCATTGTTCAGTGTGACAATGCCGATGGCCTCCATCTCCGGGATGCCATTGGCGACCAGAAGTTCCAGTTCCCGCGCCATACTATAGTGATGTGGCGCGAGCGGATTGCCGCCAGCGTCCGAGCCACTGCCGAGGAAGACGCCCTTGGAACGCGCCAGCGCAATCGTTTTGCGGATTTGTTTGACCCCCTTCTCAATCATAGGTTTGCGGCGTTCGGCATCAGCTTTCTGCACCGCCGAGAGTGGGTAGCTCTCCAAATCTGGGTCGCCAACCCCCAGAGTCAGCACCAGCGAAGCGCCGTTTGCGACCATCATGTCGGCGGTCTCCTCATCGAGATAAGTGCCATGTTCAATCGAATCGACGCCAGCCAGCATACAATTCCGAATGCCGCCAGTCCCGTGGCAGTGGGCCGCAACGGTGCGCCCCATCATGTGCGCCGTCTCGACAGCCGCTTTGATTTCGTCCACAGTGAATTGGCTTGCCATAATATCTTGCCCGGGGGTGGCGCTGCCGCCGGTTGCCATCAGTTTAACGGTGTCGGCGCCAGCTTTGATTTGCTCGCGGGCGGCTTTGCGGACTTCATCGGGGCCATCTGCCTCGCGGGCGATAAAGTGCGCATGACCACCCGTCATCGAGATGACTCGGCCGGATGTTTTCATGCGCGGACCCTGGATGAAGCCGGCGTTGATGGCCTGGCGGAGGGACATCTCGATATACTTTTCGCCACCAATATCGCGCACAGTGGTTGTGCCATGCGACAGAATCCGCCTGACTGTATCGACCGCTTCCAGCACGAGGGCATCCCGATGCCGTTCCAGCAGGGCAAAGACACTTTCAGCGCCGTTGTAACAGACGTGGATATGGGCGTCAATCAAGCCCGGCAGCAGCCACTTGCCAGATATATCCACCCGTGTCGCGTTTTGAGCAGCTTCGGGCAGGTCGGCAGCACGGCCAGCCCAGGCAATCCGCTCACCTTTGACGCATACCGCCGAATGTTCAAGCGGCTCCCCGCCCAAGCCATCAATCAGGGTGGCGCCAGCCAATACAAATTCCATAAAGCCCTCCTAGTTTTTGCTGTGGTACAAATCAGACAGCGAAGTCGCCTTGCCCGATGCGAGCTTGGGCGGTGTCATATAAGCGCGTTTGGAGTGGCTCAAGCCGGCTCCCAGCATCGCTTCCAGAAATTTCAATTGCACCCGTGCCGGATTCAGGAAAGGCACGCCCAATTCGGCTTGGCAGGCTTCTGGTATTTCCAGAAAACCCATGCTCATACAGCCGACGATGAGCGCATCGGCGCGGTCCTCTTCGATTGCCTTGCGGCCTTCTTCCAGGGTGACTTCAATGGCAAGCTCGCGGTCGCGGTGCAATTCCAAAACCGGAATGTTGACTGCACGCACACGCGCCAGCTTGGAGCCACCGCCGCCGTTGCGCAGCGTCTGCTCCAGCGGCCCCACCACGCTGTCCGTAACCGTGATGACAGAATAGCGGCGTCCGACCGCTGATGCCATCAGGGAAGTCGCCTGCCCGGCCCCGACGACGGGAATATCGACGATTTCGCGCAGAGCATCCAAGCCTGGATCCCCATAACAGCCTAGCAAGATGCCGTCCCAGCCCTCATCTTGCAGCTCGTAGGCTCGCTTGACAGTCTCGGGGATGGACAGATATTCTTCATACATACTCTCAATCGAGCCTGGGCCCTTGGGAATATCGGTAATATCGACCTGCGTACCTGCTGCAGCATGGCGCTGAAGGTATTCGCGGCGGCGGTCAAGCTCGGCCTGCCCTTCAGGCGTCCGACCCATAGGTCCCGATACCAGATAAATCAATTTCATTTGCGCTGCTCCTGTTCTGTAGAATTTGCTTAGGCATTTATTTTGTCAAGCGCCGCCCGCACGATGTTTGCCGAGCTCTCGAATGACCATGCCACCCGATTGACACCGCGCACCAGATGCGTGCGCGTCACCCGCTTCATGTGTTCATCGGCTGTCGGCAAATCTATTGCCGCGGCCAGGTCGGGCAGCTGAGGGACACGCACCGCCGGTTCATTGCGAAAGCGTCCGTGACGGGTGTAATTGATAAGCACCAACTCCCGCGCCATGCCGAGCAGCGCATCATTATAGGCGCGTACTGCCGCATCAGCAGCATCTCTGTCTGCCAGCGCATCGCTCTGTCCATAGAGTTCATTCAGCGCGGCATTCAAATCGGCAAGTGCGTCGTATGCTGGCGCAAAGTTCACTTCATCGCTGGCGGCCGCGGCATAGCTGTCCAGCGTATCTTTGAATTCAGCCGTCAAATTGCGGAAATCGAAAGGATGGAGCGGATTGTTCAAGAGACGTTGCAGCGCGGCGGCATAGACACGCAGGTCACGCATCAGGTTATCCTGGTCGGCAATCTCCAACTGGTCGTTTTCGGTATGCCAGGCGATGTTGGCGCCACAGCCGCCGACGGCATAATAGCCTTTTTCTTCGATGAGTTCCCTTGGCATGGAAGACAGCAGCATAAACAGGCTGGAGATGCCGATATTATTGAAGGAGTAATCCCCCGCCTGATGTGGGCGAGCGCCGCTGAATTCTTGGCCGGTGGCATCTTTCACCGTCTGCGCGGCAAAGCTCTCGGCTTCCGACATGACGGTAACATCGTAATATTCGGTTGCCCAGCGACAGCCAGGCGAATCGATGTTCATTTGGGCGACGCAGTTGCGTGCCAAATCAAGACCAAATTCATCGGCAAACCAAGTCGAAGCGCCGTAACGCCCGGTCGAATGTCCCGACCACCAGGCCACCCGCAGGCTTCGCGCCATCTGCTCGCAGCTGCTGTGGAAGATTCTTGCCAATTCCAGCAGGCTGGCGTTCCCGACAGCATTGTCGCCAATGCCAACATCCCAGGAATCCACATGCCCATGCACCAGGACAAAACGCTCTGGCTCAACTGTGCCTTTGATTTCGGCAACAACCACTGGACATTCAAACCAGCCCTCTTTCAACTCGGTATGCAGGGTGACTTCCACGCTGCCCTTTTCCATCTGCTGGAGCAACTTCTCGCCATCGGGTCGGTTGATGGAGACGACCGGAATCGCGGGCTGGCGATGATAATTGTCGAGGTCGGGTGCGCCCCAGATGGTGGTGCAGATGCCCCAATGAATATCCACGCCCGGATTGATGAAAATAGCGCCCAGAGCGCCCTTGTTCTGGAAATACCAGGCTGGCGGCGGCCCGCCAAAGCCATCGACAACCACAATTTTGCCGCGAACATCCACATCGGTTGCAGGCGTAAAGTCGAAGAAATCCACGCTCCTGCCAGCCGCAAAATCCTCGATGCGCACTGTTTCGCCGCTCACGCCTGCCGCCGGGGTGCTGATTGAAAATGCCGGTGTCTTGGCGCGGTAGGACTTGTCACCTATCACCAAGGAAGCCTTCACTGGAACGCTCAAAAACAGTTCGGGTGTATAGACCTGATGCGGTACACCCAGCGCGGTCAGTCGGTCAGCGATATATTGAAAGGCGATGCGCTCATCTTCGGATGAGGATTCGCGCACCAGGGTCGTAAATCGCTCAATCAGCGACCATGGTTCCGCCGGAGACAGTTCGTCAAGCAATTTGTTTTCCAGTTTGGCTTGTTTGGATTCATAAAGTGTTTGCATATTTTGCATGTCCTCCAGTCGATTCAATAAGTTTAGGTAACGTTTTCTGGTTATGGGATGGCGCTGCATCCGACTCTGGGTTGTAACCGAGGGCGATTGAGATGCGCAGCGCTGCCGCAGTGACTAAATCGATGTAGCGCTTGATTTTATCCGCCGTGAATCGGATTGAGGGACCTGCGATGGACATGCCTGCGATGACTTGCCCGCTCGAATCGAAGACGGGCGCTGTAATTGAATGCGCTCCAATATCGAGTTCGTCCACAGTAATCGAATAACCCTGCTGACGGATTTTCGCCAGCTTGCGCCGCAGTTCGCCCCAATGCAGGCTGGCATCATCAACATTTGCCTCGAAGTAACGGAGATGCTTCTCGCGTTGGGGCCGGCTCATGTTTGCCAGCAGTACCTTGGGGACGCCGCCCATATACAGGGGCGACTGAATGCCGACGCGGGCATACAGGCGCATGGAGCGGGGGGATTCCTGGGTGGCGATGCACAGGGCATGATGCCCCGATGCGACCCCCAAAATGATGCTTTCCTGCGTTTCGTCCAGTAATTGCTCCATGACGGGATTGCTAATATCCAGCAGCAGGCTGTGGGGGCGAACGTTCTGTGCCAGTTCGGAGACGCGGAATCCCAGATGGAACTTGTGGTTCTCATCGCGGTAGACCATTCGGGTTTGTTCCAGCGTGTACAGAATCCGAAAGACCTTGTTTTTCCCCAGCCCGGTCTTGTCCACAATTTCGGTCAGGGTCAGTCCCTTTTGCGCCTGATTAAAGGAATCCAGCACAGTGACCGCATCCTGCACCACCGCAATTGTGTAATCTGTCAAGGAAGTATCCCAATGTGTTATTATAGTCAGTCAAACCGAGTTTTATTATAGGGGGATTTTAACAGCTTGGAAAGTCTTGTCAAACATTTGCATGGAGAAGCCAAGGCAATCGCACTAAAAGCGGCTGATTCGCTGCCAAAATGACGCCAAAAACGGCAGCCAGATGGCAGCAAATGGCGCCCCATATACCGTATCCCGGCAAGAGTTGGCAACTGATGGCAACAAAAATAAGAGAAAAGACACTTATTGACCCTGTATGACCCATTAAAATCCCTTATGAATAGTACGGCAGCGCTTGACCGCCAATCAGCTGCCATAGAGCCATCCTGGCGTGCTGACGATGAGCTATTTTATGACCCTTTTGTGTCCGTTTCAAAACTTTTTTCGGCCAAAACGGCTTGCGACTGGAAAATTGTTAATCTGCACGGTCATGCCAGAGTATCGCAGAACGATTGGCAAAAGGCGACTAAGGAGTCACAGTTTGGTATGCTAATTTTTGACCGAGATTTTACCTGCAAATGAAGGCCGCGCGGCTAGCGGGAAATACATTCGTGCCTTGTCTCACGCTAATTCATCATTGTGCAAGCCGGGACACAAGCTCTACAATGGCTTGACCATCTGGCGAAGCGAATACAGGGGGATTTTCTGAATATGAAAACCATGTCCTTTGATTTTAACTCCAGACGCTCGATGGTCAGCGCGACTCGCGGCATGGTCGGCGCCAGCAATCCACTCGCTGCGCAAGCTGGTCTCAACATCTTGCGCCAAGGGGGCAATGCGGCCGATGCGGCAGTCGCCACATCGGCGGTGATGAATGTCACCGAACCAGGGTCATGCGGCATCGGCGGGGATTGCTTCGCCCTCTACTTCGATGCCAAAACAAAAAAAGTGACCGCCTTGAATGGCAGTGGGCGCTCGCCGCGAGCCTTAACCCTGGAAACCGTGCAAGCCCTGGGTTGGGAAAGGATGAATCCATTCCATGCCCATGCCGTGACTGTGCCAGGGGCGGTGCGCGGCTGGCATGATTTGCTGGAACGGCATGGCAGCATGTCGCTGGCGGATGTCTTGGTTGATGCCATCTATTATGCTAGCGAGGGCTATCCAACCGCGCCGGTATCTGGCACCCGCTGGGAAAAGTCCGATGCTTTTATCCGCAACGCCGTCAACGCGGAAGAATATCTGCCGCAGGGGGCAGCGCCCAAGCCCGGACAAGTGGTGCAGCTGCCGGGGCTGGCGAAGACTCTGCGTGCCATTGCCGCAGCGGGAGCGGACACTTTTTATTCGGGACCGATTGCTGATGCTATCGTCGAATCCATCCAAGAGCAGGGCGGCTTGATGACGCATGAGGACTTGAAAAATCATCACTCCACCTGGGACGAACCCATTTCAGCCGATTATCACGGCGTGACCGTTTATGAATGTCCACCGAATGGTCAGGGCTTGACCGCCTTGCTGGCGCTGAACATTGCCGCCGACTTTGATTTGAAGTCGCTGGCATGGGATGCACCGCAGCGCTTGCATCTGATGGTGGAAAGCATGCGCCTGGCTTGGGCGGATGCCCATCAGTACATTGCCGATATGAGCCAGTCTCATGTCCCGCTCGATACCCTCCTCAGCAAGGAATATGCCCGCCAACGCGCTCGGTTGATTTCGGCTGAAGGCACGTTGAATCCGCCGCCAGTCTTTGGCGATATGCCGCCTGCTTCCGACACCATCTATTTGAGCGTTGTCGATGCTGCCGGCAATGCCTGCTCATTTATCAAAAGTCTGTACATGGGTTTTGGCGTGGGCATTGTCGCCAAAGGGACTGGCGTTTGGCTGCAAAATCGCGGCGCTGGCTTCGCGCTCAAGGCGGGTCATGCTAACTGTCTGGCGCCGGGCAAACGTCCTTACCACACCATCATCCCCGGATTGGCGCTCAAGTCGGGTGAACTGTGGGCAAGTTTTGGCGTTATGGGCGGGTTTATGCAGCCGCAGGGTCATTTTCAGGTTATCAGCGCCTTGGTCGATGACAACCTGAACCCGCAGGAAGCGCTGAATCATCCGCGCTGGCATATCCAGAATGGCGAGCCAGGCGGCGACCTGCTGCTGGAAGAGGGCATTCCGGTCAAGACGATGGCGGCTTTGGCGGACATGGGACATCGAATCCGGCCGGTATCGGGCATGAATCGCGGGGTATTCGGGCGTGGGCAGATTATACGTTACGATGCCTATGCGAGTGTCATGCACGGCGGCAGTGAGCCACGCTCGGACGGACAAATCGCGGCTTTCTAGTCGGATATTCCAAAACAATCTGAATCGAACAGCAAAACCTTGACAAGTCGATTTGGACTGCGCTATCATTTATACGTATTACTTATACGAATAAGTCAAACGATAAGTAAGCAAGGAGAACGATAGCGTTGATGGCAGATGGAGTTTCTCGTGGCAAGCGCCGTATGCACAGGCGGATGCTGCGTCTCGTCTATTGTCTACCAAATTATTGGGAGGTTTTATCTGATGTTCAGTAAGAGAGTGTTTTTTGTTATATTGCTGTTAATTTTTTCTGTCGTGCCGGCGCTTTCGCAGGATGAGACCACAGTTGTGACCTGGCTCATGCTGGGTTGGGGCGGGGCAGAAGAGGTTGTAGCGCAATTTGAGGCGGAAAACCCGGATATTGATGTTGAACTGGAACAGGTTCCGTTCAACGCCTTGTTTGAGCAAATTCAAGTGCGGCTGGGCGCCGATAGCAGTGATCCGGATGTCTTGTCGGTTGATGTCCCCTTAGTCGCTGGTTATGGCTTGCGCGGCTGGCTGCTGCCCTTGGATGGGTTTTTCATCAGTGGCGAACAGGACGACTGGCTGGAAGCAGCGCTCGAGGCTGGCAGTTACAACGGTGAACTGCTGGCTGCGCCTGTCAGCACTTCGACCCAACTCTTGATTTACAATGCTGATTTGTTTGCCATGGCTGGCATCGACCCGCCGGGGCAAGACGAGCGCTGGACTTATGAGTATATTGCTGAGATTGCCCCGCAGCTGACGATGGATACTGATAATGACGGCACGACGGATACTTGGGGATTCACCTGGGAACAGACGAACCGCATTTATCAGTTGCAGCCCCTGCCCGAAGGCTTGGGTGGCGATGCGATTGGCGATGATGGGCTGACAGTGGATGGCGTCATCAACTCACCCGAGTGGATTGAGGCATTCACATATTATTCGGATATGTTCAATGTCCTCAAGGCAGCGCCACAAGACGATACTGTCGGCGCCAGTGATTTGTTCGCTTCGGGCAAATTGGCAATGTATATCGCCGGTCCCTGGAATATCAACCGCCTGATTCGTGAGGAGGTCGAATTTAATTGGGGTGTATCGCGCCATCCGTATTTTGCTGAGGGCGAAATTGTAACGCCAACTGGCAGCTGGCATATCGGCATCAACAGAAATACCGAAAATCGGGAAGCGGCGGCGCGTTTGGTCAACTGGATTTCGACTGGTGCGGGCGCCGAAATGTGGTGGCGCATCGGCAGTGGTGACTTCCCGGCGCAAAAATCTGTGCTGGCGATGTTCGCTACCGACGAGCAGTTTGAAGAAGCGCCCTTTTCGACCTTGCGTGTAGCGGCGGATGAGGCGACAGTGGGTGCGGTGCCGCGTCCGGTCTCGCCGGGCTACCTGGAATATGAACAGATTTTACAGAACGCCTTCCAGGATATTCGCAATGGTGCGGATGTTGAGGAATCGCTTAATCTGGCAGTTGCACGCATTGAAAGCGAAATGGACAAATATCGGCGTTAAGTCGCCTGCAATCAGCATGGGGCAGGTCGCCTTGGCTTGCTCCATGCGAGTCGCTGCCTTCTTGAAGTGGTGCATTAGTTCACATTTTGGAATTATTCCCAAGCTATCCTAAATCCAGAGTGTTGTTATGAGCATTCATGGCAGGCTTGTACCTTATCTGTTTTTGTTTCCAGCGGTCGCGCTGTTGCTAATCTTCAATCTGTATCCAACTCTGGCAACGCTCAACGAAAGCCTTCACGCCAATTCGCTCATCCGCGGCGGGCGTATTTTTGTGGGGCTGGAGAATTTTGAGCGCATTTTGCGCGACCCAATCTTCTGGAAATCGGTACAAGTGACGCTGTGGTTCAGTATTCTCGTCAATCCGATTCAGATTGTGCTGGCGCTGGCGTTGGCGCTGTTAGCCAATCAAAAAGTCGTTGGCATCGGCATCTTCCGCAGCGTTTATCTGTTGCCGGTGGCTGTTTCGATTAACGTTACCACCATTGTTTGGGGCTTGATGCTGGATAGCAATTCGGGACTTATCAATGGTGTGCTGGCTACACTGAATATCCCCAAACAGCCTTTTCTGACTTCCCCAACCCATGCGCTGGGGTCGATTATCATCCTGGCAACCTGGAAGGGCGTGCCACTGTGGGCGCTGTTTTTCCTGGCGGGCTTGCAGGGCATCCCAGAATCGGTGATTGAAGCCGCGAAGATTGATGGCGCAAGTCGGCGGCAAATTTTTACCAGGATTACCCTGCCACTGCTGCGAGGGGTGCTGCTGTTTGTATTGGTCGCGGATACGGTTGCCAATTTCCTGTTAATTGCGCCGGTGCTTTTGTTGACCCAAGGCGGGCCGCAATTATCGACTAACTTGATTATGTACGAAACTTACCGCCGTGGGTTTGTCTATGGCGACTTGGGCACATCCGCCTCCATGCTCTGGGTGATGCTGATATTCGTATTAATCGTCATTAGTTTTCAAGCCTTTGCGCTCCGACGAAGGGATTAAGGGTGATGTCGGTCGCATTGAAGCGTGTCGAGAAATCTGCCAGCCAAAGATTGGCTGACTTCATCATTTCATTGAATGTCGGCGGCAAGCGTTCCGTATTTGAAACCCTGCTGATTTATGCTTTGCACATCATCGTTGCTGCTCTGTTTCTCCTGCCGCTAATGTGGGCGATTGCGGCTTCATTTACGCCCAACGAGCAGGTGTTTGAATACGCCTACCCCTTTTCATGGCGGGCGCTCCTGCCGAACGACTTCACCTTTCAGGCCTATAGCAACCTCTTTGAGCGTGATTTCGGAATCTCGCTATTCAACACCTTCTTTTTGGGTGTGACAGTTGTGCTGGCAGGGGGAATTGTGAATGCGATGGCAGGCTTTGCCTTTGCGCGTTTTAACTTCCGTGGCAAACGCCTGATATTTGTCGTGCTTATCCTGGTTCCTTTTCTGATACCCATTGATTTGACCGCCATTCCACGTTTTATTCTGGTGCGAGATTTGGGCTGGATTAACACCTGGCAGGCTTTAATTGTGCCTGGGATTGCCAACAGCTTGGTGATTTTCCTGTTTCGACAGTTTTTTGAGGAGATTCCGCAAGACTTGATTGATGCGGCACGGGTGGATGGCGCATCTTGGATGAGCGTATTCCTCCGCATCATTCTGCCTCTGTCCCGCCCGGTCTTAATCACGGCTGCCTTGCTGATGTTCCTGTCGCAGTGGGATTCCTTCTTCTGGCCTCTGTTGGTGGCGCCGCGACCGGAATTGCGGGTGGTGCAAGTGGAAATATCGAATGCGATTGGCGAATATCAGACACTTTGGAATGAACTGCTGGCGGGGTCCATGCTTGCCGCGATTGTGCCGATTCTGCTGCTGCTGCCCTTCCAGCGTTATTATATTCAGGCAATCACCAGCAGCGGGCTAAAAGATTAGGGGCATCGGCACGATGGCGCTTTGTTCCGATGCGGTTATCCCGCTAACCAAAACCTTGACAAGTCGATTTGGACTGCGCTATCATTTATACGTATTACTTATACGAATAAATCAAACGATGAGTAAGCAAGGAGAGCGATAGCGTTTATGGCAGATGGCGTCATTCGTGGCAAGCGCCGTGTCACCCAGGCGGATGTTGCCCATAGGGCGAAGGTCTCGCAGGCGCTGGTGTCCTATGTGGTCAACAACAGCCAACGTGTCTCGATACCCTTGGCAACTCGACAGCGCATTGAAGTTGCCATGCAGGAATTGGGTTATGTGCCTAATATCACGGCGCGGCGCTTGCGGACGAACAAAACACTGACGGTTGCCGGGATTATCCCCGATATTACCAATCCCTTTTATCCCGCATTTGAACGCGGCATACAGGATATGCTTGATCATAACGGCTACGATTTGGTCATGTACAACACCGATGGCGACCGCAACAAAGAGCAGCGTTATGTCGATTCCATGCTGCAAGGGCGGGTTGATGGGGTGGTTGGCGTGTTTTTCCATCTGAATGCGAAAGACCTGCTGCCCTTGATTGAGCAGAACATTCATGTGACGCGCCTGGAAGCAGTTGACAAGGCTGCTGGCTCGCTGGGGCTGGACAATATCTGCATCGATAATGTGGCTGCATCAAGGCTGGCGGTCAATTTTCTCATCGACAAGGGGCATACGCGAATCGGCATGTTAAGCAGCACCGAAGGGCCATCGCGTTTTCGTGAGGATGGGTATCAGCAAGCCATTCTGGCAGCCAACCTGCGGCTGGCGCCGAATCTGATGGCAAGGGGAGCGTATAATGAGCAAGGCGGCTATCAGGCGATGCGGCGGCTGCTGGCGCTGGACGATGTGCCGACTGCTATCTTTGCCGCCAACGATTTGATGGCGATGGGAGCGATGGTTGCTATTCGTGAGGCGGGTTTGGCCATTCCCGATGATATGGCGATAGTCGGCTTTGATGATATTGCCAGCGCCAGGCTGATTTCGCCTTCTTTGACGACCATTCGGCAGTTTCAGCATCGGATGGGGCAGCGCGCCGCCGAGATGTTATTGGAACGGATTCGCGGGCAAGCTGGCCCATCCGGGCGCAGTGAATCGATGCAATATGAGCTTGTTATCCGTGAATCAGCATGATGAAGGAGGATGGCTATCGAGACGAAAAGATGTATCGCAGTTTCTGAAATGGCTCAATTAACAATTTGAAAGGACACATTATGTCAAATCGCAAAACTTTGAGAATGCTCTTTATCGTTGTTCTGGCGCTGGCGATTCCATTGGGCGCTGTGAAAGCGCAAGATGTCACCACCGTCACCATGTGGTTCGCCGAAGGCTCGACGCTGGATTGCTGGGGTCCCATCATGGAATCTTTTAATGAGATCGACCCATCAATCCAGTTGGAAATCGTGCCGCAGGCTGATACCTGGAATGTCACCCGCACCGCTGTTGCTGGCGGCGGCGGACCCGATATCGTCCGCACGCCAGGTCCCTCTTTCGTCTACGAAATGGCGCAAGCCGGCCTGATCCTGCCCATGGACAGTTTCGCTGATGAAATGGGCTGGCGCGACTTCTTCTTTGACTGGGCGCTTGACCTCGGCTTGGTGGATGGCCAGATTTACAGCCTGTCGGATGAGCTCGAAACGCTGGTTCTCTATTACAACGTGGACGTCTTTGAGGCGAACGGCTGGACACCGCCAGATACGATCGACGAACTGAACGCCCTCGCGGAAGAGGTCGAAGAAGCGGGCTACACCGTCTTCTCCCATGGCAACGCCAGCTGGCGCCCCACGAACGAACATTTTGTCGGCGAATACATGACCCAGATTGCCGGCCCCCACAACGTCTATAAAGCGCTGACCGGGCAGATACCCTGGACGGACGAGAGCATGGTCGAAGCCATGGAAGTCCTGGACGCGCACATGCAAGCTGGCTGGTACGGCGGCGGCGTGGACCTCTACTTCACCAACGACGGCACGTATCGGCGGACGTCGTTGGCCGAAGGCTCCGCAGCAATGAATATCGAAGGCAGCTGGGCCATCCGCGGCACGGTAGATTACTTCGGCGAGTCGGGCCAAACCTGGGATTGGGTGCCCGTACCCAGCAAAACCGGCGAAGATTACTTCACCATCGGCATGGGCAACACCAGTTCCATCAATGCCAATAGCCCGCATCCGCAAGCCGCAGCGCAATTCCTGACCTGGTACTTCTCGCCGGAAACGCAAGGCGAGATGCTGACGTCCTGCCTCAAGGGACCGGCCCCCGTCACCATTTCAGAGGAAGTCATGGGCGAGCTTGACCCACGCATCGCCAGGGTCTATGCCGAACTGGCAGACGCCTCCGCCAATGACCGCTACGGTTACACCACTTGGACCTTCTGGCCGCCCAAGAGCGATGTCTACATCTACGAAGAAGTAGAGCGCGTCTGGACGGGTGAAATCACCGTCGAGGACTATCTGGAAGGCTTGAATGAGCTTTTCGCCGAAGAGCTCGAGTCCGGGGATATTCCACCGGTTCCCACTCGTTAAGTATGGTTGGTTTTCTGGCGCTGGCCGTCGTCACGGCGGTCAGCGTCTCCTCTGACCCACGAAAGGCAAACACGATGGCTGTTCTCACCCAGAAGAAACCAACGTCCATAATCGAAAAGTTCAACAATGAGACGTGGCGCAGGAAGTTCCTACGCAACGTCATCATCCCGTGGATCTTCATCGCGCCGCTCCTGATTATCCACATTTTCGTCGTCGCCATACCGTCGGTGCAAGGCGTCTATATGTCCTTGACCGATTGGAAAGGCGTTGGTCGAAACGCAAACTTCGTTGGCTCGGACAATTATCACGAACTGTTTTTTGAAGACGAAACTTTCGGGAAAGCAGGGGGCAACAATGTTGCCTGGATGATTTTTTTCCTGACCGTGCCCTTTATCCTGGCGCTGTTCGTCGCCACCCTGCTGTCGCAGATCAAGCGCGGCGGCATGGTTTATCGCAGCATCATGTTCATACCTTATGTGATGGCGAGCGTCGTCGTGGCCTCCATCTGGAGCAACCTCTTAAACCCGCAGAGAGGTATCGGCGCCGCCTTGGCTGATATAGGAATTGAAGGCTTTGACATCGCTTGGCTGGGACGCACGGAAACTGCCTTGATGTCCATCGCCTTCATCGACAACTGGCGTTTCTGGGGCTTTTTGATGATCCTCTTCCTCGCCGCCATGCAATCCATCCCGCCCGTGCTTTATGACGCCGCCAAGATCGACGGCGCCAACCGCTGGCAGGAATTCCGCCACGTCACCTTGCCCGGCATCCGACCGATTGTGCTTTTCATGTTTATGATGGTAGCCATCTGGTCATTCCTGGTATTTGATTACATCTTTCTGATGACACAAGGTGGACCCGGCGGCGCTTCAGAGGTGATCGCCACAGACCTATACAAGAACGCCTTTTTCCGCTTTGAAGCCGGCTACGCCGCGGCGGAGGGCGTCGTCATCAGCATATTCGCTGGTTTCATCATCATGATTTTTGTTACCCTGAAGCGGAGAGGATGGGATATATGACCGCCATTGGCAAAGTATCGTTTCGTGATAATCTGCTGCAAAGAGGGCGCAGCAAAGAGCGCAGCAGGCTGCTGGTCTTCAACCATACTGTGCTGCTGCTGATGACCGCGTTCGCCGTTATCCCGATTATGGTTTTAGCCTTCAACTCGGTCAAGACGAATCTCGAAATTGGCCAAAACCCCTTGGGACCACCTATCAACATCGTCGCCGATAACTTCCCTAGTGCCTGGGACAAAGGCAATTTCGCCACCACGATGGGCAACAGTATCATTTACGTCGTAGCCACCATCGCGGCTGAACTGGTGCTGGGCGGCTTGGCGGCTTATGCCCTGGCGCGTAAAAAACCGCCCGGCTCCGACCTGCTCATGCTCTACTTCCTGGTCGCCTCGACCATCCCGCTATGGATGTATATCGTCCCGCTCTTCGTCCAAATCAACGCTTTGAAGCGGATTGGCGTGGATGCCAGGATACTGCTTGTCATCGTCTATGTTGCCGGCAACGCTCCGCTGACGATCTTCCTGCTGCGCTCTTATATGATCGACTTGCCCACCGAACTGGAGGATGCCGCCCGCGTCGACGGCGCCAACGAATTCCAGGTGCTGACGCGTATCGTGCTTCCCCTGACCAAGCCCGGCTTCCTGACGGTTGGCTTGGTAGTTGGCTTGGGCGTCTGGAACGAGTTCTTACTCGCGCTGACCTTCATTCACGACCCGAGCCAATACCCGGTCACCACCAGCTTCTACAAATTCGTCGACCGCTTCGACCGAGATTGGGCGCTAACTAGCGCCGGCGCCGTCATCATCATCTTTCCGGTGATGGTGCTGTTTTTGGCTTTGCAGCGCCAATTTATCGAGGGCTTGGCTGAAGGCGGCGTCAAGTTCTAGGAGAGAACTGGATGAAAGCAATCGAAAACACCCGCTTGTACGATAAAGTCATGGGATGCCTGTATGGCGGCGCTGTTGGCGATGCCCTGGGCGCGCCAGCCGAATGGCACTTCCCGCCCGAAATTCGAGAGCGCTATGGCTATATCACCGACTTCGTAGAAGGCTGGGATGGTCCCTCTGACATCGGGAAGGGCGATGGTCGCTACACCGATGATAGCCACATGGTGCAGCTTCTTAGCCGCTGTTATATCGAAGCGGGAGAGCATTTGGACGCCTATTCTTTCGCCAGCCGCATCGTGCCGCTGATTGCTGATGAGTTGCGCTGGGTGCCGGAATACGGGCGGGAGATGAAGCTGCTTGACCGCCTGTTTTATCCGGAGAAATGGCTGTTTATCCGTCTGTCGCTGGCGAATGCCGAACCGCGTCAGGCTGGCATCGGCAATATGGTGAATTGCGGCGCGGCGATGTATGCGGCGCCAGTTGGCATCATCAATGCCGCTGACCCACAAAATGCCTATCAGGAAGCGGTCGATATGTTCAGCGCTCATCAGCAGAGCTATGGTTTGGAAGCCGCCGCCGTGATGGCTGCCTGTGTCGCTGAAGCCTTCAGCCCGAAGGCAACTGTGGATTCCATCATTGCGGCGGCCTTGTCGCTTGCCAAGGAAGGCACGAACAAAGCCATCAGTTCGGTTGTTGAAACCGCCCGCGACTATACAGACTGGAAAGCGGCGATTGCGCCCCTGCGTGAGGCCATCCGTCCCTACGATGGCGCTGCCGAGATGCCTTCCATGCGTGGCAGAGGCGGCAATCACTGGCTGCCCAGCCGTGAACACAGCATCGAAGAACTGCCCATTGCGCTGGGGTTTTTGGTGGTGACTGGCGGGGATTATGAGGGCAGCGTCTTTGGCGGCAGCAATTATGGACGCGATAACGATTCGATTGCTGGCATGGCGGGGGCAATCGCGGGCGCTTTGCATGGCGCCAGCGCCATCCGCTCGAATTGGATTGAACAAATCAATCAAGCCAATCGGGTTGATTTGAAGCCCTTGGCGCTTGACCTGACAGCCTTGACGCATCGTTTGCAGCAAGACCAACTTGAAGCGGCACAGGCGCGAAATCAGGCTTTTACTGACTTATTAAATGAGGAGAACTAAACATGGCACTCCCAAAGGATTATCTGGAACGGGCATACGCCGGCGTATTGGGCAAAATTATCGGGGTGTATCTCGGGCGTCCCTTTGAAGGCTGGTCTTATGAAGCGATTACGGCACATCTTGGCGATATTAATTATTATGTGCATGAGCGTTTGAATGTCCCGCTCATTGTAACCGATGACGACATTTCCGGCACATTTACCTTTGTGCGGGCGCTGGAGGATTACGCTTATTCGCGCGATATTACGCCCGCACAGATTGGAGAGACCTGGCTGAATTATCTCATTGAAGAGCAGACGGTGCTTTGGTGGGGTGGTTTGGGCAATTCCACCGAACACACGGCTTATCTGCGGCTCAAGCAGGGCATCGAAGCGCCGCGCAGCGGCTCGATTGAACTCAATGGCAAGGTGGTCGCCGAGCAGATTGGAGCGCAGATTTTCATTGATGGCTGGGCGATGGTGGCACCGGGCGATCCGGAATATGCAGCCGATTTGGCACGCCGCGCCGGCAGTGTCAGCCACGATGGCGAAGCGATTTATGGAGCGCAGGTGCTGGCAGCCATGGAATCACAGGCATTTGTCGAATCCGACATTAATGCCTTGATTGATACCGGCATCTCCGTGATTCCGACCGATTCGATTATCTACTATATGATCAATGACATCCGCGAATGGCATGCCAAAGAACCCGACTGGCGCAGGGGTCGGGAATTGCTGGCGGAACGTTATGGCTATGATACTTATGGCGGAAATTGTCACATGGTGCCGAATCATGGTCTGATTATTTTCTCCCTGCTTTATGGCGATGATGATTTCCAGAAGACCTTGATGATTGTCAATACCTGCGGCTGGGATACTGACTGCAATTCCGGCAATGTTGGCTGTTTGATGGGCATCAAAAATGGACTCCAGGGCCTGGAAAGCGGGCCGGACTGGCGTGGGCCGGTGGCCGATCGGATGTATCTGCCTACGGCTGATGGCGGTCGTGCCATTACCGATGCAGTGACCGAGACGCTCGCTCTGGTGAATACCGGGCGTGCCTTGCAGGGCATGGCGCCGCTACAGCCCAAAGGCGGGGCGCGTTATCATTTTGAATTGCCGGGCTCGGTGCAGGGTTTTATGAACGAGGATTCGGTGGAGGCACGCGATGTCATCAGCTTGGGTAATGTATGTGATGACAAGCTGAGTCTGGGTGGCAATCGCCTGTTGGCGCTGGATTATCAAGGGCTGGCACCTGGACGTGTGGGGCGGGTGGAAACCGCGACTTTTGTCCCCTCATTTGATGTTTCCAGTTATTTTGACAAGCGGGGTTATCGTCTGCTTGCCAGTCCCAGGCTCTATCCCGGGCAGACAGTCAAGGCGCGGGTCCTTGCCGCTGCCGATAATGCCAGCGCGGTAGATGCCGCCGTCTATATCAAACATTATGACCAGGAAGACAAGCTGCATCGGGTAACTGGCGATGAAGTCACTCTGGCGGCCGGGGAATCGGCGATGCTGGCGTGGCAGATTCCTGATTTGGGAGGCTGGCCGATTGCGCTGGCTGGGGTGCAAATCAGCGGGACAAACGGCAGCAGCGGTCGGGTTTATCTGGATATGCTAACTTGGGATGGTGCGCCCAATGTGACATTGGTTCGCCCTTATGAACGCGACTTGGCGCGTTTGATGCGCGGCAAAGGCCCCAAGATGTGGAAAAAGGCGTGGGTCAACGGGATGGATACCCGTGAACGGCTGACGGAATTAGATTTTTGGCCCGAAACCTATCGGCTGATTCAAAATGTCGGGCGCGGGCTGTTCATCCACGGCAGCCGTGATTGGACGGATTATCAGGTAAGCGCCAGGATGACCCCGCACATGTGCCGCGCTGGCGGGCTGGGTGTCCGCGTACAGGGTATGAAGCGCTATTACGCACTGCTCTGTGATGCAGAGGGGGTTCGTTTGGTTGCCACCCAGGAAGGTCGGGATACCCTGCTGGCACAAGCCGAGGGCGGCTGGTCGCTGGGCAGGGAAACAACGCTGTGCCTCAAGGTCGAGGGAAATCGCTTAGCGGCATATCTTGATGGCAAACTGGCGCTTGAAGCCGAAGACCCAGAGCAGCGTTTCAGCGGCGGCGGCATTGCCCTGATTGCCGAAGAAGGGCGGATTGCCTGTGAGCATGTCGAAGTGCGTCCGCTATAAAGGGCTATTTTCTCATACATGCGGGGAGATTTAGGGTGTTGCCGCGGGTTCTGTGTTATGGCGAAATTGACCTTGATGTGTATCTGGCGGTGTCGCGGCTTCCCGCCCTCAACCGAGCGGCGAATGTCACCCATGAGTTTGAAAATACAGGCGGCGCGGCGGCGAATACCGCCATCTGGCTGGCGCATTGGGGCATTCCGACCGTGCTGGCGGGGCATGATTTGGGCGATGACCGCTATGGTCAGTGGGTTCGGCGTGCCTTGGCCGCGCATCCGCAGTTGGATACGCGCTATCTCCGCTATCACGCCGATTATCAAACGCCGCGCTGTCAATGTCTGGTGACGCCTGATGGCGAGCGTTCGTTTATCATGCACTGGCCAGATGAATTGCGCGTTTGTCCGCCCGAAGCCGCGATGCTGCGCGGGGTGGAATGGCTGAATCTGGATATGTCGGGGCCGCTGCAACCCCGCTTGAAAGCGGCGCGGCTGGCGCAAAGCCAGAATGTTTCCGTCCTTATCAATGATGTCTACGATGTGAATCATCCTATCCTGCCCCTTGTCGATGTGCTGGTGATTTCAGCCTCCATCGTGCGCACCAGACTGCCGCAGACGCCGCCGCTGGAACTGGCAAAACATCTTCGGGCGGCAGGTTGCAGTGTCCTGGTGACCGATGGCGGCGAAGCCTTAACCGCCTTCTTGGCCACTGGAGAAACCTGCCAGGCAACACCCCCGCCCATAGATGCTGTCGATACGACTGGCGCTGGTGACATCTTCAAGGCCGGCCTGTTGGCCGCCTTGCTGGCGGGGCTGCCGCTTTGCGAGGCAATTAAATGGGGGGCAGCTGCCGGGAGCCTGATGGCAACTTATGCCGGGACAACGGCGACGGTGGCTTCGCTGACAGAAGTTGAAGGCCTGCTGGCAAAAATTGCATAGAAATCGGCAAATCCGCGGAGCGTCTAGCATTCTGAGTTTTGGGTCAGGGAGCAAGCGCACGCAAAACCTGCTTGTGGAGGATGCCATTGGTGGCGATTATGCCATCGCCCTCCAGGGGCGGTCCGCCATTCCAGGAGGTGATTTTGCCGCCCGCGCCTTCAATAATCGGAATCAGCGCCACAATATCCCACAAGCTCATAATCGGATCCAGCATCATATCGGCATAGCCGGTTGCCACCAGAAAGTACCCGTGGCAGTCGCCCCAGGTGCGGTTGTATTTGGTTCTGCCCATCAACTGCTGAAAGGCGATGCCATTCTGGTAGCGGCCGACATCAATAAAATCGGTGTAGAGCAAGACCGCTTCGCGCAGTGTTTTGGTGTCACGGACTCGGACAGGCTGGTCATTGAGTTGGGCCTGGTCGCCAGTGCCCAGCAGCAGATGCGAGGTCAGCGAATGGTGGATAGCGCCAACAATCGGCTGCCCGTCCTTCATCAAGCCAATCAGCGTGCCGAACAGGAAAGTGCCAGTGATAAATGACTTTGTGCCATCAATAGGATCCAGCACCCACTGATATGAGGCGGATTCGTTGTGATTGCCGAATTCTTCGCCGATGATGCCATGCGTGGGGTACTCTTTCATAATCATCTCGCGCATGATTTCTTCCGCCTGTTTGTCGGCAATGGTCACTGGCGACTGGTCAGCTTTGGATTCCACAGCGACCGCCTGACGAAAGTAGCTGTTGATAATATCGCCACTGGCTTGTGCGAGTTGTTTGGTAAAATCCACAAATTCCTGCATTTTCTTTTACTCCGTCAGTGTGCCCTTGGTGCTGGGAATCCCTTGGCGGCGCGGGTCTATGGCGACCGCCTGCGACAGTGCGCGTCCAAATGCCTTGAACAGCGCCTCGGCTTTGTGATGGTCGTTGCGTCCATAGAGGACGGCAGCGTGCAGGTTCATTTTGGCATGAACCGCCAGGGTTTCCAGCGCATGAATAACAAGGTCGGTTGGCATCTGTCCCATGAGCGGGGTCGTGAAATCGGCCTGGATAAGGGCATAGGAGCGTCCGCTCAAGTCGATGACCACCCGCGCCAAAGCCTCATCCATCGGCACATAAGCGCTGCCCATGCGCTGGATGCTGCGGCGCGAGGTGAGCGCTTCATCAATCGCCCGACCGAGACAGATGGCAATATCCTCAATGCTGTGGTGGGCGTCAATATGCAGGTCACCGATGGCATTGACCTTCAAATCCAGACGGCCATGCACCGCCAGATGATGCAGCATGTGGTCATAAAATCCGATGCCGGTGTGGATGTCCGCTTGACCGCTGCCATCGAGATTAAGAGATAATTCAATTTGTGTTTCTTGGGTGCTGCGCTTGATTGCTGCTTTACGGTCGGTCATATACTCTTGTCCCTGTCTAAAAGATTAACACATTCGGCATGATGCGCTCAAATCCGCTGCAATACATCCAGCAATCGGTCGACCTGTTGGGGTGTGCCTGCGCTGATGCGAATATGGTCGTCGAGGCGCGGCTGGCTGTAATGGCGGACGATGATGCCCGCCTGTGCCATCCTGTCGCGGAAATCCACCGCCGACATGCCGCAAACGTGATTCAGGACAAAGTTGGCTTCGCTCGGATAAGGCGACAGGCAGGGCAGCTGGGCAAAAGCGATTTCCATGCGCTGACGCTGCGCCACCAACTGCCGCACCCGTTCCAGCAGATAATCGACATCTTGCAGTGAGGCTTGGGCAGCAACATCGGCGGCAAGATTGAGGTTGTAGGGCTGTTTGATTTTCCAAAGCTGGGGCATGAGTTCGAGCGGGAAGACCCCGTAGCCCACCCGCAATCCAGCCAGGCCCGCCCATTTGCTCATCGTCCGCAGCACAATCAAATTCGGCACATCGGCAACGTGGGCAGCCAGGCTGTCCTGACTGGAAAACTCAATATAGGCTTCGTCGATGACAAGGGTGCATGGCAACTCCAGCAGGCGTCGAATGCTGTCGGGCGCAATGATATTGCCGCTGGGATTGTTTGGCGAACACAGAAACACCAGTTTGGCATGATGCTCCAGCACGGCCTCTTCGATTGCCGGAATGTCCAGCGAAAAATCATCCTGACGCCAGACCTCAACCACCTTGCCGTAATAGAGCGGGGCATCAAAACCATACATGGCAAAGGTTGGCGGCATATTGATGATGGCATCGCCAGGTTCGATGAAGAGTTGCAGGATAATCTCGATAAGCTCATCAGCGCCAGCACCACATAAAATCTGCGCCGCTGATACGGCGGTATAATCCGCCAGCATGTCGCGCAGCTGCCCGGATTCGGGGTCGGGGTAGACGTTGATATGAGCGAGCTTGGCCAGTGCTTCTTTGACGCGGGGCGAGGGGCCGAAGGGATTTTCGTTGGCATCCAGCTTGATTAAATCCGCCGCGGCCATGCCAAGCCGCTTGGCAAAAACATCCAGGGAAGTTGTGGGGGTATAGGCTTTCATCGCTTGGACATCGGCACGAATGCGCACTTTGTCGGGCATGGTTTTGGTCATTGGGATTTTATCTCCCGTCTGAATTGCGCCGCCGCCGCATGAGCCGTCAGGGATTCGGCATTTGCCAGTATCTCGGCGGATTGACCCAGTTCCATCGCGCTGGTTTTGTCGAGACCGACCAAACTGGTAATTTTAACAAAATTAAGCACATTCAAGGGTGAGGCGAAACGGGCGGTGCCGCCAGTGGGCATGACATGGCTGGGTCCGGCAACATAATCCCCCAGCACCTCATAAGAATGCTCGCCTAAAAAGACGCCGCCAGCATTGCGCACCTGTCCCAGCCATGACCAGGGATCCGCCAGCAGCAGGCACAGATGTTCCGCCGCGTACTCATTTGCCAGTTCAAAAGCCTGTTCCAGGTTGGCAGTGATGACGGTGCCACTGCGATTTTGCATCGCCTGGCGGATGATGTCGCGGCGTTCAAGCGAGGCCGCTTGACGATGGATTTCCTGCTGAACGGCTGCTGCGATTGCCATGCTGGGTGTCAAGAGGATGGCGGATGCCAGCACATCATGCTCCGCCTGTGCCAGCAGGTCGGCGGCGGCGAGTTTGGGGTTGGCGCTGTCATCGGCAATGACCAGGGTTTCGGTGGGACCCAGCAATCCATCAATGCCAACATCGCCATAGACCTGCTGTTTGGCGAGGGTCACGAACAGGTTGCCAGCGCCAACAATCGTTGCCACGCGCGGGATGCTCTCTGTACCGTATGCCATGGCCGCGATTGCCTGCGCCCCACCGACTCGATACATCTTCTCGACGCCGACAATCGCCGCCGCCGCCAGAATAGCGGGATGAATGCCGCCATGTCCACTGCCCGGCGGCGTGCATACAGCAATCTCAGGCACGCCAGCAACTTGTGCTGGGATGACACTCATCAGCAAGGAGGAAGGCAGGGGCGCTGTTCCGCCGGGTACATACACACCAACCGAATCCAGCGGACGAATCAACTGCCCCAGCGTGCCTTGCTTTTGGGCATCCATCCAACTGGTGATGGCTTGTTTTTGATGGAAACGGCGCACGCGCTCGGCGGCATGTTCCAGCGCAGCCCGCAAATCAGACGGGATTTCTGCCAGCGCCGCCGCCATTTCGGCTGTCGAGACGACTAGGCTGTCAAGGCTAACCTGGTCAATCTTCCGATTCCAATCCAGGAGCGCCTGGTCGCCCTTGTCGCGCACACTCTTGATAATGCGCCGAACGACTTCATCTGGCATCAGCCGCTCGCCAAAGAGTCCGATGGAGCGGTCGATGACCTCATCGGGCAGGGCATAATCGCGCAGGGAATGTCGCTTGAGGATGGTTTGACGGGCGGCTTCGATGTCGGTGAATATGCGCCAGTGGACTTCGGAGTTCATTCAAGTTCCCTCTGTTCAGGTCTTCTACAAGATGTCATTGTAGCAGTTTGGCTGTAATTCTCAACGGCCAAGGCAGCGTCCAGGCAGGCTTTGGACAGCATTTGCTCACCCTGCAAATCAAGTTATAATCCAATCGTTTGAACGATATTATCCGCTAAAGATAGAATGCTTTATGCTTCCGACACTCGGCAATGCTTTCAATCATTTGCAACTCTACTACGGTGATATTCATAATCACTGTAATCTGAGCTATGGCAGGGGGACGCTGGATGAGGCGCTTGATAATGCCCGTCTGCAACTGGACTTCGCCAGTGTCACTGTTCATGGTCATTGGGCGGATATGCCAGTGGATGATCCGCGTTTGGGGTATCTGGTGGATTATCACCAACGCGGTTTTCAGAAGGCAAGCGCTGCCTGGCAAAATTACCTGGAAGCCATGGATGCCGCCAACTGCGATGGTCATTTTGTGACCTTTCCCAGTTTCGAGTGGCACTCGATGCAATATGGCGACCACTGTGTCTATTTTCGAGATATTGCCAGCCAAGAAATCTTCCATGTGGCGGACATCGAAGAATTACGCGCTGCCCTGCGCCAGCACCCGCATCCCAGCTTCATGATTCCGCATCATGTCGGCTACCGACAGGGATTTCGCGGCATGAATTGGCGGCACTTCACCTCCGAGTTTTCGCCGGTGGTGGAGATTATGTCCTTTCATGGGGCATCAGAACATAGCGATGCCATGCCAGCTTACCTCCATGCAATGGGGCCCCGAGATGCCGCCAGTACCGTCCAATATGCGCTGGAACAAGGGCATGTATTTGGTTTTATTGGCTCCAGCGACCATCACGGCGCCCACCCTGGCACGTATGGCTATGGGCAGGTCGCGGTATGGGCGCAGGACTTGTCACGGGGTTCTATCTGGGAAGCCATCGCCAAGCGCCGCACTTATGCCATCACAGGCGACCACATCAGGCTGGAATTTGCGCTCAATGGGCGGCCGATGGGCGCAGTCATCCCCGCTGCCAGCGAGCGCTGGATTGAAGTTGCCGTTGAAGCTGGTTCGTCGCTCGATTATATCGAAGTCTTGCACAATAACCGCGTTATCCAGCGCGAGACCGTTTATCAACAGGCCTTGGATGCCAGCCGTCCCATGAAGGTCTTGTTGGAGATGGGCTGGGGCGAGGCGGAAACCCTGACCGATTGGGAGCTTGATGTATGGATTGAAGGCGGCACTTTGCTGGGGGTTGAACCGCATTTGCGCGGGCATGATATTACCGCCCCGCCTGATGTGGATGAGAATGTCCCTTGTGTGCTTAGTCACCTGGATAACACGGAAAGGAATCGAGTCAGATTAAAGACCCGCAGCCCGCGAAACCCGACCGTGACCAGTTCGGCAACCCAGAGCCTGACCTTAACCTTGAGCGGTGGCGCCAATACAGAAATCCACGCCAACATCAACGGCATTCATGTTGCCCTGCCAGTGACCGCGCTCGAAAAAGGGGCGCGAAGCTATTATTTGAGCGGATTTGTCTCGCCTTGTTTTGTGTTTCACCGCGCTGTCCCCCAAGCCGAGTATAAACATCGTTTTGCCCTGGCGCATCATGCCACTGGCGAACAAGCCGACTGGTATTATGTACGTGTTCGTCAGTATAATGGACAATATGCTTGGAGTTCGCCCATCTGGGTTGAGCCTGGCAACAGCTAATTGCGGCAGTAGCTCCATCGGATTGAATCGCATGGAGATGCTCATTGATAATCACAAAGAAGTTAGAAAGGATGGAGCAATCGAAGAATCGCAGGCAGTCTCCCATTTTAATTTTTCACATCTACAGTTTATCCGAAAGGAAGTTTCCAATGCGCAAAATCATATTGTTCTTGTTGGTCTTCGCCATGGCTATCCCGACCGGTATGGCGTTTGCTCAAGATGATTTTGATTGTGGCACGGACGAAGATGTCACAATCAATTACTTTGGCGACCCAGTCGGCAGCCATCCGATAGCGGAAGAAAACACCATCGCCCGCTTCAACGAACTTTGCCCCAACATCACTGTCGAACGCAACGAAAGCTCGGCCAGTGTGACCGATCTCATCGCGTTCTATCTGACCGCTTTTGAGGCCGAAAGCAGTGACCTTGATGTAATTCGGGTTGATGTTATTTGGCCGGGGCAGCTTGCCGAGCATCTGATTGACTTGAGTGAGTCTGCGCCGCAAGAGCACATCGATGCTCAACTGCCAGCTTTGATTGATAACGATACGATTGATGGCCGCCTGGTGGCGCTGCCACTCCGCATTGGATTTGGTATGCTCTACTATCGTCCCGATTTGCTGGAAAAATATGGCTACGAAGCGCCTCCCGCCACCTGGGATGAACTCGAAGAGATGGCGGCAGCGATTCAGGCCGGTGAACGGGCTGAAGGCAATGATGAATTCTGGGGTTTCACCTGGCAAGGCAACGCCTATGAGGGGCTGACCTGTGATGCGCTGGAATGGCATGTTGCGGCAACAGGCGATAACTTCCTGCAATCCGATGGCACCATCAGCGCCTTGAGCGACGAGGCTGTGTCGATTTATCAGCAAGCTGCCAGCTGGGTCGGCACTATCAGCCCGCCTGGCGTCGTCAGCTATCAGGAAGAAGATGCACGGGCTGTCTGGCATGCTGGCAATGCCGCCTTTATGCGTAACTGGCCCTATGCCTATGTTCTCAGCGGCAACAGCGAAGACATTCCGGCATTTGATGTCGCGCCGCTGCCGGCGGGCGCGTCTGGCGAAGGGGCATCGACCCTCGGTGGCTGGCATATCGGGGTTTCCAAGTATTCCGAACACCCGGAAGCGGCAACCGCCTTCGCTATCTATATGACCAGCGTTGAAAACCAGAAGCATTATGCGCTGGATACGACATCACCGCCGGCCGCACTGGAATTGTATGATGACCCTGATATTCAGGCAGCCTTGCCCTTTGCCAGCCCGGATGTGGTGGATATTACAACCGCGCGTCCATCGAACTTCTCCAAAGATAAATACAATGCGCTGTCTACGCTGTATTTCACCGCCATTCACTCGATTCTCACGGGTGAAGAAGATGCAGAAGTTGCCCTCGAACTGCTCGAACTGGATATTGAGGCGCTTTTTGCGGAATAGCCTTTTCGGCGGTAATTTGTTGGAGGTGCCTGCAAACACAGGCGCCTCTAGCCGATCGATTGTTTCGCGGGCATAACGAATCGCAGCTAAACCCTTTGGACTTCAATATGCGTACACCACCGAAAAGACTGCAAATCATGCTGCTTAGCGGAATCATGATTGTGATTGGTTTGCTGGCGATTTTGTTCTTCGTGGTCACTGTCTTGCAGGATGAAGGGATTCAGTTGGCATTGAACGGGTCCCCTTCGGAAGCAGCGCCCACAGCACCATCCTTGCTTCTCATTTTTCTGGAACGCTTTGGCATCATTGCCTCAGCGCTCTTTTTATGTGCGGGTATGTTTTTTGTGGCGGTGGGCATCCGCCTGCGCCACGGAAACATCCGCAGCGCACACTGGGCAAGCCTGGCTCTCATGTGGCTGTCTATCGGTGTGGTCACTTTAATGATTCTCAATACCTATAATATCGTGCGAACCGCCAGGCTCAATGATGAGTCGGTGCCGATTGATTCATTGATTTCTGCTTCTTTGCTCCCTATTCTGATTTTGATTGCTGCTTTCAGCCTGTGGTATTGGCTGAACAGCCATATCACCCGTGTTTTTCATGGTGAGGATTCGCTGATTGGGCGCGAAACCCGACTGGCATGGAATCTGCTTATCCCGACTTTGACGATTTTTGTGCTGGTTGCGGCCCGTCCCCTCGAACAAACCTTTATTCGCAGCCTGACCGACAAGCGCTTTGCTGGCAGCGCTGTCCCGCAGTTTGTTGGATTGCAAAACTATACGCAGCTGCTTACTATTCGCGTCGATACGGTCCCCTGTAAAAAAAGCATCAGCGATGGTCCCTGCGATACCCGCGCCAATGGCTCGGTTCGCTGGCAATCCATTGACCGCGAACTGCTGCGAGAAGGTTATCGAACCATCGTCCATATTTCTGTCGGCAATGATCATGCGGCGGCTGTTAGCGGCCTGGATGATGATTTTATTGAAGCCGTTATCACAACGATTGTCTTTACGGTCGTTTCGGTGGCATTGGAATTGCTCATCGGCTTGTTTATGGCTCTGGTGGTGAACTCGAATTTTCGCGGTCGCGGGGCGATGCGTGCTGTCATGCTTGTTCCCTGGGCAATCCCGACAGTCATCTCGGCGCGGTTATGGGAATTGATGCTCAAAGACACCAGCGCCGGCATCTTTAACAAGATTCTGCTTGACTTGGGTCTGATTGCGGCGCCGCAGGCCTGGTTATCGGATCCATCGCTGCAAATTCCCACAGCTATTATTGTGGATGTTTGGAAAACCGCGCCCTTTATGGCGCTGATCCTGTTGGCGGGTTTGCAGGTGATTCCAAGAGACCTGTACGAAGCCGCCGCAGTGGATGGGGCCAGCCCGATGCGCCGTTTCTTCTCGATTACGCTGCCCTTACTGCGCCCGGCTATTGCTATCGCGCTCATATTCCGTACTTTGGATGCGCTGCGGGTATTTGACCTGTTCAATGTCTTGTTCGGGCGGCAGCAGCTATCCATGGCAACCTATAACTTCGAGACTCTGGTCAGCAATCAGTTGGATGGTTATGCCTCGGCAATCAGTGTCATTATCTTCATATTCATCGCTATCTTCGCTTTTCTCTATGTCCGCGTTCTGAAGGTAGAGTCTTAGCATGACAAAAAAGCAATTTATCAAAATGGCTCAGCAGGCATTCTTGTACAGCCTCGTCGTTCTGATTGCGATTTATGCGCTTTTCCCGTTCTATTGGGCATTCATCACCTCATTCAAATCTGAAAATGAGATGTTCAAGAGCGCGACCTATCTGCCACAGGAGCCCACCCTGCAAAACTACAGTTATGTCTTCCGTGACGATACCTTTATCACGGCTCTTCAGAACTCGGCGCTCATTTCCACTGTCACCTCGATGTTTGCTCTGGTTGCTGGTTCATTTGCCGCCTACGCACTGGGACGATTGCGCTTCAAAGGGCGGGTTATTCTGCTGTATGTCGTCTTGTCGATGACCATGTTTCCGGCCATATCGATTCTCTCCGGTTTGTACACCATTGTGCGCGAACTGGGTTTCTTTGGTACATCCCTGTCCCTCATCATTACATATCCCGTTTTCACCCTGCCGTTCACGGTCTGGGTGTTGACCAGTTTCTTTCGGGGGCTGCCAGCAGAAATTGAGCAGGCGGCGATTGTCGATGGGGCGACGCCCTTTCAGACATTTCGGCTGATTTTGCTGCCGCTGACGGCGCCAGCGCTGGTTACGACTGGTCTGCTGGCATTTGTTCTGTCGTGGAACGAATATCTGTTTGCCTTGAATTTCACAGCGACCAATCCCTCGGCACAGACAGTCCCCGTGGTTATTGCCCAGTTTTCCGGGCAGTTTTCCGAACAAGAACCCATCGCAGAAATTATGGCGGCGGCCATGGTCGTCACGATTCCTCTAGTTGTCCTGGTCTTGATTTTTCAAAAGCGGATTGTCGAAGGCTTGACAGCGGGGGCGGTCAAAGGCTAGACGCAGCGATTGGGTCAAGGATAAACCGTTTCGGCGCCCTTGCTGGCTCGTGAGATGTATATGCTGGGTGTGTGTTGAGTTGCCAGGGTGTAACGGGCTCTGACATTTTCCGCAAAAGCGGCGGCGCCGTCGGATTTGACCAGCGCGACCGCACAGCCGCCAAAACCTCCCCCCGTCATCCGAGCGCCATAACAGGCTGCTTCGGCATTGGCGCACTCAACAATCCTATCGAGCGCCGCGCTGGAGACTTCAAAGTCATCCCGCAGGCTAACATGGCTCTCCATCATCAACTGTCCCAAGGCAGCGGCGTCGCCCGCGTTCATGGCATCACGCGCCCGCAGCGTGCGGTCATTTTCCGTGACGACATGGCGGGCGCGTTTGCGAATCAGTGGCGCAAGCTCCTTAGCCCGTTGGTTAAAGGTGGCGACATCGATATCGCGCAAGGCTCGAATGCCAAGCTGTCGTGCCGCTGCCTCGCACTGTTCGCGCCGCTCGTTATATTTGGAGTCCACCAGGCCGCGGCGAGTGCCTGTATCTAGGATGACGACGACAGTCTGCGGCGGTAATGGGGCAGAATAAGTCTTCAGGCTGCGGCAGTCAATCAGCAGAGCGCGATTCTCGATGCCCGCAGCCGAAATCATCTGATCCATAATGCCGGTTTTGATGCCGAGCCAGTCGTTTTCGGCAGCCATGCCCACCTTGGCCATAGTCGCGGCATCCCACTCGAAATCGGAGACTGAATAGAAGGCGCGTGCCGTGACCAATTCCAAAGCGGCCGAGGAAGACAATCCCGAAGCGATAGGCACATCGCCGCTGACGACCCCCTCCCAGCCGCTTAGCGCGTAACCCCGTTCCTGTAAGGCCCAGGCGACCCCGATGAGATAATCAATCCAGTCTGTTTCTGTTGGGCGCTGTAGTTTGTCCAGCGAGAACTCCTGCCGGTCATTCAGGTCAAGCGAAATCGCAAACACCTTGCTGTCGGCACGTGGGCGCAGGGCAATCCAGGTTGCGCGGTCAATCGCCATCGGGAAAACGAAGCCATCATTATAGTCGGTATGTTCGCCAATCAGATTAACACGTCCTGGCGAGCGGACAATGTAAGTCGGGGCTTCACCGAATGCCTTATAAAAACGCTGCGTTACAAGGTCTTGCAATGACATGATTTGTCCTGCTGCGGCCGGTGGATGATTGTTTCTAATTGTAGCCTATCATGGCATTCTGCCAAAACATTGAAAAAATCGCCAATTATGAATATAATGAAAAGTGGCAGTCGCAGGTCGTAATATACGGCGTTAGGTGAACCTATCGAAAAGTGCCTAGTGGGCTGGCTGAATTATAATGATAGGAGACGCTAAAATGATTCAATTTATGCTTAATGGACACAAGATGGAGTATGGCGGAGACCCCGATCTGTCTTTATTAACCTGGCTGCGTGAGGAGCAGGGGATTATATCGCCAAAAGATGGCTGTGCGCCCCAGGCAGCCTGTGGATGCTGTGTGGTTCAGGTCGATGATAAAGCCGTCATTTCTTGCGTGACCAAGATGGAGAAAGTCGCTGGCAAATCCGTCCTGACCACCGAAGGCTTGGGCGATTATCGTCAGAACGTCTTTGCCAATTCATTTGTGAAAGAAGGGGGGGTGCAGTGTGGTTTCTGCATTCCGGGGATTGTCATGCAGGCGAACAACCTCATCAATCATAATCCGAACCCCTCGCGTGCCGATATTGAGAAATCGCTCACGCCGCATCTCTGCCGCTGCACCGGCTACAAAAAAATCGTGACAGCGATTCAAGGCGCTGCCGAAGCCATCCGCAACGAGGAGGAGGTCAGCCTGCCTGAGCATGATGGTCGGGTGGGGTCGCGGGTGCCCAAATATCAGGCGCAGGATTTGGTCTTGGGTCAGCATCGTTATGTGGATGACATCCGCCTGGAGGGGATGCGCATTGCCGCGCTCAAATTCAGCGACCACCCGCGTGCCGTTATCAAATCCATGGATTTAAGCGCCGCCGAGGCGCTGGATGGCGTTCTGCGAATTATCACGGCTGCGGATGTGCCTGGTGACAGGCATATTGGGCTCATCCGTCAGGATTGGCCGCTGATGATTGCTGTCGGTGAAACCAGCCGTTATGTCGGGGATGTACTGGCATGCGTCGTTGCCGAAACCGACCGCATCGCGCGGCAGGCTGTCAGTCTGATTGATATCGAATATGAGGTGCTGGAACCCGTCGCCGATATGCACGCGGCCTTGCAGGCGGATAGCCCCTCGGTGCATGAAGGCGGCAATATCCTGTCGAAATCCATCACCCGCCGCGGCGATATTGACCAAGCGATGGCTGCGGCAAAATATACCGCCCACGGCATCTTCGAGACGCAGATGATTGAACACGGCTTTATGGAGCCTGAAGTCTGCATCGCCTATCCCCAAGCAAGGGGGGTTGAGGTTTTGTCGCAGGGGCAGGGCGTCTTTGAAGACCGCAAGCAAATCGCCAAACTGCTGGGTTTGCCCGAATCCGATGTTCATGTGATTCTGGTGTCGAACGGCGGCGGATTTGGCGGCAAGGAAGACCTTTCGGTGCAGGGTCATGCTGCCTTGGCAGCCTGGCTGATGGGCGAAGCCGTTAAAGTCCGCCTCACCCGTGACGAATCCATTATCATGCACCCGAAGCGTCATCCCATCTGGATGGAATACACGATTGGCTGTGATGAAGATGGCAAACTGAGCTTTTGCAAGGGACGTTTTGTGGGCGATACGGGCGCGTATGCCTCGGTAGGCATGAAAGTGCTGGAGCGCTCGGCGGGACATGCGACCGGCGCCTATTACTTCCCCGTGACCGATATCGAAAGCACGGCAGTGTACACCAACAATCTGCCCTGCGGGGCGATGCGCGGCTTTGGCGTGAACCAGACCGCCTTTGCCCTGGAAAGCTGCGTGGATGACCTTTGCGAACAGGGTGGCTTCGATCGTTGGGAATTCCGCTACAACAATGCCCTTGATGATGGCGATATGACCTCTACTGGACAGATTATCGAAGCTGGCGCTGGCGCCAAGGCAACGTTGGAAGCCGTCAAGGACGAATTTCAGGCTGCCCGCTTTGCTGGCATCGCCTGTGGCATCAAGAACACCGGCATCGGCAACGGTATGCCCGATTCATCCAAAGTCACGATTACCATCGCTGCCGCAGACAAAGTGATTATCGACCATGGCTGGACTGAAATGGGACAGGGCGTCCATACGATGGCCTTGCAAACCCTGGTGACCGAAACTGGTATCGACCCCGCTTTGGTCGAGATGCGAGTCGAGACCCAATCCGAAATGGTCACTGGCATGACCACCGCCTCGCGGGCAACATCACTCATCGGCAACGCCATTATTGATGCTTGTCGAAACCTCAAAGCCGACCTGGAAAACCATTCACTGGAGGACTTGGTGGGCAGACAGTATATGGGCGACTTTACTATCGACTGGACGACCAAACCGAAACAGACACAAGATATTATGGTCGGTCAGGATGCCGACAACCATAAAATCTACACGCATTATTCTTATAGCTATGCGACCCAGGTTGTGATTCTCGATGAGAGCGGTCAAGTCAAGAAAATCATTGCCGCCCATGACGCCGGCAAAATTTTTAATCCGACCTTGTTTGAAGGGCAGCTGGAAGGCTCGATTCACATGGGCTTGGGTTACGCCATCAGCGAAGACCTGCCTTTGGAAGGAGGGCGTCCCAAGAGCACGATGCTGCGCAAATGTGGCATCCTGCGAGCCAGAGACATGCCCGAAATGGAAGTCATCGGCGTCGAAGTGCCTGATCCTTATGGACCCTATGGCGCCAAGGGGGTTGGCGAAATCGGGCTGGTGCCGACGGCGGGCGCGGTTGCCAATGCGCTCTATCAATTTGATGGGGTGCGCCGCCACAAACTGCCGATGCGTCTGCCACGCAAACGCCCGATACGGTCGAGACGCGGGCAGCGGGCAAGGAGAAGCAATGGCAAGAATAGGAATGGCTCAACTTCATCCTGAACACTGGAAAGTTGGAAGATGTTCCTGAACAGCTTGACAAAGCATTATCGGAATCAGCCAGAAAAATTGGCAATCGAATTGATCAGTGAGGCTGGCAGGCAGCGAGTCAGCTATGCTCAGCTTGAGGCGCGGGTCAATCGCACGGCGGATTATCTGCGGTCGCTGGGTGTCCAGCCGGGCGACCGCGTGGCGGTGCAGCTGCCCAAGTGCTTGCCCTTTGTGTATTTCCATCTGGCGGCCATGCAAATCCATGCGGTCTTCCTGCCTTTGAATCCGGCATATCCACTGGCCGAACTCTGCTATTTTCTGGCGGATTCCTCGGCCAGCGTGTTTATTGCCGATGCCAAAGACCAAACCAAAATCGATGCCATCACCATGGAATTGCCAGCGCATCGAAAGACGATTTATATGGATGACCTGGAGGGCAGCGGCGAAAGATGGCTGGACAGTTATTCTCCCGTCAATCGCCATCCACTGCCGACCGATGCCAACCGAACCGCCATGATGTTATACACCAGTGGGACAACCAGCCGACCCAAGGGGGCGCAAATCACGCATGGCAACCTGTGCGCGAATATCAAATCGCTGCACAGCGCCTGGGGCTGGCAAAATGATGATGTTCTCTTGCATGTTCTGCCGATTTTTCATGTGCATGGCTTGGTGGTCGCCCTGCACGGCGCACTCCATGCCGGCGCCACCGCCGTTATGCTCTCCCAATTCGAGGCGAACAGCGTCCTGGACTTGCTGCAATCCAAACGTTTTACCGTTTTTATGGCAGTGCCGACTATCCACCGCCGCCTGTATCATCAGGCTGCGGGGCAGACCATTGACCTCAGCCACCTGCGCCTGATGACCTCTGGCTCTGACCGCTTGCCCGATGACCTCTTCTTCGGCTATCAGAAGACCTTTAATGTGACCTTGCTGGAGCGTTATGGCATGACGGAGACCGGCATGAACCTATCGAACCCGCTTAAGGGTGAACGGCGGGTTGGGTCGGTGGGCTTGCCCTTGCCGGGTGTCTCGGCGCGGATTGTCCATCCCGACACGGGCGACTCCCTGCCAGATGGCGAGGTTGGCGAGGTGCAGATTAAAGGGGCGCATGTTTGCAAGGGCTATTGGCAGCAGGCAGAGCAAACAGCGGTGGCCTTCACCCGTGACGGCTGGCTGCGGACTGGCGATTTGGGCTTGCGTGAGGCCGATGGGTATTACACGCTGAAGGGCCGCCTGAAAGACTTAATCATCACCGGCGGCTTGAATGTTTATCCGCCAGAGGTCGAATTGGTGCTGATGGAGCATCCGAGTGTGGCTGCCTGTGCTGTGATTGGCTGCCCTGACGAAGAATGGGGCGAGCAGGTTGTGGCAGCGATTATCCCGCAGCAGAACCAGTCAGCCGACAGCGATGCGCTGATGACCTTCTGCCGCCAGCATCTCGCTGCTTACAAAGTTCCGCGCCGAGTTGTGGTCGCTGATGAATTTCCACGCAATGCCCTCGGCAAGATACAAAAGGCAAAACTGCGGCGATGGCTCTGCAATCCAGCCTAAGCTGGAGCAAAGATTTGTAGAAATTGGCAATTTGAGGCATACTTGGTTTGTTGCTTTGGCTAAGGAAAAGTGGGTGTGAGAAGTTCCTTGGGCTTTTCAAAATGGACGCTGTTGACGCGCTTTCAACGGCTGGTTGATTTTTCGCCAGTCATTATCGCGCTGGTTTTGGCTTTGGTTGTCGCATCGATACTGCTCATCGCGCTTAGCGCCAATCCAGGGGATGCCTATCTCGCTATGCTCGAAGGGGCGGTCGGCACGGAAAATGCCACTGCCGAGACCTTGGTCAAAGCGACTCCCATCCTGTTTGTCGCCATCGGCATTACGATTGCCTTTCGGGGTGGCATGATTAATATCGGCGGCGAAGGGCAGATGATTGCCGGTGCCCTGGCTGGCACAACCGTCGCGCTGGTGCTGGGCGAGATGCGCGTGCCGCCCGAACTTGCCAAAGAACCTGGCGCTTTCGATGTCATCATTGTCAGCTTGTCGCTGCTGGGTGGATTTTTGGCGGGTGCGCTCTACGGCGGCCTGGCAGGATTCCTCAAGGCCTATTTTGATGTCAATGAAATCCTCAGCACCATCATGCTCAATCAAATCGCGGTGCAGATGATGAATTATCTTCTCAACGGCATCTTGCTTGACCCAGCGACCGCGGGCTTCAATAACATCCCCAAAACGGCTCGCCTCGTGACCGCAGCGCAGCTGCCGCGCCTGTCCCTGCCGCTGGGCGACCCCGCTCTTTTTGCCCGCACGCGGCTGCATTGGGGGCTGATTATTGCGATGGTGCTGGCGGTGGTCATCTTCATCTTCCTCTGGCGCACGTCACTGGGTTATCGGATTCGGGCAGTGGGCGAAAATCAACGCGCCGCCAGCTATGCTGGCATTAATGTCAAGGCGCAGATGATGTTTTCGATGTTTCTGGCTGGCGGATTTGCCGGCTTGGCGGGGGTGGTGCAGGTCTTGGGCTTGCAGTATCGCTTGCAGACGGACGGTTCGCCGGCAGGATTTACTGGCAGCGCTGGCTTTAATGGCATTGTGGCGGCGCTGTTTGGCGGCCTCAACCCGATTGGCGCTATTCCGGCATCAGCCTTCTTTGGCGGCTTGCTCGTCGGCGCTCAAAAGATGCAGCGCGAAGTCGGCGTGCCAGCCTCCCTGATTACAGCCGTCAATGGCTTAATTGTCGTCTTTGTGGTCAGCAGCGAAATTTTTATCCTGCAACGGACAAAGCAACGGGTCAGGCTGCAAGAAGAGGACAATCTCCCAGATGGCAGGACTGACATGAAGAGGGGCGGCTGATGGAGCTTGACCAGATTTTTACCGCCAGCGTATTTGCCTCCGCCATTCGGCTGGCAACGCCTTATATTTTCGCCGCGCTGGGCGAGACTTTTGCCCAGCGCAGCGGCGTGCTTAATCTGGGCGTCGATGGCATGATGCTCATGGGTGCTTTTGCTGGCTTTTATGCGGTCTTTATCACCCAGCAAAGCGGCGCCGTGAGTGAGCCGGTGAGCCTGCTTTTTGGTGTGCTGATTGCGCTGATTGTGGGCGGCTTGATGGGATTGGCGATGGCATTTGTCAGCGTGACGCTCAAGGCCAAACAGGGGATTAGCGGGATTGGCGTTTATCTGTTTGGTCTGGGCTTGAGCGAACTGCTTTTCCACCAGTGGGTAGGCACGCCCAAGTCCGTCAATGGATTTCCGCGCATCACTTTCCCGCTATTGACCGAGATGGAAATTATTGGCGAGATATTCTTCAATCACAATTTGCTGGTTTATGTCGCCTTTGCGCTGGTGCCCGTTTCCGCTTATATTTTGAATCGAACCACCTTCGGCTTGATGATTCGGGCAGTCGGTCAAAATCCGGAGGCGGCGGATGCCATGGGGGTGAGTGTGTCGCGCGTCCGTTATGCCACGGTGACCATTGGCGGTATGCTGGCGGGTTTGGCGGGGGCGTCCCTGTCGATTGCGCTGATTAACCTGTTCCAGCAAAATCTGACGGCCGGGCAAGGCTTTATCGCTGTCGCGCTGGTTTATTTTGGCGGCTGGCGCCCCTGGGCGGTTGCTGCCGGGGCGATGCTGTTCAGTTTCGTCAATGCCTTGCAGCTGCAAATCAAGGTGGTCGGCTTGGACGTTCCCTCGGAATTTGCGGTGATGGCGCCTTATGTCATCACGATTATTGCGCTGGTGTTTGCCTCCAAGCGTCAGGAACAGCCGACTGCCTTGACAAAACCTTATGAGCGTGGAGAATAAAACCGTTCGGGTTCAACTGATGCTGTTGATTTACGGGCAATTCTGCCCGCTTCAAAATCCATTACACATTTAAGGAGAGAATAATCATGAAAAAAGCATTACTGATTAGCCTGATTTTCGCCCTGCTGCTGGCGGGGGTGCCATCTTTGGCACAAGATGATGTTTTTCGGGTGGCGGCGGTTGCGCCCAGCGCGACCAATGACCTCGCCTTCAGCCAAAGTATGTACGATGCCCTGCTTGCCGTTCAGGCAGAAATGGGCGAAGATGCCTTTCAGTTCGATTTTCAGGATGGCACGTTCATTGTGGATGATGCCGCTGTGGCGCTGCGGGAATGGGCAGCTTCCGGCGAATATGATTTGGTGATTGCGCATGGTTCGCAATTCGGCTCGGTGGTGGAAGAACTCGCCGTTGAGTTTCCCGAAGTCTCATTTGCCTGGGGCACTGACGAAAACACCTTCGGCCTGGATAATGTTTATGCCTATTCGGCTGCATCCGAACAGGGCGGTTATGTCAATGGTGTGCTGGCTGCCAACCTGAGCGAATCGGGCGTGATTGGCGTTGTTGGACCGATTGAAGTCGGGGATGCCAAGCTCTATGTTGATGGCTTTGTCGCTGGTGTTGGGGCCGCCGACCCTGATATTGTGGTCAATGTTGTCTACATCCAATCCTTCAGCGATGTCCCCCTGGCGACCGAAGCCGCCGAGACGCATATCGCCAATGGCGCTGATGTCCTGACTGGCACGGCGCAGATGGTCGTGGGGCCGATTGCTATCGCCATTGAAAACGATGCTCTGTGGTTTGGCACGCAAGCCAGCCAGGATGAGTTGAGTGAAGGAATCGGCGTTGCCTTCCAGGTGTACAAATGGGATGTTGTCCTGATGGATATTATCAGCCGCGTTGGCGAAGGTGTGCTGGGCGGCGAATCCTATATGCTGACGCTGGAAAACGACGGGCTGGTGCTGGAATTTGATGCGGATAACGAACTGGGCGGAGACATGATGATGCTTGCTGATGAGACCATCGCTGGCATTATGATGGGTGACATTATGCCACTGCCCATGATGGACGACATGATGGACGATGATGAGATGCACGAAGACGACATGGATGACATGGACGACGAGATGCACGAAGAGGACATGGACGACGAAGACGAAGAGAGCAGTGACTAATATCGAAGAGCGATGGTGGGGGCAGGGGAAACCCTGTCCCTACCACAAAAGTGAGAGAAAAGGGCATGGGCGAGAATCTGCTCCCAACCGGACATGAACGTATCCACCAGCTTGAGATGCGCGGGATTGTCAAGCGATTTCCTGGCGTGCTTGCTGCTGATGAAATTGATTTTGATGTCCAATCGGGCGAGATTCATGCCTTGCTGGGCGAAAATGGCGCCGGCAAATCGACGCTGATGAAGATGCTTTATGGTCTGTATCATCCAGATGAAGGGCAGATTCTCATCAATGGCGAGCCAACCATCATCAAACATCCGCAAGATGCCATCCAGCACGGCATCGGTATGATTCATCAGCATTTTATGCTGGTGCCATCGCTGACCGTCGCCGAAAACATCGCCCTGGGCATGAAGTCGTCGCGGGGTGTCCGTCTTGATTTGGATGTGGTCAGTCGGCGGGTGCTTGAACTCTCTGAAATTTATAACCTGAAGGTCGATCCGAATTTGCCGATTTGGCAGCTTGCTGTCGGTGAGCAGCAGCGGGTCGAGATTCTGCGGGCGCTGTATAAGGGGGCGGCGCTGCTTATCCTGGATGAGCCCACCGCCGTTCTGACGCCGCAAGAGGTTGACGGCTTGTTCCGCATCCTCAATCAGTTAGCGGCGGACGGACATGCGCTGGTATTTATCTCGCACAAGCTGCATGAAGTGCTGGAAATCAGTCATCGCGTTACTGTCCTGCGCGATGGCCGCCGCGTCAACTCGATTCCCACCCGCCAAGCTACCAAAAGCAACCTGGCGGAGATGATGGTCGGGCGGCCGGTCTTGCTGGAGTACGACAAGAATCCGCCCAATCCACAAGGCGCCCGTCTGATTCTCAACCGCGTCAGTGCCCTCAGCAACCGCGGCACAGTCGGCTTGAAAGAGGTGTCTTTGACTTTAAGAGGGGGTGAGATTGTCGGGATTGCCGGTGTCTCGGGCAATGGTCAGCAAGAACTGGCGCAGTGCATCGCTGGCTTGCGCTCGACCACCTCCGGGTCGGTGCTGGTGGATGGCAACGATGTGACCAACAGCCGTCCTTCGCGGCTGAATGCGCTTGGCTTGTCGTATATCCCCGAAGAGCGGATGATTGATGGCGTCATCAAAGAGTTCAGCGTGGCCGAAAATCTGGTGCTGCAAGACCACGGGCATAAGAAATTCACCTGGGGCCGCATTTTTATGGACTTCCGCAAAATCAAGGTTGCCTGTCACACGGCTATCAAGACCTACGAGATTAAAACCCCCAGCGCCGAGACCCTGATTAAGAGCCTGTCGGGCGGCAATATCCAAAAGCTGGTGCTGGCGCGGGAACTGTCGCGCGAGCCAGGGGTCTTGATTGCCGCCCAGCCCACGCGCGGCGTAGACATCGGTGCGACCGAATACATCCATCAGCGCTTGCTGGAAGAGCGCGACAATGGCACCGCCATCCTGCTTATCAGCGAAGACCTGGATGAAATCCGCGCCCTATCCGACCGCATCCTGGTGATGTACGAAGGTCAAATCGTCGGCGAGGTAGAGAACAGAGATGTCGATATTGAGCATCTCGGTCTGCTGATGACGGGCGGGGGGTAGTATCCCCCTTCGGCACTAATTTCGCCTCCACTCGCTTTCTTCGTCTTTCCCCCAACCACTGGGAGGGTCTGGCTGACATGAGCGCGGCAGTTCAACTTCACTGCTCTGCTCTTCATAGACGATATTTACCGGTTTGCCAGCTGATAAATTGCTGGCAAAAGAGCCTATTTGCAGGTTAGCTTCTTCTTTTGCCCGGTCAAGAATGTCGGCTTCAATCATATCCTGCGCGAATTGTTCGATGGCTTCATACTGCGCCAGTTGGCGGACAATATCCCAATTCGCAGACAGCAGGGTGAATGAGTGTTTATTCTGGTCGATATGTTCAATGCGGCAACTGGTGATGACAGGGAAGGGCAATGTGATGGTATAACTATCGTTTTCGAAGCGCACGCTGTCATCGTCAATCTTACTAAAATCAATGCCCGCATCAATGACACCCACAGCGACATGGTTGGCGCTGTAATAGCCGGCATTAAGAAAACCTCCATGGATAGAGACCCTAACATCCGTTTTGACGACTTCGGCTTCGACAGTCACTAATTTTCCAATCCCTTGCAAGCTGGTGACAATGGTCCGGCTTGTCTGGACAACCGCCCTGTCCGGGAAGAAAAAGTTGGTGATATTATTCAATGAGCTGCTAAAATAAGCGCCAGCAAACACGGCAAGGACAACTATCGCAATCTCTATGATATGGCGTCCGATGAACTTAAGAATTCCCATAATGATATTCCTTTCTGCTTGATTTATGCGACATCAATTACTCTAAAGCGAATGCCATGCCCATTCACGCATAGTATATTCGTGGCTGCCCATTGCGTCAAGCTGTCCCTATCTTCCTGTTTTGACCCACACGCCGCTTTCTTCATTAAAAGACCAGCCGCTTGGAAGCTCGGATTGGCAGGAAGAGGGCCATTTGGGCGCTTCGTCCGCCTCGGCAAATTGGACATGTACCGACTTGTCGGTCAAGCTGCTGACGAAGGTCCCGATGACCAACTCGGCTTGAGCTTCGGCGCGGCCGCGCAGCCCGCCTTCGAGCATGTCCGATACAAAGTCTGACATGGCTTTATGCTGTGCCAGCAAGCGAACACGGTCCCAATCCACATTACAGCCGACACCGCCGCCCCGGCGCTCATACTGACGGATATATTCGATGCGGCAGCTGGTGATGCTGGCCGGCGGCAGAGTCAAGGCATAGCTTTCGCTGTCCGCGTCATAGCTCAGATTATCTTCAGCGATGGCGGCGAAATCGATGCCGGCTTCAATCACACCGTGGGCGACATGGTTGGCGCTGTGGCCACAGAGATTGAGACGGCCAGTCGTGACAGAGACAGCAATATCGGCTTTGGCGACTTCGGCGCTGATGGTGACTAATTGCCCCAGGGGTTGGATGTGATTGACGATTGTTCGAGTGGACACTGCCTGGGCGGTGGATGGAGGAAGGTTAAACAGATTGGAGATGAATGCGACTCCAGCGGCGGGGGCGACAAAAAACAAAGCCACAGCGACAAGGGCGATAATCCCGACAATACCCCCGATAATGCCAAGCACATTCAGACAGCCGCGGCTATTCCCACTCGAGCGTGGGCTGTGAGATTGCGACTCATCCGATTGCGATTGCGACTGCAATTCACTATTCCCGCTCGCGTGTGGGCTGTGAGCGCCTTGACCATCTGCTGCGCCGCCGTTTTTTGCTTCGGACATGGGAGGAGCATTCCTTTCTATTTGCTTGCGTGCCTGCCGAGTGAACAGCGACATCGCTGCCAACAGAAGCCCGCCATCATCGACAATGCCCAAGGGCAGGAGAATATCGGGTATCAGGTCAAGCGGCAGCAGGATATACGCGCCAACCAACATGATGAAGAACAGTTTGGAAATCAGCGATACTCGCCTGTCTATCATCAAAGCTGCAAAATCATTCAAATGCTGCATATCTCTTCAGCTTCCTGCAAATGACGGGCAAGCATCTCTGTTCATCAGAAACCCTGTGCGCTTATAAGGGCTGGCAATCAGTTGTTTTGGGCCCAGGTCCCCTTCGACTGGCTGTAAGACCAGCCACGGGGAACATAGGGCTTGCATGAAGACGGGAGTTTGGTACGCGCACGCGCCTTTTCGTAGGTGACATCCACTGGTTTGCCAGTAAATGAACTGACGAAAGACCCTAAGAGCAAGGTAGATTGATCTTCTGCCTGTTCAAGAATGCCATCTTCCAATACTTTATCTATGAAGTTTGACATGGCTTCATGCCGTGCCAGTATCCGAGCCGTATCCCAATCGGGATTGCAAAGGCTGAATGAGTTCGCATATTGACGGATATACTCAACCCGGCAGCTGGTGAGTCCGGGCGCGGGCAATTTCAGGGTATAGCTTTGACTTCCGGGGTTATAGATCACATTGCTTTCGTCAAGGGCTTTGAAATCGATGCCCGCCTCAATGACACCCTGCGCCACATAATCTGCGCCGTGACTGCACATGCCATCGCGGATGCCTATATGAATATCCGCTTCAGCAACTTCCATGCCAACAACCACTAACTGACCCATCGGCTGTATCTGCTGGATAATGACCTGCGGTGGTATGGGCGTTGGCGTCGGGGTTGGCGTTGGCGTCGGGGTTGGCGTTGGCGTGTAGGTTGCGGTCGCAGTTGGTGGTTCGGCGACTATTGCCAGTGAGTTTGCCTCATTTGGATTTGAACGGCTGCTGATGGACAGAAAGAATTCACCGATTGGATTCGAGAAGATATAAAGCAGCACCAGGACAAACCCAAACCAGCCCAACATGCCCCAGTTAATGCGGCGCTTGTTCAGCGGTTCTTTGATGGGTCTACTGGGTTGTGTATCGTCATTTTTTATTTTTGACATAAAGCTGTTTCTCCGACTTCATTCTGAAAACTATTGTAACCAATCCTTGTCGGTTTAACAATCAATGCTGCTGGAATCCTTAGCTGTCCTGCCTGAACCCCTTCAGCTATATTTTCAGCCTTTAACTTTGCCTGGAAGTCGCCATAATATCTTAGGCAGTTTGCAAACAAGAACACAACGGATTGACATGAGCCGATGGCTGAACATCAACCCTTCCATGCGCCGCTCGCAGATGTGGCGCAGCTATTGGAATTTGTTGATTTCGCTGGTCAGCCGTGACATTCGCAGCCGCTATCGGCGCACCTTCCTTGGTCCGCTGTGGGCAGTTATTACACCTGTCCTGACCCTGCTGATTTTCACTTTTTTGCGCAGTGTTGTCGAGATTGACAGCGAGGGCGTGCCGTATGCTGTTTTTTCCTTCGCTACTATTGTGCCTTGGACTTACTTTCAAAAAACGGTCGTCCGCATTCCGCATGGCATCCTTGCCAATGCTACCCTGCTGCGCAAAATGGCAGTGCCGCGTCATATTTTCCCGCTGGTGGTGCTGGCAACCGCGTTTTTTGATTTCCTGATGTCATCTATCGTACTGATAGCGGTTCTGTTATGGTATCAGATGCCGGTGACGGCGGCATGGCTGTGGCTGCCGCTGCTTATTCTGATGCTGAGCCTGTTAGGCTGGGTGGTGGGCATTGGCCTTACCTCTTTCACCATCTATCGCCGTGATATGCTGCACGGGCTGCAAGCCATTATGCAAGTCTGGTTTTTTATCACACCAGTTGTCTATTCCATCAACGAAATCGAGGGCGGTCTGCGGCGCTTCGTTTATGCGCTCAATCCGGCGGTGGGCGTCATTGACGGATTTCGGCAAGTGCTGGTATTTGGTCAGCCGCCCGATGCCGCGCTGCTGCTGATTGGATTCCTTGTTACCCTCTTGGGGCTTTTGCTCGCCTATCCGCTCTTCCATCTGATGTCGCGGTACTTTGCCGATGTATTATAATCAAACACGCTTCGGACAATATCCAAAGATGAATTCCGAGAAGGCGATATGAGTACAGATTTGGCTATTCGTGTAGCAGAGGTATGGAAACGCTATGGCTTGCCCTTGCAGCCCTATCTGAAACGCCAACTCGACCGCGTTCGCGGACAATATCAAAATGACCGCTCTGCTTATGGTCCCTGGGCTTTGCAGAATATCTCATTTGAAGTCAAACAGGGCGAATCCTTGGGTATTGTCGGCAAGAATGGCGCGGGCAAGAGTACCTTGCTCAAGCTGCTGGCGGGGGTCACGCCGGCGACATACGGCAGCGTCGAAGTCTATGGGCGCTTGTTTCCGATGATTGAACTGGCGGCCGGGATGCACAACGACTTGACCGGGCGGGAAAACATCAAATTGCTGGGGGCGATTATGGGCTTTACTGCGCGGCAGATGAAAGAGAAAGTGCCTGCTATTGAAGCCTTTGCCGAATTGGGCGACTGGCTTGACCGCCCCGTCTGGCAATACTCCAGCGGGATGCAGGCTCGGCTGGGCTTTAGCGTCGCCATCAACGTGGATGCCGACATCCTCTTGATTGATGAGGTCTTGTCCGTTGGGGATGTCAATTTTCAAAAGAAATGCCTGACGCGCATGGATGAGCTTTCCTCCAGTGGCGTTACGGTTATCTTTGTCACGCACAATCCCTATTCGATTGAGCGGATTTGTGACCGCGCGATTTACCTGCGAGACGGAACTGTGACCGCCTGGGGGTCGCCCAGCGAGATTCTGACCGCCTATTTCCAGCAGTCCATCGACAAATCCACGGTCATCAGGGGCAAAGCGACTCCTGCTGCCGAGCTTCGGGAGGGGACGGGGAGCTTCCGTATTGAGAAAGTGACGATGCACGACGCCGTGACAAATCGGGAAATTGAGAGCTTTATCACTGGGGACTCGGTCAAATTCCGAATGGCTGTCAAGGTGAATGAGCCGTCCGCCAATTATCGCTTTTCCATTCGCATCCTGGATCCTGTTGGCACGATTGTCAGCTTTGTGGATGTTCCCAGCACTTCCCGGCCGTCGCTTGCCCTGCATGACGACGCCACGCTGGAATGCACCATCGAAAATATCAATCTGCTGCCAGGGGAATACTGGATTGACCTGGTTGCCAAAGAGATTGCGGGCCCCATCATTGATTCGATTTCCTTTGCCCTGTCTTTTCTGGTATGTGGTGACAGCGATGTCATTCAGCGCACAGAAAATCGCGGTATCATCTATTTGCCGGCAACCTGGAATCTTGCCGAGACAGACCCATTATCACGTCCAATCGCACAAATTCATCAACAATTCAGGAAAGCTCGAAAATGAAGATAACCTTTCTTGGCGGCGCCGATGAAGTGGGTGCAAGCTGCTGTTTAATTCAAATTGCCGACAAGCTCATCCTTGTGGATGCTGGCATTCGCATTTCTCCGCGAAGCAATCGCGGGATCCAAAACAGCCAACTGCCCGATTTGCAGCCCATCAGCGCCTTGGGAGGCCCCGATTTTATCCTGGTAACTCATGCGCATACCGACCATACTGGCGCCCTGCCACTCATTCTCGAACAGTATCCCCACGCTCCCGTGATTGCCACCCAGGCGACCCAGGTACTGACCCGCGTGCTGCAACTGGATGCCCAGAAGATTATGAGAAGCCGTCAGGAACAGGAGGGCGAACTGCCCCTGTTCGATGAAATATCCGTCCAGCGTTTGATGGATGCTTTCCAAACCATCGAGTTTAATCAGCCGCTCAAACTGGCGGAAGGTTTGCAGATTACCTATTACACCGCCGGCCACATCGCTGGCGCAGCGCTGCTGGTCTTTGAAAGCCGCGAAGGCACCCTAGTGGTCTCCGGTGATATTTCCAAATCCGAACAGCGCACGGTCAAGAGCGTCGTTGTCCCGCCAGTCAAAGCGGATGCTCTGATTTTGGAAAGCACCTATGGCGGCAGGCTGCATGCCAATCGGGTCAGCGAAGAGAAGCGCCTGATGCAAACCTTGCGGCGCGTCACCGAACGCGGCGGCAAAGTCCTGATTCCAGCCTTTGCGCTGGGGCGGGCGCAGGAAGTGATTCAGATTATCCTGGCATATCGTGACCGATTCAGCGTCCCGGTGTATGTAGACGGGATGGTTCGCACCGTCTGCGATGCCTACCAGACTTTCAGCGACATTCTGCCGCGGCAGTGCCTGCGGATGGCTGGCGAGGAACACCTGTTCTTCCGCGGGAACATCCGTCCGATACGCAGCAATCAGCATCGTCAGGAAATCGCCAGGAGCAACCGGCCTTTGGTCGTGGTTGCCAGCAGCGGTATGCTGACTGGCGGCGCCTCGGTGGTGTATGCACGGCATTTTGCCCCCAATGCACGCAATGCCATTCTGATGACTGGCTATCAGGATGAGGAGGCGCCGGGACGTTTCTTGCAGCGTATGATGAAAGAACGTCAGGCTGGCGAAACACCCACGCTCAAGCTCGATAATGTCACAGTGAAAGTACGCTGCGAGATTGACACTTATTCGCTGTCTGCTCATGCTGATGAGATGGAACTGCTCAGCTTTGCCGAAGCGCTGAGAGCCGACGACATCATGCTCGTTCATGGTGATCCAGGCGCACGCCACAGTCTGGCGACGGCATTGCGCCAACGCGGCAAATCGGTTTCCACACCACGGATTGGGCAGAGCAAGGTCCTGAATTATCAGGCGCGTCCTTGGGGAGTTGGCAAGCTCAAGTCCGGCAGTCAAACTGGCGCCATCGACTTGCCGCGCCTATGGGAATCGCTGAAAGAGCGGGCTGGCGATTTCTTCAGCCTGCGCGAGTTGACGCAAATCTGGTGGGGCGCCACCGACCGCATTGCCGAAATGCAGGCTGTGCTTGAAAGCGATAAGAACATCTACTTTACCCCCAGTTGGCGCAGTAAAAAAACCTACAGCGTCAAGTCGGAAGCGCAGGTCAAGCGCAGCCTGCGCTGCCGCGCCATTATGCTGGCAAATCCGGATATTGTCGGCAAGCTAATCGTCATGCGCAATCGCAACGGGCAGGTGAGGCTGGCGGTGGTCAAGAGCGCCACGATTGACAGCTTCACAGCGATTGTTCATCATCAGCGCGGCACCGCTCATCCGGCGGACGCCTTGCTTTGGGTGATTGGCGATTGGAAAAAGGCAAATGACAAAAAGGGCATTCGCGGCAATTTGTCCGACTTGATGGGACAAGTTCGCAGCTGCAAAGGCCAGCTGCTGCCTTTTAGCCGCCGCCAGCAGCTGGTGCAGGCTGGCAAGCCAGTTCTGCCAGAATCGCTTCTGCCTGATGTTTTGCCCCCAAGCATGGATTCGCAGTTGGCGCTGACAGCCATTGTGGTCGTCCTGGCTGAAGATGGCGCTACGCTCGAACCCGAAGGCTTGCTGCCACATCGCGCACTCGACCATGGCCCCCTTGAGCAAAACCAGGCGCGTGACCTCGCCAGGCAACTCATGCCCCCAGAGGCAAAACTGCGCAAAGTCGGGATGGACATTCATCGGAAACGCTTAATCCTGACCTTCGATTTTCCGTCAACGGTGCCAGGTCGCTTCGGCAAACAACTCGAACAGCTTGCCGAACGGACTGGTTGGAATCTGTACATCAAACCAGCGGTCAGTCAGCAGGCGCTGGGTATTGCTGTGGAAGAATTGCTGCCTGCCGATAGCGCCATCCAAAAAGGCCCCTCCTTTTATCTTAACAAGGCGCAAGTCCATGTTGAACTGCTCAATATCAGTGATGCCCAATCACGCGAGCTTCGCCAGCAGTATCGCGCAATTACCGGGTTTGACCTGATTATCACCAATAAAGCGGTTGAGCCAGGGGAAGCCGACGGGGTAACAAGCGTGGACGGCTTTGGCGAGCGGATGGAAATCAATGCTGCCTATGGTCTGATTCGCTCGCGCTTGAGAGGCAGCAGCCTCACCAAGACCAGCCTCAGACAAGGGCAGATTGTGCTTTCATTTATCTCGCCGCAAGTGGGAGAGCGCTACATTGAGCAAATCCGCGAACTGGCGCAGGAAACCGGCTACAACTTGAGCATCCACCCGCATCCCAATCAATATCTGATTTTGCAGATGGCGAATCGGCTGCTTCGTGGAAAAGGCTGGGTGGCTGTCAACGGGCCTGGCATCCATGTCGGACGGGCCGAATTGACGGTCAAACTTGCTGATAAAGTTGACCAGACGGAAGTTGATGTCCTGAATGAAAAACTGCTGCAAGAAACGGGCTTTAAGCTGGTTGTTGAAGGATAAGCAGCGAAGGGGCCAGTCGGGCGGGCCGCATCAAAGCAGATTGTCAACCACAGCCAGGGGCGTTGCTGCCAGCAGGCCGGCATCAATCGGCAAGACCACGCCGGAAATCCAACGCGCTTCATCGCTCCCCAGAAAGACCGCCGCCCAGGCAACATCCCAGGCATTCCCTTCTGTCCCCAAGGGGCTTATCTTGCGCCGCCGCGTGCGGGTTTCTTCGTCCAAGTCGCTGACAAAGGCGCCGTGGATATGACCGGGGGCAATGCAGTTCACGCGGATATTATCACGCCCATGATGGACTGCCGTCACCCGCGTCAACTGCACGACGCCGCCTTTGGCAACAGCATAGGTGACATTGCGCGAAAATCCGGCACGCAAGCCGTCAATCGAGGCGATGTTAATGATAGAACCCCCGCCGGAGTCAGCCATCAGGGGGATGGCTTGCTTGCAGCTTAGAATCATGCTTTTCAGGCTGATGTCAAGCATACGGTCAAGCTCGGCTTCTTCGACTTCTGTGACCATGCCCGATCCGTGGGCAGCTACATTGTTGAACAAAATATGCAGACCGCCGTAACGCTCTTGACAGGCAGCGACCATCGCGCGGCAGTCGGCTTCACGGCTGACATCCGCCTGGAATACCGATGCGGTGCCGCCCGCTTCGGTGATGGCGTTCAAGGTTGTTTCGGCGCGTTCCAGGTCGAGGTCAACCAGCAAGACTTTAGCACCCTGCCGCGCAAACAATATCGCGGTGGCATCACCGACCCCCGCCATCGAACCGCTTGAGCCGGCGCCGCTGACAATGGCAATTTTGTCTTTCAGTCTTGCTTCACTCATACCGTCCTCTCAATCCATAACTGCGCCGCCAGAGACGGTGAAAGAAATGCCAGTGATAAAATCAGATTGGTTGGATGCCAGAAAGGCAGCCATTCGCGCAATATCTGCGGTTTCTCCGAGGCGTCCGAGCGGGGTACTGCCGGATGCCTGCGCCACCATCTGCTGGCGATAGACATCTGCTGGTGTGCCGGCTGGTGCCAGGGCCGCTGCCATATCGTCAACCCGTTCGGTTTCAATCAAGCCGGGGCAAATCGCATTGACATTAATCTGATGCGGCGCCAACTCCAGCGCCAGTGCCTGCGTAAAGCCACGCACCGCGAACTTCGAGGCGCAGTAAGCAGCAAAACGCGCCACTCCCCGTTTGCCGGATGTGGATGAGATATTGATAATTTTTCCGCCACGCCCCTGCGCTATCATCACACGGGCAGCCTCCCGACAGCACAAAAAAGTCCCTTTGACATTGACTGCCTGAACCAAATCGAAAGCCTCTTCTTCAAGCTCAACCACTGGCACGCGGTCTCGGCCGGCAGGCGCCCCAGCATTATTCACCAGAATATCAATCCGCCCGAAATGCGCCACGGCTTGGGCAACCATGCGCTCAACCTCTTGTGCTATGGAGACATCGGCAAAGATGCCCAGCGCCCCCTGACCCAGCGTTTCGATTTCAGCGACAACGGCTGTCAGCCTCGCGCTATCGCTCGCAGTCGCCTTGTCCAGGTCGTTCACAACAACATCAGCGCCCTCTTGTGCCAGCCGCAGGGCAATCGCACGACCAAGCCCACCCTTGCCACCAGCGCCGGTGACCAGCGCTACCTTTCCCTTCAAATCGTACATTTACTCTTCCATTTTAGCGCATTTAGCGCAAGATTCGCTGGTCGCTCAAATCTTTGCCGCCCAGCGTTTTGACAAGACTCGCCCCGCGATATTCGCGGATTTCCAGTTCCGCCAGGCAGTTGACAATGTTGTATTGCGTAGGCATATCTTCCCAGCGTGCTTTATGCCATTGCACCTGTCCCGTCCCCAGCCAGCGTTCCTGAATCTTCTGATTCGGCGCGGCTGCTGGCGTCAAGGTAGCATAAGCGCTGTCCGCCTGTCCCCATTCGCCGGTGCGGGGCATATATTTATAATGCAAGGTGCCCGCGCCGCTCTGGCTTTGGGTAAAGGCCTCAATCTCCTCTGCCGATTGCTGTTTCAGGTTAGTGACCTCCATATCCAGAAATTTGAAACCCAGCCAGCTTGCGGTCAGCCGATAGTCACCCTTTAAGACGGTCGGTGGCGGCAATTCGCAATAGATTTTAGAAAAGCCCAGTTCTTCGCGGCCAGTGATAATGGGGTCGGTCAGATTTTCCCATAAAACAGTCAAGAAATTGCCGTTGACATCATCCTTTTTGCCCTGAAACCTTGCCGGAAATGAGACTCCCAATACATTATAACCCCGTCCTGCCAGCCACTCAATCTCGGTCATATAACCCGCAGATATTGTCACCATCGGCTCGCCAGCCAAAGTAAAGCCTGGCGGAAGCAGCGCTTGCAGCTGTGTCGGATTGCTCAGGAAGCTGACCGTAATCCTTGTGGTGCGGGGGCTGTCGCGGTTCTCAAATTTTTGGCCATCGAGTCCTTGCCGCGGGCCGGTGCGCGGTCCAAAGTGCGTTGGCATTCGATACATTCTGTCATCTTGAAAATGATAAGTCATTGCGGCGCTCCTTTTATGAAATTCCTTCCTGCTGCTGAGTAACCTCTGGCGGCATCACCACTGCCGACGATGGTAAAGGCGGGATAAGATGAATCATCACATAACCTGCGACCCCGTATAATGTCGCTGCGATGACCTGAAAACCGTGCAATATAAATCCAATCGCGGCTGCTTCGGAGTGGGGATAGGCCGCAAATTGTGTCAGGGCGATAAGCCAAACGCCCTCCACCAGCCCAAAGCCACCCAAAGCGGGCAGGGGAAGCGCCGCCCCAAACATCCCGAAACTAATCATCGCCACCATAATCGGAAGTTCGATGTCCAACCCGACCGACCGCAGCAAAATATAATTGGTCATAAAGGAGGAGGTATAGGTAAAACAAGTGATAAACAAGGCAGACACAAACAGATGCGGGTGGCGAATGCGGTCAAACTCTTCGGCGAGTTCGAGCAGCTTGGACTGCATGGTAGCAATCAAGCCGATTTCACGCTGGATGAAGACAGCGAGAAGCCGCTGAAATATCCCCAGCATAAACCGAATCAGCCCCCCCGCGAAATAAAGACCGAGGACGCTGATGATAAAAATAAAGACAATGGCGGGCAGCAGGCTGTCGCGCTGAGCCGCGAATTGCCCGCCGCTCAACAGGATGCCCGAGGCAAACACGATTACAATAATCAGCAATTCCAGAATCCGCGCCCCAAATAAACTGCTGACCCCTTCCTCCATCGAGTAGTTGAGCCGCGACCGCAGCAGAACGATATAAGACAACTCGCCCAGCTTAAAGGGCAGCACCCGCACCAGCCCATTGTGGTACAGCGTAATCGGAAACAGAATCCGCAGGGGCGCATCGTCTTTGTCCAGCAGGACGCGGAAGCGAATGGCACGGAAGACATTCAGCGCCAGATAGGCGAACAGCGCCGCAGACAGATTCAAGAACGAAATCCGCCCCAGCAACTCGCCAAAGTCCACCCCCTCAAGCACACGAATCAGGAAAAACAGCAAGCCAGCAGTAACCAGCACGCTTGCCAGACGCCAGACAAGCTGACGGGACTTGTTCTGGGATGGCTGTGGCTGCTTTGATGCTGGTTCTGTCATGCGGGTTTCAATTCTGTTAAGGCTCATTGCCGATACCAATGGGACAAATCACGATTGAGCAAGGCGCTCAACTGGTCGATTTCGCCTTCAAATTCGCGCATGACCCGTCGCCGTATTTCAGGCGTCAGGGGTGAGCGCTGCTCATATTTGGTATAGGCTGCGATGACTCCCTTGATGGCCCGCGTTCGGTACGCATAGGGCATCAAGGGATGGGTGGTCGCCAAATAGGTCAGGCGGTCCTTCAAGAGCATCAAGGAGAAGCCGCTGTCTACAATCAGCTTTTGCAGCCACTCCAGCCGCACATGCTTGTTCGGATTGACAATATCAAAGTGCGTCTCGAAATGGCTGTTAATGTCCAGAAAGCCCAGCACCGCGCGATAAACACGGGCGGTATCAGACTTGAAATCGTCAAAAATAATAACTTTCACATTCTCGGTGCCGAAGGCGTCGAAATAGCGCTGCACCTGTTGGCAGTAACGCGCCATATCATTATAGAACAGTCCGGTGATGCAATGGGCAGCACGGCGGATGCGCTTGCCCTGACGTCGTTCGGCCTGGGCGGCCAGCGCCGCTTCAAAGGTCTCGATGTGCTCATTGCCGCTGTAACGAAACTGCGCCCACATGGAATATATCATATCGACCGGATTGCGCAGCATGATGATGATTTTGGCGTTGGGGTCATAGGCATGGATTTCTGCGGCGGCGCGGCGGCTCACCAGATACCAGGGTGAAGATTCTCCGATGCGGGTCTCTCCGCGAGCATCCTGGAAGAGCTTGAGATACTTTGTCGGATTGTTGCGGAATTGTCGGAAGCGCGAACCCTGCAAATCGGAGCCGAAATAATGCGGCTCTTTATAAAAGGGCATAAAGACATCAGGATGGCGCTGCAAGTATTCATGCAGGGATGTTGTCCCGCATTTGGGTGCGCCAACGATAAAAAAATTTGGCTTGGCTTTGCCTGTCAAAGTCCCGATACAGGATGTGGATTGCCTGTGCATCATAGAGGGTTAGGCTGTCTGCTGGTTTGACATGAAGGGATTATAGTACAAATCAGCGAAGTTCATAGACCACAGCGATTAAATCCGAGCGAATCGGGGCAAAGAATATGTTATGCTATAGAAGATGAGTGTGTACCGAGTTGTCTTTGGGGAGTTGTGTATGTCGAAGAAAAAGCGAGTAATGACCAAAAAACCCAAGCGCCTCAACAAAAAACTCTACGAAAAAGAACTGGCGCGGCTGCAATTTGAACTGGTGAAGTGGCAGTATTGGGTTAAACAGCAGAGGATGCGGGTGATGATTACCTTTGATGGCCGGGATGCGGCCGGCAAAGGCGGCACCATCAAACGCATTATAGAACCCCTTCAGCCGCGCGATATTCGCCTGGTGGCGCTTGGCAAACCCTCCGACCGCGAACAAACCCAATGGTATTTCCAGCGCTATGTGCCTCATCTGCCAGCCGCTGGCGAAATTGTCCTGTTTGACCGCAGTTGGTATAACCGCGCCACTGTCGAGCGGGTGATGGGATTCTGCACCGACCGACAATACTGGGATTTCCTGCGCGATGCGCCCAACTTTGAACGTCTGCTGATTCGTGATGGCATTATCTTGCTGAAGTATTGGCTCTCGGTGGATGATGAAGAACAGGAACGCCGCTTTCAGGAACGCGCCAGCAACCCGATGCGGCGCTGGAAACTCAGCCCGATTGACCTCGAATCACGCAATCGCTGGGTTCAGTATTCCAAGGCGAAAGACCTGATGATTGAACATACCGATATTCCCGAATCGCGCTGGCGGCAAATCAATTCCAATGACAAACGCCGTACTCGCTTGAATGTCATTCGTGATATTTTGAGTTCCATTCCATACCAGAGCGTCGTCCTGCCAGGCCCCATGAAATTGCCAGAACTGCCTCTCCGCAATGAGGGAGATTATGTTCGTCCGCCACGCGACTACCAATACATCATCCGGGATCATTATGTCGGCAGCTAGCTGCCCTGCAATGAGGCTTATTTTGCATTGAAGCTATTATCAGGCCCATAAGAAGATTGAAAATGAAGGTTACATAATGAAACAGATGAAAATGCCAATCATTGAGGATAATGAAGACAGGGTTGCGAGGCTGATTGTTGGCAACTGCGTCGATATTATGCGTGGATGGGAAGAAGAGAGCATTCAGTTGACAGTGACCTCGCCACCTTATGACGGGCTGAGGAATTATAACGGCTATGTTTTCCCTTTTGAAGAAATTGCCAGAGAACTCTTTCGGGTAACTGCTGCTGGCGGTGTGGTCGTATGGGTAATCGGCGACAAGATTAAGGGCGGGCGCAGCCTCACCTCCTTTCGTCAGGCAATTTATTTCCAGGAGATTGGATTTAGCGTCCATGATGTGATGATATATCAGAAGAAAAACACGCCCTTCACGCGAAGCAATGCTTATACCAACGCTTATGAGATGATGTTCGTCCTGTCAAAGGGAAAGCCGACCACATTCAATCCCCTTAAGGAAAAGACACAGCGCCATGGTTATGAGATGTTGACGCATAACAAGCTGCCGGACGGAATTAACAAAAAGAAGCTGGGTAGACTTAACAAGGAAAAGACCCGAACTAATATCTGGTCGTATGCGGTTGGCTTGGGCGGTACAACATCCGACAAAATCGCCTTTCAACATCCAGCTGTCTTCCCCGAAAAGCTGGCACAAGACCATATCCTTTCGTGGAGCAATCCTGGCGATAGGGTGCTAGACCCCATGTGTGGCTCTGGGACAACGGGTAAAATGGCTTTGTTAAACAATCGCCATTTCACAGGGATCGACATTTCAGCCGACTACATAGAAATAGCCCGCGAGCGGCTAAGTCAGTGTGGATTGCCTGTAGAGGTGGAAAATTGCCTAGCCCCATAGGAAAGTCTAAAAGGAAGCCGAGCGGCAGAAACCCCCTAAAGGCTCTCTATGGAGGTGCCCAATTTGCCGTAAGATGGGAATCGTGGGAGTGAATGTCAAAGTGGTCATCGACCACGACCATAAGGCGGGGCTACCTTTGCGATAGCTGCAACACAGGATTGGGCAGGTTCAAGAATGGTGAGGACTTTCTTCGCAATGCAATCGCATATATTTGAAAGCAAATGAACCCGAGAGATAGTTATGTGCCGAGTATATCGCGGCTTATTTTTTGCCGGTTAGCAATTTCTTGCGGGTTTCGCGCTGGGCGATGGCGGGCAAAGTCGCTGCATTTGAATCCAGGTAGGCTTCAATCGCTTGGCGATGCTGCCTGATGCCCTTGCGCAGCAGCCATGAAATCGCCTTGGTAATCCGCTTGTCCTTTTCGTGTTTGAGGCTGTCAATGAGAACCAGCGACAGGTTGAGGATGCGGGTATCGGGGGAATTGCTGATGGGCGCTGTCAACAGCACCAGGGAGGCTCGCCGTTTGTTGATGTTCTCATCGCCTGCCAGCGATTTCAGAAAGTCCTGCCAGGCATCCCAATCAGTGAGCATGTCCTTGTCGCTGAAGACAGTCTGACAGGTGCTATCGACCTCCGCCCAGCCTTCCAGGTTGCCCAGCCATTTATCCAGTTGGCTCAGGGGCAGCTGGCGGCGGTACTGCGGGAATTTGACCAGCAGTGTTTGCGGCGCACAGCGTTCTTCATAAGACTCCCCATGATAAAGCGCATCCATCAGGGCGACCCAAGCATCATAAGTCATATCCTTGTGCCTGGCGATAAAATCCAGCAGGATTTGACGGCGCTGGGCATTCGTCAGTCCGTACCACTTGCGCCTGGTGCCCAGATGTTCGGAGCGCTGTTTGCGCTGTCCGCGGCCGGGTTCTGTATCCCGAAACTGTTCAATAAGAAAGTTATGGTGCTGCTTCATATTGTGCCAATCTCCTACTTTCAGCATCGGACAGCATTTGGCAAAAAGCCTAATAAAACAAGGTCGAATGACATCCGACCCTGCCCGTTTATAGATTGTTTTGGGGGCATTAAAGCAGCGATTTCAGAGAAATGTCACGCCGCTTCAAAAATTCGAGCAAGCCAATTTTGTCGATAGTTTTGATTTCTTTGGCGGTTACTTTCACGCGCACCCAACGGTCAAGTTCAGGTACATAAATGCGCTTGTTTTGCAAGTTCGGTTTGAACTGCCGTTTGGTGGTATTAAATGCCTTGCTCCGTGACTGACCGAAAAGTGGCTTGGTGCCTGTGATTTTGCGTTTACCGGGCATAATGAAGCTCCCTTTTCTGTGTAACTGGGTGTGCAAAAGCTGCCAGCTATTTGAGTTTCGATAGTGCAAGCACCTCATTGTACACCATTGCCCGCAAAAATCGAGACCCTTTCTCCTTAATAATAAACTCGCGCTTGCGCTAGTCCATGACCTCGAAAATGGCTTCGATTTCAACCGCAAAACCGAGCGGCAAAGAGGCAAAGCCGAGAGCGCTGCGGGCATGCAATTCACCATCATATAATTCCCAGAACAACTCGGATGCGCCATTGATGACTAAATGCTGGTCGGTGAAATTGGGCGCCGAGTTGACCGCGCCCAGCAATTTGCGCAGACGCAGGCTATTCAATGTGCCAGTGAGAGTATAGGCGGCTTGCAATAGCTGCACGGCACATACGCGGGCGGCTTTCTGCCCGTCTTCAAGCGCGACATCAGCACCGAGCTTGCCTGTGTAGCCGGTCGAAACATGTCCCGAGACATAAATCGTATTGCCAATACGGGTTGCTGGCGCCAGGGTTGTCGAGGGGGTGAAATCTTCAATGTCAATGCCCATTGCTTTCGCTTTCTCATCCAGTGTCATGGGTGTTCCTCCTGTAAGAAATGATTGGTGAAGGTAGGTGATGCGAAGATTATAAGCCAGTCGCCACGCAAAACCATCCCTAAAAATGCTGATGTCCTGTGAGTCTGGCGTTATTCTCCGCGCAGGCGCGGGTCCAAAATATCGCGCAGGCCATCGCCGATAAAATTGAATGCCATCACCAGGCTGGCAATCGCCAGGCCGGGGAACAGCCACATCCACCACTGGTCGAAAAAATCAATGCCGATGCTCACCATCCGCCCCCATTCAGGCGAGGATGGCTCTGGCCCCAAGCCAATAAAGCTCAAACTGGCGAAGGCAATGATAGCGTAGCCAAAGTCCAGGGTTGCCAGAATCACAGCCGGGGCGATGCAGTTGGGCAGAATCGTGCGAAACAAAATATACATCCCGCTCGCGCCAACGCTATGCGCCGCCTCGACATATTCCTGTGCCTTGACTTCCAGCGTCAAGCCGCGCACCATCCGCGCATAGCTAGGCCACCAGACGACCACCAGCGCCAAAATCGCATTTCTGAGGTCAGGTCCCAAGGCCGCCGTGACTGCCATTGCCAGAATGATGGGCGGGTAAGCCATGAACAATTCGGTCAGACGCATTAGCAATTCGTCAACCAGCCCACCCGCATAACCCGCAATCGAACCGACAGCCGTCCCCAACAGGCTGCTGAAAGTAACCACTGCCAGCCCGGCCGGGATGGTGATTTGGGCGCCCCACAAAACACGGCTGAATATATCGCGTCCCAATTCATCTGTCCCCATCAGATAGTTTGCATTCGGGGCTTGCAAGCGGTTCGCCAGGTCTTGCTGCAAGGGATGAAAAGGAGAAATTAACGGCGCACTCAGCGCGATGAATAACCACATCACCAAAATGATTATCCCGATGCCCACCAGTGGATTGCGGCTCAGGTGATAAAGCGCTGCCTTGGGCTTGTTATGCCACCCGTATTCTGGGGTCGAGGAAGTAATAGAGGATATCGACGACAAAATTCACTCCAACACAAATAAAGGCAATCAGCAAACTCACACCCATCATCGCCGGGAAATCTTGTGAGGTGCTGGCGCGGAACATATAAAGACCGATGCCGGGGTAAGCGAAAATCGCCTCAATCAAAATTGACCCGATCAACATATTGCCATAGGACAAACCGATGATGGTCACAACTGGAATCAAGGCATTGCGCAAACCATGAAAACGAATGACATAACGTTCGCGGAAACCCTTGGCACGGGCGGTGCGGATATAATCCTGATTTAAGACCTCCAGCAGGGACGAGCGGGTAATGCGCGAAATACCGCCACTTATGTACAGCGCCAGGGTCATGGCCGGCAAAATCAGATGGGAGAAGGCGTTGCGGAAGGTTTTCCAGTCGCCATCGAGCAGGGCATCAATCGTGAAAAGACCGGTCACGGTCGGTGGAGGACGCATGATGATGTCGAGCCTGCCTGGTCCGGGCGCGATTCTCCATTGCGCATAAAACAGAGTCAAGCCTATCAATGCCAATAAAAAAACCGGGAAAGATACGCCAATCAAGGCCACCGCCCGCGCGAGATAATCCAGCAGGCTGTCTTTCCACACTGCCGAAATCAATCCCATGCTCACGCCCAGCGTCATCCCAAAGACAATGCCCAGCGTTGCCAGTTCGATGGTCGCTGGCAAGAATCGGCTGATGTCTTCGATGACTGGCTTGCGCGTCTTGATGGAAACGCCCATATCCCCGCGCAGCAAGTTGCCGAGATAGGTAAGATATTGCTCGTGCAAGGGTTTATCCAGTCCCCACTTTTTGCGGAAGGCCTCGACCATTTCTTCGTTGTTCAGGGCATTCGGCGGCAGGTTGGCATTGATGGGGTTGGCTGGCACGGCGTTGGCGGTTAGAAAGGTGACAAGAGTAATGCCAAGCAGAAGGGGCATGACGAAAAATGTACGGCGAACAAAATAGCGGAAGAGATTCATAAGACCAACAGGCAATCTGCTGAAAGAAGAATGAACTTTAGTGTACCACAGTTAAGAGGATAGTCGAAAACCGCAGACAAAAACAGAGAGTTAGGACGAATCCCAACTCTCTGGCGTTCTGACGAATGACAGCGGCGGCTCTTATTCAGCCCGGCTTAAAATCGCAACGTCCAATATCCATTGCGGATGGAAGATATAGCCTTCGATATTTGCCAGATAAGCCGTTTGCAAATCGGGCACGTTGAAGGGCGCGAAGGGCCCGCTCTGCTGATTGAACTCTTGCAAGGCGGTGAAAATTTCAAGACGTTGGGCGGCATCACTGGTGCTTTTTGCGGCGGCAATCAGGTCCTGAATCTCTTGGGGAACATCTTCAAGCTGCCAGTTGTTGCGCTCGGTTGCCACCTTGCCGCCGGGCAGGAAGCTCAAGAAGTCCAGGGGGTCAAGCAGGTCGGGGCCCCACAGCCAGTAGCCGATGCCGTGTTCGCCACTGCGATAGCGTTCCAGCGCAATCTGCATCTCGCCCGGCGCCAGCGTAACATTGATGCCAACTTCCGCCAGGTCAGCCTGAATCTTCTGGGCGTTGGTGGCAAAGTGGACACCGCCAAAAGTGATGTCGGGATATTCCAGTGTCATATCCAGCCCATCGGCATAACCGGCTTCCGCCAGCAACTCACGCGCTTTGTCGAGGTCACGGCTGAAGGCGCGGTCTTCGCCAAAGGCAGTGTACAGACCTGTCCACATATTGCTCCCCGGCGTGACGCCACCCCAGAGTGTTTTGTAGCCTTCATAATCCAGCGCATACCGAACCGCCAGCTGCACCATAGGATTGCTGAAGGGGCCGCTGAGGGACTCATCCTGATTCATAATGACAAAATGGGTAACGGCGCTGATGCCGCGGTAAATCTCGATGGCATCGTTGCCCTCCAGGCCTGCGATTTGGTCGACGCTCAAATCCGTTGCCAAGTGAATGTCACCGCTTTCCAAAGCTGCTTTCTGGGTGGCGGCTTCCGATATATTGATGATAATCACACGGTCGAAGTACGGCTGCTCGCCCCAGTAATTCTCGTTGCGCACCAATTCGGCGCGTACCTGTGGCTCCCATAACTCCAGAATATAAGGACCCGAACCAGCGGAACTGCCGTTGAGGTAATCTTCGGCAGTGTCGGTTTCCATCGCATCCATCGCATCCGTGCCGCCATTCGCACGCACCACATCCGCGTTGGTGATGCTGAAGGCATAGCTGGTCAATTCGGACAGGAACGAGGGGCGGGCATTTTCCAGGGTCATCGAGACGGTGTCGTCATCATGCGCTGTCACCTCGACGATGTGGTCGGCGAGGAAGGAGGGATTGCCATTGACATGCTGAAGGCGCTGAACGCTGAACACGACATCATCGCTGTTCACATCATCGCCATTCGAGAAGACGGCATTCTCATCGAGCGTGAAGGTATAGGTGCGTCCATCGTCGGAGATTTCCCAGCTTGCGGCTAAGGACGGCAGAATTTCGCTGGCATCCTCATCAGGGAAGGTGACCAAGCGGCTGTAAGTGGCTTGGTTGACGATGCTGGTGCTATGGGTAAAGCCATTCGCTGGATCCAGTGAATCGGTAGTTTCGGCATGGCCGATGACCAGCACTTTTTCGTCTTGTGCTGCGGTGACAAAGACACCCAGCAGCAAGACAAGCACGGCAATCAATCCAAGCCCACGTTGAAAGTGGTTCATAAAAATCGCTCCTTTAACATATAACATAAACAAAACGAGAATAAGCCTGCAAAGATATTTTATCGGAAACAGTGGCAAGCCGCAATCAAGTCGGTCGGCAGCCCGGTGATGCGCTGGGGGCTAGCCCTCGCTGACAAAATCCTTGACCTCGATATCGACCATCAGGTCGTCCCCGTCAACGAATATGGGGTAAGTCTTGACCCGAATGGCGGGATTGACGAGGCATTGACCGGTGATGATGTCGAAGGGCCAGGCGTGCCAGGGACAGCGCAGGATTTCGCCCTCACGTTCAACCGAGATGAAAGCATCGGCAGCGGAAGGCGGCGCGGGCGAGCGGCTTTTCCCGCCGATTTCCCCAGTACACAGGGGACCCAGCCGATGCGGGCAAATGTTTCGGAGCGCGTAGAACGAACCCTTAACATTGAAAATCCCGATGCCGGCCCGTCCCCGAAAAGGCACAATCATTTTGCGCCCGCCGACCGGGATTTCGCTGACTTTGCCGACAACAATCGCGGTCATGCCGTGTCTATCCGCAGCAGTTCGAGCGCATTATCAGCGAAGATGCGCTGGCGCATGTGGTCTGACAGCCTGGGTAAAACCGTCACCGGGTCATTCCAATCAAAATGCGGGAAATCGGTACAGAAGATGAGGGTCTCATCGGCATGGAGCATCTCCAGCATTTGATGGATTTGTTCGGGCTTTTCGGGTTCGTGCATGGGCTGCGACCCGACTCGGATATGGTCACGGAAGTATTCGCTGGGGCGCCGCTTCAGCCAGGGGGTTTGGTCGCCAATCGCCTTCCAGTCCGTGTCCATGTGCCACATCAGCGCAACCGCCCATAGCTGCTGAACCTCGATAAGCGCAAACTTCAAAGTGGGGAATTTTTCAAACACGCCTTCGCAAATCAGCGAGGCGGCATGAGCGCTGGCAATTTGCGGCCGTGTCATCCGCGCTTCCATATAATAAGTCGGAAAGCCCACCGGCGTGGGCGTCGTTCTGGCTGCGCCGCTGCCACCCCCCACATGCGAGACGACTGGCAAATCATGCTGGGCGCAGGCTTCCCAAATAGGATGGTAGAAGCGATTGCCAAAGGGCAGGGCAGTTTCCATCGGCACCAGCACCGCCGCCGTATCTTTGCGACCTGCCAGACGATGAATCTCCCTGACCGCTTGCGCCGGGTCATTGGGCGCAACCAGGATGGCATTGACAATCCGCGCATCCTTTTCCAGCCAGTGTTCAATCGTCCAGTCGTTGAAGGCAGTACAAAGCGCGGCAGCCCAATCGGGGTCGGGCAAACCGGTATAGCCATAAAACGGGGGCGGGCCTGTCAGCAATGCAAAATCGATGTTCCAGCGGTCAAGCAGTTCTTTTTGGGTAAATTCCAATGAGAAATTGAAGTCGCGCTCTTGCAGCTGCGGGTCTTTGAGGTCGGGGCGTGTCCGCCGATAGGGGGTATTGGCGTAACCCGCGCCCGGAAGATGAAGCCCCTGGTCAAGCAGATGTTCCTGATAGAACTTCGACAAATAGGGCAGCAGCTCTTCTGGCTCACGAAAATTATGATGGACATCACAATCGACCAGCTTCACTTGCGAGCTGGGTTTGGCTGTCCAGCCTGGCGCAGCCACCGGCGCCGCACCGACTTTGCCGATATGGATTTGGTCTAACTTGTCTGGCGGCTGTGTCATGTCTTCTCCAATGCTGTCCAAATTGCTCGATTATGAGGGGGTCATCTCGCCCAGGGAAGTCTCTCCCTGCTGGATAAACTCGGCTACGGGGCTTTCGATGCGCCCATAGGCATTCCAGATTTTGAAGCCCAGCAGCGCCAGCAAGTCCTCGTCCGCTTCCGCCACCACTTCGGGCGCGGTCGCCATAGTAAAATTCACCTGCGTGCGGAACTGTGGCGCGACAAAGGTGGACAGTATGCCCAGCCGATTCTCGTTGCTCACATTGGCACCGGTGCCGTGCCAGATACGACCGTCGAAGAGCATGGCTGTCCCCGCCACCCCTTCAGCCGCGATGCTGACGACATCCCTGTCGCGTTCCTTGTCCGGTCGGCGGCCACAGAGGTGGCTGCGCGGCACCAGACGGGTCGCGCCATTGGCTTCGGTGAAGTCATTCAGCATCCACATCACATTGACCACCACTGGCGGCGCAATCAGCGCTGGATGCTCATCCTCGCGGTTGGATAGCTCGCGGGTTAATGAACCGGCTGGGACTGGGGAGGGTTTGCGATGAATCGGTTCGGGCATCCACCATTGGTCGGTGTGCAGATTCATGGCAATGCCGCCGGGCTTGGCGATATTAGCGCCATAGCTGGAAAGCAGATAATCCTTGCCTAGCACATGACCGACAACCGCCCGCATGGTCGGCTGTGAGAGCATATCGCGGAAGACCTTGCCCTTGTTCACCAGCATCCACACGCGCTGGTTGATGCCCCCCGCCTTTGCCGAAAAAGCATCTCGTTTGATTCTGCCTTCCTCATCGGTGAAAGCCCCCCATTGCTGTTTGGCGCCGCCGTCTTCAAAGGCATATCCAGCCTGCAATTCCGCCGCCGCCTGCTCTTGAAGGCGTTCTCTGGCGGCGGCAACCTGCTCAGCGGGCATGACCTCTGCGAGCAAACAGTAACCAAACTCGTCAATGTTGGATTTCGCTGTCTTTGTGTCTGTTGTTGGCTTTGGCAATTCCTCATACGACCAGTCAAACATGCTTACCTCCATTTTATGGATTGAACAGTCCAGTTCTTGATGGTTCTTTAGTATATCAGCGTGTGGAGTTTTGTCAGTACATCAACGAGAACCAAATCAGGAGCTTTGGCTATGAATTCGACTTTGCGAACTCGCCAATCAATGCTCTTTAGATGGTCTACCAGCACAACACCATATACGTCAGAATTGTCAGGCAGTGGAACTTCAAACGGATAGCCCTTTTGGCGACCTGTTATAGGACAGCAGAAAGCCAATCCCGCACGATCGTTAAACAGTTTGCGCGATAGAACGAGAGCAGGACGGAAACCGGCTTGCTCGTGTCCCGCTTGCGGATCGAAATCTGTCCAGACTACATCCCCGCGGTCTGGAATATAGGACACTACCAAACCTCATTGCCTACAGGTGGCCCAATATCCCATTCTTCGTGCCGATTTTCTGGAGTAATGCTAGCAACCAATTCCTCAAGCGTATAGTGGAACTCATGCACTGAAACAATATGAAGCCGCCCGTTGATAGCTATAAGTTTCACTTCTTTGTCGAAGTCCAGCCCGGTTTCTTCTGCCAGTGCCTTTGGAATCCGTATCGCGTAGCTGTTACCCCACTTCTTAACCTTGGTGATCTTGGTGAGCATGGTTTATTCTCCATGTGTAGATACATTGTAGATACAGTCTATCATACGGCCATCGCACAGAGCAAGGACATTTTTTGTCATTGCCTGCCAACTAGAACCCCACCTTGTCCAGTCCCTTCAGCCCCAGCATTTGACGCGCTTCATCCGAAGTCGCTATCGGGCGGCCCAATTCCTTGGCCAGCCGCACCGCTTTTTCGACCAGTTGGGCATTGGTGGCGAAGACATGACGGCTGAGATACACATTGTCCTCCAGCCCAACACGGACATGCCCGCCCATAGTGATTGCCAGCGCCGCCATCGAAAAGGCATGGCGGCCGACGCCAATCACCGACCACTGATAATTGTCTTTGCCAAAAAGGTCATTGGCGGTATCAATCATGTTGACCAGCGAACGCGCCGATGCGCCCAACCCGCCCAGGACGCCCAACACAAATTGAATCCAGTAGGGCGGCTTCACCAGGCCTTCCCGCTCCAAAAATTTCAGATTGTGCAGATGCCCCAGGTCATAAGCCTCAAATTCGGGCACCGTGTCGTGTTCCGCCATCGTCTTGGCAAAAACAGTCATGCTGCCAAAGGTATTGGGGAAGATGTGGTTAATTGAATTTTCCAAAAAATCCTTTTCCCAATCAAAGCGCCAATCTTCATCGCGGAATCTCTCTGCGACTTTATGCACCGAAAAGTTTATCGACCCCAGATTAAAAGACGCGACTTCGGGACGGAGCAGGGGAATCGGGCGCAGGCGCTCTTGAGGCGTCATGGTCATGCCGCCGCCGGTTGTGATATTGACAATCAGGTTGCTCTGGGCTTTGATTTTGCCAGCGATTTCCCGAAACAACTCCGGGTCAGAATCCGGGCGGGCCGTTTGCGGATTGCGCCCGTGGATATGGACGGCTGCCGCGCCCGCCGCGGCACAGGCGTGAGCGTCATTGGCGATTTCATCGGGTGTCAAGGGTAGGTACGGGGATTGCGTCGGTACGGTGATGGCACCGGTCAGTGCCGTCGTGATAATCAATTTGTCCATAAGATTTGTTTGCCAGCAGACTTGAAATAAATAATATGAAAGGGAGTTTAATAGATTTGAAGCTGCTTGTCAAACAAGCGCGGAGCAGCGCACCAATCTGAAAATCGGGGCATCAAATCATAGTCGAATCGCAGCATAATTGATACAATGACCCGCAGTGAAAACTTTATTTCTTATTTCTGATTGAGAGTTGCTATGTCTACAAAAATCGCGTTAATTGGCGCTGGCGGTATGGCGCGTCATCATCTGCCCCTGATGATTGAAAAAGGGGCCGAGATAAGCGTCATCTGCGAGCCATCTTCCAACAACTATGAACTGACAGTCCAAAGACTCGATGAACTGGGCGCTGCACCGCCGCCCAACGAACCCGAGCTTGCCAAATTGCTTGAACAGTACAGCGCCGAACTCGAAGCTGTATTTATCGTCACGCCTCACGCTCTCCATCACGACCAGGCTAAAATGTGCCTCGAGGCCGGTTTGGATGTTTTGCTGGAAAAACCGATGGTGATGAATGCACAAGAAGCGTTGAGCCTCATCGAAACCCGTGACCGCACCGGCAGCTTGCTGGTGGTGGCCTTTCAGGGCGGTTTGTCGCCGCAAGTGCGCGAAGCCGCTCGCCTCATCGCCTCTGGCGAACTCGGTGAGCTTCTGAATGTGACCGGTATGGTCTGGCAAGGCTGGAAGAGCGGCACCGTCGGTACTTGGCGGCAAGTTCCAGAAATCGCTGGCGGCGGCTTCCTTTTTGATACTGGCGCTCACATGCTGAATACGGTTTGCACGCTGGTTGGCGAAGACTTTCAGACAGTTGCTGCCTGGACGGACAACCGCGGCACGGCAGTTGACATCAACGGCGTGGTGATGGGACGTTTGGAATCGGGGGCCTTGGTGACCATCAATGGCTGTGGCGATTCCATTCCCGGCTTGCATTCCCAAATTTATGTCAGCCTGAGCGAAGGCGCTATCCATACGGGTATTTATGGTGAACGTCTGTCTATCCAGCGTGCCGGTGACAAAGATTATATCGAAACCAACTTGCCGAAGATGCGCGGCGCCTGGGAGCAGTTCACACAGGTGCGCAGCGGGGAGATTGAAAATCCCTGTCCGCCCGAAGTCGGCTTGCGGATGGCGAAGCTCTGGGACGCCATTGTCGAATCTGCCAGCAAAGATGGTCAGCCAGTGCCAACTTTAACCACCTGAAACAGAGTCATTGTTATCACAAATAAGGAGATATTTAATGAAAACAGCAACAGGCAATTTCCCGCTCGGATGGCGGCGGCGCAACTTTGGCTGGGAACAAGACCTCGACGGCATGATTGCGTGGGCGCAGGAAAATGCGCTGGAGGTTATTGACCTCGGAACGGACAGCGACACGACTGCCAAGCCGGTCATAGATGCCGGTTTGCGGGTCGGCACGGCTGATTTAACTGTCTGGGGCGAGATGATGTCGCCCGATGCGGGCAAACGCCGCGCGGCAGTTGCCAAAAATGCCGATTATATTAGAACCTGCGCTGCTGTCGGTGTCCAAACCTTCTTCATTTGCATGATTCCCGAAGACCCATCGCGCGAACGTGCCGAGAACTTCGGCTATATGGTCGAGAGCTATGGCGAACTGCGCTCAACCTTCGAAGAAAATGATGCCTATCTGGTGATTGAAGGCTGGCCGGGACCTGGCTCGTTGGTCTGTACCCCCGAAACTTATCGTGCCTTCATTGAACAAGTGGGTTCAGCCAATATGGGTGTCAATTATGACCCGTCGCATTTGGTTCGGATGGATATTGACCCGATTCGCTTCCTGAAGGAGTTTATTGGGCATGTCTTTCATGTGCATGGCAAAGACTGCATGATTATCGACGAGAATCTGTACCAATATGGCAATCTGCAACCGGCAACCTTCGCGCCTGCCTACAAATATGGTGGCATGAACTGGCGTTACACGATCCCTGGTCATGGGGTTTCCGATTGGAAGATAATCCTCAACATCCTGCGCGACAATGGCTATGCTGGCTGCATCAGCATTGAATTGGAAGATCATTATTATGATGATACCGAATATGAGCAGAAGCAGGGTGTGCTGCAAGGCGTTAAATTCCTCGCTGGCTCCTGATTTGCCGTGGCAGTCATTAAAATCACAAGCGGGATAGGCAGCTGCCTGTCCCCGTTTTGTGGCTGCACAAAGAAATGACTTTTATTTTGTACACATAGAAAGAGATTGATAATGAAGCATGTTGGCGTGGTTGGTCTGGGCAACATGGGCATGGGGATGGCAAAAAACCTGATACAGGCCGGTTTTCCTGTGACTGGCTTCGATTTGCGAGCGGAGCAAGTTGAAATCCTGGCACAACTGGGCGGCAGGCCTGCCGATAGCTTGAGCGACCTGGCAGAAGTGGCTGAGCTTGTCATGGTGATGGTTTTGAATGGCAAGCAAGTGCTTGAGGTGGTTGCTGGGGACGAAGGGCTGATGCACTCCCTGCGACCGGGCGCGACTGTCATCGTGACTGCCACGATTGAACCGGCTGAAATGCGCGAGCTTGCGGCAGCGGTTGCCGGCAGAAACATCAATCTGATGGACAGCCCGGTGAGTGGCGGCAAAGCTGGCGCTGATAATGGCAGCCTGACAATGATGGTCGCGGCAAGCCCGGCGGTTTTTGATGCCAATCGTGATGTTCTGGATGCGGTTGGCGGGCAAATCTTCCATGTAGGCGAATCGGTTGGCATGGGGCAAACGGTGAAGGCATCGCTTCAGGCATTTATTGGTGTAACCTTCGTGGGCATTTTCGAGTCTCTGGCGCTCGGTGCCAAGGCTGGCATAAAAGGGGAAATCCTTTACGAGGTCTTTGCCAGCACCCACATCGGCAATACGCCTTTCTTCAAGAACTGCGCCAAACTGATTATGGAACGGCAGTTCAAGGATACTGGCAGTCATATTGGCACGATGTATAAAGACCTTGGGATTACGATGGCAATGGCGCATGAGAACGGGATGTCGCTCTTTGCCACCAGCACCGCGTATGAGTTGTTTCAGGCAGGCATATCGCTCTTTCCTGAAGAAGATAACTGGGCGATTGTGAAGTTCCTGGAGCAGATTTCCAATACAGAGGTCACTTGGTGAACCAAAGAAACGAGGACAGGGAAATGGCGAAACTGGGTGTGATTACGGACGGTATCAGCCGGGAATTTGAACATGCGCTGAGTGTGATGAATGAATTTGATTTGACCTGGGCAGAATTGCAATTCCTTTGGGACAAGGAAGTTGGCGATTTGGATGACGCGCAAATGGATCGGGTTCAGCGCTTGGTCAAAGCGCATGGGGTCCATGTCTCATGTATTTCGCGGCATCTGTTTGCTGGGATGTTATTGGACAGTGTGAGTACAGATGCGCCGGTCTATTTGGAACATATTGCTGCTCTGAAGCGCTGTATTGTCATGGCCAAGGCGCTCGACTGCCCTTTGGTGCGCATTATGAGCTTCCGCAAGGAAATGATTTTGTTCGGCAGCCATGGCGCCGAACAATGGGTCGTCGCTGACGGCGCCTGGGATAAGCTGCTGCGGTTAATGGCGCCGATACTTTGCATTGCCGAAGATGCCGACATCACATTAGTGGTCGAGACCGGCAACAATGCCATGATTACATCCGCCTATCTGGCACGCAAGCTGATTGATGAACTGGGAACCAATTGGTTGAAAGTCCTTTGGGATCCGGCAAACAGCCTCTACTGTGCCGAAGTCGCCTTTCCCGATGCCTATGAGGCGCTGCGCGGCGGCTATCTGGGGCATATCCATATCAAGGATGCCCTTGTCGATATCGACAAGGCAAGGGTGACATGCAGACCTCTGAATCATGGCGACATGTCCCCTTATCTGGCAAACATTGCCCAGGCACTTCGCGCCGATGGTTATCAGGGGGCTATCTCGCTGGAGTCGGTTTATCGTCCCCTTGGCGGCAGTTTTGAAGATGGCTTCCGCGCATCTGTCGCCAGCTTTAAGGAGATATTTGCCTAGAGGTTGCACAAATACCAATTCAAAGCCAGCCAGCCCTGCGTTATAATGGGATTGTGAACGCAGTCAGTTAATTGTTTTGGAGATATGATGGCAATCGCAAAAAAAGCATTTGGACGCACCGGACATTTGAGCACCCGTTTGCTGTTTGGCGCCGCAGCCTTCAGCAATGTCACCCAAGACGAAGCCGACCAGACGATGGAGCTTCTCATTGAACATGGCATCAACCACATTGACACCGCCGCCAGCTATGGCGAATCGGAATTGCGTTTGGGTCCCTGGATGGAAAAGCATCGCCAGGATTTTTTCCTGGCCACCAAAACTGGCGAACGCAGCTATGACAAGGCAAAAGCAGAATTCGAGCGCTCACTGGAGCGTTTGCGGGTCAGTGATGTTGACCTGATTCAGCTGCATTACCTGGTTGGTGAAGAGGAATGGGAAGTGGCGATGAGCGCCGATGGTGTCTTGAGGTATGTGCAGGAAGCGCGGGAACAGGGTTTGGTCAAATATATTGGCGTTACCGGCCATGATGTTGCCATCGCGCGGATGCACCAGCAAAGCCTCCATCATTTTGATTTTGATTCGGTACTCTTGCCCTATAATTATCTGATGATGCAAAACGAGACCTATCGCGCTGGCTTTGAAGAGGTGGTACGGATGTGCAAGGAACATAACCGCGCCATCCAGACCATCAAATCCATCACGCGTCGTCCCTATCCCGCCCAACACCGCAGCCATGCCACCTGGTATGAACCCCTGACGGACCAGACAAGCATCGACAAGGCGGTTCATTGGGTCTTGGGCAATGAGGATGTCTTTCTCAATACGGTTGGCGATATTGCTTTACTGCCGAAAGTCCTCGATGCTGCGCAGCGCTTCACCGAACGCACGCCAGATGAGGTCATGGGTGCCATGGTCGCCCAATGGCAGATGGAGCCGCTGTTTGTGTAAGCCGCAACAGCTTTAGGGTTATGGCATTCATTATTTTTCTATATGCTGTCGCTGTCGTTACCATAGTAACTTACGATTTGCTGACGGGGCGCTATAAACGATTGCAAGGTATCCGAGCCGATATAAACAAAGCTCAGATCGAAGCTGTAAATAGTGAGTAATCCGATCCGCGACTATTTGTATCTTGATATTGATGGTCGCGTGGATCCTGTCTGCTATCTCAAGGATAGGGAATCAGTTCAACTTGCGGCAAAAAGCCTTGCATAGCTGCCACATCATAAGCGGCTGTTCCCGGTTGCAGGCAGACTGCCGTTGCCGCCGCTATCCCCAGACGCAAGCCAGCCTCAATCCTATTGCCATGATGAATCGCATGTGCCAAACCTGCCAGCACGGCATCGCCTGCCCCGGCTGGACTGCTTACCTCAACTGGAATTGCCGGGATGCGATAGTTGCGGTCTTTCAGAATCGCCAGCGCGCCGTCTGCCCCCAGTGTGATTATCGGCTGCGTGCCATAGCGATTGAATATCGCTTGCCCGGCAGAATAAACCGCTTCGATAGTCGGCAGCTCCCGACCGACCAAAACTGTCAACTCATGTCGATTCGGTTTGATATACGTGGGTCTGGCGGTCAAACCCGCCTCCAAATTCGGCTGCGCGGCATCAAAGATGACCGGCACCTGCTGCGCCTGTGCCAACTGAATCGCCTCGGCATAATACTCTGGCGACATTCCGGGCGGCAGTGACCCGCCAGTAATCACCACTGACGCTGATGTCAGCGCTTGGATATAACGCCCGCGCAGCGTGTCCAGATGCACGTCCGCAACCGACATGGATGCCGTCGTGATGGTGGTATGTTCGCCTGTTGCCTCGTCCATAATCACCGTATTGATGCGAGTTTCACCATCCACGGCGACAAAATCGGTTTCGACGCCAAAGTCTTCCAGCATGGATTTGACTTTTTCGCCAACCGCGCCGGCCGATAAACCCAGCGCCAGGCTGCCGACTCCCATCCGTCCCAATATCCAGGCGGCATCTGTCGGCTTGCCGCCCATACTATGATAGGTTCGGGTGGCGCGAATGGTGGTATTCGCCACGAACTTGGGGATGAAGACCGTTAAATCGAGGGTGGTGTTGGGTGTCAGCGATACAATCATGGGGGATTAGTCTTCGCTGAAGCTGGCGATTGCCGCTTCCATTTGAGCGCGTTCCTGGCGCAGCATCGTACTGGCGCCCAAATGCCCTGACATCATCATCACATAGGCGTTGGTATCGAGTCGTTCGACCGCATCTAAGGCGGCTTCCAGATGTTTGCCGATTAAAAACAAGCCGTGCCAGGGCGCAATCGTCCCCGCCGCATGGTTGGCGATGCGGGCTTCGCGCCCTTTCATGGTGGCGACAATGCGCTCACCCAGCTTGGGGCTATGCGCCGGGGCATAGTCGATGGTTGGCGTGACCCCGAATTTGCGCGTTGCTTCCATCACCGGGGGCATCGCGGTATTGGTGCAGGCGAAGACCATCAGATTGCGCGGATGGCAGTGGATGACCGCCCGTCCATACTCGCCATAATTTTCATGCAAACCAAAGTGAACGGCGGTTTCGCGGGTCAATTTGCCATCCCCCTGCAAAATTTCCCGCTCCCTGCTGACGACCAGCACATCCTCGGCTTCCAGCTGCCATTGACGCAGATGCCCGGCAAGGGTGGGCGACATGCAATAGACATCGCCAACACGCAAGCTGATATTGCCGCCGCAGGCATCGGTCAGATGACGGTCAAACAGCATCCGACCCACATAGGCAACCAGCGCCCGCCCTGCCAGCACCTCATCTGTCATTACAGATTGACGTTCCAACATTCGCAATTCTCCTGATTTTTCGACATAATCCCATTATAGCGATAGGTCTTGCAATGACAATCATGGATAACCAACGAAGGGAAACAAAGGGCATGGGCTTTGAATTTGCTACCGCAGCACGGATTATTTTTGCCAGCGGCAGCGTCAGCCAACTGGCACAACTCGCGGGGGACAAGGGCAGGCACGCGCTTGTGGTCACTGGCAGCCAGCCGCGGCGCCTTGGCGGCTGCATCCAATCGCTGCGGAATGCCGGACTTCAGCATACGCTTTATCCAGTTGTTGGCGAACCCACCATTGATGTTGTCAATCGAGCGAAAGCGCTGGCTTTGTCTGCTGGCTGCGACCTTGTGATTGGCATCGGCGGTGGCAGTGTTTTGGACAGCGGCAAGGCAATCGCCGCGCTCATCCCGAACGAAGGCGAGGTTCTCGATTATCTTGAGGTCATCGGCAAAGGTCAAAAACTGCGGCAAGCGCCCATCCCCTTTATCGCCGTGCCGACCACTGCTGGCACTGGCGCCGAAGTGACCAAAAACGCTGTGCTTGCCTCGCCGCAGCATCGCCTGAAAGTGAGCCTGCGCGATAACCGCATGTTGGCGGATATTGCCTTGCTTGACCCGACACTGACCTGTTCCATGCCACCAGCGGTGACTGCCAGCACCGGCATGGATGCCTTGACCCAGCTGCTCGAACCTTATGTTTCTTGCCTCGCCAATCCACTCACGGATGCCTTCTGCGTTGCAGGCTTGCGGCGAATCGGTCGCTCCCTGCGCCGTGTTTATGCCGCGCCAGAGGATTTGGCTGCGCGGGAAGATATGGCCTTTGCCAGCTTGATGGGCGGCTTGGCACTAGCCAATGCCAAGCTGGGGGCTGTTCACGGTTTTGCGGGGGTTCTGGGTGGGATGTACGCCGCGCCACACGGTGCTATTTGCGCTGCCTTGCTGCCGCATGTCATCCAAGCCAATATCCTCGCCTTGCAAGAACGTCAGCCGCATCATCCGGTGTTGACGCGCTTTGATGTTATCGCCAGCCTCATCCTGGACGACCCGTCAGCGAATGCCAGCGCCGCCCTCGACTGGATTGAGGAAACCAGCCAACTCTTCAGGATTCCCAGGCTCGGCAGCTATGGCATTCAGCCGGCCGATTTTGATGCCATTGTTGAACAATCAAGCCGCTCAAGCAGCATGAAAGGCAATCCGATTCCGTTGAGCGCGGCTGAACTCAAGGGGATTTTGATGGCGGCGCTTTGATTTTTTACCACAGAGGCGGGGAGGGCAGTGACATCCAGCCTTTTAACAAGCGGTGACTACATACAATAGAACTGATTCTTTAATCAGTATAGGGTGTGTATAAGGTAACAGTTAAACACTCCGATTTTGAACGATCCTCTGTGTCCTTCGTGTCTTTGTGGTGAAAAAAACTTAAAGCGAAGTGGCACTACCCTCGAATTTCGGGCGCGGCGCGAAGACCTGCCAGATGATGAACATGCCGATGATTAACATGACACTCAAGAGCAAGAGCGCGGGTTCATAACCGAAAGTTTGAATCGCCAGCCCGCCCAAGACAGGCCCAGCGACCTTGCCGAAGTTTTGCATCATGCCAATCAGGCCCATGCCCGTCCCCAGATTTTCCGGGCGGATGCGGTTGGAAACCAGCGCGATTGCTGCCGGGAAGATAAGCGCCTGCGCCAAGCCCATCATCACCGCCGGCACTAAAAACAACAAGCCACTATTCAGCAGGATAACCAGTGGCAAACTGGCTGCCAGGATTAACATGCCAAGCGTGATGGCAGGCAAATAGCCCCATCGGTCCCCCAGCCGCCCACAGAGCGGTTTGACCAGAACATGCACGGCTTCATGCAAGCTGAAGTACAAACCCACCAGCACCACACTCACCCCGGCCTCCAGCGCATAAATCGGCAGGAATGCCTTCAATGTGTACAGCGCAATAAAGGTAATGGCTTCCAGCGAACCCGTCAGCCAGATGGCAGGGATTTGGCTGCCCTCCCGAATGGCGTTTTTGATATGCTGAAACATGGGCTTGAGCTTGCGCTGTTCTGCCGGGCGGGTTTCGGGCAGCTGCAACACCGGCACAAACACCAGACAGCTAATCAAGCCGATAAGCGTAAAGACTGACACTGCATCAAGCGATAGCAGCAGCCAGCCCGCCAGCGCCGGCCCCACAATATACCCGCCGCTGCGTGCCATCTCGAACCAGCCGATGGCTTCGGCAATCTGTTTGCCCTGGGATAACTCGGCGATATAAGCCAGCGTCACGGGCCCGTAAATCGCGGTGGCCAATCCATGCGCCAGGCGAATCAACAGCAGATGCTCCGGACTTGTGACGAGGGGATAGAGGAAGGGCATCAAGGCAAAAAAGCAAGTGCCGAGAATCAGCCAAATCCGACGCCCCCAACGGTCAGACAAGATGCCGAACAAGGGTTTCAGGAAGAGGCCGGTAATCGTCGAGACGGATACGATGATGCCAAGGAAAGCGCCAGAAGCGCCCAGGGTAGCGGCGAAGATGGGCAAAAGCGGCGTCTTGCCCATCTGATAAGCAGACCTCGCCAGGAAGTCCGCCAGCATAAGATTGAGGAAGTGTTTCGAGCGGCGCATCTCTTGTTACTTGTTCAATGAACGTCTGCGAAGCGAACTCATCTCATTATTCTGTGTGAGCACCAGCGTCCTTTCCGCTCCCGCTGAGCGGGCTTATTCGATTTTGAGAACGACTTTGCCAAAGCCGGCATTGCCCAGCATGGTATTGAACTCCGCCAGATTGCCCTCTACGATGTCATTGAACCGCCCGACAACGCCGTCAATGTCCCCCGTGATTTCCTCATAAGCAGCGAACTCATAATCGGTCGGCTTGTAATCGCCCAGCGCAACATTGAAGGTCAGGTTGGTGAGTTGCGCTGCCAGGCGGTCACCATGATTCACATTGTCAAGCCAGCCAGGGCGGGTATCCGGTATCATCAACTCCTTTTCCACTTCCAGCACTTGTTTTTCCAGCGCTTTGGCAGCCTCAATGATGCCCTCGGCCGATTCAAGGCCGGCGATGCGCTCCTGCCAGCCCTTGAGTTGGGCGCGAAGGTCGCGCATCTGGTTGATGGTTTTATGGGTCGCCGAAACTTTGTCTCGGATGGTCATCAACAGCGCAAACTGCGCCTGCAAATCCTCATCACTCGCTGTCACCCCGGCTTCTTTCACAATCTCGAAGCGCTCCCGCAGCACCTCATCGCCAACGGTCAGCCGAAGCTGATAGGTCCCTGGCGCGGCGTGAGGCCCCTTGATAAAACCCTGCTGACTGTCGTTATGCGGGATGACCTGATGCGCATCGGGATAGCGCAAATCCCAAACAAAGCGATTCCAGCCAGCACGAGACGGAATCCGCAGTTCTTTCGGTTTGTCTTCATCCTTGGCATCGGCAGCTTTCTCTTCCTCATCGGCATGGATGCTCTTGAAGGTCTTGATTTCCCCGCCATCAGCCTCGTCAATGCTCAATGTAATGGTCTCCGTCGGCTTTTCGCGCAGAAAATAGGTGATGACAGCGCCCTTGGGCGGGTTCGTGCCACTGTCAAGAAAGTTCAGCTTGCGGCCATGCTCTGGCGTCGCTTCAATGAGATAGGCGGCAACCACACCCAAGGTGCTCATATACTGTTTTCCCTCGCCACCCTCAAACATACCTTCAAAAACTTTGGGCAGGCGGCGTTCCACCTGACGCGGCGCCAGGAGATGCGCCGCTTGCTCGGCAATTTCATCGCTGTATTGATGCAGCGCAGTCAAGTCATCCAAAATCCAGAATGAGCGTCCGTGCGTGGCGACAACCAAATCGGCATCCTTGATTTTCAGGTCGTAAATCGGACTAATCGGCAGGTTCAACTGGAAGCGCTCCCAAATATCACCATCATTGAAAGAGACATACAAGCCGAATTCAGTCCCAAGATAGAGCAGGCCCGCCCGATGCGGGTCTTCGCGGATAGCGCGGCAGAAATGATCCGCCTCAATCCCGTTCGTGATGGCTGTCCAGCTTTGACCATAATCGCGGGTTCGGAAGACATAAGGGGCATAATCATCATTCTTATAGCGCGTTGCTGTCACATAGGCGGTTGCCTTGTCGTGCGGCGAAGGTTCAATCATGTTAAACATCGTCCACTGTGGCAAGTCGGGCGGGGTAATCTCGTCCCAGGTCGCACCGCCATTTTTGCTGATGTGCAGCAGCCCATCATCCGACCCCGCCCAAATCACCCCGGCTTCATGTGGCGATTCCGCCAGCGCAAAGACCGTTGCATAATGTTCAGCGCCGACTGCATCGCGGTTGATGGGTCCGCCAGAAGGCTTCAGGGTTTCGGGGTCGGCTTTGGTCAAATCCGGGCTGATTTCTTCCCAGCTTTGACCTTCGTCCTTGGTTTTGAGAATCTGGCTGCCGCCAATATAAATCGTATTGCTATCATGTGGCGAGAAGACAATCGGATACGTCCAGGCAAAGCGGTATTTGTCCGCCTGGGCGCCCAAACCAGTCGATGACCGCGGCCAGGTTGCAATCAGCCGAATCTGCTTGACGCGGTGGTCATAACGCTGCAAGCTGTTTCCACCGCCGGGCGAACTGCCGATAGCGCCCACATAAATCAGGTCAGGGTCATCGGGATTGACGGCAATGTAACCACTCTCGCCCGAACCTATGATGTCGCAGTCGTCCCACACAATCGACGAATAGGGGCTGCGGCTGGGCACCCGCAAGCTGGAATTGTCCTGCTGCGTCCCATAAACATAATAGGGGACATGGCTGTCAACATCCAGATGATAAAACTGCGCGGTCGGCTGATTGTAAAGGCTCGAAAAGGATACACCGCCATTTAATGAGACGCAGGCGCCGCCATCATTGCCCTGCACCATGATTTTGTTGTTGGTCGGGAAAATCCAGACATCGTGGTTGTCGCCGTGCGGGGTGGTGATTTCGCTAAAGTGATGTCCCCCATCGGTCGATTTCCAAAAGCTCAGGTTGTTGACATAGATAGTATTGGCATCCTGCGGGTCGGCAGTCAGGTGCATATAATACCAGGCACGCGAAATCAGGCGATGGTCTTTGGAGCCAACCACCCAGCTTTCGCCATAATCATCGCTGCGATAGAGGCCCCCATCGGGCTGATTCTCGATAATCGCCCAAACCCTGCCTGGCTGCACTGGCGAGGCAGCAACTCCCATTTTGCCCAGCAGCCCTTTAGGCAGGCCTTTATGGCTGCTGATATTTTCCCAACTGTCGCCGCCATCCATCGAGCGCCAAATCCCGCTGTCTTCACCACCCGAGGAAATCTGCCAGAAGTTGCGATATGCCTCCCAGAACGTGGCATAAATAATGCGCGGATTGTTCCTGTCGATGCTGATGTCGATGGCGCCAGCTTTCTCGCTGACATGCAAGATGTTTTCCCAGCTTGCGCCCCCGTCTTTGGAGCGGTAAATGCCCCGTTCGGCATTGCTGCCAAAGGCGTGACCCAATGCCGCCACATAAACTAAATCAGCATTATCGGGATGCGTGCGAATCTTGGCGATTTGGCGGGTGTCCTTCAAGCCAATATGCGCCCAGCTGCGGCCGGCATCAGTCGATTTGTAAATCCCGTCCCCAATCGACACATCAATGCGAATGGTGGTTTCACCCGTTCCAGCATAGATGACATTCGGGTCGGCGGGCGCCACCTCCAGCGCCCCAATCGAAGCTGCCGTGAAATAGCCATCGCTGATGTTTTCCCAGTATTGCCCGGCATCGGTCGTCTTCCAGACACCACCACAAGCCGCCCCAAAATAAAAGGTGTTAGGGTCGCGCGGGTCACCAGCAACCGCCACGACACGCCCGCCGCGAAAGGGCCCAATACAGCGCCACTCCAGTAGACCATCAAACTTTTTATCTGTCATGTCTTATCCTTCGCAAAGTTTTCTCAGCATTGAAGGATATTTTAGCAATAAATGGGGGAGGGTGCAAAAACAGGAACGGTGCTTGACTACAGGGGCAGGGAGGACACAAAGAGGGAATGTTATTAAAACATCCCATCGCGTCCGGCAATTAGCGCTTGGCAGTCTTCTGTCGCAAAATTGTCGCGCACCCATTCCGCCTGTTCGCGGGCGTGTTCTTGTACCAGCTTCGCCATGCTTTCGTCTTTCATCCAGCCGACTGCCTTCTTTTTGTTTTCGCGCAGCAGACCGCGCAAGGTCAGGTTGTCGCGCTTGCGTCGATTGCAGGGACCGCATAGCAGGATGCGGTTAAGGATGTGATTTTCGCCACGGTCGGATTTTGGCGTAATATGGTCAAGCTGCATGAACTCGACTTCCAGCACGCGCCCGCAGCCGGCGCAGATGACGCCATTGGCTGATTTTTGCGCTCTCGCCAGCACCCGCACCATTTGCTTGTGCGTCAGCCTTTGCCAGGGCTCTTGCGGACGCTGGATTTTCAGCTTGAGCGTCGGCGCGGCGACTTCGTTGTCGTCAGTGCGGACGGGCGGCGCAGTTTCGTAGTGGACGATATGCGGGAACATCAGATTGTGTTCGCTGTCAGGCGTCACCATGCCTTCTTCAGCCAGACGCTTCAAAGTGACAGGGTGCGCCTCGTCCCAGATGTCCATGCCCACCCACTCCCGCCCCAGCCTTTCCGCGGCAATGGTCGTGGTGGCGCAGCCACAGAAGGGGTCAAGCACGATGTCGCCCTCATTGCTCGATGCTTTGATGATGCGCTCGTAGAGGGCCAGGGGTTTTTGGGTAGGATAGCCGGTGCGTTCGCTGCCTAATGTACCGCCTATCTCATCAAAGAGCCACAAATTACTGCGCCTCTTCCCACCTTTTGGGCGTACCTTGCGATAAACCTTTCCATCAATAAACTCAATATCGCCTTCTGCATCCATTCGTTTCAGGTTATCTAAGGAAACTGCCCAGCCAGTTGGATAAGGGGGATTAATTCCTTTGTATTCGTAGCACAAGTTCGGTCTTGCTCCTGCCCCTTTTCGTCTAAAGGGGGAAGTCCGAGAGTATCTGCCTTTTCTATCTGTATGGATAAAAGTTCGCTCTACATATCCGTCATCATATGGGATAGGTATCCGATCAATATGAAAGTTAAATTGGCGTGACTTGGCATAAAAAAACAAAGTATCTGTATTTGTACTGTAAGAACGCGGAGCAAACTGTGAGCCTTTATGTCCTCGATTTGTTCGCTGCCAAACTATCTCATTCCTAAAATTCTTCCAGCCAAATATCGCGTCCATCATCGCTTTGATGTAATGGCTGGCGGTTTGGTCACAGTGCAGATAAATACTTCCATCCGTCCTTAATATCCGGTGCATCTCCATCAGACGAACGCCAAGCCAGCACAGGAATGCGCCCATACTGTCGCCATAAGCCGCCCGCGCCGCCGTGATAACTTCCCAAACAGCGGGCCAGTCGTCGATGATGCTGTCCGTCCATTCTTCATGCACATCGCGTTCCCAAGACCAGCGGTCGCTGAAACTTGCCCCTTTCGCCAGGCTGTCGGGTGTGGCGTGAAAGTCGCGGTTCTTGTTGAAAGGTGGATCGGTGGCGATAAGATGCACGGTCTCGCTGTTCATGCCGCGCAGGAAGGCGAGGTTGTCGCCATGATAGAGCGTGCGGTTCTTGAAGTTGGGTTCTGCCATGCCCAGGTATCATCCGCATTAAATCGAAACAGGCAAGCGTTTCATGGCGCGTTCAAATGGGATATACTGGCAGTGGAAGACCGCAAGGTTTTCCCGTTTTTTGCGGTTTCCTGTGGCAGATGTGGCCGCTAAACCTACTGCCACAGGAAACACCAAATGGAAGCCATGAAAGGCTTATCCTTAACTATATCGTATTTTCGTCTTTCCTGCAAGAATTGGGCTGGCTTTTCCTTTGCGCCGCGGCGTCAAATCGCAATCATATCCTGATTTTGGATATTGTGCTTGACAATAACAACGCTGCTTACTCTGAAATCAGTTCGCGGACAAGCTCGCTCTGTGCAAACTCAGCAATGCTCTGGTTATAACACGCCATCGGCAAAGCCCAGATGACCATGTTGGAGTAATAGTCTTCGCCCCAAACCGGCAAACCGGTATCCGAGTCAATCAGGCAGTGCTGCTTCCACGGAGACCGCGACGTCAGCGCGACAGCTTCGTAGATCCTTCTGGCGATTTCCAGCCCGGTTTCACCTTGACCGTGATAAATGAAGTTCATCGCGCCGCACATATTCTCGCCGAAGAAGACCTGCGTTGAGTGGTCGTTGTTGGGCAGGATGTCGGGAAAGCGATCGGGGTCCGGTTTGGAGACATATCGAGTTCCATCCGGATTGACGCCGTTCACAAGACCATGTTCCGTTGCGCCCATATTTAATCGCTGTATTGCGCCCAAAGCCGACTCGACTTGTTTAGAGGGCAATATGTCGGGCAAACCGGCAATCTTGACGCACCACTGCGCCATGAGTTGATTGCCAAGCGAGACATCACAGTCCGGTCCCTCGCCACTCGTGTTCTCCGGATCGTGCCACAGGCGATAGTATTCGCCTGTCCACAGTTTTTCCTGATAAGCGGCTTTCCCGCGTTTCAGCCAATCAGCGCATTCAGCGGCAAAGGCATCGTCATTCATCGCTAACGCCATGGCTTCGCCGCAAGACAAGGTCGCCAACCAGGTGCCGGCTACATAAGCCGATGTTCCCCACCAGGGCCAGATGTCATAAAATTGGTTCGCGGGCCACAACTCACCGGGCGGCACGTGCGCCTGGTCGTTGATCAAGCCATCTTCATCATCATCAAGCGAGAACTGATAGCGAATCGCATGCTTGGCAGAGTCATAAAAATGCGCCAGCAGGTCACGGTCTCCGGTTCGCAGATACAGACGATAAATCATCTGGGCATATTGACCGGAGTTCAGCGGATGCTGGCAATGATAACGCGGGTCGCGCATGGAAGTGTCCATTCCATACGAGAAAGGGATTTCACCGTCGGATATCTGGAAGTGCTTAAACGCTTCCAGTGTCGTTCGCTCCAAATCGGGATAGAAAAACAGTGCCGGCATGTGCCCGTGCATACGACAGACCATCGTCTCGGTGATGGGACAGCCGGTGTGACTTTCGTTATGGGTGAACCAGCCGATGTCATCCCACCACTCATCCTTCCTCGTTCGGGCGATCCAGACAGTGTTCTTGGACAGGCTGTAAAGGCTCTGAATCAAGCCGTCACGCAGCCAAACCGGCAAGTCAGTTGAGTAGATAGCCTGCTGCCAAGCTAATACCGCTTGCAGCAATGAATCAAAGCGGCTTAGCGCATCCGTTGCGACTTCGGCGGCATTCTCGTAGCGAGTGCTGTATTGATGTACATGAGCTTCACGTCCACTGTCGCGCCAGTAAGGTGAATGCCAGCCAAATACAAATCGTACACGGCACGACCCATTTGCTTCAATCCTTCGCGCGATGCGTCCTGCGAGCCGCCCGCCATCATTGACGACATGGATGTCCTCACCCATCAGCGCGACGTCATGTGTCGATCCACTTGGCGATTTCGGCGGTTCGACGATTAGCTCAAGTTCCACGGCTTCGGCGCGGCTATTGCGTACTTCAATATCAAATAAAGCCGCCGGGATATTGCTGTCGGCGCTGTTGCCAAGAATGAGAGGCGCGAAGGCACGGATGCCCAGTTCAAGCTGCTTCGATTCAAATCGACACACCATATCAGCAACGGGATGATGCCCCCAATAGGCGATGTCCGCCGTTGAGAGCGGCAGGCTTTCCCGCCCCGAAATCCTGACCGTCAGCCATTCCGAGAAATCCGCGCGGGGCGGCACAATATCATTGAAAATCGAACAGTGACCGATTAACCCGGAACCTTCCAGCGTGAAGTAACCGGTGCCGAGTCCACCGAGGGGAATGCCGCCATCCAGACGGTGACCATCGTAGACGCAGCCGGACACCGCTCCAGAGAATCCATCGGCTTCAATCATTGTCCACTGATTTTTAGGCAGGTCTGGATTAAAGGGTCGCCAATTTGACATTTTTGTTCTCCTTGCTTAGATGCTCAATCCTCCGGACAATCCATCCATGAAGCGTCTGGATGTGAAGGCGAAAATGATAATCAGCGGCAGCGACGCGATCACATAGCTGGCGAAAGAAACCCCGTAATCCGTGCCATATTGGCCGCTGAAAGCCAGAACGCCGATAGAAACTGGCAGACGTTCGCTGTCAAAGATGGCGACCAGAGGCCAGATGATGTCGTTCCAACTGAATAGCAAATCCAGTATCGCCAGGGTGCTGAAAGCCGGTATCGCCAGAGGCACGGCGATGCGAATAAGCAGCGTGAACTCGTTGGCGCCGTCCAGCCGCGCCGCCTCGAAGTATTCTTGCGGCAGCGTCTCAAAGAAAGTCCGCATCAAGAAGGTGCCGAAGACAATTTCAACCGATACCCAGGGCAGCACAACGCCTTGCAGGGTATCGCCCCAATCCAGCGCAATGATAACGCTGAACATGGGAATCACCAGCAGGATGCCCGGTATCATGATCAGCGCTAAAATCGCAATGAATAGAAATTGTCTGCCCGGAAAGCGATAGCGGGCAAAGGCATAGCCGGTCAGACCGGAAATGACGAGAGTCAGAACCAGTGTGGGTATGGAATATGTAAAGCTGTTGAGTATCGCCCTGCCCATTGCGGGCCAGGCACGCACGTAGTTTTCCGGATGCAAGGGCAAAGTCGGCAGCCAGAATTCCTGGAAGAACTGCGCGTTGATCTTGAATGAGTTGATGATTGTAAAGACAAAGGGAACGTAAGTCACGATAGCCAAAATGAGCAAGATAAGCATTAAGGGCCAATCGCGCCGCCAGGCTCTAGACTGCGACATCGTGAGCTCTCCGATAACGTATCCTCAGGATAAAAATGCTGAGTACCAGGGTCATCAGCATCAGCACAGTGCCAATGGCGGAGGCATAACCATGTTTGCCATAGGTGAAGCCTTGTATGTACAAATAGTAGGCTGGGGACATGGTGGTATTGATCGGGCCGCCCTGCGTCATCACGAGCATGGGCGCGAATTCCTGCATGCCCAGGTTCAGGCTTAGAATGAGGATGAGCGCCAGCGGACCGCGAATCGCCGGGAGATCAATGGCGAAAACCCGTCGCAAGCGGCCGCAGCCGTCTATCAGCGCGGCATCGTTCACCTCGCTTGACAAGTTCTGAAGCGCGGCGAGGATAATCAAGAAACCAAAGCCAGCTACAGCCGGGAATCCGATGAAAATAAGCGCCGGCAGGGCGGTATCAGGGCGCGCCAACCAAGGGTAGGGGCGAGCCATGGCGCCAATGCCGGTCAGGAATTCATTCAGCATGCCTTGGCGACCGGCGTAGACCTGCTGCCAGACCAATAGATTAACCGTGATCGGAATCACCATCGGGATCGTGAAGACCATACGCCAGATATTGCGCCAGCGGTCACTCGTCAGGTTGTAGACCAATTCTGCGCCGACAAAAGCCATGACCAGCACGAGCGCGGTGCGCCCTACCATGTACTTCAGAATATTGCCCAGGGACTTTATGAAAATCGGATCGTCGAAGAGCGCCTGGTAATTCTGTAATCCGATGAATTCCCCGGGCTCGGGGATATTCCAATACGTGAAGGAATGATAAATCGCCGAAACTGCCGGAATGTAACGGAACGAGAGCAGCAGAAGCAGCGCGGGAATCAAAAACAGGAAGGGTACGTAGATGGGCACAAATCCGCTGCTTAGCTTCCAGCGGCTGGATTCAGATTTGGCGCGAGAGGTCGCCTGTTTCTTTTGCGTCATCGGGTTGTCCTCCGAGGTGTGAACCGGAGCCGGAAAGCCCGACCCCGGTACACGGATGCTGCGCTCTCAAGCGCAGTCTGCCTCTTCAAATGCAGCTACGGACACCAGTCGTATCCCACCTGTTCGCAAAGGGCGGCGGCGCCGCTCTCCCAGGATTCTTGCAGCAGCGCTTTGGTCTCTTCCTCATCGGTCGCGCCCAGGAAGTAGCCTTGCATGATCTGGGTCCAGTTGTCGCCGTGCTCGAGGGTCAGCCGCGCCGAGGGGTCGCCGAACAAGCGGTCTTGCAAGGCAGCCACAGCTTGGAAATTGGCGAGTACCGGTCCAACTTCGGTGCCGGCCACCATCGGTATAAAGCCGCCGAACTCGTTCGCCAGGGGACCAAAGTTCTGTGGCGCGGACATCCACTTCAAGAAGTCAACAGCGAGTTCGAAGTTATCGCCTTCCGCGGTCGCCACCGGTATGCCATATTGCCCGGCCGAGCTAGGACCACCAACCCGATAAATAGTGCCGGGCGCCCCCTCGAAGTCATCTTCGGTGAAGGGCGGCAAATAGGTCAATCCCCATTCAAAGGAAGCCGAATTGGTGATTTCCTTGTTGTCCCAGGTCCCGCCCCAGTATATGGCAAGCTGTTCACCGAGGAACATACGCATGACATCCCCCAGACTGGTGATGCTGATGTAATCAATCGGCAGAATCTCGGCGTACTCTTTGGAGATGCGCAAGTAGTGATCCATACGCGGATCGTTGGCGTTCAATACCCCGTCATGGATGGCTTTAGCGTATTCCTCGGCATTCAGCTGACGCCAGTCCAGATCCGGCTGCATGGCGGAATACTTGTCCATGTAGAGTTCCGAGTGCCGGTCCGCCCAGACAATGCTCAGCCACAAGCTATCCGCCCAATACCAGGTACTCCAGCCGGTGCCGGGCATAAAGGAGCCGAAGGCTTCCACGCCGAGCGTATCCTGGATGGTCTTCATATCGGCGATGAATTCGCCCCAGTTAGCCCAATCCACCTCAACGCCGGCTTCTTCGAACATGGCGACGTTGTAAAACATGGCAGTCTCCACCCAGTCCAGCGCGGTTTGATACCAGTGGCCATCGGGCGCGCGAGTCGTGTTCAAGACATTTGGCGGGAAAGAATCGGCCCAACGCTCGTGGCCCGGGACGCCTTCGGGAATGTAGGGATTCGGCATTTCAAAGTATTCGTCAAGCGCCGTCCACCAGGTATCCATAACGCGACTGCGATTGAACCATTGATCCCAAACGATATCCGGCGCTTCCCCAGCAGCCATGCGCGAGGCTAGCCAAGTCGTGTAATCGGAGCCACTCGGAAGATCGGGCAAGAGATTGACAGTCGCGTTGGGATGCAATTCCATGTATTCCTGCGCGACTTGTTCCGCGATCGCGGAGTGTTCCGGATGCTGCTCAGGCCGGTAGTACACCTGGTAGTGGACTGTGATTTCACCAGAGATATCACTGTCCTGCGCCGTCGCCGTTCCGAAGGCTGCGAAGAGAAGAACGAATGCGAGTATTAGTGACAGTTTCTTAAACATCATTTTGCCTTTCATATTTGTGTGAATCGCTTCGGTCAAAAGATACCTCATTTCTTAAATATAAGCATACCTCCCGGGTTGCTGTTCTGAACTCATAAGACAGGCTTCGCAAGTTATTCAGCCTGACTGCGCCACCCCTTCCAAAGACCTGCTGGCAAAACGCTCGCGGTTGGTCAGCTGAATCGTCATGCCGCCATCGGTAAAGATGTTGGCGCCGGTCACGTATGAGGACTGCTCGCTTGCCAGAAAGAGAACGACATTGCCCACCTCGCGCGGCGCCTGCACGCGACCGAGCGGGATATTGTCCATCCAGTGCTGCCGCGCCATTTCGGCATCTTCGGCGGCATCCTGAATATCGCTCCATATCTGCGTGTCCGTCAGCCCCGGGCTCACGGCGTTGACGCGAATGCCATAAGGGGCAAATTCAATCGCCATCGAAGCAGTCATCATTTCAACGCCGCCTTTCGAGGCTGCGTAGGGCGCGGCGGCCGGCAGCGTGGCGACAGTATGCACGCTGGCGATATTGATGATAGTCCCACTGCGGCGGGCGACCATCGCCTCCAGCGCATAACGGCTGCACAAGAACGTGCCTTTCAGATCGACATTGACGACACGGTCCCAGTCGGTCTCATCCATCTCAAGGGTCGGCTTGACAAAATTAACCCCGGCATTGTTGACCAGTGTATCTATCTGACCGCAGGCTGACAGGGTTTCGTCTATGAGTCGCTTGCAGTCATCGGCTCTGGAGACGTCTGTTTTGACGAACAGCCCTTTGCCATAGCGCTTTTGCAACTCGGCTGTGACCCGCGCGCCCCCTTTCCCATTGATGTCCGCAATAACAACTTCCGCGCCCGCTTCCGCAAAACATTGCGCGATGCCATAACCGATGCCGCTTGCCGCGCCGGTAACAACAGTGATATGTCCATTCCAATTCATTGAGAGACCCTTCTAACCGAGATAAGCATAATTAGCTTTTATGCGTTCGCGCGAAGTTAAGATGTGTTCAGTGATTGCCGCCTTCGCTTTCGCTATGTCCCTCTCCTTTAGCACGTCGACAAGGTATTTATGGGCTGCCGCGTGCTGCATCAATTCAGTTGGCGAGAGCAAGTAGTTGGCTTCCGCCAGAAAGCGACTAATGCGCGAGCGCAGGCTCGACACTACTTCAATTAAAATCGCATGCTCTGTCAGATTCCACAGCGCCGAGTGGAACCTGGTATCCAACTCGAAAATCGCCTGTCGGTCACCGTCGTTCGCCGCTTCAAACATCAATTCAACGATACTGTCCAGTTCGTCTTCAACCGCATCCGACCAGTTGAGTATAGCGTATTCAACGACCATTGCCTCTAAAGCGATCCTTATGGATGTGACCTCGTCCAGTTCCCGGGCTGAATAGGTGTGAACGAAAGCTCCCCGCCGCGGTTCTTTGATGATAAACCCTTCATCCGTCAGCTTCTGAATAGCTATTCTCACTGGCATGCGGCTGACAAGAAGCTGTTCGGCGATCTCTTGCTCAACCAGGTGCGTTCCAGGGAGCAAATCACCTCGTTTGATCGCGCCGCGAAGCCGGTTGGCGACTTTGTCACTCAGGTTTTCAGACTGCTTGATCGGTTTCAGCTTGTTCATCATTCAAGTCTGTAAAATGCGCTGGCGTTGTCATAAAACAGTTTTTTCAATTTGTCCTCGGAACAGCCCTCAACCGCCCAGGTCAGCGTTTCTACCCAACGCGGATATTCAGTCGCCTGATACGCAACCGGCCAATCGCTGCCATACATCACGCGCTCAAAGCCAAAACATTCGAGAACATGATCGATATACGGTTTAAGCTGCTCTTTCGTCCAACTCGCATGATCCGCTTCCGTGACCAGACCCGAGATTTTGCACCAGACATTGGGAAACTCCGAAAGCGTTTTGATTTCGGCACGCCAGGGATCCAGGAGGTTATGCTTTATATCTGGCTTGCCGATATGATCCAGGATGAACTGCACATCGGGGCATTGCGCCACCATTTTGATGGTGTTAGCCATTTGATAGTGCGCGATGCAAATATCAAAGCTGAGATTGAACTCCGGCAGTAACCGAATCCCTTCGATAAAACTCGGACGCAGGCAAAACTCAATATCCGGCTCAAACTGTATGATGCGGCGGACGCCCTTGATTCGAGGGTTGGCGGAAAACTTTTCCAAAACCGGACGAACCGCCTCTCCGTCTTCCAGAGGCGCCCACGGCACGATTCCTTGCAGCCGACTGTCCTGATTGGCAAGGCTGTCAACCCATTCCGCTTCCTCCCAAAAAAGCGCAAAATCCGCCTCAGCCTGCATGAACACCATCTTCTCAACCGCGACCGATCCACAGGCTCGATCATAATCCTCCAGCAAATACGGCTTGTTGAGCAGGGGGACGTCATCCAGCCAGGGATATCGAATAAGCTGCGGATCCCAAACATGGAGATGCGTATCAATTAGCGGAAATGTCAGCATGGCTTTGTGCGCCTATCCAATATCCAATTATTCGGATTATGTATCCAATATACTTATAATTGGATATGATGTCAAGTTTGGATCTGACTTTTTTCTCCATGCCGCCGCGTCAAATGACAATCATTTGTATGGGCTGACGGAGGATGAGATTGCGATTGTGGAGGGGAGATAGAACAATTATTCTGATTACCCTATTGACCTTTTATGACCTTTGTTGTATGATTGCTAAGTGGCATATACGATTAGTGGATAAGTGTATTGCATGGAAAGTTTTGAACATACAGGTATCTGGTGGCTTCCTGAAGAACCTGAGCAACGACTTGCTGGAATATTATCGTTTGACCCTAAGGTTGGGGGAAAACTTGCACTTACATTTGAACAACCTGTGCATAAGGGTTTAGGCAGTGAAGTAGATCTATATTGGGAATTTCCAATTGTTTTAGGCCAGATGAATGGTATTGCGGTCACTCTCAAAGATTGTACAGTAGGATCACCATGGAGGACAAACTATGGAGTTTGTTTTACCACCCAGACGATAACAATCTACGCTAAAACTATCTTCAAAGGTTATCATTTTAACAAAATTGAAGATATCGTATTTGAAGCATTGTCTGTGAGCTATACTTATTTAGGTAAGTGGATGAAGCAGAGATCCTTTGAAATAGATAAAGAATTTGGAGGAGTACGCCCTGTTTCCGCTCCACTTGAGCCAGTTGAAATATCACTTAACGATCATCTCAAGATTTATTTTTGGTATAAGCCCAATGACGAATGGGACTTAACTGAGGCTGGAGTTCCATTGCAGGGTGGTGTAACCCTTATTACCATAGCTCCTAAAGGAAGGCTTCATTATGATATAGGTGATGATAATTATTTTGGATTTATTAATTCTCATCTCCGCGACCTTTTGACCTTTGCAACTGGAGAACCTAACTATCCATTTGACATACAGAGTATAGTAAAAACAATGGACAGATATCGAGCAATTGATATCTATTATCAAATCCCGGGATATGATCCAGAAGCAATCCAGTCTTTGGAGATGTTTTTTACATTTCGATTTGCAGATGTAGAAGGGAGTTTTCCAAAATACCTGCTAAATTGGATATGCGTATCTAAGGAATTACGGTCAGTTTGTGTTCTATATTTCAAGAGTTATTATCAGAGAAATTTAGACCTAGAGACACAATTCTTGTTTTTGGCTCGAGCACTTGAGGGATACCATAGGCAACTATATGGTGGAACATATCTTAGCAAAGAAAAATACGAACCTATCGCAGCAGCTCTTATTAAGGCTATTTGTGAACAAGATCTCACAGAATCACACAAAGCTAAGCTAAAGAATGCGATTAAATATGGTAATGAGTATTCCTTACGGAAAAGGCTCAAAACCATATGCGACAAGATTGAGCGTGATCATAGAGAGGTCTTTAAAGAATTGCTTGAAGATCCAAAAGATTTTATAAGCAAAGTAGTCGAAACCAGAAACAATTTGATACACTTGGATGGCTCGTCTACGGATGCAATACCTGAGGATAAATTACCCGAATACATCCGAAAAATGCGAAGACTTTTACGTCTTTGCTTCCTCGTGGAAATGGGATTACAGCCCGATGATATCAAAACGCTGAGACAACACTATCCAGGTCCGTTAAGTTCTTCTTGATAAAAAACTTATATTCTAGGTCCTCTGCGGTAAAGTTATATTTCAACATGCCCTTTGTGCCTCTGTGATGAGCCTATTTCGCTGAAGGACTAACAGCGAGAAAAAACTTTGAAAATGACACAAGGTGAAACAAAACGCTCCTTTTTTGCCATAAAACTCCCGAATAGCGACACAACAGCGACACCAAAGGACAGGATCTGCTATAAAATAACGGCGATGGGGTAGAATAGCCAAAACCGACAAAGGCAAAGTCACATGACCCTCACCCGCAGCCAGACCTTCTTCAATGAGGACGGCATCGCTGGTTTGACCCATCGCGCCTTCACCCGTGCCCTGGGCTACGATGACGCTGATATGTCGCGCCCGCTGATTGGCATCTGCAACACCTACAGCGAACTCAACAGCTGCAACAGCCATCTGCGGCTCATTAGCCAAGCCGTCAAACGCGGCGTCCTCCAAGCCGGCGGCCTGCCCCTCGAATTCCCGACCATCTCGCTGGGCGAAATCTATCTTAGCCCGACTTCCATGCTCTATCGCAACCTGGCGGCGATGGATACCGAAGAGATGATCCGCGGCAACCCGCTCGATGGCGTCGTTCTGCTGACCAACTGCGACAAGACGACCCCGGCTGCTTTAATGGGCGCTGCCAGTGCCGATATTCCCGCCATGATGCTCAGTGGCGGTCCCATGCTCAACGGGCATTATCAGGGCGAAATTCTGGGCGCATGCACCGACTGCCGCCGCTATACCAACGAATATCAAGCCGGCACCATCTCTGCCGCGACCTATCGAGCAGTCGAGGAAAACCTAGTGCGCAGCGCCGGGCATTGCATGGTCATGGGCACCGCCTCGACCATGAATTCGCTGATGGAAGCGCTGGGCATGGCGCTGCCTGGCAATGGGGCGATTCCCGCCGCCGATTCGCGCCGTCTGCGGCTGGCACAGCAGACCGGCCGCCAGATTGTCAAGCTGGTCGAAGCCAATCTGCGCCCCTCACAAATCCTGACCGCCGCCGCTTTTGACAATGCTATTACCTTGCTTCATGCTTTGGGTGGCAGCACCAACGCCATTGTCCATCTGCCAGCGATTGCCGGGCGGCTTGGGTTGGAACTGCCGCTGGCGCGGTTTGACGAACTGAGTCGGACAACACCGCTCATCGCCAATATGCGCCCCGTCGGGGAGTACCAGATGGAAGACCTGTATTATGCCGGCGGGATTCCCGCAGTGCTCAAACAACTCCTGCCACACTTGCATGGCGATGCGCTCACCGTTACCGGTCAAACCCTGGCAGCCAACCTGGAATCGGCAGAGGTCACGAATCCGTCTGTGATTCATTCGCTTGACCAGCCGATTCAGCCTGAAGGCGGTTTGAGTATCCTGCGCGGCAATCTGGCGCCTGATGGCGCTGTGATTAAACATGCCGCCGCGACCCCCGAGCTTCTGAACCATCGCGGACCCGCCATTGTCTTCAAGGGCATTGCCGACCTGCGCGAACGCATTAACGACCCCGACCTAGATGTCAGCCAAGACCATGTGCTGGTGCTGCAAAATGCCGGACCCATCGGCGGACCGGGGATGCCCGAAGTCGGCAATTTGCCGATTCCGCGCAAGCTGCTGCGACAGGGGGTTCGGGATATGCTGCGGATTTCGGATGCCCGCATGAGCGGCACGTCCTACGGCACGATTGTTTTGCATGTCGCGCCAGAAAGTGCGCTGGGTGGGCCGCTGGCGCTGGTGCAGGACGGCGACGACATCGAGCTTGATGTATCCCATCGTCGGCTGCACCTGCATGTCAGTGACCAAGAACTGGCTCGGCGCCGCGCCAACTGGGATGCGCCGCCGCCGTCATTCCAGCGCGGCTATGGGCAGCTGTTCCTGCGGCATGTGCTTCAGGCGCCGCTCGGCTGTGATTTCGACTTCCTGCGCGGCAAGGATGAGGTCGGAACGTGGGAGCAGCCGAAGTTTTAACCTCGTATGCCATGTTTGAACTTATCGAAACACAATCCATCCCTCCCCTTTTTAACAGGCACATAGACACACTGCCTCTGTGGAGAGGGATTATTCAGGGCAGGGCAGAAATCTACTCGTCCAGCACACCATCAGCTAAGCCGGCCGGCACCGCCAGGGGTTGGTCGAGCGTGCTGTTGATGTCGATATGCACCCCCTGCGCCGCCGATTCTTCCAGCGCCTGCATGATGTCCAGCACATGAAAGGCGAGGGCGCCGCTGGCACGATGCGGGCGTCCCGACTGAATAGCGTATGCCATATCCGCCACACCGGCGCCGCGACCGATATTGGTGGTGTGTGTTAGCGGCATGTCCACCCATGCACGCTGACCGCCGCGCACCGTCTGCACTGTGCCATCAAAGCGGTTCGGATCCGGTACGCTGAGCGAGCCGTCTGTACCGTGAATCTCGATATAGGGCAGGTGATGTCCCCAGATGTCAAAGCTGGTGATGACAGTGGCGATGGCGCCGTTTTCAAATTCGAGCGTACCGGCAATATGCGTGTTGACTTCGACAGGCAGGACCTGTCCCCGCAGGGCGTCGCTGGTTGCAATTCGTTCGTCAAAGGTGATGCGGGCTGAACCCGCAACCCGCGCCACCGGCCCCATCAGATTCACCAGCGTGGTCAGATAATAGGGTCCCATATCAAAGAGCGGCCCGCCCCCTTTGAGATAATAAAAACCGGCATTGGGATGCCAACTCTCGGGGCCATGGCTCAAGAAAAAGGCAGTTGCTGCAATCGGCATCCCAATGAGCCCGTCATCAATGGCTTTGCGAGCCGTTTGCCCGCCACCGCCGAGGAAGGTATCGGGCGCACAGCCCATCCGTACACCTTGAGCAGCGGCCGCTTGCATAATCTTCTCGCCATCGGCGCGGTTGAGCGCCAGGGGTTTCTCGCTGTAGGCGTGCTTGCCGGCCTCAATGATTTGCAGCGAGACTTCGGCATGGGCGGCGGGAATCGTCAGGTTAATCACCATATCAATGTCATCGTCTGCCAGGAGCTCATCGATGCTGCGGGCGACCAGACCATGTTCAGCAGCAAATGCCTGGGCGCGGTCAGTCAGAATATCCGCGCAGGCAGCTATCTTAATCACATCAAAGGGCTGGCAGCCACGGATATAAGCTGGGGCGATATTTCCAGTTCCAATAATTCCGACGTTCAGTGTTTCCACAAAGACTCCTTGTAACTGAGATGAATAATACGCAAAGCAGGGTTTGCCCGCCGCGCTAGGTCATAAATTCAGGGATATTGCCCCGTACCATGGGCGGATTCGACACGGGTTTTGCCCAGCGGATGGCATTGCCAATCACTTTGAGCACCTCTTCCTGATAGTAGATTGGATAGGTTTCGTGCCCGGGACGGAAGTAAAAAATTTTGCCCTGCCCGCGCTGATAGCAGCAGCCACTGCGGAAGACCTCGCCGCCTTCGAACCAACTGATAAAGACCAGGGTATCGGGCGGCGGCACATCAAAATGTTCGCCATACATCTCGGCTTTGGGGATTTCGATGTATTCGGGCAAGCCATCGCAAATCGGATGCGAGGGGTCAACCACCCAAATACGTTCTTTCTCGTCGGCTTCGCGCCATTTTAGCATACAGCCTGTGCCCATCAGGCGGCGGAAAATTTTCGACAGATGCCCCGAATGCAGCACAATCAACCCCATGCCGTGCAGGACACGCTCTTGCACGCGCTCCACAATTTCATCGGCGACCTCTTCGTGTGCCATGTGGCCCCACCAGGTCAAAACATCGGTGCTGTCAAGCACATCTGGCGTCAGCCCGTGTTCAGGTTCATCGAGTGTGGCGGTTTTGATGTCGAAGCCAAAGGGTTCGAGACCTGCGGCGAGCGCCATGTGCATCCCCTCAGGATACAGGCTGGCGATTTGCTTATCATGTTTTTCGTGCCGAAATTCGTGCCAAATGGTTACACGTAGGGGGTTCATCATATCCTCTCCATCGTCTGTAAATAGGTTTGAGAGCATTATGCCGTTTTCGGTGGCGATTGACAACCGAAACTTGCGTGGCAGCCGACAAAAATGGGGAATTGAAATTCAAATGATTCGCTGCCTACTCCTCATCCGCCAGCCGCGCCTGAATGCCTGCCATCGCTTCCAGCGCCTTGACGATGCCATGATTGCCCTCATGTCCGAGACCCTGCGCCTGCAAGGTGCGGTACAGGTTAAAGCAGAGGGCAGTCGCAATCACTGGAATGCCCATCTTATCGGCTGCGCCCAGCACCAGCCGCAGGTCTTTTTGCTGCAAATCAATCGTAAAGCCTGGCCGCCAATCGTCACGGATGACCTGCGGTCCGCGGTTTGCCAGCATCCAGCTGCCCGCCGCGCCCCCAGTAACCGCTTGCAGCATTTTATCGAGATTGACGCCCCCCGCCTGGGCAAACAGCAAGGCCTCGCTGGCGGCTAACATATTAACCACACACAATATCTGATTGGAGAGCTTGACTGTTTGTCCTGCGCCCTGTTCGCCCACATGGGTGATGGTGCTGCCCATCGCCTCGAAGCAGGGCGTGGCGCGGGCGACATCGGCTTCGCTGCCGCCAATCATAATGCTAAGGGTGCCATTTGCCGCGCCTTCGCTGCCACCGCTAATCGGCGCATCGAGCATGGCAATGCCTTTGGCATGAAGCTGCCGGGCGATTTCGACCGTGTTGACCGGATTGATGGTGCTCATGTCAATCACCAAATCCCCGGCGGATGCGCCATGAATCACGCCCGCGTCACCGAGAATCACCGCTTCTACATCGGGGGTGTCGCTGACGCAGATGATAATGATATTGCAGAGTTCAGCGACCTGTTTGGGGGAATCGGCGGCGGCGGCGCCCTTGGCGACAAAGGCGTCCATGCGGCTGGCGGTGCGATTCCAAACTGTGACATCAAAACCAGCTTTCATCAGATTATCGACCATGCCACGTCCCATGATGCCGAGTCCAATAAATCCAACTTTTTCGCTCATCATCAAACATCCTTGTCTGTCAAATAAAATGGATAGGTCTCTATGGTAACGCGAAAGAGGGGAGGAGTAAAATACTCAAATATCCTATTGCAAAGCGCGGGATAAACAGCTATACTAATAGTGGGGAGCCTTTCATGGCCTTTTCTCATGGTTTCCTGTGGCAGACTTTGGCCGCGAAACCTGCTGCCACAGGAAACCGACAAATTTGAAAACCCCTAAAGGTTTTCGGTTTCAGTATAGCCGATGTAGAAGCGCCATGAAATGCTTGCCTATTTTATTGCCATCCCTTTTAAGCGGATAAGGAGCGTAAAAATGCAGGAGAAACCGAAACAGGGTCACCACCAAACACCGCCAACGGATGAGTATGATCCGCCGCCGCAGCACCAGCCGCCGCCGCAATATCAGCAGCAGCCTGCTATCAATGTGAATGTCCAGAGTCAGAATATCCAACAGCAAAGCGTTGACGTGGGAGGAAGCTCTGGCGGCCGGATACAGACGAGGCTGACGATGATGCAAGTGCTGGGGCATTTGATTATTTGGATTATTATATCAGTGGTAACTTTCGGAATCGGGATTTTGTTTTGGCCTTATGCGGCCGCCAAGCTCATTCTCAATTCCATTGTGATTGAGAATCGCGTAGTTCGCTGTGATATTGGCATGGGCGAGCAAATCGGTCACATCATTTTGTGGGGCATATTGATATATGTTACCTTGGGGCTGGCATTCCCGTTCTATGCTTATGGTGTTATGCGGACAGCCATCAATGCGTCAAGAATCGCGTAGGGTCTTTATGGATGTACTTCTAATTGAAAGGGGATAAAAGCCAATGAATAAGTTACTTGCTGTGATGATTGTATTCCTGATGAGTTCAACAGCGTTTTCCCAAGATTGGGTTGACCAAGATGGTGATGGTCTTGAATTCAACTGCGAAGTTCTAAACAAAATCGTTGCAACTTATGGCCATGAGGATTTTTTACGATCTGACGGCACGGTAAGCACAGTTGCCGACTTTGCTTCTTTCTTGTCTGCCTGTCCAATAACCACTGAAACGGCATCAATCACAACAGAAACGTCAGATAGCGATTATTCATTTAATAGCGCTGACGAAGGGCTTCAGCCCGTGTTGGGTCCGATACTCTTGTCTGAGGGAATTCACATTTTTACGGCGACTACAGATGGCTATATGTTTGTTTCTCCGACATCGCTATCGGGTAATTGTGGAAGAGACATTGACTGGGGACTTTCAACCATCATGATCTTGGCAGGCCAAGGAACTCATGGAGCACAAAGTGTAGTTGATGTGGAATCAGATTGTAACGTGCTGCTTGAAATCAGTGGCGCCACTGAAGAATGGACTTTAGACATTAAGAAAGCGTCGTGATTGTGTACGAGTCTTTGTTTTAGGTGTGTGGCGATGCGACCGCCCTCTGCTTTAACCTGTATCGCACCTTGCAGGCGCGGCTGGCGGACACGGAGTAGGCAACACAGCTAAAACAAAGTCAAAAATCGTAGTGTATTCATTTCCATATGCAAAGGAGTAACTGAAGTGTTTAAGCAGATTTTTATTGTCATGGCACTCACGTTGGTATTGGCAGTCGGAGCGCAAAATGAAGAACCTTTATGCCAGACGGACGGTGCGTATGCTAGTTTGGTTAGGTCAGGGTTTAGGTCAGGGATTGAATTCGACTTGTTGTGCAAACCACTCTATCCCGAAACGATTGAGTTAGGAAGCAACGAATCACTCAGTGTGATTGTAGACCTAGAAAGTTTCAAAGCGTTTAGCGGTGATGATACGGTTCAGTTTCGTATCCATTTTGCAATAGATCGCGGACTTTTGGAGATTCAACAACTCGGATCATTTGGAACGCGAGAAGTTAGCGATTCTGGCGGTAACTTAAAGGATGTACAGGTTCGAACAGATGACGATGAGTTCGCTATAGAAATTACGAATCAAGGCTTTCGGACTGCGAAATTTGATATAGCTGTATGGCCGGGATGAGGGCAATCACGGCATTGTCAAGGCGCTGGAAGCGATGGCGGGTATTCCCGTTCTATGTTTATGGTGTTATGCGGACAGCCATCAATGCCTCAAGAATCGCGTAGGGTCTTTATGGATGTACTTCTAATTGAAAGGGACAAAAGCCAATGAATAAGTTACTTGCTGTGATGATTGTATTCCTGATGAGTTCAACAGCGTTTTCCCAAGATTGGGTTGACCAAGCTGGTATCGAATACAACTGCGAAGTTCTAAACAAAATCGTTGCAACTTATGGCGATGAGGATTTTTTACGATCTGATGGCACGGTAAGCACAGTTGCCGATCAATTTGCTTCTTTCTTTCCTGCCTGTCCAATAACCACTGAAACGTCAGATAGCGATTATTCATTTAATAGCACTGACGAAGGGCTTCAGCCCGTGTTGGGTCCGGTATTCTTGCCTGCGGGGATTTACATTTTTACAGCGACCACCGATGATTATATGATTGTTCGTCCGACATCGCTATCGGGTAATTGTGGATCTGACTTGAAATATTCAATCATCAGTATCTCGTCAGGTGAAGGGTCGGATGGAGCGCAAAGTGTAGTTACTGTGGAATCAGATTGTAACGTGCTGCTTGACATTGATAACATCGATGAGGCATGGACTTTAGACATTGAGAAAGTGTCGTGATTGTGTACGAGTCTTTGTTTTAGGTGCGTGGCGAAAGGTACGAATTAACAAGGTGTTTTCCTCTGTGCCTCTGGTGAATCCGAGCGTCAGTTGCCGAAAATCTTGCCCGGATTCAGAATCCCATGTGGGTCCAGCAAGTCCTTGATATGGCGCATCAGCGCGAAGGCAGCGCCATGTTCCCCAGCCATAAAACGCGACTTGCCAATGCCGACGCCGTGTTCACCAGTGGCAGTGCCACCGAGCGAAATCGCTTTTTCTACCACTTGCGCGTTCAAATCTTCGGCGGTTTGGTATTCCTCATCATCACCGAAGGGGAAGATGATATGGATATTGCCGTCGCCAGCGTGCCCAATCAGATAGGCTGGCAAGGGCGCTCGCTGCCGCAAGCGATGAATAAAGTCAATCAATTCGGGATAGGCGCTAATCGGCACGGCAACATCATTCAAATAGGCGCGTTTGCCGGGGTGGGTGCGCTGGAAACTTTCCAAGGCATGATAACGGGCATACCACAGGGCTTTGCGCTCTTTGCTGTCGGCAGTGGCATGGATTTGGCTTGCGCCAAGCTCCTGACAAATGTCACGGATGAAATCCATCTTTTGTTCGATGGCTTCTTCATGCGCGGCATGAAACTCCATAAAAAGCTGCGGACTTTCAGCCAGGTGGACATTAGGATGGCTGTTCATCATGCCAGCCATGTAGCGGTCGATGAATTCCAGCGCGACTGGCTCCAGTCCACTGCCGCGCACCGCAATAACCGTTTCGACAGCAGCGGCAACTGTGTCAAAGACGGCCTGGACGGCAATTTTGTGTTCGGCAATTGGGGCGAGCTTGAGCGTCGCTTCGGTCACGATGGCAAGCGTGCCTTCGCTGCCGGTGATAAGACGCACCAGGTCATAACCGGAGGATTGCTTGACCGACCGCGAACCCAAACGCAAAATCTGACCATTTGCCAGCACAACCTGCAAACTCAATATATTGTCGCGGGTAGCGCCATATTTGACGGTGCGGATGCCGGCGGCATTGTTGGCAATCATGCCGCCAAGGGTTGCATTCGCGCCGGGGTCAGGTGGGAAGAACAAGCCGCAGCGTGCCAAAGCCGCGTTGAGGTCTTGATAGCCAATACCGGGCTGAACTGTCACCTGAAAATCATCAGCGTGGATGGCAATAATCCGTGCCATCTTTTGAAAGCTCATCAGAATCCCGCCATGGAGGGGTATGGGATTGCCCTCCAGCGACGACCCCACTCCCCAGGCGGTGACTGGAATGCGGGCCGAACTGGCCAGCTTCAGAATCGCGGCAACCTGCTCTGCCGTCTCGACCCAGACCACCATATCAGGCAAACTCGGGCGAAACATCGATTGGTCTTTGCTGTGGAGTTCGCGCTGCGCCTGTGCCATACTGTAATTGTCAGCGCCAACAATCGCGTCAATCTGCCCGACAATTTCATCGCTTACGATTCCAAAGCGGCTTGTACCTAGCATCTTGTCTCTCAATCCATCTGTTGACCGAGGGGCAAATCAGTTCCCCTGCGCTGCTTCGTTTTCCCGCAAATCAGGATACCCCATCGCCTGCGCCGCTGCCCAGAAACGCTCGATATTCCCCAGCTTGACCTCATCGTAGCCGCGGATGATATCGGGCAGACTTGCCAGTTTGACGGCTTGGGCATAATTGTCCGCGCTGAGGCTGTCGGCTGCTGCGAAGATAAGTTCTCGATATTGTCCAATCAGGGCGCGTTCTATCTGGCGGATGCGGTCATAGCCGAAGACATCCAGCCGAGTGCCGCGCAAGCCTTTCAGATGAACTAGCAGATGATAAACCGCTTCAAACCAGCGTCCCAGCTTGATTTTCTTCCGCAAACCGAGCGCCTTCAAAATCGGGGGGTGCAAATGATAATGAATGCGGGCCTGGTCCCCAAACTGCTCTGCCATCGTCGCCCGAACTTCGGATTTCAGGCTCAGCCGAGCAACTTCGTATTCGTCCTTGTATGCCATCAGCTTGAAGAGATAGCGGGCAACCGCTTCACTCAGGTCAGTGACGCCAGCGCAGACTGCTTGTTCGGCATCATAGACTTTTTTCACATCAGCCACATAATGGCGGGCATAGGCTTCGTTCTGATAAGCGATGAGTTCAGGCACGCGATGCTTTAACAGGCGCTTGAGTTCGCCAGTGGCAGCCACTGAATCAATCAAGGCCTGCGCCCGTGGCGATATTTTCGGTTGAAGCTCAACGCTGCCTTTGCGTTTGAAATCAAACTTTGCCAGCCAATGCGGCTCGGCGACCGCCAGCCTGCCCGCGCGGAAGGCGTTCTGGTTGGCTTCGACTTTGACCCCGTTGAGTGCAATGGCCTCTTCGATGGCTTGGGCGGACATCGGCATCAAGCCAGCTTGATAGGCAGCGCCAATCACAATCATGTTCGCCATCATGTGATTGTCGAAGAGGGTCTCGGCCAGTCCGACCGCATCAAGGAAAACATTGTCACTGGCGCGGGTTTGCCGATTGATGATGTCCAGCAGATGGTTTTCCTGCGGGAATGCGACCTGGGTGTCGCGTATCATAGCGCCCGTCGGCACTTGGCTGGTGCTGACGATGGCAACGCTGCGCGTGGGACGGGCGCGTGTCAGATTCTCGCTGGCGGTGGCGGTCAGGACATCAAACACCAGAAAGGCATCCGCCGCTCCGCGCCCGATTTTGCTGGCGACATCGACTGGCGCCGCCGTGATTTTCAGGTTCGAGACGACCGCGCCGCCTTTTTGGCTCAGACCCGTTTGGTCGAGCGAGCGAATATGAAAGCCATCCAGCGCCGCTGCCGTGCCGACAACCTGGTTGGCAGTCACGACTCCCGTCCCGCCGATGCCCATCAGCAGGATATTGGCGCTGCCTTGGATGCGGCGGACAGGCTCTGCAATCTCTTGCTCGATGCGGTATATTTTTTCTTCCTTTGTCGCGCCGTTGCTGGCGGGAATGACGCTGACAAAGGCGGGACAGTTGCCATCAAGACAACTGTAATCCTTGTTGCAGGAAGATTGATGAATCTGTGTCTTGCGCCCGAATTCTGTCTCGACTGGCTGCACACTAAGACAGTTGGATTGAAGGCCGCAATCGCCACAGCCCTCACAGACGGCCTCGTTGATAAATATCCGCAATGCCGGGTCTGGCGCAAAACCGCGTTTGCGCTTGCGCCGAAGGTTGGCGGCGCATTCCTGGTCATAAATGAGGACGGTCACGCCAGGGGTCTCCCGCAGGATAAGTTGAGCTTCTTCGAGGCGCTCGCGTTCCCATACCTCTGTCTCGGGCGCCCAGCGCGTCTGGGGCGGGAATCTGGCGGGGTCAGCAGAAACGACGATGATTTTTCGAACGCCTTCGGCATACAGCATCTGCGTGAGTTCAGGCACTGGCAGCAAGCCATCCGCCTGCTGTCCGCCGGTCATCGCCACTGCCGAGTTGTATAATATCTTGTAGGTGATATGCGTATCGGCGGCGATTGCCTGTCGGATAGCCAGCGAACCGCTGTGGGCGAGTGTGCCATCTCCTATATTCTGAAACATGTGGTCGATATTAGAAAAATAGGATGCGCCCACCCAATTCGCGCCCTCGCCGCCCATCTGGGTGACGCCGGATGTGCTGCGCTCCATCCCAATCGCCAGGGTGTGGCAGCCAATCCCCGCGCCCGCCAAGGACCCCGACGGCACATGGGTGGAGCGACTGTGGGGACAGCCAGAGCAGAAATAAGGCTGCCGCGCCAGGAGTGGAATCGTGCCAGGCTGCGGCCGGGTCTTGAGTTCTTGGAGGCGGCGCTCAAGCAGCGCGGCCTCTATCCGTCCCGACAATCGGCTTGCCAGCACCGCCGCAATCTCGTCGGCATCGAGTTCACTGCTGGCTTTGACCAGCGGCCGTCCCTGTTCATCTTTTTTGCCGATGATGCGCGGCGCATTTGGACTTGCATACAGCAGGTCTTTGCAAAACATCTCAATGAAAGAGCGTTTTTCCTCGATGACCAGGATTTCTTCCAGACCGGCGGCAAACTCATGCAGAATATCGGGCTCCAGCGGGAAAATCATCCCCAGCTTGAGCAGACGAATGCCGTTCTGTTGCAGCGCGTCATCATCCAGTCCGATGTCCAGCAATGCCTGACGGACATCGTAATAAGTCTTGCCAGCCGAGATAATGCCGAGCCAGGCATTGCGGGCGGGCAGGGTGATTTGGTTGAGCCGGTTGGCTTTGGCAAATGCTTTGGCCGCTTCCAGCCGCTCTTCGTGGATTTCCTTTTCCAGCTGCAAGCTGTAAGGCGCCAGCAGCGCTGTGTTTTGAGTGGGACGCCAGGCTTGACCCTGGACCTTGAACTGCGGCTGGACAATGCGGATGCGGTCGCTGGCGACCTCGACGCTGCTGTATTCATCGCCTACGTCGGTAATAATCTTGAAGCCGACCCATAAACCGCAATAACGCGACATCTCGAAACCGAGCCGACCCAGGTCAAGAATTTCCTGTACGCTGCCCGGATACAGGATGGGCATTGCGGCATCATAGAGGGCGATTTCGGAATCCGAGGGGATGGTGGAGGATTTGGCGGTGGGGTCATCGCCTGCCAGCGCCAGCACCCCGCCGTACCGCCCGACGCCCGTCAGGTTGGCATGTTTGAAGGCATCGCCGCTGCGGTCAACGCCGGGGCCCTTGCCGTACCATATTCCCAAGACGCCTTCATATTTGGGATTCGGCAGCAGGTTGGCGGTTTGGCTGCCGAGGATGGCGGTTGCAGCCAGTTCCTCATTCACCGCGGGAACAAATTGAATGTGATGTTCGCGCAGCAATGCGGGAATCTGCTCCAGAATGGTATCCAATCCACCCAAAGGCGAGCCGCGATAACCAGTGAACAGGCTGGCGGTGCGGAGTCCCTGGCGTCTGTCAGCGCGATGCTGGTCCATCGGCAGACGGGCCAGGGCTTGCAGTCCACTCAGGACGATACGACCCTCTTCCAGCGTATAGCGGTCTTGCAGCGAGAAGTGTTTGAGCCGCGGCTGGCTGTTTTTTGCGGTGGTCGGAAGCTGTTTTTCTAACATGGCTTGCCTTGTCGGTGGCTGATTTATAAACATCATACCACGCTTGGATAACAAAACAGTTCAGATTGACGACAGCCAAGCGCTGGCTGCCAAAATCAGCAGCGCCAGCCCCATCATAACCGCGCTCAGGCGCTTTTCCTGCTGTCGCAGGCGCCGCCAGTCGTTGATGTCGCCCTTGCTGTGTTCCAGCAGCAGGCTGGTTCGTTCCAGGGCGGGCGCGATGCCGAATTGTAAAATCACGCCAGTGAGCGCCAGCAGGACAATCAAAATATGCTTGATGAGCAGGGCGCGGCTCCAGGCATTGCTGAATTGCAGCAGCCCGTCATAATGCGGATCCGCCGTCATTTGCAGCAGCCCGGTGACAATCAGCACAGCTAGCGCCAGATTGCTCAAGGGCGAGAAGCGTCTGCGGATGCCGCGCAGTATTTGATACAGGGCGGGCTGCTCTGCCAGGATGCGGTTAAGCTGCGGAATGACCCATAATGTCAGCGTCAGAATGCCCCCAATCCAGACGACAGTCGCCAGAATATGGAAAAACAGGCTGATGGCAAGGACGGGCTGCGACATAGGTTTAACAGGGTTCAGGTCGATAAATTGGCTAAGACTGCTCTCTAAGCCAGTTCTGGTATTCCTGGCTGGCCTCTTCATTGAGCGGATAATACTTGTCGAGCGGGCCGCCCTCGGCCAGTTTCAGGCGCGAAAAGACCTCCCATTCGGCTTTGGCGCTGGCTTTCTGGGCGACAGCGGCCGCCATCGCCAGCGGCACCACCACAGCGCCATCATCATCGGCTGCGATGACATCGCCCGGCATGACAAAGACGCCCGCGCAGGCAATCGGCACATTGACAGCATGGGGGAAGATGTCGGTTTGGGTATGGAAATTGGGCGTCACGCCCTTCAGCCAAAGCCCCAGGTCGAGCTTTTGGACTTCGGGATAATCGCGGATGCAGCCGTCAATGACGATGCCTTCGCCGCCGCGTGCCTTGAACGAGGTCAGCATCATCTCGCCAAAGACGCCGCTTGCCATGCTGCCGCGGGCATCCACAACCACCACATCGCCCGGCGCGGCGGCCATAATCGCCAGCCGATGCAGTTCGCGTTCGGGGGCGGCGGCATACTCATCGCCCCAGTGAACATCCTCGCGCTTGGGCATGAATTGCAGGGTGACCGCCTGGCCGGCGACCGACTTGCCCGCATTCCAGGCGGTCAAGCCGACCAGATGCGGATTGCGAATGCCCTCTCGCGCCAGCGTGCCAGCGATGGTTGCCGTGCCGATGTCGCGCAGGTCAGCCAGGATTTGGGCTGGGATGCGTTCAAATTGGGGAACTTGCGTCATGATGCGCCTCGGTTGATTTGAATATGATGATGCCAGCCTCATTATAACCCGATAAGGCCTCTGGCGAAACAGAACCCGTGAGGGCGGGGCAATCCGTGTTATACTGGGAAGGCATCTGTGAGGGGAACAGTATGAAGAACAGACTTTATTATGGCGACAATCTGGGCATCTTGCGCGAGCATTTTCCTGATGAATGCGTTGACCTGATTTATCTTGACCCGCCCTTCAACAGCAACCGCAATTATAATGTGCTTTTCAAGTCGGAGAGCGGTGCCGACAGCGAGGCGCAGATTACCGCCTTTGAGGATACCTGGCATTGGGGCGAGACTGCCGAAGCCACCTACGACAGCCTGATTATGGATGCCCCAGAAAAGGTGTCCACTGCGATTGAGGCGCTGATGAATTTGATTGAGCGCAACCAGATGATGGCCTATCTGGTGATGATGACGGCGCGGCTGGTGGAATTGCACCGCGTGCTGAAGCCGACTGGCAGCCTGTATCTGCATTGTGACGATTCCGCTAGTCACTACCTCAAGGTTGTACTTGATGCCATATTCTCGCCTACTCAGTTTCGGAATCATATCACTTGGCGCCGCGCCACTGCACACAATGACCCAAAACGTTACGGTCGCATTCAGGATCACATCCTTTATTATGTCGCGGGCAACAATCCAACTTGGAATGGAGATGCCATTGCTACGCCAAAGACCGAAGAACAACTGGCAGCTGCCTATCCCTCCAGAGATGCAAGAGGGAAGTTCCGTAGCGCGGATCTGACGGGACCGTTGCATGGTAGCTCATCGGGCAGCCCAAGCACAATGCCATGGCGTCAATATGATGTTTTCTCTTTGGGACGCTGTTGGTCAGTGCCGAAATTCGGGAAGTATGCTGAATACATCGAGCGTCACTTTATACCGAATTATCGTGCCATCGCTGGCATCCATGAGCGGTTGGAAGCACTGGATGCGGCGGGGTTGATACACCACCCAAAAAGAGGCAAATGGCCGGGCTTGAAACGTTATGCAGACGCTGATACTGGTATTGCGCCACAGGATATTATCCTGGATCCAATTGGATTCACGAACTTCAGTTCGCAAAAGGGTGAACGGCTGGGCTATCCCACGCAAAAGCCTGTCGCACTTTTGGAGCGCATCATTCGCGCCTCATCCAACGAAGGCGATGTGGTGCTTGACCCCTTCTGTGGCTGTGGCACAGCGATTGCGGCGGCGCATAAGCTGGGACGCAAATGGATTGGGATTGACATTACGCATTTGAGCATCGCCCTGCAAAAGTATCGCCTGGGTGATATGTTCGAGTTGGTTTCGGGGGCGGATTATGAGGTCATTGGCGAGCCAACAACGGTGGCTGCTGCCCGTGCCTTGGCGACCGATTCGGACAACGAGGGGCGCTATCAGTTTGAGTGGTGGGCGCTTTCGCTGGTGGGCGCCAAGCCAGTCGGCGGGGGTTCAGGCTCGCGCAAGGGCAAAAAGGGCGCCGACAGGGGCATCGACGGCATCATCAACTTCTTTGACGAAAACAGCCGGGGCAGAAAACAGCCGCAAAAGGTGGTGGTGCAGGTCAAGTCGGGCAAGGTCAAATCAGGCGACATCCGCGATTTGAAAGGCACGGTCGAGCGCGAGAAAGCGGCTGTGGCCGTTTTCATCACGCTGGAAAAGCCGACGCGGGAGATGAACAAAGAGGCGCTGGCGGCTGGTTATTATGAATCGGCGCTGTGGAGCAAAAAATATCGCCGCCTGCAAATCCTGACGATTGGCGACCTGTTTGATGGCGCGGGGGTGGATATGCCGCCGCAGCATGGCACGCACCGCCGGGCAGAACGCTATCAGCCGACGCGGGTCAGCGCCGAGGGCAAGGCGCAGCAGGATTTGTTTTCGGGTTAGGGATTTTGGCAGCGCGGCTGGAAGGGGGCTGGGGCCATGAGTTTGCGTATCGGGATTGTGGGCTTGCCGAATGTGGGCAAAAGCACGCTCTTCAATGCCTTGACCGGCGCTCAAAACGCACAGGCGGCCAATTATCCCTTCTGCACCATCGAGGCGAACAAGGCGGTCGTTCCGCTGCCCGACAAGCGCCTGACCGATTTGCAGGCTTGGGTGGGAGTCGGGCGTGCCATCGCGGCGCGGGTTGATTTTGCTGACCTGGCGGGTCTGGTGCGCGGGGCAAGCCAAGGCGAGGGCTTGGGCAATCGCTTTCTGGGGCATATCCGCGATGTGGACGCTATCTTGCATGTCGTGCGCTGTTTTGATGACCCCAAGGTCGTCCATGTCCATGCCAGACCAAACCCGGCGGATGACATTGAGGTCATCCATACCGAACTGGCGCTGGCGGATTTGCAGCAGTTGGAGCGCCGTCTGGAGAAACTGCAACGCGAGCTTAAAGCGAATAAGAAATTGCAGCCGATGCTGGGGATGGCGCGGCAAGTCGAGGCGCATGTCGCGGCGGGGAAACCTCTGTCGTCGTTTGAGGGGCGCGATGACCCGCTGTTTATCGCGCTCAATCAGGAGATGCGCTTTTTGACGGCCAAGCCGGTTATCTATGCCGCCAATATCGACGAGGACAGCCTCCATGCCGACAGCCCTTATCTCCAGTCCGCCCGTCAGATTGCGGCGGCGCAGGGCGCCGAAATCATCACCGTCTGCGCCAGCCTGGAGGAGGACATGGCCGCTTTGAGCGGTGAGGAGCGCGGCGAATATCTGCGTTTGTATGACTTGCAGGCCAGCAGCCTGGAGCAGTTGATTCGCAAAAGCTATCGCCTGCTCGGTTTGATTAGCTACTTCACCTACAACGACAGTGAGGTGCGTGCGTGGACAATCCGTGATGGCTGGACGGCGCCGCAAGCGGCGGGTGTGATTCATACCGACTTTGAACGCGGTTTCATCCGTGCCGAGGTCATTCCTTACGCGGTCTTTGCGGCCTACAAAAACCGCGGCGCCATCAAATCTGCCGGTTTGATGCGGCTGGAAGGGCATGATTATGTTGTGCAGGACGGGGATGTCATTCAGTTCCGCTTCAATGTGTGAGTTCGCTTATGCGAAGTCATCAGGATGGGCGGATTTGTCCTTTGACATCCAGCAAATCCAGCAGGAATCGCGCTGGCTCTGCGACTTTGGGAATTGGCTGCTGTCGGAGGGGCTGAATGAAGTCCACATCAAAGTCGCCCTCGCTGATGATGCGGTTAATGAGCTTGCCGACATCGTTGTACTGCATAATAATCGCATTGAGGTAATGGTCATTGGCAGTGACTTTCCACAGTTCCACTGCCGACAGCAATGCCTCCAGATTATGCACCACCATGCCAACCTTGTAGCGGAACTCTGGCTCGTTGGTGGCTGCGCGTGCCTGAATGGCATCCAGAATTTGTCGGCTCGCCTTCACTAATCCGGCGGCATCCAGCGCAATCGGCAACTCGCAGCGCTGGATATAATCGGTGTAATCGAAGAAGGGCGGGCGGCGCATGTCCCGACTGTTGTTGAAAATCTGCTTGCCTTCCAGCGGGACATAGGCATTGTCGCGCAGGGCTTGCAGGCGGGCTTCGATGTCGCCCGGGTCGCTGGCCTGCAAATAACGCTTGGTATGCTTGTAGGTGAGCAGGGTGTTGAGCGTATAATGCCCGTCAAACACCGGATAGACAAAGGAATCAATCGCGTTCTCGCCTATGATGGATTCTTTGAGGAAACCTTTGGAGCCCGTGACGAGCAGATTTTGCGACAGGATTTCGTTGCATTTGAGCAGCAGCCAGGATTTCAGCATCAGCCCATGAAACTGCAAGAAGGGGCTGTCACTAAATGCCAGCGCCCGAAAGAAGGTAAAGTTAATCAGTGCGGCCTGCTGCGCCAGATTGTAAAGCTGGCGGAAGACATTGCTAAAGCGAATCGGATGGTCGCCGAAGATATTCTTGGTTGCGAGGTGGTCGATGGCGGCTGGCAGCGCCTCTTCGACCATGGTAACGCCCATATATGAGCAGTGATATTTGGATGGCAGCGCCATGCGCTGCAAAATCTCCAGGCCGCGCCCGACCTGTCCGATGAGGATGCCAGGGCCGTCAATATCATATTTGGTCAGCACCATGCTCCGCAAAACGTGCGTCTCCAGACGCTGCCAGTTTTTGGTGCTGCTGTGTGGCACGGCAAAGATGGACAGCGACCGCGGGCCGGCAGCCTGCGGATCCACTTTGGCAATGACCGAGTGATAATCGGCATGATAGGAGTTGTTGATAAGCCACTTCTGCCCTTTGACATGGAAGTTTTTTTCGCGGGGGCTGTCGGACACGGGCGTTGCTTGTGTGGTGACGCTCAGCAAATCCGTACCGGTGTGTTCTTCAGTCCAGCCCAAAGTGAAAATTTTGCCTTTGAGTTCAGCCGCGAGCTCATCCTCTTCGGCGGCGACCAACATCATATAAGCCAGGCCGCTGGCGGCGCAAGCGGTCATATAATTGGGATTGTTGCCAAAATGTCGAGTGGCTTCCAGCATGGACCCCATTAGATTGAAGGTCGGGAAGACATTATCCAGCACATCCGCCATGCCTTCCCGCAGCAGGTCATAATCAATAATGTCGCCAAATGTTTCATCTTGTACGATTTTCATTGGTATTGCCAGATTCCTTTGCTAAACTGGGCTGAGGCCTTGTCTGCCTGGATGAACTTTCGGCTCATACTGTCTACTGTGGTGCAAGCGCCTCTTGCTGAAAGGAAAACTCTTCAATTCGGTGATGCAAGCGCAGCAGAAACTCGCGCGGGCTGCCGAATACACGCGGGGGACGCTGGCGCATGAGTTGCAAGAATTCAGTTTGCAGGGCGCTTTCGCTGACAATCTGGTTAAACTCGTTGGCGAAGGCATTGTACTGCATGATGACCGCGTTGAGATATTCGTCTTCTTCGGTGGCTTTCCAGAGTTCGCAGGCGGCAAGCAAAGCCTCCATCCAATGCACCATCGTACCCAACTTGTAGCGGTGTTCGGGGTCGGTCATTAAATCGCGTTCGTTCAGTTCATCGGTGAGTGACTGCATCGCCGCCACCACAGCGCGGGCATTCAGGTTAAGTGGCAGTTCCAGGTCTTCGATGTATTGCGCATAATCAAAGAAATCCGGATTGCGCAGCTTGCGCGAGTTGGCGCGAATCTGGTCGCCAGACTGCGAGGTGAAGGTTCCTCGGCGCAGGGTGTCCATTCGCTCCTGCACATTGGCGCGGCGGCCTGCCCCCAGATAGCGTTTCATGTGTTTGGCGGTCATCAGAGTGTTGATAGTATAGTGTCCATCAAACACCGGCAGCACGAAGGAATCAATGGCATAGCGTCCAATGACTGATTCCGCCAGAAAGCCTTTGGAACCGGCAATTAAGAGATTTTGTCCCAGCAATTCGTTGGCACGCAGCAGCAACCAGGATTTGAGCATGACGCCGTGGAATTGCAGAAATGTGCCGGCGCTGAAGGCCAAAGCGCGAAAATAGATGAAATTGAGCACGGCAGCCTGTAATACCAGATTGTACATCTGGCGGAGGACATTGCTGAAGTTAATCGGGTTTTCGCTGAAGATGCGTTTGCTGGACAGATGCTCAATGCTGGCCGGGATGGCTTCGTTAATCATCTTGATGCCGACGTAAGCGCATTGATATTTGCTGGGCATCGCCATTTTCTGCAAAATTTGCAAGCCATGTCCGACCTTGCCCAAGAGCCGTCCTGGGCCGTCAATCTCAAAGGTCGTGAGCACCATTTTTCTCAGGACATGGGTGTTCAGACGTTCCCAATTTTTACAGCTGCTCTGTGGCACGAGGAAAATCGAAAGTGAACGCGGCCCTCGGGAATGGGGGTCGGTCTTGGCGACAACCGTATGATAATCAGCATGGTAAGAGTTGTTAATCAGCCACTTGCGCCCTTTAATATGATATTCCTTGCTATTCGGCTCGTCTGTCAGCAGGGTGGCTGTTGTTGTGGCGCTCAATAAATCAGAGCCGATGGCTTCTTCAGTCCAGCCTAGCGTAAAGAGCTTGTCCTTCAGTTCTTCAGCAATGTCGTCCTCACCAGCGGCGATGATGGTCATCCAGGCAAGCATACTTGCGCCAGCGGCAATCAGCAAATCTGGCTGGTCGCCAAACAGTTTAGCGCCAACGGTCATTGACTTGGGCATATCGAAATCGGGCAGCAGCGCATCGTATAGATGGCGAATCAATAGTCGTAATTGATTGAAGTCAACGATGTCACCGAATTTCGGGTCATTTACAAACATGGAAGCCTCATCCAATCGATCATTTCAAGCAACCCAGTGTACGCGCATTTGTACTACATCACAATATCGTGCTTGTGTGGTCATAAAATGGGAAAAATTTCACAAAATCTATGTACTACAACACGGCATATCGCCAAAAGGTTCGCATTCGACAAGGATTCGGCTTGTCTATGCCTCGCGCACCGCTTTGACAATATCGCGCAGCTGGCTGTCAAAATGAGGGTCGGCGGCTTTGAACTCTTTGCCGCTAATCACCAGGGGCGCTCCAAAGACGACAATCTCCGCTCCCATTTCCAGCGTTTGAATCGCCTGCGGGACACTCAAGCCGCCCACTGCCTGCACCGGTATATCGACAGCCTGAAGCACGGCGGGCAAATCATCAAGCGGGCTGAGCCCCGGGATCAGATTGCGTTCGTCAAATCCGGTGTGGACAATGATATAATCCACGCCCATTTCCTGCGCCTCGCGGGCGCGGGCGGGTTTATCGGGGCAGAGCATGACATCGCACATGACCGCTTTGCCATAGCGCTGCGCCATCTTGACTTGTTCGATGATGCTGGCATCATGCGCTTGGCCCATGACGACCACCATATCGCCGCCCGCCTTGAACATCATCTCCGCTTCCAGCCCAGCGCCGTCCATCGTCTTGAGGTCAACCACGATAGGCGTATCGGGAAATGCCTTGCGGAAGGCACGGACAGCGTGGAGTCCTTCGGCCAGCAGGAGCGGCGTACCCACTTCCAGCCAATCGACCCCGGCTTGGACGGAAGCGCGAGCCAGGTCCAAAGCCTCGTCAAGGTCGATGACATCAATCGAAATCTGGATTTTGGCATCCATACAGTTATCCTTCACGGCTCTGTAGTTAAGCGGGGGTAAGCACCGATTTGACGTTATTGCCGACTTCCATCTCTTCAAAGGCCGTTTCCCACTCGCCCAGTGGATAGACGCCGCCGACAACGGGGCTTAGGTCAATTTGTCCCGACGAGAGCAAAGCCAGCACCCGTTCCCAAGTCGAATACAAATGGCTGAATGCCCCCTGCAATGTGACCGCTTTTTGCACCAGAGGATCCAATGTAAAACCAAGCGCTTGAGGCCCCCAGCCGATTTTGGTGATGATGCCGTTCGGGCGCACCATTTCCAAAGCCGATTTCAAGGCAATGCTGACACCCGTGCAATCCACCACCAGGTCAGCGCCATAACCATCTCCCAGCGCCTCCAGGCATTCAAGCGGGTCGTCCTCGTCGATATTGAGTGCTGCGGTCGCGCCGATTTGTTTGGCAATCGACAGCCGCTGTCGGTCATGGCGCGTGCCAAGCATAATGATGTCAGTAGCGCCGCGCAGCTTTGCCACCAGCAAGGCCATCATGCCGATGGGCCCAGGGCCTTGAATCACCACCGTATCGCCTGGACGAACCACCGCCGTTTTTTCGACCAGGGCATTATAGGCGACGCAAATGGGTTCGGTGAGCGCCGCATGTTCATCGGGGACATTATCGGGGATGTGATGCAGGATTTGCTGACGCGCGGTGACATATTTGGTAAAAGCGCCATCGTGCAATGCGCCATAGCCGAGACGCTGCGGACACTGATTGTAATTCCCGGAATAACAGAAGATGCAGCCGCTGCAGACTTCGGCCGCCGTTTCGACCGCGACCCGATCCCCCGCCTTGAAGTTGACCACATCCGAGCCGATTGCGGCGACCGTGCCACAGAACTCATGCCCCAATACCAGTGGCAGCTTAATCTCCCAGCTATGATTTTCGCGCCACATGTGCAAATCACTGCCACAAACTCCAGCCGCCCCGACTTCCACGATGACCTGATGAGGTGCTGGGTCGGGCGGCTGGGCAATATCGCGCAGTTCAACCTGTTTGTCCTCGCGTCCAAATTTTATGAGTGCATCCATCAAATGGTTTTCTCCTGGCTCAGCTAAAATACTTGTCGCGCATGGTCTTGAGGAAGTCGATAGAGGCTTGCATCTCCTCCATCCCGTTCATGCCATCCTCAATGCTGACCCAGCCATTGTAATCGGCTTGGCGCAGAATTTGAAAAATCGCATCGTAATCATTCAAGCCTCTGCCAGTGACGCCATGCTGCAATGCGGCTGAATATCCCAGGCTGCCATCACTTTGACGCAAATCATCCAGTGTAAAGCCAGCAGACAAATAACGGTCACTGGCGTGCATGCTCACCACGCGGTCAGCTACTGCCCGTAGCAATTCAATCGGGTCATCGCCAGCGACGATGGCGTTGGACGGGTCATATTGTACGCCGAAGTATTCCTGCTCTGGGATAGTGTTCAAGACATCGAGGAAGACATCCATCTTCTGGGCAAATTCGGGATATTGCCAAAAGCCGTCCTTGTAATGGTTTTCCAGACCGAGAATGATGTTATGTTCCCGCGCTATCGGTATCAATTGCTCGATGCACTCGACCACCCATTCCAAACCTTGTTCACGGCTAATCTGCGGGTAGCGCTGGCCACTTAGTACCCGACAAACAGCTTTATCACCGCCCAGCAATTTTGTGATATGGATCATCTGCGCCTCGCGCTCGACGGCTTTTTTGCGGTTGTCCGCGTCAGGGTCGGTAAAGTTGGGCGAGCAGCACAGCATCGGCATCTCGAAGCCGGCGGCAGAAATGGCATCGCCCACCTGCCGAATGTAAGCATCATCAAGACTGCTGAAGAAGCCCTCATACATTTCCAGGCCATCGGCATCCAGTGATTTTGCCATTTCAATCCAGTCAAAGACAGTCATCGTGCCAGCGCCAGCGATGTCATCCAGATAACATTTGGGGAAAGCGGCTATTTTCATCATGCAACCTCGATTTGCCATCAGGTGCCACAGGCGCTTATAAGGATGATGAGACTGCCGCTGCCGTCTTCAAGCGGCTGAACGTAAGACTCGGTCCATGCCAAACCGCGTGTGCGCTCTGAATTCAGCACTTCCAGGCGCTTGTCGCGGTAAAATTGCTTGACCGTTTCGACATCATCTGGCGATTCCATAATCCACCGCGTCTCGCCTAAAGCGCGTGGGCGAAACAGGTCATATTCCATCGAGACGGTTTCTGCATTGGGGTAGGGCGGCGCCCACCAGCCTTCAATATCGGCATGGCATTTCAAATCGGCAGCCAGAATAATCGAGCCGATGCAGGCGAAGGATGCCAGCCAGAGGATAACGAAGAGCCGAAGTAGACCGATAGGACGACGATTGGGTTCCATGCTGGTTTATCTTTCTTCTATGTAATCACGATGAGATGGATTTCCATCGAGAATCATATCATAAAACGGCGCACAATATATCCGAATTTGTTAAGATTATCCAAACATTAATCCGAAAATGACAGGGAGAGGATGAAGGTCGAGGGGGCTTGCGGGATGCGGCGGTTTTCGGCAGCCGCACAACGCACCCTTTTGATAGGGTATATTAAGGAATGTGTACCAAGTGTGGCATAATTCAAAAAGTGTGTTATCATAAATATGTTCGGGGTATGGCGCAGTCCGGCTAGCGCGCTTGCATGGGGTGTAAGAGGTCCCCGGTTCGAATCCGGGTACCCCGACCTGTTCATTGGGCTCACTGCATGGTGGGCTTTTTTATTCATTGAGAAGGGACGAGAAAGGACTCAAGCTGATGAGTGCATCTAATATCAAGCTCACGTCACTGGCTGCGTGTGCGGGTTGAGCATCCAAGCTCGATCCGAGCGATTTGGCGCAGGTGCTGCGTCCACTAGGTCAAATTTTTTCCAAGGCGGATTATCCCCAGGTGCTGGTTGGATTGTCACGGCCGGATGATGCCGCTGTTTATCAAATTGATGGGCAACGCGCTATTATCTCAACTGCCGATTTCTTCCCGCCGGTTGTTGATACACCTTATGAGTTTGGTGCGGTAGCCGCCGCCAATGCCTTGAGTGATGTTTATGCGATGGGGGGGCGTCCACTGATGGCAATCAATCTGGTCGCCTATCCTGACAGCCTCGACCTGAGCATATTGACCGAGATACTGCGGGGCGGGGCGGACAAGGTTAAGGAGGCTGGGGCGGTTGTCGCGGGCGGGCACTCAATCAGCGACCCAGAGCCGAAATATGGCTTGTCCGTGACTGGCGAAGTGGACATCGACAAAATCATTCGCAAGTCGGGCGCAATGCCAGATGACAAGCTCATCCTTAGCAAGCCACTGGGTACGGGCGTGATTACCACCGCACTCAAGCGCGGGAGAGCCGAGGCGGCCCATATTGAACTGGCAATCGAGTCGATGGCTCGGCTCAATCGACTGTCAGCCGAACTGGCACAAAGATATGACGTCCATGCCATGACGGATATTACTGGCTTTGGACTGGCGGGGCATGGGCACGAAATGGCTCATTTGAGCCAAGTCGGCTTTCGGATTCATTTCAGCAAACTCGCCTGGCTTGCGGGCACGTTGCAATACGCCCGTCAGCATATATTCCCCGGCGGCCTGGAACGCAATCGCCATTACTTCTCCCAATGGCTGACTTTTGATGACCGCCTGACCGCTTTTCAAGCGGCTTTGCTCTATGACCCGCAAACATCAGGCGGACTCCTGATGTCGGTTGCCCCCGACCAGGCTGATGCTCTGCTGGACGATTTGACCCATCATGGAGAACAGGCGGCGATAGTTGGCGATGTGATGGCTGGCAGGGGCGAGGTTGTCGTGATGGCATAATGTGAGGAACGTCCCCAGCGGCGAATTTGGGCTTACGCCGTTGCCTGTGCGGGAATCAGGTCGAGATTTCTGCCAACGATTTCAAAGGCGGCCAGGGCGCGGTCAAGGTGTTCGCGGCGATGGGTTGCGATGTAGCTGGTTCGCAGCAGAGCTTGATTGGGCGGCGTCGCCGGCGGCACAACTGGATTGGTGTAGACGCCTTCCTCAATCAAGGCCATCCAGGTCAAACCAGTGCGGAACTGCTCGCCGATTTTGACGGGGATGACCGGTGTTTGGCTGTTGCCGGTATCGTAGCCCAGCGCTTTTAGACCCTTGCGCATATATTCTGCATTTTTCCAGACTTGCTGGACGTGTTCGGGCTCGCTTTCAATAATATCAAGCGCCGCCAGCATGGCAGCCAGATTGGGGGCGGGCAAGGCTGCCGAAAAAATCAGCGAGCGGGCATGGTGCTGTACATAATGGATGACATCTGCCGAGCCAGCGATAAAGCCGCCGATTGATGCAAAGCTCTTGCTGAATGTTCCCATAATCAAATCAACTTGATCGGTCAATCCAAAATGTGCCGAGGTGCCGCGCCCGCCGCCGGCAACGCCAATGCCATGCGCATCGTCCACCAGCAGCCGCGCGTTATACTGCTTGCAGATTTCCACAATCTGCGGCAGCGGCGCAAAATCGCCGCCCATGCTGTAGACACCATCAACGACAACCAGTTTGCCGCATTCATCCGGCACCTGTTTCAAGACCCGCTTAAGGTCATTCATGTCATTGTGCTTGAAGCGTTTCATCGAGCCGCGCGACATGGCAACCCCGTCAACGACGCAGGCGTGTGCGTCTTTATCCAGGATGGCGACATCATTCTTTCCCAGCAGCGCCGACACGGTGCCCAAATTGGTCTGATAACCAGTCGAGAATACCAGGGCAGCTTCCTTGCCGACAAATTTCGCCAGTCGGCGGTCGGCATCCAAGTGCAGTTCAAGCGTTCCATTGAGGAAACGGGATCCAGTGACACTGGTCCCATAGCGTTGGGTGGCTTCGATAGCGGCATGTTTAACCCGCTCGTCCGTGGTCAAGCCCAGATAATTATTGGAGCCTAACATGACAACATCTTTGTTTTCAAAGGTTGCGGTGCTGCCTTCAGAATCACTAAGCGCACGGAAAAACGGGTAGATGCCCATCTCCATCGCTTCTTTGGCGACGGTAAATCCAGATATTTTGTCGAATAAATCTGCCACAGTCTTCTCCTGAACCGACATCACAGCTGTGCTGCCGATGATGATTTATCACAGCATGAGTCTACTATGCGGAGTTTATCAGGCTGCAAACCATTTAACAATGTATAATCATGCCCCTAATTCACCCTTTGTGAAAAAACTTACTTGCAATATAATAGCATATCAGAGTAAAATCCAGTTATGATAGGATAATTGACACGGAGCAAGCTATGTCCAGTCTGACCATTCGCCGAATTATTGTGTGGCTTATCTCGATGGGTCTGGGTCTTGTCGTTGGTTATGGAATCATTACCGTTGGCTTTGATATGCTGCCGCTGTTCAGTGCGGTACAGACGCCTCAAGGGGTATCCATTGAAGAGTATGGCATTCAGTATTTTCTGTTCACATCCATACCCATTGGCTTGGTATTCGTCATCTGGTTGGATGCTGTGATGGGCACCCGCATTTTACCCGACTAGGCAAACCCGTCATTCTGATACTGAAATCCACCCTTTGGTGGATTTTTTTGTTGTGGCGCTGTCATTATGATAGTTATCGAAATGTGCTTGATAGATTTTGCAAGCTCAACCATGCTAGATTGCAACTATGAACAAATATGCACCTTCCACAATCTCAGGGTTTTATCAGCGAAGCATAGAGGAAAGACAGGCGACAGTCAAAGATTGGGCTGGTCTGGGTTCGGACGATATTCAATCGCTGCTTGATGGCGGACTTTCGCTGCCAGAAGCCAATCTGATGATTGAGAATGTCATCGGGCGTTTCAGCCTGCCCTTTGCCATCGCTACCAATTTCCTGATTAACCAGAGGGATTATCTCATTCCGATGGTCATCGAAGAGCCGTCTGTCGTCGCCGCTTGCAACTTTGCAGCCAAGCTGTTCCGAAGTGGGGGAGGGTTCACTGCCTCCAGCGATGAGCCTGTGATGATTGGCCAAATTCAGATTCTTGACCTGCCGGATGCGGAATATGCGATTAGGCAGATTCAATCCCGAAAAAAGGAAATCCTGGCGAAGGCAAATGAAATCGCGGGCAGCATTCTCCAGCGTGGCGGCGGTGCGCTGGATATTGAAATCCGAGAATTTGCGGATACGCTGGTCGGCAATATGCTGGTGCTGCATTTGATGTACGACACCCGCGATGCGATGGGCGCGAACGCTGTCAATAGCGCCCTTGAACATATTGCGCCGTTCATCGAAGGAATCACGTCCGGTCGGGTCAATCTGAAAATTCTAAGCAACCTGAGCGACCAGCGCTGCGCCCGCGCCACTGGCATGATTCCACAGGAGTGCCTGTCTACTAAAACTGCCAGTGGAGAGAAAGTTGTGGATGCCATTATTGAGGCGGGCGTTTTCGCCAATATCGACCCCTATCGCGCTGCCACGCACAACAAGGGCATTATGAACGGAATGGATGCGGTCGTCATCGCCACCGGCAACGATTGGCGGGCAGTTGAAGCCGGCGCCCATGCCTATGCTGCCCGCAGCGGGTGCTACAGGAGTTTAACAGCTTGGTGGAAGGACGAGGACGGCAACCTGCATGGCAGCATCGAAGTGCCGATGGCTTTGGGCATTGTCGGCGGCGCGACCCGCGTGCATCGTCTGGCGCAGATTGCGCTCAAGCTGCTGCGCATCGAATCCGCGCGTCAGCTTGCGGAGATTGTCGCTGCTGTTGGGCTGGCGCAAAACTTTGCTGCCATCCGCGCACTGGCAACCGATGGCATCCAGCGCGGGCACATGCGCCTGCACGCGCGTCAGCTGGCCCTTGCCGCTGGCGCAGATGAGCAGTCCGCGCTTCAGGTCGCCCAGCGCATGGCTGCTGAAAACAATATCAGGTTGGAACGCGCCCGGGAAATCGTACAGCAGATGGAAAGCAAAACACATGACAACTAATTCAAATTGGCTGATGAAATCCGACCGCAGGGTAGGAATTATCGGCTATGGCGCTTACATTCCTCGCTACCGTTTGCCCGGCAGCGAAATATCACGGATTTGGACTCAGGGGCTTGGCGGAGCACCCGTGCAGGAAAAGGCAGTCGCCGGAATGGACGAAGATGTCATTACGATGTCCATCGAAGCGGCTCGCAATGCGATTGCCTGCGCCAGAATTGACCCCCAGGACATCCGCGCCGTATGGGTGGGCAGCGAGAGTCATCCCTATGCGGTCAAACCCACCAGCACCATCGTCGCCGAAAGCATCGGAACATCCCCGAATATCCAGGCGGCTGACTGGGAGTTCGCCTGTAAAGCTGGCACAGAAGCCATCCAGGCATCGATTGGCATTGTCGGCAGCGGGATGGGACGCTATACCTTGAGCATCGGCATGGATACGGCACAGGGGCGCCCTGGGGATGCGCTGGAATATACGGCTGCATCGGGGGGCGCTGCCTTTGTTCTGGGTCCAGCAGAGGAAAGCTGCGCCGTCTATCAGGGGAGCTACAGCTATGTCACTGATACCCCCGATTTCTGGCGGCGTGCGGGTGAATCCTATCCGAGTCATGGGGACCGCTTTACTGGCGAGCCAGCCTATTTTGCTCATACGATGACGGCTGCCTCCATGCTGATGGAGTTGATGAACACCAGCCCAGCAGATTACCGCTACGCCGTCTTTCATCAGCCGAATGTCAAATTCCCCTCACGCGCCGCTAAATTGCTTGGGTTCAAGCCCGAGCAAATTCAAGCAGGGCTGCTGGCAAATGCCATTGGAAACGTGTATTCCGGTTCCTGTATGATTGGCCTGACCGCCATCCTTGATGTTGCCGCGCCTGATGACCGCATACTGATGGTGAGCTATGGCAGCGGGGCGGGTTCAGACGCTTTTGACCTGCGCGTCACGGACAAAATTGGGGACAAACCGCGCTCCGTCCCAAGCACGCAGGATTATCTGAAACGCCGCAGCGAAATCGACTATGCCACCTATGCCCGCTATCGTGACAAATTGAAGGATTAGAAAGCGATGAAAGTTTCAATCATTGGCGCTGGCATGATTCCTGTGGGTGAACATTGGTCAAAAGGAATCCGCGAACTGGCATCGGAGGCGGGGGCAATCGCGCTCAAGGATGCTGGCATGACGAAGGTCGATGCGCTCTATATTGGCAATGCCTATGGCTCGACTTTTAACCAGCAGACACAGTTGGGCAGTTTGATTGCGGGAGATATGAATCTAAACGGCATTGAGGCATATACCTGTGAAGCGGGGGACGCCTCCGGTGGCATCGCGCTGCGCTGTGGCTGCCTTGCCATTGCCTCTGGCATGGTTGATTCTGCGCTTGTCATTGGCGTCGAAAAAGCCACCGATATTGTGGGTGCGGCACGCATCAGCGCCCGCAACATCAGCCTGGATGCGGACTTTGAATCCGTCAATGGCTGCACACTGACCGCTATGGCTGGCTTGCTGATGCGGCGTTACATGGTCGAGCATGGCCTTGAACTGTCACAATTTGAAGGCTTCAGCCTGAACGCGCATCGCAATGGTGTGCTGAATCCCTTCGCTATGTATCGCAATCCATTGCGCCAGGGCGCCTTTGCCAAAGCACCCATGGTTGCTGACCCGGTAAGTTTGTTTGACAGCGCCCCTTTAGGAGACGGGGCAGCCGCGGTCATTCTGGTTTCGTCCGATGTGGCTGCTGACCTAGTTCCCAAGCCAGTGTTCATCAGCGGCAGTTCAGTCGTTACTGACCACCTTATGCTGCAAGACCGCGAACAGCTGCTGACGCTGAACGCTGTCCGTCAATCGGTCAAACAAGCGCTCGAAGGGGCGCAACTGACCATCGACGACATCGACCTGATGGAACTTCACGATGCTTACACCATCCTGACGGCATTGACATTTGAGGCGATGGGACTTGGCGAGCCAGGCGAGGGCTGGATGTGGGCGCAGGATGGCGGGTCTCGAATTGGATTGGATGGCGTGATGCCGATTAGCACCTTTGGCGGACTAAAGAGCCGCGGTCATCCGAGCGGGGCGACCGGAATCTATCAGGCAGTCGAGGCATTGTGGCAGCTGCGGAACGAGGCAGGCGCCAATCAAGTGCCTGGTGCGAGGACGGCGCTTATTCAAAGCATAGGCGGCCTTGGAAGCACCGTTGCCACGCATATTTTGAGAGTTTTCCCGAATTGAGATGATGGGCTTTGACAGGTTGAAGCGCTATCACGATAGCTTTTGATAGCTGCCTGTTTATACACTTGGGTTGTGTCAGATGAAAACACCTGATGGAGTGTAACCCATGCAAGTAGCCAAATACTGGCGCAACAACAAACTTCGGTATCGTCTTCTGGGCATGAAGCGGCATAAAGACCAGCCCAGAGTTGTCTTGCGACCCGCAAGCAAACCTGTGCCGAATCGTGAAGAGCAGCTTCAACCAGAGCGAGTTCATGTTAGCGGATGACCCTGGCGGCTATGGACAAATCAAGCCACACCTTTTCCCGCCAGCATGACGGCGCCCCGGGCATTCGCGGGACGGTCTACAGTTTCACCCTGGTACAGGAACCACCGGCGGGTTTTGAAGGTCAAGCTCCTTATATTCTGGCGTTGGTGGAACTCGATGGGGGCGGTCTCATCACGGCTCAACTCACCGATATGGATACCGCGCCTGAAATTGGTGAGCGAGTGGAGATGGTCACAAGAAAACTGACCACCGATGGTTCGCGCGGCATGATTGTCTATGGCTACAAGTTCCGCCCTCTGATACGCCAAGACACGCCCGCCCAGTCAGCACCAGAATAAAAAACAAAAACCACTCCTAGGAGTGGTTTTTTATTGCAAGAGCGGTTCGGGCGATTACATGGCTGTTTTCTGCTTTGATTCATAAGCCAGCGAGAGGCCTGTATCGACATTAAAGATATGGATATTATCCAGATTGAAGGTAACACCCAATTCTCCTCCGACCTGCGCTTGCGTGCGCGGGTCGGTGCGGGCGATGAAGTTCTTGCCGTCTTTTTCCAGGTAGATAATGACTTCATTGCCCATCTGTTCAACAACCTCTACCTGTGTGGACAGATTAGCGGGTGTAATCCCCTGCGGCAGGTAATCGGTATCGTGAATATCTTCTGGACGAATGCCACAAACCACATCGCCTTCGCGGCTACTCTGGAACTGTTCGGCTTTGCTGGCGGGAATGGTCACTGAAAACGCACCGGTATCAACGACAATGTTGCCATTTTGGCGCGTTAAGGTCGCATCAAAGAAGTTCATTGATGGGCTGCCAATAAAGCCGGCCACGAACATGTTGCGGGGGTTGTGATACAGGTTGAAGGGTGAATCAATTTGTTGCAATTCGCCTTCATTGAGGACACAGATGCGGGTTCCCATGGTCATCGCCTCGACCTGATCATGGGTCACGTAGATAAAGGTCGTTTCCAAACGCTGATGCAGCCGACTGATGAAAGAACGCGCTTCCACCCGCAGCTTGGCATCAAGATTGGATAATGGCTCATCCATCAGGAAGACAGCCGGTTCACGGACAATCGCCCGTCCCACTGCCACACGTTGACGCTGCCCGCCAGAAAGCTGACGGGGACGGCGGTCAAGCAGATGACCGATGCCCAATTCATTCGCCGCTTCGTTGACGCGCTCGTCAATAATCTTTTTGGGCGTCTTGCGCAGCTTGAGACCAAAAGCCATGTTATCATAGACAGTCATGTGTGGGTACAAGGCATAGCTTTGGAAAACCATTGCCACATCGCGGTCTTTCGGTGCGACATTGTTGACAACCCGATCGCCAATCAAGATTTCGCCTTCGGTAATTTCTTCCAAGCCTGCGAGCATCCGCAAACTGGTTGATTTACCACAGCCGGACGGACCTACAAACACGAGGAACTCTTTATCAGCAACCTCAATGTTCAAGTCAGTAACGACGCGCAGGTCACCAAAATCCTTAGAGACATGATTGAAAGTAACGCTAGCCACAAGCACCTCCAGTTAAAATAAGTGAATTATCGAAAAGATTGGTAAAATCGCACAAATATCTTACTTGACAGTAAAACATATTTATAGCGCCAATTATACCCCTTATTTTTGATTTTACAAATTTTTTGCGATTTTGGGAAGTCCAATCGAAATAGATTGAAGTTCAAAGCATTTATTCCCCTACAGAAGCACAAAAGACGCCATCAAATTACATATTGCCAGCCCGCCACTTTCATGTTACACTGCCATATTGTGCATACATTTATGTACATTTTCAGAATGTTCTTTGATTCTTTGAAACTTTTTGCATGTGTCGGAAACTTGAAGACATCAGGCTGGATCATAACAGCTATATCTCGTTGCACGTACAACTGCATAACCAGTTGCGGCGGCTGATTGTGTCCGGGCGCTGGCAGGATGGCGAGCGCATCCCCACCGAGACACGGCTGTCCAGGCATTTGGATATTAGTCGGACGACAGTTCGCATTGCCCTGCAGCGCATTGAGGTTGAGGGGTTAATCACGCGCACTGCCGGACGCGGCACATTCATCACCTACCAGCCACAAAAGCACAGCGCCAGCCGTTCCATTGGCTATATCACCTGCAATTTTCATAACGAAATACACACTGCCTTGCTCAGCAGCGCCGAAACTGAACTGCGCTCCGCTGGGTATCAGGTCATCTTTAGCAATGCTACCGATAACAATAAAGAGGCAGAGATTCTGCAACGCTTGATGGACGACCAGGTTGCCGGGCTGATATTATGGACGAATGCAAAACCCACCGACGAAACCAAATCCATCCTGCGGGAATATCAGCAGCGTCATATTCCGATTGTCTTTGTGGATCGTTCGGTTGAAGGCATTGAGGCGGATTATGTCGCCAGTGACAATTTTGGCGGCACCTATGAGCTCGTCTGTCATCTGATTGAGTTGGGGCATCAGCATATTGTGCACATGATGCCGAATATCAGCAATCTGCGCCCGATAGATGAACGTCATCGCGGTTATGTAACCGCCATCAATGAGCATGGCATGCGTGCTTATGCGCCCTGGAAAATCAATCCGCCAGACCGCTACGAATTCCATGAAACGGATATTTACAGATTAATCGGCGCAGAAAGTCAGCAAATCACCGAACAGGTCGTGCGGCTGATGAACCAGATGGATTGCAAACCGACAGCCATCGCCTGCATCAACGATATTCTCGCTATCATTACCATGAGCGCCCTGCGGAATATCGGTTACAAGATACCCGATGAGGTATCGGTGGTCGGGTTTGATGACATTAGCATGGCATCCTATATCGGGGTGCCGCTGACAACCGTATCCCAAAATGCCTACGAGTTGGGGCGGGTCGCCTCGGAGATGCTGGTCGAGCGTCTGGATGGCGGCAATATGCCAGCGCGTTATCATACGGTGCCAACACGTTTGCGAATCAGAATGTCAGCTTCGGCTCCGGCACTTGTGGGACCATAACTGTCCGCGCAGTCAAAAGGAAAGGGGGAGCTATTGAAAGAACCGAGAATCGTTTGACCTTTGGGTAATTCCGGGTGCCGTCAACGCGCCCGTCATTCGCCCTCGAATGGCAAACCATGCAGGAGTTGGCAAATGTCTACCTTTTAGAAATCAAGGAGTACAGCATAATGAAAGCAAGAATGATTCTTTTCGCGCTTCTCGTTGTCATGCTTGCCGCATTTAGCCTTACGGCTTATGCCCAAGATGTCGCTCGTGAAGATACCGTTGTCTTCGACATCGATGGTCCTGCTGGCGCTGTCGCCAACTTCGACCAGATGAACTTCATGCTGCCCAACAACCATCGCAACAAAGGGCTGCATCAAGCCGTTGCCGAGCCGCTCTTCATCCTGAACTATGAGACTGGCGAAATCATGCCCTGGCTGGCAGAGAGCATGACCAGCAACGACTCGCTCGATGTCTGGACGCTGAACCTGCGCGAAGGCGCCGAATGGTCTGATGGCGAAGCATTCGATTCCGAGGATGTCGTCTTCACCATGAATTTGCTGCTGAATGACGAGACCGCTGCGCTCAACTATGCAGGTAACGTTCAGACCTGGGTCGAGAGTGTCGAGGCTATGGATCCGCTCACAGTTCAATTCAACCTGACACAGCCCAACCCGCGCTTCCAACTGGACTTCTTCTCAGTCCGTATTTGGGGTGGCATCAATATGCTTCCCGAACATGTATGGGCTGGCCAGGATCCCTACACCTTTAAGTTCTTTGATCCAGAACAGGGTTGGCCTCTCGGCACAGGTCCCTATGTATTGACCAGCGCCAATGAAACCTCCTGGATCTATGACCGTAACGACGATTGGTGGGGTGCCAAGACGGGTGTCTTCAAGCTGCCTGAACCGCAGCGTGCCATCTGGGTTGTGACTGGCAACGATCAGATTCGCACCACCATGGCTGTCGCCAACGAACTCGACAGCATCATGGACGTCACCCTGGGCGCTTTCGAAGCCATGCAGGCGCAGAATGACAACATCTTCGCTTGGGAAGAGGGCATGCCCTTTGTCTGGCTCGATCCCTGTCCGCGCCAGCTGTCTTTCCAGACGCAAGTTGCGCCATGGGACAATGCCGAAATGCGCTGGGCAATCAACCACGCCATCAGCCGTGACCAGGTCATTGCGATCGCTTATGAAGGTGTCACTATTCCTTCACGTACCCTGTACGTCGAATATGGCGCCATGTTCCCCATCATTGACGCCATCGAAGAAGCTGGCATGGCTTTCAGCACGACTGCTGACCTGGATGCCGCAGCCGCTCTGCTTGAGAACAATGGCTACTCGCGCAATGAAGATGGCCGCTGGGTTGATGGCAATGGCGACGCGCTGAGTCTGGAAATCCAGGTACACGAGGGCTTCATCGAAAAGCGCCGCATCACCACGAACCTGGTTGAGCAGCTGCAGACCTTCGGCATTGATGCCACCGCCGCAGTCATTGCTGGACCCACCTGGAGCGACAACAAGCGCTTTGGCAATTACGAAGCAACCACGGACTGGGACGCTTGCGGTTCGATCAATGAGCCATGGGCTTCGCTGGATCGCTACACCGCCCGCTGGTGGGTGCCCGTGGGCGAACGTTCGTCCGGCAGCAACCACGTCCGTTGGGATGGGCCCAACAACGAAGCCTACAGCGAAATCGTTGCCGAGATCGGTTCACTGCCTTTGGGTCACCCAGATGTTGTGGACATGGTCGTAGATGCCTATCAGTACATCTATGCCGATCTGCCCTTTATCCCGCTGAATCAGGCGACCAAGCTGATCCCCTTCAACAGCACCTACTGGGAAGGCTGGCCGACTGCGGAGAATAACTGGAACCACCCGGCTACCTGGTGGCAGTCGACGCATCAATTCTTCCAGGAAATCACCAAAGCTGGCATGTAATTGATGTCATTCTGTGTGAGGCTGGGGCATCTGTCCCAGCTTCACGCTGCCTGTCATTTCGCTCTAATAATGAACAGTTGCAGTCATTCAGGCAGTTTTATCGTGGAATCTATTAACACATCTATCGAAAATTAGAGAAGGACACTGGCATGGGTGGGATATCGCTAAACTATTTGATACGCCGCTTAATGGTCTTTTTCCTCACGCTTTGGGTAGCGGCGACTTTGATCTTCATTATCCCGCGTCTGGCGCCGGGCGACCCGATTTCGGCAATGGTTGCCCGCATGTCACAGCAAGCTGGTTTCGTGGAAAACGCCGATTTAATCATTGAAGGCTGGAAAGAACGTTTCGGACTTAACGACCCGGTTTATGTACAGTATTTCCGCTACATGGGGAATCTGCTGCGGGGCGATCTGGGTTTTGCGATGGCGAGATTCCCTTCCACTGTCACAGAGTTGGTTGGGCGGGCCTTGCCCTGGACGCTCGGCTTAGTCGGTGTGGCGACAGCGATTTTCTTCATTGTGGGCAATCTGTTTGGCGCGCTGCTGGTATGGAAAAAGACGCCGCGGCTGGTCAAAGTGCTGATACCCATCTCGATGACATTCACGTCCATTCCACCTCTGCTGGCGGGCTTGCTGCTCGTCTATGTTTTCGGCTTCCTGTTCAAGATTTTTCCACAGGGGTACGCCTACGCTTATAATCTTCAGCCCGCTTTTACGCTGGAGTTCATTGGCAGCGTGCTTTATCACGGCTTCTTGCCAGCAATGGCGATTGTGCTGGTGACATTCGGCTATTGGGCGCTGGGCATGCGCGGCATGATGGTCACGATTGAGGGCGAGGATTATATGATTTTGGCGCAGGCGAAAGGTCTGAAGCCTTTCTATGTCCTGTACCGCTACATGATACGCAATGCCATCCTGCCCCAGATGACAGCGCTTGCCGTCTCGATTGGCACGCTGGTTAGCGGCGTTGTCCTGGTCGAGGTCATCTTCAATTACAATGGCATGGGCACGCTGATTTACACTGCCATCCGCGAGCAGGATTTCGGGCTGATCCAGGGTACATCCTTCATCCTCATTATGACCAGCGCGCTGGCGGTGCTTATCATTGATTTGAGCTATCCACTGATTGACCCGCGCATTAGCCTGGAAGGGAAATAATTATGGCTGAAGAATCAAAACTGAAAGTGGCTGGCGGCACCAAAAAAGCAGGCTTGTTCAACCGCTTCGACAACCCTTGGCTCAACTGGAAGTTTCTGGGTGGCGCCGGGATACTGACGATCATGGGCATACTCATCCTGATTGGCTATGCCTTATGGGATACGAATTTGGCGCTGTCCGCCAGGGCACCCTTGAATTTGCCGCCGGTCGGCTTCACCAACTGGCGCGGGCAGGAAGGCGTTCCTGAACATCCACTAGGCACAGAAAACAGCGGACGCGATATGCTGGCGCTCATTATTGTCGGCACACCGCGCACCATCGGCGTCGGCGTGATTGCCGCCTCGGTCGGTATGCTGGCTGGCATTGTTCTGGGCTTTGCTGCCGGCTTCCTAGGCGGCTGGGTTGATGATGTCATCCGTCTAGCGACCGATATCACCATCACTATACCCTCGCTGCTGGTGTTGATTGTCATCCAATCGGCCTTGGGGCGGGTGGATTTTGTGATGATGGCACTGCTGATTTCGCTCTTCGCCTGGGCGACGCCAACCCGTTACATCCGTGCCCAGGTGCTTAGTATGCGCGAGAGCGGCTATGTGCAGATGGCGCGTCTGTCTGGCGTGCCAGTGCGCGACATCATGTTCCGCGAGATTATGCCCAATCTGCTGCCCTATCTGGCTGCCAGCTATATCGGCAATATGACCAGCGCCATCATCGCGGCTGTCGGGCTGGAAGTGCTGGGCTTTGGTCCGCAGCGTATTCCATCGCTGGGGGTCGCTATCTTCTTCTCGATTGAAGCGGCTGCCTTGCTGCGCAATATGTGGTGGTGGTGGGGCTTGCCGACTGTCATTCTTGCGATTGTGTTTATCGCGCTGCTGTTAATCAATCTTGGCTTGGATGAAATCGCTAATCCACGCCTGCGCAAGGCATAGGGCAGAGAAGGGAATGAATATGTCAGAATACAGCAAATCCGACCGCGAGCGCGTTGTTTTGAAAGTCGAAAAACTCAGGATTCACTATGCCACACCGCAGGGGGATGTCATCGCCGTCAGTGACATCAGCTTCGAGCTCTATGAGGGCGAGACGCTGGGACTGGTGGGCGAGAGCGGCTGTGGCAAGTCCACGACTGCCTATGGCATTTTGCAGCTGGTGCAGCCGCCAGGTTATATCGTCAATGGCAGCGTTCAAGTCGATGGCACGGAAGTGCTGGACTTGGAGGAAGAGGCGCTGCGGGAGTTTCGCTGGACGGGGTTGTCCCTTATTCCACAGGGCGCTATGAACTCGCTCAACCCGACCATGCGCGTCAAAAACCAGATTATGGATGTCATCGAGGCGCATGAGGGCAAGAAAAATGACAAGGAAGCGCTTAAAGAGCGCATATATGACCTGTTCCAAAAGGTCGGCTTGCCCAACCGCATTTATAATATGTATCCGCACGAACTGAGTGGCGGGATGAAACAGCGGGTTTGCATTGCGATGGCGGTGGCGCTGAATCCGAGCGTGGTGATTGCTGACGAAGCCACCAGCGCGTTGGATGTAGTGGTGCAGCGAATCGTGGCGCAGACGCTGGTGCAGGTGAAGGACGAAATCGGCGTCTCGCTGATTGTGATTGGGCATGATATGGGTCTGTTGGCACAGATTGTTGACCGAATTGCGGTCATGTATGCCGGTAAAATAGTCGAAATCGCCCCAGTCGAGAATGCTTATGCGCGGCCGCTGCATCCCTATACCCAGCTTTTGATAGATTCGATTCCGTCGATTAAAGAGCGCAAGCCGCTGAAAATCACGGAGGGGATTACGCATGACCCGCGCAACCCGCCTTCTGGCTGCATCTTCCGTCTGCGCTGTCCCTTTGCCTGGGAGTATTGCGCCTTGCATGAGCCGCTGCCAGTCGTTGTCGAAGAGCGGCACGAGGTCGCTTGCCACCTGTTTGATGAGCAATTTGAAGAGAGGAGAGCTAATGCCTTCGCCACTATTACAAATTCGTGATGCGACCAAGGTCTATGAGAGCGGCGGCTTTTTGGGCAGCAGCAAAAAATCGGTGGTTGCGCTGGATCATTTTAACATGACCATCGACGAATCCCCAGCGACCATCACCACCATTGCTGGCGAGAGTGGCAGTGGCAAGACGACGCTGGCGAACCTGGTGCTGGGTTTTATCAAGCTGACATCGGGGCAGATTATCTTTGATGGCGAAGACATTACGAATATGACCGATGAACAGCTGAAGCTGTACCGCCGCAATGTGCAGGCTGTTTTTCAGGATCCCTTTGGCGTCTACAATCCCTTTTATCGGATTGACCATGTATTTCATCTGGTCAACAAGCATTTCAGCCTGTCGGACAATCAGACGGAATACCGCGATATGGTCGAGGCGGGGCTGAATGTGGTTGGCTTGTATGGTGAGGATGTGCTGCGCAAGTATCCGCATCAGTTGAGTGGCGGGCAGCGGCAGCGGATTATGATGGCGCGTGCTTATATGATTAAACCGCGCCTGATTGTGGCGGATGAGCCAGTGTCGATGGTAGATGCCTCGCTGCGAGCCTCGATTTTGGATGCTATGCTGCGCCTGCGCGATGACTATAACATCTCCTTCCTGTATATCACGCACGATTTAAGCACTGCCTATCAGATTGGCGACCAGATTTATATGCTCTATCAGGGGACGACTGCCGAACGTGGCAGCGCAGTCGATGTGATTGATGCGCCGCAGCATCCTTATGTGCAGCTCTTGATTGATTCGGTGCCAGTGCCTGACCCGACTGACAAGTGGGATGTGGACATTTCGCTGCCGAGCGAGGAGGAGATGCGCACCGCCACGGCTAAGGGCTGCCGCTATTATCCGCGCTGTCCGCATCGTATGGATCAATGCCTGGAAGAGCAGCCGCCCTTGTATATGATGGATAGGCAGGGGCATGAGGCGGCCTGTTATCTTTATGAGGAAAACGAAGTCGCGCCGATTGAGTCGCCGGTTCTGGTCAATAAGCCGATAACGGAAGCGGCTGCTGGCGCGGGGCGTATCCCCTGGCTGGCGGCGGCGGTTTTGGTGATTGTCGCTTTTGCTGTCGGGTTTTTGATTCGAGAACCAGAAGAAATTGTTAAAGAGGTTGTGGTTACAGCGACAGCTATTCCAGCCACAGCAACGTTGGAGCAGGCTGCCACCGTGCCGCCGCCGACTGCGCCGCCTGCCGTGGAAGTGGCGGGCGTGCTGCTGGGGGTTGAGGGCGCGGCTGACAAGGGGGCGCTGACGCTGAATGTCATGGCAGAGGGCGATATCGAATCTGCCGATGAATCACACAGCTACCGCTTTGAGGCAGTTGCTGGCCAGGCGGTGGCCATCAAGCTGGGCACGGGTGGCGGCGGCTTGAGTGGCAGTGGCTTTTATTCGCCTTTTGGCACTGTTTATGGGCCGGATGGCGCGGCTGTGGTGACACTGGGTGACAGCGACCGTCCGCGCCGCAATTACCGCGAGGATGTGACCCTGGAGATGGCTGGCAGCTATCAAGTGATTATCGGGCCTTTCGAGAGAAATGGCAGGGAGTATGGCATTGAGTTTTATACGCTTGTCTTTGAGGGTGAGGCGCCGGCTGTGGAAGTGCCGGACTTTGCGCTGGGGATTGAGGGCGCGGCTGACAAGGGGGCGCTGACGCTGAATGTCATGGCGGAGGGCGATATCGAATCCGCCGGCGAATCACACAGCTACAGTTTTGAGGCGACTGCCGGACAGGCGGTGGCCATCAAGCTGGGCACGGGTGGCGGCGGCTTGAGCGGCAGTGGCTTTTATTCGCCCTTTGGCTATCTGTATGCGCCTGACGGGAGTTTTGTGCTGATGCTGGGCGACAGTGACCGTCCGCGCCGCAATTACCGCGAGGATGTGACCTTGGGCGCGACTGGCAGCTATCAAGTGGTCATTGGGCCTTTCGAGAGAAATGGCAGGGATTATGGCATTGAGTTTTACACCATTGTTTTTGTAGGCACTGGTGAATAACTGGAGTTGACTTTAACTGTAAGGGATAGGGAGTATGTTGAAGCAGGAACAAATTGATTTCTTTAACGAGAATGGTTTTTTGCATCTGCCGCAGGTTTTCTCTGAAGCCGAAATAACGGAGATGTCGGACAGTCTTGACCGCCTGATTGAGGATTGGGCTGTTACTGATCAAGGCTGGACAGGTCCTTGGCGCGAAGTCTACTTTGATGAGAACCTGGACAAGCAGGTCAAGCTGACGGCCATGCACGACTTGCATTTGTATTCTGAGGCCTGGATGCGTGCTGTGACTCATCCGAAACTGGCGGCTGCGCTGTCGGAGCTGCTGAGTTCTGGGGTTGAACTGCATCATACCACCATGCACATCAAGCCGCCGCAGACCGGGCATCCCTTTCCGATGCACCAGGATTATCCTTTTTATGAACATGCAGACGGGCGTTACATTGATACCCTGGTGCATCTGGATGATACTTGCCATGAGAATGGCGAGATTCGCTTTCTGGCGGGTTCGCACAAGCGGGGGAAGATTCCGCATGTCTTGCAAAACGCGGACGGGACGCCCTGTTCACCGCATCTCGACCCGGCTGAATACAAGCTGGAGGACACTGTCGCGGTGCCTGCCAAGCGCGGTGATGTGGTGCTGTTTCATCTGTTTTGCGTTCATGGCTCGTACATTAACCAGACGAAGGCGCCGCGGCGCATGGTGCGGATGGGTTATCGTGACCCGCACAATGACCAGTGGGCGGGGCAGAGTTTGGGGCGGCCTGGCTTGATGGTGCGGGGTTATCGTGTGCGCCGTGAGGATGAGCCTTTGCTGAAGATAACGTAGATTGGGAGTTTCGGTGGGCGTCTTGGAGTCGGCGGCTGTCATCGGCATTGATATTGGTGGCAGCAAAACGCTAGCAGGATTGGTCACTGCCGCTGGCGAAATTTTGCGGACGCAGCAAGTCGCTACACCATCCACTCCGCCAGCGATTCTGGAAGCAGTACAAAGGCTTTGTCGGGCGTTGCTGGACAAATCTGGCAATCAAGTGATTGGCATCGGGATTGGCACAGCCGGGATGGTCAACACCGAACTCGGTCAGGTGATTCATGCCAATGACAATCTTCCTGCCTGGACTGCTACCCGCTTAGCCGCGATTCCCATCGGACAAAATCTCCCGATTATCGTCGAGAATGATGCTCGTGCGATGGCCTATGGCGAAGCGGTTTTGGGGGCTGGCGCGGATTATTCATCGCTGTTATGTGTCACTGTGGGGACTGGCATTGGCGGGGGAGTCGTCTTGGATGGCAAGCTCTGGCACGGGGCGACCTACAGCGCCGGGGAAATCGGCTATCTGGTTGTTGATTGGGAAGGTGACAAGCCCGTTTTGCTGGATGAATTTGCCTCGGGGCCTGCTATTGAACGCGCGTATCGCCGAGCTTCTCAATCCGATGAGTGGCTGCCGCTGACTGCAATCAGTCGGCGGGCGCAAGCTGGTGACAAAACGGCTGTCGCGGTTATCAAGCGGAAAGCCAGGCAGTTGGGCTGTGTTCTGGGCGGCTACGTGACATCGCTCAATCCTGAAGCGGTCGTGGTTGGCGGGGGCGTGCCGCAGATTGGCGCTCTGTGGTGGGATGCGTTGGAAACAGCATTTCGTGATTGCCTCCCGCCGCCAGTAAAATCGACGCATTTGCTGCCTTCCTCGCTGGGCATTGAAGCGGTTCTGCTGGGTGCGGCCATGCTGGCGTGGCGGAAGGTTCGGGGATGAAGGCGAGCCAGTTCAGTCATGCTGTCAAAGGCAAGCTGATTGTATCCTGCCAAGCGCTGGCAGATGAGCCGCTTTATGGTTCGGATATGATGGCGCGGATGGCTGTCGCGGCAAAAATTGGCGGCGCCGCTGCGATTCGCGCCAACAGCCCGGCGGATATTCGTGCGATTAAGGCAGCTGTCGATTTGCCGCTGATTGGCTTGTACAAACAGGGGGACAGTGGCGTTTATATTACGCCAACATTTGAACATGCCAAAGCCATTGCCGCCGCCGGCGCCGATGTCATTGCGCTGGACTGCACGGACCGTCCGCGTCCTGATGGCAGCCATGCCAGCGAATTATTGGGGCGCATCCGCAAGGAATTGCATAAACCGACCTTTGCCGATGTTTCGACTTTGGCGGAGGCGGAACAGGCGGCTGATGCTGGCGCTTGCTGGGTCGCGCCGACGCTGTCTGGTTATACCGATGCCAGCCCGATGAGCGCGGAGCCGAATTTTGCTCTGCTGTCGCAAATGATTGCGCGGCTGGCAGTTCCTGTGATTGCCGAGGGTCGCATTCAGACACCGCAGCAAGCGCGAAAGGCGCTGGATATGGGTGCCTGGGCGGTCGTGGTGGGCTCTGCCATCACTCGCCCGCGAACCATAACCGCCCGTTTTGTGAGGGCGCTGGGCGACAAATAGTGCGCTCAAGATGATTGACTTTTTAGACAGGAGCAAGACATGAAAACTCTGGGCTACCTGGGTGTGGCGCATATCCATACGCCGGGTTTTGTTCAGCGCCTTGTCCAGCGTTCGGCGCAATTCAAGGTGAAGGCCGTCTGGGATGAAGAGCCGGCGCGTGCTGAGGTCGTTGCTGGCAGACTTCGAAGCCAGGCGGTAGGGCATTTTGATGTTATTTTGGGTGATGATGAGATTGATGCTGTGATTATCGCTTCCGAGACTAGAGCGCACCGGGCATTGGTCGAGGGGGCGGCCGCAGCGGGCAAGCACATGTTTGTTGAGAAGCCGCTGGGCATGGGCGCTGCTGATGCTTATGCCATGCAGAGGGCTATTGACGAGGCGGGCGTCATTTTTCAGACTGGGCATTTCATGCGCGGTCAACCGCATTACCTGTTCATCAAAAGCCTATTGGAGGCGGGCAGCCTAGGCACAGTCACTCGCGTTCGACATGCCAATGTGCATCAGGGTGCCCAGAATGGCATCTTTGACCGCGGAAAAGGCTGGTTTGAGGAGGGCTGGATGTGGATGACGGACCTCGAACAGGCGGGCGTGGGCGGCTTCGGTGATTTGGGGGCGCATTCGCTGGATATGATGATGTGGTTGATGGGCGATGTTACCCGCGTGACGGCGCAGTTGGATTCTTTGCTGGGGAAATATGGCTGCGATGAATATGGCGAGGGGCTGCTGCGCTTTGCCAATGGCGCGATTGGCACGCTGACAGCCGGATGGGTGGATGTCTTGCGTCCGATGCCTATTTGGGTCAGTGGCACTGAAGGCGCAGTCTATGTCCATGATGACAAATTATATCTTAAATCGGATAACATCACCGGAGCAGACGGGAGCGAGTGGACGGATTTGCCGACTGGGCTGCCTCATGCCTTTGACCTTTACCTGGATGCCATTCTGGGAAAGGCTGTTCCGCTTGTCTCGGTGAAAGAAGCGGCAGAGCGCAGTGCCGTGATGGAAGCATTTTATCTAGCTGCGGAAACAAATTCATGGGTTCAACCCCAAACATCATAAAAGGAGCGTTGTAAAATGAGTGTACTAAAAGTGGGTGTGATTGGCGTTGGCGGGATTGCACGGACGCACATGCCCGGCTGGGCGGCATCAGCACATGCCGAAGTGGTTGCGGGTGCGGATTTGAGTCAGGCGGCGCTGGACCGCTGGGGGCGAGAATGGAAAATCAGCCGTCTGGAGACCGATACCGCCGCCCTCATCCAGGACCCCGATATTGATATTATTGATGTCTGCACCCCCAATATGTATCATGCTGAGTTGACGATTGCGGCGCTGGAAGCTGGCAAGCATGTCATTTGCGAAAAGCCGCTGGCGCCGACCCCGGCGGAAGTGCAGCAGATGATTGATGCCCGTGACAAGTCTGGCAAGCTGCTGATGACGGCGCAGCACTTCCGTTTTAACGGGCGCTCCAAAGCCATGAAAGCTGAAATCGAAGCTGGCGCTCTGGGCGAAATCTATCATGCCCGCAGCTGGATGCTGCGCCGCACCGCCATCCCGACCCGCCTCGCTTTCCTGCTTAAGAAGCACAGTGGCGGCGGCGCCACCATTGACATTGGGGTTCATATTCTCGATTTGACGCTGTGGTTTATGGGCAATCCGAGACCGATATCTGTCACGGGTGTGGCGCGTAAAAAACTGGCAGCCAACCCGAAGGCATTTGGTTTGTGGGATTATCTGCATACTGTCCCCGCGGAGATGGATGTCGAGGAATTGGCACTGGCGTTTGTCCGCTTTGAAAATGGGGCTACTTTGGTGCTTGAGGTGAGTTGGATGTTGCATCACGATACCCAAGGCGAGGATATGCAGATGTGGCTTTATGGCGACAAGGGCGGCTCGCATTGGCCCAAATGCGAAATCTATCACACCAATTATGAGACCAAGCAGCTGTACAACCGCAGCCTGCAACTGACCAGAGACCTGGCAGAGGCGCACGCCCAGGAGTGCATCGAGTTTGCCCAGGCGATTGTCGATGGCGCACCCTCACCAGTGCCGGCGGAACAATCCATGCAGGTGATGCAAATCCTGAATGCCATCTATGAAAGCCAGCGCACCGGGCGCGAGGTGCTGCTGCAATGATGGTGATTGGGCTGGGCATGGCGCTGCTGCTGTTGATGGGGACAGTCTGTCAGCCGCCTGCCAGCCTGCCCCAAACCGAAGCCGCGCAGGCGGGACGCTGGCTGCTTGAATATACAGGCGCTTGCAGCGGACGCGAGGCAGAGACAATTCACATCAGTCGGCTTTCTGTCTCGCAGATAGTCTTTGATGACTTTCGTTTGAGCCTGAATGATGGTGGTCAATACGAAGGCAGCGCCGATTTTATCGCCCCAATGCCAGCAGACGGGCGCGATGTGATTTATACCATCGCCTATAGCTTAAGACGCAGCGAAGACGGCGGCTTTGCCGGCACAGAAAGGGTCATTGAAGACGGCGGTCATTCGCTCGATTGTCCGATTCGGCTTGTTTTTGCGCCCGAGCAGGCTCACTCGACTGGGTAGGCGATGGTGGTAATCACGCTGTCGATGCGCCCGCCGCTGGCATACATGCGCGAATACTGCACGACAATCGGCACATCACTGCGGATTCGCAGGCCATAAGGCACATCAAAGGGGATTTCATAACCGCCTATTTGTTCTGGCTTGTCGAGGCGGATATGCGGGCAGCGTCTTGCTGGCACGGTGATTTCGATATTTTCCACCGGAGGGCGGTCTTCAAAATAAAAGTCAATCTTGAGGCGGGCGTCATCCAGGCTCACGTTCAGGATGCAAATCGCCTCGTGATTTTTCATCACGCTGTCATCATCGGCTGGTGCAGCCAGATAGGCATCGGGGATGAGCCAGGTCAAGGCGCCATTGGTTGGCATGTCAAGTTTCTCCATTCTCCGGGATCAATATCAGGTTTTGTTGTCGTCCTGAACGAATAATTGACGGCGGTAAATCTCATCGGGACGCTGGTAGATATGCCAGACTTCCTCACTTGGCAGGTAAGTCGGTTTGCCCAGCATCAAGGCGCCGGCAAAAATTTTCGCTGCTTTGACCACCATCGCGGTGATATTCAGTATCTCGGTGGCGGTATCGCCCAGCGCAATCACCCCATGATTCTCCAGCAAGATAACCTTGGGCGCTTCGCCATGTTTGTCCAGATAGCGCCGCAGCCTGTCGCGCATGACAAGTGCCAGTGGCAAGCCTGGGTCGGCATAAGGCACCAAGACCGATTGCGGTCCACACAAGACAACCTCATCTGGGAAGCGGCGGCGGAAGGCGAAATCTGCCGCCCGTTCACTGCACATCAGTTGATTGACCGCTGTCGGATGGGTATGCCCAATCGCTTGCACCTGGCATTCATGCAGCAGCATGGCATGAAAGCTCACTTCCACCGAGGGGCGCAGCGTCTTCGCCGGGTCGATGCGAGCCGCTTGCAGGATGGCATTCTGCTCGGTCCGGGTTGATGGCGGGTTATCAAGGATACGCAGGATGGGTTCAAAACGAAGCGCGACAAAGCCTTGGTCTGTGATGTCCTTCATCTGCTGTCCACTGGCTTTGATGTAGAAGCTGTCGGCGTCAATCATGCAAGAGGTGTTGCCTTCGCCAATAATCACATAGTCGGCTTCAGTCCGCCCCAAGGCGCGGGTCATCTCGACCAGGGAACTCAGTTTGTCGTGCATGGGACTGTCTCTTTTCAAAGCAGGGGCAGCTGCGAGCCACCCCTGCCAGCTTTGCAGCCGATTGACTGCTGCGCCTAGAAGTCGAAGTCGTTGATGTTATCAACAGTGAAGATGAAGGGTGGGCCCAACAAGACTTCGCTGCCATTGACAACCTGAAGTTCGCCCAAACGTCCAGCCATGACCGAGGCGTCGCCAGGTACGAATGTACCATCGACCACTGCCCGCATGACATAGACGGCTGCATAACCGAGGTCAACCGGATTCCACAAAACCACATCGCGGACGCAGCCCTCGTTGACATAAGGCTTCATGTCGTTGGGTGTCGCCAGTCCAACCACAGCGATGTCTTCACACAGGCCCGCCTGCTGTACGGCATCGGCGCTGTTGGGGGTGGCAACCGATGTCATGGCAAAGATGCCATCCAGGTCTTCCCCATATTTGTTGATGAGCGTCTGCGCCTGCTGGAAGCTCAAAACAGCATCTTCCTGCGCCTCAAGCGTCTCCAGCCATTCCAAATCAGGATAGCAGGCGTGCGCATAGGCATCCATCTCGGCAATCCAGCGTGCTTGATTGGGGGTGGTGAAGGTGGAAGTCACGATACCAAAGGAGGCATCGGCGCCCATCTGATCCACTAGGCTATCGACCATGGCCTTGGCGATGCCATTGAACTCGGCTTGATTGACAAACCATTCACGGGCATCGGGTTCGGAGTTGGCGTCATAACCGACAACGTGGATGCCGGTTTCCAGCGCCGAGCGCAGCACTGGTGCGATGGCGACGGGGTCGTTGGCGGCGAAGAGGATGCCATCCACGCCTTGGGTGATGTAGCTGTCAATCACCTGGATTTGATCGTCGATATTGGCTTCGGTGGGGGCGTCGGTGGTTACGGTGACGTTGCCAAGTTCTTCAGCAGCCTGCTGCTGCCCTTGGGTGGTGGCGGCGAAGTAGCCAATGCCGACCAGTTTCGGCACATCCACCAGCACGATGTCCATGCCAGCCATGTCCATCATGTCGTCGCTCATGGTGATTTGTCCGCCGTCGTATTCCATCATGTCCATGTCCATGTCGTCACCCATGTCGTCGTCCATGTCCATGTCGTCCATGCCACAAGCCAGCGGGTTGGTGGCGAGGTCATCAGAGCCATCCCAGCGGTCTTCATGGGCGCTCAAGGGCATACTCAACAGCGCTATCAGCAGCGCCAGAATGAGGGTTATTGCAAATGTCTTTTTCATCAGCTTATGTCTCCATAAAACGCTAGTGTTAAACAAAGTTGGAAAATGCGTTGGATACTTGGTATCGTGCCACCTCCTTTCTATACGCGCTATACGCGGCTTTCAAGCCGCCGACTTTGAATAAAGTTATTCACCAGAATGGCGAATATCAACACGCTGCCTATCACGATAATTGTCGCATCGCTAGTGACGCCGGTGAGCGCCAGCCCGTTTTTCAGGAGTTGTATCAGCACCACACCGATTATCGTTCCAGCAACGGAGCCGGTGCCGCCGAAGATGCTGGTCCCACCCAGCACCACGGCTGCAATCACATCCAATTCGATGCCAGTCCCCATATCCGAGCGCGTTGTACTTACCCGCGAGACAAAGATATAACCCGCTATCGCCGCCATAAATCCTGAAAAGGTATAGATAAACAGCAGATAGCGATTCACTGCCAGACCGGAAAAGCGGGCGCCGGTTTCGTTGTTCCCAATGGCGTACAAAGCGCGTCCGAGACGGGTTCGCGCCAATATGATACCAAAGATGATGACGGCGACAATCAATAACCACAACTGCGTCGGAATCCCAAGAAATTCTCCTTGGCCCAGTTCAAAGAACCATTCCGGATAGCCTCGTGCCGACTTGGCTTCGCTAATGCCTTCCGCCAGCCCGCGATAGAGCGCCAGCGTTGCCAGCGTCATAATCAGGGGCGGCACCCCCACGCGCACAACAAATAATCCGTTGACAAATCCGGCGACTGTCCCGCTCAGAATGCCGGTGATGATTGCCAGTTCCAGCGGGAAACCGAGTTCCTGCCAGGTCCAGCCCAGCACAATCGCGGTCAGCCCCAAGATCGAGCCCACCGACAAATCGATGCCCCCTGTGATAATAATATAGGTCATCGGGATAGCAATCAGCCCGACCTCGGTCATAAAACGTCCCTGTTGCAGCAAATTGTCGACGGTCAGGAATTTATCGGTGCGCGTCGCCAAAAACAGCACCGACACCAGCATAATGATAAACAAAACGCCTTCCTGACTGAAAACCAGCCTTTGCAAACGTTCTCCAATGGATTTGGAGCGTGCCATATTGGGGTCGGTGTTGATTTGTCCCATATTTCCAACCCTCGCTACAGGCGCTGTCGCCGCCGGCGGACGAGGTCAGCCAGTACAGTCACCAGAATCAGCAAACCCTGCACCGCCTTTAGCCAGAAGGGTGACACATTGATAAAAATCATGGCCGAGCGGATGAAATTCAGCAGCAAGGTTGCCAGAGTCGAGCCAATCGCCGTGCCTGTCCCGCCCAAGATGCTCACCCCGCCGACGACGGAAGCGGTAATGACGGATAGCTCCAGCGCCGGGGGCGGTGTTGCCTGGATGATGTTAAACTGGGTGGAATAAATTACGCTGGCGATGCCGATAAAGATGCCGTTGAGGATAAAGACGGTCATCAGCAGTCTTTTCTGTGACAGCCCTGACAAGCGTGCTGCTTCCGCATTGCCTCCCAGTGCATAAAATGCCCGCCCGGTGCTGCTGTATCGCATCCACAGCGCGACAGCGACAGTGAGTACCGTCATAATGATAATCGGCATGGGGATGCCCAAGGGGCGCATTTGTGACAAGAAATAATCTTCTGGCATCCCCGTGACGCGCTCGCCGTTCGTCCAGATAATCAGGATGCCTTTGATGATGCTCAACATACCCAAGGTCACAACAATAGAGGGAATCCGCAGGTAGGCGACCAGAAATCCAATCAAGGCGCCGAACATGCCCCCAACCACCAGGGGCGCAAACCAGGCAATCGGCGTTGGAGCGCCGCCCACAACCAAGCGCCCACTGATGATTGCCAGCAAGCCCACCAGCGACCCCACCGAAATATCGATGTTGCCAGTGACAATGACCATCGTCATGCCCAGCGCCGCCACCGCGATATAGGCGTTTCCCTGCAAGATGTCGGAGATGTTGCGCTCTTGCAAAAAGCGCGGATTGGCGATGCCGATGACAAAGATTAGCAGCAGCAGACCGAAGAGGATGACACTTTCCTGATTGCCGAAGATGCGTTTAATCCGAAAGCGGGCCTCGGCAGCGCCGCGCGGAATCAGGATTTGCAGGATGCTCAAAACACCGCAGACGAGCATGATCCAGAAGGCGCTGCCCATGCTGCCAAGATAACTCGCTTCGTCTGCCGCATAATCCCTGAAGAAGTTGATGTAATACACCACCACCAGCAGACCGGTAACACTCATCAACGCTGCTGCTGCGCGCCCCGCTTGAGGCATGATGATATTCCACAAGCCAAGCAGGAAAATCCCGGTCCCAGCCAGCGGGATGACTTCTACGCCAGTTCTGAAAATACCCAGTTCGTTGGAGCGTTTGCTTTCGGTGACGACCGCGACTGTGGAGGGACCCCGTTCGGGCTGCATAACAAATGGCAGGAACAGATAGGCGCCGATGATAACCCATGCCAGGGCGATGCCAATGAAATCAAGCGGACGGCGGCGGAATGGCAGCGTTTTCTCTTTGCCCCTCATAAAGCTGCCGCCTGGTTCTTGCGAGGCGCTTCGCTCATCATGGCGGCAACGAGAATTTCCTGTGTCGCTTCCTCCCGCGTGAACTCACCGACCAGATGCCCTTCGCGCATCACCAGAATCCGATCGCTCATACCGAGGATTTCTGGCAGCTCGCTGGAAATCATAAGGATTGCCAGACCTTCTTCGGCAACTAATTGGCTCATCAGGCGGTGAATCTCGGATTTGGCGCCGACATCCACGCCTCGCGTTGGCTCATCCATAATCAGCAGCTTAGGACTGCTCGCCAGCCATTTACTGACGACAACCTTCTGTTGGTTGCCGCCGGAGAGCTTGTTGACAATTTGCTCTGAACCTGTTGTGCGGATGCTGAGTTGGTTAATCGCCTGCTTTGCCAACTGCCGTTCTTGGGTGCGGTTGATAAAGGTATTTTGCGAGACCAAATCGAGCACCGCCATGCTGGTATTTTCGCGGAGGGTCATTTCTTTGATTAATCCTTGATGCCCGCGGTCTTCGGGGACATAGCCAATGCCATATTTTACCGCTTGGGATGGGCGCTGAATCTCGACTGGCTTGCCATCCAGCAGAATCGTGCCAGATTCAGCCGGCAAGACGCCAAAAATCACCTGCGCCGTCTCACTCCGTCCCGAACCGACCAAACCTGCCAGCCCGACAATCTCGCCGGTACGAACCTTAAACGAAATATCCCGGGTCAGGGGCGGGCGATTGAGATGGCGGACTTCCAGCACGACCTCGCCTATGTCGGCATCCTGCTTGGGAAAGAGCTTGTCGATAGTGCGCCCGACCATCATGCTGATAAGCTGCGATTCGGTGGTGTCTTTGACGGCTTGTGTGCCGATATATTCGCCATCGCGCAGTACCGTCACCCTGTCCGCCAGTTCAAAGACCTCATTGAGGCGGTGGCTGATATAGATGATGCTGACGCCACGTTCCCGCAGTAGATGTACCATGCTGAACAGCTGCTCGACATCCTCGACGCTCAGGGCAGCCGTCGGTTCATCCATAATCAAAATCTGCGCATCCAGGGACAGCGCTTTGGCGATTTCGACTCGCTGCCGATTGCCGACATTGAGTGTGCCGACTTTCGCCTGCACATCCAGGTTGTGGATATTCAATTCCGCCAGCAGGTCTTCCGCCTGCGCTTCCATGCTTTCCCAATCAATCATCCGAAAGAAGCCGCGATTTTTGGTGGGGGCATGACCCATGAAGATATTTTCGGCAACGGATAATTCGGGATACAAGCCAAGCTCCTGATAGATGGTCGCAATGCCAGCCTGTTGTGCTTCGCGGGGATTGGTGAAATGGACTGGCTTGCCATCCAAAACCATCTCGCCGGTATCAGGCGGATACACACCGGACACAATTTTAATCAACGTCGATTTTCCGGCGCCGTTCTCACCCAGCAGGGCATGGACTTCGCCGTGGCGCACATCGAATTGGGCGTCCTTGAGGGCATGGACGCCGGGAAAGTATTTATTGATACCGCCAAGTTGCAGCAAGGTCTCGGTCATCAAAGTTTCCTGGTCAATAGCAACCTAATCCAGCAAAGCGCGAAAACGGGCGTAATTATCGTCCCAGGCTTGGGTGTTTTGCGGCTCATAGCGGATGACATCCATCGACTCGCTCAGCATGGCGCGGGCTTCGGCAACATCTCTCAACTCACCGATTGAAATCAATTGCACAATGGCGTTGCCGATGGCGGTTGCCTCGGCAGGGCCGGCGATAACCGTTCGTCCGATGGCATTGGCGGTCATCTGGTTGAGCAGGGCGTTCTTCGAGCCGCCGCCGATGATATGCAGCTTGTCCACCTGCTGACCGGATACTTCAATCAGCTGCTCCAGCACATAGCGATATTTATATGCCAGGCTGGCATAAACCGCCACCATCAATTGGGCATCGTTTTGCGGGATTGCCTGTCCGCTTTGACGGCAGTAATCAGCAACTCGTGCTGGCATATCCCCCAGTGCCAGGAAGGATGAATCATCGGGTTCGATAAACGCCCTGAAGGGGTCTGCCCCGCTCACCATTGCCGTCAACTGCTCAAAACTGTAATCAGTCCCGGATGCTTTCCAGGCCGCCCGACATTGGTCGGCTATCCACAATCCCATGATGTTCTTGAGCAGGCGGTAGGTGTTTTCATACCCGCCTTCATTGGTGACATTGGCGGCATAAGCCGCATCGGTGATAACCGCCTCTTTTAGCTCCAGCCCCAGCAAGCTCCAGGTGCCGCTGCTCAAATAGGCATAATTCGTAGTGGTGGCCGGGACAGCGACCACCGCGCTGCCGGTATCGTGGCAAGCGGGAGCAATCACATCAATGCCCTGATAGCTGCCGATTTTTGTACCTGGCGGAACAATCGGCGTCAGGATGTCGCTGGGGATGCCGACCGCCTCCATGATGTCCCGGTCCCAATCCTGCTGATGCGGGTTATAAAGTTGCAGAGTCGTGGCTTCCGTAAATTCGCAGGTCTTGGAACCCGTCAGCCAATAATTGAACAAATCGGCAATCGTCAGCAGAGTTTCGGCATAATCCAGCAGGGGGCTGCCGTCACGGATAAGGGACGCCAGTTGGTAAAGCCCGTTAAGCTGCATGAATTGAATGCCGGTGCGCTCGAAAATTTCGCGGCGGGACATGCGCTCAAATGTCCAATCCATGACGCCATCCGTGCGCGGGTCACGATAATGAACCGGATTCGCCAGCAATTCGCCTTGGCTGTCCAACAAGGCATAATCGACCCCCCAACTGTCGACACCAATGGATGCCGCTTGGTCTACCTTGGCGATGCCGAACGTGATTTCGTGCCACAGCCGCAAAACATCCCAGTACAGCTTGTGCGGGGTTTGTACCGGAATGTTGGGAAAGCGATGTATTTCCTCTAGTTGGAGCGTGCGACCATCATAGGCAAGATCCATCACCCGTCCCGATGATGCGCCAAGGTCAACTGCAATCACATGAAGTTGGCTCATAAACAATCTCGCAGTCGGCTGATGAAATTGACAACCGCCGCAGATGATTTCAATAAAGGACTTTAATATCGTTCAGGATACTGCAGCCAGTTGCAGGCAAACAACATCAAACATCGACAATTATAACCTCAAATCAGCGTTTTGCCAGTTTTTGCAGGCAGCGCTACAGCCCCCGCGCCTGTTCAAGCTGCCGAATCAGGTCGATATTAAAATCTTCCAGTGTGGTGATATGCGCATCCGCCAGCGAAAGAATCTCATCTGAAAGCGGAAAATCGGGACTGGGCGCAGCAACCGCGAGCATCCCGGCTGCTTTCAAGGAGCGCAGGCCATTGGACGAATCCTCAATGCCGACCGTTGCCGCTGGACTGACGCCCAATTGCTTCATCGCCTCTAGGTAAATGTCCGGCGCGGGTTTGCCCCTGGGAACCGTGTCTCCATAGATGATGACCTCAAAAATCTGGTCCAAGCCCGTGATGCGCAGTACTGCCTTGATGATGTCTGTCGGTGAGCCTGATGCCAAGCCCACAGCGAAGTGTTCCTTCATGTGCCTGACCGATTCAATCGCGCCAGGTCGGGTTGGCATGCGGGTTTCATAATGGGCAATCACCCGTTGCTTCATCTCGGCGATAATATCCTCAACCGCTTCATCCAGCAGCAGTTTTTCTTGCATCACCTGCGCCCAGCCGATGGTGCTGCGTCCCATTGCCAGCCGCTGGAACTCATCGGTCCATGTTTTGCCGCGCTCCTGTGCAAATTCGACCCGTGATTTTCCCCAATAAACCTCGCTATCGACCAACACCCCGTCCATATCAAAAATCACTGCTTGAATGGGCATGACTGCTTCCTTGCTGATGCTTGTTTCAATTCAGAACCGTCAAGCTGCTCGGGCTTTCGGCAGATAAGACAGCTGTCCCAGATTTCCTCATACCGCCTGATTTGCTGGCGGGTCTACCACACCAATCGTCAGCAGGATATTAGCATAGACGCGCTGTTCGCCGGTCGCAATCACCAGACAGCAATCATCTTTTTTAGCTTCGGCATAAAAGGCAAAGCGCTCCAGCGGCTTTAGCTGGATGTCAGCGCCCAGCAGTTGACGAAAATCCTGATAAATGCTGGGTTCCGCGCCATCATGTCGCGCCATCACATGAGCCGCTTCAATCGGTGTCACGCTCAAAACAGCTTCGAGCACATCGGTGACAGTGACCATCCCCGGCGCCAGATTGAGATAAACCCGCTCCGCCAGTGGGTTCGCGCCAGTCCCAAAGGGATAATTGCCGTCAGGGATCAGGATAGTGGCGCCGTGTCCGGCTTTGCCAAGCGCACTTAAAATTTGTGGATGAATCAGTTTTCCAGTTAGCATGGGGTCTCCAAAAATGGATAGCATCAATAAAGCTATCATTTATTATACCAGTGGGACAGCAAAAGCCATCCTGCCAGCATAGAATTGCTACAGCTTTGAGATAGGGTCTTTAACCTGGATAGTGCCTGCTCGAATCACACGGGCATTGACGCCGCGAAGCCGCGCAGCGCTGCCAGCTTCCGTCATCACCCATTTACGAGCCGATGCGCCAAAGCGGCGGGCGAATTTGGCACAGCCAGTATGCGGCTTCCGCGAGATTTCCATGATGACTTCGCCAATCTGAATCCGCGAGCCGGCGGGCAGGTTGTCCATCGACAGGTCAAAGTCAACAAAGAGTTGGTCGCCGGCTTCTGCCCAGCGTGACTTGTCGCCGGTTATCAACTGAATGACGCGGCTGTTCATCAGCGTAATTTGCGCTTCGGGGTGGGCGCTGCCATCTGCGGTGCTGGTACTCCCGCGTGTCAGCCAGTTGTCGCCTGCCAGCCCCTCCATCTCGTTAAATTGTGCCGCTTGCAGTTCCTCGCGCTGGTCAATATCCGGACGGCGCACAATCATGTCCACAGTTCCAATATCTGCTGGTGACGAGTCAAGGTGCTTCCAACGCTCGCTCAAGGCCTCAAAGGTCAGCCTGGTTTCCATCATCATCTTCTCCCTAAGTCTCCTGAAATGAGCCACAGATATACTATAGGTCATAATCTGCCAAAAATCTTGAGGAACTTTATTATAACAGATGTTTAGATGCTTGAAGTTTAGGGTGTTCTCCGTGATTTCCAACTAGCATCATTGGTTAATCGTCATCTTGGATGAAATCTTTTAAGCTGATTAAATAGATACAAAGTGAAAGAGCGTAAGGGTATTGCAGTAATCGTTTAGATCACCCGCTGTTTCATCCAAGCAGCGCTGTTATAGAAACTCGCAACTGCACCGCCAGGCGGAACCAATCTATCACATGCCTCTATCAGATTATCACTTAGCGTCATATCCAAAACAGGCAGTAAATGCTCAAGTTGTTCAAAGGTGCGCGGGCCAATGAGGGGCGCGGTGATGCCTGGCTGGTCTTTCACCCAGAGGGTTGCTAGCTGGGCTGGGGACATACCATGATCCTTGGCAAGATTGATCAACTTATTGCCCGTCTCGATGCCCAGCTGAGTGATTCGTTGGGCATAAATACCCCTACGAAGTGCGCCTCGTGAATCAGCAGGCAAATCAGTCGCACTGGAATAACGCCCAGCCAGGATACCCATCGCCATTGGTGACCACGTGATGAGTCCCAGCCCATGCGCTTGGCACATCGGGACAATTTCATTTTCAATACGGCGGTCAAGCAAGTTATAAGGCGGTTGTTCGCAGACGAAACGCGCATAGCCTTTCAACTCACTCACCATGATGGCTTCCATAATTTTCCAAGCAGGATGCACCGAACTGCCAATATAACGCACCTTACCCTGCCGCACTAAATCAGTCAGCGCCCCCAAGGTTTCGTCAAGAGGAATCGAAGGCGATGGTCGATGTAATTGATAGAGGTCGATGTAGTCCGTCTGTAGTCGCCGCAAAGAGTCTTCACAGGCACGAATGAGATGGAGGCGCGACAAGTCCTCATCATTAGGTCCTGAACCAACTTTATAAAATACTTTGGTTGCTAGAACGACCTCATGGCGACGCCTCCCCTCAGCCAAAGCACGTCCAATGATCCTTTCACTTTCTCCATTCGCATACGAATTGCTAGTGTCAATCAGATTGATACCGGCATCAATGGCTCGGTTGATGATGTGGATAGCCTCATCTTCCGGGGTAGGCTCGGCAAAATTGGCAGTTCCTAACCCGAGTGGTGATACTTTGACGCCGGTACGACCTAAAACACGATATTCCATGTTCGCCTCTCCTTAGCGGGACAATCGCCAAACCAAGCGCGCCGCCACACATGGCAGCGTATTCCATAGCTTCAACATCCAAAACCGAACGAATTCGGCACTCTGCAGATCATATCTGTGAAGACCTGAACAGGCTTAGGCTCATAACCGTTGATAAAGTCGCAACTATCTGAACCTAAGCCTGGGGTATCGCCGACTAACTAGCATCGCATTGCGTATTCATTCGGCTGCACGACGAGCGCTACAGGTGGTTGAAGCCAAAGCCATCTCCCAGCCTATTGGCGCTGCTCATGAGCTTGCCATCAAGATAAATGTCCGGGTTAGCCATCATAATATCCATGTGGTAAGGACTATATCCCACAGTGCCGGCAAACTTGGGATCTTGATAGCCGAAACCAAAATCAACTGACGCCAGCACCCGCTCATCTTCCATCAAGTGGCCGGAGATACCCGCTTTGGGGTTCAAGCCGATGCTGAAATGGCAGAGCTTGTGAATGACTGGGTCGTTGCGCGTCTCCAGCCAGGTCCGCATTGCATCCCCTTCACCGCTACCAACAACCTCGGTAATCTCGCCGTCGACGACGGTGAACGAATAATGGTTGTGAACGAGGCCGCTGACGCTGTCGCTGGCATCAACCACAATAGTGCCATTGATGCTCTCTTCAAGCGGCGCGATTGACACTTGCGCGCCCGGGTAAAAGTCAACTTCGCCATCATACGTGAGCGCGCCGTCGCTTACCAAGCTCGGGCGCGATCCCATCTTGAAGGAAATGTCAGTTCCATACGGCGATGTCACGCGACATTCATTGGTCTCTTCCCATAGGCGGGCGATGATATGGGCGTTCTCAAACATCGCATCCAGATCAACGTTGAGCAGTGCTGGCGCATATAACCTGACCAGACAATCTCAACTCAGCAGATTGAATCGCTTCAAGTGCGCAAATCATCGCAACAACTCCACTTAGGTCATCGGCGATTCCCCAACCATACATGCGACCATTTTCAACCGCTCCTGCAAATGGATCGTGTTGCCATTTACTGGTGTCTGTCACTGGCTCGCTATCTGGATGTGCAAAAACAAGTAGACTACACCCTTCACCTTTGCCTGGTTGTACGCCGACAACGCTCACTCTATCGGTGTCTTGCACAGATGGCACCGTCGCAAAATCCGAATTCAGAACATAATGATTCGGTTTGCTTGAAATGCTTTCAACGTGATACCCTAGGCTTAAGAAGTGTTGCGCTATTTCATGTTGGAGGGCTTGCTCACCCTCAGCCGACTTAGCCAGAAGTTCTCTCAATACAAGGATATACTGTTCGCGCTTCGTCTGTATATGTGTTCTCAAAACATTATGATGTCGGGTCGCGTCTATTTCCATTGAACGTTCCTAATATCCCGAAAATCGTTAGAGAATTTATTGTATCTCAAAGGCGCGAAAAGACGGACGTTGCGAATGCCGGAATGCCAATAATCCGCCAAGCTGCCTGCAAGCTCTCCAGACCGAAGTAACGTATTTCAGAAGGCAATCCTCTTTCACGATGTCCCCGATAGCTCTCGGTCGGCTTGAAATATGCACCATCCGCCACACTTGCTTACGATGATACGCTTGGTGGCATCGCGGAAGCGAACAAATTATGTTAGCACCAACATCGAATCCTAAGAAAAAAGCGGTTGGTGTTGATGTTTCTTTGTATTTTCCCTTTACTACCATATTTATTTACAATTGTAACAAGTTATATGATGTGCGCAAGTTCGATAGGTGTAATCTATGAATATCGAACCATTTCTGAGCCGATGCACACACGCCTGGCTAAGCGGGTCATCAGCCGCAGCCGACTAACACGCACCAAGCGATAGCACACGCTATATCGTCAATGGTGAACAGCGGCCTTGACCATGTCGCATGAACTTGACTTGGAATCCGCCACTGTCGTACAATAATAATGAAGCAATATGGTAAAAATAGGCTGGAGGGGGTGGATATGGTCAAGTCAGCATCTTTAACATTATGTGGTTTTGTTTTTCTCGCTCTGTACCTCCTGTTTATGCCAGCGCAGAGGGTGAATGCCGCTACTATCAGGGTGGACAGGGATTGCAGTTTGGGGGATGCGATTCGGTCTGCCAACAAGAACGAATCCGAAGGCGAATGCGAGGCTGGCGATGGTGAACAGGACACCATTATTCTGACAAGAAATGCCAGACCGAGTCGCGGAATCCCCATCATATCCTCGAAAATTATTTTTGAAGGCAACAATCATAACATCTCTATGGACAATGACTATCAGGTTTTTGACATCAGAAGCGGCGAGTTGACCATTAAGAATCTGACGGTGACCTACAGGGGCACCCGCAGGGACAGGGTAATCGCCGTCTGGGATAGCAAACTGACCGTCGTCGACAGCCAAATACGGAATTGTGAGATTGGCATCGTATTGAATAACAGTGTCGCCAACATCCTGGGCGAGACCGTCATCTGCGACCTGCCAGCCGACAAGCTGTTATCGGGGTCATACACAGGTTCCGTTGAAATCACGATACCGCACCCAAATACCTGCGAAACATTGCCCGGCGCCACGGCTGCGGTTTCGGCAGAGATGGGTCTCCACAGTGGGGTTCAGTGTCAGCAGGTGGACGCGAGTGGCATTGGGATTCAATCTGTGATTGAGGCTGGTTTTATTGATGCGGTTGATGTTTGGGGTTATGTCGAGCAGGGTGTGGAAATTTGCTTCCCGCAAGCGGGTGCGATTACCTTTTTGGATGCAGCAACGATACCTCGCAGCGTGATGCCGCTCCCGTCTCACCGCGTCGGGAACATGACCTGCGTTTCGCTTGACCGCCCAGGTACGGTGGTGCTTGTGCCTTTGCTATCTGCGCCAGCCGAAGTTGCCACGGACAGGGCAGAACAGGATTGCATCACCACCACGGCCAACCTCAATCTGCGTGCTACGTCTGCTATGGGTGACAATATCATCGGGCATGTTCCCCGTGGCGCAACCCTAGACATCATCTCGCGCACATGGTCTTGGGTCCAGGTTGATTATGGGGGCAAGCTAGGCTGGATTGGCGCGAGGTATGTTCAAGCAGAGGGGCATTGCGGATAAGGCGCTTATTCGTAAGCCTGATGCAGCAATTCGGCAGTGTGCATCACCGGCAGCGACCTTTGTCGAAGCGCCAGGTGTCGCCGCAGTTGGGTGATGCAGCCGATATTGCCCGAAACAATCATATCAGGTTCAGCAGCCAGAAGGTGCGCAATTTTGCGCTGTCCCAGTTCATGCGCGATAGTCGGCTGGTCGATATTATAAGTTCCCGCCGAGCCGCAGCACATGCCCGCATCCTCAGCGCTCACCAGTCGCAGATTCGGAATTTGATGCAGGAGTGCGCGTGGCTCATCATGATGCCCCTGCGCATGAAGCAAATGGCAGGCATCCTGATAAACAGCGACCCGCTCCGATGCAAAACCGGGCGGCTCCCGCAAGCCCAGTTTGGCCAGATAGACGCTGAAATCCATGACCTTGCCTGCGAAGTCGGCTGCGCGTCGGACATCCGCCTGATTCTTAAATAGCAGCTCATAATCCTTCATCCCAGAGCCACAGCCCGCTGCCGTTGTAATAATCGCATCGACATCATTCGGAATACGGGCAAAATTTTTGCGGGCGATTCGCTGTGCCTCTTTTTCTGCGCCGACATGCAGCAAAATCGAGCCACAGCAGCCCTGCCCCCTTGGAACAAGCACCTCGACCCCATTCGCTGCCAGCACATGTGCCGCCGCATAACTGATTTCGGGCGCAAGCACCTGCTGCACACAGCCGAGCAAGAGCGCAGCCTTGCCCCGCCTTTCGCCCACAGCAGGCAAGACTTCTGGCAAGGGCAGGGGGGGTGGGACCTGGTCGGGCAGCAGGCTCAACATCGAGGCAAATGCCTCTGGCAAAAAGGGTCGCAGCGCCTTGCCAATTCCGCCAGTCTGCACCGCTATTCTGAAGCGCTTAGGAAAGGGCAGCGTCTCGCAAACAAGGCGGCGAGCAAGCGCTTCCATCGGCGGGCGTACCCGCTCTTTTTCGCTCAATGCGCGATAGCTCACCAGCAAATCCCCATAAGCCACACCCGAAGGGCAGGCTGGCACACAAGCCATACAGCCCAGACAGCGGTCAATATAAGGCTGTGCCTCGCTGGCATCCAGGTTATCTTCCAGCACATTTTTCATCAGATAAATGCGCCCTCGCGGCGAATCCATCTCCTCGCCCAGCAGGTTATAAGTCGGGCAAGCTGGCAAACAGAAACCGCAATGAACGCAATTCTCAATCGCCCCGGTCATCTCTGCGGCACGCAGGTCATCACTCTGAATCTGATGTCGCATGGGTTTTGCCTTATACAAACTTGTTTTCGGGGTCAAGCACCTGTTTGACACGCGCCGCCAGCACATTCTCAATCGTTTTGCCAATCAGCGGCGAATCCACCGCGCCGCGAATGCACAAACCGCTAAGCGCATACTGCCTTAGCACCGCATCAAGTCGGTCAATATCATCGATGGCCACCCAAGCCACATTGCCGCCAGCGCTGTAACGCCGCCAGGCATCCTGAATCTTGGCATCAAAGGCTGGGATTTGTTTGGGCGACAGCACCACTTTGACCAGATAAGCCGCTTCTGCTCCCAGCGACAACGCATTCAGAGCATTCCAAATCGCCATATCCGTGCCAAGCTCAACCGAGTCCGTCAAGGCGGTGTTGGTCTTCATACCCGCGACGAAACGCTCAAGCCGCTGCGGCAAGGTCGCATCAAAACCCGCCAGCCGCGCCAGCAGCGACCAAGCTCCCGCTTGCGGCTCAAAATCCAGCGCATCCAACTCATAAACACTCTGATTGATAAAGTACAAGGCGGACAGTAAGTCTTGCAGCGAGCGATATTGCAGTCGCAGTCCTCTGAATGTCGGCACATCCGGGAAGACCTTGAAAGTCATCTCGGTCATAATCGCGTATCGTCCCAGGCTTCCAACCAGGAACTTGCTCAAATCAAAGCCGGCTGCATTCTTGACGACCTTGCCACCGACCCCAAAGGCGCGTCCCAATCCATCCACGACGTCAATGCCGAGGATAAAATCGCGCAGGCCGCCATAACGAAAGCGCCGCGAGCCAGATAAATTGCTGGCAACGGTCCCGCCAATCGTGGCATGAGCGGGATAAAGAGGGTCAAATGGCAGGTATTGCCCATGCTTATGCAGTTCCGCTTGTATCTCGTGGACGGGTGTGCCAGCGCGGACGGTCAGCGTGTATTCTTCGGGGCGATATTCGGTAATGCCGTTCAGCTTCGTCAAATCCGCCACATCGCTATCCCTGGCAAGCCCGTGAAGCGCGGTTTTGCTGCCCTTGCCCATGACATGGATGCGTGAATGGGCGCGGACAAATGCCCGAATATCCTCGGTGGATTCCAAAACGCTGCGTCTCATTCGCGCGAAATAACCCCCTGTTTTTCCAAGGGGTGCATCCCCTGCCTGTGCAAGGCTGGCGCTTCTCCATCAGGGAACATCTTGCCGCGGTTGGCAATTTCTTTGGGGTCAATCGCCCGCCGCAAAGCCTGCATAATATCCAATTCCTGCTCGCTGAACATCGCCGGCATATAATCACGTTTTTCCATGCCCACACCATGCTCGCCAGTAATGGACCCTCCCAGAGAGACGCAAAGCGTCAGGATTTCGCCGGCTAAAGCCTCGGCTTTTTCCAGCGCACCCGCTTCGCGCCCGTTATACAAAATCAGCGGGTGCAGATTGCCATCCCCCGCATGGAACACATTCGCCACTTCCAGCTGATATTTTTCTTTGAGCGCACTAATCTGGAGCAGGGCTTCACCCAGGCGGCTGCGGGGAACAACACCATCTTGCACCACATAATCCGGGCTTAATCGTCCCACTGCCGAAAAAGCGCTTTTACGCCCCTTCCAGATGCGCTGACGTTCTTCAGCCGTATCAGCAACGCGGATTTCAAAAGCGCCCGAAGCCTGGATAACCTGCTGCAAAGCATCAAACTCGGCTTCAACTTGCAGCGCCTCGCCTTCGAGTTCGACAATCAGGAGCGCCTCGGCATCCGTTGGATAGCCAGCAGCAACGGCTGCTTCTGCCGCTTTGATTGCCAGCCGATCCATGATTTCCATCGCGCCTGGCAGCAAACCAGCGGCAACCACCATCGAAACAGCATCTCCTGCCTGTCCCAAATCATCATAGGCTGCCATCACCGTGCGATACAACTCCGGCAGTGGCATCAGCCGTAAAGTGATTTCCAGCGCGATGCCAAACAAACCTTCCGAGCCAACAAACAACCCAATCAAATCAGGCCCAATGCCAACCCCCTCCAGGCTCTCACTCCCAAACTGCGTTACCGTGCCATCTGCCAGCACCACCTTCATCCCGAGGACATGATTGCTGGTCATGCCATATTTCAGGCAATGAGCGCCGCCACTATTAAATGCGATATTTCCGCCAATGGTGCAAATCGACTGGCTGGATGGGTCGGGCGCATAATACAGGCCATATTGCTGCACCGCCTGCGTGATATGCAGGTTCACCACCCCCGGCTCGACAACCGCAATGCCTTGCTGCGGGTCAATCCGCTTAATGCGATTCATCCGATTCAAAGCGATGACCAGCCCATCCGCTCTCGGCAGCGACCCGCCCGACAGGCTGGTGCCGCTGCCCCGCGCCACGAAGGGAATGCCCATCTCATAACACAGCCTCACCGTTGCGATGATTTCATTCTCGTTCAGGGGCAGAACAACCGCCCCTGGTTTGGTCTGAAAAGCTGTCAGAGCATCGGATTCGTAGGGCAGCAATTCGACATCGCGCGTCAATAAACGCTCACTGGGGTAGATTTGCCGAAGCGCCTCAAAAAAAAGATGATTCATAAGCCCACCATTCCTTCGCTCACACTGACCGCATTCATTTACAAAGTCTCATCGACAAGGCGGTTTTCAATCTGTTTGGCGAGCTTTTTGAGGGACTGCTTGGCAATCTGCTTGGCGGCAATGTTCAGCAGGCGCTGCCCAACCGCCGCGATTTTCCCGCCGATTTTGGCATCACCCGCATAATACATCACTGTTTTTCCCTGCTCCTGCTCCAGGCGAACCACCCCCTCGCCAGTGACATGACCCGCTGGCCCCTTGCCAGCCACGATGAGTTTGTAGCTCTCTGGCGGCTTGACCTCCGCCAGTTCAAAGGTGGATTCGAACTTCCCGCTGACCGGCCCGACTTTCACCGCCAGCTTGCTCTGATAGGTATTCGCGGCGATTTGCTCCAACCCCTTTGACCCCGGAATAATGCTGCCAAGCACCTCGATGTCCATTAACACATCCCAGACCAACTCGCGCTTGGAACTAAATTCATAACTGCCTTCAATGTGCATCTTGTATCTCCTTACAAGCTCATGTGCTAATCATAAATGACCTTGGCCGAATTTGCGAACGGAAAGATACAAATGATTAGGACAATGGGTCATCCTGATTCCTTCCTACTTGCAGGATGACCTTGTGGATGCCAGCTTCATAAGCGGCGTTGCTGGCATAGGCTGCCGCCGTTTGCGCTAGGTCATAGCGGTGCGATACCAACTCCTCCAGCTTGACCTTGCCCGATGTCGCCAGGTCAATCGCGCGGGGATAGGTATGTTTCATCCGCCGCGACATGATAATCGTCAAGCCCTTGCGCCGCGCCACCGAATGCTTCAATCGCAGTTGGTCATCTGGCGGAATGCCGACTAAGACCAGCCGCCCGCCGTTGCACAGCATATCCGCCGCCTGCTGTATCGAATGATCCGCCCAGGCGGCTTCGATCGCTACATCGACGCCGCGCCCATCGGTGGCATCCATCACTGCCTGCACCGCGTCATACTGCTCGACATTGCAGGCATGGGTCGCGCCCCATTCACGGGCTTTTCGTACTCGCCAGTCGAGCCTGTCAAAGGAAAATACCTGCGATGCGCCCGCCAACACCGCCAGCCGCGCAATCAACAGCCCGACCGGCCCGGCGCCAATCACCGCCACCCGACTGGCGACCCGTATCTTGCTGAAGTCAATCGCATGAATCGCAATGCCTAGAGTCTCCAGCAGGGGACCCACATCATCACTCAGCGAATCCGGCATCGGGAAACAGTTGCGGGCGCTGACAATCATCTGCTCGCGCAGGGCGCCATCGTCCGGGAACAAGCCGTAGAAGATATGATGGGGACACAGGTTGGGATGACCATTCTCGCACAACTCACAGCGCCAGCAGGGTACTGACGGTTCGACCGCGACCCGCTGTCCCAACTGCAAGGGCTGATGCAAACCATCACGCGCATCCGCACCCAAAGCGGCGACCTCGCCCATAAATTCGTGTCCAAGGATAAAGGGCTTGCTGGCGCGGGTATAGCCGATGCGCCCGGTCTCATACATATGCAGGTCGCTCCCGCACAGGCCCACCGCTTTGATGTTGAGCAATACCTCACCAGCTTGCGGCGCTGGCGGGCTGTCCTCCGATTGAATGCGGATGTCTTTGGGTCCATACAGTCGTGCGACTTGCATTGTCTGCCCCCTCAAGTGCTATTGCGCCTTCCCGATTTGTCATCCCGGTAACAGCATGACACACAGGATTCTACTGATGATAAATCTTATGGTAAAATCGGATTTCAAAAATACATAGCATAATTATTTAGAAAGTACCCAAGGTAAACCTCATGGTTGCCACAAATCCGATAAAGTATCTCACTATTAAAGGTTTTAAGTCAATTCAAAGACTGGAAAACCTGAGATTGGGTCAACTGAATATCCTTATCGGCCCCAATGGCGCTGGCAAAAGCAATTTTATCTCTTATTTCCACATGCTGCGGGAGATGGTTGAAGGCCGCCTGCAAGTGTGGGCAGGAAAGCAAGGTGGTGCAAATCGTCTATTAACTTATGGTGTCAAGGAGACATCAAAACTCTTTTCGCACATTGAGTTTGGCAACAACGCTTACGAATTCACTTTGGAACCAACTGTTACAGACCGCTTTATTTTCACAGATGAGCGACTCTTTTACGGAAACAACTATCCTGAAGGTTATTTTATAGGTCAAGGACATAATGAGGCACAGTTGAAATCGGAAATCGTACCATATGAATGGCGCATGGCTGATTATTGCTATGCTTCGATTTCAAACTGGAAAATTTTCCATTTTCACGACACCAGCGATACCGCCCGCCTAAAGCGCCAAGGCGGGTTGCAGGATAACGAATATCTGCGCAGCGATGCCTCTAACCTGGCGGCATATCTCTACAAGCTCAAGCGACATCACCCCGCAACTTACAGTCAAATTCGCAAGATTGTCCGACTCGCTGTCCCCTTCTTTGATAATTTTGTTCTACGTCCAGAGGAAGTTCGACCTGATGAATATGAGATTCAACTTATGTGGCGACAAAACGATAGCGATTATCCATTCCTGCCCAGCCAACTGTCGGATGGATCAATCCGTTTCATTTGCTTGGTCACCGCATTATCACAACCCGATCCTCCATCAACCATTATCATTGATGAACCTGAACTCGGCTTGCATCCCTATGCTATGACGCTGCTTGGCGCGTTAATGCGTTCGGCCTCGGCAAGGATGCAAATCATTGTAGCGACGCAATCTGTTCCTTTGCTGAATGAATTTTCGATTGATGATTTGATTGTCGTCGAACGCAGGGAAGGTGTGTCCGTTTTTAATCGTCTCGACGAGAGCGAGTTTGAAATGTGGTTGGAAGACTACTCGGTGGGTGAGTTGTGGGAGAAGAATGTCTTGGGCGGGAGACTGCCTGCATGACTCTGGTATATGTAATCTGTGAAGGACAGACGGAAGCTACCTTTGTAGACGAACTTCTTATTTCCTATTTCTCCGGCCGCAACATATTTCTCAAACCTATATTGATAGGGAAAGCCAAGCAAAAGGGTGGTAACGTCCGATTTGCTCGATTACTCATGAGCCTGAAACCACTGTTGTCAGGCAGGCGTCATCTCTACTGTACAACTTTGTTCGATTTTTATGGTCTTCCCCCGCAGTTTCCGGGCAAGCAAGCCGCAATGGCGAAACGAACACCCCACGACAAAGCCGAGATAATATGTGGCGAGTTAGTAAGCAAGCTGGAAGATGAAATTGGCGAAGCTCCGATACGCAGGTTCATACCCTATGTTCAGATGCACGAGTTTGAAGGTCTGTTGTTCAGCGACCCCGCCAACTTTGCAATAGGCATCGACAAACCCGAGCTCCAAGATAAACTGACAAGTATTCGCGCACAATTTGAGACACCGGAACATATTAACGATCATCAGCTTACAGCACCTAGCAAACGAATCAAAGACTTGTTTTCAACGAATGATAGATATGAAAAACCAATCATGGGAACATTGGCTGCACTTGAAATCGGTTTAGAAAAAATGCGGAAAGAATGCCTTCTATTTGATGCGTGGCTGAAGCGATTGGAGGCTTTGTCAAAATGAAGGGTTCATACCCCCCAGATTACCGCCAAGCCCAGCATCATCGTCACCAGCGTTACAACAGTCATCCCAATCCCGACCTTTGAAAAGTCGCTGAATTTATAGCTGCCAGGGCCCATCATCAGGATATTCACTGGATGGGCGATAGGAGTCAGGAAAGCCATCGAACAAGCCATCGCAACAGCTACCGACATCGCCCGCGGGTCAATGCTCATTTGCAGCGCTACATCAATCGCAATAGGTCCCACCAGCAAAGCCGTCACTTGCCCGCCGATAATCTGTACCACCAGCATGGTCACGACCACCATGCTGGCAGCCAGCAGCAAGGGGCTCGAATCGGGCAGCAGGCTCACCATCAGCGCACCCAGCCGAGCCGCCAGCCCGGATTCCGTAATGGCAAGGCTCAAGGGCAACATGCCAGCAACCAGAAAGATGATGCGCCATTGCACGGCATCATAAAACTCTTCCATCGCCAGACATCCCGTCATCACCATAGCGGCGGCGCCAGCTAGCATGGCAATCGGCAAGGGCAAGATATTCAAGATGGATAATGCCAGCGCCATCGCTGTAATCAGGATGGCAAAGGGTGCCTTCTCTGTCTGAATCGACCTGGACGAGTATTCGCCAGCGGGCAGGATATAGTTGGGGTTATGCGACAGATTTTGAATATCGGACGATTGTCCGACAACCAGCACCGCATCACCGACCTGCAAGGGCATATTGCGGACATCGGTATGAAAGCTGCGTCCATCACGCCAGAGCGCCATCGCCAGCAAACCCGATTGGCGGTTGAGCTTCATTTGTGATAGCGTCTTGCCAATCGCATCAGAGCGGGGGGCAATCATAATTTCAATGGGTTCAAGCGGCAGTTTGCGGCTGCCCGCTTGTTTGGCATCCTCAATAAGCTCATTGCCCCAAGCCAGCAGCTGCCGCAGCCGCTCTTCACGCCCGACAATCAACAACTCATCTGTCGGATAAATCATCTGGCTCGACTTGGGAATCGTGATGACCTCGTATCCGCGCCGCACCGCCGCCACCGTCAATCCCAGCTTGGCATTGATGTCGCTGGCGTGCACCGTCTTGTGGGCCAGGCGCGATTCCGGCAAGACGCGAACCCGCCATAATTGACCTGCCAACTCATAGGTATCATGCAGGTCAGGCTGGTTGAAGGCATCTGTTTGGGAGCCTCTTTCTGGCAAAAGCCGCCGCCCAATCATCAGCATATAAAGCAGAGCCGCCAGCACAATCAAGCCACCCAGGGGCATAAAATCCAACATGCCCAGCCCGTCGAAGCCCCGCGTGAGCAAGAGTTCGCTCATCAGGATATTGGCGGTGGTGAGGTAGGTCGCCATCCCCCCGACCAGAGTGCCGAATGACATCGGTATCAGTAATTTCGACACCGATATATTCGAGATACGCGCCACCCGCACCGCTGCCGGCAGCAAGACGGCCCCAGCAGCGACATTGTTCATAATCAGCGAGAGGGTCGCACCCACTGCCATAAACAGGGCAATCAGCTTGACTTCCGACCCTTGACCATAATTATTCAGTTGGCGGGCAATCCATTGAATGACGCCTGTTTCTTCCAGACCGTGGGTGATGATAAACAAGCCGATGAGCGTTATCACCACCGAACTGCTAAAGCCAGAGAGGACCTGTGTCGGTGACACCAGACCACTGATGCCCACCATTAACAGCACAATGATGGCGATTAACTCGATTTTGAGCCGAGTGGCAAAAATCAAAACAAGCAAGACCAGCGTAATGCCAAGGACGGCAATCTCGTATGGCGATAGCATCATTTTCTCAGTGTAACACTGCACGGGCAGTTTTTCACCGGGCCACATCCTTAAAGGTAGGTTTGTGTTATCAGCAAACAGTGGGGATATAATTAAGATAGCCTCGTTCATCATGGTGAGGCGGCGTAGGATACCCTTATCAGGCCGTTGCTTCAGCCATTATCGTTTGACCTGAGGTGATGATGCCCAAAATCATATTTCGTGACGACGATACCAGTTATTTTGCGGAACCGCGGCTGCTGGAAGCAGTCTATGGTCGTCTTTGGGATGCGGGATTGCCGATTTGTTTGGCGGTTGTCCCCAAGGTCTACGGGGACATTCGGGTTTATTGGACGGATGGCAACCCGCATGACCCCAGCATACCGCCAGCATATCGCGGCAAGGATGCGTATTTTTCAGTCCTCGATAATCCGGAATTGTGCCAATTTCTCAATGACAAAGTGGCGGCGGGCCTGATTGAAATCTGCCTGCATGGATATTCGCATATTTTTTATGAGTTCATCACACACCAGCGTTCGGTCATCCGGCACAAGCTGGAGCGGGGGCTGGCAATCCTCAAGCGAGCATTTCCAGCTGCCACGATTCAAACCTTTATCGCGCCTTATGACCGCTTGTCTCCGATTGCTCTGTCCGAGTTAATCCAGGCCGGGTTTCATATCTGTACGCAATCTGTCAATTTGGCTGCCATGCCAAGCCTGCCGCAACTGGCGGGACATCAAGCTGCCGCCATTAATCCCCTGCAAATGCTCTATATCTGTGACGAATACCTGTTTTCGCATCGGGCGAATCCAGCCGAATCCCTCCAAAGGGCGCGGACAGCCATTGCTCATAATGACCTGACGATTGTGTGCAATCATTATTGGATGTTCTTCCATCCCTGGCGGCCGACGCCAAACCCGGAAGCCATTGCCCACTGGAACAGCTTGCTGGACGATGTTTTGGAATCGGGCAGCTTTGAGATTACGACCTTTGCTAAAAACGTCTCACTGGACAGGTCTTCATTTGAATAGTACATTATTGCTGTAAGTTACTGTCATGTATCGACGAGATGGCTTTGAAAAACTCATCAATGCTGTTTGGAAAGGATACCTCATGCCGCAGAAGAATCTTATCGGTGGTGAATGGCGAGGCAGTCGGGATGTTTTGGAAGTCAAGTTTCCCTATGACGGCAGGGTGGTGGGCGCTGTTTCGATGGCGACGCCAGACGATATGGAAGATGCAATGGCGCGTGCGATGGCAGGCTTTGAAGTCACGCGCCGGCTGCCGAGTTATCGGCGCTCCGACATTCTGCAAAATATGCGCCGGCTGATGCAGGAACGTTTTGATGAAATTGTCGAGGCGATGATTCTGGAAGGCGGTAAAAATCGCAAAACCGCTGTCGGTGAGACCAGCCGCGCCTTGGAAACGATCTTGATTTCTGCCGAAGAAGCGCGGCGGCTCGGTGGCGAAGTCTTCAGCATTGACTGGACGCCTGCTGGCGAAAATCGTCAGGGCTTTACCCGCCGCGCAGCAATTGGCACGGTGCTGGGCATCACCCCCTTTAATTATCCGGTCAATCTGGCTTGCCATAAAATCGGTCCAGCGATTGCGGCTGGCAATCCGATTATCATCAAACCGGCGGAAAAGACCCCGCTGTCATCGGTTATACTGGCAGAAATCGTCCTCGAAGCCGGTTATCCGCCGCAGGCATTCAGTATGCTGAATGCTTGGGGACCCGACGCAGAAATGATGGTCACCGACCCACGCATAGCGATGATTAGCTTCACTGGCAGCGCGGCGGTCGGCTGGATGCTCAAGGGCAAAGCCGGGCAAAAGAAGGTTGCGCTGGAGTTGGGTGGCAATGCGGGTGTGATTGTGCATCATGACGCTGACCTGTGCCTGGCAGCCAATCAAGCGGCGGCAGGTGGGTTCGCCAATGCTGGGCAGAATTGCATTTCGGTGCAGCGCCTTCTTATACAGCGTGATGTTTTTGAGGATTTTACTGATTTGTTTGTCGATGAGGTCAAGGCATTAAAGGTTGGTGACCCGCGTGATGCCGATACAGACATTGGCCCGATGATTACCCTGCGCGATGCTGAACGGGCTGAAGCCTGGGTCACCGAGGCGCAAAAAGCGGGCGCTTCGGTTTTGCACGGAGGTTCGCGGGAGGGCACGATGTTCCAGCCGACTGTGATGACGGACACCGCACCGGAGATGAAAGTCAACTGCGAAGAGGTCTTTGCGCCAGTGGTCACCCTCAGCCCCTACGATGACTGGGACGATGCGGTCGCTGTCGTCAATGATACCCCTTACGGTTTGCAGGCAGGTGTCTTCACGAAAGATGTCAAACGGATTATGGATGCTTGGGAGCGCATTGATGTCGGGGGGTTGCAGGTCAACAGCGCTTCGACTTTCCGCGTTGACCACATGCCTTATGGCGGAATCAAGGCCTCCGGCTTTGGACGCGAGGGCGTGAAATATACACTTGAAGAGATGACCGAATTGCGGCTGATGGTGCTGAACCTGGCATAGCGCCACCGATTATTCAGTTGCAAGCAAAAGGAAAGTCCCCGACTATGAAACCTTCGGACATTCGCATCGGGTTTGCGCCTGTTGCCCGCCCGACATTCGACCTTGAACTTGCCCGGTCTATGACGGCGCAGGTATTTGATGCTGTTGCCAGCGCTGGTTATGTGCTAGTTGGGTCGCAGGGTTTGATTATGGATGAGACTGCGATGGCTGCCCGTATCCATGAACTGGCTGCGGGCGATATTGACTTCATCCTGATGTTGCAGTCAACCTTTGCAGATAGCACGATGGTTGCACAGTTGGCGCAGGCAGTCTCGGCGCCTTTGCTGATGTGGGCGCTGCCAGAAGACCAAGTTGGCGGTCGGCTGCGTTTGAATTCTTTTTGTGGCATTAACCTGGCGGGTCATAGCTTGCGGCGTGCGGGAATCGGATATGATTATATTTATGCTGCGCCAAGCGACGCATCGGCACAATCGAAACTTGAGGACTTCGCCATCGCGGCAGGCATCAAAAGTCGGCTGGCGAAGACCCGCATTGGCCGTGTTGGCGAAAATCCAGCCGGATTTGACACCTGCTTAGTGAATTACCACGCGCTCAAGTCAGGGTTGGGCGTCGACATCGTTCAGCTTGAGCTTCCAGCGCTTTTTGAGGCGGTGCGTCAAGCGGATGCGGCGCAAGTCCAGGCGACTGCCGCCGAGCTTGAAACAAGACTGGCTGGCCTTGCCGAATTGGACGAAAGCGCCACCAGAGGCACACTGGGCACTTATACTGCTCTGAATAACCTAGCACAAGAACAAAACTTGAGTGGCATGGCGGTTCGCTGTTGGCCCGAGTTCTTTACTGAACTGGCTTGTTCTGCCTGTGGCGCGATGTCCATGCTCAGCAACGACATGATACCGAGCAGCTGCGAAGCCGATGTCAACGGCACTATTACCCAGCTTATCCTGGGTTGGATAAGTGGCGAACCAGCATTCGGCAGCGACCTGGTTGCATTCGATGTCGAGGGGAACGAGGCGGTCTTATGGCATTGTGGCCTGGCGCCGCTGGCGATGGCGGATCCTGATGTCCAGCCCGAAGCAGCGATTCATTCCAATCGGCAGATGCCCTTGCTGATGCAGTTTCCATTGAAACCCGGCCGTGTGACGATAGCGCGTTTGAGCGAGGCGACTGGCGAGTTTCGGCTGGTTATTGGCGGCGGGGAAATGCTCAAGGCGCCGCCCGCCTTCACCGGCACCAGTGGCAGGATACGGTTTGATTCGGGCGCACAAGCTGTCATGGATACCCTCATGCGTGAGGGTTTGGAGCATCATGTTTCCATTACCTACGGCGGACATCAGGCTGTACTGGAGTCGCTGGCGGGTCTTTTGGGTTTGTCCGTTTTACGTCTGTGATGCGCAGGCGATCATTTGCGGAGCGGTCGGCAGTTGACCGCGAATTTTGTCCGTTCATTTATATGGAGTAACAGCATGACCCAACGTTTTATCACGCTTTTTGTACTTGTTTTATTGGTGCTGTCGCTTGGCTTGACAGCGTTTGCGCAAGAGTCCGTCGAGTTACACTTCATGTGCTACAATAATGGCATTGAGTGTGAAGTTTATGATGATTTGCTGTCGCGCTTCACCGCAGGCAACCCTGATATTACTGTCGTTGTGGATACTGTGCCTTATACGACCGTCCGCGATACCTTGCGCGTTCAAGTTGAGGCTGGCGAGGCGCCCGATATGGCACGCATCACCGATTTTGGCGGGATGGCAGGCTTCTATCTTGATTTGCGTTCGCTCCTGTCTGATTCCGATATTCTGGAAGCCAATTTCTCGGCGCCCTATTTTGAGGCTTTCCGAACTGGGGACGATGATGACGGCCTGTACGCATTTCCTGATGAATTATCAGTGACGGCTGCCTTTATTAACCGCACTTTGTTTGAGCAGGCGGGTGTCGATGTGCCCAGCGATATGAGCGATGAAGTCAGCTGGGGAGAATGGACAGAAGCCATTACCGCAGTTGCCGAAGCGACTGGCACGCCTTACGCATTTGCGATTGACAATAAAGGACATCGTTTTGCTGCGGCCGGTTTCGCATTGGGCATCAACCTGTTTGATGAGGAGGGCAACTTTGACCTGGTGAATGATGAAGGTTATCGCACTTTCGCCCAGTGGATGAAGGCTTGGTTTGATAACGGACTGACTCCGGCAGAGGTTTGGCTGGGGGGCGGGCAGTATTCATCTGCCAGAGATTACTTCGTCAACGCCGAGGTGGTGATGTTATATTCGGGCAGCTGGCAGATTAATGCCTTCGGCAGCGAAATCGGTGATGCCTTTGACTGGGTGCTTGTGCCGAATCCGGTGGGCCCTGGTGGAAGCGCGGGGGCTTCTGGCGGCGCTTCCATAGTCGGCTATGCTCAAACTGAACATCCCGAAGCCGTTGCTCGTGTCATGGAATATCTGCTACAGCCAGAGGTTGGGGCGGAATTCGCATCTCGGACGCTCCTTATTCCACCCAATCCGCCAGTTGTAGCGATGGGCGTCGAGTTCGAGACGGACAATGCCGCCGTGGCTGCTGCGCTGAATCAAGCAGGTGTTGATGGCACCAAGGTCACGGAAGATGGCGTGGCGATGAACCTGCATCCATTGGCCTTTGCCTATTATGATTCATCAAACACTCGCCTGGCGCAATACTTTGCCGGTGAATTGACACTGGACGAGGCCATGCAGCGTCTGCAAGAACAGCTTGACGAAGCTGCCGCCAACATGGCTGGCTAGCCTAAACCAGAGCCAATGAGGCTGGGAATCCTGCTCCCAGCCTCATTTTTTTGGGGAGGCTGGCTGCTTGCCTTTTCGCAGGGGAGAAAGACGATGACAAAAAGAACGCAGCGCCCATTTTTTGCTCACCCTGGTCATCTTTTCGGCGCTGGAGCGGAAGCATTCGTGGACTTGTTGGATGGTTTGTTCACACGAGTGCAAAAAATAACCGGCGTGACCGGCATGGCTTATGTCTTTGTTACGCCCAATATGATTATTTTTTCGGTTTTTATTTTATTCCCGATGATATTTAATTTCTTCTATACATTTACTGGTGGCAGCAAACTTTTTTTGGATCAACGTCCCTTTGTCGGCGCTGCCAACCTGGAACGTCTGTTTGAATGTGATGACTTTTTGCGCTCGGCGACCTGCAAAGAAGACCTCTTCGCCGCGGCTGTCCTCAATACGGCCGGATTTGTTGTGACCCAAGTCGCGGTTATGATTGGCGTATCCCTATTGACAGCTGTCGTGCTGAACGGACGCATTCGAGCGCGGGGGTTCTTCCGCAGCGTCTTCTTTTATCCGGTGCTTTTGTCGCCGATTGTGGTGGCACTCATCTGGCGCTGGATGTTACAGGAGAACGGCTTGTTCAACGCCCTTATCGTTGGGCTGGGCGGCGAGAAAGTTCGCTTTCTGACCGACCGAAACTGGGCGCGGTTCTGGGTGGTGGTGGTCAGCGTCTGGTCCTTGATGGGCTTCTACACCTTGATTTTGCTGGCGGGCTTGCAGGCGATTCCACATGATTTGTATGAAGCCGCCTCGATTGATGGCGCCAGCAGTTGGCGCTCGTTCCGTTCGATTACCTTGCCCTTGCTGGCGCCGACGATGCTGGTGGTCATCGTTTTATCCACCATTCGGGCGGTGCAGATTTTTGATGTCGTCTTTGCCTTCACTGGCGGCGGTCCGGGTTCGGCAACCTTGTATATCGTGCATTATATCTACAACAACGGCTTCGCCAGTCCTTTCCGCGAGTATGGTCTGGCAGCGGCCACATCGCTTGTTATGGCATCGGTGCTGATTGTCCTGACTCTGGTTCAACTCCGCGTTCAAGGCACTGGCTTGGAAGAGGAGGACGGACAAAAGGCAAAAAACGGCCGCTCTCTGGTTCTAAGTCAAGTTGTCGGGGCAGCATGGGACAGTTTCAGGCATCGGCTGTTGAATCCGCTGCTGGAATGGTTGCAAGTTGTTTTGGATGGGCTTGGCGAGAGCCTGGGCTGGCTGTTGAGGACGCGCCGCCGTCAGAGCCTCTGCACTTACGGGTATCTGCTGCTGGGTGTCATTGTGATGTTTGGGCCGGTGCTTTGGCTGGTTATGTCCTCGTTTAAGAGCGCGGGCGATATTGTGCGCTTTCCGCCGCGCTTCCTGCCCTATTATCAGGAAACGGTGCCAGTGGATGGCTATGACGAACCCCTGCCACTCTACAAGGTTACGCTTGAGGATGGCGCGGTTCAGGAATTGGCGCAGATTCGCCGCGTTGGGCTGGTGGCGCAGATGATTGACCCCCAAGAGCCGGCAGGCGAAGTTGTCAAGGTCAAGCTGGATGCCCGCGAACCGGTCGAAAGCATTCAGTTCAGCCTGGATAATTATACGCGCGGGATAGAGAGCTTTAACTTCTGGCGTTATCTGGCAAACAGCGTCATTGTTACGCTGGCGGCGACCATCCTGACCCTGATTGTGAACAGCATGGCAGCCCTTGCCCTCAGCAAATACAAGTTTAGAGGGCGCGGGGTCATTTTCCTCGTGATTATCAGCACCCTGATGGTGCCGCTGTCTGTGATTTTGGTGCCGGCTTTTCTGCTGATTACGGCGCTGGGCTGGAACAATCAACTCATCGGCATTATCATCCCGACTATCGCAACCCCCACCGGCGTGTTTTTGCTGCGGCAGTATATGCTGACGATTCCTGATGAACTGCTGGATTCGGCTCGGATTGATGGCGCCAGCGAATGGCGGATTTATTTGCAGGTGATTTTGCCGCTGGCGGCGCCCGCGCTAGCGGTGCTGGCGATTTTCTCGACCATTTGGCGCTGGAACGATTTCCTTTGGCCCAAGATTGTGATGACCAGCAGCGAGATGTTCACCTTGCAAGTCGGGCTGGAGACTTTTCAGGGCGACCTCACGGTTCAGTGGGATTTAATCCTGGCAATGACGGTGCTGACCGCCTTGCCAATCACCTTTGTATTTGGCTTCTTGCAGAAGTATATTACGACCGGCATCGCCACAACCGGTATGAAATGAGCGCAATGACAAAAGCCTTACAGCTAAAAGGCATCATACGCTCTATTTAGACGATACTCCAATAAAGTTTGCCACAATTCTGAAATTAACGGGCGTGATAAATGGTATTCTCAACTTGCCGACAGAAGGCCCAATGGAGCTTCGGGCATTCTCGGAAATGAACCAACTCACGGCTACAAATCGCAAACTTCTTAGGCTTTTGAATGCTGAGGCACATGCCAATCGGGGCTTGAGCATCCAAATTACGGGTCATCGATGAGCAAAGTAAAAAGTCCATTGCGCTACCCTGGCGGCAAATCACGCGCCATCAGGCAAATTATGCAGCATATTCCAGCGACCATGCAGGAATATCGTGAACCCTTTGTTGGGGGCGGCTCGGTTTTTCTGGCTGTCAGGGGCCTGTTTGGAGGACGAATCAGGCGCTATTGCATCAACGATTTGAACCATGATTTATATTGTTTCTGGAAATATGCGCGGGACAAAAACAGCGAACTTGCAGCCGAAGTGCAGGCACTCAAAGATGGCTATGCCGATGGTCGTGAACTCTGGCAGTTTCTCAAGACGGAAGGCAATATGCGTTCCGAGCTTGAGCGGGCGGTTCGTTTTTTCATCCTGAATCGCATCACTTTTTCCGGTGTTGTCGATTCAGGCGGTTATTCACAAAGCGCGTTTGAGCGCCGTTTTACGCAATCCTCGATTGACCGACTGCGGCGGCTTGGGCCTGTTTTGCAAGATATAGAAATCAGCCATGGGGATTACGAATCCGCGTTGCATGAGCCCGGCAGCGATGTCTTTCTCTTTCTTGACCCACCTTATTACAGCGCCACGGATTCAAGACTGTATGGTCTGCGCGGTGAACTGCATACGTCGTTTGACCATGCACGTTTTGCCGATAACATGCGCCGCTGCAAGCATAAATGGCTCATTACCTACGATGATTCCCCGAAAATCCGAGAGTTGTTCAGTTTTGCCCGCATGATTGAGTGGTCGCTGCAATATGGCATGAATAATTATAAGCAGGGCAAGGCCGAAAGAGGGAATGAATTATTTATCAAGAACTACTGATGCGCTCGCATCCAAGGGGCAAAACGGCAGAAATCATCGACAGCCGCAGATAATTCAAGTAGACTTTGCTCAGGTTTATTGGGTACAGGGAGAGCGGGCATGAAGAAGGTATTTGTGGTATATGCTGCCGATAACGTGGGAACGGCGGTTCTTGAGCCAATCCGCGCCGGCGATAAGGTGGGCTGCAATGGCGAGCGCAACGACCTTCAGGTTACGGCGCAGGCCGATATTGCCTATGGACACAAAATTGCGCTGATGGACATCGCCAAAGGCGGCACAGTTTTGAAATATGGCCTCAGCATTGGCTCGGCCAGCCGCGACATCCAAGCTGGCGATCATGTCCATACACATAATGTCGAAAGCAATCGCGGCCGCGGCGACCTTGCCAATCATGGTGCGATTGGCGCTGAATAATCTAATTTTTATCATCAGGAGAAATTTCCAATGGCAGAATTTATGGGGTATGTCCGCCCGAACGGCGATGTCGGGATTCGCAATCATCTTCTTATTTTATCTGGTACGGTCTATGCCAATGGCGTTGTCGAACGGGTCGCCAATTCGATTCATGGCGCTGTGCCCATCACTCATGCCAACGGGCGCTGTCAGGTGGCGCCGGATTTGCGGGTGACGCGCCGCTTTTTGGCGGGTACGGCGATGAATCCCAATGTGGCGGCGGTCGTCATTATTGACCACTTCAGAGAAGAGGGCATGACCGCCGAGGACCTCGCCGCTGACATTGACCCGACTGGCAAGCTGGTTGCCACCGTCAATATCCGTGGCGCTGGCGGCTTTATTAGCGCTGTCGAAAAGGCGACTCGCTATGCCCAGGATTTCGCCCGTCAAATCAGTATGTACACCCGTGAAGCAGCGCCGATGAGCAAAATCCTTTTTGGCACGGAATGCGGCACCTCCGATACGACCTCTGGCTTGGCGAGCAATCCTGCCAACGGAATAGCTGGCGAAATCCTGATTGCGCAAGGCGGGCGGATGCTGATGGCGGAATGCACCGAATGGATGGGCTGTGAAAATTGGCTGACCGAAAAAGCCGCCAATTCGGCAGTGGCGGCGGCTATCGTTGCCGGTGTCCAGCACATGGAGCGGCGGGCGCTTGCCAGCGGCGAAGATATTCGCGGCTCACAGCCCACTGGCGATAATATGGCTGGCGGTCTGACCACCATTGAAGAGAAATCAATGGGGGCGGTCAAGAAAATCGGGGACAGCCCGATTATTGAATATCTGGAGGTCGGCGAAGCTCCCAGCAAAACCGAGCCGGGCAATTATGTGATGTATGGACCGGGCATGGGCGCAGAAAGCATCAGCAGCATGGCAGCCGCTGGCTGTCAGGTATTGACTTTCTGCACGGGGGGCGGTCACACCTCGAACCATCCTATTATGCCGACCATCAAAGTCACTGGAAATCGGCAATCTTACGAATTGATGCGCGATACGGTCGATGTCGATGTCAGCGGCGTCTTTTACGATGAAATCACTCTGGCGGAAGCGGGGCAAATTGTCTATGACGAGGTTGAGCGGGTTTGCAATGGCTATCTGACCAAATCTGAAGCGCTGCGCGATAACAACAGCTTTGCGATTCATCGTGTGGGACCCAGCATCTAGGGGTATTCCGATGCACCTGAAAATCCCCTACGGCAAAACCCATCTAAGCGCCGAGATAGAAGATAGCTACAGCATCGAGTATCTGCTACCCAAAGAACATCCACCTGCTCAGGATCCAGCCAGGGTGGTCAAAGAGGCGGTTCACAATCCCCTGGGGGATGTCCGACCGCCGCAAAAAGGACAGACCGTCGCCATCGCCATCAACGACAAGACGCGGCCAGTACCGCATGAGCATCTGCTGCCGCCGATACTGGCGGACATTCGACAGGCTGGCATCCCGAATGAAGATGTCGTGCTGGTTATCGCCAGCGGCACGCATCCGGTCATGCCAGCGGCGGAATATCCCTGGATACTGCCGCAGGAGGTCTTGCGAGATTATCGGGTGGTCTGCCATGATGCTGACAATGACACCGATTTAACCTACCTCGGTCAGACTTCGCGCGGGACGCCGGTTACTATCAACCGAGAGTATGCGACAGCCGATTATCGCATTGTGGTTGGCAATATCGAGCCGCATCAGTTTCAGGGCTTTTCTGGCGGCGTCAAGAGCGCTGCGATTGGTTTGGCTGGCAAGAAAACCATCCATCACAATCATGCCATGATGCGCCACAAACAGGCTCGGCTGGGTGAATATGACAACAATCCGGCACGGCAGGATGTTGAGGAAATCGGGCAGATGATTGGCATTGACTTCGCGCTGAATGCGATTCTGAATCCACAGAAACAAATCATCAAAGCGCTGGCGGGCGACCCGGTTGCGGTTATGAAACGGGGCATCCCCGAGGTAAGGGCGATATACGAGGTCGCGGTCACCGCGCCCTATGACCTGATGATTGTCTCGCCAGGCGGGCACCCGAAGGACATCAACATCTATCAGTCGCAGAAGGGCATGGCACACGCTGCCCGTGTGACCCAAGAGGGAGGAAGGATGATTTTGTGCGCTGCCTGTCCAGAAGGCAGTGGCAGTTCAAGCTATGAGGCCTGGATGATGAATATGCAAATCCATACTCACGCCGATGTGTTTGAGCGCTTTGCCCGCGAAGGCTTTCAAATCGGGCCTCATAAGGCCTTTCAAATATCGCGCGATGCCTGCCGTATCCATACCACCATCATCTCGGACTTGGATGATGATTTTATCCGCCAACTCTTGCTGCATCCCATGCCCGATTTGCAGACGGCGATTGACCGTGCGCTGGATTATCTGCCGAAAGAGCCGCGCATCGGCATCATGCCAGCCGCCAACGCGACCATCCCCATGCTTTTGGCGGAATAAATGCTGATTTTGCTGTTCCTCTGGCGACCTGCGCTTGAGTGATGAACTTGCCTGCCGACATCTCCGCACGCAGTGCCAGCAAGCGGATTACAGGTGTTGATAAGCGGGCAGGGTCAGGAATTCAGTAAAGTCCTCAGCGCGAATCATCCGGTTGAAGAGCTCCATGGCCAGTTGGAAGTTGCCGCTGTTGAAGCGCTCCTTCCCGACTTCGCTGCGAATGGCATCCATTTCTTCTTCCAGTAGTTGTGCGAATAAATCCAATGTCAAGGGGCGGCCATCGGCAAGGGTGGCGCTGTGATGCAGCCATTGCCAGACTTGGGCGCGGCTGATTTCAGCAGTAGCAGCATCTTCCATCAGCGAATACAAGGGGACACAGCCGTTGCCGCCGAGCCATGCTTCCAGATATTGAATGCCGACCTTCAGGTTCAGGCGAATTCCTGCTTCGGTAATCGTGCCTTCGCTGGGCATGAGCAGGTCACCTGCCGATACCTGCACATCATTGCGCTGGCGGTCGATTTGATTGTCCTGGGGCATGTATTCGTCAAAGACCTCCGCAGCAATCCTGACCAGCCCGGGATGGGCAACCCAAGTGCCATCATGTCCGTCTTTGACTTCGCGCAGTTTATCGGCACGAACCTTGTCCAGCGCGGCCTGGTTGGCTTGAGGGTCATTCTTAATCGGGATTTGCGCCGCCATCCCGCCCATCGCGTGGGCGCTGCGGCGATGACAGACCTTGATAACATGCAAGGTATAGTTGTGCATGAAGGGGACGGTCATGGTGACCTGGGCGCGGTCGGGCAGCAGATACGCGGCGTGACTGCGGAATTTTTTGATATAGCTGAAGATGTAATCCCAACGGCCGCAGTTGAGGCCGGCGGAGTGCTGGCGCAGTTCATAGAGGATTTCCTCTGCCTCAAAGACTGCCAGAATCGTTTCAATTAGCACGGTGGCTTTAATCGTGCCTTGCGGGATGCCGAGCGCATTCTGGGCATGGACAAAAACATCATTCCAGAGACGGGCCTCAAGGTGGCTTTCCAGCTTGGGCAGATAGAAGTAGGGACCGCTGCCATGTTCGAGGGCAACTTGAGCATTATGGAAAAAATACAGCCCAAAGTCGAAGAGACCGGCGGGAATGGGCCTGCCATCGACGAGGAAATGGCTTTCGTCAAGATGCCAGCCGCGCGGTCGCACCATCAAGGTGGCGGTCTGTGGCTGAAGCTGGTAGAAGCGCCCATCGGGATTGGTGAAGGTGATGCTGCGGTTGACGGCATCGCGCAGGTTGATTTGCCCGTCGACCATATTTCCCCAAGTGGGCGAATTGGCATCTTCGCAGTCTGCCATGAAAACTTTGGCGCCGCTGTTTAGGGCGTTAATCACCATTTTGCGGTCGGTGGGTCCCGTGATTTCGACGCGGCGGTCTTGCAGGTCGGACGGAACTGGGGCGACTTGCCAACTGCGGTCAGCGCGGATGTGGGCGGTCTCTGGCAGGAAGTCGGGCATTTGTCCCTGGTCGATTGCCACTTGACGGGTTTCGCGCTGCTGCAAGAGTTCATCGCGGCGGACAGTGAACTGACGCGCCAGGCCCGCCAGAAAATCTACGGCTTCGCGGCTTAGTATCTCCTCAAATTCAGGCGGGATGTCGCCCCTAATCTCAATCCCGTCGCTATAGTTTTGTTCAATCATATTGATCTGTCTCTTTATTACTTATGCCGTCATTATTTAACTATAAAAGAAAAGCAATCCAGAGAGTAGATGCACTTTCATCACTAAGACACCAGGACAATCGCGTCAAGTTCGGTTTCGGATGCTGCGGGTTTCCGCACAATTGCACATATTGTGCAATGAAATTCGGCACTGTACGGAAGTTGTATCCCACAGCCTGACTGCTTTTGGAGAGCTTTGAATACCTCTTTCGCATTCGCACAGGAAAATGTTTTTTGTGCAAATGTCTCCCTCTCGGCAGAGGGTATAGAGAAGCAGCCAACAGAGTTTAGCAGGCTGTCAGTGTCCCTCAAGCGAAAAGGGTGATGTGCGAGAGTTTTGCAGCGTGTTTGATATATCGACAGAGCCTAGCACAAATGAGGCATCAAGTGGCGGTTAAAAGGTCGCGGTTTGGTTTTTATCACAACGGTACAAGGACACTGAGAATGGGGGACGAGTGCAGATTTTGAGGCAATTGCCTGGGTAAGCGATCGTCGGCCTTGACAAAGGAGATAGAATATGTTCAACTAGACTTAAACGTTTAAGGTAACTCTTTCATTGACCGAACCTGGGGCGCGTAATGTGATGACCAAGCGACTGTGGCAGATTAGCGAATACCCCTTTCAACCAGAGAGACTCCAGCACTTTGAGACAATCTTCACTATTGGCAATGGATACCTCAGTACACGCGCTACTTTCGAAGAAGGTCACCAAGGTGATACGCCTGCGACGCTTGTACATGGCATTTTCAACCATAAGCCAGGGATGGCGGTGCCCGAACTGGTAGTTGCACCAAATTGGCTACCCTTGCACATCATGGTAGATGGCACGTCATTCAGCATGAAAGAGTGTGCCCGTAACTATCTGCAGCCAGCCGGTGGCGTTATGCTTGGGTATCGCCGAACACTCCACATGGATACAGCGACACTTGAGCGCGAAATACTCTTTCGTGCGGAAAGTGGGAGCACGGTCAGGCTTGTCTTCAAACGCTTTGCCAGTCTCGACCAGCAGCACTTGATGGGGCAACGCGTCAGTATAACTGCTGTCGTCGGCATGCCAACAGTTCATATTGCGGCAGAACTTGGCCTGTGTAGCAAGCAAGGCGAGATGGGGCATTGGCATGACGTCATCGCGGCAGCGGGCAGCGACCAAATAACATTGACCGCAGAGACAAGCCAGTCTAATTACCGGATCGCACTGGCGTCCAAGTTTGTCGCGCCCGGACGAACTGCCGCCAGCGCTAGTAAGAATCATGCCTCGCTGACAACGACATTCCAACTGGAACCCGGTGGCAGAGCCACAATAGACAAACTCACGGCGATTTATAGCAGCCGTGATGTCGCTGACCCGCTGGCGGCAGCGACAGCCGCCCTTCGTGGCGCAAAGATAGGGACATATGATGCGCTCTACAAGCAGCATTGCCGGCGCTGGCAGGAAGCCTGGGAAAGCAGCGACATCCAGATCAAAGGGGATGACAAAAGCCAAATCGCCCTTCGTTTCGCTGCTTACCACATATTGATTGCGGCGCCGCGCCACGATAACGATGTCAGCATCGGCGCACGCACCTTGAGCGGGCTGGGATATAAGGGGCATGTCTTCTGGGATACAGAACTATTCGTGTTGCCGCCTCTGACGCTGACGCAGCCGGAAATAGCACGCAATCTGCTCACTTACCGCTACAAGCGCTTGGCTGGCGCGCGCCAAAAGGCACAAGAATATGGTTGTGCTGGAGCGCTCTTTCCTTGGCAAAGCACGGATACGGGCTTCGAAACTACGCCGAAATGGTCCGACTTACAGCCAGACGGGACACGAATTCGCATCTGGACAGGCGATACTGAGCAGCATATCTGTACCGATATCGCCTACGCTGTACTGCAATATTGGCGCTGGACCAGTGACGATGAATTCTTGCTCGATATAGGCGCGGAAATTGTACTCGATACTGCTGTCTTTTGGGGCGAGCGCGTCGAGGCGAAAAACAGGCGCTATGAGATCTCCACCCAAATCGGTCCCGATGAGTATCACGAAAATATCGACAACAGCGTTTTTACTAACCGTATGGTGCAGTGGCATCTGGATCAGGCGCTGACTTTGCTCGACTGGTTGCAGGTAAATGCGCCTGATGCCGCGTGCCGGCTTATCGAATCACTGGATTTATCTGATGCACGCCGCGCTCGCTGGCGTGACATCGTTGAGGGAATGTATATCCCTTTCGACAGCGAGAGACAAATCCATGTCCAATTCGATGGTTTCTTCGACCTGGAATACATTCCGGTGTTGGATTACCAGCCCCGTGTTGGTGGCATTTGGGCATTCTTGGGTCATGAACGCGCCTTGCAGTCGCAGGTGATCAAGCAGGCAGATGTAGTGATGCTGATGGCGCTGCTTGGCGATAAAGTTGGCTCGCGCGAAGTAATGCTCAACAACTTCAATACTTACTACCCACGTACCGACCATGGTTCCTCATTGAGCCCGGCGATACATGCTTGGGTCGCCGCCCGGCTTGGACTGAATGAGATTGCCTTTGAGATGTTTGAGCAGGCGGCTGCGATTGACCTCGAAGATAATCGGGGCAACGTTGCCGATGGCATACATGCGGCGGCTTGTGGTGGTTTGTGGCAAGCTGTGGTATTCGGTTTCTGTGGATTGCATCTGACGGATGGCGGACCCAAGGTCAATCCCAAGCTGCCGGAACACTGGCGGCGTGTGTCATTTTCAGTGACTTATCGGGGCGAGACACATCGATTTGATGTCGTAAGCTCCGCAGTCTAAACGCGGTGACAGCCGGACCAGCTGTCATTGTGAATCGTTAATATATCCTTTTTGAGGAGGAAGACATGAAAGTTAGTCGTATTCTTGGTTTTGCTCTGGTATGCGCCGTGGCGCTCCTGCTGGTCAGCGTTGCGGTTGCCCAGGATGATACGGTCACACTCAGAGTGTGGACGGGGTCTTCATCGCCTGTGGAAAACGAATTCAAAGAGAGCCAGATTGCCGCCTTTGAAGAAGCCAACCCCGGGACCGATGTAGAATTGCTCATTTCGCCGGATTACGGTACGCAGATACGGGCTGGTTTCGCCAGTGGCGATTATGCAGAAGTATTCACGGTGGGCCAGTTTGACTTTCCTCAGTGGCAGCACGATGGCTTGCTAGCATCCGGCTCGATGTATATTGAGAAGCAGGATGACATCTACAGTGGGCTGCGTGATGCCTTTACTGCCAATGGTGAGCTATATTGTGCACCGAAAGACTTCTCGACGCTGGCGCTGCTTTATAACACTGACGCCTTTGAGGCTGCTGGTATCGATTTGCCGGCTGCTGATTGGACTTGGGACGATATGGCTGCCGCAGCTGCCGCGACGACCAACGATGATATGGTTGGCTTTAGCGCCGCTGCTGACAAGTTCCGCTGGATGGCACTTTTCTATGCCAATGGTGGCGAAATCTTCGACATGGACGGCGCAGTTGCATTCGATAGTGACGCCGCTGTAGAAGCGCTCGATTTTTACCAGAATTTCGTAGAAGATGGCATCGGTGACCAGCCTGGCAACTTAAACGCTGGCTGGAACGGTGAAGCATTTGGGCAAGCCTCTGCCGCCATGACGATCGAGGGTAACTGGGCGATTGGCTACCTCAACGACACCTTCCCCGAGCTGAATTGGGGTGTCACCGAGATTCCGATCGCGCCCAGTGGCGGTCGCGGTACACTGACTTTCACCGAGTGTTGGGCGGTAAGCAGCCGCGCCGAAGGTGCTGTGGCAGAAGCCGCCTGGGCATTGGTCAACTTCTTGACCGGCGAAGGCGAACACGGCGCGCATGCGGTTGCAGTAGCTGGCTTCGGTGTTATGCCAGCCCGCGCTCAATTCGGCGATCTCTGGCTGGAGACAGTCGGCGAGGAATATACTGACTTCGTTACTGGCGCAAGTTATGCCACCGCGCCCATCTTCCCACTTGGTTTCGGCGATTTTGACGCAGCAGTCAACGAAGCGACCTCCCTGGTGATGTCGCTGGATGAAGATCCGGCTGACGCCTTGCGAGAGGCGGCTGATGTCGCGCGTGAAATTCTGGAAGAAATGGAATAGACGCTGAGTTTGTTTCATATAAGAGGAGTAGGGGTTGATAATTGTCTGCCCCTCTCTGGCCTTATAAATAATAAGGCTTACAGGTCAATTTAAAATGGCCGCACCTAAAGATGCGTCAACGGTTACTACACAGGCGCAACAGAATCGCGCTGATGCCTTGGCAGGTTTGACCTTTGTTGGTCCTGCCACGATAGTCCTGGTTGTCTTTCTTATCTTGCCACTGCTGGTCGCATTCTATTTTAGCTTTACCAACTGGTCTGGAACGCGACCACTCGATCAGCCGGATGCCTACGAGCATATTGGCTTCAAGAACTACGAGCGCTGGGTAATTGACGGGAGGCGGGTGGATGATTTCTACCGCGCCGTCCGCAACACGCTTTACTATGTTCTGGGTGTCGTTCCGATACAGACCGTCATCGCGCTACTCTTGGCTGTTGTCGTCAATCAGAAATGGTTGAGTGGCAAAAGCTTCTTTCGCACTGCCTTTTACTTTCCATCAATCACCTCATCCATCGTGGTCTCATTTATCTTTCTCTTTCTGTTTTCTGCTGGCGGGCCTATCAACGCTCTGCTTGGTGTATTAAGCACGAATTACGAGCCGGTCGCATGGACAACCAATAATGACGGTATTATCCACCTGCTACTTGAGGCGGTTGGCATTACCGAGAATACGGCTGGAGCCTGGGTGAAGGCAGAAATCATGGATCTGGAAATCTGGGAATGGATCGCCGGACCAAGCGTTGCCATGTCCACAATCATGGCACTGGCTATCTGGACGACCTCCGGCACGCTGATGATCATCTACCTGTCCGCCTTGCAAGGCATCCCTTCGAATGTCTACGAAGCCGCCGAAGTGGATGGCGCTACCAATTGGGCGCAGTTCAGGCACATCACACTGCCCTTGCTTAAGCCAACGACTTTCTTCGTCGTCACTTTGGGATTGATTGGCACCTTCCAGGTCTTTGATCAGATCTATGTGCTGCAAAACGATCAAACGGGCCGGACGACGACGTCAGTCGCCTATCTGGTGTATTCAACAGCCTTTGAAGGCAACAGTCCCAATCTGGCGGAGGCCTCAGCTATCGCCATCGTGCTCTTTGCCATCATATTTGTTACTACAATCTTGCAACGGCGCTTCGTCGGCGGCGACCAAGCAGAAACTTAGCTGTGTGATGCCATGACTGCGATAAATGCCAAGATAAAACCACGTTCCACGTTAGGTCTTGCGCTGAAGATACTAGCGATCGGCTTCCTCTTCGGTTTCGCTTTAGTGGAGATTGCGCCCTTTGTGCTCACTATTGCCAATTCTTTCAAATGCGATGCTGCTGTCGAGAATCGTCCCATGCCCTTCATCCCGCGGCTGGAAACGGTCACGTGCAGGAACGAAGCAGGGATATTCATATCTGCGGATGAGCAGGTTGATGGGTTGTTCTTCACGCCATCTCTAGATGGCTACCGCAAAGTACTTGACGACCAACTACCTCGTTGGGCGTTCAATACCGCGTTCCTTTCTATCGTTGTCACTATTACCCGCGTCGTATTTGACTCAATGGCTGGCTATGCACTAGCTCGCTTGAAATTCCCGGGCAACCGTGTTCTTTTCTTCATCATTCTTGGCACCATGATGATCCCCGGCGTCGTCATGCTCATACCGCGTTTTCTCTTGCTTAAACAGCTTGGTCTGCTCAATACCTACCAAGGCTATATTGTCACACTGGCTGCCGATGCCTTTGGCATACTGCTGATGAAACAGTTCTTCGAGTCGATTCCGCGTGAAGTGGAAGAAGCGGCGATGGTCGATGGCGCTAATCGTTTCGTCATCTTCTTCCGTATCGTGCTGCCGATGGCAACGCCAGCACTAACTGCCTTGACTATCTTTGGTTTTCAAGGCAATTGGAACAATTTTATGGATGCGCTGATTATCCTCGGCGGTGATACGGATCTCTATAACTTGCCGCTCGGGTTGACTGTGTTGCGTGGCTCTGGTCTCGATGTACAGTATGATCTTGTGCTCGCCGGTTCGGTGATAACGACTCTTCCGATGGCAGTCATATTCTTGTTTTTCCAGCGCTACTTCGTCGAAGGCATCAGTTACACGGGTTTGAAAGGTTAAGGTTTGTCAGCACTCAAAGTATGGTGGCGTGCTTGCCGTCATCTCCAGCATCGTGGCTATGTTTATGTTTGGGCTAATCTCTGTTTTGTCCTGATGCTCTTGCCTGTTATCACCGCACCCGCCGGATTCGCAGGGTTAGTTAAGCTCAGCCATGCCGTGTATCGCGGGGAACATGTCGATCTTAATATCTTTTGGTGTGGGGTATACAAGAATCTTCGGCAAGGCACGATTCTTGGTATCATCTCTCTGCTTGTCGTTGTCGTCAATATCAGCAACCTCAATACTTACGTTGAACCGACCCCTTTCAGTAGCGCTATCCGAACGATCTGGCTAGGTGCGATTCTAGTCTGGTTCGCGTTGATGTTTTACTTCTGGCCCATCTACTACGAGATGGACCAACCCGGCATACTGGGCGCTCTGCGCAACGCGGCACTTATGATCGCGCTAAACCCCATCTTTACGCTAATTCACCTGGCTGGGCTGGTCGCCATTGTTGCTATCAGCATAGCTGTGCCACCCTTCTCGATACTACTCGGTTTTGCCTTTGTAGCGATTCTGAGTACACAAGCAGTTTTTGATCGCCTTACAGCCGCTGGCTATAAACACAGCCGCTCAGATACCTTCACCGAGTACAATGCGTAATTTGACACGGTGCGTCATCAAAGGTTCATGATATAATACTCGGGCACAGTTAGAACGCAGGAGACTCATGCCTACCATCAAAGATGTCGCCAAAGAGGCCGGTGTGTCTATTGCCACTGTCTCCTATGTGCTGAACGACAAACCGGGCATGGTCAGTGACCATACTCGGGACCACGTCCGCGCCACCGCCCGCGAGATGGGGTATCGTCCCAACATCACCGCCCGCAACTTGCAAGCCAGCCGCGCTAGTTTGATTGGCTATGCCTGGCAGATTACGCCTGAGGAATTGGACGCTTCGCCGATGATGGCGCAATTCATGTTCTACCTCGCACAAGCGGTGGAGGCGGCCGGTTATCATATGTTGACCTTTACTCATCCTCCTGAGAATCCGATTATGGTATACGATGAGCTCATTCGCTCAGGCCGGATTGACGGCTTTGTGCTAGCGGAAACCAAGCAAGCAGATCCGCGGGTTGCCTTTCTGCTGGAAAACGATATGCCCTTTGTCTGCTTTGGGCGAACCAACAACGATTGGGAATTCCCCTGGGTTGATACCGATGGTCGTACCGGTATACGCTGCGCGGTGGATTATTTGGTTGGAATGGGCCATCACCGTATTGCGTTCATGGGCTGGCCGCCTGACTCATTGAGCGGGAATGACCGGTTTTGTGGTTACCTGGAGGGCATGTCGGCGCATGGCATTCCAATTCGCAGCCCCTTCTTGATACGGTCAGACTATCCCAAGTGGCAGATAGACCGTATTCTTGCCTCATGGCAGCAGCTTCCTGCAACAGACAGACCAACAGCCGTCATCGTCATTGCCGATTTCATCGCCATTGAGGTCATCAGGGCGGCTGAGCGACATGGATTTCACGTTGGCAAAACCTTATCTGTAGTTGGCTTTGATGGCATACCTATCGGACAGATTATTCAGCCCGCTCTGACCACGCTACATCAACCGATGCAAAATATCAGCCAAGCATTGCTCGAGCTGTTCCAGGACGCTTTGACCAACGGGGTACACCGCGGCAAGTCACGCCTGATCGCGCCTGAGCTGATAATCAGGGAATCGAGCGGACCGCCTCAAGCCGAATGAGGATACCTTCTTTGTCCGCCAGCCGCTTCCAGCCGCGGTCAGGGTATTCGGCAGTATCCATGCGTTGATTGATAAACGGGGAACAGAAATAACAATTATGGCACGTCGCTGGCTTTTGATGTTAATTCTGATGGGCTTGCTCTTGCGCATTGGCTACGCTGTCAGTTTGTATGAGCCGTCTCTGCTGAATTACTATTTGGATGATTACATAGAATATCGCAACGCAGCAGAAGACATTTTGCAAGGCGATTTGGCCTTTACAAACAGTCTGTATCTGATACGCCCGCCGGGCTTTTCGCTTTTGGTGGCGGCGCTAGGGTTGCAGCCTCTTTTGATTCTCGCGGTGAATATCCTGTTGGGTACGGGCATCGTTCCACTAACTTACATCTTGGCGCGACAGTTTGACTTGTCGCCAAAGCTGGGACTGCTGGTAGCCGGCATTGTCGCCATTGACCCGACCAGCATCAGATATTCCAGTGTGCTGCTGGCAGAACCATTGGCAAACCTCCTGCTGGCATTCGGGTTTGTGAGCCTGATGGCGCTTAAAAGGGCAGGTAGGCGACAGCAAACGGTTATGTGGGGCTTGCTGGCTGGCGGCTTCATTGCGCTGTCGGCTCTGACGCGACCAGCAGCCTACCTGCTTTGGATTCCGATGGGGCTGTGGATTGCCTTCGCCCGTCAGCGATGGCGCGTGCTGGCTGTTTGCTCTCTGGTCTCATTGGCTTTGCTGGGAACGATGTTATGGAAACATCACAATGCAACCTACCTCCGCAACAACATTTTCTCCACTATAGGCACCTATAATCTACTCTACTATCGGGCAGTATCCGTACTGTATCAGGCAACAGGGCAGGACAAGGATAGCATATATGCGACCTTGGCAAGTCGCGTTGAAGAACGGCTCGGTAATGAGATACCAAATATCACGCATCATCGGCGTTGGCATCATCGGGCAAGCCCGACAGCGATGGAAAGCGTGATGACGGAAGTTGCGCTGGATGTCTTCCGCGAATATCCTCTGTATTACCTTCTCACGATCCCCGTCGGCTTGTATCGAACCTTGCTTGAGGTTCGTGGCATGCCCTTGTGGCTGGGCATTGGCTGGAATGTCGCTCTGCTACTGGCAGCAGGTTATGGTCTGTGGCAAATTGCCCGTCAGCGGCGTTGGGCTGATGCGCTATTCCTCTTGCTCCCGTGTGCCTATTTTTTGGCGGGAACGCTGCTTGTGCAAACTTCTGGCATCGACACCCGCGCCCGTGTCATGGTGACACCCCTGCTGGCGGTGATGGTGGCTTATGGTGCTGCCTATTGGCTCAACCAGCGAAGAGCGGCGTCGGCGTCCCCTTGACCCCGGGTTGGAAGGCGAAAAGACTGCCAGCCAGGGGATAACTGTCGAGGTCTTGGTCAGGAATGCCAGTGCGGGCTGTGGTGATATAAAGTGTATCGAGTGCGGCGCCAGCGAAGGTGCAGCTTGTGATGTTGGGTACGGGCAGCGGCACCACTTGCAGGATGTCGCCCGCCGGTGAATAGCGCGTGATGCGTGCGCCGCCAAAATGCGCCACCCAGAGACAGGCTTCACTGTCAATCGTCATGCCGTCCGGAACGCCTTCGTCATCTGCGGTGAACTCGGTAAAAAGCCGCTTGCTGCTCAAGTCGCCGGCGGGACTCATATCAAAAGCGTAGATGCTGCGTTTTGCGCTGTCGGTGTGATACAGGACGGTATTATCCACACTAAAGGCGGGGCCGTTGGCGATGATATAATGGTCATCCATTTTTTGGACGCTCAAATCAGCATCCAGGCGATAGAGCGCACCTGTTTCCCGCGTTTGCCCGATGTCCATTGTGCCAGCCCAATAACGTCCACTGGCATCCACCTTGCCATCGTTGAAGCGATTGTTCGCTATGTCGGATTCGGGCAGCTGGATGGGATCGGCGGATTTTGCATCCAGGTCAATGAAGGCGTAACCGTCCCTTATCGTGCCAACAAAACCGCCACCTTGACGGGGGGACAGGCTGGTTATCGGAAAATCGAAAGTCCAGGTTTTCTTTGTCTCATCGGCCAGCGAATAGCGATGAACCTGGCTGCTGAATATATCCACCCAATAGACCGCATTCTCCTGTTCCACCCAGAGCGGTCCTTCGCCCAGAAGGGCTGGTATTTCCCAAACAGCTTTTGGTGCTGACATGCTCATTTTCTTTCATTTTTGATTATTTTACCAGTTGACGGCGAAACTGTCAGCCGATTGTGGCTGTGATGTTTTTTGCTGCCTGCCCAAAGTGTTTCGGGGAGGGCAGTCGGATTTTAATCGGCGGCCGATTCTGCTGTCCGCAGACTGGTTTCGTCTTCATAGAGATAGCAGCGAACCCAGCGATTGTCCTCCAGCAGCGTAGGTTCGGGCATGGCCTGGTGACAAATATCCATGACATGCTTGCAGCGCGGTGCAAAAGGACAGCCGCTCCCCAAATCAGTCAGGTCAGGGATTTCACCTTCAATATCAACTTCTTCTGTTTTCAGCCCGCGCGATGGGTCTGGCACGGATGCCAGCAGCATTTGCGTATAGGGATGCTGCGGGTTGGAGATGAGTTCTTCGGATTCTGCCTGTTCGACGATGAAACCGGCATACATCACCAGGATTTCGTCGGAGAAATAACGCGCACTGGCCAAATCGTGGGTGACATATAAAAAGCCGATTTGCTGCTGGTCGCGCAGTTCTGCCATCAGGTTGAGGATGCCCAGCCGAATCGAGACATCCAGCATGGATACCGGCTCATCGGCCAGAATCACATCAGGTTCGACGGCAAGGGCGCGGGCAATGGCAATTCGCTGGCGCTGCCCGCCGCTTAATTGATGGGGATACTTTTCGATAAATTCATCGACAGGCGTCAAGGATACAAGTTCGAATAACTCAACCAGCTTGTCGCGGAGTTGGCGCTTGCCGCGTGCCTTGCGATAGATTTTCAGTGGACGCTTGACAGCGTGGCTGGCGGGATGTACCGGATTGAGTGAACTGAAAGGGTCTTGAAAGACCATTTGCACTTTGGCGCGGTATTCGAGCAAGGCTCGGCGTCCGCGCTGTTCGAGGACTTTTTCGCCATGATAGATAATGTCGCCTGCGGTCGGCTCATACAGCCGCGCCAACATGCGGACGATGGTGCTCTTGCCGCTGCCGCTTTCACCGACGAGGGCAACCACATGACCGCGATACAGTTTCAAGCTGGCGGCCTGTACGGCTTTAACTGTTCCGCTGGCAAGTGCGCCGCCAGTATGGAAGTGCTTGGTCAGGTTGACGGCTTCGAGGATGGGTTGTTGATTGTCTTTCATGGGCTAGTCTCCGGTGCTTCGACCAAGTGGCAGGCAACATCACGATGGTCACCGATTTGTATGAGTTCGGGGATGATGCGTTCGCAGTGACCTGCGATAGCATGTTCACAGCGCGGATGAAAACGGCAGCCGCCAGGCGGGTCAATCAAGTCGGGCGGCGCCCCAGGTATGCCCAATAGCTCGCGGCGGGGTCCGTGAATGGTTGGGAAGGAGTTCATCAGCCGTTCGGTATAGGGATGTTTGGGATTGCTGAAGATGGCTTGCGCCGGTCCCGATTCGACGAATTTGCCGGCGTACATGATTCCGATGCGGTCAGAGATTTCGACCAGCAGGGATAAATCGTGGGTGATAAACAGGATGGAAAAGCCAAACTGGTCGCGCAGGTCTTTGATTTCTTGCAGGATTTGCTTTTGCACGACCACATCGAGGGCGGTGGTCGGCTCGTCCATGATGATAAGTTCCGGGTTGAGCGCCATGGCGATGGCAATGACCGCTCGCTGTCGCATCCCGCCGCTCAGTTGATGGGGGTAGCTGTCGACGCGGTTGATATCGATGCCGACGATGCGCAAGAGGTGTTTGGCATGGGTGCGGGCGGCTTCATAAGACACAGCTTGATGTGCCTGCATGGCATCAATGATTTGATTGCCGATGGTCATCACCGGATTCAGAGCGTTCATGGCGCTTTGAAAGACAATCGAGAGGTGTTCCCAGCGGAAGCCGCGCAAGGCATCTTCGCTCATATCGAGGATGTTGACGCCTTGGAACATAATTTTGCCGCTGGTGATATAGGCGGGCGGTTTCAGCAGGCGGGTGATGGCATTGGCGACGGTTGTTTTGCCACAGCCGGATTCGCCTGCCAGGCCAAAAACTTCGTTGGGATACAATTCAAAGGAGACATTTTCGACAGCGCGAACAGCACCGCGCGGGGTGCGGTATTCGACATTAAGCTGCTGAATGTCGAGCAAAGGCTCAAGAGCGTTATGAGCGTAATTTGACCTTGAAGATGCGTTGGATATAACCATGCAAGTATCCTTTAACCCTTAGCCAGACGCGGGTTGGTGATTTCGTCAATGGCGTAATTGATGAGAATCAGGCTTATCCCGACGGCGGCGATGGCAAGACCGGGCGGAATAAATGTCCACCAGGCGCCAGTAAGCAGGGCCTGATTGTTCTGCGCCCAATAAAGGGTAGTACCCCAGGTAATGCTGTTAGGGTTGCCCAAGCCAATAAACTCGAGGGCGGCTTCAGCCAGAATGGCATATAAAACCGCGCCAATCCAACTGGAGACGACCAGCGAGGTCATGTTGGGCAGGATTTCGAAGGCGATGATGCGCCATGTTGGCTCACCGCTGACACGGGCTGCTTCGACAAATTCGCTGTTGCGCAGTGCCAGCGTTTGCGAGCGCAGCACCCGCGCTCCGTAAGCCCAACTGGTCAGGCTTAGGACGAGGATAATGGTATCGGGTCCCGGTCTGTCAATCATCGAAGCCACCACAATGATGAGAGGCAAATTTGGCAAGACCAGAAAGACGTTGGTAATCAGGGACAGGACTTCGTCGACAACCCCGCCGACAAAGCCAGCGGTCAAACCGATGGCGATGGCGATAAAAATAATAATGGTGCCGGTCACAAAGCCGACGCGCAGGGTCGTATAAGTGCCATGGAGGATTTGCGAGAAAATGTCTTGCCCTTGCCGCGATGTGCCTAAGATATATTCGCTTGATGGCGCTTGATGCGGGCGTCCGACCATGCGCTGCGGGTCAGTTGGCGCCAGCAGGGGTGCCAGCAAGGCGATTACGATGAAAAAGAGCAGGATTGACACACCGGACAGCGATTTTTTATTTTTCAAGATCGATCGTATCCAGCCGGGCAGTCTCATCCATGCCTTGAAAAGTCGGTCGGATGTTTTGGCTTTTTTTGCCATGATGATGCACCTCACTTCTGTTATCGGGCGCGTGGGTCGAGCAGGACATAGCTCATATCGGCGATGAAATTTGCCAGCAGAACGACTACGGAGAGCAGCAGAAAGATGCCTTGCATGACCGGATAGTCGCGGGCGTTGACGGCTCGCAAGAGGATATAGCCCATACCTGGATAGGAAAAGACAATCTCAACCAAAATAGCGCCGGTGATGGCAAAACTAAATGACATGGCAAAAGCCGTTAAGCTGGGCAGGATGGCATTCCGCGCGGCATACAAGAGCATGATGCGGCGGTCAGGCAAACCCTTGGCCTCGGCCATGACGATATAATCCTGCGAAAGGACGCCAATCATATTGTTCCTCATGCCCAGCATCCAGCCCCCGAAGCCTGTAAAGACCATCGTGAGCAACGGCAAGGTCATGTGATAGACTACGCTCCACAGAAATTCGGGCGAACTCCAATCTTGCTTAATGGCGGTGTTGTAGGCATGGCTGGTGGGGAAGATATCCAACTGAAAGCCAAGGATATAAACGGCAAGCATAGCGATAAAAAAATAGGGAAAGGCGCCGAGGCCGCTGGAAATAGGCAGCAGGATGGTATCAATGCGGCTGCCGCGCCGCCAAGCTGCTGTTATCCCCAATAAAGTGCCAATTATAAAAGACATGACAGTGGCGATACCCACCAGAATGAGCGTCCAGCGCAGGCTGCCCATCATCACCTGCAATGCGGGTATGGGAAAACCCATAATCGAGGGGCCAAAGTCAAGCGTGAAGATGCTTTGGAGGTAGCGCAGGTATTGTTCGTGCAGGGGACCAGCGACAAAGCCAAACTGCTCTTTGATGGCCTCAACTGCGCGTGGATCTATCTGACCCTGGCTTTGGGCAAACAAGAGCTGCACCGGGTCGCCGGGCATCATGCGCGGGATAAGGAAATTGATGGTGATGGCGGCGAATCCGGCGATGAGATAAAAAATCAGGCGGCGGCGCAAAAAGCGTGACTTGACGAGGGCCAAGATGCCATTGAGCAGTTTTGTGCCGAAGCCTGGATTCGCTTTCTGTTTTTTTGCTGCGTCTTGCTCAATCGTGCTTGCCATATCCATAATCAAGAAGCCTTTTTTAGTATTTACGGCCGAGATTGTTCAGAGGCTGGCGGATACCTGCAGGCATCCACCAGCGTGACCTCATTGTGCTTGCTTATTGTCCGCAGGATGTGTCATCAATGCAGTGAATGGTGTTGAGGACGATAGGCGCTGAGTTGCGTTCCCACGGGCTGCCCTGGGCATAGTAGTTGTCTTCGGTGGGGAAGCCGGTGAAACGATAGGTGGTGTATTCGTACCAGGTGGGTCCGGGGAAGAGTGGGATGGCGGGTACGTTTTCGACATAGAGCATTTGCAGCTGGTCGACGATTGCAGCGTGTTCGGCGGCATCGGCGGTTTCGGTGAATGCGCTTAGCAGGGCATCCGCTTCGTCGCTGGTCCAGCGCGACCACAGTTCGGCATTGGCTGTGCCTTCGTCGGAGATCAATTCGCTCAAGAGCAAATTGCGGAAATAATTGTAGGGCGTGTTGCCGGCGGTGCCCCAACCGATAGAGACATCGTAAGTGCCACTTTGCAGGTTGGAGAACCAGGCGCCGAAGTCAGGTGTTTCAATGACAGCGTCCAAGCCAATATCCTGGAAGTTCTGGCTCATAATCTGCACGCTGGTGACCCAATCGGTCCAGCCATTGACGACCTGTACCTTGAAGGCGATGTTGTCGCCATCGGGCAGGTTGCGGATGCCATCGCCGTCGCTATCGACATAACCGGCTTCGTCAAGCAGCGCGACTGCGCCTTCGGGATTGTAACGGGTTTGGCCCATTTCATCCGCCATAGCCAGGGCTTCTTCGCTAATCCAGACGTTGTAACGGGGACCCAGGCCAACAGCGTTTGCAGGACTGGTATAGCCGTACATGCCAATGCTGGTAACAGCTTCGTAGTCGATTGCCATGCTCATGGCGCGGCGGAAGCTGACATCACTGAAGGGCGCCTTGGTGGTGTTGCTATAGAGTTGGACGGTTGCGCCGCCAGGCCAGAAGTAGTAGCCGTGTTTTTCGGGATTTTCGGCGATAAAGACCGTCTCGATATCGGGGACAAAGTTGCCTACCCAATCCAATTCGCCATTAATCAAAGCCAGGTTGGCGGGGTCGTTGCCCTGGAAGAGCACCTGACGGATGCAGTCGATATAGGGCAGCTGTTCGCCATTTTCATCCATTTGCCAGTAGTTTTCGTTGCGGCAGAGGGTGTAGGACTGCTCGTTGAAATCGGCAACTTCGGTCAGAGGACCTGTGCCAACCGGCTCGTCATTCGTAAAGAGCGCATAATCTTCGACATCAGCCCAATCATGTTCTGGCACAATCCACTGACTGCCGATGAGTTCATGGGCCAGGGTGTAGACGCGATTCAGGTTGAACTGTACGCTGTGACTGCCCGTGACATCGACGCTTTCGAGGAAGTCAGAGATGGCGGATGTGTCCGTGGATGGATGTTCGAGGAACATATTGAAAGTGAAAGCGACATCATCGGCATCGAAGGCTTCGCCGTCGCTCCATACGACCCCTTCGCGCAGGGTAAAGGTCATACTGGTTAAACCTTCACCATATTCATAGTCGGTCGCCAGCCAGGGCGTGGGGATGCCACCATCAACCGGGTTGAAGATTAACATCGGTTCATAGACATAGCGCTGGGAAAAATTGAGCGGGTCGGGGCTGTAAGGATTGAAGTTTTTGCCGACAAGCTGTTCACCATCGCTAGTGACAACGGTGCCGCCGCGCGGGGTCATCTGTGCACTGACGAGACTGACCGCCAGCAGTGCAATCAGCATGACAGAGACGAAACGTAGTTTGTTCATGTTGTTATACTCCTGCTTGGTTTATTATAGCATACATTATGTTTTGCTGGGTCTTGCGCTGAATAATTGGTTTTATGCGGCCTCCTGTCTCAAGTATCTGCGAGCGATTCTAGCTAGCCGTACCGGTACTGGCACGGATGACTAACTCAACGGGCAGGATGATATGGCGTGCTGGCTGTGGGGATGTTTTGATGATGTCCAGCAGTGTTTCAGTCGCCAGGATGCCAGTGCGGTAAATCGGCTGTCGAATGGTGGTCAGCGGCGGGTCGGCGCTGGCTGCCAGGGGCAAATCATCAAAACCAACGATAGCAATATCCTCCGGTACGCGCAGCCCTCTCTCACGGATGGCACGCATCGCACCGAGCGCCATGGCATCGGATTGGGCAAAGACGGCCTCGGGTTTTTGCTCCAGCAAAGCCCCCATCGCCTGGTGGGCGCTAGTTTGGCTAAATTCGGCTACCTTGATGAGTTCCTCATTGACAGGTATGCCGCGGTCTGTCAAAGCCTGACGGAAACCGGCATCGCGGTCAACGCCAGCGCTATTGTGAACAGTCGCCAGCTGGCCAATGCGCCGATAACCCTGTTGAATGAGGTAGCTGGCGGCGAGGTAGGCACCGGCTTTGTTATCGACATCAACATAGCTGATATTGGTGGATTCTGTGTGCAGGGGTCTGCCGATTTGGACAAAAGGGATATGATGCTGCTGAATCTTGGTCACAAAGGGATTTTCAATAGTATCGGCGGTGATAATCAATCCGTCAATCAAGCCGCTGCCGATGATGCGCTGGCTTATTTTTTCTTCTTCTTCTTTGGTCTGGAATAAGAAGAGCGAGACCGTGTGGTCATTTTGATTGCAGGCGTGGGAAATGGCTTGAATGACAAGCGGGTAATACGGGTCGGTGAAGCCCGATTGCAAGACACTGGGCATAATCAGCCCCAGAATGCGAGATTGACGGGATGCCAGCGAGCGAGCGGCAGAATTGGGTTGATAGCCGGTTTCGTGGATGACCTGTTGGACGCGCCGACGGACAGTCGGGCGGATGTTGGGATGGTCGTTAATCACCCGCGATACCGTTGACCGCGACACGCCGGCAAGCTGTCCAATTTCCTCTAAAGTTAAACGTTTCATCATCAAACCGATTCAACAAAAATGAGAGCGCTCTTATAATTTGAGAGTTTTGTAACAATTATCGCTGATTTGCAGCGTCAGAACACCTGAGATGTTCTCAAAGCGCGTTCATTATAATGAGAGCGCTCTCAAAACTATTCTATACGCTTAATTTTTATCTGTCAACAGAAAACCGAAAAATGAGATGAAATCTCCCTCTATCAAATTAGAGGGAGAATCTGCTTGGCTAATAGCTTAGACCAAAGCCATATTCAAAGAGCGGATTTTCGGAGTCATGGGGAACGTCCGGTTGCTGCTGGCGGACAGCCTCCATCGACGAGGGCAACTCGAAGGGGAGCTTGGCTACGGGTTTGAAACGTCCGAAGATGACATCCAGCACTGCCGAATCATTCGCGCCAAAATTCGCCAGCAAGCCAGCGCAGCTTTCAGCGATTTCGGGGATGACAGCCGGGCGGTCGAGATAGATGTCGACGATGGTCGGGACCGAATCCAGGAGTGAGAGAATGCGGCTCTTCTCTGGCTCCTTATAATCGAGGTCGCCTGCATGGAAGAAGGACTCCAGAAAGTGATTGTGGCGCGGTTCATAAGGAGCTTGCAGGCGAACTATCGCAAAATCGGCAGATTCGGGGTCTTCAACCACCTCGCCATAACCTGCTGCGATTTCCTTTTTGATGTTTTCGACATATATTTTCGGGCGTTCAGCCAGAGGCAGGGCACCGCTGTTCTTGAGCAGCACGATGGATTTGCGCTGCGCCAGTTCGCCAGCGGCGCGGAAAGCCGAATTGCCAGCGATGTGCGCGGCTGCGACTTCATCCACATAGGGATTGTCGAACAAGCCCAGACGGAACTTGTCGCGCAGCAGCCGCCGAATGCTGATGTCGATGCGCTCTTCGGAGACTTGTCCGCTTTGCACCAGTTCAACGATGACTTCGGGGCAGGCTTCGCCGCCGAATTGGTCAACGCCGGCATCCAGGATTTTTTTGGCACGCTCGGCAGGTGTGAGATGTTCAACGCCCCAGGCACGCGCCGGGAAAATCATCCCGCCGAGGTCAGCATCGGTCAGCAGGCCCCAGTCGGTGCAGACAACCCCGTCAAAGCCATATTGCTCGCGCAGGAGGCCGGTGATGATGCCATGGCTGAAGCTGAACCCAACTGGCTCGTAGTCTGTGCCGATTGGCATCCCGTAATAGGGCATAATCATGGCAGTGCCAGCACGAAAGGCAGCTTCAAAGGGCAGCAGGTGATAATCGAAATGATTGCCGGGATAAACCTGCTCGCGGCCATAATCAAAATGCGGGTCTTCGCCGTCCAGCTGCGGGCCGCCGCCCGGAAAGTGCTTGGTCATGCAGGCGACGCTGTGCGGCCCGAGTTCCTTCCCTTGAAAACCGCGAATGTACGCCGCCGTCAACTGCGCTGCCAGCTGATTGTCTTCGCCAAAAGTGCCGTTGACCCGCGCCCAGCGAGGTTCGGTGGCGAGGTCGGCAACCGGATGCAAAGCGGAACGCAATCCAACCGCGATGTATTCTTGGCGGGCGATGTCGGCAAATTCTTCCACCAGAGCTTCATCGCCGATGGCTGCCAGACCAGGCGATTCGGGCCATTGCGAAAAAGCCCCTGTCGCCATGTGTACGCCCGGATTCTCGGCAAAATTGTGGCGCGGGTCGGTTGACAGGGTGATGGGAATGCCAAGACGCTTGGATGCCGCCAGCTTTTGCAGCTGATTGACCCATTTGGCGATTTTTTCGGCGCTGGCAGAGCCGACCAGATTAAAATGGGTCATGTGTTTGTCGGTCATTTCTCGGATGGAAGCCAGTCCAAATGCGCCCATATCCAGGTCAAATTCGCCTTCAGGGGTAATCATCACCATCGTCTGGAACATCATGCCGGCTTTCTCTTCCAGCGTCATGCGTCCGAGCAAATCCTCAACCCGTTCTTCGATAGGGCGCTGAGGGTCTTGATAGGGCGGGTTCTGATTGAGTTCGGATTGAGTTGTTGTTGTCATTTTGGATACCCTTTTATGAATTGGAATCGTTTTTTTTTGAAGCAGAAGCCGCTGCGGCTGAATCGCTGTCGCCTGCTAAACGGACAAACCATAGAGTTCGCTGTATTTCGTTTCGAGATAGCTCAGCAGGGGAGCGACATTCAAGCCCTCGCCAGCGATGCCACCCAGCAATTCGCTGACCGTAAAGGCACGACCATGCCGATAGATATTGTCGCGCAGCCAATCGAGCAGGCTTTGATAATCTCCCCTTGCGAGCTTTGCATCGAGGGCGGAGATATGGTCATGGGCGGCGGCAAATACTTGTGCTGCCATGATATTGCCAATCGTATAGCTGGCGAAACCGGCAAATCCACCGGCTGACCAATGGACATCCTGCAAAACGCCCTCGCGGTTATTGGCTGGGGTCACACCCAGGTACTCCTTCATTTTGGCATTCCAGATTTCGGGCAGTTCATCCACGCTGACTGCGCCTTCGAGCAGCGCCATTTCGATTTCGGTGCGGAGCATGATGTGAAGATTATAGGTGACTTCATCGGCTTCGACGCGAATCAGGCTGGGTTTGACACGGTTGACCGCGCGATAGAACGATTCCACATCGACTGCCTTTAACTGTTCGGGGAAAAGTTGCTGGGCGCGGGCGAAATGCAGTTGCCAGAACTCCCGACTGCGCCCAATCTGATTTTCCCACAGGCGCGATGAAAATTCGTGAGCGCCATAGCTGCTGCCGCCGACCGCGTACTGCCCGAAGAAATCGGTCGTCAGGGCGGTGCGCGTCAGGTCGGGCGAGATATTTTGTTCATAGAGGGCGTGTCCGGTTTCATGCAAGGTGGCAAAGAGCGCCATCGGCAGGTAGGTCGGATGATAGCGGGTGGTAATCCGAACGTCATTGCGCGTAAAGGAGATTTCAAAGGGATGGGGCGCAATATCGAGCCGCCCGCGCCGGAAATCGTAGCCGATGGTCGCCGCCAGTTCGCGGCAGAGCTGCTTTTGGGTGTCGATGTTATATTGATGTTCCCAGAGGTCTTGTGGCAGGGGGGTATCCCTGGCGATGATTTTCTCCAATAGAGGGATAAGCCCGGCTTTGAGTTCGCCAAAAATGACTTTGAGGCTGGCAGCGGTGACATCCGGCTCATATTCAAAGACCAGCGCGTCAAAAGGGTGTTCCTGATAACCGATTGCCTCCGCCAATTCGATGTTGAGCGCCAGCATTTGCGCCAGATATGGCTTGAAGCTGTCAAAGTCGTCCCGCTCTTTGGCAGTTGCCCAAACATATTCGGATTCTGGCGACAGTGTGGCGATGCGTCCGATTAACTCGGCTGGGATCCGTTTTTGAATCTCATAATACTGGCGGATTTGCCGCAGGGCAGAGAGTCGATAAACATCGGTTTCGCCCTTGGCCAGCGCAGCTTCGGCAGCCTCCAGGAGTCTTTCGGTTTTCGCGCTCACAAATTTTTCTTTGGCGAGTTGGCTAAGCGTCGCCAGCTGTTTGCCGCGTGTGATGGCGCCGCCAGTGGGCATCTTCGTCCGCATATCCCATTTGAGCAGGTTCAGGATATTCAGCAGGTCGTTGTATTCGGCAATATGTGCTTGCAAATCATCATAGGCGGTCATGGCATTGTTCTCCTTGATTGTCGCTTATATCGAGCGCATGGCGCCGCCGTCCACCCGCAGCGTGGCGCCGGTGATATAGCTGGCGGCCGGGGACAGCAGGAAAGCGCCAGCAGCGCCAAAGTCATCAATGCTGCCATAACGTCCGAGCGGGATGGCAGCCAGACTGCGCCGTTGGACCTCTTCGATGCTGATGCCGAGCTTGTCCGAAGTGTTGGCGTCCAGTTGGGCGACGCGGTCCGTATCGATGCGGCCTGGCACCAGATTATTGACGCGGATGCCGTCCTCTGCCAGTTCGTCCGCCAGCGTTTTGACCAAGCCCATCACACCGGAACGCATGACGGTCGAAAGCCCAAGACGCGGGATAGGCTCTCTGATGGATGATGATGTGACCGTCAGAATCGAGCCGCCAGGGGGCATGTGCGGGATGGTCGCGCGAATCATGCGAACGCTGCTCATCAGCGTCAATTCAAAAGCTGCCTGCCAATCCTCATCGCTGAGTTCTTTGAAAGTCTTGGCGGGCGGTCCTCCGGCATTGACCAGCAGGCAGTCGATTTTGCCCCAGGCAGCGACTGTTTTATCGACCCAAGCCTGAATATCATCCGAGCGGCGCAGGTCACAACTGGTGGCGAGGGTCTCGATGCCATAATCGGCGGCGAGGGTTTGGGCAGCAGCGGCGATGTCGGCGGCGGAACGGCTGCAAAGCGATACTTTGGCGCCATTGGCGGCCAGGGCCCTGGCGACGCCGTATCCCAAGCCCTTGCTGGAAGCGGCGACCAAGGCAGTTTTATCTTTTAATCCTAAATCCATGAGTTTTGTCCTTTATGTTTAAGCTAAATAATTGCCCCTGCAATTCCCCTGATAAAATCGCCCTCATTCCATTGTGGCGGACCCACACCGACCCGCGCGACCACCAGGTCAAGCGAGGGGATGACATAACAGCGATTTGAATTATACCCTTCCAGCGCGAACATATCAGCAGGCAAACCCTGCCAGCGCGTGCCTTTGCTGTTGACCCAAAAGGTATAGCCATATTCGGGGTTCAGGTCTTGCGAGGAGCGGGTCGCCAGTTCCAGCCACCAGCGCGGAATTAACTGTTTATCGTTCCAGCTTCCCTGCCGCAAGGTCAGGTAGCCAAATCGCGCCAGTTCGCGTGCCGAGATATGCAGGCCGATATGGGCATTGGTATGGGGTCCGATGAAGCCGCTGCCGCCGATAACATCCCAGCTTGCTCCTGCGATGCCAATCGGCTTGAATAGGCGGGCTGTCAGATAGTTATCCATGTCTTGTCCGGCAATCTGCGCGAAAATCAGCGAGAGATGCGCGATGGCGGCATCGCTGTAATCCCAACGTGTGCCGGGGACTGCCACCAGTTTATCCACCCATTTGCCATAACGATTGGGGAATAGCCCCAGAGCATGTTCAAAGGGCCCGACGCCGGTGGCGGTGGGCAGCCCATAGATGCCTTCGGCTTCGCCCGGAATCCCAGAAGTCATCGTCAGCAGATGGCGTATAGTGATGGCTTGCTTGCGCAGGTCGGACAAGGGGTGCTGGATGAAGGCATAGGCGGGACTGTCCAAATCGACTTGCTGTCCCGATGGCAGACGCCCCTGGCGGCTGTCATCCAGCAGCAGCCCCCAGGCAGTGCCAGTGAAGGATTTGGTGCAAGACCAAATATCAAAGCGGCTGCTGGTGAGTCCCATGAAGGTATAATGCTCGTGCACCAGATAACCATGCCGAATCACCACCGCGCCCCAAGCATAACTCCCAAAAAGGTGCATTTGCAACTCAAACACCTGCTTAAGTTTCACCAGGTCTATGCCAGCCCCCTGGCGGACGTCATCGACTGTAGCCAGCCAGCGCCAATCCCCTTGTGACGGCGGCGGTGGAAACCGGGCTTGAACATCGAGGTATGTCATATCCGCCCCTGCCGACCAGCAATGAGCTAAAGGCTCAGCCTTTGGGTCGGGTCATCGATGCCGCCGCGCTGGAGCAGGCGGCTAATTTCCTGATGCGTGCCGGCATCAAGGGGGTTAAAGGGCGGGCGTGGGGTGGCATGGGTGATTGCCTGGCGGCGTTGTAGCAAGGCTTTCCGGATAGTCAGGTTTATCTGCGGCTGATTTTCGTAGCGAATCAATGGCAGATAGCGGTCAAACAGCGCTTCGGCAGCAGCTATGCGACCTGCCTTGAAGGCATCATAAACGGCCACCAGAATTTCGGTGAAGGCAAAGCCGGTCATTGTGCCAGACGCGCCGCGCTGAAGTTCTTCGAGCAGGAACATCCCGCCAAGCCCGCCAAAAATTTCAAATTTGTCAGTACGCTGACGGATGGCGGCAATCTTCTGCATCAAGGGCGGGTCTTCGAGCTTGAGGTAAGCGGCATTCGGAATAGCATCAGCAATTTGCGCCAGCAAATCCGGCGACATAATGACATCGTTGACGGGCGGAAAGTCTTGCACGACAATCGGCTGCGTAATCGTCTCGGCAATGGTGCTGTAGAGCGCCATGATGGCGGCATCGGATTTATCTTCCATTCGCGGCGGCGCAATCATAACCCCGTCCGCGCCGGCCGCAAATGCCGCCGAACTAAGCGCGATGCAAGTTTTGATTTCGGGGTGGCTGGTGCCAACAACGACCGGAATAGCGCCATTGACCGTCTCGATGACCGTCTCCATGACAGCCTGACGCTCGGCAACGTTGAGTTTGGCAGCTTCGCCCATGACCCCCAGGATGGTCAATCCATGTGCGCCTTTGTCCATTTGAAATCGAACCAGATTTTTGAGGCTGTCATTATCGAGCGCATAATCTGCTGTAAAGGGCGTCGCCAGGATATTGAAGATGCCTGTTATTTTGCCTGCCATTTTATCCGTCTCCTGTCATTTTTTTGCCGGCAATAAAAATCATCTCGACCTGCTCCAGGGCGTCCAAATCTGCCAGCGGGTTGCCATCCATGACGATGATGTCAGCCTCTTTGCCGACTTCCAGGCTGCCAAGTCCGTCCTCCAGTTTGCTGACTTGCGCGGCGACCATCGTTGCGCATCGCAGCGCATCATAGGCATCCTTTTTCACCCCCAACTCGATCATGAATTTTAGCTCTGGCACAACCACATCATGCTCAACGACCGGACTGCCGGCATCCGTGCCGAAGGCAATCGGCACGCCAGCTTGAGCCGCCCTGACAATTCCATCAAAGCGCTCTCGGCTGACGACGGCTTGCTGGCGTTCTTTGATTTTCCATTCGGGAATATCGTATTGACGGGCAAGCTCCGCCTGCGATTGCATCAAGAGCGGGGCAAAAGTGGTAACGATGGGGATATTTTTGTCAAGCAAAAGCTGAATGGTTTTATCCGTCATGGAGCCGCCGTGTTCGATGACATCCACGCCAAAGGCCGCCATGCGCTGGATGCCCTCGTCAAAAGTGGCGTGGGCGGTGATGGGCAAGCCGTTGCGATGGGCTTCATCAATGACGGCATGCAATTCCGCATCCGTGAACTCCAGCAAATCGTGAGACCCCATAATTTTAATTAAATCAGCGCCGTTTTTGACCTGGTCACGGACAGCGCGGCGCATCTCATCGGCGCCGCTAGCTTCCCGACAGCACCAATAAGTATGGCCGCCGGTTTGAACAATGGCTTGGCCCGCAATCAGCAGGCGGGGGCCAGGGAAAATGCCTTGTTCGACGGCTTGCTTGGCGAAGAAATTGGATTGATTCATGCCAAGGTCGCGCACTAGCGTTATCCCGGCACGCAGGCTCTTGAGCATATTGCCAGCACACTTGTAAGCGCTGATTTCGGGCGCATCATCCAGGGATTGACGCGCCAAATCATGCACGCCGTCCCAAGCCAGGTGAGCGTGGGAATTCATCATGCCGGGCATGATGGTTTTGCCGCGACAGTCGATAAGCTCGGCGGTGCTTGACCCAAGCTCACTGAGGGCGCCCACTGCCTTGATACCCCCCTTTTCAATTTCGACGAAGCCCTCTTCAATCACTTCGCCGCCTTTGCCATCAGCGCAGGTCAGGACTCGCCCACCTTTGAGAATCCGATGCGGTGCGGACATAGCGAACATCGGCTTGATGATTTTCTGGAAGCGCCATGCAGGTGATTCTGGCATAGAAATCTGTCCTTTTGTGAGGCCTCTGCTCTAAAATGCCTGGCTGACTTGGGCGGGGTTGGGTCGTACAAATTGACCATCGCCAGCTTGACCGACAATTTCGCCATCCTTGAAGACCGTCTTGCCATTGACGATAGTCTGGTTGACTTTGCCCTTGAAGGTCATGCCTTCATACAGCTTGTCGCAGTCTCTTGCTCGGCTGAACAGCATTTCCCTGCTGATGGTGGTTTCGTCATTGGGGTCGAATATCACCAGGTCGGCGCTGGCTTTAATGCCGATATGCCCGCGCTGCGGATAAATGCCAAAACGTTTTGCCCCGTTGGTGCAGACCCATTGCACAGCTTGGTTGATGCTGATGCGGCCCGTCAGCGCTTCGTTCATCACTCCCAGCAGCAGTTCTTCGACGCCAGGGGCGCCGGGTGGTGTTGCCCAGATGTCCTGGCGGGCACGTTCTTTTTCTTCGACGGTAAAGGGGGAATGGTCGGTGGTGATGGCCAGCAATGTGCCCTCCATCAAACCTTCCCAGAGTGCTGTCTGGTCGTCGGCTGTGCGCAGCGGCGGGTTGATTTTGGCATAAGGTCCGACACGCTCCAGGTCAGCTTCGGTGAACAGCAAATAATGCGGGCAGGTTTCAGCCGTTGCCGTCGAACCGGTTGCCTTGAAGCGCCGAAAGACTTCAAGCGGCTCTTTGGCGCTGAGGTGGGCGATATGCAGGTTAGCGCCGATGCTTTCGTTGAGTGTGAGCAGGTCAGCGATTGCCAATGCTTCAACATGGGGCGGGCGTGATTCGCCATGTGCAGGGACATCCTTGCGATTAGCATCTATCAGCAGTTGGGTATGCCATTCCAGCAGAGGGTTGTTTTCGGCATGGACCGCGCAGACCAGGCCGGTATCGGCAACCAGTAAGAGCGCCTGATACAGTTCTGGCACATCGGGCAGGCACAGGCCCTCAAATTCGTCATCGCGCCCTTTGGGTGCGGCGGTCATAAATATCTTGAAGGCAATCGCGCCCTCGTTGACCATATCCTCGATTTCGGCAGGATCCAGCAGACCGGGGGCGGCATACAAACCGAAGTTGACATAGCAATTTTGCTGTGCCAGCGCCTTGCGCATCCGAAAAATATCGCCAGTGGCACAGCAGGGTTTGGAGATGGGCATCTCGAAGATGGTTGTCACACCGCCAGCAGCTGCGGCGCGGGTTTCGGTGGCGAAGTCGCCACGCTGCGGATGAGCCGGTGCGCGACAGTGAAAGTGGATGTCGATGGCGCCGGGCAGCAGCAGCTTGCCGCTGGCGTCAATCGTTTCGCGGGCATGGATCGCCGCCGAGCTATCCACCAGTGCGGCAATATGACCATCGCGTATGCCCACATCGAGTCGGGCGATGCCAGTTTCAAGAACGACCTGAGCATTTTGGATTAAGGTATCTACATTCACTGTCTTGTCCTTCAAGCCTGTGGTTAAGATTCGCCCTTCGGATAAAGGGTTTGCTGCACGAAATCCAGCAGGATGTCCGTTGTCGCCTGATAGTCCGCCAGCTTAACATGCTCATCAGCGGCATGAGCCACTTCGTAACTGCCGGGTCCGAAGATAATCATATCGCCCCGCGCCAGGTCCATGAGATGTTTGGCGTCACTGCCCGGCAGATACCCAATGGGTCCGGGGTCTTGATTGAGTTTCTGGCGAATGCAGGCCAGGAAGGTCTGTGACAGCGCCGAGCCGAGCGAGGAATCGAACCAGCTTGAAAAGACAAAATCGCCTATGCTAATCGTGGCCGGCGCAATATCGACTGCCGCGATGACCGCGTGGAGTTCTGCCTTGACGACTTCGGGATTTTCGCCGGGGATCATGCGTCGGTCAAGCTCGACCAGGCAGGAATCGGGAACGGCGTTGGTGGTGCTGCCACCTTCGATCAGGCCGATATTGCAGGTGGGGAAGCCGACAACCGGATGGATCCGTTTTGCCAGTTCGTGATGATAGGCATCCAGAGCCGAGATAACTTTGGACATGGCAACGATAGCATTGATGCCGCGATTGGGATTGGTGGCATGGACCGACTTGCCGCTGGTGCGCACAGTCGCCCGCATGACTCCTTTGTGCGCGGTGGCTGCCTTGTTGTCGGTTTGTTCGCCGACGACGATAAAATCGCATTCGGGCAGATGCCCCTCGTCCGCCAGCCACTTCGTGCCTAACTGCCCGCCGACCTCTTCTTCGGCTGCGGCGACCAATACCAGTGTCCCTTTGAGTCGCGGCTGTTTGGCGGCAGCCATCATCGTCAGCATCATCGACGCCAGGGGCGCCTTGTCATCAATGCTGCCTTTGCCATAAAGTGCGCCATCCTGAATGGCAGCGGCATAAGGGTCAACGCTCCATTTGTCGGCTTCGGTTTGGGCAATGGGAACGGTGTCGATGTGAGCGTGAAGCATGATGACCGGGTCTCCCTGTCCCAGTGTGGCGATGACATTGAGCGCCTCGGGTTTGGCGGCTGGCGCGGGCATTTCGATTCGACAGCCGACAGCACGCATTTGACCGCCGATGAAATCCGCGATGGCGCGGGTGTCGCCGGGTGGGTTGGGGGAGGGGATTTGAACAAGTTGCTGCAAGAGCGCGATGCTGTCCATATTCATGCCCTTTCGATGGCGCTCAGCCTCATGCTTAAATGCCTTTCACGGATTTGTATTCTTCCAGTTCTTCGGGGGTATAAACCTGCATCAGTTCCAACTCGACGCCGCCGGCTTCCTGTTCAAGAAAGGCGACCCAGCCTTCGGGATGGACATGACTGCCTTTGACCTTGCAGGCGGCGCATTCCTTAAGGGCAGCGCCTTTTGCCTGTGCCTCTGTCAGCGCTTCGTCGATATTGGGCACCGCATAGCAAATATGATGCAAGCCTTCGTAGCCGCGCTCTTTAATCCAGGTGTCGTAGCGCCCGCCTGCGTCGAGGGATTGACAGAGTTGATATTCGACATCCCCGACCGTGAAAATGGCAACACGATTGCGAGACTTCTCATAATCATGCAACACGGCATCCAGCCCGACACCGATAAAATCCTGATAATGTCTAAGCGCTGCTTTAGCATCCTTGACTGCGAATGCCATGTGTTTGATATAACGTCCGTCCATACTATTCTCCAGTTTATATCTTATAATTGTATTTTATTCATTCTCAAAACGTTCCCAGTGTGTCAAGTCTTGCCAGGTGATTTTTTTCCAGGCACGCATGCCTGACTGTGTACTGGCCGCCTGATGTCCAATGCAGATAAACATTTCGGGCGTATAACTGGCCGGCAGATTCAGAATCACCTTGACAGCTTCCTTGCTAAAGGATGTCACTGGGCCGGATGCCAAATCGATGGCATGGGCTGCCAGCATCATCGTTTGGGCAGCAGTCCCGACATCAATATACAAGGCGCGGTCCGCGGGAGACAAGCTGTGTTCAGCAACAATATCCCAGTTGATGCAAATCAGAATCAAGACTGGCGCTCGCTGGAACATACCCGGGGATACCATACGAATCAAACGGCGGGTTTCTGCATTTTGAATCACGATAAAGCGATGAGGTCGCAGGTTGCCGCCGCTCGGCGCCCAGCGTGCGGCTTCCAGGATAGTTTCGATTTGAGCACGTTCGACTGGCTGGTCGGTCATTTCACGCGCGGCGCGGCGCGTCCTGATGTTGTCAAGCACCTGTTCACTCATGGCTGGTCTCCAGCTGACTGTGGCGCAGCAGGCAGCTGGCCACAGCACGGGCAAGATGGTCAAGGGAGGCGGTGTAGCTTTCGACATCGGACATTGCCATGTGCATGGCGGGGATGCGATTGAGGGCATCTTGCAGGAAGGCTCTTGATTTGTCGGATGAGCGTTCCAGCATCATGGCGCTAAGGCCTTCGGTCGCGGTCAGCAGACGCAGGGGACCATAATGCGCCGGCTCTTCCATTTGGGTACGGGCCGAGGTGATGAGCAATGCCAGCAATTCAACCGCTTCAGCTTCGGTCAACACCCAATTTTCACTCATGGACAGCCCTCCTGTGCTTGACACCTGTAAAGTGACCGATTATGATTGGTCTCATTCTTTATGATTGTCTACAATCTGTGGACGACCAGATTATAAGAAGTGTCGATTTGGATGTCAAGCAGATGAAACCCAATTTACCGCAAATTAAAAATATGTCCATCCGCGAGCAGACTCTTGATACCCTGCGCGAAGCCATACTGACGGCAGAGCTCAAGCCCGGTCAGACGCTCATCGAGATGGATTTGTCGCGGCAGTTGGGGGTCAGTCGAGCGCCGATACGGGAAGCGCTGCGGATTCTCAATTCCCAAGGCCTGGTGACGACCATTCCCTATCATGGCACTAGGGTGCGCCATCTGACCAAAGCCGATATTGAAGAAATCTACAGTATGCGGATTTTGCTGGAGACCTTTGCAATCGAACAGGTTATGCAGGCAGAAAAGCCTGTCCATTTCCGGGTCTTGCGCGACACTTATCAGCAGATGATTGAAGCTGGCAGTCGCAGCGATATTAGACGGGTCAATATGCTTGACCGTGATTTCCATGATGCCCTGATTGCGTTGAGTGGACATCGCCTGTTGGCTTCTATCTGGCAGATGGTCTCGATGAAGGTGCAGCAGGTGATGGCATTGGTCAATCGCCGCAATACCGACCTGCGGCAAATCGCGCAGGGTCATCTGCCGCTGATTGAGGCGCTGGAGCAGGGTGATGCGCATCGGGCAACCGTACTGCTCAAGGCCCATATTGCCTCGGCTGGTGTGCTGATTGCCGAAGATTGGAAGGGATGAAAAAGGTACTGCTAGCTGGATTGGGGACGCGCGGTCGTCATTGGGCAGAGGTGATTCATCGTTCGGAGCGTGCCGAAACAATCGCTTATGTTGACCCCGATGATAGCGCATTGGCGCGGGCAATCGATAAATTTGGCAAGCGCCCGACGTTTGATGGCGTTGAAGCGGCCTTGGACAGTCTGGATGATGTGGCTGCGGTGGTTGTCGCCAATCCGCCAATAGGGCGTGAAAGCATCGTGCGAGCGGCGGCCAAGCGCAAGTTGCCGCTATTGATTGAGAAGCCACTGGCATTGAACGTGGAGGAAGCTGCCAAACTGGTGCGGATTGCCGAGGCAGGGCGGGTGCCACTGATGGTTGGTCTCAATTTCCGTTATTTGGGGGTTACGGCCGCAACGCGGAGACTGCTGGCAGAGAACATCGTCGGCAAACCGGAGTTCGCCCGCTTTACTTATGAGAGGTGGCGCGATGGTCAGCGAGCCGACCTCAACAAATATCCGTTGGTGATGGAGCATCCGATGCTCTGGGAGCAATCCATTCATCACTTTGACCTGATGCGTTTTGTTTATGGTCAAGCGCCGCTGAGTGTACACTGCCACACCTGGAATCCATCATGGAGTATGTATGCACATGACACCAATGTCGCGGCTATTTTTCAATTTGATGGCGGGATGACAGTCAACTACCAAGGGACATGGCAGGGCAACTGGGTATTTCCTGGCTTTGAGTGGCGGACGGATTGCCAAGCAGGTATCATTAGCCAGCGCGAGCAGTTTGGCGGGCTGCATTTTGCCAGGCGCGGCGATGCCAAGCTCACGCGGGTGAGCCTGCCGCCGCATGAACGCTGGATTTCCGAGACAACAGGTTTGTTTGATGCCTTCTTGGATCATGTTCTGGATGGCGAGACCTTGTCATGCAGCGGGCGAGACCATTTGATGTCGCTGGCAATGGTGGAAGCCTGTATTCAGTCGAGCCGAAAAAATGCGCGGGTGGATATTGTGGATGTTTTGCCCCCAAGATAAGTTCTTTGGCTGTTAATTTCTATATTTTCTATGTATTGAAGAGAGGGGGCATATCGAAAAAACTTTGACTGCGTCTCCAAGTTGTGTTTTATCTGTGTTTTATGTTTATCTTTAGTCCGTCAGGAGAGACACCTTATGAAATTGAGTAGATTGTTCTTGCTCATCGTTGCAATTTTGTCCTTAACACTCGCAGTCAGCGCACAATCTCCCGGGCCAGATGAAAATACGCTGGTTATCGCCCAAAGTGTAGATACAGACGGTTGGGAGCCTTCAGAGGTCAATTCACGCGCTGAAGCGAATATCTTCACCCACATGTTTGCCACTTTGTTTGAAATCACTGAAACCGGCGTGCTTTCACCTTATCTCGCAAGTGCAGTGAGCTTCTCGGAAGATGGCAAGGAAGTCACCTTTACCTTGAACGAAGGTTTGACATGCCATGATGGCGAACCATTGACAGCCGAAGATGTCGCTTACACATTCAACCGCGCAGGTGACGATGCCAATGGTTTCACCGGCAATACGGCTGGTTTCGTCTTTGATTCGGCTGGCTTTATTCGGGCCGAGGCAGTCAGCGAACTGGATGTCACCATCTTTGTCGAACGTTTCCAATCGCCTAATTTGGGTCTCTTGTCCGAGGTTTTCATCCACTGTAAAGACTCTTACGAAGCGATGACATTGGAAGAAGCTGCACAGAATCCGATTGGTTCCGGTCCCTATGCCTTTGTCGAATGGGTGCCCGACAGCCACATGATTATGGAAAAGGTAGAAGGCTTTGGACTTCGTGATGCTGGCTTTGACAGGATTGTCTGGCGGGTTATCCCAGAAACCTCGACCCGTGTTGCCGAACTTATTGCGGGCAACGTCGATGTGATTTCTAACGTTGTTCCCGATCAGGCAGATGCCGTCAACAACTCCGGGGTTGCCGAGGTGCAGGCTGTTCAGGGGACACGGCGTATGTATGTTGGCTTTAATCAGCGTGACATCTATGATGATAGCGAAGGCGGTCGGGCGGTTAAGAATACGGATGTTCGCGTTGCGCTGCAATATGCTGTCGATGTGCCGACAATCTGTGTCACATTGCTGGGTACTGAATGCGAACGCGCTTCAAGTATGGTGAATCCGCCTAATGATAATCCGAATCTTGAGCCGTACCCCTATGATCCGATGAAAGCCGGGGAACTGTTGGATGCAGCCGGTTATCCAGCCGATGACGACGGTGTGCGTTTCCATATTGTCTTCCAGGCAGGTTCGGGACGTTATCTTAATGATGCCAATGTGGTGCAGGCGATTTCGCAATACCTGACGGATGTAGGCGTTATTGTTGACCTTCAGATGATGGACTGGGGCTCGGAATTTGTTCCCGCGTTGCGTCAGCACAATGTGGGCCCGCTGTACTTTGTTGGCACTGGCGGCGGTACGTGGAATGCGCAGTATGATATGGCAGATATTTCTACCCCCGATGGCGCCACAAACTATACCGAGTGGTCGAACCCTGAGTGGTTTGCCCTGCGCGAGCTATTGGCTGACGCATCCTTGACGGCAGAAGAAACACAGGACATCGTTAATCAAATGCTTGAGGTCTTCTACAATGACCCACCCTGGCTGCTGCTTTACTTCCAGCCGGATTTCTACGGTGTAAGCAATCGGATTAACTGGGATGCCCGACGGGACGAACAGATTATCGTCTACAACGCGACACTTGCTGGCTAAGTAAAAATCACTGGCAAAAGGGTATGCGTGCAAGCGTGTACCCTTTGAGGCGAACAGTTAATGATATGGGAAAATTTCTTATTCGGCGTTTGCTGCAATCGATCTTTGTCATCATTGGCGTTACGCTGTTGTCCTTTATCACGCTTTATATTGCCGGGGATCCAACTTATCTCTACGTTAGTGAACGGGCGAGTGAAGAGGAAGTTGCCAAAACTCGTGCCAAGCTGGGTTTTGATCGTCCGCTGCCCGAGCAATACATCAGTTTTATTGTCAATTTGAGCCGCGGCGATTTTGGAAATTCGCTCAAATCGCGCACCTCCGCCTTTGATTTGGTGGTGGATCGGCTGCCAGCGACATTGGAACTGACGATTATGGCGATGCTGGTGGCAACCGTTTTCGCAGTTCCGATTGGCATCATTTCCGCCATCAATCGCGGGACAGCTGTGGATGGCGGGGCGATGCTCTTTGCGATGATTGGACAATCGATTCCGAATTTCTGGCTGGGCTTGATGCTTATTCTGTTTGTCGGATTAACATTGCGCTGGCTGCCTATTTCCGGTCATGTCCCTTTGCTAAAACCCTTGTTTGCTGGGGAATTTGAAGTCTTCTTGCACAATATCCCCGAGGCCATACGTCATCTGATTATGCCTTCGCTGACAGCGGGTGTCTTTTCACTGTCGCGCAATGCCCGCCTGGTGCGTTCGGCAATGCTGGAGGTACTGTCGCTGGATTATATCAAAACAGCGCGTTCCAAGGGCTTGCGCGAACGCAAGGTTATTATTGGACATGCTTTTGTCAACGCATTGATTCCGGTAGTGACGATATTGGGTTTGGAGTTTGGTTTTTTGCTGAGTGGCGTTGTCGTTGTCGAGACGGTATTCTCTTGGCCGGGTGTCGGGCGTCTGGTTTTTAATGCGATTAATCAACGCGATATTCCAGTGGTGCAATCCGCCGTTGTCTTGTTCGCGTTTATGTTTGTTGGTCTTAATTTGATTGTTGATCTTTTATACACACAACTGGATCCACGGGTTCGTTTGGAATAGCGCGTTCCCTGCCTGAATTGGATCCGCTTAGCCAGAAGATAAATGCCCATGGCATTGCCAGCCGAAGACAAGCCGCAAAAATCCAGGATACTTGACATTTCTTCCGAAGGTCTAAAAGAAAAGCAAGTATCTTTCTGGTCACGCGCCTCCGCCAGCCTGGTCAAGGCACGCTGGCCCCTGTTGGCACTTCTCATTCTGGCGACTGTTGCCTTGATGGCATTTATCGGACCCCAGATTGCACCCAAAGACCCCAATCGTCAAAACCTGCTGCTGCGGCTGCGTGCGCCGATGTATGTTGATGAAGAGGGTCTGGTTGAGTTTCCTTTGGGGACGGATGCCTTGGGGCGGGATGTGCTTTCGCGGCTTATTTATGGTGCGCGGGTTTCCATTTTGGTAGGCATTACGGCAGTCACGCTAGGCGGGGTTGTCGGCTCTTTGCTGGGCTTGGCGGCGGGTTATATTGGCGGGCGCTTTGACGATGTGATTATGCGCCTGGCGGATATTCAACTGGCATTTCCTTTTATTTTGCTGGCGATTATGGTGCTGGTTGTACTGGGTCAAGGGGTTCTTAACCTAGTGGTGGTACTGGGCATTGGACAATGGGTGACTTATGCTCGGATTGCACGCGGCGAAACCATTTCCCAGCGTGAAAAGGAATATGTTGAGGCGGCACGGGCGCTGGGCATGAGCAGAATCCGTATCATGATGTACAGTATCTTGCCCAATATCCTGGCGCCGCTGATTGTGATTGCGTCCTTTAATGTTGCCAGCGTTATTTTAGCCGAAGCCGCCCTGTCTTTTCTGGGTTTGGGTGTCCCCCCGACAATACCGACTTGGGGCAGGATGCTGGCAGAAAGCCGTGACCAATTATTGGGCGGCAGATGGTGGCTGGCGGTTTATCCCGGGCTGGCGATTATGTTGACAGTGCTGTCGCTGAACATTCTGGGCGATTGGCTGCGGGACTTCCTTGACCCGCGACTGCGTGGCAGTGTTTAGGGATAGCTCTCTGAACCGCTGCCTGCGCCGCAGATTCACTTGAAAGAAGGTGATTATGTCGGATACATTTGTTGGCATCCAAATCGGTGCCATTAGTTTTGTTGATGAAGGGGTTGAGGAAGTCCTTGACATCTTGCAAGAAAAAGCGGGTGTCAATGCGCTGCTGATTTCTGCCTTGACCTGGAGCATCGGCAATGCCGGGCGGGCTGCCTTTGGCTTCCCCGATCATGGCATGCAGCAGCCAGATGACTTGCAGGGTGGCGGGATGTATGAACCCGACCCGCGCTATTATAACCATACCTTTATGCAGCGCTTTGATGCTCCCGACCCATTCTATCAGGGATTTGACACGCTGGCGGATGTCATCCCGGCGGCACGTCAGCGTGGCATTAAGGTCTATACTTATTATTGCGAGACCTCAAGCTCAGCGATTCGCTCCATCTGGCAGCCCGGTTTTCAGCATTTTCTTGACCGCGACCATCTGGGGCGCATGGCAACGCGCCCCTCTTTAATGAACCCGGAATACAAGACATGGTGGCATTCCGTTTTTGCCGACTGGCTGAACAACCACGATTTGAGCGGGGTCTTGTGGGGCATTGAACGGCAAAGCCCGCTCATGGACATCTTCCGCGCCGACAGTTCCACTGGCTTTGACCGCTATTATGTGGCTGAGGCGCGAGCGCGTGGCATCGATGTCGAGCGAGCGATTGCGGGTTACAGGAAAATCGAGGGCTTTCTCAAGAAGGTGCGAGCCGGTGAACGACCCAAAGAGGGTGTGTTTGTGATGTTGCTGCGGCTGCTGCTGCATTATCCGGAAGTGCTGATGTGGGAAAAGATGTGGCTGGATTCACATCATGCCTTTTATCGTGAATTATCGGGTCTGGTCAAATTTTACAATCCCGATTATGAGTTTGGCATCGGCATCTGGCAGGTTATCAATACCTATAATCCTTATCTGCGGGCGCAGTACGATCAATCCGAGTATGCGCCTTATGCTGATTGGTTCAAACCGGTGCTGTATCATACACCGGCTGGGGCCCGCTTTGCCGATTTTGCGGCATCCTGGCAGCAGGGCGTTCTGGCGGATGCCTCGCCAGATGGCGCTTATAACGCGCTGGCGACTGTCTTGGGCGTGACTGATTTTATCGCGCCGCGCAGCGAGGGACCGCTAGCGGGTTTCAAACCAGAGTATGTCAAGGAATGGACATCAAGGCTCATCGAGCAAACTGGACGCCCAGTTTATCCGGGCATTGGGGTTGGCGTCGGGCATAAAGGCATCAGCAAGGCGATTACTCCGCAGGAAATCAAGGCAGGGGTTCATGCCGGCTTTGATGGCGGCGCCAGCGGCGTGATGATTTCGCGCAATTATTCCGAAGCCGAATTACGCAACCTGGAAGCAGTTGGGGATGCGCTTAAAGAACGGGGTCTGATATAGGAGGCGATGATGAGCATACGAGTGGGTACGATTGGCGCGAGTTTTGCCAGGAGGGCGTATCTGCCAGCGCTGGCGACGATTGACGATGTGGAACTGGTGGCGATTGCCAGCGCCAGGATGTCCAGCGCACAGTCCGCTGGTGAGATGTTTGGCATTCCGCATATTTATGATGACTGGCAGAAGATGATTGCCGCACATGAGTTTGACCTGGTATGTATTGCCACGCCGACGGTTTATCATGCTCCGATGACCCTGGCTGCGCTCAGAGCAGGCGCTCATGTCTTATGCGAGAAACCGATGGCGATGAATCAAGACGAATCCGCCCAGATGCTGGAGACAGCAGAATCGCTGAACAGGCTGCATATTATCGGGCATGAACTGCGCTTTAATCCGAACCGCAAAAAAATCAAAGCGCTGATTGAAAGCAGGGCTATCGGCGCGGTGCGTCATGTGAACATTGTCAATATCTCGGCGGCCTGGGGAGACCCGGCATCTCGCCCGGCCGGCGACTGGTGGTCACGCGAGGATATGGGCGGCGGCAGGCTGGGCGCGAATGGCTCGCATCAGATTGACCTGCTGCGCTTCTGGCTGGGCGATGTGGCGGCAATTAGCGGTCAGGTTGCGACCATGATGCCGAATCGGATTGGCAGGGAGAGCGGCAAAGCCTGGACGGCGACGGCGGATGACCAATCGAGCTTTATGATGGAGATGCGCAGCGGTGCCCTTTGTTCGGTGTTTTTGAGCGGGGTGGCACGGCACGGCATCGAGAATCATACGCAGATTTTTGGCAGTGAGGGCACAATTCTGCTATCGAATAGCGATGAGAAATTGTTCGTGGCAAAAGCCGATGAAGATTATGAGGATATGAGCATTGGTGACCCGAATGCGAATTTGAAAGGCATTCAGAGCGGTATCTGGAATGTATCATTTGTGGCGCTGATGGTTGAATTGACCGCCGCGATTCGGGAGGGGCGCAAACTGACCTGGGGCGCGACTTTTGCCGATGGGCATCAGTGTCAGATGGCGATGGATGCAGTACGGCGGAGCAGTGCCGAACGCCGCTGGATTGATTTGCCGTGAGCCTGCCACCTCATTATCATCCGCATCATGCTACAATATGTCTGGCACAGTAGACGGAAGGTCAGGCAGTGGTAACAGAGCGCATCCGCCATTGGACTATCGAAAAGTATCTTGCTCACGAAGCGGAGAGCGAGATTAAACATGAATATATTGATGGCGAGATTTACGCCGTGACGGGTGGTACATTTAATCACAGTTTAATTACAGCGAACGCGCTGGTTGCGATAGGCAGTCAGCTGCACAACTCGGATTGTTCGCCGCTCAGCAGTGACATGCGCGTCAAGGTGGGTGAAGCCCGCTATGTGTACCCGGACTTGAGTGTCGTCTGTGGTGCAGCGATTTTTGATGATGATGACTCGACCACATTGCTCAATCCCATTCTGGTAGCAGAAGTCACCTCACCGTCTTCGATTGATTATGACCGAGTTATCAAGCGTGAGTATTATCGTGCTGTAGCCTCGATACAGGCTTATCTCGTCATTGACCAGCACCGCGTGCTTGCTGAGCTTTACACCCGCACTCAAATGGGTTGGCTCTTGCAGCACTTTTCCAATCTGGACGATAAGGTGCCGCTTGAGATGCTTGCTTGCACCTTGCCGCTAGCTCAGGTGTATCGGGGAATTACTTTTGATGAGGCTGCGCCTTTGCCCTAAGTCCCTTCCCAAAGAGAGGGACTTGTTTTGTTCTTTTTAGCATTGATTTGCCGTGAGCCTGCCTCCTCCCAGAACGAGTCAGAAGGAGACTTCGCTCACATTCAAGGCGAGGGTGCTGAGCTAATAGATTTTCTTAATCTCCAGTGTCCAGGCTTCTGTCACTGTCAGATTGCTAAGCTCAAGAAAAATGTGACAGTCGGCTTCGACTCTGACCAGGCTCTCTGCCCCGCGCGAACCGGCACCTTTGGAGATGCTCATAATCGTGACGTCCAAATCACCGCCGCAATCCTCTGACAAAGCGGTTGGAACGATTCTTCCAGCCCCATCTGTCGTCATCGTGAAGGTATAAATGCCCTCGGGCATCATCAGCGGGCCCAAGACGCGCGGAAAACCGCCATCATCACTGAAGAAATAGCTTTCCGAACAGGCACTTATGCCCTGTGTCGCCAGATAGACAACCTCGCTTAGAGCAGAAACCGGATCCTCATCCATGATATTCAGCTGAACCTGAATCGCATCCGTCAAGCTGGCTGTATCGCAATCATCCTGGAGGGATGCCGGCATGACGGCAAACAGAGCAATGGCCACAAGTAGAAGTAGACGTTTCATTATTGCCTCCCGTGATTAGAATTTAGCTACATACTAACAAAAGTCTCCCCTCAAAATAAGGGGAGGCTTGGCTGTAAATCGCAGGGTCAGCGCGTCGAGGTCGCGCGGGCAGTGGGCAATCATTTGATTAAGCAAACAGGCGGCGCAGTTCCAGTGTAAAGCCGGGCAGAACTAGCTCACCGGACAAGATGCCATCCTGTCCGATAAATTCGCGCTTCATGCCGCCTTGCGCCGCAGAGCAGACCTCAACGCCCTTTTTGGCGGGCATGACAACCCAGACCCGCTGCGTGCCGTGTCGCAAATACAGCGCAGCCTTTTTGTGTACCTGCCGGATGGCATCGCTGGGCGAGACAATCTCGACAGCCAAATCAGGCATCAAGGGCATGTATCTCTCTGGGATAGGCTGTGGCAGCCGTTCCCTGCGTGTGAAGGCGACATCCGGGGCAAGCAGGGTCGAGCGGTCGCCAGGCGGATGATGACCTGTCTCGACGGTGACGATTCCTAGTTGATGCTCTTCGACAAAAACGTCAAGAAAACGCCCCAGCCTAATGGCAAGACGCCCATGTAATACGCCCGGCGGTGACATCTCGAATAATTCTCCGTCAATTAGCTCAAAATGCTTGTCATCATGGTCGGCTTGATGTACAAGCTCCCAGACATCATCAATGCTGTAGGTTCGCTGTTGAAGCACCATCATATCCTCACCTTGTGCCTGACTTGGTTACAGGATAGCACAGTCGGACGCGATTGTCCTGCTCATAGGGTCAGCGAGTCGAGGTCGCGCGGGCAGTGGGCAATCATTTGCTTAAGCGAACAGGCGGCGCAGTTCCAGTGTAAAGCCGGGCAGGACTGGCTCACCCGACAGGATGCCATCCTGTCCGATGAATTCGCGCTTCATGCTGCCTTGCGCCGCAGAGCAGACCTCAACGCCCTTTTTGGCGGGCATGACAATCCAGACCCGCTGCGTGCCGTGTCGCAAATACAGCGCAGCCTTTTTGTGTACCTGCCGGATGGCATCGCTGGGCGAGACAATCTCGACAGCCAAATCAGGCATCAAGGGCATGTATCTCTCTGGGATAGGCTGTGGCAGCCGTTCCCTGTGTGTGAAGGCGATATCCGGGGCAAGCAGGGTCGAACGGTCACCAGGCGGATGATGACCCGTCTCGACAGTGACGATTCCCAGTCCCCGCTCGCTTACAAAGCTGTAAATGTGATGGCCCAGCCCAATGGCAAGACGCCCATGCAATACGCCCGGCGGTGACATCTCGAATAATTCTCCGTCAATTAGCTCAAAATGCCTGTCATCATGGTCGACTCGATGTACAAGCTCCCAGACATCATCAATGCTGTAGGTTCGCTGTTGAACAGCCATCATATCCTCACCTTATGCCTGACTTGGTTACAGGATAGCACAGTCGGACGCGATTGCGCTGGGCGTATTCGACATCGCTGATTTTGAGTTGTGTCATCAAAAGAGGCATGATGGGTTTCCCCATTTTATTGAATGTCATTATCAGAATTATAACGCAGGCAGCAGGGACGCAAAAATACAGGTTGCGATCACGGGGATGCTCACAACCTGTTCCCTTAAGTTGTGCGGGTTTGCTCTAGCTAAATCTTGGTCAGCTTGAGCGACCAGGCATGGCGGGGTGCCCAGACATAGAAATGCACATTGCAATCCCTTGTGAGAGTGAATTGTCCGCTGGCTTCATTATTCCCACCAAATATATTGTGGGACTTCGAGGCAACCAACTCGCGGTTGACATTCCAGTTGTTGATGCAACGTTCTCCAGGTGCTTCCACATAAAGAAGAGTAGTCGCAGCTGTAATAACCGTCGCCTGCCAAGTGCCTCCTGTTAGCAACACCGTCGGAGTATCGTGCGCTCCCGCTCCCAGGAATTCGAAAAAGGTCTGAGGGCCGCTGGCAGCTGGTGGCGCGATATTGTCACCGAGTTGATGCGTTCCAGTGGCTTCATTGTTTTGGTAAGCATGATAACCACGCTCCCAATCTTCTTCCGTTGTGCAAGTCCAGATGGTGAAGCAATAGTTATCCACCTCACCCTGTGGTTGTGTCGCTGGGGACTGTGCTGGTTGTGCCGCTGGAGCGGCTGGAGCGGCTGGCGCACTATTGCCTTGGACGCGCGTATAATTCACCCAATCCGCCACCCAAACTTCGTTTCCATTCCGATTGATTTTCAGCCATCGGTTGAAGCTGCCTACAACCTGCAATACAGTGCCAGCGGGCACCGTCTCGACGGTACGACAGTTAGTTCCTGCACAACTTCTCAAGTTGATGTTGGCACCTGCCCGGATATTGTATTGCTGTGCAAAAACAATCTGACAAAGTGCCAACAAGACGACGATTACGACAAATTTGACTTTCACGATAACATTCTCCTTTGTTGTTCGAACCTATAACACCGGCGCATTTGGCTGACGGGCGATGAACTGTCCGGCGCCATTGCTGCCCAGCCACTGCTCGCCATCCACCAGCTTATTGCCGCGCTGGAAAACCTGTATCGGCTTGCCGATAACTTTCATGCCCTCATAGCAGTTGTAATCCACACGCATGTGATGGGTGGCGGCGCTAATCGTATGTTCCTGCTGCGGGTCCCAGACCAGAATATCCGCGTCCGAGCCAACGGCAAGCGTGCCTTTGCGCGGATACATGCCGAAAATCTTTGCCGGGTTGGTGCAATGCAGTTCGACAAAGCGCGAAGGCGACAGTACCCCGCCGTTGACGCCAGCCTGCCACATAACCATCATGCGGTCTTCCAGCCCGGGCATCCCGTTGGGGATTTTCGCAAAGTTGCCTTGGCCCAATTCCTTGCCCGGTCGCCGATAAGAAGGGTCTTGTTTTTCATAGCCGACCCAATCGGCGCCGCCAGTTTTTTCCTGCCATGCCTGCCAGGGACCATGACCGCCATCGTACCAGAAATCGCAGTGGTCGGTGCTGACGATTTGCAAGGTGCCGTCTCGCACTGCCTGCCACAAGATGCCTTGGTCGTGGCGACTGCGGATGGGCGGCGAACAAACATATTTTGCGCCTTCAAAACCCGGCGCACCCAGATGCTCTTCGACTGTGAGGAAGAAATACTGCACGCAGGTCTCACCCATGACCGGATAACCCAAAGCGCGTCCGCGCCGTAAGGCATCAATCGCCGCCTCGCAGGTCATATGCACTACATACAGGGGACAGCCGGTCATCCCTGACATCACGACAGCGCGGTTGGTGGCTTCACCTTCGATTTCGGGCGGGCGGGAGGCGGCATGATAAATCGGCTCGGTTTTGCCAGCCGCCAGCAGGGCGGGGGTCAGCGCCGCTTCGACATCCCCGTTTTCGGCATGAACCATGACAATCATGCCATGCTCGGCGGCTACCCGCATGGTATTAAACAAGGTGGCGTCATCCACCTGAAAGACGTTTTTGTAAGCCATGAACAGCTTCAGGCTGGTGATGCCTTCGTCAATCATGGTCGGGATTTCGTCCACCACCGCATCGTTCAGGTCAGTGACTGCCATGTGAAAGCCATAATCAATCTGGGCGATGTCCTGTGATTTTGCCCGCCAGGTTGCCAGCCCGTCATGCAGGCTGCCACCGATGGGCTGCACCACAAAGTCAATGTGCGTGGTCGTGCCACCAAAGGCGGCCGCTTGATGCCCGACATCGAAATCGTCATTGCTAATCGTGCCGCCAAAGGGCAGGTCGAGGTGCGTATGCACATCAATGCCGCCGGGCATCAGATACTTGTCGGCGCAATCGACCACTTCATGGCCAGCGGCGTTCAGGTTCTGCCCTATCAGCGTGATGATTTCGCCCTCCACCAGCAAATCGGCCTGCACCATGTCGCTGGCGGTAATGAGCGTGCCATTTTTGAATACTGTTCCCATGTTTTTCTCCTTTAATATCGATTCATTCATATTGCCTGCCGGTTATGGATGGCTCTCGTGTTAATTCGCGGCGGACAGCAGCGACAAGTTCCGCGTCAATCCCCAGCATCGTGACCATCGACTCATCCAGCGCCTTGCGCGTTTGGCATTCGTTCATCTGCGGCAGGGGCAGGAAGGCCTTATCAGAAAGCTCATCATAAATACCTGCCATCCCCCTTGTCTGGCGCTTGTCCATCTTGTCAAAATCGGGGACGGGAATGCGCCGCAAATCATCCATAGAAAATTGTGAGTAAGAAAGATGTTTAATTGAACGGTCGCCAAGCATGGCCAGAATGCCAATGGTTGAGTTGAGGTAGGCGCAAATCGCCTTTTCGACAGATACATCCTGTGCATGAGGCTTGCAAGGCGTCCATGCTGAACCCAGCGCCCGTTGAGGAAGCCTAACGCTAACTGCCCGCACTGTATTTAAGCGGGCTCGCATTGCTAATACCAGCTTCCCACGCTTTGCCCATAAATTCGTAGACTGCCTTTCTTTGTCTGGCTTTGGGATGATGTAGGTATCCGTTTGAGCCAGCATCTTTTGCGTTACATCGGTCTTGTGATGCCAGAGCGCGACCATCGCCTTGTCATCAGGCACTTCCGATTCCCTGAACGCGCCTCTGATTCCGCGTCCATCAGGTCCTATTTCCGCCAAGAGTCCCAGTTGTCGCGCTGTAAAAAATCTCCCCTGCCGCAGTTCGTTGAACCTCTCGCAAAGGTAGGGCGACAAGAACTGCACCGCGCCCCAGTTGCCAGCCGCGATTCTTTCAGCCGGCGCTTCTTGCACTGTGCCTTTGATGCGCTCTTTCTTGCCCTGGATGATGTCCTGCGCTACGGCTATCGCTTCGGCTGGCGTCGCCGGATTCTCGTACAGGTTGATAACTTGTGTGGCTGGCTTCTTGACCCCCTCTGGCAAGCGGCGGCAAATGAGCAGCATTTCGCCAATGCTTGTATTTTCCGAAAAGTAAATGCGGCTTGGGTCGTGCGAAGTGATGATGATGTCTACGTGAAAGCGATTCGCCAAGAATTTGCGAATGCCCAGCGCGGAGGCGTTGGTTGCCGTGACTAAGGGCAGCACAGAAGCTACTGCGCCACCTTGAGCTTTGGCAATGCGATTGGCTAAGACCAAGAATGAATTGCCGTTGCTAGACAGGTGTATTGGCTGCCCGGCAAACAGTTCTTTCTCCCGCTTTTTCAGCAGCTTCTCTTCCTGCTTGCTGAACTGGTCATGGCGCAGGCTGTCGCGGGTGAAGGGCGGGTTCATAATCACTAGGTCGGCTGGCTCGGCCTTGGCAACTTCCTGCTCGGTTTCAATTTGTTCCACGCCTGTTGGCCAAGGCAGCATCTGTGGCAGGCTCTCGCGGCTAAGGAACTCCAGCGAACCCAAATAGGCCTTGCTTCCTTCTGGCCCATGTTCCACACCGAGCAGGGCGCGGCCAATCTTCATCTTGCTGAAGGTGGTTGTGGGCGAGAGCAGCCCCAGCGTGGTCGCCGCCAGATGCGTCGCCGTCAAATTGACATCATAGCCGGTCAAGACGGACTCAATCAAAACGCGCGAGATGTCCCTGCTGTCCTGCGCGGCGCTGGTCAAATCGCGGATGCGTTCGGCGGCCGCCATCAGCAGCGTCCCCGTGCCGCAGGCGGGGTCGGTAATCCGCAGGCGGGCAATGGCTTCGCTGTCTGACCAGTCGCACAGTTCCTCGCGGATAGCCAAGATGGCCAGCAAAGTCGCCGCCGCGGTGGTCGTGTAGAAAGAGCCATCGTAGCGTGCGTTTTCGAGGACTTTATGAAAGATGCGCCCCAGCAGGTCGTGGCGCAGGCCGACGATATTGCGCGTGACCTTGATGGCGGCGCGGGCGGTCCCCTGCACTGCCGCCGAGAAAGCGGCGTCTTGTGCGCAGCCGTGCAGCGCGTTGCGGGCTGTGGCAAAAATCGGCTTATAATCCACCGCCAGCCACAAATCCCAGCCATCATAAAATGAGCCGATGGGGTCATCGCTTTCGGTACAGTTGATGGCTGTTTGCGGCGGCCAAGGCCCCTCGAAGCTGCGCGGCGGTGAAAAACGATTGTCCCATAAGGGCCTTATCTCATGGCGATGTTTATCCAACTGCACATGAAACATAACTGCGGTGGCGATGACCAGCATGGCCCGCTTGGCCGCCTGATTGTAACGGCTGGCATGTGCGTTGGCTGCTCTAATTGTCGTTGACTTGCCCGAGGGCAAATCCAGGGTCTCGGCCAGGTCTTGTTTTTGGGTTTCGCTCAAACGCGAGACGGCTCTGTCCAGGCTGAAGGAAAGCGCATTGGCAATGTTGTCGGGGTCGCCTAACTGGTCAGGTATTTTCTTAATCACGAGAACCAGTTGGTCCAGATTGCCCTGTTTCCATTCAGCCTTGGAAGCCGGCGGCCGCTCTTTATGCGTTCGCAATGAATAGAGAACTTCACAGCCAGCAAGGTCGTTCGCCGAGCTTAGACCATCGGGATAACAGATAGCGATAGCGCAATCCGCCAACTCGTCATCTAAACGGCCGTCGGCATCTTTGATGGCTGAGGCTTTTTTGCTGCGGGCATAGCCCTGTTCAGCTTCCAATGCGATTTTTATCTGGTTAAGCCTGACTTCGACATCCAGGCGTTTGCCGCCGCCTTGTGCGCTCTCTGCACTGGCATTCAGCCCGCGTTTGCATAAATCATCGGCTAGCCAAGTATTCAGCGTGCTTTCGTACATACGCCCTCGCATGTTTTCGTTTCTCCCAACAAGGCGGACGGGGTTTCCATGATTAGCTGAATGCTGGGATAATTTTCTCACCATATTCAGCGACAATGCGCTCTTCTTCGCCGCACATCAGATAGATATTGAACTGGGTCACACCGGCCGCTTCAAGCGTTTTCAGCTTGGCGATGTGGTCATCGACGCTGCCCAGAATGCCAAAGGCATCCACGATGTCTTCGCTGATAAAGTCGAGATGCTCGGCATCTTTATCGGCATGTTCCTTGTAATCGTAGCCTTTGCGCCCTTCGATGTAGGCCGTCAGGCTGGCGGGAATATCCGGGCTGTCCATGCCGTAGCGCTCAACGATGTCAGCGACATGATTGCCGACCATCGCCGGAAACCAGCGCGTCTGTTCGCGTGCCTTGTCCATCTCGCCAATCCAGACCGGCGCCGCCGACATGACCCCATAACCCGACATATCCCTGCCAGCTGCCTGACCGGCGCGGATAGCCTGCTCGGAGAACCAGCGCACCAGGCCTGGCTCTGCCAGCTGAATCACGAGACCATCGCCGGCCCGGCCGGCACCGCCCAAGGCCTTGGGGCCATAGGCGGCAATCCAGATTGGCAGTTCATAACCATTTGCCCAGGGGAATTGTGCTGAGGTATCATCGTATTCGACTTCATCGCCGCGCACCAGACCGCGCAGGACATCGGCAAATTTTTCCATATTGGCGACTGTCATCGGCTTTTTGCCCAGAACCCGCCGCGAACTGTCCCCGCGCCCGAGACCGATTTCGATGCGGTTATCGCTTTGCAGCGCGAGCGTGGCGTACATACTGGCGGCGACTGACCATTCGCGCACGCCCGGATTGGTCACCAGCGGCCCGAAAATCATCTCGTCGGTGTTGGCCATGCACAGCGCTATGGTCGGATAACAGTCGCGCCACAGCACATGAGAATCGAAAAACCAGCCATATTTGAAACCAGCAACTTCAGCCTGTTTGCAGAGCGCGACGGTGCGCTTGGGTGAAATATCGCCCTTAAATGTAATTCCGAAATCCATCAATAAACTCCTGAAATTATTAGCTGGTCGAAACGGTGTCTTGCACCAGCGTGCTGTACTGGTCGGGACGGCGATTGAAATAAAAGTGCCAGGTATCGCGCACTTCCTGAATCACATCGAGGTCGAGCTCACGGACAATCAGTTCTTCGTCATAGGCGCTGCCGAGCTCACCGATGAACTGACCTTTGGGGTCACAGAAATAGCTTTCGCCATAAAAGTCATCGTCGCCATATTCCTCGATGCCGACGCGGTTGATAGTGCCGACATAATAGGTATTGAAGATGGCGTGCGAGGTTTGTTCGATGCGCCACAGATGTTGGCTGAGGCCGCGCGAGGTTGCCGAGGGGATAAAGACAATTTCAGCGCCATTCAAGCCGAGCGCACGCGCCCCTTCGGGGAAGTGACGGTCATGGCAGATATAGACACCCACCTTGCCGACGGCGGTATCAAAGACCGGATAGCCAAGATTGCCCGGGCGGAAATAGAATTTTTCCCAGAAACCGGGCAGATGGGGGATATGGGTTTTGCGATATTTGCCTTTGTAGCTGCCATCGGCATCAATGACGGCAGCCGTATTGTAATAGACGCCGACGCCATCCCGTTCATACAGAGGCACAACCAGAACCATGTTCAGGTCTTGCGCCAGTTTTTGCATGCGCTCGGTGGTAGGCCCATTGGGGATTTCTTCGGTAAAGGCGAAAAACTGCGAATCCTGCACCTGACAGAAATAAGGCCCATAAAACAATTCCTGATAGCACATCACCTGCGCTCCTGCATCAGCAGCTTGTTTGGTGTATTCGATGTGCTTGTCAATCATGGAACCCTTGTCGCCGGTCCAGGTGGCTTGCAATAAGGCAGCGCGAACGATTCGTCGGTCACTCATTGGGTTTGTCCTTTCATTATAGATATTCCAATCTGTTTTTCATTCCGTCGGCGCTGTGATTCTCGACCAACCGTGTGAGTTCTCGTACCAAGACGCCGATGCCGCGCTTCTTGCGTCCGACAAACACGATGCCCGCATGTTCAATATCGGTTTTAGCCAGTTGAACGAAATCCGTGTCAAAAGTACACAGGATACGTCCTTCCTCAGCAGCATATTGCAGTAGCACAAGGTCATCTTCGCCAAGTCGGCCGCTATCGCGCACGGTGGTCGCATCTATGCCACGCCGCGCCAGCTGCGCTGCAACTTCAACGTGCATGTTTTCGTCAAGCAGAAAGCGGATTGTTGAGTCGCTCAACGCCTTCCGCCTCTAACTGCTCTTCAAAGCGAACATCTTCGAGGATGTCCGCTTCAATCTCATCCTTGTGCAGGTGATAATAGGCCAAGGCAGCATAGACCTCTTCCATTTTGAGTACGTAACCCGCAGCGACTTGCTCAGGCGTGCGCTTGCCATAGCGCATTTCCAGCACGATGTCTTTCACGCGCAAGCCAGTGCCGACGATGCAAGGACGGCCGCCGCGCACCTTCGGGTCGCGGTAAATAAGATTGATGCTTTCTATGGTTCGCATGGTCATCTCCATGTTGGGCGACTTAAGCAGGTCATATTTGTCCTTAGACACAAACGTTACACAGCTAAACGGGCATGTTCCTTGCCACAGCGTTCCAAAGCACGCTGCGCAGTGCGGACGTTGATTTTGGGCGCAATATCCTGATAAAATTGCGCGGCAATCTGTTCCACCGCCACTTGGCCGCTGGCGGAGCTATCGTCAAAATCAAAGACATAATTGGCGGCATCAAGGCCTTCAATCGGCTCCAATGTGATTTCGACCACGTTTTCGCGCCGCACGCGCTCTAGTTTTTTGCGGCGTTTGTCGGCTGCTTTGGCGCGGTCAGCCTGTCCGGCGCGGGTATAATAATCGTTCAGGCGCGATTCTAGTCCAATTGCATGGGTAAGAATCGCGCCAAAGGTATTCAGTGATGACATAGCGACCTTCTTTGATAAACAAACTCGTTCGCGCAAAGCGAATAGGTTGAGTATATTGTGTAAGCGCAGGAGTTCTGTTCGCTCCCGCCGAGCGGGCTATACCCAGCGTTCAATCACGATTTTGCGTTCGGTGTAAAACTCAATCGAATCCATCCCCTGCCCGTGCAAATCCCCGAAGAACGAGTCTTTCTGTCCGCCAAAGGGGAAGGATGCCGAAGGCGCAGCCACGCCGATATTGACGCCAATGTTGCCGGCTTTGACATTGTATTTGAACTCTCGCGCCTGCTTGCCATTGTTGGTGAAGATGCTGGCGGCGTTGCCATAACGGCTCTGATTGATAATCTCGACCGCTTCGTCGAAGTCATCGGCTTTCATCAATGCCAGCACCGGCCCAAAGACCTCTTCGGTTGCCATCACGGTCTCTGGCTGGACATTGGCAATCAGGGTTGGGCCGACCCATGAACCCTGTTCGTAGCCGTCGACGCTGAAATCGCGCCCATCAACCACGACTTCCGCGCCTTCATCGGCGCTTTGCGCAATCATGGATTCGATGCGTTCCTTGGCGGTGTCACTGATGACCGTACCCATTTGGGTGGTCTCATCGAGGCCATAACCCACCTTGAGATTGGCGACCTGTCTGGCGAGCTCATCCTTGAGCGGCTCGTAGGCATCGCCAACACCGACTGCCACCGCCGCCGCCAGACAGCGCTGTCCGGCGCATCCGTAGGCAGCCCCGAGTATATTCTTGACGCTGGCTTCCAGGTTGGCATCTGGCATGACGGCAATGTAATTCTTGGCGCCGCCCTGTGCCTGGACACGTTTGCCATTGCGGGTGCAGGTTTCATAGATAATTTTCGCCACAGCGCTTGACCCAACAAAGGAGACGCCAGTAACATCCGGATGTTCCATCAGCGCAGTGGCCGCCGGGACACCGCCGTTGACCAGGTTGACAACGCCTTCGGGCAGGTCGAGTTCGTCCAGCATTTCAAACAGAAATTCGGTGCTGAGCGGGGTTTGCGGCGATGGCTTTAAGATGAAGGTGTTGCCGCAAGCGATAGCTGTGGGCAAGAACCAGAGCGGCACCATAAACGGAAAGTTAAAGGGCGTAATCGCCGCAAAGACGCCAGCGGGCTGGCGCACTGTTGTTTCGTCGATGCCGGAACTGATGTCTTCCAGGCCGTCGCTGCGCATCAAGACCGGCACACTGATGGCAAAGTCAATGCTTTCAATGCCGCGGCGCACCTCGCCCCGCGCCTCATCCAGCGTTTTGCCGTGTTCCTCGACGACAATCTGCGAGACAGCCTCAAAGTTTTCTTCGACCAACACTTTGAAATGGTGCATATACTGCGCTCGATTCAGCACTGGCGTACTGCGCCATTCTTCAAAAGCTGCTTTGGCGGCTTGCGCCGCTTGCGCGACATCGCTCGGCGTTGAATCGGGGCAAGTTGCCAATAATTCACAAGTTGCCGGATTATGAACTGGAATGAGCTCGGAAGCGCTCGAATCGAGCCATTCGCCATTAATATAATTCTTGATTGTCCTGCTCATCAATCTCTCCTTAATTGCACTGCGGCATTTCACTCTCGGTATCATCAATGGTAAAACCCAGGAAAACTTGGGTACAATCCAACCTTATTGTACAATGCAAGCAAAACATTGTGTAGAGTTGGGCTATCATTGCCTGGAACGGGAGAATCTGGATGACAACCTCGGCTGAAGTTTTGGAACGCTACAAAAAAGTGATGTTTCCGGCGGCTGCCCCCTATCATGGCGACAATCCGCTTGTGGTTGACCATGCCAAAGACCAATACATCTGGGATATGGATGGCAAGCGCTATCTGGACTTTTTTGGCGGCATACTGACGGTTTCGGTGGGTCATTGCAACGACGAGATTACCGAACGCACCATCGCGCAATTACAGCGCGTGCAGCATACCTCAACGATTTACGTCAATGAAATCATGGTGCGCCTGGCGGAAAAGATTGCCGAACTCGCTCCTGGGCGGCTGCAAAAATGTTTCTTTACCAGCAGCGGCACCGAAGCCAACGAGACTGCCGTGCTGGCGGCACGGATGTACACCGGGGTGCCGACCGTGATTACCCTGCGCCATGCTTATTCGGGACGCTCCCTACTTGCCATGAGCCTGACCGCGCATGGCTCTTGGCGTCTGGGCGGCGTGGTTGACCCTTATGTCAAGCATGTCCGCAATCCCTATACCTTTCGGGCGCCGGCGGGTTTAAGTGCGGAGCAGGTGGTGGAGCTTTGCGTGCAAGATTTGGAAGAGACGATTGCGACCACGACCGAGGGGCGCATCGCCGCCTTCATGGCTGAACCGATTCAGGGGGTTGGTGGCTTTATCGTGCCACCCAAAGATTACTTCAAGCGCATCATGCCGATTGTCAAGGCGGCGGGCGGTGTTTTCATTTCGGATGAAGTTCAGACTGGCTGGGGGCGGACGGGCGGCAAGTGGTTCGGCATTGAGCAATGGGGCGTCGAGCCGGATATGATGACCTTTGCCAAAGGCATGGGCAACGGCACACCGATTGGCTGTACCCTTGCCACGCCCGAAATTGCCGATGCCGTCAAGGGTTTGACCTTCTCCACCTTTGGCGGCAACCCAGTGACGATGGCGGCGACCCTGGCGACCCTTGAATATATGGAAGCGCATCATCTGCCGCAGAACTGCGCCGTGCAGGGCGCCCGCATGGCGGAAAAACTGGAGGAATACGCCGTGGAATTCCCTATCATTGGCGAGGTGCGCGGGATGGGATTGATGCAGGCGATTGAAATCGTGACACCTGGCAGCATTCAGCCAGACGCCGCCCGCACGGCTGCCTTTGTCGATACCTGCAAAGACATGGGGCTGCTCCTGGGCAAGGGCGGGTTATATGGCAATGTCGTCCGAATTGCGCCACACCTGAATGTTTCGGCCGAAGATATGGACATAGCTATGGATATTGTTGGCAGGGCGCTGGTTGAGGTTTCTCGAACATAAACGGCATTTCTGGAGGGTGTCATTGCCCGCAGCGACAGCAAAAAATGCGTTTCATCTATTGCAGAAACCGATTCTGCTCGGCTTGACCCTGCTGGCTTTGGCCTTGGTTTTGAGCTTGCTGACGACTTTTCAGGGCATGAGTTTGGATGATGACCTGCTGGTCGAATCAACTTTGGGACAACTGGCGCTCTGGATGGCGGAGCAGAGCGGCAATGAACCTGAAGACATCTCATCGCCGCTGGCGCGGTACGCTGACCATTGGGCGAATGAACTGGGTGCTGAAGAGCTTGAACCGACGCTGCTGTTAAACAGTATGCGCAGTGTCATCGTCATCTGGTGCGGGCTGCTTGCGTGCCTGCTGCTGCTTGCCTTGCTGACCTTATGGATGCGCCCGTCTCGGAGTCAGGCGATTTTTTTTGTGAGCCTGCTGCTGTTGGATGTCATGCTGTTTATCATCCCGACAGTCGGTGGCAGCCAGGACTCGGTGCAGGGGCAGGTGCTCTGGCTTTGCCTGACCTTGTTCATCGCCTTCATCGGCTTGAGCCTGCTGCGGATTCGCCGGACGCTGGCGCGAATGGTCTTTTTTGTGACGCTGCTCCTGCTGGCCGCTCTCCTGTATTCCCCCTTGACTGCTCACGGAATCAACACGTTTTCGCTCATCTTGTGCGCTATATTGACCCTGCTGGCTGCCTTGCTGACAGCGCCGGGTAAAATTAGCCGTGTATTCGGTTTTTTTGTCGCCCTCTCGGTATTGATGCTCGTCTGGGAAAGCGGCAAGGCCTTTGCCGATGCCATCCAGTACAAAATCGTTCTTCCACAGGCGAGCTGGTCTTATGAAACGCTGCCAAGCCTGGATGACGCGCTGGCGGCGCTGGCGGCGGGCGAGGTCGATTATGTGATTGCCGACCGCAAAGACCTCGATGACTGGATGCCGCCGCATCCACAAAGGGACAAAGGCGAAGCTGAAGAACTGGCATGGGAAAATCTGCGTTATCTGGCTAATCTGGATCGTGCGGAGGGGTTGGGCCCTCTACCGATTCTGCCCGCGTTTCCGGGGCGCTTGAGCGTTGCCCTGCGTGCCGATGAAGCCAAGCAGGTGAATGCGGTACGGGATATTTTCGGGCGGGATGTGGCGACGGTCGCCGGGGAATTTGCTGACACGAAGTTCCTGCCGACTCCTCGCAGCCTGGTTTTGTTCGACCTGAAAATCCTCAACGATTTGAATCTGCCGCATTTGCAGATGATTGCCGAGGCCTTCTTGCAGCCAGCACGGCGCAATGGTGAATGGCTGCTGCTGCGGATTCTTGGCGATGCTGGCTTGTACACCTTCAGCGAGGCGATTTACGGTTTTATCTTTGGAGCGCTGCTGGGATTTGTGCTGGGCGCTGTTTTTGCCCATTCGCCCTTGATGGAGCGCGGCTTGCTGCCCTATGTGGTTGCCTCGCAGACCGTGCCTATCTTGGCGATTGCGCCCATGGTGGTCATCTGGCTGGGCGCGAGCCAGCTGTCAGTGGCGGTGATTGCCGCCTATCTCACATTCTTTCCGGTGACGATTAACACCCTGCGCGGTTTGCAATCGCCTGATGTCGCCCAAATCGAATTGATGCGTTCGTATGCCTCGACGCGGTGGACGATTATGTGGAAGCTGCGCTTCCCGGCAGCGTTGCCTTATATTTTTACCGCGCTTAAAGTATCGGCGACAGCGAGTGTGGTCGGTGCTATTATTGGCGAACTGCCCTCTGGCATCGGTGCCGGGCTGGGGCGGGCGATACTCGATTTCAGTTCGGATTACAGCCTGATTTCGACTCCCAAATTATGGGCGTCGATTGTGATGGCCGCTGCCGTCGGGATTCTATTTTTCCTGTCGGTCAATGTTGCCGAGCGTCTGGTCTTGCGGCGTTATATCCACACAGCGGATTAAGGCAGAAGTGATTTATGGCATCAAAGAACAAGCACATCGCCATTTCCATGCAAGGTGTCAACAAGGTCTTTAATCCGGGAACGGAAGAAGAGGTGACCGCGCTGCAAGATATTCACCTTGAGGTTGAGGCGGGAGAGTTTATCTCTTTGATTGGCCCTTCGGGCTGTGGCAAGTCCACGCTGATGCGGCTGGTGGGCGACTTGCTACAGCCAAGCTCCGGGGAACTCGTCATTAGCGGGAAAAGTCCGCAGCAGGCTCGTCTCGACCGCGATTATGGCATGGTCTTTCAAGCGCCGACCCTCTATGAGTGGCGCAGCGTTGCCAAAAATGTGCAGCTGCCGCTGGAGGTGATGGGCTATTCCAAATCGGCGCGGCAGCAGCGTGCCGCCGAAATGCTGGAACTGGTCGAATTGGGGCAGTTTGCCAATCATTATCCCTGGCAGCTTTCCGGGGGTATGCAGCAGCGCGTGTCGATTGCGCGGGCGCTGGCATTTGAGCCTGCGATTTTGTTAATGGATGAGCCATTTGGTGCGCTGGATGAGTTCACCCGCGAGCGCATGAATCTGGAATTACTGAGGATTTGGGGGCATACCAGGGTCACGATTATTTTTGTGACCCACAGCATTGCCGAAGCGGTTTTTCTGTCGGGGCGCATTGTGGTCATGTCACCGCGTCCGGGGCGCATCACCGAAGTTGTCGCCAATGATTTGCCTTATCCGCGCGACTTCAAAACCCGTCAAGACCCGGCCTATTATCAGCGTGTGGCGGAAGTTCGTGAACTGCTGCGGGATGCGCATGAGGTGTAAGCATGGCGCTTGGCAAGATAAAAAACGATAAGGGCTTGTCATGGGCCACAGGCATCAGTCGCGGGTTGGTCTATTATTTCCCGACGATGGCGATTGCACTTGGCGTTCTTCTGCTCTGGGAGCTGCTGGTGGTTGCTTTGGACATCCAGCAGTTTTTGCTGCCCAAACCCTCGGCAATTTTTGCCGAATTTATGTTACAGGTGGAGTTGTGGCTGGCGCCCGACGAAAGTTCGCTGCTGTTTGATGCCAGTGGAGCAACCTTCTGGGAGGCGATTGGCGGCTTCATTATCGGCTCTGGGGCTGGCATCCTGGTGGCGCTGATGACAGCACGCTGGACGATTGTCAGCGAAGCTACGATGCCCTTTGCGATTGCCGCCAATTCTGTGCCGATTATCGCTTTCGCGCCGATTATGAACAACTGGTTTGGCTTGACCAATCCGGCCTCCAAGATGGCGATTGTGGCGATTATCGTCTTCTTCCCGACCATGATTAACACCGTGCGCGGTCTGACCCTGGTAGATGCCCAACAGCTGGAATTGATGCGCTCGTATGCCGCCAAACCCTTCAAAGTCATGTTCAGCCTGCGGATTCCCAACGCCTTGCCCTATATCTTCAGCGCCCTGCGAGTTGCCAGCGCACTCAGCCTGATTGGGGCGGTCGTGGCGGAGTTCTTCGGCGGGCCACGCGCCACCCTGGGCGTCTATATCACCCAGGAAGCCTCGGCATTTGATTTTGCCAAGGCCTGGACAGCCATCATCATGGCATCCTTGATGGGCATTTCCTTGTATCTGCTGGTGCTGCTGCTGGAACGGCGTCTGATGCCCTGGCATGTATCGTTTCGGGAAGCGGGATGATTCAGCCCGAGAAGTTGCAGGGGCATTTCGCTTTGTGGCAATATCACTGGATAGCATAAGCGAGTAAAAGGACTGCATTATGAAAATCCTCATTATGACCGATATGGAAGGCGTTAGCGGCATCGTTACCTGGGGGCGTGTCGGCGGTGGCAAACCGATGTACGACGAAGGGCGCAGGCTGTACACAGCCGAGGTCAATGCGGCCGTGCGCGGCGCAAAACGGGCGGGCGCGGACGAAATTGTCGTGGTGGACGGGCATAATGCCGGCGGCGATTGGCGCTACAATTCTTTGATACCCGAAATGCTCGACCCCGCCTGCGAGTGGGTGGCACATCATCCCTGGACGCGCTATACGGAGTTGCTGGAGCAGGGCGCTGATGCCTGCCTGATGGTTGGCTACCATGCCCGCGCACACACGCCCGACGGTGTCTTGAGCCATACTATCACCAGCGTGAAATGGCATAATCTGTGGTTCAACGGCGAACTGGTCGGCGAGATAGCGGTGAACGCGGCGCTCTGTGGGCATTATGGCTGTCCAGTGCTGCTGATGACTGGCGATGAAGCCGTCTGCCGAGAAGCGACTGCGCTGCTTGGTGATGGGCTGACGACTGTCGCGGTCAAGCGGGGCTTGTCGCGTTATTCCGCCCGTCAGATTCCGCCAGTCCGCGCCCGCGAAATGATTGAAGCGGGTGCTTATCAAGCGCTGCAAAATCTCGATGCGGTCCTGCCTTATGTGCCGACATCACCCGTCACCATTACTGCCGAGATTACCAAAGCGGAGATGCTGGAAGATTTCCGCGGGCGACCTGGGCTCGAGCTGGACTATGACGCGCACCAGGTCATCAGCCGCGCCGAAAGTTGGATAGAAGCATGGGACCAAATCTGGCACTGGTCGGTCTGAATGCGTCTCTTGGTTTACATGGCGGGGCGCATCGGGTATAATCCAGTCCAGCGTGAAGGATAATTTAGCCAAAGTTCATGGAGGTGTTTTGCATTATGCGTAAATTACTTGGTTTACTTGTTGTCTTTGTTCTGCTTTTGGGAGTGACCGTTGCGACAGCAGATGGCCACTTGACGCCGATAAAATTACAGTTGCAGTGGGTGGCGCAATCCCAGTTTGCCGGTTATTTTGCTGCCCATGACCTTGGGTTTTATGAAGAGGAAGGCCTGGATGTCACCATCCTTGAAGGGGCTGTCGAAATCGTGCCGCAGCAGGTAGTTGCCTCGGGTGGCGCCGAATTTGGGCTGGCATGGGTGCCAAAAGTGCTGGAATCCAACGAGCGCGGGGTGAATCTGGTGAATATCGCTCAGGTTTTCCAACGCAGTGGGACCCTGGAAGTATCTTTTGTGGATACGGGCATCGAATCGGTTGAGGATTTTCGGGGGATGCGCATCGGTACTTGGGGATTTGGCAACGAACACGAACTCTTTGCCGCCATGCGTGCAGTTGGCATCGACCCCAACAACGTTGATGATGTAACCATCGTTCAGCAGCCCTTTGATATGTCGCTGCTTCTTAATGGAGAGGTGGATGCTGCCGAGGCGATGACTTACAACGAATATGCCCAGGTATTGGAACAGGTCAATCCGGATACGGGCGAGCTGTATCAGCCCGAAGACCTGAACGTCATTGACTTCAATGATGTCGGCACGGCGATGTTGCAAGACCATGTCTTTGTCAATGCCGATTGGCTGGCAGAAGAAGGCAACGAAGACCTCGCTGTCGCTTTCCTCAAAGCCAGTTTCCGTGGCTGGATTTATTGCCGGGACAATCCGGATGAATGTGTTGAAATCGTCCTGGATAACGGCTCGACCTTGGGCGAAAGCCATCAAACCTGGCAGTTGAATGAAATCAGCAAGTTAATTTGGCCCTCGCCTGAGGGGATTGGCATCATGGACGCAGACCTGTGGGCGCAGACGGTTGCAGTTGCCATCGAAGGGCAGGTCATCAGTGAAGAGCCAGGCATGGATGCCTACCGCACCGACCTGGCACAGGCGGCGCTGGATGCGCTAAGCATGGGCATGGAAGGCATCGACCTCACTGGCGCCGACTGGGAACCTGTCGAGGTGATGCTGCGGCCCGGCGGCGAATAGCCTGAAACAGCGAGTTTAGTCGACAAACACGCTCACAGATTGTGGGCGTGTTTTTGGGATTGGATAGTTTCCACTTAAACCCCTTGCCGACAAGTTAGCAATCCTCGGCAAAGACGCTAAACTCTTCTTCGTTACACAAGTATCCATAAGGTAAATTTGTTTTCTACTTTCATTGGAGGTCAGCATGTTTTTCAACAAACTTCGTCATATCGCAATTCTCTCTATCGTCTGCGTTTTTCTCGCCGTGCTTGTCACGCCAAGCCTGGCTCAAGATTCTCTTGATATTGATCGGGCGCATTGGTGTGAAGGTGTGACCATTCGTTTCTTCGCTGGTGGCACCGAGGGGGATGCTTTCGCCGGTATTGTCTATCGTGGCGCACTCGCGGCAGAGCGTGATTTGGGTGCCAATGTCGAATATGTCTTCTCCGGTTGGGATAGCGAGTTGATGACCCAGCAACTGCGTGAAGCCGTAGCCCAAGTGCCAGATGGAATCGCAATGATGGGACACCCCGGCAACGAAGCCATTATGCCGCTGGCTGCCGAGGCTGCCGAAGCTGGCATCATTATGATGTACCAGAACGTTGATGTCGATCAAGTACGCGCCCGTTATGGAGGTGGCTATGTTGGCGCACAATTGGCATCACAGGGTCGGGCGTTGGCAGAAGAGGCGCTGCGTCAATTTGAGCTTGAAGCTGGTGATCAGGTGATTGTTCTTGCCAACCTGGCGCAACGTGAACGTGCCTTGCGCGAATTGGGTGTCTGGGAACGGCTCGAAGAGGCGGGTCTCGAAGTCATTCATGTCGATTCCCCACCCACTTGGGCAGCTGACCCGAACCTCGGTATTCCGTCCATGGTCGCCGCAATTACCGACAACCCCGATGTGAAGCTGGTTGCTTTCTCGGGCGGGCAGACGCTTGGCAATACCCAGACTTACTTTGAAGCCGCCGGTCTCGAGGCGGGGCAGGTCAAGGCGATTGGCTTCGATACCAACGAATTCATTATGCAAGGGTTCGAGGATGACTGGATTCATCTAACTTCCGATCAACAACCTTTCTTGCAGGGTTATCTGCCCGTTCTCAGCATTTGCCAGACTGCCAAATTTGGTCTTGCGCCATTGAATGTCGATACTGGCGCCGGCTTCATTGATGTCAGCAACTTTGAACAAGTGCGTGACCTCGCTGTTGCTGGTTATCGTTAATCCAACAAGCCTGACTTGAATGATGCGAAAGTGGGGCTGATTCAAATATCAGCCCTCTTTATTCCTGTGAGAGAGCGTGAACCCAGATGAATAGCGACTATCTGATTGAATTAAAAAGCGTCATCAAATCCTTTGGCAGTGTGAATGCGGTTGACGGAATCAGCTTTGGTGTCAAGCCAGGCGAAGTGGTTGGGCTGATTGGCGATAACGGTGCTGGCAAATCCACCCTCATCAAGATTCTGTCGGGGGTACATCCGCCGGATAGCGGGCAAATTATCGTGCGCGGACAAGAAGTCAAAAACTGGAATGCCGCCAAATCGCGTGAAGCCGGCATCGAAACCGTCTATCAGGATCGTGCTTTGGCGCCGCAGCAGACCATTACCCGCAACATCTTTATGGGGCGCGAAATCAAGAATTGGCTGGGCATCATTGATGTTAAAAAACAATATCAGGAAGCCAATCGCCTCATGCGCGATATCGGCTTTACCTCAAAGGTTTTTGATGTGGATTCCCCGGTGGCTACCTTGTCGGGTGGCGAACGACAGGGCGTAGCGATTGCGCGTGCCTTGTATTATGACGCTGATTTGATTGTTTTGGATGAACCGACCACCGCCTTGTCCCTGATTGAAACGGCAAAAGTATTTAGCTTTGTCGAAAATGTCCGTGACCGCGGGCGGTCGATTATCTTTATCGGACACAATATCTACCATGTTTATGATATCGCCGACCGGTTTGTGGTTTTGGATCGGGGCAAAGTGGTGATGACCGAAGATAAATCCAATATCGCCTCCGCCGAAGCCCTGATTAAACACATGCAAAAAATCGCAGAGTTGGGACATACTGCTGGCGGCTAAAGCGAAATTTCTTTCAGGAGAATTCACATGGCTATTGATACACAGAAGATACTTGAGACCTCTCAAAAGCAAAAAGGTCGTGATGAAGCCAGTGCATGGATAAAATGGGCGCGTAAAAACCGCCGTGCGATTACCTCCACCCTGTTCCTGATTGTCATGCTCATCGGATTCACCTTGGCGAATACCGAGGTCTTTACACAATTCAAGACCTATCGTTCGGTGATGATTGTGCTGCCGGTGTCGATATTTCTCGTGGTGCCGCTGGTGTTTGTGGTCACTGCTGGCGAGATTGACCTGTCGTTTCCATCCGTTGTAGGTCTGTCGTCCTTTGCTTTTGCCTCAATTGTCGATCAGGGAGGCGATCCCTTTGTTGGCATCCTGGTGGCATTGGTGGTAGGAGCGCTGCTGGGGTATATCAACGGGATACTTGTCGTGCGCATCGGTTTGTCAGCACTGGTCGCCACACTCGGCATGAATTTCTTTTTGCGTGGTCTCATCAACATTCTCGTTGAAGGCTTCTCTATCGCCATTCCTGAATTGCGCGGCACATTCATCCATAGCTTGCTGGCTGAGGACACCATCAAAATCGTCGGAAATCAGGGCATACCGAATCAAATGTTGTGGGCGCTGGCATTTACGGCATTGGGTGTTTTCCTGTACAACCGACACAGCTTTGGCGTCCGTGTTCATTGTGTTGGCGATAATCCGGAAAGTGCAGCAGAGATGGGCATTGATGTGAATCGGATACGTACCCTGGTGTTTGTATTTACGGGCATCGGTGCAGCGCTGGCAGGCATCTTTTCGGTGATGATTAACTTTGTATGGTGGCCTACAACCGGCGATGGTTTATTGTTGCCGGTGCTTGCCGGTCTCTTTGTGGGTGGAACGCCGACATGGGGTGGCATCGGCACGGTATTTGGCGGCTCTGTCGGCACCTCGATTGTCGCCTTTATCGAGACCGGTGTGATTGCGGCCGGCTTGACCGGTTTCTTCACCCAATTCTTCTATGGCTTGATTATCATCCTGTCATTGATTTTCCAACGCTTCAATGGCCGTCGGGTTCGATGAAGCCCAGCCCGCTTTGTGTGAGTGTAGCCGTGAGTTTGTCAAAGAAGATGGAAATCATAAAACAAAAGCGTGAAGTGCCCTAATCAAAATAACTGTCGCCCTGCCACAGTAGCGATTTGGCAAAGTCATCATTCAATTCGACGCCAATGCCCGGACGCTCCGAGACGGTCATCAAGCCGGCCTGCACAAAGGGCTTGTCGCCATCGCACAAGTCATTCCACCACGGAATGGAGCGGGCGTGAAACTCAAGGAGCAGGAAGTTCGGCACGGATGCTAGCAGATGACAGGCTGCCATCATCCCGTGCGGCGAAGAGACATTATGCGGCGCAATCGGGATATAATGCGCATCCGCCAGATCAGCGATGCGTTTGCCTTCGGCAATGCCGCCAGCTTTCGCCAAATCCGGCATAATCACATCGCAGGCCTGTTTTTGGAACAGTTCCAAAAATTGAAAGCGCGTGTATTGGTTTTCGCCGGTGCAAATGATGGTGCTGGTTGCCGCGCGGACTTGTGCCAGGGCGTCAACATTTTCGGCTGGCACGGGTTCTTCCAGCCACATCAGGCGCAGGGGTTCGACAGCACGCGCCAGGGTAATCGCTGAGGGCAGGTCGAATTGTCCGTGGCAGTCAATCGCCAGGTCAATCTCAAAGCCAATCGCCTGCCGCAGCCCTTCAATCAGACTGATGATGTGCGTCATTTCCTCCGCGCCGACCGTCCAGTTGAAGGCATCCAATTCCCCCTTGCCAGTGTGATCGACATCAAACTTGACAGCGCCAAAGCCCTCGTCGACCGCTGCCAGCGCCTTGTCGCCAAAGGATGAGGGGCTCTCGTCCGCGCCAAAGTGACAATCGGCATATAAACGAATCTGGTCGCGGAACTTTCCGCCCAGCAGTTGATAAACTGGAACACCCATCGCTTTGCCGACAATATCATAGAGCGCATTGTCGATACCGGTCAGCGCAAAGATAAGCGGCGCTGTGCTGGCACCGCCATAACGCCCTCGCCGCCGCAGCTTCTCGTAGAGCATATTGATGTTAAAGGGGTCTTCGCCAATCAGCAGGTCTTTCAGCGCCAGGATGGCATGTTTGGTGGCAAAGCCGGAAAAGCCAGGGCCGCCAGAGTTGCATTCGCCTGTGCCGACAATGCCTTCATCGGTATAAATCCGCACAAACGTCCAAACGCTGCCGCCGCTGTCTGGTTCCTGCCTGCCAATGACACAGGCTTGCACATCCGTAATTTTCATAGGCTTGGTTTCCTAGATGGGTTCATTACCAGCGCGTGGGCAGCATTCAGCAGGGGCGGGTTGGCTACGGCTATCGGTGTGATGCGCATCTCCTCAATTTTCATGTGTCTAGCTCCACAACCTGTCGCGCGAGCGCTCGCTGTCCCAGGCTGTCGATGGCTCAAAATAGCCGCCGCCGCGGGTTTCATCCATCCGTTCACGAATGGCCTCCTCGTTAAGCTCACCAAAGCCCAGTCCAGGCGCTTCGGGGACGGCGGCAAAGCCATCGACAATCAAGGGCTTGTCGATGCCATCTATCAAGTCGTCCCACCAGGGCAGGTCAACTGAATGGTTCTCCAGCACATAAAAGTTCTCGGTGGCGGCGGCACAGTGGATATTGGCGAGGAAGGAGATGGGCGAGCCGGCAAAGTGCATCGCCATCGCAATCCCGTCATCCTGCGCCAAATCGCCTATTTTCTTGGTTTCCATAATGCCGCCGGCTGTGGCAAGGTCGGGATGAATCACGGATACCGCCCTTGATTCAAGCAAGGGCATGAATCCTTCTTTAAGATAGATATCTTCGCCGGTGCAAACCGGGGTCAGTACCGATTGCTTCAGCCGCAGCCATTGCTCGGTCAGCTGCCAGGGAATCATATCCTCATACCAAGCCAACGTGAAGGCATCCAGCGCTTGACCCAGCCGAATGCAGGATTCGAGGTTGAGATGTCCAAAATGGTCAGCGGCCAGCGGAATCTCATAACCAATCACCTCGCGCACCTGACGCACATAATCCACCAGATATTCGATGCCAATCGGGGTAATTTGAATGCCGGTGAAGGGGTGCATGATATGCTGCGATGCCAGCATGTTCGGCGGCGCACTCAACGCGCCTTCAATGCCGTCCAGCAAATCAATGCCAATATCCATCTTCAGGAACTTGAAGCCGGCCTCCATGCGTTTTTTCAGTCGTTCACCCATCAGCGTCCCCTCGGGCTCGGAAGGGGTATCGCAATAAATCAGGACACGGTCACGGAATTTGCCGCCCGCCAGTTGATAGGCGGGGACGCCGTATGCCTTGCCCGCCAAATCAAAGAGCGCCATCTCGATGCCGGAAACGCCGCCGCCTTGACGGGCATGATGCCCGAACTGCTTGATTTTGCGAAAGATTTTGTCGATGTTGCAGGGATTTTCGCCAATCAGCCGCGCCTTGAGCATCAGCGCATAACTTGGGCTGGCGCCATCGCGCACCTCGCCATAACCGCTAATCCCCTGATTGGTATCCAGCCGCAGCAGCGTTGCATCAAAAGGCAAGCCTCTCAGATTAACAATCCGCATATCGGTAATTTTGAGTTCGGTCGGATGTGAATGCCGGCTGACATTCGCTTCCATGCTGGATTCGCTCATTGCCGGGCTCCTTCAGCGCCGCAAGAGTTTTCGCTGGCGATAAACCGCAGCCGCTTCCCGAATAAAGGCCGCGTTTTCCCTGGCATCATAATTCGCCTCCAGATAATCTGCCAGGCCTTGAAGCTCTTCATAGGTGGCACGCTCCGGGCGCAGCAGCTCATAAATTTTCAGCAGTTCGTCATTCGGCACGCCGGTCAGTTCAGCCGCCCGCCGAAAATTGCTTGCCAACTGCGGATAGCCGGCATCGGCGGCAATCTGTGCCTGCTGGCGCAAGGTATGAGCATGAGGTCGCAGGTCGTCTGCCGACAGATTGCCACTGGCAATGGCGTCCGCGGCGACTTCTGACAGGGGGCGCCCGCTAAAGGCCCGTAAATCTTCGGCGGCATTTTCTCGCAGGGGGTACTGTGTCATTCATCCGGCTCCCAATCAAAACGCAATTCCAGCGGCACTTGGTCTGCCCGAACTTCATCGGTTTCGCGCCGATGCAGCAGGGCAGTTTTCACAATCAAACGCAGACGCGCTCCATTATCAATTTTGACCGATACCGGCACGGTGGCTTTGCCCTGTGCATAACGGGCGGCATTCCTCCCGATAGCCTGGTAAGTTTCCAGCCGCAGGCTGGGCGATTGCGGGAACAATTCCAGATTGTTGAGTGGCGCGAGGTTTTTTTGATGAATCACAGTTGTACCCCGTGACTGCAAGCCAATGGCGATGCCGCTGCCACTCAGCCGCGCCCCGACATAAGCAATCGCCGCGCAATCTGAACTGTGATAAACCCGCATCAGCCGCGCCACCATGCCCTCGGCGGCGATGCCGCGCAGAATCGCCTTGAGTACCTCTTCATGTTCCAAGCCGCCAATCGTCCGGGTCATCACGCGCCCAAAAGCCGGTCCCAGCGTCAGCACCACCTCATGCTGGCTGCCTTTCACGGCGGGACCGATTTCCACCAGGCGCGACAATGGCTCGCCCAGATGTCCGTCAATAAATCCGCCTGGCGATTTTGCCTGTGGAATCTCCTGCATCTCCTGCCAGCGCTGCCCTGCCGGACGATAGCCACTGCCAGGGCCGACATACACATTGGGGTCGTTGATAGCGCTCTTCACCTTGAAGTTCTTGTCAAATATCGCCGCTGGCTGCAAATAATCAGCGGCAATCCGCTGCCGCCCCATCTCCAGGATATTGTCAGCCACATCCTCAAAACCGCTCTGCTGCAAGGCGCGGATGACGCTGACAAAATCCGCATCGCTCGCCATAAAGTCATCGGCCGCCTGCAAATCAGGTACAATATCGCGTGGGGGCATGTCATCACTGCTATGTGCTATCGTGGCTGCATGGACTTCTTCGTCGCCGATGTCTGGCAGGCACAGTTCACGATAAACAGCTTGAATGGCTTTGGCGGCTTTACGCCGAATGCCTAGCGCCTCATCTTCCCGAATCGGCTTGACTCCTCCGTCAATCTGCATATCGCGTTGCAGCACATTATAATCGTCAAAGTCTTCGGCATCAAAGTTGCCACCGCCAAACAAATTGTCACGCTTGGGAATCGCGCTGTAACCGGAGAAAATAAAGTCGGTGCCGGGGATAAACTGGAGCATCAGCTTTGCCGTCTTGCGGATGCTCGAATGGGATGCCAGCGCATCGTTGCCCGATGCCACTTCCAGGCCTAACATCGCCGCCAGCAGGTTTTCCGCCAGTACCGCCCGCACCCCGCCGGGCAGCGCCTCGGGCAGAGCAATACATGAAATCGAGCCATTTTGCACCCCTTGGCTGCCAGCGCCCTTCACCACCAGCAGGCAGCGTGCTTCGAGGTAAAGCATTGATTTACCCTCGGCGCGTCCCATCAAGGCCTCTGAGCCAGTGCCGGAAGTAAAGCGGATTTTCACGCCGCGCGAGGCATAGACGGATGCCAGAAAGGATTTTGACCAAGGCGTATCGTCGCCATCCACAAAGGTCATCTCGGTGCCATAAACCGACAGGGTTTCGGCATAAGTGGTCAGCCCTTTCATCGCCAGCTGCAAACCCAGCGCTTCCTCAACCGAACACTGCGTCAGGACACCCCCGCGCCCGGTTTGCGTGCCAACCAGAATCGCTAGCGCGTTCAAGGGGGCAAAGCGTGCCACCCGCACCGTTGTTTCGACTTCGGCAAAGCCGCGCAAAGCCGCTTCAGCCGCATCCGCCGCCAGCAGCGCCGGATGTTCGCGCCAGTTGGTCACATGCGCCTGATTGGCAGGCACGCGCCGCACGCGCATCTTTGCCAAGCCCATCATCATTTCCAGCACATTCATGTGTCGGACAATATCGGTAAGTTTTGCCGGGGTGCAGCCGCCAATCAGGCGGGCGATTTCGGCACGCGGCACGTTAATATCTGCCAGCATCCGCGCAATCTGCTGCGAAGGCATCGCCATCGCTTCTTCTGCCACCTCCAGATTCAGGGTATGAGAGACGATGAACAGGTCAATCGCATCAAACTCCGCCCGCGCCTTGCCATCCAGTTCCAGCACTTGTCCCGCCTCAAGCTGAATGGAAGGCTGCGGGTCATAGGGGCTGTCAACGACAATCAAGCCGGCTTCAGCCCACGGCTCGACGAAGGTCTCTTTGTTGATGTTGCGTTTGGACAATAAATTAAAGCGCTTCGATTGCTCCATGCCCGCCTCTCCAACAACCTCTCGACACGCTTAGGAGAAATTTAACACAGGTCCGCATATCTGTCGAATCAGGCACAATACCTTACTATATTGCCGCCATCGGGCTATCGAATAGAACAAGTAGATAAAAGTTTGTGTTTCGTTTATAATAACCATTTACTCGACACGGGCTCATTCAAAAGGAATGTCTGATGTTTGGCAAATTGAGCTATCCAAAAACACGGACTGTAGCTGTGGCGGATGATTTTTTTGGGACAACTGTCCCTGACCCCTATCGCTGGCTGGAAGATGCCAACCATCCCGATGTGCTGGAATGGACGCAGACACAGCACGACTTCGCAGACGAAATGCTTTCGACCTTGGCAGGTCGTGAGGCTTTTGAGCAGCGACTGAAAGAGGTCTGGAATTATCCAAAATATGGCGTCCCGCGTCAACGGGGCAGCCATCTCTTTTTCACACGGAACGATGGTTTGCAGGCACAGCCAATCCTCTATGTTCAGGAAGGCGATGGCGAACCACGAATTTTGATTGACCCCAACGCCCTCAGCGATGATGGCACGGTGGCCATGGTCGATTGGCAGCCGACAGCAGACGGACGCTATCTGATGTATGCGCTCTCGGAGAGCGGGCTGGATTGGCGCACCTTCAAAGTCCGTGATGTGGCGACCGGGCAAGACCTGGATGATACGCTCGAAAACATCAAATTTTCTTCGGCCGCCTGGCGCAAGGATGGCTCTGGCTTTTATTACAGCCGCTTCCCTGAAACCGCGCCAGATGAAGGCAGCGCCAATCAGCAGGTTGCACATCAATTATATTTTCACGTGCTGGGAAGACCGCAATCTGACGATGTGATGATTTATGAGCATCCCGAACTCAAGGGCATCACCATCTGGGCAACGGTCAGCGATGATGACCGTTATCTCATTCTCAATATCAGTGGCGATTCTTTTATCTTCAACCGAATGTATTACAAGGCAATTGACAGCGAGGACGATTTTGTGCGCCTCTTTGATGAACTGGATGCAGCTTATCATTTTGTGGGCAATGACGGCGCTACCTTTTATATTGAAACCACGAAAAATTCACCCAACAAGCGGGTGGTAGCGATTGATGTCAGCCAGCCTGAAATCGAGAATTGGCGTGATGTCATTCCCGAGGCCGCCGATGCGATTGCCGGGGTTGCCATCATCAATCAGCAGTTTGTGGTAACTTACATGCACCACGCTCACCATATTGTCAGGATTTTCAGCAAAGACGGGGAATACCTGCGCGATGTGCCACTGCCTGCCATGGGTTCAACCGCTTTTTTCGCTGGTGCTTATGGCTTGCCTGATGATACCCGTATGTTCATTCCATTCATGTCGTTTTTGCATCCCTTGTCCATTTTGCAATATGATTTTGCGACCGGTGAAACCGTCTCCTTTTTTGAAGTGACCGCACCCTCCTTTGACCCCGATGATTATGAAACCACCCAGGTTTTCTATCCATCGAAAGACGGCACGACTGTCTCGATGTTCATTACTGCCAAAAAGAGCCTGGAACGCCATGGCGATAACCCCACCATTCTCTATGGTTATGGCGGTTATGACATCAGCCTCTCGCCCGCGTATAGCAGCTGGCTGCCGGTCTGGCTGGAAAACGGGGGCATTTGGGCGGTTGCCAACCTGCGTGGCGGCGGTGAATATGGGGAAGCGTGGCATCTTAACGGGATGATGGACAAGAAGCAGAATACTTTCGATGATTTCATAGCGGCGGCGGAATGGCTTATCGAGAATCAATACACCTCCAGCAGAAAACTGGCGATAAAAGGAGGCAGCAACGGCGGCTTGCTGGTCGCAGCCTGCATGGTGCAGCGCCCCGATTTGTATGGCGCTGTCTTGTGCCATGTCCCTGTCATTGATATGCTGCGTTTTCAGCATTTTACCGCAGGGCGCTATTGGACTTCGGAATATGGCGATGCCAACAGCAGCGAAGACAATTTCCGTTTTCTGTTTGAATACTCACCTTTGCATAATATCCAAGCCGGGCAGAAATATCCGCCTTTGCTGATACTGACGGCCGACCATGATGACCGCGTTGTTCCCATGCACTCCAAAAAGTTCGCCGCTGCTTTGCAAGCGGCTGATGAAAGCAATAATGTTATTCTGCTGCGAATTGAAACCAAAGCCGGGCATGGCATGGGCAAACCCACCGCCAAAATGATTGAGGAGCAAGTCGATATTTTCGCCTTCCTCAATCGCTTGTTTGAAATGGGCGTGAAATAGCGCGATAAATATCGACAGTGTTATGGCGATAACAAGACCTATCACATACAGGAAAGTTCAGGGATATGAGCGAATCTTCTTCAACCCAAACGCAGGAAATCCGACAGCAGCTGCTCGATAATCTGGAATGGCGCTGCATCGGGCCCCATCGTGGCGGGCGCGTTGTCGCTGTCGCTGGCGATGTCTCGAACCCGATGATCTTCTACTTTGGCGCTTGTGCTGGCGGCGTCTGGAAAACCACCGATGGCGGTCAATACTGGCGCAATGTCTCGGATGGCTTTTTCAACACAGCGGCCGTGGGCGCTCTGGCGGTCTCGGCATCCGACCCCAATGTAATCTATGCGGGAACAGGCGAGACTTCGATTCGCGGCAATGTATCACACGGGGACGGCATCTATAAATCGACTGATGGCGGCTTGAATTGGCGGCACATGGGCCTGACAGATACCCGCCATATTGGCAAAATTCAGATACATCCGCACAACCCCGACATCGTTTATGTCGCGGCTTTGGGTCATGCTTTTGGCCCTAACAGTGAGCGAGGCGTCTTCCGTTCGCTGGATGGGGGCAGCACCTGGGCGCGGGTGCTTTACAAGAGCGACCGGGCTGGCTCGCATGATGTTTCCATGGATGTCAACAATCCGCGCATCCTCTACGCCGCCATCTGGCAGGCACAGCGCTATCCCCATAAACTTGAGAGCGGGGGGACGGAATGCGGTCTTTGGCGCAGCATGGATGGCGGTGAATCCTGGCAAGAAATCTCACGCAGGCCGGGGCTGCCCACTGGCTTGCTGGGGAAGATAGGTGTTGCCGCCTCGCCAGCAAAAGCGGGACGGGTCTGGTCAGTGATTGAAGCGGAGGATGGCGCGGTCTTTCGTTCGGATGATTATGGGGAGACCTGGATTCGGCTCAGCGAACAATCGCTCTTGCGCACACGTCCCTGGTATTACATGCACATTACTGCTGACACCCAAGACCCAGACACCGTCTGGATTCAGAATTACAGCCTTTGGAAGTCCATTGACGGCGGCAAGTCTTTTGACCGCATCCCAACGCCTCATGGCGACGACCACGCCCTTTGGATTGACCCGCAAGACAGCCAGCGCATGATTGAAGGCAACGATGGCGGAGCTTGCGTATCCTTTAACGGAGGCATGAGTTGGTCATCCATCTACAATCAGCCCACGGCACAGCTGTATCATGTCTGCACCGACGACCAGTTCCCTTACCGCGTCTATGGTTCGCAGCAGGACAATACCGCCATCAGCATCCCCAGCGCAACGGCAGATGGGGCGATTCACGAACGGGACTGGTATGCGCCGGGCGGCGGCGAAAGCGGTTACATCGCCATCAAGCCAGACGATCCAGCGATTGTTGTTGCTTCCGGTCCGGCCGGACAGCACGCCTACAACGATATTATGACGCTCTACAATCATCGAACCCGACAGGTATGGAACATCACTGTTTGGCCCGAACTCTATGGCTGGGGTGTCGGGAGTGAGGGGCTAAAATATCGCTTTCAGTGGACATTCCCGATTATGTTTTCGCAGCATAACCCCAACCTGCTCTATGTCGCCAGCAATTACCTGCATTGCTCGACTGACCTCGGCGCCAGCTTCGAGGCCATCAGCCCCGACCTGACGCGCAACGACCCTGACAAGCTCAAGGCATCTGGCGGCCCCATTACCCTGGACAATACTGGCGCCGAGGTCTATTGCACGATTTTTGCTCTAGCAGAGTCGCGGCATGAGCCAGGCTTGCTCTGGGCTGGCACAGATGATGGGCTGGTGCATCTCTCAAGGGACGGCGGGCGCGAGTGGCAGGAGGTCACGCCACCCGAACTGCCCGAATGGGCGCTCATCAGCATTATCGACCCGTCGCCGCATGAACCCGCTGCCGCTTACATTGCCGCTACCCGCTACAAACTTGACGACACCCGTCCCTATCTGTATAAGACCCATGATTACGGACAGACCTGGACAGCCATCACCCATGGCATTCCCGATGACGAGTTCACGCGGGTTATCCGTGAAGACCCTAATCGGCGTGGCTTGCTCTATGCTGGGACGGAAACCGGTTTGTACATCTCCTTTGACGATGGCGAGCATTGGCAGCCGATGGGCGGCAATCTGCCGATTTGCCCGATTTATGATTTGGTCATCAAGAACTGCGACCTGGTTGTGGCGACTCACGGACGCTCTTTCTGGATTTTGGATGACTTGTCGCCCTTGCATCAGGTTCAGGATAACCTCAATCCGCAGCAGGCATATTTGTTTCACCCGGCGCCCAAAGTGCGGATGCGCGAGTATGGAGGGTTTGGCAGCGGGGATGGCAAAAACACGAGCAGCGCAGTCAATTATGGGCGAGTTGGCACAAGTGTGGCAGCGCTAAGCGCCGACGACTCCGATGTGCCGCAATTCCTGGATGCCGGGCAGAATCCGCGTTCGGGCATCGTGTTTCATTATCACCTTGCGGAGCAGCCCAGTCAGCCTGTCGTTCTGAACATTCGCAGTCACACTGGCGACCTTATCCGTTCCTTTCCCTTGACAGCCACAGTCGGACTCAATCGTTTTTACTGGAATCTCCGTTTTCCGGGCGCGGTGGATGTCGTCGACAGCTTGGCTTCATGGGAACGTCCTGATGGTCCTATGGTCGTGCCAGGTCAATACCTTGCCGAACTTGTCCTCAATGGCGAAACCTTCAGCCAAAACTTCGAGGTGCATGCCGACCCGCGCCTTGAGGTTAGCAAGGCGGCCTTCGAGCATCAGTTGTCCATGCTGCTGAAAATTCGGGACCGTCTCTCGCAGAATAATGAACTCATCAACCGGCTGGTGGCGCTCAAGCATCAGCTGCGGGCGTGGACGACGCGCACTGATAATCCGACTGCAAGCGCAGCGGCTGATGTCATCTCGGCTGAAGTCGATGACCTTTTGCCGATGCTGATTAACATCGGCAAAACCGAGTCACAGCTTTATCCCAGCGGATTGCATGAGAAATTCAGCGCCCTGTTTGAATCGGTTGACAGCGCCGATTATGCCCCGCCGCGGCAGGCACATGAGGTCATGCAGCAGCTATCTGCCGAACTTGAGGGGCATATCGAGCATGTCAAGACGGCGCTGGACGAGAAGGTACGTGCCTTTAATGCTGCCATCCAGGCGCTTGGACTTGAAGCTGCTGACCCCATGTCTTGAAAGCGATGCAGGTTGACGCAGCCAGACAAACTTGCGCTATAAGATGAAAGCGAATAAAATGACGCTGTGAATCAATGACTGTTTCAAAAACTTATACGCTACTGGAGGATAATATGTTCAAACGTCTGCTAATTTTTAGTCTTGTGCTGACATTGCTGCTGGTCACATCTTTGACGGGCTTGGCACAGGACGCTATTCTGCTGTATGGTGGCAATCAGGATATTGATAATATCGACCCGGCGACGGGCGAAAACTATTCCATCAATGCCGCGCTGCGCAGCCTCTATGATGCCCTGTTCATTTATCGTGGGGCTGACATTGAACCCCATCTGGTCGAAAGCTGGGAAGTCAATGATGATGCCACCGTCTGGACTTTCAAGCTGGTCGAGAATGCCGTCTTCCATGATGGCAGTCCGGTTACTGCCGATGCGGTCGTCTACAGCTTCAATCGCATGATGGCCATCTCAGGTCCGCCGACCTATCGTTGGGAGACCATCACCGATGAAAATTCAGCACAGGCAATCGACGACTACACGGTTCAATTCACCCTGACGCAGCCCTTTGCCTCCTTCATCGGCACTTTGCTGCAACTGTTCGTCGTCAATCCAGCGATTGTCGAGGCGAATCTGGGAGATGACATGGGGCAGAGCTTCCTGAAAGAGAATGCCGCCGGTTCCGGACCCTTCATGCAGGGGCGCTGGGAAATCGGCAACCTGTATGAGTTTATCGCTGTGGATGATTATTGGGCTGGCTGGACTGGCGAAGATCACCTCGACGGCTTCATCTGGATTATCCAGCGTGACCCTTCCACCCAGTTAAACTCCCTGCTGGCGGGCGAGACCCAAATTGCCGATACCGTCGCCGCCAGCGACAAAGAGAAAATCATCGAATCGGATGATTATGTCTGGAAAGAACATAGTGGCTTCTTCACCAACACGCTCAAGATGAACAATCAGGGCGAATACACCAGCGACCTCAACCTGCGCAAGGCTGTTGCCCATGCCATGAACTATGAAGCCATGGTGGCAGCACAGGATGTCAAAATCACCATCCTGCCCGGTCCAACATCGGCAAACTTCCCGGGCTATGTCGAAGGGCTGGACTATCCAACTTATGACCTGGACAAGGCACGCGAATACCTGGCAATGACCTCGTGGCCCGATGGTGGCATCACCTTGGATTATGTCTATGTCACCGATTTCCCGCGTGAAGAAATCCCTGGCTTGATTTTGTTGGAAGGGCTGGCGGAATTGAATATCGAACTGAATATGATTCCCATGTTGTGGCCCGATATGGTCGCCAGTTGCGGTTCGCCGGAAACCGGCCCCGACATCATCAATATCTACACCCAGCCGGCCTACCTCGACCCCGATGCCCATCTCTACAATCAGTATCACTCTGATCAATGGGGCAGCTTCAATTCTTGCAGCTTCTATCAGAATGAACGGGTGAATGAACTGCTGGATACCGCCCGCGTGATTTTGGATGCCGACGAACGTCAAGTCATGTACACCGAAGCGCAAGAACTGATCGCCGCCGAGCAGCCCTCGGTCTGGATGTACACCGAAGACAGCAGCCTGGCGCTCAATACCTGTGTCAAGGGCTTTGTCTATTCGCCCATGTATCCGCTCACCGCGCTGTTCCAGGATTTGTGGCTGGAAGGCTGCTAGGCAAGCAAGCCCATATCGAAATGCAGCAGGGGTGGCGAGTTTGTCCACCCTTGCTTGTGTCCAGCATCGCATGATTTGATTAACCTGAATTTTTTTCTATGAACATTCGTTATTATCTGTTTCGCCGCATTATTCTGATTATCCCCACGCTCATCGGTCTCAGCCTGCTGACCTTTTCGATTGCCCGCATTGTCCCCGGCGATCCAGTTGGTTTGGCAGCCGGCCCACAGGCAACGGAGGAAATCAAGGAAGCGCTGCGGCGCGAATTTGGTCTCGACCAGCCACTTCCCTTGCAATATGTCAATTATATGGGCGGCTTGTTTCGTGGCGATTGGGGGCAATCCCTCTATACCCGCCGCGATGTGATTGGCGACTTGCGGGCCTTCTTCCCGGCCACCCTGGAACTGACGACTGTCGCGGTCATATTCGCCACGCTGCTGGGCGTGCCTGCGGGTGTGATTTCAGCTATGTATCGCAATCGGATTCCGGATCATGTCGCCCGCATCCTGTCCCTGTTTTTTGTGAGCTTCCCCGCTTTTTGGCTGGCGATGATTTTCCAGACCTGGTTCGGGCGCGATTTGGGTCTGTTTCCGATTGGCAAACGTTTGCCGGTGCTAACCTCGCCGCCGCCCGCCACGACTGGTCTTTTCCTGATTGACAGTCTGATTCAACTTGATTTTGAGACCTTCCTCATTTCATTCAGGCATATTTTTATTCCCGCGCTGGTGCTGTCCTTCAGCGCCTTTGCCAGCATCACCCGCATCACCCGCGCCAGCATGGTCGAGGCGCTGGAAAAAGACTTTGTGCGCATGGAACGCGCCATCGGGATTCCCTATCGCATCATCATCTCCAAATATGTCTTGCGCAATGCCTTTATCGCCACGCTTACCGTGATTTCACTGAACTTCGGCTGGCTGATGGCGGGCGCGATCCTGATTGAGACGATTTTTGACTGGCCCGGGCTGGGGTTATATGCTGTCCACGCTTCCCTTAGCTTGGATTTTCAGCCGATTATGGGCATCACTATTTTATATGGCGTTGTATTCAGCTTGGTCAATATCCTGACCGATATCGTTTATGGCATCCTGGATCCGAGGATTCGTTATGGCTGAGTCGCCCAAGCCCAAACGCAAATTATTCGCCGGCGGCGCACGCTCGGCTCGCTGGGAGAACCTCGCCCGCGGCGTGTATCGTTTTCGCTCGAATCGTCTTTCGATGGTCGGGCTGATGATGCTGATTTTTATTATCCTGGTCGCCATCTTTGCGCCGCTCATCGCGCCATTCCCCGAAGATGCCACTGGCAAAACCCGTGTTACCGAACGGCTGCTGCCACCTAGCGCCGACTATGTCTTTGGCACGGACAAGGTCGGGCGTGACATTTTCAGCCGCGTCGTCATCGGCACCGGCCTGGCATTGCAGGTTGGCGCGGTGATTATCCTGCTGGCGACAAGCATTGGCGTCACCATCGGGGCGGTTGCCGGTTATGCCGGCGGCTGGGTGGATGATATTCTCATGCGCATCACCGATATTTTCCTGACCGTGCCGCCTTTGGTGCTGGCGATTGCAATTTCGGCGGCGCTGGGCAAGGGCATCATCAATACGATGATTGGCATTTCGCTGGTATGGTGGCCGGGTTTCGCCCGTTTGACCCGCAGTTTGGTCTTGTCATTGCGCGAAGAACCCTTTGTCGAAGCCGCGTATGGCATTGGCGCGGGACATCCGCGCATCATCTTCCGCCATATTTTGCCCAACGCGGTCTCGCCCATCATTATCAAAATGACAACCGACTTTGGCTTCGCTGTTTTGACTGCCGCGGCGCTTGGTTTTATCGGCTTGGGCGCACAGCCGCCAACACCTGAATGGGGGGCGATGATTAACGATGGGCGCCGTTTCTTCCCCGATGAATGGTGGATTGCCACCTTCCCCGGGCTGGCAATCTGGCTGATGGTCTTTAGCTGGAACTTAATCGGCGACGGTCTGCGGGATGTCCTTGATCCCCGCGCACGGCGATAGCCCGCAGCGGCACATGAGTCGAACCAACAAGGACAAGTATGTCAGAATTGCTCAACATTGAAGGCTTGCAGCTTGAATTTCATACCTATGACGGGGTGGTCAAGGTGCTTGCCGGTGTCAACCTGAAGATGAAGCGCGGTGATGTGCTGGGGCTGGTTGGCGAAACGGGCTGCGGCAAATCCATGACCGCCTTGTCGGTCGCCCGCCTGATTCCCATGCCACCGGGCAAAATCACCGCCGGTCGGATTACTTTTGACGGGGAGGATATTCTCTCCAAATCCGAAAGTGAAATGGAGACCTTTCGTGCCCGTCATCTGGGCATGATTTTCCAGGATCCGGCTACCAATCTGAATCCGCTTTTTACCATCCGCGAGCAATTGGTGGATGCGGTCTTGTATCAGCAAGCGCAGGGGCAAAAGGTGCCTGGGCGTTGGCGTGGCTTTGTGCCATCGGTGCGACAAATGCGTCAGAAGGCGCACGAACGCGCCGTCGAACTCATGCGCTTGACCGGCATTCCAGATGGCGACAGACGCATCTATGAATATCCGCATCAATTCAGTGGCGGGATGCGGCAACGGGTCTTGATTGCCATGGCGCTGGCTGGCGATCCAGATTTGCTGATTGCCGATGAGCCAACGACCGCCCTGGATGTCACCATTCAAGCGCAGATTCTGCGCCTGATTCGCTCGCTGGTGCAGCAGCTTGGCTTGACTGTGCTGCTGATTACCCACAATCTCGGTGTGGTGGCTCGCACCTGCGAACGGGTTGCGGTCATGTATTCCGGGCGCGTCATCGAAGAATCCCCGGTGCGCGACCTGTTCAAAAACCCCAAGCATCCCTACACCCGCGGCTTAATCAATGCCGTGCCGCGAAATAACACCAGCCGCAGCGGACTGGTCGGCATCCCTGGCGTGATTCCCAACCTGATTAACCCGCCCGCGGGCTGCCGCTTTCACCCGCGCTGCGAGCATGTCATGGAGGTCTGCCGCCAAAAAGTTCCTCCAGTCAGCCGAATCGGCGTCGGGCATACTGCATCCTGCTTTCTTTATGAGGATGAGGCATGAGCGAAAAAAGCCATCTCCTGGAAATTAACCACCTCAAAAAGTATTTTCCGCTTCGTGGGGGGCTGCTCAATCGCCGTGTGGCAGATTTCCGCGCGGTCGATGATGTCAGCTTCACGCTGCCAGAAGGCAAGACACTGGGGCTGGTGGGGGAATCGGGCTCGGGCAAGACCACCATCGGCAAGTGCATCCTGCGCCTGCTCGAACCCACTGACGGGCAGATTTTGTATGCTGGGCAGGATATTACCCATATCAAAGCCAGAGATTTGCGCCGCCTCCGCAGCCAGATACAGATGATTTATCAATCTCCCGCCGCCTCTCTAAACGGGCGGATGACCGTCGGGCAGATTATAGGCGAACCGCTGTGGATTCACGAGAAGTTAAGCGGCAATCAGGCACGCGACCGCGTCTTGGAACTCATGCACGTGGTCGGCTTGAAGGTAGAGCATTATTATCGTTATCCCCATGAATTCAGCGGCGGGCAGCAGCAGCGCATTGGCATCGCCCGCGCCCTGGCGGTTCAGCCGCGCCTGATTGTCCTCGACGAACCTACTTCCGCCCTGGATGTCTCGGTGCAGGCGCAAATCCTGAATCTGCTGCAAGACCTGCAAGACCAATTCAAGCTCACTTACCTGTTTATATCCCATGACCTGGGTGTTGTGCGTTATATGTGCGATGAGGTGGCGCTGCTCTATCTCGGCAAAATCGTGGAAGTCGCGCCGACCGAAGTCATCTTTGAAGAACCCAAACATCCCTATACCCAGGCGCTTATCTCCGCCATCCCCGAACCCGACCCCGATATTCAGCGCGAAGAGATTATTATTCGGGGCGATTTGTCGCATTCATCTCCTCAGCAGGGCTGTCCCTTTGCGCCTCGCTGTCATGCCGCCAAACTCGATATTTGTGATACCCTAATGCCGCCACTGATTGACGCCGGGCGCGGACATCAGGTTGCCTGCCACCTGCATCCAGGGGAAGCAGCTCGATGTTAAAGCAAGTCGCGCTGGATGACATCCGCCCGATTGTCATCGGCGCTGGCATCCTGGGCACCGGCGGCGGTGGCAACCCCTATCTGGGCAGCTTGCACCTGGCGGCGGTCATGCGGGAAAAGGGCGCTCAACCCTTGCTTGACCCCTTGCAGCTGGCGGACGATGCTTTGGTTTGTGTGGCTGGCAACATCGGCGCACCGACCGTCAGCATCGAAAAACTGCCGCAAGGCACGGAGATGGTGCGTGCCTTGCGCCTGCTGGAAGAGCATATTGGGCGCCCCTTTGACGCCATTGCGGTTGCCGAAATCGGCGGCGCCAATTCGATGCAGCCCTTGATTGCCGGCTTGCAGGCGGGCATCCCGACCATTGACAGTGACAGTATGGGACGCGCCTTCCCCGAAATTCAGATGTCATCCTTTCTCTTCGGCAGCAGCGCCCGCGTAACGCCCTTTGCCATGGTTGACGCGGCGGACAATGCTGCGGTCATTCCAGCGGCGATTAGTGACCTCTGGGCGGAAAAAGTTGCTCGCAATATCGCCGTCAGCATGGGCGCACGCGCCGGACTGGTTAGCACCATCATGTCTGGCAGACAAGTCAAACAGTCGGGCGTCCATTATACGATGACGCTGGCGCATCATTTGGGGGTTCAAGCGCTGGCGGCGCAGCGACAAAAGTCGGATGTGCCGACGGTGGCGGCGGATGTGCTGGACGGGCGGGTCATCTTCCGTGGCAAAATTGTCGATGTCAACCGCCGCACCACCAAGGGTTTTGCCCGCGGCGGGGTTCTCATCCAGAGTTTTAAGGGCAGCGACCGCCTGAAAATCGAGTTTCAGAACGAATTTTTGATTGCCTATCTCAATGGTGAGGTGCTGGTCACAACGCCTGATTTGATTTGCATGGTCACCGAGGACGAAGGCGAACCCGTCACAACTGAAGTGCTGCGCTATGGCACGCGAGTGGCGGTGATTGCCGTGCCTGCGCCTGAACAACTTAAAACCGAAGCTGCGCTGAAGGCGGTTGGTCCCTCCGCCTTTGGTTATGATGTCCCTTTTCGTCCTTTGCCCGGCGGGGTGATTGGCTGTCCGCCAGCAGAGTAGGGAACAGCAGCGATAAAGACGGAAGATTTGGCAGTAAGCGAGCTATTTTTCACATTAAGGAGAAAACACGATGAGAATTGGAATTGATGTCGGTGGCACGAACACCGACGCTGTCTTGATGGATGGCACCCAGGTCATCAGTTCGACCAAAACACCCACCACAGCGAATGTATCGGAGGGGATTGCCGCTGCCTTGCGCGGCGTCATCAACGACTCCGCGATAGATGCTGCCAGGATTGATGGCGTGATGATTGGCACGACTCATTTTACCAATGCGGTGGTCGAGCGCAAGCACCTGACGCCGACCGCCTGCATTCGTCTGGGTTTGCCAGCTACCGTCTGTTTGCCGCCGATGGTGGATTGGCCACAGGATTTACGCGAACTGGTTGGCGGGAATGATTATCTGGCCCACGGCGGGCATGAATTTGACGGGCGCGAAATTTCTGCCTTTGACCCCGAAGAAATCAGGGACATTGCCGAAAAAATCAAAGCTGCCGGTCTGACAGCTATCGCTATTTCATCGGTGTTCTCGCCGGTCAATTCAACTTTTGAAGAACAGGCCGCCGCGATTGTCAAGTCGGTCATACCCGATGCCAGCATCACCCTGTCCAGCGAAATCGGGCGCATTGGCTTGCTGGAACGCGAAAACGCCGCCATTATGAACTCCTGCCTGCGCCAACTCGCGGGGCGGACGGTGGACGGGTTCAAGGCGGCATTGGACGAGCTACAGATTACCTCGCCCTTTTACATCAGTCAGAATGACGGCACGCTGATGAACGCCGACTTCGCCAAGGAATATCCGGTGCTGACCTTTGCCTCTGGCCCGACCAACAGTATGCGCGGGGCGGCTTTCCTGAGTGGCTTGAAAGACGCGATTGTGGTCGATGTTGGCGGTACGACGACTGACATCGGGGTCTTGCAGCATGGCTTCCCGCGTGTGGCGGCCCTGGCAGTGGATATTGGCGGGGTGCGCACCAACTTCCGTATGCCCGATACCTACTCGATTGGCTTGGGCGGCGGCAGCCTTATCACGAGCGACCCGCTCAAAGTGGGCCCGCAAAGCGTCGGTTATGAACTGACCGAAAAGGCGCTCGTTTTTGGGGGCGATATTTTGACGGCAACGGATGTGATTGTTGCCGGTGGCAGCGAAGACATCGGCGATAAAAGCGCAGTCAGCCAGCTGGGCAATGATTTCGTCCAGGCGGTGCAGGCACACATTATGGAGATGATTGCCATTGCAGTTGACCGCATGAAAACCAGCGCGACAGCTGTCCCGGTCATTGTGGTCGGCGGTGGCAGCATCCTCGTTACCGGTGAGATTGAAGGCGCGTCCGAGATTATCAAACCCGCGCACTTTCCGGTTGCCAATGCGATTGGCGCTGCCATTGCCCAAGTCGGCGGCGAATGCGACCGCATCTTCTCACTGGCAGAACTCAGCCGCGATGAAGCGCTTGATGAGGCGAAGCAGGAAGCCACCGACCGCGCGGTCCATGCCGGCGCCGCGGCTGCCAGCATTGATATTGTCGATGTCGAAGAGGTGCCGCTGGCCTATCTGCCGGGCAACGCCACCCGCATTATGGTCAAGGCAGTCGGCGACCTGTTGGAGGCATGAGATGCGGCTTATTGACGAAGCAGTCCTCGAAAACCTGGCGCTGGGCGCTGCTGTCCTGGGCACCGGCGGCGGTGGCGACCCCTACATCGGCAAGCTGATGGCACGACAAGCCATCCGTGAGTATGGTCCGGTTGAACTCTACACCCTCGACGAACTTGATAAGGATGATTTGGTTGTGCCGACCGCCATGATGGGCGCACCGACGGTCATGGTCGAGAAAATGCCAAACGGCGGCGATATTGTCAACGCCTTTCAGTCGGTCGGCAGGTACATCGGCAAACCCATCAAAGCCACCATGAGCATTGAAGCTGGCGGGCTCAATTCAGTCGTGCCGATTTATCTGGCAGCCCGTCTGCGAATCCCGATGGTCGATTGTGACGGCATGGGACGCGCCTTTCCCGAACTGCAAATGGTCACCCATACCATTCACGGCATTTCCTCAACGCCCTTCGCTATGTCTGATGAGCGCGGCAACACCGTCCTGATGGAAACCATCAGCAATCTTTGGACCGAGACCTTTGCCCGCAGCGTCACGGTGAATATGGGGGCGATGGCAATGATTGCGCTCTATGCCGCCACCGCCGAACAACTCAAGCAGGCTGCCATCCCGGGCACCATCACGCTGGCGGAAGAAATCGGCAAGGTGATTCGTCGGGCTCGGCTGGAGGAAGACAATCCCGTCGAAACCATTCGTGAGGCGGTTGGGGGCTTCCTGATTTTCAAAGGCAAAATTGGTGATGTCGAACGCCGAACCGAAGCCGGCTTTGCCAAAGGCGATGCCTTCATGGCGGGTATTGATGAATATGCCGGACAAAGCCTGCAACTCAGCTTCCAAAACGAGCATCTCGCCGCCCGCATCAATGGCGAGTTCAAGGTAACGGTCCCCGACTTGCTGGCGGTTTTGGATGTCGATACGGGCGAGCCAATCACCACGGAGGGCTTGCGTTATGGCTTTCGGGTCGCCATCATCGCCATCCCCTGCGCCGACAAATGGCGCACACCGAAGGGGCTGGAACTTGTGGGGCCCGCTTGTTTTGGCTATGAGACCGATTATGTACCGGTTGAAGAAATCTACGGAGAGCCGTGATGCGACTTTTATATGAAGAAAATATCGAAGATATTGCCTTGGGTGCAGCCGTGCTAGGCACGGGTGGCGGCGGCGACCCTTATGTGGGCAAGCTGATGGCACGCGAGGCAATTCGGCAGTATGGTCCGGTCGAGCTTTATGCGCTGGATGAACTCGATGACGATGATTTGATTGTTCCAGCGGCGGGCATGGGTGCGCCTATCGTCATTGTCGAAAAGCTGCCGGCCGGTGATGATATGATTCGCGCTTTTCAGGCGCTCGGCAAGTATTCCGGGCGCACACCGCGCGGCACCATGAGCATTGAAGCTGGCGGGCTCAATTCGATTATGCCGATTTATGTCGCGGCGCGTCTGGGCATTCCGATGGTCGATTGTGACGGCATGGGACGCGCCTTTCCCGAAATTCAGATGACCACCTTCACCGCGCACGGCATCACCGCCAGCCCCTTCGCCATGTCGGACGAACGCGGCAACATCCTGCTAATGGATACTATCAGCAATCAATGGGTGGAAACATTTGCCCGCTCCTGTGTGGTTCACATGGGCGCAGAAGGCATGATTGCCCTCTACTCGGCGACGGTCAGGCAACTCAAGCAGGCCGCGATTCACGGCACGATTACCTTGGCAGAGGAAATCGGCAAAACCGTGCGGCGGGCGCGTCTGGATGAAGCCAATCCGGTCGATGCGGTGCGCCGAGCCGTTGGCGGCTTTCTCGTGTTTCGTGGCAAAATCACCGATGTAGACCGCCGTATTGAAGGTGGCTGGAATCGCGGCGATGCCAAAATGGCGGGAACTGGCGACTTTGAAGGTCGAGGACTCATCCTTGATTTCCAGAACGAACATCTGGCGGTGCGGGTGGATGGGGAATTTGCCGCGACGGTGCCGGATTTAATCGCTGTATTGGACGGGGAAACTGGCGAGCCAATCACCACCGAGGCGCTGCGTTATGGGATGCGCGTCGCTGTGATTGCCTTTCCCTGCGCGCCGCAATGGCGCGAACCGGCTGCGCTAGAGTTGGCTCACCCGCGTTACTTTAGTTACGATGTGGATTATGTGCCAGTGGAGGAGCGCTTTGGTGCATAACAGGCTGTTTTAACAAAGTAAGCTGCTTTAAGGAGAAAGATGATGGGAAACATGGACTCGTGGGGGGAGGACGAGTCGAGGGATGACTTGTGGGGTGAGGACTTGTGGGCCACGGACTTGGTAGGTGCGAATTTGTGGGACGCGGACTTGCATTACATGGACTTGTGGGACATGAACTTGAAAGGTGCGGACTTGCAGGACGCGAGTTTACGGGGCGCGAACTTGCAGGGCAAGGACTTGACGAACGCGAATTTGTGGGGTGCGAATTTGCAGGGGGCAAACTTGCGGGGCGCAAATTTGGGGGGCGCGGACTTGCGGGATGCGAGCTTGTCAGATGCGGACTTGAGAGGGGTATCTTTGGAAGATACCGACTTATCGGGTGCGAACCTGTCAGGTGCGGACTTGAGAGGGGTATCTTTGGAAGATACCGACTTATCGGGTGCGAACTTGTCAGGTGCAAACTTAGGCGGTGCGAAATTGATGGGCACGAACTTGACAGGTGCGGACTTGAGCTGTGCGAAATTGAATTCAAACTTGAGCGGCGCGGATTTGAAGGATGCAAACTTGTATGGTGCGAACTTGTCAGGTGCATATTTGAAGGGTGCGAACTTGTGGAGAGCGAACTTGTGGAGAGCGAACTTGTCGGGCGCGAACTTGCCCAAGAACTTGTATGGTGCGAACTTGTATGGTGCGAACTTGTCGGGAGTGAACTTGGAGAGTGCGGACTTATCAGGTGTGAACTTGTGGAGAGCGAACTTGTCGGGAGTGAACTTGTTGGGCGCGAATTTGGCGGGTGCGGACTTGGAGAGTGCGGACTTGGAGAGTGCGAACTTGTCGGGCGCGAACTTGACGAACGCGAACTTGTCAGGTGCATATTTGAAGGGTGCGAACTTGTGGAGAGCGAACTTGTCGGGAGTGAACTTGTTGGGCGCGAACTTGGCGGGTGCGAACTTGTTGGGCGCGAACTTGGCGAACGCGGATTTAGCGATCGCGGACTTGTCAGGTGCATATTTGAAGGGTGCGAACTTGGTGGGTGCGGATTTGTCGGAAGCGAACTTGGCGAACGCGAACTTGTGAAGAGCAGAATTTAACGAGACTACCACCTTGCCTGACGGCAAGAAATGATCAACAAGTACAGATATGCGGCAATATACAAGCAGATAACGATTGATGATGCGTGAAGTGACACTGGATGATACGTTGCCTATCGCCATTGGCGCGGGCATCCTCGGGACGGGCGGTGGCGGCAGCACCTATATCGGGCGCATACGGCTGGAGAATGAACTGCGTCAGCGTGGCGGCGCTGTTCCGATTATTACTGCCGATGAAGTCCCTGACGAGGCGCTGGTCTGTGCGGTGGGTGGCATGGGAGCGCCGACCGTCAGCAACGAAAAGCTGCCGGCGGGCAGCGAAATCAAGACCGCCATTCGCGCCCTGGAAGACCACCTCAATCAAGCCGTTCATGCGATTGTCATCGGTGAAATCGGCGGCGGCAATGCCATCGGCCCCATGATTGCTGCCTTGCAATGCCATTTGCCAGTGGTCGATGGCGACGGCATGGGACGCGCCTTTCCCGAATTGCAGATGGATACCTTTATGATTGAGGGTGTGCCGCCGGCGCCCTTTGTTCTGGCGGATGCGCACGGCAATGTCTCTATCTTCAAACGCATTGGCTCGGCAAGGCAGGCGGAGGCCTTTGCCCGCAGCCTGACGATTGAGATGGGCGGCTCGGCTGGCTTGGTCATGCCGCTGATGTCCGGCGCACAAATGAAAGCCGCTATCATCCGCGACACCCTCAGCCTGGCAAAGCGCATCGGCGAAGCGGTGTTGGACTGCCGCGCCCGTAGCCAGGAACCCGCGGACAGCGTGGCGGAATTGTGTCGCGGACGGGTCATCTTTACTGGCAAAATTATTGATGTCGAACGCCGTACTGTGCAGGGTTTTGCGCGGGGCAAGCTCCAAATCAGCGCCTTTACCTCCCAGCGTTCCCCAAAAGCATCGGGAGGACAACTGCATATCGACTTTCAGAACGAAAATCTGATTGCCCGCCAGGGGAACAAGGTGCTGTGTACGGTGCCAGATTTAATCTGCATCGTCAGCCTCGACGATGGCGAGCCGATTGGGACCGAGGCGCTGCGCTATGGTCTGCGGGTGGCGGTGTTGGCATTGCCAGCGCCCAAAGAACTGAAAACCCCACGCGCTCTGGAGGTTGTCGGTCCGCGTGCTTTTGGCTATGATTTGGATTTTTGTCCTTTGCCGGGGAATCTTTTGTGAGACTTAAATGAATAAATCATTTAATCGTGCAGGGAGGCTAACTTACTCTGGATGAAATCCCATTGGTGGCTTCTCATAAGGCACTTCCAGATGTTTAACAATGGCAGACAGCATCGCCCTGTTTTCAAGTATCAAATCTCTGTTTTCTTGTATCATTTTTCTATTTTCTTGTATCAATTCCCTGTTTTCCTGGACAATTTGCGCTATGTTCAGAAGCGCTCCTTCAAAAGTGTCTACCTTGTCCATCAGGCTGTCTTGCGCCTCATGCAAGCCAAGATATTCCTGTTTCATACGCTTAAAACGAATATCACTTGTGACCATCATTGTCCCCCATTAACGAGAAATAGAACTATGGGTATAATAACATAGTTCAGATTACATTGTCAATGAACACAATTTGGGGCAGGGGCGCTATAGCGTTCAAGCAAAAGGAGAAGCCATGCCCGACCGTCCGCATATCATTATTTTTAATCCCGACCAGTGGCGTGGCGATGTCATGGGACACCTTGGCAATCCTGCGGCCCTCACGCCGCATCTCGACCAGATTGTAGAAAGTGATGCGGTGTCCTTTCGCTATGCCTTTTGCCAAAATCCGGTCTGTACCCCCAGTCGCTGTTCCTTTATGACTGGCTGGTATCCTCATGTGCGTGGGCATCGCACCATGTTTCACATGTTGCAGCCTGACGAACCTGTCTTGCTCAAATATCTGAAAGACAGTGGCTATCATGTCTGGTGGGGCGGTAAAAATGACCTGGTGCCCCGTCAGAATGGCTTTGAGAACTACTGTGATGTCAAATATGAGGCAGAGCGCCCCTTGCGCCCCAACCTGCATCGTACCGATGACTGGCGTGGCGACCCCGATGGCGACAATTATTATTCGTTTTACGCTGGCAAGCTGGATTGCGGCGATGATGAGGTGTATTATGACAATGACTGGGCGATGGTGGATGGGGCGATTGACTTGATTCGCAATGCGCCTGATGATCAGCCGCTTTGCATCTATCTGCCACTCAGTTATCCGCATCCACCTTATGGCGTCGAAGACCCCTGGTACAGCCAAATCGACCGCCAGTGCTTGCCGCAGCGCATCCCCACACCCGATTGGGAAAAGAAACCCAAACTCATCGCCGGCATCTATGAGCGGCAAGGGCTGCAAGGCTGGACTGAAGAACGTTTTACTGAACTGCGAGGGACCTATTATGGCATGTGTGCGCGGGTGGATGCACAATTTGGCAAAATCGTGGCGGCGCTCAAAGAGAGCGGGCACTATGATGACAGCGCCATTTTCTTCTTCTCCGACCATGGCGACTTCACTGGGGATTATGGTCTGGTCGAGAAAACGCAAAACACCTTTGAAGATTGCCTGACGCGCGTCCCGCTCATCATCAAACCTCCAGCGGCGGTGCCGATTCAAGCGGGCATCCGTGAGGTGCTGGTCGAGTTGATTGATTTTACCGCTACCGCCTTTGAGATAGCAGGCATCGAGCCGAATTATGACCTCTTCGGACGTTCGCTGCTGCCCTTGATTGCCGGCACTGCCGAGGAACATCGAGATGCCGTCTTCTGTGAGGGTGGGCGCTTGATGGGGGAGGAGCAGGCGATGGAAAAAGACAGCCCCTCGTTTTATGATCCGGCGGGACTGTATTATCCGCGCGTCCAGTTGCAGGGGCGCGAAGACGGGTCGCATACCAAAGCCACCATGTGTCGCACTCGTGACTACAAATATGTCCGCCGCCTCTATGAAAGCGATGAACTCTATGACCTGCGCCGCGACCCGGTGGAATTGCACAATCTCATTGACGAGGCGGCTTATGCGGGTATCCTGGCGCAGCTGCGGGAGCGGATGCTGGAATGGTATCAAACCACTTGTGATGTCGTACCACACCAAACGGATGTGCGCTAGCGACAGCCGGCAGTCACCTGGTATTGCATCACGATACGCTGATTGGCAGGCACACCCGCCAGGCTGCATTCCGCCCCGTTGCTCCAGACAATCCACAGGTTCGCCATCGTGGCAGAGCCAAGCCCAAAATGCAACTCTGGCTGATTGTTGCCACCCAGGCCCGAGCCAATTTTGACGGTTTGCATCTGGCTGAGTCCCTCCTCGGTGGTGAGGTAGACCCGCGTCCCAACGGCATCGACATTGATGTCAGCATTCCCGCGCAAGCCGATGGACAGCCAACGGGCTTCGCTGCTCGGCTGCGCCTGATTTTGGTACAGGCGATAACCCGCATTCCAATTCCCCGTGACCAAATCCAGGTCACCATCATGGTCATAATCGGCATAAGCGACTCCCAGGGTCGCCAGCGCTTCGTCAATGCCGCTGATATGGCTCACATCCTCGAACGACTGCTGCCCGCTGTTGTGGAACAGGGCATCCGGGCGCTCATTCATAAAGCTGACTTCCAAGTCGGGGAAGGTCTGAAAGTATTCGGTGGCTGCCACATACAGGTCTTGCCAGCCGTCATTGTCATAATCAAAGAAGACCGCCCCCCAGCCGACACCTTGGTCTGGCTGCACATTGATGGCGACACCAGCCGCGCGGGCGCGATTCTGAAAGCTGCCCTGGCCATCATTCATCATCAGATACATGTTGTAGACCATATCCGTGACATAGATGTCAAGGTCGCCATCATTATCATAGTCGCTGGCATCCAGTCCCATGCCGTTAATCATCAAATCCAGTCCGGTCGCGTTGGACACGTTCACCCAGCACCAATGACCACAGCCGGCGCCATCATTGCGCCACAGCACATTGCCGATTTCGTTTTGCAGCTTGTCGTTGACCACATAGAGGTCAAGGTCGCCGTCTATATCATAATCGAGAAAAGCGGGCGCAAATCCAGCGCCCAAGGTCATCGGATAATCCAAGGTCGCGGTTACATCGGTAAAGCTGCCATCGCCATTATTGCGATAGAGCCGATCCTGCTGCATCGCAAAATCCACCGGGTCGCATTCGGGGAAACATGACCAGTTGGTCACATACAGGTCAAGCCAGCCATCATTGTCATAATCGCCCCAGGCTGCCGATGTGCCTTTGCCAATATCGCCAACACCGGCTGTGGCGGTGACATCCCTAAAACCGCCTCCAGCCTGATTATGGAAGAGGGCATTGGCGCCAAAATTGACCACATAGAGGTCAAGCCAGCCATCATTGTCATAGTCGCCCCAGACTACTCCGCCACTGGGGACACCCGGCAGGCTGACGCTCTTCGAATGTTCGGAGACAGAAAATGTGCCATCCCGATTGTTATGATACAACACATTGGGTTCGAGATTGCCGGTCACATAGAGGTCAAGCCAGCCGTCGTTATCATAGTCGCCCCAGGCCTGACCAATCGCCAGATAACCCTGAAGTTCTTCCTCTGGGTCCCAAATGCCACGATGCGCGGCGGTGATGCCAGCCGCTTGGCTGACATCGGCAAATAGCGGTGTCGATGAATCCTCTTGCGCTGAACCTGCAAACACGACTCCGACAATCCATATCACCAGCGATATTCGAATCAGCCCCTTCATCTTCGCGCCTTGTATGCTTCTGCTAGCGTGCCGTGATTCGGGCATAGTAGGGCCATTCGAGTACGAAACCGAGCGTGGTTATAAGCATCGTCTGGAAGTCGCGCAGGTGTGCTTCGGTATTGCGCACCTGACGCGGCGACAAGCCTTTGTCCAGGCAGTAGGCGGCTAATGCGCCAGCGGCCTCGCCTATATTCCATTCGACCGGATGCAAGCGGTAGCAGCCGTTGGTGATATGGGTCACGCCCAGATTCTTGCAGGCTGGCAGCAGGTTTTCTACCCGTTGCGGAATCAGTGCGCCCAAGGGAATCTGAAAGGGGTAACAGCTGATGTCGATATAAGTCCGCAGGCCGGTGCTGGGGTGCAGGTCAATGCGATAACTGCCGACGCCAACGCTGTCATCAAAAATTTCAGCGCCGACAAGCTCGCCGCGCTGCTCCACGCCCACATGCTGTTCCAGCACAGTAAATTCGGCTTGGATGCGCCGTGCTTCACGAATATACACATACTTCGCCAGCCCATCGCTGGTGCCAACAACGTCATGGCGCAAGCGCAGGCCCGGATAGCCGTATCCCTTGCCATCATGGCGCGGGGCTTCGGTCTGCATCCAGTAAAGCACGGCATAGCTAAGCTGCCGCGCCCCGCGCAAAGCTGCCTGTTTCTCGGTTTCCGATACCCCCAGCAAGGGCTTCAGCCAATAATCAATCTGGGGCCAATTCACCAGCGTAATGTCGCTGCGGAATGTGCCTTCGGGGTAATGCCCTTTGTACAGAATCCGCCTGAAATGCCAGAAATCACCTGGCGCCCTGGTGCGTTTGTGCTGAAAATCCGTATGGAAAATGCCGCGGTTGCGGGTTTCCAGCGTAATCGGGCTGACATCTTGCCAGCCAAGCTGTTTGCCAGGCCAAAAATCTGCCTGATACGCTTTCCAGAACTCATAATCTTCCGGTTTTTCGATGCGATGGTCTTCGCCTTCCAGATGGTCAATGGCAAAACACCAGGAAATCGCCTGCTGATCCAAGGGCTGCGGCTCGCCCTCAAGGGCATGAAGCTCGTTGGTCTGTGCCTGGCTTTCAGCGCCAATCACCGACTCAACATTCGCCAGTTCCAGCAAGTCACCCAACTCGGTCGCATCCAGGATATAGGGCGCGGAAATCACCGTTTCATCGCCGCTGCGGGTATCCTGCAATGTGACTGCCAGCACCCGGTCTCCCTCGGTTTCGGCTGCTATTGGGATGTGATTGAGCAAAATATCCAGTTGAAGGCTGGAACGCCAGGGCGCCAGCATTTCTTCCATCACCGCCAGCCCGACGCGCGGCTCGTGACACAAGCGGCTGACATTGCCCTGGCCAGGATTCAAATTCATGGTATGCCGCGCCTTCGCTGTGAGAGGATAGTTGCGCCGGTAATAATCGCGCACCCCGTCCGACCAGCGCATATAACTGGCTGTTGCGCCAGTTTGGTCGATCCAAGGATGTTCATCTGGCGGGACTGCCTGTGCCGTCAGTTGCCCGCCAATCCAATCCGTTTCCTCGCTCATAATGACCGATTTGCCCAGGCGCAATGCCGCCAGCGCCGCCGCCACTGCGCCGGTGCCACCGCCCACAATCAAAATATCCGTTTGTCGCTCTTTCATTAGCGCATTCCTTTCCGATACGGTTAAGCCCTTTGATAATCAAATCCGTTTTCAAGACACCAGTTATGGATGGGGTTGGCGCCGCCGTCGAATTGAAATTCCTGTGTATCGTCAACGGCTTCGCCCACCAGAAAACGCTGCATGGCATTCAGTTTTTCCAGCATGGCGGGCGGCTGCTGACGATAATCGGTCGGGCGAATCCAATTATAGCAATAACCAAACATGACCGCCTTGCGAATGCGGTTGGTCAGATTGGCCGCCCCGGCATGCCAGGTTCGGTTTTCAAACAAGACGCAGTCGCCAGGGCCTAATCGCGGTTCAACACAGGTTGTCGGGTCAGCTTGACCGGGTGGAATAACGATGCGTTCCTTGAGTTGATTGCTGCCGGCTGCCATCATGGTCACGCCACTGTTTGCCTGGCTCAGGTCAGTCAGATAATAAGCGACTTTAAGCGAATGACGCGGGATGTGGGCATGTCCCAAATCGCGCATGGAGACAAAGTGATCCCGATGCCAGCCCGGCATCCGCCTTGTCTTGGGCGCATCTGGCGGGTCCGGATGACGATAGATGAGATGACTGGTCAAGAGTCCCAGGTGGGGACCCAGCAACTGTATTACAATCGAAAATGTCGCCGGGTGGGTCAGCAGAGGCAAAAAGCGGTCGTCCATCGAAACCACATTGCGAAAGCCATCATAAAGACCGTCATTGCTGCGCTGACGATTGTCCACGCGCTCGCTGGCAATCAGGCGGTCACCAGCCTCGATGAGAGCCTCGATGGCATCGTTATCCAACACACCACGTACAATCAGATACCCTTCATCATCAAACTGCCGTTTCTGTTCTGCGCTGATTCTGACAAATTCCATCGCACTGTCCTTCCTCTCTCATCCGCAAAATCGTATTTTATGCTTGCTCCGCGGCGTAAAGTTGTGCCTGTTCGGCATCTGAACGGGAAGACACCCGTTGATAGAGCGCATCCAGCAACTCGCCGCGCGTCCCAGCAAAATCAGCCAAGTCCGGCACCTTTGCCCAACTTGTCCAATTCATCCGATCTTCCTGGGAGACGCTTTCGTCCAGGTTAGCGCGATAGCTATCCCCCAAAAAGCCGCGCAAGGCAAAGTATTGGGCTGCCTCATAATGGGCACCGCCGGGCGCGACATCCTCATAAAAGCTCAAGACTGCGCCCGCCGCCAGCAAGCGCCGTTGAAGTTCGATGACATTAAGCTCGCGGACAGAAGTCCCGTCATCCAGGCTGACAGCGATGGCAGTGCCGGCTGCCTCGCCCAATGCCATCCAGCAGGGTTCCATCCGCAGGGTGCTAAAGCCGATATGGGTCGATGAAGCTGGCACAGGAATCAGCAGGTTCTCGACTTCCAAGGGGACAATCACGCCATAGGGGACACTGTAGGGTTGGGTTCGGTAAGCGAAGAAACCATCCAGATGCGGGCGACCTGGCTCGCGTTTGAGTACGGCATGGGAATCGAGGCTGTAGTGGCTGGCGGTGATGCTGGTCATGTGGTCTTTTGAGCCGCGCTTCGACAAGGCATCGTGTGCCGTGAACAGATATTCACCGCGAATCCGCCGCCCCTCACGAACATAAACCTGACGCGGGAAATTGTCATTGTCCGCAAATTCGTCGCTGGCAAGTCCCCAGCGATTGCAGCGGTCACGGAAATCCTGTGGCAAGTCGGGGTCGTTTTGGGCAAAATAAAACAAACCGAGGATATAGTCGCGCAGTCGTTGGGCAAAGCGGTCGCGCCAATCCCAGCTAGCGGTTGGCCAGGGCCAGTTTTCTTCGGGCAGGTCGGTCGAAATGAAGGCGGCGTGCTGGTTATTGCCGTCGGTCTTCTGGTTGGGCAGGGTGACCATGTTGGTGATGCGTCCGATGCCGTCAAACTCCATGGGCGTGGGCGGGCCGGCATTCCGGTCCTGCAAAATGTCATCGATCAATGACAGATATTCGGTGCGGTTATAGGCTTTCGGTTTTTCGATTTTAGTGGTATTCGCCGGGTCTGTCGTTAGCGTCAGGCGGTAATTGTAAGATTGAATGGCATTGTCACCCTGGCCGGTGGAGTAATAGAGGTCGGGCGCGGCTCGCCAGCGCTGATAGAACTTGCCAGCACAGGGTTCATTGTATTCATCCTTGCCTTCGCGCCCCAGCATATAGGGCGCACCCGCAGCAGCCGCCAGGTCTCCTTCGTAGGTAGCATCCACAAAGACCCGTGCGGTGTAGATTTCGGTCTCGCCAGTGATGCGATTTTTAACCTTAATCCCCGTCAGCGCATGACCGTCCTTGATGGCATTGCTTGGTTCGGCATCAAACTGCCGCTGAAACCGCAGCGTCAGATAATCCTTATGTTCGGCAACCATCTCCAGCAAGACTTGCTCGGCAACCTGCGGCTCAAAGTGATACCCCTCCGAACAATCCGCTACCTGTGGCGATGCGGCGCCATAGCGGTCGATATAGTGCTGTTTAATGCGCCGAGTAAATTCGAGGAAGAGGCCTGCGGTGGCGCCGCGGGTGGCGATGTCGGTGGCGCCGAGACCATTGGCCGGCAAGCCGCCCAGATGGGATGTCCGTTCCAGGATGACTGCGCTGCGCTGCGATTTGGCGACGGCGATGCCTGCCATCATACCAGCGGGTGTGCCGCCAACAATCACCGCATCAAAGCTCAAAGAAGCATTTTTTATCATGCCAAAATCCTTTTACAAAAAATGAAGCATTTTTCCAAAGATATTCGGTGCGGCACCGATTCTGCTTCAGCTATTCCTTGAGCGCCAGATAGACGATGACTCTGATTTTTACATCGGGTTGCAGTTCACCACAGAGCCGCAGCCAGCCGCCAAAGTGATTCACTTTGCAAAATGTTACTTCGTCCTGTGCTGTCGGCAGCGCTATGCCTGTGCCTTCATCCACCCAATGGATGCCGTCGGGCGAAATCTGAACGCGAGCTTGTGTGCGGTCAGTGTCGACAAGCTCATCATGGCTATCCAGAGCGCGGATGAAAAAAATCGCTTCACTCGCCCAAGCCGCTTCGTAAGGTTCGGTGGCAAATGTGTCCTGCCATTCCCGATTGCGTTCGACGACGGCTGTATAGCTATTCCGCAGACTCATCATTAAAACTCCCCTGACAGCAGCACCGAATCAAGATACAGGAAAGCCCGCTTGTTGCGGTTGCTTTCGACCCAAAAGGCGGTATTCAGCATGCAATTCAGGTTGGGCATAGCTGGAATCGAGATGACCTTCAGCGCTTCACCGGCATAAATGAGGTCATTGCATTGAAAGCCGAGGAAGCGGCGATCTGCCAAATCCACCTTGAGCTTCAGATAATGCCAGTTCATCTTGGTTGCGATTTCGTTATAACACAGGGGCTGCGGCTGAAAATCCACATCCTCCCAGTTTTCAGCGCCGAGATGAAAATGCGAAACGGTTTCGCCAGAATCGCCAATCGCATGAAAGGGGCGCGTCTGCCCTTTGACCTGCCAGCGATTGATGACCTCATCGCCATCCACATTCAGATAGCGCAGATGCGGCATCCAGCGATATTCGGCATTAAAGCCATCCTGAATGTCAAACAGCACCCCAAATGCCCGCACATCATGAAGTGACAAGCGCAGTTCACTCGCTTCCGGCTTGAAGGTAAAATAACATTCCAGTTGGATTTGTCCGCGATGCCGAAAGGTTTGCCGTTTGATGCTGGTTGCGATAGCACCGCTCTGTGGCCGGCTCGCCAATTTGAGCGCATAGGTGCCTTCCATCGAGCCAGCCGTGCCGGTATCCCACATGGATAAATTGCTTAGCATCGGCGGACGCATGTCGGCATACTCCGCCAGCATCGAATCCAGGCTGTGTTCATAATTGCCGATGAGTTCCGACCAGCCGCGTATGCCCTCGTCGAAATCATCATAAAAGATAATCCGCTCCAGGGGGTCAAAGCGGCTCAAGCGCGGGTCGATAGCTTGCAACACAGTCATACAGGCTGCCTCTCTCTGATTGGCTTATGTCTAAACCCTCGATATGGATAACTTGACAGACCAAAGGATTGGATATACATTAGACACATGCTGCCCAAGGCAGGTTCATTCAAGTATAGCGGATATGCGGCAATCTGCAAAAATTGCTGATTTAAGTCACAATATCGTGTACGATTGGCTATCTGGCCATTATTTTATTGAATAATGATTTTGTATGGGAGAATCACTATGAAATACGCACTCTTTATACGTATGGCTATTGCCTTTGGCATCTTGCTGTCGCTCGGACTTGTGCCGGTGGCCGCTCAAGATTGTGAAGGCGAAGTCATTGAACTCGAATTTATGAACTGGTGGGGCGCTGCCCGCGAAGCGCTGATGGATACACTCATCGGACACTTCCAGGCAGAAAACCCCTGCATCCGCATCATTAACCAGGTTCAGCCCTGGGATAACCGCAGTGAATTGCTGGCGACCGCCGCCGCGAGCAGCAATCCGCCCGGCATCATTATGAGCACCCGCCCAGAAACTTATCAATTCGCCATTTCGGGCCTCATCATTCCGATAGACTCCTTCGTTGAGGAATCCGGAATTGACCTGAGCGCCTTTTATGATGGCGAAATCGGCATTCAATACTGGAATGGCGAACTCTACGGTCTGCCCATGCCCTCTGCTGGCGGTTTGACAGGAATGTTCATCTATAACAAAGATATGATGAGAGATGCCGGCTTCGACCCCGAAAGCCCGCCCAAAACCTGGCAGGAGCTCGAAGAGATGTCGGCGGTAATCACGCAAGCTGACCCGTTCGGCATTGATGTGATGGGCACTTCTATTGGCAGCCGGGACTCTGACTTTGTCTCCTGGCTGTACACCAATAACGGCAAATATGTCTCGGACGATGGGCGCACCCTGCTCTTTAACAGCCCTGAAGGAATCGAAACGCTGGAGTGGATGATTAACTTCACCAACAACATCAATGACGGGGTGGAAAATGTCAGCGATTTCTTCCAAGGCGCCTCCTTCTCCGAAGGCGACCATCCCTTCTATGACAACGAAATGGCTTTCCTGCCTGTCAATACGTCCTTCTTTGGTCACTACCAGGTCAATGCGCCGGAAAAATACGACGATACCTCGCACTGGGGTGTGATGCTGCGTCCCTACAACGGCGAGAACCCGGATGCCACCCATACCGGTGTAACTGGTTATGGTTTCAGTGGTGGCTGGGCATATACCATCCCGACTGCTCATCCACCAGAAAAGCAGGCAGCGGCTTACAAGTTCGCTGAATTCATCGGCATCAATCCGCTTGGCGGCTGTGCTTTCCTGTTTGCACAGAACCGTCCTTCGCCGGTGCGCGAATGCAACGAGGACTCCGCTTACTACGATGCCAATCCCTATTGGGCGACCGTGCTGGAAGGGCTGGCAACCGATACCTCGGTTCCGATTACGCCAGTGCAAGGGCAAATTGCCGAAGTCCTGAGCAACCATATCGAAGAATCCCTCTTTGGCATCAAATCCGCCGCCGATGCCCTGAATGATGCCGCTGCCGAAGGTCAAGCCATCCTTGACGAATTCTGGAGCGACTTTGATGGCTAGCGGCAATGCAGCCTCCGCTTTGAATACCTTGGATAGCCGGGCTCCTTGGCGGACCCGGCTGTCTGAATTTTGGTTTCGTCATCGCAGTTTGATTGGCTTTGTGTTTATCCTGCCCTGGTTTTTGAGCTTTGTCATCTTTGACCTGATGCCCTTCGTCTATAATCTGTACCTTAGCTTTACCGATTATCAAATCGGGACGGTGGGCGTCCCGCCGTGGCTCGGCTTGGAAAACTATATCGAAATTTTTACCGAAGATAAGCTCTTCACAAAAAGTTTGGGCAATACCGTGTATTATCTGGGTTTCAGTGTGCCTTTGCGATTGCTGTTTGCTTTTCTGATTGCCTTGATACTCAATCTGCGGGTGCGCGGGATGCAGCTTTATCGCACCCTGTTTTATATCCCCTCGGTGGTGCCGCTGGTGGCGGCGACCGTCATTTTTCTTGGTCTGCTTAACACCCGCTACGGCTTGTTTAATCAGTTGTTTGTGCTGGTTGGCATCCCGCCGGTGCGCTGGCTGTCCTCACCTGCCTGGGTGAAACCTTCGCTTATCATCCTCAGTTTGTGGAGCTTTGGCGGACAGATGATTATCTTTCTGGCGGGCTTGCAGAGCATTCCGAATGACTTGTACGAGGCGGCTGCGATTGACGGTGGCAACAGCTGGCATCGTCTGCGCCATATCACCGTCCCCTTGATGACGCCTACCATCTTTTTTAACCTGCTGATTGGGGTGATTGGCGGCTTTCAGGTCTTTACACAGGTCTTCATACTGCTCGGCGTCAATGGCGGCCCCTTGCAGTCCGGCTTGGTTTTTATGCTGCATGTTTATAACAAAGCCTTCCGCGACTTTGAATTCGGGTATGCCGCTGCTTTGTCTGTCATCCTGTTTAGCATTATCTTTGTCCTGACCATCGCTCTGGTCTATACCTCCAATCGCTGGGTGTTCTATGGGGATGGCGGCGAAGATGAGACCTAAGCGCTAAGCCAACAAGTGATTAAAGAGCGAGTCTTATGATTCAGAATCCCAGGGTCAAATTTATCCGTCATGTATTTGTCTATGCTATTCTGACTGCCGGGGCAGTCGTGATGATGGTGCCCTTGCTGTGGACTGTTTCGACATCGCTCAAAACCCGCGATAAGGTATCCATCCGCCGCTTAGAACTCATTCCTGACCCGATTGCTTTTGAGAATTATCCCAAGCTGTTTGAAATCCGTCCCATCAGCAAGTACACTCGCAATACCCTTGTCATAGTGGCCGCGTCCCTGTTTGGCGCCTTGGTGCCTTGTACCCTGGCCGGTTACGCCTTTGCCCGCATTCCCTTTCCGGGACGGCAATATCTGTTTGGCATCCTGCTGGCGACGATGATGCTGCCTTATGTGGTGCGAATCATCCCTTTATTTTTGTTTTTTGACGAAATCGGCTGGACAAAAACTTTTGGGCCGCTCATCTTGCCGCGCGTGCTAGGGCATAATGCCTTCTACATTTTCTTGTATCGGCAGTTTTTCCGCGGCATCCCGAATGAGATTTATGATTCTGCCCGCATTGACGGCTGCTCCGAGTTCGGTGTCTGGTGGCGCATCTTTATGCCGATGTCACGCCCGGTCATCGCGGCAGTCTCGATTTTTGCCTTTGAATTCGCCTGGAACGACTTCCTTAATCCCTTGATTTATCTGGGCTCCAATCAAGAGTTGTGGACGCTGGCGCTGGGCTTGAATGCCCTTAGAGGATTCGAGGGGACTGACAGCAGCCTGAACATGGTGATGACCTTCTCCATGCTGATGATTATCCCGATGCTGGTCGTTTTCTACTTCGGGCAGAAACATCTCATCACTGGCGTCACGGCTTCGGGCAGCCTCAAGGGATAAGGCGCTTTGGGTATGCAAGCCAAAAACAAACCCAATATCGTCTACATCGTCCTCGACCAGTGGCGCGGGGACTGTTTGGGCATTGCCGACAGCCAGCATCCGGTGATGACCCCGCATATCGACCAGATTGCCTGGGAGGGCATTTGGCATCAACGCGCCTATGCCGACTGTCCCCTGTGCATGCCACAGCGTGCGACCATGCTGACGGGCTTCACCGCCAGCCAGCACGGCATGCCCTACAACAATATGTCGGGGCCGCGCACCGCGATTGAACTGGAAAAAAGCCTGCCATATCGCCTGACGCGCGAAGCTGGCTATCAGAGCAAAGCCATCGGCAAAATGCACTTTTATCCCGAACGTTCCCGCTTTGGCTTTGAAGACATCAGCCTGCACCCGAACGATTATGTCAACTTCCTGGAAGAGCAGGGCTACGGCGGCTTTTATCGCGGGCATGGCTTGGGCGGCAACGATGTCTATCCAGCCGTCAGCGCTGTGCCAGAACGCTATACCCATACCCACTGGATTGTCGATGAGGGCATCAAATTCCTGTCACGGCGCGACCCCGACCATCCTTTTATGCTGTGGATGATTTTCGAAGCGCCGCACAGCCCCTTTGACCCGCCGCAGCCTTTTGACCGTTTCTATGATGATTTCGAGATTCCCGAACCAGTCATTGGCGATTGGGTTGATAGCGAAAACGAGCCGCTCTGCCTGATACGTCAGCGCATCGCCAGAAAAGCCGACCGCATCCCACCACCTGTGCTGAAGCGCCTGCGCCGCCATTATTATGCCCAGATTACGCATATTGATTATCAGTTGGGACGTTTCTTTGGCGAGCTAAAAAGCAAGAGCTTATACGATAACACAGTGATTGTGATGACATCCGATCATGGCGAGCATCTTGGCGACCACCGCCAGTTTGCCAAATATACCTTTTTGGAATCTGCTGCCCGCGTGCCGATTATCCTGCGCCTGCCGACTGATGCGGGCATCTATAATGCACGTGAAAGCAAACCGGTGCTCACCGCCGATATTGTGCCGACCCTCCTGCAACTGGCAGGCCTGTCGCCTGACCCGCAAATGGACGGCATCTCCCTGCTTCATCAGCCCGATGACCGCACCCTCTACGGCGAAACCACCCAGTCCGTCTTTGCTGTCAACCGCGATTTCAAGTATATTTATTACTTTGACCACGGCATTGAACAACTGTTTGATGTCAACGCGGATGCCAACGATTGCCACAATTTGGCGGCACAGCCAGAATCGGCGGGCGTGCTGGACAGCCTGAAAGCGGGTCTTATCCGATATTTGCAGGCGAATCAGCGACCGGCAGTTGCGGGCGATGAACTGCTCGTCATTGAATCGGAACTGGACATCGATAAACTCCGCGCCCAAAACACGGCGGCATGGCGCGGTCCACTGCGTTACGGACAAGGTTACGGCTGACATTAGCCATCTTGAAAATCCAGATAATCGGCCTCAATCGAGGTGAATTCGATGATGTTGCCGAAGGGGTCACGGCAGAAAAAGCGCGGCCGCCCAGGAATCACCTCGACATCCCAAGGCGCATAACCGGCATTCGCCAGCATTTTGCGGGTGCCGTCTACCTTGTCCACAACCAGGCAAAAATGGCGGTTCGAGGCATCGTCAAGCGGCTCCTCGCGGAAGAGGTGCAACTCGGCATCCTCGCCGACTTTGAACCAAATCACACCCAGGCTTTGGATGCTGGCGGGCGGTGGCTTTTCCTCTAGTCCCAGCAGGTCACCATAAAAGGCGCGGGCCAATGCGGCGCTTCCCGGCGGGCGCGGAATGCTCACATGCTGCAATCGAGCAGTCATCACAAGCTCCTCAATTTCATCTTGACTATTCCGATTCTACTGCATTGTGCGGCTGGTGACAAAGCGGCTTGACGCGGCTTCAAGTTTAGCTTACAATCTGTGTAAATGAACTATTTCTGTGCAATTGCACAATACAATGATTTGAGGACAATGTATGGCACAAGCGGTTGTCATGCCTAAATTGGGAAATACTGTCGAAAGCGCCATCCTCTTAACCTGGCATGTCGCTGTCGGGGAAACTGTCGCCGCCGGTGAACTCCTTTGCGAGATTGAAACTGACAAGGCAGCACTGGAAGTTGAAAGCCATGTATCGGGTGTCGTTCTGGCGCGATTTTTCGAGGAAGGGGACGAGGTATCGGTGCTGGAAAACATCGCCGTTGTCGGTCAAGTCGGGGAGTCCTTTGCTGAATTCATGCCAGCACAAGCGCAGCCGCAGCAAGTGTCTGCCACCGCAAGCGAACCCAAGCTGACCCATCCAGTGTTTATTTCGCCTAGGGCAGAAAGCCTTGCAAGGCGCAAAGGCATCGACTATCAGCAGGTGTCGGGCAGTGGACCCAATGGACGGATTATTGAACGGGATATTCAAGCGGCAATCGACAGTCAGCCGAAAGTATCCCCGGTGGCGCAGGCGATGCTCGCCAGCGGCGCCTATAAGATTCGTGATGATATGCCTGCCGACAGCCGTGTCACCAAGACCCACCTGGAGCCAGCAGCGATTCAAGCCATCCCGCTGCGCGGCATTCGCAAGACCATTGCCCAACGAATGCTCGAATCGGTACAGACCACGGCGCAGCTTACATTGAACGCTTCGGCAGATGCTACGGCGCTCCTGGCTTTCCGCCAAAGGCTCAAAAACAGCGATGAAGCGCTCAGTCTGCGGTCGGTGAGCATCAACGATTTGCTCATGTATGCCCTAGCGCAGACCCTGCCCGATTTTCCCGCTCTGAACGCCGTCTACGAAAATGAGACTGTCTATCAGCATCAAGCGGTCAACCTGGGCATGGCGGTCGATACCCCGCGCGGTTTGATAGTACCAGTGGTTCGTCATGCCAACTCACTAAGTTTGAAACAATTATCAGTAGAAACACATCGTTTGGCAGAGGCCTGTCGGGAGGGCAGCATTCTGCCCGATGAGCTAAAGGGAGGCAGCTTTACGCTGACGAACCTGGGCGGGCTGGGCATCGAGAGTTTTACGCCACTGCTGAACCTGCCGCAGGTGGCCATACTTGGAGCGGGCAATATCAACCTGAAGCCGATGCCAGGTGAAGATGGCGTGGCATTCGTCCCGCATATCGGCTTCTCGCTGACCATCAATCATCAAGCTGTTGATGGTGCGCCCGCCGCACGTTTCCTTGCCAAACTCGCTGACAATCTTGCCCATATTGACCTGCTGCTCGCCCTTTAGCAAAAGGAAAGCCACTGTGCCAAAATCGCTCACGATTGACCCCCATGAAGTTCGCCGCTCGACCCGACTTCAAGCGCCCGATATTCCTGTCAATGCTTACCAGCCAGATGCGGCAGCCGAGGCAAAGCATTACACGAGTGCTGGTTTGGTCAATATGTACCATGACATGCTCTTGATTCGTGAGTTCGAGACGGCGTTGGACGACTTCAAAAAGAGGGGCGTTTATCGCGGAATCCACTACAATCACCGCGGCCCGGCGCATCTGTCCATTGGGCAGGAAGCCGCTGCCGTCGGGCAGAGTTATGCCTTGGCGCCAAGCGATTTCATTCTTGGCTCACATCGCAGTCATGGCGAAATTCTGGCAAAGGGCTTATCGGCAATCCGCAAGCTGGATGAGAACGGGCTGCTGGACATCATGGAAACCTATATGGACGGCAAGATACTGCGGGCTGTCGAATCCTTCGCGGCGACATCCGATATTCAATCCTTGGCACAGACCTGGTTAATCTATGGCGTCTATGCCGAGATATTTGCCCGCGAAAATGGCTTTAACAAGGGCATGGGCGGCTCGATGCACACCTTCTTACCGCCCTTCGGCATCATGCCCAACAACGCGATTGTTGGCGGCTCGGCTGGCATTGCCGTGGGCATGGCGCTGTTCAAGCGCATCAATCGGAAACCTGGCATCGTCATCGCCAACATTGGCGATTCGTCCATTGCCAGCGGGCCGGTCTGGGAAGCGATGAACTTTGCCGCTATGGATCAGTATCATACGCTCTGGGACGCGGAACTGGGGGGCGCGCCGCCGGTGCTGTTCAACTTTATGAATAATTTTTATGGCATGGGCGGGCAGCCGCAGGGCGAAACCCTGGGCTTTGGCATGTTGGCCCGCGTCGGGCTGGGCATTAACGCGGCGGCCATGCACGCCGAGCGGGTTGATGGTTATAACCCATTGGCTATCGCCGATGCGACTCGGCGCAAAAAAGAAATCCTGCTGGCAGGGCGCGGCCCGGCGATGCTGGATGTGATTACCTATCGTTACAGCGGACACTCCCCCAGCGATGCCTCCTCATATCGCGGCCGTGAGGAGGTGGAACTGTGGCGGCAGCAGGATTCCATTCGCAGCTTTGGCGAATATCTGCGGACAGAGGGACATGCTGACGATGAAGGGCTGGAAAGCCTGCACGAAAAGGTGGTCGAAGTCATCAGCAAAACAGTAAGCGCGAGCGCCTCTTTGGAGATTTCGCCGCGACTCAATGTCGCCCGTGATTCGATTGGCGGCATGATGTTCTCCAATCAAAAAGCGGAGGCTCTGGAAGAGCGCCAGCCAGAGGTCTTGCAGTTGATGGGGGATACCCGCTTCAAGATTACGGCGGGCAAACATCGCTTTGGGCTGAATCAGGCAGGCGAGGCATTGCCCCCGCTCAAGACCTTGACTTATGCCGAAGCCATCTTTGAGGCTATGTTGCATCGCTATTATCACGACCCGACCATGATTGCCTATGGCGAGGAAAATCGTGACTGGGGCGGGGCATTTGGCGCTTATCGCGGCCTGACCGAAGCCCTGCCTTATCACCGCCTTTTCAATACCCCCATATCGGAGGCGGCCATCGTTGGGACAGCGGTCGGCTATGCGCTGGCAGGCGGACGGGTCGTGCCAGAGTTGATGTATTGTGATTTTATGGGCCGTGCTGGGGATGAGATTTTTAATCAGATGGCAAAATGGCAGGCAATGTCCGCCAATGTCCTCAAGATGCCGCTGGTGCTGCGGGTATCGGTGGGCATGAAGTATGGCGCACAGCATTCGCAGGACTGGAGTTCGATTGTCGCCCAGATTCCCGGCTTGAAAGTCTTCTTCCCTGCCACCCCCTACGACGCCAAAGGTATGCTTAATCTGGCCTTGCGTGGCACAGATCCGGTCGTCTTCTTCGAGAGTCAGCGCCTTTACAATCAAGCTGAAATTCTGTTTCCGCAGGGCGTGCCGCTGGGTTATTATGAGGTTGAGGAAGGCGAGCCTTATGTGCATCGGGCAGGGGAGGACATCACCATCGTGACCATTGGCGCCACCCTTTATCGCGCCTTGCAAGCCGCCGATGAACTCCAGACCAGGCACGGCATCCGCGCCGAAGTGATTGATGCCCGTTTCCTGAATCCGCTCAACTATGACAGGATTATTCAATCCACCCAAAAAACAGGCAGGGTCCTGCTGACATCGGATGCGACCGAACGCGGCTCTTTCCTGCATACGATGGCCTCCAACATCAGCCAACTGGCTTTTGATTATCTGGATGGACCCGTCGCGGTTCTGGGTTCGCGCAACTGGATTACACCGCCAGCAGAACTGGAGGACAGCTTCTTCCCTAACAAGGACTGGATGCTCGACATCATCCATCAACGCCTGCTTCCGCTCCCTGGTTATCAAGCGACAAGCGAGCAGGGCGCTGCGGAAATTATCCGCCGCAACCAAGACGGGGTGTAAATGCAGGTGTCTGTGATGGAATCCTCGCACCATGAACTGCTGGCAAAAGTCGCCTCGATGTATTATGAGCAGGAAATGACCCAGCATCACATTGCTGACCTGCTCGAACTGTCACGAGTGAAAATCTATCGCTTGCTGAAAGAAGCGCGGGAGGCGCAAATCGTGCGCATTCTCATCGACTGGCCTATCAAACGTTCTGCTGAACTGGAAGAGCGGCTTGTCGGGCAGTTTGGTTTGGAGCGGGCGCTGGTTTTACGAACCCATGTCAACGATGCGGCACAGCGCCTGCGACAAATCGGACAGTTGGCAGCCCGCTATCTGGAAGAGATACTGGTTGATGATTCGACCCTGTCCATCTGTTTTGGCAGCACCACCTACGAGGTCATCGATGCCATCCGCAGTGATTATCAGGCAAATATCAAGGTGGTGCAGGCAACTGGCAGCCTGCCACACGCGCTCAAAGAATACGATAGCTCGGCTTTAACGCGGCAGCTGGCGCAGAAGCTGGGCGGCGAGGCTTTGTATCTATCGTCGCCGCTGTTGGCAGACAATGCCGAAGCTGCTGCTGTGATTCGCAATCAGGAAATTGTCGGGCGCACCCTCGAGCAGGTGCGGCAGGTGGATATTGCCCTGGTTGGTATTGGCGACCTTAATCCCACAAGCTCTGGCTTTGTCAAAGCTGGCGTCGCCGCAGCGTCACAGCTTCAGGCTTATCGTGAGCAAGGCGCGATTGGGGATATGGCTTGGCAGATTTTTGACAGCCAGGGGCGCTTATACCCCTGCGAGCTTAATCGGCGCATCATCGGCGTCACCCTGGACGAACTGCGTGCTGTGCCGCAGACGATTGCCGTTGCCATCGGCATCTCCAAGGCGGCTGCCATTTTGGGGGCTTTACAGACCGGCGCCATTAACGTCCTCTGCACTGACCAGGACACTGCCCGACAAATTATTGAGTTGAACACAAAGGATGTAAGGGTTTATGACAAAAACGGATAGCATTGGCAAAGTCAGTCAGCAGGTCAAAATCGCTGCTGGCTTGTTCTGGGCGGATTATGCGGTTCTCGGCGCTCAGGTGCAAGAACTGGAGGCGGCCGGTGTTGACTGGCTGCACATCGAGGTGCGGGACGGCAAATATATGGATTTTGCCATGCCGCGCGGCGGATACGACATCATCGAGGCGACCTGCCGCAGCACGCGGCTGGAAGTCGAGGCACAGCTGCAAATGCTGCGCCCGAACTTCAGCGTCTTCGACCAACTGGCGGATTTGGGCGTGAGCCTGATTAGCCTGCCGCTGGAAACCACCAACGAGATGATTTTCCAGAACATCACCTACATCAAGGAAAAGCTCAATCTCAAGGTGGGCGTATGGGCTTGGCAGGGCGTTCCAGCTTATGCCTTTGAACAATTCATTCATCCTTATATCGACATTATCGAATACGAAAGTCGAGCGCCATTCTGGCAGAAAACTGCCGGCAGCCAAAGCCCGCACACGATTGACCCGATGGTGATAGATACCCTGCACAAAATCCATCAGATGATTGCAGCCGCCGGCATGGAAGATCGCATCGAATTGATGGAGGATGGCGGACTGAATGCGGGCAATGTCGCCAGGTTTATCGAGGTCGGGATGACCGTCGGCGAGTTCTCGTCGCCCTTGTTAAAGGGCCCGGCGGGCAAACTTCAGCCAGGAACGGGCGAGATTGCCGCCGCTGTCCAAAAACTGCGCGATGTCATGCGTGTGGCGAGCGACCAGTATCGTGATGACAAGGGATTGAAAAAATCGCGTGAATCGCAAGGAGCATGATGATGGAAAAAATCAATATCGGCTTAATCGGCTATGGCGGTATCGGACGGGTGCATGCACTGGCCTATCGCGCCATTCCCTTTCACTACGGGCTGCCCGCCAATAGCATCCATATCGCGGCAGTTGCCACCACACGCACCGAGACCGCCAGACAGGCCGCCACAGAAATCGGCTGCGATGCTTTCATGGGGGATTACCACCAGCTATTGGCGCGGGATGACATTAATTTGGTGGACATTTGCACACCCAACAATGTCCATCGGGAGATTGCCTTGGCGGCCGCCAGCGCAGGGAAGCATATCTACTGCGAAAAGCCAATGGCGATGAACGCTGCCGAGGCGCAAAGCATGGTGCAAGCTGTCGAGGATGCCGGCGTCAAGGCGCAGCTGACCTTTAACTTCCGTTTTTTCCCCGCCATCACCCGCGCCAAACAACTCATGGAGGCGGGCTTTGTCGGCAAGGTCTTCTCCTTTCGCGGACGTTATCATCGCTCCAGTTACATTTCCCGCGACAAGCCGCTTTCATGGCGTCTCCAGCGCGAGGTCACCGGTGGCGGCGCCTTGTTCGATTTAGGTGCGCACATACTGGATTTGCTATATTATCTGCTGGGCGATTTTGAATCGGTCTACGGCACATTGGAGACGCTCATCAAAGAGCGCCCGGTCAGCCAAGGCGCGAAAGAGAAAGCGGCGGTTGATGTCGATGATATTGCCCTGCTGCATGCCCGCCTGCCCGATGGCAGCCTGGGGACAGTCGAGATTTCACGAATGGGCACCGGGGCGACCAATGATTTGGTTGTCGAAATTTTTGGCGACCGGGGCGCGATGCGCTTTGACCTCAATGAGCCAGCCTGGCTGCAAGTTTATGACACCCGTGACGCGGACAAGCCGCTGGGTGGGCAGCGCGGCTTCCGAAAAATCGAGGCGGTACAGCGCTACGACGGTCAGCGGGCGCCCGATTGGACAATGACCCCTGATTTCATGCGGGTTCATGCCGAATGCCAATATCAATTCATTCAGTCCATCTGGCAGGATCGCCCGCCATCTCCCTCCTTTGCCGATGGATTGCAGGTGCAAAAAATTATGGAAGCTGCCGAAAGTTCGGCACGAAGCGGGCAGTGGGTCAAGCTGGCGGATATTTAGAGGCCGGGGTTATCGCAATGAGTTGGGTTATCGGCATCGACCTGGGCGGCAGCAAAATCGCCTTTGGCTTGGTTAATCCAGCCAATAAAATTCAAAGACGCGCCCGTATCATCACCCAGGCGGATGAGGGGCCTGACAGGGTGATTGAGCGCATTGCCGCCCAAATCGACTGGCTCAAGCAAGGCTTGCCCGCCGCCGAGCGCATTGCCAGCGTTGGCATCTGCACGCCTGGGCCTGTTGACCATGTAAGCGGTGATTTGCATACGCTGGTCAATCTGCCTGGCATCTCCAACACGCCCTTCCGCCACATGCTGCAAGCGCGGCTGGGTCTGCCTGTCAAGCTCGATCATGATGCCAAGGCAGCGGCGCTGGGCGAATTTTATTATGGCGCCGGACGAGAGCGCGACAGCATGATTTATGTTGTGATTGGCACTGGGGTTGGCGGCGGCATCATTTATGAGGGCAGGCTGCTTTATGGCGAAAGCAACAGCGCCGGCGAAGTGGGGCACATGACCGTCAACCCGTCCGGTCATCGCTGTCTTTGTGGCTCGCGGGGCTGCCTGGAAACCTATACCAGCGGTCCCTGGCTGGCACGCCACTATGCCACCGCCAGTGGCAATGAGCAGGTTTCGGGTGTTGAAGTTACTCAACGGGCCATCGCTGGCGATTCGCTGGCGATTCGAGTTTTGAATGAAGCCGGCCATGCGTTGGGCATCGCGGTAGCCTCCATGACGATGATGATGAATATCGAGCAGTTTGTGATTGGCGGCAGCGTCGCTGGGGCCGGCGAACTGCTGCTGGGGTCGGCGCGGAAATCCCTGCGGCAATATGCTTTCAAGGCGGTCAGCGCGAAGGTGAAAATCACTGCCTCTGAGTTGGGGGAGGATGCGCCGCTGCTGGGCTGTGCATGGATGGCGCGGGAATTGCTGTAAGGAGAGAAGGATGTATCTTCAGGCCGAACAACTGCCAGCTGGAACTATCTTGCAGGGCTTTGATGTCTGCATTATCGGCGCGGGCGCGGCTGGCATCGCCATAGCGCAGCGATTGGCAGGCACATCCCTATCAATTCTGCTGTTGGTTAGTGGGAAGGAACATGACAGGGGGTTGCCTGACGAGGCGCGGCAATCCCTGTATCATGGCACGGCTGGCGATTTTCTGCGCAAGGTGGACCCTGTTTTCAGCCATCGCTCACGCTTGAATATGTATGGCGGCACCACCAATCACTTTGGTTTTTGGGCGCGTCCGCTGGATGCGGCGGATTATATGCCGCGTCCGGGTTTTCGGGATGCTGCCTGGCTGTTTGATGCCAAAGAACTCGAACCTTATTACATAGATGCCCATCATTTCGGACATTTTGGCCCCTTCAACTACGACGATATGGACTTCTGGCAGCGGGTATTATACGCTCGCTGTTTTGACCCGCTGGACGGCGACCGAATGACCGCCGCCATTATGCACGCTCAATACGAAGAGAATCTGCATGATTTTCAGGTGCAATTTCGTGATGAGCTCAAGCGGGCGGGGAATATCACGGTGCTGTTTAACGCCCATCTGCTCACGATTGCCGCCAACGAAGAACAGAGCCATGTGACGGAATTGAATTGCTCGACCATTATAGACGGCAGGCCGGGCAAGCCCTTTAAGGTTCGCGCCAATGCCTATACCCTGGCGGCTGGCGGTATCGAAAATGTGCGCCTGCTCAAACTTTCGGGCGATTTGGGCAATAACGCCCGCGACCAACTCGGACGCGGATTTATGCTACATCCCCTGCTCACCAACGCGGCACAGGTAACTTTTGACCAGGCGGTTTCCAGCGAAATCCGCAATTTCTTCCGCGAACAGCAGATTCGGCTCAAGCCGCCGCTTCATGATGGCGGCGACTATGAGCACATGGTCGCGCCGCTGGTCAATCCGGAGTTGGTCTTTGATTATTGTATGTTCAACGCCTGGGGGATTCTCGTACCGCGCCACCAAACCCTGCTTGAGGAAAAAATCGGCAACTTCCGCATTATCCTGCGTTTTGGCGCTGACCATGCCTCTGCCGTGGTCAACCTCAACTGGGAACAAGTGCCGAACGAGGACAGCCGCATCACGCTGAATGCGAATCAGCGCGACCCCATTTTCGGGCAGGCGGTCAGCCATGTGGATTGGCGTCTGACCGAGGCCGACAAACGCAGTGCCGTGCGGGCGCTGGAAATCACTAGAGATTACTTGCGGCGGCGCGGTGGCAACCGCTATGAGATGATAAGCGATGTCAGTGGCACTGCCGAAAATTGGAGCTTACCGCCGGCTGTAGGCGCACTGGAGACTGGCGACCATCACATGGGCGCTTTGCGGATGTCAGCCTCGCCGGTGGACGGGATTGTCGATGTCAACTCGCGTTTGCACCGCGTCGACAATCTGTACATCGCTGGTTCGGCGGTCTTCCCGACTGGCGGTTATGCCAACCCGACGCTGACGATTGTCGCGCTGGCACTGCGGCTTGCCGACCACCTCAAAACCATCCACCATCGCGCTCGGTGAGGGGAATCTAGCGTAGGGATGAAGCATACAGGGCATCGACCTCGGCACGGCAGGGCGTGCTGGAGGCGGTGCCAGGTTTGGTCACGCATAAGGCGGCGGTGGCATTGGCAAATCTGACGGCTGCGCTCAAGGCCTTCCCCTCTGCCAACGCGACCGCCAATCCGGCATTAAAGGCATCGCCAGCGCCGGTGGTATCGACCACATCGACCTTAAAGGTCGCCATTCGGACGCTCTGATTCTGTGAGACAATCTGTGCGCCCTGCGCCCCCAGGGTCACGACTGCTGTTTGTCCACCTCGTGTCAATAAAGAGCGTGCGCTGGCAGCCACGTCCTCATTGGCTGCGCCGCTTAGCGTTTCCAGTTCGGTTTCGTTTGGCGTGAGGTAGTCCGCCAGTTGAATGGTTTCGGCGGGCAGGGCGGCCGCTGGCGCCGGGTTCAGGATGGTCGTGATGCCCTTGTCTTTGGCAGCTTTTAGCGCATAGGCAACCATATCCAGATTGATTTCCAGCTGCACCACCAGCACATCCGCCTCTGCGATTCGGTCTTTGGCGGCGTCAATGTCGCTTTGCTGGATGTTCAGGTTTGCACCCAAGACGACGACAATCATGTTCTCGCCTTGGCTGTCCACAAAAATCGGCGCGACGCCGGTCGCGTGGTTCTCATCTTGAATCACATAATCGCTGTTCACGCCTTCGGCATTCCAAAGCTCGTAGGCCAGATTGGCGAAGACATCGCTGCCAACCCGCCCGATAAATGTGACCTCGGCGCCCAGACGGGCCGCCGCAACTGCCTGATTCGAGCCTTTGCCCCCGGCGCCGGTCACAAAGGTATCGCCTTGAACGGTCTCGCCAGGGCGGGGCATCCGTTTGAGGTAAGAGATTAAATCAGCGTTAAAGCTGCCCACAACCACAATTTTTGCTGTCATGCCAGTTTCCTTGTCACTCACAAATCATTTGCCCGCAGGGGAAGCAGAGATTAACCTTTGATGGCGCCGGCTGTCAAGCCGCGGGTGATAAAACGTTCCAGCAGCAGACCCATAATCACCACGGGCGCAACCGCGGTCAGCGTCAGCGCACTGATGAACCACCATTCAATGCCGCGGGTATTGTTCTGTCCGGCAATCAATACGGGCAGGGTGATGGCGTTGAAGTTGGTCAGCATCAAGGCGAACAGGTATTCATTCCAGGAGAAGACAAAGGAGAATATCGCCACCGCCACCAGCCCAGGCGCACTCAAGGGCAGAACAATTCGATAAAATGCCTGCCAGCGAGTGGCGCCATCGACGCGGGCGCTCTCTTCCAGGTCAATCGGCAATCCGTTGAAAAAATCGCGCATAATCCAGACGGCAAAAGGGATATTAAACATGGTATAGGCCAAGATTAATCCAGGATAGGTATCCACCAAGCCGAAGAAAGTATAAAGCAGCAAGAAAGGCACAATAAAAATGGCTGGTGGCAAAAAGCGCTGCGAAATAATCCAAAAGGCGATATTGTTGTTGTCCCAGCCCAAGCGCCCCCAATAATACTTAAAGCGGGACAAGCCGTAACCAGCCATGGCGCCGATAATCACCGACAGAAGGGTGCTCCCGATGGATGAAATCAGGCTGTTGCGGAAATGCCGCAGGGTTGATTCTCCTTGTGCGCCGAACATGGTTTCCCAATGGTCGGGAATGGGTTCAAAATCGATATAAGGGATGTAATTCGGGCCGCGGCTGACATCAATCGGGCGCTTGACCGATGTGGTTGCCAGCCAGTAAAAGGGGAACAAGACGATAAAGCACCAAAAGATGACAACCGCATATAGCAGGAAAGACTGCCAGAGCGGGCGTTTGCTCGAACGGAGGGAAAAGGTCTTGCGCTTTGGTTGCTCCATGCCATCCCCTATCGCATTGATGCGCCCGACCAGCGGCGGCCCACTGCCAGAAATATCGTCGCAAACACAATGACCAAAATCAGCAACACATAAGCGATAGCGCTGGCATAGCCATAATTGCCATTGCTGAGTGCCTGCTCGAAAATATACAAGGTTAATGATTCGGTTGCCGAGCCGGGGCCACCGCCGGTTGTCACCACAATTACATCAATAATTTTGAAGATTTCCAAACCGCGAATCAAAATCACCGTCATTGAAATGGGGAACAAAATCGGCAAGGTAATGCCAGTGAAAATCTGCCAGATGTTAGCGCCATCCACCCGCGCGGCTTCATAAATGTCCTCTGGAATGGATTGCATGCCCGCCAGCAGGAGCAGGGTCATAAATGGAATCCACTGCCAGGCATCAATAATCAGGATGGCAATCGGCGCCCAGCCCGTATCCGTGAACCAGGGGATGGAGATGTTATGCTCCAAATGCAGGGACTTGGACAGTTCGCGCAGGAAATGCGCCAGTGGCGACCGCTGTGGCTGCGAGTCGAACATCATGCGTCCGGTATAAGCTGCCGCGACCGGTGTCATCATCATCGGCATCAGAAAAATCACTCGGACGATATTACGCCCGCGAAAGCGCTGATTGAGAACTGTCGCCAAGCCCAAGCCAATCACATACTGAATGAGCACCCCAAAGAACACATAAATCATCGTATTGCGAACGGTGCTGTGCAAACGGGTATCGACAAGCAAGCGCTCATAATTGCGCCCGGTCAGTTCAAAACCCAGCCCCAAAAAACCGACCCCTTCGGTAATGCCTTCGGCCTGTGCCTGGCGGGCGATGGTCGAGCCGCCACGCTGCATATCCGTAAAGCTGATGCCAAGCGACCAGACAAGCGGAAAAATGGATAAAGCCAGCAGAATAAGCACGGCCGGGCTGAGGAAGACCCGTTTCATAACATGGTCTTCGCGCACGGTGCTTATGGCATGGTTGGCTGTCTTGCTCACAAATACTCCCCGTCAAGCATCTAAACTGTGCAGAAGCAAGGGCGAGAGAAACCTCGCCCCTGCCCGAAGTCAGCTAACTGCCAAAGCCAACGGCAGCTTTGTATTGAGCGAGTTGAGCATCGCGTCCCAGCCGGTCGGTGATAGCGTCCCACAGGACAGCAACGTTATCAAGCGCTTCCTGAGCGCTGATTTCCCCGGCGACGGCGCGTGCAATTTCTGCATCCAGCGTCGAGAGATATTCAGCCGAACCCGTAATCCGAATGTCAAGAACTGCATTGGGATGGTTGATGGTGTTCTGAATGGCATCCAGATAATCGGCAGCGCTTTCTTCATCAAAGCCAGCGGCAACCCAGGGTGCGGTGTCTTCCAACTGACTGAAGCGTGAAGGGTTGATGCCAGTGCCGCCCGTAACAGCCAATTCATTGACCATCTCGCGGCTTGCCAGGAAGGCGGCAAAATCAAGAGCAGCTTCAGTTACATCACTATCGGCAGCTACCGAGATAATCCAGCCACCAAAGGCGATAAAGGGCGCTGGATTGGTTTCCATGACCCATTCGCCCGCTTCATAATCCCAGTAGGAGTCGCCGCCGGGCAAAACACCAAAGCCGACATCCCCCTGAACAATGGACGTATTCGGGTCAACGGAAATCGTGCCAACATCCCCCCAGTCCAGGTTGAGAACGGCTGTACCGGTCGTGAACAGGGTGCGGGTGTCCGCCACATCGTAGTTAATCATTTCCGGATCCCCAACGTCACGAATGGCGACATATTCTTCCAGAGCGCGAACCCAGCCCGGATTGTTGACCTGTGGGGTCATATTGTCACAGCTAAAGAAGAAGCAGGGATTGCCAGGGACTTTGCCATAACCGGTGGCCCGAGACAGATAGACCCAGTAGGATTGTGCGTTACGGCGCTGCGCTTCGAGGGCGCCAAAAATCGGCGCAGTATCGCCAGCCGTTTCGACTTCCTTGCCGTTGAAGAAGGCTGCAATATCAGCATATTGGGACCAGGTGGCAGGTTCGTCCAGCGGATAACCATATTCAGCTTCAAAGCCTGCTTGATAATCTTCGTTGGCAAACAGGTCTTTACGATAATACAGCATGTGAGCATCGCCATCGTATGGAAGCGCATAAGGCACACCGCCCCAGGTGGTGATGCGGTCTGCATATAACGGAATGACATCATCGACGTCAATCTGCTCAAGAATTTCCTCAGAGATTTCCAGCACATAACCGGGGGCCATAATGTCACCCGCCCAGTCGGCGGCATAAATGATGACATCATAATCGCCAGAGCCGGTTGCGAGTGCGGTAGAGATTTTCTCGAACAATTCCCCGAAGGCAAAGGTCTGAAGTTCGATATTGCCACCGGTCATTTCTTCCCAGATTGGCCCTTTATCCAGGACGGGACCCCCGATTGCCGAGCCTGTTTGGGTCACAACGACGACGGTCTGGCCGGAGAAGTCCTGTGCGCTGACTGAGGCTGCCATGCACAGGGTCAGAAGTATAACCAGCAAAGATAGCTTACGCATTTTACACTCCATATACATTAAATCGATAAATGGTTTAGGCTAGGTTTTCCTGTTTCGATTTTCGATACAACACTCCTTTCCCAGTTGTTTAGAGCAGACTCTCGGATGGCAGCGTCACATGACCAGAGCATAATCCCTCACATCCGCGGCATCGCTGCTGTCAAATGATGCCAAGCCCATTATACTCGGATGCGCCTGACTAAAACAGGGCGCTGATTCTGTTGCTGCTTGTAATTCCAGCATAAATTGAATATGCTGATGGGTATTATATATCACAGCTTTCATTTTCGGGGATTAAGCGTGGAAAATCATATTATCGCGCATGATTTGGGGACGACGGGCAACAAGGCAACGCTTTATGACCGCGAGGGACGGCTTGTCGGCGCCTCATTTTATGCTTATAACACCGAATATGCTCACACTGGCTGGGCGGAGCAGGATCCGCGCGACTGGTGGCGGGCCGTCTGTCAATCGACGAGGCGCTTGCTGGAGGAAACCCGCGTCAGCAAAAACGACATCGCCTGCATCACTTTCAGCGGGCAGATGATGGGGGCGGTGCCGCTCGACAGAGAGGCGCGGCCGCTGCGCAATGCCATCATCTGGGCTGATCAGCGGGCGCTGGAACAAGAGTTGTGGATTGCGCAGCGGCTGTCGTTCGCGGAGGTGTATCAAATTACAGGACATCGGCTCAGCTGCCCGTATTCGCTGGCGAAAATTCTCTGGATACGCGACCATCAGCCCGAAATTTATGAAGCCACACACAAGTTCGTTCATGCCAAAGATTCTATCGTTGCCCGACTGACCGGCAATTTTGTGACCGACCCCTCCGATGCTTCCAGCATGAACCTGTATGACCTGGAAAAGGGAGCGTGGTCGGGCAAAATTCTTGATGCGGTCGATTTGCCAGCGGATAAACTGCCGCAGATTCGACAGTCGATGGATGTTGTCGGCGAGGTGCGGGCTGCGGTTGCCGATGAAATCGGGGTGGCGGCTGGGACCAAGGTCGTCATCGGCGGCGGCGATGGCGCTTGTGCTGCTGCCGGTGCCGGGGTGATACAGGAAGGGGCTGCTTATAATTATGTCGGTTCGTCGTCATGGATTGCCATTTCGACCCCGAAGCCCATTTATGACCCCGATTATCGCACCTTTACCTTCGGACATGTGATTCCCAACATGGTCATGCCAACTGGCACCATGCAAGCTGCTGGCGCATCCTATCAATGGACGCGCGACCAACTGGCGCTCGTCGAGCAGCAAGCCGCCGAGGCTCTGGGCATTAGCGTTTATGAGCTTATGAATCTGGAAATCGCCCAGGTCGCTCCTGGCGCTGAGGGGCTGTTTTATCTGCCATATTTGATGGGTGAGCGCAGCCCGCGCTGGAATCCCCATGCACGCGGCGCGTTTGTTGGGCTAACCATTCGGCATTCGCGGGCGCATCTGTATCGCGCGGTGCTGGAAGGCATCACGATGAACCTGCGGGTGATTCTGGACGCATTTCGTCAGCAGGGCACTCGAATTGATGCCATGCGTGTCATCGGCGGCGGAGCAAGCGGGCGCATCTGGAATCAGATTATGGCAGATGTCTATGGTATGCCAGTTCATCGTCTCGCCATTTTGGAAGAAGCGACCTCCATGGGAGCAGCGCTGGTCGGCGGGGTAGGCGTCGGCTTGTATCCCGATTTCTCGATGATTGAAACTATGAACCATATCGCTGGCACGGTCTTGCCTGACCCGAAAGCACAGGCGATTTACGACAGGATGTATCCCGTTTTTAACAAAATCTATACAGCGCTTGTCCCGATATATGAGGACATTGCCGATTTATAATCCGCCAGCAAGAGACCCAAACGGATGACAGCTGACCGAGCCGCAAAAATCTATTTTATCGGTGTCACCACCCGACAGTCCTCCATCATGCGGATTTTTCCGAAATGGTCGGATATTCTCGGACTGGATGCACAAATTCTGGGCTGGGATGTACCGATTCATGCTCCACCCGCAGCCTATCGCCGAATTGTCCAGCACATCAAAGATGATCCTGGTTCAATGGGAGCGCTGGTGACCACCCACAAAATCGATTTGCTTCACGCTTGCCGCGATATGTTCGATGAGCTCGACCCTTACGCCCGGATCTGTGATGAAGTCTCCTGTATTGCCAAGGTAGATGGCCGCTTGAAGGGTTTTGCCAAAGACCCGATTTCATCCTGTTTGACGCTGGGGCATTTTGTCCCTGCCGGATATTGGCGGGCGGGCGACCGCGATGTCCTATGCCTGGGGGCGGGCGGTGCGGCCATCGCCATTAGCGTCTGTCTGGGGGAGCAGTCGAGAGTTCGTGGCTGTCCGCGCAGGTTTATTCTGGCGGACATCCTGCCCGAACGGCTGAATGCTATCCGAAAAATCCATCACAAATTGGATACCGCGATTCAATTCGATTATCATCTGACGCAGAATGCTGCTGCAAACGATGCCTGTCTGCGGGATTTGCCAGAGGGGTCGATGGTGATCAATGCCACCGGCCTCGGCAAGGATCGTCCTGGCTCGCCACTGACGGACGGCGCTCATTTTCCGCAAAACGGGCTGGTTTGGGAGCTTAATTATCGCGGCGAACGCAAGTTCATGCGGCAGGCAAAGGCACAGGCAAGGGCGCGGCGTTTGACAATCGAGGATGGCTGGGTTTATTTTTTGCATGGCTGGACACAGGCAATCGCCGAAATTTTTCAGATTGAACTGACGAGTGAAGCATTTAATCAACTGGACGAAGCAGCCGCGACCCTTCGTCCAGCGTAGAACAGGACAGCTATGACAATCATGCAGCCTTTCAAGACTGAAATTGACTTTCAATCAGGCAGATTTTCGCCCGGTCATCATATTATTCAGCGCCGACTCAGCGATATGAAAACGATGTACGCCGATACGGCGGAAGCTGCCCGCATCCTGGCTGATGAAGGCGACCGTCTCATTTATGAGGTTCATGCCGCCCCGCTGCCAGAAGAAGAGGGGCAAATCCTGCATGGCACGACCAGGATTTATCCGGGGCGCGTCGGCGCGGAATACCACATGACCAAGGGACATTATCACGCCCGCCGCGAACAGGGCGAAGTCTATCTGTGCCTGTTCGGGCAGGGATGTCTGGTGATGCAAGATGAAAGCGGCGCGAGCCATGTCCTCAACATGAAAGCTGGCACAGCGGCTTATGTTCCGCCGAATTGGGCGCATCGCAGCGTCAATATCGGCGGCGAAGATTTTGTTTTCTTTGCGGCTTGGGCTGGCGAAGCCGGGCATGATTATGCCACGATTGAACGTGATGGTTTCCGCAAGCTGATTGTCATGCGAGACGAGCAGCCGCAGATTATCGACAATCCAAAGTATGACTGAGCCATCCCGTCTGCTTTTTGCCTTTGAGGCACATAAACGGTAATCGGGTAGTAGTAGATTCAAAACCGATACTGTGATAAAGATCGCCCAGGACACAAAACATATGAGCCAAGCACCTAATATCATCCTTATCATCACCGATCAACAGCGCTTCGATACCATCAATGCGCTGGGATTCCCTTACATGGACACCCCCAATCTCGATCGCCTTGTTCGGGAAGGGGTGAGCTTTGACAACTGTCATATCACAGCGCCTTCCTGTGCCCCGGCACGTGCCAGCCTGTTCACCGGTTATTATCCCCATGTTACCGGCATTATGCGCAATGCCGATAGCTGGCGACGCTCTTGGGTTGAACTCTTGGCGGCGGAAGGATACCACTGTGTTAATGTTGGCAAAATGCACACGCAACCCTTTGAAACGCCGCTCGGCTTCCACGAACGTTATGTGGTGGAAAACAAAGATCGTTACCTCGAAGGACGTTATTACTTTGATGAGTGGGATAAAGGCTTGCAAGCACGCGGCTTGGTGAAGCAACAGCGAAAACTTTATCGGCGCCGTGAGGATTATCGGGAGCGCATGGGCGCTTTCACTTGGGATTTGCCGGCGGATACGCAAGCCGATAATTTTGTCGGCAAGCTGGCACAATGGCGGTTGTCCAGTTATCCAAAAACTGAACCACTCTTTATGCAGATCGGCTTTCCGGGTCCGCATCCTCCCTATGATCCAACAGCAGATATCGCCGCGACCTATATTGGCCGGGACCTGCCATTGCCGAATGTCACACAAGCAGAGTTGGATGCACAGCCACCTCCATATCAGCAATTAAGGCGACACAATACCGAAATTGATCACGATTCGATAGTTCACCTGGAAAATCCATCCCGGGAACAACTCCAGCGATTGCGTGCCTATTATGCCGCCAATGTTACCATGATTGATACACAGGTTGGGAGGATTATGGATAGCTTGGCGGCTGAGGAGTATCTTGACAACAGCATCGTGATTTTCACCAGTGACCACGGTGATTGTCTCGGCGACCACGGTCATATTCAGAAGTGGACGATGTACGATATCGTTACCCGTGTTCCGGCAATCTTCTGGGCGCCCGGACGTTTTAAGCCCGGGACGCGAATCCCTGCTCAATGCCAATGGATGGACATCGGGCAAACGGTGTTGGAGCTAGCCGGTATCACACCACCGGGTAGCATGCAAACCGTATCGCTGCTGCCGGCACTGGAGGGTGAGGATTGGCAAGGGCGTGAATATGTCTATGCCGAACATCCGGCGGATAACGTCTACGAAGGTCCTTATATGACCATGATTCGCAGTGAAAAATGGAAACTGGTGCACTTTTTGGGGCAGAGCTATGGACAGTTGTTTGACCTTGAAGCAGATCCTGGGGAATTGAACAATCTGTGGGATGATGAAGGGCTGGCGGCTCTCAAACAATCCATGCTGAATACCTTGCTCAATTGGCGAATTGAAAGCAGCCTGAACACCCGGAATCTGTTTCAGGATTATCGCTGATGCCCTTTACTTTGCAGTTCGCATAAAGCGCTCAATTTCGCTTTGTCCCTTGACGCCAGCCATGGGACCTTTTTCGCTGACTGCCAGCGCACCGCAGGCATTGGCAAATCGGGCGGCTTCGACCGCTGTTCTGCCCTTGAGAATCGCAGCCAGAAAACCGGCGTCAAAGCAATCGCCAGCGCCGGTCGGATCCACTTCCGCAACCGCATATCCAGCCACATCAACGCGACCTGCCGCCGTGAAGACGCTGCAACCCGCGTCGCCACGGGTCACAACAATCATGCGCTTCGGTCGCTGACCGAGCAGTTGTGACACCGCTCGCTCAAGGGAGGGTTCATCGGTCAGCAGAAGCAGTTCGGCTTCGGTCGGAAGCAGAATATCGGCGGCTTCGATAAAGGGCTGAAAGGCAGCTCTGGCTTGAGCGGGCGGCAGGAGTTCGGGGCGCAAATTGGGGTCAAAGCTGATTAACGCGCCCTGTTGCAATGCCAGTGACAAAGCCAACAGGCAGACCTCCAGCGCGGCTTGGCTCATAGACAGGGTAGAACCCATAACATGGAAACAGCGCAAGTGCTCGAATAATTCTGCCTGGAGCATCTCTGGGGATAACTGCCCGCCCGCGCCTAAACTAAAGACAAAGCTGCGCGATCCATCCGCCTGATAAGCGACAAAGGCAACCCCGGTCGTATAATCGTCCAACTGTCGCAAACCGCTTGTCTCGACGCCATCGGCTTGCAGCTGTCCCAGCAGACACGCGCCAAAGGCATCCCGTCCGACCGAGCCGATGGCGGCGGCTCTCATGCCCAGCCGAGCGCACTGAACGGCAAAGATAAAGGGCGCACCACTGGGATAAGGTCCGACAAAGGGGCCGGGGCGGTCAAGCGGCTGGTCAACATCGGTGCGCATCACTTCGACCAGCGCTTCACCGATGGTCAGGACATCAAGGGACATATGGGGTGCCTCCTGTGTGGGTGTCATTTGAGATAATGATAGGCGGAGGCTCCGTGATTTACAAATTCTTCAAAGGCGCGGAGGGGGCGGAGGAGCTAAGGCAGCAGCGACATGACAATATCGCCCGGATTTTGACAAAGCCCCAAAGGCAAGTCATAATAATGAAGACCTTTTTGTGGCTGTTATGTTTAATGAATCATTTGATAAGGAGCGAACTATTATGAAAAACAGAAAACTTTCACGGCGTGATTTTCTCCGTGCCAGCATGGCGGCAGGTACGTTTGCGGGGATGTCGGCATTGCCAGCCGGTTTGATGAGCACCAGCCTGGCGCAAACATCCTTAACCTATTGGACGGGTTGGAGTGGCTTTGAGTTTGATGCGCTTCAGGCTTTGGTTGATCAATTCAACAGCGAACACCCGGATATATCCGTCACGATGACGACCGTCTTTGGTCAATATGAAAAGGTGCTGACAGCCATTGCCGGCGGCAATCCGCCCGATGTGGTATCGGCAGTATGGCTGCGCCAACTGGTGCAGATTGCCTCACAGGGCGCACTCACCCCGATTACTGCCTTTGCCGAGGAAGCCGGCATTGATGGCTCGGCTTACTTCCCGCAACTTTGGAAGAACTGGCATTGGAATGGCGAGCTTTGGGGTTTGATGTGCACATCCAACGCCCGTATGTTAGCTTATTCGCCACCGGTTTTGGCAGAGCTTGGCTTTGACGCGCCGCCAACCACCATTGACGAACTGGACGAGGTGTCGCAGGCGCTTGAAATTGTGGATGACGCTGGCAATATCGAGCGCGTCGGTCTCCTGCCCGCTAACCTGGCTTGGTGGGGGATAGTCTTCGGCGGCACCTTCTACGACGAAGAGAATCAGCAAATCACGGCAAACGATCCCAAGATTGTCGCCGCGCTGGAATGGATGGCAAGCTATTGGGAACGTCTGGGACCTGAGCGGGTGGCTGCTTTTACCAGTGGTTTCGGCGATTACATCAGTACGCAGAACCCCTTCTTTGTCGGCAAAGAGGGCTTCAAGCAGGTTGGGGAATGGTTCATCCAATTCCAGAAGCAATTTGCGCCCGATCTTGAAATGGCAATGATTTCAGCGCCCTATCCGGATGGCGGGCGTGAAGGCGCAACCACATTTGGCGGCAGCGTGTTCACCATTCCAACCGGTGTTCAAGACCCAGCGGCTTCGTGGGAATTTATTCGCTGGTTGAGTGAGGACGAGCACATGGGCGAATTCTGCTTCAACATTCAGAATATCCCGCCCAAAGTGGCGCCCGCGACCGCCGAGCGCTTTGTCAGTGATGAACGCTTCCAACTGGCGCTGGACTTGCTCAATGGTCCCAACGCCTTTGGCCCGCCAAAGATTCCGGTCAACGATTTCTATAACTCGCGCTTGAGTGAGGCAGAGACAGCCGTCAAAGCCGGGCAGCTTTCGGCACAGGAAGCGCTGGATCGCGTTACGGAAGAAGTCCAGCGGGAACTCGAACAGGCAATGATGTAGCCACACGCGGTAAAAGGGCGGGCTTGCCGCCCTTTTTTCTCCTTGAAGTATGGATATGCCCATGAAAAAGAAAAACGCTTATGGCAAAGTTCGGCTGACGAAACGGCAGACTCGTTCGCTGCTGATTGGTTTGCTGTTTATCTCGCCGGCGATTATTGGCTTTATCCTTTTCAACATCGGTCCTATCGTACAATCCCTTCAGTACAGCTTTACCCGTTACAACATCTTGCAGCCGCCGCGCTGGGTAGGCATGAACAATTACATCAACCTGCTGGATGACCGCGTTTTCAAAATCGGCTTGAGCAACACCCTTTATATGGTGGCGATTGGTCTGCCGATTCATCTGGTCTTCAATCTGCTGATGGCGCTGCTGCTGAACACACGAATCAGGGGCTTGTCCTTGTATCGCAGCATTTTTTACATCCCCTCGATTACGCCAGTGGTCGCTTCGACGATTGTCTGGCTCTGGATTTTCAATGGCCAGTTCGGTATTTTGAACGAATTTCTGAAAGTGTTGGGTTTGCCGCCGATTGGCTGGCTAACCGATCCTGGTTGGGTGAAACCATCGCTCATTTTTATGGGCGCCTGGTTTGGCGGCAATACGATTCTCATATACTTGGCGAGTTTGCAAGATGTCCCCTATGATTTGCTGGAATCTGCCGAGTTGGATGGCGCCAATGCGGTGCAGAAGACCTTCAAAATCACGCTGCCGATGATTAGCCCGGTGATTTTTTACACGATTATCATCAATGTCATCGGCTATTTTCAATACTTTACCGAAGCCTGGGTCATGACAGCAACCCGTGACGGCGGCGCTGGCGGGGTCGCCAACTCGGCAATGTTTTATTCGATGTATCTCTATCAAACCGCTTTTCAACAGTTCAAGATGGGTTATGCCAGCGCCCAGGCGTGGATATTGTTTATGATTGTGCTGTTCGCAACGCTCATTTTGTTTAAGACATCGCGGTGGGTTTATTATCATGCGGAGAACTAGCTGATGGCAGCGGCGATAAGATGGCGGGAAAACCGCATCGTGCGCGAGCGCATTCAGAAAGCAATCGCCTACAGCATCGTTATCATCATGGCAATCGCCTATATCTTTCCCCTGTATTGGCTGATTGTCACCGCCTTGAAGACCGATGTCGAAATTTTTCAGCAGCCGCCACCCATTTTCCCGCCCGACCCGCAATGGCACAACTTCCACGCCTCGACCACCTATATTCCTTTCTGGCGTTATATGTGGAATACGATTGCCATCTCGGGCTTGACCGTCTTGGGAACGGTCTTGTCCTGTACCTTCATCGCTTACGGCTTTGCCCGTGTGCAGTGGCCCGGACGCAATATCGTGTTTCTAGTTTATCTCAGCACGATTATGCTGCCGTCGCAAGTTACCTTAATTCCCTTGTATCTGATTTTCCGCCAACTTGGCTGGGTGGGGACTTTTTTGCCTTTAGTGGTGCCACACTTTTTCGGCAGTGCCTTGTATGTATTCCTGCTGCGCCAATTTCTGCTGACTATCCCGCAAGAGCTAAGCGATGCCGCCCGCATCGACGGCGCCAGTGAGCTCGGCATTCTGTGGCATATTATGATTCCCTTGATGCGCCCGGCACTGGCTGTCGTGGCGCTGTTCACCTTTGTCCAGACCTACCGCGATTTCCTGGGCCCCTTGATTTATCTGACCAATCAGGAGGATTGGACAATTTCGCTGGGTCTCAAGCTGTTTCAAAATATGTACGGGGCGCAGTGGCAGTTAATGATGGCGGCTTCCACGCTGGCGATGCTGCCCACTGTGGTCCTGTTTTTCTTCACCCAAAAAACCTTTGTACGCGGCATCGCCCTAACAGGGTTGAAAGGTTAGCTGATGAGGAAAATTCGGGTTGCAGTAGTTGGCGCTGGGGGCATCGCCTCCGCGCATCTCCGCGCTTATGCCGCCCATGCTGAGCGCTGTGAGATTGTTGGCATTGCCGACGTTATTGAGCAGGCGGCACTGGAAAAGGTCGGTGTTTATGGCGGCATGGCTTTTTCCGATACGATGACCATGCTGGACAAGGTTCAGCCCGATGTCCTAAGCATTTGCACGCCGCCCAAATACCACCTGCCAGCAGTACAAGCAGCGGCGGCTCGCCAGATAGCTGTACTGTGCGAAAAACCGCCAGCCCGTACCCTTGCCGAAACACAAGCCATCGTGGATGCCATGCGCGGCAGCATCTTGCAATTCGCTTTTTGTCATCGTTTCCATCAGCCGCTTCGTCAGGCACAAGCGCTGATTCGGAGCGGCCGACTGGGAAAGCTGGTGCAGATTGACAATCGTTTTGGCTTTCGTTTCGCGCGGGCGGGCCAGTCCTGGTTCACCGAGCAAGATATTGCTGGCGGTGGCATTTTAATTGACACGCTGGTGCATAGCGTCGATATTTTTCGGGCGCTGACGGAGCAGGAGATTCAGGATGTACAAGCATATCTATCGACATCGCTTCCCATACAAGTCGAAGACAGCGCCGCCATGCTGGTGCAAAGCGGCGGCGGTGTGCTGGGGACGCTCAATTGCAGCTGGGTTACGCCGGTGTCCGAAGCTGAAGTTCGCATTTATGGCACTGAAGGGCAGGCGGTGATTGATTACAGCCGGCCGGATGGGCTGCGCTTCAAGCTGGCGGATGAGGCGCAATGGACACGACTGCCCTTTGACGAAGCGGATCGTTTTGTGCAGCAGGCGGAACATTTTTTGGATTGCGTCGAAAGGGGCAAACAGCCGCTTGTCAGCGGCAATGATGGTCTTGCCGTGATGCGTGTTATTGAGAGAGCCTATCAATCTGTGAGGAAGCCGCTATGAAGCTAAGCCTGAGTATGTGGAGCCTGCTCGAACCCGTAAGCGCCGGGAAGATGGACCTGATGCAGTTTATCGACTATGCAGCCAGCCAGCCAGTCGCCGGCGTTGAACTGCTGGATTATTTCTGGCGGGATGAAAAAAGCGAAATCCCAGCCGTCAAAAAGAAAATCGCTGATGCCGGATTAGAACTCGCGGTTTATTCAATCAGCAACGACTTCTTCCAGCCGGATGCCAGCGCAGGTCAGCGGCAGTTGGCTGACCTGAAACATGGTGTTGATGTCGCGCTTGAACTGGGTGTCCGTCTGATGCGGGTATTCAGCGGCAGCCACCGCAAGGGATATTCGTCCGAGCAGGGCATGGAGTGGATTATCGACGGCTTGACTGCTGGCGCCGCTTATGCCGAGCAGCACGGGGTCACGCTGGCTTTGGAGAATCATGGCTTGTTTGCCGGGCGCAGCGACCAGGTGCGGAGCATCATCGAGCAGGTGAACTCGCCTGCCTTGCGTGCCAATCTGGATACTGGCAACTTCCTGCTCGCCGGGCAGAATCCGCTTGAGGCAGCGCAGGATTTAGCCGAACTGGTTGACTTGGTGCATTTGAAAGATTTTGGTCATGCTGCACCTGACCAAAGGGGGGAAGTTTTCAGAAGCCTGGACGGAAAGACTTTTACCGGGACGGTGCTTGGCGAGGGACTGGTTGAACTGGAAGCTATCATTGCCACGCTTGATGAAGCGGGCTATCGCGGCTGGCTATCCCTGGAATATGAAGGGCCTGACCCGCTGTCGGTGGGCGTGCCGCAAAGTCTGTCGGCGGCTGAAGCCTTGCTGCCCTGATTACCTGTTAAATATCCTGATTTTGCGGCAGTATCACCAGGTTGCGAATGGTGACATGGGGTGGCCGCGATAACATAAAGACAGCCGCATTGGCAACATCCTCCACCTTCAAATAGCGATGTTCCAGCACTGAAGCGCGTTCAATCTCGTCGGGGTCAGAAAAGTTCCATAATTCATTGGCGACTCGTCCGGGCGCCAGCGAGCCTACCCGAATGCTGAAGGGAGAAAGCTGGCGGCGCAGGGTATTGACCAAGGTCTCAACTGCGTGTTTGGAGGCGCCGTAGACTGGCCCCATGTGAAGCTCGGAATAGCCAGCGATTGAACTGGTGACCAGAATGTCGCCGCCGCCCTGTGCTTTCATCTGCGGGATGACGGCATGAGCGCAGCGCAAGACGGCATCAACATTAACCGTGAGCAAGGTCGAATAAGCATCCGGTTCGCTCTTCATAAACTCGCCCTGGATAAAGATGCCAGCATTGGCAAACATGACATCAATACGCCCGAAACGTTCCAGCGTGCGCTCTACCATCGCCTCAATATCACCGGGAACGGTCATATCGGCGCGGACAACCAGAGTTTTGGCCGGCAGCTGTTCGGCAAGCGCCTGCATCTTGTCCAGCGAACGAGCCGCTAGGGTGAGCTTACAGCCATGTTCGGCAAGCAGGCGCACTGCTGCCGCGCCAATGCCCGAGCTTGCTCCGGTGACAATGACGACTTTGCCCGTCAGTGAGTTTTCCATGCGCTGTCTCCATTGGATTAAATATCCTGATTTTGCGGCAGTATCACCAGGTTGCGAATGGTGACATGGGGTGGCTGCGATAACATGAAAACGGCCGCTTCAGCGACATCCTCCGATTTCAGATAACCCCGTTCCAGCACCGAAGCGCGTTCAATCTCGTCGGGGTCAGAAAAGTTCCATAATTTATTGGCGACCCGTCCGGGCGCCAGCGAGCCTACCCGAATGCCGAAGGGAGAAAGCTGGCGGCGCAGGGTATTGACCAAGGTCTCAACTGCGTGTTTGGAGGCGCTGTAGACTGGCTCCCAGTGAATATCCACATGACCTGAGATTGAACTGGTGACGAGAATGTCGCCGCTGCCCTGCGCTTTCATTTGAGGGATGACGGCATAGGCACAGCGCAAGACAGCATCGACATTGATTTTGAGCAGGGCTGAATAGGCGTCGAGGTCGCCCTCGGCAAATTCGCCAGGAACATAGATGCCGGCATTGGCAAACATGACATCAATCCGCCCGAAACGTTCCAGCGTGCGGTCTGCCAGCGCCTCAATATCACTTGGCACAGTCATATCGGCGCGGACAACCAGAGTTTCGGCCGGCAGCTGTTCGGCAAGCGCTTGCATCTTGTCCAGCGAACGAGCCGCCAGGGTGAGCTTGCAGCCATGCTCGGCAAACAGGCGCACTGCCGCCACGCCAATGCCCGAGCTTGCTCCGGTGACAATGACGACTTTGCCCGCCAGTGAGTTTTCCATGTGATTTCTCCTTTGACAATTTGGAAATTTAGGGTGTCAAGGTGACTTTAACCGATTCTGTGCCATTTGCCACCAAGTCCATGCCTTCGTGAAAACGACTCAAGGGCAGTTGATGCGTCATAATTTTGTCCATTGGCAGCAAGCCTTTTGCCAGCATGTCGATGGCAATCGGATAGGTGTAAGGGCTAAGATGCGAGCCGTGGATGTTTAGCTCTTTGGTATCGCCGATGATTGTCCAGTCCACGGTGACTGGCTCGCGCATGACGCTGAACTCGACAAAGGTGCCCAGCTTGCGAATCATGTGCAAACCCTGTTCGACGGCGGCGGGATAGCCGGTGGCTTCGATATAAACATCACAGCCATAGCCATCGCTCAGCTTCAGCACTTCATCGACCACATCCACCTGGCGCGGATTCAATGCCAAATCGGCGCCGCAGAGTTTGGCGATATTCAGCCGAGCCTCATTCAAGTCGATAGCAATCAGCAAGCGTGGGTTCTTGAGCCGCGCGGCCGCCACCATGCCTAATCCGAGCGGGCCGCAGCCAGCAATCACGACCACATCATCCAGCCGGATTTCGCCACGCTGCACCGCATGAATAGAGCAGCCCAAGGGTTCGATAAAGGGGGCATAATGCAGTGGGATGGATTTGGGAACTTTGTAATTCAGAGCGCCCACTGGGAACTTCATATATTCTGCCATCGCGCCAAAGGTCGCCTGACGGAAGCCGTAGACATCGTGCTTGTCCTGGCACATCCAGTATTGGCCGCGGCGGCAAAAGCGGCAATTCCAGCAGGGCACAATCTGCTCGGAGACGGCGGTATCACCCAATGCCAATCCATATTTTTCGGCAGCGCCCGTGCCCAATGCCACCACTTCGCCCACAAACTCGTGACCGGGGATGACCGGTGACTGGCAATATCCTTCGCGCTGTTTATCGCCCCAGAAGAGCGGCGCCCCCTGATAGCACTTCAGGTCACTGGCACAGATGCCAACTGATTGCACCCGAATGACCACTTCGTTCGCGGCTGGCTCTGGCACATCCCATTCCTGCAAGCGGTAGTCTTCGGGTCCATGGCAAACAATCGCGGGCATGGTCTTGGGCAGTGCTTGATTGGCATGATAGCTCATCACGATTTCCTTTGATATTTGCTAATGATACGACAGCCTCTATTTTAACCGCCATTTGCCCAAATCGCACCTTTAGCAGGCAAGGGACGACTTGATTCGAGTTTTCCGCAGGTTTGTAATCGTTTGGGTCATGTTATACCGCTAAGGGTAGACCCCGGCCAGTTTGGCGACATCGGTGATTGTAGGCTTCATAGCATTTTACTTGGCTACTTTTAGTAAATGACATATAATTCAGATGATGTTCGAATCGAATTTTTATTTTAGGAGGGTGACTAATGTCTAATAAAATAACGCGCCGTGATTTTTTGAAGTACACCGGCATGGGTGGGGCTGCTGCATTGGCTGCTGCCTATGGCCTGCCACTGAGTTCTGTGCTTGCTCAGGCTGTGCCGACTGATATTACCGATCATCTTGTTGTCTACAACTTCGGTGGCGCACAGCACCAAGAAGTATTCGCCAACGCTATCGCCCGCTTCAACGAAATCTATCCTAACGTCACTGTTGAAGACCTCTACATTCCATCGACCGAAGGCTGGGGCGGTTTCGCCACCAATCTGCTCTTACGCATTCGGAGCGGCTTGCAGACAGATGTCATTGCCATTGCCATTGAAGGCGCGCACGAAGTCATTTCCGCTGGCATCCTGTTGCCGCTAGATGACGCCTTCGCAGCTGACCCCGTCTTGCAGGAGCTAGCCGATGATTCTCACCAGGCATTGGCAGATGGTTTGGCGGGCGCTGATGGTCAAACTTACTTCGTCACTCGTGAATGGAACAACATGATTTTCCATTACAATACCAACATGTTTGAGTCTGCTGGGTTGGGCATGCCCAATCCTGAATGGACTTGGGATGACTTCCTCGAAGCAGCCTTGACCCTGACCACTGGCGAAGGCGCTGACAAAGTATTTGGCTATGTCATTCCCTTCTTCTTTTTCGGTTTGCAGCCTTGGTTCTTCACCAATGGCACTTCCGTATTGAATGATGACTGGACGCAATCTAATCTGGATGATCCTAAGGTGCTGGAAACCGTTCAGTTTCTGCATTCGCTGGTTCACGAACATGGCGTCGCGCCAAATGTCGAAGGCACGGATTCACTTGGCTTGTTTACCTCTGAGAGGGCAGCTATGGTTTGCTTCGGACGCTGGACTTTCGCCAATTACATTGCCAACGGCTTCACCCAGGTTGATATTGTGCCTTGGCCGCGGAAGCGGGCTGCTACTACCGTCTTCGGTTCAGGCGGCTGGGCAATCACCCGGACAGCGCAAAATGTGCCGCTTGCCCTTGAACTGGTCAAAGAGTTTTCCAGCGTCGAAACCGATGTCGATTCCATTCGATTCGGCACCTTTATCCCTTCACGCCGCTCTTCTGCTGAAAGCGAGCAGTTCCTGGCCTTCCCAGAACATGCCAATTATTTCTGGGAGAGTCTGAATGACATCAAGCCGGTGCCATCGCCAGCCAACTTTGCTGAAATGTCGGAGATTGTCATGCGGCATCTCAGTGAAATAATGGCGAATAACGTCACTGCCGAGCAAGGTCTGGAAGCCGCCCATATCGAACTGACCGGTGCCATGGATCGGCTGGCGGAGCGGATGTCCTCGTAAATCAGCTTTTCACCTCATATAATACGACACAGGTCTGTATAGAATGCAGTGCAGACCTGTGTCGGTCGGTATGAAACAGCTGTGCGGCGGCAGCGTTTAAGGCAATTGCGCTCATGCTAAATAACAAGCCTTCTGCGCTTGCGCGAAACGCGGATTATCAGTAAAGAGGAAAGCAAATGCTCAAGCTGAAGCTGACACCCAAATGGAGCGAAGCCCTGGCCGGTTATCTCTTTATCCTGCCTACCTTCATCGGCTTTGCGATTTTTATATTGTATCCGTTGGTGGAATCGCTGCGAATCAGCTTTTATGAGTACAATATTCTGGGCGATTCTTTTTATGTCGAGTTGGACAACTATTCCAGGTTATTCAATGACAGTCGGCTGCGTACCACTTACGGCAACACTATCGTTTTCACCGCATTCGCAGTTTTCTTTAATGCTGGCATTGGTTTGCTGCTGGCGGTCTTTCTCAATCGGCGCATGCCCACCTTGATGCGCAATTTTTATCGCTCGGTCTTTTTCTTTCCCATCTTGATTGCACATACGTATATTGCTGTGATATGGCGCTACCTCTACCAGCAGGATACTGGCGTCATCAATTATTATCTCGGTACGCTCGGCATCGACCCCATACCTTGGTTGAGTAACCCGCAATGGGCGATGGCTGCCGTTATTATCATGGATGTCTGGAAGAACACGGGTTTTGCCATGCTGGTTTTCTTGGCAGGCTTGCAGTCGATCCCGCACGAGTATTATGAGGCGGCGCAGTTGGATGGCGCCAACGAGCGGCAGCTGTTTTTTCGAATCACCATTCCGCTACTAAGCCCGACCATTTTCTTTATCCTCGTCATTTTCATGATAGGCGCACTCCAAGTTTTTGATTCCATTTTCGTACTGACAGCTGGCGGACCAGGCGATGCCACTCGCAGCGTCGTCATGTATATCTATCAACAGGCATTCCAGCGGCTGGATTTTGGCTATGCCGCTGCCATTTCCTGGACACTCTTTATCGTGATTATGGCAGTCACCTTGATTCAGTTTCTAGTCAGTCGACGCTGGGTCCACTATGAATAAGCGAGCGAAAGACGGCAAACTATGATCGCACAGACGAAATTTCCAACTCCTACCGTCAAAGGTTTGGTCTGGCAGAATAAAAAGCCGCTCAAGTGGCGGGATGTCCTCTCGTACATTGTGTTGACCATCGCTGCTATCTTGGTCTTGATGCCCCTGCTGTGGATGTTTTCGACATCGCTGCGCCCGCTTGCCGACAGTTATAAGCTGCCGCCGCAGTGGCTGCCTACTCAATGGCGGTTTGAAAATTACCTTGCGCCTTTTGAATCGAATGTGCCTTTTGAGCTTTTCTTCTTGAACAGCCTGAAGATTTCAGTGCTGACGACCCTGGGGCAGCTGACGACCTGTTCAATGGCAGGTTATGCCTTTGCCCGCTTGCGCTTCCCTGGACGCAGTTTCTTGTTTATGTTCCTGCTTGCGTCTTTGATGGTGCCGGGGCAGGTGACAATTATTCCGATTTATCTGATGATGGCGGAGTTAAAGCTGGTCAACACCCACGCCTCGCTGATTCTCCCCGCTTTAATTAGCGTCTTCGGCGTTTTTTTGATGCGACAGTTTTTTAAGCAGATGCCGCAAGAGCTCTTTGATGCGGCGCGGGTCGATGGCGCCGGGCATCTTCGCTCTTTTCTGCAAATTGCCTTGCCTTTGGCGGGCCCAGGCTTGGCGACCTTGGGCATCATCACCTTCAATGCTACCTGGAATGCCTATTTTGCCGCCTTGATATTCCTTACGTCTTGGGATTTGATGACACTGCCGCAAGGCATCGCCCTCTTGACCGGCTACATGAATTCTGGCAATCCGTCAGTCGTAATGGCGGCTGTTACGCTGGCAATCCTGCCTGTCCTGTTTGTATTTATCGTGGCGCAGCGCTGGATTATTGAAGCGTTGACTCGCTCTGGTTTGAAGGGTTAAACCCCCTCGCTTGAACAAACTTGCAAACACAAAGCATATCCACCAAAGGGATAAACAAAATGACAGCATCAAATAATACATGGCCTATTCTGACAAGATACGACCAGCATCACCTGCGGCAAATAGGCTTGCCGCTTGGTGGCATTGGTACGGGTACGGTATCGCTGGGAGGACGCGGCAATCTGCATGATTGGGAAATTGTCAATCGTCCAGCAAAAGGCTTTGAACTGCAACAAAGTTTTTTCTGTCTCTATACACGGACAAAAGAAGGACACGCCAGCACTCATGCTCTGGAAGGTGTTATCCTGCCGGAAGATTATGAAGGGGCGCGGGGCGCTACGATTCCGAATCATGGACTGCCGCGTTTTCGTCATTGCACCTTCGAGGCAGCTTATCCTTTTGGGCAGGTTAATCTTGAGGATCCTGATGTGCCGTTGAAGGTTCAGTTGCAAGCCTTTAACCCGCTTATTCCCGCCAATAGCGATGCCAGCGGCATTCCAGTCGCGGTTTTGCGCTTTGTACTCATCAATGAAACAGCCCAAGATATTGATGTAGCCGTTTGCGGCAGCCTGCAAAATTTCATCGGCACCGACGGCACAAGCGGGCAATGCCAGCAAAACATCAACAGCTATCGCCAGCAGGACAATCTCTCCGGAATTTTCATGCAGTCCAAAGGAGTTGACCCTGAATCCTTCCAATGGGGTACGCTCGCGCTCGCAACTCCCGAACAGGGCAATATAACCCATCGCACCGCTTGGGCAAACTATAGCTGGGGCGATTCACTGCTTGATTTCTGGGATGACTTCAGCGAGGACGGGCGGCTCGAAGAGCGCGAACAAGAGGGAAAAGACTCCCCGACCGCTTCTTTATCGGTCTCCTTAAAGGTGCCTGCGAACAGTTCAAAATCAGTGACGTTCTTCCTGACCTGGCATTTCCCCAACCGCACAACCTGGAAAGAAACCGGTTTGAACCACCCGCAAAGCCCGATTCAAGCTGGCATACGGATTGGCAACTATTATACGACGCAGTATGGAGATGCCTGGGAAGCCGCTGCCTATATGGTGAATCGCTTACATGACCTGGAAGCAGAAACTCTGGCATTTGTCACGAGCTTGTGTGACAGTGATTTGCCAGATGTTGTCAAAGAAGCGGCGCTATTCAACTTGAGCACGCTCCGCTCACAAACTGTCTTCCGCACACCGGACGGTTTTATGTTTGGCTGGGAAGGCTGTGATGATACTGCTGGGTGCTGTTTTGGGTCTTGTACCCATGTTTGGAATTATGAGCAGGCAACGGCATTTCTGTTTGGTGAGCTTGCTTGGGGTATGCGCGAAGTTGAGTTCAATTATGCCACTCGTAAAGATGGCGGGATGAGCTTCCGTGTGGATTTGCCCCTAGAGCATGCGTCATCATGGTCGCTGGCGGCGGCAGACGGGCAGATGGGTTGCATTATGAAATTATACCGAGATTGGCAGCTATCCGGCAACACCGATAAGCTCCGTCAGATGTGGCCGAATGCCCGCAAGGCCATCGAATTCTGCTGGCGGCCGGGTGGATGGGATGCTGATAAAGATGGCGTGATGGAAGGTTGTCAACACAATACCATGGATGTTGAATATTATGGTCCCAACCCGCAAATGGGCATTTGGTATCTGGGGGCGCTGCGGGCAATTGAAGAAATGGCGAGACATCTTGATGAAACAGCGTTCGCGGATGAGTGTCGGCAATTATACACCCAGGGACGGCATTGGATTGACGAAAATCTGTTCAATGGCGAATACTATGAACATGAAATCCGTCCGGCTGCCAGCAGAGATTCTGTTTTCAGTATGTTGATAAGCTCTATGGGGTCCGCTGACCCAACTGAACCGGTGCTTCAGTTGGGAGCCGGTTGTCTCGTCGACCAGCTTGTCGGGCAATTCCTGGCGCATGTTTGTGGCTTGGGTTATATCGTTGATGAGAATCATGTCAAGCGCACATTAAGCAGTATCATGCGCTACAATTTCAAAGAGAGCATGTATGGACATTTCAATCATATGCGCTCTTATGTACTCAACGACGAATCGGCATTGCTGATGGCCACCTATCCGCGCGGCAACCGTCCAGCACGCCCCTTTCCTTATTATAACGAGGTGATGACTGGGTTCGAGTACACAGCGGCTGTTGGCATGTTATATGAAGATGATATCGAGAACGGATTGAAATGTATCCAGGCGATACGTGACCGTTATGATGGACTTAAACGCAATCCGTTTGATGAGGCGGAATGCGGTCATCATTATGCCAGAGCTATGGCAAGCTGGGCGGCTGTTCTGGCGCTTTCGGGTTTCCAATATTCCGCTATTGATAACAGGCTCACATTTGCCGCAGCATCCCAAGCCTGTCAGCATTTCTGGTCAACGGGTTATGCCTGGGGAACTTGTCATCTGAACCCCCATCAAGATGGCGGCTGTACAGTCGAGTTCAAGGTTTTGTATGGCAAAATCCGATTTGATGTGCTGCAACTCGCCTCATTTGGCAGCTATAGCTTTGACCAGGTTCAAGTCTTGCAAGCGGGGGAGTCTCTAACCTGCAACATAACAGAGGCTTAGTATCGAATCTCCTGCTGTAAGAAACAGGCGGCTCTCTATACCCTGCCTCTCATTTTGATGCGCTGACCTTGGCTTGTTGGCAAAGGCAGCTGACTCGTATATAATGCAAGTACAGTTCATCGTTTGAGAGGCCTTTGTGATGACTATAGTGTATCCGGATGCGGTTACTCGCACAACCTGCCCCTATTGCGGCGTCGGCTGTCAAATGAACCTGCATATCAAAGACCAGCAAATCTATCGGGTAGAAGCCCCTTTTGACAGCGCCCCCAATTACGGCAATCTTTGTGTCAAAGGACGCTTTGGTCTGGATTTCGCCACGCATCCGCGCCGATTGAAAGCACCTCTCATTCGTGAAGGCGAGCGCGGCAGCTTTCGCCAGGCAAGCTGGGATGAAGCGCTCGATTATGTTACGGAACGCTTGACAGGCATCATCAAGGCACACGGGGGCAACAGTGTCGCCAGCTATGCCTGTGCCAAAGCCACCAACGAGGATAATTATGTTTTTCAGAAGTGGATTCGGGCGGTGATGAAAACCAACAATGTCGATCACTGCGCGCGGCTCTGTCATGCTGGCAGTGTGACCGGCTTGCAGCTTGCGATTGGGTCCAGCGCGATGAGCAACAGCATCGCTGAAATGGAACACTTGGATACCTTCATTGTGACTGGCAGCAATACTACCGAAACCCATCCGGTCATTAGTTTGTTCCTGAAAAAAGCAGTGCGCAAGAATGGCGCTAAGCTGATTGTGATTGACCCCCGTCAAATCGAGTTGACCGATTTTGCGACCCTCTGGCTGCGTCAGAAACCTGGCACCGATGTGGCGGTCTTTCAAGCCATGGCGAATGTGATTGTGACCGAAAAGCGCTTTGACTCGCAGTTTATTGAACAGCGCACCGAAGGTTTTGATGAATATGTCGAATCGCTTGAACACTGCACGCCAGAATGGGCGGAGGCGATTAGCGGCGTGCCGGCCGATGACATTCGACAGGCAGCGCGATTGTATGCCGATGCCGATCGGGCAGCGTTTTACTGGGGCATGGGCATCAGCCAGAGTACGCATGGTACTGACAACACCCTGTCGATTACCAATCTGGCTCTGATGTGTGGACATGCCGGCAAGCCTGGCACCGGTCTCAACCCTTTGCGCGGTCAAAATAATGTGCAGGGCTGCTCCGACAGCGGCGGCTTGCCCAATGTCTATACCGCCTATCAGCCTGTCAGCGATGTGGCGGTCAAGCGCAAATTTGAAAGCGCCTGGGGGACGCGGCTGTCTGCTGAACCAGGCTTGACGGTCACAGAAATGGTGGATGGCGCTTTGACCGGGCAGATTAAAGCGATGGTTGTCATGGGCGAAAATCCGATGATGAGCGAACCCAATTTGTCCCATGCCCAGCATGCCCTGGAGGCTTTGGATTTGCTGGTTTGCATCGACATTTTTATGAATGAGACCGGCGAAATGGCGGATGTCATTTTGCCCTCTGCCAGCTTTGCCGAAAAAGAAGGCACTTTTACCAACAGCGACCGGCGGGTGCAGCGCGTGCGGCAAGCGCTGCCTGCTGTCGGGGACGCGCTGCCGGACTGGCAAATTGTGTGTCAACTGGCAAAACGCATGGAAGCCCAACTCGGCATCGAGCGCAGTGCTGGCTTTGATTATCAAGCGCCCGAAGAAATCTGGGAAGAAATGCGTCAGCTGACGCCAGACTTTTACGGCATCACTTATCAACGGCTTGAAGCGGAAGGTGGCGTGCATTGGCCCTGTCCTGCCCTAGATCATCCGGGAACGCCCTATTTGTTTGCGGACGACTTCCCACGCGGCCGAGGGAAATTTTGGGAACTCGAATATGGCAGTGAAAGCGAGCATCCCGATGATGAATATCCTTATCATCTGACAACGGGTCGGGTGCTGTTTCATTGGCATGGGGGGACGATGACGCGGCGGTCGAAACTGGATGAGGCTTTTCCGATACCGATTATCGAGATGCACCCCGATGATGCCGCAGAGTTGCGGCTCATTTCCGGCGATTGGGTCAAAATCACCTCCAGACGCGGGCAGGTAACGTGTCAGGTGATGGTTACGGGCAGATCGCCGCAGGGGACGGTGTTTTTGCCATTCCATTTTGTCGAAGCGGCGGCAAATATCCTGACCCTGGACAAAATCGACCCGCGTGCCAAGATACCCGATTTCAAGATGGCGGCCGTCAAGCTGGAAAAAGTTGAGGCGAGCCGAGCGGAGCTTTCGCTGGAAGAGCAAGGGGCTATCAAGGATCCGACGCAATTCGTACATTAGGATGGACTGATGCTGAAGTTGTCGGTGGCGATTGTGGCTGGGGGCAAAAGCACCCGCATGGGCAGGGACAAGGCATTTGTCAAGCTGGCGGGCAAACCCTTGATACAGCATGTCATTGAGCGCAGCCACAATCTGGGGCAATCGGAGACGATTCTGATTACCAATCAACCTGAACGCTATCGACATCTCGGATTGGCCATGTTTCGGGATGTCTGCCCGAATAAAGGTTCGCTGGGTGGCATTTATACGGCGCTGACCTGCGCCAACAATCCGCATACGCTGGTCATTGCCTGTGACATGCCCTTCATCAAGACCGAACTGCTGCGCTTTATGATTGCCCAAATCAGCGATGCCATTGACATTGTTGTGCCGCGTGTTGACGGCTATCCACAGGGATTGCATGCCATCTACAGTCAAGCCTGCCTGATGCCGATACGGGAACAGCTTGATGCCAATCGCCTGAAGATTATCCGATTTTATGAGCGGGTGCGGGTGCGTTATCTGGATGAGGCGGATTATGCGCCTTATGACGCGGACTGTCAGTCCTTCACGAATTTGAATACGCCCGAAGAACTCCAGCAAGCCAGGCAGCAGTTTGAATAAATTATCAGGAAGTTGAGCGCGATGATGTCCCCCCAATTTGACATAGATGCCTTGCTGGAATCGTATCAGGGTCGCGGACGCGAGGCATTGCTGCCTGTTCTGTGGGATGTTCAAGCTGCCTATGGCAGCATCAATGCCGAGCAGGTGCATCGGATTTCGCATGTTCTGCGGGTGCCCGAGGCGGATATTTTTGGTGTCATCGGGTTTTATGCGCTGTTTTATGACCAGCCCACTGGCAAGCGTATGATTCGGATTTGCACCGACCCAAGTTGCGCCTTGGCTGGTGCTGATGATGTTTTGGGGGCTTTATGCGCTCGACTGCGTATTTCCCCAGGCGAAACTACTGCTGACGGGGAATATACGGTGGAGCATGCACCCTGCTTGGGTATGTGTGATTATGCGCCGGCGGCTTTGGCAAGCGCGAGGGGCAAGCCGGATATGGCGCTGCCATCGGTGACGGTGGATTCGCTGCTTGGTGATTGGGATGGCGACTATTTCAGCCCGGCAGGCGATGAAAGCTCGGTGATGCTCGATGTCGGGCTTGCCGCCGCGCCGCAAACCCTGTCCGATTATGGCGATTATGCCGCCTTGCGTAAGGCACTGGCGGGTTTGTCGCCGGACGAAGTGATTGAAATGGTCGAAGCCTCCAGTCTTATCGGGCGCGGGGGTGCCGCTTTCCCGACCGGTCTCAAATGGAAGCTGACGCGGCAGGCGGCCGGTGAATCCAAGTATATGGTCTGCAATGCCGATGAAAGCGAACCTGGCACTTTTAAGGATCGGGTCTTGCTGGAACATCATCCTCATTTGGTGTTGGAGGGCATCGCGCTGGGCGCTTATGCGATTGGCGCAGACGAAGCCTGGCTCTTTATCCGCGGGGAATATCCCAAAGCCACCGCGATGATGCAGCGAGCTATCCAGGAAGCGGAATCGCAGGGTTTGCTTGGTGAAGGCATCATGGGCAGCGGCTTCTCGCTGAAAGTGCATCTGCGCCGCGGGGCTGGCGCTTATATCTGTGGCGAAGAAACCGCATTGTTCGAAGCGATTGAAGGCAAGCGCGGATTTCCGCGCATCAAGCCGCCTTATCCCACAACCTTTGGTTTGTTTGGCAAGCCAACAGCCGTGAACAATGTCGAGACCCTGTGCGCCATTCGTGGGATTATCAAACATGGCGCCGACTGGTTTCGGCAGGCTGGCACGGAAAAGAGCGCTGGCACCAAGCTGGTCTCGGTCAGTGGTCATGTCAGGCGGCCGGGCGTTTATGAGATTGAACCTGGCATCAGCCTGCGCCGCTTTCTGGATGAGCATTGTCAGGGTATCGCGGGTGATTTGCAGGCGGTGCTGATGGGTGGCGCCGCTGGCACATTTTTGCGGGCAGAGGATATTGATGTTCCGCTTACATTTGAGGATTTGCGAGCGGCAGGCAGCACCTTCGGCTCTGGCGCGGTTATGGTCTTTAATCAAAGCGCTGACCTGCGCGATGTCCTCAAGCGCATAGGACGGTTCTTCCAGCACGAAAGCTGCGGCAAGTGTTTTCCCTGTCAGTTGGGAACACAGCGACAGGTCGAGATTCTGGAACGTCTGGAAAGCCCCACTGTCGGCGACGGTGAGCGTCTTTATGATGTTGGCGTGACCATGACCGAAGCCTCGCTGTGCGGTCTGGGGCAGACGGCTGGTTTGGCAGTGTTAAGCGCGATGACCCAATTCCCTGAATTGTTTGAAGCGAATGGAGCTCCCACATGAGCCAGGAAACCATCAAAATCGAGATTGACGGGGAAGAAATCACCGTGGCAAAAGGGACAACCCTCTTGGAGGCGGCGCGGATAGCGGGCAAAGATATTCCCGTCATCTGCTACCATGAGGCGACCACGCCGAACGGTCTCTGTCGGATTTGCGTCGTTGATGTCAATGCGGGGCGGTTGCTACAGCCCGCTTGCGTCGCCGAATGTCAGCCGAAGGCCAAGGTCGAAACTCGCAACGAACGCGTCGAACGAAATCGGCGCACCATTCTGGAAATGCTAAGCGCGTCGGTCAATCTGGAGCAGGCGCCAGAGATTCAGCAGATGATGGCGGATTATCGGGCGGATGACCAACGCTTTCCCGAAGCCAGCCCGCGTGAGGCGGAGGTGATTGATGACAATCCGTTTTATGTGCGCGATTATGGACAGTGTGTTTTGTGCTGGCGCTGTGTGCAGGTTTGTGCCGAGGATGCCCAATTCACCTTTGCCCTGACGCTGGACGGTCGCGGTTATGAGACCGAGGTCGCTACCGCCTTTGATATTGCGATGACTGATTCTCCCTGTGTTTTCTGTGGGCAATGCGTGGGCGTCTGCCCGACCGGTGCGCTCAAACCCAAGCTGGAATGGGGACTGGAGCAAGGCTGGACGGGCGAGGAATTGCGACAGCGCACCAAACGAAAACGAAAGGGCAAGGGTGGTAGCTGATGAGCTTCAAGGAAAGCCTGCTTGGCGCCAAATCCTTTCGCTATCAAGTTGTTGCGGGCGATTCAGTCAGCCCTGTCGAGGGCGGCGTTATTGATGAGCGGCTTGTATCCATTTACGTCAATGGACAATCACTGGCAACTATGATGTGCAGTCCTTTGCAGCTGGAAGCGCTGGCGGTTGGATTCCTGTTTAACGAAGGGGTCATCGAATCTTTTGACGAAATCGGGGTTGTGCGGCGCAATCTTGCCGACAGCGTGATTGATGTCATCTTGACCCATGATGATTTCCAGCTGCCGCGCCGCATGATTTTGACCTCGGGCTGTGGCGGTGGCGTCACCTGGCAGGAGTTGTCTGACAGCCATCCGCCATTGGAGACCGATTTTGCGACCTCGCCACCGGTCATATTGCGTCTCATGCGCGGGCTAAAAGGCGCGGCACGGCTCTACAATGCCGTGCGCGGCGTGCATACAGCTGTCCTGGGAGATGAAGCCGGCATTCTGGTCAGCGCCGAGGATGTCGGTCGGCATAACGCGGTTGACAAGGTTGCCGGTGAGGCGCTCATGCAGGACATCCCGACCTGTGACCGGATTCTGCTGACGAGCGGGCGCATCAGTTCGGAGATGCTAGGCAAGGCGCGGCGCATGGGGACGCCGATTGTCGCCAGCCGCACGGCACCCACCAGCATCACGCTGGAATTGGCGCAAGTCTGGAATATCTGTGTGCTTGGCTATGTGCGCGGGGGCAGTATGCGCGTCTACACGCATGGCTGGCGATTGGGCTTGAGCGAGTAGGTCTATCCATTGCGGTACATCTATCTCAGCCAGAATCCTCGAAAATATCCCCAAAACCACTGATACTGCTATCCTTCACACTGGGATACATCTTAGTTCCGATGATGACCATGACAAACATGAGCTTGCCGGTGAAGCTCGAGAAATCAAATTCAGCCTCTGTCCATATGGAACGGCATTTCTCGAAGGCCGTCACTAATAGCGGTAGTGTATCTTCGATATGCGGTATTGCGATCTTGGTAGACAAAGTGTTGAGATCCACTGTACCCACACGATGATTATGTTGAACAACTTGCATCGCACAATCCACACTTTGTACGAAGTGAGACATACAGGTTCGTTCATTCATGTTAGGCTTGGTTGGATCTAGGAATGTATAGCACTCCTGTGTCACCGGGATAAGAATTGCAAGGACAGGTCTGATATTGGGAGTGCCTTCTTCTTCACTGAAGGATATAGTTCGAGACTCCCCGGCAACGATAATGTCCATATCAAAATCGTTTATCAGATTAGCAGCTTTCATGCCTGTGTGGTGCATTTTATTTGCTATGGTATACAGATAATGTATAACAATATTGAGAAATGGCGGCCAGCGGCGGAAATCAATTTCTCTCCGAATGGAACTGCACTGCTCAATGGCTACTGCTAATATGGGTACTGTATCTTGAATATGCGGTACATCTATCTCATCTAAAACACTGAGATCAAATTCATGTCCTTGTCGCTGGGATTGATAAACCTTTGGTGCAAAATCCATGTTGCGGCTGAAGTAAGTATAGAAAGTTTGGTGATTCATACGGGTATTGACCGGATCCCAGCGCTTGTAGCACTCCCCTACCGCCGGAATAAGGATAGCGAGGAAAGCATTAGCATTTGGAAAGTCGCCCTTTTCCTCTTTGCTCAAGGAAATCTTTGGTGGCTTTCCATAATCGTCCATATTGTTCATTGTCATTCTTTACTTGTGAACGCTTGAAAAGTTCTCTTCGTAGTTCAGTGAAATGTTGCTCATGGAAACACAACATCTCACTGAACCCAATGTTAGCTGTGCAGAGTAAAATTACTAATCACTGCACCACGTACTGATCGCATGGGTGTAAGTATCGGATATAGCAATAAACCTTGATGGTGCTAGTCCATCTCTTTGTGTGGCGGCATAGACGACGCAGAACCATCCTGGACACACCCTTTCACCAATATGTACGAGAGTGCCATCAGAATACCTATGTCGGATCGTCACGCATCCCTGTCCAATTTGAAGGAGCATGTTTGCTTGCCCGCTCGGCTGGGGTTAGGCGATTAAGCTCCTCCACTTTGATACAGTTTCAATCCGATACACTGCATGAAATTCATAACCTTATTGACAAATGTCGCATAGTCATAATCAACAAGAGACCCCAACATCGGGATACATCTTTTATCCAATTTCATCCAAGATAATGTGGACTCCAAGAACGTAGTCGACATAAATATCACTCCAGATCGAGCGACACTTTCCAAATGCCGCCAACAAGATAGGCAATGTATTTTCAATATGCGGTATGTCGATTTCGGCACACAAGGTATCAAGATCCACATCACCTACACCCGTTGTATGACCTGAAAGGCACAGTTGATACTGCGCATGTAGTGCCTCTCACAAACCTGCTTATTCATCCCCGATTTCGCGGGATCCAGAAAGCGGTAGCATTGCCTAGCAGCAGCAATAAGGATGTGAAGTACCGCATCCGAATCAGGTAACCGCTCTTTTTCCGCTTCACTAAAGTAGATGGAAGGTCCTTCATCGTCGTTCATAAAGTTAATAGCTATCGACATATTATCACTCACTATTATTGTATCATGAAAGCCACTGGGGGATTGCGCGAGTATATTTAATCTTGTGCAAGCGGTATAGTGACTTTACATTTATTATACACACCAACTTGGATGAAACGATTAAGCCCCATGCCCTCACCCGAATTTTTTCAGGTATTACCGGTTGCGGAAGCGCTCAAATTATTTAATGAACATTGGCAACCCGCGCCACAAACTGAAACCCTGCCTACAGCCGCTGCCCTTAACCGCGTTGTCGCCCGCGACATCCTTTCACTTGAACAAGTCCCGTCTTTCCGCAAAAGCACGATGGATGGTTATGCCCTTCGCGCACGGGATACCTTCGGTGCCAGCCAATCCTTGCCGGCATTTTTAGAGGTCATCGGCGAAGTCAAGACGGGAGATGTCCCAAGCATCCCTGTCGGTCAAGGGCAGGCGGTTCAGATTCACACTGGCGGCATGCTGCCTGACAGTGCCGATGCGGTGGTTATGGTCGAGTATGTGCAGGCTGCTGGCGAGCGGGAAATCGAAGTCTTCAAGGCAGTGGCGCCAGGCGAGAATGTTATTCAGCCTGGCGAGGATGTGGCGGAAAACGAGGTCATCTTGCAGCAGCATCATCAAATTCGCTCGCAGGACATCGGCGGCTTGCTGGCAGTTGGCATGACCGAAGTTGAGGTGATTCGCCGTCCGCGGGTCGGCATCCTTAGTTGCGGGGATGAACTGGTCGCGCCAGAAATCACGCCGCCGCCCGGTAAGGTGCGCGATATTAATACTTATATCCTGAGCGCTCTGGTGGAACAGGCTGGGGGAGAGCCGATTCGGCTAGGGATTGCCAGTGACAGTCTGGATGATTATCGACGGGCGGCCAATAATGGATTTGCCCAGTCCGATATTCTGCTGTTAAGCGCAGGCAGTTCAGTTTCGGCACGGGATTACACCCGCGATGTCATCCATCATTTGGGTCAGCCAGGGGTCTTGCAGCATGGCTTGGCAACCAAACCGGGCAAACCCACTATCCTCGCTGTCTGCGATAACAAACCAGTCATCGGCTTGCCGGGCAATCCGGTATCGGCGCTGCTGGTGGCACAGCAGATTTTGCCCGACTTAATCGCTCGCTATACTGGGCAGGCTGTCACCCCGCCGCGGGTCATCCGCGCTACCTTATCGCTCCGCGTCGCATCCGTTAGCGGGCGGGAAGATTGGGTGGCAGTACGTTTGAAACACGAGGGCGATGAGCACCCAGTCGCTGAACCTGTTTTTGGCAAATCCAACCTGATTTTCACGTTGATTCAGGCGGAAGGTTTGCTGAGGATACCCTTGAATGCTAGCGGATTAGCTGCCGGCACCCTGATTGACGTGATTCTGTTCCAGCATTTGAGCCAGAAAAGGTGAGACATGCCCAAAGGTCATATTTATCTTGAAGATATTCCACTGGCAGAGGCACAGGCAAAATTGCAGCAAGCGCTCGAAAGGGCCGGGCGAGCCGGGGCATTGCCAGGTGAGCCAGTCCCATTGGCAGATGCGCTGTCGCGTGTGACGGCTGCACCGATACGCGCCCGCCTGTCGTCACCGCATTACCATTGCGCGGCGATGGATGGCTACGCCGTCCACGCCGAGGACACCCTACAAGCGCGGGAAACACAGGCAGCTGCCCTCTATATCGGTCAAAACGCCTGGCCGGTCAATACGGGAGACCCCCTGCCAGAAAACACCAACGCCGTGATTATGATTGAAAATGTCAACCCTGTCGATGATGCCACGCTTCATATCTACGCCTCGGTTGCGCCCTGGCAGCACGTGCGACTAATGGGAGAGGACATGGTAGCGACAGAAACCGTGCTGCAAGTGAATCATCGCATTCGCGCGGTTGACCTGGGCGCATTAGCTGGCTGTGGTCACGGGCAGGTCCATGTGCGGCGGAAACCCAGCATTATCATTATTCCAACTGGCAGCGAGCTTGTCCCGGCAGGTCGGAGTCCGAAGCGCGGGCAACTCATTGAATACAATAGTTTGATGCTCGGCGCCCAGATTCGTGAAGCTGGCGGCGAATCCGAGACCTTGGAGATTGTCGGTGACGACTTCAAAGCACTGCATCAGCAGATGCAGGCGGCCATCGAGGCGCATCCCGATTTAATCCTGGTGCTTTCCGGTTCTTCTGCGGGCAGCCACGATTTCACCGCTGACACCATCCGCGAGCTTGGCGAGATATGGGTGCATGGCATTGCGGTGCGCCCCGGTCATCCCGTCATCATCGGCATGGCGGCGGATATTCCGATTATCGGCGTGCCAGGGTATCCGGTAAGCGCCGCGCTGACGGGCGAATTATTCGTCGTTCCCCTGATTCACAGATGGCTGGGGCTGGCAGCTGTGGATTTAGGAACGGTTGAAGCCGTCTCGACACGCAAAATTGTCTCGCCTGTCGGGGATGATGATTTTGTTCGGGTGGCGCTGGCGCAAATGGATGACCACATTCAGGCAACGCCCCTGCAACGCGGGGCTGGTGTCATTACATCGCTAGTGCAGGCGGATGGCTTAGCGCACATTCCCCGCTTTCAAGAGGGAACTGACAGGGGGGCGCGACTCAAGGTGGCTTTGTATCGTCCGCTCAAGGTGATTCAGCAGACGATAATGATGATGGGAAGCCACGACCCCATGCTTGACCTGCTGGCGACTTGGCTGCGGCTGCGCTCGCCCGAACATCGCATCGTCTCGGTCAATGTCGGCTCGATTGGAGGGCTGGTTGCCTTGCGGCGGGGCGAGGCACATATCGCCGGGATTCATTTATTCGACCCCGAATCAGGCAGCTACAACATTCCCTGGCTGAAGAGATTTTTAGGCAGCCAGGCATTGCAGCTCATCACCTTTGCCCATCGTGAACAGGGTTTAATCGTGCCGGCTGGCAACCCGCAGGGCATCCAATCGATAGAAGATATTCGCGGTCGGCGTTATGTGAACCGTCAGCGCGGCGCTGGCACGCGCGTGCTCTTCGATTATTTGCTAGCACAGCAGGGGATATTGCCAGAAATGATCAAGGGTTACGACCACGAGGAAGTGACTCATCTGGGAGTTGCGGCGGCGGTGGCGGATGGGATCGGTGATTGTGGCTTGGGGCTGCGGAGCGCGGCCGAGGCGATGAACCTTGATTTTATCGGCATCACGCGCGAGCGTTTTGACCTCGTTATTCCCCAGTGCTTCCTTGAGCAGGCGGGACTGAGGTCGCTGTTGGCGGTACTTCAGGACAGCGCCTTCAAGTCGGAATTGGGCGAACAAAGCGGCTATCACAGCGAGGAAACAGGTCGGGTTGTGCTGTCGCCAGGAAACTTGTAATCCAGAGGGCGCTGCATTAGTATCTTTCTGTATCCATGACCCTAAGAGGCTTAAGATGAAAAAATTAACTGTTTTCTCCATATGGATGTCCATCCTGTTCGGTTTGCTGCTGCCGTCGGTATATGCGGCAGAGATCGCCCTGAATTCGCGCTGTGGCCTGGCGGATGCCATCCTGGCAGCCAACAGCGACCGCGCCCAAGGCGGCTGTCGGGCTGGCAACGGCGCAGACACGATTACCCTGAGCCGTGACATCACGCTTAGAGCAGAGCTTCCCAAAATTACCTCGGGGATTACTATCGAGGGCGAGGGCTATACGATTAGCGGGGACAATCGCTATCGGATTTTTTTCAACGATGGCGGCACGCTGACGATCCATAATTTGAGGATGATTGAGGGCAGCGCTGAAGATGGACTTGGTGGCGCAATCTACAACAGGGGAGATCTGAGCATCAGCGGTAGCAGTTTTAGCGATAACTCAGTTGATGAGGATGGTGGCGCGATCATCAACTGGGGCGAGCTGAGCATCAGCGAGAGCACTTTCAGTGGCAACTCGGCTGATTGGGGCGGCGCGATCCTCAACAAGGGAGATCTGAGCATCAGCGGTAGCAGTTTTAGCGATAACTCAGTTGATGAGGATGGTGGCGCGATCATCAACGGTGAGGACGGCGAGCTGAGCATTAGCGGCAGCACTTTCAGCAATAACACGGCTGATCATGGTGGCGCGATCTCTAACTTGGGAGAACTGAGCATCGACAATAGCAGTTTCAGCGGCAACTCGGCTAATGAGGATGATGGGAGTGGTGGCGCGATCTTTAACTTGGGAGAACTGAGCATCGACAATAGCAGTTTCAGCGGCAACTCGGCTGATGCGGCTGATGGGAGCGGTGGCGCGATCTACAACAGGGGGGACAGCGGGCTGAGCATTATCAACAGCAGTTTCAGCGGCAACTCGGCTGATGGGAGCGGTGGCGCGATCTACAACAGGGGGGACAGCGAGCTAAGCATTATCAACAGCAGTTTCAGCAACAACTCGTCGGCTGATGAGGCTGGCGGCGCGATCTACAACTGGAGCGAGCTGAGCATCAGTGGCAGCACTTTCAGCGACAATTCGGCTGGTTGGGGTGGCGCGATCTACAACAGATGGGGCGAGCTAAGCATCAGCGAGAGCAGTTTCAGTGGCAACTCAGCTATTAGGGACGAGAATGATCCCTACTCTATTAGCTCTGGTGGCGCGATCTTCAACTGGAGCGAGCTGAGCATCAGTGGCAGCACTTTCAGCGACAACGCGGCTGATAAGGCTGGCGCGATCTACAACAGGGGGGACAGCGAGCTGAGCATCAGTGGCAGCACTTTCAGTGGCAACTCGGCAGACGACTTTGGTGGCGCGATCGTCAACTGGAAGGACGGCAAGCTGAGCATCAGTGGCAGCACTTTCAGTGGCAACTCGGCAGACGACTTTGGTGGCGCGATCGTCAACTGGAAGGACGGCAAGCTGAGCATTAGCGAGAGCACTTTCAGCGACAACGCGGCTTATAACTCTGGTGGCGCGATCTACAACAGGGGGGACAGCGAGCTGAGCATTATCAACAGCATCATCGCTGGCGGCAGCGGGGATGCCTGTTACTCTGAGAATAGGCTGAAATGGAATAGCCGCAATTTCATTGAGGACGGCTCCTGTTCGCCCGCATTCCAGGGGGATCCGGGGCTGGGTGCGCTGGTCATGCCGGCGGATGGCTCGCCGGCCTATTATCCGCTCCTGGCAGGGAGTCGCGCGATTGATGCGGGTAATAATGCCTACTGCTCGGAGACAGACCAGATAGGGACAGCCAGACCGCAAGGGGATGCCTGTGATATTGGCGCGTATGAATACGTCGCGCCTTAATTGACGCTGTGTTAGACTCTTTCTGTATCCATTGACCATTAGGGGGCCTAAGATGAAAAAATTGACTGTTTTCTCCGTATGGATGTCCATCCTCTTCGGTTTGCTGCTGCCGTCGGTGTATGCGGCAGAGATCACCCTGAATTCGCGCTGTGGCCTGGCGGATGCCATCCTGGCAGCCAACAGTGACCGCGCCCAAGGCGGCTGTCGGGCTGGCAGCGGCGCGGACACGATTACCCTGAGCCGTGACATCACGCTTGATGGCGGGCTTCCCAAAATCACCTCAGAAATTACTATCGAGGGCGAGGGCTATACGATTAGCGGGGACAATCGCTATCGCATCTTTTTCAACGAAAGCGGCACGCTGAAGATCCATGATTTGGTGATGATCAAGGGGAGAGCTGAAAATGACGATGGCTTCATCAGGAACAGCGATGGAACGATCAAAGCGAGTACAGCTAATCCCGTTGGCGGTGCGATCCTGAACTGGGAAGGATCGCTAGTCATCAGGGATAGCAGTTTCAGTGGCAACTCGGCTAAGGCTGGTGGTGCGATCGACAACTGGGGAGGATCGCTAGTCATCAAGAATAGCAGTTTCAGCGACAACTCGGCTGGCTGGGGTGGCGCGATCTATAACGGTGAGGACGGCGAGCTGAGCATCAACGACAGCAGTTTCAGCGACAACTCGGCTGAGTATGGCGGTGCGATCGACAACTGGGGATTGCTAGTTATCAACGACAGCAGTTTCAGCGACAACTCGGCTGATAAGTGGGGCGGCGCGATCTCTAACTTAGGAGGGCTAGCCATCAAGGATAGCACTTTCAGCGACAATTCGGCTGATCATGGTGGCGCGATCTACAACTGGGGAGAGTTAGTCATCAGCGAGAGCAGTTTCAGCAACAGCTCGGCTGATGCGGCTGATGGGAACGGTGGCGCGATCTACAACAGGGAGGACGGAAAGTTGAGCATCAGCAACAGCAGTTTCAGCGACAACTCGGCTGATAAGGATGGTGGCGCGATCTACAACGAGGAGGACGGAAAGTTGAGCATCAGCAACAGCAGTTTCAGTGGCAACTCGGCAGACGACTTTGGCGGCGCGATCCGCAACAGGAAGGACGGAAAGTTGAGCATCAGCGGCAGCAGTTTCAGCGACAACTCGGCTGGTTGGGGTGGCACGATCAGCAACGGGGGAGAGCTAAGCATTATCAACAGCAGTTTCAGTAGCAACTCGGCTGATAAGGATGGTGGCGCGATTAGCAACTGGAGGGACGGAGAGCTAAGCATTATCAACAGCAGTTTCAGTAGCAACTCGGCTGATAAGGATGGTGGCGCGATTAACAACTTCGGAGAGCTGAGTATTGGCGAGAGCACTTTTAGTAGCAACTCGGCTGATAAGGATGGTGGCGCGATTAACAACTTCGGAGAGCTGAGTATTGGCGAGAGCACTTTTAGTAGCAACTCGGCTGATACGGATGGTGGCGCGATTTACAACTTGGAGGAGATGAGCATCAGCGAGAGCAGTTTCAGTAGCAACTCGGCTGATAAGCGTGGTGGTGTGATCGCCAACGCGGGAGATCTGAGCATCAGCGGCAGCACTTTCAGCGGCAACTCGGCCAAGTTTGGTGGTGCGATCTTCAACTGGGGTGGTGCGATCTTCGACTGGGGCTGGGGATTGCGGAGCATCAGCGAGAGCACTTTCAGTGGCAACTCGGCTGATAGGGGTGGCGCGATCAGCAATGTGGGGGACGGAGATCTGAGCATCAGCGGCAGCACTTTCAGTGGCAACTCAGCTGATAGGGGTGGCGCGATCATCAACGGGGGCGAACTGAGCATCATCAACAACATCATCGCTGGTAGCAGCGGGGATGCCTGTTACTCTGAGGGCAAGCTGAAACGGAATAGCCGCAATTTCATTGAGGACGGCTCCTGTTCGCCCGCATTCCAAGGGGATCCTGGGCTGGGCGAGCTGGTCGTGCCGGCGGATGGCTCGCCGGCCTATTATCCGCTCTTGGCAGGGAGTCGCGCGATTGATACAGGTAATAATGCCTATTGCTCGGAGATGGACCAGATAGGCACAGCCAGGCCGCAAGGGATTGCCTGTGATATTGGCGCTTATGAATATGTAGCGCCTTAATTGACGCTGTGTTAGACTCTTTCTGTATCCATTGACCCAAGGGGCTTAAGATGAAAAAATTGACTGCTTTCTCCGTATGGATGTCTATCCTGTTCGGTTTGCTGCTATTGCCGTCAGTGTATGCGGCAGAGATCACCCTGAATTCGCGCTGTGGCCTGGCGGATGCCATCCTGGCAGCCAACAGCGACCGCGCCCAAGGCGGCTGTCGGGCTGGCAGCGGCGCAGACACGATTACCCTGAGCCGTGACATCACGCTTGATGGCGGGCTTCCCAAGATCACCTCGCAGATTACCATCGAGGGCGAGGGCTATACGATTAGCGGGGACAATCGCTATCGCATTTTTTTCAACGATGGCGGCACACTGACGATCCATAATTTGGCGATGATCAAGGGCAGAGCTGAAGATGAGGATGACTTAATCACCAACAGCGATGGAACGCTCAAAGCGGACACGGCTAATCCTGTTGGCGGCGCGATCTTTAACTTGGGAGGCTCTCTCAGCATTAGCGGCAGCAGTTTCAGCGACAACTCGGCTGATCATGGTGGCGCGATCTACAACGGTGAGGACGGCGAGTTGAGCATCAGCGACAGCACTTTCAGCGACAGTTCGGCTGATGAAGATGGTGGCGCGATCTACAACGGGGAAGACTGCGAGCTGAGCATCAGTGGCAGCAGTTTCAATGGCAACTCGGCTGATCATGGTGGCGCGATCTACAACGGGGAAGACGGCGAGTTGAGCATCAGCGAGAGCAGTTTCAGCAACAACTCGGCTGATGATGGAGGTGGCGCGATTGCCAATGGCGGAGAACTGAGCATCAGCGATAGTAATTTCAGTGGCAACTCGGCTGATTTTGGTGGCGCGATTGTCAACTGGGGCGAACTGAGCATCAGCGAGAGCAGTTTCAGTGGCAACTCGGCTGATTTTGGTGGCGCGATCTACAACGGGGACGAAGAGCTGGTCATCAGCGGCAGCACTTTCATCGATAACTCAGCTGAGAGTGGTGGCGCGATCATCAACTGGGGCGAGCTGAGCATTAGCGAGAGTAGTTTCAATGACAACTCAGCTGAGAGTGGTGGCGCGATCGCCAACGGTGAGGACAGCGAGCTGGTCGTCAGCGGTAGCACTTTCAGCGACAACTCGGCTGATGGTGGTGGCGCGATTACCAATGGCGGAGAACTAAGCATCAGCGACAGCAGTTTCAGCAACAACTCGGCTGATGAGGCTGGTGGCGCGATTGCCAACTGGGGATTGCTGAGCATCAGCGATAGTAATTTCAGTGGCAACTCGGCTGATTTTGGTGGCGCGATTGTCAACTGGGGATTGCTGAGCATCAGCGAGAGCAGTTTCAGTGGCAACTCGGCTGACCGTTCTGGTGGCGCGATCTACAACAGGGACGAAGAGCTGGTCATCAGCGGCAGCACTTTCATCGATAACTCAGCTGAGAGTGGTGGCGCGATCATCAACTGGGGCGAGCTGAGCATTAGCGAGAGTAGTTTCAATGACAACTCAGCTGATCGTGGTGGCGCGATCGGCAACGGTGAGGACGGAGAACTGAGCATCAGCGGCAGCACTTTCAGCGACAACTCGGCTGATTCATACGGTGGCGCGATTGGCAACTTAGGAGAGCTGGGCATTATCAATAGCATCATCGCTGGCGGCAGCGGGGATGCCTGTTACTCTGAAGTCAGGCTGAAACAGAATATCAACAATTTTATTGAGGACGGCTCCTGTTCGCCCGCATTCCAGGGGGATCCGGGGCTGGGCGAGCTGGTTGTGCCGGCGGACGGCTCGCCGGCCTATTATCCGCTCTTGGCGGGTAGTCCCGCTATTGATGTGGCTGATGATGTCTACTGCTCGAAGACGGATCAGATAGGCACAGCCAGACCGCAAGGCGCTGCCTGTGATATTGGGGCGTATGAATATGTCGCGCCTTAATTGACGCTGTGTTAGACTCTTTCTGTATCCATTGATCATTAGGGAGCTTAAGATGAAAAAATTGACTGCTTTCTCCGTATGGATGTCCATCCTGTTCGGTTTGCTGCTGCTACCGTCGGTGTATGCGGCAGAGATCACCTTGAATTCGCGCTGTGGCTTGGCGGATGCCATCCTGGCTGCCAACAGCGACCGCGCCCAAGGCGGCTGTCGGGCTGGCAACGGCGCGGACACGATTATCCTGAGCCGTGACATTACACTTGATGGCGGGCTTCCCAAGATCACCTCAGAAATTACTATCGAGGGCGAGGGCTATACGATTAGCGGGGACAATCGCTATGGCATCTTTTTCAACGATGGCGGCACGCTGACGATCCATGATTTGGTGATGATCAAGGGCAGCGCTGAAAATGAAGGTGGCTTGATCACCAACAGCGATGGAACGCTCAAAGCGAGTACAGCTAATCCCATTGGCGGCGCGATCGTCAACTGGGGAGGAACGCTAGTCATCAGCAACAGCAGCTTCAGCGACAATTCGGTTAATGTTGCGGGTGGTGCGATCTACAACTTAGGAGAGCTGAGCATCAGAGGCAGCAGTTTCAGCAACAACTCGGCTACTGACGGAGGTGGTGGCGCGATTGCCAACGGGGGCGAGCTGAGCATCAGAGGCAGCAGTTTTAGCGACAACTCAGCTGATTTCGGTGGTGCGATCCTTAACAACGGCGAGCTGAGCATCAGAGGCAGCAGTTTTAGCGACAACTCAGCTGATAGTGGTGGCGCGATTGCCGACGGGGAGGATGGAGAGCTAAGCATCATTAACAGCAGTTTCAGAAGCAACTTGGCTGATAAATACGGTGGCGCGATCTTCGGCGGCGGCGGCGAGCTAAGCATCATCAACAGCAGTTTCAGTGGCAACTCAGCTGACGGAGGTGGTGGCGCGATCAGCAACTATGGAGAGCTGAGCATCAGCAATAGCACTTTCAGCGACAACGAGGCTGATGTTGCTGGCGCGATCTTCAACGTGGGAGAGCAGCTGAGCATTATCAACAGCATCATCGCTGGCGACGGCCGGAATGCTTGTTACTCTGTTGACAGGCTGAAACGGAATATCAACAATTTCATTGAGGATGGCTCCTGTTCGCCCGCATTCAGAGGGGATCCCGGACTGGGTGCGCTGGTCGTGCCAGCGGATGGCTCGCCGGCCTATTATCCGCTCTTAACGGGCAGTCCCGCTATTGATGCGGCTGATGATGTCTACTGCTCGGGGACTGACCAGATAGGGACAGCCAGACCGCAAGGCGCTGCCTGTGATATTGGGGCGTATGAATATGTCGCGCCTTAATCGGTATAATCGCTGAAATCGGAGCGGTAGTCCACCGAGGGCGTGCGCAGCTGGGCGTCCATGCCGCCATCGACGACCAGCCGCGTGCCAGTGATGTAAGCGGCATCATCGGAGGCGAGGAAGACCACCGCCGCGGCAATGTCGGCTGGACTGCCTTGGCGCGGCAGGGGAATGACCTCTGAGGGCGGGATGGGCGCATCACCAACGGCAGTGCCATGCTCGACTCGTGTGCTGCCAGGCACAACCGCATTCACGCGGATATTCAGCGGCGCCAAATCCAGCGCCATGGCGCGGGTGGCGGCTTCAATCCCGCCTTTGCTGGTGTCATAACCGAACATGTGCCGATGAGCGCGGGAAGCGCCGCCACTGCTCATATTGATAATCACGCCGCCGCGGCCCTGCCTTGCCATCAGGCGGGCTGCGGTCTGTGAACAGTAAAACAAACCAGAGAGATTCACAGCCAGGGTCCTCTGCCAAGCCTCATCGCTGTAATCCAGAAAATTGGCAATCACGCCCGGCTGGTGAACAAAGGCAGCATTATTGACCAGAATATCGACCGCGCCATAAGCTGCCAGCGTCCGCGCAAAGAGTGCCTCGACCGAAGCTCGCTGGCTGACATCGCTGTGAATATAAATGACCCGTTCGTCTGACAACTCTTTTCGCAGGGCTTCGCCGCTGTCGTCGTCAATATCCGCAATCACGACATTGGCGGCTTCAGCCAGCAGGCGGCGGACACAGCCAGCGCCGATGCCCTTGGCGCCGCCGGTCACCACGGCTGTTTTTCCTTTGAGTCGCATGTTGGTTCTCCTTACGGGGTATGTGTGGCCAAGCGTGCCAGATTGAAGGCGGAAATATCAAACTGCGACGTCCCATCCAGCGCAAGCTGTGCCAGGCACTCGCCGATGGCTGCCGAATGCTTGAAGCCATGCCCGGAACAGGGCGAAGCGACAAGCACTCGCTCAGATGTCGGATGCCAGTCAATCACAAAGTGCTCATCGGGGGTCAGGGTGTACATACAGGCATCGGCGCGAATCAGCTTGTCACGGACGCCCTTGAGGCGCGGTGCTGTCAGATGATGATACATCCAGGCGGTTTCCTCTGGCTTGACCACGCGGTCAAGGGTCTTGGGGTGGGTTGTTTTGTCATATTGTTCGGTCATCACTTTCACCCCCGGAGTCCCGTCATGCGGTGTGGGAAAAGCTGAGAGAAAATCGTCCAGCGTATCGCCAATCCAGATGATCCAGGGAAAGTTTTCGGGATAAAATGCGCGGATGTCATCCGCCTCGAACCAGTATATCACCTGACGACAGACCCTTAATCCGCGGCGATGCTCGCTTGCCAGCAAGTCCAGCATCCAGGCGCCGGCGGCCAGAATCAGCTTGTCGGCCTGATAGCTGCCCTTGTCCGTGACCACCCGAACCGCCTCTCCCTCTGGCTCATAGTCGATGACGATTTCCTGCGTATGAACCTCCGCGCCTGCCTGCTGTGCCAGTTCAAGCTGGGTTTGGATACATAATTCCGGTCGCAGGACACCGGCGCCAGGTTCATAATAAGCGTGCTGCCCGACTGGCACGGTCAAATTGGAAAAGCGGCGATTGACTTCGGCTGCGCTCAAGATTTCATGGCGGATATGATAATCCCGCGCCAATCTGGCGCTGAGTCCGACAAAATCGCTATGCGCATGGAACTTGGCTGCGGCTGCCTGTGGCTCAATAATCAGACCGCCGCTTTCCAGGTACAAGTCCCGCCCACTGACAGACTCCAATTCACGCCAGATTTCGTTTGCGCGGCGGATGAAGGGCATATACATTTCGCCCTCGCCAACCGCCTGCCGCGTAATCCGCGTGTCTCCGTGGCTGGAGCCAAGATGATGCGGCGGATTGAAGCGGTCAATGCCAAGCGCCTTCGCCCCGCGCTTAGCTGCCTGATAGAGCGCCGCCGTCCCCATGCCGCCGAGCCCAACAACAATAAGTTCATAATGATTGGCTGTCATGTATCCATCTCCTTGCGCCGCGCTTCCGTCGCTGGCTGGTCAACCTGCATGGATTGCGGGTCAATAATCACGCCATAATCTTTGGCCGCCTGAAGCGATACATAACCTTGCCGGACATCCGCCAGCACGGACTCTGTTTCGCGCAAGAGCGGTGACGCAAAACCGCCGCCACCGGGCAGCTTCAGGGTAACGCGCTGTCCTGGCTGCAAAACATAGTGGCTCTTGGGATGAGGATGACTGCCATCAGACAGGGTGACCTCGCCTACTGCGCCAGCTTGCCCGCCGAATAATCCGACCGCTGGCTGCCGCGTGCGGTCATACATACAGGAGTGATTAGCAGGCAGCCCGGTGATGATTTCCAATTCCATCTCCTGCCCCAATCCACCGCGGAACTGGCCGGCACCGCCCGAATCCGGTCGCAATTCTCGGCGGTGCATGAGCAGCGGGGCGGCTGTTTCAATCGCCTCGACTGGCACACCCATAATACCACTTGGAAAGGCGGTTGCCGAAAGCCCGTCCCGATTATACGCCGCGCCCATCCCGCCTGCCGAGAAAAAGATATAGGCAAACTGCCTTTTGTCCGTGCCCAAACCATCCATCATCGTATTCCACAAACCGGCCGAGCCATTGGCGATCACCTGCTTTGGCACGACCTGCGCCAAGGCATTGAGCAGCGGCTGGCTGACAAAGTGTCCAATCAGATGACGGGCGCTCACTGGCGCGGGACGGCGACAATTCAGTATCGAACCTGGCGGTGCGCTGACCGTAATCGGGCGAAAAGCCCCTTCATTATTAGGTATGCCAGCCGCCAGTGCTGCCATCAAGGTATAGGTGGTGTAGGCATGGGTATAATTGAGAACGACATTGATGCCCCGATTGACCTGTGACGATGTGCCGGCATAATCGACCCGCAGTTCATCACCATCCACCTGCAGCGCACAGGCAATCGTGAGCGGGTCGTCGAAGCCGTCTATGGTGATGGCGCTGCGATAAGTCCCATTCGGAAGTTCGCGGATAGCAGCCCGCACCGCCATTTCGGTGCGCTCCATAATCATGCCTGCAACCTCTTCGATATCGTCCAACTGGTATTCGTCCAGCAATTCAATCAACTTGCGAGCGCCTACCTGATTGCCGACCTGCTGGGCATAAATATCCCCAATAACCTGGTCAGGCACGCGGACATTGGCGCGGATGATGTTGAGCAGTTCATCATTTGCCTCGCCCCCCTTGAATAATTTCATCAGGGGGATTGCCAGCCCTTCTTCGTATAGTGATAAACCATCACCACCCATTGTCAGACCACCAATATCCACAGCATGACAAGTATTAGCAAAAAAGGCAACACCACGCCCCTTATAAAACACCGGCGTGACAATCGTCAGATCAAGTAGATGACCAGAAGCCTCCCAAGGGTCATTAGTGATAAGCGTATCACCAGGATCCAAGCTATCTATCGGATAATTCGGCACAACATAGTTGCGAACACAGTTAGCCATCGTATTGATATGTCCTGGTGTACCAGTAACCGACTGAGCAATCATATTACCAGTACGATCAAAGACACCAGCAGATAAATCTCCAGCCTCACGCACAACAGTAGTGAACGAGGAATGAATCAATGCCGCCGCTTGCTCATCAACAACCGAAATCAGGCGACTCCAGATGACTTCCAGCGTAATCGGGTCAATCATCTCACCCCTCCTCATATATCAGCAACAAACACCCACCAGTAGCAAGCTCCACAGACCAACCGGACATGACCACCGTTGTTGACGCAGCCTCCTCAATAATCAAAGGCCCCATAGCTGACCACGACAGCGGCAGCCGGTCGCGGCGGTAGACCGATATTTTACAAGGAGGTTGCTCAGCTTCAAAAGCAACTAAACGCCAAGTAGACGCCACATCCGACCGGCTTCTGGCAGTATCCAGGGGCAACTGCTCGATTTGCGGCACCGGACCCAAGATAACTACCCGCCAATTCACCGCCTCAATAGCAACGCCATCCGCCAGCTGACCATAAAATTGACGATATTCCTCTTCAAAGCGAGACTGCATTTGAGAGATATGCGCCTTGTTCAAGATTTGCATAGGGAAGGGCACCCGCACCTCATAACCTTGTCCGACATAGCGCATATCAATGCTGAGCTTGACCCCGATATCGGCCGCTGGCACTCCCGCCGCCGCCACAATATCGCGCCCTTCCTGCTCCAATTCATACAGAATGCGATTAAGTTCATCCAAATCCAACTCAGTCAGCCTAGAGACGTAACTGCGGGTAAAATCGAATGAAATCGGCGCGGTCAGAAAGCCAAAGGCAGAACCCACACCAGCAAGTGGTGGTATAATAATTTTTGTGATGCCCAGGCTTTGCGCCACACCACAGGCATGAAGCGGGCCGGCACCACCAGTGGCGACCATGCAATAACGGCGCATCTCAAGGCCGCGCTCAGCCGCATGAACCCGCGCCGCCGCCGCCATATTCTCATTGACAAGCTGATGCACCCCCCAAGCCAGCCGGTCAACCGATAAATCCAAGGCCGCCGCCAATGATTCAAAAGCCTGATGCGCCGCTGCCACATCCAACCGGATGCTTCCATCGGCAAAATAATCCGGATTGAGATAGCCCATCAGTAAATCCGCATCGGTCACCGTCGGCTGTGTGCCGCCCTGACCATAAGCCGCCGGCCCAGGGACCGAACCAGCGCTCTCGGGGCCAACCGCCGGCAAACCCAGCCGATTCAAATGCGCGATGCTGCCGCCGCCGGCGCCTATTTCAATCATCTCAATCATCGGCACCATCAAGGGCAGACCGCTGCCACGTTTGAAGCGATGCACATGCGCCACTTCGGACTGATTGCTAATCGTCAGTTCACCTTGCCGTGTCAGGGCAGCTTTGGCAGTTGTCCCGCCCATATCAAATGCCAAAATATCAGCATATCCCAGCTGCCGTCCCCAATAGACCCCTGCCAGCGCACCGCCCGCCGGCCCGCTTTCGACTAGGCGGATGGGGAAAGTCTGCGCTGCATCTACCGTCGTCGTCCCGCCGCTGGAAAGCATGATATTCAGTGGCGCTGCAAGGCCACAGGCACGCAAGCCATCAGCGACACGCGCCAGATACCGTTGGGCGATGGGCTGGACATAAGCATTGGCAACTGTGGTGGAGGTGCGCGGATATTCACGCATTCCCGCCGCCACCTGATGAGACACCGAGATAGCGACCTGCGGCAGTCGATGACGAACAATATCCAGCGCCTGCAATTCATGGACGGGATTGGTGAAGGCATGCAAAAAGCAGATGGCGACCGACTCCAGTCCTTCCGCTATCAGTTGGCTGCATAACTCATGCAGTCTCTCGGTGTCCAATGTCTGCCAGATGCGACCATCGGCGAGGATGCGCTCTGGCACATCAAATCGCAGACGGCGCTCGACCAATGGGGCCGGTTTCACCAAGGCGAGGTCGTACATATCGTAGCGGCCCTCGTTGCCAATCTCAAGCGCATCGCGGAAACCAGCGGTGGTCAGCAGGGCAGTTTTGGCGCCTTTGCCTTCAATCAGGGTATTGGTAATAAGGGTTGTGCCATGAACGATATACTGTATCATTTGGGGCGCGATGGCTGCGCTTTGCATAAGGCGCTGAACGCCCTCCAGAACAGCAGAGGATGGATCGGGATACGTCGTCAGCACTTTCTCAACGGCAATCCGATGACGGTAAAGGTCAAGCGCAAGAATGTCGGTAAATGTGCCGCCAATATCGACCGCCAGCAAAATATCTGCCGATGTCATCCCTCATCAGTCCTCTCGAAGAAGCTCCCGTTCAGCTTGTCATCATAGCGACTGGGCGGCAGCCTGTCAAGCAAAGTTGTTCATTCGGGCTATATTTGACAAGCGCTGACAGTATATTATTGTGATATACTTCATAAGGTTTTCCGATTGGATCCACAGAAAGAATCGTACCCGATATGAAAACAAAAATCCTGTGTGTTTTGCCGATGACTACAGATCCCCGAATGGCTTTGCGCATCCAAATGCTGCAAGCGGCGGGTTTCCAGGTCGAAGCCATCGCTTTCGAGACCGGCCAGCTGCTTGGCCGCAAGCCCGACTGCCCAGTAGAGTTCCTGGGCAGCCTGCGCTTCCGAAAGGGGTACTTGAGGATGCCCGAAACCATCATGCACCTGCCCAAGATTCGCACTGCCATCCGCCGCAATGACATCGTGTACGCATTCCGCTTCGATATGCTTGTGCTGGTCATGCTAGCTGCTATAGGTCTGAGGAAACCGATTGTCCTAGAAATCCATGACATCAGACGACAACAGGTCACGCAGGGACTGAAAGGCCGGCTGATACGATGGTTCGACCGGTTTGCCACCGAAGCCTGTCGGCTGCTGGTTCTGACTAGCGATAATTACCACGGCTATTACCGCGATTGGCTGAAGGTGAAGACGACTTCGCTGGTGATGGAGAACAAAGTTGAAGCCGCCTTAGCTGCGAAGGTTCGAGAGCGGAGGATGACCGACGAAAGACTTGATAGCAGAAGGCTTCGCATTGGCTACTTCGGATACCTGAAGGATGAGTGGAGTCTGTATGTGCTTGAAAGACTGACGTCAACCGCGCCCGAGCGGTTTGAGGTCGTCATGGCGGGCAGCCGCCACCGGCGTTTTTTTCCTGGCGATTTCTTGCATCGCATAGAGCGAAATCCAAACCTGCATTACGAGGGCGCATATCAGCATCCGACTGACCTGCCGCGTTTGTATGCAGACGTAGACATGATGATGGCCTGCTACCCAACGTTTATCCCTGACCGTTGGGCCCAATCAAATCGGTACTATGATGCCTGTTTCTTTCAAAAACCCTTAATCGTCCGCGCTGGCACCGGCGATGCCACTGAGGTTGGGCGGCGCCAGATTGGATTGGTGCTTGAGGGAGATGATATTGAGGGCGCCGCGGCAAAAATCAGCCGCGTGAGCGCCGCCCAGTGGGAAGCATGGCGTCAGAATATGGCGGCGCTGCCAGAGCAAGTTTATGTTCACACAGAGGAAGATGTGCGCCGTCTCGGCGCTGCGCTGAGGCAGGTCGCGGCAAGGGATGCTTAGTTGACCTGCCGGCTGGCAGTTCCCACCAGAGCACCAGCGGCCGCCCACCAGAGCCCTGCCCGCGAAAAGGCTTCCAACGGTAAATTGACTTCGAGCATGAATATAATCAAGCCGACCAGCAGGACGAGAAGCAGGACAGCTGCCGTTTCTCGCTCAAAAGCTGAGTTGGACTTGTCGCGGAAGAGCCGCCAGCCAGCACGGAGGATGAGCGCCATCATAAAAAGGAAAACCAGCGGCGCGGCAATGCCAGTGTAGACCGCCCATTTCAGCCAGAGGTTATGAATCTCAAGTATCTCGTCCCCCCAACTTGACAGCACGACCTGCTGCATGCCGTGACCGAGAAGAGGGCTTTCCAGGAAGCTGTTCAGACCAACCAGGTATCCATGGAGGCGGCGCGAGGAGACTTCGTTGACTAACTTGACCTCCTCCGAGACCTCAGCAGTGTCATAGTCAGATACAGTGGCTTGCCAGTAGGTTCTTGCCCGGCTTGGCTCATGTTCAAAAAAGGGCTGGAGTCTAAAATGTTGGATGCAGGATTCATTCAGATAGAGCGGGCTGACCAAGAGGAAGGCCAAGATAACAGCGACCGCCAGCCATCTTGTGGAGCGCAGCAGCATGAATGCCGCCAGCGCCATCAGGGATGCCAGGATGCCGACACGGCCGCCGCTGACAAGCTGGCTGCCCAGGAGAACAATCAAGCCCAGAATGCCAACCGCTCGCCAGTGCAGCTGCCGCCCTTGTTTGACTGACATGAACAGCAGCGCCGCCAATGGGACAAAAAATGCCAGCGTAACCGACTGCGCGGTGGTTCTGACGCTGAAACCAACGATGTGAGCGGGATCCCACAGGCAGGAGTTCTGCCAGTTGGCAGTGTTCAGCAGCGCTCGCAGCAGGGTCATGGCTGACAGACAGACGATAATGACAAACGCTCGCCTAAAGATGAGACTTATATCGCTGCCATCGCGGGCGAGGCAGTAGAAGCACCAGAAAAACAGGGCGGAGGCAGACAGTTTGAAGACAAAGTCGACGGCCAAAGATGGATCGAAGGCTCGTGTCAGCCCCGGAATCCACAGCAGGAACAGAGCTATGAAACCCAAGGGACCCAGCCAGCCGCGCGGGAAGGGGCGGCGGTCCCGCAGCAGTTCGGTGGCAAAGACCAGCGAGACCGCCACCAGAAAAATAGCCCAGCCAATCCACGAGACCATGCCCCCACTGAGACCTGGCAGCCAGTAAATAGGACCCAGAGCCAAAAAGATGCTGAGCAGCCAAGGCGCCAGCGTCTCGCGGCCGCGCATGAGCCAAGGTTGTATATTTCTGTGCAGACTCTCAGACATTCGTTCCGTCTTTCAGCGCCCAGGTATCCCGTCGGCTGGCAGTTCCCACCAGCACGCCAGCGGCCGCCCACCAGAGCCCCGAGCGCGGAAAGACTTCCAACGGGTAATTGATTTCGAGCATGGATATGATCAGGCCAACCAGCAGAATGAGAAGCAGGATGGTAGCGGATTCCCGCTCGAAGGCTGAGTTGGACTTGTCGCGGAAGAGCCGCCAGCCAGCACGGAGGATAAGCGCCACCATAAAAAGGAAGAAAAGCGGGGCGGCAATGCCAGTATAGACCGCCCATTTCAGCCAGAAGTTATGAATCTCAAGTACCTCGTCCCCCCAACTTGACAGCACGACCTGCTGCATGCCGTGACCGAGAAGAGGGCTTTCCAGGACACTGTTCAGGCCAACCAGGTATCCATGGATGCGCCGCGAGGAGATTTCGTTGACTAACTTGACCTCTTCCGAGACCTCAGCAGTACCATACTCAGATACATTGACTTGCCAGTAGGTTTCCATGCGGCTCGACGCATCTTCAAAAAAGGGCTGGAGTCTGAAATGTTGGATGCAGGATTCATTCAGATAGAGCGGGCTGACCAAGAGGAAGACCAAGATGACAGCGACCGCCAGTCGTCTTGTCGAGCGCAGCAGCATAAATGCCGCCAGCACTATCAGGGATGCCAGGATGCCGACACGGCCGCCGCTGACAAGCTGGCTGCCCAGGAGAATAATCAAGCCCAGGAGGCCGATGACTCGCCAGCGCAGCTGCTGTCCTTGACCGGCTGACAGAAACAGCAAGGCCGCCAACGGGACGAAAAATGCCAGCGTAACCGACTGCGCAGTGGTTCTGACGCTGAAACCCCTGACGATGTACTCGGGGTGCCACAGGCAGGAGTTCTGCCAGTCGGCAGTGTTCAGCAGAACTCGCAGCAGGGTGATGGCTGACAGGCAAATGAGTATAACGAACGCTCGCCGGAAGATGAGACCTATATCGCTGCCATCGCGGGCAAGACAGTAGAAGCACCAGAAAAACAGGGCGCAGGCATCCAGTCTGAAGACGAAGTTGAGCGCCAAATATGGCTCGAAGGCTCGCGTCAGCCCTGGAATCCACAACAGGAGCAGAACGATGAAACCCAAAGGCCCCAGCCAGCCGCTGGGGAAGGGGCGGCGGTCTTGCAGCAGTTCGGTGGCGAAGACCAGCGAGACCGCCACCAGAAAAATAGCCCAGCCAATCCACAAGACCATGCCCATACTCAGACCTGGCAGCCAGTAAATGGGGACCAGAGCCAAAGAGATGCTGAGCAGCCAAGGCACCAGCGTCTCACGACTGCGCATGAGCCAAGGTTGGTAGCGTACTATATTTCTGTGCAGACTCTCAAACATTCGTCCCGTCTTTCAGTCTTTCAGCACCCAGGTATCCCGCCGGCTGGCAGTTCCCACCAGAGCGCCAGCGGCCGCCCACCAGAGCCCCGAGCGCGGAAAGGCTTCCAGCGGGAAATTGACTTCGAGCATGGATATGATCAAGCCAACCAGCAGGACAAGAAGCAGGATGGCTGCCGTCTCTCGCTCGAAGGCTGAGTTGGACTTGTCGCGGAAGAGCCGCCAGCCGGCACGCAGGATGAGCGCCACCATAAAAAGGAAAAGCAACGGGGCGGCAATACCCGTGTAGACCGCCCATTTCAGCCAGAGGTTATGAATCTCGGTCAATCCCTGGAACCAACCTGACAGCATGACCTGCTGCATGCCGTGACCGAGAAGAGGGCTTTCCACGAAGCTGTTCAGACCCACCAGGTATCCATGGATGCGCCGCGAGGAGATTTCGTTGACTAACTTGACCTCTTCCGAGACCTCAGTGTCATACTTGGATAGCGTGGCTTGCCAGTAGGTTTCTGTCCGGTCTGGCTCATCTTCAAAAAAGGCCTGGAGTCTGAAATGCCGGATGCAGGATTCGTTCAGATAGAACGGGCTGACCAAAAGGAAGACCAAGATGACAGCGACCGCCAGCCATCTTGTCGAGCGCAGCAGCAGGAATGCCGCCAGCACCATCAGGGATGCCAGGATGCCGACACGGCCACTGCTGACAAGCTGGCTGCCCAGGAGAACAATCAAGCCCAGGATGCCAACCGCTCGCCAGCGCAGCCGCCGACCTTGACCGGCTGACAGAAACAGCAGGGCCGCCAGCGGGACGAAAAATGCTACCGTAGCCGACTGAGCCGTGGTTTTGGTGCTGAAACCAACGATGTGCTCGGGATCCCACAGGCAGGAGTTCTGCCAGTCGGCAGTATTCAGCAGCGTTCGCAGCAAGGTGGTGGCTGACAGACAGACGAATATGATAAACGCTCGCCTAAAGATGATGCCTATATCACTGCCATCGCGGGCGAGGCAGTAGAAGCACCAGAAAAACAGGGCGCAGGCAGACAGTTTAGAGATGAATTCGAGGGCCAACGATGAATCGAAGGCTCGCGTCAGTCCCGGAATCCACAGCAGAAACAGAGCGATGAAACCCAAAGGACCCAGCCAGCCGCTGGGGAAGGGGCGGCGGTCTTGCAGCAGTTCGGTGGCAAAGACCAGCGAGACCGCCACCAGAAAAATAGCCCAGCCAATCCACGAGACCACCCTCACACTGAGACCCGGCAGCCAGTAAATGGGGCCCAAAGCCAAAAAGATGCTGAGCAGCCAGGGTACTAGCGTCTCGCGGCCGCGCATGAGCCAAGGTTGGTATCGTGTTATACTTCTATGCAGACTCTCAAACATTCGTCCCATCTTTCAGCGCCCAGGTATCCCGCCGGCTGGCAGTTCCCACCAGCACGCCAGCGGCTGCCCACCAGAGCCCTGAGCGCGGAAAGGCTTCCAGCGGGAAATTGACTTCGAGCATGGATATGAACAGGCCGACCAGCAGGATGAGAAGCAGGACGGCGGCGGATTCCCGCACGAAGGCTGACTTGGACTTGTCGCGGAAGACCCGCCAGCCAGCACGCAGGATGAGCGCCACCATAAAAAGGAAAAGCAGCGGCGCGGCAATACCGGTATAGACCGCCCATTTCAGCCAGAAGTTATGAATCTCGGTCAATCTCTGGTCCCAAGTTGACAGCACGACCTGCTGCATGCCGTGACCGAGAAGGGGGCTTTCCAGGAAGCTGTTCAGACCAATCAGGTATCCATGGATACGCCGCGAGGAGATTTCGTTGATTAGCTTGATAGCATCCGAGACCTCAATGTTATATTTGGATAGCGTGACTTGCCAGTACATCTCTATCCGGCTTGGCGCATATCCGAAAAATACTTGGAGTCTGAAATGCCAGATGCAGGATTCATTCAGATAGATCGGGCTGATCAGGAGGAAGACCAAGATGACAGCGACCGCCAGCCGCCTTGTGGAGCGCAGCAGCATGAATGCCGCCAGCACCATCAGGGATGCCAGGATGCCGAGACGACCGCCGCTGACAAGCTGGCTGCCCAGGAGAATAATCAAGCCTAAGATGCCAACCGCTCGCCAGCGCAGCCGCTGCCCTTGTTTGACTGACAGAAACATCAGGGCTGCCAGCGGGACGAAAAATGCCAGCGTAACCGACTGCGCGTTAATTCTAAGGCTGAAACCCCTGATGTAATCGGGGTGCCACAGGCAGGGAGTCTGCCAGTCGGCAGTATTCAGCAGCACTCGCAGCAGGGTGATGGCTGACAGGCAGACGAGTATGACAAACGCTCGCCGGAAGATAAGGCCTATATTGCCGCCCTCGCGGGCGAGGCAGTAGAAGCACCAGAAAAACAGGGCGCAGGCATTGAGTCTCAAGATGAAGTTGAGCGCCAAAGATAGCTCGAAGGCTTGCGTCAGCCCCGGAATCCACAGCAGGAACAGAGCTATGAAACCCAAAGGCCCCAGCCAGCCTCTGGGGAAGGGACGGCGGTCTTGCAGCAGTTCGGTGACGAAGACCAGCGAGACCGCCACCAGAAAAATAGCCCAGATAATCCACAAGACTATGCTCGCACTCAGACCCGGCAGCCAGTAAATGGGACCCAGAGCCAAAGAGATACTGAGCAGCCAGGGCACCAGCGTCTCACGACTGCGCTCCAGTATTTTGCTTTGGCGGAATGCTGCAATCATTTCAGGATGTCTTTTAGCGTGTCGCTTAGTCTATGGACTTCGTCTGTGAACATATAGTTATGCGGCGGCAGGGCAGCCATATTCGCCTGCCAGCGCAGCCAGTCGGCGGTGGTGATGGCGATGAACTCTCTGGCAGCTGCTTCGGGGCTGCTTTCGTGCAGAACGACTCCAATCCGATGTTTCGCCACTTCCACGGCATCCCCAGTGCCAGCTCGAACAATCACAGGTTTTTGAAAGAAGCAGGATTCATAATAGCGGCAGGAACGGGACCAACTTTCCGGGATGACCGGCGGGTAGCAGGTTAGCATCATATCTATGTTCTGATACAGTTCTGGCATATCATCCGGATGACGAAAGGACCCCCGATATTGGACATCGGGATTTCTCTCAAGAAAGCTAGTAAAGTCGGTGAGCTTCGGCAACACAGTCCCTGCCAGAAGAATTTCGAATTTTTCTGGCGCAAGCTCCATCAGGCATTCAAGGAATTCCAGGGACCAAGGGTCGCGCAGGAGGGCAAACCAGCCGATGACAAGGGGGCGGTCGAGCAGGGGCGGCCCCCTTTCCGCCTGTGATGCTTGGCTAGGGTCGCCCGCATCGCGGGAGGTTTCGATTTTGTTTTCGATGACCAGACTGGGTGTGTGCATCTTCAGCCAGCCACGAAAATAGTGATGGTATTCGGTTGAGGAAAGGACCAGGAGTCGGGTTCTGGCGATGACGATGCGGTCGATTGCCCGCAAGAGCCGTCCCTTCAAGCCGGGCGCGGTCTGAATCTCCTTGATGTCCAGCACATCGATGACAATCGGTTTTGCCAATCCCAATCCCGCGATGAGGGCCGCAAGCGCCAGGTCCAGACCGTATGCGTACACGAGTTGACTGCGCCGCATCGCCGCCCGAATCTTTGACGTAGCTAAGAGCAGTGTGGGCAGCCGTCCCAGGTAGGATTCATTCCTTATGCTCCCCAGGATGGTTACCGGCCAGTCCGGTCGCTTCCCGTTGAGAAGATCTCTGCGAAAGGACATGACCTCGACCTGCCAGCCAGCACAGCGCAGCATGTCGATACGAGTTAATATGACCGGATTAGACAGCCGGGGCATGATGAAGAGAGCTTTGGGTGACTGCATGGATAGATGGCACTCCGCAATATCTGAAGATTATCCATTTTGGATGTTATCAGATTACAGTTCAGTTGCAAGATGTGATTTGGGAGACTCGTCCGCGATATTCATCTCTCGCCGCTCCGCTCGGCAAAGTTTGCTTGCGGAAGCACTGCCTGATGAGTACAATTAAGGAAGTTTGGGATAATTAGGCTAAGGGGGATTTATCGAATAGATAGCAGGTCTTAAATTATCTGATCTTAGATAATGGATTTCGGAAGTTTAATCATTTAGTATTTTGGAGAAACCAAGATGACAAGAAAAACCAGAATGAGTCGCCGCGACTTTTTACGGGCGACGGCTGCCGGTTCGATGCTGGCTGGAACGAATTTGATCCCGGGCATGAGTCGCGTTTTCGCGCAGGATGCTCAGGAAGTCTCCATCATGTTCTGGGACGGGCCGCCATTGATTGGAATCCGCGAAAAAGCGCTGGAGCCCTTTAACGATGCTTATCCGGATTGCAGGCTGAATTTCACATCGGTGCCTGGAGGCCCCAACCAGGGCTATAATGACAAATTGTTCACGAGCTTGGCTGCGGGTATTCCGCCTGATGTCTTTATCATCGAAATAGGCGAGCTGCCCGGCTTCCTCAACCGCGATTTGCTGGTTGACATCAAGCCCTTTATTGAGGCTGACAATTATGATTTGTCACAATTTCCGGATTTGGCCATCGAAGCGTATAGTCACGATGGCGGCATTTACGGCTTGCCCGATAACGTCGCTTCCATCGCCATCTATTACAACCAGGATATGTTTGAAGAAGCTGGCGCAATGACGCCAACTGACCAATGGGATGACCCCGCCTGGACTGTGGACGACTTCTTTACTTCCTGCGAGAAGCTGACCAAAACCGATGCCAATGGACGCACAACCCAATGGGGCTGTGATGTTACCGGGTGGGACAAAGTCTGGCAAACCTGGGTGCGCATCTTCGGCGGTCAGATTGTTGACGACCCCTTCTTCCCGACAGAATGCACCTTGAATGATCCAGCGGCGGTGGAAGGCCTGCAATTCTATTCGGATTTGCGCTGGAAATATGGCTTCGCGCCACGACCGGAAGCGCTGGCAGAGATGGGCACCAATGCTCTGATGCAGACTGGCAGACTGGGCATGTTCTATAGCGGCAGCTGGAGCTTCCCCAACTATCGAGAAACCGATTTCACAGTGGCATTGGGTCACTATCCAGCGGGGCCTGGCGGTCGAGCCAACTATGTTTATTATTTCCCCCTGGTGATTCCGAAGGCGTCTCAGGTGCCGAAATGTGCCTGGAATCTGATGAAATACTTCAACGGCCCAGCAATGGAAACCATCATCAAAGAAGGTGGCTTGCAAGGGACCTCATTTGAAGCACAGGAGAAATGGTTTGTTACCGACCCGCTGCCACCGGCAAACAAGCACGTTATGCTGGATGCAGCCCGGCATTTTGTCGCGCCCGATCCGGTACTGACCAACTGGGGTGAAATTACGCAAATCATGCAGTCACAGATTGATTTGCTGATGATTGGTGAAGAAAGAGACGCCAAAGTGGTTGCTGACGAAATTGTGCGGCAAGTTAATCCGCTTATCCTTGAAGGTCAATGGCGTTCTTAATCCGGCTGAAAGTGTCATGTCAGGGGCGCTATGTCCCTGACATTGCCTTTTGCTTCCTTCAGCTTTCCATCCTCACGTAAAATGAGCCATTGAGATGAGCATTTATCAATTCGTCAAGAGAAAAAATGCCTTTGCGCGTATCAAAATCGGATACCGCCGCGGGGAGACCGTTCTGGCTTGGGCCATGGTCTCCCCTTGGCTGGCAGGTTTCCTTCTTCTGACAGCATTTCCGATGGTGGCATCGCTGGTCTTGTCCTTTATGGACTGGGACATGTTGTCAGCGCCGGAATGGGTTGGGCTGGCAAACTACGAAAAACTCTTTTTCACCGACCCGCTGGCATTGCATTCTTTGAAAATCACCGTTATTTTCTCGCTAGTTTCGATTCCGCTAAATATCGTATTCGGGCTGGCGATTGCCATGCTGCTGAATACTAATATCCGCGGCTTGTCTGTTTTCCGGACAATCTATTACTTGCCGGCAATCCTTTCTGGGGTGGCAGTCGCCATCTTGTGGCAGTGGATATTTTCAACTGAATTTGGTTTGTTAAATACAGCGCTGCGACTCTTTGGCATTGAGGGACCAGCTTGGTTGGGAAGCAAGATATGGGTTCTCCCGGCTTTTGTCGTTATGCGTTTGTGGAGCGTCGGTGGTGGCATGGTCATCTACCTGGCTGGCTTGCAAGCCATACCGACAGATTTATATGAAGCGGCTGAAATTGATGGCGCCAACTGGTGGCAGCGCATTCTGCGCATCACCTTGCCGATGCTAAGTCCGACGATTTTTTTCCAACTTATTACCGGCGTCATTTTCTCGATGCAGATTTTCACCGAAGCCTTCATTATGACGGATGGAGGTCCAGCCAACGCCTCATTATTCTATATGCTGTATCTTTATCGACAGGCATTTCAGTATTTTAGAATGGGTTACGCTTCGGCGCTGGCATGGGTATTGTTTGTCGCCATTTTGCTTTTGACCATTATTCTTTTTGCAACCGCCAAATTCTGGGTGTATTACGAAGCAGAATCCGACGAGGAAAATTAGCTGATGCAAAGTGCAAAAATTGGCTTGAATGTGCGTGATTTGGTGAGCAAAACAGTCGTCTATCTCATTTTGGGCGGCGGGTCGATTGTTATTCTTATGCCATTGCTCTGGATGATTTCGACATCGCTTAAACCACTCTCGCATGTGTTCCGTTTCCCACCAGAGTTTATCCCGGAGCGCGTTGTCTGGTCGAATTATCCCGATGCCCTGACACAGCTTCCATTTGACGTCTATTTTGGCAATACCATCTTTATCGTTGTCTTGACTGTATTAGGCGAGGTGATTGTCTCGTCTGTGGTTGCCTACGCTTTTTCACGCCTGCGCTGGAAAGGCAGGAACGCTCTGTTTATCGTTGTGCTGGCAACCATGATGCTGCCGCGTCAGGTCACGCTGATACCGGACTTCCTCATCTTTAAGTGGCTGGGAACGATTGATACCTTTTGGCCCCTAATCTTGCCATCCTGGTTCGGGAATCCGTTTTACATCTTTTTGCTGCGACAGTATTTCCTGACCCACTCCCGCGAGTTGGATCAAGCGGCAGTGATTGATGGATGTTCGCGTTTTGGCGTCTTCTGGCGCATTACTTTGCCCATGTCAAAGCCAGTCTTGGCGGCAGTTGCGATATTCTCTTTTCAGTATCATTGGAACGACTTTTTCCGCCCGCTTATTTTCCTCTTTAGCGAAGAGAACTATACACTCGCTCTTGGATTACGCTTTTTTCAGGGGACCTATGGCACAGAATGGAACTCTCTGATGGCAGTATCGCTGGTCGTTATGCTGCCCTTAATTATTGTTTTCTTCTTCACACAAAAGATATTTATCCAAGGTGTCGTCTTCACTGGCTACAAATAAACTAGCATTATCAAGGATACAAATCTGTCATGCCAAACAAAAACAGCTATCAAAAGTTATTTCCCTTAGAAGTTGGCGCAGTGACCTGGGACGCAGGGTTTTGGGGAAACCTGTTTCAACTGTGTCACCAGGTCGTTCTCCCAAGTATGCGAAAGGCACTGGACGAGCCGGATAATGGCGCGGTTTTTAGCAACTTTTATGTTGCCGCTGGCTTGCAGCCAGGCGAACATAAGGGCACGATGTGGAGCGATGGCGACTGTTATAAATGGATGGAGGCGATGGCGCATGTCTATAGCGTCACCAAAGACACAAACATTCTGGCGGAATTGGATGAACTGATTGCAGTCATTGCCAAAGCGCAAAAGGAAGATGGTTATTTGAGTACACCGGTTCAGTTGCGTGCCGACAAAGCACGCTGGACGAACCTGCATGACCATGAACTTTATAATATGGGACATCTGCTGACAGCCGCTTCGGCTCACCATCGCATCACCGGGCAGGACAATTTTCTGCAAATCGCCATCAAACTAGCTGATTATCTGTATGAGCTCTTTCGGCCGCGCTCACCAGAATTGGCGCATTTTGGCTTCAATCCATCGAATACCATGGGGGCATTCGACCTTTTTCGGGTGACGGACAACCCGAAGTATCTGGAGCTTGCCAAAATCTTTGTCGATATGCGCGGGTCGCAGCCGGGCGGCAGGGATTTGAACCAATCGGGACAGTCGCTGCGCGAGGAGACCAAAGCGGTCGGACATGCCGTGACCGCCGGCTATTTATATTGCGGAGCAGCTGATGTTTATGCCGAGACCGGTGAGGATGTGCTATTGCAGGCATTGGAACGGATTTGGGACAACATGGTCAACAGCAAAATGTATATCACCGGCGGCACGTCTGCCTTGCATCACGGTGCTTCGATGCGCCCGGAATTGGGAAAACAACGTGTAGGTGGAGCGGTGCATGAGGCTTTTGGATTCGAATATCAACTGCCCAACGCCACCGCCTATAATGAGACTTGTGCCAACATCGCCAACGCCATGTGGAACTGGCGTATGCTCAACTTGTCAGGCGATGCCAAGTACACAGATATTGTGGAGTTGGTCTTGTATAACAGTATGCTTTCCTCGATGAGTCTGGACGGCATAACCTTTTGTTATACCAATCCGCTGCGCTGGTATGGCCATGACCATGTTTTATTAAGTCAGGACTCGTATCAGCGCTGGTATATTTCCAACTGTTACTGCTGTCCGACCAACACCGCCCGCACGATTGCCCTCCTGCATAACTGGGTCTACAGCCAATCTGATGAAGGGCTTTGGATACATTTGTACGGCAGCAGCAGCCTGCGCACAACATTGCCGGATGGGGCGACTTTCGCGCTAAGCCAGCAAACGGATTATCCCTGGGATGAGCAGGTCAAAATCACCATTCAAGACGCACCTAATCAGGAACTCGCTTTGATGCTGCGCATTCCCGGCTGGACGGACGGAGCCGAATTAAAAATCAATGGTGAATCGGCTCAACTGGCCATCGAGTCCAAAACCTATGTCGAAGTCAAACGGGTATGGAATCAGGGTGATGTGATTGAGCTTGACCTGCCCATGAAGCCCCGGATGATGAAGGCGCATCCCAAAGCGGAAGAAATACGAAACCATGTCGCGGTTATGCGCGGGCCCATCGTTTATTGCCTGGAAGCAGCTGACCTGCCAGCAGATGTCCCTATCCTAGAGGTCTTCGCCCCGACAGACATGCAGCTGACTCCCAGCCTGGAAAAAGAATTGTTAGGCGGCGTTACCGTGCTGAAAGGCAAGGCATATCACGTCTGTGAAGAGGGTCAAGATGAAAGCCTGTATTCGGAAATGGGGCATGAAGCGGAAGAAAATATCGACATCACCCTGATTCCATATTATGCCTGGAACAATCGCGGTGTCCATGAAATGACAGTTTGGCTGCCGCGCAGATGATTGCGGGTAAAGCGCCAGCCTCATCCTGTCAGAATGCTGCGTCCTGATACCAGTGGTCGGGCAGGGCAGCGCGTTCGGCAGCCAGCAAGTCTCGCAGAATGGCATCGGCGTCGGCAATAGAGTTCGTCAGCGGATCGGTCATCATAGCGCGGCGCAGCAAACTGTAATCCGCTTTCACAATGGCTTCGGCAGTCAGTTCGTGGGTATCCAGAACCAGTTCCTGCATGCCATGAAGACCACGCGGCATCTCGCCAACCGCGCGTGGCACTGGACCCTGCATATCCACATCGCAGAGTAGCTCCAGAAAAGCATCGTCTCCCATATTTGTTACGGCGCCTTGATTACGGGTATTGATGTAGAAGGCTTTGCCCAGATTGCCGACCATATTTTCAATAATATCAGTCGCGTGGTCGTGACCGAAAGTATCCATGTATTGACTGATGGGAAGCACACCACTGATAAAATCGTCAACCTGCTGCCACATGGCCTCATGGCGGGCATAGCGTATATCCGTCTCCCAAATCGAGAGCGGCGGAATCGCATCTTTCAAAATCCCATGTCCTTGATAGAAGCGGACGTATTCTTTGGTGTGAGCAACACAAGTGGGGATATGCCCAAAAATCTGATATAGCTGATAAGCAATGGCATCATTGTACAGCGCCTTGGCTCCCTGGTTCCCACCTGTGTTCTCGGTGGCGGCGCTCTGTCGCAGTGATTCGGCAATCTGCGGGCTGACATCGCGCCCTTCGTATTCCGCTTTAAGCATCCAGGTGAAGTGATTGACGCCAGCGATGCGCATATCAAAGGCGGTATCCAGATGGGCATTCCATTCGGCTTGTTCGGTGATGATGCCGGCGCGGCGGGCATAACGGATTTTGACCTTGGGCATGTGCAGGGAATCGCAGAGAGCAAAGCTCTTGACTGCGGGAGCATAACGGGCGATTGCCATGCCATTGACCGTGCTCGGATTGATATAGTTCATCACCCATGCCTGCGGACACAAGCGGGCAACATCCTTGACGCAATCCATAATCACCGGCAATTCGCGCATGGCGCGGAAGATACCTCCGGGACCAATCGTGTCGCCACTGCACATGCGGATGCCGTACTTTTCGCTGATAGCGCAATCCAAGCCGCGATAGCGCACAGTATCTTCGGCAAAGCTAAGCACCACGAAATCAGCACCAGGTAAGACATCCTTCCAATCGGATGCGACCTCGATGTTTAAGGCGACGCCCGCCTCGGCAGCGACCTTCTCTGCCAGCTGTCCCATTTTTTCCATGCGCTGCGGGTTTTTATCCACCAGCGCCAGTGTGCCTCTGTTCAAATAAGGAGAATGCACCATCTGCCAGATTGCCTGCCGTCCAAAGAACAGGCTTCCCGAACCGACGACGACAACCTTGGGTGATTGAACGCTGGACATGATTCTGCTCCTGTGATTCTATACAAAACCGAAGCGGCTTGATGTATGATAATCCGTATAGACAGACAGTCCAAGTCAGGCGGGTTAAATTATGAGCAATCCATACGAATATGCAAAAACACATCAAGACCGTTTCCTCGAAGAGTACATTCAGCTATTGAAAATACGGACAATCAGCACCCAGCCGCGACATGCCGCTGATGTTGCCACTGCCGCCGAATGGCTGCGGACGATGATGCTGAACATCGGCATGACCCAAGCCGAAGTCATCCTGATGCCCGAAGGGCGCTGTCCATTGGTGTTGGGAGAATGGGATGCGGCCGGGGACAGTGCGCCGACCCTCTTAATTTATTGTCACTATGATGTGCAGCCAGCGGAGATTGAGGATGGCTGGGACACTGAACCTTTTGAACCCACCATAAGAGACGGGCGGCTTTTCTGTCGCGGCGCGGTGGATAGCAAGCTCCATGTGATGGCTAACCTGAAGGCAGTCGAGTCGTGGCTGGCAGGTGATGAAAAACCAAAAGTCAATCTCAAGGTTGTGCTGGAAGGAGAGGAAGAATCGGGTTCGGAGAATATCAATGCCTTTATCGCCCGGTATCCCGAACGTTTGTCAGCCGACATCGCCATGATTTCAGATGGTTCGATTCTGGCGCCAAGCCAACCGAGCCTGACCTATGGCTTGCGCGGAATTGCTGCCCTGGAAATCCATGTGCAGGCGCCAGTCAGCGATTTGCATAGCGGGCATTGGGGCGGGTCGGTACACAATCCGATTCAGGCATTAAGTGAAATCATTGCCAGCCTGCACGACAAAAGCGGGGCGGTCAGCGTACCCGGTTTTTATGATGATGTCGCTGCTGTCAGCGTCAAAGACCGCGAACTGCTGAAACGAGTTGAACCGTTCCTGCAACGCGAGTGGGACGAAGTTGTCAATGCGCCGGCAATCTGGGGAGAAGTAGCCTATATTTTACCCGAACGGCTGGGAGCACGCCCAACGCTGGAAATCAACGGCATCCATGGCGGCTATACCGGCGCAGGCATGAAAACCGTATTGCCGGCCCGTGCCAGCGCCAAAATCACCTGTCGGCTGGTGCCACATCAGGATCCGACGCGCATCGTCCAATGTGTTGCCGAACACATCCATGAGGTTGCGCCCGCCACCGTTGCCGTCGAAGTATGTCTCGCTGAACCTGGGGCCGAAGCGGTCTTGCTTGATGTGGATGGCGTAGCCATGCAATCCGCAGCCGCCGCCTACACGCATGCCTGGGGTATCGAGCCTGTATTTGAGCGTTCAGGCGGCAGTGTGCCGATTACGTTTGAGTGCATGAAAGTGGCGGATGAAGTCGTGATTATGAGCTATGGACTAAAGAGCGGGCGGGCGCACGGACCCAACGAGAATGTCTATTTGCAGAATTTTTTCAATGGGATTCAAGCGACAATTAAGTTTATTGATGTGGTTGGCGCGGGGCGGAGGTAGGTTTTTACCGCGTCTGCCACTTCCCTGCATCCAGCAAAATTGCTCCATCGGCGCCAGGCCAGGGCGGCATGGTCATAATGACAAACTCCAGCGGGACATCGCCAGTGTTGCGGAACTGGAAACCCGTCCCCAATGGAATGGTCAGGCTGATGCCCGCCTGAACCTCAAGCAACTCTTCCTGGTTAGCTTGCACACGCCAAACCTGCCCGCGTCCTGCCAGAAAATACCAGATTTCCGCTACGGTACGGTGCTGTACAGGCAGCGAGACCGCGCCTACTGGCAAGCTACAATGAACGACGCTTGCATCGGGAGTGCTATGCAAAAGACGGATTTCAGAGCCATCAGGCGCCAGCAGGTCATAGTCATCCGCGACCCGATTGCTTTCGAATGCTGTCACAGTTCATCCTCCCTGGCGGTCGGCTTCCCAACGCGCCCTGACCTTGCCCCACACTTCAGGGTTAATCAAATGCGGTGGCCGTTCACCGCGCAAAGTTTGCAAGACCTGCTCGATGGCATGGACAAACAAACGCCGTCTGCCGACCACAGTCGCGCTAGCGATATGCGGTGTGATGACGACATTATCGCGGTTCAGCAAGGGGCTGTCAGACAAAGGTGGTTCGGGGTCAGTCACATCCAGTCCGGCGCCAAATAAATGCCCGGCATCAAGCGCAGCCGTCAAGGCAGCTTCATCAACGTGACCGCCACGGGAGACATTGATAAAAATGGCGCCCACTTTCATCTGTGCAAAACGCTCGGCATTCATCATTTGGTATGTTTCTGAATTGAGCGGCAGATGCAAAGAGACTATATCGGACATGTCCAGCAAATCCTCCAGCGAGTCAACTCGTTCAACACCCAGCCGCTTGGCATGTTCGGCGCTGATATAAGGGTCATAACAGGCGACTTTCATGCCGATGGCTTTGGCGATGCCGGCAACATGCCCGCCAATCCGCCCCAAGCCGACCAAACCAAGCTGCTTGCCGTTCATCTCCAAGGCAAGATATTCGCCCCAGATGTTCTTGGGCGTCCCGCTTTTCAGCATACGTCCCAGCTCATTCTCAACTCGCTTGATACTGCGTGCCACCGTCATCATCAGCGTAATCGCCTGTTCGGCTGTGGAGACAGTCGGTGCGTCTGGCGTATTGACCACTGCAATGCTGCGGGCGGCGGCGGCTTCAATATCGACTTTGTCGTAGCCAATGCCAGTGCGTGCGATAATGAGCAGGCGGGGTGCGCGGTCCATCGCCGCAGCATCATAGCTTCGACCGCCAGCCATCACCGCATCTGCCATCTCAAGCTGATGGAACGGGTCATTTTTGACCTGACTGCCTGGGCCAATTCCCCGCGCCACCGCCTCAAACATAGGCTGGTATTGTGATGGCACGTTTCCTTCAAACCAGATGTTATACATAATGGCTTTGTCCTCTGTTGGATTTTGGATAGGTGGATTTAGAAATGGACATTTTCGTCTTTGATGTTACCGCTATCGTGGGTGGCTTCCCGTATGGTTTTGAATTCGGCAGTCAGAGCGCGGTTAAAGGCAGAAATATCGGAACTGTGCATCACCAGATTAGCGCCAGCATGAATCCATTCGATTTCATGGTGGGTGAAATTGTGATGAATGCCAATGCCGACATGATGACTGCGTGCGGTGGTGATAATCTGGCGGATGGCGGCATCGAACGTGGGATGGTCGTACTGTTCAGGCAAGCCCAGACTGCAAGACAAATCGTGGGGGCCTACCAAAACCGCATCGACATAAGGCAGGCTGAGAATGTCGTCGAGGCGTTCCAGCGCGGGCAGGCTCTCGATATTGATGAACAAGGCCTTATGTGCATTGCGCCGAGCCAGATAATCCGCCAGTTCCGGCTCAAGTTCAGCTTCGCCATTCAGAACTGCTTGCAGCCTGTGCCCTTTCAGGGGACCCAATTTGACTGCGCCTCCCAAAACCTTGACCTGTTCAGGAGATTCGACATAGGGTGCGATGATGCCGCTGGCGCCGCCATCCAGCACCATTTGCGCCTGATAGGGATCGGGGGAGGGTATCCGTACAATCGGAGCGAGATTGAGGCTGCTGAATGCCTGACAGAGCCAGGATACCGTATTGCGGTCATGCGGCGTATGTTCGGTGTCGATAAACACCATATCCAAATCGAGGTTTTTGACAACACGGGGCCAGATGGGCGAGGGCGAATAAATGGCTGTCCCATAGACCCGTTCCCCCGCCCGCAACGCTTGAATTAGTTCTTTTCCATTCATCATATCGCCTTATTTGGTTTCAGAAAGGTAGTCTTCAGACGATATTATCTTTAGCGTTGCCATAAGTCAAAAACTGGCAGTCTGAAGACGAACTTTTGTATACACAACCCTTGTCCAATAGGATAGTATCGGGTTGGAAGTCCTGAGATGATGAAGCAAGGGGGATGGGCATGACCTATCTGGTTACTGGTGGGGCCGGCTTTATTGGCAGTCATGTTGCCGAAAAGCTGCTGGCACGCGGCGAGCGTGTGGTGGTGATGGATAACTTCAATGATTATTATGACCCCGTCATCAAGCGCCGCAACATTGCCCGCCTGAAGCATTATGAGCGATTCAGCCTGCTGGAAAGCGACATCCGCGATATGGCGCTGGTCTATCGTCTCTTTGCTGAGGAGGGGATTACCCATGTGGCGCATCTGGCAGCGATGCCGGGCGTCCGTGCCAGCGTGGAGCAGACCCGCCTGTACATGGAAGTCAATTTAATCGGCAGCATGAATCTGCTGGAAGCGGGCAAAGCGGCGGGGATTCGACAATTTGTCCTGGCCTCGACCTCATCCGTCTATGGTAAAACCAACATTCTGCCCTTTGTTGAAACGGATGCCGCCGACCGTCCTCTGGCAGCCTATCCAGCCAGCAAACGCGCGGCCGAACTGCTGGCGCATACGTATCACAATCTCTGTGATATGAATGTAACAGTCTTGCGGTTCTTTAATGTCTATGGTCCCGCCGGGCGACCGGATATGATGCCTTGGCGGCTGATGGAAGCGACCCAAAGCGGCGCTGTGATTCCACTGTTTAACGGGGGCGATATTCACCGTGACTGGACTTATATCGACGATGCTGTTCGCGGCGTGCTGGCAGCGCTGGACAAGCCTCTGGGTTATGAGGTTATCAATCTGGGTTGTGGCGCACCGATTTCGCTGACTGATTTTGTAGCGCTCATCGAGGAATATGCCGGCAAACTCATCCAGACGATTGATGTGCCGACCCCCTTGAGCGACCCGCCGATTACCTTTTGTGATAACAGCAAAGCGCAGGAATTGCTGAGCTTCGCCCCCGAGACTTCGCTGCCAGAGGGTTTGTATCGAACCTGGGCCTGGTATCGTGAATTTCGCGGACTCTAGCCTTTGACAGCGCCCACAGTCAAGCCCTTAATGATGTGACGCTGTGCCAGCAAAACCAGAACGAGCGCCGGAATCATGGCAACAAATGACCCCGCTGCCATTTCGCCATAGCGGATGTTAAATTCCTGAACGAAGTTGGCAATTCCCACTGGAATAGTTCGCCCGGCGCTGGTGGTGGTTAATGTGAGGGCAAACAAAAATTCCTTCCAGCTAAAGACAAAGACCAGTACCGCCATCGCCGCCAGGCCGGGGCGCACGATGGGCAAAATCACCAAGGCAAATGCCTGCCATTGGGTACAGCCGTCAATGACCGCCGCCTCTTCTAACTCCTTTGGAACTTCGGCAAAGAAATTCATCATCATAATGACTGCCAGCGGCATATTGAGAATCACATGCGCCATAATCACCGCAGCAGGTGTGTCATAAATGCCGGTCGCCCGTGCCCACAAATAATAGGGCGACACGAAAACAATGGGCGGCATCATATTGATGAACAGCAGCCACACCAGAATGCCCCCTGTCACCCAGCGAGGCCAGTTCAGCCGCGATATGGAATAAGCTGCCAGCGAGCCGATGCCACCGCAAACGATAGCAACGCCAGAAGCGACTATCAGGCTGTTCCGTGTCAGTTCGGCAAAGTTACTGCGACTCCCGGTGAAAATTTCTTCATAATTGGTAGTTTTCGCCTCGAAGAAGAAGGCACCACTATAAACATCGGCGGTACTCTTGAGCGAGGTCTGTACGATATAGAAAACGGGAAACAGGATGATAAACACCACTATGAGCAAAGCCAGATTAAGCACGGCTTTTGATAAGGTTTTTTCTCTCATTCCAGCCGCCTCCGTACAACACGACTTGCCCAAAGGTAGAACGCAACAAAGATGGTCATAAATGCCGCTACCATGAGCGACAGAAAGGCGGCATATCCCAGGCGAAACTGTTCGCTAAAGACCTTGTAGATGTGCATACTGATCACCTGCGTGGCTGTTCCCGGTCCGCCCGATGTCAGTACGAAAATCTGGTCAAAGACTTTGAAAGCCAAAATGGTTCTTAACAGCATGGCAACCAGAATGGTTGGCGCCATCATCGGTAAAATGACGCGGCGGATGATGCTCATCTCGTTAGCGCCATCAACACGGGCAGCTTCGAGCAATGATGGCGGAATGGACTCAATCCCCGCTAACATAATCAGGAACATAAAGCTCGTCCAATGCCAGACATCCACAATAATGACAGATATGAGCGCCAAATCCGGGTCTGCCGTCCAAAGGGGTGGGTTGGTCACGCCCAAACTAATCAAAATGGTGGTAAATAATCCATAATTGAAGTCGTACATTAAAGACCACATCGTCCCGATTGCCACGGGTGGTATCAATAGCGGGATAATCACCACACTTCGATACAAGACCGACAGGGTTTTGGTACGGCTGATGGCGACCGCCAGGACAAAGCCGGTAAAGGTCTCTATCAACACGACCGCGATAACAAAGACCAGCGTATTCTTGATAGCTATCCCAACAATCGGGTCTTTTGCCAGATTATCCAGGTGTCCCAGGCCAACAAACTCGGAGACAAGCTCGCCTTTAACAAACTCAAGTTCGGAGACACTCATTTGCAGCAGTTGAAAAATCGGTAAGGCGGTAAAAATAAATAATACAGCCACAAGCGGGGCCAAAGACCAGTATTTGAAACTTCCCTGACCAAACAAGATCGTCCTGAAACCGCGATTCTTTCTGTTTGCAAAACCTGTTTCTATGGCGCTCATTCGCCGACCCCGCTTTGCGCTTGCTTTTCTTCGTGCATGAGCGTATGCCTTTGGGTACAACATAGCCCCAATGCAGCCAGCCTGGGGCTATTGATAATTCGCTTAACAGAATCAGATGTCCCGATTATGAGACATCATACCCGGCATCTTCCATGACAGTGCGGATTTCCGCTGCCATCAATTCGACGGCTTCTTCGGCAGAAATCTCATCAACATAGGCTTGTGCCATGCGGGTAGACACACTGTCCCGAATCAGAGGGGTTTCTGGCAAGCGCGTCTCTGGCTTGAGGAAGGGCGTGCTTTCGGCAAAGGCACTTGTCCACCAGCCAACCAGGTCGTCAGCAGCGAGTTCTTCATAGGTATCCTGCCGAACCGGAATCGCGCCGGCTTTGGCATAGGCAACCTGGTTATCTTTGGTTGTCAGCCACTTAACAAATTCAAGCCCGGCCGCCGCGCGTTCTGTCGGCAGGTTATCCGGATGCGACATGACCCACATGCCAGTTCTTGGCGAGCGTGTTTCGGCAGTAACACCCGGCACAACGGTAGCGCCCATCTTGCCACCAACAATCGATTGTTCGGGGTCATCATAGTTGGGGGCTGCGGCGCCGACCATGTGCACCTGTGCCAAGCGCCCGCTGGCCATCAAAGCCAACAAATCCCCTTGACCCAGATCAGCGAAATTTTGCGGCGCCCAAGTGCGACCCAGCTTGAGCCACCGTTGAACTGCTTCCAACCCTTCGGGACGGTCAAATCCGACTGACCAGGTGCCGTCATCTTCGAGGCGGACATATTCCGCGCCGTGTGAATCGACATAAGCACCAAACTCCCACCAAATCGGATTAGCGCGATTGGCATTCCCAAACATACGCGGCGGATTACCGAGCTGCTCGGCGATAGCTTCCATCTCGTCGAAGGTCTTGGGCGGCTCAATGCCCGCCTCTTCAAACAGGTCACGGCGATAATAATACAGTTGGATATTCCCGTTAATCGGAATCCCAAGGAGCGTTCCGTTGGGACCGTTAATCCCGATGTCGGCATCCCAGCGAGCGGCATGACCATAACTGATTATGTTGTCGTCCAGTACATAATCCGAGTCAATATCGAGAATCGGCTTTAGCAGCCCGGAATTATAGAAGAAAGGAATGTTTTGTTCTGTGATGGCAACGGCATCGTATTCACTTTCGTCAGCTTGGGTTGCATTGCGTGTTTTATCAAGCATACCAGGGAAGGGCGTTACATCGAGATTAATCTGGTTGCCAGTGGTTTCGGTGTAAAGCTCTACCATAGCGGCAAAGCCCGGGAACCAGGGCGAATCGTTGATAAGAATGGTGATTGGCGAATGACTGGAAACATCTTGTGCCAGCACCTTGATGTTATTGAAGAGCAGGGGATGCGCTGCCAGCCCAGAGGACAATGCCCCCATTGCCTTCAAAAAATCGCGGCGCGAGAAACTGCCAACTTTCTTGTTCATAATAGGACTCCATCCAAACAAAGTAATCAAAACCTGTCAAGAGAGATAAAAGAGGTGTTCAACATGATGAATAGGCGACTCCTTTCCAAGATTTCTCATTAAAATTACTACATAATGCAGTTTTTTACAAATTCATAAGTTTGGGAGGATGTCCTTGTCGAAGACGGTTGGCAGCCCTAAGCAGCACGCAAATCGTCGTCGGGTAGGGGGTGTGTCACCTGACACATTTGCCGCAAATGGAAAATGGCAGATATATTAAACCCAATATATCTTGATTTCTATAGGGTTAAATTATTCCAACAAGATAACCCCCAGCCTGATACACCACACAAATCACGAATGTAAAGTATCGTTCAAAAAATCTTTTGTACGGCAGAGATATATGCTATACTTCAATGCGTTTGACAGCCTATTCGAGGATATTCCCCTTTGAGCATTCAAGCGCTCCCACATATCATCCTGCTCGGCTTTTTCTTTGGCTCTTCACTTGTCGCATCACGTTTCAGCATTGGACAGTATGACCCCACCACCTACATCGGCTTGCGGATGGTTATCGCCAGTCTGATTTCGCTGGTGATCTATTGGCTGATTGCCGGACGCCGCGTGCCGCGCAACCCGGAACTCTGGAAACGTGCCAGCCTGCTGGGCGTATTCGGCACGGCTGTCCCGATGACCTGCGTGGTTTCATCACTCCAGTATCAATCGAGTGGGGTTTCATCCTTACTGCTGACGACAGCGCCAGCGCTGACCGTTGTTCTGGCGCATTTTATCTTGCCGGATGAACTCTTGAGTTGGCGCAAAATCATCGGCGTTGCCCTGGCATTAGGCGGTGCTGTTTTGCTGGCGGTCAGTGGCGAGAACGGCCTGCCCGGCACCGACGAAGCCGTTCCGACCGGTTACATTCTGGTCAGCGTTGGGATGATATTTAGCTCGCTGATGATTATCTATGCCCGCAAATACCTTCAGGGCTATGATGCCTACGATGTCGCCAGCATCCGCATCTTTTCGGCTGGAATCGTTATGATGCCCTTCTCGCTGCTGACGGTCGGCTTTGACATGAGCGCGGTCAACGAAGTTGGATTTCTCGGATTGTTTTATACTGCGATTGTCGGCACTTTCATGGGTTTGATGCTATCCTTCTATAACATCAAGCGCTTCGGGGCAACGCCGGCTGTCATGGCGACTTATGTTATACCGATTGTTGCTGGGATTGGCGGTGTACTCGTACTGGGAGAAGAAATCACTACCACCATGCTGGTTGGCATGGTCATCATTGTGAGCGGCATCGCTCTGTTGCAGGAATATCAAAAAAAGCAGCGGCGACTGCGCCCCAGCTTCCGCTTCATGTCAAGCCGCTGATGTTGCAGACATCATAGGCTTGTCGTAGTGCTGCTTTCCAATCACCAGTCGGGACAAACTCCTGCCCCACATAGCCACTGTAGCCAGTCGCCGCGATTGCCTGACAAATCGGACGATAGTTCAACTCCTGCGTATCGTCAATCTCATGGCGCCCTGGCACCCCGGCCGTGTGATAATGCGCGAACCACTGATGATTGTCGCGGATAGTCTGGATGACATCCCCTTCCATCACCTGCATGTGATAAATGTCATAGAGCAAACGGACCTTGGGCGAATTAACTGCCGACACCACCTTGACGCCCCAGTCGGTATGGTCAGCCATATAATCAGGATGATTGACCTTGCTATTCAGCAATTCCAATACCAGCATCACGTCAGCTGATTCCGCATCCGGCGCCAGTTGTTCCAGCAGTTTGATGGCATTCTCGGCGCCAGTTTCATCATCCACCCCGTCGCGGTTGCCACTGAAAACAACCAGGTTCGGGATGTCCCACTGCTGCGCCAGCTTCAGATTCTTTTCCGCCTGGCGCTTGATGGTGTCCCAATGCCTGGTGTTGTTGATGCCCTGTTCAACCTTTGCAAACAGGCGGTCAACCGCTATTTTCAAACCCGCATCACGCACCATTTGAAATTTATCCACTGGCACTAATTCCACCCCCGAATAGCCGACAGCTTTGACCGTATCGAGCAAATCAGGCGCGTCAATATCCTCACGTTCAAAACACCACCAGGCCACCGATTGTTCAAATCCCATTTTTGTCTCTTTCTCCAGACTGTCGCCGTCGCATCGGCATGGTCAGCCAATAATTGCGATAGGCGCGTGTCTCGCGCAGGAGCAAATCGAGCCGCTCTTGCAAGCCATCCGACTTGTCTCCCAGCGATTCGCTCGGCAGGGACAGCTGATATTCGCCCGTCTCCCGCAGTTGATAATCAAGTCTACCCAATGCCCGCAGCACTTGCAAACCACACCGAACAGTCCTGTCACGGTGTCCCATCGCCGCTGCCAGGGTCTCCAGTCGCACCACACCTCTCGTCCGATTCAAGGCATATTTGACCAAAGCGACCAAACGCGCCATAAATCTGGCTCTGGTTTCGGTATCCGGCCGCATCCCAAAGAGAATCAAACGCGTCGGATTAACCTTCTCCAATCCCATCGACCAAATCGCTGCGGACGGCGGGACTGTCCAGGCAATCAAGGTTTCGCTTTCGACCAGATGGAGCCGATTGACACCCGCTGCTGATGCTGCCACTTCCGACCAAACTAGCGCATCGGGATAGTGTGCCAGCGCAGCCGCCAAATCAACCTGCGGCCGGGCGCTTTGACGCAGGTCAATGAGCTCAAAGTCATCCGATGTGCTGCGGAGCGCTGGCGTGGTTATCGTCAGCTGCCGATAATCGCGCCACTCCAGCAAAACCTCCCGCTGACCGCGGTAGCAGCTGCTGCGAAGGGTATAGGCGAGGTCAAATGCCCCCTCTGGCACATCCTGCCCCGCCCCGCCCCACCAAATCACCCGTTGGCGCTGACCTTTCTCATCCTGGATGCGAAGTTGCAGATGCTCGCCGCGGCGGTCCAGCTGCGAGTGGCTGACAACCTTGAGATTTCGCGTTGCCAGGGTCAGTGGCGGATTGCCATTGCCGAAAGGCGACAGTCTTTCGATGTCGCGGGTCAATTCCAGCGAAATATCGGACAACTCCAAATAGCCGTCAATCGTTAAAGTCGGCTTCATCTCAAGCCCGCCGCCCATACGCCGTAGGATCTGCGACAGGGAACGCCTAAAGTCAAAAATCTGCTCTGTCGGCAAGCTCAAGCCCGCCGCCATGCTATGCCCACCATAGTGTATAATGTGCTGGCGCACTTGCCCAAAGGCGGCGGTAATATCCAGTCCAGCCAGCGACCGCGCCGACCCGCGCCCAATCTCATTCGGCGTCGCAATCAACACCACCGGGCGACCATATCGTTCCACTAGACGACTGGCGGCAATGCCAATCACGCCCGTATGCCAATCGGGCTGGCTGAGGACAATGACCGCATATTCCAGCAAGGAAGAGTCATTCTCGATTTGTGCCACTGCCGATTGATATACCTGATTCGCCAGAAATTTTCGCTGCGCGTTCAAGCCTTCCAGATTATTCGCCAAAATCCGCGCCCGTTCCCAATCTTGCGTAATTAAGAGTTCGACCGCAGGATTAGCATCGCTCAAACGCCCCAGCGCATTCAAACGTGGCGCCAGCGAAAAGCCAATATGCCCCTCGTTGACCTCGGCTGGAGGAATGTCGGCGCGTTCCAGGATAGCTCGCAATCCCAAACGCTTGTTCTCTCGCAGCCGCTCTAGGCCGCGCTGCAATAGATAACGGGTATCGTCAACCTGCACCATGACATCAGCAACAATGCCCAAAGCGACCAAATCATGGAGAAAATCGGTGCTTTCACCCGGATACAATGCTTCGACTAACTTATAGGCGACGCCAACCCCTGGCAATTCGCTTAGCGGATGCCCTTCGGGCAGGCGGCGCGGATTAACGACTGCCAAGGCGGATGGCAATTCCGGCGGCAGCGCATGATGGTCAGTCACCACCATATCGACGCCGCGCCCCGCAGCATAGTCCACCGCTTCGTGTGCGCTCACCCCCGTATCACAGGTCAAGACAAGCTCTATCCCACCATCAAGGCAGGTTTTGAGCTTTTCCAAATGGATGCCATGCCCTTCGCGCAGGCGGTTCGGCAGATGATAGCTGACCTCTGCGCCGCGCTTTTGCAAGGCCGATACCAAGAGCGCGGTCGCAGTCTGACCATCGACATCAAAGTCGCCCCAGACCAGAATCTGCTCTTTTTGTCGAATCGCCTGCTTCAGACGTTCCACCGCAGGGTCAATATCCGGCAATTCATTCGCGGAGGTGGGCGTATAATGCTCGGCTGACAGGAATCGTTTGGCAGCATCGGCGGTCGTTATGCCCCGGCGCGTCAAATGCTGGCAGATGAGCGGATGCCCGCCGACCGCTTCCCGCAGGCTATGAGCGACCTCTATCGTCTGCGGCTCCAGCCATTCAGGCATTATCCATCCCACTCACGGACACGGACAATTTCCATAGCGCCCCTTGATTAAAACTCAATCTCGGCAATCTGGTCAAAATCAATCTCAAAATCTTCCTCATCCAACGGCTCATCGTCCAATTCAGAGCGGTCCCATTTCCCGGCGCGGTCACCCCGATTGCAGTGCGAACGGAAGCAGCAATAACGGCAGCGCTTTTCCTCGCTGGTTAAGGGAAACAGGTTCGCCGCTTCAATTTCTCCAATCAGGTTAAGCAAATTCGCTTCGTCGGCCCGCATTTGCGGCTCAGAATAATCGAATGTGATTTGCTGTCCCCCAAGCGCGACAAAACAATAAATCATGCGGATTTTTTCTGGCGGTATGTTCCCGCCATACAAATGCGCACCTGCCTGCGCCAGCACATAGCGGTAGATGGTGGTCTGCCATCGGCTTTTCAAGCTGCGCCTTGATGGCATGTGCGCTGAAGTTTTCCAATCGACGATAACTGCCTGTCCCTGCGGGTCAATGGCCAGCAGGTCGTATTTTGCAACAAGGCGATAATCGCCCAAATAGGTCTGCAACGTGGTTTCGGCATGGCGCTGCTGCGGCAAGCCTATCAAGCCGAAATCCATGAATGTCCGCCACCATGTGGCAAGTTTGGCATCATCACCCAGCGAACCCGCCAGCACATCCGCTGGCACCCCCAGCAGATGCTGCTGCACCATCTTGTGGAAGCGGGCACCCTGTCGCAGTCGTTCCTCCTGTGCCAGCGCATCTTGCACCTCAAACGCCGGATAACGCAGCCCCTCGATATAGCGCAGCTTGAAACGCCGGGCGCAATCGACATAATCTTGCAAGCTGCTCTGGCTAAAGGTGAAATCATTCGGCAGCACGCTTGACAACTGTGCAGCATTCATTGGGCAAGCTCCTTTTCCCAGAAGGTTCTTAATGCAATCAGAGCCGTAGCTTCGGTCGCTTCACCGCGTCCGGTATTCCAGGTGATAGTCAGTTCCTTGCGGGCGCGGGTGATGCCAACATATAACAGTCGCAGGCGTTCAGCGGCATAGTCAATTCTCGCGTCCAGGGTTGCCTCGCCTTCATCGTAAGCCTCACCACTGCGGAGCGCATGGAGTTGTGCCAAAGCCTCCGCCGAAAGATTGAGGCTGTCGCGGATAAACCACTTCTCACCGATAAAACTGTCATGCGGGTCAGCAGAGGGAAAATCATAATTGTTGGCCGAAATCAAATACACGCGGTCCCATTCCAGCCCTTTTGCCTTGTGTATGGTCGTCACAGTGACTTTGCCCTGGTGCACATCCGGGTCAAACTGGCTTTCGTCATCACCCAAGCCGGCAAACTTGCGCTTATTGTTGGCAATGTCATAAAGTTCAGCGGCAAATTCCGGCAGTCGCATCTGTGGATCGGTCTCACCCAGCCGCGACAGATGCAATGCTATCATGTACGCGGTGGCAATATCGCGCGCTTCGGTAAAAATATGGCCAGCGACTGTCAATATCAGTTGGTCAATCGGCAGTTCGACTGCACGCAGCCATGCCCCAACGCGGCTGCGGAAGTCCTGAAGGTGGTCATAAAGCGCATCATCGTCCGCCGCATCCAGATGTTCTTCAAGCCAGTCGGACAAGCGCGGCGCCACATAATTCTCCACATGACGAATCCTGCCCAGCATTTTGGCCACCTCGCGGACAGAGGGGTCATCACGATAATCCCGCATCCATACCTGATAGAGCTTTTCCAGACGTTTTGCATCTTTGGGGTCTGCCAGACATTCCAGTATTCGCGTTAAAGAGCCGACGACAGCGCGGGTTGAGGAGGTGCTGTTGAGATTCTCGACATAAGGAACCTCTTCCTTACGCAGCAGTTTGACAATCTCGGCCCCGCGTTTGTTGCGCGGCACCAAAATCGCCGCCGTCTCGCTCGGATGCTCAGCCAGCCAGCGCTTGCAAGACTCCACGACAGTCCATGCCTCCTGTCTGTGATTGAAGCCTTCGGGATACAGAACCACATTCCATTTATTGTCTTTGGGATTGGGCTGCGGGTCACCTTTGGGGGTTGGCTTAATATAAGGCAGGCTTAAAGGAATGCGCTTGCGGATGGCTTGATGGGGATGTCTGAGCGACCATTCAATCAGATAATTCGCCAGCTTTTGAATGCTGCGGGTGCTGCGCCCGGAGTTGGGCAATTCGCGTCCGATGACGGCTTCGGATTGAATGAAATCGCGCAGATACTTGGGGTCGGCGGTGGTAAAGGTCTCGAAAATCGCCTGATTGGGGTCGCCAACCCGCACCCAATTTCCCCCCTCTCCCGCCAGCAGCTGCAGAATCTTTTCCTGTGTTCGGCTACTGTCCTGTGCCTCATCCTCCAGAATATACATCCACTTATGGCGCAGCCGCGCCAGATAAGATTCGTCGTCTTGCAGGATTTTCAGCGCCAAACGAATCAAATCCTGAAAATCAACCGCCCCGCGATAGGCCAGAGCGCGTTCATAATCCGCATAAATGTCCGCACACATCCGCGCCAGCCCAAGTTCACTCCCGTAATTTTCCAGGCAATCGTACAGGTCATGCGGCGACAGCAGTTCATCCTTCGCCTGACGAATCAATACCTTGGTGGTCTCGGTGACGATTTGGCTCCAATAATGCTGACGATAATGTGCCTTGTCCCAATACTCCGCTGCCAGATAATCATCTGGCGCCTGCGGGTGCTTGCGAATCCACGCTTCGACAGCATCCGTCAGGATTTCATTGCTTTCGCGTTCATCGGCAATAATGAAGTTTTCATCCAGATTGGCTGTTGTTGGCCTTTGCCGAACGATGTCATTTGCCAGCCCATGCAAGGTGCGCACCCGATAACCAAAGCCAGGCAGCAAACCATCGGCTCGGACATACTCGTTGACCTGCCGAGCAAAGTTCGCCACTGCCGAATTGACCAGTGTGACAATCAGGATTTCCTGCCCATCCTCCAAATCGGTTTCTGTTAGCAGTTTCGCCGCCAGAGACGACAGGGTTGCGGTTTTGCCACTGCCGGGAACTGCTGCCACGCCCATATAGCCCTGCTTGTAATTCAGCACTTCCTGTTGTTTGGGTCGTGGCTTAAACATGCCGTTCATCCTGGGCGATGCGGCGCAGCAGGCTCTGAATCGTTTCCAGCAGCAAGCCGCGCTGTTCATAACCATTTTCGTTGAGTTCACTGTACCCCAAATAAATTGCCTGCCGACAGCGGCGCGTTAAACCCAATACCAGACGGCTGAGGGTTTGGCGATTGGTTCGATACTCGTCCTCGTCTTCCCAGGTTTCGCCCAACTGCCATCCCAAACTCAAAACATAGGGATGGGTCAAGGGCTGATACAAACGGCGCGACCAGCCTTCACTGCCGATATTAAGCCAGAATTGATAATCCACCGGCCGATTGCTCAGCAAGAAGGTATATGCTGGCGCAATCAGCACGCTGTCTTCGGTATCCAGCACCCAGTTGCGCAGGTAAAAATTGGCAATCACGCCCCGATCCACCATCTGAACATAATCCTTGCCTAGGTCAATATCCTCGCCATAGCTGCGGACAAAATCCAGGGCCCAGCGAAAGTTGCGAGCCGAATCCACCAGATTCATAACGGTATGGCTGGCATCATAATCACGATAGAAGCCGAAACCTGTCTGCGATAACAACTCGCCAAATATCTGCTGGAAGAATAAATCAATGGCTGGGACAGCTTCACCGGCGACATAATCGCTCAGCCAGGCGAGCAGGCGGTCATAACGTTCGCCAAATTCATAGGTGATTCGGTTTTGCGCTGCTTCCTGAATATCGGCAAAGGGATACAAGCGCCCTTGGCGATACACAATTTCGGTCAGCAGACTGGCGCGAATCAAGTCAAGCTCGTCAATCGCGGTCATCAGCGCCAAGGCGACATCGAAGGGTGGCGGCGGCATCTCCCAGTGTGGATGAGCCAGACGCGCGAATGTCAGCAGCGTGCGGGCAGCTGGCTCATCCCGCAGCGCCCGCGAGGGGCGGTGTGAATGCGCTCTTATCCCCTTGGCGGCCAAACCCTCGACCAAGGCAAACCGCAAGCCATCGGATACATAGGGCGCCAGCACCACAATCTCATTGAGAGGCACGCCCTGCTGGCTGACAAGCGAGTCAATTTGAGCGACAACCCCGTTCACCATCTGCGGATAATAACGATGCGCCTCTGTGATGAATGCCGTCTGCGGGTTGGCTTCAGAATCATCGACTTCTTCACCCAACCGAGAGGCCAAGTTCAAGCCGAGCGCGTGGAGTTCATCTGACATAACAAAAGTAGCGGTAAATTGCTTATCGATATCGCAATGCTCCCGCAGGCGACGGGCATGATCCGCATCGGCGCCCAAAAAACGCCTGAAACCGGCATCGCGGTCGTAGATGACCAAGGCAGAATCACAGGTTGACAGCAATTCCGCCAGCAAACGATGCGAGGCTGGCGTATCTTCTTCGATGTTATCAGCGATAAGATGTTTAATCCGCCGCCGCAGATAATCACGAGACTGCGGCAAAGACCAGAGATGCTTGAGGAAGACCTCCACCTGCAAGGAAAAATCAAGCAGGTTATGCTCCAGACAGTATTGACGAAATGCCAGAGCGCAGCTCTGCGCATCTTCATAAATATGCTCTTGCTCCACACCCGCGCCCAATGCCGATTTCAGCCGTACCGCAATCTCCTGGAGCGGGAAGCCAACCAGAGCAGCTTTATTCATATTATCGACGATTTGACTGTAAAGCCGCGCCCGATTAATCCGAACGCTGTTGAAATAATCGCGCTCATCGACCAGCGGCTCAATGGCGCGTGTCATAAAATACTGCACCAGTTCAAGGCTGATGAAATTCGGTAAGTTATGCGGATGTTTGAAGCCCGCCTGCTGTGAGATAAGAAACCAAAAGGTTTCCACCATCTTTAATGCCAGGCTGCCCATGGTATGGATGGTGGCTTGCCCGCCACGATGCCGCTTGTCCTGCCGCAAGGCACGCAGATAAGGCTGTGCCAGCGTTCGCTGTGGCACATAGACCAGTATCGATTCGGCGGGGACGCCGCGTTCCAGCAGGTGTAGTAGACGTGCTACCCCAGTGCTGGTCTTGCCACTGCCAGCGATGCCTTCGAGCCAGATTTTTTTGTCAAGCGGTTGAGTGAAAACTGCCGACTGATGATTTGTAAGTGGGTTCGTCAAAGTTCAGCTTGCGTCCTGTTTGCGCTCGGCTTTCCAGCCATTATAAGACCATTTCGATTATTATGAAACAGGATAAGACCAAAGGCGATAACTTGAGGCATACTGGATGAGAATCAGATGGCCGCTTGGTGCATATTGACCAAACTTAGCCGAATTTTTATAAAACATTTATCTTTTGGCAGTAGCTCAACGAAAGGCAAAATGAACCCTTATAAGCTCTTAAGACCCTTGATTCATGCTCATTTCTGTTGGTTGCCCCAATGTGCTCTTGGATATGTTCTGTTTGTTTGTGTGCATTATTGCTATCCGAATTTGGTCTTTAATCAAATCGCTGTTAAAATACGTGTGCAGTCCAATCAAACTGCTCTATCGTGATGACTTTATAAATCAAGATATAAGGAGTATTACACTAATGAACAAACTTCTACGCATTGTGACTATCAGCCTGCTGCTGACAGTTGTCGCTGTTCTCATCGTGCCGGCAGCGGCGCAGGATTTTGGGAGCGGCGCTCCCATTATCGAGCCGAATTTTGGTGACGATCCCACAACGTTCAATCCAATCATCGCCAACGATGGCACCTCTTACAATGTCATCAACCGCATGTTCCCTAATTTCATCGGCATCGATTCCGAAACCGTTCAGTATATCGGTGGCGCCAAGGGAGCGCTGGTTGAAAGCTGGGATATCGCGGAAGACGGTGTAACCTACACCTTCCACTTGCGTGATGACATGGTGTGGAGCGATGGCGTGCCTATCACCGCCAATGATGTCGCTTGGTTCCTCCAGGCTACCCTCAGCGGCGAAACCACATCCCCGCGTCAAGAACTGATGGACCGCGTTGTCAGCTACGAAGTGGTCGATGACCATACCCTGAACATCGTTTTTGACGAAGCCAACTGTACACTGATTAACACGCTTAGTCCAATCTACCCCGTACCTGCCCACATCTTCTCGGAAGTCTTTGGCGATAATTATGCCGATATGGTAGAAATCGACTACAACCTCAATCCACAGGTTACCGGTGGCGAGACATTTGTCTTTTCCAACTTCCGCCCCGGCGAACAAACCACCCTGCTCGGCAATGCCGATTTTACCCAAGCCGAAATGGGATCCGTTATTCCCGAAGGCTGGATCTACAAAGTCGTGACCGACCAGGTTGTTCAGATGGAACAATTCTTTGCTGGCGAGTTGACCTTCGTCGCCAGTGTGCCGCAGGCAAACCGCGATGATGTCCGCATGAGGGGTCAAGCAGGCGAATTCCAGATCTTTGAAACCCCTGCTGGCACCATCCGTTTCCTCTCGCTCAATACTGCCGACCCCAACAACCCCCAAGACGGACTTGATGAAGACGGCGACCCCATTGACCAGGGACATCATCCTATTCTCGGTGATGTTCTCGTTCGTCAGGCGCTGAATTACGGCATGGATTTCGTCGAAATCAACGAGGGCGCGTTCTTTGGCACTGGAGTCCCGGTCGCCTCCCATGTCCGCCCAACCGACTGGAGCTTCCCGGCCGGCCTCGAACCCTATCCCTTTGACGCTGAAAAAGCGATGGCGCTGCTGGACGATGCCGGCTTTACCGATGCTGATGGCGATGGCGTGCGTGAATGCAACGGCTGCATGTACGCTGAAGAGGGCGCACCACTGGCATTGACCGTCAAGACCAACGCTGGCAATACTTCGCAAGAAGCCTTGTACACCATCCTGCAAGACCAATGGAACGAACTCGGCTTCGACATCACCGTCGAATTTGTCGAATTTGGCACCTTGGTGAGTGAATTTACGGCACAGACTTATGACGCTATAGGCGTCTTCTGGGGGCTTGCCACGCCGGCGGATCCCAATGGCATCGCCTCCATCTTCCTGCCAGCCGCGGATGTCGTTGGTTCGGGTTACAACACCCAATCCTACAACAACCCCCGCCTGACGGAACTGATTGAGTCCGCCCGTAAGCTCCCTGGCTGTGATGTGGACACCCGTCGTGAGATGTATGGCGAGGCCTATCAAATTCTGCGTGACGACTCACCCTGGATTTGGATCAGCACCGGCAACGTTCTGCTGGCGGCACAAACCAATGTTGAAAACTGGTCGCCGCGTGTCGGCGGTTCACGCTGGAACATTGATGCCTGGACGATTGCCCAGCAATAGTCCATTGCTGTTTTCACTGTATCTGTATCAGAAGTCCCCTCAGTTGCCTGGGGGGACTGTTTTAGAAGGATAGATATTATGACTCAATATATTATCCGACGCTTGCTGCAAGCGATTCCCATCTTTTTCGGCGTCACCATTTTGTCGTATGTATTGATTGGGCTGACGCCAGGAGGACCTGTGGGAGCGCTGGCGTTTAACAACCGTATGAAACCGCGTGAAATAGAAGAACTCAAGATTAAGCTGGGCGTCAACGATCCCTTGCCCGTTCAATATCTGCGCTGGTTGCTGGGCGATGACTGGATGCGCTGGGACAGCGATGACGACGGCTTGGCGGATGGCTCTGTCTTTTTTATTGACCTCTATGGTCCGGATTTGCGCCCCCTGCCCCCCGGCGACCGCTATGGCATCCTGCGCGGCGATTTTGGCAATTCCTTTTTCTATAAGCGCCCAGTCTTGGATGTTCTCGTCGAGCGTCTGCCGGCAACTCTGGAATTAAGCCTGCCATCGTTTTTAATCGGTTTGATTCTGGGTGTGGCGGTAGGGATTCTGGCAGCTGTTAATCATCGCGGATTATTCGATCAAACCAGTCGCGTTGGCGCTGTCATCGTTAATTCCATACCCAATTTTGGACTTGGGCTACTCTTGTTGCTGTTTTTTGGGTCGGCACTTCAAATCCTGCCACTGGGAGGTCGCTGTAAAACCACTTTGGATCCCTCTTGTCCACCTTTACCGGAACGTCTTGAGTATCTTATCCTGCCGGTCATTGTATTGTCGGCTGGCGGTGTCGCCGGTTATTCGCGCTTTATGCGCGGTCCAATGCTAGATGTGATCCATCAGGATTATATCCGCACCGCTCGTTCCAAAGGGTTGCAAGACCGACAAATCTGGCTGCGCCACGGGATGCGCAACGCCTTTATTCCGATTGCCGTCTTTCTAGGTCCATCCATCACATTTTTATTAAGCGGTGCCGCTGTAACTGAAGCGGTCTTCTCTTGGCCTGGTGTCGGGCGTCTGGTTGTGGCTGCCCCCGGTCAGCGGGATTATCCGGTTGTGATGACTGTGGTTGTCTACGCAGCCATTGCAAACATTCTCGGTTATTTGCTGTCGGATATTCTCTATGCGCTCATTGACCCCCGCATCCGCTTTAATTAGAGGCAAGTATCATGACAAACGGCACAACTGTTGCAAAACTGAAAAATAAGGAAAAACATCTTGTCGGTGAATCGCTGACAAGCAAGGCGCTGCGTTCGATACGGCGTGATAAACTGACCTTAGTCGCTTTGAGTTACGTTCTGGTATTAACCGTCATATCCATGATGGCGCCGCTGATTACCGATTACATCATGCAGGTCGACCCCAATGAACCCAACGGATTGGCAAAATTCACCCCTCCTGGGGTGGACGGGTATATCCTGGGCGCCGACGATATCGGGCGTGACCAACTGGCGCGGCTCTTGCACGCTAGCGGCATTTCGATGGCGATTGGTTTTTTTGGATCCTTCTTTTCCTTAACCATCGGCTTGATATTGGGTATGGCTGCTGCTTATTTCGGCGGCGTCATTGATGACCTCTTGAATTGGGTTGTCACCACTTTTGATTCGATACCGTCACTTTTCCTGCTGATTCTGGTTTCATCCGTATTGTCGTTCACAGCCGAATCACTGATATTGGTCGTTACCTTGATTGGCTGGACGGGTACTTACCGCTTGATTCGCGGTCAAACCCTGTCCATCCGCGAAAAAGAATATATCATCTCGGCACGGGCGACGGGGGCTGGTTCCTTACGCCTGATGTTCCAGCATATCCTGCCCAATTTGATTTCTATCACCGTCATTCAACTGGCATTCGGCATCGCCAATCTCATCCTGGCAGAATCGGCGCTGAGTTATCTTGGATTGGGGATACAGCCGCCACAAGCCACCTGGGGCAACATGTTAAGCAACTCGTTCCAATACTTTCGCCACGGTCCGCACCTGATTATTGTTCCCATCGTGGTGATTTCTGTCACAGTTTTATGTTTTTATCTTATCGGCGACGGCTTGCGGGATGCCTTTGACCCCACCTTTCAGCGTTAATTCAGACAGCGGCCAAGCTGACAAGCGCCCCCAGAAAATCTGTGGGCGGCGCTAGCAAAAAAGTTAATACAAGCGTTTTTCGCTATCTTGATGGCCTGCGCGGTTCAGGGTACGATGATTTGCTCGGCATCAACGTAGGTCGGCACGTCCTCTTCAGCGAAGATGCGGTCAATCTCAGACCGGTCAGCAGCCGTCAAGCGCCAATCGGTGGCGGCGGCGTTTTCCTTGAGTTCGTGTTTGTTGCGCATACCCACTAAAGCCACCGTCACCGCTGGCTGACCCAGCAGCCAGGCGATGGCCAGCTGCGCAACCGACTTGTCATAATCCGCCGCCAAGGCCTTGAGCCTTTCGGTCACGCGCAAGGCCTTGAGGAAGTTTTCGCGCGTGAACAGGGGCAAACCAAAGGCAAGCCCCTGGCTGCGCCAATCCCAATCCACAAAGCGGGTTTCGGGCGTCAACGCGCCAGTGAGCAAGCCGAAGCCGAGACTGCCATAAGCCATAAAGCCGATTTCCTGCTCCAGGCAATAAGGCAATACCGCCGTTTCCATGCGTCGGTCAAAGAGATGATAGCCCACCTGATTGGCTACCAGATTGCCGTATTTCTGGCATTCCGCCATCATCGGGACATTGTAATTCGAGACGCCGTAATGCCGAATCTTGCCGGCCTCTTTCAGCGCCTCCAGCCCGGCCATGGTCTCTTCATGCGGAGTCTTGTGGTCGGGCCAATGAATCAGCAGCAGGTCAATATAATCGGTGTTGAGCCGCCGCAGGCAGCCCTCGGTATGTTGGGTGATGTTGGCGGCCGAGGCGTCTCTGCCGGTTACCGCCGCATTCCCTCGAATCGCTGGATTGTCGTGAAAAGTAAAGCCGACTTTGGTAACGACCACGACATCCTGACGTCGATTTCCCAAACCACGCGCCAATAACTCCTCTGAAGTGAAGGGGCCATAAACTTCCGCCGTATCAAAGAGGGTGATGCCATAATCGATGGCCATTTGCACCGCCCGCACCGCCTCTGCAATGTCGATTTCCCCATATTGGGTGGTGCCCATCTCCCAAGTGCCAAAGCCAAGCACAGAGCAGGACAGGTCCGTATTGCCGAAAGTGCGCTGTTCCATTTCAAGCCTCCTTAACTATTACATAAGTATAGTCGCAAAATTGACGAAGGCAAAGTTAGTGAAGCGTCTGCCTGAATCCCCGAAACCTTATCGACAGGCACAGGGCATCCGAGTAGACTTTGAATGATATTCGGCTTTAAGGAGAAGACATGACCAAACTGGAAACGTTAAAGCGCGGCCTTCGTTTGCGCGGGTTGACGCCGCGGCAAACTGTGACCCTGATTGACATAGAATGGAGCGGCGACAGCGCTGTGTCGGTCGTCTACAGGCGCGAGGATGGCCAGCTGGAAGAACGGCTGCTTTATCGTGAAGATGAAGCCGCGCTGGAGATACCGCAGGCCGAGCGGCTTTGGGGGTTTCAGGCTGATGGCCAGCTGCTGCGCCTGGCTTCGGAGGCCTATCGCATCGACCTCGCCTATCTCTTTGACCCCCTGCTAGCTGTTCATACCTCGCTGATTGACCCCCTGCCCCACCAGATTATCGCTGTTTATGAGGAGATGCTGACGCGCCAGCCGCTGCGTTTTTTGCTGGCAGATGACCCCGGCGCCGGCAAGACCATAATGGCCGGCCTGCTAATCCGTGAATTGATGGCGCGGGGCGATTTGCGCCGCTGTCTGGTTTGTACGCCGGGCAACCTGACGGAACAGTGGCAGGATGAGCTTTGGACGAAGTTCCAACTCAAGTTCGCCATCTTCCACCGCGACATGATGGAAGCATCGCCCGGCGGCAATCCCTTCACCGAACATGACAGAATCATCGTCAGGCTGGACCAAATCAGCCGCAGCGAAGACCTCCAGGCGCAGCTGGAGCAAAGCGACTGGGATTTGATTGTCTGTGATGAGGCCCATAAAATGTCGGCATCGTTCTTTGGCAATCGGCTGAGAGAGACCAAACGCTACAAGCTGGGCAAGCTCCTGGGCGAAATCACCCGCCACTTCCTGCTGATGACGGCCACGCCCCATAATGGCAAGCAAGAAGATTTTCATCTGTTTATGAAGCTGCTGGATGCCGACCGCTTCGAGGGGCGCTTTCGAGAGAATGTCGATGTCTCTGACCTGATGCGGCGGATGGTCAAGGAAAGGCTGCTGAAATTTGACGGCACGCCCCTGTTCCCCAAGCGTCTGGCATCTACCCTCTCTTATGAACTTTCCCATGACGAAGCGGTTTTGTATGAACGGGTGAGCGAATATGTGCGCCAAGAATTTGACCGCGCCGAAAAGCTCGAACATGGCGGGCGCCGCGGCACCGTCGGCTTTGCGCTGACCATCCTCCAGCGGCGGCTGGCATCTTCGCCCGAGGCCATCCATCAATCCCTGAAGCGCCGCCGCCAGCGTCTGCAAGACCGCCGCACGCAGGCGCAGGCAAGCCGTGAGCCGATTATTTTGGCGGGGACGGCTTATCGTGAGGAGGACTGGGAAGACCTTGATGAGGCGCCCCAGGCCGAGGTCGAAGAGCTTGAAGACAGGCTGATTGACATGGCAACCGCCGCCGGCAGCATCCAGGAACTCCAGGCCGAAATCGTCACCCTGGAACGGCTGGAGGCGCAGGCCCTAAGCGTGCGCCGCAGTGGCAAGGACCGCAAATGGAATGAACTGCGCCATTTGCTGCAAGAGAACCCGGCCATGAAAAACCCGGCTGGACGGCAGCGCAAGCTGGTCATTTTCACCGAACACCGCGACACCCTGAATTATCTGGAAGAGAAGCTGAAAACCCTGTTGGGCCGCCCGGAAGCGATTGTCAGCATTCATGGCGGCGTGCAGCGCGACAAGCGGCATCAGATTGAGGACAGCTTCCGCAATGACCCGGATGTGCTGATTTTAGTGGCGACAGACGCTGCTGGCGAAGGCATCAATCTACAGCAGGCGCACTTGATGGTCAACTATGATTTGCCCTGGAATCCAAATCGCATCGAACAGCGTTTCGGGCGGATCCATCGCATCGGGCAGAAGGAAGTCTGTCACCTTTGGAATCTGGTGGCGGGTGAGACCCGCGAAGGCGCGGTGTATCAGCGTCTGCTGACGAAACTGCAAGCCGAGCGCGATACCCTGGATGGCCAGGTCTTTGATGTGCTGGGCAAGCTGTTTCAGGAGACCCCGCTGCGTGACCTGTTGGTCGAGGCGGTGCGCTATGGCGATGCCCCTTGGGTGCGGGAGAGGCTGGAGCAGACGGTTGACCAGGCCGCCGACCAAGAGCGCGTGCGCGACCTGCTGGAAGAGCAGTTCCTCAGCCAGTCGCAGATGGACACCAGCCAAGTGACGCGGGTGCGCGAAGATATGGAGCGGGCGGCGGCGCGGCGCTTGCAGCCATATTACATCAAAGCCTTCTTTCATCAGGCCTTCAAGTATGCCGGCGGCGCCATCCACGAGCGCGAGCCAGGCCGCTATGCCATCAACCACGTGCCAGAGCGCATTCGGCGCCAGGCCGAGGCCAGCGGCCAGGGACCCATCTCAAGAAAGTACCAGCGCATCTGCTTCGACAAGGCCCTGATTGACCTGCCGGGCAAGCCGCAGGCGACCTTTGTCTGCCCGGGACATCCCCTGCTGGACGCCACCATCAGCCTGATAGCCCAGCGCGAAGGCGAGACGCTGCGGCAGGGCGCCATGCTGGTCGATAAGGGCGATCCCGGCCGCGAACTGCGCGTGCTGCTTTATCTGGAGCAGGCGATTCAGGATGCCCGGCCGGGCCGCGATGGCAAGGGCCGCGTCATCTCGCGGGAGGTGCATTTTGTCGAGATTGACCGCGCGGGCGAGGTGCGCGAGGCCGGCAGCGCCCCCTACCTCGATTATCAGCCCACCAGCCCAGCCGAAAAAGCGCAGATCGAAGCGCGGCTGGAAGCCGACTGGCTCCAGGGCGAGCGGCTGGAAGCGCGGGCGATTGCCTATGCCATCGAGCATCTGGTGCCGCGCCAGCTCGAAGCCTGCCGCCAACGGCGCGGCGAACTGATTGACAAGACCCGCGCCGCCGTCCACGCGCGGCTGACCAAGGAAATCAATTATTGGGATAGACGCGCCAATGAACTGCGGCAGGCGGAAAAGGCGGGCAAGGTCAATGCGCTGCTGAACAGCCAACGGGCGGCGAAGCGAGCCGATGACTTGGCTGAGCGGCACCGGCTGCGGCTGGCGCAGCTGGAGCGGGAACGGCAAATCAGCGCGGTCAGGCCGCTGGTCGCTGGCGGGGCGCTCATCATCCCAGCGGGCTTGCTGACGAGCAGCCCACGGCTGGATGCGGACAAGCGCATCACCGAAGCAATCGCCATGCGAGCCGTCATGCAGGCGGAACGCGACCTGGGGCATGAACCCATCGATGTCAGCCGCCACAACCGCGGCTATGACATTGAGAGCCGCGTCCGCCAGGGGCGCGATAAGGGCGGAGCCAGCCTGCGCTTCATCGAGGTCAAGGGGCGCCGCGCCGATGCCGACACCGTCACGCTCAGCCGCAACGAACTGCTCTGCGCCCTGAACAGCCGGCGGCAGTTTATCCTGGCGATGGTCGAGGTCGATGGGAAGGCGGCGCGGCCGCCGCGTTACCTGCGCGGCTACGGCTTCTATGAGCCGGATCCGGTCGCCGTCAGCGTCAACTTTAATTTGCGCGAATTGCTTGAGCGCAGCAGCCGGCCGTGTTAGAATAGGCGGATACGGGGAGGAGAAGCCATGTCAACCGCCAAAAAGTTAATTGAAGTCGCGCTGCCGCTGGAAGCCATCAACCGCGCCAGCGCCCGCGAAAAATCCATCCGCCACGGCCACCCCTCCACCCTGCATATTTGGTGGGCGCGGCGGCCGCTGGCGGCGGCCCGCGCGGTCATTTTCGCTTCGCTGGTGGATGACCCCGATGACTCCCATGCCAGCCCGGCCTTTGTCGCGGCCTGCCGCAACCTGCGCTATGGCGAAGAGGCCAGCCCGCGAGGCCGTCTCTTCGGCTTTATCGAGCGGCTGGTGCAATGGGAAAGCACGAATAACGATGAGGTGATGGACGAGGCGCGGCGGCTCATTCGGCTGGCGACTGGCGGCGAACCGCCGGCGCTGCTCGACCCCTTCGCGGGCGGCGGCAGCATCCCGCTGGAGGCGCAGCGGCTGGGGCTGACGGCACATGCCAGCGACCTCAACCCGGTGGCGGTGATGCTGAACAAGGCGATGATCGAGATTCCGCCTCGCTTTGCCGACTGCCGGCCGGTGAACCCGCAGGATGGCGGGCAACTCGGAAAGAGGGCTTGGAAGGGCGCCGCCGGGCTGGCGGCCGATGTCCGTTATTATGGCGAGTGGATGCGCGAGCGGGCCTGGGAAAAAATCGGGCATCTCTATCCGCGCCATCAGGGCGAAACGGTCATCGCCTGGCTGTGGGCGCGGACGGTGATTAGCCCCAACCCAGCCGTGAACGCGCCGGTGCCGCTGGTTCGTTCCTTCGCCTTGAGCAAGAGGAAGGGGCGCGAATGCTGGGCAAAACCCATCATCCAAGGCACGGATATACGTTTCGAGGTGACGAAGGGGTTGCCGCCCAAGGGGCAGGCCGGCACGATGATTCGCCGACAGGGGGCCAAGTGCCTGATTTCGGGCGAGCCGATTTCATTCGCTTACATCCGCGCCCAGGGCCGCGCCGGCCGGCTGGGGACGCAGCTAATGGCCATCGTCACGCAGGGCAGGCGGGGGCGCAATTATCACAGCCCGACAGCCGAAGCTCAAGAATTGGCGCGGTCGGCAAAGCCCGAATGGCGGCCGCGGGGCGACCTGCCTGAAAAAGCGCTTGGTTTCGTGGCACAACTTTATGGGCTGGACGAATGGCACAAGCTCTTCACGCCGCGGCAGCTGGTCGCGCTGACGGCCTTCAGCGACCTGATAGAACAGGCGTGGGAGGGGGCGCGAGCCGATGCCATTGCGGCTGGCTGGGGGGCGGATGACAGGCATCTGCGCGATGGCGGGCGCGGCGCCTGCGCCTATGGCGAGGCGGTGGCGGTCTATTTGGCTTTGGCAATAGGCCGAGGTAATGATATGTGGTCAAATCTTTGTACTTGGCACGTGCCGGGCGAAAAGATTTCTCATCTTTTCGCCCGGCAGGCCATTCCCATCGTGTGGGATTATGCCGAAGCCAACCCCTTTTCGGATTCCACTGGCAACTGGGGGTCGCATTTGAATTGGATTGGGAAGGTACTAGAAAGGTTGCCGGCGCGTAAGCGCGGGTTAGGATTTGCTAACCAAGAGGATGCGGCGGCTTATCCCCAGCCAGATGGCGCGGCAGCAGTGACCCTGTCGACCGACCCGCCCTATTATGACAATATCGGTTATGCCGATTTGAGCGACTTCTTTTATGTCTGGCTGCGGCGCAATCTGCGCGGCATTTATCCCCAGGTATTTGGCACCCTGCTGGTGCCCAAAGCCGATGAACTGATTGCCGCGCCCTATCGGCAGGGGGACAAAGATGCGGCGAAGGATTATTTTGAGAGCGGCATGAGGCGAACCTTTGCCAACCTGCGCCAGTTCGTCAGCAGCGATTATCCGCTGACGGTGTATTATGCCTTCAAACAGCAGGACACCGGTTTCATGCGCGATGGCAAAGCCGCGGGAAAAGCCAGCAGCGGCTGGGAGACCATGCTGACCAGCCTAATCCAGGCCGGCTTCAGCATTGTCGGCACTTGGCCCATGCGCACCGAAAAAAGCAATCGCCCAAATGCGCTGAGAAAGAATGCGCTGGCATCGTCTATCGTTCTGGTGTGTCGGCCGCGGGCGGCGGATGCGCCCGAACGTTCGCGGCGTGCCTTCGTAGCGGAACTCAGGCGGGAATTGCCGAAAGCGCTGAAAGCCATGCAGTCGGGCTATATCGCGCCGGTCGATCTGGCGCAGGCGAGCATCGGCCCGGGCATGGCGATTTATTCGCGCGCCAGCCGCATCCTCGAGGCGGACGGGCGGCCCATGTCGGTGCGGGATGCGCTGATGCTGATTAACGCCGCGCTGGACGAATATCTGGCTGAGCGGGATGGCGACCTGGATGCCGAGAGCCGCTTCGCGGTCGATTGGTTCACGCAGTTTGGCTTTGCCGCGGGCGATTTCGGGGAGGCGGATGTGCTGGCGCGGGCCAAGAATACCAGCGTCGACAGCGTGGCGCTGGCGGGCGTGGCGGATGCGGCCGGCGGCAAGGTCAGCCTGCGCCACTGGTCGGATTATGACCCTGGAGTCTGGCATCCGGGCGAGGACGACCGGCCGACGGTCTGGGAAGGCACGCATCATCTGATTGAGCGCCTGAACAGCCATGGCGAGTCGGGCGCGGCGGCGCTGCTGAACCAGATGGGGGGTGATATGGCTGGCGAGGCGCGGCAGCTGGCTTATCGGCTCTATGACATCTGCGAGCGCCGCGGCCGGGCGCAGGATGCCTACCATTACAACACCTTGATTGCCAGTTGGCAGGAGATTAGCGCACTGGCGGCGGAACAGCGAAGCCGTCCCGGGCAGAACAGCCTTTTTGATCAATAGATAATCTGGAGAATGGCAAGATGGCAAAATCAAATCGCGTTCGCGTTGACGAGATGATGGATGCGCTCAGGGATGGGCTGGGGCCCTATGTGCTGAAGCGGTTCAAGGCCAAATATGGCCGCAAGCATTTGCAGGAGATGGAGTATGCGCTCTATGAGTTGAAGCGTCCGAAGCATTTGCCGGACGAGGCGGCCGCCTTGCGCGAGCTTGATGTGCAAAGCTGGCTGAAACTGATGAACCGCCAATGGAACGCGGTTTTCCGCGATGAGCTAGGCTATGCCGACCGCAGCTACGTGCATGAATTGCTTGACACGCGCAACCGCCGTTCGCATGAGAATGAGGTGAATGCCTTCAGCAGCGATGACGCCAGCCGCGTTGCCGATACCGCCGCCCGTCTGCTGCGGGCGGTTGGCGCCAAGAAGCAGGCGCAGGCTGTCGAGGGGCATAAGCGCGATATAAACCGTCTGCTTTATGAGCGTCAGGCGAAAAGATCGACCCGTCAGCAGACGCGGCTGGATGATGCGCCGCTGATGACCACGGCTGGCCTCAAGCCCTGGCGGCAGGTCATTCAGCCGCGCGAGGATGTGACCAGCGGCGGCTATACCCAGTCCGATTATGCGCTGGATTTGTCCGATGTGGTGCAGGGCCGGGCGGCGGCGGAGTATAAAGACGCGGGGGAGTTCTTTCAACGCACCTATCTGACGGAGGGCCTGAAGAATTTGCTGGTCACGGGTTTTCAGCGTTTGAGCGGCCAAGGCGGCGACCCGGTGGTGCAGCTGCAAACCAATTTTGGCGGCGGCAAATCGCACAGTATGCTGGCGCTTTATCATCTCTTTGGCAAGGGTCGGCTTGATGACCTGGGGGCGGAGGCTGACGACATCAGGGAGCGCATCGGGGAGATTGACGATGACATCACTGCCAAACGCGCGGTGATTGTCGGCACGGCTTTTGATGCCAACAAGCCGCGCGAACACTCGGACTGCACGACTTACACGCTCTGGGGCGAGATTGCCTGGCAGCTGGGCGGTGTCGAGGCTTATGAGCTTGTCAAGGATGCCGATTTGCATGGGATTAGCCCTGGCTCGGATACCTTGGTGGAACTGCTGGAGAAAAATGGGCCCGCGCTGATTATTATAGATGAACTGATTGCCTTTGCCCGCAACCTTTATGACGCGCCCAAGAGTTTTAAGGCGGGCAGCTTTGATTCGGTGATGACCTTCGTACAGTCTCTGACCGAGGCTGTCAAGCGTTCCAGCGATGCCATGCTGCTGGTTTCGATTCCGGCCAGCGATGCCGAAGTCGGTGACAGGGGCGGCAAGGCGGCCCTGGAGCGGATTAAGCGGACGCTGGGGCGGATTGAAGCGGTCTGGAAGCCAATCAGCGCGACCGAGAGCTTTGAGATTGTGCGGCGGCGGCTGTTTTCGGAGGAGGTGGATTATGCCGGGCGGGATGCGGTGCTGAACGCCTTCTCGGCCATGTACAAAGACAACAGCGGCGAATTTCCGACCGGGGTAGCTGAAGCCGATTACAAGCGGCGGATGCGTCAGGCCTATCCGATTCATCCCGAATTGTTCGCGCGGCTGTATGAGGATTGGTCGAGCATGGAGAATTTCCAGCGCACGCGCGGCGTCTTGCGGCTGATGGCGGTGGTCATTCATCAACTCTGGATGGATCAGGACCAATCGCTGATGATTATGCCCGGGGCGATTCCGCTGTGGTCTAAAAGGGTATCGGCTGAGATGCTCAAGTTCCTGCCCGATGGCTGGGGGGCGGTGATGGATGCCGATATTGACGGGACGGATTCCAAGCCCTATACCCTGGATACGCAGGTGAAGCTGCTGGGTCAGTACACCGCCTGTCGGCGGGTGGCGCGGGCGATTTTCGTAGGCAGCGCCCCGTCGGTGGCTGCGCAGGGCGTGCGCGGCGTCGAGCAGGTTCGCATTCGGCTGGCGACGACCCAGCCCGGCGAAAAGACGGCCCCTTTCAATGATGCCCTGTCTCGGATGAGCAAGCGTCTGGCTTATCTATACAGCGAGGGCAGCCGCTATTGGTATGACACGCGGCCGACGGTGAATCGGATGGCGGAAGAACGTGCCCAGGGCTTTAGCGATGAGGATGTTGAGGGGGAAGCGCGGCGCCGTCTGCATGACGAGAAATGGAATCGGGGTGATTTTGCGGCCGCGCATGTCACGCCATCAAGCTCGGCTGACGTCAATGATGATGACCAAGCGCGGGTGGTCGTGCTGAATGTCCTCCAGGCCCATCGCCGCCAGCAGGACGATTCAGCGGCGCAGCAGGCCGCCCGCGACATTCTGGAGAATCGCGGTGACGCGCCGCGCTATTATCGCAATATGCTGGTTTTCATCGTCGCCGACAAAAGCGAGGCTGAGGCCTGGAAAGATTCCATCCGCGACTATTTAGCCTGGAAATCCATTGATAACGAACGCGAGGTATTGGACCTGGGCGCGCAGCAGAGGCGGCAGGTCGACGAGAACCTTGAACGCGCCGAGCAAACTCTGCGCGACCGTCTGCAAGCGACTTATCGCTGGCTCATCGTGCCGACCCAGGAAGACCCCAAGGGAAAAATCGCTTATCAGGCGCATCGAATTTCGGGCAATGGCAGTTTTTATGAGCGGGCGCATCGCAAGCTGGAGAGCGAAGGGCTCATCATTCCGCGCTGGTCGCCGGACAATCTGCGCATGACGCTGAACGAGAACGAGATACTCTGGCGCGAGAATGAAGCTCATTTGAACATCAGGCAGCTTTGGGAGGATTTGGCGCAGTATTGCTTTCTGCCGCGGCTCTATGATAACAAGGTCTTGCTGAAGGCGATTAAGGATGGCGTTGGGCGTCTGGATGCGCCCTTTGGCTATGCGACCGGGCTGAAGGATGATGGCAGCTACAGCGGGCTGGCATTGGGGAAAGTCGTAACGATTTACTCCGATGGCAATGACCTTATCGTCAGGCTCGATGTCGCCAGGGAACTGCTGGCAGGACAGCAGGCTGAACAGGCTCTCCGAATAGAGCGAAAGCAGACAGCGCACGCGCCGCAGCTGCCAAAAGAGAAAAAACCGAAGACACGATATTATGGTCGGGTGGCGGTTGAGCCTGACCGCGCCAACCGCGATATGCCTACCATCGTCGAGGAAGTCATTCAGCGCCTGACCAGCCTGACCGACACCAAGATTGAGATTACCCTTGAGATTAGCTGCGAGCGCCAGGCCGGATTCGATGAAGTCACCGTGCGCACGGTCAGCGAAAACAGCCGCAGCCTGAAGTTTGCGGAACACAGCTTCGAGGAATGAGTGTTCGGGTGTCCTTTGCGTTCCTTAGGCAATCGCAATCGGATTGACCCAGGAGCCAGTGGCGCCGGCCAGTTTCAAGGGCGCGATAATCAGCAGAAATTCATAACAGCCAGCGGCCGCCAGGTCATCCAGACACAGGTTTTCCAGATGGGTGATGCCATTATGAACCAGCAAAAAGCGATGCACTGCATGCTCGTAGGGCGGCATCGCTTCGACCGCCATTGTATCCGCGCCCGCTAGGTTCATCCCCTGCTCAACTAGAAACTGCGCTGCCCCTAGAGTTAGGCCCGCCTGTGCATCCCGATAGACGGGATTGTCCTCTTTGAGATATTGATAAAAGCCGGTGCGGGTCAGTACCGCCGTGTTTGGGGTAATGACAGTGCCTTGTTTTTGCAGAGTGCCGCGCATATCATCGGCGCTGATGGGATAGGCATCGGGCAGGACGGACAGCCCTTTATAGGCGGCAACATCCAGCAGGACGGCACGAGTAATAATCGGCGGCATCTTGTCGATGCTGTTGTGCATTTGTCCGGCTGAGGTGACCGTTTCGCTGGCGGGGACGGTTGCCCCAGCCCCAGCGTACAGACGCGGCTCGCCATCGGGGTGTGGATTGCCATGTTCGTCCTGCTTTTCAGCAATATGACAGAGCGCGTCGATATGCGTGCCGACATGGATGGACATGCGAATGACTTCGGCAGCCGCCGAGCCAGGATTGATAGCGGAAGGGTCGCTATGGCGCAGATGGGGCGCGATGGAGTACGATTTCATCACCGGCCCAGGAGTCAGCATCCCCTCTCGATATTCGACTCCTAGGCTGAAGACCTCGCCCGTTTTCACCAGCGCCAGCAGTTCGGGGGTCAAACGCGGCACTGGCAGTTGACCATAAGATGACAAGCTCATAACAAAATCACCCTCTCCATTCGATTCCATGTCGCTTGGTGTACTTTATGATTCGGTCGGCAACCGGTCAAGCGGCAATCCGCTCGGCACTTCCGCGGGCAGCAAATGCGACAGGTCACGCGCCGCGGGGTCGGTCAGGGAACGCATGAAAGCTACCAGGTCCATCACATCTTCTTCGTTCAGGGGCAAGCTGACTGCCAGCTGTGGCGCCAGTGAATGCGTCTGCGCCTCAAAGTTATGCGGCAAAAGCTGCCCATGAAAAGCTGGCGGCAGGTGCGTTTGCGGGTCATAAACTATGTTGGCAGTCCAAACATCGGCATGATGCCAGACCGCATCCCGCAGCGTCTGATAAGCGCCACTGTGAAAATAGGGGGCGGTCAATTCGATATTCCGCAGACCCGGCGTGCGGAATTTGTATTGATCGCGGTAATCGAAGCTGACATTCGCCCGCCCAAAATCCTCAAGCCCGCTAGCGCCATTCTCCTTGCCGGGTCCAATCTGGGGTATCAACAGATTGTAAAACTTCTGGTCGGTGAATAAATCTCCACTATGGCAGCTGGCGCAATTCATCGTGGGGTTGAGTGCGCCAAAGAAGAGCAGGGCGCCGCGTTTTTGCTGTTCGCTCAACGCGCCCGAATCGCCAGCGATATAATCGTCCCAGGGCGAATCGGTCAAGATAAGCTGACGCTCAAAGGCGGCAATCGCCTTGGCCACATGCAAGGGTTCAATCTCGCCCCTGCCGAAGACGGACTCAAATCGGGCGGCATAAAGCGCATTATTTTGCAGGCGTTTGACCAGAATATCACGGATAGCCGCGGGGCGTTTGTCCCCCAGGCTCACCCCCGCCATCTCGCGTTCGGAGATCATCGGGAACAGTGCCTGTGCCAGCAGCGAATCGGTCAAACCAAGGGCGTTGACAGCCTCTTCGGGGGTTTGCACGGTGTCGGTCTCGTCATATTTCTCGACTCGTCCATCCCAAAATTGTACGCGCAGCAGGGCGCTATTGAGGATGGTCTGGCTGTTGCGCGGGATAAAATGCCCGACAAGCGGGCTGCTGGTATCATCCATAAACTCGTGGTGAGTGTTGCTCTTGCGGGGTATGCGCGAATCGAAAAAGCGCTCCGCGCCCAAACCGATGCCACCCGCGCCGATTGGCAATACCCGCCCGTCCGTCATCGCAAAGGCGGGATGATGACAGGTGGCGCAAGAAATGTTTTCATCGCCCGAAAGAATCGGGTCAAAGAACAAATCCCGCCCAAGCTGTGTCAGTTCGCTGTCCACTTCGATTCGCTCGCGGCCCGGATAGGCGCTCAACTGATAGCGGTCAATCACATCGCGCAAAACCGCATCGGCATCGTGGATTGCGACATCGCTTGCTGGCGGCGCATCCCCCGCAGCGGATAGCGGCGGAAAACGTTTTATCGCTGGCGGCTCGGCATCAAACTGAATATGCAGGATGCGTCCGGCAAAGACCTCGCTGATATAAAGGCTGCCATCAGGCAAGGGCAGCACGGCTCCCGGGAAATCCAGATTTTCGACCACCGTCTCGAACATGCCGTCTGTCCTGATGCGGCTGAGGCGGCCGCTATGCCCTTGAAAACTGCTATATGAAAAGCAGGGTGCGTTCGGCACAACTGTCGCAAACTCCAGTATCCAGATATTCCCAGCGGCATCCACGGCGACATCAATCGGCAGATTCAGGCTATCCACGACCGTGCGCTGCTTTCGGTCAGCGTCCAGCGCGACTAATTCTCCGCTATTGACGGAATGTGGACAGCCGCCAAACAGGGCGACATAATAATCATCACCCAGGCGCGTCAGCCCCCGCGGCACCGCTTCCAGTTTCCCCTTGGGATGATTGGGCATATCGAGGTCATCGAATTGATGGAAGAGTTGTCCGGCGTCATGCTCACCTGCAATGACAAGGCTGTTGCTCAAGGCATCCGACACCAGCGGACTGCCCGCAGCGTCAAAAGTGATGTCAAAAGGATGCAGAAAGAAGACATTATTCACCCCTGCATTCCCTGCCATCGTGCTACCCAGTTCATGCGGCAAAAAGGGCATCTCAGGAAGCTCCGCAGCCTGCCCTGCTGCCAGGGTATAAAGCCTCTGCGCGTTAAAGTGTCCGACGTAAATGGTGCTGCCATCAGGCGAGACCGCCAGCGGCAGGGACGCTAGTAAATCTCCGGGGACGCGCCCGCCGGGAAAACCGGAAATCAAACGACCCAAAGCGCCATCCGCAGTCAGAAGGCTGACGCCAGCGCTCCAGTCATCTTTCCTGTTGCCCGCTTCGGCAATCAGAAGGCCGCCATCGGGCAATAGCGCCATGCCGAGCGGATGATATAACCCCCGCGCAACAACTGAGACAGTCACCTCCACTTGTGACTGTATGGATATGGAAGATGCGATGAAGATGAAGGCCAAAGCTAAAAATCGGGAGCGCATCACAATAAAATATGTTATCCGCAACTTATGAACGCATACCCCCAGTTTAACATAACAGCGTCAGGCTGCGCATACGCTGCCTTGTCCAAAGCGCCCGCTCTTTACTTTATCACGGGAAGCTGCATCAGGTTGCTGGTGTAATCCACTTTCAGCCAGGCATAATCAGGGTCATCATAGGGCGGGATTTGACGGTCATCGTTCAGCAATTCACCCGCCAGATAATTCAGGAAGTAGATATTGGAGCCAGGCGCCGCCGCAGTCGAATGAAAGCCTTGTGTCACCAAGACCAAATCGGTATTTTTGACAGCGAAAATCTCCTCAAAATCGGTATCCACGCGATAATTGCGATGCAGCGCGACCCCGTTTTGAGGTTCGATGCGAAAATAGTAGGTCTCATCAAGATGTGCCGAGCCGCCATAGCCGTCATGGCAATGCGGTGGATAACCCGACCAGGCGCCTCCTGGAACATACACTTCATACAGAATAAGTCGTTCGGCCGGCAAGGGATGTGCCAGAATGTGATTGACCTGCCGCTTGGCTGCGCCGCCCCCGCGCACTTCGGATTTGATTTCATTCGGCATAAAGAGCCGCAAGGGATATTTGCCAGTTGCCGGTGCGCCACCGAGCGCGAACTCAAATCTGTCCTCTGTCGTAACGGCAAGGTCATATCCGGGTGGCGCATACAAGACCTGCGGCTTCTGTGTAAAGACATTCGAGCGGCTGAGGCTGAAGTTTTTGTCGGCTGCCTGGACTTTGCCAGCACCGCTTAAGGGGACGAGGGCAATCTCGGTGTTGCGAGTTGTATGAAAGTAAGCCTGCCTGTCTTTGAGATTGACGATGCTAAATGAGAGGTAATCCCAACCAGCCGACTCCGGTGTCACATCCAATACGCACATCTCTTCATAATTCGATTTCAGGTGATGGTTCATCAATCAGCCTTTCCCTTCTTTGTCCTGATAAGCCAGAAATTCATCTACTTCCTGTCGGTATGGCAAGGCACGGGCACATCCGTGACGGGTGACGACAATCGCGCCGCAGGCGTTGGCAAAACGCGCTGCCCGTGCCCAATCCCAGCCTTGCGCCCAGCCATAAATCAAGCCGCTGGCAAAGCCATCGCCAGCCCCAACCGTGTTCAGCACCTCCACTGGAAAGCCGCCAACCGGATAATAACGCTCCCCTTCGTAGACCGTTACGCCCTTGCTACCTTGTTTTAACACCAGTGTCAGCTCATATTGAGCGCGAAACGCGAGCATCAACTGATGCAATTCGGCTTTCGCCGTGGCGGCTACTTGGCTGCCTGCCATGACGGACGTCGGCGTCGGTGACAAAGCGGCATAAAATTCTTCTTCCGTACCGATGATCACATCACAGAGGGGCATGATGCGGCGCATGTGCAATCCATACGACAAGGGATGCGACCATTGATTGGGACGCAAGTCAAGGTCAATAAAGCAGGTCATCCCGTGTCGACCGGCCTGTTCTGCCAGGTAGAGGCTGACATCATGGGCGCTGCCGCGGCTCAAGGCAGTGCCAGACAGCGAAATCGCCCGTGTTCGCGCCAGCGGCAGTGCGCCTGCCTCGTCAAGCGTGATATGAATATCCGCCGGATTTTCCCGATAGAACAGCAAGGGGAACTTGTCCGGCGGCTGCACCGCAACCACTGCCATACCTGTCCGTGTTTCGGGCTTTATCGAGATGAACTCCGTATTCACCGCCTCATTTTGCAGATAATGACGCACAAAACGTCCCACTTCGTCGTCGCCAACCGCCGTAAAGGCGACCGACTTCAAGCCCAGCCGACTGGTCCCAATGGCGATGTTGACTGGACTGCCGCCAACACCGGTTTCAAAGGCGGTAACATCATGGAAATCCGCGCCAATATCACGGGCAAACAAATCCATCGAGACCCGCCCTGCTGTGATAAGGTCATAATTGAAACCCCTCATGCGCCACCCTGTTTCAACAACTCCAGCAGTTTGCCGTCCTCAATCGCCTGCAAATTGGCGCCAAGCCGCGCAGCCAGACCCGCTGTCTGGCTTAAATCCGCCCCCCATAGCCGCGTATTGCCCAGAATGGCAGCTGCCAAGTCTTCAATCGACATAGCATTGGCATCCACTTGCGCCCATTGCTGTCTGAACCAGGCCAGGACCTGCTCATCATCATTAAGCGGGATGGTTTCGCCTCGCCATTCGCCTTTGTAAAATCGAATAAATCCAGCTAGCGCAAGCAGGAGCCGCGGCGGCAGTTCGCCCATTTTGTCGAGATAGGCCAGCAGCGATGGCAGAATCCGCTCTTTGACCTTGGACGAGGTATTGAGCGCAATCGTCAGCAAACGATGGTGAATATGTGGATTGCGGAAGCGGTCAAATACATCCCGCGCAAATGCTTCCAGTTCAGCTTGGGGAATGCCCGCTACCGAGGGAATCACTTCCTGAAAAATCAAATCCTGTATAAAACTCCCCAAGGCCTCATGTTCGAGGACTTCGCGCACCGACTTGATGCCGAGCAGGCAGCCGAGCGGCACCATAGAGGTATGCGCCCCGTTCAAAACGCGAACTTTAATGGTGCGGTAAGGCGCGGCATCCGCCACGATTTTGACATTGAGCGGGGTACTCGTTTGGTCAATCGGGAACTCGTTCAGGAGGGTCGGCGGCGCTTCGATAATCCAACTGTGATAGATTTCGCCGGCAACCAGCAGTCGGTCCTCGTATCCCAGCCGGGCAAAAATGCGCTCGGCATCCGCCTGTGGATAACCCGGAATAATGCGGTCTACCAGCGTGTTGCAGAACAGATTATGCTGCTTCACCCAGACAGCGAAGCCTGACTCCAACATCCACAAGTCGGCATATTGCAAGATAATCTGGCGGAGTTTGTCCGCATTATCGACAATCAGCTCGGTCGGGATGATGATGCAGCCCTTGTCCGCCGCGCCAGCAAAATGCTGATAGCGCTCATGCAGGAAGAGCGTCAGCTTGGCGGGAAAGCTGGCGGGTGGCTTGTCCGTCTGGGAATCACTGGCGGCGTAGACAATGCCAGCTTCGGTCGTGTTGGAAAAGATAAAGCGGATTTCGTCTTGTCTGGCAATCTTAAGATAACTGTCAAAGTCCTGATAGGGATAAACAGGGCGATTGACAGCAGTAATCAGCTTGCTTTGCTCGACAAACTCGCCATCCCGAATCCCGTGCAGGTGAGTCGTGAACAGGCAATCTTGACTGTCCAGTGCATCGTATGTGCCCGGGGTTGCCTTCACCAAAACAATGCCACTGTCAAAATCCGTTTCTTCGTTCAGGATTTGCACTACCCAATCGACAAAGCCGCGCAGGAAGTTGCCGCCGCCAAACTGCACGATGCGGTCAGGGCAGGTCCTGGGTTGGTGCAGCATTTGGCGGCTCAAAAGCTGTGTCATTACGATTTCTCCAATTTGTAGGTTTGCTTCGCCAAATCATAAGCCAGGGCGCGAATCATCTGGCGGGCATCCTCATCATCAATGAACCCGCGTAGGACTTGTCCCGCCAGCCAATCGGCACAGGCTCGCCGCCAGACATCATGCCGCGCTGGAATCGATGGATAAGCGCGGGTATCGTCATTAAAGCCGACGGTGTTATAAATGCCAGCAGTCTCCAACACCGCATCCAGAAAACGCTGTATGCCCAGCCAACTGTCAAAGAACCACCAAGGCGGCCCCAGGCGCAGTATCGGGTAGTGTCCGGCCAGCGGCGCCAGTTCGCGGCTATAGCTTGTCTCATCCAAATTAAACAAAATCAAGGTCAACTCCGACTGATTGCCGTAACGATCCAGCAAGGGCTTGAGATTCCGGGTGAACTCGCTGCGAATGGGAATATCCGCTCCTTTGTCAGGCCCGTAGCGTGCATGGATTTGGGGGTTATGATTGCGATAAGAGCCCACATGCAGCTGCATCACCAGCCCGTCTTCACTGCTCATCCGCGCCATCTCGGTCAGCATGTGACCGCTAAAACGGGCCGCATCTTTTGCCGTGCTTTCGCCTTTTAGCGCTCGTTGAAAAATCACATCGGCATCGGCGGCGTCTATGACTTCGGTGTAGGCGGTCAGCGCCGCGTGGTCGGTCGCGGTTGCGCCCATCGACTTAAAGAAAGCGCGGCGATTTTCCAGCGCTTGAATATAAGAAGCATAATTCTTAATCGTCACGCCAGCAGCCGCGCCCAGCGAATCTATGTGGTCGCGCCAGCCCGCCGTATCTAGGTTGACGACCGCATCCGGGCGAAAGGTGGGGATAACGCGCCCATGCCAATCGGAGTCCAGAATCGCCTGATGATGATTCAGGGTATCGGTGGCCGCGTCCGTGGTTGCCAGCACTTCAATCCTGAAGCGCTCAAACATCTGTCGCGGCCGAAAATCGTCACCTTGCAGACAAGCCTCAATCGCATCATAAATCGCCTGTGCATTGGCGCTGTTGAGCTTTTGGTCAATGCCAAAGACATCGAGCAGTTCGTCGCGCATCCAAATGCCAGTGGGCGTCGCCCGAAACAAATGCCAGTGGTCACAAACTGTTTGCCAGATAAGCCGATGGTCGCTCGCCGGCGCGGCATCATGCTGCGGCGGAATCCCTATGGACTCCAGCGAAATCCCTTGTGAATAGAGCATACGGAAGACATAGTGGTCGGGTATAATTAGCAAATCGACAGGACTGCCAAATTGATAATCGGGATCGGAAAACAAACGCGGGTCAACATGACCGTGCGGGCATATCAGCGGCAGGTCCTTGACCGTCCTGTATAATTCCGCCGCCACTTTATTTTGCGCCGATTCAGAAGAAAAATAGCGATTGTGCATAAAGAATCCCGTCGCAGTCGATAGATGCGCTAACAGGAATGATTGTACCGTATTGCGGCAGGTCTGCCATACATAGTACAATCATTTTAGCCAGCCCAAGCTCCCTGATGTTTGGGGAATGGGTTGCATGAGAGAGCGCGAGTTCACCCAAATCGAAAGGACATTAAGGATATGATAGAATGGCGGCAGCTTGGCAACTCATCCTTGCAGGTTTCCTCTATCGCTCTTGGTTTTTGGGGGATTGTGGGCGGCGATTATTGGGGGCCCCAAGCAGAGAGCGATACCATCAACACCGTACACAGCGCCTTAGATGCGGGCATTAACTTTTTTGATACTGCTGAGGGGTACGGCAGCGGATATTCCGAGCGTATGCTGGGGCGGGCGCTTAAAGGTCGCCGCAGCGAAGCCATTATCGCAACCAAAGTCAGCAGAACCAACCTGGCACCGAAGGCTCTCCGTGCTGCTTGCGAGCGCAGCCTGGAGCGTCTCGATACCGATTATATTGACTTGTATCAAGTGCATTGGCCCAACCACAATCTCTCATTTGAAGACAGCATGGACACGCTGCTGGCATTGCAAAGCGAGGGCAAAATCCGCGTTATCGGCGTCAGCAATTTTGGGAAGCTGGATATGCCTGACATGCTGGGTTATGGTCGCTATGAATCCAATCAAGTCCCCTACAGCCTCTTGTGGCGTGCCATCGAATTCGACATCCAGCCGCAGTGTGTCGAACACAATATCAGCATCCTGCCCTATAGCCCGCTCAACCAGGCCCTCTTAACTGGCAGATACCGCCATGCCGACGAAATGCCCTTTTCACGAACCCGAACACGCCACTTCCGCGGCGACCGCCAGGATTCCCGCCACGGCACAGACGGCTTTGAAAAAGAAGTTTTCGAGACCATTGATGCCATTCGTCAAATTTGCGCGGATATTCAAGCACCGATGGTGCATGTCGCGCTGGCATGGCTCTTGCACAAACCCGCTGTCACATCTGTCATCGCGGGTGCCCGCAGCCCGGCGCAAATCGAGAGCAACCGAATGGCTGGCGATTTGTCGCTTTCTGCTGAAACCATGCAAAGGCTGGATGCCGTGACAGATGGCCTCAAGAAGAAATTGGGTCCACAGCCGGATATGTGGCTGACTGGCGCCGATTCACGTTATCGTTAAGTTGGATTGATTCAAGCTGGGGCTGTGGGTAATTTGAACCAATCATCGACATCGACCAATTCGCCGCTTTCAATCGACAAATTCGCCGCCATCCCAAGCAAAATCGCTGCGGCGCCGTCAATATGCGAAGCAGCGCGATTGTAGGGGTCTGCCGATGGATCAGTTGCAAAAATCTGCTCCAGCATAATCGGGTCAGCGCCCCCATGTCCCCCCTCGGCGACTGGCACGGCAATATCATAGGGTTCGGCAAACATCGGGAAGACGCGGATGCTTGTTTGCTTGAACGCGCCTTTGCTGGCTGCTGCCGAAGCTGAATCGGACTGGAGATGCGTAACGTTCTCGATGATGTCCATCTCAATGCGTCCCTTGTCCCCGGTCAGCGCTACCCGCAAACCTTCCCAGGGTGCATAGGCAATCAGGTTATACGACAGGAGCAAGCCATTGCGATAGCGGGCAGTTACATTCATGGTGTCTTCGATAGTGATGCTTTCGCCAAAGACATTGCGGTCGCGGATATAGCCGGTTTCCGCTTCGGCATCCAGATACAAAGCCTTGAAAGCCGCCTTTTGATCCAGGAACAGGGCGAAGGGGTCATCTTTGGCTTCGTCAGCGCCAGTATAGCGCGGATACGAATACGATTCGCCCCTCGCGGTGGCATTCGCTTTGCCATAAAACAGCAAGTCGCCCATAGCAAATACCTGCTTCGGATACGAATCAACCCACCAGTTGACCAGATCGAAATGATGGCTTGCCTTATGCACCAGCAAACCGCCGCTCTTGTCTTTTTCACGATGCCAGCGCCGAAAATAATCCGCGCCATGACGGATATCCAATACCCAGGAGAAGTCAAGCGCCAGCGGTCGTCCCACGACGCCCGCCATAATCAGCTTGCGGAACTGCGTAAAGGCGGGCGCATATCGATAATTGAAGGTGATTCGCAGCGACTTGCCACTGTGCTTAATGGCAGCATCAATCGCCTTCAGTTTGTCTATGGTGATTGTCATCGGCTTTTCGCAAATCACATCACAGCCGAGTTCCATCGCCCGCACAATGTAATGATGATGCCAGGCGTCCACGGTAGTAACGATGACCGTATCCGGCCGGGTTTCCCTTATCATCTCATCAAAATCATCGGCATGATAACTCGGCAGAGGCTTCATCCCAAGCTCGGCACTTAATTGTCGATTGTACCAGTCCATGCGGATTTGGCTTAAATCGCATAATCCGACCAGCCTGGCGGCTTGGGCATAGGTGTGGGCAATCGCCTCAATATACATGCCAGCACGCGAACCCGTGCCGACAATGGCATAAGATTTTTGGGCATTCATCATTTCGTCCTGATGCAAGCGTACATATAGGTCAGGCAGAATAAATACTAGCGCAATTTTTCTGGTTGGCAATACGAAGCTGCTTGCGTTAGCCTAGAGGCAGGCATCATTTGAGTTTGTCAGGAGGGTTTTATGTCACATCAACGGATTCTCACTAAAACAAGCAAGGGCGGCAACATTTTCCCTGATATTGATTACCGCACCAGCAAGGCAGTTCGCGCTGGAAATATGGTCTTTGTGGAGGGGCAAACGGGCTTGACAATGGATAATCTGTCCTTTGTTGGCGAAGGCGACCCGGCCGCACAGGCAGAAAACGCCATGCAAAATGTCAAAACTATCTTGGAAGCTGCTGGCGCCCGTATGGAAGACATCTGCAAAATCACCACCTATGTGACCGATGCTACCTACCGCGACCTGGTTTATCCAGTCATTGCCCGCCATCTGCAAGGCGTCTATCCCTGCTCAACTGGCGTTGTCGTCAAAGCGCTGGGGAAACCTTATGCCGATTTTGAGATTGATGTCTTTGCCGTGATTCCAGCAGACCGCGCCGAATCGGGTTGATTTAGGCTTCGTACCATCTGGCAGCTTGCGCCTGCACCTGCTCGACCGAAGTCATCCCTTCCAAACGCGCCAAAATATCGGCTGCTTGTTTTGGAGTCGCGCACAGTTGTGGCAGGGCACCGTCAAATTCATATACCGATGCTGCTGGCTTTAAGGGCTCATCAATCGCCAGGATTTGAAAATGGCGGTGCTGAAGCAAATGGCGATACACCGCCGCATAAATTGCTGGCGAATAAGGGATTTCGCCCGCCTGCAATTCAGTCAAGCACAGTCGGACTGCAACGCGGTACAAATCCTGCCACAGTGCACGCAATAAATCGGGTGGGGCATCCTGGGTCTCGTTTTTGTGCTGTGGCTTGGCAATGGTTCTTTCGCGGCTTGCCTCAATAATTTGACGAACCTCTTTGGAGGGTACTGGCACTACAAATTGCGTGCCTTCACTCTTTAGCATCGCTTCAGCATCATCGGCGCATGGCCTGACAATCTCCATCAGTCGATTCCCAATCAAAGGCGCTTCACCGATTAAGACGCTGTCCGACTTGGCATGGGTTTTATCCCAGTCCACCAGCGCCTGTCGCAGCCATAAGCCAGTGGCTTTGATGACCATCGGATGAGTCGCGCCGTCCCTTAGCGGATATTTAGGCGTTTCAAAGACCTGCCGAGCAGTATCCCATTGCAGCAGATGCACACGGCGTCCGGCGCTTTGTGCCATCAGCGTCAGCTGCTGTAGCAGCAGGCTTTTGCCTGCGCCCGGCAAACCGACAAAAAACACTTGCTCCGCTCTGTCAACCAAAGGGGTGAAGGCTTGATAAATTGGGGAAGCTGGTTTGAGAATGAGCTCGGTCATCTGGCTTTCTCAATTTGTCGGTCGTTTTGGCTTTGATGGCAGCCTAAGGGCGCGGCGGGCGAATCCGCCCCAAATCACGCAAGCGGTCAAGACTCGGCGTCTCGCCGATTGGCACTTCAATAATCGTCGGCAAGTCGCTGGCAAAGCCGCGGCGGATTGCCTGACGAAGCTGCTCATGGCCATCGGCACGGAAGGCATTCGCACCAAAAGCCTCCCCCAATTTGACAAAATCGGGATTCACCAAATCAGTCGCAATGACACGCTCATCATAATCCCGAATCTGCATCATGCGCACGTTGCCATAAGCATTGTTATTGAAGATGATGGTGACCAGGCCGATTTTGTGCTGTACCGCCGCCGCCAGCGATTGCAGAGTGAACATGAAACCGCCATCGCCAGCAATCGCCAGCACTGGCAAATGCGGTTTGGCTATCTTGACACCCAATCCGGTCGGGAAGCCATAGCCAAGGGTGCCCTGATAACCCGTGGTGATGAAGCTGCGCGGCTTGTAGACCGGCATATTAACCCGCGCGGCATAACCGACCTGCGTCAGTTCATCCACGAAGATGCCCTCCTCGCCCAGTTCCTCGCGGATGAGCTTGAGATAAGTATTCTGCGGTTCAAGATAGGCGATGGTCTGCGCCCATTTCGCTTTCAGCGCCAGCATTTCAGCTTCACGCGAGTCGCGCTTGTGATTGTGTTTCTCGGTCGCATTCAAAAGCAGTGGCAGGGCATCTTCTGCCTGCGCGACAATCGGCAAATCGGGGCGCTGGATGCGGTGCATGGCATCATAATCGACATCGATCCGAATCACCTTCATGTTTTTATCCGTTCCCCAGCGTTGCAGGGGAGTCCGCATGTGCGTGCCAACTGCCAGAACAAGGTCGGTCGTCTTGTAATACTCGTGGGCTGCGGGTGTGGTCAAGCTAAGGTAATGGCGACTGTCGAGGATGCCCTGCCCGGTGCGATAAGCGACCACCGGAGCTTGCAGCAGGTCAGCCAGCTGCGTAACTTCAGGGCTGACACCCTGTGCGCCGCCACCGACAAAAATCATCGGCCGTTGCGATTCGCCCAATAACTTGCCAGCTGCCTCAATGGCTCCGGTATCCACCGGCGGCATGAATATCGGCCAAGGCTGCACCGCGTCGGGAACTTCTGACTTCATTGCCAGAATATCCATCGGGATTTCCAGCGCAACTGGACGCGGACGCCCGGAATTCATCTCATAAAAGGCTTGCGCCACCTTGCGGCTGGCATCGGCAGGATGAAGGACAATATCCGACCATTTGGTTAATCCGCGCAGGACTTCCTGCTGATGCGGAATCTCATGCAGCAGACCGCGCCCCTTGCCAATATCATAGCTCGGAATCTGTCCTGTCAGGCAAAAGACCTTGGCATTGAGTCCATAGGCGGTCGCCAGCCCGGCGGAGGCGTTCAGCACACCTGGGCCTGGCACGACATTGAAGACCATCGGCTCGCCGGTTGCCAGCGCATAGCCCAAAGCCATATAGGCTGCCCCTTGCTCATGCCGTGTATGAATCACCTTGATTTTGTCGCGGGCATCATAGAGCGCGTTGTAGAGCCAGTCGTTCTGTATCCCCGGCAGACCAAAGAGTGCATGCACACCATGCTTGATGAGCGCTTCAACCACCGCCTCGCCGCCTGTCTTTTTTGTCACTGTATTTGCTCCCTTGTTTGTTGATTATCATGTCCAGTCTCAATTTTATGCGCCTCTGTGGTCAAGTCTAAATGCAATTCCGTTTTTTCACCACAGAGAGATACGACTGGACTCGTTGACACACTTGTCTCCGAGATTTACCCAATGACACCCTCTGACCAGTTCAGCCAGTGACAGGAACTCCCAGGGAAGCACAATAGCCATTATACTTGAGGCTGATTCCAATCATGATGAAACTGCCATCATCCAATCGTCGTGTTGTGGGTCTGCCAAATACCGAATTCGTGCGCTCTTGGGAGACTAAAATGGTCGAATAGGCATAACCTTCGGCACCAACGGCACGCATCGCGGCTTCTCCTGTACCTGCCAGCATAGCCTCTGTTATTCCCGGCTTCAGCGCATCCAGCATAGCTTCAAGCTCGGCATCGGCAATACGATATGCCATCCTGATGTCATCTATTTCACTTCCGCTCTTTCTCTGGCGCATACCATATACGATGGCGGTAATATCCACTATGTCAGTTATGATGGAAGTCAAGGATTTGTAAAATAGTACCCATCCGCCATGTTATACTCGTCAAAGTAGATGAGAATGATGTCAACTTCATGTTCTTGCCAACTTTGGCAAGCCTCTTCCAACGTTGGTTCAATTCCTCCCATATTCTAATTGTTAATCGTTTATTCCCTTAAAATTGCCAAGTCCAAAAACTCATTCGTCTTTAGAATCAGGCAATGACAATTTCTATATCTTCGGACTCGAAAGCCGCAAGTTCATCCGGTGAACCGTCATTGGTGATGATCATGTCGATTTGATTTAAATCACAGAGTTTTGCGAATGCGACCTTTCCAATCTTTGAACTTTCAGCGACTACGATACACCGTTGTGAAGCTCTAATCGCAGCCTGTTTTACCCGTGCTTCATCCATGTTGTAGTCAGTTATTCCAAATTCACGATGGATCCCGGCAACACCCATGATGAAGACATCGAATACCAGTTCATTAAAAGCACGAGTGGCAAGATGCCCCACCAGAGAACGCTCTCCCCTTCGTGCCTTTCCACCAGTGAGCATAAGCACGACACCTGGTTCATCAGCGAGGATTGTGGCTGCCCAAAGGTTTGACGTAAGAACTGTAAGGTTCAATCGACCTTTCAAGGCTCGCGCAACCTCAACAGCAGTAGTGCCGATATCAAGAATGATGGTTTCACCTTCATTCAAGAGTGAGGCTATCTTATGTCCGATACGGGATTTTGCTGCTGTATTCTTGTCTTTGCGCAATATGTAAAGGGGTTCATAGCTAAGGGATATTACACTGGCAGCATTACCATGAGTGCGCTTCAGCAAACCCTCGCGTTCCAATGTCTCAAGGTCTCGACGTATAGTCATATCATAGACCTTAGCAAGTTGATTTAATTCTGCAACAGCAACCCGACCTTTTACCTCCAAAACGCTTATGATAGTAATTGGGACAAGCATTGTTTTAATTATCGGTGAAATGTTATTCGGCAATATAGACGCGGCGCCCAGTCTCAAAGGATTCAATTGCCGCCCGGGCGAGCATCAAAGCACGATGACCGGCACGGGCGTGGACAGGTGGTTCTTCACCTTTCTTAAAGGCATCTAGCAAGGCATCTAGATGGTCGTCAAAGGTACGGTGAAACTCGCGTTGCCAATCGTTGAAATAGCCTGCTTCCCACAATTCCCCGATTTCATTTCCTACACGATGGAATGTGTACCGTTTCACAGTATCCTCGATCAGAATACGTCCCTGCGTACCATTGATTTCGACCCGGTGCGTATCTGGATAGGCATACGACGAATCGTAGCTTCCCACCAGACTTCCCACTGCACCGTTGACAAAACTTATCGACAGCGCAAAGGAACTAAAACCCTTTCCGGTTATGTCTGTCATCTCTGCCTGTATCGTACTGATTGAGCCACAAAGGTATTCCAACATATCAAAACCATGACACTGCGTTTCGATCAGGTTGGCGTGAGGGTGTTCGCCCTTTCCTTCACCACCAAAACGCCAGGTGGAAAACACAAGACTGCCCAAACGCCCATCCGCAATCGCAGACTTGGCCAACTGAACGGGATGAGCATAGCGGTGATTAAAATTGATAGCGAAAAATAAGCCACGCGCTTGCGCTTCACCCAGCAGAACGTCCGCTTCATCAAGCTCAAATACGAGAGGTTTTTCGACCAGGAGGGGAAAGCCCGCGCGGATGACCTCCAGCGTTGGAGCAAAATGCTCCATATTCGGCAAGCTCAGGCTTACCAAATCCGGCTGCTCCCGCTCAAGCATTTGTGCGATGTTCAGATAATATCGGACGCCCCATTCTTCGGCGCGCCGCCGCGTCTTCGCTTCCGTTCGCCCGACAATAGCGCAGAGTTCTATATCATTGCGACCGGCGAAGACCCGCGCATGCTGCTGCCCCCAGCCGCCCGCGCCAACGATCGCCACCTTGATGCGTTCGCGCGTGTTCATTGCTCGATAACGACCTTGCCGGTGTTGCCGCCCAGGAATAGCTCATACGCATACTGGATGTCGCTGACAGGCAGGCGATGGGTGATGATTTGCATTAAGTAATTTTTGTGATTGCGGAGATACTCCAGGTTGTCGGGCAATTCGTTATAGCAGAAGTATTCGCTGCCGATAACCGCTCGCTCCGGCGCGATCAGGTCCGATGATATTGTGAGGTCTAGTCCCTCTCCATGCCCCATACAGATAAGAACACCGCGTTGCGAGAGACTGTCCAGACATGCACGTCGCGCACTGCCCACCCCGCTGGTATCGAAGGCGGCGTCAACGCTGTCCATGCCGTAGCGCCTCATCCCGTCTGCGAGCGAACCTTCCGCGACATTGACCGGCAGACCGCCCATTCGCTGCGCCAACGCAAGCCGATACGAGATGACATCCGTGACCACGACTGGCAGGTCAAAGCCGAGCATGACCTTGAGCATCGCCAGCGTGCCCAGCCCTATGGGTCCCGCCCCAGCCACAACCGCCGACTCAATATCTTCCCGCACCAGTTGAGCGCGCCGGACACCATGCCCGTTCGTGCCCATGACATCCAGCAGCAGCGTCGCTTCCGTCGGCGTCATATCACTGTTGACCGCGAAGAAGACGTTCTCGTTGACAAGTTCGTAGGCGCCAAAACCGCCATCTCTGTTAAAACCGTAATCGCCGCGCTTCTGCGAGCATTGATTGGTGAAGCCAAGCGCGCAGCTGCGACATTCCCCGCAGAAGTCCATCAGGAAAACGGCGCCTGGCGTTCCGACTGGTGTAGTCGTATCTCGTCCAGCTGCCACAACTGTGCCAGCCCCCTCATGCCCCGGCGTGACATCGCTACCGCCGTAGAATTGCCCGCGGTCCGAGCCGCAGAGGGCATTAGCCCCTACCTGCAAAAGCAACTGTCCCGGACCTGGCACCGGCACCGGCTTTTCGTGAAAGCTGATGATGCCGTCCCCCTTGAAATTGGGAACGGTCATCACTTCAGGTATCGGTTTGAGCATTGAAGCAGCCTCCACTTTGTTTAGCGCCCGCCCATGCCGGTGAGCATGAAACTCTGCGTGATCCGGCGCTGAAATATAACATAGACGATGAGCACCGGAATGCTCGACATGGAACTGGCCGCCATGATTAGAGCAGGCTCAGTGAACGAATCGCCCGCGCCATAGGCCCCCGCCAAAACCGCCAAGCCAACCGGAAGCGTCCGATTCTCGACCCGGCTCAAAACAATCAGTGGCCAAAACAGATCGTTCCAGGAGTGCAAGAAGACAAAGATGCCCAGGGCGATGAGCGCATTTCGATTGACCGGAATCATCAGCTGCCAATAAATGCGAAGGCGGCTCGCGCCGTCGACATAAGCGGCCTCTTCCAGTTCGCGCGGGAAGGTAGAGAAAAACTGGCGCAGCAAGAATAAGCCGAAGACATTCGGCGCCGCCGGCCAAATCACCGCGTGATAACTATCCAGCCAGCCCAAATCGCGCACCAGCAGATAATTGGGCACCATGTAAATCTGCGACGGTATCATCAGCGTGAAGATGACTGCGACGAACAGCAGATTCTTGAAAGGAAAATCCAGCCGAGCGAAACCATAAGCCGCCAGGCTGGTCACGAAAAGTGTGACAATGGTTGTGGCGACCGCAATGAACAAGCTGTTCCATCCCCAACGCGGCACGTTTATGTCATCCCGTGTCATGATGATTTCATAATGTTCCAGGGTAGGCTTCGGCGGGTAGAAGTCCGGCGGATAGTAAAATGCCTCCGGATTCGTTTTCAGCGATGTTGCCACCATCCAGTAAAAGGGAAACAATATTGCAATCGCCAGGATAATCAGCAGCACATATAGCGCGATGCGCGAGATCTGCGCATTGATGTCCGTCTCTATTGGGGGTCGCGCTTCCGCCTGCATTACGTAGCGCTCCTTAATATTCCAGACGGCGGCCGCCAAAGCGGAATTGTAGCAAGGTGAAGGCCAGGATGATGATCGCCAGCAATACCGCCATGGCGGTGGCAAATCCCATGCGGAAATAAGTCCAGGCCGCGCGGAACATATAAAAGATCACCGTGAATGAGTCCTGCCCAGGCCCCCCATTAGTAATCACATAGGGCTGCGCAAAAACCTGGAAATGCGAGATAAGCTGTGTAACCGCCACGAAAAGTATCGTCGGGCGCAGCAAGGGGATAGTGATGTAGCGCGTCATCTGCCAGCCGCGCGCGCCATCTATCCGAGCCGCTTCATAAATGTCTTGCGGAATATTGCTCAGCCCGGCCAGGTAGATCAGCATCGGGAAACCAAAACCCCACCACAATGTGGCAACACTCAACGACGGAATAACCAGATCAGAATCGGCAATAAACGGAATCGGACCTATCCCGACGCTATCTAGCAAGTAATTGACGATGCCAAATTGCTGACCCAGCAGCCAACGGATCACCAGACCAACGACAGATGCGCTAAGCACGTATGGGAAAAAGAACAGTGTTCGAAATACGTTGCGTCCACGGATATTTGTGTTCAATGATATGGCAATGAATATCGGAACGGTGGTCAGCAAGGCGCTGGTCAGGAAGGCGAAATAGACCGTATTACGCAGCGCCACCCACCACAAATCATCGTTCAGAAGCTCATCATAATTCTCGAAACCGATGAAGGGTTTGGGTCCGAATATCTCCCAGCGGAAGAAACTCATCTGCAAACTGGCCAGGATTGGGCGCAAGATAAAAATGCAGAAAAGTATCATGAAGGGCAGGATGAAGGCATAGTTGCCGAGATACCATCTCCAGGTTCGCCAACTTCCCGAAGCGCTATGTTTCTCCGGCAGCATAGATCGCCAGAAACGACCAACCATATTTGAATCTCCGCAACGTTATCGCGAATGATTGGAGAGCGGCCACACAGGGCGTGTTCCGCGCCTGCATGACCGGGAATCCCATCGGCTCGCATCTTGCGGTGCGAGCCGATGCAGGTGATTATCGCCTAGTTGTAGCGATCCAAAATGCGCTGGATGCGCGCGTTCGCCTCGGGGAAGACATCCGCCATCGAGACTTCACATTCGCTCTCGAAAGCGCGCGCCATCGCATCAGCGTATTGCGCTTCAATTTCCAGCCAGTTGCGATGCTGGCGATCAAATACGCCGTTTGCCAGCAAGTTGGCGCCGAAGACCGAAGCGGATGGATACACTTCCGGATCCATGCCCTCAATCTGTGAGATACGGGCCGGCGGCATACCGGAATGCGCCCAATCTAAACCTGCATCGGACATATACGCCAGGAAGCGCTTGGAGGCATCCAGCCGCTCGCCTTCCGCCTGAATCGGCAGATAGAAGACGTGCGCGCTCGCCCAAACGGCATTGTTACCTTCTTCGCCCAATGCCGGATACGGCAGCGCCATCCAGTTTTCCACATTCTGGCTCACGAAGTTCCAGGCCCAGCTGCCGTGGTTGAATATCGCCATGTTGATCGACAATGCGCGGTAGCGATCAAAACCCGCCGGCGGCGGCGCAACATGGTGTTCACACTCAAGATCCTGGAACCACTGCATGGTATCAATGATGTCCTGATCCTCAAGCAGCGCGTGACCCATGTCATCCGCCCAGGTCATGCTGTTCTGCGCCAGCGCCGTCAGGAAGCCAGGACGATACCAGAATATGGAAGTGCCCCACTGTACAATGTTGTCCGGGTCAAAGTCAGGCGACTGCGCATTGTTGCCGTTGCCATCGAGCGTCAGCCTCTGCGCCAGATCCAGGTATTCTTCACGCGATGTCGCCAGCGAGTCGCACGGTACGCCAGCCGCGTCAAACAGGTCGCAGTTATGCCATTCGCCGTAGCCGTGGAAGTCCAGCGGCACGCCCATGATCTTGCCATCGAAGGTCAGCGAGTCGATGATCGCTGGCGAAACATCGTCAATCGGGATGGGACCGCCATTGCTGGAATATACGTCGCTCAGATCGCGCAAGACGCCCATAGTGGCGAATTGCGTCATCTCGTATTCGTGCATCAAGAAGATATCCGGCGGATTGCCAGCCGCCAAACCCGCCAGCAATTTCGGGAAGTATTGCTGCGTCCAATTCAGGCGCTCCATACGCACCGACACATCAGGGTTTTGCGCTACGAAGTCCTCGATCATGGGGATCATGGTCTCGCCATCGGGACCGGTCAAGCCGTTCCAGAAGAGCAGCTGGATTTCGCCGGTGCCTGCCTCGCTGACCAAGTCGTCGTCTTGAGTTTGAACAGGCGCACTTGCAATCAACATCATTGCAATAGCTAATAGGCTTAATACTACAAATTTTTTCATCATAAATCCTTATTTACAACTAAGGTGAAATCTAAGTTGATTGACAAACAATTCACATAGGCGCCTCCATAGGACTGGTTTTGGCACTGTCCACTTAGACCATTGCAAATCCAAGTCATTAAAAGTGAACTATGAATTCTTCGATGACCTGGTTAATGTCTCAGTGCGCAATGTGGCGGTGGCATGGTGAATTTGACCATAAGTTCCCTAGCACTTAAACTTTACATCACCACAAAGATACTGTCAAGCAGCATTCAGTCAAATTTGACAGTGTAATGTTTGTTCGCTACACTACAGGAAAACCAGCCTTAAAACAAGACGAGGGGGTTTGATAATGAGCTTGCAAAAAGAACAAGTGCATGATTTTGTTAAAAAATATACAGAGGGTCGCATATCGCGGCGGCAATTTTTACAAGCGGTTACAACCGTTGGCGGTGTGGCTTTCGCGCAATCCTTGCTGCCTGGTTTTCGGCTGGCGACCTCGCTGGCGCAAGGCACACCAAAAAGCGGCGGTAATCTGGTGGCGGCCACCATTGACAAGCCGGTGAATATGGACCCTGCTTTTGCTGAATTATATTCTTCCATGCAAGTTTATCAAAATGTCTTTTCAAAATTGGTCAACCTCGGTCGCGACAATACGATTCTGCCGGGGCTGGCAAAATCCTGGCAGCAGCTGGATGACAAGACCTGGGAATTTCAATTGGTTGACAACGCCTGGTTCCACAATGATGAGCATTGCACTGCCCGTGATGTCCAATATACCTTTGACCGACTCTTTCATCCGGAATTAGGCGCCGCCAATGCGGTTTTCTTCACACCCTTTGAAGGGGTCGAGGTGATAGACGACTATACCTTCCGCATCATCACCCAACCCAACTGGGGCGGCTTGCTGGAAGCACTGGGGGCATTTGCCGAAATCGTCAATCAAAAAGCGATAGAAGAACATGACCCCAGACTGATGCCGATTGGCACAGGTCCCTTCAAGTTCGTGCAATGGGTCAAAGATGATTTTATCGAGCTGGAGCGTTGGGATAAATACTTCAAGCCTAACCAGCCCTATCTTGACAAAGTGATCTTCCGCGCCATTTCCGATGATACGGTGCGCCTCACCGGTTTGCAAACGGGCGAGTTAAACTGGATTGAGCAAGTCCCGCTCCATCGGGTGCAGGAACTTCGCGCCAATCCGGAGATTATGGCAAATCCTGATGGCGAATTCTTCCCGGACATGTTCCTGATTAACACCTCAAAGCCGCCCTTCGACAAGGTTGAAGTCCGACAGGCTTTGCAATGGGCATTAAACCGCGAAGCCATCGCCCAGTTGATATGGTTTGGGCAAGCCACCTCATCTGCCGAACCCGTATCGCCCTCAAATCCCTGGTATTCTGGCGTCAATGTCTACGAAGGCGGGCCCGATATTGACAAGGCGCGTGCCTTGCTGGCTCAGGCAGGTTATGAAAATGGGCTGACTATTAACTTTGCAGCCCAGCCGCAAGTCCCGACTCAGCCCCTGGTCGGTCAATTATTGGAACAGCAGCTTGCGCCCGCTGGTATTACGGTCAATGTGGAATCCTTTGAATCGGCACGCTGGTTCGAGGAGTTATTTACCCTTAACTACGAGATAACCAGCACTTACTGGAGCGCAACGGCAGACCCGGGCGAACACTGCCTGTACCCGCTCTCACATTCAAAATCGCCCTGGAACTTCGCGGCCTTTGATGATTCGCCAGAAATGGACACAGCGCTGGAAGAATTCCGCTTCACACTGGATCCCGAAGCACGGCAACATGCCTATAATCATGTCGTCAGGCTGCATCAGGAGCATTCACCGGAAGTCTTTCAGGTCAATTTCAAGCGAACTTATTGGACACAGCCCGATGTCAAGGGCGTTCAGACGCTGCCCACGCTGGAACTGCGAATGGAAGACGTTTGGATTGATGCCTGATTCACAGTCTCATCATTGCCGTCATCATCAAGGATTGACGAATGCGATTGCTGCGCTATGTTGCCGGGCGTCTTTTATTGCTGCTGCCGGTCTTGTTTGGAACTTCCATCCTTATTTTTCTGCTCTTGCGTCTCATCCCAGGCGACCCGGCGGCAGTCATACTGGGCTTGCGTACAACCCCCGAACGACTGGCGATTGTCAGAGATGAGTTGGGCCTGGATTTGCCAGTTCATCTCCAATATGCTCAATGGCTGGGCAAGGTCTTGCAAGGGGATTTGGGCAAAGACTTTCGCAGCAATGTGCCAGTGACCACTCTGCTGAGTGACCGTTTGCCCGTGACCATCGAGTTGACCCTGCTCGCCTTGAGCCTGGCGATTCTGATATCGCTGCCATTGGGCATCCGCGCGGCAATCAAACCGGGCGGCATTGCCGACAGAGGCTCGATGCTGCTGGGTTTGTTTGGCATCTCGATTCCCGATTTTTGGCTGGGCATTATGCTCATCCTGGCATTCGCGCTGGGCTTGCGCCTGTTTCCCTCTTCGGGTTATGTGCGCTTGCATGAAGACCTGCTGGGGAATTTACGCTCGTTTTTCTTACCCGCTTTAACCTTGGCAGTCGGCTTGTCGGCGGTGCTGGTTCGCGTGACGCGCTCGGCAGTCCTGGAAGTGCTGGAGCTTGATTTTGTCAAATTTCTCCGTGCCAAAGGTTTAAGCGAGCGTCTCATCGTTTATCAGCATGTCTTGCGAAATGCCAGCATCCCGATTATTACCGTCATTGGATTGCAGTTTGGTTATTTGCTGGGTGGCGCGGTCATTGTGGAAGAGGTGTTCAGCCTGCCGGGGGTGGGCCGCCTGATTGTCAGCGCGACGCTGGAGCGCAATTATCCAGTCGTGCAGGCTGCCATGCTAGTCGTCGCCTTTTTGTTCATTGTGGTTAATCTGTTCACAGATGTGCTGTATGGGCTGCTGAACCCCAAAATACGGGGGGAGCAAGCATGAACGCTTATTCCAAGCCACAAAAGAATCTGCTCCAAAGGCTGCGGAATTTGTATTCGGCAAGCCGCTCGGCTTTTGTCGGCGGGTCGCTTATCACGCTGCTGGTGATAATGACCACTACTGTCTCCTTGTATGCTCCTTATCAGCCACAGGCGATGGATTTCACAGCGCCCTTGAGCCCGCCCTCCAGCAGCCACCTGCTGGGTACAGATAACTTTGGGCGCGACATCTTTACGCGGGTGCTTTATGGGTATCAGATTTCACTGGCGGTTGCGCTGGGGTCAGTTGGGTTCGGCCTGGCAGTCGGCGTGACCTTGGGTTTGCTGGCAGGATATTTTGGTGGTTTGGTGGATAATATCATTATGCGACCGATGGATGTATTGATGGCATTTCCGGCGATTGTGCTGGTGGTGGCATTGACGGGCTTTGTCGGGCGCGATATTTCGGTGATGATTTTGGCGGTGGCGGTCGTTTATGTGCCGATTCTGGCGCGCGTCATGCGAGGGGCTACCCTGGAAGTTGTCAATGCGTTATATGTAGAAGGCGCACGCGCACGCGGCGCCTCGCACCTGCGGCTCATGCTGTGGCACATCCTGCCCAACGCCTTGGCGCCTGTCCTGATTCAAGCCTCTATCCTGATGGGCATTGCTATTCTGCTCGAATCGGCATTGAGTTTTATCGGATTAGGCACACAGCCGCCAGAGCCATCGCTGGGGCTGATGCTGTCCGAGGGACGCTCCTTTATGACTGATGCGCCCTGGATGGTGATGGTGCCAGGTCTGGCCATTTCGATGGCTGTGCTTGGCTTTAACCTGTTGGGGAATGGCTTGCAAGATGTTTTGAATCCTGCCAGGAAGGGAAGATGAGCCTGCTTTCAGTTCGGAATCTGACAACCGAATTCAAAACAGACGGGCGCTGGCTTGAGGCTGTCTCGGAGCTTAGCTTTGATTTGCAGCGCGGTGAAATCCTGGGACTGGTTGGCGAATCCGGCTGTGGGAAATCGACAGTTGCTTACAGCCTGATGCGTTTGCTCGCCAAAAATGCTCGCATCACCCAAGGCGAGGTTTGGCTGGATGACATCAATCTGCTTGCCATCGACGAAGATGAACTGCAAGACCTGCGCGGCAGCCGACTCTCAATGATTTTTCAAGACCCAATGACCGCTCTGGATTCGCTGTTCACAGTCGGTCATCAGGTTATCGAAACGCTTCAGGAACATCTTGGGCTTGGCTCGCAGGAGGCGCGGGCGCAGGCACTGGAGTTATTGCGGCAAGTTGGCATACCGGCGGCTGAGGAACGGCTCAATGCCTATCCGCATCAATTTAGTGGGGGGATGTCGCAGCGAATTGCCCTGGCGATTGCCATATCCTGTCAGCCACAAGTGCTGATTGCCGATGAGCCGACTACCGCGCTGGATGTGACCATTCAGGCACAGATATTGCATTTGATTCGGCAGCTGTGGGTGGAAGAGCAGGAGACCGGCGTCCTTTTGATTACCCACGATTTGGGCGTCGTGGCGCAAGTCTGTGACCGGGTTGCCGTGATGTATGCTGGCAAAATCGTTGAGTTCGGGGATGTTTATTCCATTTTCAGCAATCCGCTGCATCCTTATACACAGGCTTTGCTGAATTCGATGCCCAATCGACAGATTGCACGCGGTCAACTGGAAAATATCGCAGGACGGGTGCCCGGGCTGGCAGACCGCCCATCGGGCTGTCGCTTTCATCCTCGCTGCGCCCAAGCCAAGGCGGTTTGCAGGACACAGACACCGCGTAAGGTCACAGTTTCGGACAAGCAGGAGGTGGCTTGTGTCCTCTATGAGGGTTAATCGCAGCATACCTCTCTTGAGCGCTGGCGGTTTAAGCAAGTATTTTCCACTGGATGCGGGACTGCTGGCGAGTTTGCGCGGCGCAAAATCTTATGTCAAAGCTGTTGAGGCTGTGTCTCTGGATGTCTATGAAGGTCAAACGCTGGCGATTGTTGGCGAATCTGGCTCGGGCAAAAGCACCTTGGGCCGTCTGCTGCTGCGCTTGCTGGAGCCGACATCGGGTCACGTCCTCTATAAAGGGGAAGACATTTTCCGCATGAATCGGGCGCGGCTGCGGGCATTCCGCCGTCAGGCGCAGATTATCCTGCAAGACCCCTATGCCTCACTCAACCCGCGAATGTCCATCGGGCGCATTATCCGCGAGCCTCTGGATATTTATCAGGAAGGCAGTCGCGGGGAACGCGAGAAACGGGTGCATGCCCTGCTCGAACGTGTTGGACTGACGATGGCGCACAGCCGCGCCTATCCTGCCGAGCTAAGCGGTGGACAGCGGCAGCGAGTCGGGATTGCCGCTGCCCTGGCGCTGTCGCCACAGATTATTATTGCCGATGAGCCCACCTCTTCGCTGGATGTGTCGGTTCAGGCACAAACACTCAATCTGCTTGCCGAATTACAGCGAGATTTGCGGCTGACATTTGTACTGATTACCCATGACCTGGGGGTGGTTCAGCATTTTAGTGACCGCGTGGCGGTGATGTATCTCGGCAGAATTATAGAGGAAGCGCCCACCCGAAATCTGTTTGCGGCGCCACAGCATCCTTATACACAGGTGCTGTTCTCGGCGATTCCGATGCCCGACCCTCGACAGCGAATCAACTGGGAGCTGCCCAAAGGAGAGCCCCCCTCACCGGTCAATCCGCCTGCGGGCTGTCATTTCCATCCACGCTGTCGTCATGTGATGCCATCCTGTTCAATCACAGCCCCACGATTGCAAGCCATCGCGCCAAAGCATAAGGCTGCCTGTCTATTGCATGAAAGCACAGCGGCAGCGGAAACAAGATTTTGATGCAGCAAGTTTATTGAAGGAGAAACAGCTTATGAGTTATGGAAGAGCAAGCTCGGATGAAGTGCTGGAGCCTGAAGTCATCAGAGCATTGGCAAACAAGATAGGGCTGGATGTTTCGCTGGCAGAAGCCGAAATCCTGACATCCTTGCTGATGAATCAGATGGCTGCCGTTCAGTCTTTCGATGTTTTCGATTTGCAGGATATTGTGCCAGCGCCTATCTTTAGTTTGGAAGGAGCATGGAATGAGTGAACTGACAGAACTTTCCCTGAGCGAAGTCAGCGATATGCTGGCGGAGGGTTCAATTTCTGCCTTGGAGCTTACCGAAGCCAATCTTCGCGCTATCGAAAAAACCGAAGCTACCGTACATGCTTACGCCAATGTGCTGGCGGATGAGGCGCTGGCGGCGGCGCAGATAGCAGATAAAGAAATGGCAGCTGGTCGGCGGCGCAGTGCGTTGCATGGCGTTCCGATTGGCATTAAAGATAATATCCATACCCAAGGCATTGTCACCGAAAGCGGCTCGAAGGTCATGGAAGGCTTTATCCCCAATGATGATGCTACCTGTGTCAAGCTGTTGAAGGAAGCCGGCGCAATTATGATTGGCAAAACCCACTGCCATGAATTTGCCTATGGCGTCAATCAGCCGCCCAGCCGCAGCCCTTGGAATATGGACTGTTATCCCGGCGGTTCCAGCATAGGCTCTGGCGTCGCTGTGACCAGCCGTTCTTCATTCGGCGCACTGGGGACGGACACTGGCGGGTCGATTCGTGTGCCGGCATCTATCAACGGGTTGGTTGGCTTAAAGCCCAGCTACGGGCGCGTCAGTATTTACGGTGTTGTGCCAGTGGCATGGTCGCTGGATCATGTCGGACCCTTGACACGCACTGTCAAAGACAATGCCTTGTTATTGCAGGGTATGGCTGGCTACGACCCCAAAGACCCCACCAGCGCGGCTCAACCGGTAGCTGATTATTGCGCCGAGCTTGAAGCGGGGGTCGCTGGCCTGCGCATTGGCGTCGAGCGCGACTACTTTTTTTATGAGGGGCTGACCGATGACATCCGCGCAAGGGTCGAATATGTCATTTTGGAATATCAGGAACAAGGCGTCGAAATCGTCGAGGTGCGCATCCCCGAACTGGAGATAACACAAGACGCCGTGTTCACGATTGTCCTGGCAGAAGGCAGCGCCTATCATCGCAAGCTCATCCGTGAACACGGCGACAAGTATGACCCCGCAACCCGCACCATGATTCAACTGGGCGAGTTGATTCCAGCAACGCATTATATTGCTGCTCAGCAGGCGCGGTCGCTTTATCGTCATGCGCTTAAACGGACCTTTGTAGAGCATCGGCTGGATGCCATGATTTGGCCCACGATGCCGATAACCACCGTTCCCCTTGCCGACTTGAACACACTGCGTCAGGATGGTTACACCGAGACACCGGTCGGGTCCATGTGCCATCATACCTTTAACGCGAACCTGGCGGGTCAGCCAGCGCTAAGTGTGCCTTGTGGGATAACGGAGGCTGGATTGCCATTTGGCTTCCAACTCACCGGGCACCCCTTTGACGAGGCAATGCTCTTTCGGATTGCTTATGCTTACGAGCGCAATCACGACTGGTATACCCGAAAGGCGGACTTGATTAAGTCGCTTTAGCACGGCAAGAGGAGGCCTGCGGCAGGTTCTATTCCTGTCCCACCTCTTCTGGCTCGCCTTCAGGCACAATATGCAAACCGCCGCCACGCCGCCGTCCCCAAGGGCTGGGGGTAGCCGCAGGCGAGCGATGGGTCACGCGATATTGCGCCAGTTTTTCTTGGTCGAACTGAATGCCGTTGCCGGGACGGTCGCCGAGGATAATCCAGCTCCCTTCGACCTTGCTGTCATGGTCAAAGACAAAATCGCGCCCGGCATCTACGACTTCCATCCAAATATGATTGGGCAAAACAGCAGCAAAATGCGCCATGAAATTGCCGGGGCAGTTCATCACCGAGACCGGCAAATCAAAACCATCTGCCATCTGCGCCACCCGCATGGCGCCGGTAATCCCGCCCGTCCCTACGCCAATTTGCAGGACATCGGCAGCCTCATGGGCAATCAATGCGCGAAACTCACTGGCATCGTCCAGATTTTCACCCGTCGCAACCGCAGCATTCACATTCTGCGAGACGCGCCGCAAACCGCTGTAATCCCAGCGCCGCGCTGGCTCCTCTGCCCAGAAAATATCGTGATGACGCTCGAAAAAGCGGATATGCTGGATGGCTTGTTTGGGCGACCAATACTCATTGGAATCAATCAGAATAATCGGGGGTTTTCCCGATGTCGCCAGCGCCGCCTTCATTATCCCGATGCGCCGCAAATCCGCCTCACGATCTAAGCCGACCTTCAGCTTGCCAATCGAGATGCCACGTGCCGCCTGCGCCTCATAAAAACTGCGGATTTCATCATCACTCAGCGACAAGTCAATCCCACTGGCGTATGCCTTGACATAGCGGCTGGATGCGCCCAGGGTCTTCCACAGGGGTTCGTTATGGTGCTTTGCCTTGAGGTCCCACAGGGCAATATCAAGCGCCGAAATCACATCGGTGACGTAACCGCGATTGCCGCCCTTGAAGGCGAAGTCCGCCATGCGCTGCCATAAGCCAACCACACCGCGCGGGTCACGGCCCATCAGCAGATTGTCTGCCATACTGTGGATATGACCGCGCATTGTCGGATTGCCAAGCGATACCCCCGTCAGCCCCTCGTCAGTATCCAGAAAAACAGCCAGCGCGGCGTACTGCCCTCGCCCACGGGGATTATTGGCATCCCCGATTGAGCGTGCCATTTTGTGTTCAAACAATGTAGAGCGGATTCCTGTAATTTTCATAATCTAGTTTGCCATCTCCCTTCAGGCTTGAGCCAATCTCCCTTCAGCATACATCTTGCGCAGCACTTTTTTGTCCAGTTTGCCCACGCTGGTTTTTGGAATGTCCTCAACAATCACATATTCGTCAGGCAGCCAGAATTTCGGGAACTGCTTCAGCAGATATTGATTTAATCGCGGCACATTGAAGCCAGCTGCCAAAGGGACAACCACTGCAAGCGGGCGCTCGCCCCAGCGTTCATCAGGGATGGCAATCACCGCCGCCTCAATCACATCAGGATGCGACATCAGCGCATTTTCCAGGTCAACCGAAGAAATCCACTCGCCACCGCTTTTTACCAGATCTTTGGTGCGGTCTGTAATGGACATATAGCCCTGGCTGTCAATGGTGACAACATCCCCAGTGCGAAACCAGCCATCCTCGGTGAAGTGTTCGGGGTGCTTGTCGTGCTTGTAATACTGAGCGGCAATCCATAAACCCCGCACTTGCAGTTCGCCCATTGTTGCGCCATCCCAAGGCAGTTCCTTCCCTTCCTGATTCACAATCCGCGCGTCCACCCCCGGCACAAAATATCCCTGTTTGGCTTTAATATCCCAGCGGCTGGCATCATCGAGATGCTGATGCTGCGCTTGCAATCTCGAGACACTGCCAATGGGCGACATTTCCGTCATCCCCCAGGCATGAACGACCTTGACACCCAGTTCTTTTTCATAACCCTCAATCAAGCCGCGCGGCATCGCTGAGCCACCTACGACCAGTTGTGTGATGCAGGAAATATCGCGCGGATGCTGCCTGAGTTCGTGATACAAGCCATTCCAGATAGTCGGGACGCCAGCGGCAATCGATACCCGCTCGGTTTCAATCATATCTGCCAGCGGTCTCGGTTTCAGATGCGGCCCGGGCATCAGCATCGTTGCGCCCACCCAGGTACAGGCATAAGGCAATCCCCAGGCCATCGCATGAAACTGCGGCACCACCGGCAAGACAACATCCTTCTCGGTGATGCCCAAGGCAACGGCTGCTAAGACTGCAAAGCTATGCAATGTCATGGAGCGATGACTGTACAAAACCCCCTTGGGCATACCGGTTGTCCCACTGGTATAACACAAGCCCATCGCCATATTCTCTTCAGTGCAGCGCCATTCATACTCATCACTGGCAGCCGCCATCAGGTCTTCGTACCAGGACACATTGGGCAGGCTGATGTCAGCATCTTTGGAGATGTTGTAAATAACAAAATGCTCGACCGAGTGCAGCCGTGCGGCGATGGGTTCAATCAGTGGTAGGAGCGTCCCGTCAATAAAAATCACTTTATCTTCGGCATGATTGATGATATAAACCAGCTGCTCAGGCGACAGGCGGATATTTAAGGTATGACAGACCGCGCCCGCCCCGGGAATGCCAAAGTAGAACTCCAGATGCTCAAAGCTGTTCCAGGCAAAGGTCGCTACGCGGTCTCCCGTCTCGACGCCCAGCGATTCCAGCAGGTTGCCGAGACGTTTGACGCGCTGGTACAAATCGGCATAGCGATATTCGTGCAGCGAGCCGTCCGGTAATTTCGTCTTGATTTTCTTGTGGGGATACATGCGGTTGGCATGTTCGAGGATGCAATCCAGCGTCAGGGGATAATCCATCATCAGACCGCGCAGCATAAGCCCTCCTTGTCAGGCCTTAAGGTGTCAGCATTGCAGCCCATTATACGACAGGTGCGATAAAGCCACAAAAAAGGGCTGTCCCCTGTGGGCTGACAGCATTCCAAAGAGCTATTTCGATTTTCGGCTATTCGGGTGTTACATAGGCTGCGGTAATGCCGCCATCGACCAGGAAGGTACTCCCCGTCACAAAGGAGGATTCATCCGATGCCAGAAACAAGGCGGCCTTGGCTATTTCTTCTGCCTCGCCAAAGCGCCCCATCGGAATATGCACCAGTCGGCGATTTTTCTTTGCGTCAGTGTCCAGGTATTTCATCAGCAATTCAGTGCGCAAGGGTCCGGGACACAGGGCATTGACGCGGATATTCTTCTGCGCGTGAATCACCGCCAATTCCCGTGACATTGCCAGAACCGCACCTTTGCTGGCAGTATAGGCAAGCTGGGGTGTCGCCGCGCCCAACACAGCCACAAAGGAAGCGGTATTGATGATGCTTCCGCCGCCGGCACGTTGCAAAGCCGGAATGCCATACTTGCAGCCCAGAAACACCCCTTTGACATTGATGTCCATCGTTACATCCCAGACTTCTTCGGTCGTATTGATGGCATCATCATCAGCGGCATGGCTGATGCCGGCATTGTTGAAGAGGATGTTCAGCTTGCCATAAGTCGCTTCGGCAAACGCAATCATATTTTGGCAGTCGCGGGCATTGGATACATCGGCATGAACATAACTCGCCCGTCCCCCCTGCCTGGCAATTTCGACACAGGTTTTTTCGCCGGCTTCATCGTTAATATCCACCACAACAACGGATGCGCCCTCTTGGGCAAACAGCAAGGCAGTCTGATAACCAATGCCGCTCCCCGCGCCGGTAATAAGCGCCACTTTATCTTTTAATCGCATCAAGTCTCATTTCATCAGGGTAAATCTGTTTGGTCTGTAGGAAAACGCTAAATGCGTTCAAAATAACGTTGGCGTTCCCAATCCGTCACCGATTGCCGAAAACTCTCGACTTCAGTACGGAAGAAATGGCTGTAATGCTCGACGACATCAGCGCCAAAGGCATACTTGGCAAACTCGCTGGCTTCAAAGCTGTCCACTGCCTGCTCCAGCGAGGCAGGTACTCGTGGCAAATGACGTGCCGCATACATATCCCCCTCGAAAATTTCCGGCGGCTCAATCCGATTGACAATGCCATCCAGACCTGATGCCAGCGCTGCCGCATAAGCCAGATAGGGATTGCAGTCGGCACCGGGAACGCGGCATTCGATGCGCAGACTGTTCTCGTGTCCCACCACGCGGAAACCCGCTGTCCGATTATCATAACTCCAGGCAATTCGTGTCGGCGCCCAGGATCCGTCTTCATAACGTTTGTACGAATTAACCGTCGGGGCATAGAACACCATCACCTCTGGCAAATGCGCCATCCAGCCGCCCAAAAACCAGCGAAACAAATCGGAGGCCTCAACTGGTCCTAGCGCCTTATCACCCACAAAGGCATTCTCTTCGCCGGCAAAGAGGCTGAGATGAATATGACAGCTTGAACCCGCTTGACCTGCATTCGGTTTTGCCATAAACGTCAGGCTGTAACCCAAGCTGTCAGCGATTTCTTTCAGGCATTGCTTCATAATGATATGACGGTCTGCCATCGTGAGCAGGTCGGCATAGCGGATGTTGATTTCATGTTGTCCCAAGCCCCATTCGCCCTTGCTGCTTTCGACTGGAATACCGGACTGTTTGAGATGATAACGGGCATTGGCGGTAAATTTTTCTTCCCGCGTCCCTTGCAGGATATGGTAGTCTTCAATGTACCAGCCCATCGGCTTGAGGTTGGTATATCGCTTGTCATGCGCTTGACGATATGAGTCCTCATAAACATAGTATTCGAGTTCTGAAGCGGCATTGACCTGATACCCATGCCCTTGCGCCTGCTTCAGTTGTCGGCGCAGAATTGAACGCGGTGCAACCGTGACCGCTTGATGAGCCTTTTCATCTTCCACATCACAAATCACCAAAGCCGTCTTGTCCAACCAACTGGCGACTCGCAGGGTACTCATATCCGGCACCAGATGAAAATCACCATAACCCAGTTCCCAGTTGGCAAAGCGATAGCCTGGTACCGGTTCCATCTCCATGTCCACTGTGAGCAGATAATTGCAGGCGTGAGTGCCATGATGTGCGGTTTTAGCTACAAAATGTTCGGCATCAAAACGTTTGCCCATCAGCCGTCCAAAATGATCGGTAAAGGCGACAACCACCGTTTCGATTTCCTCAGCCGCAACCTTCTGCGACAAGGCTTCCCAATCCAATAGACCGCGTCCCTTTTGCATGTCGCTAGCCCTTCCCGCGCAAGCCGAACAGACCGGCGGCTTTACTCTTGCTTTTGTCCCAGGCAACCAAATCCCGGATGCCATTAATGCCCTTGCGATAAACCGGATGCGCAGCGTCCAGCGGCAAGCTCACGACCTGTCCCGTCACCGCTGATACATAGGCGCCCAAGGCAATTTCGAGGGCGCGTTTCCCGGCGGTAGCAGGCGCAATTGGCTCACGATTTTGGCGGATGGCATCGCGGAAATCCGCCCATAACTGTGTGAATGAACGTCCGACGTTGTCCTGATGGTGCTGAAGATTGGCAATGACATGGTCGCTGCGCTGCCAGTTGCGGTTGATGCTATAGAGTTCAATCGCCTGATTGAACCCGCTGGTCTGATAATCTTTGTAGCGCATCCGAATCTGCCCCTCACTGCCGCTAATATCCACGCCGCCGACCCCCTCGCCCCAAGCCATGTGAATCGAGGCATAGGCGCTGGGGAAGGCGATTTGCAGCAATGCCAAATCTTCGACCACTGGCTGGCGATGAGCATATTCCGGCGCATCGACAAATGCCATTACCTGTTGCGCTGCTTCCCCCACCAGCCATTCAGCCAGATAAACCGCGTGAATCATATCCATTAGCACGCCGCCGCCCGCCGCCAGCGTATGTCGCCAATCCGCTTGATATTCAGCCGCGCCCGGATAATCAATCACGCCCAAAAAGTGCAGCATGACAACGCGAATATCCCCGACTAAACCCCTCAGCAGCATCTCTTTAATTTGTCGATATTCTGGCAAAAAGTGATAATTATGCACCATCGCTAGTTTTAGGCCTGCCACCTGCGCCGCTTGAATGAGTTCAGCAGCGATGGCTGGCACATTGCTGACAGGCTTTTCGCTGAGGACATGCTTGCCAGCAGCCAGGGTATCCAGCACAATCTGCCGCCGATGCTGCTGGGGCACCGTAACTGCCACGGCGTCTATTTCACCGATTGCCAGCAGTGACCTGTAATCGTCGAAAAGCTGCTCATCCCGAAGGCCGAACCATGCCTGACCGATTTCTCGCCGCGCCGGAGTAATATCAGCTAATCCTAGCAATTCGACATCATCAAGGGCTGTCAATGCCGGGCGATGCCCATAGCTGACCACATTGCCACAGCCAATCAGCCCGACTTTTAATGCCTGGGTCATATTTGCATCCCTGATTTAATAATAGCTTTCGCGTTTTTTATCAGCCTCATAATTCTTGCGTGCCGCTTGCACCGCCGGATTATCCGAGGTTTCGGCCACCGGAACATCCCACCAGGATTCATAACCGTCAACGCGCTGGCGGCGGTCCACTTCAGTAACGATGCAGACCGGACGATTTTTGATGGTTTTTGCTTCTTGGATAGCGAGGGCAAGTTCTTCACGGTTCATCGCGCGGATGACATAAGCGCCGAGGCTCTCGCAATTTTTGGCGAAGTCAATCGGCAGCGTGTCGCCATCAAGATGACCGGATTCGCTGCGGAAGCGATATTTCGTCCCGAAACCATCACTTCCTACACTCTTGGATAAACCGCCGATGCTGGCAAAACCGTGATTGTCGAGGACAATGATGTTGACCTTGATGCCCTCTTGCACCATCGTAACAATTTCGGTGTGCATCATCAGAAACGAACCGTCACCCACCATCACCCAGACTTCGCGGTCAGGGGCCGCCATCTTAACGCCCAAGCCGCCAGCAATTTCGTAACCCATCGTCGAGTAGCCATATTCGAGGTGATAGCCTTTGGGATTGCGGGTGCGCCATAGCTTGTGCAAATCGCCGGGCAAACTGCCAGCCGCGCACAAGACCGTATCCCCCGCCGCTGAGAGAGTATTGACCATGCCAATCACCTCGCCCTGGCTCAATAGCGGTTCATGCTCCAGATTGTAAATGCGATGCACTTCGGCATCCCAAGATAAATTGTAAGTGTGGGCGCGTTCCTGATAATTGGAGTCGCTGGCATAACCCTCCAGCCGTTCAAGGAGTTCTTCCAAGGTCACTTTGGCATCACCCACCAGTGGCAGCGCCGAGTGCTTGTAAGCATCAAACTCGGCCACATTGATATTGATGAAGCGCACCGCCTCATTAGCAAAAGCTGTTTTGGATGCGCTGGTAAAATCACTATAGCGCGTGCCAATTCCAATCACTAAATCAGCTTCCCGTGCCAGGATATTCGCGCCTTCGGTGCCAGTGACGCCGATGGCGCCCAGGTTCAGTGGATGGTCATAGTTGAGGGCGCCTTTGCCCGCCTGTGTTTCGCCTACGGGGATGCCAGTTCGGCTTGCGAAGGTCTTAAGTGCAGTATATGCCTGACTGTAATGCACGCCGCCGCCAGCAATGATAATCGGCTGACGGCTCATCTGAATCCACTCGCTGGCGCGTTCCAGAGCCGACAGGTCGGGACGATTGCGCGGAATCTGCCAGACACGCTTCTCAAACAAGGCGGTCGGATAGTCGTATGCCTCCGCCTGCACATCCTGCGGCAAGCACAGGGTGACGGCGCCCGTATCTGCTGGTGAGCTTAATACCCGCATCGCTTCAGGCAGGGCGGTAATTAGCTGTTCGGGGCGGTTGATGCGGTCCCAATAACGAGAGACTGGCTTGAAACAGTCATTGACGCTGAAATCTTGTGAATGTTCGTTTTCGACCTGCTGCAATACCGGCGCCTGAATCCGTTCGGCAAAAATATCGCCGGGCAAAAGCAATACTGGGATGCGGTTGACCGTTGCCACAGCTGCCCCCGTCAGCATATTGGATGCGCCCGGACCGATGGACGAGGTGCAGGCAAAGGTCGCCAAGCGATTTTTATGTTTGGCATAGGCAACGGCTGCCAGGACATGCGCCTGTTCGTTGCGGCTCTGATAATAGCGCATCGCTGGCGCGAATTGCTGCAAGGCCTGCCCCACCCCGGCAACATTCCCATGCCCGAAGATGCCCCACATGCCTGCAAAGAAGCGGTTTTCCTGCCCATCACGGGCGACATATTGCCGGGATAGGTATTTGACCAATGCCTGCGCCATCGTGAGTCTTTGGGTAGTCATCATTCTGTCCTCTTTCAAACTAATCTCTGATGATGCGAAAGGGGCTGTTGTCGGATTCCCATTTGCGGATGCAACTGAATAATGATGTTTCCTTAAAATATCCGAATTCGTAAGCCATGCGCAAATTTTTAGACAGTTCCTTTTCGTGGAACGTTTCTGTGCTTTGAGGCAAATCTTCCCCGAATTCCGATTTGAAGAGAGTCGGCAGAATGTGTGCCATGATGGATATGACATCCTTGCCTCGACACAACTGGATATTATCTGGCGGATATTTCTCTCTCAGTTCATCAACTTCTTGCAGCAATTCTTCACTTGAAATCCCTCTTTTGTCTTCCGTTAGCCTTTTCGCGGCCCACTCTCGATCGAGTTCCAGTCTATTATTATCAATAACCTGATCAAAAGGAATCTCATTGAGCCTAAGCCTATAATCCTCGTTATGGTTAAGCAAGCGAAAGTAACCAAATTCTATCGCTAGGCGCAGCGCCTCTTTTTTCAGTTTCTCCGCAAACCTGTGTATGTTTTCAACCTCATAATTATGGAAAGTATTCCGCAAGACTTTCTTCAGCGCTGGCGAACTCAATAATATCAATTCCATATCTGGGCAACAGTTATCATAGAGCAGATTCTCTGTGCCCAGTTCGTCCGATTGGGAAATGAGCCAATAATCCAAATCAACGATGCCCGCAATACCTGGCAATCCGCGCAGCATACGGTATTTAAGCGCCTCAATTATGATATTTTTGCCTCTTGCAGGGAACAGGGCGCAGGCTGTCATATATTCCACCCACAACGCGCGGTCAGTTCTCCCCTCTACCATAACAAAGGTCTGGCTCTTGTTAGTATTTCGCGCCAGGATGAATTCGCTGACAATTTCATAGGCAGTACATTCCAAGCCCGGCATCATTAATCACCTTCTGGCTCGCTCAAAGCTACCATCCAGTCCCATTTGTCGTGAATAATCTGCGGAGAATGGGTTGCAATGAGTACATCGAACTTCCTCAACTTAATTATCCGTTGCAGATCGTTCAAGAAACGGCGCTGCCATACGATATTCATCGACAATTCGGGTTCATCAATCATGACCAAAGTAGCGGGTTCAATTTCCCAGAAGTCAAAGAGTTCACAATACAGAACGAGGAGATGCTGTTCTCCGGATGACAATGCTGACAAGGGAACATCACTGCCATCATCCGCTGTAAACTTGAATTCATCGCTTAGCTCCAATGACTTGAACAGGAAGCGTTCGTTAATAATGTCTTGGAAAAGCAATACTCCTTGAAAGCGAAGATAACCGTCGTCATCTTGATATTTATTTTCAAATTCTTGACGCATCGCCTCCAGTTCTTTGCGCCGTTCCGAGAGACGGGTATTTGCCATTGAAGCATCGAGAATGCCATCTATCTCAATCTCCGCTTCTGCCTCAGCCAATTCATTTAATTTCTCCAATTTTTCGAACTCTACGAGGAGAAAAGACTCCTCAACAGTAACTCCGAAAATATGAGAGAGTAGCCTCACGGCAGGAGGGTTTGACATATAGATGTCGTCGGTTTCGTATCTATCGATAAGTGTATGCAAGGGAGAGTTATAGAAAAACTCAGTCCGCAGTCGTTCTGTATGAATTGATTTAGTTCTGGTTTCCTTGAGGGTATGCATAAACCATTCCGGTGTCTCACCATATAGGTATGTGTGAAGCTGTGGGTAATCGGAGAAAATGTTTTCTGCACTGTAGTATCCTTCGAGTGGAACTAAGCCGACTGAGACATAAGAGTCTACTGTTTCTTCATCCGCCCAATAAGATTTCCCTTCTCGTTCTATTCGTCTTAAATCGGGTAAGAGATTTTCCACGGCCTCATTTAGATCATCCGGTTGTATTACCTCTGGTTGGAAAGGTGGGTGTATTGAATCAGTATCATCGCAGAATTGAATTAAGAGATTGTTATCGTCTTCTGATTTCTCGATAGTGATAGATTCGCCATTCTCGAACTCAACGCAAAATTGCTCAAACGGAGTCCGTCTAATCAACTCATAGTCATAATGGAACAAGCCATGTATCATATTGAGCAGGACAGTCTTTCCGATGCCATTTGGACCATGAATGATCGTGATGCGTGAGTCCTGATTCAAGGGAATGTCATGGTCGAACATCCCGAACAGCTTTTTCACTGACACCTTTGTTATCCGCATACCTACCCCTCCATGCCGTGATGCACAATCGGCAGGCGCGGGTCTTTGAACGTCCACGTCCCCTGTACCCAGGCATAAGCGGGGTCATCACTGTTCGCCAGCGATTGCGCTGAGCCAGCTAAAAAGTTGAGATAATAGGTCGTATAACCGTGGGCGCTCACCACCGGATGATAGCCCTCTGGCACTAAAACCATATCGTGATTTTCTGCCATCATCACCCCGTCAATGCTGCGGTCATCGTTATAAACACGCTGATAGGCATATCCACCTGGATGATCCAGTTTATAAAAATAAATCTCTTCCAGGTCGGCTTCGAGCACATTGCCAGCTTCATCTTCCACATGCACATCATGTTTATGTGGCGGATAGCTTGACCAATTCCCTGAAGGCGTGTACACCTCCACCGCCACAATCCGATGACAGTTAAACCCCGGTGGCAGAATGCCGTTAATTTGACGCGAGGCATTGCCGCCACCGCGCAATTCTATCGGGCTCATCGCCGGGGTAACTAACTGTGTCGGGAAATCCTGGTCGGTCGGCACCCAGCAGGACGCAAATTCCAGCTGTTCGCTCAAGGCCGTGATTTCAAATTCCTTGTTACGGGATAGATACAAGGCATACGGCATCCCACTGAAGACGTTTGGTCGCCGCCCGACCTGCCTGTATTCGCCATCGCTGGTGATGATGTTGCAGACACCGCCCAGAATCACAGTCGCGTTTTCGTGGTCGCGGGTTTGGACGCTAAAACTTTCGCCCTTGTGCAGGCGCATCGCCGCCATATTCAGATAATCCCAACCCGCTCGCTCGGCGCTAATCTCGGCAAATATCCCCGATTTGCCCTTGTCCTTGGACTTTACCAGCATGGTTTCAGATGTATATTTCATTTCCTGTGGCCCTCCCTGATAAAAAACCTTTATTCAACCGTGAATTATTCCAGCCCGCCATAAGGCTCAACAAATGCCTCAACCTCGGACAAGGTTGGCATGAAATTGGCACAGCCGTGTTCTGTAACGACAATCGCGCCGCAGGCATTGCCCAATCTTGCCGACTTGTACCAGCCCCAGCCCTTGACCAAACCATAAAGGAAGCCGCCGCCAAAGGCATCCCCAGCGCCCAGGATATTGGTTACTTCCACCGGAAAGCCAGGGGCATCAATCACCTCGCCATCACGGAGATGAATCCGCGCTCCTTCCGCTCCAATTTTCTCTATGACGGCTTGCGGTCCTAGGCTTAGCATAAAAGCGATGGCGGATTGGGTGTCACCTTCGACCTTGGTATCAGATACTTGGGAGTGGCTTAAACGCATCTGTGATACCTCGCTCAGCATGGTAGCGTTGATTTCGTCGTTAGTGCCAATCACCACATCCACCAGCCGCAGCGCACTCCGCGCCACCACGCCAAAAGCGCGGACATCATGCCATTGGTCAGGGCGGAAATCAACATCAAAGACGACAGTAGCGCCCGCTTGCCGCGCCAGTTCCGCCGCGAACAGAGTCGCGCTTCGGCTTGGCTCCAGGCTGAGGTTGGTGCCGGCAAACTGGAAAACCTTGCAGTCATTTATCGGTGACGCCAGCACATCATCGATATTGAGGTTAATATCGGCACAATTGTCACGATAATACACCAAGGGGAACTTATCGGGCGGCTCGATGCCCAGGACAACCGCACTGGTGCGATGTTCCGATTTGCGCGGGATAAAGCGGGTTTCGACGCCTTCGTTATTAAGAAAGTGGAGGATAAAATCGCCTACGGGGTCGTCACCAATCGCAGTGAGCAATGCTGTCCGCAGCCCCAGCCGCTTCGCTCCAACGCTGATGTTGGTCGGAGAACCGCCGATGTAAGCCGCATAACTGCGAATATCGACAAAAGGGCTGCCAATATCGTTGGAATACAGGTCGATGGAACTGCGTCCCATGTGCAGCGAGTCATAGGCTTTATTCATCATGCCTCTCAATCGATTTCACTCAGTTTGACCGGACGATTCTCGCGCATGGAGCGCATCCCCGCCAGCGCCATCACGACCGGCACGCGCCCGTCGTTGCCGTTCACTGGTACGGCTTTGTCATTTTCAAGGGCATTTACAAAGGCAAGCATTTCATAGACATAACTGTCGATATAGCGGTCCAGGAAGAAGTACATCGGAAGGTCACGCCGAACACTTTTGGCATCGCTGACGGTCACCGCATTGGGATGCCAATTCCCCGTCTGTGCCGCGCCGCCGCTCCCGAATACCTCCACGCGCTGGTCATAGCCATAAACTGCACGGCGGCTGTTATCTATCGTGCCAATCACCCCATTTTCAAAGCGAAGCATGACCTTCGCTGTGTCAATATCGTCTGCTTCGCCAATCGCTGGATCCACTTTGACATCGCCCATAGCATATATTTCTTCGACTTCTCCCAACAAAAAGCGGCACATATCAAAATCGTGAATCATCATATCCATCATCAGACCGCCCGAAACCCTGATATACTCAATCGGCGGCGGGGTCGGGTCGCGGCTGATAATCATCATCGTATGCGGTTCGCCGATTTCGCCATGCTCAATAGCTTGCTTGAGTCGCACGTGATTGGGGTCAAAGCGCCGATTAAAGCCAATTTGCAACTTCACCCCTTGGTCGGCAACCACTTGCAGGGTGGCATCAATCTCCGCTAGGTCAAAGGAAATTGGCTTTTCACAGAAAATCTGTTTGCCCGCTCGTGCCGATTCGGTGATGAATTGAGTATGGGTATCCGTTGATGAGCAGATAACAATGGCATCAATCTCGCTGCTGCCAATCAATTCGGATGGGTCGGTTGTGTAATCGGCGATTCCGTATTGCTCCGCTGCTGACCTGGCGGATTCTTCGAAAATATCAGCGATGGCAAGCACCTTCGCGTTAGGAACACGCGCTCTTAGAGTATCGGCATGGATGCGCCCAATGCGACCTGCTCCAATAAGGCCTATATTGACAGTCACACATTCCCTCCTCAAAAATACAAAGCAGCCTCTGTTTATAGGTTGGCTTATGATATATCATTCCGAGCGAAATGACAGGTTCATCAGCAGAATTGCAGCGCAAATGGGATAGCAAGACGACATACCCGCCTTTGCCTGTCAGGCGGTATAATTAAAGAAATTGATGACATCCGTATCAATCAAAGGACATAGGATGGCAAAACAGCCCGCCACAGCTTTGTTCAGTGAGTTCAAGGCTTCCAGCTATGAGGAGTGGCTGGCGGCAGCCCGCGCATCATTACCCGACAAGGCATTCGACAGGCTTATCAAGCGCAGTTACGAAGGTTTGGAGATTCAGCCGCTGGCGCACGCGGCCGACCTGGCTGGCATCAGCCATAATCATACCCTTCCCGGACAGTTTCCCTATGTCCGCGGGACACGGGCTGATGGCTACTGCTCACAGCCCTGGCTTATCGCTCAAGACCTCTATGTGAGTGACCCGCAAGAGTTCAATCGGGCGCTTATTCATGCGCTCGCAAACGGGCAAACTGCAATTTACCTGGATGGCAAGCTCCATTTGAATCGGGTCGAAGACTTAGAGGTCGCTTTTGCTGATATTCAATTGTCTCAATTCCCGCTTCTGATTCAAGTTGAGTCAGAAGCCATGAAGCTCTACGGATTGCTGGGCGCTTATCTGAAAGGCGATGCGTTGCGGCAGATTCGGGGCTGCCTGGGTTATGATCCCTTAAAAACACTGGTGCAATCTGGCAGTATGGTAGCTGATGTCTTTGAGCAAATGGCAGCTTTCGTTCGGCAGGCAGATAGACAATCGCCCCAGCTTGATACTATCGCTGTGGGAACAGAAGTTTATCACGATGCTGGCGCTAATGCTGTTCAGGAAATGGCGCTGGCCATGGCCACAGCTGTTACCTATGTGAGAGAAATGATGCAGCGCGGTCTGGATGTGGATACTGTCGCCGGCAAAATTTGGTTTTTTATGCGAGTCGGCGAGAACTTTTTCATGGAAGTTGCTAAATTGCGTGCTGTCAAGATGATGTGGGCGCAAATCGTGGCTGCCTTTGGTGGTGGTGCGGCTGCTCAGAAAATGAAACTGCATGTCAGTACTGCTAGCCGTAATAAGGCGCGCTATGATGCTTATGTTAATATGCTTCGTGCTGTCACTGAAGCTATGGCGGGTGCAATCGGTGGTGTTGATAGCTTACAGGTTGCCCCTTTTAATGCTGCCTTGGGTGAATCGAATGAGTTCTCGCGTCGTATTGCTCGTAATCTCCAGTTAATTTTGCAGGAAGAGGTTAAGCTTATTAACTTAATTGATCCTGCTGGTGGTGCTTGGCATGTCGAAAAATTGACTAGTCAACTGGCGAAGTTGGCTTGGAAATTATTTCAGCGGATTGAGTCTCAGAAGGGTTTGGTTGAGGCTTTGCGAGTGGGGAGTATCCAGGCGTAGATTACATCAGTGGCAGAGTAGCGCTGCCAGGATCTGGCAAAACAGTAGGGGATTTTGGTTGGTATTAATCGTTATCTCAACTTTGATGAGAGCTTCTTGTCTGAGGAGCGAGATCAGCTGCAGTGTGACCTCTTTGAATCTGCTGTTGGGGATCGAATTGAGGTAGAGCCACTTTAGATCAGTTGGCTGGCTTCTTCTTATGAGGGACTGCGTTACAATACTTAAATCTGTCGTTGTTAAAGAGGGTGTTGACCTTGTGTTTGTCTTGTTGGAATGTAAAGCTTGGGTTGAGTTCTACTGGGTTGATTAGGAGTTGTTTTATGATGGATTGTCCTGATTTTACTCAGTTGTGTTTGCAGACTGACTATGCGAAGCCTAACGAAGCAGCCTGGCAAGCGGCAATCCAAGCACAAACAGGAAAGTCGGCAGGAGAATATATCTGGAATACTTTGGAACAAATTGATGTCAAGGCGCTGCACACCGCCACGGATCTGCAAGCGGTAGAGCATCTGGGATTTACTGCCGGCATTCCGCCTTATCTGCGCGGTCCCTATCCGGCGATGTACGCCCTTAAGCCCTGGACGATTCGACAATATGCCGGGTTCTCGACTGCCGAAGAGAGCAATGCCTTCTACCGCCGCAATTTGGCAGCCGGACAAAAAGGATTATCGGTCGCCTTTGACCTGGCCACTCATCGCGGTTACGATTCCGACCATCCCCGTGTTGAAGGCGATGTCGGCAAAGCCGGGGTTGCGATTGACAGCATCCTCGATATGAAAACCCTCTTTAATGGCATTCCACTCGACAAAATGTCGGTCTCGATGACCATGAATGGCGCGGTGCTACCTGTGCTGGCATTTTATATTGTCACCGCCGAAGAGCAGGGAGTTGCGCCCGACAAACTCACTGGCACGATTCAGAATGATATTCTGAAAGAGTATATGGTGCGTAATACCTACATCTATCCGCCAGCCCCCTCTATGAAGATTATTGCCGATATTTTCGCTTACACCGCCAGCCACATGCCCAGGTTCAACAGCATCAGCATCAGCGGTTATCACATGCAAGAAGCTGGCGCCACTGCCGACATCGAACTGGCTTACACGCTGGCAAACGGCCTGCAATATCTGCGAACCGGCCTGCAGGCTGGGCTGGATATTGATTCCTTTGCCCCGCGCCTGTCCTTTTTCTGGGGGATTGGCATCAACTACTTTATGGAGATCGCCAAAATGCGGGCAGCACGGATGCTATGGGCAAAATTGGTCAAGCAATTTAATCCCCAAAATGACAAGTCGATGGCATTGCGCACACATTGTCAGACATCTGGCTGGAGCTTGCAAGAACAAGACCCCTTCAACAATGTCGCGCGAACTTGCATTGAAGCCATGGCTGCCGTCTTCGGTCATACGCAATCGCTGCATACGAATGCGCTTGACGAAGCCATTGCCCTGCCTACCGACTTCAGCGCCCGCATCGCCCGCAATACACAACTGTTCCTGCAACACGAAACCGGCATCACCGATGTTGTTGACCCCTGGGGCGGCTCGTATCTGGTTGAGAGCTTGACCCATGAACTGGCGCACCGCGCTTGGTCTCATATTCAAGAGATTGAAGACCTCGGTGGCATGATCCGTGCCTTGGAAATTGGTTTGCCCAAGATGCGCATCGAAGAAGCCGCCGCCCGCCGTCAGGCACATATCGACAGTGGCAGAGAAACCCTGATTGGCGTCAACAAATATCGTCTGTCATACGAAGAACCCCTGAATATCCTGGAGGTCGATAATACAGCCGTCCGTGAAGCGCAAATCGCCCGACTGGCGCAGCTGCGTGCCGAACGTGACGAGGGCAAGGTACAGGCAGCCCTCACAGCGCTCGAACATGGCGCCGAAAGCGGCACGGGCAATCTGCTGGCTTTGGCAGTCGAGGCAGCACGGGCGCGGGCGACTAATGGCGAAATTTCGGCAGCGCTGGAAAAGGTTTGGGGACGGCACAAGGCGGTCATTCGCGCGGTTGCCGGGGTGTATCGCAGCGAGTTTGGTGATGACGAGGAAGTTGCCGAAGTTCGGCGCCTGACCGATGAGTTTATGCTACGCGAGGGACGCCGTCCGCGCATCATGGTCGCCAAAATGGGACAGGATGGGCATGACCGCGGCGCCAAAGTGATTGCGACCGCCTTTGCTGATATGGGCTTTGATGTCGATATCGCCCCATTGTTCCAAACCCCGTCCGAGGTGGCGAAGCAAGCAATCGAAAATGATGTCCATGTGGTCGGTATCAGCTCCTTGGCCGGCAGCCACAAAACCCTGCTGCCACAGCTGGTCGCCGAACTGGGCAAGCTGGGACGCAGCGATATGATGGTGGTGGTTGGCGGTGTTATTCCAGCGCAGGATTATCAATATCTCTACGAGTGCGGCGCTGCGGCCATTTTCGGGCCAGGCACTGTGATTCCAGTAGCGGCGCAAAAGGTGCTAAAGGAATTGAATCGCCGTTTGACTGCGCCTACACCAGACAAACGGCGTGGATAATGAGCCTTGACAGCTACAAGCGCGACATTGATGTCTCCGCCTATGTTAGCGGGGTGCTGTCCGGGGAGCGCGCCATGCTTGCCCGCGCCATCACCCTGATAGAAAGCGCCGCCCCCCATCACCGCGCCGCAGCGCAGGATTTACTGGGTCAACTGCTGCCTCATAGCGGCAAGTCCATCCGCATCGGGATTACCGGTGTGCCGGGCGCTGGCAAAAGCACCTTCATTGATGCCCTGGGCATCTATCTAAGCGAACGGGATTACAAAGTCGCCGTCCTGGCGATTGACCCCAGCAGCAGCGTAACTCACGGGAGCATCCTCGGTGATAAAACGCGCATGGAACGCCTCTCCCGCAGTAAGAATGCCTTCATCCGCCCCTCCCCCACCGGTGGTATTCTGGGCGGTGTTGCCAACACAACCCGAGAAACGATAGCTGTCTGCGAGGCAGCCGGTTACCATGTCATTCTGGTCGAGACGGTCGGCAGCGGACAAAGCGAAATCACAGTGCGCTCAATGGTGGATTTCTTCCTGCTGCTGTTGATTACTGGTGCCGGTGATGAATTGCAGAGCATCAAAAAAGGGGTGATTGAAATTGCCGATGCCCTGCTGATTAACAAGGCAGACGGGGATAACAAAATCCCAGCACAGGCAGCACGCGCCCAGTTCAACCGCGCTCTGCACTTTTTGACGCCGACAACCCCTGGTTGGACAACCCGCGCCTATACTGCCTCCGGCTTAACTGGCGAGGGCATCGAAAATATCTGGGAGGTCATCCAGGCATTTGAGGAAAATACAAAGGTTTCGGGCGTCTTTGAACAGCGCCGGCAATCTCAAATGCGGGCATGGCTCCGTCATCTGGTCGAGACTCAACTCCATGCCTTTTTCTTCCAGCATCCGACGGTGCAATCAGCGCTCCCCGAAATCGAAGCGGCTGTTATCCGTGGCGAAACCCCGGCTACAGTCGCCGCGCAGAAATTGTTAGGGCTGATATTGCCGTCTGAAAATGAGCGTCAATGAAGCTGCTCTCGCGGTGACAAATCCACCCGATGCTTATGCCGCATCACTTCAAGGGTATGCTTGATTTCCTGCCCCTTGCGCTCTGCCGACCAGCCGAGTGCCTTGGCTGCAAGTTCCGCCAGTTCATCCAGCAAATCGGAGTTCAAATCGCCCAGCATGGCAATGACCGAACGGCGCAGCACCAAATCGTCCAGCCGTCCGGGTTTTTCCACTTTGAGGATAAACTCAATTTCGCGCTGGCTATAGCTCGGATAATACGCCAGTGGCTGGTCGTTTGCCCGCGAGATGTAATCGGCAAAGTCTTCGGCACGGGTGCCATAACGCTCGAATAATTGGCGCAGACGTTCCAGCGGCAGTTCGCTGGTGCTTTGCAACCTTCGCAGCCAATTTTCTCGCGCTGCTTCACTGCGTGGATAACCGCGCCCGCCGCCAATCGAGACATTTTTTGTACTGGTCTGGCGTGGCTGTCCCAAATCTCCCAGAATCCGATCTGTGGTTTGTTCAGCAAAGGCGCGGAAGGTTGTCCATTTGCCCCCGACCAGGCAATGAATCGGATATTTGAGGCTATGGCTAGCGGGAATTGTTTGGATGCTGTGGTCACGGCTGATTTGCCCCGTCATGCCGCCTTCGCTGTAGGGGAGCGGCCGCACACCAGCGAAGCTGAAAACAATATGTGAGCGGTCAACTTGAATCGTCGGGAATACCTTGTCAATCATGCTCAAAAGATAATCCGTTTCAGCTTCGGACGACACGGCATCATCGGGATTTTCGATACGAATATCGGTCGTGCCGACCATGACCCGCCCCAAATACGGGAAAATCAGCACAACCCGACCATCATCATTCTCGAAGAAAATTTCGCTGCCGCAGGTAGCCGCCAGCAAATTAGGATGGTCAAGGACGAGATGCGATCCTTTTGTTCCGCCGATGAATCGCTGCCGCCTCTGTCCCAGATGCCGATTAACAAAATCAATCCAGGCGCCCGCAGCATTAACCACGACTTTGGGACGGACGACGAAGGTCTCGCCAGTGAATTCATCTTGGAGTGTCACCGATTCATCATCGCCAGCTACAGCACGGACATAATTCAGGGCATGGCAATCTCGGTGGCTTGCCTCAGCATCCAACACCATTTCCAGGCAGATGCGCTCGGGATAAGGCATCCAAGCATCATAATAGGTTGCCGCACAGACAATCTCCGGATTCAGTTGAGGATATTCACCCAGCGCCGCCGACCGCCATCTGAACTCATGGCTTGGCATCTTCTGATGAGCGCGGACAAACGACTCGTAAAGCATCAGCCCCAGTTTGATGACAATAGCGCCCCGTTCTGTCGGATGATTCAGCAAATTGAAGAATTTCAGCGGCGCGTTCCACAAGCCCGAAAACCAACGGAAAACGGGAATGGTCGTGCGCAGGGGTTTGGCATAATGCGGGGCATTATTCAGCATTCGGTTGCGCTCGTGCAGCGCTTCTTTCACCAAGCCGAATTCCCCATTTTCCAGATAGCGGAGTCCTCCGTGCAGCATGTGTGAGGAAGCGGCGCTCGCACCCGAGCCGAAATCGCCACGATCCACCAGCAGCGCATCCACCCCCTGCAAGGCCAAATCGCGGAATGTCCCAATCCCATTGACCCCCGCGCCAATAATCAGTACCGAGATGTCGGGCTTGTCCTTGACTGCTTGCAGGGCCTCTTGTCGATTCATCAGGCCAGCTTTCCACATTTACAACTCCCGCACGGCACGGATCAGGCTCTTGCCGGTCATCTCAGCTGGTGGCGCAATCGCCATCAATTCCAGCACTGTCGGCGCGACATCCGCCAGACGTCCCCAGCTATGCAGGTCATAATAGTTCCTGACGTCAAGGACAAACAGCGCGACCGGCCCCACCGTATGATAGGTATGCGGCTCGCCGGTTGTCGCGTCAATCATGCGTTCACAATTGCCGTGGTCGGCTGTGACAATAGCGACGCCGCCTTTCTCCAGCGCCGCGTCCACCAGCTTGCCGGCACAATCGTCAACCGCTTCCACTGCCTTAACCGCCGCACTTAGCGAGCCGGTATGCCCAACCATATCGGGATTGGCAAAGTTGACCAGGATAAAATCATCGTCTGCCTGGCGGAGACGCTTGAGGGTTTCCGCAGTGAGTTCCTTTGCGCTCATTTCTGGCTTCAAGTCATAGGTAGCGACTTGGGGCGAAGGCACAATCTTGCGGGTTTCGCCAGCAAAGGGGGCTTCGTTGCGCCCATTGAAAAAGAAGGTAACATGCGGGTATTTTTCTGTCTCGGCGGTGTGATATTGCGTTTTGCCTGCCTTGCTAAGCGTCTCTGCCAGCGTATTGCGCAACAATTCTATCGGAAACAGAATCTTGTCCGTCAGACCCGCCATGTATTCGGTCATCGTCATCAGTCGCAAATCATCAATTTGCTGGAAAACATCCACAGCTTCAAAATCGCTCTGCACAAAAGCCTGCGCCAGCTGACGCATTCGGTCGGCACGGAAATTGTAACAGAGCAGCACATCACCCCCCTCAATCCCCAGGCTCTCATCGTCGCCGATGACGGTTGGAGCAATGAATTCGTCCGTCACGCCCCGGTCATAAGAACCCTGAATCGCAGTCAGCGCGTCGGGGGCGGTTTGCTCACTTATGCGGAATGCCATCGCTTCATAAGCCTGGTGGGTACGCGCCCAGCGCTTGTCGCGGTCCATAGCATAATAGCGCCCACTGACTGACCCGATGCGTCCATTGCCATCAGCTTCAATCTTCTCCAGCAATGCCCGACAGAATTCAATGCCCGCTTGAGTGGGCGTATCGCGCCCATCGGTAATCAGATGCAAAACGGGATTGATGCCACTTGTCTTGGCGATGTCCATCAGCGCATACAGATGGTCAGCGTGGCTGTGCACGCCACCATTCCCCAACAAGCCGATGAGATGCAGCTTTTTGTCATTCTTATAGATATATTGAAGCGCATCCTGCAAGATAGTAATCTGAGCGAGTGTCCCGTCTTCAATCGCATTGGCAATCCGTGAAATATCCTGATAGACAATCCGCCCGGCTCCCAGATTCAGATGCCCGACTTCGGAATTGCCCATCTGCCTGGGCACCAGTCCGACCTGTTCGCCCGAGGTATGAACAATTGCCCGTTCGCGGGTTTTCATCCAGTTGTCGAAGTTGGGGGTATTGCCCTGCTGGACGGCGTTGCCGTGTTCAGCCGCCCGCATCCCCCAGCCATCCAATACAATCAGCACAATCGGCTTTCTCGCCATGGCCATCGTCCTTTTATTTGTCGCTTAGTGTCGGTTATAACACAGATTGATTAAGTTACGAATAAGCTGTTTCGGGATGAGGTCATTCTCGCTGTATCGAGCCAAGCATGGTAGCCGCCCGTGGTGGCAGTGGGGCGTCGGGATTATACAGTTGATTTGCATCATACGTCGGGTCACTTTCAAAACCAAAGTAGACAGACGGCTGCTCAACCAGCTCAACTGACAAATCCTTGTTAATCTTGAACAGCAAGGTATTCTGTAGATGCGGTTCGATTGAAACATGTGGACGAGAACATACCCAATTTAATTCTCTAAAGCAAAACTGCGAATGTGCTGGTGGGGCATGGTCTTGATAGAGGACATGAAATGCACTATGAATCACATAAATCTTAATCAATTCAGAGATACCCAATGCTTCGAGTTGCTCTTCGGTCATTTGGGCTGCTATTATGAGATGCGTATCAGGTTCTAGTTGCGGTGCGATTTCTAATATATCGTGTAATATGATCGCTTTGTTGTTCGCACTGGTTACGAATTGCTCATGTTGCAGTATCAGGCGTGATAACGCCGGAAACATCAGGATTAGGCAGAGTACGACAATGGTGACATTACGATATCGGGGACGTGCAATCGGCACCGCCAACAGGGCAATTAGACTAAATACCGCAATCGCAGCCCCAATCGGCACATAAAAATACATCCGCCACAAGCCACTGTTGTGCCGCTCTAACCATATCAGCACACCCACCGACGGCATGATAAACAACAAGCCACTTATCAGTAAAATGCCGATTTGTCGTACAGATAGGAATGTGTCAATATCTTTACTGTGTGCCAAATACCAGGCAACGCCACTGACAAGGGCGAGCATGGCGATTGTCAGTGCAAGCCAGGCATTCTGATCTAGCGCAGTCAAGGCATCCTGCCAGCCATCAGCAAGAGTATGGCGATAGACATTGCTCATCACGCGAAGGAATGTATTAAATACATCTGGCGCAACACCATCCGAGGCATTGCCGAACAAATCACTCATGTAGAAAGTCTGGTTGGTAGATAATAGCAACATCATGTAAGCAATTTTGAAAGCCGGGAACAAGTACCAAATGGCAGTCAGATTGAAGTTTCTCCAGCTTAACCGACGGCTGAGTAATAACCATGATAGCGGGATGACCAAGATGATGATATAAGCAGATTCATTGGATGCGACGTTGAAAATCAATCCCAACCAGATGCCCAGCAAACGCAAACGTGTCGGATTCTTCTGATAATCCAATACCAGATAAACGGCCGCTAAAAGCGAGATCATGCTGAACTGCATCGGCAACGACCGCAGTAACATCAAACCAGAATTTACTGGATAAACCATAAACAGCATTGTTATCAGAAAGGCATATAAGCGGGGGAGGATTTTGATTTGACACAAAATACCATATAACAAAACGAGCTTGCCCCAGAACATCAAGAAATTGATCAGGTGATAGCCGATAAAGGATTCCGAACTAATGATATATGCCAAAGAATGCGGTAACAGTGCCCAGAAGCGAGAAATCAATTCCTCGTGGTATCTCGTATTTCCGTCTTCCCAATAAGCATTGAATATCCACTCTTCCCAATGTCCGATGCTTTCAAATCCGAAGGGTAGATACAACAAAAACACGAATAGAAAAAAACCACCAATAACGATGAAGTCAGGAGTGAGCCTGTTTCTCAGACCGTACGACAGTGCCTGAACAATCAGAGGGATAAAAACAACCAGAGCTAAGATGATGCCAAACAATTGCCAGTAAGGATGTCTCAACAGGCTTATAAGTATCAACAGCAATTCTGTTACCAATGATTTATAATTGGGTAGCCCCAATATCAGCACTAGAGCAAAGGCTATCAGCCACAATGGAAAAGGCTTATTGAGATCATTGGTGTGGACATAATACAGGGCAAGTACCCCAGTAAGCACAACTCCAGAAAATCCGAGAAGAAAGAATATAAAATCGGTCAGGTTCGATGTTACTTGAATGGCATATACAAAGAGGGCGAACACCACCAATATCAGACAGGTCAGCAGGGTTACCTTGAGGGTTTGTGTCAACAGTTGCAAATTCAAGTTTATCTTCGAGTTCACCCAATAACCTCTGACCTTTTGCGGCTGCTGTCCCAGCGAATATCGGGAATCAGCACATCAATATGAGCTTCAATACGGTCTTTGTTGTCCAGCAGGTCAAGCATGATTTGCTTCATCACAGATTGGATGTCACAGGTCGGTTTATAGCCCAGGTCAATCAAATGCTGACGGTCTGGATTGTAATAATGGTCTTCCAGTTCGATGCGCGGATTATCATAACGCCTGATAGCGACAGCCAAGCCAATCTCTTCGCCCACTGCTTTGACCATATCCGCCAATTCGGTGATGCTATAGGCATTCTCAAATTGATTAAACACGCGGAATTCGCCCGGCTCTGGCGGATTTTCGACCGCCAGACGCAGACAAGTCATCGAATCCACCAGCGGCAAGAAACCTCGCTTCTGTTTGCCAAGCCCAAACAGGGTTAAAGGATGACCAATCACCGCCTGACAGCAAAAGCGATTGACCGCCGTGCCAAAACATTGATCGAAATCAAGACGGCTGCGGAGGCGCTTGTCACCGTCCATCTCTTCAATCTGATTCCCAAAGACCACCCCTTGCATAATATCAGTCGCCCGCAACCCCCACATTTTCGAGGCAAAATGCGTATTATGCGAGTCATGAACCTTGCTCTGATGATACCAGCTGCCCGCCTGACGCGGAAAGGGCAAGCGATCTCGGCGCCCCCGAAATTCAACTTCAAAGAAGCCTTCGGGAATATCGACATTAGGTGTCCCGTATTCGCCCATCGTACCCAGCTTGACCAGATGCGCTTGCGGCACAACTTCTTTGATTGCCCACAGCAAATTCAGATTGTTGATGATATTGTTTTGCTGGGTCCAAACACAATGCGCCTGATCCATCATCGAATAGGCTGCCGAGGGCATTTGACCCAGATGAACAACTGCCTCCGGCTGGAATTCCTCAAAAAAGCCTTTGACAAAGGCATAATCAGTTAAATCGCCAATACGAAAATCCAAATCTGTCTTAAATTTTTCTTGAAACGCTTGCAGGCGAACCTGGAGGTCAGCAATCGGTATGGCGCTTGTGCCGCCCACTTCATCTACCCATTTGCGCCGCAGCATCAAATCCGCACCCGCGACTTCATGCCCATGAGCAGTCAGATAAATTGCCAGCGGCCAGCCCAGATAGCCATCAATACCAGCGATAAACACTCTCATGCCATACTCCTGCCTGTCATCTTATGCCCGCGTTCACCTAACCCCGATAATCTTACAAGGTTCACCAAAGATTTGAATAGTTACTCTGTAATTTGGCATCTCTTATAGGTTGCGAGCCAATAAGCGGATATAATAGCTATCCGTGCATTCAAAAATATGCCAAGAATCAGACTGTGAGCCCATCTTGACACAGAGCGAAGGCAGAAACGTTAGCTATCGGCAGCTTGTCCGTCAAAACAAGGCATTCCGTTATTTATGGTCAGGTCAAATTGTCAGCCTGTTAGGCGACTGGTTTAACCTGATTGCCTCCGCCTCTTTGATTGCCGCCTTGACGCAATCTGGCGCCGCGATTGGGGGGTTGTTTGTGCTGCGTATGCTGGCGCCCTTTTTGGTGAGCCCATTTGCTGGGGTGGTGGCCGACCGTTATAATCGCAAAACCATCGTGATAGCGACCGACATTCTGCGCGGGTTTGTTGTGCTTGGGCTTGTGCTGGTGCGCGAACCGCAGCAGGTCTGGTTAATCTATGTATTGACCACCATCCAGAGCGCATCACAAGGGTTCTTCTTCCCGGCATGGAATTCGATACTGCCAGACATCACCCAGCCCGAAGAACTGGGCGTCGCCAACGCCCTGTCATCAGCAACTTGGTCGGTGATGCTGGCATTTGGCGCTGCACTGGGCGGAATCGTCTCAGGCATTGTTGGGGTCTATCCAGCTTTTATCATTGACGCCATGACCTTCTTCCTAAGCGCAGCGATTATTTTTCGGATGCCTTATCGGTCGCTCTTGTCGCGGGATTCTGATCAATCCATTCTGGCAGGGATACGTCAGTACGTCGATGGGCTGAGCTATCTGCGCCAGCATATTGATACCTTCACCATTGCCATCAACAAAGGCATCCTTGGTTTGCTGGTCATCGGGTTTTATCAGGTGGTGCAAGTCACCATTGCCGAACAATACTTCCCAATCGGTGATGGCGGCAGCATCAGTCTTGGCTTGATGTATGTATCGTCTGCCGAACAATACTTCCCAATCGGTGATGGCGGCAGCATCAGTCTTGGCTTGATGTATGTATCGTCGGGGATTGGATCCGGGATTGGACCCATACTGGGTCGTTATTGGGCAAGAGACCGCGGCCGACAGCTGCGGCTGGCCATTGCGATTGGATATGCTTGCTGTTTGTTTGGCTTTCTCATCACATCCACTTTGGCTTCATTTTATATCGTGCTTGCCGGAGGATTCCTGCGGGGCATCGGCGGCGGTTTGGTGTGGGTATTGGGAACGCAGCTGCTGTTGCAGATTGTCCCCAATCAAGTGCGTGGACGAGTCTTTTCAACTGAATTTGCGATGTACACGCTATTCAGCGCACTGTCATCTGGTACGATTGGGGTATTGATTGATTCGTCCTTGGGCATATCGGGCATTTTGCTCCTGGGATCGGGCTTGCTAGTCATTCCAATCCTGATGTGGAGCCTTTGGATCGTCTTCGGAAAACGAGATGTGCTGCGCATTGAAGAAGGCACAGCACTGTCCTAAACGATATAAATAAAGGGTAGCCATGATTCCATTCAACCAGTTGAAACCCTTGCATGACCTGCACGCGGATGAAATTGCAATAGCGATGAGACGGGTAGCGGACAGCGGCTGGTATATTCTGGGACCGGAAGTCGAGGCATTTGAGCGTGAATTTGCGGATTATCACGGCATCCCCTTTGCCATCGGTGTGGCAAGCGGCACTGACGCTATTGAGCTTGCCTTGCGAGCTGGCGGTGTTGGCGTTGGGGACGAGGTGATTACGGCGGCGCATACAGCAATGGCAACCGTCACCGCCATTGAAAGCAGCGGCGCAACCCCGATACTAGCGGATATTCACCCCAACAGCTTTACGCTGAATCCGCAAAAAGCATACCAAGCCATCACCCCCAAAACCCGCGCCATCGTCGTTGTTCACCTTTACGGATGCCCCGCCGACCTGGATGCGCTTAAATCCATTGCCGACGCGCATGACCTCCTCCTGATTGAAGATTGTGCCCAGGCACACGGGGCAACCTACAAAGGACAGAAGGTTGGCACTGTCGGACATTTTGGCACATTCAGCTTTTATCCGACCAAGAACCTGGGCGCCTATGGTGATGGCGGCGCTGTCATTACACACGATGCCAAGCTGGCTGATAACCTGAGAAAATTGCGCAATTATGGTCAGACAACCCGTTATACTCATCAATCACGAGGGACAAATAGCCGCCTTGATGAGCTGCAAGCAGCCATCTTGCGTGTCAAACTCAAGCATCTTGATACCTATAATCAAGCCCGCCGAGAAATCGCAGCGATTTACAATAACGAGCTGCAAGATGTCGTGACAACACCACCTGTTGCGGCAAATGTCTGCCATGTCTATCATCTCTATGTCATCCGCGACAGCAACCGCAACCAACTGATGGCAGAACTCAAAGCGCTTCATATCGGCAGCCTGATTCATTATCCCATCCCGATTCATTTGCAAGAATCCCACCGCGACCTCGGCTTGGGCGCCGGAAGCCTGCCAGAGACCGAAAAGGCAGCGCGAGAAATCCTCTCCCTGCCCCTGTATATCGGGTTGACCGATGATGAAGTTATCCGAGTCTGCGATGCGATTCAACAATTAAGAGGGAGCTAATCGCAATGGATTTTGGCGGCGCCTTTCAAGGCAAGCGTGCCTTGATTACTGGCGGTATGGGATTCACCGGCAGCAATTTGGCGATTGCGCTGGTCGATGCCGGCGCTGATGTTACGATTGTAGACGCCATGATTCCTGGTTATGCCGGCAACCTTTTTAATATCGCACCTGTCCGCGACCGCGTTGCTATCCATTTATGTGATATTCGGGATGTCGCCGCGATGAATAATCTGGTTCAAGCCCAAGATTACGTTTTTCACCTGGCAGGACAGGTGGATCATATCCTGAGCTTGACTGACCCCTTCCCCGATATTGACATTAACATCAAGGGGACTGCCGTTTTGATGGAAGCACTGCGCTGGTACAATCCACGAGCAAAGGTCATCTATACTGGCACACGCGGGCAATATGGTTCCGCAGTCACCCTGCCAGTCAGTGAAACCGCCCCGACCCATCCTAAGGGGATTTACGAGATTTCCAACCTGACTGCCGAGAAGATTATCCAAGTCTACAACGATGTTCATGGCATTGCGGCAGTATTGCTCCGCTTGACGAACATCTACGGACCCCGCGCCCAGATGAAACATCCGCGTTACGGGGTCGTCAACTGGTTTGTTCGGCTTGCAGTGGATGACGAAACCATCCAGGTCTTCGGTGATGGCAAAATCCTGCGCGACTTCCTCTACATTGACGATGCGGTTGAAGCCATATTAATGTCGGCGCTAGAGCCAAAAGCCATTGGCGAAGTGCTGAATGTGGGAATCGACCAACCGTATAACTTTATCGAATTGGCAGAAACCCTGATTGAAGTTGCCGGCACGGGACGCTGGGAATTTGCAGCCTTTTCACCCGAACGCAAAGCACAGGAACCTGGCGATTTTTATTCGGATATTAGCAAGATACGCCGGCTTGTCGGCTGGACACCACGCACCGCCCTGAAAGATGGCTTGCGCCAGACCGTCGCCTTTTATCGGCGCTATAAACAGCATTACTGGGGGGATGATGCCACGACTTAATATCCATCCCTCGGTGCGCCGCGCTGCCAACCTGGTCATTCTGGGGGATCTGACCTTGGCACACGGGGTCGAAGTGGCAGCAAATGTTACCTTCTATCCCAATGTGGTGGTTGGCCCCAACACGAAAATTCTCGAAGGCAGCATAATTGGACGACCGCCAATGTACACCGGCACTATCAACCGTCCGCTTGATAGTGGGGATGCCACGGTGCGCATCGGTGCTGATTGTATAATTGGAGCAAATTGTGTCCTGTACACCCATCAGCAAATCGGCAACAAGGTTCTGATTGGGGATTTGGCATCTATTCGAGAAGGATGTCGACTGGAGGATGAAACGGTTGTCGGGCGGGGAGTGATGATGATGTATGATACAATAGTCAAGGCACGCAGTCGGATTATTGATGGAGCGATTATCACTGGCAATATGTTAATCGAATCCGATGTATTTATTGGTCCCGGCGTCACCACAGTGAACGATAACGATGTGTATCTCAAACGCTTCGGGTTGATTCCCTTTAATGTCAAGGGCCCGCGAGTTCGGCGCTTCGCTTTGATCGGAAGCGGAGCGACTGTTGCGGCAGATATCGAAATAGGTATGGGCGCTGTGGTAGCACCCGGCGCCATGGTGACAAAGGATGTGGCTCCCTGGACTGTTGTCGCCGGCGTACCCGCCCGCGAAACACGAAAAATCGACAAGCACAGCCGCTTGCAACTGCTGAGGCATTTTGGCTTGAATGATAAGGATGTTGAATGAGCTTGTTTTCGATTGTCGTGCCGGTCTATTATAATGCCAGCAGTCTGGCAGATTTATTGCTTGAGATGCAGGCGGTCGCCGACAAGAATCCGAACGATAACTTCGAGTTTATCTTTGTGGATGATGGATCCGGCGATCATTCCTTCGCGGTGCTGGACGCTCTGGCACAATCAGAGCCTAGAATGCGAGTGATCAAGCTGTCGCGCAATTTTGGGTCAAACCCGGCGATCATGGCTGGCTTGAGCCAGGCGAAGGGTGATGCTGTCGCTGCCATTGCCGCTGATTTGCAAGACCCGCCCGCCCTGATCCATGACATGCTTGGGCTTTGGTACGAGGGCAATAAAGTGGTTATCGCTGCCCGCCGTGAACGTGCAGACCCCTTCCCCACCTCGCTGCTGTCGGATAGCTTTTATAAGTTATTCCGCCGCTATGCCCTCAAAACCATGCCCGAACGCGGCTTTGATTTCTTCCTGATTGACCGTCAAGTTTGCGGACTGATTAATAACATCCAAGAGAACAATGCCTATCTCATGGGCTTGATTCTCTGGCTTGGCTTTGAGCCTTATGTCCTCTACTATGACCGTCAAGCGCGTGCAAAAAAATACGGACAGTCGATGTGGTCACTTACCAGGAAGTTCAAATATTTTGTAGATTCCTTTGTCGCCTTCTCTTATTTCCCGATACGTTTGGCATCCGGGCTGGGAATCCTGTTCAGCTTGTTCGGATTGATGTATGCGACTTGGGTGATCTTTGCCCGACTGGCGCTGGGGATTGAGGCCGAGGGCTGGGCATCGTTGATGATTGTCGTCCTGATTGCAGCTGGTGTGCAGATGTTGATCCTCGGCATCATCGGCGAGTATATGTGGCGCAATCTTGATGAAACCCGCCGCCGTCCTCGTTTCATCATCGAGAAGATTATCGAACACAAGAAAGCGCAAATACAAAAAGACCAGGCTGATAAAATCGAATGTGCTGCGATTAACCCCCCGCACAGATGACAAATTTCGTCAATTTGTAGCAAAAGGTGTATGATTGTCATCAAATAAATAGCTAACAAAAGCGAGATATAATATGAAAATTCGCGGAATTGTGCCGCCGATGGTCACGCCTTTTGATGCCAACGAAACGATTGATGAAGCCGCATTCAGTGCAGAAGTCGAATATCTGATTGAGGTTGCCGGCGTACATGGATTAGCGGTTGGCGGAAGCACCGGCGAAGGGCAAACCCTGTCCACAGCAGAATTAAGACGTATTGTAGGCATGGCTCTGGAGCGTGCGGCTGGTCGCGTTCCGGTCATCGCCGGCATTATTGTGGATAGCACCCGACAAGCGGTCGAGAAAGCACAGGCGCTATCTGATTTGGAGGTCGCCGCTCTGCAAGTCACCCCGGTGCATTATCTGTTCCGCCCGACTGATGACATGATGATAAAACATTTTGCCACCCTGGCAGAGCAATCATCCCATCCCGTGATCGTCTATAATGTGGTGCCTTGGTCGTATTGTTCGCCTGCGTTGCTTGACTGCATGATGCGCCATATCGACGGGATTATTGGGGTGAAGCAAAGCGCCGGCGACCTAAAACTCATGGCGGATTTGCTCATGGGTTCTGCTGATATCGGATTGATTATGTCGGCTGTGGATGCCTTGCTCTACCCCTCGTTTTGTCTGGGGGCGCACGGCGCTATCGCCGCCATTCTTTCGGCAGCGCCAGAGCTGTGCGTTCAGTTATGGCAGCGGGTGGAAGCCAGCGACCATGCAGGGGCGCTCGAATTGCATCATCATTTGCTGCGCATCTGGAATGCGATTATGGCTGACAACCTGCCCGCCAATGTCAAAACTGCGCTGACATTACAGGGGCGTCCGGCTGGAATCCCACGCCTGCCGATGCCCGAAAGTTCAGCAACGCAAACTCAGGCAATCCGAGCCGCCCTGCTGGCAGCGGGAATGAGCTTAGCAGAGAATGAGATGACATCGATACCCTAAATCTTGCACTATTTCATCCCAGTTGTTGCGATGCCGGTGGTGATGAAGCGTTGCAAAAAGGCAAAGACAAGCGTAATTGGCAAGAGCGTAACCACCGTCATTGCCAGAACATAATGCCATTGAATCTGCAACTCGCCTTGAAAGGCATTTAATCCGACCTGTAAGGTAAAGAGGTCATTTTGGCTAAGTACAATCAGCGGCCACAGGAAGTCATTCCAGCGCCACATTACCGAAAAAATTGCCAACACAGCCAGCGCCGGCCGCGCCAGCGGCAAGATGATTCGCCAATAGATATGCCACTCACTAGCCCCGTCAATTCGTGCTGCATCCAATAACTCGTCAGGAATGGTGAGCATATATTGACGTAACAGGAAGATGCCGGTGGGGGTGGCGGCGCCTGGAATAATCACCCCCCACAGATTGTTCTTCCAGCCAATGCTTGTGATGACCAGGAAAACCGGCACCAAAATCACGGTAATCGGTATCATCAGGGTCGAAATAAATAATACAAAAATAGCATCCCGTCCCTTAAATTGATATTTGCTCAGGGCGAAGGCTGCCATGCTGTTGATGACCAGCGTAATCAGCGTCGCCACGCTGGTCACAACGACACTGTTTTTGAGATAAGTAAAGAAGTCGAAGTTGTCGAGCTCGACCAGCGGATCGTAATAATTTTCCCAAGCTAATTTTATTTCCTCGACCCTTTCGCGCTGATTGATGTTGACGACAATTTCTTCGGCAGTTGGATTGTTTGGGTCGATCATGCGGGCTTCAATTCCGACCCGTCGAACCTGCGCCAACTCCTTGACGCTGCCATCATCCAAACTGACCTTGAAGAGCGGAAGTGGCTTGTCAAAACCTTCGACTTCGACCTGAACCTGTTGATAAGGCAACAGAGGCGGCGGAAACTTGACTAAACCCGCCTGTGTCTTAAACGAAGAGAAAAGCAGCCATACCACAGGACCGAACATTAACACCGTACCCAGGGTCAAATAGGCATAGGTCAACACATCGGATATGTTCATTCTTTTGCCACCGCTGCGCTTCATCAAAAATTCTGAAACGCTTATTCTATCTGTGTTCATGGCTCTTTCCCTTACGACAGGCTCGATTGATTGCCAAGCCGTAGTTGCAGCAGCGTCAAAATAAGGAGCGAGACGCCTAAAATCATGGATGCAGCTGCCGACAAACCGAATAACTGAATCTGATTGGAAAAGCCAGTACGATAGATATACTGAACGATCAGTTGAGTTCTTGTCCCCGGTCCGCCACCCGTCAAAACAAAAATTTGGTCAAACATCTGCACCGCACGAATCAATGCCAAAACCAGTACCACAAACATAGTCGGCATCAACAGAGGCAAAGTGACAAAACGAAAGTCCTGCCAGATGTTGGCACCGTCAATCGAACTCGCTTCATAAAGTTCCGGCGGGATGGATTGCAAGCCCGCCAGCAGAATCAGGGTATAGAACCCCATCAGCGCCCAAATGCTGACAAACACGACCCAGAACATCGCCCAGTTAGGGTCAAGCAGCCAGCGAACACTATCGCCACCAAAGGTTTCGATAAAGGCATTGAGTACGCCTTCGTGTTGCAAAATCCATTTCCAGATGAGCGCCACCACCACAGGCGAGAGTAACACGGGATAGAAGAAGACGCTGCGGAAGAAACCGCGAGCAGCGATATTTCGATTCAGAACCAGAGCAGTTGCAAGCGAAAACAGCACAATACCACTAACTTGAAACACGACATACTGGATAGTATTAAAAATACCGCGCCAGAATAAATCTTCCTGACAAGTATTGGGCAAAAGAAAATCACCACAATCAAATAGGGTCGCAAAATTACCCAAGCCGATAAAGGGGCGATCTTGCAGGAATAAATTCGTACCGCCGGTCATGGCATAATAAAAATTAAGCAGCATCGGGAATAATACGAAAATGCCAAAAATGATTAAATTGGGCAGGATGAAAAGATAGCCCATCCTGTCGATGCCAACCCGCCGCTGAATTGGCGTTAAGATACGGTCAATCGCCGTCACGATGAGGGCAAGGATTGGGCGTGTCAAAATGTCGACAAAAGCAAGCAGGTTGGATTCCCGCGTCACTGGTTTCGATTTGCTTGCGTTTGAAACTGTCATCTTATCCGCCTCAATCAGCTGTGTTCATCCAGGAGAGTTATCAGCAGACAACCGGGCCGGTTCGGCACCGGTTGTCCGCAAAAGTGAGGATGGCCGCCAGAAACTGACTTAGCTGGATTGTTCTGCCAAGGCGGTATCGACGTCATCCTGGATACGTTCAATCGCTTCGTCCAAAGTCAATTCGCCAACCATTGCCTGTGTCAGGCGGTCGCGGGTGGCATCAAAGAGGATACGGTTGAAGGTGTAGGCTTGCAGGTCGAAAGCGGTTTGCTCCAGCGTGCCTACTTGACTGACAAAGATACCTAAGGCATCCTTCGCCAGTTGCAGGTCCGTATCAAAGTCCACACCTGCTGCCGATAAACCAGCATGACCGGGGATGAAGAGCGTCCGCGCTGAAAACTCACCGAGCACATCTTGGCTGGCGAGATATTCCATAACACGAGCAACCTCTTCTGGATGCTCGGTTGCGCCAATACCGACCAGCGCTGCACCACCAGGCATACCAGTACAACCGCCCGGGCCACAGGGATTCGGCACCACTTGCCAGTCGAAGGCATCGCCGATTTGTTCGCTGAACTGCCCGACTTGCCAGCTGCCCGACATATAAAAGACCAGTTCGGCATTGGCAAATTCTTCGTTGGCGCCCGCATAACCATCGCTGAGGGGCCATTTTTCGGGGTGCATCACACCATCATGGTGCCAGTTGACAAACAATTCCGCCATTGAACGGAAGCCTTCATCCATGACTGTTGGATGTCCCATGTCATCAAAGTACATAGCACCCGAACTGATGGCAGGGCCGGCAAAACGGTGGCCACTGCGATCCATTGCCATCGGATAAGGGATCTCCAGCGCTTCAGCAACTTCCACTGCTGCCGCTGCCCACTCTTCCCAAGTAACTTGATCAGATTCATCACTGGGAACAGCAACGCCAGCCTGTTCAAACAAAGTGCGGTTGATAAGGGGACCCGTGATGGTCAGTTGGGTCATAAAACCGGGAATGCTGGAATCGTCGCCCGAGCTGCGCAGCCAGTTGAGGAAGGGACCAAAGTTTTCTTCCCAATACGCCGGGTCGCTGAGGTAAGGCGTCATGTCGAGGTAGTATTGTGCCAGACCACCAAGGTCAGTCACACGCGCCATATCCGGCCCTTCGCCCGCTGCCAAATCAAGCGGAAGATTTTCTAGGATGGCTGTATAAGGCACGGTATCAATTTCAATGCTGATGTCGGGATTATCGGCTTCAAAGGCATCGAGCAAATCGCGCAGGACTTCGCCCTCATTACCGTCGTTGTACCAGCGAATCCGCAATTCGACTGTATCCTGGGCAAACGCAGGAACAAACGACATGAGCAGGATTAAGATGATTAAAGCAGCTGCCATTTTACGCATTTTCGTTTTCTCCAAAGGTTGTCAAGTAACTGAATACAGAGGTTTTGGTCTGGATATTGATTTTGTGCAAGGCGCTCCTTTCGTTTTATTGGGTTTGCATAAAGTTTGCCGCGTTATAGCCAGCAAGGATATTTTCAGGATACTAAATGATAAAATCGGGCGATCCTGAAACTGCCTCACATGGTACTCAAGAACCCATGGTGCTGGTTAAAAATCACGGACAACACGCTAAACTTTAAGTACCGAAACAAAAAATGAGAAATAAAGCTGCGACTGTCAGTGATTTTATCATTGAATTATTCTATTGTATAGATAATCGATGAAAGATAACTTCAAGCATAGTCGAGCCAGGATATATCCGAGTGAATTAGTGAGTCCAGTCATCCTGTCTGCCCTACGAGCGGCGGGAATGCCCTTGGTGGAGAATGAACTTTTATGACCTGAAAATTAAATCTGGTGCGATTTAGCCGCAATCGCCATCACCGTCTACGTAATGCGCAGTAATCCAACCCTCGACATCATTATGTTCAACCTTGAACCAATTCGCTGTGCGTGCCAAGGCAATCTTGGTCATGCTGCTAGCTATGACACTGATTTTCTCGCCAGCAGGAGCATCACGGAAGTTGAGATTGTGCCGGGGGATAACTTGACAATTTTCCAGATAAACCACGGTGTCCATGCTATCGGGGACAAGTAGCGGATCCTTGTTCGTCGACACCTCATCCATCTCCCTCATGTCATCCGTCATCATGGCTGGCATGAGTATGACAGTGCCCGGATGACTGATGTGCGTACAAGTCAAGCCATCGCGCGAGTGGTATTCCAGCGACATCTGCGTGCGCGGTGAGGTGGTCGCATCGAGGAAAGTGATCGAACCGGATGAGGTAAAGCAAACTTCGGCATCGACACCCAAGGGACCCCAAACATCAACCGCAGCCAAGACACCTGCATTGATGATAGAGAGGACACCGATACCGGCGAGACCGACTATTTGACATTGAACGCCCATGGAATCGCTCGAGACAATGATATGACTCGGCAAGGTGGTGCAGGTCTTCAATGTTGCCTTGCGTACTACATTAGCTGCATTGCCAGCGTCTCTGCTACCTCTACCCCGGCATTCCGATCCTTTCTGGTACTCTCCACTCTGATAACCGTATTCTGCGTAGTTAACGCCGTCGCCCAAAGGCTGCACCTGTACTACCCACCACCCACAAACTGCTGGCAGTTTGCTGATTGTGTATTGGGTTTGCGAAGCAGACACACGTACAGAATGCACCTCCCCGGGCGGTATTTCATCGTAGGTCCAATCATCATCATCCGAAATCCAATCGGGAATAACTGGACCCCAGCTCACCAGATAGCCGATGGCATGCTCTACAGGGGACCATGTAATCGTGTTGCCATTTAGCCTAGGGTTGGCGCTAGAAAGTTTCTCCAGCGCGTGGACGAGGGAGAAAGAGAAGGAGAATGTCGCCACCAACAACATAATCGTTAAAATCTTGCGAGACATATTCTGCTCCTGACTGAAATGTTATTTTTATGCGAAAACGAGGAGTGCCTAATTTCGTGGATATGTGCAACTACAATAGATCCACTGCCACAAGAAATCCCATAAAAAGCCGTGAACGGCTTAAGTATAATATACCCTATTTTTTACCTGATACGTAAGGGGGCAGTGCTTATTTCGTATATCCAGGAATTAGACATTCCCCGAAAACGCTCTTTCCATTCTTGTTTAGTTGCAATTATAGCTGATTTGCCGAATGACAAGCGAGATTACCATTAGACTTGCTGCCTGAACAGGTAAAGCTCTGGCAATAGTTTTTCACCATATTCTCCGAGTCTACTACGGATTATCTGCGCGGAGCAACTTCCTCCAGATTTATCCCTTCCCTCTGAGACATAAGTGCTATATCATCCACAGGGTTTTTTCATATCCAATCTAATGTCAACATAGGAGAATACAGCTTCATGACCAATACACTTCCTATCCATATCCTCGCCAAAATCCTGCTGATCGGGATACTGTCAGTGAGCTTTGTTGCCCGCGCGTCCACCGATGATTGAGTCGGAAGCCTGCGCTGATGATGTTCTCAATGTCGGTTTCTATACCTTCTTCGCGCCAGTGAGTTACAGCGCCGACGAAGACCCGGAGTCGGACGGGTATAATATAATACCCATCTCGGCTACGAATCGGACTTGCTGACCGCGCTGGAAGCCATGCAGGATGACCTGACGAGCGATGTCCGTATTGGCGCTCTTGCCGGCACCACCGGAGAAGCCCGTCTACTGCAACTGGTGGGACTTGTCGATGCCGAGGGTGTTCTGGCTGCCGGTGTGCAGGTTGATACGCCAGAAGGCACAGCCGTTGCCAATGGCAGCGCGGATTACGTCATCACCGCTGCCGGCGAGTCTCCAAACCTTGCGGGACGAACCCACCTTCGTCCTGCTGCGGAGACCATGCCCCAGGTCATCTACCTTGGCGACGAGACCGGCGAGACGGAGCTTCTTGATGCCCTTGGCGCTGCTGAGATAGACGCAGTTGCCAGGGGAGAGATCGGCAATCAGGATGCTGCTTATGCTTCCGAAGGCGCCTTTGTTATGTCAGCCCTGGATGATGCCAGCGAATATGGTGGATTTACCGTCGCTGTCGGTTCGGAGTTGCTCGCCTGCCTCGACGAAAAGATCAACCGGCTCACGGACAGCCGCAGTATCGGTTATGGCGAGTGGGTGGAGAATCCGGCAGTTTTCATGGAACGCGCCGAAATGTGGAACGAACGCGAATCATCAGAAGAGTAACAAGCTCTTGCATAAACGAGCTTGCCGTGTGGAGGCAAACCCCTGTTATAATCGCGGGGGTTTGCCAAACAAGTAATCAAAGATTAAGGAGCATATATGCCTGTCGGAAGCAAAAATCAGACGATTGCTGGGCTGGGATGCCATCATATTGCTATACAAACAAAGGACTGGGATGCCTCGGAAACATTTTATACCGAGGTGATGGGGATGAAAAAAGTTGTCGAATTCATGGGGGGCGGGCGGCGGATTGCGCTCCTGGACATTGGCGACGGCAGTCATTTGGAACTCTTTGAGCCGACAGCCGAGCCTGAAGACGACAACGCTAACGATATTTTGACTCACTTTGCGCTCACCACCACCGACATCGCCGCAGCGCTGGAACGGGTTCGGGCCGCCGGCATGGAAATCACGCGCGAACTGGGCACCTTCAATATCGGCGGACTGAATGTTACCATCGCCTTCTTTACAGGTCCAAGTGGCGAGGTGGTCGAGTTCTTTCAAGTCAATGACTAACGTAATAGGGGGGCAAGCGAACATAACCCGTGCCTTGCCGCCCTTTACAACTCGACATAAATCGCGGCATCTTCAATAACAACAGGAAAATGTTTGAGTTTGCGCCTGTCGGTCAGGCATTCGCCGCTGTGCAAATCGTATTCCCAGCCGTGCCAAGGACAACGCAGAATCTCATTCTCCCGTCCCCAGATAAATTCACCGGGCTTGGATGGCAGCGTTGTACCGCCAAGTTTGCCAAGGCAGACCGGAGCAAAGGCGTGCGGACAGATATTGAGAACCGCGACAATCTGACTGCCGGTATTGAAGACGCCGATGGATTTACCCTCAGCCTGAATGATGCGCCGCTCGCCCACAGCAAGATCATCCCGCAAGGCGACAAATACCCGCATTCTAGCTGACATGTTCGGTCACTCCGAGATTAAACACATCCAGCGCATTGCGATACATCACCGCCTCTCGCAGTGATGGGTCAAGCTGTCGCATGGCAAAATCCGGTGTATCGCCATCCCAATGTGGATAATCGCTGGAAAACATCAGCATCTTTTTGGCATCAAACATATTCAGAACCTGCCGAAAATGACGGTGATCCTCAGGTTCTTCGATAGGCTGGGTAGTCAGGTAAATGTGATCCTGAATAATCTCGCTGGGACGGCGACTTAGCCAGGGTGTGGTAGATCGCAGCGCTTTCCAGTTCTTGTCAAGCCGCCACATCAGCGCTGGCAGCCAGGCAACGCCGCCTTCGACAAAGACAAACTTGAGCGTTGGGAATTTCTCAAAGACGCCCTCGACCACCAGGCTGACCAGTTGGGTCATATAGGAGGTAGCTAAAAGCGTATGCCACTCCAAATAGTTGGCGACGAACCCAGCATTGGTCGGCGCTCCAGCGATGCCAACCCCTTCCAAGCCGGGATGGATGGCAAGCGGCAGGTCATATTCGGCAGCGGCTTCATAAATCGGATGAAAATAAGTATGCCCTAGCGGAAAAGGTGAGGCACTTGCCATAAAAACTTGCACCACACGCGGATGAGCAGCCAAACGATGAATCTCTTGAACTGCCAGTTCGATATTGCTAAAGGCAATCGTAATCGACGCGAGAAAACGTTCATCAACCGGCAGCCAGTCTTCGACAAAGTGCGTATTCACCGCCGAAAGCGCCGGTGCAGAGTAATGGGCATCAGGCGACAGACAGTGTTCCATCGCCTCGGCCGGATTCAAAATCGCGTAGGATATGTCATAGACATCCAAAAAGTGGCTCGCCATCGTTTGCGGCGTGGTTTCGATGCGAGTTCCGTCTTCCGTGACGGCATCGGATTTCATCAGCCCGTTGGGATTGAAATAATTGGGATGCCCAGCACCATGATCCCCGCGCAAGTATCGTGAGCGCCAAGGTTCATCGAGATACTCCGCTACTTTGGCATGGATCGGCACTGGATGGATGTCCGCATCAACAATCATCTTGACTGGCTTCATGTTCACCTCACCTGTAAATCGCTCCACTTACCTTAAACCTTAACTATAACACTCTATTAGGATAATCAAATCATATTTGTAATTTTCCAATATCTGTGTCAAACTAATGTTATCGGAAAGTGCTTAACCAACAAATAACGATGAGATAGTGATAGGAACTTATAATGAAATTCAGACTGCATTTTGTACTTCTGTTACTTTTTGGTCTGTTCGCTATGGTCGCGCAGGCACAAGATCAGGTTACGGTAAAATTGTGGATGCACAATCACACGCCGCGGGTTACCATCGACGAAGAATTGATTGCCGAGTTTATGGAGGAAAATCCCAACATTATCGTGGAATATGAAGTTGTCAATGATTTCTTCACTGCCTTGTCAACTGCCTTGGCATCCGGGGCTGGTCCCGATGTATTCAATCAGTTCACTCTCTTCAACGCGCAATTCTATGCACAGGGCTTGCTGGCTCCCGTGGATCCGGTGGCGATGGGCTATCAAACGATTGAAGATGTTTATAACCGTTATGGCGAGGGGGTCATTGGCGAAACTGTCTTGGCAGGCGACACCTTCAATGGCATTCTTTATGGTGTGCCAACCGAGCTAAGTAATTATGCCTGTTATGCCAATGACGATTTGTGGATAGAAGCTGGTCTTGACCCAGCGACCGATTTCCCGACCACTTGGGATGAGATGACAGAAGTCGCCAAGCAATTAACAATCCGCAGCGATGATGGCACGCTTGTTCAGCGTGGTTTCGATTTCAATTGGTATGGCAATATCTATATGATGCTCCATTTCGATCCAATGGTGCAGCAGTTGGGCCACAGCATGATTGACGAAGCCACCTATACCGCACATATCAACACGCCGCAAGTGGCACGGGTCATGCAATACTGGAATGACCTGGTCAACGTCCACGAACTTGGCGGCCCGCAATATACCCGCTCGCGCGATGCTTTCATCGCCGGTGAATTGGCAACGGAATGCACCTTTGGCAACTGGGGTACGCCCGGTATGGAAGAAGCCGGTATCAATTACAGCATCCACAATATCCCCCGCTTTGCCGACGCCGTCAACGACATTGGCTTTGCCACCTTCGCCTATTATTTGCAGGTAAATGCCGATGCGCCACGGGAAGTCCAAGAAGCAGGCTGGAAACTGGTTGCGTATCTAACCAGTGAACCCGGACGCTACCTGAACGAAGCCGCCTTGTTCCAGCCAGTTGCTGAATATCTGGCAACAGAGGAATTTGCCAATAATGAAATTATGCCGGTGTTCATGGACGAACTGTATCGCGGCGCTTATCATCCGCGATTCGCTGGTTTCGCGGAAGTTGGCGATGCCTTGGGACGTGCCCGCGACCGCATCATCCTCGGCGGCGAAGATACGGAAATGGTCTTGCAAGAAACCGAAGACGAGGTGAACGCCATCCTCGAACGCGCGCTAGCTGACATTGAAGCTGCCGGTTCTGGATAAGCCATGAGTAGATGCAATCCGGCTGTGGTCTTTGTATCACAGCCGGACATCTCTGCCGTCCTCATAAACCTGGGGTGCAGCGCCAATGCGTAGACTGTATCGCCGTCTCTGGGGTGAAAAATCAGTTATCAGCCGCCGTCAATACTGGGGGCTGATCTTCGTTTTGCCGACGGTTCTCTTCTTTGCCGTGTTTTTCTTGTATCCGCTTATCAGCGGCTTTGTTCTGAGTTTGACCGATTTTACCCTGCTGCGGCCACCGGTTTGGGTCGGGCTGGATAACTATTTCGACCTGCTAAAAGATCGGCTCTTCCTCAAATCCATCAGCGTCACCTTAGGCTATGTCTTCGGCAGCACCGTGCCGACCTGGATTTTGTCGCTCTTGGCGGCCTTGCTGTTCTATCAGAGATTTCCCGGACGCGAAGGGCTGAAGCTCTTGTTCTTTTCGCCATTATTGCCCTCGGTTGTGGTCGTCTCAGTCGTCTGGGTGGTGCTGCTACATCCCAGCGGCATCCTGACCCATATCATCGGACCCCTCGTTGGCAAAGCCGAGATTACCTGGGTGCATGACATAACACTGTCGCCAATCGTCATTGTCATTGCCCGCATCTGGTCGGTCATCCCCTTTTATATGCTCATCTGGTTGGCCGGCTTGACAGCCATCCCTCAAGAAATGCGCGATGCCGCCCGCGTCGACGGCGCTAATCGTCTGCAATCCTTTCTGTTTGTCGAACTCCCCCTGCTGCGCCCTACCGCCGTCTTCGTCATGGCTGTCTCAACAATTGCAGCCTTTCAAGGCTTCACGCTCCAATTCGTCATTGCTCCCAATCAGGGTGGGCCGGTGGATGTTAATACGACCTTGGGGATTGTTATCTGGAAGTACGGATTCCAATTCTTCCGTATGGGCGATGCCGCCGCTGTTTCGGTGGTGCTCTTTGCTTTCATTATGATTATCACCGGTGCCCAGCTTCGTTTGGGTCGCAGCGATGATTATTCACTGAATTAGGGACAGCGACACAAGGAAAGCAGATGAATAAAACCAGCGCATCTCATCAAATCACGACGCAATATGAAAGCAATGCCGCCTTTGAAGCCCGCCTGCGCAAACGCATCACCAAGCTGATCTTGTTCAGCACCGCCAGTCTGGTCGCTGTGCTTTTTGGTTTCCCCATGTATTTTATGGTCGCGTCATCCTTCAAAGCCGAGAGCGAAATACTGGCGACCCCGTTTCGCTGGCTGCCAGAAGAATTCATGGGCTTCACTCACTATGAGCGTGCTTTTGATATTGCACCGATTGGTCAATGGTATGTCAACAGTGTGTTTATTGCAGTCGTGCAAGTTGGGACCGCCGTCTTCTTTGGTGCCATGGCCGGTTATGGCTTTGCCAAATTCAGCTTCCACGGCAAACGACTGCTATTTGCCTTGATATTAAGCATTATGGCTGTGCCATTTCAAATTCTCTTGATCCCCCTCTTTGTACTTGTGCGCCAATTCGGCTGGCAGAACAGTTATCCTGGCTTGATTGTCCCCGGTTTATTGAGCGCCTTCGGCGTCTTTATGCTGCGACAGTTTGCTTATAGCATCCCCGATGAGCTATTGGATGCGGCGCGGATCGATGGCGCCAGCGAGTTCCGCATCTTTATGCGCATTGCCCTGCCACTACTGGCGCCGGCCTCGGCCAGCCTGGCGATTATTCTGTTCCTCTTTAGCTGGAACAATTTCTTGTGGCCACTGGTCGTCGTTCAAGATCGCAATTTGCTGACCTTGCCAGTCGGCATGACCGTTTTCTCTCAGCCCTATCGCGGCGACCCTATCGTCGGACCCGCCATGGCCGTTTCGACATTAGCTACCCTGCCTGTCGCGCTTCTGTTTATTTTCTTCCAGCGCTATTTTATCGCCGGCATGATGGTTTCGGGAATCAAGGGATAAATCGTACTGTTTTAGCTCGCATCCCGGCACAGAACATACCAGCCACGCCGACGCTCGCGGACAAAGTGGCACACCTTGTACCCGGCGGCGAGCAGTGCTGTCATAGCACTCCGCAAGCAAAGCTGCCAGACGCGAGCCTGCTCGATATCCGCTTGTTTGAGTGCGGCGAGATGCAGGGGAACCTCGATGCAATAGCGCTCTTGGTCATAAGCTGGCAATTCCCTCTGGCGAAGACGCCCGCTATCGTCAACATAAACCAGCTTGACATCCTCCAGCTGCCCCACTCCGACATAAGCCGCGATATGACCTTGCGCCATATCAATGACCTGCGGAGCATCGAGGTGCCAAACGGCTTCCAGGCGGTCGCTGGCAAGTCCGGCATTGATGCCGTCTTGCATGAGGCCATAATGGTCAACATAATACCTGTGCGCCTTGACACCAAGCCGATTGAAGTTGAAGTTGGCATTACCGCCTTGCATCGGGTCGAATGTCCAGGCAATCACACGATAACCCTGCCCCAAGGCCCATTCTCGCTGGGCCTGCTTGAGCTTGAAGCCAATCCCCTGACCCTGAAAATCGGGATGGACACCTGCCATGTGCGACCACAGCCAGAGCGCATCAGCCCGTTTTGCCGCAAACGCGAAACAAAACCCAACCATCCGCCCCTCAAGCTCGGCTGCAATGACACTGCCGCCGGTATGAACCGCCGCATTTAAGGTATAGGGCGAGGCACACTCATAAGCCTGCATTCCCCAAATCGCCTGCTGCAATTCAACCGTTTTCAGCAGGTCAGCCATCTCATGGAGTTCACGAATGATGAAGTTCGCGGGCATGATTCCTGTGCCATCCGGTGGATTATAAATATCGCCTTGCCGAATCCATCTTAACAAGAGAACTGACAAAAGGCAAAAGACCACTGCCCCATTGTAATCTCTTGCCGCCACCATATAATCAGGTATGGATTGCAATTTGTTTGTTCACCAAGCCAAAAGACCGACAGCAAATGAGATTTGACAGGCCGCCATTCCCCTCAGTCGTTGAAGCCATTGGCAATACGCCCCTGGTGGCATTGTCTCGCATCACACAAGGGCTGACGGGGGATATTGTTGCCAAACTGGAGTTTCTCAATCCGGGTTATTCCAAGAAAGACCGCATCGCCCGTCAGATGATTGAAGATGCCGAGGCACAAGGACAGCTTCAACCTGGAGATACCATCGTCGAGTTGACCAGTGGCAATACCGGCACCGGCTTGGCGATTGTCTGTGCCGCCAAGGGCTATCACTTTGTAGCCGTGATGTCCCGCGGCAATTCAATAGAACGGGCGCGGATGATGCGGGCTTTGGGCGCCGAGGTCGTCCTGGTGGATCAGCTGCCCGAATCGACGCCAGGGCAGGTCTCTGGAGACGACCTGGCACAGGTGGAGGCTAAAGCGCGAGAGATTGTGGAAGAGCGCAGCGCTTACCGGGCTGACCAGTTTCAGTTGGAAGGCAATAAACGCGCCCACTATGCCCATACTGCACCCGAAATCATGCAGCAGTCGGGTGGCATCGATGCCTTCTGCGATTTTGCGGGCAGCGGCGGCTCATTTGCTGGCTGCGCCCAATACTTCAAAGAAAAAAATCCCGCAATTAAATGCTACATAGTCGAGCCAGATGGCGCCGCGGCGCTTGCCGGGAAAACCATCACCCGCCCCAATCACAAAATTCAGGGTGGCGGCTATTCCATGCCGAACTTGCCACTGCTTGACCGCGATTGGATCGATGGATTTCTGGAGGTGCGCGACCAGGACGCAATGGCTATGGCTCGTCGACTGGCACGTGAAGAAGGGCTGTTCGTCGGGTTTTCGGCAGGCGCGAATGTTGCCGCCGCTCTGCAATTATTAGGGACGATTCACCAGGGACAGACTGTCGCGGTACTCCTGTCCGATTCCGGCCTAAAGTATTTGAGCACGGATTTGTGGGAATAAGATAATGAATCAACAAGACTCACGCGATGATATTGTCCGCTGGATACGGCTCAACCATGAATTGCTGTCCCCCAGCCAGCGCAAAGTTGCCGAGTTCCTGCTGGAAGGTGGCATCAACGTCATTCACCTGACCATCACCCAGATAGCGGAAGCGGTCGGCGTGAACTCGTCCACAGTGGTGCGAACAGCGCAGGCGCTTGGCTTTGAAGGCTTCCCCCAACTGCAATCAGTTTTGCGCAGTCAATTCCTGAATCAGGCGAAAATTGCCCAGCGCATGCAAATCGGCTCGCAGAAGCTGATTGAAGAACTGGCTGAGGCCAAACGCGATAATGTCCATTTGCTCAACACCGTATTGCGGGACGAAGTTCAGACCTTGCTGGATTTGCCGCAATACATACCGACTCGTGTTTTTGATGAGGCGGTAGAACAGATTGACCAGGCACAACGAGTGTATATTATCGGATTGGGCGACTCGTTCCCCGCTGCACTCAACTTTGGCATTATGCTACGTTACATCCGCCCCAGAACCACCGTGCTGACCCCTGGCATCGATCCTATTCCCGCCCAACTGACCCCGCTCCAGCAAGGTGACCTGATTTTCTCGCTGTGTTTTGCCCGTTATACCCGCGAAACACTGACCGTGATGGATGTCGGCAGACAGCGCGGCGCATCCGTCATCACCGTAACCGACAGCCATGTATCGCCAGCCGCCAAACGGGCAGACATCGCCTTAATCGTGCCTTTTCGCTTGCGATTTTACGGGAATACAGTTGTCTTGTTTGCCCTGATTGATGCGATATTGGGCGCCTTGTCCCTGCGCTATCCAGAGAAGACCCGCAAGCGACTCGACCGCCTTGAAGAACTTTATGAACAATTCAATCTCTTGACCAGCGATGAGCAATAAGGACAATCAGGCACGCACATTCGGATCCAGGGCATCCCGCAGGGCATCGCCAACGATATTGAGGATAAGCACAACCAACGTAATCGTTATGCCCGGAAAGACCGCAATCCACCATTGGGTACGCAGATAATTGCGGCCATCTGCCAGCATCGCGCCCCATTCCGGCGTCGGCGGGCTGACACCCAAGCCAAGGAAACTCAGGCTGGCGCCAGTCACGATCGCGCCAGAGACCCCCAAGGTGGTTACAACAATCAGCGGACCCAAGACCCCCGGCAAGATGTGGAAGAACATAACCCGCAGCGAACCGGCGCCCATACTGCGGGCCGCCATGACATATTCCATCTCGCGGATGGACAAGGTGATGCCGCGAATCAGACGCGCATAGGTCGGCACGACAAAGAAGGCAATGGCAATAATCACATTCTGCAGGTTCGCCCCCAGCAGGCTCACCAGCCAAATCGCCAGAATCAGCCCCGGAAAAGCCAAAATCAAGTCCATCACGCGCATGATAATATTATCGAGCGAGCCACCAAAGAAGCCAGCGATGAGTCCCAGTGGCACGCTGAAAACAAGCGCCAACCCAATAGAAAAGAACCCTACCTGCAACGATATGCGCCCGCCATACAAAACCCGACTCATTACATCGCGTCCGAGTCTGTCCGTGCCGAAAGGATGCAGCCACGAAGGCGCTTGATTGCGCTCCGGTGTGTTCCGTTTGATGGGGTCATAGGGAGTGATTTGCGGCGCAAAAAGGATAGCGAGCAAAAGCAGAATCAAACAGGTCAAGCCAGCGACAGCCACGCGATTGTTGGTGAACTTCAAGATGACCAGCGTATAGAGGCCGGAAGGACGGGCTTTGCCTGGCAGTTTTTTGCTCCAAATGACGGGTTCACGGCTTGTCATAACGTATCCGTGGATCCACAAAAGCGTAGATAATATCAACAATCAGGTTGGCAAAGATGAAAGATGTGGCGACCAGAATGACAGTCCCTTGAATCATCGGATAATCGCGGTTGTGGATAGCATTAATGGCCAGAAGCCCTACACCGGGCAAGCCAAAGATGCTCTCAGTGATGACCGCGCCCCCCAGCAAGCCACTAACAGAAAGACCGACAACGGTAATAATCGGAATCAGGGTATTCTGGAGGGCATGACGTATCAAGACACGCCGCTGATTCAAGCCTTTGGAGCGAGCAGTGCGTACATAATCGGTACTGAGAACTTCAATCATGCTGGAGCGCGTTAGTCTGGCAATCAACGCCCCCTGCCCCACCGCCAGAGTAGCGACCGGCAGAATAAAATGTTTCCAGGTCCCCGCTCCCTGAACGGGCAAGACGCGCAAACCAACCGAGAATATCAATATCAGCATCAAGCCTAACCAGAAAGTCGGTATCGAATAGAAGAACACCGCCACAATAATACCCAGATTATCGATCCAACTCCGTTGGTACACCGCCGTTACAATGCCGATACCCAGCCCAATCAGCGTGCCAACTGTGACGCTCAAAAATGTGATTGTCACCGTGAACGGGAATGCCTTGGCAATGACCCCAGCAACCGGTTCCCGAAACTTGACCGAGCGCCCCAAATCCCCCTGTGCAAAGTTGCGCAGAAAAATCATGTATTGTTCAAAGACCGGCCGATCCAAACCAAGATTTTTGCGGATTTGCTCGATTAACTCCGGCGTCGCCCGATCACCTGCCATCACTTTTGCCGGGTCGCCGGGCAAGGCAATCCGCAGCATGACAAAAACAACGGTGGTGACACCCAATATCAAGGGTAAAGCAATCAGGGTGCGCCGCAAAATATACTTGCTCATGCCACTCACCAGCCCCTCTTCAAAGTTTTGAGCTTTGAAGAGGGAAATCTGCTAATACTTGCTAACCGCCTCCATCATCCTTCAGGTGGTGGGGTGGTCAGATTACTCGGTCTCGAAGTAGGCATTCCAATACATGAAGCTCAGGTCGGGATGGATCCACCAACCTTCCAGTTCCTCACGGACACCAGTCAAGGCAGGTGGCACTGCCAGGAAAACCCAGGGCGAGGCATCAATGATGTATTGGCTGGCTGCGGTGACAGCTTCATAACGCAGTTCCGGGTTCAGTTGTGTATCGGCATCAATCAGCAGCTCCGTCAGTTCATCCGTCGAGAACCAGGCGCGATTGCTGCCTCCCTTGCGACCTGGATCGAAGAAATAGGTCAAAATGCTCGGATCGCTATAGCCATAGAGCAAGAGGAATAAATCGTGGTTCCCGGTCGTGGTCAGGTCAACCAGCGCCGAAAATTCCATCAATGCAATTTCGATAGGAATCCCGACATCGCGCCATTGTGCCTCCAGGACTTCCGCCTGGCGCCGCCACTCATCGGGCGAAGCCGTGCTCAGGGGCACCGACCAGGCATTGCCTTCTGGGTCCTCGCGCAAGCCATCCCCATCCACATCGACATAACCGAGTGAATCCAGGATTTCACGGGCGCGGTCGGGGTCGAAGCTGTAGGCGGTGGCATCCAGGTCAGGATTATGCCCCCAGATGGTCGGTGGCAGGGGTTGATAGAGTGGCTCTGCCAAACCTTCCCATGCCAGCGTGACGAATTCCTCTCGGTCAGTAGCATAAGCAAAGGCACGCCGCAATTCCGGATTCGTCCATGGTTCCTTGGACGTATTGAAACCGACATAGCGTATCTGGTTCAACTGGGCGACATGCACATCAATATCGGGGTTGGCTTCGGCATCAGCCAGGTTCTGCGTCGGAATGCCAGCGATGGATATTTCGCCAGTTTCCAGCGCTGCCAGCACTGTCTGTTCTTCACCAATGAAGCGAATCTGAAGCTCATCAAGGAAGACTGGCCCCGGATGCTCGTACAGCTCTTCTGGCGCCCAGGTGAACTCCGAATTGCGCTCAAGCAGCACATAATTGTCCGTCACCAATTCTTTCAAGATAAAGGGTCCGCCACCGACGGGGCTGGTGCCAAAGTTATCCGGACCCAGCGCTTCATAAGCAGTTGGCGATACGATTTCCAAGCCAGACAAAACAAAAAACAGCGGCGCATAAGGCGAATTCAGGTGCATGGTGAAGCTGTAATCACTGTTAATTTCAACTTCTTCCAGCAAGTCCCTCAAATCAGCGCCCTGCGATGCACCCGTCTCGGGATCGGCATATCTGTCCAGATTCCACTTGATTGCCGCCGCATCGATCGGCGTGTCATCGGTAAAGGTGGCATAATCAATCAGATTAATGGTCAAGGATTGTGAATCTTCCGAGACCTCCCAGGTATCCGCCAAAAAGCCGACATAGCTCAAGTCAGTGGCACGAGCAAACAATGTCGGATAAATGGCATAATGGGGCCAGCTGTGCCAGGAGGATACAAAAGGATCGAGCGAGGTATTGGAGTTGGCATCCGCTACCACCAGGCGTCCCCCTTTGCCAGCAAAAATATCGTCTTGGGCAACCACCACACCGCCAAGCAGCACACCTAAAATCATAACAAGAACAAAAATAGCAAATTTTGGTTTGAACACTTCTTTTCCTCCCAAACAAATTCAATCAAAACAAACAAGCATTCCCTCGTCTGTGCCCATCGCCCTCCTGTTTATGATTTACGCTGATGATTGAAATTCATCGTAGACGGCGCGACCGATAACCCCCATCGCCGTCTCGACCTCAAAAACACGTTGATGATGTGCCGCTGGTTGATTCCAATACGGCGCTTCATCCCATTCGGTGAACAAGGTTACAATCACATGGTTGCTGTCGCTGATGGTTATGATGCCGCTATCATTGCGGATGCCGCCAATGGTGCCGGTCTTATGTGCCACTTTGGTGCCCAAAGGCAAAAAGCGTGACAGGCGCACATTGAATTGCTGCTTCAGCAAAATATCAAATGCCGTCTGGCGGGCTTCACCATCAAAGAGCCGCCCGCTATACATCCAATAAAGCAGCTGGTTCATGGCATTGGCAGTGCTGACGTTATTGTCCGCGCCCTTGCTGAAAGCCAGGCCATCACGCAAGACATCATGGCTGGTTGCCCAGGCAATCAACTCCTCATGCGACAAACCCACCGCCTCTGGCGGAAACAGATGTCGCAGCAATTCCTTGCAGTTCCACTTGAAATAAATATCTGTTAATCCCAGCTGGTGCATGTAGCCTTCAATGACTTCCGCCCCGCCCAAAAAGTCCACAATAATATCCGTGGCGGTATTGTCGCTGATGATAATCATCAAGGTCAGCAAATCGCGCAGGGTGGCTTGCAAGCCACTCTCAAAGTAAGGCAGAATGCCACTTCCCAAGCTCTTATCCGCATCTTTCAGTGGAATGCGCTGGCTTAGTTCGAATTTGCCCTGCGCAAGTTGATGGCAGGCGGTTGCCAGAATCGGAATCTTGAAGGTGCTTGCCATCGGAAAGGGTTCTTCACCATTGACCGCAAGCTGTGTGTCCGATTCGATATGCCAGACTGCAACTCCCGCCTGTATGTCCGCCTCACGCACGATGCCCGTGATTTTGTCAGCCAAGCCCATGTCGTCATGCTCCTCTTTCTTTTTGCATCGGCAGCATTTCCCTGCCCTCTCGCCCTTAGCAATAAGGACAATTTGCCTGCCAAGCCGCTTTACTGGCTTCCAGCCGTTCGCGCTGTACTTCGACCCCGATACCTGCGCCTTCTGGGACTGCCAGGCTGCTGTCCGCGCCCAACACAAAGGGCGGCTCGCTCAAGTCAGGGTCAAAATAGCGGTCGGTTGCCGAAATATCAGAGGGCAGGTTCACGGCTGGCAGCGCGGCGAAAGCTAGGTTGGCAGCGCGTCCGACCCCAGTTTCCATCAACCCGCCAATCCACAAAGGCAGCCCATGCTCACCGCAGATGCGATACAGCTTCAGACTTTCGCTAAATCCGCCCACTCGCGCCGGCTTCAGGTTAAGAACCCGCAGGGCACCCAGCGCCAGCGCCAGCCGCAGGTCAGTCGCCGATTTAATGCTTTCATCGAGGCAAATCGGGGTTTGCAGGCGGCTTTGCAGTTTGCCGTGTTCATAGATGTCATCATGCGCCAGAGGCTGCTCAATCATCAGCAGGTCGAAGGCATCCAGCTGCGCCAGATGGTCAGCATCGCAGGGGCGATAGTCGCTGTTGGCATCCAGCATCAGCGAGATATACGGAAATGCAGCGCGGACGGCACGCCCCACTTCGACATCCCAGCCGCGCTTGATTTTGAGCTTGATGCGCCCGTAGCCTTGCTCCAGACGCTTGCGAACAGCCTCAAGGGTATCCGCCAGGCTGGGCTGAATGCCGATGCTGACGCCGACTTGCGCCTGTCCTTGCGAGGCATGTCCGTCAGGGGCATAGTGGGCGAAGCAATCCGTCAGGCGCAGGTCATTGGTCTTGGCGAAGGCATCCCAGACGGCCGCTTCGAGGCCCGCACGAGTATGATGATGACCACGCAGGTGCCACAGCAGCGGCGGGAAATCAGTCGGGCTAGCAAGGGTTTTGCCGATGACGGCCGGGAGCATAAAGTTCGTCAGGATGTGGCTGGCGGTTTGAGCAGTTTCCGGTCCATAACCTGGCCATATCTCAATCGGACATTCGCCCCAGCCGATGACACCAGCAGCCGTTCGCAATTCCACCAGGACAGCCACCTTGCCGGCTTCGACCCCGAAGCTGGTCTCGATGGGGTCGAGGTAAGGCAGAAAGACGGTATGGGTTTGGATGGATTGGATGGTGATAGCTTTCATATTGGCATTTTCCCAGGCACAGAACGGCTGTCAAAGGCTGCCTGCTTATTATAGAAGCGGGGCCTTGCTACTGCAAATGGATGGCAGAAATGTTGCAGAATTGCATTGTAACATCTATATTGGGGGAAACAAGCCTGCACACTGTACCAGCCTTGCTGCACATAAGCGATAACTCATCCGCATAGAGGAAGGGGATAGCGATGAAAGTATTTGTCGGTGGAATCGTAACAGAAACCAACACCTTTTCGCCCATGCCAACCGGAATGGGCGATTTCGAAGTGATTCGCGCTGGCGATGTTGCGGCTGGCGAGGATACTGGCGGCCACGCTGTGGATATTTTCCGGCGGCGCACACTGGCACGCGGCTGGGATTTCGTCTTTAGTTTATATGCCTTTGCCCAGCCCGCTGGCACAACTGTCCGCCCGGTCTATGAAAGCCTGCGCGATGAAATGCTGGCTGCGCTGGAAGATGCCATGCCAGTTGATATAGTCTTGCTGCCCTTGCATGGCGCTATGGTGGCAGAAGGTTATGATGACTGCGAAACTGATATTGTCAGCCGCGTGCGTGCGATTGTCGGTCCGCAGGCAAAAATCGGGGTCGAACTGGATTTACACTGTGACCTGACACAGAGCTTGATTGACCAGGCGGATGCGGTCGTGATCTTCAAGGAATATCCACATACCGATATTGCTGACCGCGCCGAAGAACTCTTCACCATTATTGCCGATGCCGCCGAAGGCAAGACCCATCCAACCATGGCAATTTATGACTGCAAAATGATTGGGCTTTATCTAACCCCCTATGAGCCGATGCGAACTTATGTCGATGAAATGATGGCGCTGGAGAACAGCGAAGACGTCCTTTCGGTCTCGCTGGCGCACTGTTTCCCCTGGGGCGATGTCCCTAGCTGTGGCACACAAACTCTGGCAGTGACAGACGGCGACAGGAAACTGGCTGCCGCGCTTGCCAAGCAACTGGGCGAAAAGATATTTGCCCTGCGCCATGCCCTCGACCCTGTTTCGTTGTCGCTGGATGAAGCGCTCGACAAGGCGCTTTCGTTTGAATCGGGCTTGGTGGTCGTTGCCGATCAATCGGATAATCCGGGTGGCGGCGCACCGAGCGATTCCACCTTTGCGCTACGTGCCCTGCTAGAGCGTGGCGCGAAGAATGCGGCAGTGGCGATGATTTGGGATCCAATCGCCGTCAAGGTGGCGATGTCCGCCGGCGAGGGCGCCACGCTGGATATGCGCATTGGCGGCAAGATGGGACCTATGTCCGGCACTCCACTCGATTTGCGCGTGACCATAACCAAGATAATCCAGGACATGAAGCAGCATTTGATTCAAAACAGCGAGAAAGTTGCTGTTTCCTGTGGAGATTCGGTCGCCCTGCATTGCCAAGGGATTGACATCATTATCAACAGCGTCCGTGTGCAGGTGTTTGTGCCGGATGTGTTCTCGAATTTTGGCATGAATCCCAAAGAGAAAAACCTGTTGGTCGTCAAATCGACCCAGCATTTTTATGCCGGCTTTGCTCCGATTGCCGACCAGATTATCTACATGGCTGCACCGGGGGCGATTCCGCCACGTTTCACCAAAATACCCTATCAGCGCGTTGACCTGAATAAATACCCTTGGCAGGATGACCCTTTTTAAGCTCAACGGGCGGCGCGCACTGAGACCAGCGTGAAGATGGCTAAAGCTGCAAAATAAGCGACTGCGCCAACCCAGGTCAGGGTGCCGCCATCGCCTGCCAGCATCAAAATCGCCGCAATAGCGGTCAGGATGCCAATAGCGAGCATGAGCGGCTGGCTGGCGGATGACTTGAGTCGGGTGTCGGGTTTGGCCGCGTCGTTGATGATGTAGCCCTGTTCTTCGAGGCGCTGGCGCGATTCGGGATCCACGCTGGCATAGCCGCCGCGGACATAAGCACGCATCTGCTGCAAGCCAAATTGCAGAGGGCTGGTTTCCGGGTGCAGCAGCAGAACCGGAGTCTGTGTGCGCTGGGCGATAATCATGGTCGTGTTGCCGAACAAACGCTGACGCAGGCGCGGGTCGCGGGTCGCGCCCAGCACCAGATAATCATAGTCCCGCGCCGCCTGAACCAGAGTCTCAATGCGGTCAGCGCTCTGCTCCGTCAGCAAATTGACCCGCTTGCCATCCAGCTTGACGGCCTCAATCTGCCGCTGGAGCGTGCGGCGGAAGCGCTCCTGTTCGTCGAGTGGCACATCGGGTGAGAAGATATGCAGCAAATCCAGTTCCAGTTCGTCCGAATCGGAGAACAACTGAATCAGCTGCAAGGAATAACCGACCTGCCGAGGCCCGACGACCGGAATCAGAATGCGCCGCGCGGCGGTCGTATCTCCTGGTTGCAGCATCATCACATCGCAATTAACCTCTTTCAGGACCTGTTCGATATTCGAGCCAAGCGCAATCATTTCATATTGATTCTTGGCGCCGCCCCAGCCGATGACTACCAAATCGGCTCGCTGTTCCTCAACCGTGTCGATGATGGCTGGCGCCACCCGCCGCGCCACGCGGACGATGTATTCCACCGCCACCTCTTCATCGCGCACCATGGCGATGGCCTGTTCGCGCAGCGATTCGCCCGATTCGGCATATTGATAACCCGACGACAGCGGCGTTGGCGAGGGAACGGTGATGATGTGCAGCAGGGTGACTTTGCCCTGGTTGACTTTGGCAGCATGAATCGCGGGCGGCAGCAGGGTGGACAAAGAATCGGGATTGGCAACTGGCACCAAAACGCGGTAGGGAACATCGGCGGTCGGGGTCATTAGCTCGGTTTGCTGCACGACCGGGCTGCGGTGCGCCCGTTCCTGTCGCGGCCTGGCATAGAAAAAATAAATCGCAAAGCCAGCTGCCATCCAGGCAACCGCAAAGACCCAGGCAATCGGCGACACCTCAAACAAGGACAGCACCAGCAGGAACTGCGCCCCAATCGCAATCATCGGCAGAATCGGGAAGAAGGGCAGCAGATAGCCGTAACGCAGGTCTTTGCCATATTTGCTGCGAATGGTGATCACCGCTAGATTGACTTGCAGGAAAAGTAGGATAAACATGATGTCGGCTGAAGCGGCCACATCTTCAATCGGCAGGGCAATGGCGACGAACAAAATCAGCAGCCCCGACCATGAGAGGGCAATATGCGGCGTGCGCGTTTTGGAACTGACTTTGGCAAATCCGTTTGGCAATGCCTTGTCGCGCCCCATGGCAAAGGAGACCCGCGTTGAAGAAAAGGTAGTCGCATTCAGGGCGCTCATGGTCGATAGCAAGCCGCCAACCATGATGAGGAAAGTGCCGAAGGGCATGAACTGCGCCGCCGCGCGGGCAATGCCGACCTCTTTCAGTTCGCCCAGCCACTCGTAAATTAGTGTCCCCTCTGGCGGCTCGACCGCGCCAATAATGACAAAGGCAACCAGCATATAGATTGGCACCACAATCGCCAGCGATAAAAACACGGCTCGCGGGATATTCTTGCGCGGCTCGCGCACTTCCTCACCCGCCTGGACGATAATCTCATAGCCCTCGAAGGCGATAAAAGTCAGCCCCATCGCACTGACAATGCCGATAATCCCTTCGGGCGCAAAATTGTTGAACTTCTCGAAATTGATCGGCTCGCCAAAAATCACAAACAAACCGCTCACAATAAAGATGAGGATAATGACAACTTTGAGAACCGTCACGATATTGCCAACTGTTCCGGTTTCCGAGGTGCCGCGATAATTAATGTACAGAAACAGCAAGATAACCAGGACCGCAAAAACCTTCTGCACCAAGGCCGCTTCGGTCAATTCCAGCCCAAAGGGTAGCAGAATGGGCCCCGAGAGAAAGACACCAACCCCCTCGGCATGAGCTTTTTCCGGATCCAGGAAGAGAATCCGCAGCAATTCGTAGATGAACCCGCCAAAGCCAACGCCATAGAGGCTGCCGGCGACAGCGTGCGCAAACCAACTCATCCAGCCCGCCAGAAAGCCGTTGGGTCCTGGCAAGCCCTCCTTCACCCACAGATACCCGCCGCCGGCTTCTGGAATCGCAGAGCCAAGCTCGGCATAAACCATAGCCGTCAATACAGTGATGACACCATTGAGAGCAAAAGCCAGAATCAAAGCCGGCCCAGCCGTTCCAGCCGCAATGCCCGTCAATACAAAGATGCCAGCGCCAATCATGGCACCGACCCCAATCATCGTGATGTCAAACAATCCCAGGTTGCGAACCAGTCCTACATGGTGAGTTGATGCCATAAAATTGAATCCTCGATTAGGCCAGTGAATTTGTTGATTTCCAAAGCGAACCCATATAATATCAAACTCCGTTCATTGTTCAAGATAAAGAGGGACTAGAGCTTGCATTCGATCATTTTGGAGGCAAACAGATGGAAACTTCATTTGGCATCTACATCAATGACAAGCTGAAACTGATTAACCATCGGGCATTGCTCAAGGGGGTCCGACATCGTCACAATATCAGCCCGCTTGACCCCAAACCTGGCGAGGATGTCACCATCCAGGTCACGACCGATGGCGGGATGGCCTTTGAGCAGGTTGCTCTTTATTACACTACTGACGGCACTGCACCGAGTGGCAGCCGCGGCGTGGCGGCAAATGGCACGGCGCTTGAATTTAAGGAAAGAATTGTCGAGTGGGATTCGCTTGCCTGGGGATTCGTAGTCTGTTGGAAAGCGGTTATCCCGGCACAGTCGGAGGGAACGATGGTGCAATATGTGATTAGCGCCTGGTCAGACGAGGGCAACGAAGTGTATGCCGATTCCCCTAATTTTGATGACGAAAGGCAACATGCCTGCATGATTCACTTCAAGAACATCCCGCAGGATTTGGTCTGGGTGGATACCGGACAGTTCCCCTATGAAAATGTATTCAACTATCACGTCGATAACTTCGAGCCGCCGACATGGGCGGATAGCGCTGTCATTTACCATATCTTCATTGACAGATTCTATCCTGGGGATAGCAAGACATGGCAGCAAACAGCAAACCTGGACGACTTCTGTGGCGGCACCTTGTGGGGCGTTCACGACAAGCTGGATTATCTGGCGGATTTGGGCATCAACTGCATCTGGCTTAGCCCCACTTGGGCAAGCCCAACTCATCACGGCTATGACATTACGGATTATGAACATGTTGAACCGCGACTGGGCGGCGATGATGCCATGCGTGCCGTCGTCGAAGGGGCGCATCAACGGGACATACGCATCCTGCTCGATATGGCTTGCAATCACATCTCAAACCAGCATCCGATTTTCCTGGAGGCGCAAAGCGATGAGAACAGCCCCTATCGGGATTGGTTCTTTTTCAATGACCAGAGCATTCTGGGCTACAAGGCTTTCTTTAACGTTGCTGGAATGCCCCGCATCAACCTCGATGTCCCCGCCGCAAGAGACTGGATGATTGCCAATGCCCTGCTGTGGCTGCGTGATTTTGATGTTGACGGCTATCGACTGGATGTTGCCGATGGACCTGGGCCTAACTTCTGGAATTACTTCCGCAAAGCCTGCCGCGCAGTCAAGTCGGACTGCCTGCTATTTGGCGAAGTTGTGGACATCCCGCACCGTCTGCGAACTTATGCTGGCAGGCTGGATGGCTGTCTTGATTTCCCTCTGGTTGAAGCCATGCGCCATACCTTTGCGCTTGAGAATTTGACCGAGGCGCAATTTGAGGCTTTCGCCGCCGACAATTCAGCCTATTACCCGAACAATTTTGTGAGACCGACATTTCTTGATAACCATGATATGAATCGATTTTCCTATCTGGCCGCAAACGATGCCGCAAAGCTGAAACGGGCTGCTATGCGCCAGTTTCAGTTGCCAGGCCCCCACATTATCTATTATGGCACCGAGGTTGACGTGCCGCAGGGCAAGGCTGTTCAGGAAGAGGGATTTTCCGTTTCCAGGGGTCTGATGCTCTGGGATGAAAACCAGAACCAAGATTTGTTCAGATTTTACAAACAGCTGATTCAAGAATACAAGAAGCGGCAAACTCAATGACCTGTACAGCTTCCGACATTATGGCTTGAGCAGATAAGCCGCATCGTTCCAGCGCAATTCGTTTTTGAACTGACGAAGCTCGGTAGTTTCATCAATCTGAAGATATTCAATACCCGCCATCTCGCTAAAGTCATACACATGCTCAGCGCTTAGTGCCTGGCTGAAGACAGTATGATGCGCCCCACCGGCATAAATCCAGGCAGCAGCAGCGACTTTCAAGTTAGGATGCGGCTGCCACAAGGCGCGTGCCACTGGCAATTTGGGCAAATCAGCTTCGGGTTCAATCACATCAAGGGTGTTGACAATCATACGGAAGCGATTGCCCATATCGACCAGCGAAGCATTCAATGCCTGTCCCGCCCCGCTATTAAAGACCAGACGCGCTGGGTCGGCTTTGCCGCCAATACCCAGGGGATGAACCTCCAGGCTGGGTTGACCGCTAGCGATTGTCGGGCAAATCTCCAGCATGTGAGCGCCCAGCACCGCCATATTATTCGGGTGGAAGTGGTAGGTATAATCCTCCATAAACGATGTGCCGCCCTCCAGACCTTCTGCCATTACCTTCATCGAGCGCAGCAAAGCCGCCGTCTTCCAATCCCCCTCGGCGCCGAAGCCATAACCAGCTGCCATCAGGCGCTGCACCGCTAGTCCAGGTAGCTGCACCAGACCATGCAAATCCTCAAAGGTGGTCGTAAAAGCATCAAAGCCCCCATCGCTCAAAAATTGAGTCAAGCCAATTTCAATCTTCGCCGCCTCGCGTATCGAACTGTGGCGCTCACCGCCCGCTTTGAGTTCGGCGCTCATGCGATAAGTCGCTTCATATTCTTTGACCAGAGCATCAATCTCGGCATCACTTACCCGATGAGTCCAGGCCACCAGGTCACCGACCCCGTAGCCATTCACCTGATACCCGAACGCTGCCTGCGCCGCAACTTTATCGCCTTCAGTGACGGCCACCGAGCGCATATTATCGCCAAAGCGAGCGACTTTCATGCCCTGCGTTTCGTACCAGGCCGCCGCCGCCCGTGTCCAGATGCTGATTTGTGCCTGGACGTTTTCGTCTTGCCAGTGTCCGACAACAACTTTGCGCTTCATCCGCATTCGGCTCATCATAAAACCGAATTCCCGGTCCCCGTGCGCTGCCTGATTGAGGTTCATAAAGTCCATATCGATGTCCGCCCAGGGAATGTCGCGGTTATATTGAGTATGCAGGTGCAGCAGCGGTTTGCGCAGCGCCGATAATCCAGGGATCCAGTTTTTCGCCGGCGAAAAGGTGTGCATCCAGGCCATCACACCGACACAATTCGGGGTCTGATTGGCTTCACGACAGATATTGTGAATTTCTTCGGCGGTGGTGAGCACGGGCTGGGTCACGATTTCGAGCGGGATTGTGGCAACTGTGTTGAGAAAGGCAGCAATCTCCCGCGAATGTTCACCAACCTGTTCAATGGCTTCGGGTCCATAAAGATGCTGACTGCCGGTCAAAAACCAGACTTGATAATCACTTAACGTCATGCTTTCTTCCTTTTGCCTTAATCAAACGAAGGCGGTCCGCCAATCTGTTCGGGGCTTATCTCTGCCCGTAGACATTCTGATAGCGGTCGTGCAGGCGGGCAATATCCTCTGGTGGTATCGGGATGATGCTGCCCAACTGCCGTGCTGCCCAGACAATTGCCGCATTATCTTCGGTCATCACCGCCGCTTTAACCGCCGCTTCAGCCGACTTGCCGATGGCGAATACCCCGTGATTTTGCAAGAGCGCCGCCGGGCTGCGGTGCTTGGCTAACATATCCACCACCAGCTTGCCAATATCCTCTCCACCAATCAGGCAAAATCCGCAGCAGGGAATCTCCGCGCCAAACTCATCTGCCATAGCTGTCGTCACACAGGGGATGGATTCACCGACCACCGAAAATGCGGTGGCATAGCGCGAATGTGTATGCACAACTCCGTTCACATGGGGCAAATGACGATAGATGTAACAATGTGAGGCGGTATCGGAGGAGGGCTGGAGTTCGCCTTCAAGCACACGCCCTTCCAAATCGGTGACGACCATATTACCAGGAGTCAAATCATCAAACCTAATACCACTCGGTTTAATGACCACCTGCCCTGTCGCCGCATCACGGGCGCTGATATTGCCGCTTGTCCAAGCCACCAAATTATTTTTGGGCAGTTCCGCATGGAGTTGGCAGACCTCGGCGCGTAATTCCGGCAATAACACTTGATGTTCTCCTCGGCAGGCACTTCAAGCGCTCGTCTCAGCCGATTTCGGCTTCCCAAACAAGCGCTTTACTAGGCGATTGGCGAAGGGAATCGTCCGTTCCTGCCCACGCATCGCCACAGCCAGACTGATGATCCAGTTCATCACCAGGAAGATAAACATGGCGATGACCAGTGAAAACAGGGATACGGCGATAATGGGACCAGCGATGGGAATCAGCCCGACCAGATAGCCGACAACCACCCAAACAATAAAGCTCAAAATCATAACCAAAACGGCGGCAATGCTTTGCTGGGCGTGGGTGCGAGTGAGTGGATTGGCGCGATCTGCTGCCAGCCCGATGATGCCGCCAACCAGCGGCAGAATATAAGCCAGCATGGCGAAGAGCCGTCCATGGGTCGCCAGAGACTGACTTGCTTCACGCTTGTTCGCTGGGGACATTGACAACTCCTTGTAATTCCAATTCTTCGGCAAAGTGGCAGCGTGCCAGATGACCAGGCGCAATTTCGATCAGCGGCGGGATTTCCTGCTGGCAAATATCCTGGGCATAACGGCAGCGCGGATGAAAGACACAGCCAGAGGGCGGGTTCGCCGGGCTGGGGACATCGCCTTCGAGGATGATTCGCTCCATTTTAATCAGCGGGTCGGCAGATGGCACGGCAGAGACCAGCGCCTCGGTATAGGGGTGTTTTGGATTGCGGAGCAGTTCGTCAGTGGGCGCCAGTTCGACGATATTGCCAACGTACATCACCGCGATTTTGTCACAGATATGCTCAACCACAGATAAATCGTGCGAGATAAAGATCAAGGTCAGCCCAAGGTCATCTTTTAGATTTTGCAGCAGGTTAAGCACCTGTGCCTGTACCGATACATCCAATGCCGAGACTGGCTCGTCGGCGACGATTAAGCGTGGATTGAGCGCCAGTGTCCGTGCGACGCCAATTCGCTGACGCTGCCCGCCGGAAAACTCATGAGGATAACGCCCCATATACGCCGGCTTCAAGCCAACCGCTTCCATCAATTCAGCCACCCGCGCGGTAATCTCGTCACCCGAAGCCGTGCCGTGAATAACAATCGGTTCGGCAATCAGGTCTTTGACTGTCAAGCGCGGATTAAGCGAACTGAAGGGGTCTTGAAAAATCATCCGCATTTCCTTGCGGAGGTCTTTCATCTCCTTGCGATTGAGCTTCGCCACATCCACCCAATCCCCATCCTCTTTGTGGAAGAGAATTTCGCCATCGGTCGGGTCATAAAGACGCAGCAGCGTCCGGCCGACTGTGGTTTTGCCACAGCCGCTTTCGCCAACCAGGCCCATCACTTCCTGTTCGCGCAGTTCAAACGATACACCGTCAACCGCTTTAATCGTGCCAACCTGCCGTTGCAGCATTCCCTGACGCAAGGGAAAGTGCATCTTGAGATTATTGACTTTTAAGATGAAGCCGTCTTGATCCTTCGGAAAGGTATTTGCCTGTGACATCCGTCAATCACTCCCGTTTACAGATTGGAATAGGGGTCGGCGGCGTCCCGCAAGCCATCCCCCAAAAAGTTGAGTCCAAGCACCGCGACCACAATAAAGACGACCGGTGTCAGGATCCAGGTGTTTTGCCCCAGGGTTTCCAGGCTTTGGGCGTTCTTCATCAAGAACCCCCAACTGGCTAATGGCTCTTGAATGCCAATACCCAAAAAGCTCAGAAAGGCTTCCGCCAGAATAATCTGGGGGATCATCAAGGTCAAGATCACAATCACATGACTCAGTACATTGGGATAAAGATGGCGGAAGATGATGCGGGCATCCCCGGCGCCTTGCTCCTTTGCCGCCAGAATGAAATCGGTCTCGCGCAGGGACAGCACCTTGCCGCGCACCTCCCGCGCCAGCACCGCCCAGCGCAGGAAGGGGAAGATGAATGCCATCACCAGAAAAATCTGACCGGATGACCATGTTTTAGGTATCACCGCCGCCAATGCCATCCACAGGGGCAACTCCGGAAAGGACATCACCACCTCGACAAATCGCTGAATCACATTGTCGATGGCACCGCCATAATAACCGGAAATCACGCCCACCGACGAGCCAACAACAATGGCAATCATCGCCGCCAGAATACTCAGCGATAACGAGACCCGTCCCGCCAGCATAATCCGCCCCCAAAGGTCCCGACCAAAGCGCTCTGTCCCCAGCAAATGAATCCGCACCTCGTCGCTCTCAATGCCAAACAGATGCAAATCAGTATCAATCAGACCGAATAATTTATATTCCCAGCTGCGGACAAAGAATTGCACTTCGTAGCGAGTGGTCACATCCACTTGCGGACGCGTCTGATACGTTACCGGGTCAATCACCAATTCCTGCTTGTACACAAAGGGGCGAAGATGGAAGTTGCCATCGGCATCAAAGAAGCGTATTTCCGCTGGCGGGATATAGGAATCTCCCAGCGAGGTTGCATAAAAATTATAGGGCGAAAAGAACTCCGGAAACAGCGCCAGAACAATCAGCATGATCACCATCAGTCCGCCGATAATCGCAGCTTTGCTGCGGCTGAAACGCTGCCAGACCAGTTGGGAATAAGAATCGCTGCTTTCTTCGGCTTCTTCTTCAATCAATTGCTCGTTTTCGTAGATTTCTTGCATGATTCACACCCTTTGGTCTAGCTGTAGGCAATGCGCGGGTCAAGTATGCCCAGCGAAATGTCCGCGATAAAGTTGCCGAGAATCAGCAGAATACCGTAGAACAGCATAATACTGCCCGAAATAAAGATGTCCTCCTTGAGCAGCGCTTCGTAAAACATCGGCGCCATGGTCGGAATGCCAAATACAATGGCAGCTTCCAGTTCGCCCTGCAACATATAGGGCAATACCGTGCCTTGATAGGCAATAATGGGATGCAGGGCATTCGGCACAGCATGGCGATTCATCACTGTGCGCTCTTTCAAGCCTTTGGAGCGAGCGGTGATAACGTATTGCTGATTCAGGACATCCAGCAGATTGCCGCGCATCACCCGCAGATTGCGGGCAACGCCGCCAAAACCGGCAATGAGAATCACGGGCCAAACATGCTTGATTAAATCAATCGCTTTATCAACCGACCAGGGCGCATACTGATATTCAGGCGAAAAGAGGGCGCTGATATGCTCCTGCCCCAACTCAAATGCGAGTATGTACATGATAATCAATGCCAGCGAAAAGCGCGGCACTGAAGTGGCAATAAAAGCGAAGGTTGCCGCCGCATTATCGGCAACACTGTATTGCCGATTGGCAACATAAATGCCCAAGGCAATGCCCACCAATGAAGAAATGGCATGCGCCGCCAGCGCAATCCCGATGGTGCGCGGCAGACGCTGGGCAATCAAAGAGCCAACATCGGCACGATAAGAGAACGAAAAGCCAAAGTCGCCACGCAAGACGATGCCGCTAATCCAGTTGATATACTGTATCGGCAGCGGATCGTTCAAGCCATATTTGTCACGCAATTTACTGGCGGCTTCTTCGGCTTCTTCTTCCGATTGTCCGCCGAGCGCAATAAGCTCTTGTTTGTAGATTTCGGTGAAATCACCGGGAGGGATTTGAATAATGGTAAATGCGACCGCCGTAATAACCAGCAGAATCAAGACGGAAGACATCAAACGGCGTATAATAAATCGGATCATATAGTCTTGCCCCTCATGCCAACGGACAGAGTTTCAACGGAACTTCTGAAGCAAGTATAAAACTATCTTTACTTTAGGAACAACAGGGGCGAGACATCGCCCGCCCCTGTATGAATCACTGCTGCGATGATGAGCTCAGGTCAGCGTCTGCGGTCAGTGTCTACGCGACCTGCGCGACCCGAGACCCATCCCGAAAGGCATTTACATATCACTCATATCATCGTAGACCGGCAATTCTCCGGGGAAAATCTGGTCAATCTGTTCATCCGGATTGACCCAAACGGCTTCGGGGATTACGTTGCCCCAAGTCCACTGATAGAAGAAGGGCGGCGCGCCGACCGGAATGTTGTTGAAGCGCTTTGCCAAGCCCAGTCCATAACGACCAACAATGCCGCCAACGCTGTAGACGTTCTCGGTGAAAAGCTGATTGTAACGGAACATCAATTCCTTGCGGGCATCGAAGTCCGGCTCAAGGCAGAACTGGTTGACAATCTCGACCAACTCGACCTCGAAGTCCAGCAGTTCACGTTCGCCGCCATCGGAACGATGGAAATCGGGGGTGATATCGGTAACAGGTCCCAAATCCTTGCAGCGTGTAAAGGAGGTGGTAAATTCCTGACCGATGCGGTCAACGCGCATTTCCCAGGTGCCTGTGGTGATGGCATCGCCAGCGGAGGGTCCCTGAAGCGGGCGCAGGTTGACCTGAACCCCAACCTCTTGCATCAAAAGGACAAAAGCCTCACCGATTTGACCGGTGGCTTCGGCGGCAACGCTGGTGTTAAGGACAACCACCAGGTTATCGCCTGCCAGCGGACCATCCGTCCAGTTGAGGATGCCATCGCCATCGGTATCTTCAAAGCCAAGCTCTGCCAGCAGTGTGCGGGCGGAATCGGGCGAATACGGATAATAAACCACGCTGTCGATGTCGTAGTAAGGCGAACCGGGGGTGATGCCACCGGCGAAGGCACGCATGAAGGGACCGCGAATGACCGCTTGACCGATGCCATCGCCATCTACCGCGTGCTGAACCGCACGGCGGAAACGCTGGTCGCGGAACAAGTTGCGCAAAGCCTGATCGCGCTCGTCCTGTACGCCAAGAGACGACGACAGGTTGAAATCGATATTGAATGCCAGGGTTTCCGGACCCCATTCGATACGGAAGTGGGCATCATCTTCCTGCGAGCGAGTGATGGCTTCCACGTAGGTACTCGGATTTTCGAGATTGGTATGGTCAATCGACCCTGCCAGCGTTCCCAGTGTCCGACCGATGCCGCTCGGACCTTTTTGGAAGGTCACTTCATCGAGGTAAGGCAGTTGGTTGCCTTCACTGTCAACTTTCCAGTAATACGGGTTGCGGCGGTGAACCATAAATTCGTCGATTTTATAATCGACAGCGACCCAGGGTCCCATGGTTGGCACGGGCAAATCATCCTGTACCTGGAAGGTCTCGAAGGTGTCGTAATCGGATTCCGGGTTGAGCGCCGGGTGCATGGGCGCATAGATGTGTTCGGCACAGATGTTGAAGTCGAGGAAGTCCATATCGAACAAGCGCTGCACCGGATAGGCGACCGGGAATGTCCACAGAATGGTGCTGTCATCAACCGCTTCCAAGGTGATAGGCTCGCCATCGATTTCCCAGGTGGAACTGGTCGTCCAGGAATTGACATTATCATCCTGGATGATGTGTTCCCATGTGAACATGATGTCATGGACGCCGAAGGATTCGCCATCCGACCATTTTGCGCCTTCAATGATGTTCATGGTCAGCTGCATGCCATCGTCGCTCCAGGTCCAGTCGGTTGCCAGATTGGGAAGCGGCTCCAGATTGTCACTGCGCAGGAACATCGGGCCGGACTTGGTGAGGGATTCACCGTAGATATAGTTGATGCCGAACCAGCCCTGCGTTTGACGGGCGCACAGATTCCAGCCCGCAGTCGGCACTGCCGAGAAGTCGCGCCAGACACCGCCATAAACACCGATGTCGGTTGACATGCCAGATTCCAGAATGACCTGCGGATTCTCGGGCAGCCGTTCTTCCACCGGCGGCAATTCACCAGCCTCAACCAGTGCCGTCACCCATTCAGGCTCACTGTAAGAATCCAGTGCTTGATAGGTAAGCAATTCATCCAGCGGGAAACGGACAATCGGATTGTCGCCCAACTGAACACCCTCTGGATATGGTATCGGGTCAGCAACTTCGCCCGTTTGCGCGAAGACTGTCCCCATTGCTGTCAGCAAGAGCGCTGAAACCAGCAAAAGCCGAACAAAACCACTAACTTTCATCTCTTTCCTCCATGATTTGTTTATAAAAATTATCCTGCCTGCCCTTTTGGGCAGCGGCAGGTTAATTCACACGCTCCTCGTGCAACCAGCAAGCCACCTGATGCTCACCTTCGACGCGGGTAGTCGGTGGCAGATGTTGACGGCATTTCGCCATCACATGCGGGCAGCGGTCGGCAAAAGCACAGCCTTGAATGTCGGCGGTGGCGTTCGGGACAATCCCTTCAATAGGGACAAGCACCTCTTTGCGCTGCCCCAAAACCGGAATCGACTTCAAAAGACCAACCGTATAAGGATGCTGCGGATGGCGGAAAATATCAAGAGCCGTCCCATACTCGACAACGCGCCCAAAGTACATCACCGCCACATAATCCGCCATCTGTGAAACCACGCCCAGATTGTGCGTAATAATCATAATCGAAGACCCAAAGTCCTCTTGCAGCTGTTCCATCAAGTCAATGATTTGCGCTTGAATGGTCACATCCAGCGCCGTCGTGGGTTCATCGGCGATGAGAATCGAGGGGTTGCAGGATAATGCCAGCGCAATCATAACCCGCTGCCGCATCCCGCCGCTCAACTGATGCGGATACTGATTGACCCGCTCTTCGGGGTCAGCAATTTTCACCCGATGCAACATCTCAATGGCGACTTTCATCGATTCCTTGCGGCTCATCCCCTGATGCAGTTCAACCACTTCGGCAATCTGACGACCCACCTTGTGCAGTGGATTGAGCGAGGTCATCGGCTCCTGGAAAATCATCGAGATTTCGCCGCCGCGGATGCTGCGCATTTCCGCCCCTTTGGGGTCAAGCTGGGCAATATCAATCGTCTCGGCACGGCGTTTTTGGCGGCGGAAAATAATCTCTCCATCAACAATCTTGCCTGGCGGCGACTTGATTAAGCGCATAATCGAACGCGCCGTGACGCTCTTTCCACAGCCGCTCTCACCCACAATTCCCAGAGTTTGTCCAGCGGCCAGATGAAAGCTCACGCCCTTGACAGCCTGCACCATCCCGCGTTCCGTGAAAAAATGGGTCTGTAAATTGCGGACTTCCAAAATTGGCTCGGCGCCATTATTCGCGCTCATACCGCCCTCTCTCATCTGCTTCGCCCCCACGATGATGAGGGCAATCATTCATCGGTTCACTTGTCCTGCGCGAGTTCCGCGATACTGCGGACAGGCAGACGCGCTGCGCCCAAAGTCTCGCGGAGTTTGACCCGCGTGCCGCGTGCTTCATGCTCTGCCAGGCGCTGCGCAGCCGCTTCGATGTCTTCAGTCCGATAATTGGGCAGCCACGCTGCCTGCGCCACCAACAGGTCATCCGTCATCTGCCAAACCTCTTCCGGATTGCAAACCGCCCCCACCAGCGGGTCATGCAGCATAGCTTGCTTGAGCAGGTTCACATCTCCATGAACCGCCGCCTCCATCCCCATCTGCTGCACCCGAATGCTTGCCGAGCAAGTCGCGGCCGCTGCCATAGGCAAATCGCCTACCACCGGCATATTAAGGCCGCTCCTGTCAACATAACCGGGGATCTCGACCACACAGCCATTCGGCAAATTGCTGATATGCCCTTGATTCGGGATATTAAAATGACCCCGATAAACGCGGCCGGTTTCCAGCCCTTCAATAATATATGACCCATGTTCCAGGCTACGGACATCCGCAGAAATTTGGGGCGGGTCTGCTTCCAGCCAGGTCGGGAACTCGGTCTCGAACCAGTTGCGCCCTTCGGTACACACGCGCAGATAACCGCCAGTCTCCCCGTGTATCCAGCGGCTCAGGTCAATCCAGTCCATAATCTCCCCCGGACGCTTGCGATACCAAGGGACATATTCGCTAAGATGCCCGTTGGATTCGGTGGAGTAATAACCGAAGCGCCGCAAGACATCAATCCGAACTTTCTCCTGTTCACAAAAGACCGGATGCGCCTCGAAGAGTTCCAGCATCCTGGGCACCATATCCATGCCACGCCATTGAACCTGGATATACCAGGTCTGATGGTTAATGCCGGCACAGATAATATCGACATCCTCCAAGCCGACCTTTTCATTTTCAGCGAGCAGGCCCTCACGTTTTGCCCATAATTCAATGCACTCGGCAATTTGCCCATGACCATGCTGGACACCATGACAAAGTCCGATGGTGCGAACCCCGCCATATTTGTTGCAAGCCCAGGTGTTCATTGCCATCGGATTGGAATAGTTGAGGAAGAGCGCTCCCGTTTTGGCGACTTCGCGGATGTCTTTACAAATATCCAGCAAGACAGGAATCGTGCGTTGCGCGTACATAATGCCACCGGCGCAAATGGTATCGCCGACGCATTGGTCGACGCCATATTGGAGCGGAATATCAATATCAAGCCGAAAGGCATCCAGCCCGCCCTGCCGAATCATGCAGATAATATAATCCGCATCCGCGATGGCTTGACGGCGGTCAAGCGTCGAACTAAGGGTCGCTGGCAAATGGTTGGCTTGAATGTCACGCTCACAAAGCTGCGCGACCATGCTCAGGTTGCGGGCGGAAATATCCATCAGCGCAAAATGGGTATCCGCAAACTCTGGCACAGTTAGCAAATCAGTCATCAAACGGCGGGTAAAACCGACCGAACCTGCGCCAATCATCGCAATTTTAAGTGCCATGCCGAGCCTCGCTAGCTGGTTTATGGAAAAAGGCACAGGATTATTGCATGATTGTTGAAAATAATCCAGTCCCGTCTTATGAAGAAAACGGATTGACAGAATCTTGTTTTGAGCCGCTGATTATGCCAAGCCGGCCGCCTCCCACAAGCGGGTCATATAACCGGCGGTGAGTTGTGCCGCTTCCAGCGGGTCCTCAATCGCGTTGACCCGCTTGCTGAATGGCTCCGGTGTCACCGGCCCGTCATACCCCAGTTCGACCAGCTTGCCCATAAAGTCCACCAAAGGCAGAACCCCCGTTTCCATCGGCAGGCGGCGGTCATGATCGTTATATTCGGCAAAGCTCAAGCCAACCGGCGCATCGTTGACATGCACATTCACAATGTCCTGCTGGCTGATTGCGTCAAGGTCATCCACTGCGCCGCCCGAAGTGTACAGATGCCAGGCATCCAGCAGTAAACCGACGTTGCCCGTGCCGATGGCTCGCGCCAGTTCCATCATGCCCTCCATCGTATAGATGAACTCATGTTTTTCGGCGGGACGCAGGCTTTGCGGGCCGATAAATTCGATGCCGAAGCGAATATCATAGGGCTTGAGGGCTTCGGCAATGGCGCCCAGACGCTCGACATGCCAGCTAAAATTGGCATCAAATTCCCGTTCCGTCGATGAGGGCGGACACCAGGTCGAGGCACGCAGAGCGCCTAACTCCGCCGCGACATCAGCAAATTCGGGCAGCCTTTCGACATCTTCCCGCCAACTTTCGCCCTGCCAGTTGACCGGCGGCCCCCAGGCTCCAGGCTGAATGCCATATTCCGCAAAAAGTCCCTTAACGTGGTCAATGCCCTTGTCTTTTGCCAGCCGAGCCGCCTGCTGAATGCTGAAATCGAGACCAGCGAAGCCGGTTTGCCGCGCCAGTGCCAGGCTGTCTTCGAGTGAGAGGTTGCGGATGCCAATCGCACCCGGACTTAACGTCTTATACATCAAAAACCCCTTTCCAAACGTTCGTCGATACAATAGTCTATATTTCGCCAGACTATACCCTATTATCGGGACAATCGCACTATAATGAACGGCAAGGAGGCGAATCTTGAAGGTAGAAACCCTGAAACGGCAGGCGGCTGAATTTGCCCTGCAATTTGTCAAGTCGGGTATGGTCATCGGGCTTGGCAGTGGCAGCACCGCCCTCTTCGCCACGCAGGGAATTGGCAGGCGCTTTCAAGCTGGCGACTTGCAGGGGATTAGTGCAATCCCAACCTCACGGGCAACCGAAGCGGAAGCCAGGGCGCTAGGCATCCCTTTGACCACCCTTGAAGCTCACCCACAGATTGACCTCACCATTGATGGCGCTGATGAGGTTGACCCCGACTTCAACCTGATTAAGGGCGGCGGCGGCGCCTTGCTGCGGGAAAAAATTGTGGCGCAAGCCACCCGACGCCAGGTTATTGTGGTCGATGATTCCAAACTCTCCGACCAACTCGGAACGCGCTGGGCAGTGCCGGTCGAAGTCATTCCCTTTGGCTGGGCATCACAGGCGACATTCCTCCAATCGCTAGGAGCAAGGCACACATTGCGGCGGCAAAACGATGGCAGCCCCTATATGACCGACCAGGGCAATCTCATTCTGGACTGCAACTTCGGCAAAATCGAAGATGCGGGCAAGCTGGCAGAGGCCATCAAGCGCCGCGCCGGCATCGTTGAGCATGGTTTATTTATCCAGCTGACGGATGATGTCATTGTCGCCAGCCAAACGGGAGTGCGCCATCTTTCGCGTAGCAGCAGCTTGCGAGATTGATTTCCCCCTGCTATACTCATCAAAAATTGGAGCAGTCCATGTCCGAACAAACGAACTGGCGTGAAAATGGGGTGCGGATTGTCCGCAGTTTCGAGTTGGATTCCAATACGCCCCAAACCCCCGGTATGACCCGCGCCGCAGCCATCAACCATGCCAAAGCTGGCGCCAACAAGCTGTGGGCAGGCACGGTCAATATCCAGCCCAATGCCAAGACAGGCGCTCATCATCACGGCGAATTGGAGAGTGTCATCTATGTCGTCAGCGGACAGGCGCGGATGCGCTGGGGCGACCAGCTGGAATATGTTGCCGAAGCCGATCCCGGGGATTTCATTTATGTCCCGCCCTTTGTGCCGCATCAGGAGATTAACGCCAAACCCGATGAACCTCTCGTCTGCATCCTTGTCCGCAGCGACCAAGAAGCGATTGTAGTCAACCTGGATATTGACCCCGCCGAAACATCGGATGAGATTTGGATTGGCCCCAATCACCCGGCGGAATAGCGCTGGCGATGTCCTTTATCTGTCGGGAATCAGCAGCACTTTGGATACGCCCCCTGGCGCCTCAATCAAGCGGTTGAACCACTTGCCACCCTCTTGCAGCGGCGCTTCCACAATCCAGGGGTCCAGCCCAACCGCGCCCCGTCTCAGCAAGTCGAGTGCCTTGGCAAAATGCGCGGGAGAATAGGCAAACGACCCCTTGGCACGGATTTCGCGGCGAATCATATCAGCGACAGGCATGGCGCTGCGCTCTTCGTGCAGACCACTCAGAATCAGACTGCCAGTGGCGCGAGTAGCCGATACACACTGCTCCCGTGTCACCGCAGTCCCGACCGCATCAACTGATACCGCCACACCCAGCCCATCCGTTTCCCTTTTCACGGCTTGCACCGTGTCCATGTCACGCGGCTGAATGGGAATGCCGCCCAGTTCTGCGCCCATTTGCAATCGCTCCTCATCCAGTTCGGCAATAAAAACGCGCCTGGCATCCTTCAGTTTGAGCATTTGCAAAGACAGCAAGCCGATGGGTCCAGCGCCGATGACCAGACAATCTTCGCCAGCCATATCTCCTGCCAACTCGGCGATGCGCACGGCACAGCCCACCGGTTCTGTCAGGGCGCCTATGCGCGTGTTCATCCCCGCCGGCAACGGCAGCGCCAGCTTCGCTGGCACGCTGATATATTCGGCAAATGCGCCGGGGCGATGTGCGCCCAGCAGCTTGCGATGATAGCAGAGTTGATTGACCCCCTGCTGGCAAGAGCGGCATTCGCCACAATACCATAGTGGATTGACGGTCACCAGTGTACCGATGCCGAGGTCAGGGTAAATGGGTGCAGCATCCGCGCCGACCGCCACGATTTCGCCAGCGAACTCATGTCCCATAATCAGCGGCGGCACCCGCAGCGCATTATGCCCCAGATAACCGCTAAGTTCCGAGCCGCATATCCCGACATGACCTACCTTCACCAAAATCTCATCGGCAGATACGAGCGGCACTTGTTCCTCTCGCATCGTCATCGTCCCTGCCGCTTCCCATATCAGTGCTTTCATCACATCTGCCCTCTGCAAAATAAGTCAAAATTTGACCGGTAACAGGAGCTTGGATTATACTCCGTGCAGCTATGCAGACAAGGGACTTCGCCTCTGGCGCTCCTGCCCGCCTTGACAAAAGCATTCCTCGGCTTAAACAGTTTTTGCAATGGAACTTGCGATGAGAATAAAAAGTATCGAAGCTGTACGCATCAACCTGCCAGAGCGGTCATCCAGCGCCGAATCTCGACGTGACAGTTGGGAAAAAACCCACGAAGTCGCCAACCCAATGTCCGGGTATTCCCATGTCAAGCGCCATCGCAGTCTGTGGGTCCATACCGGCTGGGAACGTGTTTATGCCAAAGTCACGCTCGAAGATGGCACCTGGGGGCTGGGGTCAACCAGCCACGGCCGACCCGTCGCCGCTGTCATCGAAGACCATATCGCACCTCTGCTACAAGGGCAGGACGGATTTGCCATTGAGCGCCTGTCCGATATGATGTTCGGCTTGACCAAACCCTATGGTTCGACTGGCTTGGCATCTTATGCCATCAGCGCCGTTGACTTGGCACTGTGGGATGCCAAAGCGAAAGCGTGGGGACAGCCAGTCTACAGCCTGCTCGGTGGCTTGCAAAAAGAAAAAATATACTGCTATTCCACGGGCAACGATGTCGATTGGTATCAGGAACTCGGTTTCACAGCGCATAAGCTGGCTTGTCCTTATGGTCCGGCAGATGGTCTTGATGGGCTGTATAAAAATGTCGAATTTGTCGCTAGCGTGCGTGATGAGGTTGGCGATGATTGCGAAATCATGCTCGACTGCTGGATGGCATTTGATGTCGAATACACGGTGCGTCTGGCAGAGGCGCTTCGACCCTACAAACTCAAATGGATGGAGGAATGTCTGATTCCGGAAGACTTTGATGCCCATGCCGAAGTCCGACAGCGCGTTCCCTGGCAGACCTTTGCCACTGGAGAACACTGGTATACGCACCTTCCCTTCCAGTATGCGCTCAAGCACAATCTGGTGGATATTCTCCAGCCGGACATCGAATGGGTGGGCGGGCTGACAACCTGCATCAAAATCGCCCATGCTGCCGATGCCGCAGGCAAAAAGGTCATTTTACATGCTGGCGGGCGAACCCCCTACGGACAGCATTTCTCCTTGGCGATGCCGAACGTGCCCTGGTTGGAATACTTTATCGGGGTAGCGCCAGGGATCCCCTTAAAAGATGCCACCTGGATGCCAGGGATGCCCTATGCAGTCGATGGCTGGCTGGAAATCACCGATGCGCCCGGCTTTGGCTTGCCTGTTGATGAAGGCTGGATGGAGCCTTTCTTTAGCTAGGAACTGCCTCCTCCAGCCCAAGGCGCTGGTATTGCTCGACAGGCGCATCGTTGGCACGCATCAAGTCGATCATCTGGTCAATCATAGCCTGTTCGACTGCCTCGTTCTGTAGCGGCTGTTCCTGTTCGACATCGGTTTCAAGGTCATAGAGCAAGGTCTCGAACACCGGGAACCTCCAGGGATGGCTTGCCGTTTTGATTTTCATGGTTTGGCAGCCTTTGGTGAAATCGAAGGGCGCGTGCAGCTCGATAGATTTTAGCTCATCCACCGTGAAGAGGTGGCGCATGTGGCTTGGCATCAGCGTATAATTATAGAGTGGTTCATTGGCGGTGGTCTCGGCGGCCCGCATATACACATAACGACCGTCGGTCACATTGACATGCCCGCCATGCACCCCGTACAGCGCTGCCTCTCGCACTGAAGCATCGTCGGCGATGGTTTGCCGCAAGGGTCTGCCTTGCATATCGGGCGGGGGGGCGATGTCAAAATAATCCAGAACAGTCGCTGGCAGGTCAATCGTTTGCACCAAACTGTGGCGGCGTTCATTGGCTTTGGCGCTGCGCGGATCCCAGATAAACAGGGGGATATTCGCCAATTCGTTATACCAGGGCATTCGTATTTTCGCCCACCAGTCATGCTCGCCCAGCAGGAAGCCGTGATCGGTATTGACGATGAGCATGGTATCCTGCCAAAGATTGTATGCGTCCATGATATCCAGCACCTTGCCCAGATAATGGTCGCACATGCTCATTAGAGCGGCATATTCATAGCGAATATGCTCGACTTGCTCTGGTGGCTGACTCACCCGCTCATAAGGCGGCCAATCGAAGGGCGGTCCAGTATAATCATGGGGATAGAGTTCTTTCCATTGTTCCTGCGTGAAAAAAGGCTCGTGAGGGTCAAAGGTTTCGATTTGCAAATACCAGTTGTCTGCCGCCTGATTCGTTCGGATGAAGTCCAAGCCCAGGGCAAAGGTCTGCGCCTGTGGCATGGCCGCTTCTTCCTGAATGTAGGAACGGTTGATTTGGTCTTGCTGGAACGCAACAGATTTAAGCGACGGCTCTTTGTCAGAGATGTCAGGGGCATCGACAATGCCTTTCCAGCGATCGCCTTCCTGCCCGCGCACAAACTCGTAGGTGCTATAGCGATTGTGATAGGTTGCACCGCCGTCTTCCCAATAATGCTGATGATCCGTCACCAGATGCGTATGGATGCCATTCTCGTGTAGAATTTGTGGCATGGAGTCATCAAAGGGTTCCAGCGGGCCCCAACTCCGATGTAGGAAATTATAACGCCCGGTATGCAGTTCGCGCCGTGCCGGCATACAGGGCATACTGCCGATGTAGGCATTCTCAAAAGTTACCGAGCGCCTCGCTAGGCGGTCGAAATTGGGTGTATGCACCCAATTGCAGCCATAAGGCTTCATCATGCGTCGATTCAGCGAATCGAACATGACCATAATTGCTTTCATATTTAACTCCCCTTGTTTAATAAATTTGTGTCCGCACCAGCAGCTAAATTCTCGGTATATTCGTAATCGTCATAAAAACGCTGAATATCGTCAGATGTGCGGATTTCATCCAGGTGATTTCAGATACATTCAGCATTTTCTGGTGTGGTTCATCACTATGCGAAGCATACGCCTTGGCTTGATTAACGTGATTCATTCTTCAAAATCTCTATCTGCGAGGCATACCTCTCCAAGCCTAACATCCTGACTATATGCCGTCAAACTCGAATTTCAATAATCCGTTTGACGGCCCGTGATTTGCCTGCGCCTCGCCGCCCACTTATCCCTTGACGCCAGTGGTTAAGCCGCCGCTTACCAGAAAGCGCTGCAAAAAGATATACAAAATGATTACCGGCACCACCGCCATGACCGAAGCCGCCATCAACTCCGCCCAGGCAGTGCCTTGCTCTTGATCGAAAATGCTAAGCCCCAGTTGGATGGTCTTCAGGTGGTCTTGCTTGACAACTACCAGGGGCCACAGGAAGTCATTCCAGGACCACAAGAAGGCAAATAATGCCATGGTTCCCATCACCGGCTTTGAATTGGGGACGAGGATGCGCCAATAGACACCAATCCGTGAGCAGCCATCCACAATCGCCGCTTCTTCGATTTCCTTGGGAAAGCCCAGATAGAACTGACGGAACAAAAAGACACCAAACACAGAGACGAAATTGGGGAACATCACGCCAGCCAAGGTGTTGATAAGTCCCGTTCCGCCCTGCCCTAAGATGTCGTTGCCCCCAGCCAGAGGGAAAAACTTTATCAGCAGGAAGACTGGAATAATCAGCACCTCAAAGGGGACCATCATAGTGGTCAACAAGGCAAAGAACAAGAGGGTCTTGCCCCGAAAATGCAGGCGGGCAAAGGCATAACCCGCCATCGACCCCAACAGGACCTGCGAGGCGACCGCAACGGCCGTAACCAGCACGGTATTGGCAAACAGGCGCGGCATTTTGGTTTGTTCAAAGGCATCGGTGTAATTTTTAAGGTCAAGTTCCGTGGGTATCCATTGGATCGAATCGCCAAAAATCTCGCGGTCGGGCTTGACGGAAGTGGATACCATCCAGGCAAAGGGCATAATCATCACAATCGCGCCAACGGTCAGGACAATATAGGTCAAAATCAAGGGCAAACGCGCTTCCCATTGGGTATAAGACTTGGCATTGCCCCTCTTAACAGACAGATTGCTTGCCATAATCAGGCTCCTTGTCTTTCGCGCAATACACGGAAGCTAATGAGGGTCAGGATGAGTACAATCACCAGCATCACCACCGAGATAGCGGCGCCGCGCCCCAGTCTCAAGTAACCGAAGACATTCTGATAAACTTCCCAGACCATCGTATTCGTTCGGTTGAAGGGTCCCCCCTGCGTCAGCATGAAAATCAGACCGAAGTTGCGGAAGATGCCGATAGTGAAGGTGACAACCACAAACAAAATCACCGGGCGCATCAGCGGCACTGTGATGAGCAGAAAACTCTGCAAGGGATTGGCGCCATCGACTTTGGCAGCTTCAATGACATCGCGCGGTATGTCTTGCAAGCCCGCCAGAAAAATCACCATATTGCTGCCGATGCTCCCCCAGATGGTGACAATGACCAGACTGATGAGCGCCAGATTGGGGTCGTTCAGCCAATTCTGCGGCGGAATGCCAACTTCCCCCAGGAGATGATTGAGCAGACCGTGCTGCGGGCTGTATATCCAGCGCCAAATCATCGCCGAGACAACCACCGAACTGACGACTGGCAGATAATACAAGGTGCGCAGGAACACACGTCCGCGAATCGATTGATCCAGCAGTTTGGCGATGGTCAGCGCCAGAGCCGTACCAATCGGCACGGCTTCAATGGTAAATAAGAGCGTGTTGATAATCGACTGGCGGGTGACCGTATTGGTGAAGACATAGTTGTAATTTTTTAGTCCGACAAATCTGGGCGCTTCAAACAACTCGTAGCGGGTGAAGCTCAGGTACAGATTATAAAAAACCGGGTAGATTTTGAGCGCCGCCAACAGCAGCACTGGCACCAGCAAAAACAGGAAGGCGACAAATGCCTGGCTGTTGAACAATCGATAGGTGCGCTGCCGCCAATCGGCCTCCTGCGGGCGGAGGGCCGCTGATTTCTGGGCTGCCATGTTCATAAAGAATCTCCTCCGAATCTTTGATGCAAGGTCTGCGTCAAGCGCCGAAAACGAATCATGCAACCAAAGAAGCGAGGCAATGATGACCTCGCTTCCTGACTTGCTTTGTCGTGCCAGAACAAGAACTTTAACACCTTCTGCTGCCAAGCCCTTAATCGTCAGCGAGAATCTCGTTGATGGCATTCGTTGCATCCACCAGGGCATCCGCAGGCGCCTTGTTGCCGCTCAAAGCCTGTTCGAGTTCAGCCGCAATCGGGCGGAACAGCGCGATGAGGTTGTGATGCTGCGGGAAGGTGCGTGCATACACAGCCGATTGCAGCACAATCTTGTGTTTGTCCGACATATAGTCCGCCTCAAGCAGAGACAGCCGCGGCGGTGTGTTATTGTTGGATGCCGAATAGATTTCGAGCATATCCTGACGGGTCAGGAAACGCAGCAAATCCCATGACCGCGCTGGGTCGGGAGTTTGTGACGAAATGAAGAATTTGTTGACCCAGGAGTGCGTTGCCTGTACCTTGCCGGTCAGGGGGAGCGTCGGGAAAATCGTTTCGGCTTCGTCCGGTGCATAGAGGTTGACCACCCGTTCCATATCGGCACTGGATAATTGCATGGCAGCGTCGCGCCCCGCCAAGACATTCAAATCGCCCTGTGGCTCCAAGCCTGGATATGAGGTTACTTGATGTTCGTAAACCAGTGCCACCAGAAATTCAAGTGCTTCCAGCGCTGGTTCCTGGTCAAGCGCACAGCTTGTCAAATCCTCGCTCAGGAAGGCGCCATCGGCCATGTGCAGCCACATGAGGAAGGGCTGCCAATCGCGCTGCCAATTGCCGCTGCCATCAGAGAAGTGATAGCCTTCGACACTGAAGACATTTTCCTCACGAACGGTCGTTGCCAAGGCAACTTCGAGGAATTCATCCCAGGTGGCAGGTGGTGCATCAAAGCCAGCTTCCGCCAGCATTTCACGATTGTACCAGAGGGTGCGCAAATCCTGACGATAAGGGACTGCTACGATATTGCCGCGGATGGTTACGTCCGCCTGAAGCCCTTCGGGGAAGTCCGCCCAATCCCATTCTTCGTCGGCATTGATGAAGTCGTTCAGTGGCACCGCCCAGTTGCGCCGTGCCATCTGTGGCGCCCAAACCGCGCCGCCCTGGAAAACATCCGGTGTCACGCCCGATGCAAAGGCGGTCGTCATTTCTTCGTTATAACGTCCCCAATTCGTCCAGTTGATTGACACGGTTGAGCCTGGATTTTCCTCGATAAAACGCGGGATAATCACTCCTTCAAAGGCTTCTTGCACGGGGTCACTCCAGTCCACCATCGCCAGGGCGAAATCGGTGGCTGCGGCTTCTTGTGCCGCAATCGGACGAACGCCCATCAAAGCGAAACCGGTCGCCGTGCCGGATGCCGCTGCAACCCGCAGAAAATCACGTCTCGAAAGTTTTTTTGTCATTACAATCATCTCCTAAACATACCTAACCCAGCATAACAAAGTCAGTAAATAGACACACAAGCAAAAACTGTCGTCAAACACTTTCCATTTGACTCATCTTGACATAATGATACCGCAGTTTCCAGTGAGCGCCAACGCAATTTTTCGGCGAGGTGATTTGCATTCATTTATCACCTCATATTATAATATGATAAGTAATATCTCAACCTGCAAGGCAAGCGGCCCGGGCAGATGAAAACGATTTAGTCAAATCGAGTTTGACCGATTGGGCGTAACTTGTATTCAGGAGGAGACAGTGATGTCTGTCCAGGCAGGCGCATCTTTTAATCGTATTTTATCTAAATAAGGAGATATTCCATGAAAAAATTACTTTTAGTCATTGCTTTGCTGACACTAGCAGTGCCAACTATGGCGCAGGATATGGGTGGCTGTAACATTGAGCCGCCTGAGTCCGCTCAAACTGTCAATATGATTGGCTGGACCTATCCCATCATTGATTTCTATGCGAGCGAACTCGAAGCCTGCAACGCTGTGGGCAACATCGAGGTCAACACGCAACTTTTGGATTCTGGATCGGCACACGACACGCTCCGCTTGGCACTGGGTGCGGGAGGCACACCACCATACGACATCATTATGGTAACCCAGGACGATGTCAAATCCTACGTTGCCGAAGGCTGGATGCAGCCGCTTAATGACCTCATCGACAAATACGATGAAGCGCATAATATCTTCGATATTTCCGGTCTCGATGACATGACAGTTGACGGCAATATCTATGCCCTGCCGATGGAACTCAATACCCGCCACCTGTTCTATCGCCCCGACCTGCTGGAGAAATATATGCTTGAAGTTCCCCAGACATGGGATGAAGTGATTGCCGCCTGTGGCGTTTTGCAAGAAGAAGATAGCATCGTGATTCCCTTCACGACGCAGCTTCATGCGGGTTGGGCATGGCGCATTGAATTTAGCGATATGGTGCTTGCCTTTGGCGGCCAGCTGCTCAACGAGGACAACACGCCAGCCTTCCACAGCGAAGCCGGTGCACAGGCACTCGAAAAACTGGTCGAAATTGCCGATGCCTGCATGGGTGAGGAAGGCTTGACCTACAGCATTGATGACAGCCAGATTGGCATTGCGACCGGTGAGCTTGCGATGGCATTCACCTGGGCTAGCCGCGCTGCCGCGATGGATGATCCTGATTTCTCCGATTATGTGGGAGGTATCGAATTCGCTGCGGCGCCGCGGGCAACTGCTGGCGGGCTTTACGGCGCAACCGGTGGCACGGGCGCTGGTTTGGGCATCCCCGCGAATACTGATGTTGACGCTGACCTGATATTCCAAATCATCCTGGAAGCGATGGATGTCGAATCTCAGGTTCGGGCTTCAAAAGTAGGGGTCATCAGCCGCAACTCTGTCGCAGCAGAAGCCGACGCCCGGTATCTGGAAGCGGTATTCGAGACCATCAATGGCGGTGTAGAAGGTCAGAGCGTCCCGGCAATCGGCGCAGTGCTGAACCCGGTGCTGGATAACTGGCTGCCACAGATTGTCACTGGCGATATGTCCGCCGAGGAACTCCTCAATGCGGCGGCAGACGCCTATACAGCCGAGGCGACTGTGCAGGGATTCATTGAGAGCTAAATCGGCAGTGTGAACGGGGGAGCCTCTGCTACCCCTTTCGTCGTAGATAGCCGTTCGACAGAGGACACATGAGGAGGGTGTTTGTGTCCTCTGTATCTTTTACAGCGGCGTAACGAGGCCAATCGCCCTGTGCCAGGCAATACTTGCTGCCAGCTAGAGTCTACTCCAGTTATTGGAAAATTTATTAATGAACAGACAAACATTTTCTTTCTTTGTTGCTCCCAGTGTGTTGGTTATGACTGGGCTAATGACCCTGCCGCTGCTGGCATCCTTTGTTCTAGGATTGCACTTTATCACCTTCCGCAACCTCGATGCACCGGTATGGATTGGCTTGCAAAATTACACAGAAGTCTTGAAGGAACCTGAATTTTGGGATTCACTGGAGTTCACGCTGTTAATCATCGCGGTCACTGTGCCGGCACGGATTGTACTCGGCTTGATTTTTGCCTTGCTTCTGGATCAAATCAAGCGCTTTCGCGGCATCTTTATCGCGGCGGCGCTGGTGCCATTCGTGCTGACACCCGTCGTCGGGACGCTTATCTTTCGTGATATGTTTGACCGCGGCGGGCTATACTGGTACTGGATGCAGCAGTGGTTTGATTACCGACTGTTTATGAACAGTACAACTGTCCCGCTATTAATTGTGTTTCATAACATCTGGACGGCAACGCCTTTTGCCATGATTGTGCTCTTCGCCGGCTTGCAAACACTGCCAGAGGAAACATTGGAAGCAGCGCGGGTTGACGGCGCGAACTGGCTGCGCCAACTGTGGCATGTCGCTATCCCGCATCTGCGTTCGTTATTTGTCTTTATTGCTTTGATATCTATCATGGATGTCTACCGCATCTTCGACAGCGTTTTTGTCTTGACACAGCAGAATCCCATCTTCGATGCCGAAACCATCATGTACTATAACTTCCAGGTCGCGCTCAGTTTTGGACGACTGGGCAAGGCAAACGCCATGAGTGTCTTAACCGTCATCGGCATCTTCGTCGTTCTCATTCCGTTTCTCATTATGACCTATCGTGAACAGCTGGAGGATGGATAATGACCCGTACCCAAAATCCCATCATGCGGTTAGTCATCTATGTCATATTGATTCTGTTCACGGTCTACAACGTCCTGCCCTTCGCCTGGACAATCCTGAATTCGATTAAACTCCCGAAAGACGCTAATTCACGAATACCCCGGTTTGTATTCAAGCCAACCGGTGAGCATTATGCCGAACTGTGGCTAAACACTTCGCCAGATGAATTTGCGCCCTATGGCTTGGGCATTCTGGTGATTATTTTTATTTTGATTGTCGTCGGATTATCCGTCAACCGCATCCCCGCGCCCAATTCGATGGTCTACTTTGGCATCATCGTAGTCGGCGTCGCTGTTTTGCTGGGGCTGCCACACATCGTCAATACAGCCGAGTTCTATGATTATCTCATCAATAGCGTGATTGTAACGCTGGGCACCTTAGCCATCTCCTTGAGCATTGGCGCATTGGCGGGCTATGGGCTGGCGCGGTACAGGCATGTGGTCTCAGTTTATATTCTGGTGCTTGCGCTGGCGTTTCGATCTTTGCCGAGTTTGGCATTGGTACTGCCGTTTTACTATCTAGGGCAGCTTTCTGGGCTGTACGACACGCATATTCTGCTGATTCTATGCTTGGTCGCTGTCAACCAGCCCTTCACCATCTGGATGCTGCGTAGTTTCTTCATGGAAATCCCCAGAGAAATTGAAGAGGCTGCGATGATTGACGGCGCCGGGCGGCTGAAGGCTTTTTATTCCGTGATTGTTCCCATCATGTGGCCCGGTATCATCACCACTGGTTTGTTCACGCTGCTGCTGGCTTATAACGACTTCCTGCTGGCACGCATCCTGACGCAGATTAACTGGACTCTACCAGTTGGCATCGCGCAGTTCACAGGTGGCGAAGACCCTGGTCATGTCACCCTAGCGGCGGCTGGCTCCGTTTCCATCACACTGCCGATTTTGTTTGTCATTATATTCTTTCAGAAGTATCTTATCCGCGGACTGGCTTCTGGCGCAGTCAAAGGTTAAGGAGACCCGCTCCATGAACATCATCTGTGTCGTTACCGATACGCTCCGGCGCGACTATCTGCCAACCTATGGCAATCAGCAGGTCATCGCACCCAATCTAACCCGATTTGCTGAAGAGGCAATCGTCTTTGAAGACTGTCACGCGGCATCGTTCCCAACTATGCCGACACGCGCCGATATTGCCACCGGGCGCTTCACATTGACTTATTTGACCTGGGGGGCCCTGCCCCAAGATGAAATCACATTAGCAGACCTGATGACAAAAGCCGGTTACACGACAATGGGGGTGGGCGACACGCCTTTCCTCATCCGCAACGGCTATGGCTATGACCGCGGCTTTGATGATTTTATCTGGATACGCGGTCAGCGTGAGGCATCCGGGCGTCCTGACGTCACTAGCCAATGGACAAGCGAAGATGACCGCTTTGCGCCCCAAACCTTCAAAGCCGCCATCGACTGGATTGAGCGCCACTACGACGAGCGATTCTTCCTGTATATTGATGCCTGGGACCCCCATGAACCCTGGGACCCGCCTGCCCATTACGTCAAGCCCTACCTGCCGGATTACCAGGGCGAACAGGTCTACCCAGCTTATTGGGATTGGAAAGATGCCGGTTATACCGAACGCGACCTGGAAATTGCTAAAGCGACCTACATGGGCGAAATCACGATGGTGGATCGCTGGTTTGGCTTGCTCATTGACCGCCTGAAGTCCCTGGGACTATATGACAATACCGCTATCCTGTTTGTATCTGACCACGGCTTCTACTTTGGCGAGTTCGGCATCTTCGGCAAGCGCCGCTTCCGCTGGCCCGACAACAGCATTCCGGTCATGGAAGCGATGGCGCGTTTCAAACAGGGCGCCATCTCCTACTGGTGTCCATCGCACAATGAACTGACCCACGTGCCGCTCTTCGCCAAAATTCCCGGCTATGACCATCAACGTATCTCCGGTCTGGTCAGCATCCCCGACATCATGCCAACTATGCTCGAACTGGCAGAAATCGAACAGCCAGACCGCGTACAGGCAAAATCCCTCCTGCCCCTGGTACGCGGGGAAGTTGACCAGCTGCATAACATCGTAGTGACATCGCAATCCCTAATTGATACCGAAGGTAATACAACCCGCGTTGTCGACGATAATGAACATCAAGTCGTGGAAGTGTCACCGAGCACCATTCGCGACGGTGAATGGGACTTCCTTTACAGTCTGCAAGGCGAGCGCATCGAGCTGTATGATGCCATCCGTGACCCTGAACACCGGCATAATCTGGCAGATGAAAACCGCGATGTCTGCGAGATGATGCTTGCAAAGTTTGTCGTTTGGATGGATGAAATGAATACACCAGAAGAATATGCCGCGCCTCGACGCAAGTTGTAGGCGCTGTCCAAGGGTGCAAGGAGCTTATGCAATCACCCCCTCAAGCGCCAGCACGGCCTCTTCTTCGGCTTGATGAACAGTTTGAACGTGGCGCCGGATTTCGTCGCGCAAGTCGCTAATTTCCGCGGCTGTCATCGAGAAGTCATTTTCCGCCCTATCCTTCAGCTTGTCGAGCTTGCGATTGCAGTCGAGCATCTCTGGCAATGCCGCCCTGCCTTTCTCGATAAACAACTCGGTCTTGAGGTCAATGTATTCACGGACTTTCTTCAGCATCGGAATATCTTCGGGCAGCAAGGCACAAAGCAAGCCCTCCCAGGCATCTCCGGCGATGCGATAACGAAGCGCCACATTGTCCAATTCAGACATTTGCAAGACCTGCGCCGCTTCTTCGAGGAAATCGGCATACACATCACGTTCCGCTTTCATGGTTTTGCCAAATGCGGGGCCCAGAAAGGTATAAGAGCTTATCAAGACCGCCAGCAGCGGACGCCCCGTCGGATATTCGCGTGCCCAACTGCCTTTGCCCTTCTTTTGCAGCATCTCGCGCCAATGCTGAAGCGCCCGCAAACCGAAGTTCCTGACGGAGCCACGCGGCGGTTTTTCGGTCATCAGTCGGACACAATCCCTCAGCCCCTGCCGTATCGCGGACGCCAGTCGAGATTCATCCGCATATTCCAGCAAAAGCAGGCGATGTTTGTCTTTTTTGACGCGGGCGCGTGCCTTGTCAAGTTCCTCGGTCGTGACAGTCAAGGAGACAAAGCTACGGTCAGAAAGATAGGCTTCGCCCTTTTTCGGCTCGTATCCGTAGATAACCAGGGGCAAACCACCCCACATACCCTCGTCATAGGGCATGGCATTATACGGCAAGAGCCACATATCCGGGCTGGCGATAGGCGCATAGCCATCTTCCAGCGCCCGAATCAGATTTTGGCGTCCCTTGCTGGCGCTGGTCGTCTGCAAGACTTCACGGGCGATGCCCATACGATTAAAAATCGTTTCCATCGGCTCGAAGGTATTGCGGGTCAGCAAGTTGACCTGCGGGTCATAGCCATCGTAATGAAAAGTGAAATAGCCAAAGGTAATTCCCCCGCTAATGCCGAGCAGCATGGCTTCGGTATAGGGCTGCCCGGTATGGGGCGCTTTCACCCCCTGATAATCCAAGGCATTGCGGATGGAGGCGGTATCCCAATATCGTCCCTCAAATTGTGTGAAATTCGCCAGTATAGGCATTCGATTGTGCTTTCTGCTGCTGTTTTCGGATATTCCCAGTTTAGGTTATGAAATCGCTGCCTGTGAGAAACAGGGATATAGTCCGAGGCATCCACTCATTCTGCACTCATTTTTCAGGGGTCAGTCTTGCGCGGTTTGATGACAGTACGGTTCACATCATACCATTGTTGTACGAGCGCTCTCGTCCTGCCAGTTTATTTAATGACCTGTTCCCGCAGATGCCAGCAATGATCCAGCAGTATGGGACCATCAATCGCTGCCTTCGGCAACTTTCCCGTACCAAAGAAATCGCCGCCGCCAACCTCCAGCGGACCCGCCGCGATGATATAATCCGCCAGGGTATTCCTCACTTCGCAGGTCAGTGAGATGCGATAGGACCCCGGCGCCAGATTCAAGCGAGGAATTTGGCAGACAATCGCGCCCGCCGGCGGCAGCGCCTCAAAATGATCGCCGGAGTATTCGTTAAAACAAGTGATTAAGCGGCGCCCCAAAAAGTCGGTAATATGTAAAGCGACAGACACATGACGCAGCGGCGTTGTTGAATATCCTTGATAGCCCAATACAATCGACAAGGCTTCGCCACTCATCGCAGTGCCTACCGGCATCATCGAGCCTTGATAATCACTCCACAGGCCCATCGAGGCAAAGCGCAAATAGCCATTTCCCTGGCGATCTGTCCGCTCCAGCAGTGGAATATACGACATTTCGGCCAGGCTGTTTTGATACTCCTGGATAACGGCATGGATGTCTCCTGTCGCCTGGAGTTTGCCTTGATTCAGCAAGACACCTTTGGTGCACAGGGACAAAACCGCCGCCATATTATGGCTGACAAACAGAACGGTACGCCCCAGATTCGCCACATCACTCATCTTGCCCAGGCTGCGTTTCTGAAATTCAGCATCACCCACCGACAGCACTTCATCCACGACCAAGATTTCGGGTTCCAAATGTGCGGCGACCGCAAATGCCAGCCGAACATACATCCCGCTCGAATAATGCTTGACAGGGGTATCTACCAACTGTTCGACGCCGGCAAATTCAATAATCGCGTCAAATTTGGCGGCGATTTCGTAACGTTTCATGCCCAGAATCGCGCCATTCAGAAACACATTTTCACGCCCCGTCAGTTCTGGATGAAAACCTGTGCCTACTTCCAGCAATGAACCCAATCGCCCTCGATAGGTAACCTCACCAGTGGTTGGCTCGGTAATTCGCGTGAGCACCTTGAGCAGTGTGCTCTTGCCAGCGCCATTATGACCAATAATGCCGACGACTTCGCCCTTCTTCACGGTGAAGCTGACATCTTCCAGCGCCCAAATCGCATTCGTCAGGTTAGATGCGCTTTGCGCCCGCCCACTGATGATATTACGGACACGCAGGAAAGGGCTTTTAACGCCTTCGGCGATGGTGTCTCGCAATGTGTTATACTGTTGCCCACCCTTCTTAACCCGGCCAACAAAATACTGCTTCGAGACATTATTGATCTGAATCGCTGTATCTTTATCCATGCCTAGACAACATCCGCGAAACTTCTTTCAGTACGTTTGAAATACCAAAAGCCCGAAACAAAGAACAGCAGCCCAGCCACGGTCCCCAAGACAATACTGACAGCCGAGAGCGTATCCGTATCCAGCAATGCCCAGCGAAAACCGTTAATCACGGCGACCATTGGATTTAAGCTGTATAAAACACGAAGCCCTTCGTTTTCAATCAGCGACGTGGAGTAGATGACTGGCGAAACAAACAGCAAAAATTGTACCAGAAAAGGGACAACATAGCGCACATCACGGAATTGCACCATCAGCGCCGACAGCCAAAAACCGATGCCAAGCGCTGTCAGGACAAGAAGCAGCAAGAAGCCCGGCAAGAAGATAATCTTCAAGCTCGGCAAGATGCCAAAGAATGGCATCATCAGCAGAAAGACCAAAAACGCCAATGCAAAATCCACCAGGTGCGATAACACCGCTGATACTGGAACAATGATCCGCGGGAAATACATCTTGGTAATCATATTGGCATTGTGAATAATGCTGCTGGCGGAAAAGGTGAGGCTGTTGGCGAAAAATTGCCAGGGAACAAGTGCCGCATACGAAAATATGGGGTACGGCAAGCTATCGTCTGTCGGGATTTGTGCCATTCCCCCAAAAAACAGGCTAAAGACAACCATTGTTAAAACGGGCTGAATGATAGCCCAAGCTACCCCGATGATGGTTTGCTTGTAACGCACCTGTAAATCACGATAGGTCAGCGTAATAAACAACTCACGAAAGTGCCATAGCTCTTGCCAGCCAATAATCCAGCCCCGCTGCGGGCGGATATGGGTGACCCTGTCGTTTGCTGATATTGGCGCTACGCTTGATTGCTTTGCCATCAAAATCCAGACTTTACATTCCTTATAGTGCAATTTTAGTACAATGACCGTCAAAGTCAATTGAGTATTCCCATTTGCCTCTTGAGATATGGTGCTTTGGCGATATGATTGGCTCATATAGACAAGTATCAATATATCAATTATGAAGCGCAAGCCGTTTTATGGCTGGTACATTGCGATTGCCTTAGCCATTACCGAAACAATCTCTTATGGCGTGATTTATTATGCCTTTACAGTCTTCATCACCCCGATGGAAGCCAGTTTGGGATGGTCGCGCGGGGAGCTTTCGGGTGCGTTTTCCCTATCGCTGCTGATGACGGGTGTCATGGCCTTTCCGGTCGGTTATTGGCTGGACAAGCGCGGTTCGCGCCTGTTGATGTCGCTCGGCTCAATAGGGGCCACCCTGCTGGTCTTGATGTGGTCGCAGGTGAACAGCCTGCACGAGTTTGTGTTGATTATGGCTTTAATGGGATGCTGTGGGGCAGCCATCCTCTATGAGCCGGCTTTCGCTGTGATTGCGACCTGGTTCATCCACAAGCGCGGCACCGCCATGGCGATTGTGACCTTCACCGCCGGCTTCGCCAGCACCATTTTTGTTCCCCTGTCCGATGCTCTCCTGGTCGCCTTGGGTTGGCGTCAGGCAATTTTTATCCTGGGCATCTTGCTGGGCATCATCACGATTCCCCTGCATCTCCTGGTTTTGCGGCGCAAGCCCGCTGATTTGGGGTTGCTGCCCGATGGTGAATCCATCGCGCCAGAAAAAAAACAAGCTCCGCCAGTCAACCTGGCTGCGGTCTTGCGTTCGCGGTTTTTCTGGGTGATGACGCTGGCCTTTGCCTTATCCACCTTGAGCATCTCGGCGGTGCGCGTTCACTTTATCCCCCTGCTCATCAGCATCGGCATCCACCCCAGCAGCGCCGCCCTTGCCAGCGGCTCCATCGGCATCATGCAGGTAGTCGGACGGATAATCTTTGCGCCTGTCGAGGCGCGGTTTTCGGTCAGGACGATGGTGATTGGTGTCTTCATGCTGCTGGCCTTGTCCCTTTCGCTTTTGCTCTTGGGCAACTCGCCGCTGTTGATTATCCTGTTTATCATCCTATTCGGCATGGCAATCGGAACGCATACCCTCACCCGCCCCCTGGTTGTCGCCGATACCTATGGCGCACGCTTTTACGGGCGCATCAGCAGCGCGATGGTGATTGTTTTGACAGCGGCAGCCACCAGTGCGCCCTTCGCCGCCGGTGTGATGTTCGATCTTTTCAATTCTTACACCCCCCTGCTCATCAGCGTGACTGGCTTTAGCGTCTTATCCGTCATCCTCATCTGGTTATTGCCCAAGCATAACTGATACAATCAAGCTGGACAATTCCTTACCTTGACAGCGAAGTAGAGGAGCGGTACAGGCTCAAAGTGGAGCACCTTGGGGTGCGCCCGATTCGTCTTCGCCAAATCGTGGGGACTCAGACGCGGATGATTTATGACATTGACGCTGATGTCACTCGCTGGCATCTGTCGGATGCGGAAGCCTGAAGGACAAACAGAAACGGCGCTACCGCGTGCGCCAATTCGACGACAGCCGCGCTTGGGTTTCCTCCCAGGTCAACACACCACTGGTCGGGTCGGCGGCTTCGATATTACAGGCAGCCACCGCACATGCCCATCGGGCGCAGGCCCGAGCATCCAGCCTGTGGATTAATGCTGCCAGCAAGCCAGCGTAAGCTGCATCGCCAGCCCCGGTCGTGCCGACCACCTCCACCTGAAAAGCAGGCTGCCAGATTTGCACACCTGCCCAGTCCTGCGGGGAATGCCCGATGCTGGATAAGAAGGCAAGCCGCTCAAGGTCTGTCCCAGTGTGCAGATAAAGCCCGCGTTCGCCTAATTTGAAGCCGACGATTCCAGCGCCCATCGCAATCAGTTCTTGCGCCAGGTCCCGCAGATAATCGGACGGCATCCGAGCGAATATCTCGCCGCGCCAGCGCTCATAATCCCGTCGGCGCAGCATAAACAGGATTTCCTCAATGCTAGGCACAAAAATATCGATATAGGGCAGACTGCGGCGAAGTATCCGCGGCCAATTTACCTGACCAGCAGGATGTTCGGCATCTGGCAAGGACATATCGACTGATGTAATCCGTCCCAAATCCCCTTGGACAGTCTGCAAAATTGCCAGCAATTCATCGCCATGATTCTGATACAAACGCGGCAAAAGCGTCGGATAACCTAAATGGAAAATCTTGCATCCGGCCACAAGGTCAAAATGAATATCATCCAGCCCAAAGTGGCGATTGGCGCCGACGTGCGTCAGGAGCGTGCGGTCTTGATGCTGCGGCTCAAGCACAACCGTGTATGCGCTGGCTTCTCCCTCAATGACCTGAATATGCTCGCCAAGCGTGCTGCCATACCGAGCCACAAGATCGAGTATCAACTCTCCAATCCAGTCATCGCCAATCAAAGCCATCAGGCCAACAGGTATGCCAAGCCGATGCAAAGCCAAGCCGGTGTTCGATACGATGCCACCAGTGGATACCGACAGCGACCCCAGCTCGAATACCTTGCCGCCATCAACCAGATTATCTGGCTGAAGCATAGACATCTGCGGCAGTAAATCCAGGGACAAATGGCCGGCTACAATCACATCACAGGGCATAACAGCGCTCAATCCAGCACTTCGGGGAGGCGCTTGATGCCCGCGTCGGTGAACAAATCGCCCTCATCAACGCTCATCGTGCTAAACTCGGACACGACTGCCCCCTCCGGCCCGCCCTGAAACCAATGCCAGGTCTGGGGCGGCAGGGTGTATTGGTCGCCAGGTCGGAGGATAATCTCGTGCCAGACGGTATAGCTGTGACGGCGATGTTCGGGCGGTTGGGCGCGAGGCTGTGCCGTCGGCTTGCCCTCGACATAGAGATACAATTCGCCCCAGCGACAGCGAAAGGTCTCTTCCTTGCCTTCATAATTCAAGGACGGGATTTCGGGATGAAGATGCTGCGGGCAGGTTTGTCCGGGCAGCAGCACTAACTCTTTGGCGCAGCAGCGTGCCGTATTGACATAGGTCATCAGCGCCAGTCCCGTCGTTTCAAATTCGCCCAGGCCAAGGTCAGCGATTTCGATATTGGCGCGTTCGGCAGCGCTCAAGACGATACCTGCCCTTTGCAGATATCCGTAGGCAAGGTCCTGATATTTCTTGAGTTCGTCTCGTGATATTGCCATCTGTCTTCACCCTGTCTATCTGATGTCATTATGATGCTTTTTCCTTCAGATGCGAACAGACCGTTTCCGTTCACAAGATCAGTAATACGATGGACAGACCCGATACTCTTGGTATTGCCGCTACCGGGTCTATCGGTTGCCAGCTTCCATTTTTCGTGCAGCAAAAATACAAATACCACCAAAAGCATCCAAACAGGTGTCAAAAGGTAGTTTCGATATGTTGCTCCAAATCCAACTCGCAAGTTTTGCTTTACTGCCTTGATAACGAGTGCTGGGGAATTTGCCGGTTAGGTACGGAAACAGGGATAGTTGCTCTGTCATTCGATGATCGATTCAATAAAGTCGCTGATTCTGCCATTATAGCAGATACGCTGCCTCTGCTTTAAGAATCACAATCCATAGCCTCAAGCGTGATGAGGCAGCGCTGATTCACTGGCACCTGCGTATATTCATGGTAATCGCCATTCAGCCAACTGACGATAACCCGCTCAATCTGGGCATCCCCCAAGCCAAAATGCAAAACCAACTCATTGCCCGCGCCCAAACTCGACCCGGACTTGAGTTCACGCATCTGCGACAGTCCTGCGCTGCTCACCACCTGCACGCGGGTACCAATCGCATCTCGCGGGATGTCGCCACCGCCTTCAATCTGAAAGGCAATCCAGTTATGATTTGCGCCATCAGCAGAATGGTTGCGGAAGAGCCGATGCCCCCTATCCCAATGGGCAACCGCAAAATCAACCCGGCCGTCTCGGTCAAAATCGGCGGTGCTGAAGCCCATGCTGGGATAACTGGCGTCGGCAAATAAATTCTGTTCCAGCGCCGAAAAAGTCCCATCGCGGTTATTCCGATAGAGCATATCCGGATAATCAAAGTGCATGCCCGCTTTGCCATAAATGGGCGATATGCCAGTCGCCGCCAGATATAAATCCAGCCAGCCATCATTATCATAATCGAAGAAAGCCGTCCCCCAACCCACCGCCTCGCCAGTGCGATAAGCGACGCCCGCAGACTCGGTGATGTTGACGAAGCTGCCATCGCCCTGATTCTCCAGCATGACCATCGAGCGCACCATATTGGAGAAATAAAAATCCAAATCGCCATCGTTATCATAATCGCCAGTCGCCAGACCCATGCCATGCACGACCGCATCGGCGCCGGATTCTGCCGAAACATTTTCAAAGCACCAGCCGCCACAGCCCGCGCCGTCGTTGCGCCACAGCACATTCCCCAAAGCATTGACCGCCTTGTCGTTGACCACATAAATATCGAGATCGCGGTCATTGTCAACATCGACCCAACTGACCGAAAAGCCCGCCCCCAGCAAGGGCTGAAATCCCAGCAAGCCCGATACATCGGTAAAGCTGCCATCGCCATTGTTGTGATACAAGACATCACGGCTGCGCACAAAATCCGAGATTCCGCAGGCCGGAATGCAAGACCAATTGGTCACATAAAGGTCAAGATGACCATCGCGGTCATAATCCCCCCAGGCGGCAGTTGTGCCTTTGCCGATGTCGCCCACGCCAGCCGCGGCTGTTACATCGGCAAAACCGCCAGCGCCAAGATTGCGATACAGCCGATTCGCGCCCATGTTCAGCACATACAGGTCGCGCCAGCCGTCATTGTCATAATCTGCCCAGACCGCGCCACCACTCGGCACTTCGGGGATGGCGAGCATATCGGAAAATTCGGATACAGCGAATGTGCCGTCCCCCTGATTGCGATACAGGACATTGGAGTCCAGATTGCCAGTCACGAAGAGGTCAACCCAGCCATCATTGTCATAATCCGTCCATGCCTGACCGGCTGCCAGATAGCCATTGTCGTAAGGTCCCGGCGCACTTTCATCCCAGATGGCGCGGTGAGTCGCCGTGACGCCAGCCAAATCAGATACATCATGGAAGAGCATGGCGTCGTTTAATGCAAAGAGCAAGATGACCAGCGGCAGCATAGCCAGTCCCTAACTCGCTCTGGCGATTTGACCATCACGCAGATAGATGATGTCATCGACATATTCATCCGCAATCGGGTCATGGCTGGACAGCAGGATAGATACCCCCTCCTGGCGCACGAACCTCCGCAGTATCGCCAGTACCTCATGGGTAGTTTCGCTGTCGAGTTCACTGGTCGGCTCATCGGCAAGAATCAAGCGGGGAGATGTGACCAGAGCGCGGGCAATCGCAACCCGCTGCTGCTGTCCGCCCGACATCTCATAGGGACGATGGTCAAAATAATCTAGCAGACCCACCCGTTCCAAACTGTCAAGGATGCGGCGGCGACGTTCGCGGCGCGGCACCCCTCCCAGCCGCGCCATCACATCGAGGTTCTCATAAGCAGAAAAGCTGGGCAGCAGGCCCATCTGCTGAAACACAAAGCCGATTTCCTCCCGCCGCCAGCGCGTTCGCTGGGTTTCGTCCAGAGTCGAAATATCGACGCCTTGTATGTGGATAGTGCCGCTGGTCGGGCTATCCAAGCCGCCCAGGCAATTCAGCAAGGTGGTCTTGCCACTGCCCGACCGTCCGCGCAGGGCGACAAACTGCCCTTGCCGAATCTCAAAGGAGACTTGCTTCAAAGCGTGAACATCGCCTGAATCCGAGGGGTAGATGCGCCCGACATTTTGTGCCGAAATTGCCTTTTCAGCGCTCATTATTCATCCCTTTCCGCCTTCGCCCTCTGAATCTGGAGAGGAGGCCTTGAGGGGCGCTGCCATTATCGCCGCGGATTTCTCGCTCAATCTGAATTTCACCTTGAGATGAAGTTTCTTCAAGATTCTGTGCCGGCCGAATCAGCAGCCCCTTTTCTGTTACTTCCATCTCGACGCGGTTCTCAATAGCTAGCTGTTCACGATAAGATTTGGGAATCTGCAAACGTCCAGCTGAATCCAGCACAATCAATTCTTCAAAATGCTCGGCTGGCGAGGTGGCTTCTGTATTTGCCGCGCGCCGCCGTACTGTTTCGCTGGCGAGTTTTCCATCGCGGATGGCGACAACGCGCCCGACATGTTGGGCAATCTCCGGGTCATGGCTGACGATGCAGATGGTCAAGCGCAACTCCTCATTCAAACGCTGGAACAGGGCATAAACCTCGTTAGAGGTCTCGGAATCGAGTTCGCCGGTGGGTTCGTCTGCCAGCAGCAGATTGGGTTCATTCGCCAGTGCGACGGCGATGGCGGTGCGCTGCTGTTCGCCACCGGAAAGCTGGAAGGGTTTATGGTGATAGCGTTCTGCCAGCCCGACCATATTCATAAGCTCCCGCGCCCGTTTGTCCACTTGTTGTCCGGTGCGTCCTGCGAGTGTCATGGGGAGCTTGATGTTATCGAGGGCAGAGAGATAAGGGATGAGGTTGCGGCTTCCCTGCTGCCAGACAAAACCGACTTTTTCTTGTCGGTATGCCGTCAGTTCACGCACCGAGAGCTTAAGCAGATTTTGACCATCCACAATCACCTGACCGGCAGACGGGCGCACCAGCCCGCCCAGCACGTTCATCAGGGTGGTCTTGCCACTGCCGCTCGCTCCGACGACGCCGACCAGTTCGCCCTGATTGACCGTCAGGTCAAGCCCTTGCAGCGCCAGCACCTCAATATCACTGACCTTGAAAATCTTAACCAGACTGTCACAAATGATAAAGGCACTCATCAGAGCGATTCTCCTAATTTCACTGCTTGGAAGATGCGCATTCGGCGCAGGATGACCAGCAAAATGACCATGATGACCAGAAAAGTAGCCACAAACAAGGCAACAATCTGGGCAATCTCTGCCCATGCCATCGTCACAACATAGGGTGGGACAATCCCTTCCAGGCTGCTGACAAACTGCATGAAGGGGATATAAAGCACACTGACCAGTAAGCCAATCCCAACCCCCAGCGCCAAGCCCGTCAAAATCAGCAAGCCCAGTTCCCAGGCAACCGAGACCATCATCGACGATTGCGACAATCCAATCGCCCGCAGAATCCCAAGCTCAACATAACGTCGCTGATACGAAAAGACGGTGTATAACAGGAAACCAATCATCGTCGCCAGTGACGAAGTGATAAAGCCAATCGACAGCAGGCCAAACAAACCCTGCCGTTCCGGGCGTGCCTGTTCGCGTTGAATGCGTGAAAGCGGCTCGTTAATCAATACACCAGCCGCCCCCCGCGACAGCAGTTCCCGCCTGAATTCGCGCTCATTAAATTCAGGCGCAATTCGCGCGACAACGTGGTGTGCCAGTTCCAGCTGCGCCTGTTCAAACAGATAATCGAGGTTGCCGACAAACAGCGCCCCGTCATCTTCCAGATACCAGCGCGGGAAATAATCCAGCACGCCCGCAATTTGCAGGTTGATTTTGTACACCTCGCCCGCGCTGCGGACATCCAATTCCAGCAGGTCACCGATTTCCAGCGCACGTTTTTCCATGAACTCCCGCGATACCAGCACTGTATCGGCTTGCGCCGCCAGGGCATTCATCAGATACCCCAACCGAATGGGCGCAAAGTCGGGACGCCAGAAAATCACCGGACCCAATTCTGCCCGATCTACACCAATAAAGGTGCCGCTCACACTGGCGGAGGTCAGCCGCGCTGTCGCCGTATATTCGCCAAAGCGAGTAGCCGACTTAATATGGGGCATAGAAGTGAACTCGGAAATGTGCATGTAAGCCGGCGGCGCATCGTCAGCACCCGCTCCTCCGGGGAAGCCGGTGGCGCTTTGACTGAAAACCCGCACCGACATATCCGCCGATACCCGATAAAACTGCTGTTCATACAGATAGCGGTCAATCGTGCGAGCGAATGAGGCGGTATAAATGCCGAGACTGATGGTTGTGACCAGCAGAATCAAGGGCAGGTAATAGGCGCCGGGCGAGCGCTCCAACTGGCGCGTGACAATCAGCAAGCCCACGCTGTTCGTCCATTGAATCAGCCAAGCCATAAACCGCAGGATGGGCGGCAGGAGGCGCAGGATAAACAGCGTCATAGCGAAAATCGTCAAGGGCGGCAGCAAAAAGACAAAAGGCTGATTATAAGCATCCTCGATATTTGATGCGCCGCCTTCAATATCAATCAGCCCGCCTTGCTGTACAATCTGGTAGTAAAAATAGCCGATGACAATCAGCAGCAGAATATCAACACCCAAACGCTGCCACCAGGGCCTAGCCAGCAAGCGCGATTTGTCCATCTTGTAGCTGATGATGGTATGACGCGCGGCGCCAATGGTCGGCACGACGCGAATCAGGATGGTAAAGAGCAGCGCCAGGGCGGCGGTTGTGACGATGGTGGCTGGGAAGGACACGATAAAGCTGTCGCCCCAACGGAAATCCATGAAGCTGCGGGTTGTGCCGATTAGCTGAGTGAAGGCAGTCGCCAGAAACGTGCCGATGACCAGGGCGATTACGCCCATGATAATGCCTTCGACCATCGTCAAGCCGACTACCTGAAAAGGCGAGATGCCGCGGCTGCGCATGACAGCCGTCTCATTGCGCTGACCATCCACCACCAGACCTACAAGCATAATCAGGAAGACAACGAGCAGGACAACAATCGGAATGCTAAAAACGGTCAGGGTAAGCGTCAGGACAACGACGATTCGCTGGTAGGGTCGGAGTTCTTCGACCGGAGAGGCCTGGATATAAGTGCCGGGCAGATATTGGTCGGCTATTTTTTCGGTTTCATTATGGCGGGCGATGAGCTCATCGACGCGGCTGGTATTGACGCCGCTGCCATCGGTGACCAGATACCAGACACCAAGGTTAATTTCGGCATCGGTATAGGGGCTGAGGCGGTTGAGATACGTTTCTTCGTTGATAAGGAGAATGTCTTCAAAGACATTCGGACGATAGAACCAATAGGGAGCTTCTTCGTCGCGCGGTCGCCAGATGCCGGCAATGCGAATGGTGATGATTTGCATGGCATCGTCCGCTTCCAGCCGCCAATTATAACCACTGTAGTATTCGCCACTTTGAATCCCGAATTCAGAGGCAAACTCTTCGTGAATCATCACCTCGACGATGCTGTCCGGCGCGGGGTCCGCGGGGGTTGGATAGTGTCCTTCCACCAACTCGACTTGCGCCTCGATATTTTCGGTGGTGCCAAAGCTGACATAATCCAGTGAGCGGGTTTCATCGCGGTAATTGGTTTCGCCGGCGGGATAAAGGCGGAAGTTCTGCGTTTCCAGATGGCGCACAATCATGGTGGGATTCAAGCCGAGTTCGCCACCGCCGCGTTCGCGCAGGAAACGGTCTAATTCGAGGGTCGCCTCCCAATCAACAGGTTGATTCCATGAGCCGATGTAACTGAACAAGAAAGAAAAAGGCGGGCGGTTAATTCTATCGGGGCCTTCGCTGAGCCGTTCGGTCAGGATGCGAAAAGCCACCGACTCGGAATAAACCGGTATGGTCAGGATAAGCGCCACGGCGACAGTCAGCCCGATGATGGTCGCCGCCGCCAGCAGACGCTGCGCCAGCAGGCGCTTGACAGCGATGATGAAAATAGCTCGGATTCGCAGGATTTGACGCATCATGGACCAATGACCGTTTGATTCTCTTCAAGCCCTTCGAGGATTTCGACTCGTCCGCCGCCTTCCAGCCCCAGCCGCACATCCACGCGCTGCTGTAGGCTGTCACGCTGAACAACGACGAAATCGCGCCCGCTAAACTGACGGATTGCCGATGAGGGCAGCCACAGCACATCCTCGCGCTCCTCAATGGTCACCGTGAAAGCCATCCGGTCGCCGACCTTGAATTCTTGCGGCTCCGGCTGTGTCTCGAAGGCGACGTGGACGAACTCGTCGGTGCTAAGGCCATAAGGCGATGGCAGGCTGGCAATCGTGCCGACATAGACATTGCCCGGAATGCCGGCACGCTGGATGGTCGCGGGCATACCCTCTGCCAATTCAGCCAGGTCATCCGCCTGCATTTCATCCGTAATCTCCAGCACTGACAGGTCAGCAATGACCGCAATCGGTTCAAAGGCAATCATCGGCTCGCCGGGGTCAGGCGAAAAGTAGATGACCCGTCCGGACATGGGCGCCCGCAAGTCGGCTTTGGCGATGGTTTCCTTGATTTCATCCACCCGTTTTTGCGCCCGTGTTACATCAAAGCGCAGCTGCGGGTCAACGCCTTCGGTCAATTCGTCTATCGCCACCTGCGCCAGGTCGCGCTGGATGGTCAGCAGTTTGATATTGAGTTCATCGTCACTGCCTGGTGGGTCGGTAGCTTGGGCAATGGCATGCTCCAGTCGCAGTTGCGCCATATCAAGATGCAGCTGCGCCCGTTGGCTGTCAAAATGAACCCGATTGTCGGCAGTGTCAAAGATGGACTGCGCAATCGCCAGTTCTTCTTCTGCCGAAAGCAACTCGGATTCCAATGCCGATGTATTCAGCCGCGCGAGAACATCCCCTTCTATCACCTCATCGCCCGAGTCGACAAAGGTTTCCAGGACGCGACCATCAATCTGAAATCCAATCTCTGACGTAATCAACGGGGTAATCCGCCCGAAAAAGCGGCGCTCATAGACAATCTGACCGCGCTCAACCTGATACACGGGTTTTTGGGGGACAATGGGAGTCGGGATGGGCGTTGGTTCGCCTTCGGTAATGGCATCGCCAAAGGTCGCCTGAGAAGCACAGCCAGTCATCACCAGCAAACCCAGCGCCAGAATCATAAAATATCGCACGATAATCCTTTCTTGGCTAAATGATGTATATGTCGGCAATCTGTCAAGCAAAATTTCCAGATGACCCAAAAATTTTCTATCAACCGCGTTATTATACAAAATCCTGATGCGGATGCTAGCCATGACCGAGCAGTTAGTCCGCTTCATCCGCCAGTTCAATCGCCGCCGCTTTCTGCTGCGCTGCGCGGATGCGCTCCATATCGAATTTGACGCTGCGGTCGAATTTGTAGATGCCGTTTTGTTCCTGATAAATATCGGTCAACTGGGTATAGCAATAAGCAAACATATTGACATCATCAAGCAAGATAGCGCACAATTTTTCAAAGCGGTCATAAAATTCTTCCAGGTCTTGCGGGCGCTCACCATAACCCCAGGAATCCTCATCCTCTTTGACATCCGGATTCCACCAGATGCCGCCAAATTCGCTGACAAAATAAGGCTGACCGCGATAGGGTATCGACCATTGGATATTGCCGACAAGGCGCTGCGGCAAGCCCCAGCCAGTCGCATCGTTGAGAAAAGGTTTGCCTTCTGCTAGGCCGGCATGGCGCTGACGGAAAGTCTGCGGGTCTTGTGTGTAATCGTGGCTGTCATAAACATCCGCCTCGATAATGCGATGCGAATAGCCGGAGGTGTCCAGCACCGGGCGGGTTGTGTCCATCGCTTTGGTTGCCAAGTACAGCCCACGGGTGACATCATCGAGCGTGGTGATATGGTCAGTCAAGGTTTGCCAGGTCTCGTTCAGCGGACACCAGCCGACAATGCTGGGGTGCGAATAATCGCGCTCCAGGCATTCCAGCCATTGCGTGATGTAATCGGGTCCGGGGGTTTGATGCTCGCCGCTCAGCGGGCCATTGCCTCCACAGCCCCAATCCCCAAATTCGCCCCAGACGATATATCCCAGCCGGTCAGCATGATAGAGGAAACGTTCTTCAAATACCTTTTGATGCAGACGCGCCCCGTTGAAGCCGGCAGCTATGCTCAACTGAATATCTTCAATCAGGGCGGCATCGCTGGGGGCGGTCATAATGCCATCGGGATAATAGCCCTGGTCAAGCACAAGACGCTGAAAGACGACCCGATTGTTGATTTTGATTGCCTTGCCCTCAATCGACAGACCGCGCATACCGGCATAGCTTCTGGCGCTGTCCACCAGGTTGCCAGCAGCATCCAGCAGCGAAATTTCAAGGTCATACAGATGCGGATCACCCACCGACCACAGGCGCAGGCGCTCATCGGGCAGCGGTAAATCCAAGCGCGGGGACAAATCAAACTCGGCTGAACATTCTGCGCTCACAATCTCGCCATCTGCATCGGACAATGCCGCCCGCAAGCGCCATCCCCTGGCATTATTGGTAAGCGGCTGTTCCAATCGAATCATCTGATTGGCAAGGTCAGGCGTGATGCGCGGGCGGCGCAGGGCAATATCGGGGACTGGCTCCATCCAGACACTTTGCCAGATGCCAGTCGTGCGCACATAGACGGCCCCCTCTGGACTATAATCCCGTGCTTGTTTGCCGCGCGGCTGGGACGTTCTGCCATAATCCCGCGCCCGCAGCACAATCGTGATGTCATCGCCAGCCGCCGCTACCCCATTCAAATCACAGCTAAAGGGCGTGAATCCGCCGCGATGTCGCCCAACCTCGACGCCATTCACCCAGACAGTGCTGTCATAATCCACCGCTTGAAAATGAAGCAAAATGCGCTTTCCCGCCCATTCCGCCGGAATCCTGACCTGACGGCGATACCAGACAGCATTGTAATAATCATGGCGGTCCACCCCCACGTCTGTGGGGAAACTTCGGGCAGAGTAACCAGACAGGTTGGATTCCGGGCAAAAGGGCACCATGATTTTGTCGTTCAGGTCACGCTCCAGCAAGCCGCGATGGATGCCGCTGTCGCCCTGGTCAATCTCAAATTGCCAGGTGCCGTTCAAACACATCCACTGCTCGCGGGCAAATTGCGGGCGTGGATATTCACTGCGGGGTATATCTGACACATCATCCTCCTAAAAGTGGCTCGCTGAATTTAAGGGGGCGAACCCGAAAGCACGCCCCTGTTTCCAAGCTCGATTTATTGCCCGAAAAACGCAAAGTCCTCTAACCTCGCTTGAGCATCATCCAAGGCCTGTTCCGGCGACTTGTCGCCGATGAAGGCCGCTGTCAGTTCTTCGTCCAGGACATTCTCAAAGGCGGTGTTCCAGTTGGAACGCGGTTGAATGACAGCGCTGGGAACAAATTCGGCATATTCGTCGCGGTGCGCCAGATTGTTGTAGGCATCGCTGTTGACAACCGATTTGTTGATGGCAGAGTGCCCGGTACGCGCCCATTCGATATTGTTGTCATTCAGGTATTTCAGGAAAGCCAGGGTGGCTTCCAGACGCGCTGGGTCAGGATCCAGCCCTTGTGGGATAATCCAGGAGTGGCTGTTTGCCCAGGTGGCTGCTTGAGCAAAAATGGTCGGGAAGTTGGACACATAGTAATTCTTCAAAGCGCCTTCCGGGTCAGCAACCTGCTCATCGTAGAAATTGACCACCCAGGTGCCGTTGATATGGCCGCCATTTTCGCCATTCAGGAAAATCTCCTGTGAGGCGCCATAATCGACATTGTCGGTGATATGGCCAGCATCGCGCAAGCCAAGCAGGAAGTTCAGTGCCGCCATGCCAGCTTCGCTGTTGATGTTCGGCAAGCCGTCTTCACTTTCAATGCTGCTGCCCTGCTGATAAACCAGCGACATCCAGTTGCGGGAAAGCCCATTCGTCCACATACCGACAAATGGCAGACCGGTCGCATCCTTGAATTGCTCTGCCGCTGCGATAAATTCATCCATGCCAACCGGGATATTCGGCGAACCATCGTCGTTCAACAAACCAGCTTCGCCCCACAAACCCAGGTTGATATGCCAGAGATGGCCATGCAGGTCAAGCGGGATGCCATAAAGTTCGCCATTCCATTCGACGAAACCGCGTGCGCTGTCGGTCAAATCGTCCGCATCAATGCCAGCCGCTTCAAGGACATCGCCCAGGGGGGTCAGCAAACCGCGAGAAGCATAATTCGGAATGCGGTTGCCGTGCAGCACCATAATATCCGGGGGCGTCCCGGCAGCCAGGTTGGCGTTCAATTCGGTTACACCAGGCCAATCGACGACGACCGTGTTGACGATTATTTCGTCCTGGGTCGCGTTGAAGGCATTTGCCAGCGTTGTAATGATGCCGCATTCGCCATAAGCCGCGGACAAATCTGCATTGTCGCCAAATTCATCGGTGCATTCCCCAAAGAAGCGCATAAAGGTAATCTCAACAGCATCCTGCCCGGCAACTGGCACAGCGACCAGCGCCAGCAGCAGCGCAAAAAGAATCATCAGTCTCAGTTTTGACATGCTTGAAGTCCTTTCAAACTCATAAATTGACAATAAACAGCAAAGGTCCCAACAAACAAAACCCGATACACACTCCTTTCTACTTGATGCCGCTGTTAATCGCAATACCGCTAATGATGCGGCGTTGGAACACGAAGAAGAAGATGATAATCGGCATCGCCGTGAAGACCGCCGCCGCCATATCGCGCCCGTAGAAATTGACATCCCCCCATGCCTGCGTTACTTTACGCAAGCCGATGACAATCGTGTAGACTTCGGAACTGGTTGCCGAGATAATCGGCCATAGATAGCTGTTCCAGTTGCCGAGGAAGGTGAAAATCGACAGGGCCGTAATGACCGGCATCGACAGGGGGATGATAATCGTCAGAAAAATCCGAAAACGCCCGGCGCCATCCATCATCGCCGCTTCTTCCAGTTCTTTTGGGATGCCGCGGAAGAACTGCGTCATCAAAAACACGGCAAAGGATGAGGCGATGCCCGGCAGAATCAGGGCGAGCAGGGTATTGTGCAATTCCAGGTTGGAAAAAAGCAGATAGACCGGCAGGAAGGTCGCCTCGAAGGGCACCATCAAGCCAATCAGCACCATGATATAGAGCGGGCGCTTGAAATAAAAATCCAGCCGCGCGAAAGCATAAGCCGCCAGCGAGCAAACCGTCAGCTGCGCCAGGGTATGCGTCGTCGAGACCACCACGCTGTTGCCGAACCATTTCCACAGCAGGCCGCTCGACAAAATGAAAGTCCAGTTATCGATTGTGAATGGATAAGGTATCAAACTTGCCAGGTTTCGCTGAAGCGCCGGTTCCGGGCGGAAGGATGTAACTACTGTCCAAATCACCGGCAGCATCCAGATAAAGGCAAATATCCCTAAAGCCAGCAGATAGATGCGCCTGCTCCAGCGTTCCTGCTGCTGCCGTTTCCGTTTGAACTTCGCGCCTACAGAGCTATGCGCGGTCATAACTAACCCCCCACCTCTTGATCGCGGAACAATGCCAACTGCATGATGGAGATGACCAGCAGAATCACAAACATGATGACCGCCATCGCCGTGCCATAACCCACCTGAAAATACTGAAATGTGTGTTCCCAGATGTTATAGACGATGGTGCGCGTATTGCCAGCGGGGCCGCCGCTAGTGATGACATCGACCTGTCCAAAGATTTGGAAGGAGGCAATCACCTGCAAAACCGACAGAAAGGCGAAGGGTCGCCGCAGCCCCGGAAGCGTAATATGACGAAACTGCTGTCGGCGATTCGCCCCGTCCACTTTGGCGGCATCATACAAAGACTGCGGAATATCCTGCAAGCCAGCCAGAAAAATCAGCATACTGAAGCCAACCGTCCACCACAAGGTGGTGAAGGCTATCACCAGGGTGGCCAAATCCCCCTGGTTCAGAAAGGGAATCGATTCGCCGCCCATATTCTTGAGGAAAGCATTAATCAAGCCGCGGTCGGAAGAGTTGAACACCCGCGCCCAAATCAAGCCAATCACGGTGACCGCCATGATATTCGGCAGATAGAAAATCGTCCGAAAGATGCCAATCCCCCTGATTGGCCGATTCAGCATCAAAGCGAATAACAAACCCACAAAGATAATCGGTATGCTCAAAGCGACAAATAGCACCGTCTGCGCGAATGCCTGCTGAAATTGGGTATCCACCGTCAGCAGCCGCTCGAAATTCTTCAGCCCGATGTAGCGGATATTCGTTCCCATGATTTCCCAGCGATGCAGCGAAATATAAAAGGTCTGGAAAATCGGCAGGATGGTGAAAATGGCATATAGAATCGCAAAGGGCGCAATAAATATGAAGGCGGTGATGGTCTGCTGAATCTTGGGCGGCAGTTTCTGGTGGAAGCGGCGGTAAGGTTCGACAATCGGGCTGAAGATTTCCAGAAAATCCAGCAGGAAATCAACGATGCCACTCATACTCAAGCTCGCCATCGCAGACGTCATAAATCGAAGACGCGGGTGGGAAAGCATCTTGCGAAGAATCATATTATCTCAAAACCCGAAATGTATTCTACCAATTTGTCAGAGGGATAATAGCATTGTTTGTCTCACTGTCAAGGAATCTGTGGAGAATTGAATTGTACTCGTCCTGTTTAGTCGCATACTGCCCATTTTTAACGTTTCACCCTAAAATTGAGCTTGAGCCAAAGCCTCCAGGCGTTGATACTGGCTGATATACAACCTGTAATAAAAGCCGCCTCGCGCCAATAATTCATCGTGGGTGCCTCTTTCGATAATGCGATGATTATGAACGACCAGAACCTGGTCGGCATTGCGGATGGTGCTCAGTCGATGGGCAATCACAAAGGCGGTTCGCCCTTCCAGCAATCGTAAAAGCGCCTGCTGGATATGAATTTCGGTGCGCGTATCGACGCTGCTGGTCGCCTCATCCAGAATCAGGATGCGCGGATCTGCCAGAATCGCGCGGGCAATCGCCAGCAGCTGGCGCTGTCCCTGGCTGAAGTTATGTCCTTTTTCTGATACCTGCGTTTGGTAGCCGCGTGGCAGCAGGCGGATGAAAGGGTCGGCATTCGCCAGCTTTGCCGCTTTGATGACCTCCTCATTGCTGGCATCCAGGCGACCATAGCGGATATTCTCCAGCACCGTGCCACTGAACAGAAAGGTATCCTGCAAGACAATGCCAAGCTGTTCACGGATGGAATCCTGCTGGACGCAGCGTATATCCTGCCCGTCAATGCGGATTTCGCCACGGGTCACATCATAAAAGCGGCTCAAGAGGCTGATGATGGTAGTTTTACCGGCGCCAGTGGGTCCAACCAGAGCAACAGTTTGCCCCGGAGCCACATCCAGGCTGATGTCCGCCAGCACCGGTTTTTCAGGCTCATAGGCAAAGCTCACCCCCCGAAAGCTGACCCGACCGCGAATGTCGGACAGGGGCGCGGCATCGGGCGCATCCCTGACAGTCGGTTCGGCATCCAACACCGCAAAGATGCGCTCGGCACCGGCAAGAGCGGATTGCAGTTGATTGTACACCATCGCAATGCCGCGCATCGGCCGGAAGAAATTCATAATATAGATGACAAAGGTCGCCAGGACTCCCACCGAAACAATATCCTGCAATGCCAGCCAGCCGCCCAGCAAAGAGGTCGCTCCGATGGTGAGGATGCTCATGGTTGTGAACATGGGACCCAGCGCCGCCGTAATGAAATCCGCCCGAATCCCGACCTTGCGATAGGCTCGGCTGGCAGACTGAAACTGGCCGATGGCCCCGTCTTCACGCGCGTAAGCCTGCACGGCGCGGATGCCGGTAATGTTCTCTTCCATAACGGCATTGAGCGTGCCGAGTTCTCGCTGCATCCCGCGAAATGCCTTGCGCGTGCGCTCGGTAATTTGTCCGGTAATAAAGAGCATCACGGGCAAAATAATCAGCGTACCCAGCGCCAGAGGCAAACTAAGAAACAGCATCGCCACCATGATGCCGCCCAATGACAGGATATTGGTAGTGAACTGAATAAGACCATTGGAGAGGATTTGGTTGATGGTCTCGCTGTCATTGGATATGCGGCTCATCAAATCGCCAACCCGATTTCTGTCGTGATAATCCATCGACAGCGCCTGAAAATGTCGAAACAAAGCCGCGCGAATATCGGCGACAAAATGCTGACCCACACGAATCATGATGATGCCATGAATCACGGAGACAATAACCAGAGCCAGATACACCACCAGCATCAGCAGCACGCTCTGAAGCAGACCGTTCACATCATCAAAGACGACATAATGGTCAATCGCCCGCCCCAGCAGCGCCGGACCCGCCAAACCCAGCAGCGTACCTATAACGACCAGCACCGCCACCGTGACCAGCCGTCCATGATAAGGTTTCAGATAGCTGGCGAGACGCTGAAGCGTACCGCGCCTGTCTTTTGCTTTTTCGCCGGTGGGTCGCGCGCCGCCCGAACCCCCTATAAATCTGGGACGCGCGTTGGCTGAGCCTGAGTTACTCATTGCGCAGCACCCTTTCCTGTTGGGCAATATCGCCCAACTGCGACTGGTAAATTTCCCGATAAACAGGGCTGGATTGCAATAGCTGATGATGCCGACCGCGTGCGGCAATCCGCCCCTGGTCAAGAACAAGAATCTGATCCGCCTTGAGCACGCTGGTAATGCGCTGGGCAATGATGAAGGTCGTCCGATTAAATGCCAGGCCTTCCAGCGTCTCCTGAATTTTGTACTCGGTTTCCATATCGACGGCGCTGGTGCTGTCATCAAAGACCAAAATGCCAGGCTCAATCAGCAAGGCTCTGGCAATCGCAATCCGCTGCTTTTGCCCGCCGGACAAGTTCGCGCCTCGTGACTCGATGATGCTGTCATAGCCATTGGGCATCGCCAGGATAAAATCATGAGCCTCCGCCGCTTGTGCTGCCGCGATGACCTCCTCCAGCGATGCCGCTGGATTGCCATAAGCGATATTCTCGCGCACGGTGCCGCTGAACAGGATGGTTTCTTGCAGCACCATCCCAATCTGTGAGCGCAAGGCAGACGAGTCCCAATCTCTGACGTTAATCCCGTCAACCCTTATCTCGCCACTGCTGACATCATAAAAGCGCGGTATGAGATTCACCAAGGTGCTTTTGCCCGAACCCGTCGCCCCCAGCAAGGCAATCTGCTGCCCTGGCTGTACCTCGAAACTGATATTGTGCAAGACATCCTCGCCGCTTGCCCCTTCCTTGCTATTGTCACGCCTGCTGTAGTGGAAGGATACATTGTCAAAGCTCACTTGCCCGCGAACAGCTTCGGCGCGGTGCGGCCTGGCAGCTATTTTTAGGGCTGGCTCGGTATCAAAAACATCCAGAATCCGCTCTGCCGATGCTTCGGCACGCGCCGCCATCATCAGCAGATTGCCCAGAAACAGCAGCGGCCCCATACCAATCATCAGATAATTGTTAAATGCAATCAACTCGCCCAGAGACAAACGTCCACCCATCACGGACAGTCCACCCAGCCACAAGATGACCACCGTTCCCACATTGGTCAGAACTTGCAAGAGCGGCATCGCCACCGCCAGCAGATTGCCCACCTCGATATTCTGCTGGCGATAATCCAGGTTGCGCTCGGAAAACCGCTCAATCTCAAATCGCTTGCGTACAAAAGCCTTGACTACCTGTATGCCCGCCAGATTTTCTTGCACCAAGGTATTCAAAGCGTCCAGCTTTTGCTGGATAGTCGTGAATAGGCGCGTCGACCGCAACATCAGGTAGCGGATAAAAATCCCCGATATACCCGCCACAGCAAACATGACAAGCGACAGCTGCCAATCGGTGAGCAGCAGCATAATCATGCTGCCAACAATCATTAAGATGACACGCAAGAGCAATGCCAAACCCGCGCTGGAAAACATACGCACCACATCGACATCACTGGATACGCGGGTCATCAAGCGCCCGGTTTGCATCTGATCCAGATTGGCAAAGGACAGGGATTGAATATGCCTGAACAAAGCGTGGCGGATGTCAAATGCCAGCCCCTGCGAAACCACCGCCCGACAGTAGCCCTGCCCCAAGGTGCTCACCGCGCCAATCATGGCAGCGCCAAACATCATCAAAGCGCCCTGCAAAATGATGTCCATGCTGCGCGGTCGAATGCCCTCGTCAATCATAAACTGAAGCAAGCGCGGCACACTCAATTCCATCGCTACCGGCAGCACCGTCGCCCAAAAGCCAAAAAACAGATACCCGCGATACGGCAGCATAAACTTGAAAGTACGAATGAGTGATTTCATTATGAAAGTCTTAACCTCACAGGCGCAGAACCAGCATGGCATAGCTGTGTTCGGGCAAAATCAGCCGGTCGGCGCTTGCCTGCTGATGCTCAATCCGAATCGCATCAGGTGCATCAAAGGTATTGGTCGCCAAGGGACTGGCGCCCGATACCCTATACACATCGACTTCCGCAGCCGTCTCAAAACCCGCCAGTCGAATCCTCATCGGCTCATCAACACAGCAATTCACTACCGAAATATACAAGCGCTGTCTATCAGCATCCCAGGTAGCGGCGGCATTTACCAGGGGAACATCTTCAAAGCCAGGCATATTGCCGGCAGCCGGGCTGGCGAATGTCCCGCTTTGCACTTCGCATTGAAGTGCATATCCGCCGCGATAGCGGGTCATCAACTCCAAGACCAACGTCGACGGCATTTTGATGACCGCAGGCGCAGTCGGATTATCACCGATGGACATCGGTATCCAGCCGCCGCCACGACCCAGATTAACCGCTTCCCAGCGATACAAGGGGGCGGTAACATAGCAGCCCATGACATTCACCAGATGATAAATCGCGCTGTACTTGATGCGGCTCGCCCGTTGAATGCAGGCGTTCATCACGGAAGCGGCATAGAGTGCATCCGCCAGGTTATAGTCTTCGATATAATCCGGCGCCTTGGCGCCGATATAGGTGTTCCATTCGTCAAATGCGAGCGGCATTGGCTTGGCAGAAAATTCATCCATGACTGCCAAGGTCGCATCCAACATCCCCGCTACCTCATACCAGGCAGCGATTTTAGGCAGGTAAAGCGTTTCGGGGGCTGGCGTCCGCTCCATTTTCTCGGTGCGAAGCGAATAATAATGCAGGCTGTATTGATCCATTCCTGCGGATGCGATTTTCAAGACCTGCTCGTTCCAATGAGCATACAGATTCGCTGGCACGCCCACCCCAATCAGCGTTAAATCGTCATCCACGCCGCGCATGGCTTCGGCATATTCAAGATAGCGTCTGGCGTAGGTTTCGGCATCCACATGGCCCACCTGCCAGTTGCCAAACTGCTCGTTGCCAACAAACCACAGTTTGACCCGATGCGGCTCGGAATAGCCATTCTCCTGGCGCATGGCACCATAGCCTGTCGCCGCATCCCCATTGCAATACTCGACCCAAGCCCGCGCCTCCTCGACAGTGCCATCCCCTATATTGACCGTCAGCACAGGCTCGGCATCAATCAGGCGGCACAACTCGATGAACTCGTCCGTCCCGACATCGTTGGATTCCCACAGCCACCAAGCCGGATCCAGATAGGTCGGACGTTTGTCACGGTCGCCAATCCCGTTTTCCCAGTGATAGGCCGATACAAAGTTCCCTCCAGGCCAACGCAGCTGCGTCGGCGACCATTCCTTGAGTGCGGCGATGACATCCGCCCGAAAGCCCTTTACGTTGTCAGTCGGCATCAATGAGGCGCAGCCCACCCAGACCGTACCCGCGCTAATCGTCAGGCTGAACTCGCCATTGGGATGTTCACCTGTTCGGGTGAAGATATGATGATAGCTCTGCCAGTCGCCGCTCAAATCCGCCAAACGCCAGCTTTCGTCGCCCAGCTGAATCTCCGCCAACTGCCCCTCGCCTTTCAGCACAATCCGCAGCGCATACTGACGTTCAGCCTGCAAATACAGCCCTGCCTGCTTGATGCCATGCGCCTGACCATCTGGCTGACGAATGGTAATCCGTTGTGACTGCCGTCCAGTGTAAAAGGTGGTGTTGTCGTGTGCATACAAAACCTTGTCATAATCCGGATTTGCGGCCTGCCAAGGCACAATCACCCCAATACTTGGATGGATATTATGCAAGCCTTCACTGGGGGCCGTGTACATATAATCGCAGCCGGCAAACTTGCGGTCACGCAGCATCTCTGCCCAGACCCCGCCATAAATCGCCTGCCCGATATGTTCGAGATTAGCGCCATAGAGATGGTCATGCACCTCGCCAATGACCTGATCGGGATGAATCCTGATGACTGCCTGTTTCACCATAGGCCTGTCCTTTGCATTTCATCATTTCAGTATAGCCATCAATGGCGGTTCTGTCTATGAACCCCTCTTAAGCGAGTTGCGCTTGACTGTACAAGGCAGCGCCGACGAGGCAGGCATCTTCCTTAAGCGCCGCCAGCCTGACAAGCCCTTCCGCATAAAAAGCATCATATAAAATATGCTGGCGAATGACCTCACGGGCGGGTTCAAGTAGCAGTTCACCCAGGTTGCTGACACTGCCGCCGATGACAATCGCCGCTGGATTGAACAAGTGCAGCAAATTGACCAGCCCCAGTCCCAGCCATGTCCCCGCCCGCCGAACAACCTGCAATGCCAGTTCGTCGCCTGCCAGCGCCGCTTCGCCAACTAATTTGCCATCGACCAAGCTTTGACCGCGCAGGGATGACGCCCTTTCAGTCGCCGCCAAACAGTGCCTTGCCCAATGCCCCAAGGCCGTACCCGATGCCAGTTCTTCCAGGCGGCGATGGCTGCCATCGGGCAGGCTCAAGCGCATGTGACCGGGTTCAATGGCGAGCGATTTTGCGCCCGTGAACAGCTTGCCGTCAATGATGGCACCGCCACCAATGCCCGTGCTGAGGGTCAGATAAATCATCGGGTCAGCGCCCCGCCCCGCCCCGCGATGATATTCTGCTAGAGCGCCCAGATTGCCGTCATTCTGGACATAAGCGGGAACATGACCAAAGGCGCGACTCAGGATGTCCGCAATGGGGATATTCGACCAGCCAGGCAAGGTTTCTGCCTTGATGATGAGGCCCGACGATACATCCAGCGGACCCGGCGCGGCTATTCCGATAGATGCCAGTTGCATGCCAGACGTGATGATGGATCTCCCCAATGCAATCAAGCGCTGAAGGGCAGGCTCTTGCCCCTCCTCGACCTTGCTTGCGGTCTCCGCCCGTCGAATCATCTGACAGTCCGCATCAAACAGGGCGGCTCGCGCACGGGTTCCCCCGAAATCAATCGCCAAATGGGTGCTCATAAATCATTGACAAACGCATACTGGCGATAATCAGGCGGCGATTTTTCGACATCGGACAGCGTTCCCTCCTGCAAGGTCATCGCGCCCTGCCGCGAAACGACAACGCCAATGCGAATATCGTCACGGAATGCCTGCCATGCTATTCGGCACATATCCTGCGCCACACAGCGGTCTCGGTGCGATACCGCCGCCCCGCGCTGGGCATGTCCCAGCTTGATATGTCGCAAGCGTACTCCTGTCTGACGTGGAATCGCCTCTGCCAGCTGCGGAATGGACGCTACGCCTTCGGCAAGAACAACCAGCGCATAACCCGCTTTTGCGACCAGCGCTTTCAAGCGTGGGTAAAGCTGCTGCTGCGGCAGTGGATATTCCGGCAGCAGCACGACTTGCGCAGCGCTGGCGTAAGCGATTGCCAAAGCCAGATGCCCCGTATCCCCACCAAGTGTTTCAACCATAAAAATGCGCCCTGGCAAAGCATGAGCAGTCGCCAATACCCCCTCAATAGTCTGAAAAGCAAAATTGCAGGCAGAATCATGCCCCAGGGTATAATCCGTTCCAGCCACATCATTATCAATGGTCGTCGGCAAGGCAATGCAGGCAATCCCCCAACGATGCAGCCGCGGCAAAACATGCCGAATTGTGCCATCGCCGCCAAACAGCAGAACATTGTCGATAGCGTGCCGCACCATGATGGTATTCAGTTTTTGTCTGGCATCCGCCGATGCCAGCACCGGTTCGCGGCTGGACGAAAGGTAAGCGCCGCCCCGCCCGGCAAGCACAGCAAGTATGGTCGGGTCAAGCTCAACCACAGCGCCAGCCAGCAAGCCCGCAAAGCCGCCCTGCGCCCCGACAACTTCCCCCTGATTTCGTGCCGCCAGGCGAATAAAGCGGTCGATGACAGTATTGATGCCCGGCGCATCCCCCCCACTAACCACAATTAAGGTTTTCATCTCCTGGCGTCTTTATTCATCAACTGCTTATCCATGATGGTCAAAACTGATTGTCCTTCTCAGAAGTCCGTATCCGCCAGAGCAGATACCCGTTCATTTCATAAAAATAACAAAAAAACAAAAATTTGACAAACTAATCGAAAGAAACTATAGTTATTTCAATAAAAAGTGAAAGAATTTATGACACAAGATAATTCTCTATTGGCGATTGAGCGGCGGCGGCGCATTGGCGACATTCTCCAGCGCGAAGGCTCGGTGCGCACCGCCGAGCTCACTAAATTATTAAAGGTTTCCGCCGTCACCATCCGCTCCGATTTGAGCGAATTACAGAAAATCGGAGAATGCGAGATGATATGGGGCGGCGCCATCTCCAAAATTCCGCCTTTCGACCAGGAATCCCTGCTGCGGCGGCGAACCGAACTGAATCGGGAATCGAAGCAGCGCATCGGCAAAAAGGCAGCTGACTTTATTGAAGTCGGTCAAACCATCTTCATTGATGCTGGCACCACCACCGTCGAAATCGTCAATCATTTGCCACCCAAACTGGAATATCTGCGAATCGTTACGCCGGCGCTGAATGTCGCCATTGCCACCACCTATTACGCTTACACCGAATTGGTCATGCCCGGCGGCGTTCTGCGACACTTGACCCGTTCACTCATTGGCGCACAGACGATACGCTCATTCGAGATGTTTAACGCTGACCTTCTGTTTCTGGCATCAGGTGGCTTCAATATCGAAAACGGAGTCACCACGGGCAACATCCTCGAAGTCGAAGTCAAGCGAACGATGGTCAAACAGGCAAAAAAGGTTATTCTAACGGCTGATGGCAGTAAATACGGACACAGCCTTTCATTGAATGTTGCGCCCATCACGGCTGTTGATGTGCTTATCAGCGATAACCAGCTAAGCGATGCAGCCACACAAAAGCTCCAGGCAAAGGGGCTGGATGTCATCCGTGTATGATTCTGTTCTCAAGTTAGAGAGGATAACTATGGCAAAATTCTGAGAAATGTTCCATCAACCAGCATAAGGCTTTTAGTTCACAAGGAGATTTGCAGTGAAAAAAATTCTTGTTTTATTAACCATCATGCTATTTGCCATCAGCCTCGTCCCGAGCGCAGTGGCACAGGATGATGCCTATACGATTGCCTTCGTCCCTGGCGTCAACCCCGACCCCTTCTACATCACTATGAGCACCGGTGTCTACCAGGCTGCCGCTGACCTCGGGCTGAATATCATCCAGCAAGACCCAGAACGTTTTGATGTGACCATCTCGGCGCCGATTATCGAAGCCCTCATCGCCCGCGGCGACATCGACGCCCTCGTCACCGCGCCCAACGATAAGGAGCAGTCGATCCCGGTCTTGCAGGACGCCCACGACGCCGGCATTGCCGTGCTGACCGTGGACACCTTTATCGGCGATGGCAACTATGCCGATGGCGAGGTGACTTTCCCCTTGAGCTACATCGGCTCAGACAATACCCAAGGCGGTTACATCGCCTGTTCATCATTGGCGGACAAGCTAGGCGAAGGCGCAAAGATCTACGTCTCTAACACACGCCCGGGCATCAGCACCACTGACCAGCGTGAGCAAGGCTGTTTGCAAGCGGCTGAGGACCGCGGTTTGGTCGTCGCCCGCGTCGACTACAACGAGAACAGCGCTGATACCGCCCAGCAGCAGACAGCAGCCGTCCTGCAAGCGAATCCCGACATCGTCGGCATGTTCGCCACCAACACCTTCGGCGCATTGGGCGCTGGGACCGCGATTCAGAACGCCGGCTTGCAAGGCGCTGTTGAAGTCGCTTTGTTTGATGCCAGTGAGGAGAACATCGGCTTCCTGAAAGATGGCATTGTCTCGCTGGTCATCGCCCAAAAACCAGCCGACATGGGCTACCTGGGCGTGGCGCTGGCAACCGCCTACCTCGATGGCGTCGCCAGCCTGCCAGCGCGGATTCCCACCGGCTATGCCGTCATCAATGCCGACAACGTGGACGACCCGGACGTGGCGCGGTTCATCTATACCAGCAACACCTCTGACCCGCAGCCAGCGCTGGATGAAAGCACCAATCTGGCCTTCGTCCCCGGCGTCAACCCCGACCCCTTCTACATCACCATGTCGCGCGGGGTTTATGGCGCAGCCGGACGGCTGGGCATCAACGTCATCCAGCAAGACCCGGAACGTTTTGATGTCACTGTCTCCGCACCCATCATCGAAGCCCTCATTGCCCGCGGCGACATCGACGCCCTCGTCACCGCACCCAACGACCGCGAACAATCCATCCCCGTCCTCCAGGACGCTCACGACGCCGGCATCGCCGTGCTGACCGTCGACACCTTCATCGGCGATGGCAACTATGCCGACGGCGAAGTCACCTTCCCGCTGACCTACATCGGCTCCGATAACATCCAGGGCGGACACATCGCCTGCTCGGCATTGGCCGACCAACTCGGCCCAGGCGCACAGATTTATGTCCAAAACGTCCGACCAGGCATCAGCACCACCGACCAGCGTGAGGAAGGCTGCCTCCAGGCTGCCAGCGAGCGCGGACTGGAGGTCGTGCGGGTCGATTACAACGAGAACAGCGCTGACATCGCCCAGCAGCAGACGGCGGCTGTCTTGCAGGCCAATCCCGAAATCGTCGGCATGTTCGCCACCAACACCTTCGGTGCGCTCGGCGCTGGCACAGCCATCCAGAACGCTGGCTTGCAGGGAGCGATTGAAGTCGCCCTATTTGATGCCAGCGAAGAGAACATCGGCTTCCTGAATGATGGCATCGTCTCGCTGGTCATCGCCCAAAAACCAGCCGACATGGGCTACCTGGGCGTCATCGCACAGGCAGCCAATATGCGCGGCGTGACCTCCATGCCCGCCCGCATCCCCACTGGCTACGCCGTCATCACCATTGACAACGTGGACGACCCGGACGCGGCACGCTTTATCTACACAGGAGACTGAACAAGCGTTTGGGGTAGGCTTTGGCCTACCCCAATCGTTATTGACAATACGATTTCAGGATGCGCCGATGGCATTAAAGATAGAATCAGCCGAAACCAATCGTCAGCCCCTTATCAATTCCCGCTTTATCGAATTCTTGACAAAAAGCTGGTCGTATCTATTTTTACTTGGACTCATCATCTATTTTTCCTTGACGGGCACAGGCTTTTTTACGGTTCGTAATTTCTCTTCGATTCTGACGACCAGCACCCTGATTATGCTAATGTCAATCGGGCAAACCTATGTGGTCATCACCGCCGGCATCGATTTGTCGATTGGCTGGACGGTCGGTCTGTCTTCGGTGACAACCGCTCGTGTCATGCGCGACCTGGCGGAAAGCGGCAATGACGTTGCCTTTGCCATGCTGGCTGGCATTTTTGCCGGTTTGCTGGTTGCCCTCATTCCCGGCTTCATCAATGGCGTTCTGGTCGCTCGTATCAAAGTCCCGCCCTTCATCGCCACCCTGGGCATGTTTGGCATCGTTCGCGGCGCCGCCTTTCTATTGACAGACGGGCAGCAGGTCGTGCGGGGGCTTTCATCCGAACTGCGCGAGTCGCTGCGCCTGATTGGCAATGGCAGTTTGCTGTATTACATCCCAGAGCGCGGTTTTGAGTGGCTGGCACTGCCGCCAGATTTGCCACCTCAGCAGTTGCGGACAGTATCGCAGCTTTTGCCTTATCCAGTCTTAATCACCGCGCTGGTTGTTTTGGTCTTTGGTTTTATCCTCGCGCGGACAAAATTTGGCAGGCATACCTATGCAATTGGCGGCAATGAAGAAGCCTCTCGCCGCGCCGGCATCAATGTTGACCGTCATCTCATCATCATCTATATCATTTGCGGATTTACCGCCGGCATCGCTGGCGTCCTGCATCTGTTCCGCTTTACCGCCGGCGCGCCACAAGCCGGCGAAGCCGCCCTGCTGTCATCCGTAGCGGCAGTCGTCATCGGCGGAACTGACCTCTTTGGTGGCGAAGGCGATATTATGGGCGCGGTTGTTGGTGCTTTGATTATTGCTGTGCTGGAAACTGGTCTGGTCATCTTGAATATCGACTCCATCTGGAAATTCATCGTTGTCGGCGTCGTCATCATCATCGCGGTACTGGTCAATCAGGCACAGAGCGCACTGGAAAGGCTGCAAGCCAATGTCTGAAGCCATCTTGAGGGCAAGCGGCATCAGCAAATTCTTTGGCGGCCTGACAGCCGTCAACCAAGTTGATTTTGAAGTCTATCCCGGGGAAGTGGTCGCCTTGCTGGGCGATAATGGCGCCGGAAAATCGACCCTCATCAAGTGTATTTCTGGCGTCTATCGCCCCGAACAGGGAAAGGTCATCTTCAATGGAGTCGATATAACCGGTCATGCGCCGGCGGACATTCGCAATCGAGGCATCGAAACCATTTATCAGGATTTGGCGCTGGCGGAGAACCTGGATGTCGGCGCGAATGTCTTTTTAGGCAAGGAGCGAACCCGCCGTCTGCTGGGGCTGATTCCAGTGACAGATGACAGCCACATGCGCAGCGAAGCCGCGCAAATCCTGCAGCAGCTCGACATCGAAATTCCCTCGCTGAAGCAGCGTCTGCTCAATCTGTCCGGCGGGCAGCGCCAAGCAGTCGCCATCGCCCGCGCCATGTACTGGCAGGCTCGTTTGCTCATCATGGACGAACCCACCGCCGCCCTTGCCGTTCCCGAACAGCGCAAGGTACTGGCGCTCATCCGCTCCCTGCGCCAGCAAAATATCCCCGTCATCCTCATTAGCCACACCCTCGCCGATGTCATGGCTGTGGCGGATAGGCTGGTGGTCATGCGGCGCGGACGTGCTGTTGCCAATCTGTCACGCGCCGATGCAACCGAAGAACTGATTGTCAGACATATTGTCGGTACAGCCGATAATTCAAGGAGAGAGCATGATTGAACTCAGCCCAGGGCGCTGGCGCGGCTTGCAGGCAAGCAGCCATTCCCCCGCCAAGAAAGCCAGAGAGGGGGGCGGGGTATTCGGCATCGTCGCCTTCGACCAGCGCAGCAGCTACCGCAAGATGATGCCTCACGCATTGGGAGGGTGGCGGCACCTGGCAGCGGTCAAGCGTGAAATCAGTCAAGCGCTGTCCCAATCCGCCAGCGCCGTCCTGCTCGATCCCGTCTACGGGCTGCCAGCCGCGATGCACATGAGTGGACGCGCCGGCCTGCTCATGGCACTGGAGCAAAGCGGCTATCAGGGCGATTCGCACTCCCGCCAAAGCCAACTCCTGCCCGGCTGGACACCAGCGAAAATCCGCCGACTGGGCGCAAACGCCGTCAAGCTGATGGTCTACTATCACCCGCAGCACCCGCTTGCAGCCCAAACCGAATGCTTCGTCACAGAGGTGGTGGCAGACTGCCATCGCCAGGATTTGCCAGTCTTCCTTGAGCCAATGAGCTACAGCATTCAGCCAGACATCTCCAAAGGCAGCCGCGCCTTCGCCCGCCACCGCCCCGAAATCGTCATTGAGACAGCACAGCGCCTGTCAGAGACGGGTGCGGATGTGCTCAAACTGGAGTTCCCCGTCGATATTCAGCACGATACGGACGAAACGTCCTGGCGGCGAGCCTGCACCCGCTTGAGCGAGGTCTGCGCCGTGCCATGGGTGCTGCTGAGCGCGGGGGTCGATTTCGAGCAGTTCAAGCCGCAGCTTGAGGTCGCTTGCCAGAGCGGCGCCAGCGGCTTTCTGGCGGGACGCGCTATCTGGAAGGAAGCGGTGGTCATGTCAGCGGCAGAACGTGCGGATTTTCTGCGCGAAGTGGCGCGGCCGCGCCTGCATCAGCTGCTTTCGATTGCCAAGCGCGAAGCACGCCCTTGGACAGATTTTTACCAACCGCCAGCTTTCTGCGAGCGCTTTTTTGAGTCGTATTAAGGCTGCTGCGCCAGCTTGCGGAAAAAATCGCGGAAGATGGCATCGCGGTTGACGTCCAGCCCTTCGCGCATGGGGTGGCGCGGACGGTCGCCGCGCTGCCATTTGCACTCACGGGACAAATAAGGCGCATCGCGCATGAGAGTAGGCAGCCAGTCAGGGTTGATGAGCCAGGCGAAGTTCACCAAATCCCAGATGACCCAACTGCGCCCAAAATCATCCTGGATGCCTTGCAGCGGATAATGCGGGTTATGTGTGAAAAGCCAGTGCAGATAATCCCCAATCGCGCCATGCCCCCTGACCCATTGTTCGACTTCGGGCAGGGACAGCCGCAGTTGAGCGCCAACATGGAAGCCTGGCAGATAGACCAGCGGCACGCCACTGTCAAACAAAAGCTGTGATGACAAAATGCACTGTTCCATGTTGAAGGAAGGCTGCGGGATGTCGGTCAGCCAGGTCGGATAGCCGGCCGTCCACGACACCACGATGCTGCGGATGATTTCTGGCGCCAGCAGCAGCGCCGAGGCGATGTTGACGGGCGTGCCAATGACCGCCACATGCAGCGGTTCATCAGGCGAGGCAGTTTTGGCGGCCGCAATCAGATGGTCGACGGCTGGACTGCGTACTGGCTCGTCATAGCTGGGCAGATACCGCGCCGAACCACGATAAACCCTGTCGGCAAAGTCGATGCCCATTTTGTCACAAACCCGCAGGATTTCCTGATAGCTGAGTTCCATGCCGACTGCCGGGGTGACCAGAGTGATGCCTTGCGGGTCAATTTGTCGGTCGTCATGGGGGTCAATGCCACATTCCTGCAAACGCCGCAGCTGCGCCCGGTAACCTTGCAGCAGAGCCAGTTCGGACGGCGTGGCGGCGGCGCGGTTCTGGCGGATGCGGTCTGCCTGCCGCAGTTGGGCGCAGCGCTCACGGAAAGAGTAGGGCGCAGCGTAGATGGCTTCAACGTTCAGCTTGTCCAGGGACAGCAATGCCCAGGCGAGCGCAAACTGGTCGTCGATTTCGTTGCGGGTATCGGTGTCAATCACACAGCGCACCCTCCCGCGCGGAATGCGCAGCAAGCGCTCATACTCCGCTTGACTGAGTTGGGGAAAACGCGAAAGATGGTTCATGCTATCACTCCCTGTTCGCGCAGTTGACCGATTTCCGCTGGGCTGTAACCGAGTTCAGCCAGCACCTCATCGCTGTGTTCGCCCAATGCCGGCGGATGACGATGATAGACCAAAGGGGTATCCGACAGATGAACAGGCGTTGCCAGCGATTTGACCCACCCCAGCGCTGGATGCTCCAGTTCAACAATCATGCCGCGCTCGATAACATGCGGGTCGCTCAATGCCTCTGCTACCGTGTTAATCCGTCCACAGGGGACACCGACCTGCCGCAGCTCCGACAGCCATTCATCTGTCCGTTTGTGACGGATAATCTCCCGTACAATCGGCAGCAGGTCGTCATAATGGGCAATCCTGCTGGCATTGGTGGCAAAGCGCTCATCCCTTGCCAGTTCATCATGCCCCACATACTGACAAAAAACATTCCAGACATTATCCGAGCCAACCCCCAAGATAAACCAGTCGCCATCGCTGCCCTGCACCGCTTCGTAAGGCACTACCTGGGGATGACGATTCCCGCGCCGTGGCGGATCCTGCCCGTCGGCAAAATACTCACCGGCATAATTCTCCAGCCAGGTCATCTGCCCTTCTTGCAGGGAGCTATCCATAAATTGCCCCTTACCGCTGTGATGGCGGACGTTCAGCGCTGCCAGAATGCCAATCAAGGTGAACAAGCCACAGGTCATATCGGCCATCGGCGTCGGGAAGCGCATCGGTGCGCCATCCACCTCGCCTGTCAGTGCCATCGTGCCTGATTCGGCTTGCGATACTAGGTCATACCCTGGCTGTCCTGCCCGCGGTCCTGTGCGGCCATAACCACTGATGGAGGCATAAATCAAACGCGGATTGATGCCGCGCAGGGTTTCGTAATCAATGCCGTATTTTTGGAGCGATGCCGCTGTCGCCAAATTGGTCAGGAACACATCGGCATCCTTGACCAGTCCATGGATAATCTCACGCCCAGCATCCGCCCGGATATTCAAGGCGATGCCGCGCTTGTTGCGATTGACCGCCAGATAATAACAGCTTTGGTCCCCGATATAGGGCGGAGCCCATTGCCGTGATTGATCGCCAATCCCCGGACGCTCGATTTTGACAACCTCCGCGCCTAAATCACCCAATATCATCGCACAGTAAGGTCCAGCCAGCGCCTGCGTCTGGTCTACGACTTTCAAGCCCGCCAGGGGTGCTGCTTTTGTCATCATTCATCCCTTTGTCTGCTATTCCTTTTAATGAAGCCACGCCAGTGACAAACTTTATGATTTTGTATGCCCGCAGGAACTTTTTACATCCCTGCCGAGCAGGCTTCACCACGCTTCAGCCAAATCAATAGCGATGCCAGCAGCAAAATCACCGCCCACAATCCAAATACAGCTTGCCACCCGCTCATCTCGACCAAAGCCCCGATAGTAAAACCCGCCATGCCGCCGAAAAAACCCGTCATCATATTGACGCTGCCAGTAATTGATGAAACACGTCCAGGCGCTGCCAGCAGTAAGGGAATCGAGCTGACCACTAGCCCAAATGCGCCATTGAGCATCATCAGGGCGACAGTAATGACAAACAGCGCCAAGACACCTGTCGTCATCGTCAAGAGTAACAAAGCAAAAGCCGTTATCGCAAACATCCCAACCGCGGTGGCAAATACCTGATTGCTGCGCACGACCCAGTATCGCGCCAGAAGCAAACCCATGACAGCAATCACCTGCATGACCGCGGCGGCAAATCCAACAAGACTCTCCGATATGAATCCGGTATCCAGGATATAGCTCGGCAGCCAAATCAGCGTGCCATTAAACACAAAACCTACTAACGAAGCCGATACCAGCACAAACCAGACAGCACGCAAGCCCTCTGTGACATGGTTCAGGCGGAAGCCGGGCGATTTCATCTTGGGAGCATCAATTCCCGCCTTCGACCAGAATAGCAGCACCCCCAGCATCATCAATCCGGGCAGCCAGAAGGCAATCTGCCAATTCCCGTCCGTCGCCAGCGCCCCGATAAATGTCCAGGTAAAGGCAGTGCCGACCACATAACTGAAGGGCATGAGTGTAGATACCCGTTTGATTTGGCTTCTGTCCAAGCCTTCGGCGAGAATGCGGTGCATCGGCGCCCACCCCGCCGATTGGGCGATGCCGTTGATGCCCCATAACACCAGCATGACAGCCAGCGATGTTTGCAGGGCAAAGGCAAGGTTGACCACGGCTATCGTTAATAATCCGGCGCTCACCATCCGAAAAGGGCTAAGATGGCTGCCGATTTCGCCATTGACAAACTGTCCAATCCCGTACACCCAGAAAAACACAGTCCCGAGCGCACCCACTTCGGCACGACTGGCATGCAATGCCACCGCCAGACTCGGCAAAGCAACACTGAGGTTGACACGCCCCAAATAAAACAGGGCATAAGTCATCCACAATGTCCCCACCATCAGGTTTTGCTGCTGCGTTAAGGGGGCTGCGCCAGAATTACTTCTGCTTCGGGACAATCCATATCCTGTCCGCCGGGAAATGAATATCGACCTCATCACCGACCTTGATTGCCCCTGGCAGGTCAGCGCTACGGATGGCTTCGATTTCATGCTCGCCCAGCATAATCTTGTAACGTGTATAAGTGCCGACATAAATCCGCTCGCGGATGCGCCCCTTGACAGTATTGGAGGCTGTCCCCGCATTCAGTCGAATTTGCTCTGGGCGGATGGTCAGGGTGGTCGCACCACTGGGCGCCTGGTCACGATGACGGGCATCGAAATGAAATTCGCCCACATCGGTTCGCACGCGACCATTGTCACGTCGGGCGGGGATAAAATTCACGCCACCAAAAAAACGCGCCGCCCGTTCTGAGATGGGACGCTGATAAAACTCGGCCGGGGAGGCATATTGCAGCAGCAAACCATCAAACATCAAGGCAATCTGATCCGCCAGCAAGACCGCTTCTTCCTGGTCGTGAGTCACAAATACGGTGGTAACAGCCAACTCGCGCTGAATGGTGAGGATGAGATCCCGCATTTCATCGCGCAGATGCGCATCCAGATTGCTCAATGGCTCATCCAGCAGCAAGACGCGCGGCTCGGTAATCAATGCCCGCGCCAGCGCCACCCGCTGCTGCTGCCCGCCAGATAATTGGGACGGACGGCGCTTGGCGATGTCAGGCAATTTGACCAGTTCCAGCATCTGCCGCACTTTCTCGGCAATCACTGCCTTCTTCACGCCGCGCATTTTAAGCCCAAAGCCTACATTGTCCCCCACCGACATATAGGGAAACAGCAGATAATTCTGAAACACCATCACCGCTCCCCGTTTTTCGGCAGGAATCGGCAAAATATCCTCGCCATCAAAGAGGATTCTCCCGCTTGTCGGCTGAATCAAACCGGCAATCATTTTCAAGGTGGTTGTCTTGCCACAGCCAGAGGGACCCAAAAACGCGACCAGCTTGCCAGTCGGTATCTCCAGCGAAAAGCCATCAACCGCCGAGACATCCGCGCCGGGATAAATTTTTTGAATCTTGTCGAGGATAACCTGTGTCATGCCAGCGAAAATTCTCCTGCGCTGCTGGATTCTGCGAAGCAAAAGGGTGCTGCCGAACACCCGCGCGGATGCCCGACAGCCATCAACCTATTGCAAAACGTTAGCTTCCCAATCCGTTTCGATGAGTGCCTGATATTCGGCGGCAATATCCGATACCAAAGCGCCCGCCAGCCTGGCCGGGTCAGCCGCCGCCTCGCCCAAACTGCTGGCAGCTGCCTCCAGCGCCATCAAGTCGCCTTCGTCTTCCACGCGGTTGACATCAATGGCAAATGCCAAGCCAAAGCCGTTTTCGGGAACAACCTGCAATGCCTGGCGGTCAGGACGCAAAATCAAATCCGCCAGCAGCAAAGCCGCCGCTTTATTGGGCGCGTTGAAGGGAATGGCAACATAGTTGAAATCGCCAATCATGTTGTCATCAAACGAAAACGCGCGGCTGGTGGGCGGAATCAGCCCAGCGGCGATGTCCGGCGCAGCGCCCGAAATCCGTTGGGTAATCGTGAAGTCAACTTCGCCATTGGCAAAGAGTTCATGCAATTCACCGATATTGGCGGGATAGGTTTCGCCACCGCGCCACAAATTGGCTTCCCAGCCATTCAGCAAATCCCACAGCACAGGGGCATGTTGGTCATACAAGGCCTGATTAAACTCGCCAACCCACTGACTTTGACCGCCGCTGACCTCAAACAGCGCCTGCTTGACAAAGCGCGTCCCCTGGAAAGCTCCCGGACCTGGCGCGATATAGGTAAAGCGCCCCGGATTCATGGCAATCCAGTCGCCCAACTCGGCATAACTGCGCGGCAGGTCATCGGCATCCATCCGCGCCGAATCATAAATGAAGTGGAATTGTGCACCCGACCACGGACTTTCATAGCCTTCGACCGGCCGACCAAAGTCCAGGTTCAGCGCCGGATTATCCCAGTTCACCAAGACGCTGTTGGGGATGTTTTCTGCCCAGGGGCCATAGAGCAGCTCCGCCTGCTTGAGCGTGAAGAAGTTTTCGCCATTGATCCAGATGAGATCAATCGTGCCATCATCCCCGCCAACGCCAGCCTCAGCCTGACTCAAGACCTGATTGACCGCATCGACCGTATCCGCCAGCGGCACCCGATTAAGTGTGACATTGTATTCTTCCATCAAGGGAATGCCATAGGTCGTATCGACAAAGTTGTTGATGGAATCCGAGCCACCCCACATATACCAGTTGACGGTCGCGCCATCCGCCGCTGCAACGACATCGTCCCAGCTGTCAAAGCCGGGCGGCGCGTCCATCATGCCCATATCCTGAGCCAGCGCCGTCCCAGCAAGGCTCAAGAACAAAGCAGCCAACAAAAGAACAATTAAAAATGACTTTCTAAACATATCTCGTCCTTTGACTAAAATGGATAAACAAAGTTGATTCGCCCCAAACGGGCCTTCCTTCCCCTAACCAGTTACGCATTGACTCCTTCCAACTGTAAATAATTCGCTTGCGGGATATGCTCAATCAGGCGCATCCCCTTCCAGGCAGCAAATTCCATCAGTTCGTCAGTAACATCCCCCTGACCAACCGCAAAGTGATGCTCATGCCCCCGCACTGTCAAGGTGTTAATCAAATCCATCAAGCTGACAGGCTGTTTGTTCAGTTCAAAATGCGCGAACCAGCCGCGAGTGCCATCAAAGCCTTTTTTGCGGTGTTCGATAATATCGGCGCGGATGACCAGCAAACTGCTGCCGTCATCCCCGATATAACTCACTGTCGTTTCCTGCGCGGCAAAGACCTGGTCGCCCGCCACGCCATAGGGTCCATCATCCCCTTTACGTCCAAGCGTAACATGATCGACCCATTTGATGCCGTCTTCATTGGCGAAGTGCCGTGGCGATACCCCGCAATGCCACATCAGCATGGCATTGGTTTCGGGGTCGAGCGCGGTCATATCGAGCAAAGTGGATGAGCCTGCCGCCCCCGTCAGCACATTCAGCAGATACATGCTCGCCGCCCCCAACACATCCCCCTCACAGGATACCGCGATTCCGTCTTCGCTGCCCAGCCAGCTATATGCCATGCAGGGCGCGACCTGGAAATACGACTGGAAGTTGGGCCAACACTGCACCGCCAGCGCATCATAATCATATTCGCTCGCCATATCTCGCATCGCCAAGTAAAGCCGTGTCACGCGGTCAAAGGCGCTGTCTTCCGTCACCCGAATCTCGCTGGCTGCCGATTTGATTTCATTCACCGCCGCATTCACGGGCGCCGAGTCATAAGTCCGCGCACGCCGCACCAATTCCGCCAGTTCATGCGGCAAAACCGCAATCCCCAGCCGACTGCGCAGCAGGCGCTCATCGAAAATCATATCGTTGAAGCCTGGCGACAAGTTGCCAATCCAGCCAATCCGCGAGCGCTCGATATTCTTGACAGCCGTCAAGGCACGGATGGTCACCGCCAGGCGGCTTTGAAAGGCTTCGGTTTCAACATGACCATAAAACCACTTGAAGGGGATGTTTTCATGCTTCAGGTAACGTTTCAAAATCGAGGCGAAATGACTCATCGACACCACCGAATGAATCTTGATTTCGCCATCTTGCTGCGGGTCGGGGGTCGCCCACAGCCCAAGCCGCGGCGCCGCTTTGACCAGCGGCAGCAGCTGCTCCCCCATGCTGCAAGCCGCCGTCTGCAAGAGCAAAAAGTCAATCTCGTTGTCCCGCAGGTACTCGGCAGCCCGAACCGAACCCTCTTCCGACATCACTTCCTCATGTACCGCAATCAACTGAAAATCAAGCTCCTCGGCCAGTTTTTCCAGACCGGCGATTGCCCGCGAACGCTGATGGTATTCGCCGGCAAAATAAGATGAAATCGACGTGCCAATATAACCCAGCCGCAATTTATGTTTTGCCATTTCCCTTTACTCCCCCTCGATGACTTCCCAATACTCTCGGATTGCCTCGAAAATCAAGGCAATGGTCGTGGCGCCGGCATCTTGATGCCCGACCGCCCGCTCGCCAATGAACTTCGCCCGTCCATGCCGTGCCAGCATGTTCACAGTGGATTCTGCGCCCTGCCAGGCCGCTGCCGCCGCTTTTTGCCAAGCCACAGAGTAGGTCTCGCCCGCACAAAATGCCTCAACCGCCGGCTCTAGCGCATCAACCATCGTCTTGTCGCCAACCTCCGCCTTGCCGCGCCCCTTGACCCCCGCCAATCCAGCTTGCAAGATGCTGTCCATGTCCGCTTTGTTCAGGCTGTCCTTGCCTTTGGCAATCCCAACTCCCTTCAGAAAAAAAGTCCCGAACAATGCGCCCGATGCCCCGCCCATGCGATTCATCAATGCTCTGGCTGCCGTCAGCCAGACATCGCCCAAGCTCGGCTCTTCAAGCGTATCAATGCTTTGGACAGCAAACGCAAAAGCGGTGCTGATGCCAGTGCCATGGTCGCCATCGCCCAAAGCCGAATCCAGCCGATTCAAACTCTCGGCTTGAGCGGAAATCCGCTCCGATATTGCCAGCATCATCGCCTGCAAGCGCTGAACTGTAATCTCGTTCATAGCTGCTTCAGATAAGCGCCATTGGCGGGCGCATCCCACAAAGCCTTCAATTCCTCATCCACGCGGCAGAGAGACACGGCAAACCCGGCCATTTCCTGCGTCGTCGCATAGGGTCCAATCCATGATTTATAGACACGAATATCGGCTTCAGCCAGTCTCTCCGCGACCCGCCGGTACAAGATGAACAACTCCATCAAGGTCAGGCTGCCACTGTTGTTCAGCAGCACCAGCACCTCATCCCCCGCCTGAAAGGGCAAATCGTCAATAATAGGCGGGAGCATCAGGTCAATGGTGTCATTAGCGCCGAGCGCTTTCTGCCGTCCCATGCCCATCTCGCCATGCAAACCCATGCCGATTTCCATCTCATCGTTCGACATCTCGAACATGACCTCGCCGCTAATGGGGCTGGCACAGGATGACAGCGCCATCGCCAGGCTGCGGGTATTGTCGCGGATTTTCTCGGCAATCGCCTTGCACTGTGCCAGGTCGCCGCTGCCTTCACAATAAGCACCCAACATCTTCCAAACAAAAAACAGGCCGGCTGTCCCGCGCCGTTCCGCTTCCCTGCCTTTAGGCGCACTGGAAATATCATCGTACAAGACAGCCATCTCCACCTTGTCGATGCCCTCTGCCTCACAGAGTTCCAATGCCAGTTCGGCATTCAGCAAATCGCCGGCATGATGGGAAACGCAAACCAGCACGCCCGCCCCACGGTCAGCCGCCTTAATCCCGGCCAGAATGCGCTCCGGCCCGGGCGCCGTGAAAATCTCGCCAGCCACATTGACATCAAACAAGCCACTGCCAACCAGCCCAATCATGGCTGGTTCGTGTCCGCTGCCGTTGCCAATCACCAAACCGACCTTGCCCTGCGCCTTGGGTTCTGTCCGAACAATCAGCCCCTCATCGGTCAGGCGAACAATATCGCCATAAGCGGCGGCAAAGCCCGCCAGCATTTCGCTGAGGATATTTTCCGGGCGGTTGATGAGCTTCTGTTTGCGTGCGCTCATGGGTCCTCCACTGCCACAAAATACATAAGATGAATGGGATGGTCTACCGCTTGATTGTGATAAACAGCCTTGACCTTCATCCCGATATAAACCGTATCAAGCGGCGCCTTGAGCAAATGCGGGAAGAGGGTATCCGCGCCATCCAGCAGCACATACGCCAGGATATAGGGCGTCTCAAGCGAGCGAACATCATCGTTTGTGTCGGGCGAAAAGTGCAGTATCGAAAAGGTCTTGACTTCACCCCTGCCCGATAATTCTACCCAGTCGGTGACATTGAGACAATCCGGACAAACCGGACGCGGTGGCGCATAAACCTTGCCGCAGCCCCCGCAGCCAGTCGCCATAAAGCGCTGATTTTCCAGTTCAATGAAAAATCGGGAATACTTGCCGAGGCTGTAGCGATAGGATTGGGTCAAGGTAAGGGTAATGCGCTCGACCTGACGAAACTGCGCCCAAATATCGCTTTCGGCATCGACTTCAAGCGTTTGAATGTCAATCTGGCTGGCAACTTTGTTCGACATGCCTAATCCCGCCGTTCAAAAATGTTGACGACGCTGATGCTGGCGATGCCGGCATGGGTATCGGTCAAGCCGCGCCGCGCCCCCGCGACCTGTCGCCGCGGGTCCACCGCGCCCCATAATTGCTGGACAATTTCAATCGCCTGCAAAATGCCGGTAGCGCCCACCGGCGCTCCGCGTCCCAGCAAGCCGCCACTGGTGTTGACTGGCAAATCGCCGTCCAGGTCAAACATCCCGGCAGCGATGCTGGGTCCGCCCTGCCCCCGCGCCACAAATCCCAAATCTTCCACCGCCTGAACCTCGACCCCACTATAACTGTCATACAATTCAGCCACATCAATCTGGCGCAGCGGCTCGGTGATGCCTGCCATCGCATAAGCCTGCTGCGCCGCCCTTTGTTTGGCACGAAAATTCGTGATTTCGGGATAGCGGTCACCCAAACGCATCGTATCGGTGCCACATCCCGTCGCCACAAAATAAACCGGCGGCCGCTCGGCAAAGGACGGACAATGCCTCAATGCCCAATCTTCACTTGCCAGCAAGATGCAGGCAGCCCCATCGCTCAGCAAACTGCAATCGTAGAGCTTATATGGCTCGGCCACCGGGCGCGATGCCATCACATCTTCCAGCGTGATGTCCATCGGCCTTTGGGCAATCGCATTGAATTGGGCATGATGACGATTGCGCACAGCGACATGGGCAAAGTGTTCTTCGCGGGTGGCAAAACGTTCCATGTGAGCGCGTATCATCGCCGCATAAAATCCGGTATAGGTCCCGCCCACCATCATTTCCCAATCGACATCCGCCGACAGGGCAAACAACTGGTTAGCCGTGCGCGATGACACCCCACGGCCATTTTTCTCACAGCCATACACCAGAATCGAATCGCACAAGCCGCTCTGCAAATAGGCATAAGCCGTCCGCAAAGCCAAGGCACCGGTGGCGCCGCCGCCTTCGATGCGGACATTCGGCTTGGGGAGCATCCCGATAGCATCCTGCAAGACAGCGCCCAGCGTCATCTGAAGGTTAAAATGGTCGCTCTCATAGCTGCTCAAGCCATGCTCAACCGCACCCAAATTATCCAGTTGGGCATCCGCGAGACAGTCCAGCACCGCCTCCAGCATCAAATCGCGCAGGTTGCTGCCGCGGTGCTCCGCTGCAACTTTTGTTGTTCCCATAGCAGCGACAACCGGCAAAAGCGACATTAAAAATCACCTTGTACCCAAGAAACAGGGGGCAAGAACAAGCCTCTTCGAAACCAATAGCTGAAATTTCAGCCAAGCATAGCGAATCTGCCGCCTGAAGTCAAGTTGTGATACATTTTGGGCAGTGGCAGTGTATCTTAATCAAAAGATATGCTAGACTGGTCAGGAACGCAAAACAAGATAAGGACAAGGCGATGGCCGCCTTGCCATCCCTTCGGTGTCATTTGCAAATAGTGATAAAGGACAAACTCCACTGTGAAGAACACACCAAACACCACCTCTGCTCATCTTTCTCGACGCAATTTCCTACAGGTCTTTGCCGCTGGCGCCGCCACCGCCGTTGGCATCATCGCATTCGACTCGTCGCCACTGGGCAGCATCGCACGGGCGCAAGACAGCACACTGCGCATTGCCTGGCTCACACCAGCAACGCTTGACCCTCGCTCGGCATCGGGCGATAGCGAAATCGCTATTTTGAACGCCCTCTACGATTATCTAATCGACACCGATGCGGCTGCCAACCTGGTGCCGCGCCTCGCCTCGTCATGGCAGTTGAGCGATGACGGCTTGGTGTACACCTTGCAAATCCGCGAAGATGCTGTCTTTCATGATGGCAGTCCCCTCACCGTCGATGATGTTCTCTGGACAATCCAATGGCAGCGGGAAGCGGAAGGAACCGTCGCCAACTTGCTCGCTTCGGTCGAATCAGTCGAAGCGGATGACAACAATTCCATCGTCATCACCCTGACCAATCCCAACCCCGACTTCCTCTATAACCTCACCGACAATAAACTGGTCATTCTCAAATCTGGGGCGGCGAATATCGGTGAGGCATTCAATGGCTCTGGTCCCTTTGTGTTGGAAGAATTGATCCCCGGCGACCGCGCCATTATGACCGCCAATGCCGATTATTGGGGTGGCCCACCTGCTGTTGAACGTCTCGAATTCATCTTTTTTGATGACCAGCAAGCGGGCATCGCCGCGGTTCAGGGCGGCACAGCCGATGGCATTATGCGGCTGGACAACTCCAGCTTCCTCGGCTTTGCCGGGGATGTCAGCTTTACAGCCACCGACATCCCGACCAGTGGGCATCATCTGGCTCGTTTGCGTGCCGACCGCGCTCCTGGCAATGATGTTCGGGTTCGTCAGGCATTCAAATTGGCGACTGACCGCCAAGCCATCTGGGAACGGATTCAGTTGGGTTATGGGGCTGTCGGCAAGGATTCGCCCATTGGACCCGCATTCGGTCAGTATTTCCTCTCCGAAGCCGAAGTGCCGCCACGAAACCCGCAAGCCGCCGCCGCTCTGCTCGCCGAAGCCGGCTATCCCGACGGACTGGATATGACCTTGCATGTACCCAACAGCGGCAACTTTCCCGATTTGGCGCAAACCCTGGCCGCACAGTGGGAAGAGGCTGGCATCCGTGTCGAAATCCAGCTGGAAGACGAAAATACCTACTGGGTCGAAGCCTGGATGGAAGTTGACCTCGGTGTAACTGGCTGGGGCGCACGTCCGATTCCGCAAATCTATCTGGATGTCGCTTATCAAACCGACGCCATCTGGAACGAGTCGCACTACAGCGATGCCCGCGTTGATGAACTGATTGACATCGCCCGCTCATCGCTCAATCAAGACGAACGGATTGCCGCTTACAAGGAAATCCAGCAAATCATGCTGGATAGCGGTCCCATTATCGTGCCTTATTTCTTTGCCCAGTTTATGGTGCTGGCGGGCCATGTCGCTGATGTTGAACTGCATCCCTTTGCCGGCCGAACCCGCTTTGACAGCGCGGCCCTCAGCTAAGGCGCTCCATGACAGCCAGCAGTGTCCGCCGCAATAGCGCTGCATTTTTGCGCTTTCTGCCGGCCTTGCTGCGTCAGCCACAATCTGCCGCAGGCACGCTGCTGGTTGTTTTCTTTTTGTTCCTGGCGCTGTTCGGACGACAGCTTGCTCCTTATCCCAATCCCAACGACCAAAGCCATGATGTCCGCCTGCCACCCACACTCAATCCCGCTGCACTCCAGCTTGGCGACCATCCCTTCGGTACAGACCGACTGGGACGGGATGTCTACAGCCGAGTCATCCTTGGCGCTGGCAGCATCTTCCGCATTGCTGGTTTAGGCACCCTGATTAGCGTTGCGCTGGGTTCAGCGCTCGGCTTGCTGATGGGTTATCAAGGCGGCTGGATCGATGAGATATTAGGACGTGTGATTGATGCCCTGCTGGCTATTCCCGCCCTGCTGCTGGCGCTGGTGCTGGTTGGCATCATTCGCAATCTCGATTTTGAAATCGGCAGCTGGCAGGCAGAACTCTCCAATCAGGTGACCCTGCTGGTGATTGCGGTACTCTATGTGCCGATTGTCGCCCGCGTCGTCCGCAGCGCTACCCTCGATATCAAAACACGCGAATTTGTCGAAGCCGCCCAGATTCGCGGCGAATCCACCGCCTATATTCTCTTCCGTGAAATTTTGCCCTCGGTGATTCCCGCGCTGGTGGTCGAGGCATCGCTGCGCTTTTCTTATGCTATCTTTCTGGTGGCTTCGCTTGGGTTTCTCGGCTTTGGCGCTCGCCCTCCCTCGCCTGATTGGGGGCTGATGGTCAACGAAAATCGCGGTGGCTTCTATCATCTGACCCCGTGGGCATTGGAGTTTCCCACCCTGGCAATCGCTATCCTGGTCATTGCGGTCAATTTGATGTCCGATGGCATCCGCCGCCTTGTCCAAAAAGGGGGCGCATGATGTCGCTACAGCAAAATCTGCTCGATGTGGATGCTTTGACCATTAGCTACAAAATCAACAACACCTGGATTCCGGCCGTGCGCGATTTTCGCCTGCAATTACAGCCAGGGCAGATTTATGGACTGGTTGGCGAATCAGGGTCAGGGAAATCGACCATTGCGATGGCATGTATGCGCTATTTGAGCGCCAACGGGCGCATCGAAGCTGGCAGCAGGCTCAACTTTGACGGTGAGGATTTACTCCAGGCAGACATGCGTCCCCTATGGGCGAAGCGCATCAAGCTCGTCCCGCAAAACGCTCCCGCCGCCCTGAACCCATCCATCAAAATCGGCGCTCAAGTTACCGAAGTCCTCACCGCAGCGCTCAATATCGACCAAACCGCCGCCCATGATGCCATGACGCAGATGTTTCAGGATGTCAACCTGCTGGACGCGGAAAAAGTCGCCCGGCGCTATCCGCATGAATTGAGCGGCGGGATGCAGCAGCGCGTCCTGATTGCCATGGCGCTGATTACCAATCCCCAGCTATTGATTATGGATGAACCCACCACCGGGCTGGACGTAACCACCGAGGCGGTCATCCTCGACCTGATACGGGAACTCATCGCCAAGCGCAATACCGGCCTCATCTATATCACCCACAATCTGGGTGTGGTTGCCCAATTATGCGAGCGCGTGCTGGTCTTGTATGGCGGCGAAATCATGGAAGATGCCAGCGTCCATGAGCTATATCAAGCGCCGTGGCATCCTTACAGCGCGGGCTTACTGCGCAGCATCCCCAAGCCAGGGCAAAACAAAGGTGATTCGCAGCTTCAGTCGATTGGCGGCAATCCCCCCGCGCTCGGACAGCTGCCGCGCGGCTGCGTCTTTGCCGAGCGCTGCCCCTTTGCCATCGAGCTATGCCACGAGACAAAACCCCCCTTGGAAAAATCGGCTGAAAATCGGCTGGTGCGCTGCCATCGCTGGCAGGAAATCAAATCAGGTCAGCTGGCATTTGTCAGCGACCCCGCGACCGCTATTCAATACCCACGGAACGGAGCGTCAGCTGCACTGATGCGCGTTACCGACCTTAGCAAGCACTTTCCGGTCGCACGGAGTCTTGCCGACGCGCTCAAGGGCATCCAGCCAGCACCCATCCGCGCGGTGGATGGCATTAATCTCAGTGTCCGTTCCGGGCATACGCTCGGACTCGTTGGCGAAAGCGGCAGCGGCAAAACAACCCTCGCGCGGGTCATCATTGGCTTGCAGGAGCGCACAGGTGGCAAGCTGGAGTTATTGGGCATGGACATCCGCAGTCAAGTCCGCCACCGCAACAAAGAGGTCCTCTCCAAAATTCAGATGGTCTTCCAAAATCCTCAAAATTCGCTCAATCCTTATTTGTCCGTCCGCCAGACGCTTCGCCGCCCCTTAATCAAATTGCGTGGCTATTCGGCATCGGCGGCTGAACGGGAAGTTCTCCGCCTGCTGGCAAGTGTCAACCTGCGCGAGGAATATGCCGAGCGCTTCCCGGATGAGCTTAGCGGTGGCGAAAAACAACGGATTGCCATTGCGCGGGCATTTGCCGCCAATCCCGAACTGATACTCTGTGACGAACCGGTCTCGGCTTTGGATGTATCGGTTCAATCTGCCGTTCTGAATCTGCTGACACAGCTGCAAGCCGAAAGGGGCAGCGCCTATCTGTTTATCTCGCACGATTTGTCCCTGGTAGGTTATCTGGCAGATGCCATCGCTGTCATGTATCTGGGTCAGCTGGTTGAAGTCGGCGCCGCGCAGGAGTTGTTCCAGCCGCCCTTCCATCCCTATACCGAAGCATTGGTCTCCGCGATTCCAGTTGCCGACCCCAACCACAAAGCCGAGCGCATTTTGCTAAGCGATAATCTGCCTAGCGCACAAAACTTGCCCACCGGCTGTCGCTTCCACACCCGCTGCCCGCGCAAAATCGGTGACATTTGTCAGCAGGAGCCGCCGCCCTGGCGCAATAGCAGCGGACACTGGATTCGCTGTCATATCCCACTGGACGACCTCCATCAGCTTCAGCGCCAGCCGTCAAACCACGGCGAGAAGGTTTAGACCGCCATGCTGCGTTTTTTGAGACGGCGTTTCTTCTTCTTTATCTTTACCTATTTGTTAAGCTCGATAATCATCTTCTTCCTGCTCCGTGTCCTGCCAGGCGATCCAGCGCGGGTGATTGCTGGCGGACGGGAAGCCACCGCCGAACAAATCGCGGAAATTCGCGCGGAATTGGGCTTGAATGCCCCTGTTCCCGCGCAGTATCTGGATTGGCTGACGAACTTTGTCCAGGGTGAATGGGGCCAGACGATTGCCTTCCGCGGCGCCGACAACCGCCAGCTTATCCTCGAACGCAGCTTGAATTCGGCCCGCCTGGCCTTGGTTGCCCTGCTGCTGTCCGTGCCGCTCTCAGTCACCTTGGGGGTCATTGCCGGGCTTGCCGAAAACAAACTGCCGGATATAACCATCTCTCTGCTTAGCCTGTCCTTTGTCAGCTTGCCAGAGTTTGTCACCGGCCTGTTTCTCATCAACATCGTGGCATTGCGCTGGGCGGACAACCCTCTGGCACAAGCGCTGGACTGGTGGTTTCCCGCAAGTTCCGCCGTCCCCGCCAATGCCTCCTTCGCCCAGATGCTGCCCGCGCTGTGGCTGCCCGCATTCGCTGCCACCCTGGTTCTGCTTGCCTACATCTCCCGCCTGACACGCGCGGGCGTCATCGAAGAACTCAAGCGCGATTATGTCCGCACCGCCGCGCTCAAGGGCATACCCTACCGCGATGTCATCCTGCGACATGTCCTGCGCAATGCCCTCCTGCCAACGATTACCATCATCGCCATTAGCATCACCTGGCTGATTAGCGGTCTGGTCGTCATCGAATTTGTGTTCGGCTTTCCAGGGCTGGGGAGCTTGCTCATCGCCGCCATCGAGCGCCGCGACCTCTTGCTGGTGCAATCCATTGTCATGGTCACCGTGAGCATCGTCCTCTGCGCCAACCTCGCTGCCGATATGATATACGGCTTTCTCAATCCGCGCATCAAGCTGGAATAATGGCTGCCCCCACCCTGCCGCGAGAGCAGTCCTTATACCCCCATGCTCACAAACTCACAAACTGCCGCTCGTACAGCGCATAATACAAACCGCGCCTCGCCAGCAAATCGGCGTGGCTGCCCATCTCGATGATTTTGCCCCCATCCACGACGCAAATCACATCGGCATGGACAATCGTACTCAGGCGATGCGCAATCACAATCGAACTGCGCTTCGCCAGCAGCTTTCGCAAGGCATCCTGTATCAAAGTCTCTGTGACCATATCGACGCTGGAAGTTGCCTCATCCATAATCAGAATGCGCGGGTCAGCCAACATCACGCGGGCAATCGAAATCAGCTGCCGCTGCCCCACCGACAGATTGGCGCCATCTTCCAGAATTTCAGTGTCATAACCGGCTGGCAAATCCCTCACAAATTCATCGACATTCGCCAGCTTGCCCGCCTCAATCACATCCGCCAGGGTTGCAGCGGGACGACCAAAACGAATGTTATCGGCAATCGTGCCGGAAAAGATAAAGGGGTCTTGGGATACCAGGCCCATCTGTCGGCGCATGGAGCGCTGCTTGACATCTCGTACATCCATCCCGTCAATCAGCACGGCCCCTTCGCTCACATCATAAAACCGCGCAATCAGGTTGGCGATGGAGGTCTTGCCAGCGCCCGTCGGGCCAACCAGAGCCACCATCGTGCCCGCCGCGAAATCCAGATTAATCCCCTGCAACACCGAAACCTCCTCACGATAGGCAAAGCTCACATCCTGAAATTGAATCCGCCCCCTTATGGGTGGCATGTCCTCGGCATCCTCTTTATCGTTCACCATCGGCTCGGTATGGAGCAGGTTAATCACCCGCTCGCCCCCAGCCATCGCAGTCTGCATGGTGGCATAAAGTTGGCTTAATTCCTGCACGGGCAGGAAAAAGCGGTTGACATAAGCCAAAAACGCAATCACCGTTCCCAGCGTCAAGCTCCCCTGCGCGATGCTAATCCCACCAAAGAGCAGCACAATCGCGGTCGCTGCCATACTCAGGAATTCGACTGTCGGCAAAAACACAAAGGACAGCGAAATCGCCTCAATATGGGCATCACGATTGGCTTGATTGACCTCATCAAACCTCTCGAAGGTTGTGTCCTCATTGGCAAATGCCTGTATCACACGAATGCCCGTCAGGTTTTCCGCCAAGTCACCGACCAAGTGGGCGTTGCGGGCCCGTGTCTTGCGGAATGCCAGCTTTGCCCGCCGCGCAAAGAGCATCGTCGCCAGCACAATCAAGGGGATAATCGAAAACGCGACCAAAGCCAGCTGTGCGTTCAAGGACAGCATCACCAGGATAATGCCCGCCAGCAGCAGGCTGTCGCCGATGAGCGTAATCAAGCCTTGTGACAATAACTGATTGATGACCCCGACATCACTAATCACCCGCGAAATGGTCACGCCGATGATGTGCCTGTCATGGTAAGCGAGGGATAACTCCTGCAAGTGCCTGAATAATGCCGAGCGCAAATCGGCAAGCACCTTCTGCCCGACCCAACTCAGCAAATAACGTTGGGTCATCGACGCCAGATACGAGCCAGCCAAGGCGAGCAGCGTCGCCAGCACAATCCGATTCAAACCCGCAATATCGCCCTCGGCAATCGGCCCGTCAATCGCCACCTTGACCAAGAAAGGTGTCACCAGAGTCAGCACAGATGCCACCAGCATCACCACAAAAGCGGCAATCATCCGCAGCGCATAGGGACGCACAAAGACCAGCAGATGCCATAACACCCGCAGATTAAAGGAGCGCCCTTCCACCTTGTCGGCATATTGTGCCAAAGTGCCGCCCGGCCCACCTGTGCGGATGCCGGCAGAGCCAATCGAAAATCCCATAACCTTTACTTTCTGTCGCCCTCAACGCAAATGACGATAATAAATCTCGGCATATAATCCCGATTTCTGCAAAAGTTCCTCGTGAGTGCCGGCAGCGGCAACGCGCCCGCCTTGCAGCACCAGCACCTTGTCCGCCATCCGCACCGTACTCAGCCGCTGCGCAATGATAAAGGAAGTGCGCCCTTCCATCAGCCGCTCCAGAGCCAGTTGAATCAAGCGCTCCGTTTCAGTATCGACGCTCGATGTGGCATCATCCAGCAGCAGGATTCGCGGGTCTTTCAGCAAGGCACGCGCAATCGCAATCCGCTGTTTTTGACCGCCAGACAAGGTCATGCCGCGTTCACCCACCTGTGTCTCATAGCCATCTGGCATGGCTATGATAAAATCGTGTGCCTGTGCTGCTTTGGCAGCTTCGATGACATCCGCTTCCGAGACATCATCCACCCCAAAGGCGATGTTCTCGCGGATGCTGGCCGCAAACAAAACCGTCTGTTGCAGCACAATCCCAATCTGGTCACGCAGGGAGTTCAGGCTGACATCGCGCAGGTCATAGCCATCGACTCGAATCCGCCCGCCAGTTACATCATAAAAGCGCGGAATCAAATTCATAATTGTCGATTTTCCCGAACCAGTCGCCCCCAGCAAAGCCACCACCTCACCCACCTCGGCTTCAAAATTGAGCTTATTCAACACCTGACGCTGATTAAAATACGAAAAAGACACATTCTCAAAACGCACTTGCCCTTTAATCGGCGGCAGTTCAATCGCATTCGGCAAATCCCTCACCTCCGATTGGGCATCAAGAATCGTATAAATGCGTTCGCCGGCTGCCGAAGCCATCGCTACCGCCGGGATAATCATGCCAAGCCGCCGCACTGGCGAAATTAACTGACCCAGATAGGTCGTAAATGCCACCAGTTCGCCTATCGTCAGTGCATTTTCAATCACCAGACGCCCACCCAGCCAAAGGATGACGACCGTACTCAAACTGGCGATAAAATCCAGCAGAGGGATATGCTGAGTCTGCACGATGACCTGCTTTTGCGCCAAGGCAAACCAGTTCCGATTCTTTTCCTCAAAACGCTCTGTCTCGGCATCTTCCTGAGCAAATGCCTTGACGATTTTGGCGCCGCGCAGATTTTGCTCCAGCACAGTGGTCATCTCTGCCAGCTGCTGCTGAATATCCAGCGACAAGGGGCGAAAGATGCGCCCAAAACGAAAGGCGATATATCCCAGCAGAGGCATCAGCAGCATTGACAGCAAAGCAAGCTGCGCGTTCATCAAGGTGAGCGCGGCAAAAGTCAGCAGCATCAAAGTCGACGACTGAAACAGGCGCAGCACCGCTCGACCAGTCAAAAAGCGAATCCGCTCAACATCCGAAATCGACCGCGCCAGCAGCTGTCCGGTTTGCGCTCGGTCATGGTAAGCGAAGGATAGCGAGCTCAATTTGTCATAAATGGCATTGCGGATGTCATAGGCGACCCCCTGCGACACCACTTCCGTCCAGCGCCCCAGCACATAATCCACCAGCCCCTTGATGACGGTCAGCGCCATCAATCCCAGCAGCGACGACAGCAAAAGCTCTATATTCTGCTGGATAATGCCAGCGTCAATAATCCAGCGAATCGCCTGTGGAATCAGCACAGCCAAGCCGTTCACCACCAAAGCCAGCACATACGCGCCCACCGCCATATTGCGATACTTCCCCAGCAGTATCAAGCTGCGCCAAAGCGAACTGCGTGACGGCGAAGTCCGGGATGCTTGTGAGAACTTTCGGGCTTGCTGTGCCATAAATACCTGACTCAACTTCAAGATATAGCGCTATGTTAATGGCTTTGCGCATACTTCTTAAACCCTCAATCGCATTACTGAAGAGAGCCAATCTGTGCTAAAATGCGCGGAGGAGGAAATCATCCATGACCCCAATTATCGTTATCGGCAGCGGCGTCTCCGGTTTGAGTTCGGCCTTCCAGTTGCAGCAAGCCGGCTTCGAGGTCAGCATCATCACCCGCGACCCGCCCCAAAATACGACCTCAATCGCGGCTGGCGCCTTTTGGTCGGGGCGCAAAGCGCAAGGCAGAGCCAGACAGTGGGCGCAAATCACGCTCGACCATTTTCTGGCGCTGGCACAGCAGGCAGACAGTGGCGTAGCTGTCCGACGCCTGCGAGAGTTCTTCCCCCACGATGTCCCCGATCCCTGGTATCAAGACCAGCTTCCTTATTTTCAGCGCATCCCGCCGCCAGACCTGCCAGCCGACAGCCAGGCAGGCTTCGTGATGGATGTCCCGATTGTCGAACCGCCGCGTTATCTGAAGTTCCTGCATGACCGCTTTATCGCCAGGGGCGGCACGGTCGAAATCCGCAGCATCCAAGGGCTGGACGAACTGCGTCATGCGGCGCCGCTGCTGGTGAATTGCAGTGGCGCTTGGGCGCGGCAAATCGCCGCCGACCCTGCCGTGTATCCGATTCGCGGTCAAAGCCTGGTGCTGGACGCGCCACAAGTCACACAGGGTTACATGAACGACCACAGCTTCACCTATCTCTTCCCGCGTGGCGACGGTTTGCTGGTTGGTGGCATTGCCGAGCCGCATGTCTGGGACCTGGAAATTGACCCGCGGCAAACAGCCGAAATCATCGCTCGCTGTTCGCAAATCGAGCCATCGATTGCCCAGGCGCAGGTCTTGCGGCAGTTTGTCGGCTTGCGCCCGGGACGCGAGCGCGTCAGGCTGGAGGCGGAAAGCCTTGCCGAAAATTGTACGGTCATTCACAATTATGGTCATGCCAGCATCGGTTATACTCTGTCATGGGGGTGTGCGCGGGATGTGAGACTGCTGGCGCAAAATCTGCTGCGCCGGTGATTGTCCGCGATGAAGTGTATAGAAAGTGAGCTTGGATATGCCCGATTTTGGCGCTCCCGAACTGATTATCATCCTGTTTATCATAGTCATCCCAGTGTTAATCATTTACCGGCTCTCGCCACGCCGCGCCTCATCAGCTGGAAGAGCGAGAACCGACCTTCGCCCGCCAAGGATGATGCAGCGCAAAAACATTTCTTCAGGCACGGATTACGAAAAAATCGCCGGTTATTCGCGGGCGGTGCGGCTAGGCAATCGCGTTCTGGTGGCTGGCACCACCGCCACCGATGGCGCAAGCAAAATCGTGGGCATCGGCGACAGCGGCGCACAAACCGAGTTCATCATCCAAAAAATCGAAGCCGCCCTCCAACAAGCCGGCGCCGAACTGCGGGATGTGGTGCGCACCCGCATTTATCTGACACCAGATGCCGACTGGGAGGCAGTCGCCAGGATGCACGGCAAATACTTTGCTGATATTCGCCCCGCCAATACCCTGCTTTACATCCAGGCTCTGGTCGGCGCGGATTATCTGGTGGAAATGGAGGCAGAAGCCATCATTAGCCAAGCAGACACACATGAAATTTAGCCTGCGCTTCAACAATGACCTGCCCGTGCAGGATTATGTCCGCTATGCCCAAGCCGCCGAAGCTGTTGGCTTCGACCAGTTTTGGGTGAGCAATGACCTTTTCCTGCGCAGCGCCGCGGTCATCCTGTCCGCTGTGGCAGCAGCAACCGAGCGCATCGAAATCGGTACTTGCATCCTCAACCCCTATACCATCCATCCAGCCGAGATTGCCATGTTCGCCGCCACCCTGGACGAGCTTTCGGACGGGCGCTTTAACCTGGGCATCAGCGCGGGCGCAGCGGATTTTATCGCTTGGCTGGGCTTGCCCTACCCATACCCGCGCACTCTGGTGGTCGAAGCCATTCATGCCATCAACCAGCTTACCTCCAACCAGAGCGCCGCCAGCGATGGCAAGGTCCTGCAATGGACGCAAGAGGCCTATCTGCGCTTTCCATCACGCCGTCGAGTGCCGATTTATCTGGGCGCGATGAGCCCCAAAATGCTGGAAGAAATTGGCGCAGTGGCTGATGGCGGCTTGCCCCTGCTCTTTCCGCCAGAACATTATCAAGCGGTCATGCCCTATATTCAGCGCGGGCTGGAACGCGCCGGGCGGGGTGCCGCTGAAGTCGATGTGGCTGCTTGCATCTGGTGTTCGATTTCCACTGACCAGCAGGCGGCGGAAGCGGCGCTGGCAGATAAAATCGCCTATTACGGTCACGCCATGAGCCCTCTGATTCTGGCGCAGCTTGGGCTGACACAGCAAGACTTCGATCCGATTCGTCACGCCTGCCATGTCGAGGGGGACATCGAAAAAGCCAGGACGATGGTCACGCCGCAGATGCTCAACATCGGCATCGCCGGCACAACCGACAGACTTAACGCGCGTCTGGCAGGTCTGGCGGGGATGGGCGTCCGGCACATGAGCTTCGGACCGCCGCTCGGACCTGATATTCTGGCGGCAATCCATGCCATCGGACGCGATGTTATCCCGCGTTTTCAAATAGCCTAGAGAAACTATCTGCGGAGGGAGTAAAAAATGCGTTCCATGCCACTATTTGACAAACTCATCTTCCATGAGAATCATCCCTATTCCGAGCCCTTGTATGTCGATAAGCACGGACGTATCCTGCGGTTCACGTTTAAGCCTGGACAAACCATTGCCGAACACAATGTCCCCAGTTCACCATTCTATGTTGTGATTTTGCAAGGAGAAGGGGTCTTTACCGATGGTGACGGACAGGAACGGCGCGTCCAGCCCAACGATTTGCTGGTTTTTGATATAGCCGAAAATCACTCGGTTCGGGCTGGTGATAATGAGTTCATCTTTTTGGGGATTTTGCACAATGCCCCGAATGTGCGGTCCGAGCATGTAAGTGGCACGATGGTTGAAGGTGAGGTTGCTGATACATAACCAGCACTTATCCAAGCGAAGGGCTCAACTGCGGTCAACCTGCGGTTTTTCGCCCGCCAGGATGCGGCGCATCTCCTGCAAGGCCGCTGCCAATTCCAGGTTGCGATTAGTCCCCGTGCCGCCGCCGATATGCGGGGTCAGAATCACATTGTCCAGGCTGCACAAGGGACTGTCGGCTGGCAGTGGCTCATAGGCAAAGACATCCAACCCGGCGCCAGCAATGCGGTTCTCTTGCAGCGCCGCAATCAGCGCGTCTTCATCGACAATCCTGCCGCGGGCAATGTTCACCAAATAGGCGCTTTCTTTCATTAAGGCAAGCTGTTCCGCGCCAATCATGCCCTCCGTTTGCGGGGTCTGTGGGGTGGCAACACAAACATAATCACTCGCTCGCAGCAGGCTGTCCAGGTCGCAGTAGGTGGCATCAAACTCCCGCTCCAATTCGGGGGACAGCGGGCTGCGCTTGTAATACAAATTAGTCATTCCCATCACACTGCTGCGCCGTGCCAATTCACAGCCAATCTCCCCCATGCCAATAATCCCCAGAGTTTTCCCGCTGATTTCGTGGACGCGCATATTTTTCATCCAGTGGAAGGCGATTTTGCGCTCTGCTGTCAGTTCAGGTTTCAGCCCGCGATAGCTGTAAGCGGCGACTGCCACGCTCTCATGCGACAGGATAAGGTCTTTGCTCAACGACAGAATCAGGGTCAGTGCCAGTTCCGCTACGCAGTTGGGCCCCTTGCGCGGCACACAGGCAAAGGTCAGCTTGCGCCCGCGCACTGCCGCCACATCAACGTTGTGATAACTGCGACCCAGCTTTAATACCGCCCGCAGATTGTGCAGGTTTCCGAGCAGTTCTTCATCGACAGCAGCCGTCTGTGCAATCAGCCCGTCCATGTCACGGGCAACAGGCTGACTCGCCGCATCTGAATCGCGCGGACAAAGCAAATCCAAATCCGCAAATTCAGCCGCAAGTTCCGCGGCGCTGGCAGCATACTCCGAATCTGCAATGAGAACCTTCCACTTTTTCTTCCCGCTTGGTTCAGCCATCATTTTCCGTCCTGTTTGCTTTTATTGACTTGCGACTGGAGAGCGGGCTGACTGTTCCAGCTGTCGGCAATCTCATTGGCGATAAAGCCGATATGAGCATGAAGCAGCCGAACCGCTTCCCCAAGGTCCTCATTCTCAATCACCTGCACAATCTCCCGATGATTGCGGGCAATTTGCAGCAGATTCCCCTGTTTCTGATTGCTCAGGGACATGACTTGCTGCACTCGCTGCGCCACACTGTTCCACAAGACCTCCAGCAGTTGGTTGCCACTGTATTTAATCAGGATGTCGTGGAATTGGCGGTCACTGCGGTTGATGTCCATCAGACTGTCATGATCGGCAGCCTGCTCCATCTCATCGCAGATTTCATACAACTCGCTCACAGCAGCTTCAATCTGCCCGCTCGCCACGATTTGCCGAATGGCATAGGTTTCCAGCAGGCTGCGAACGCTGAACAGGTCTTCGACGTCTTTTTTGGACAGCCGCTTAACGCGCGAGACATGATAGGCGACCGTCTCGACCAAGCCCTCGACGCTCAGCGCATAAATCGCATCACGCAGGGTCGCCTGGCTGACGCCAATCTGACTGGCAAGCTCGGTGCCGACCAGCGCCTGCCCCGGCATGAGTTCCCCATTCACAATCGCAGTCCGCAAGACATGGGTAACACGCTCCCGAAGTGACTTGGCTTGTATGGGTTCCATCGCGCCACCTTCAACCTTGCTCTTCATTCATACTAACGAATGGTTGGTTTCACCATATATCCGAACAGCCCAGATTATAGGATTTACAGCAAACACTGTCAAGCCATCGGCATCACTGCCCAAAGCAACTGCACCAATTTTGACGCGATTGCGCAATTCGGCAAATGTTTGTGTTTTTGCTGATAATATGTTACACTGCTTTTAATTCAAGATTGTCGACAATATCAACTTTCACATCGTTTTGACATGTCATATTGGCGATAATCGTTATCGTTTGGGGAAGAAGGCGATTATGGCATTAGCAACAAATGCAGACCAACTCGTGGAAATGGCCGTCGTTGGTTATGTGAGCCAGCCCACGGTTCGCGGTTATATCCCCCATGCCTCGGGCGAGGCAGCCATCCTGCCTGGCATGTCAGGGATGGTCTACAATGCGCGGGTTGGGGATGCCGCTTTTGGCTGGGCAGCTGACCACCTGGAACCTGGCGCTTCTATCGCTCATCCCGATTTGGATGCCGATTATGCCATGCACTACCTGACCTGCATCGGCAATCGTGCTTTTGTGATGAGCGGCCTGGCAAAAGGCACTGAAGGCATCGTCACCGGTGAACACGCTCGCCTGCTGGTCGACTTTCCGCCCGATGCCGCCGAAGTCATCGGCGTCGGTGATGCCATTCAAATCCGAACGCAGGGGCAAGGCTTGCAGCTTGTCGATTATCCGCACATTTTCTTGAAAAAATGCAGCCCGCGTTTAATCGACAGCATCCCCATTGAGCCAGTTGACAACAGAAGCATCCGTGTCCCGGTAACCATGGAACTGCCGATACGCATCATGGGGTCGGGCGCTGAGCTTAACCCCGACTTTGTAGACCAGGACCTGATGTCAGGCGACCGCCAGCTGATGGCAGAGCTCGGCATTGACCAGATGTGTCTGGGAGATTTGGTAGCGATTAATCATGCCGACCATCGTTATGGGCGTGGATACAAACCGGGTGCCGTAACCATCGGATTGTGCATTCACGGCGATTCGATTATGACCGGCCACGGCCCCGGCATTTTGACTTTAATGACCTGCGATTCGCCTTGCATTGAGTGGGTCATTGACCCTTCTGCCAATATCGCAAATTATCTAAACATCAGGGAAGTATTATGAGCGCGAAAACCAATGCCCGGCATGTTGTCAGTGTATCCGTCCAGGGAATCATTACGCCGCCCAGGATGCCACCCCTGCCTGCCATGCCCTACTCGCTTGCCGCCGATGGAACGCCCTTCCTGATGCCCGCTTATGGCAGCATTGTCTACAATGTGTCTGTCGGGGATTCTGCTTATGGCTGGATGGCGGATTGTGTTCATCCCAGCGTCAGCGTCAAAATGGATGAGGCAACCGGCAACCGTGGCCTCAACGTCTTGTCCTGCGTTGGCAACGACGCCATAGTGATGACCGGCAATGCCCAACGCGCTCGCGGGGTTGTCACTGGCAAAACCGGCCGCTTCTCGGAACATGTCATTATTCACTTCGAACCAGAAACCCGCGAACAGTTGGCGATTGGCGACAAAATCGTCATCCGCGCCAAAGGAGTCGGGCTTAAATTCGACGACCACCCCGATATTATGCTCAAGGGCTGTTCGCCAGAACTGGTAGAGGCATTGGAAGTCACCACCAATTCGGACGGCAAACTTTCGGTGCCAGTAGTCGCCAAAGTGCCGCCGCATTTATTGGGCGCTGGCGCTGGCTTAACCAGTGAAGGCGGCTCCATACACATCCAGACCGCCGACCGTGATGCCCTTGCCGAAGCCGGTTTGGACAATCTGCGTCTGGGTGATGTGGTCGCGCTTAATGATTATGACAGCAGTTGGAATCATGGTTATCTAAGGGACGCGGTAGGCATCGGTGTGATTGCCCAGGGGGACAGTCCGCGTGCGGGTTATGGCCCTGGCATTACGCTGATTATGACCTCTGCTGGCGGCCATATCGAGCCGATGGTCACGCCCGGCGTCAATCTGAAAGACTTGATGTTAGGGGCTTAGCGCCGTCCGCCGCTCAATCATCTCAACTATTGCCCATGCTTGTCGAGGCAGTGTTATGACCTATATTAAACACATGGCTTTTGCGGTTAAGGATGTCGATGAAACACTTCAGCGCTATCAGCGTTTATTGGGGGTCGGCTTGGATGCCAGGGTTGTCATTGCCGAAAAGGCGCGGATTAAGGTGGCTGTTTTCAATGTGGGCGATATCGAATATCAGTTGAATCAGTCCTTGGATGCCGATGGGCGCTTCAGCAAATGGATTGTCGAACGCGGCACCGAAGGCCTTCATCATATCTGTTATGCCGTTGAGAATATCGACGACGCACTGGAAAAGGCACAGCAGGAAGGCGCAACCTTAAAGGAGTGCAGTTCCTGCAAGGTCGCTGGCAGCCATCCCCACCCCGAAGGCTTTGTCGCCTTCCTGGAGCAGGAAACGGGCGGGGTTGAACTGGAGTTGATGCAAGTTTATACCCCAGCAGAGCTTGAGACATATAAGGCGGTCAAAGGAATTTGAGCGATGGGCATCACCCTTGTGCGCGTACCGGTGGATTTGCTTGAAGACTTTGTGCAACGTGCCTTTATTGCCATGGGACTTTCGCAGGGAGAAGCGGCTTGCTGTACCGAGGGGCTGATGCAAAGCGAGTTGCGCTGCCTGCCCGGTCAGGGACAGGGCGTCAGCAGGCTGACCGGTTATTATGACCGCATCACCAAAGGACTTTACCAACCCGGTACGCAAATCGAGATTCTCAAAGAGTCGCCGGCTTTGGCGCTGATTGATGCTCACATGGCGATGGGTTCGGTTGTCGGGCAAGCAGCCATGCAAATCGCTATTGACAAGGCAAAGACCTGTGGCGTCGGCATGAGCATCGTCAGCAACAGCACCCATTTTGGCTCCGCGGCATTTCATGCGCGGCTGGCGCTGGAATTGGACTGTATCGGCATAGCGATGACCAACGCTGGCGCGGAAATGGCACCCTGGGGAGGATGCTCGCCCCGTGTCGGGACGAATCCCTGGGGCTTGGCAGCGCCTGCGGGCGGGGATTTCCCGGTGGTGCTGGATATTGCCTTGACGACGGCTGGCAAAGGCATGATGCGTTGGTATGAACGCGAGGGCAGGAAGATGCCACTGGATTGGGCATTGACCCCAAACGGACACGAAACCGATGAGCCGACGGCAGCCATGGCTGGCGCTCTGTTAGGTATTGGTCAATACAAGGGCTACGGCTTATCCATGTTCACCGACATTCTAACTGGGGTGATTAGCGGGGGTGGCTTTGGGCTGGCGCCCTATCAAGACCGTTCCAGCGCCAAACTGGATGTCTCACACAGCTTTATCGCCATTGATATCGACTGGTTCATGCCAGTCGATGAGTTCAAGGCGCGGATGGATGCCTTCATCGCCGAAATTAAAACCAGCCAAGTGCGTCCCGACTTTGATGAGATACTCGTGCCGGGTGAGATTGACTATCGGCGCGAACAGGCATATCGGCGTGAGGGTGCGCAGTTGGATGTCGAGGTATTTGAGCGGCTGCGGCAGCTGGCGCAAACTTTGGCTATTGATTTCCCATTTGAGCGCGAGCAGAGGTAACCTGAATGAACACAGCCAAAACACTGAGCAGACCCCTGGCGCGGCGAGTCGCTGGCTTGGATGAGCTTCTGCCTGTACCTGCCTCCGAGCCGAATATACCACAGAATGTGATTCAAGCGGCGGTTGATGCGCTGGCACGCGGCGAAACACATTATACCGACCGCCCAGGAATACCCGAATTTCGCCAATGGGTTGCCGATTATCTTGGCAAAAGTTACGGCATTCACATCGACCCCAGCCAGGTCACCATCACCTGCGGCTCGACCGAAGCCCGCTATGTCACCATGACCCTTTTGGCACAGCCGCAGACTCAGGTACTGTGCCTGGGCGACGCTGCGCAAATTCGGGGAGCGCTGCACCTTGTCGGCGCAGAGCCGGTGCATTCGATGGAGGATGCCGAGCGGCTGACTGTGCTTTATCTGCGCCCGGATGATGAGCGCGAGGCCCTTGACGCGCTGTTCAAGCAGGCGGAAAGGGAAGATTGGTGGCTGGTGTGGGATATGAGTCTGGCGACGGCCCGCCCTAATATCCACCCGGCGCAAAACGAAAAGCTGGCAGCTCGGGTGGTAACGATTGATTCACTGTCCCGCCGTATGGCTGGATGGCGTCTGGGCTGGATGGCAGGCTCCGCGGCGGCGCTGCGACTGCGTGCCCGCAAACAAGCCATCACCATTTGCACAACCAGCGTCTCCCAATGGGCTGGGCTGGAATTTGTGAGGTCAGGTGAATCATGGTAACGTGGAATCCAAACATACCGAATGCCGTTCGAGAGGCAGCTGCCGACGGCACGCAGTTACGCTATCGGCTGATGGAGATAGCGGCGCAGATGGATGACATCATCAGCCTGGGACGCGGCGACCCAGACCTGTCCACCCCACCGCATATTGTGGCGGCCGCCAACGAAGCCATGCGCGAACAGCGAATCGGGCTCGGTCCGATTAAGGGCCTGCCGCAGCTTCGCAGCGCGATTGCCGACCATCTCCGAAGGGAAAATGGCTTGTCGGTTGGACGCGACAATGTAATGGTGACCACTGGCGGACAAGAGGGCGTGTTTCTGGCTATACAGGCAGTCATCGATTCCGGTGATGAAATTTTGGTGCCAGACCCGCGTTACAGTTCTTATGATGATGCGATTCATCGTGCTGGTGGCAAGATGGTCATGGTGCCAACAAACCGTAATGAGGCTTTTAATCTGGAAGCTGAAGCCGTCGCCGCCGCGATAACACCAGCGACCAAGGCGCTGCTGATTGTCACGCCCAGCAATCCAACCGCCGGCATCGTCACCGAAGACCGTCTGCGACACATTGCCGAGGTTGTGATGCAGCACAATTTGATTGTCATTGTGGATGAGATTTATGGCAAAATCGTCTACGATCCCTGGAAACATTTCAGCATCGCTTCGATACCGGGCATGGCAGAACGCACCATCACTCTGGATGCCTTCTCAAAAGCCTATGCCATGACCGGCTGGCGCTGTGGTTATGTGGCCGCACCGGAAAATGTCATTGATGCCATGGCACGCATCAAACAGGTGACCACTGGGCCCGTGGCGACCGTATCCCAATGGGCAGGCTTGGCTGCCATCACCGGACCTCAGGATTGTGTTAGCGAATACAGGCAAATCTATACCGAACGCCGAGAGGTTTTGCTGGCGGGACTCGACAGGATGGGCTTTGCTTATGGCGAGCCGCGCGGCGGCTTATTCGTCTGGGCAGACAGTTCCTCAACTGGCATTCATGCGACTGAACTATCGTATCTGCTCTTGAAAGAAGCAGGTGTCTTGATTTTCCCTGGGACTGCCTTTGGCGAAAAGTGGCGTGAGTATGTTCGGATTACCCTGTTAGAGCCGATTGAGGTAATCAAGGAGGCGGTTGAGCGGATGATGCCAGTGGTTACACGCTACCGTCTGTGACGCTGGCTTAAAGCAGCGCTTAGGCGCAGTGAATGCGTATGAGAGGCAGAAAGGCGAAACTTATTGACAGAAAACGACAATCCAAAATTTCGCAAGCAACTATGATGTTAGGAGCGTGAAATGAAATTTAAGCATTCGATAAAAATTTTGTTCATCTTTGTTTTGGTCCTCGGGATGTTGCCGCTGGCTGTGAATGCCCAGATGGTGCCAGTACCCGATGATGACACCCTTGTCATCGCCATCAACGGCGAACCCGGCTCGATGGATCCGGCGCAGGTCGGAGGCGCGACCGGTGGAAGCAATTTCCGCATTATGATGCACACCTTCGCCTCACTCTACGAACTGGGTCAGGCGGATGGCGCCATCGATCCTTATCTCGCGCACAGCTTTAGTGTTTCCGAGGATGGCACGGAATGGACCTTCCACCTCAACGAAGGTTTGACCTGCCACGATGGCGAGCCATTGACGGCTGAAGATGCCGCCTACAGCTTTAATCGCATGGCGGATCCCGCCAACGGCTTCACCGGCAACTCGGCTGGCTTCGTTGTCGCCTCGACTGGCTTTGTCGAAGCCCGCGCCGATAGCGAGCTGGACGTCACCATTGTCGCCAAGAAGCCGCAGAACCGCGCCATGCGCCTCGGCTTGTTCGCCGAAATCTTGGTCCACTGCAAGGATTCCTACGAAGCGATGACCCTGGAAGAAGCAGCCCGCAACGTGGTCGGCAGCGGTCCCTACTCCCTGACCGAATGGGTACCGGGCGAGTACATCAGCATGCACAAGGTCGAAGGCTTTGGGCTGCGCGATGCCGGCTTCGACGAAATTGTCTGGCGCTTCATCCCCGAGCCGTCAACGGCGGTGGCGGAAGTCATCACCGGCAATGTCGATATCTACAAGGAATTCCCGCCGACCCAAGCCGACGCCGTCAACAACTCCGGCGTCGCCGAAGGGCGTTTCTTCGAGGGGACGACCCGCATCTACATCGGTTTCAACCTGAACCCCGACGCCCCATTCCGCGTGGAGACGCCAAGCCTGGGCGCCGACGCCATCATGGAAACCGATGTCCGCGTCGCCCTGCAATACGCCATTGACGTCCACGCCATCTGCGAGCAGCTGCTGCTCACCACCTGCGAACGCGCCACCAGCCTCGTCAACTCGCCCAATAATCACCCGACCTTGGAGCCTTATCCCTATGACCCGGCAAAGGCGGAGGAACTGCTGGACGCGGCCGGCTATCCGCGCGGCGATGATGGCGTGCGCTTCTCACTTGAGATGAAGTCGCGGCGGCTTACTGGCGCGATGAGCCCCGAAGTCGTCTTGGCAACGGCGCAGTATCTGACCGATATTGGCGTGCAAACCGAAGCCATCTTCCAGGAATCGGGCGATTGGGTCGCAGAGCTGATCACCCATGACCTTGGTCCCATCTACTTTGGCCGAACCGGTGGCAGCAAGTGGAGCGCTCAGTACGATATGGCGGATATCCCGGGCCATGAAGCAGGATGCGGCGAGGCTGAGACCAACTACACCCATTGGGAAAATGATGTCTGGTGCGATGGCTGGGATGCCTTGCCGGACCTCACCGCCGATCCCGAAGCCGAGCGAGCGCTGGAAATCGCTATGCTGGAAGAGTTCTATCGCGATCCGCCCTGGCTGATGCTCTTCGCGGGACCGCGCACCGAGGCGGTCAGCAACCGCATCGAATACCAGTCGCGCGCGGATTACTTCATCACCGCCTATGCCGCCAGGCTGAAAGAATAAGCGCCGCACTGTTGAATCGGGGGCGGGACCTGGCTTGCCTGCCCCCGCTTCACAGGAGTTAGTTCATGCACAAATACATCATTCGCCGCCTGCTGCTAACTGTCGTGGTGGTGCTGGGCGTCACGCTCGCAACCTTTATTTCCATCCACCTGGCGGGTGATCCCACGATCTTTTACATCAGCGAACGCGCCAGCAAGGAAGAACGGCTGGAAGCACGCAAGCGCCTCGGCTTCGACCGCCCCCTGCACGAACAATATCTGAGCTTCCTGGGAGGACTGTTGCGGGGCGATACCGGCAATTCACTTCAGCATCGCGTTCCCGCCTTTGGCGTCATCATGGAGCGCATGCCCGCCACGCTGGAGCTAACCATCGGCAGCTTTATCCTGTCGACAGTGGTGGCTTTCCCTATTGGTGTGCTCGCGGCGAGTCGCCGCGGCACGATGACCGATGGCACCTTGATGCTGGGCGCGATGATCGGGCAATCCATGCCCAATTTCTGGCTGGGACTGATGCTCATGTTATTTTTTGGCGTCACCCTGAAGTGGCTGCCCATATCGGGGCATGTTCCTTTTTTGAAACCGATTCTGGAAGGGGATATAGAGCAGGCGGTCCATAATTTTCCCAACGCGCTGTGGTATCTGATTATGCCCGTGGTCGCAGTATCGGTCTATTCCATCTCCCGCAATTCCCGCCTGATTCGTTCCGCCGTTCTTGAGGTATTGCGGCAGGATTATGTCGTCACCGCCCGCGCCAAAGGTTTGAATGAACGCACCGTCATGATTCGTCACACCATCCGCAACGCCCTCATTCCGATTGTGACCGTCCTCGCGCTGCAACTCGCCTTCCTCTTGAATGGCGTTATTGTGATCGAGACCGTCTTTTCCTGGCCCGGCGTCGGGCGCCTGCTATTTGATGCCGTCAATCAGCGCGACGTGCCCCTCGTGATGACCGGGGTTGTCCTGCTCTCTTTCCTCTTCGTCAGCGCCAACCTGATCGCCGACTTGCTGTACGGCTTCCTAGATCCTCGCATTCGCCTGGAATGAGTAAATCCCGATGAGCCTCCCGCCTGATCCCAATCCATCGGCCTCCCTTAGCGGTATAGCGGCGCTTGATTATCAAGTCGCCGAAATGTACACGCCGCCATCCTTTGCGCGGCGTGCGCTTTACAGCATGCTGCAGGCCCGTTATCCGCTTATCGCCGTTTTCGTCCTTGCGCTGATTGCGCTCTGTGCCATATTCGCGCCGCAGCTGGCGCCAAAAGATCCCAACCGCGTCGAGATCTTCGCCGTGCTGAAACCACCCTTTAGCCGAAACAGCCAAGGACAGATTGTACATGTTCTGGGCACCGATTCCAGCGGACGCGATGTGCTCTCGCGGGCGATTTATGGCGCGCGCATTTCATTCTTTGTCGGTCTGGCTGCCGTCGGGCTCGGCGGCAGCGCCGGCACAATTCTTGGGCTGACGGCTGGTTATCTCGGCGGCCGCGTCGACGACATCATCATGCGACTTGCTGACCTCCAACTGGCTTATCCTTTCATCCTCTTCGCCATCATGATATTGACGATTCTGGGAGAAGGCATTCTGAATCTGGTCCTTGTTCTGGGTGTCGGTCAATGGGTGACCTACGCGCGTATCGCCCGCGCCGAGACGCTGGTGCAGCGCGAGCGTGAATATGTCGAATCGGTACGCGCCTTGGGCGCCACCGAATGGCGCATTATGTTCCGCACCATTCTGCCCAACACCCTGACGCCCTTAATCGTCATTGCCTCCTTCAACGTCGCCGGGGTCATCCTCGCCGAAGCCTCGCTGTCCTTCCTCGGGCTGGGCGTGCCGGAAAGCGTGCCGACCTGGGGGGCGATGCTGGCGGACAGCCGCATTCAATTATTGAGCGGCTTCTGGTGGCTGGCAGTCTTTCCGGGTCTTGCCATTATGCTGACCGTGCTATCGATCAACGTGCTGGGCGACTGGATGCGCGATTTTCTGGATCCGCGCCTGCGTGGTTCGGGACAGGGATTGTAGGAGAGGGACAGATGAACCATTTGCAAGGTCAAGTCGCGGTTGTCACCGGCGCCGCGCAGGGCTTGGGTTATGCCATCGCCAAAGCCTATGTCCGGGAAGGCATGCGAGTCGCGCTGATGGACATTCGCGCCGATATTCTGCAAGCGGTTGCCACCGAGCTTGCTGATATGGGGGGCGATGTCCTGTCGATTTCGGTCGATCTTGCCCAGGCCCAAGAGACACAAGCCGCCATCGAGGCCGTCCTTGACCATTATGGCACGCCGCGCGTCCTGATTCACAACGCGGCGCTCCTGATTACGCGCTCAATGCTCGAAATTACCCTGGAAGACTGGCAAAAGGAAGTCAATATCATCTTGCAAGCGGCATTTATCCTTAGCAAAGCCCTCTGGAAACCGATGATTGATGCTGGCGGCGGGAGCATCGTCTATTTATCTTCGGGTTCAGGTTATAAAGGCTTTGCCAACGAAGTTGCCTACAACCCCGCCAAACATGGACTTGAAGGACTGATGAAGTGCCTGGCGCTGGAAGGCAAGGCATTCAACATCGCGGTCAATGCAGCCACACCAGGCGCACCCATCCATACGCCTATGTCAGCTGCCAATTATACCGCAGAACAGAAAAAGCACTGGGTAGACCCGGCTCTGCTGACACCAGCTTTTGTCTTTCTGGCGCGGCAGGATGCCACTGGCTTGACTGGCCACCGCGTTGCCGCTCGCAGCAACGGCAGCTGGGCCCTGACTAACCTGCTTGAGCATGATTAACCTGACAGGAAAGCGAAAATGACTGAACATTATCTGGATGACAGCATCACCCAACCCTTCTGGGACAATTCCGTCACCCCGCGTCTGGAAATCAACTCCGGCGATACGGTCGTGATGGAATGTGCCGAGCCAGTCGGGCAAATCACGCCCGATTCGACCGCCGCCGACCTGGCAAATCTCGATTTTAGCAAGGTTCATGCGCTGACGGGTTCTATCTATGTCAAGGGCGCCACCCCCGGCAGCACGCTCGAAGTTGAGATTTTGGATATGAAACACAAGGCTTGGGGATGGACTGGACATATTCCCGGCTTCGGATTATTGCAGGAAGACTTTGATTATGCCTATATCCATCACTGGGAGTTGGATGGCGATGAATGCCACTTCGGTGTGAACGATATTCGCCTGCCCTTTGAACCCTTTCCGGGCTGCGTCGGTGTGGCTCCGGCGGAAGCAGGACGTTTGACGACCATCCCGCCGCGCATCAACGGCGGCAATGTTGACATCCGCGACCTAGTGGTCGGTTCGACCTTTTGGCTGCCCGTCTTTGTCGATGGTGCGCTCTTCGCCACCGGCGACTGTCACAGCGCACAGGGACAAGGCGAGGTCAGCGGAACGGCAATCGAATCGCCGATGACCGTAACCATGCGCTTTCAGGTGCGCAACGACCTGGCGGTCAGCGAATTGCAGTTGCGGCGCCCCAGCCCGATGACCAAAGCTGACAGTCACGGCTACCACATTACCACCGCGCATGGCCCCGATTTGATGGAGAATGCCAAAAACGCGGTGCGGTATATGCTGGAGTGGCTGATGACGAATCATCGCCTCACCGAGAGCCAGGCTTATTGCTTGTGCAGCACGGCTGGCGATTTGAAAATCAGCGAAATCGTGGACGCACCCAACTGGATTGTGTCGATGCACATGCCGCTTGGCATTTTCGCTTGAGTCTTTTTACCGCAAGGCAGCATAACTGCCTGCAATCAAAGCCTGACACTCTGGGGTATGAAAATAGTCGCGCACCCACTCGGCCTGCTCTGTAGCTCTCTTCTGCGCCCGCTTTGCCAGCTTCTCGTCTCGCATCCAATCGACCTTCTTGTTGGCACGCAGCAGCCCGCGCAGGGTCAGATTATCGCGCTTGCGGCGGTTGCAGGGACGGCATAGCAGGATGCGATTGAGAATGTGATTCGCGCCGCGGTCGGATTTGGGCGTGATGTGGTCGAGTTCCATAAACTCTTTCTCCAGCACCCGCCCACAGCCGCCGCAGATGATGCCGTCGATGGTGCGCTGCGCCTGTACCAGCACATTCACCATCCCTTTGTGCGATATTTTCTCCCAAGCCTCTGCGGGCCTCTGGATTCGCAGTTTCAGCGTCGGGGCAGCGATTTCGTTGCCGTCGGTGCGAATGGGCGGCTTTTGCAGATAATGCACCGGATGGGGAAACATCAAGTTATGCTTGCTGTCCGCCGTCACCATGCCTTCCTCCGACAAGCGCAGCAGGACGATGTCCTTGGCGCCGTCCCAGATGTCCATCCCCACCCATTTTCGCCCCAGTCGCTCGGCGGCTACGGGGGTTGTGGCACAGCCGCAGAAAGGGTCAAGCACAAAATCGCCTTCGTTGCTGGACGCTTTGATGATGCGTTCATACAGGGCGAGGGGTTTTTGGGTGGGATAGCCGGTTGTTTCAGGCTGGTTGCCTCGCAATGCAGGAATATCCCAAACATCGCGCATTGCCACCATTCTATAGTAGCCTTGTTTATCTTGGTGTATTTCGATATTTGAGAATCCGTATTTGTGCGACAGGTGCGATTTCTCTTTTTGCGGATTGTAGGTGTAACTGTCTGACTTGGTATAGAACAGAATGGTATCGTGCTTCCTGCCAAACCAGCGCTTGCTAAGGCCGCCTGTCTTATAAAACCATACAATTTCATTGCGAAAGTTCTTGCGTCCAAAGATAGCATCCAGCAAGGTTTTCACATAGGCATGTGCCGTGTGGTCGATATGCAAATACAAACTCCCATCCTCGCGCAAGACGCGGTGCATCTCCATCAAGCGCACACCCAGCCAGCACAGGAAGGCAGCCATATCATCGCCATATGCAACCCGCGCCGTCTCGATCACCGACCAAACGGCGGGACAGTCATCCTTGATGCTATCGCCCCATTCCTCATGTACGTCCCGCGCCCATGACCATCTGTCGCGGAATCGCGCCCCTTTTGCCAGGCTGTCGGGCGTGGCGTGAAAATCGCGGTTCTTGTTGAAGGGCGGATCAGTCGCAATCAGATGCACGGTTTCGCTGTTCATCCCGCGCAGGAAGTCCAGATTGTCGCCATGATACAGAGTGCGGTTCTGAAAGTTGGGTTCAGCCACGTTTGCTTTCGTATAATTCCCATTAAATCAAACAGGCAAGCGTTTTATGGGGCTTCCAGATGGGATATACTCAAATTGGAAACCTTTGCGGTTTTCAATTTTTTCGGCTTTCCTGTGGCAGTAGCTTGCTAGGGCCTAATCTGCCACAGGAAAGTCCCGATGAAAGCCATGAAAACTTCATCGCTACAATCAAGGATAGCTTGTTTTCATGTTCTTTGCAATGCTCAAAGTGTATTTTGCATTTGGCTTTTGGCTTCTCTTTTCACCACAGAGATACAAAAAACATAGAGAAGGGCTAAGCGTGACTCAAAGCTGACTAAATTGTTACATCCCGATTTCTTACGTAACCTTTATAGACGCTAAAATCTTTTCAGATTACAATGATTGACGATAGAAACTGCTATGAATAAGGATAATTGCATGAAAAAGTGTCATGAAATAAAGGCGTTAGGCAAAGAAATTACACGTTGTAAGGGACACAAAACCCCTGTTAAGGATTACCCGGAACCTTTGAAAATAAAAGACATGGACGAACTAATCGACTGTTTTGAAGATAGAGTATGTAGATGGATTCTCAAACCTGCAAGGGTGTTACTCAAACAGAATACCCCCTGCGGAGAGAAAGATCCCGATGTTGATTTTGCGGTTCTAGCAATTCTGAACGCAGTTCCAGAAATGCTGGCACAATTTCAAGGTTGTGAAGAGGACTATAAAGATAATAAGAAACACCTGAAAAAATACCTATACGAACAGGGGCTTCAATATATTTTCCCGAAACTAAAAAACAATAAATATAAAAAGCGAATAATGAAACGGTTGTACGGTTCATTACGCAATGCAATTAGTCATATGGGATTAACGAGTCCACCTATCCTATTAGAAAGAAAGACTAAAGATCCAATCACGCTCTGTTGTGGTCGTGCGAACAAGTTAGTTGTTATTATCAACGTCCCTAAATGGTATAAACAAACCAAAAAACGGATTAAAAATTACATCTGTGAATTAAGAGACCCAGACCCATCAAAGGATGACCTTCGCCGCAAGTTCAGGGAACGAATGGAAAGATCAAATTAACGAGCAAACAAACTTTCCCTCTGTGTCCTTCGTGCCTCTGCGGTAAAATCGCTACGCAATCACAATCAACTCCTGCCAGCCATCCGTCAGTTTCTCGCCGCCGTCGAGTCGCGCCACAACCACATCCTCCACCCGCGCCGAGTAGTCGTTGAACTGCATGATGCTCGGCTCAATCGTGAAGAGCATACCCGTTTCCAGCGGCGTCTCGTCGCCCTGGGTCAGGAAAGGCGGCTCATGCACATCCATGCCGATGCCATGCCCCAGTCGATGGCGGAAGGTCGCGCCATAGCCAGCCTCTTCGATGACCTGTCGGGCGGCGGCATCGACATCGCTGGTCGTGGCTTGCCTCGCCTTGAGCGCCGCGACGCCAGCAGCCTGCGATGCCATCACCAGTTCGTGAACGCGGATGGCTTCCGCATTCGGCTCACCGAAAAAGACCGTGCGCCCGAAGTCATAACACCAGCCGCGATAGATGCCTCCAAAATCAAATAGAACGGACACGGGCGGGTCGAGCAGCCGATGCCAGGTTTCCATGCGCTGCCCAAACTTCAAGGGATGATTGGGGCCGGAGTTATAGAGCGAGGTCGTGAAAGATTGCCCCAGCGAGCCGTGTTTGCGCAGTTGATAATTCACTTCGGCGACAATCTCCAGTTCGGTCATGCCCAGCCGCAGCGCCGACAGCGTATCGGCAAAGGCGGCTTCGGTGATGCGCCCGGCTTCTTTCATCTCGTCAATGTCTGCCTGCGTTTTGATGGCACGCATCGGGCGCAGCAAATCAGTCGCCGAAAGCCAAGTGGCGCCTGGCAGCAGCGCTTGCAGCTTGGAAATCGTCTCGCCGCGCGTAAAATCACTAATCGCCACGCGCGGCTGGTCAGGCAGCTTGAAATCATCGAGGATTTTCTTGAGCATCACAGCTGGTTCATCCCAATCCCCCAGGACGCGAATATCGATATTGTCCAATCGGCTCAAACCGCCAAACTCGGCCGTCATCCGCGGCAAAGGCAAGACGGGAGCGTGCTGCGGGGTAATCCAGGCGCCTTCCAGCCAATCGCCAGGATGGATATTATGCCCGTAATTGGGGACATCGCGCGGCACTGCGGTCAGATATTGCAGGTCAGACGATATGGGGAAAAAAGCGAGGTCGGCATAATCAGCCAACAGTTCTTGAAATTGTTGCAGGCGGTCAGCGCTTGACATGGGAAGCTCCTTAAAGGCTGGTAAGCATTATCCTTATCTTAGCGCGTTTGTAATGAACTTTCATCAAAGCCACCAGAGCAATCAGACCAGTCGCATTAAACTCATGGTATGGCAAATATGCCCAATTCAGCCCAAACACTTGCGAAACACGCAGAAATAAAGTAACATTTTGTCGAGCCGTTCAAGGCTTTTGGGGAGGTTTCCTGTGGCAGGCTTAGGCCTGACAACCGACTGCCACAGGAAACTAGCAAATCAGTGAAAACCTTTGTGGTTTTCGCTATTCAGTATACCCCATGCAAAAGCCGCTTGGAACGCTTGAGCACTTTCTTTAATGGGATTTATCCGAACAGTTGGAGGTAAAGGATGAGTAAGTGGTCAATAGTATTCGCGGTACTGATGTCATTTCTGATTATCAGTATGTCACAAGCGCAGGAAGTTCGGGAGGCTGTCTACAACTCGAATATCCGCAGCTGCGCTGGCACATCTCAGCAAGGATGTTCGATTGTCGGTACGATTAGCCGTGGTACGACTATGACTGTACTGGACAGCACACAATCGGCATACGGCGGCGGCACGACCTGGTACAACGTGCAAGCTGGTGGTATGACGGGCTGGATATTGGGTCGCCTGACCCGTGTATCGCAAGCACAGCCAGCAGCACAAGGACAACCAGCACAGCCAGCACAGCAGCAAAGTGACAACAAGTGCTTTGAAGACTGGGTTTGCACGACGGATGCGGATTGGGAGCGCGGCTACTGGGCGAAGCAGGCTGAATTGCAGGGACAACCCTCAGCGCCAGCTGTATCAGCGCCAGCGCCACAAGCAAGCTCGCATATTGACAGCGCTTGGGAACGCAGGGATTGGCAAACGCTGATTGATGGTATCGTCGAACAGAGCAATATCTTTGGTAGAACAAGCTGTATTAGCACAATCAACCTCTACCGAAGAGAGACCGACATTGTAGAGTTGGAATACTATAAGGCACTCTACTACAAGTATTGCCGTCCGTAGTCAAGTGATGTTAGGGACTGATTGTTCAGTTCCATTTCTATGAGTATGCAATAGAGTAATGAACTCCCTTTACTCCGTAATCGTCACCTTCGATAGCCCGCGCGGTTTGTCCATGTCAAGCCCGCGCACCAAAGCCTGCTGCATGGCAAAAATTTGTCCCGGCATCACGCTGACAATCGGGCTGAGCCATTCTGGGATGGTCGGGATGGGCATGGCTTGCGTGCCTCGCCGCAGCAGGTCGCCCTCGCTGCTGATGATGAGGGTCTCGGCTTTCCGCTCCGTGAGCGTTTTCCACATCGCCATCATGCCGGCGAAAGTTTTGCCGCGCGGAGCGAGCAGGATAACCGGGTAGCCCGGCTGGATGACGGCGATGGGACCATGACGAAAGTCAGCTTCGCTGTAACCCTGGCTGGCGATATACGTCAATTCCTTGACCTTGAGGCTGATTTCGCAAGCGGTGGCAACATTGAAGCCGCGCCCCAGCACCACCAGGCGCTCCATATAACGATAGCGCTCTGCCCAGTTAGCAATGTTTTCGGACAAGCGCAGGGTTTCGTCCGCCAGTCGCGGCAGGCTGGCCAATTCCGTCAGCAGGGTATCGCCCTCTGTCAGCAGCGCCGTCAGCATGGCAATGACCGTCAGTTGAGCGGTGTAGGTTTTGGTGGCGGCAACGCTCAACTCCTCCCCAGCGGACAGCGGCAGGTGATGCTGCGCTGTTCCTGCCAAGGGCGAATCAGCAAAATTGGTGATTGCCAGCGTGAGTGCGCCCTGTCGATTGGCATCTCGAAGCACAGCGCGGACATCTTCCGCCTTGCCCGATTGCGAAATGCCGATGACCAGCGCCTGTGACAAATCAGGCGGACTGCCATAGACCGTATGCAGCGAGGGGGCTGCCAGCATGACCGGCAAGCGCAGGGCATGACCGAACAGATATTGAGCGTAACGGGCGGCGTGGCCCGATGTGCCGCGGGCAGCAATGCAGGCATAGCTTGGGTTGAAGCGCTGTATGGCCCTGGCGACCGTCCGAGCGTCGTCCTGTCCCTCATTGAGCAGGTTTTTCAGGACGGCGGGCTGCTGGGCGATTTCGTTTTTCAGGTGCATGGCCTTCCTCGCTTCATTGACCGACTAATCGTCAAGAGGACGATAATTGATATTCATGACGTCGAGACAAGTCAGGTGCTTTTTCAGGCGGGCCGCAAAGACATCATAATCGCGGTCTTCGGGGTGATTCCAGAGGACTTCGGCAAGCGCTATCGCGCGTGGGAAAGCCATATATTCAAGATGTGTGAACGTCGGGATGTATTCGGTCCAGATGTTGCCCTGCCCGCCGAGGATGTGATGTGCTTTGTCGGCGGCGATTTTTTCGGGAATGACCACGAACTGATAAACTTGTTTTAATGGCAAGTAGGCTGGCAGCGCCGGCGGTTCACTGTCAAAATCTTCGCTCTGATAATAATCGAGATAGCAGTAGGTATTGGGCGACATAATGACGTCGTGTCCAGCATTGGCGGCATCAATCCCCCCTTGACTGCCGCGCCAACTCATCACCGTGGCATTCGGCGCCACGCCGCCTTCCAAAATTTCGTCCCAGCCGACAAGCTGGCGTCCATGCTCATTCAGCCAGCTTTCGATTTGACGGATAAACCAACTTTGCAGTTCATGCTCATCCGCCAGCCCTTTGGCTCTGATGCGTGCCTGACAGTCGGGACAGGTTTTCCAGCGGTTTTTGGGGGCTTCGTCACCGCCGATATGGATGAATTTGGATGGGAAAAGCGCAATAACTTCGGTGAAGACATCTTTCAGGAAGGCAAAGACCTCATCTTTGCCGGCACAAAAGATGTCTTCGGCAATCCCCCAAGTAGTGCGGACCTGATAATCCTTGCCGACGCAGCCCAATTCCGGATAGGCTGCCAATGCCGCGACGCCATGACCGGGCAATTCGATCTCGGGTACGACCGTGATGTGGCGTTCGGCAGCATAGGCGACGACTTCGCGGATTTCGTCTTGGGTATAGAAGCCGCCATAAGGCTTGCCATCGTACTGATCCCAGGTTTTGGGCATGACGGTTTCCTGACGCCAGGCGCCAATCTCGGTCAGTTTGGGATATTTCTTGATATCGATGCGCCAGCCCTGATCCTCCGTGAGATGCCAGTGGAAGGTGTTGAATTTGTAAAATGCCAGCAGGTCAATGAACCTCTTGATGAACTCCAGTGAAAACAGATGACGTCCGACATCAAGATGAAGCCCGCGCCAGCCAAATGCCGGGGCGTCCGTGATGCTCAAAGCTGGAACTGTCCATTCCACCTCAGTGGCAGGTTCGGCAGCGAGGATTTGCGGCGGCAGCAGCTGCCGCAGGGTTTGCATGCCGCGCATGAAGCCCGAGGGGGCAGCGGCCGAAATCACAACCTTGTCGGGCGACGCCACCAAGGTATAGGCCTCATCCATACTGCTGCTGTTGGTGTCATCCGCCAGAGGCAAAAGCTGAAGGGTGTTGTCGCCGACTGGTTCTTCGCCCAGCCTGTAGACTGGCAAGGCGAAGCCGGTAGCCGGACGCAGGTAAGCGGCAAGCCATTCACCCGCTTTAATATCACCAGTGATAATGCGGGTATCGGCATCAAGCGTGAACTGCTCAGGAGCGAGTTCAAGCTGCTGTGGCTGCGGGAAAAGCGTGATGTCTGTCATAATTTTACCCTCTTAATGATGATTAAATATCGTCGAGCGAAATGACCGCGCTCAAATTATGTGGCTGGTCGGGATTTTGCCCCATAAACAGCGCCCGATGATAAGCCAATAGCTGTAAGGGGGGCAAACACAGAATGGGAGCGCTCCACGACGGCAGGTCGGCTGGCAAGGCGATGTGTCGCTGAAAGTCGGCCTCGCTTTGGGCGATGGTAAGGATGCTTGCGCCTATTGCTTGCATCTCCTGCAGCACTTGAAGGTCGTGTGTGGCTGAATCGGGCGAAATCAGCCCAATAACGAGGCTGTCTTCGGCAACCATCGACATGGGTCCGTGTCGGAATTCCATCGTGTGAAAGGCTTCGCTATAGGACAGGGACATCTCTTTCATCTTGAGCATGGCTTCGCAGGCGATGCCATAAAGCGCATCCGCGCCCAAAAAGAAGAACTTCTGGATGCTGTCATTTTCAGCCAGTGATTTTACCAAATTCGCGTGGGTATCGAGCAATGCCTGACAAACAGTGGGCAAGCGAGCGCTGCTGTTCAAATCGTGGTGGGCAAGCGCTGCCGCCATCTGCTGTAGAACCAGCGCCATGCTACTGAAGGAGCGGGTTTGGGCGACGCTTTCTTCCTGCGCCGAATCGATGGCGAAAGTGAGGTCAGCATTTTGTGCGAGCGGGCTGCTGCTGTCACAGGTGACCGTGATGATTTTGCCGCCGACAGCCGCTTTGAAGTTTGCCTGGGCGCGAACTGTTTCCGAGGTGGTGCCAGAACGCGACACGCAAATCAACAGGTATCGCTGCTGCGGCAGGTAGATGGAATCGGGATAAAACAGCAGTTCAGAGGCGGGACAGGCAAGGGCGTCCATGCCGCTTTTCCGCAATAATCGGGCAGCAGTCATCGCTAAATAATAAGTTGAGCCACAGCCACTCACAATGACCTTATCAAAAGCAGTCACGGACATCAAGTTGATGAATGCCGATTGCTGTTCGGCAAACGCTTTTAATGCCTGCGGCCAAACTTGCGGCTGGCTCATGATTTCGTGCAGGGTATGCCGGCCTTGGCTCAAGCATTTTCTCCTTTTGGGTGATGGTTTTCCCCAGAGCTTTTTATACGTTCAACCGCACTTGGAATATCCAAAAAATCACGATTTGCTTTGCTTCGCCGCAGCGCTTCCGGAATATCAATGAAATCACGAGCATATGCCTCGCGCAGGAGATTTTCTGGAACATAGCGGTCATATTTATTGCGCCGGAGTTCGGCTGCGCCTACGCGATCCGCCAAATCGGCTGCGGATGGCGGATGGCGGTAAAGCTGTTCCAATTTGCATTTCACTTCCTGTGTATCGGCGGTTCCATAGTCCAGTACATAATAATAAGGTCGATAGCCCTGCGGCACTTTGAAACCGATATGTTCCAGCAGAAGTCGTTGCGTCTCGAACTGACGAGTGCCACACCAAGGGAAGACCAGGAATCGGGCTGGGGACAGTGGCAGGATGGATGAATGCGGCAAATCGGTTCTCGCCACAGATTGTCGAGCTATTTCCAAGCGTTTTCGGGCGCGTCCGTGCAGATAACCATAGTTATCCTGTGAAAGCAGGACGGCACGCATTTTTTGCAGAACCCGCGTATGTATCGAAGGAGCACCTCCTCTCCAGAAGGTTTTGGGATTGCCTTTGACCCGTTCTACCTCAATCACGCGACGACCTTCGTCCACCTTGAGAACGCGCCAGGCATAACCTGCCAAAAGTATCGTGTCATCGACCGCCGGAGCAGTTTGTATGGTGCCAATCTCGCGGGATTTGTCGCGTACTCGATATTCGAATTCAGTCTCAAATGTCGCATAAAAACGATAATTGTTGACGATTTTTTCGGCCTCAACGCCGATGATTAGACCACCCCTTTCGGTGCGTTCGAGATGTTCGATTTCCAGCAGGTGACGTAGCAGCGCCCGGAAGTGTTCGGTTGTAATCCGCTTGAATGGTGACAAGGTTAGAACCCGCTCGGCGACTTGCGGCGGGGACAGTTCGGTATGTGATTTGATGATGCTCATCGTCTGATGATAGAGTAAGCTCAAAGGCATTTGGGAGATTGAAGGTGGTTCAATCCACCTTTCTTCAACATATAACTGAATCGTTGCGATGGTTTGCAGCAAGTTCCAAGGCAGTTCGCCGCCGAAGTGCCTGAGTTTGTTTTCTTTTTCGGTTGAGTAAAAAAACATCCGTGATGGCTCGCTGCGCCGCCCAGAGCGCCCCAGGCGTTGCACAAAACTTGAAACTGAGTGTGTTGAATTGACTTGCAGGACTTGGTCAAGCTGTCCCAGATCAATGCCTAGCTCCAGGGTTACGGTAGCGGCGACGCAGGCTTTTTGGTTTTTATCTTTCATGGCTGCTTCGGCAAATTCACGCAAGGGTGCGGAGATGCTCCCATGATGCACATGATAGAAGCCGGGCAGTCGGCGTCCTTCAGATATTCGCCGCAAGTTCGCAACAATCTCTTCGGTGTCTTTCCTGGCATTGGCAAAAATAAGGGTCTTGGGGACACGCCGGGTCATATAATGCAAATGCTCATAATACACCTGCGTGTCTTCAATCAGTTCGCTTAATGCTCCAAGCGAGTCTTCTGGCAGCATATCAGAAGTATCCGAATTATCGGACAATGCAGGGAAGTGAATTTCGTCAAAAGCCACCTCATCATCATTCCGCAAGAGAAAATACTCCAAACCGATTTCCGCATCCGATTTACCCCCGTGCGAAGCCTGGATGAGCTTCACTTCAAGATTAGAACTGCCCCGCAGCCAGGCCATGGCTAACTCCGGCTCGCCAATGGTTGCCGAAAGCCCGATCCGGCGGGAGGGCGTACTTTGCATGCGGGACAGCCGTTCCAACTGGCACAGCACTTGCCGGCCGCGGTCGGAATCAATGAAGGCGTGAACTTCATCAATGATGACATACCGCAAATCAGAGAAAAGTCGCTTCAATTCATAATGCCTGTTTATCAACATGGCTTCCAGCGATTCGGGTGTAATCTGAAGAATGCCCTGGGCGCGTTTCAGAAAGCGCTGTTTTTTCGACTGCGCGACATCGCCATGCCAGCTTTGCACCGGAATATCGGTCTCTTCCAGCAATTCGGCAATCCGCTCAAACTGGTCGTTGATGAGCGCCTTCAAGGGACCAATATACATAGCGCCAATCGACATTGGCGGATGATGATGCAAATCGGTGATGATAGGCAGGAGCGCCGCCTCTGTCTTGCCGCTGGCAGTACCGCTGGAAATCAGGATATGGTCGGGGGTGTCAAGAATGGCTTCAATCGCTTGCACTTGAATCTCGTGCAAGTTTTCCCACTCGTTTCGATAGATATATTCTTGAATGAAGGGCGCGAGTTTATAAAATGAGTGCTCGCTCATCAGATTTGGAAGCTGGCATAAGGTGAAAAGCCATCATCCCGAATTTCTGTTCCGGCTGTCAAGGCTTCGGGATCGGTAAAAGATTTTCCAGTTGTGAACTCAACCTCACCCAGGATGGATGCAAATGTCTCGCTAGGATTCTGATGCAGGAGGTTCAATATGGAAACAAAATCGCGCAGGACATCGCGGGGGGTGAGCAAGGTATCAGCGCCGATGCGACCCGACACTTCCGCCATAAATGCTGTCAGTTGTGGGTCTCCTATCCTGGCTTCATATTTATTGTGCCAAGCATGGATGTCACGTATCTTTTCCAGCAGTACATAAATCTCGTTATGGCTGAGGACATCGAGTCGAATGAGGGGACCAGACATATCACGCAAACCCTGGCGGGCAAAGCGACTTTCTTTCAGGCGTGTTCGTAACGCCTCATAACCAAACAAGCCTCTACGAGTATCCTCGACCATCGCTGGGGTTGCACCAAAGAGTACCCCCAAATACGCTGCCTGCCCTTGCAAGATGTCATTGATGATTGCCAGCAGGCGCTCGTAGTTATTATTGCGGGAAGTGGGATGGGATATATGGTACAGATTCACCGCTTCATCAATAAATAGCACCAGCCCCCTGTAACCAATCTGACGCACAAAGTAAGCCATCAGCTTGATGTAATCATACCAGGTGCTATCATCAATGATGACGCGAACCCCCAAGGCTCGCCGTGCTTCGGTCTTGGTGCTGAATTCGCCGCGCAGCCAACGCAGTGCCGCCCGTTGCAGTTCGTCATTTCCGCTTTGATGTCCGCGCAAATAGGCATTGATAACTGCGCCAAAATCAAAACCGTGCACCATGCCTTCCATTTCATGCACAGTGTCGTTAATTCTTCCTTCAACCATGCTATCGAATATGGACGAGGATGAGTTTATACCAGCTTTCATAATTTGTGATTGAATATCGCTGATCCACTTTTCCAATAACGCCGCGAAAGCATCGCCGTTGGGACGAGTCCGGGTTGCCATATTGTTGATTAACTGACGGTAGAGCGCCAAGCCCTGGCCTTTGGAGCCGGTCAAGCGCCTTTGCGGGCTGAGGTCGGCATCAGCCACGACAAATCTGTTGTGCATTGCCTCGTTGCGCAGCAGTTGCAGCAGGAAGCTCTTGCCCGAGCCATAACGCCCGACAATCAGTCGGAAGCTGGCGCCACCATCGGCGCTAATTTCATCAAAGTCACTTTTAACGGCTGCCAATTCAGCTTCGCGCCCGACAACAACATGTTCAGTTCCGGTTCGAGGCACGACACCCGCTGCCAAAGATTGCAAAATAGCACGCGAAGTGCGTCGAATTAATCTCTTTGCCATAAGACCTCACTCATTTTAAGATTTGCCTGTCCAGTTCGATTTATTGGCGATATTCGGAATGCGTGAGAATGTATTCAATCTCATCACGATAATCTTCGAGGATTTCCCACCGCCCGTCCTCTTCAAACATGAGGTTATCGTTAATTTCTGCTTGGGCACGTTCATTGACGTCATCCATGATAACATTGACAAAGGTAACACTCGCATCTCTCCTGAAAGCTGTCTTCAGGTCATCAAGCGTACATGCCCAATCGTGTTTCATCATCACCGCAATCAATCGCGCCGTATCGCTCTCGTTCGTGCCTATTATTTTAGCAATCACACCCAAATCGGTCAATAAATCCGCCGGGGTATCAGCAGGACGCTGTAGAAATCCGGGCAATTCGGCATCTGCTTCCACGTCCGCGAAATCGCTTTCCTGAATTTTTTCAGCTTGCACGCTGCTGGCAACGTCTTCCGTTGCTTCCTCTACAGGAAAACTTTTGTCTACCGGGTGCAATGTCCCCGCGGCAGCCAGGGAGTCACGTTCTTGTTCGTCTGCCTCAGCTTCCGTATCCAGTGTTTCGTTTGTGGCTACTGTCATCTCCTCCGATTCTTCGGGCACCAGCAGGCTGCGAAGCGAAGGGAGATTCACAGCTTCGTTCTGGACGACTTGTGTTGTTTCACTCCATTTGTCGATTTGGCTCTGTTTGTCCGCGACTTCGCTTTCCAACAGGGTGATCCGGGCTATGAGTTCGTCGATTCGGCTCTGTTTGTCCCCGACTTCGTTTTGCAGTTCAACGATTCGATTTTGTTGCTCCTGAATCGTGGTTCGAAGCGGCGTGACCTGGTCCCGAATTTGAGCGGCAAGTGCGGTGATCCAATCCTGGTCCGCGGCGGGAAGCTGCGGGCGAATTTCGGCTGATTCCGGACCTTTGACAACACCGGTAACTTGGTGAGATCGGCGGTCGCGCAAGAACTTTATCACCACCGGAGCATCGAGAGACTTTACCTGTCCGGCAGGTATCTGAAGCATGAGGTCCGCCAGCCTCTTCGCCTCGTCCTCCAACCAATGCGCTTCCTCCAACTCGTCTTGCAGCACCGTGGCAGAGGTTGTGCCGGACTCGGACCAAAGACGCCAAAAGCGCTTCTGGGAATAGCGCGTCAAACCAGAATCAATACGTGCGATAACCAAGGTATTCATGCTACTCTTCAAACTTATCTCGTCCAGGCAAGCCACCAAACTTGTCCTGGTGTACACTTAACACGATGTTTATGATACACCCTGTTTGGTATGCGCGGCAATATGACGATTATAACACATCCTTGCATTTTGGCTTGTCCACGAAATCGAGTTTCTATACAGCCCTGGACTGTGAACCTGTCAGCCTGCTCCAATGAAAGAAGGGACGAAGGTATCCGAATATGAGCCGCACCTTGATTGAAAACAGCCGCATCTGGCATAACGAGGGCTTCATAGATGACCATACCCTGATTATTGCGGCAGGCCGCATCAGCGACATCCGCCCCTCGATTAAAGTCAAGACGTTGCCCGGGGATAGGCGAATGGACTGCCAGGGCTGTTATACATTGCCGGGATTTGTAGATTTGCATGTTCACGGCAGCAGCGGCTTTGATGCGATGGATGCGACTGAAGCCGCCTTGCAGGGCTTGTGTGATTTTTTGGTGCAGCAGGGCGTAACCAGTTTTTTGCCGACAACCATGTCCGCCAGCAGCGAGCAAATCACCGCAGCGCTGCTGGCGATGCAAGCATTTGCCACCCGACCCCACACCCCCTATTTGGGTGCGCATCTCGAAGGCCCCTATCTCAACCGAGATTATCGCGGGTCGCAGCCTGCTGCCTATCTGCGCTCACCACAGCGAGACGAATACCTGGGCTGGTTTGAGACTGGGCAGGTCAAACTTGTGACCATGGCAGCGGAGCTTGATGGTGGCGAGCAGTTGATACGGGATGCCAATGCCAATCGGGTGACAGTGTCCCTGGGGCACAGCGGAGCAAATTATGAACAGGCACAGACTGCCTTTGCTATGGGGATACGCCAGATTACGCATACCTTTAACGGAATGCCAGGCATACATCACCGCCGACCGAGCATTTTTGTCGCGGCGATTGAAAACCCGCAAATCACCTTTCAAGTCATCCCCGATGGCGTGCACCTTCATCCAGTGATTGTGAAGATGCTGGTCCGTCTGGCAGGCAGGGAGCGGGTGCTGGTGATTACGGATGCGATGCGAGCGGCTGGTCTGGCAGACGGTCATTATGCACTGGGGGATGTCGCGGTCATCGTCAAAAATGGTGAGGCGCGGACTCGTCAAGGTGGGCTGGCAGGCAGTACGCTAAAGATGTCGCAGGCTGTCAGGAATATGATGCGCTTTTGTGATTTGACGCTGGCAGAGGTTGTGCCTATGCTGACCCGTGTTCCGGCGCGGTCGATTGGCATGTACCCGCAGAAAGGCTCGCTGGAAATCGGCACAGATGCGGACATCGTCATCTGGGATGAAGCGCTGGGCGTACAGGCAACACTCATCAGGGGCGAGCCAGTGTATCAAGCGGCGGCGATGCTGGCTTGAGGAGCCTGGAATGAACAGAAAAACTTATTGCAGCTATTGTGGGCGGGTATCCTGGCACTGTAGCTGTCATCAGCCAGACAGTGCTATGGCGCGTTTTATGGCACGCGGTGGAAAAGCCTATATCCCCTTGCGGCGCCACAGCCACTATAAGCGTGCTGTCCCGCCACAAGTCAAACAGCGCGAACGTCAGACCTTGCGCAAGAATTATCGCTTGTGGTATGAGCAGTTGGTGGCAGCGTATGAGGAACGCTGTGCAAATTGCGGCGAGCGCGGCAAATTAGTGCTTGACCATGTGATGCCGATTGCCAAGGGCGGTTTATCGAAGCTGGACAACTTGCAGCTGCTTTGCTCAATTTGCAATGGCATCAAAGGAAAGCTGGTGATTGACTGCCGCGCGGAGCGTGACGACAAGCGCTCGAGTGCGGGAAGCCGAAGTGCCTGCAAGCGAACCTGACGCGATTTCCGCCCAATTTTCAGTGATATTCGTCATTTTTCTGCAAATGGTATATACTAATGTGAGGCTAGACAGAGAGACACCTGTCAATCCTTGATAGCTGGCTGTATTTAAGGCAATCTATTCATTTATGTAGTTGGGAGTATTCTATGAAAACAAAAGTTTCGCTTCTCGTTTCGCTGCTTGTTCTTTTGACAGGCGTTTTGGGTGTTTCGGCACAAGACACATTTTTTGGAAAAACTGCGGAAGAGTTATTCCCGATTCCCGGTGTAGCTGCCAACGAATTGGAACAAACCCTTGCTTTTGAGGCTTTGCTGGCTGCTAACGTTCCCGATGGACATGGATTGGGCGAAGGTCAGACGATGACATTCGGGGTTTTGGGCCAGGGTTCGCGCGGTGGCATTTCGGGGACGATTTATTTCTGGCGCAATGCCTTCGAGGCGGCAACCGGCGCAACCATGGAGATTGTGGAAATTCCATACAATCAACTGGGGACGACCATTCCAGCAGACTTCCTGACGGGGCAATATACCTATGATGCCTTTATCGGCGCTGCCTGGCAATATGGCGACTGGGTGAGCAATGGCTGGATTCAACCCATTGACCAATGGATTGGCGATGAACGCTTTACCCACTGGACACCAGAGGATACAGCGCCAGCATTCCGCGCCCTCTTGCAATGGGGAGGTCAAACCTATGGCACGCAGATGGATGGCGATGCACAGCTTTTCTACTATCGTTATGACATCCTGAACGACCCCGATTGGCAAGCGGCTTATGAAGCCGAAGTTGGCGAACCCATGCCCTATCCTATCGAAACCTGGCAGGATTTGCTGGCGATTACCGGGTTCTTCAATGGCAAGGACTGGAACGGCGATGGCGATCCGGACGATGGCATCAGCTTGCATCTGGCTCCGGGCGGGCAAGGACATTTCCACTATGCCACTTTGGCAGCCTCATTTGCTGTTACACCCGCTGAGGGGGATGACCCCAGAGCAGTGAGCAAATATGACAATGTCTTCTGGTTCGATCCTGATGATATGACCCCGCTGATTAACGAGCCGGGACATGTACACGCATTGGAGTTCTTGCAGGAATTGGCCGCTACCGGTTCCGAAGCGCAGGCTGGCTGGCAGCTTGGCGAGGCTTGGGATAATTTCCTCGGCGGCAATGCCATCGCCACCTTCTCCTGGGGGGATGTTGGCTCGCTTTCGCAAAACGAGGAACGCTCCACCATCAAGGGCAACCTGGGAGCTTCCGCCATTCCTTGTTCTTCGGAATGGTATGACCGTGAAACAGGTGAATTTGTTGTGGATACCGAGAATCCAAACTGTGTTGGCAACACAACCGGCGGCTCTTGGCATCCAACCATGTCCGCTTTCACCGAGAATCCGGAGTTGACTTACTTCTTCATGTCGATGATTGCCAATCCGTCCATCAACTTCTACAACGCGACCACTGGCTGGCAAGGCATTGACCCCTGCTGCACCTATCAACTCTATGAACCGCGCGGCTCGGCAACTTCCGAAGATTATACCGCCGTTGGCTTTAACGCCGATGACATGGAACGCTACATCAATGCTTATGGCTCTAACGTCTACGACAAGCCGACCTCAGTGACTTACCTGCGGATTCCGGGCACACTGGAATACATTCAGGAGACGCTGGATATTCGTTTGTCAGAAGCCATGACCGGACAATCGACAGCCCAAGAGGCGCTTGATGCCACAGCAGAAGATTGGGCTGAAGTCACAGATGATCTCGACCTCGACAGCCAGCTTGAGATTTATCAGCAGGCTATCGGATACGGCGGATAATCTCCGCTGGAGGATTCTGTATTTTTGACGGGACAAGGGTGTGTGCCCTTGTCCCCCATATATTTATTCAAGCAGTCAGATTGAATGATGAATAACAAAGCGAAATACATCTTTTTGATGCCAGGGGTCGTCTGGATCCTTCTCTTTACCCTGTTCCCGCTGGTATATTCATTTGGCTTGAGCCTGACCAATTATCGCCTGGGGCGAACTCCCAAATATATCGGTTTCGAGAACTATGCCGAGATTCTGGGCATTGGTGAGGAAAAGCCAGACCGAAAAGCCATCAGCACAGCAAGTTTCAGCGCCTTCCTCTTTATTGGCAGTACGGCGGCAACGTTGCTTTTCGGCACTTTTGTCGCCTGGGTGTTTAATCATAATCTCCCTTTTTTGCGGCAGATGCGAGCGATTATCACCATGCCGTTGTTCGCCGCGCCTATTGCCTTGGGCTGGCTGGGCGTGGTCATCTTCAATGAGCAGGCCGGGCCCATCAACAACATCCTGGAGGGGATTGGCTTGTCGCGTGTCAACTGGTTCATCGAGCCGATGCCGGCTCGCTTGGCTGTCATGTTCACCGATGTATGGCAGTGGACGCCCTTTGTTTTCATCATCGTACTGGCTTCTATGCAAGCCATCCCCGACGATCTCTACGAATCGGCGCAGCTGGATACCAAATCGAACTGGGTGCTCTTCCGCTGGATTACCTTTCCCATGATTGCGCCAGCACTGGGGACAGTTATGCTGCTGCGCATGGTCGAATCCCTGAAAATCATTGACATCCCCTTTAGCCTGACGCGCGGCGGCCCTGGTTCGGTGACCCAGACTTATGTTTATTATACCTATGAGAAGGGTCTCATCGGCAGCTTCCAGTTGGGCGAAGCGGCGGCTCTGGCCTATCTGCTGGTTGTCGTTGCGATTGTTATCTCATCCATTTATTTTTATCGCGTGCGCGAGCGCTTTGAGTAAATCATGGAGACGAGCATGATGGAAAAACCAAAGGTACGCGCTCGCACGAAATCACGAAACCAGTTTTCGCGCCGCTCTCTTGGCGATTGGTTCATCATCTTCCTGGCGGTCACTTGCACCTTGGTTGCTTTTTCGCCATTTGCCTACGCTATAACGACCTCCTTGAAATCACCGCAGGATTGGAAAGATGGCACGTTTATCCCCTGGTTGCAATTCGAGCCGACCCTCTTGAATTGGGAGCAGGAGTTTGGTTCTGGCGGCCCCGAAACCATCAAGGCCTTGCGCAACAGCACCTTGATTTCCCTCGGGGCGACCCTAGTGGCCACCACCCTGGGCACATTAGCGGGCTATGGTTTGGCACGCTTCAAATACGGGGCTGGCAATCGCAATCTGGTCTCGTGGTTTTTATCGCAGCGCTTCCTGCCACCAGTCGCAACATTGATTCCCTTTGTCTTGATGTTCCGCGATTTGAAACTGCTCGATACGCTGCCGGGCATGGTCATCGTCAACGCCACTTTCACCCTGCCCTTCGCTGTGCTGATTATGCGCGATTACTTTGCCGATTTGCCGCCCGAATTGCGCGAGGCGGCGCTGGTGGATGGCGCCAGCGAAATGACGACTTTCTGGCGCATCGCCTTGCCACTGGCGCGTCCTGCACTGGTCGCCTCCACGCTAATCTGCTTTGCCTTCGCCTGGAACGAATTCCTCTTCGCAAGCGTTTTGGCAAATCGTGACTGGAAACCCTATCCCATGCTGGTGGCGGGTTCAGATACGGTGCGTGGCATCATGTTCGGTTTCGTGACGACCCGTATGCTGATTGCAGTCACCGTGCCAGTGATATTATCCTTGCTGGTGCAGCGCTTTATTGTCAAAGGGCTGACATTTGGCGCTGTCAAAGGCTAGGTTGCGGCTTTTCTGTCACTGCCCCACCCTTTCGCGTAAATATATCTAGCAGCCTTGCGCTTTTGACGCGACTCTCCCGATTCTTTGAATCTTTGTGATGAGTTGAAGGCGACAAGATGCTATAATCATGTCATTTCCTCAGAGAAACACAAAAATATGGATTAACCAGACTGCAAAAGGACACGCAATGACAGCAAACAAGGTAAAAATCGGTATTGTCGGCATCGGGAACATGGGTAAGGTTCATGCAGGTCATGTCCGCGACCTGCCCAATACTGAACTGGCTGCGATTTGTGACAGGCGCCATGACAGACTGGCAGAGATTTGTGGCAAGCACAAGGCAGCTGGCTTCAGCGATTATGCACAGATGCTGGATTCGGTTGAGATGGACGGGGTGATTATTGCGACGCCGCATTATGACCATCCCGATATGACCCTGGCAGCCTTTGAACGCGGCATCCATGTCCTGGTCGAAAAGCCGATTGCCGTCCATGTCAAGGATGCGCAGCGCATGATTGCCGCCTATCATCAGGCAAAAGAGACATCCCCCGGGCTGATGTTTGCGGCGATGTTCATGCAGCGCACTTATGGCTTTTGGCGCAAAATTAAAGCGATGATTGATGAGGGTGAACTGGGGCGGTTAATCCGCACCACCTGGATTATCACCGATTGGTTCCGCACTCAGAGCTACTATGACAGTGGCGACTGGCGAGCGACCTGGAGCGGTGAGGGCGGCGGCGTTTTGATAAACCAGTGTCCGCATAATCTTGACCTGTACCAATGGCTGGTCGGGATGCCGACACGGGTTCATGGCTTTGTGAGCTTTGGCAAACATCATCACATCGAAGTCGAAGATGAGGTGACCGCCTGCTTTGAGCATGAGAATAGCATGGTCGGGCATTTTATCACCACGACTGGCGAATCGCCGGGCACAAATCGGCTGGAGATTGTCGGGGAAAAAGGCAAGCTGGTTTATGAGCAGGGTGAATTGCTGTTCTTCCGCAACCAGTGGTCATCCATCAAGCAGATTCGAGAATCGGAAAAGAGTTTCCAGAAAGTCCCCTGCCAGCGTGAAGCCATCGCCTATAAGCATCATGGCACGAATGGGCATGAGCTTGTCATAGCCAACTTTGCGGATGCTATTCTGGGCGGGGCAAAGCTGATTGCGCCGGCTATCGAGGGACTGCATTCAATTATGCTCAACAACAGCATCATCCTGTCGGCACATAAAAAGCAGAGCGTGGATTTGCCGATTGACGCGGATGAATATGCCGATTTAATCCAACAATATATTATCGAAGCCACCCAATCGAAGCAGGATGCGGGAGAAATGATATGACCACAGCCGTATTAGCCGCGCAGCTTTACACCATCCGCGATTTCACCAAGACACGGGCGGACTTTGCCGCCAGCATGAGAAAAATACGGGACATCGGCTATCAGGCGGTGCAGGTATCTGCGATTGGTGATATGAGCGATGCCGATGTCAAGCGCATCACCGATGACAATGGCTTGACAATCTGCAACACCCATATCAGCTATGAACGTCTACAGAATGACCTTGACGCGGTGATTGAGCAGCATCGGCTCTGGGACAGTCGCCATGTCGCCATTGGCAGTATGCCACCAGAGTTTCGGGACAGCGAGACGGGTTATAAAACCTTTGCAGAAATCGCCAGCCGCATAGGTGAAAAGCTGGCAGCGGCGGGACTGAGCTTCAGCTATCACAACCACAGCTTTGAGTTCATCCAGTTTGGTGGGCGCAGCGGATTGGAAATCCTTTTTGATGAAAGCGACCCCAAGTATCTTCAGGCGGAGTTGGATACCTATTGGATACAGCATGGCGGCGCGGATCCGGCTGTTTGGATTGAGCGGATGACAAATCGGCTGCCAGTCATTCATCTCAAGGATATGACGATGATGCCGAGCGATAACGGGCGCCCCCAGCAGGCGATGGCAGAGGTTGGCGCGGGCAACATGAATTTCGCTGGTATTTTGGCGGCCTGTCGACGGGCGGGCGTCGAGTGGTATGCGGTGGAACAGGACATCTGCCAGCGCGACCCCTTTGAAAGTTTAGCCATCAGCTACAAGAATTTAGGGGCGATGGGTTTGCGGTAAAGCCGCTTCGCTTCATACTTGCGGCACAAGCTCACCCGCAGCAAAAGCCAGTTCGGCTGCCTGGTCGCCGATGGTGATGGCTGCCTGATGGCGCAGTTCGGCAGCGATGCTGGCGCTCACCCAAAGGTTTTCCAGTTCGAGCGTATTTTTGATGCGCACGACACGGGCATGGCGGCTTTTAGCTGGATTGGCGCGATAGACATCAAACAACGCCGCCTGGATGGTTTCTTCATCATTGGCAAATACCAGCGGCATCCGACCACGCTCAAGAAAGCCGCTGGTAAAAATGTTCTTGGTGGTGATGGCGAAGTCAATTTTATCGAACAGGCGCCGTGACATAAAATCTGCCAGCCCATAAGCGGTTGCGTTGCCATGCGAGGCGGGCGTCAAATCGAGGATGACAATCCGCTTGATATTAGGAGATGGTGGTTCTGGTTCGCCAGCAATCATCCAGCGCCCGATGATATTGGTATCCAAACCGGCGCCACTGATGTCCTTGCCGATTTCGTCAATAATCAGCACATCAATCTCATCCACCGGCAGGCTCGGCATCAGTTCACGCGAGCGCTGCAAGAGACACCGGTCACCAGCAGCCACCGTCTCGGCCCTAAAGCCCTCCAGATGCGCGACCGCATGACAGGCATCTTCCACAATCCCGAAACCGGCCACAAAATGGATGCTTTTAATCAGGTGTCGGGCAATGACTGGCATATACTCACGCAAGCCGATGATGCCCCGTTGATGAATCGTGCGAGCGCCGACCTCTTTGCCCAATCCGATTGCCAGCATCTTGAGCAGGCCACTTTCATGGGGCCCGTGAAAATCGGTATGCACCTTCGTGCGATTGGCAATGATGAGCCCATCAGCTTGGGCGACATTTTTGTCAATGTAGGCGTTTAGACCGACGCTGGTCATGCCCTGGTTGACAACTTCCATCGTCGCATGAATCGGACAGCCCACAGCTTCTTCGGTGATGCCCAAACCAGACAGCACCTCGATTTGTCCGGCGGGAGTCCCGCCGCCGTGGCTGCCCATAGCTGGCACAACAAACGGCTCGCCGCCCGAAGCCTTGACCAGGGCTACCAGCTTTTTAGCGATGACATCGATGCTGGCAATGCCGCGGCTGCCAAAGCCCAAGGCAATGCTTTTGCCCTTGACCTGGGCCGCCAGTCCGAGCCGCTCCCATTCGGCATTGAGCCTTTGATGGATGTCGAGTGGCTCGCCTTTTGGCAAGTCTTGTCGGACAGGATAGAGGGTGGGGATGGTCACTGTTTGCATGCGGCTGCTCGTTTCGCCTGGATTTTAAGATTCGTCTGTATTGTACTGATTTTGGGAACATTAGGCAAAGCGATTCTAAAATTGACCACAAAGGACAAAAATCACAGCGAGAAAAGCGATGCTTCAGGATTATTCTCGATACCCTCTGCATCCTCTGTAATCAAGTCAAGTTTTTCTGTTTCAACCCAAATGGACACACTACCCCTGCGTTCGCAGTCGCAATGGGGATATAATAACGCCATCATCGGCTCATGGCATAAGAGAACGAACCATGACAAAACGAGAAATCAGCATCGCGTTTCAAACGAACAAACGCGCCCAGGATTATATCGCGCTGGCGAAACTGGTCAATGAATACGCATTTGATGCCGTCAGCGTCTACTGTGATGCGCCCTTCCATCCCAGCTATGCCCCACTAATGCTGATGGCGCCCCACATCAGCCGGGCGCGTGTGGGGCCGGCGGCAGTGCCACCCGCTCGCATCCACCCGCTTGACATCGCGGCGCAAACAGCTTTGCTAGCAGATATGGCACAGGGCGGTGTCTACATCGGGCTGGCGCGGGGCGGCTGGTTATCCGAGCACGGAATCACCGAGAGCAAGGCTGGCATACAGGCTATTCGGGAATCGGTCGAGATTATTCGGCGGCTGCTGGGGGGCGAATCGGCTGCCTTTACCGGGCAGGTTTATCAGATTGCCGAACATGTGCGAGCGCCCTACCCGCTGCCAGCCGATGACATTCCGCTTCTGATAGGCACTTGGGGCAAGAAACTCGCCGCCCTCGCAGGCGAACTTGCCGATGAAGTCAAAATCGGCGGCTCTGCTAATCCGGATGTGATTCCGGTGATTGTAGATTATATTGCCGTTGGCGAGGAAGAAGTCGGGCGAGAGCGCGGAAGCGTTAGCGTGGTGATTGGTGCTGTTTCGGTGATTGATGCAGACCGAGACCGCGCCCGCTGGACAGCACGCAAATCAGTATCGCTCTACCTGCCGATTGTTTCCCGCTTGGATCCCACCCTGGAGATGGACCCCGAACTCATGGCACGGGTGCAGGCGCAGGTTCGCGCTGGCGAAAACAGCAAAGCCGCGCAGCTCATATCGGATGACATCCTGGAACGGTTTGTCTTTGCTGGCAATGCCGCTGACATCATCGTTCAGTGCGAGCGGCTGTTTGAGGCTGGCGCCCAGCGGATTGAGTTCGGCACGCCACACGGCGTACAGGAAGCGGCGACTGGCATTCGGCTTATCGGTCAAGAAATTATTCCGGCGCTGGGGTCTTATTTGTCGGGTTAATGGCATTTTGCCATGTCCTTCGTTAGCGGTTATACTTTTTGTTACCGCTTATGAAACAACATTTTTATTTATGAAAGAGGTGCTCGATATGAATCAGAAAATAGTATCTGTCATACTCATCGTCCTGATAACGATGAGCTTCGGCATGGGTGTGCAGGCACAGGACGACACCGAAATTTACGTTCTCGGCGTCGCGCAGCCCTTCACTGGCTCGCTGGGGACCTTCGGCGAAGACTTTGCACGCGGGATTGAACTGGCTGTGATGCAAATGAATGCTGAACTGGAAGCGGCTGGCTCTGCCATTCGGTTTGAAATCGCCAGCGCCGACACGGAACAAACCCCCGAAGGCGCGGCGCGTGCGGTTCAGACGATTGTGCAAACCACCGGCGCCCAGGTGATTATCGGACCCTTGACCACCAGCGAGGTTCTCGGCGCCAAGCAGTTTGCCGATGAAAACGGGGTGGTATTGGTTGCGCCAGCTTCAAGCGGGACAGCCGCTTCAATTCCCGACGACAATATCTTCCGAGTCATCAACCCGCCGGATGTATTTTCGGCAAAAGCCTATGCCAAGCTGGCGCATGACCGCAACTATGAAAATGTGGTGATATTGCACATTGACGATCCTTTTGGCAATGGCATGGTCGCCGGTTTTACCAGCAATTTCCAGGCAGCAGGTGGCGGTGAAGTCGTCAGTTTTGGTTATGCTCCGAGTCCCGCCGATTTATCAAGCGAGGCTGCTGCCATCAGCGCAGAAATTGCGGGCCTGGGCGATAATACCGCCTTCTTCTGCATCTGCTTCCTGGGCGATGGCCAACTGTTCTTGCAGGTGGCGCAGGTTGACCCGATTTTGAGTGCGGTCGAATGGATGGGAGCTGAAAACATGGCCACCGACACACTCCTCCAAGATGAAGGCCATGCACAATTATTGGCGAATGCCAAATTTGTCTCGGTATCTTCCGCAAGCACATCTACGCCATTAACCCCTATGTTTGTCAATGATTTTACCGAAGCCTTTGACAAGCCGCCGGGTCCATACACCAATTCTGCCTTTGATGCGGCAAATATCGGCATGTTGTCCATGCTCGCTGCTGGCAACGATGGGAATGCGGTGAAATCCATGCTGCCATTCATCTCCAGCCATTATATTGGCACAACAGTTCAGGCATTCCTCGATGAAAATGGCGACCAGGCGATTGCGCTTTACGGGATTTATCAGGTCAACGCCGAAGGAACTGCCTTTGAGGAAATCGCTGAATACAATGGCTCGAATGATACACTCACCTATAGCAACTAGGAAATGCAAGGGCGGCTCGGCAGGCCGCCCTTTCCTTGTCTTTTGACTGCTTGCGCGATGATTGCAAGGCGATGTTATGCCACCCACATTGTTGATGAACTCCATCGTCAGCACCATTCAAATCGGAAGTTTGTATGCGCTGATGGCATTGGGCATCACGCTGACCTTCAGCGTGATGAAGCTGCCCAATTTTGCCCATGCCGAGTATATCACTGTTGGCGCATATACCGCGCTTATCGTATCGCTGAACGGGTCTATCCATCCGCTCGTGATTCTGATGGCGGCTTTCGCTGTTGGCGCACTGGTTGCCCTCGCCAGTCATCTGCTGGTGTTCAAACCCCTAGAAAAACAAAAGGCATCCTTTTATACCCTGCTGCTGGCATCGTTTGCCATTGGTCTGATTATCCGCTATATCCTCTTCATCATTGCCGACCAGTTTTCCCTGTTTGATACGCGCATCAGGATTCCGCTGGAAATCGTCTACCGGAGCAAGACAGTTATCCTGACAAATATCTTCATCTGGGTCGTGCCGACCAGCATTTTATTGGTGATTCTGCTCACCCTGCTGCTCAATTACACGCCACTGGGACGCGAAATGCGTGCCCTGGCAAACAATATCCATCTGGCACAGGTCATCGGCATCCCCGTCGAACGGGTCAAGAATAACACCTGGCTGCTGGTCGGCGGGCTGGCAGGAATTGCCGGGGGGCTTTGGGGCTTGAATACCTCGGTGAGTCCCTTGACGGGCTGGGTGGCAATCCTGTCGGTCTTTGCGGCGGCAATCCTGGGAGGACTTTCAAGTTTTTCGGGTACGATTCTGGGCGCTTATGTGGTCGCTTTCTCGGAAAATACGGTCATGCAATTCCTGAACTTTTATCTGGATGTCGATTTCGCCTTCAAGCCAGCGATTCCCTTCATCATTATCATCGCGGTTCTGCTCATCCGTCCACAAGGCTTCACCCAACTCTTTTCGCGGGCTGGAGCGTTCAAGCGATGATGAACATCGATATTGCCGCCACCGCCATCGCCCTCTTAACCCTGTTTGGCATTTATTCCCTGATGGCTATCAGCCTCAACCTGCAATATGGCGTCGCTGGTGTCCCCAACTTTGGGCAGGCATTGTTTGTGTCAATCGGCGCTTATGTCACCGGTGTGACCTATACGCGCCTGCTGCCCCTGCTCGCTGGTGCCGAGGCGATTCACCCCTGCGGAAACAGCCTGGGACCCGCCTTGCAGCTGCGCTCCGAGATTATGGCGACACAGCCCTTGGCCGGCTTCCTGAACCTGACGCTGACCTTGGTAATTGCGGCGCTCATCGGTGGTTTGCTTGGCTTTGCTGTATCGTATGTTACCCTGCGCCTGAAACAGGAGTGGTATCTGGCATTGGTTTTGCTGGTCGGCGGCGAGATTGTGCGGATTGTCGTGCGTGGCGCTGATGACCTGATTTGTTCGCACAATGGCATCTCCGGCATTGCGGGCCCTTTCTATTATCTGGATGATGCCCGCACAAGCGCGGTGCTGTTTATGCTGCTGGTCTTAAGCCTGACAGTCATTGCCTATCACTATAGTGAAAGGCTGGTTCGCTCGCCTTTTGGGCGGATGCTGAAGGGCTTGCGGGAAAATGAAGAGGTCACGCGCAGTCTGGGCAAGAGGATTTCGCTGGCGCGGGCGCAGATTATGTTGATTGGCTCGGTGATTGCCGCCGTCGCGGGCGTGCTGTTTGCGCTGAACACTGGCTTTGTCAACACCAATGATTATGTCGTGACCCTGACGCTGGATGTCTGGGTGATGGTGGTGCTGGGCGGCTTGGGCAACCATCGCGGCGCTCTGCTCGGTGCGGCGCTGATTGCAATGCTTGACCGCTTTACACAGGTGGCGGCGATACAACTGAATATGAGCGGCTTCCCGATTGAGTTTAATTATGTGCGTTTTATCCTCTTCGGTGTCATTCTTCTGCTTATGCTGCGCTTCCGACCGCAAGGCATGCTGCCAGAATCTCCCCTGACGACCCATGCCCATACGGTGCTACGGGACAGAAAAAGGCGGCGCTGATGCCCTTGCTGAAACTCAAGAATGTCCGCAAAGATTATGGCGGCTTGCGTGCGGTCGATGATGTCTCCATGGCCGTGTCGGCGGGAGCGATTGTCGGCTTGATTGGTCCCAACGGTTCCGGCAAAAGTACCTTGATTCATCTGATTGCCGGCACCAGCGCCCTGACAAAAGGGCAAATCTTCTTTGATGGCAGCGACATCAGCGACTTATCTTCAGACCAGGTTTTCCAACGGGGAATCGCCAGAGGCTATCAAGACCCCTCACTCTATTTCAAGATGACAGTTCTCGACAATGTCTTGCTGCCGGTCAAGGGGCAGCGCGGGGAGCATCCCTGGTATGCGCCCTGGCAGCGATGCTGGCAAGAGGAAGAAGCCGCTCATGCCAAAGCAGCCAGCGATATTCTGGAGCAAGTGCAGCTGCTGGCGCATTATGACAAGCTGGCTTCGGATCTATCGGGCGGACAGATGAAACTGCTAGAGATTGCCCGTGCCTTGATGGGCAAGCCGCGACTTTTGTTATTGGACGAACCGACCGCCGGGGTGGCGCCGAAGCTGGCATACAAGATTTTCCAGCAGATTGCCCGCCTGCGTGATGAGCATAGCATTACCTTTTTGATTGTCGAACATCGGCTGGAGATTTTGCTGGATTTTGTCGATTATGTGTATGTCATGCACCTCGGCAATTTGCTGACAGCTGGCACCGCCGCTGAAATTGCGAATCATCCGACTGTGCGCGAAGTCTATTTTGGAGATTAGTCCGCTCATCGGGAGCGAGATGTAACAAGAGAATGCCAATGATTAGGGTCGAATCACTGACCGCAGGTTATGGCAAATTGGAAATTCTGCAGAACCTCAGCCTGACATTTGCTGAACGGCAATTCACGGCAGTGCTGGGACCCAATGGCTCGGGCAAGAGTACGCTGATGAAGTCGATTATGGGCGTCACCGACATTTTTGACGGCTCGATTCGCCTGAACGAACAGGAACTCATCGGCCTGCCGACGGAAACGATTTCCAAGCTGGGGCTTGCCTATGTCCCCCAGCGCGACAATGTCTTCACCGATTTGACAGTGCTGGAGAATTTGCAGTTGGCGGTGCGGCGCCTGAACCGCGCTGAACGTCAAGCCGCCTTGGATGAGGTACGTGCGCTGTTCCCTCTTCTGGAGCGGCGCAGCCGTCAGAAAGCCGGGCAACTCAGCGGCGGCGAGCGTCAGATGGTGGCGATTGCGATTGCCTGGCTTGGTCGTCCCAAAATCATGTTACTGGATGAACCGAGCGCAGGGCTGGCGCCAGTGATTGTGGGCGAGGTATTCGGTGTCTTGCAGGTCTTGAGCGGGCAAGGCATCACGCTGGTGGTGGTCGAGCAAAATGCGCGGCGCATCCTGCAATACTGCGATTATGCCTTTGTCCTGCGCGAGGGACAGCTGGCATTTGAAGGCGCTGCGGCTGCCTGCCTGCATGACGAGGAGATGATTAAAGGGTATCTTGGCTTCCACTGAGCGATGCTTTGCCGACCTGTAAGGCCTCCATCGCCCGCCGAAGCTGTCCTTCAATGCGGGTGGGCTGATGAGTCTTGCGATTGACAAAGACATGGACAAAATAACCGACAGCCGCTGGCTCCTCGTCGCCTGCCTTGAAGATGCCGACCTCATAGCGCACGCTGGAATTGCCCAGCCGACTGACCCGCAGGCAGGCATCCACCACCGCCGGAAAATGAACGGGCTTGAGGAATTGACAATGGGTTTCGACCGCAAAGCCGACTGATTCGCCGGCGCGATAATCGAGCCCGCCCTGCTCCATCAGATAGCCGTTGATAACGGTATCGAAAAACTCGTAATAGATGACATTGTTGATATGATGATAGACATCGTTATCGCGCCAGCGTGTAGGAATCTGGCGGCGGTGTTGATAATGTTCACGGCGTTCTTGCTTTGGGTCTTTGCCAGACATCTTATCTTGCTGACTGGTCTTCTTTCAAATCCAGCGCCAGTGAATTGATGCAGTAGCGCAGGCCAGTTTTATCGCGGGGGCCATCGTCAAAGACATGCCCAAGGTGCGAATCACAGCGACTGCAAACCACTTCGATGCGGCGCATCCCGTGGCTAAGGTCTTCAAGCAGGGCGACCTTGCCTTTATCGATAACATCCCAGAAGCTGGGCCAGCCACTGTACGAATCATATTTGGCAGTTGACGAAAACAATTCCTGACCACAAGCGGCACAGGCATATACCCCCACTGTCTTGCAATGAACATATTTGCCGCTAAAGGGGCGTTCGGTCGCTTGCTGACGCAATATGGCAAATCGTTCCCGGCCGAGTTCCTGCCGCCATTCTTCGTTGGACTTCACAATTTTTTCTGCCATTCTGGCTTAACCTTTCCCTTACATGGACAAACCCATATTACCCGACAAGTATAAGAAAAGCGTTGTGCCGACATCAACATGCTCATAGAAGCGATTCTAACCCTCATTGGTTGGGCGCACAATCGGCAAGGTCATCGTATCCCCCTCTGTGTCCACCAATTCGCTCCATACCCACAAGAGTCTGCCATCCTCGATAAACTGTAGCCAGCTGCCCTGGTTGTTGCGCCCCTGCAATTCGATGCGGTCCCCGAGGAACTTGGGATTGACGACATTGAAGTTCACGGAGGGTCCGTAGCGGATATTCACATTGTCGGTGTTAATGACGCCAGGCAGCGGCAGACGATGCGAAAACCAAAGCTGATAGCTTCCTGCCCAACGCGGCACCAGACTAAAATAGGTCTTGCCAGGCGCGAAAACAAATTCGATATCGTTGGCAGCAAAGAAGCGCAGTTCGTCATGTGACGCACCGCGCCGCCAATAACCATCGACATATTCACCATCGCGGAGCAAAATGGCGCGACCGCTCCCCAGCAAAGGGACATCAAAAGCGGAGTTGACAGTGCCCCAATAATTCTCGTGGACATAGGGCTGTTCATTATGAGGGGCTTCCAGAATAACGACATTATCTGCCGTGAGGCGCTGATTGCTCTGGGTATCGATATGCGCCAGGCCATCTTGTGAGCGCAGCCAGACGTTAGCCTGCGCGTCCCAGTCCCATCTGACCTCTGTATTGGCATATTGAATCCCGAAGTGATGGATTGGCACATCAAGATGGGGCGAAACAGCATCGAAGACCATGCCACGGATGGCTTGAGGGCTGGTGTCGCGCCTAAGGACTTCGGCAAGCTGACGCAGCTCCGACAGATTGCCAAACAGGCTGTATTCCAGTCTGCCACTGATGCTCAAGGGGTCGCGGCAGAGCGCCGGGCAAGGCCCCGCATCCGAGATGATATAGGGCAAAATATCCCCCTGCCGATACATAGCTTCTTCGGTGCCAATGGACATGCCTGATGTCACCAGCAGAGCCTTATAATTGCGCATTAGGGTAAAATCAGCAAGGCGAGCGCTGCGTATCGGGCCCACCTTGATGGGGTCGTTGGTCCAGTACACTGCCGCAAAGCGCGTAATGCCACCCCACAGCAAAACCTCCCAGACAATATCGGCATCCGGCAAGCCGCGCTGAAGCTGTCGAGTTTCTGGCGGTGAATTGATGACTTTGACAATCACCGGGCGGCGGTTGAGATTTTGCGGCTCGGTGACTGCAAGTCCAGTGAGCGGGTTGATGCCATTATAGGGCGGATTTTGTGCCACTGCGGGGGACGCAAGCAGCAGCAAAAACAGGCTGATATACAGAATACGCATAGGAAGTCTCATCTATCTGAAATCAGTCGGAAACACAGCACGATTGTAACAGACCTGTGTTCTGCATTGCACTGTTACTTTATTGAATTGGCATAATCATGTAAAATGAATCTGTGCCTTTGTATCATTAATGGAGCATACCGCTATGGCAACAACAGAACATACTATCAATGACGCGCTGGCGGGGCTGCTGCGAGGTACACGATATATGTGGCGCGGTTCACAGGTAGTCCAATCCGAGAACATCGGGCTGTTCAAAGGGTCGAATATCCGTCCCGACATATTAATTGCAGAACCCAATACTTCCCCAGTGGTGATCGAAACCGAAATCATGCCAGCAATGACGGTCGAGGCAGATGCACTGTCACGTCTTGGAGAAGAACTAAAAACAGGACAGTCCATACTGTCCGCGCTGGCTATTCGCCTGCCGCAGCACTTGCGAGAAAAACAGGGAAACGCCCTCAAAAAAGAACTGGAAAGCGTAAGCAATTTTGAGTTCGCTCTGTACACAGGCAAAAACAGCGACCATTACACGCGCCGCCCCCATGAGGGTTGGATCATTGGAAACTTAACTGATTTATCCCTGCTGGCCCAATCAGCAGCGATGCCGCCGCATATTATTGATTTGGCGGCAGACATTCTGGTTGACGGCGTGAATGACGCTGCCTTCATATTAGAGGGAATGGCGGTGAGTCATCCGGGTTCAATCCAACGAATTGCCGAGGCATTGCATCAGGAGAACAGTCCGCAAACCCTAAGAATGGCGGCCATCATCGCGGTCAACGCTTTTATGTTTCAGGAGCATTTGGCTGGCGGGTCAGGAGACTTGGCTGAGGTTCGTTCCCTTGACGAATTGCATGACCCCTTGAGAGGTTTAACCAAAGCAGCAGTATTAACCGAGTGGCGCAAAATTCTGAAAATCAATTACTGGTCGGTTTTTGATATTTCCCTGCGGATTTTGGAAATCGTTCCGACGCTTGGCGCTAAAGAGTTTGTCGGACGGCTGGCAAACACGGCGCAGGAACTTATGACTAACCGCTTGATGCGTTCTCACGATTTAACCGGCACAGTATTTCAAAAATTGATTGCCGACAGGAAATTTCTGGCAGCTTTTTATACCACCCCGGCTTCGGCGTCCTTGCTGGTTGGGCTGGCGGTCAACCCCGACACTCTGCTTGCCGATGGTGATTGGGGAAACCCAGAGAATGTCAAGTCGCTGCGCATTGCCGATTTCGCCTGTGGAACAGGAACTTTATTGTCCACGGCCTATCAGCGAATCAGTCAAATCCATGAGTTGCATGGGGGTGATTCTGCGAAAATCCATGCCAGGATGATGGAAAGAGCTTTGGTTGGCTGTGATATTCTGCCAGCGGCGACGCATCTGACCGCTTCCATGCTGTCCGGCGCGCATCCAAGGATCACCTATGACAGCAGTTCGATATTCACGCAGCCCTATGGTTTGCAAGAGGATGGCAAAATCGCGCTCGGTTCAATCGATTTATTAAGGGACATGGCGCTGCTGGAAGGTTCAGAGGTCACTGCCAAAGCGCTTGAAAGCACTGGCGAAGCCGAAAAGGATATTTGGCGCTTTGTGCCGCATGGATCCTTCGATATGGTCATTATGAATCCGCCTTTTACACGGGCGAACAACCATGAGCGCCGCATCCCGGATATGCCCAATCCCAACTTTGCGGCCTTTGGTTCCAGCGCCGCCGAGCAGAAGGCGATGGCAAAAGCCGCCAAGCGCCTGACCAAAGGCACCGTTGCCCACGGCAGTGCCGGAGAGGCCTCGACGTTTATGGCGCTTGCCGATAAAAAGCTAAGGGTTGACGGGATGCTGGCCCTCGTGATGCCTCTGACACTTTTAACCGGCGCATCGTGGGAAAAGTGTCGGGTACAGCTTGCCGGCGCGTATGATGGACTCATTTTAATATCCATTTTGGGTACAGACAGACAGCAGAGGATATCTTTTTCAGCAGATACCGGGATGGGAGAGTGTCTGGTCATCGGGCAACGTAGCGACCGCCGACAAACGAGGGCCGCCTTTGTGATTCTCAACCAGACGCCGGATTACCCGATAGTAAGTATCACGATTGCCCAACAAATTCGGCAGTTGATTAAGGACAATGCGCTCAGACGTTTGGAAGATGGTCCGGTAGGGGGCAGCATCCTCCAGTTTGGCGATGAAATCGCCGGGCAAGCGATTGATGCTCCTTTGCCCCGCAGCGGCGGTTGGAAGTTGGCGCGTATCGCCGATCTCTCACTGGCGCAAAGCGCATGGCAGCTGGCTGAGAAAAAACGAATTTGGCTGCCGACCCGACAAGATACAGACGCGATTGACATACCCATCAAGACTGTAACGGCGATTGGCAAAATCGGGCCTTACCATCTGAACGTAAGCCGCAAGCATCGTGACGGCACGCATAGACCGTTTGAATTAAGACCATTGCAAGGCAACACTGTACCCACCTACCCCATTTTGTCAGCACACGATGCCAAGCGTGAACGGACGATGATGTTCGAGGCTGACCATGACGGCATTCCATATCGCGCCGCATCCAAAGAGGAACAGGCTGCCGTCAATCAAAAAATAGCCGACCTTTTCCTGACCGCATCGCACTGTCATTCCAATCTTGATTTTCGCTTCAACAGCCAATCTACAGCGATGCAATTTACCAAGCGCAAAACCATCGGCGGAACTGCCTGGATATCGATTCAACTGCCCGAAGCCGCACAGGAGAAAGCTCTGGTGCTGTGGGCAAATACAACCCTGGGACTGCTGATGTTTTGGTGGCATTCGTCTAAACAGCAACCCGGCCGCGGCAGGCTTACCAAAACAACGCTGCATACATTGCCTGTCCTTGATGTAACCGCGCTTGACGATGACCAGCTTGAAGCGGCGGCGCAGCTGTTTGATGAAATGAACCAACTGCCTTTGCTGCCGCTGCATGAACTAGACAAAGACGATAACCGAAAGACTTTGGATCGGCGCTTTTACAGCAGGGTGCTGGGTCTCGATGATTCGTTGCTTGCTGACGGTGGGCCGCTGGACATCCTGCGGCAAAAGCTATGTCGTGAACCTTCCATACGCGGCAGCAAGAAGTAATGTTATCATCGCCTGCAAATCATCATCAACATTCAGGAGAGAAACATGGAAAAGCAAATCAGCATTGCCGAAGTTGTGCGGGGTTTCAGATTTATGCTGGTCGAAACCTTTGAAAGTGTTACAGGCGGTTATCTTGACAAAGGGACCTCCCTGTTTGAGACTCTGGAGCAAATCTCGGCTGAGCAGGCTTCGCAAAAGATGGGCGACTGCGCCACCATTGCCGCGCATGTCGAGCATACTCGCTATTATTTGCGGGTAGCGGAAGACCGCATGTTCAGGCGCGACCGCAGTTATGTGAATTGGAATCAAATCTGGGAGACCGTCAACACGGTGGATGAAGCCGAATGGGAAGCGAGCCAAGCCAACTTGCAAGCGACCTATGAGCGCATTAAGAGGCATTTGGATGATGCCGATTCCTGGGAGGGATTCATCGAACTGTCGTCCATGCTGGGGATTATCGTTCACAGCGCCTATCATCTGGGCGAAATCCGGCAGATGATGTGTCACCTGTCGGATTAAGCTATGCAGCAGGTGCAGATTTACCGCGAGGCGGGACGTTATGCGGGTTGGCCCGCCAATTATGGCATCTGGCATTGGGACGATGAGATTGTGGTCGGCTTTACGCTGGGCTATCACAAGGCCGAGGAGCGCTTTCATACGCGGGACAAACGCAAGCCCTTCGTGAACATGCAAGCCCGCAGCCGGGATGGCGGCAAGCGTTGGCAAATCGAAGCCTTCAATGGTCAGCGCCCTGGGGGACGCGGGCTTTCCGCCGATGAACATCTGCAAGCTGGTCTGCGGCTGGGCGAGCTTATGGATGGGGAGAGCGTAGCAAAAATCCCGCCGCAGCCCCTCTCGTTCAAACATCCCGATTTTGCGCTGATGATGGCGCGGACGGGTTTGGCACGCGGGAGCAGGTCGTTCTTCTATGTGTCTTATGACCGCTGTCGCCATTGGCGAGGTCCTTATCATTTGCCGATGTTTGCCCAGACAGGCATCGCAGCACGCACCGACTATCTGGTACAGGGCGAACATTCCTGTTTGCTCTTTTTGACCGCCAGCAAATCCAATGGGCATGAGGGCAAAATACTGTGTGTGCGGACGCAGGATGGCGGGATGTCTTTCGAGTTGCTGGCTGAAATCGGCGGTGAGCCCGGCGGCGAACGCGACTTTGCGATTATGCCTGCCAGCCTGCAACTGGCGAAAGAACGGCTTTTGTGTGCCGTGCGCTGTCGTGATGGTGCTGAGGGCAAAGCCTGGATTGACCTATATGCCTCTGATAACCTGGGGAAATCGTGGGCTTATCTGAATCGACCGGTGATGTTTCGAGATTTAGGACATGGTGGCAATCCACCGAGTTTGCAGCAGCTGCCAGATGGGAGGCTGATATTGATTTATGGCAATCGTGATGAGCCGTACACGATTTGCGCCCGACTTAGCGCTGATGAAGGCGAGAGTTGGAGTGATGCGATACCCCTGCGCGAAGGGGGTGGCAATCACGACATCGGGTACACGCGGGCGGTGGTGCTGGCAGATGGCACGGTGGTCAGCGTCTATTACTTCAATGACCGACCGGATGGCGAGCGCTTTATTGAAGCTACAATCTGGCAGCCTGCCCTACTCTCCCAGAAGGAGGTGAAAAGCCTGTAATTTGTCGGTACTGTTCATTTACTCAAGTAAAGGAGATGCACCATGATTCACAAAGTTTTGTCGATAGTTATACTGTTGTTCGCGTTCCACTTCGCTGGCTTGGCACAAGATAGCGAAGCGGTCTCGTTCACGGTGACGATAGAAAATATATCGGGCATCGGACTGTACGAGAACACCGGTGCAGCCGCGATTCCTGTCGGCGAAAGCGAAGCCGGACCCGCATTGCCCGGCGGCGCTTATGAGTTTGTCATCCAGACACAAGCAGGCGATACCCTGACATTCGCCACCATGCTGGCACAGTCCAACGATTTGTTCTTCTCGCCAGATGCTGCCGGCATCGCGCTCTATGATGCAGACGGCAATGCCATCAGTGGCGATGTGAGCGACCAGATTCAGATATGGGACGCTGGCACCGAAGTCAACCAGCCGATTGGTGAAGGCGATGAACAGGCGCCGCGTCAAGCCGGCCCGAACACTGGCGCTGATGAAATGGGCGTGGTGCAGGCTGTCAGCGCATTGGACGATGGCCTAAGCTATCCGACGGCCAGTGACATCATCTCGGTTTCGCTCACCGCCGGCGACATGGGCGAATTCACTGTTCGCATCGACAACGTATCCGGCGATTCTATGTACGCCACTCCAATTACGCCGGTGGTCTGGTTGGTGGAATCCCATGACAGCGATATGATGATGGACGATATGATGATGATGCACGGGGCATTGTTCACCGACGGCATGGCCGATTATGGCTATGGTCTGGAATCATTGGCAGAAGACGGCGATCCTGCCATGCTGGCAGCCGTGCTGGGTGGCGGCGATTTTGCGACTCCGCTGGCGCCGGTGGTCTGGAAAGTCCATGAGGATATGATGGGCGAAGGTGTCTTCTTCAATAACGGTGAAGCCGACCGCGGCGTCGGTCTGGAAGCCACTGCCGAAGATGGCGACCCTGCCATGCTGGCAGAATCCGTAGAGGGTGCTGCTCAGGCAGTGCCCGATGGCGCAGATGGTCCTGGGCCAGCATTCCCCGGCAGCGCATACAGCTTCAGCTTTGAGGCTTCTGTCGGTCAATCTTTGTCGTTTGTGACTATGTTTGTACAGTCCAACGACCTTTTCTTTGCGCCCGACGAAAACGGAATCGCCCTGTTTGATGATATGGGGCATCCCGTCGAAGGCTCGGTAACAGGCCATGTTGACCTGTGGGATGCCGGCACAGAAGTCAATCAGGAGCCAGGCGTCGGCGCAGACCAAGCACCGCGTCAAGCCGGACCCAACACCGGCGCCGATGAAATGGGAGTTGTGCAGTTGGTGGCCGACAGTGGCGATGGCTATTCGTATCCACCCACAGCTGCGCTGATTCGCGTCAGCATCGCCGTCGACGACATGATGGAATAAGCGAATTGCAGCGGCAGCAATGAACAGAGGACACCTGTTGCCAGGTGTCCTTTTAGCGGTTTATCCCTCAAGTGGCAAATCGACCCAGCGCCGCTCACGATGAGAGATTTCGACAGCATTGATAATCTCCTGCACTCGCGCACTCTGGGCGAAGTTGCCCTGGTTTTCGTCACTGTCCGTGACGATTTCTTCCATGAAATTGTGAACCAGATTGGCATAGAACATAGATGACCAGGGTTCGCCGCGGGTATAGCCTGGCGGATAATAGCGGTCGGGAATATCCACCTCGACATATTCGACCTCATGGGCATTCGGACTGGTGGATTGGCGCAGGGTCTCCTTGTTTTCCAGTTCTGCGCCCAGACGGCACAAGATCGCACCCGTCGAGCCATAGAGCCGCGCTTCTAATCCCGGGTAACTGTTGACGGTGACATAACTGGATTGAATGGTACAGAAGCCGCCTTGGCTGTATTCGCCGATATAGACATCGCCATCATCAATATGAGTCCGTATCTTTTGTCCATTCGGCATCGTGCGGTAAGGCACGAAGTTATACAGCAATCCGACCAGGCTTTTTAAGGGGCTGTCCATAAACCACAAGCTCAGGTCAATAATCGGTGCACCATAACCTTCAACGGACGAGACCTTAATTTCCTCGTTTGCGGTTTCTGGAATTAAATCGACTTTGGTAACGGGTTCTGTCGGGCTAATGAATTGGGAATTTTGCTCGTAGCCATTAAAAATAAATGCCTCGCCAACAAAGCCATCGGCAATCAAATCGCGCATGTACTGCATCGCTGGCGCATAGCGAAAGGTCAGCCCGACCTTGGTTTTCAGCCCTTTGGATTGTGCCAGTTCATGTGCCTGCCAGGTGCGCCGATAATCATGGGCAACCGGTTTTTCACACAGGCAATGTTTGCCAGCTTCAAGGGCAGCAAAAGCTAGCGTTTCGTGATTGTTCCTGTCCCCGATACCGCCGCGGGTGCAGACATCAATCACATCAATATCCTCACGTGTCAGCAGCTTTTCATAATCGGTATAAACCGCTTCAACGCCAAAATAGGCAGCGGCATCTTTCGCCATCGCTTCATTCAAGTCACAGATAGCAACGACATCGCTATGCGGCGAACGCTGAAATCCTGGCAGATGGGCGCTCTTGGACCAGCGCCCGGCGCCAATCACTCCGACACGTAATTTATCTGGCATCGCAAGCGCTCCTGTTGTTATTTATGATCAGGCTAGACAACAACATAAGCCATCCCACCGGCTTCGAGTTGGGCGACAAAAGGACGCAAAACCGTGATGTCCGTTACAGCGATGGGGGGATTGACGGGCATTTACACACCAGCTGCCGCCCCCATGCAAATCAATCACATAATCCAAGTCTGCTAGTCCAACCGTCGCCAATACATGAGCAACATGCTCGGTGTGTGACTCGGCCACATTACCTGGAAATACACGATTGAGATCGAGTTGGTCAAGGGGAGCATTGCGCTTATTCGCCTGCATTGCCAGGGAATTTGCCGCCAGCGCATCTTTTCAAGAATGGCTACCATAAATTGACTGCCTTGTGGCCTTAATCCAATCGCAACGTGATTTCCTTGACAAGGGCCACTAGAAAAACTATAATTTGTGAAATATAGATTGTCGATAATCAATCTTTCGATTCACATTCTAGAGTTTTTGGAATGGATTGTCAACAAAATAGCAGACAGATTAAGTTCTTGGAATAGTTTCATCACCCCGCTCGTAGCATTATTATAATTAAGGAGAATCATATGAAAACCCTACTTTTTTCGCGTCTTTTAACTTCGATACTTTCCCTGCTTTTGTTATCGGTATTCGTTTTTGCCCCGCTTTCGGCTCAGGGCGAAATGGTTATGACTTTTGGCATCAGCCGCGCTGTCGATACACTGGATCCAACGGCAACGACATTCTCCAGTGTTGAGGTGATTGTCGGGCATGTCTTTGATACCCTGGTCAAGCAGCAGCCTCTGGGTGTTTTCCATCCGGGATTAGCCACCAGCTGGACGGTCAATGAAGATGCCACCGAATACATTTTTGAATTGCGCGATGATGTCAGCTTCCATGACGGCACCACCTTCAACGCTGCGGCGGTCAAATACACCTTTGACCGCATCGTTGATCCCGATACGAAGTCTCAGATGGCATTCAGCTTTATTGGTCCTTATCTGGAATCGGAAGTGATTGATGACCACACCATCGCTGTCCGCTTTTCGTCGCCCAATGCCGCTTTTCTGGATGGTGTTTCCCACCCGCAACTCGGACCAATTTCGCCAGCGGCAGTGGAGACTTTGGGCGCTGACTGGGGTTTCTCTGGCATTGTTGGCACCGGTCCTTTCATCTTCGAATCTTACACACCCGATTCCGAAGTGGTGATGGTCAAGAACCCGGATTATGCCTGGGGCAATGAATCGGTCTTTGGTCGCTCTGGAGTGGCGGACATTGATCGCCTGATTTTCAAGATTCTGACGGATCCGGGCACTCGCTTGGCAGCGCTGGAAAGTGGCGAAGTGGACATGATTGACAATATCCCCGGATTGGATGTACAGCGGCTTGATGAAAGTGAGGATTTTGTTGTCACCCAGTTTGACCAGGCTGGTCACGGCTATTCCGGGATGTTCAATCACGACAAGTCACCAACGGACGAACTCGCCGTTCGCAAAGCCTTTGCGCAAGCGATTGACATTGATATTATGCAGGACATCGTTTATGATGGGCTGGGTTCGCGGGCTTGCAGCGCTCTCACCCGCTCGATGTTTGGCTGGACAGATGTCTTCTGTCAGCAAAATCCTTATGACCCGCAAGCCGCCGCCGCTTTGCTTGATGAAGCCGGTTGGATGATGAACGAAGAAACAGGTTTCCGTGAACGTGATGGCGTGACACTGACCCTCGAACACTGGTCACCCGACCGACCCCTAAGTGCGGCAACGGCTCAATTTTTACAAGAAGATTTGAACGCTATTGGCATCGATTTTCAGATTAATCTGGCAGACATCGCTGCCTACCTCACTGTCGTTCGTGCTGGCGAACACAACACACAGCAGTGGTGGGATACTCAGACTGACCCGGATGGTGTTTTCCGCACCTTGTATTATTCATCCAACGCAGGTGGCGGCACCAACCGCAACAATTATCGTAACGACGAGATGGACAGGATGATTGATGCCGCCGTCGGTATCGGTAATCCCGAAGCCCGTGCAGCTGCCTATGCCGAAATCCAGCAGAAAATCGCTGATGAGGTGCTGATGGTGTTCTACAATGATCCAGTGGTTCTTTATGCCAGCATTCCCGAAGTCGAAAATGTGACGATTCTCGGTGGCGGGTTCGTGCCAAACTTCTATTCTGCAAGTATCGGCTCTTAATTCAAGCGAAGCTATATCGGCCGATCATCGCTGTAGGGGCAAGGACTGTCCCTACTCTTATTTTCATATAACGCATTTGATACGAATCTCCAGGCTCTCATGGGTAAATACTTAATTGGTCGCCTGTTACAAACTATTCCCACCATCTTTCTGGTGACGGTTGCCGTATTTTTGATGCTGCATTTGACGCCGGGAGATCCAGCAGAAGTTTTCTTGGGCGATAAACGCAGTACCCCTGAATTGTTGGAGCGGGTGCGAGAAGACATGGGATTAAACCGCCCCCTGCATCTGCAATATCTGAGTTATATGAGCAATGCCTTAAGGGGCGACCTTGGACGCTCACTGCAAACAAATGTACCTGTAATGGATCAAATTCTGACACGCTTGCTCTGGACGATTGAACTTGCAGTCGCCGCTTTGTTGATTGCAGCGAGCATTGGCATTAGCGTCGGTATCGTCGCGGCTTTGTATCATAATACCATCATTGATACCCTGGCAATGACTCTGGCGCTGGTCGGAATCTCGATGCCGGTTTACTGGTCGTCGCTGCTGCTGATTCTGCTGTTTGCCGTGCAGCTGAAGGTATTGCCAGCGATTGGTCAGGGAGGGATTGAACGGCTGATCTTACCGGCAGTCGCCTTGGCGCTGGTCTCGGCGGGATCATTGGCGCGGATGGTACGTTCGAGTATGCTGGAGGTACTCCATCAGGATTTTGTCCTGACGGCGCGTTCCAAAGGCATTGCCGAGCAACTGGTGATTAGCCGTCATGTTTTGCGTAATGCGCTTATTCCTGTCGTAACCATCCTCGGTTTGATACTGGGGAATCTGCTCAGTGGCGCTGTGCTGACCGAAACGATTTTTGCTCGGCTCGGGATTGGGGAAATGTATGTTGAGGCTGTCTTGCAAAAAGACTTTACGATGGTACAGGGCATGACCTTGTTTATCTCCTTGATGTATGTCCTTGTCAACATCGTCGTTGATATTATTTATGCTTTTGTAGATCCTCGCATTCGCTATGTCTCATTCTGATACGCTCGCAAGCCTTGATTCTGCTCAAAAGCCACGATGGCTGCGCTTCGTCAGACGTTTTGTGCGTTCCCGTAATGTCATAGCAGGGTCGACTGTCTTGCTAGCGGTTATCCTGCTGGTGGTTTTGGCACCGGTGATTAGCCCCTATGAACCAACCGAGCAATTTCGGCGGCAGCGCTTGCAAGCACCAAACGCAACTTTTCTGATGGGGACGGATAACCTTGGGCGGGACATCTTGACGCGGATTTTGTATGGTGGGCAAATCTCGCTACAGGTCGGTGTCTTTTCGGTTGCCATTGGCGCCACCATCGGCACCCTGCTTGGATTGATGTCCGGTTATTTGGGTGGCTGGATGGATGTGTTGATTATGCGATTGATGGATATCATGCTGGCATTTCCGGGCATCTTGCTGGCGCTGGTGATTATTGCGGTGCTCGGACGCGATCTGCAAAATGTGATGATCGCTGTCGGCATCTCTTCCATTCCAGTGTATACGCGGGTGGTACGCGGCAGTACGCTGTCCATCAAGCAATTTGATTTTATCGTCGCGGCCCAGGCATCGGGCGCAACAGCTTGGCGCATCATGTTGCAGCATATCCTTCCCAATGTCCTGGCGCCGATTATCGTTGTGGCGACTAACGGCGTGGCTGGCGCCATTATTTCGGGTGCAGCATTGAGTTTCCTCGGCTTGGGACAGCAGCCGCCCGACCCGGAATGGGGCTTGATGCTCAACGAAGGGCGCGAATACATTCGCGTTGCCGCCTGGGTTACAACTTATCCGGGACTGGCGATTATGGTGACGGTACTGGCTATCAACCTCTTGGGGGACGGCCTGCGCGACATCCTCGACCCGCGCCTGAAGCTCTAACCTGGCTTGGGTGCTTACGCTTAATCCCAGCGCATCGAATACAAGACAAAATGACTGGTGCTAATGCCGCGCGGGAGTGTGACCAGCGCATAAACCATATCCGCAATGGTTTCGGGCTGCACCAGAACTGACTTGTCAATATCCGGCGAGGCAGCGGCACGCATGGGTGTATCCGCCGGACCGGGCGAAATCATCACGACGCGAATCAAATCCGGCTTGAGTTCGGCAGCAAGTGCGCCTGTTAAACCGCGCAAGCCAACTTTCGCCGCTGTATAAGCGCTCACAGAGGGCACGGAAATGGATGTCACCAGAGAGCCAATATTGATGATGCTGGCATTATCGCTGCGGCGCAGATGACTGAGCAAGGTGCGTGATAAAACAAAGGGCGCTCGCAAATTCACCTTCAGGATGTGGTCAAGCTGCTCGTTGCTGGTGTCTTGCAGCGACTCGATGAGCCAATCGCCAGCGCAGTTAATGAGCATATCCACGCTGCTGTCGCCCAGCATCCGCCCTAAACCAGCAATGGCAGCATCATCGGTCACATCCAAAGCATGGATGCTGGCTTCGCCCTTAAGCTCCCTAATCTCTTTAGCGACCGCTTGCAGTTTCGCTTCGGTTTTGCCGACCAGCACCGTATGAATGTCACTCGCAGCGAACTTGCGGGCTATCGCGCGTCCCATGCCCTGCCCGGCACCGGTAATCACGGCTCTTTTGCTTGTCATTCGCTTGACTCGTGGGTCTGGTCGAGCAGCTGGCGCAAGCGGGCAATATGTGCCGGACCCACCTCACAGCAGCCGCCGACAATCGCGGCGCCGGCGGCAAGCCAATCTTGAACCTGTCGCGCATAAGCATCCGGCGACAGGTCGGTACGGGTCTTGAGTTGCGTCACACCACCGCGCGAAGCCCACTCGTCCGGAATTTCCACAAAGCCGTTGGCATAGCCGCCAAATGGCAAGCCGCTTGAGCGCAGCGCCGGCAATGCGCTGTGGATGCTGTCCGGTGTACAGCAGTTAATCAAAATGGCATCAGGAGCAAACTCGCCAAGGTCTGCCAGCGCCGCTTGCAGGCTTTCACCGCCGCGCAAGGTACTTGAGCCGTGGTCTTGTAGCGTCCAGGCTGCCCAGACTGGCTTGTCACGATGTTGGGCAGCCATCAGTACAGCGCGTGCCTCCTGACCGGTGGACAAAGTTTCGCCCAGATAAATATCGACATAGGGGTCAAGCAAGTCCATCAACTCACGATATTGTGCGACCATCTCGGCAAAGGAGAGTTCAAATTCAGCGACATAACTAGCTTCAAGCGGCGGTAGACTGGCGGCAATGCGAATATGCCTGCCGCCGGCTGCACAAGCCTGAATGGCGAGCTCCCCCGCTAGCTGGACGAGTTCTTCAAAGCGGTCTTCCATACCAATATGCTTAAGCCGAGTTCGGGTGGTGCTGTAGGTATTGGTGGTAATGACATCAGCGCCCGCCTGAATATAATCGCTGTGAATCGCCCGCACCATATCGGGATTTTCGTACAAGGCAGCCGCCGCCCATTCGCCATAGGCGACTTTGCCACCCCGATTGACAATCTCCTGCCCCATGCCGCCGTCTAATAAAATAACTTTGGATTGTGCTGTCATCGTGTCTCCCTGCTTTCGAGCTTAATCGCCTTCAACGACAGTGTGCGATTGTTCGCGCATGTATTGTTGCAGATAATACCAACTGCCCGCCGCTTTGCCGCTGCCGGTGCTGCCCTTCCAGCCACCGAAGGATTGATAACCAGGCCAAGCCCCTGTGGTGGCGCCGGCTTTTCGATTGACATACAGGACGCCGGCTTCGATACTATCGAGAAACCAACCCACCTCAGATTGATCTTCACTGTACATGCCAGCAGTCAGACCGAGCGCGACATCATTGGCTAAACCCATAGCTTCATCAAGCTCGGCAAACCCGCGAACCGCCACAATAGGCGCAAACATCTCATGCTTCCACAGGCGATGGTCATCCGGCAAGTTGGTCACGACCGTTGGCGCGACAAAATAACCCTTGCCGAGGTCGAGTGTCTTGCCACCGCTGAGAATCTTGCCCTCGTTCATCTCCTCGATATAGGTCTGATAGGCTCGGCAGGCGTCGGCGCTGATGATAGGCCCCATATAGGTTTCGGCTTGGGTTGGGTCGCCAACATTCAGGTTTTCGGTCAAGTCCACCAGCTTGTCCAGAAAGGCATCTTTCACTGAGGCATGGACATAAACCCGCGAACATGCCGAGCATTTTTGCCCCGTCAAGCCAAATGCCGAACGCATAACCCCCAGCGCGGCTTTATCCAAATCGGCTTTGGCAGTGACGATGGTCGGGTTCTTGCCCCCCATCTCGGCAATCACCGGACGATAATGCCCCACCGCCGTTGGGAAGGCCTTGATGATGCTCATGCCCACCTCATAGCTGCCAGTGAAGGTGATGCCAGCAAGATTGGGATGGGCTGTCAGCGACTTGCCGGGTTCGTCGCCACCAAGCACCATATTAAAAACGCCTTTGGGAATCCCGGCATCTTCGAAGCAGCGTGCCAGCATCCAGGCGGTCAGCGAGCCTTCCGCAGATGGCTTGAGAACAACGGTGTTGCCTGCTACCAGGGCTGCGCCGCTGGGCCCGCCCGTGAGCGCCGCCGGAAAATTGAAGGGACCAATCACGCCCCAGACGCCGTAAGGCTTGAGTACACTGCGATTGTGATGCTGGTCGCTTTCGCTGAGCAGCTGGCGGTCAAAGCCCTGATTGTCCTCTATCGCCGTCACACAATAGCGAATCAGGTCAGCCGTTTCTTCGACATCGCCAATGGCTTCCAGGCGATTTTTGCCGATTTCCATGCTGACCACTGCCGATATTTCAAACAGGCGTTCGCTGATGAGGTCAGCGACTTTGTTGAGCAAGGCAGCCCTTTCCTGCCAGGGGGTATCGCGCCAGGCAGGAAATGCCGCATCCGCCGCTCTCACCGCCTGATTGACATGCGACTCGTTTGCCCTGGCAAAGTTCCCCATCAGCCAGTCGGTATTGATGGGCGAGCGATTTTCAAAAGTATCTGCCGCAGCCACCCACTCACCATCAATATACATGGGATAAGTCTTGCCAAGATTGCGCTTCAGCTTGGCAACATCCTCATCAAAATACTGATGCAAGAGCGGGTCAGGACTGCCCAGCGTGGAATAGGTCACTTTGATATGCTTGCGTTCTTTTGTCATCATATCCTCCGCTAACGCTGAAATCCTTAACCTTATCTTACACGACTGGCATCACTCCGCAGCGTGGATTTATACAAATTACACAACAGACATAGAGCGGGCTTATGTCAGGTCGTCGCTGTCCAAGGTGCGTTTGCGGATGCGTTCGATGCGCATGATGAGGCGTTCGTCCACATCAGGACAAGCCGCCACCGAATCCTGCGCCAGCCAATCATTGTCATCTAGTTCCCGCTGTTTTGCCGCCAACAGTGGCAAGACCGAACTCAAGGCATAGATGCAAAAATGCTTGCCGGCAGGGATGCGCAGTTTGGCGCTTTCGGTCAACTCGAAATAATCCCCAACCGCCAGACCACAGACGGAGCGCCCTTCAATCGCCGCAACAGTCACGCGCAAATCATACAATTCAAATTCCTGCCCCATCACGCCCCCGTTTCGGTTGTTTGTATGTCATTATGACGCTTTCATGCCATATTCCGCAATAAATCGTGTCCGCCTGTCCTGCCCTACGGGTTAGCGCCGCAGCAGCGCGAGGCAGGCATCCAGCACCACTTTCTCCTCGTCAGGATGGAGCGTCATCGGATTGAGATGGAATTGGCTTTGGCTGTGAGGCGAGACCGCGATTGCTGGATCAAAATCGAGGAAGGCTTGCACCAAAGCATCACAAGTAAAGCCAAGTCGGTCAATATCAATGGTGACCCGACACCAAGGCAGCGGCTGCCCGGCTTCGTTGGGGAAAGCGCGTTCGGCAGATACCCCTTCAAGTCGGTTGAGCGCATCGCAAAACAGCCGCACTGTACTTTCGCAATAATCCGCCCGCGCCACATGATCCAAGCTCAGGTAACGCTCAACAGCTGCGAGCAGCCCCATCAGTTCTTCCTTCCCGACTTTCAGCGCCCGCCCAAGGCCATGATTTGGGTTGCTGATGGGCCGAATCGACTCAATCAAATCACGGCGACCCAAAATCAGCCCGGTCGATTGGGGTCCGCGCAGGTCTTTGCCACCGCTAAAGAGCGCCAGCGCCGCCCCCATTTGGGTAAAATGCCAAAGATTATCCACTGGCGGGAGTTGCGCCGCCGCATCGACAATCACGGGAATAGGATAGCCTTTTGCGATGTCAATCACATCCGCCAGGGGAATCTCATCAGAGGCATTCATCGCGCCCTGAAACCAGAAGATACAGGCTGTTTTGGCGGTGATGGCCTGTTGCAGCGCAGTCGGGGATGAATCCACTTCCACAAACTTCATCCCAACCTGCTGAATCCCAAAATCATAGCCATTGCGGTGCATGCGCTGGACGATGACCTCATTTTTGAGGTTGGCAATCTGCGGGAAGCTGTGGCTGTGTTCGGGATAGTTTTGAATCACACAAGCTGCCGCCGACAGCATCACGCCAGCAGCCGCGCCAGAGGTCACATAAGCAGCTTCGTTGTTGGTCAGTTCGGCGATGCGCTCCCCAACCCTGCGCTGAAGCTCCGCCAAATCTACAAAGCTGGCGGCGGCATCGCTCATGGCTTGCACAACTTCTGTCGGCATAATGGAGCCGCCGTATTTGGTCACGGTGGCATAGGCGTTAATGAGCGGGCGGATGCCCAGCGATTGATAATCTGCCATGATTAACCCTGCCCCTCTGGATAACGTATTTCCCAATAGGATGCTGGCGCGTCTTCCCACGCTGGCAGCGAGCGACCGGAGACATCATAAACAATCTCGCCAGCCCGCAAGGTCATTTCACAGGTCAGTTTGCGGTCTCCCATCATTCGCGCCTGACCGCAATCGACATAGCCGAACTGTCCCTCATGCTGTTGCAGGACAGCTATATCAGCTTCAGCGCCAAGGCTCAGATGACCCAACTCCGGATGCCCGATTTCGCGGGCGGGTGTCACAGTCGAGCGATAGATGACCTCTTGCAGGGGCATCCCCATGCACAGCAATTTGGACATGGTTGTCAGCATATCGTGAACAACCCCGTTGACATTGCCAATATGTAGGTCGGTGCTAATCGAATCGGGGCCGAAGCCGCCCTGATAAGCTGGAATAGCTTGCCGAAACCAGAAACTGCCCGCGCCATGTCCCAAGTCAAAGACAATGCCGCGCTCGCGGGCCTCAAACAAAAAGTCCTGGGGACGATTGTCATCCCTTAAGATAGGGAATTGCTGGGCATAAACATGGGTATGAATATCGCCGGGACGCATCTTGCGTAGCAAGTCTTGATAGCGGCGGTCGGGACGATGCCAGAAATCGACCATCAAAGGCTTCTTGCAAATGTCGGCTGCTTCCAGCGCTCGGTCTACCGCTGCCCAGGGTGGATGCGCCGCATCAAAGGGGCGCGACACCCGATAATGAGCGGTTTTAATACCGACGCACTCGGCTGGATAGGCGAGTACGATGGCGGCTGCCAATTCGGCATCCATTTCATTGACATCCTGCTCAAAAGGCCCAGTCATGCCTGATTTGACGATATTGATGAAGGCAAAGATGCGCGTTTTGGCGGTGTCAATCACAGTGCGTTTGAAGTGCAGAAAGTGTTTGGCGCCAGCAGTGCCAGTATCCACCACAGTGGTAACGCCCGAACGGAAGGAATGATGGTCGGCAATGACGCTCAGGGTTTCTGGCTCGCGCGTATGATAGACATGCACATGAATATCAATCAAGCCAGGCGTGACATACAAGCCAGTGACATCCATGGTCTGTGCCGCCTGGCTTGAGGGAATATCGGGCGCGACCCGCGCAATTTTTTGGTTGGCAATCGCCACATCCATCGGCGCATGAATATCATTGCCGGGGTCAATCATATGACCCCCCTTGAGCAATAAATCATAATTTGGCATAAAAAATCCTTAACTGAAAACGTTGCTTGTATGCCCACAATCATAACAATATCGGCATAATCTTGCCCGCGATTCGATCAATTTTGTTATGAATATGTTATGCTCAAGAGAATTGAAATGACAGAGGGAGAAAATGATGACTGATTTGACAGGCAAGGTCGCCATCATCACCGGCGCATCGGGATTATTGGCTTCGGGTGTTGTGCCTGTTTTTCGCGCCGCTGGGGCGCGTCTGGTATTAACCGGCAGCGAGCAGCGTTTGTACAGCAGCTTTCCTGATTTGAGAGATGACCATGACCATCTATGCCTGCCTTCGAGCGACATCTCGATGCCGTCATCGGTGGATGAACTGGTCAAGCAGGCGCTGGAGCGATTTGGGCGCATCGACATCCTCGTCAACATCGTCGGCGGATGGGACGCCGGTAAGCCGGTACATCAAATGCACATTGATACTTGGGATACGATGCTGCGGGTAAATGCCAAAACCACCTTCCTGATGAGCCGCGCGGTGATACCTACCATGCTGGAGCAAGGCAGCGGGGTGATTATCAACATTGGCGCACGGCCCGGATTGCGTTCCAGTGGAAATGATGCAGCTTATGCCGCCGCCAAAGCCGCCCTCATGCGACTCACTGAAAGCATGTCGGAAGAATACAAACGGCAGGGCGTCCGAATCAACGCTGTCTTGCCGGCCGCCATTATCACGCCCCAGCGATATGCCGAAGACCCCCATGCCGGGGTCACACCGCGGCAGCTTGGCAAGGTCATCGCATTTCTCGCTTCGGAGGATGGGCAAATCGTCCACGGCGCCCTCATCCCGGCATACGGGACACGGTTCTGATTCATTGGGAGCGCACCTGCCTGACCATCACAAAAGCATTCTCTACAGGTGAACCATAATGTCCGTCAGCGCCTTTTTGGTGATAATCGGGACTTGCGCAGCTTCCTGCGGATAACCGACCGGTATCAAAACAAAGGGGCGCTCATGTGATGGGCGACCGAGTATCTCAGTGAGGAATTTCATCGGGCTGGGAGTATGTGTCAGGGTAGCCAGCCCCGACACATGCAGCGCAGCCAGCAAAAATCCAACCGCAATCCCAACAGATTCCTCACTGTAATAATGTTTGACCTTGATTTCCGCGTCAGTCGCTGAATCGCGCTGGAGCGCGTAAGGCTGGCGAAAGACAACAATCACATAGGGCGCATCTTCGATATGCGGCTTGTGCCAGTCTGTTCCCAGATGCGCCAGAGCATTCAGCCATTCCTGGCTCATGCGGCGTTCATAACTCTCTTTCTCTTCAGCCTCAGCAGCAATCCGCAGCTTGCGTTTCAAATCAGGGTCACTGACCACCACAAATGTCCACGGCTGTTGATTGGCTCCCGATGGCGCTGAGCCGGCAACTCGAATGGCATTTTCGATTAATTCAAACGGTACGGGTCTGGAAGAAAAATCGCGCACACTGCGCCGCTTGAGCATCCGCTTGGCAAAGTGGATTGAGCTTGCCATTTGTTCATCGGCGGTCAGACAATCAAAATCAAGCGGCTGATACTGTGCTTCTTGTGACATGGCTTTCACCTTTGGCGGTCAAGCGCTCAATAAAACAGGTCCAAATCACGGGTGCTGACCACTTCGCCGCTATAACCTGCGCGGATTTCGGCAAGCAATTCGGCCGATGTCGCCCCCCAAAACAGTTGATGATACAAAAGCAGCAAAACAGGGTTAATCTCGTTCGCCAAAGCAGCCAACTCCCGTGTTGAGGTATGTACCCGTGAATGGTAGGCCCGCCAGGCAGCCGGACGATGAGGGAAGCCAACCGAGGAATAAACCTCGTGAATCAGAATATCACAATTCTGCGCCCATTCCGCAAACCCCGATACCGGTTTTGTATCGCCAGAAACAACGATGGTTTTATCAGCCGTGACAAACTTGTAGCTGTAGGCGCACAAATCACCGTGGCTGGCGGGCAAGGCGTAGACGGCAAGCCTCTCATCTTGATAACACCTTCCCTCCGCTACCGAATGCACTTGTATTTGACAGCCCTTCGCGGTCGAGGGGTGAGCCTGTCGGTGCTCGCGGATATTTTCTTGATATGCCAGCAGGATATGCTCCACCATCGACGCGAGTCCAGGAGGGCCGTAAGCCTGTATGCTGCCTTGGCGTCCATGAATCCATGGGGTAAAAATCAAATCTGGCAGTCCGACTGTGTGGTCGGCATGCAAATGCGTGATGAAGAGGCGGGTCAGGTCAGTTGTATCCCAGGATATTTTGCCAGCGGCATGTGCCTCGACCACTCGCTGCACCACCCCATGCCCGCAATCCAGCAAATACGGGTGACTGTCAACCGCAATGGCAAGCCCGGCGCTGACCCGATTCGGCTCGGCATTGGGTGTTCCCGTACCTAGCATGAGGATTTGCGTCCCCGTCACAATGACAGCCACCGCTGCCGCAGATAACGGATTTTCTCAAGCAGATGGTCAGCGCCGCCGCCTTCGTGATCGTTGTAATAATAAACTTTGATAGCCTTCTCAGTGGTCACAGCATTATAAGAGGCATAAACTGTCGATGGCGGGCAAACAGTGTCCATCAAAGCCACCGAATAATAAGCAGAAGCAGTCATGCGGGCCGCGAAATGGACGCCATCAAAATAGCTGAGCGTATTGAACACCCTATCCGCCTTGTCCCGATGAATCGTCAAATAGCGGGCAATCTCCGTATAGGGAGGACTCGGTGTGATGTCGATGGCCCGACGAAAATCCGACAGAAATGGCACATCTGGCAGACACAGCGCCACATCAGAGGACAAGCCGGCGGCTGCGATGGACAAACCGCCACCCTGACTGCCGCCAGTGACGGCAATCCGCGAACCGTCAACCTCGTCCCGACTGCGAACCGCATCAATCGCCCGCACGGCATCCGTATAAAGCCGCCGATAATAATAGGTCTGTGGGTCAAGAATGCCCTGCGTCATAAAGCCCGGTATGGAAGGATTGGCCCCATTGGGCAGGTCGGCAGTATCACCGCGCCGCCAAACACTCCCCTGCCCGCGGGTATCCATGACCAGATAGGCAAATCCGGCCGAAGGAAAAGCCAGCCACTCAATCGGATAACCGCGACCGCCGCCATAGCCGATAAACTCCACCACCGCCGCCAGTGGAGCTTTCGCATTCCTGGGCAGCATATACCAGCCTCTAACTGGCTGTCCATCGAAACCGGCAAAACGGACATCAAAGACATCCAGGGTCGCCAGCCCAACATCCATCGGCTCGAAACGTGGATTCAAGTCATAAGACCGCGCCATTTCCAGGGTGGTCTTCCAAAATGAATCAAAATCCGCCGGTTCCTTGTGTGGCGGGCGATAGCGCCGCAATTCTTCGAGTGGCATATCAAACAAAGGCATCGGATACCTCCTGACATAATATCAACACATAGACATGATTATACCCTGATATATTGGCGAAGGCAGGCAGGCTAATCATCTATGGGAAGCACCCCAAAGGTGCAGGCGCTGTAATCGTGTCCGACAGTGACCTCATAATCATATTCACGATTTGGATTCGGCTGCGTCTGCACCTGCGCCAGCGACATATTCAGGTTGCGGATAAGGTCTGGTACGATGCTGCCTTTATCTGAAGCCACATAATCGACTAGCTGGCTGGACTCCAAGCCCCCAACCTCGCCCAAGGCGATGGCATTGTAACCCTCCCAGCGCAGCCGTTCACTGGCAACCCGATCCCAGTTTGCCTGACCCGAGCCGTTGTAGACGGCAATGGAAGGCCCGGTCAACGCCAGCTGACTGGATGCTGGCGGCGTATAAAAATCGCGCAGCAGCATTGAAATCGGTTGATATTGCGGGAGTTGTACAAAAGCATCATTCGGCGGCTGCCAGGGTGTCGTATGATACAACCGAATCATGGTAAAGTTTTGTATGCTGTCTGTATCAAGATTGATAAGATAAGGTAGCAGGCTGAGCATCACATCAAGCGGGAGGTCGGTCTCCACAATCTGGGTCAACTCGTCCCAAAGAGATGGCAAGCTGGGAAGCAAATCGGCAGAACGCGCCTTGCGCCACATGGCACGCAATAATTGCTGCTGACGGCGACCTCGGTCGAAATCATCGGCCAAGCGGCGCATCCGCGCATACCAGAGCGCATCAAAGCCGTTGAAGGTGTAATAACCCACATCCAGCGTTCGCAATTCATAGTTGTCTTGGGCGGGGGCTTCGGGGTCGAAATCGTCCACCGGATAATAATCCTGATAGGCGCAATCGACAGCAATGTCAAGACCTCCCAAACTGTCAATAAGCGACTCAAAACCCGAGAAATTGACACGCGCATAATAATGCACGTTGATGCCGAAGTTATAAAACAAGGTCTGGCGCAAAAGACCAAATCCCCCGCCGGGATTCCAGCCAATGCTCTCACCAATCCCGAAGGCGACATTCAGCCGCCCCATGACCCCACTGGGGATATACACAAAAAGGTCGCGCGGCAAACTCATCATGGCGACCGTACCCGTCTCCAGATTCAGGGACACGATAATCATGGTATCGGTATGCACAAAGCTGTTGTCCGCTAATTCATCATCCCCGCCCAGCAGCATGATATTGACAAGCGGATACTCGCGTGGAATGACAGGCACGCGGGTTGGGACCGCCGTTCCCTCCAGCACCAGTCCTGGCGCCGGGTGAGGTGGTATCAGCAAATCTGGCAAGTCAATCGGCTTGTGTTCTGTGGCGGCTGGCTGCGCCGCCGGCGTCAGTGGCGCAGCGTGGGGTGTGTTGGTCACAAAAATTTGCTGCATCAGCATCGTGCGCGGCTGGCTTTGCAAACGGAGATTGCCACCCTCGACTGCGAGCGCGGTGGCGGTAGCAGCATAGAAAGGACGTCTTTCATCAAAATCGCTGACTGACCGCCCCTGATTGTAGACTGCCCCGATTTCGCGGATTGTCCAGACAATCATCATCAGCAGCGCCAAGACAGCCGCATATAACATCAGCTTGAAAACAAGACGAAACAGTCCGCGCACAAAAGACATCATCTCTCCCAAACAAGAACCCAGCCAGTGTAACGCAATTCGATTTTATTTTCGACAGTCAGCCAAAAGGCCAAAAGATGGGAGGGGTTAAATGCGGTTGCGTCCGCACCAATCTTTGCCGTTGACGATTGTTTCAGGCACAATTAGACTCATACCAGTGACAGAGAGTGAATCAAAGTTCGGTGACACATCATCTTGCGGCTCTCATCCGCCGATACCCTTTTCTCATGCGTTTTCCGTACCTGATGTTTCGCAGCGTCCAAACACGATATACGATTGGCCTTGTCGCTGTTGTTATCGATAGCCAGGGGCGCGTCCTGATTGTGGAGCATGTCTTGCACCCGCGGCATCCTTGGGGGTTGCCAGGTGGCTGGATAGGTCATAATGAAGACCCCGCGGCGGCGATTTCCCGTGAACTGCGTGAGGAGTTGCAGCTGGCTGTCCGTGTCAAGAGCATTCTGCATATCGCCAAACCGTTTCGCAACCACCTTGATTTAGCATTCTTGTGCGAAGCGCAAAGTTCGGTGGGCGAACTCAATCGGGAATTGCTGAGTTACAAGTGGGTGAAACCTGACCAGCTGCCCGACCTGCACTCATTCCACAAAAAATCCATTGAAATCGCTTTCGAGAGCCTTCGTCGGAGTCCATAATGGGAACAAGCCTGAATGCCCGCCGCCGCAAGCGTGGCTTGCTCATCCTCTTTACTTTGTCGCTTTTAATGGTGCTTGCCGCCAGCGCCATGTTTGTTTATGAACTGGTGGCATTCAGTCAGCGCGAAGAACGGCTGCCTGTGGGCATTACCGTTGCTGGCATCGATGTCAGCGGCCTCAGCGAACGTGATGCAGTTGCCCTGTGGGAAAGCGCCTACGCCAAACCGATTCAAATGTTTTATCGTGATTTCAATGGGAATCATCCCATAAGGCTGCACCCAGATCAGCTGGGCTGGCGAATCAGCAGCGACCCGATGCTGGCGGATGCGCTGGCATCAGGCGAGGCTGATGGCGGTTTCTGGCGGCGTTTTTTGGATTATATGCTGGGAGTTGAACAGACCTTACCGCGCGATATTCCGCTATTGGCAGATTATCAGGAAAATGCCCTGTCAACCTTCCTGAACGATGTCGCTGCGCGTTATGATAGCGGCGCCAGCTCCCCGAGATATGACCTGCAAACATTAACTGTATTCCCCGGTGAAACCGGATATGCTTTGGATATCGAAGTGGCAATGGTAGCCATTGACCTTGCCCTGCGGACAGCGCATTCGCGCAGCATTGACCTCCCCATCGAGAACATGATGAACAACCAGCCCACCATGCTGTCCTTGCAAAATTTAATCATTGATTATCTCGACAGCCAGGGGTTTATCTATGACGGGCAAACAACGGTCGCGTCCATATTTGTGCTGGATTTGCTGACTGGCGAAGAAATCAATATCCTGGGGGAAGTCGCTTATTCCGCCGCCAGTACCATCAAAGTGCCGATTATGCTTGATTTTTATCGTTTGCTGGCGCGTGCGCCCTCACAAGACGAGGCTTGGCTGCTTGCCAACTCCCTGCTGTGCAGCAACAACTCTTCTTCCAACCTCATTATGGAAATCATCGGTGGCGGCGATATATTTGTCGGGATTAAGAGCGTTACCGACACCCTTCAATATATTGGAGCCGACAATACCTACATCACAGCACCCTTTTATCTGGGTGTCGAAGGTCAGCAGTTGGGTTCAATATCAGCCCCGGCCACCTCACCCAACGCAGCTTATGATACCAATGCAGACCCTTTCAATCAGACCACAGCCGAAGACATGGGTACGCTGTTCAACCTGATATACGATTGTGCCGAGTTCGGGTCGGGGCTGATGACCAGCTTCCCCGAGGGTCAAATCGCGCAGCAGGAATGCCGCCAAATGCTGGAGCTCATTAGCGCCAATGATATCGAAAGGCTGCTGCAAGGGGGCATCCCGCGCCAAACACGGATTGCTCACAAAAACGGCTGGATTTTCGATACAGTCGGCGATGCGGGCGTGGTCTATTCGCCTAATGGTCGGGATTATGTCATATCGGTTTATCTGTGGGAAAAAGCCGAGTTTCAGGATTATGAAAAATTATGGTCCCTGGTCGAAGAGATTTCACGGGCGGCCTGGAATTACTTTAATCCCGAGAATGCCCTGCTCGTACCGCGAGCGAATCTGCCAGCAACCGCACAGGAGTGCGCAGGCAATTATCTGCCGCCTGCTCCGGAGTTGGTCAACCTGAATGACATCAATAGCTGGAAAAGCAATTAACGGACATGATACAATTCGGGCATGGTGACATTAGTTCAAACAGGTGACCTGGCATGGACTTGGGTTATGTAGCGCTCATCTCAATCACGGTGACGCTGCTGCTGGTGCTTATCCAGCGGACAGAGAAAACAAAGCGGCGAATCGTATGGGCTTTGGTGCTGATTTGTTTTCTGGTCATCCGCCACAACGCCTTCATCAAAGGGGATTTACACGAGGAAACCCTGCTCGCGTTTGTAGTCGGCTTTCTGTTCAGCGGCCTATTCTGGCTGTTGGTTGGCAAATACAATCCAGTCGGCACGAGCGACGAGATTCATGTCATCGGCATGGATGACTAGGCATCGCCTGTTCAGGCTAACCGATGATATTGATGGGTATTACATCCGCCCCTTGCAGCATGGCCACGCTGATTCTGGCAGCGACCACCTCGGACAGTTGACGGAAGGCTTGACCAGCCTGGGTGCTGCTGTCGTGGAGCGCAACCGGACGACCCAAATCGCCACCTTGACGGACATTCGCTGCCAGAGGAACGCGCCCCAAAAAGGGAATATCGCGCTCTGCCGCAAATTTCTCGCCGCCGCCGCGGCCAAAAAACTCACCGGACATATTCTCAATTACGCCCAGGACGGGTACTTTCAATTGCTTGAACATCGCCGCAGCACGAATGGCATCCGCCACCGCAACATCCTGCGGCTGGGTGACGATAATGCTCCCCGTGAGCGGAAAGGACTGCGCCAGCGAAAGCGGCGCATCGCCAGTGCCAGGCGGCAAATCCACAATCATATAATCCAGCCGCCCCCATTCCACATCGGTGAAAAACTGTCGGATGGCGCTGTGCAGCATCGGGCCCCTCATAATCATGGGTCTGTCGGGCGTGGTCAGCAAGCCGGTGCTTATCAGCTTGACGCCATAAACCTCAAGCGGCTGCATCTTGCCGTTAATCACTTTGGGGCGTCCCGCGCCCAAGCCAAACATCTGCGGGATATTGGGATTCAAAATATCGGCATCAATCAAGCCAACGCGAGCGCCCGCATCCGCCAGGGATACTGCCAGGTTGGTGGCAACCGTGCTCTTGCCGACGCCGCCCTTGCCACTTGCAATGGCGATGATGCTATTCATCGGCACATCGAGACGGCCATGTATGCGCCTGTCTGTCGGCACTTGGGCATCCCACTTGATGCTGACTTGTCTGATGCCCTCAACTTGACCCACCAGCGCCGCATTGCAGCGTTCGATGAACACATCTTTTAAGGGACAGGCAGGCGTTGTCAGCACAATGGTGAATTCGGCAATGCCGTCTTTCACCCTCAAATCCCGCACCATATTGAGCGAGACAATATCCTGATGGAGTTCGGGTTCAATCACGTTTCCCAGCGCTTGCATCACCCGTTCGTTCAAGTTGCTCATGTTTTGCCTCGTGATTGTGATTTTGAAGTTGGAGTTATTTGTACTATTCAAACATTCCATCAAGAATTACAGCATATCTACTTGGATAGCATATACACAAATAATCTCTAAAACGGCTTAAAGCTACATACAATAAGTTAAACATTCTTTTGACATTATCTCCCGCACCTTTGAATCCTTCTGGTACTTGATTTACAAAAAGACTCTGATTGAGATTCATAAGACTGCAAATTGTATCATCAAGTACGATAATACCGGCTTTCCACTCCAGACCTTTCAAAGTGTAAATATACCTATAGTAGCGTTGTGCTGGCTCAGGTAGCGATTCTTTGTAGTATCTAACATCTTCTTGTGGGTATTTGTAGATTTCAGGAAAGAAGGTCGTTACTACTAATTCAGTCTCCGAAAACATCTCAGATATATGTGAAACATGATGAATTAAGAAGGTATTTAAATCTTCTTCTGATTCGTACTTGAAAAGCGTGGGCGGTGATCCAAAGATAGCCGGTGTTAATGAATCAATAATTTTCTCTTCCCGGGGAATCACTTCAAATTTATACCTAGTACCCTTCGCAAAACTCGCTATTACCCTAGTAGCTAACAAAATGTTCCTCAAGCGCTGGATTATCTGATCATTCAACCGATAGCAGTAAGAAAGCTGAGTAATGCTCTCTTCACCTATGCTAACTGTATCCCTTACTTTTTTACGCGGAGGACGATAAATTGCTTGTGAATAATCCACACAAATCGTAAAAGGCACAAAGTCAGTAAGCTGATGTATGATGTCTAATTGTCGCCCTCGAAAATCTTGATATTCATCAACGAAAATGTGGGTTAGTTGAATGCTTCTGTCATCATAATTGTAGTATAGTTTGTCATTTATAATTACAAAACAATTCTTCCAACTAATATTGGCATTTTTTGACACAGACTGTGTGCCTGAGCGCGGAGTAACATTTATTACACTAGCTTCATTCATTTCGCTAACATCAGCAATCGTTATTTTTGAAATATCGATGCTAATCTTCATCATCATACCCTCTATGTAATCAGATAATTGCTCTTTATACGTAATCAGTAAAACATTTTGGTCATTGTCGAGTTGTCGCGTGATCCGTTTAATTCTATGGACAAGACACACTGTTTTACCGGTTCCCGGTCCTCCTGTAATGAAACGCGACGAATCGTGTGGTAAAGAAACCACTTTTTCCTGGATAGGGTGTAAGAATACTCGCCATAAGTCCAAAGGATAGTTTAACGCTTCAGCTAGTGCCTCATCATCCTCAAGAGTCTTCACTAAATATTGTGGCATAATAGTGTACTTAGACTCGTTAATTACAAATTCTAGCAAATCAAATTTGGAAGTTTCATTTATCGGTAAATGTTCAATATATTCGAGTGCGGCATCATCATCATGCATTCGAGATAGTGCTTGCTTGTGTTCTTCCATGTCGTGTAAGGTTGTCAGAATAGAATTACTTGGTTTAATTCTGTCTTCTGTTTCTTCAATTTCGACAATCCTAACTGTAGTGTCGATATTAACAAATTTGCGCCTTTCAATCCATGAATAGGCATCATCATGATGATCCACGTATAACATAGTAATAGTTTTATCTTGGCGATGGACAATGATTCTTATGTTACGATTTACACTATAACTAAAGATAGCTGAAGAAGGGTGTTTTATCTTATGTAGTCGTAAACCCGGGCTATCATGCTTCTTTAGAATTGTATCAATAGTTTTCCTGACACCTTTTTGATCCAACTTAGAGAGTTTAGATAGGGCATTCAGGAAGTTCGATATTATACGATATTCCATTGGAAAACCTATTTAGCAGTATGTCGAGGTCATTTCCCACGTCTGGCGGCGCGTTTGCGTTTGCGTTCCAGCGCTTTGCGCCGCCGCTCCTCGCGCTTCGCCTCATCTTCGTTCCAGGGTGTGGGGCCAGCGGCAGCCGCCTTTGGCGCGGCGGCAGTGGCTTGTGGCTGTGCCTGGCTGGTTGCTGCCGCGGGAGTCGGGGTCGGCTGCGCGGCGCGTTTGGGGGCAGCGCGGCGCGTATTCGCCGTACCGCGGCGTGCCTCTTTGGCGGCATCCTTGTGTTCCCAGGTGCCGCGAACCAGCATTTCTTCATAGGCACGGGTCGGCGCAATCTGACGCCAATAAGACATCGGCTTCGATAGACGTTCCTTGTCGTGAATGTGATGCGTCGTGCGGTCATAACTCGCCAGTTCATAATCATGATCCATCTTAATGGCATCAAAAGGGCAGTATTCGGCACAAAAGCCACAATTCATGCAGATGTCAATATCAATGAAAAATGCCTCTGGATCAGGAACAGGCCGACCCGTGTCCGGGTCATTGCCGCGCACAATCCAGATGCACTGCGGCGGACACACTTTGGCGCAAATGCCACAGCTGGTACACCAGTCTTTGCCAGCCCGCGTGGGATGATCCTCATCTTCAACAATGAGAAAAGGGATAAAACGGAAGCGCTCTGGCACGGCAATTTTTTCATCAGGATACTGAACGGTGATAACGCCTTTGGCCTGTGTGCCCTGTCGCAGAGCAAAATTATCGGTAGCATGATGATACTTGCGAAAGCCATAACGAAGGTCGTCCACATACGATTCAACGAAATGCCGCAGGGTCAGCATTAAGCCCTTTGCTAAACCTGTTCCATACATCATTTTGACCTCCTCATTCAATCAAAGCCTGAACCTGGCTGAAACGGCTAGCGGTCGGTTTCCCCCAGCACAATGTCGATGCTCCCCAAGATGCCAACAATATCCGCCACCTTATGCCCGGTGCTCATCGTTCCAAGCGGGGTCAGATTGATGAAGCTGGGGGCGCGGACATGATAGCGCCAGGGATTGGAGGACCCGTTCTTGCCACCGGCAGAAACCACATAATACCCCAATTCGCCCTTGCCATTCTCGACGCGACCATAAGACTCGCCCAATGGGATGCGCGGTGCATAGGACCCAGGTTTGCCATCCGCCCAAATCGACTCGCCCGCTGTCGCTTCCAGGCGTGGCAGAATTTGCTTGAGAATGCGAACGCTTTCACGCAGTTCCTGGACTCGGACTTTGTATCGGGCGTACATATCGCCCTCCTGCTCCACCGCGACATCAAAATCAAGCTCGGGATAGATGCTGTACGGGTCGGAGCGGCGAATGTCATAGGCAACGCCACTCCCGCGCAGCAGCGGACCCGCCGCACTAAAATTAATGGCATCCTCCCCTGCCAGAATGCCAACGCCCTTCGAGCGCTCAATGACAATTTCATTCTCAGTCAAAAGCTGTTCCAGTTCGTCAATGGTGCGTGGAATGCGTTCGTTCATCATTTCCGTCAGGAATTGCATGGTATTGTAATCACGAACGCGGTCATTGGTCAGGTTGGTCACGCTCTTGATTCGGTCGGGCAAATCGCCAAACATGCCGCCAAAGCGCATGTAATTGCACATCATCCGACTGCCTGCAACCGCCTCAAAGAAATCCAGAATCCGTTCACGCTCCTGTATAAAATAAAGTACAGGGGTGAAAAAAGCGCCAATATCGTTCAGCCAGAAGCCAATCGCCCACAGATGATTGACGATGCGGCTCAATTCGACCATCAAGACGCGAAGCGCTTCACAGCGATAAGTGGGCGGATTGTATCTTCTGCCGCGGCTCATCAGATGTTCGACCGCCAGAACATAGCCATGATTGTTGCCCATGCTGGAAATGTAATCGAGGCGGTCGGTAAAGGGTATATTGTGCAGATAGGTGTTGCGCTCACCGATTTTCTCATGGTTGCGGTGCAAATAACCCATCACAGGTTCGAGTGATGTCACCGTTTCCCCATCCACAGTCAGCACCATACGGAACACCCCATGCGTGCTGGGATGATGCGGACCCATATTGACAACCAGTTGATTGGTCTCAAAGCCGTCTTTGTCCATCATGCGCTCGACATCGACGCCCAGACCCATCGACTCGTAGACTGCCTGTTCCGAGGTATCCATCAAGCGATTCAGGTCAATATCGGGGGGATAAGAAACATTTTTGCCAAAGACATTTTTCTCTTCAGAACGGTGAACATGACCACCGGGCCAACGGCTGTCAAAGGGTTTGACATCTTCTTCGTAATATGCCTCTTTCCAATCTTTACGCATCGGATGTCCCTGAAAGCCTTCCCACATCAAGATGCGCTTGAGATTGGGATGCCCGGCAAACTTGATGCCAAACAAATCCCAGGCTTCGCGTTCCTGAAAATCCACACCCCGCCAGACCGAAACCAGCGAGGGAATCTCGGCAACCTCTCTATCCACCTGCGCCTTAAAAACCAAAGCGCCTCCGCCAGCAGTCCGATAGGCATGATAAACCATTTCCAGATGGTCGCCCGCACCAAGATAATCGACCGCCGTCGCGCTCGACAGATAGTCAAAACCCAAATCATCACGAATCGCCCTGGCAATATCGACCAGCTTGTCACTGTCAACGATAATCCCCTCATATCCAGCGCGGTCATCTGCTTTTATCGCTTGCGGATAATGGGTCTGCAAATAGCTTATCGCGCCCTCAATCGAGGTGGTGTCCATTTGTTCTTCAGGAGCGAATGCCTGTGTCATCCCGGTTTATTTCCCTTCCGTTTGTGCTGACCGCCTCGAAGCGCGAAGCGCTTTACGCGCCAAAGCACGTAAGCGGCGCTTTTCTCGGATGTCTTCCGCTTCAGTCCAAGGATTACCGCCAGTTGGCAGTTTGAAATTGAGGGCATCATCGGAAACAGATGCCGTTGCCACTGCGGCCGTCTCTTTGGGCTTCGCCTTGGCGGTCACAACCTTCGTCACTGCGGGCAGCTCGCGCACCCCCAGCAATTTGACGTCCCGGGCAGCCGCTTCAGCCTGACGGCGTATCATGTCCATTTGACGAGGGTCAATAATATCCGGTCCCAGTACCGGCACCGGGGTCGGCTCCGCCGGCCCGACGCCATACCAGGGCACATCATCGCCATTGGCAATACTTTGCCCGTCAATTTTCCGCTGCAAGGCAATCATGCCATAAAGCAAAGCCTGGGGGGTTGGCGGACAGCCGGGAACATACACATCCACTGGCAGATACTTGTCCATCCCCGAAACAACATTGTAACCCTCTTTGAAAGGGCCGCCGCCACTGGCACAGGCGCCCATTGCCAAAACATATTTGGGCTCCGGCATCTGGTTATACAGGCGCACAATCGGGACAACCATCTTTTTGGTGACTGTCCCCGAGACAATCATCAAATCCGCCTGCCGCGGAGTCGCCCGCATAACCTCAAAGCCGAAGCGGGAGAAATCAAAACGGGAAGATGCAGTCGCAATCATTTCGATAGCGCAGCAGGCAAGCCCAAACAGCATAGGCCACATCGAGTTGCGGCGGCCCCAATTATAGAGCTGGCTCAAGCTGGTAATCGCCAGGTTGTTTTCCAACTCAACCGGAACAGGGAACTCGGTCTCATTTAATTCTTGCAAATTCAATTCCATTTAGGCACCGGTCTCCTCATACCACTCGCGCAGTATAGCTTTCAAAATATCATCATTGACCAACTCAGGATCATCGACAAAGCCAGGCAAATCAATAATTCGTGCATTCAAGTCGACCAAACCCAAGGTTTCCAACTCCATATCTGGATAGGCGTCCATCAAGGCCAACACAATTTCGTATGAAGCATCCCAATATAACCTTTGGCTGGACATGATGCTTACAGTTTAACACGCTTATCCGAAAATTCTTACTGCAAATCCTCACTGCGCCCGCATGAATTTAGCCCGTCAATACAGTAAGTATAAAGAGCGGACAGGCGATTGTCAAGAATTTCACAATCTAGCTGATTCCCACATTTATTCAGCAGCTAAAATGACGGCTCCTCGGCGGTCTACTTGCGTCGATTGGACAATGCAATTCATGTTCATCTCTTGATAAATCATCTTCATGGTTTCAGCCACTCGCTTTGCGGTCGGCTCATTGTCACAGACAGCGCAGAGGGTCGGCCCGGCGCCGCCAATGAAGACGGCAGCGGCGCCAGCTTGTTTTGATGCCAGGCGGACTTCATCAAGCAGTGGCATCAGCCCCGCACGCGCTGGTTCGACTACGCGGTCATTCTCCATGGCCGCCGCCAGCGCCACCAAATCCCCCCGATGCAGCGCATCCACCAGTTGGGCAACCTTGCCTGTTTGATAAACCAGGGTCTTCAGCGAAATATCAGACGGCAGCATGGCCCGCGCTTCAGCAGTCGGCACTGCGACTTCGGGCGTGACCAGCGCCAAATGCAAATTGTTCGGAATCGGCAGAGGCTGGATAGCGTCAACCGTGATTCCGGCGACCAGGGTGATGCCACCAAGCAAGCAGGGCGCTACATTGTCGGCGTGATAGCCGCTCACAAGCGCCTCCCCCTCGAGGCAAAATGGCAATAACTCTTCCCGCCTAAAAGGTTCGCCATACAATTTATTCAGTGCCATCACGGAAACGACCGCGCTGGCAGCGCTGCTTCCCAAGCCAGCCGCCAGCGGCAGACCCTTGACCAGCTTGATTTTGATGCCGCGCTTCTCTCCCATGTGTTCAAGCAAGGCTCTGGCAGAAACGGCGGCTATATTTTTATCCGCTTCGCGTGGCAGCTTCCCATCGTCTCCTTCAATATCCGTTATCACAATTTCCGGCGATTCTTGAAACTCCACAACCGCTCGGTCGCCCATTCCCACCAACGCCAACCCAAGAATATCAAACCCCACGCCAAGGTTGGCGACTGTGGCTGGCGCAAAGGCTTCTGCTCTGGTCAATGTCATAAAAAATCGCTATCCTTAGGCCATGCTCCATACAGCAAGAGGAACTGCAAATGCCAAGCATACTACAATGTATGGATTGCGGACAACAATACCCAATTCATCGAGTCCTGTACACCTGTGAACGCTGCCAGGGCTTGCTCGATGTACAGCATGATTTCGGCAGCGCAGAGACCCTCTTGACAGCCGAACTATTTGATGACCGCTTGGGCAGCCTGGATTCACCATACAACAGTGGCGTTTGGCGTTACAAGGAACTTATCTATCCGGGAATTGATAATGAGAACATCGTCAGTCGGATGGAAGGGAATACCAACCTGTATGAACTGCCGCGAGTTGCCAAATTCGTCGGCGTCGATGGGCTGTATCTCAAACACGAGGGCGAGAATCCAACTGGTTCATTCAAGGACCGCGGCATGACCACTGGCGTGACGCAAGCGAAAGCGCTTGGAATGGAGCGCGTCGCCTGCGCCTCGACTGGCAACACATCCGCCTCGATGGCCTCTTATGCAGCACGGGCAAATATGCAGGGCATCATTTTTTTGCAAAATCAGCAAATCGCGCTGGGCAAACTGGCGCAGGGCATCGCCTTTGGCGCCAGATGTTTGCAAATCAATGCTGATTTTGACCGCAACTTGGAACTGGTTCGCCAGGTATCGCAAGAACTCGGCATCTATATCTTGAACTCAGTCAACCCTTTCCGCCTCGAAGGGCAGAAGTCCATCCTGTTCGAGACCTTGCAGCAGCTGCGCTGGCAAGCGCCCGACTGGATTGTGGTGCCGGGCGGGAATCTTGGCAACAGTTCCGCCTTTGGCAAGGCGCTGTTCGAGATGCACCAGGTTGGTCTCATTGACCGCATACCGCGTTTAGCCATCATTCAAGCCAGAGGCGCCAACCCCTTGTATCGGCATTTCACCCAGGGATTCAGGGATTTCCAAGCGGTCAAAGCCGAAACCATCGCCACAGCGATTAAAATTGGCAATCCGGTCAATTTGCAGAAAGCGATACGCAGCCTTGAATGGACTGGCGGCGTCGTCGAGGAAGTGACAGACCAGCAGATTATGGATGCCAAAGCAATTGTTGATGGCGTGGGAATTGGATGCGAACCCGCCTCCGCCTGTTCGGTTGCCGGCGCCAAAAAGCTGGTCAGCAAGGAGCTTATTCGGCGCGGCGATACGGTCGTGGGCGTGCTGACAGGGCATATCCTGAAAGACCCCGAAGCCACCATTGGATACCATGCCAATCAATTAAACGATATTGTCCCGCGCTACCGCAATGCGATGTTACAGACAGAGGACAATATCGACCAAATCATCAGGCTGTTGACAGAGGGTGTCCCCGCACACTGATCTCCCGAACAGCTATCCTGTTTTGCTGACAGCCAGCCGCGTCGGCACAGCTTCCAGCGACTGCTCCAAATCAGCCAAAATATCATCGGCATCCTCGATTCCCAAGGCAAACCGCACTAGATTGTCGCCAATGCCCAGCTGCTCCCGCTCCTCACGGCTCAAATCATAATAACTGACATAGGCAGGCTGCTCGATCAGGCTCTCGACACCGCCAAGGCTGGGCGCAATATAGGGAATTTGCAGGCGGTCAATAAAATCACCGGTCGTCTCTAAGCCACCCGCCACTTCAAAACTGACCACGCCGCCAAAGCCGCTCATCTGCGCTTTGGCAATCGAATGATCCGGATGCGATTCCAAACCAGGATAAAAGACCCGTTCAATTTTGGGATGCTGCTGGAGATATTTTGCGACTTTCAAGCCGGATTCGTTTTGATGCCGCACGCGCACCGCCAGCGTCTTTATGCCCCGTTCGAGCAGATACGCCTGATGCGGGTCGATCACATTGCCAAACATGCCGCGGGCATCTTGAAGCGCTTTGATACGCGCCTTATTGCCAACAATCACCCCCGCCAGAATATCGTTGTGCCCTCCCAAATACTTGGTCGCGCTGTGCATCACAAAGTCAATGCCATACTCAAGCGGACGCAGGTTAATCGGTGTCGCAAAAGTTGAATCAACCAGCGTTATTGCCCGATAGCGCCTGCCAAGCGCAGCAATGTACGCCAGGTTCGCCACCCGCAGATAGGGATTGGTCGGCATTTCGGTGAAGATGAAGCGCGTCTTCTTGGGGATGATGGCGGCTTCCAGCGCATCGTCATCCCCCATCGGAACAACACTCGTCTCAATCCCGAACTTCTTCAGGGTTGTCAGGCAGAACTGCCGCGTGCGGCGATAACAGTCGTCAGTCATCACAATATGTGTATCCGGCTTCAGAACAGTGAGAAAAAGAGATGTCACCGCAGACATGCCAGAGGGATAGACGGCGGCATCCTCGCCAGACTCCAGATGGGCGATGCGCTTTTCAACTGACCATATCGAAGGATTGCCATAGCGGGCATATTCCTCGCGGTCAAGCTCGCCCCCATAAACTTTTTTATCGAGAAACTCGATGAGCTTGCCCGTATTCTCAAATGTATAAGTTGCGGATTGAACAATCGGTGTCGTGATTGAGTGAAATCCTTTGCCCCTGGGTGCGCCGCCATGCACCGATTGGGTGCTCGCCCCCTCAAAACTTTCATGCTCTTGGCTATTATCTGGATTCATGTCTTCGTCCCTGTCAATCAAAAAAGCCCAAGCCGCGACAATAGCAACATCGGCTTGGGCTTCCGTCATCTTCAAAATCAAGTGACTGTGGCACAGTCTGCGGAATAACCTGATGCCTGCATCAGGCGTCTACCCTCATCTTCCAGAAAGATCTGCCGAAGTTAGCACCTTCCCATTGCCATTGGGGGTTGCTGTGGTTTCATCGAGTCGGTCTCTCCACCACCTCTGGATAAGCGTAAAACTTACTCTTCGATTGTTAATCGCTAACACTCTATCATAATCCGTTCCCTATGACAACCATCTCTTTGTGCCTTGTTTTTTCTGCCAAAGTGGTTCACACTAGCGCGGTAAATATCAGGAGACAATATGAATACATCAGCACTGCGCGTGGTCGGAGGACATGCCCTTCAGGGAGAAATCCGAGTTCAGCGTGCCAAAAACGCCATCCTGGCGATGATTGCTGCCTCGCTTGTTGTCGAAAGCGGCGAGACCGTTTTACATGGGGTGCCAGATATTCAGGATGTAGACCGCGCCTTTGAACTGCTAAGGGCGGTCGGCGCAGCGGTCAATTATGATAAAGTCACCAAGATCGCCTCTATAGATGCCGCAAATGTTTCCACTGGCATCCTGCCAGACGAACTCGCCTCGCGTTTTCGCGGCTCGGTCCTCTTTCTGGCTCCATTGCAAATCAGACTCGGGTATGTTGAATTGCCCGGCAGTGGTGGTTGCGACATCGGGACGAGAAAGATTGACTTCCATCATCGCGGATTCGCGCGGCTGGGCGCCAGAGTGCAATACTTTGACGACGGGCGCACAGTCATCGACCTCGAAAACAGGCGCTTCAAGGGAACGCTGCTCTACCTTGATTTCCCCAGCCATACCGGCACGGAGAACTTGATGCTTGCCGCTGCCCTGGCGGATGGTCAGACCATTATCGAGAATGCTTCGGTCGAACCCGAAGTGCTTGATTTTGGCAATTTTCTGATTGAAATGGGAGCAGACATTCGCGGCCTAGGCACACATACCTTGATGATTAACGGGGTGCGCAAGCTCCAGCCAGTGGAGTATTCGCCCATGCCCGACCGCCTGGCCGCCGGCACGATGATGATGGCAGCCGCCATCACTGGCGGCGACGTGACCATTCACGATGTTGAACCCGGTCATCTGCGCATTGTCAGCGCCAAACTGGAGCAAATGGGCGTGGATATTGATGTTCAGGGACAGTCCATCCGCGTTCGGCGTCCTGTCAGCCGGGCTATGAACCCCATCAACATTCTAACGCATCCATACCCAGGCTTCCCCACTGACTTGCAGCCCTGCATCGCAGTCTTGTCCACGCTTGCCCGAGGCACAAGTTACATCCGCGAACGGATATTTGAGAACCGCTATGATTATGTGGCTGCCCTGCTGCAAATGGGCGCCGATGTTCTCATCAGCCAAAGTGATGTTTGCATTATCCAAGGCATTGACAAACTCAAGCCAGCCAGGATTACGGCAGAAAGCATTCGAGCAGGTGCAGCCGCGCTGATTGCCGCGCTGGCGGCAGAGGGCGAAAGCATCATCGAAAATGTGTATCAAATTGACCGTGGCTATGAGCATATCGAAGATTTGCTCAGGCAGCTGGGCGCAGATGTAACTCGAATCGAAACTGAATTGAAACCGGAGCCGATTTGGTAGCGGCATCACTCACATTTAGAGCTTGCTGATGACCGCCCGTGCAAATTCGTCCGTCGAGACCGCGGTGTCATCCTTTCCTTTGATGTCAGCCGTTCTAAGCCCCTCCTCAAGAACAGCGTCAATGGCAGATTCTATCGACCGCGCCTCGGCTTCAAGCTGAAGGCTGTAGTGCAACAACATGGCGGCGCTCAAAAACATGCCAATCGGGTTCGCCTTGCCCTGCCCGGCTATATCGGGCGCAGAACCATGCACCGGCTCATACAAGCCAAATGAGTCGGAACGCAGCGAAGCCGAAGGCAGCATCCCCAAACTGCCAGCCAAGACCGAAGCCTCATCGCTCAAGATGTCGCCAAACATATTCCCGGCAAGTATCACATCAAAACTGCTCGGCCGGGTCAACAGGTGCATGGTAGCGGCATCGACCAGCAAATGTTCCAGTTCAACATCATCATACTCTTCGTGTACCTCAACGACCGTTCGCCGCCAAAGGCGCATCGAGGCAAGCACATTCGCCTTGTCCACCGAGGTCAGCTTTTTTCGCCGTCCCTGCGCCGCCCGAAAGGCAACATTGGCAACCTGTTCGACCTCTTCGCGGGAATAGCGCATGGTGTCAAAGGACTCTGTTCCCTCGCCCTGCTCCTGGCTCTCTCCGAAATAAATCCCGCTGACCAACTCCCGCACAAACAGAATATCCAGGTCTTGCAGCAGGTCAGCACGAAGCGGCGCATAATCCACTAAGGACGGATAAGTCCTGACCGGGCGCAGATTGGCAAAAAGACCAAAATGCTGGCGCATCTTGAGCAAGCCCTGCTCGGGGCGGACATCGGAGGTCGGGTCAGACCACTTGGGCCCTCCTACCGCACCCAGGAGAATTGCGTCCGCATTTTCGCAGATGGGCAGGGTTTCATCAGGCAGGGGACTGCCCGTTTCGTCGATGGCGATGCCACCAATCAAGCCTTCTGCGAATGAAAAATCATGTCCCTGCTTTTCTGCGATGACTGACAGCAAGTGTGTCGCATGTGCCATCACTTCAGGCCCAATCCCGTCGCCAGGAAGCACCGCAATGGTTGCCTTCATATCGTCTTTTCTCCCATACAAACAAAAGCCCCGACATACCCGCAATCAATCATCAAGCGCAAAAGCTAATCCCCTACAGCCAGGGAATCCTGACCTTTCTTTTCGCCACTAATCGACAGCCCATACTCGACGCTATCGACCAAGGCCAGCCAACTGGCGCAGATAATGTCGGTCCCGGCGCCAACGGTGCTCCAGCGTGTGCTGCCGTTGTACGAATCAATCAAAACGCGGGTCATCGCGCCAGTGGCATTCTCACCATCCAAAATGCGAACTTTGTAATCCACAAGCTGAATGTCACGTAGGGCGGGATATTTGGGCAGAAGTGCCTTGCGCAGCGCCAGGTCAAGCGCATTCACTGGCCCGTTGCCTTCGGCGGCGGTATGCACCACATCCCCATCGACATCCAGCTTGACCATCGCTTCCGCAAGCTGCCCGCGACCCTGTCGGTCTTCAACAATCACCGTAAAATCAATCAAGGTGAACAGAGCTTGATAATCAGGACGGGCACGATGCAGACGCACCGCCACCGAAGCCTCGGCACTCTCAAAGACAAAGCCCTCATTTTCAAGTTCCTTGATGTCCTGAAGCACCCGAACCGCCTCATCCTTGGATACATCCAAGCCAAGCTCTTCCGCCTTGCTAAGCAGATTCCCGCGCCCCGACAAATCGGAAACCAAAACGCGCGTCTGGTTGCCCACCTGCTGCGGTTCAATGTGCTGATAGCTATCGACATTCCGCCGCATCGCCGCCACATGAATCCCCCCCTTGTGAGCGAATGCGCTCCTGCCAACATAGGGCAAATGCGTGTCCGGCGCCAGATTGGCAATCTCGGCCACCGTTCTTGAAAGCTGCGTCAAGGCGCTGAGATGCCCGTCCTGTGCCAGACAGGGAATGCCCATCTTAATCAAAAGACCAGGGATAATGCTGCACAGGTTGGCATTGCCGCAGCGCTCGCCATAGCCGTTAATCGTCCCTTGCACATGAGTTGCACCGGCGTTGACCGCCGCCAGCGAGTTGGCGACAGCGAGTTCGCTGTCATTATGGGTATGGATGCCCATTTGCATCTGCGGGAACAACTCGCGTGCGCGATACATGAAATCCGCGATTTCCCAAGGCATGGAACCCCCATTGGTGTCACAAAGCACGATGACATCGGCGCCCCCGTCAACCGCAGCCGCCAGGGTGTCAAAACCATATTCCATATCCAATTTGGCCCCATCAAAAAAATGTTCGGCGTCATAAACCACTTCTTTGCCCAAACTTTTGAGATAAGCGACACTGTCGCATATCATACGCAGGTTTTCTTCGGGGGTTGTTTGCAGCACATCGGTAACATGCAGCATGGAAGTTTTGCCAACCAGGGTCACCACGGGGGTGTTGGCTGCAACCAGGGCGCGGATATTGGCATCCTCTTGCGGTTGAACCTGTTTGCGGCGCGTTGAGCCAAAGGCAGCAATTTTTGAATAATGCAGGTCAAGCTGCTGAACCTGCTCAAAATACATGGCATCCTTCGGATTCGAGCCAGGCCAGCCGCCCTCGATATAATCCACCCCCAATTCGTCCAACAGCTTGGTAATCCGAATCTTGTCGGCAACCGAGAGCGAAATGCCTTCGCGCTGTGTGCCATCACGGAGCGTCGTATCGTAGATTGCGACCTTTTGCTTCAAGATTGACCTCCCCAGTTGGCGGCGTCAGGCTGTTGTCCGCACACGCTGCGGATGGCTGGCTTCATAGTCGCGCACTTCGTCATCCAAATCCAGCAAATAACCAAGCTGGTCAACCCCATTAAGCAAGCAATACTTCGAGAATCCGTCCAACGGGAATGTCACCTCTCGACCATCTGGCAGTATCAAAGTTTGCGCTTCGACATCCACAGAAACCGAGGTGCTCGGCTCTTCTTCCGCCAGGCTGAATAACTGCTGTTGGGTGTCAGCATCGACGATAACGGGCAGCAGTCCATTCTTTAAGGCGTTGTTGCGGAAAATATCGGCAAACTCGGTACTGATGACCGCCCTGAAGCCGGCGCCAATCAGCGCCCAAGGTGCATGCTCCCGCGAACTGCCACAGCCAAAATTGTTGCCGGCAATCAAAACCGATGCCCCCCGATATTCCGCTTTGTTTAATACAAAGTCAGGATTGGGAGTCTCACCATCTTCCAGGTAACGCCAATCGCAAAAAGCGGCTTTGCCCAAGCCCTGCTTGTCCGTCACCTTCAGAAAGCGGGCGGGGATGATTTGATCGGTATCAATGTCGTTGACCGGGATTGAAACAATACTGCCCTCAATGTGATTCACCTTCTCCACAGCATCCTCCTTAAACAGCTTCAGAAGTCATCATGGTGCGGGGGTCAGTGACTGCGCCAGTAATCGCCGATGCCGCAGCAGTCAATGGGCTTGCCAGGAAAGTGCGCCCGCCCTTGCCCTGACGCCCTTCAAAATTGCGATTGCTGGTCGAAACGGCATACTGCCCCGCTTGCAGCTGGTCGCCATTCATGGCAATGCACATCGAACAGCCCGCCTCACGCCATTCAGCGCCAGCTTCCCTGAAAATAGTGTCCAGCCCCTCGCTTTCAGCCTGCTTCTTCACCTGCTGCGAACCAGGCACAACCATCATGCGAACGCTGTCAGCCACCTGATGTCCTCTGATAAAACGGGCGGCTTGACGCAAATCCGTAATGCGTGAGTTGGTGCAGCTGCCGATAAAGACGACATCAATGGCTTTGCCCAGCAATGGCTGACCGGGATGCAAGTCCATATAATGGAGCGCCTTGGACAGGGCAACCCGCTTGTTATAGTCGCTTTCCTTATCGGGTGTCGGAATGTTGGCGGTTATCGGCATACCCATGCCTGGATTAGTGCCATAGGTTATCATGGGCATCAATTCATCAGCGCGAATGGTAATTTCTCGGTCATAGACTGCGCCTTCATCCGAGGGCAGCTGACGCCATCTTTCAACAGCGGCCTCCCAATCGGCGCCGGCGGGGGCATGTTTCCGCCCTTTGACATATTCAAACGTGGTCTCATCGGGCGCAATCATCCCCGCGCGGGCGCCACCCTCAATCGACATATTGCAAATGGTCATCCGCCCTTCCATACTCAACCCGCGAATGGCTTCGCCGCGATATTCAAAGACATAACCTGTGCCGCCGCCAATGCCGATTTTGGAGATGATGGCAAGGATAATATCTTTGGCAGTGACCCCAGCTTTGAGCTTGCCCTCAACATGAATCGCCATCGTTTTGGGTTTATTCTGGAGCAGGGTTTGCGTCGCCAGCACATGCCCCAACTCACTCGTCCCAATACCGAATGCCAACGCCCCAAAAGCACCGTGCGTACTGGTATGGCTGTCCCCGCAAACGATAGTCATGCCCGGCTGAGTCAAGCCTTTTTCGGGGCCAATGACATGGACAATGCCTTGATCTTCGTCGCCCAAAGCATACATGGGAATGCCAAAATCGTTGCAGTTCCTAGTGAAGATCTCGAGTTGCCTGGCAGCCATCGCATCGGCAACCGGGATAATGCCCTGGGCATTGCGTGGCGTCGTTGGCGTGCTGTGATCCATCGTCCCAATCGTTAGGTCAGGCCGGCGAACCTTGAGGCCGCGCTCACGCAGCATGGAGAAAGCCTGCGGCGATGTCACTTCGTGTACCAGATGCAAATCAATATACAAGACAGCCGGCGCATCATCGCTTTGTTCGCGTATGGTGTGGGCATCCCACACTTTTTCAAACAGGGTACGGGGTTTGCCATTTCCAGTCATACGGTTCTTCCTCTACATTTACATTACAACACCTATTCAAGAGGGGATATATCCCCATCCAGTTTAATCCGATGAAAACGAAATGCCAACGGTCGCTACATCCCCTTCAGGTTCAACATCGCCCAAGCCGATGCTGGCAATCAAACGATTCAAAGCGGCGACATAGGCCTTAACGCTTGAAACGATAATATCACTGTCAGCGCCATAACCCCCGAAAGACCGTCCGCTGTTCCTGGGCGAGATGCGCACCGTCACTTCGCCCAAGGCATCAATCCCCTCAGTAACGCTGTGAACATTAAACTCAAGCAGTACATTGGGCGCTTTGATAATCTGGTCGATGGCGCGATAGGAAGCATCAACAGGGCCCGTGCCAACAGCGGCAACAACAAACTCCTCGCCTTCCTGATTCACCATCTTAACCGTTGCCGTCGGCATACCCATCGTGCCACAGGCAACCTGAATATCCACCAGCCGAAAGAATTCTTCCTGTTTTATCGCTTTCTCATCAGCAACCAGCGCTTCCAGGTCGGCATCGGTCACTGTCTTCTTGACATCAGCCAAGTCCTTGAAACGTTTGAAGATGTCCAGCAGGTCGTCGCCTTCAAACTCATAACCCAGTTCGCGCAGGCGGACCCGCAGCGCGTGCCGGCCACTGAGCTTGCCCAGGACCAGACGGCTCTGGCTCAAGCCAACATCTTCTGGCGTCATAATCTCAAAGGTCTCGGCATTCTTCAAAACACCATCTTGATGTATCCCGGATTCGTGGGCGAAGGCGTTTGCCCCGACGATTGCCTTGTTCGGCTGCACTGGCATGCCCATATAATTGCGAACCATGCGGCTGGTTTTCATAATCTGAGTCGAATCGATATTGGTGCGCAAGCCATAATAGGCTTTGCGCGTATGAATTGCCATAACGACTTCTTCCAGGCTGGTGTTGCCAGCCCGCTCTCCAATGCCGTTAACCGTCACCTCGACCTGCCGCACGCCCTTATGGACGCCAGCCAGTGTGTTGGCAGTCGCCAGCCCCAGGTCGTTGTGGCAATGCACCGACCATATCACACCGCTCCCTGGACCGGCCCCAGGGGTCTCGTTAATCAGCATCTCCAGCGTTTCCGCCCATTCGCTTGGCATCACATAACCGACTGTATCGGGAATGTTCAAGGTTGTTGCGCCGCATTCCACCGCAGCCGCACAGGCGCGAATCAGGTATTCGGTATCGGTGCGGCCGGCATCCATCGGGCTAAACTCGACATCATCGCAAAGGCTTTTTGCCAGTGTAACAGCCTCGCGGATGCGCTCCAGGCCTTGCGCCTGGTCAATACGCAGCATCGCCAGATGACTGGGGGATGTGCCAAGAAAGGTATGGATGCGCGGTTTGGCGGCATCCTTCACGCCTTCCCAAGCCGTCAGAATGTCGCTCTCGACCGCACGCGCCAAGCCGGCAATCGAAGGCCCGTCAGGCCTGCCGACTTCTCTGGCAATCCGTTGGACTGCCCGCAAATCATCAGGCGAGGCAGCTGGAAACCCAGCTTCGATGACATCGACGCCCAGCCGCGACAGTTGACGGGCAATTTCAAGTTTCTCGGCGCTGGACAGGGTCGCGCCAGGGCTTTGTTCGCCATCTCGCAGGGTGGTATCAAAGATGATGACGGTATTGTCGTCATAAATTCGCTCTGCCATTTGGAGGTGTTCCTTTCATCAATAAAATCGGGTCGAAAAGGGATAACTTCAAGCGACTAAGGTCAGCAAGACCATCTTTCGACATTCAAACACCTCCTTTCATACGAGATGCGGCGACATCATCGCCGGCCACCATGTTTTAATCCTCTTGTTTGATATTCTTAGCATCCAGGAAGGGCATCATCTGGCGCAGTTCAGCCCCGACCTGTTCAATCAGCAGGTCATGCTCACGCTGGCGGCGGTGATTAAAGTTCGGACGGCCCTGTCGGTTTTCCTCAATCCAGGCTTTGGCAAACTCGCCATTTTGAACCCGTTGCAGGACACCCGCCATCTCTTCCTTGACAGCCTCTTCAAACTGATCCCCAACCACATATCCACCATGTTCGGCAGTGTTGCTGACGCTGTACCACATATAGCTCAAACCGCCTTCATACAGCAAATCCACAATCAGCTTCAATTCATGCAAGCATTCAAAATAGGCGATTTCGGGCTGATAACCGGCTTTCACCAGCGTTTCAAAACTGGCGCGGACCAGCGCCGTCACACCGCCGCACAAAACGACCTGCTCGCCGAACAAATCCGTTTCTGTTTCTTCCTTGAAAGTCGTTTCGATGACACCGGCGCGGGTGCAGCCGATTGCCTTGGCATAGGCAAGCGCCATGGCCGTCGCATTGCCAGTCGCATCCTGTTCAACCGCTACCAGCCCGGGTGTGCCAGCGCCCTCAATAAACACCTCCCGAACGCGATGACCTGGCGCTTTCGGAGCTATCATAGCCACATCCACGCTTTCGGGCGGAACAATCTCCTTAAAGTGAATGTTAAAGCCGTGGGCAAACATCAGCATCGCCCCATCCTTGAGGTTGGGCGCAATATGTTCGCTGTACACCTCTGCCTGCCGTGTATCCGGAATCAGTATCATCACGATGTCGGCTTGCCTTGTCGCTTCCGCTACCGTAAAAACCTGCAAGCCGTCTGCTTCTGCCTTGGCTTTGCTTTTGCTGCCTTCGTGCAAACCCACAATCACATTTTGACCGCTGTCATGGGCATTCAGGGCATGAGCATGCCCTTGACTGCCATAACCGATGACCGCGATTGTCTTGCCCTCAAGCAATGAAAGGTCCGCATCCCTGTCATAATAAAGTGTTGCCATCTATAAACTCTCTCCCATCTGAAAATACGCTAAATCAAGAGCAGCCGCCATACCGCATCACCGCTCGCATCATACCCGTCAAATAATGCGACCATTGCCTCTTGGCATGGTCTCGGTCTTCGCCGGCGCTATATTATCCTGCCGCCGATAATCCGTATCATGGATCCGCATCCCGCGCCCCATCGAGACCACACCAGTGCGAATCATCTCGACGATGCCGATAGGACGAATCTCTTCAATGAACTTCTCCAGGATTTCTTCCGTCCCGACCATCTCAACAATGGCGACGGCCGGGCCAATATCGACAATGCGAGCCGGATAGGAATCGCAGATTTCGGTAATGGTGTTGCGCGATTCGGTGTCATCGCTGCGGACTTTAATCAGCGCCAAATCACGCTCAATATGCGGTTCATTATCCAGCACCTTAACATCAATCACATTAACCAGCTTCTGCAAATTGGTAGCGATGCGTTTGGCATATTCGGGTCCAGCAACCACACGAATCGTCATGCGGGATACATGCGGTTTATGGGTGCGCCCGACTGTCAGACTGTCGATATTAAAGGCGCGGCGGCGAAAGAGGCTGGCAATGCGATTGAGAACCCCAGGTTCATTTTCAACCAGCGCAACGACAGTGACCTTGTTGGAATTTATTTGCTCGGTCATAAGGCTTCTCCTGGTTTTGGACGCCGTTTCATGTCATGCAAATCTGCCCCGCTTGGGACCATCGGATAGACCATCTCTTCTTTCTCAACCACGAACTCAATCAGAGTAGGCCCCTCAATCTCCCGCGCAAAATTGACCGCAGCCTCAATTTCCCCGCGCTCGGTGACGCACATCGTCGGGATACCGTAGGCATCAGCCAATTTACAAAAATTCGGATTAAACATCGGCGTCGCCTGATAGCGCTTTTCATAAAAGAGCTCCTGCCATTGCCGAACCATACCCAAAAAATGGTTATTGATGACCGCTATATTGACATTGACATTCTCCTGCGCTGCCGTTCCCAATTCGCAGAGCGTCATCTGAAACCCGCCATCGCCAACGATTGCCCAAACTTCCTCATCGGGCATCCCGAACTTGGCGCCGATTGCCGCCGGGAACCCGAAGCCCATTGTCCCCAGACCGCCGCTCGTCAGCAAGGTCGCCGGACGCTGATGCGGATAATACTGAGCCTCTAACATCTGGTGCTGCCCGACATCCGTCACGGTAACCGCATTCCCGTCGGTTAGTTTCCAAATATCATTGATGACCTGGGCCGTCAGCAATTTATTCGGTGTCTCATAATTCAAAATATCACGCTCATTGGAATCTTCCAGCCAACTGCGGATTCGACCCATCCACTGCGGATGAGTCTTCTGCTGCAATTTGGGCAAAAGCTGACGCAGTACCGTCCGCAAATCGCCGGCAATGCCCACATCCACCTTGACATTCTTGTTTAACTCCGAGCGGTCAATATCAATATGAATTTTGCGTGCATGCACCGCATAAGTCTTCAAATTGCCCGTTACACGGTCATCAAAGCGCATCCCCAAGGCAATCAAAAGGTCAGCCTCTTGAATGGCAAGATTGGCAGATGCCTCGCCGTGCATGCCCATCATCCCAATCACTAGCGGATGTTCTTCCGGTATCCCGCCCTTGCCTAACAGAGTCAAGGCCACCGGGATTTGCGCCCGTTCCGCCAACTCGCGCAATTCCTGCATCGCGCCCGACATCATCACCCCATGACCAGCTAAAATAATCGGACGCTCCGCTTCTCCGATTAAACGCAGGGCATCATTAATATCATCCTGGCTGGCAGTCGAGGGTGGACGATAACCTGGCAAGGTGATTTCGCCTTCAGGATAAATATATTCCGTCACCGCATTTTGGACATCTTTGGGAACATCCACCAAAACCGGCCCTGGACGCCCGGTGCGGGCGATGTAAAAAGCCTCTTTCATAGTATAGGCAAGCTCGTTGACATCCGTAACCAGATAATTGTGTTTGGTCACGGGAAGCGTTACACCGGTGACATCGGTTTCTTGAAAAGCATCCGACCCGATTGCCGGAATCGGAACTTGACCTGTAATCGCAACAATCGGGGACGAATCCATCATCGCAGTCGCCAGGCCAGTCACCAAATTGGTTGCGCCAGGCCCGCTGGTTGCAATACATACCCCCACGCGGCCAGTCGCACGCGCATAGCCATCCGCCATGTGGGAAGCGCCTTGCTCATGCCGCACCAGCACATGATGAATCCGGTCCTGATATTGGGTCATAACATCATAAGTCGGCAAAATCGCCCCGCCAGGATAACCAAACATGACGGTAACGCCTTCCTGTATCAGGCATTCCATGATGATTTCCGCACCTTTGAGTTGCATCATCCACCTCCAGCACGCTCACTAATCCATAACTTGTGAAAACCCTACAGTTCATTGACAAAGGTCAGCCAATTATGCTTGTCCGGCAATTCACCAGATGTCCTTGCAAAGAACTCGGACTGTACTGCCGCAGTGATTGGCCCGCGTTTGCCATTGCCAATCGGGATGCGGTCAACGGATTTCACTGGCGTAACCTCCACCGCGGTGCCAGTAAAAAAGATTTCATCAGCCATATAGAGCGTCTCTCGCGCTATCGGCTGAAAACGCACCTCATGCCCCTGCTCCTCCAGGATAGTCAGGGCGCTGTCGCGTGTAATCCCCATCAGAATGGAAGACCATGACCCCGGCGTATAAACCACGCCGTCAAGAACCACGAAGATATTTTCCCCCGCGCCCTCGCTGACATAGCCAGTGACATCCAGGGCAATGCCCTCATGGAATCCGTTATCATGCGCCTCCATGCTGACAAATTGGCTGTTGACATAGTTGCCGCCAGCTTTCACCAGCGCCATGTGGGTATCAGGCGCCATCCGCCGGAAGGAACTGACCTGAACATCGACGCCCCGCTCAATCGCCTCGGCGCCCAGATAACGTCCCCATTCCATCGTAAAAATAACGACTTCGGTCTTGGTGCGCTCGCGCCCTTCCAAACCCAGCGCACCCGCACCACGAAAAATGATAGGGCGAATGTAACAGGAGTCATGGCCATTTTTCCTGACACTCTCAACGATAGCTGCGTTTAATATATCCGCATCATAATCATGGGCAATTCGCATCACCCTGGCCCCATGCAGCAACCGTTCAGTGTGATCCTGAAGGCGAAACAGCGCCGCGCCCCTGGGAGTATGGTAGGCGCGAATGCCCTCAAAAACGCTTGACCCATAATGCAGGGCATGAGCGCTGACATGCACAGTTGCGTTTTCCCATTCTACAAACTCGCCATTGCGCCAAATCCATTTTGCAGTCATCCGACTTCCCCTCTGTACGACAATCCCAAAAAATAAAACACGCTTGCTCTACTTGCTTGAACAGGGAGAGACAAGCGTGTGCATCTTGATACCCAAAAAATCGCAATCAGTTCGCCAAGCCGAAAAGAACGCATCATCCAAGGTAAAATGGATGCAAGCTCTGCTCGCTGCTTCCAACCGACTCGCCATCTGCCAACTCATCCTCATTCTTGCCGCCACCTTAAATTAAAAAAGCCCCCCAAGGCTTGGGAGGCTCTATTTTGCTAATCTGTCTCGCAGCTGCAGCCCAAGCCATTACAGTCCACTGATAATCACGAGGACAAGGACAATAATAAGGCTAATGAGATTCAGTGCGTGCTCGCTGCGCATATTCCATTCCTTGCAGGTTTCAAGCTCGCCAAACAGCCTACCCAACTTTGCGGGCAGTGTCAAGCGAATGACAATCATTTCGTGAACCTTTCCAAAAGTTCATATACCCTTACATCGACACCTTGTATAAATTGCACAATCAGTTATTGAATCGGGATTTCGCCAACTCGATTTGTTCACGGACAGCATCCGGTGCGGTGCCACCCTGCACCCTACGCTGTGATACGGATTGCGCGAAGTTGAAGACCTGCCCCACATCTTCCGAGAAATACGCGGAAATGTCTCTCAATTTGCCCAGGGGCAATTCCGATAATTGCAAATCCGATTCGGCTGCGAGCCGCACGACCTCGCCCACCACATGATGCGCCTGTCGAAAAGGCAAGCCCTTGCGCACCAGATAATCCGCCATGTCGGTCGCCAGCAATTCCTCCACCAAAGCAGCCCGCATCCTGTCAGCGTTCATCTGCAAGCTGCTGATGATGGCAGTCATTATCGGGAGCAGGCTGTGCATGGTGTCAACTGAATCAAACAGTGCCTCCTTGTCTTCCTGAAGGTCTTTGTTGTAGCCGCTGGGGAGACCCTTCAGAGTTGCCAGAAAGCCGCTCAAATTGCCAATCAAGCGCCCCGTCTTGCCGCGCATCAGTTCCATCGGGTCGGCATTCCGCTTCTGCGGCATCAAACTGGAGCCGGTGCTGTATCTGTCTGCAAGCGTGATAAAAGCAAACGATGGGTTGGAATAGATAAGGACATCTTCCGCCAGACGGCTTAAATGCGTGGCGCTTAGCGCAATCACATAAAGCAGGTCAGCCACAAAATCGCGGTCACTGACCGCATCCAGGCTGTTTTGGCTGCAAGCATCGAACCCCAGAGCCAGAGCCATTTTCTGTCGGTCAACCTCAAAGGGATTGCCAGCCAATGCGCCCGCCCCCAATGGCGAGACCGCCATCCGTTCCCGCGCCGCCAGCAGGCGGTCAAGGTCGCGCTCCAGCATCCAAAAGAAACTCATCAGCCAATGGGCGGCCGTAATCGGCTGTGCTGGCTGCATGTGCGTGTAACCCGGCAGCAGCGTGTCAGTATGCGCTTCGGCAACTTGAATGAGCGCCAACTGCAAGCCCCGCAGTTCATCCGCCAGGCGGTCAGCCGCTCGCATCGACCATAATCTGAAATCAGTCGCCACTTGGTCATTGCGGCTGCGACCAGTATGCAGCTTGCCAGCGACTTCACCAATCATTTCAGTCAGACGCCGTTCGACTGCGGTGTGGATGTCCTCGTCGCTATCCTGAATCACGAAGGTATCGGCATCAAACTCCTGCTTCACCCGCCGCAAGCCGTCGATGATGGTTTGCGCCTCTTCCTGCGTAATCACCCTGGCATCCGCGATAGCTCGCGCGTAGACGATGCTGCCTTCAATATCTTCACGATAAAAACGAATATCGAAACCGATGCTGTCATTCAGTTGCTTGAGGTCATCCGCGCCTGGTTCAGAAAATCGCCCGCCCCACAGACTCATTTGATAATCCTCAGTTCAATCGCGTTTGAACTTGCTGTAATCCGGCTGAGTATAGTCTGTCTGGCCGCCGCCTTCCATTTGCAGCATCGCCTCCACCTTGATAGGCAAGCCAAACAACTGGATGAAACCCTCGGCATCTTGCTGATTGTAGACATCTTCCTCACCGAACGAAGCGTAATCTTCGCGGTACAGGCTGTAAGGACTTTTGCGACCGACAACCATGATATTGCCCTTGTACAGCTTCAAGCGCACAGTGCCAGTGACAGTTCTTTGGGTCACCTCGACAAAACCATCCAGCGCCTCGCGCAATTTGCTATACCACATGCCGTTATAAACCAGTTCAGCGTATTTGGTGGCGACGAGGTCTTTATAGTGCATCGTGTGTTTGTCGAGGCAAATGCTCTCCAGCAGTTGATGGGCGCGATGAATAATCGTTCCCGCCGGGGTTTCATACACACCGCGGCTCTTCATGCCCACCAGACGATTTTCGACAATGTCGCTGCGCCCGATGGCATGTCTGCCGCCGATTCGGTTGAGCTTGAGAAACAGTTCAACCGCATTCATCTCTTCACCATTCAAGCTGCAAGGATTGCCCTGAACGATGCCGATTTCGATGGTTTCGGGTTCGTCTGGGGCCTCTTGCGGGCTTTTGGTAAGCTGGAACATCCCGTCTTCAGGCTCATTCCATGGATTTTCCAGCAAGCCGCCCTCGTGGGACAAATGAAAGATATTGTAGTCCCGACTGTAAATGTCCTTTTCGGTCTGCGACACCGGCACATTGAACTCCTCGGCATAGGCAAGCGCATCTTCCCGACTGCGAATATCCCATTCGCGCCAAGGAGCAATCGTTTTCAGTTTGGGATTCAAAGCCATCACAGAGACTTCAAAGCGAACCTGGTCATTGCCTTTGCCAGTACAGCCGTGCGCCACAGCATCCGCTTTTTCGTCCATAGCGATTTCAACCAGATGTTTGGCAATCAACGGGCGGGCAAAAGAAGTGCCCAGCAGATACTCACGCTCATAGACAGCACCCGCCCGCAGAGTCGGGAAGACAAAATCTGTCAGAAATTCCTCGCGCAGGTCGCGGATATACAGCTTGGAAGCGCCCGATGCCAGCGCTTTGTCTTCCAGACCATCGAGTTCTTCCTCTTGTCCCACATCAGCGCAAAAGCACACCACCTCACAGCCATAATTATTTCTCAGCCAAGGCACAATCACCGAGGTATCAAGACCGCCACTGTATGCCAATACGACTTTTTTTACATCCGATTCTGCCATGATTCGTCTCCGTTTCATCAGTCATCATATTCTACCCAGTTTAATCCATTCAGCTATGGTCTGGAACTTGTCAAAATAGTCAAATTTCGCTGTGCAATCCAATCATTGCTTGTTTATCCCTTTGCCCAAAGCTAGAATGTCCATTGTAACGGAAACATACTCAGGAAGTGGTGTATCGAATGACAACTGTTGAGGAATTAAAGAGCAAACGCGACCGAAAAGCGCTCCCCCACCTGGAACAATACGCGCCCGTATGGCTGATTAGCGAACATATCTTTGAAGAAGAGGAAGCGATTCAGTTCCATACCTTGTTTCAGCACAGTATCCACGGTTGGGTTAATCGCCGTTATCGCTACGACGGTTTCAACGACACCCTGTATCATAAAGGTCAAACCCTGGTATCAGAAGACGATGCCCTGGATTTTATGGAGGACAATCCATATATCCAGGCAGAGGTCAACGATATTCCCAATTCTTATGGCGGCTAAGCCTTGGTCAGGCTGTGCGCGGCAACTGCCTCAAATACGCGTAGCAGCCGCGCGGCAATCTGTGACCAGGTGTACTCCCTGGCAATTCGAGAGGCGGAAAGACCCATCGCCAACGTCTTGGATGGGTCGGACATCAGCGCAATGATACATTCTGCCAGTGAGATGGGTTCGCGCGTGGGAATATGGAAGCCGGTTTCCTGATCGCGCACCAGAAATTGAAGCCCGCCCACCTGCGAGGCGATGACGGGGGTCCCACAGGACATCGCCTCCAAGGCCACCATGCCAAAGGATTCATAATCCGAAGGCATGACAACAGCCATTGCCGCTGAATAATACATCGGCAGCTGCGATTGTTCCTTGGCGCCGACAAAACTCACAAACTGCTCTATTCCGAATTCGATGCTCATCTCTTGCAAACGCTGCATTTCAAAATCATGCTTGCTGTCGGGGTTGCCACCCACAATCACAAAATGCAATTTTCTCAAGAGACGCGGCGATTTCTCCCGCAGGACATAAAGCGCCTCAAGGATGGTATCCACAGCCTTGAGCGGTTCGATGCGCCCGACAAAGAGCAGCACATTGCTTTCGGGGTCCATGCCAAGCGCTTGCCGTGCTTCGGCAGATGACATCGAATCCCGAAAATGCTCGGCATTCACACCAGGAGGGATAATCTCAATCTGTCGCCGATTGGCGCGATACAGCCAGCGCAGCTGCGCCTGCTCGGCGGGAGTCGCGGCGATAACGCGGTCTGCCCACTGAAGGATTTGAGCTTCGGTGACAATCCGTTGGTCAGGCTCATAAAACTCATTCACGCGGATGCGCTTCTTCATGTGACCGAGCGTATGGTACATGTGAACAAAGCGGATTCCCCAAGCCTCCTTCAGCTTGGCGGCAACCGCCCCACTCAGCCAATAGTGGCTGTACACGATGTCATAGTGGATATTGTGCAAAGTGGCGAATGCCATCAGATTGGCAGTAAATTCCGATAAATAAGGGTAATGCTCATCGGGTGTTAAAGGCGCTGACGGTCCACAGCTCAGATAAATGACGCGAACATTGTTACCGATAGTCGTATCGACATCCGGCTCGGAGCTTGACGAGCGCCGCGTGAAAATATCGACAAGATACCCCTGTTTGCCCAACTCATGCGACAGTTCACGAACATAAACATTCATGCCGCCCGTTTTCCTGCCGCCCATCGGGGCAAGCGGGCTGGTATGGACACTGATGAGTGCAATCCGTTTAATTGGCATCATCACCCCGACAAATTTATTTGGCGGTGATATTCATAACCGCCGTGTCTCGACCGCCCATGCGATATTTATAAGTCTCGCTGCCACGAAGGAAGTCATATACTCGATAGCCTTGTTGGATGGCGTATTGGATATTATAGGCTAATAACACAATACCTGGGCTTAACCGACCATACTCCCGATAATTCAGCCCGGAATTGTAGACCATAACGCGATTGCCATAGACAAAGTTGATATATGCCGCGACGCGCACATCGCCCACTGTCAGAAAATTCATCTGAAGCCAGCCGCACTTCTGCGCGAGCGGCACCATATTTTCAAAAAACCGTACATGATTAGCGTCTCGAAGAAATTCTTCTTTCTGCGGGTCGCTTGCTGCCATCAGGCGCATGAACTGATTGATCTCTTCCTGCAAATTATGGCGGCCATTAACGATATACCAGTCAATCTCGTCAGAAACGCCATGAATGCGGCGCAGTTTGCGGCGGACTTCGTGCCGTTGTTTCTTGTCCAGCGAGCCGAGGTATTGTCCCCAATCTTCTGGCAGTTCAATTACCGGACAAACCTCTTGCTGCGCTACTGTCGCATCGAATCCTCGTTCCTCCAGCAAATCGGGCAAAATGACCCGTGTTGCCGAATCTTGCGGTATGTTGCACAAGTCGAGGAGGTCAAATGCAGCCCGATGCGCGGCAAAATAATCTGCGAAGACAGCAAAAACATCCCCCAAACGCGCCGCATCCACGATGAAATCGAGATAATCGGTCACATCCACGCAGCCGATGATTTGAACCGAGCGCCCCCGTTCGGATTCGGTGATAAACAATGGCGCGATACCGAGCAGTCGGTCATCCTCGCGGCATGTCAGAACCCATAATTCACCGGGTTGATAAACATGCCACCAGGTCGATTGCCACTCCCAGGTGTAGAAGATGCAGTTGATGGGCGCACGTTCGAGCAAATCGTTCCATTCGGATTTCAGTTCATCAAAGACAGTAACATCTTGATATGCAATCAATTCTATCAAGAATCTGTTCCTTTGTTCGTTATTATGATAGAAAAGATGAGCTCCCCGAACCTATGACAGTCCAAACTCAGCAATCCTTACATCAAATTTCACGAATCAGCTTTTTCTATCGGCTTGGTGGCATCATTGCCCCATTCTTTCCAGGAGCCGTCATAAATGCGCAGGCGCTCTGCACCCACAGCCGCGAGTGCGAGCAATCCATAACTGGCGGAAACGCCCGAATTGCAATAGAGGATGGTATCCGCGGCATTCAGGTCAATGCCCAGGCTGACGAAATTGCGCTTCAAATCAGCGAGTGGCTTGAGTGTCATGTCATCCGCTACCATCGCCTTGCGCGGCAGATTCATCGCCGACGGGATATGCCCCATGTACTTGGCCCGCGAGGCTTCACCAGCAAACTCTGCGGGAGACCTGGTATCAATCAACTGCGCCGTTCCCGACTCGATGGCGCTCAGGATGTCTTCGGCATTGGCCTTCAATGTCGGATTGACCCTTGCTGAAAAGGTTTTCCGCTCAAACTGGGGAATCCCGCTGTCAACGGGACGCCCTTCGGCAGTCCATTTATGCCAGCCGCCATCCAGAACATGAACCTGCTCATGCCCATAATACCGCAGCCCCCACCAAAGTCGGGACGCAAACATACTGGCGGCATCGTCATAAATCACAACCGTCATCGCGCCGTCAATCCCAAGCCGACCCATCAGTTCGGCAAAGCGTTGGGGCGATGCAATATCGTTAGAGGGTGAATCGGGTTCGACTATATCGACCTGCCAGTCGATGAAAGCTGCATTGGGAATATGCGCCTCCTTATAGGCAGCTTCATCCATAAAATAGTGCGGCGGAGGCTGTGATGGCGGCAAGACTTTCCCCCGCAGGTCGATGATGCGAAGGTTGGCATCGTGAAGATGGGCTGCCAGCCAAGCAGTTGTTACAAGCGGTGAAGACATGGTTTCCTCCGACAGTGGTATGATGGGATATATGATGGCAAATTTTGAGGCCAAAGACCACCAGCCCGCAGAAATCTTATCGTTTTCTTATGCTGGGGAACTCGGATATACTAAAGCAAAATCCAGGAAACAACCCTTATGAAAAAGAAAATTCGCGGGCTGAAGCGGGCAACCTTTCAACTGGATTTCGATTTGTACCGCGTCAAAGTCCCCATACCCGAAAATCCTGGATCCCATCTCAGTGTCATTGACCTGTGGCCGGAAGGCATTGAGCAGACTATCGTGTTTCAGCATGGTTTTGCCGGCCTTGCGGAATCCTGGGAGTATCAACTTACGCATTTTTCCAATCAGTATCGCCTCATCGCGCCTGACCTGCGCGGACACGGGCAAAGCGACGCGCCATACACCGACTATACCATGCTCGAACTGGTTGAAGACCTGCGCCGCATTACCGAGAGGCTCAATCTGCCGGAAAAATTCGTGCTGGTGGGTCATTCCTTTGGTGGAGCAGTCTGCATCGAGTTTGCGAATAAATTTCCAGAACGCATTGCCAAGCTGATTTTGGTTTCGACAGCCGGCGAGTACCCGGTCCCCAAAATAGTATCTCTGCTGTTTCATATTCCCATTCAAATCGTTTATCCCCTGTGGCGCTATCGCCCCAAATGGGATGCCGAGTACCATGCCCTGAAACGGATATTTGCCAATTCCCTCAGTCAATGGCAAGGCTGGTCCTTGCTGCGCAATATCACCAGCGATACGCTGGTCATCACGGGTGAGCATGACAATTACTTCCCACGCTATTTATTTGATGATGTCGCCAAGGCCCTCCCGAATGCCGAGATGCACAATGTCGGCTCGGCAAAACACAAGGTGCAGCTCGAACGGCACGATGCCGTCAACCGCCTCATCGAACGTTTCATCGAAACCGCAAAATGGACGACCTGGCGAACCCAGTCGGCGATGAACAGCCTCGCCAAGGAGCGCCCCTGGCTCAGCAGCTATGACAAGAACACGCCACATACGATTCCAATCCCGCATCAGCCTCTCTTCCGCTTTCTGGAAAGCGCTGCGGACTGGAGACCCAAACAAACAGCGACCGTATTCTATGGCAAAACACTGACCTACCGCGAACTTGACAGCCAGGTCAATCAATTTGCTCATGGCTTGCGTAAAATGAAGGTGCAGACGGGCGACCGCGTGCTTATCGTCCTGCCAAACACGCCGCAGTTCATTATCGCCTATTATGGGATATTAAAAGCGGGTGCGGTCGTTGTCCTTTCAAATCCGGACGCGGACGCCGAATTAATCGCCAGCCATGCCCATGAGACCGAAGCCAAAGTCCTGATTACACTCACCGCCTTCAGCCAACTGGCGGAGTTGGTGCAAGCGACAACAACTGCGAAAACATTGATATTCACCAGAACTGGCAGACATGTATCGTCCAGCGTCTACTCGGGTTTTGGACGGCACAGAAAAGCGGCGTCAGTGAATGAAACGCACGCGCGCCGCCTGGGGCGATTTATGTCGGAGGTCATGCAGGCAGAGCCAACCACCCCGCCCGCCATTGCGGTCAAGTCGGAACAGCTTGCTGTCATTTTGTACACAAGCGGCACAACCAGCCAGCCCAGGGGGGTTTGCCTGACCCACAGCAATTTGGTCGCCAATGCACTTCAAACGCGCCACTGGCTGTCAGATATTGAATATGGCAAAGAGGTTGTGCTGGCAGTGGTGCCCTTTGAACACAGTTATGGCATGACCACCTCCATGAACGTGCCGATTCTGGTTGCCGCCAAAATTGTGATTATTTCGGTCTTTGAATTGCAGCAGGTATTGGAACATATTAGGCGTTATAAGCCGACTTTATTCCCCGGCGTCCCCTCCATGTTCACCCTGATTAACCAGGCGAGCAAGGTGAGAAGTTACGGCTTGTCATCCATCAAAGCCTGTATCAGCGGCGCGGCGCCGCTGCCGATTGAAGTGCAGGAGGCATTTGAAAAACTGACGCGCGGCCGTCTGGTAGAAGGTTATGGCTTGACGGAAGCCGCCCCGGTCACGCATTCCAACCCGCTTTACGGGCTGCGCAAGGTCGGCTCAATCGGCGTGCCTTTGCCCAATACCGATGCCAAAATCGTTGACCTCATTAGCGGCGAAGATGTCCCGATTGGACACATAGGCGAACTGGTGGTCAAGGGTCCGCAGGTGATGCGTGGCTACTGGCGGTCGGAAGGAGAGGATGAGTCCGTGCTGCGAGACAACTGGTTATACACGGGGGATGTCGCCGTCATGGATGACGAGGGTTATTTCAAGGTTGTCAGCCGCAAGCGGGACACTATTTTTACGGGTGACTACAGTGTCTATCCGCGCGATGTTGAGGAAGTCCTCTACGAAAACAGCAAAGTGCTCGAAGCCGCCGTTGTCGGGGTTGGGCATGAAGTCGGCAAGCAGAAAATCAAGGCATACGTCGTCCCCAGGCCGAATACCAGCTTGTCCAAGGATGAACTGGTCGCTATGTGCAAAAGGCGGCTGGAAGATTATGCCGTGCCTTGGGAAATCGAATTTCGGCAGAAACTGCCGCGCTCCTTTATTGGCAAAGTATTGCGCCGCCTGCTGCTTGAAGAGGAACTCCAGAAATGACACTGTATCCACAGCGTGGAAGGCCAAGATGGTAGAATTGCCTCTCTTCCCACTCAATACAGTCTTATTCCCCGGCATGCAGCTGAAGTTGCATATCTTTGAGGAACGCTACAAGATAATGATGAATGCCTGTATCGAAGCCGAAAATCCCTTTGGGGTGGTGCTTATCAGAAAGGGGCGTGAGGCTTTGGGACCCCTCGCTGTCCCCCATAAAGTTGGTTGCAGCGCCAGGGTGACAGAAGTCGAGCGCTTGCCCTTTAACCGACTGAATATCCTTGCCACCGGCCAGCGGCGCTTCCGAATCAAGGCGATTTCCAGGCGCAATCCATACCTGCTGGGCGATGTCCAGTTCTTTTCACTGCGAGAGGATAGGCCCACCTTGATACATAACTACGGCAAACTGCTGCGCCCGCTGCTCATCCATTATCTGAATCTTCTCTCATCGGTGGAAGAGATACAGTTTGACCCCGACCAAATACCCCATTCGCCCAAATCCCTGGCACAGATTGCATCGATTCTCTTGCAAGCCGAAAACGCCCAAAAGCAGGAACTCCTGTCGCTGGAGCGCCTGTCCAGCCTGCTGCGCCAGCTGGTTGAAATCTATCGGCTCGAAACGATGCTGCTTAACATCAGGCTGTCCCCACCCGACGAGAATTTCAATATAGGTCCCTTTTCCAGTAATTGACTATTGGGACAAGGCAGGCATCGTCTGGTAAAATAAGAAGCGCAGTGATTAACGGCTCGCGCTTTGATGACGCCTTAGGAGAACGCTCTTGAAAAAAATCAGGGAAATTGCCTGGAATCGTTTTAGCCTCAATTCCAGCATTATCGCTGACGGGAATGGACGTTTTATTGCCACCTTATTTTATTTCACGATTATGATACCTTTCGGGCTGCTTTCGGCCTTGACGATGGATCCGCTGCGCATCAAGAAGGCTGATGCGCGGTGGCACAAGCGCGAAGCCGTACCTGCTGACATCGAATCGGCGCGAGAGCAGGGATAAGGATGTATATTCTGGGGGTATCCGCCTTTTATCACGATTCGGCAGCGGCGCTCATCAAAGACGGAGAGCTCATCGCCGCCGCGATGGAAGAACGTTTTTCGCGGCTGAAGCATGACAGCAGCTTCCCGCAGCTAGCTGCCCAATTCTGCCTCGACCAGGCTGGCATCACCTCGAACGAATTGGAATATGTTGTCTTCTATGAAAAACCGCTGCTGAAGTTCGAGCGCATCCTGCAAACGACTGTGAACACCTTCCCGCGTTCCGCCAGCCTCTGGCGCGAGGCGATGATGACCTGGCTGACAGACAAATTGTGGGTGCGCAGCCACATTGCCCGCGGCATCGGGATAGCCTTTGACAAGGTGCTCTTCTGTGACCACCACATGAGCCACGCCGCCAGCGCTTTTTTTGCCAGCCCCTTCAAGGAGGCTGCCATTCTGACGGCTGACGGCGTTGGTGAGTGGACGACAACAACGCTGGGCATTGGCAGAAGCTCGCTTGAGGATGCCGATTTATCAAAACCTTCGATAGAATTATTTGAAGAGCAGCGCTTCCCGCATTCGCTTGGCTTGCTCTATTCTACTTTTACCGCCTGGCTCGGATTCCGCGTCAACAATGGCGAATATAAAGTCATGGGCATGAGCCCCTATGGCAAGCCTAAGTATAAAGACAAGGTTTATAAGGTCATCTCACTGGACGCAGCAACCGGCGCTTACCGTCTCAATATGGAATACTTTGATTTCCATCGCTCGACGGTGCGCAGCTACAGTCGCAAGTTCCTTGACCTGTTTGGCGAACAGCGCAATGCGGATGCCGAGTTCTTTACCAGGCGCACCCATCCAGAGCGGTCGGCTGAAAAATCGGCCATGGCTGCCAATCAGTATTATGCCGATGTCGCCGCCAGCATCCAGCAGGTTACGGAAGATGCGCTGATTAAGATGGCGACCTATCTTCACCAAAAAACTGGCCTGAGCAAGCTGGTCATGGCGGGCGGCGTCGCCTTGAATACCAAGGCAAACTGGCGGATTCTGAACGAAACCCCCTTTGATGAGCTCTGGATTCAGCCAGCGGCCGGTGATGATGGCGGCGCACTGGGCGCGGCCTTATGGGCTTGGCACATCCTGCTTGGCAAGCCGCGCCAATGGACACAATCCCATTCGTATTACGGCAAGGGTTACAGTGATGGCGAATGTCGGGCATTTCTTGATGATGTCGGGCTAAAATATCAGTCATTCAATGACGAAGGCAAACTAACCGAAACCATCGTGGATGCGCTTGTCAGTCAAAATGTGATTGGCTTTCATCAAGGGCGCTTTGAATGGGGCCCGCGTGCCTTGGGCAACCGTAGCATTCTGGCTGACCCGCGCGGCGCCGATATGAAAGAAATTGTGAATACCAAAATCAAGTTCAGAGAGCCGTTTCGCCCTTTTGCACCCGTCATCTTGCGCGAACGCTCACCGGAGTATTTCGATTATCCCCAAATTGCCGAACACGATGCGCCGCGTTATATGCTAATCGTAGCGCCGATTAAAGAAGACAAACAAGCCGACATCCATGCGGTCAACCATGAAGGCACCGGACGCTTGCAATCTATTGACCGCGAAACCAACCCGCGCTATTATGATATTGTCAGGCAATTTGGAGAAGCGACCGGTGTGCCAGTCGTGTTGAACACCTCTTTTAACCTGCGAGGCGAACCCATCGTCAACACACCACGAGAAGCATTGAATACCTTTCGCAACAGCGATATTGACATCCTTGTTTTAGGGTCTCATATCGTGCGCAAGCCCTTGTAAGAGAACCAAGTGAGATACAAATGACCAATAAAGCGAAATCAAAAAACGACAATGCACCCACAGCCATGCAAGACTTTTTCATGCGCATGGGCGTGCTGGGAGAATTGCTGGCTTTCTTGTGGAAGCGAAAGCTATACTGGATGCTTCCGCTTGTGATTACGCTGCTGGTGTTTGCGCTCTTGATTATTGTCGGCAGTTCGGGCAGTCCCATGGCTCCCTTCATTTATACCTTGTTCTAAGCTGTTTTTAGCAAGCGATATGGACAGCAAAACCCTCGGACTGGCGGTACTGATTGCCCTTGTGCTGTATCTGGGCAGGCTCGTCAGCAAGCATTCCATGAAGCGCCAGCCTGTTTATGGCGGGGGTTTTGCCGTCTTGTTCAATTTCCTGTCTGCAACCTTTTTTGTGGCGATTTTGCCAACCATTTGCATAAGCGTTTTCGTGCTGCATCCCGACATGGTGGCCATCGCTGGCATCAGCTTGAACCCGATTATCCTGATGGTGGTCATTTTCACGCTGTTGAGCTTGGTTTCGGCAATCCTGTTTGCGGTTGTCGAAAGAGCGCCGCTGGAGCAGGCATTAAAGGAACAGGCAAAGCGCGAGGCGCAAGGCTGGACCGAGCAGGACGCCAAAACTTCCGGCTTGTAACATCGAATTGATGCAGCTAGATGTCAAGGTTGCGCACCTGCTTGGCATGAGTCTGGATGAAGCGGCGGCGCGGCGGCACACTGGCCCCCATCAGCATATCAAAAACCTTGTCCGCAGCAGCGGCATCCTCGATAGTAACCTGCAAGAGCGTGCGCGTCTCTGGATCCATGGTGGTTTCCCAAAGCTGCTCCGGGTTCATCTCACCCAGCCCCTTGTAACGCTGGATAGACACTTTATCGGGATTCCTGAATCGCTTGAGAGAACGTTCAAGCAGCTGCGAGTCCGTCAAGCCGGCGGAGGGATAGACATATTGAAGATTTTTGCCATTTTTCAGCAGATAAATCGGAGGCTGTGCAATATAAAGATGACCTTCCTGCACAATCTGGGGCATGTGCCGAAAAAAGAAGGTCAGCAGCAGGGTGCGGATATGGCTGCCATCCACATCAGCGTCCGTCATAATAATCACCCGTCCATAACGGAGTTTGTCAATCGCCATTTCATCATGGATGCCCGTACCCAAGGCCGAAATCAAGGCTTTAATTTCGTTGTTGTCAAGGATTTTGTCAATTCGCGCCCGTTCAGTGTTAAGGATTTTGCCGCGCAGAGGAAGAATGGCTTGAAAGTGTCGGTCGCGTCCTTGCTTGGCGCTGCCGCCAGCCGAATCGCCCTCCACGATGTAAATCTCGGCGCTTTCACCGCGTTGCGAACAATCCGCCAGCTTGCCCGGCAAGGTGCTGCTTTCGAGCAGGCTGGGACCGCTGCGAACCAGGTCACGTGCCTTTTTAGCCGCTTCGCGGGCGCGTTTGCTGGTCATGCACTTGTCGATAATCCGCCGCGCCTCGCGCGTATTCATCTCAAGGAACTCGTTAAAGGCTTCGGTGACCACCTGTGACACCGCACCCTGAACTTCGGGATTCAGCAGCTTCACCTTGGTTTGGCTCTCAAATTGCGGGTCAGGATGCTTGATGCTGACAACCGCCGTCAGCCCTTCCAGGGTGTCATTGCCAGAGAAATTGCCATCCTTATCTTTCAGCAGACCAGCTTTCCTGGCATAGCGGTTGATGACACCGGTCACCGCAGAACGCAATCCGGTAACGTGTGTCCCTCCATCAGGTGTATTGATGGTATTCGTGAAGGCCAGTTCGGTCGTTGTGGCGACATCAGAATACTGAAACGCAACCTCGACCCCGATAGCGTAGGGATTGTTGTTGCGGTCTTCAAACTCAATGCCGCGTTCGGCATGAATAATGCTGTGAATGGGTTTGCGGTTGCGATTCAAATAACGCACAAATGACCTTAAGCCGCCATCAAAATAAAAGGTCATCTCATGCGGAATGGGTTTGACCCGTTCATCGCGCAAAGTAATCGTGACCTGGCGGGTTACAAAAGCCATCTCGCGGAAGCGGGTCATCAAGGTATGAAAGCTGAACTCATTCTCTTCCATGACGGAAAAATCGGGGACGAATTTGATGACGGTTCCAGTTTCCTCGCCGTCCCGCAGGGGGCGCACTTCTTCCACCCCTGTTGTCGCCACACCTTCGCTGTAGGATTGCCGCCAAACGTGACCATCACGATAAATAGTGGCATGCAGTTCGGCTGACAAAGCATTGACAGCAGATACCCCGACGCCATGCAGACCACCGCTCACTTTGTAGACTTCGTTATCAAATTTGCCGCCTGTGCCGATTTCCGTCATAACGAGTTCAAGCGCGGGTTTTCCGCTTTCGTGCATATCAACCGGAATGCCGACGCCGTTATCCTGAATGGTTGCCATATAATCATCATGCAGGGTCACGATAATTCGGTCACAACGCCCTGCCAAAGCCTCGTCAATGGAGTTGTCAACCACTTCGTAGATTAGATGATGCAGGGCGCGTGCATCCGTGCCGCCGACGTACATGCCAGGGCGCCGGCGAATATGTTCGCGCGGGTCAAGTTTTTGGATATTTTTGGCTGTGTAGTCGTTTTGCTGCTGTGCAACAAGGTCTTTGTCCTTCGCCATGCTTTCTCCTCACGACTCGGTGGCGGATGAATATCTTGTGATTTTGCTCAAAATCTGAAGCCAGACTGAAGCATTATTCGGCGCATATTTCCGAATAAAATGCAACTGTCTGCCTTCATCTATTATACTATATTATACCGTACTGTAAGGGGCTAAACAACGCGATTTGGAATGCGCCTTTTCTACACCCTATGGTATTGACAGAGGGGGACGCGGTTCATACAATTCTCCCGATGCCTCTGTAGCTCAGTGGACAGAGCGCCGGTCTTCTAAACCGTTGGTCGCAGGTTCGAGTCCTGCCAGGGGCGATGAACGCGATAAGGCACAGCATGGTCAGTCTTGTCGGGATTCCATTTCCATTTTGACCAGTTCGCGCCGCAGCGTCTTGCCAACAGCCGTCTTTGGCAGTTCCTCAATGAAGCTGATTCGACGTGGAATCTCGTAGGGCGCCAGCGTGTCCTCCACAAAACTAATAATCTCATCAGCCGTTGCGGTCTGCCCGGGTTTCAGCACAATCCAGGCTTTCAGCGCTTCCTGACCGACCCTTTGCGGATGGGGAATGGCGGCAACGCCGACTTCCAGCACGGCGGGATGTGAAATGATGGCGTTTTCTACCGCATTTGGATAGACATTGTAGCCACCAATCAGCGCCATATCTTTCTTGCGGTCCACGATGTAAAAATAGCCATCCTCGTCCATGCGGGCAATATCCCCAGTGTACAGCCAGCGTTTTCCATCTCTTTCCCGCAGCGTGTTTTCGGTTTCGGCAGGCATGCCATGATAACCAACCATCACATTCGGCCCAGCCATCAACAACTCGCCAACCTCACCTGCCGCGACATCGGTCTCATCATCATCCAGGCTGACAATCCGCATATCCATCTCGGGCAGAGGCAAGCCGATTGAACCAGGACGATTTTCTTTATAGATGGGATTGACATGGGTCGCTGTTGGCGCTTCACTCATGCCGAAACCTTCCCGCACAGTGCCGCCAGACAATTTTTCAAACTCCTGTTTGGTAGCCAGCGGCAGCGGCGCCGAGCCGCTAAGACAGAGGCGCAGCGAGCTCAAATCCATCTCGCCATTCCTGACTGAAGGGTGATTGTTAATAGCGTTGTAGAGCGCTGGCACACCAGGAAACAAAGTCGTCCGAAAGGTCTGAATGTTCCCCAGAACATCATCAATATCGCGGGGATTTGGCACCAGCACAATTTTGCCGCCGCGATAAACACTCGTGCTGACCACAACAACCAAGCCATAGACATGAAAGAAGGGGATGGCGCCCAGGAATATCTCCTTTTCCCGGGGCAGGTCAAAAAGTTTCAGGAAGCCTTCGGTTTGCAGCATATTCGCCACCAGCGCCCGATGTTGCGACATGGCTGCTTTGGAGACACCGGTCGTCCCACCAGTGTACTGGAAAATCGCCAGGTCATCCGCCAGGACTTCGACATTGGCTTGCTCGCCATCGTACTTGCGCAGCAAGTCCTGAAACCAGTAATCACCAGCTTGAACATTTTCGATATAATGCCCGTCTTTCTTTTCCCGCGCGAGCGTAAAGAGGAATTTCGCCAAAGACGGCAAGTATTCCTTGATGTTGGCAGCAATAACTGTTTTTACCTTGGTTCGCGGCTGAATTTGCTTAATCAGGGGATAGAACAAGGTCATCGTGAGGACAAATTCGGCATCGCAATCGTTGATTTGATAAGCCATTCTGTTCGCTGGATAAGTTGGGTTGGTCGCGGCGACAACTCCGCCTGCCTTGAGAATCGCGTAAAAGCTGATGACAAAGGCGACCGAGTTGGGCATGACGATGGCGACGCGGTCTCCCTTTTTCAGCCCCAAATCAACCAATGCCGCCGCCAGCGCATCAGATGCGCGGTCAAGTTCGGCATAGCTTGTCTCTTTGCTAATCCGTCCAAGCACGGGCAAGGCAGCTGGCGTTATCAGAGCAGTTTGATGGGGTATCCGCTTGGTTGTATCTTTGATGAACTGATGGAGAGGAATATCCGGAAAATCAATCGAGGTCGGCAATCCGTCGTCATAACTCTTAACCCAGGGACGTTCCGCATAAGTAACCATAAAATATCGCTCCAACGACTTGTCAGTTTATTTCACCGAGTATAGCACATCCATTTGCAATCCGAAACAGTCTTGTCGGGATAGCTTGAGTGGGATTACGCATCCAGCCATTTCGACCAGACTGCGGGAATGCGCGTGATTTGCCCCTGCTGATTCAGGCAAATCAGTTTGATGGAGGCGCGGAACAGGATTTGCCCGCCGAGTGCCTCCACCACCTCACAGGCAAAGGTCATCGTGCGGCTCTTGTAATGCTCAACCCAGCAGCGAACAGTGACCTGCTGGTCATAATGTGCCGGCTGGATGTACCTGGCATTCAGTTCGCCGGCGGCAAGATAGTAACCCGACCTCTCGATGTCGGCATAGCTCCAGCCCTGTTCGCGGATATAAGCGCTGCGACCTTCCTCAAACCAGACCAGATAGGCAGCATGATGAACAATGCCCATTCTGTCGGTTTCGGCATAGCGAACATGAAATGTGGTCTCGCTGATATAAGAACTTGCTGACGGCATTCGGGTCTCATTTCAGTATTTCGATATTTGAATAAGTCTAATCTGCAATCCACCGGCCAGACAAGGATTGAAACTTGCCAGATTTGTGCCACACTTGGGGAGATTTCTTATAAAAAAGGGGTAATGATGTCAAAAAATGCAGCCATTCTGCTCAGTCTGTTTTTGATTTTATGGAGCGCAAGCCTGATGCAGGCGCAAGAAGCCGAAAATCCTTATGCCGATGTCCCCATGACCCACACGCTTCACGACAGCTTCGTATTGGGCAATCCGGATGCTCCTGTCAAAATTATCGAGTTCTCGGACTTTTTATGCACAAGCTGCCAAAACTACAAACCGATTATCGACCATTTTATTCAGGAATATGTGCTGACCGGACAAGCGCAATTTTCCTATCGCATCCTCCCGGCAGTTGACCCAGAATTGTCGGTTCTGAGTGCCGGGTTGGTGGAATGTGCCGATTTTCTGTCGGCAGGGCTGTTTTGGTATGCGCACGACCTTATGTTTGACATCGTAAGCACGCAAGGATTTACAGAAGCATCCATCACCGAATTTGCGAATCGGCTGGCGCTGGATGAATCGGCATTGCGTGAATGCGCCGGCAGAGCCACGCAGTATCGCTTCGATGTCGCCTTTGCCACCGAGCTTGGCGTCCGCGGGACACCATCGCTTTTTGTGCAATATGGCAGCCGTGAGCCTGTGGCAATCGCACTCCCGCTGCCAGAACAGTATGACACCATTGTCAATGCCATCCGTCCCGACCCTGCACCCCCCGCAAGCATCGAAATCGGGCGCTATGCCGGCATCACGACCTATCGCAAATCGGATGGGGGCTTCGTTCTCGGTGAACCAGATGCGCCCATTACGATTGTGGCATTTGAAGACTTCCTGTGTCCGCATTGTCAATCTTATCAGTCGACTTTGCAATCGTTTATCGACCACTATGTTCGCACCGGCCAGGCGCAATTTGAATATCGCTTCTTCCCCCTGGTTCATCCGGAATACTCGGCCCTGACAGCGCGTATTGCCGAATGCGTCGGCTTTCAGGACATCCGAAAATTCTGGGAAGCCCACGACCTTTTATTTGAATTTGCCAGCGCGGGAGAACTTGAGGGGGACATCGCCGATAAAATTGCGGCGCTGATTGACCTTGATGCCGCCGCGCTCGACTCATGTCTGGGGCGGTCGATGCAATCCTTCATTGATGTTGGGCTTGGACAGCAGGCACAGGTTAGCGGCACCCCGGCTATTCGCGCTCGCGGAACAGAGGGACAGCTGGAAATCATTTATGCAGGCCAGCAGCCCTTGGCACGGGGCGCAGTTCCATTGGAAGTCCTCGGTGCGCTGGTGGAAGACTCGCCAGAAGTATCCATCGGGCCGCCAGAAGCCACCTTATTCAATGACAGTTTTCTGCAAGACTCCAGCTTGATTGCCGGTGAGCCTTGCGGCCCACCCTGCTGGCAGAATATCACGCCAGGCGAGACAACGCTGGATGAGGCAAAATCCATCGTTGAAGAAATGGAGACACTCGCCCTTGCCCAGTCAGATGCCCACAGCTTTGCCTTCAGTTACCATGACGGAGATATTTGCTGTCAAATCACAAGTCAGGACAGCAGTCTGGTCAGCGCGATACTGTTGCAGTTCAGCCCCACGACCACTGTTGGAGACTTGGTTGCCGCATACGGTACGCCCGCGTTTGTAACCGGCCAGCCCTTCAGCCAGGCTGAAGCTGTGCTGATGCTGCTTTATCCCGAACATCAGATGATTTTGTATGCCGTGGTTGCGGGCATCGAAGGCAAATTGGAAGAAACTTCTCCAATTTTCTCCGCGCTCTATGCCACCGAGGGCTTGATAACGGACATCGTCGAATCGACGCCATTGGATAACTGGAAAGGTTACATCAGGTTCAGCGACTATATGGATGGGGAATTTGACAGGCAGCCATAAAAGCTAAGGCCGCGGCTGATGACGTTCCCGCAGCTTTTGGCGAACGTCATCCAGCGTCAGTTCAAGCTCCGCCATCAGCACCAGGGTATGGTAGAACAAATCCGCCAACTCTTCGATTTGTTCATCCCTGCCCTGCCCCAAGGCGGCGACAAGGACTTCAACGGCTTCTTCACCGACTTTCTGTGCCATTTTGCTGCGCCCTCTGGCAAACAGATGGCTGGTATAGCTGCCTGCGACAGGCTTCCGCTTGCGCTCTTGAATCAGCGCTTCGAGTTGATTGAACATATCTTCCATCATCGCCCCCGTCTAGCGTCGCTCCGGTTTCTTGATGAAGTCATCCAGTGTACGGAAAAAGCAGCTTGTCGCCAGCGTGTGGCAAGCGGGGCCCGTCGGTTCAACCATGATTAAAAGTGTGTCAGCATCACAATCCAAGAGAATATCAACAACCCTTTGTGTGTTGCCGGAGGTTTCGCCCTTGTGCCAAAGCATCTGACGGCGGCGGCTCCAGAATACCGTTTCGCCCAGTTCGATGGTTCGCTCCAAGGATTCCGCATTCATAAAGGCCACCATCAGGACCTGAAGCGAATTGGCATCCTGCACGATTGCCGGAATCAAACCCTGCTCATTCCATTTGATGGCGTCTATCACTGCGGGGCTAAGTCGCATCGAAATTCTCCCACCCTGTCAAACGCACCGGCACCCCCTCGTTATGCAAATACTGTTTGAGGTCGCCAATCCGCAATTCATTAAAATGAAACAAGGACGCCGCCAGTGCCGCATCCGCCATGCCTTCCTCAAGCGCTTCCCGAAAATGTTCCTTGCGGCCGGCGCCGCCCGAAGCGATAACCGGAATGGAAACAGCAGCCGCAACCGCCTGCGTTAGCTCAATATCATAACCCGATTTTGTGCCGTCCCTGTCCATGCTGGTTAGCAAAATCTCGCCGGCGCCGCGTGCTTCTGCTTCCTTTGCCCAGGCAACTGCTTCTTTATCTGTAGGAATACGCCCGCCGTTAATATGGACGACCCACCTGCCGTCAATTCGGCGCGGGTCAATCGCCACGACCATGCACTGGCTGCCAAACCCCCAGGCGCCCTGCGAAATCAGTTCGGGGGTTTTGACCGCCGCGCTGTTAATCGCCACCTTATCAGCGCCAGCGAGCAGGGTCTCACGAATATCGTTAATCGTTCGGATGCCGCCGCCAACACAAAAAGGGATGAAGATGCTGTCCGCCACCTGTCTAACCATCGTCAGACGTGTTTTGCGTGCCTCGTGCGAGGCGTTTATATCGAGGAAGATGAGTTCATCCGCGCCTTCGCGGTCATAAATCACCGCCTGCGCTACTGGATCGCCAGCATCGCGCAAATCAACAAAATTGACGCCCTTGACGACCCGCCCGTCCTTGACATCCAGACAAGGTATCATTCGTTTTGCCAGCATAAATCATTGCTCCTTTGCGGCGAGCAGCGCCTCACCCAGCGATATTTTGTGTTGATACAACGCCATTCCGATAACCGCGCCAGCAACAGCCCCGCTCTTTGCAAGCTGCTCAATTTCTGACAGTCGGCTGACACCGCCAGACGCGATGACTTTGAGACCCGTATGGCGGGCCAGCGCGATGGTATCATGTATATTCACCCCGGTCATGCTGCCGTCCCGTTTGACATCCGTATAAAGGGCATGTTCGATGCCTTGCCTGCGAATGAACTGACCGAATTCGACAGGCGTGTGTGCGGACAATTCTGTCCATCCATGTGTGGCAACCTTGCCATCTTTCGCGTCCAGCGCGATGCAAACCGCTTCGCTGCCAAAACGTTCAACCGCTTCCGCAATGGACTCCGGATGCTTGACCGCCAAGGTGCCCAGGACCAATCGGCTCGCCCCCGAATCATGGGCGTTTTGTAAGGCAGCCATATCCCGCAAGCCGCCGCCAAACTGCACCTTGACATCCAGTTTGGCAACTGCCGCCAGTATTTTGCTGTTTTGATTAGCGGTATCCAATGCGCCATCCAGGTTGACCATGTGAATCCATTCCGCCCCCTGGTCAATCCACTGCTGCGCTGTCGCTAGCGGGTCATCGCTGAATGTCAGCTGATGTGCCGGATCGCCCGCCCGCAGGCGCACAACTTTTCCACCTCGCAGGTCAATCGCTGGATAGATAATCATGTTTCACTCCTAAAGGCGCAGAAAATTCGACAAAATCTGCAAGCCGGTATGTTGGCTCTTCTCAGGATGGAACTGCACCCCATAAATGTTATCCTGCTGCACAATCGCAGCGAATTCCATGCCGTAATCCACCGAGGCAATTATCGTTTCAGGATTGGTCGGAGCGCAGTAGTAGCTATGCACAAAATAGGCATAATCCCGCTCTCCCAAGTTCATCGTCAGTTCGGATTCGACTTTGACATCCAGTTGATTCCAGCCCATGTGTGGCACTTTGCGGTCTTGGAACTGCGGAAACCGAACGACGCGCCCGCCAAGAATCCCCAAGCCTTCGTGCTCGCCCATTTCTTCGCCAACCTCGTACAGCATTTGCATGCCAACACAAATGCCGAGATACGGGATGCCTTGCGCCAGCGCCTCCCGCAGCGGCTCAACCAGCCCCTGCGCCCGCATTTGAGACATGCCCGCGCCAAAAGCGCCGACGCCGGGCAGAATGATTTTGCGAGCGCCTGCAAGCTGTTCGGGCTTTTGCACCAAGCGCAATTCCCGCGCTTCCAGATGCTTGAGTGCATGCAGCACGCTCCGCAAATTGCCTGCGCCATAATCAATAACAGCCAGCATGGGTTACTCCTCTATGAAAATAAAAAGCCTCGCAAAAGAGCGAGGCAAAGCAGCAAATCTGGCAAGGTAAAGCACTAAGAGCCAAGCAGCACGCTCCTGGAATTGACAGTTCTGTAATGATGGTGATGTCGGCAAGTCATGTCCGCTGTCCTTGACTCATTTGTCGAAGTATAAGGGATGATGCAGCGATTGTCAACAGCTTGTTTGAACCTGCGGGGCAATTTGTCACAGGCAGGCGCAGCTGTTATAATGGAGGGGCATTCGCAAGTCCAGTCATTTTAGGCGGCATGGGAGGTAACAGCGATGGATATTAATCAAATCGCCAGCATGATTGAATGGCTGGACGAAGAGCGCCGCCGAGACAAGGCAACGATAGCGACCTTGGAAGAACGCCTGGCCCAGCAAACAGAGACCATGAATCAAATGCAGCGCCGACTCAACGGCGTCGAGTCTGACCAGGGCATGATGAAGCAGGCGACGCTCCCCGTGCAAAAAGAGCGCGAAATCATGGACAGTTTGCGGGCCGAAACGCGCCAGCTGCTTGAAAATTCAGAGGCGCGGCGTTTAACCGCCGAACGCGAAGCAGAACGCCGCATCGAGTTGCAGCGCGAGAGCATCCAACGTTCCGTCCGTGATTTATCGGACAAGACCGACCGCCTGGAAAAGCAAATAGCGACATTTCGGCGCCTGCAAACCGAGGGGGACCGCCTGAACAGCACCATGCGGGTACTCAAGCAGGAGATGGATGATTTGACCAAGAAGCTGGAAGAACCCGACCGTCGGCTGGCGTTTCTTGAGGAGCAAAGGCGAACAGATGCCCGTCGGCTGGGGGACATCGAAACGGAGTTGCCCGAATACAGGAAATCCATGGAGGCGCTTCGTCCCAAGTTGATTCTGATTGAAGATCTGGCTATCCGCAACGAACGGCGCATACAGGAATTTGGCGATACCGACCGCGAGCGGCGCGAACAGATGCAGCAGTTTATCGACCAGCAGCAGTTGGTGATGCAGCAGCGCGACCAACAGGTGGCTGACCTGACCAAGCGCTTTGGCCTTCAGGATGAGGAATTGCAGAAATACATCGAGCGATTTGAAGTCTGGTCGCAGACCTATCGGGAAATGAAACGGATTATTGATGACTTCAATCGGATTGGCGACCGACTCGAACGGCGCATTAACGAAGTTGCCGAGATGCAGCGTCTGAGTGAAGAGCGCTTCCGTCAGGAATGGAACAACTGGCGCGATGATGACCAAAAACGCTGGAAACAGCTTACCCTTTCCAACGATGAGGTCTGGCGCAGCCATGACAAGGAATTTGAACAGCATGTTCGGCGCATCGACAGCATCGAAACAAAAATCCCGGGTTTGCACAGCAACATCGAACGGCTGTGGCAGCTGGAACGCGCCCGCGCGGATTTGTATCGAGAACGTTATCAGGCGCTGCTGCATGAATTTGATGTTGCCGCGCGCAGCGATAATTCATCATCGCCCCCAAGCAATAATCAGGCCAATGCAAGAAGATACAACGGCTCTTGATCCATGCGGGTTATAGGCACATCGGGTCATGTCGATCACGGCAAATCGACCCTGGTCGAGAAACTCAGCGGCATCAATCCTGACCGGCTGGCAGAAGAGCAGCGCCGCAATATGACCATTGATTTGGGGTTTGCCTGGCTGCGGTTGCCGAATGGGGAGACAGTCGGCATTGTTGATGTGCCAGGACACCGCGATTTTATCGAAAATATGTTATCGGGCGTGGGCGGAATTGACGCCGCCCTGTTGGTGATTGCGGCTGACGAAGGCATTATGCCACAAACCCGCGAGCATCTGGCGATTCTAAGGCTGTTGAATGTACGCGATATTGTTGTCGTGCTGAGCAAAACAGATTTGATTGACGACGAGGAGTGGATTGAACTGGTCATCCTGGAGATTGAAGACTTGCTGGCGCAAAATGCCCTCGACAAATCTCCGATTGTGCCAGTTTCGGCTGTAACTGGCGTCGGATTGGATGAACTGGTTGTCACTCTACAGCAAATGCTGGCCAAGCTGCCACAGCGCCTTGACCATTCCCGACCGCGGCTTCCGATTGACCGCGTTTTTACGGTCAGCGGCTTTGGAACAGTTGTCACCGGTACGTTGTCAGGTGGCAGCCTGTCGGTGGGCGACCATGTGGAATTGCAGCCCAGCAGCAGAATGGGGCGCATTCGCGGCTTGCAAAGCTACAAACAAGAGGTAGAAACCGCCTTGCCGGGCAGTCGGGTTGCCGCCAACATTGCCGGCATCAGCAGCAGCCAGATTCAGCGAGGGGATGTCCTCACCTATCCGGGGCAAATCCATCCGACCGTGCTGGCAGACGCGCATTTCAGCCAACTGGCTGATGTTGACCGCTTGCTGGAACATCATGCCGAAGTCAAGTTTTTCTCTGGCGCATCCGAGACGGTTGCCAATGTTCGCCTGCTCGACACGGATATGCTGCTGCCCGACAGTCAGGGCTGGCTGCAAATCCGCCTGCGTGATGCGCTGCCGCTCAGTCGCGGCGACCCATTTGTCCTGCGGTATCCTTCCCCAGCGCAGACAATCGGCGGCGGCATCATTGTCAACGCGCATCCAGGGCGGCGATACAAGCGGTTTCAGCCAGAGGTTATTCGAGACCTAGAATTGCGGCTGGCTGGCACCCCCGCAGAGCGCTTGGCGCTGGCGGCACGGGGGAAAACCCCGATTAGATTGACAGAATTGCAAAAGAGCCTGGGTTGGAGCGGCGAAGAACTGACAATGGCGCTGGCGGCGGCTTTGAGAGAGGGCCTGCTCGTCCAAATGAACCAGCAGCATTATTGGGCATCATCATCTTATCAGAAGCTATCCGCCCAGCTGCACGCTGAACTTGCCATTTATCATCAGGAGAATCCGCTCCGTCTGGGGATTTTGCGAGCCGAACTGCGTAGCAAACTAAAAATCAAGCTCAGCTTGCTTGACAGCCTGATTGAGCGGGATGACAGGCTTGTCAGCGAATGGAATGTTGTACGGCTGAAGCAGCATCGGATTGTTTTCAGCGAAGCACAGCAAGCGCAGACAGACCATCTGATGCAAATTTTAGGCGAGCAGCCTTATGCGCCGCCAGCGATTGCCGAGTTGAATCGGATTGTCGGGGAAGACCTTGTGCGTGCCTTGATTGATTTGCGGCAGGTCATCATGGTCAGCGACAATATCGCCTTCCTGAAAAGCAGCTACGACCGACTGGTGGCGGAAATCCAGCGGCACATTCAAGCTCACGGCGAGATAGATGCCAAAACCCTGCGCGACAAATTTGGCACGTCACGCAAATATGCCATCGCTGTCCTCGAGCATCTGGATTCGCTCGGTATCACCCAGCGCGTCGGGGATGTGCGAAAACGCGGTCGCAATCTTTGAGTAAATCGCTGGCTTTAACGTGGCTTGACATCGCCCAAAAGCGTCGACAGGAATCCGCCGACGAAGGCATCGCCAAGCCCAATCGTGGTGGCCTCGGGCGGCTGGACATCTACGACTGGCACACAGGCAATTTCACCCCCTGACATCGCTTGTATGGTCTCGGCAAATGCCGCGTTCTCGGCGCTGGGGCGAAGGCTTTCGATTTCGCGGTAATTACCCAGCGTAAAGTCATCGCCATAACAAAAACGGGTCGTCGCCAGACAAGTGCCTGTTTTGAGTGCCCTGACGAAACGCCGCGCCTGTTCACCATAAGCAAGCGCCCAATGTCGGGTATGTAAAACGATGGTTGGTACATGGATGAGCTTTTGCAGGTCAGTCAATGCCGCTTTAACCTGCACGGCATCGAGCAAAGCCACCTTGCGATTGAGATGTGCCTGAAGCTCATCCTCATTCAAGCTGAAAATATCAATGTCTTCCCTTAACCTGCGATAAATCAGCTGACTGTAGCCAAGCTCAAAATAAGCTCCGTCTTCATAAAAGACCAGCGCATCTTTCGGGAGGCGCTTGATGATTCGTTTAACAGATTCCAGCCTGTCGATCAGGAGCGGCTTGCTCTGCATGGCATTAAAGCCTGAAATCAACAGCGCTTCTGCATCCGTGACAAGGTCGGCAAAACCTTCATTCAGCTTCATGGCGATATTGTCATCATTGCTATGGTAGATGAGACGATTCGCCCGGCGGGCGCAGATGTCAATATCACCCGCTTTGACGCAGACATCTTTGTCAAATTGTACAATCAGGTGCGGATATGAACTGTCTTGAGCATTGCTGCAAACATAGGGACTGTCCTGGGGGATGAGGCGGCGCACATGGTCATTCAGCGTGACAAGATGAAGCGCCGATGTATAGCCGAGCTTCCGCATGGCGATGGCAGCCCGTACAGGCGTCCCGCCGAGTGTGATTTTCTTTTCAAAATTCCGCGAGAAATTTTCGATAATCGAAGAGGTGGCAACAAATCGTTCGCCACCTTGGGCAGATTTCAGAAAAGCCAGTATCGAGACAACCAGGTCACGTTCGGAATCAATAACCCTGTCAGTGGTCAACTCGTCATCGTGAATATCGTAATGGATGATGCGCTCTTCAAAAACATCCGAGTTCCAGGCAATCTCATAATCAATGTTGTTGCCGAATCCCAGGGCAATTCTTTCACGCATCGGTCTGCTGCTGTGGTTATGCCTTGTTCTGATACAGAGCCGCTTTGCCAGAAGTGCCAAAAAGGTCAAATTTTTGGTGAACAACTTCTTTCATCGCTGCAATACAAGGGGGATAGATGGATGATGGCTCTCTCAGATGCGGGTCGGCCAGGACTTGACGGCATTTTTTGTAGAAAGCGCTCTTCATATCCGCGGAGATGTTGATCTTGTTGATGCCGAGCTTGACCGCCTGTGCGATTTCCTCGTCGGGGTTGGATGAACCGCCATGCAGCACCAAGGGAATATCCACTTTGTCGGTGATTTTCTCCAACAAATCCAATCTTATTTCGGGTTTCATGTCTTTGGGATACAAGCCATGCGAAGTGCCAATAGCGACAGCCAGGGTATCCACGCCAGTCTCATCGACAAATGTTTTCACATCGTCGGGGTTGACGAAAATAATCTCTTCTGTCCCGGCTTCTGCCTCGTCATCAATCGTGCCAATCGTACCCAACTCGCCCTCAACGGAGACATTGACCGTATGCGCGAGCTCGACAACAGCACGGCTCTTTTCGATATTTTGCTCAAGCGGCAGCATGGAAGCATCCATCATAACCGATGTGAAACCAGACTGAATAGCGACCATAATCTGCTTCATATTCATACCGTGGTCCAAGTGGATGCACACCGGCACGCTGACTTGTATCGCTTCGGCAATCGCCATCTTGACGAATGCTGGACGCACGAAAGCCAACTCGTCGGGATGAATGGCTACGATGACTGGCGCCGCCGCTTCTTCCGCCGCTTCCATCACCCCACTTAGCAGCATATTGCTGCTGATATTAAAGGCGGGCACCGCAAAGCAATGCTCACGTGCAACTGCCAGCAAATTTTTCATATTCATTAACATAAGGGACTCTTCATTCCTTGAAACAAAGCCGATATTGGGAAGACATTCTATAGTGACCTGGTGATTGCGGACATTCTTACCCTTTAATTGACCCGGCAGACATGCCAGCGATAAAGTAGCGCTGGAAGAGCAAGAAAAGTATCAAGACCGGCAGCGACCCCAGCACACTCAGCGCCATCATCTGATTCCATTCGAAGGAGTGCTGCCCCATGAGCAAATGTATGCCAATCGGGACGGTGCGCATATCGTTCGTTCGTGTCAAGGTGAGCGCAAACAGAAACTCGTTCCACGCCAGCATGAAGGTATAGACCCCAACGGAAACGATTCCGGGCAGCGATATGGGCACCAGAATGCGCCACAGGGTCACAAAGCTGCCGCCGCCGTCAATCATAACCGCCTCGTCCAAGTCGCGCGGGAGCGTGTTGAAATAACCCGTCATCATAATAATGGCATAGGAAAGCGTGAAGACCATATAGGTCAGAATAAGCGCCGAATAGGTGTTATACAGTCCCAGCCAGACGATAAGACCGAAATAAGGTATCATCAATGTGATGGGCGGCACGGACTGCACGCCAATAATTATCAGATTCAAAATTTTCTTGAAGCGGAAATCGTAGCGGCTGAAGCTGTAACCCGCTAGAATGCTGGTGATTACGGTCGCAATCGTCACCAGAATGGCAACGAGGTAGCTGTTAAAAAAGAAGCGCAGCTGCATCGGATCGCCCAGCACAGCCTGATAAGCCTGAAAAGAGAAGGAGTGGTCGATCAGGTGTGGCGGGTAGGCGAATATCTCGGTATTGGACTTAAAAGACGACGCAACCATCCACAGCACCGGCAAGCCAGCAAAACAAGCGCCCATGACCAGCGCAATCCAGACCAGTATCTTCGCTGTTCGAACTTGCCTGCGACTTGCGACCATCTTATTCACCTGCCATTCGCTGATTGCGTACATAGAAGATCGCCACGAAGGTGCAAATCGCTAGAATCACCATCGCCAGGGTCGACGCGATTGAATACTCATGCGAACTGAAAGCCGCTTTATAAGTGTAGGTGCTCAAGACCTCCGTAGAGCGCATCGGGCCGCCGCCAGTCGTCATCCATATCAAGGTGAACTGATGTATCGTCCAGATGAAATCCAGCAGCGCCAGGCTGATAATAATGGGCTTTAACTGTGGCAGCGTGATAAACCGAAATAACTGCCAGCCATTCGCGCCATCAACCCTGCCCGCTTCATACAAATCATCGGGGATGCCCTGCAAACCGGCCAGGAAGCTGATCATGTAAAAGGGATAACCCGCCCAGATGTTGATAAAGGTCACCGCGTTCAAAGCCAAATCGCGGTCGCTGAGCCACTCCATAAGCTCCGGGATGATTCCCAACTCGAGCAGCACAAAGTTGATGACGCCATGCGGGTTCAGAAGCAGCCGCCACAGAATGGCGATGATTGACGCGGTGAAGACCCAGGGCAGAATGTATATGACGCGGAACAACGCCTTGACGTTGGCGCTGAGCAGGCGCGAATTCAGCAGCAGCGCGAATGCCAGACCCAGGATGAAATGCGCAATGACGCTGACAATCGCAAAGTATAGCGTGTTGCCCAAGGCGCCCCTGAACTTGCGGTTCGTCAGCACCTCTTCATAGTTCTCAAGGCCGACGAAAGTAGGGGGTTTCTGGGTAATGATAACATTGTCCACCAGAGAATACAGGAAGACAGTCACGATTGGCACGATTGTCAAGGCCGCGAGCAAAGTCAGCGTCGGCGAAAGATAAGCGTAGGGGAGGAGTTTGCGCTTCGCCTGCGCCCATCGGATATTCGCGGGTTGAGTGATTTCGCGCTGCTCGGCTTTGACCATGCTGGCTCCGCTTGGGCTGAGGCGACCAACGGCAATCCTTGGCCGCCTCAACAGCATAACTTAAAGGGATAGCATATCCGAAGGAATTACTCGAATATGCCTTCCCACTCTTCTTGCGCGATTTCGAGGAACTCGTCCAGGCTAATATCGCCTTCCAGATAGAATTGGAAGGGCTCGTCGTAGAGACGCATAAGCTCTTCCGCGCTGGGGAGCCCGGTGAACTCGTTCGCCAGATAACCTTCCTGGAAGATGGCGAAGGCTTTCTCGAAAAGCGGATCCGTCGTGATGAAGTCCGGCATCGCATTGACATTGCCAGGGAACGCATTCGCCATCGACGTCAGTTTGGAGTTGCCATCAACGCTGGTCAGGAATTCGATCAGCTTCCAGGCTTCGGCTGTATGCTCGGTGTTCGCGCCGATGCCGATGCCCCAGGAGGCGTAGGGCAGGCCGCGCGGTCCATCATAGCCCTCGACGGCCGGCAGCGCGGTAATATCGAAGTTCAGGTCCGGGTTGCGCTCGCGGATCAGGTTGAAGTGTGCCAAGGTGTTGATGATCATGGCGACGCGCTCGTTCACGAATTCTTCGACTTTCTCATTCTCCTTCATCGAGAAGGAGCCCGGCGCGACCACGCCCGCGTCGTGCAAGCCCTTGATGAATCCCATCGTGTCAGCCAGCAATTCATTGCCGACCAGGTTGGGCATACCCATATCATCGAGCATGCTGCCGCCGCTCGCCCAGACCCAGGACATAGTGTCGTTCTGAATGCCGTTGGGCTGCTCTAGCGAAAGCGGCTGCGCCCAGCCATAGACGTTGTTATCGGGGTCGGTCAGCGCAGCGGCCGCGGCAGCGAATTCGGCACGGGTCGAAGGCGGCATCACACCGGCCGCTTCCAGCATGTCAACATTGACAAAAACGGGGTAGATGAAGTTGGCTATGGGGATCATCCAGGTCGACCCAGCAAGCCGAATCTGTGCCGCCAACTCGCTGTCATCGAACCCGGCTTCCATCATAACCTCGGACAGATTCGCTATCGCGCCCTGCTTCCATAAGACATTGACCCAGCCGCCATCCAGGCCGACGACATCCGCCATCGTGCCTGTCGCCGCGCTGGCTATGATCTGATCCTTCGTGGTCAAGTAGGGTCCGCTGATCGTCTCAACCTTGATGCCCGGGTTGGCGGCTTCAAACTCATCCAGCAGCGCCCGGAATGCTCCCTCAGGAAGTTCCGGCTCCCACCACTGCTGGAACTCCAGCGTCACGTCCTCTTGAACCAGGGCGGTGCCGCTGGCGACAACCAGCAGAAGGGCGATGACCACAAAAGCAATAAGTTTCTTCATTTTAGCATTCTCCTTTGGAACAAAATTGTAAAAACGGGACGCCATCCAGTCAGCCCCGGCCTTTCCTGCTGATTTTTTACATAGCACCTCTCTTTCTTTTCTCTAAACCTGATGCTTGCGGTGATTCGTCGCAAGGGGCAATGTCACGGCATAACGAGCAGCATCGATCGCCTGTGCTGAATTTTACCTTGACGGAAGCAATAGGGCAAAAAATGAGGCAGGTATTGTTTTTTGTAAAACATTTAACCAGCAACTAAGTCATAAAAAGTTTCGATAATTTAAGCACATCTGAGAATAATTGTCAAATATGATGACCTCGAAGCTGTATTTCGGATGGTTGGCAGGGTTAAGACAGCTTGAGCATCACCTTGTCGCCTGCTTGAACATCGAGTCGGTCAGCGGCATTATCCTGGTTTGCCCCAATCTCCAAAAAGCCGTTGCTGTCAATTTGCGCCAAAAGAGCGCCCGGCTGGACTTCGTGATAAGCATGGGAAATCCCGTGGATGGTATGGCTGTGAATGGTGATATGGGCATCGCGGGCATGGAAGCGCACGGGCGGGATGTCCCTGTGCCAACACGCCGCCAACTCCAGCTCATCGTTATTTGACCAGCTAAAATGCCCTGTGCTGGTGATGATGTTGCCGAAGTGGTCAATGTGCATGACCTCACCAATCAGGCGCTGTCTGGCATAGGTCAGCTGCGGGGCGGGGAAAGTAAAAATGGACGCCAGTTGCTTTCCCATTGCCGTCAGTGTCTCCCGATTGTGGGCAATATGGGCAGCGGCGGGAGAAAAAATATCGCGCCCGTGAAATGTATGGCTGACCGGAAGCTGCTGATATTGGGGATTTTCGAGTATGACCGCCTGATAATCCGACTGCACAGTCGCCAGGGCATAACTCAAAACGCCGTTATTGGGCGCAATGAACTGATAGCCGTCGGTCTTAACGGCGACAGGCAGGCGGGCGCTGCCCACGCCAGGGTCAACCACGACGCAAAAGGTCGTGCCTGTGGGGAAATAGCGATAGCTGTTCATCAGGGCAAAGGCAGCTTCACGGATATTCTGCGGTTGAATTGCGTGGGTAATGTCCACAATCTGCGCATCGGGACAAATGTTCAGCATCACGGCTTTCATCACGCCAACATAGGTATCTTCGAGACCGAAGTCGGTCAGCAGCGCAATAATGTTTGACATGCTTTCTCTTTTAATCCAATGTTTTCCTTATTGTAACGCATTGTCAGTGATTCACCGAAACGAGATGCACAATTTGCGCCCTTGGGCTACAATGAAATCGAGTAAAGGCAGGCGAAATGTATTATACGCGGACGCAGCTTGAACAGCATGAGTTCGATACCCTGGCGGATTATGCGCTCTACAGCCGCGAGTCACGCGGGCGATTGCATCATGAGCCCGAGCCGCGCTATCGCACAGCTTTTCAGCGTGACCGCGACCGAATCGTGCATTCGGCTGCCTTTCGCCTGCTGGAGTATAAAACCCAGGTCTTCGTCAACGATGCTGGCGATTACTTCCGCACCCGACTGACGCACACGCTGGAAGTAGCGCAGATTGGACGCACCCTTGCCCGTGCGCTTGGCCTCAACGAGGATTTGGTCGAAGCCATTTGTCTGGCGCATGATTTGGGTCATCCACCCTTTGGACATGCCGGCGAAGGCATACTCAACCAGCTAATGGCGGATTTTGGCGGCTTTAATCATAACCATCAGAGTTATCGCGTGGTGACTCAGCTGGAAAGGCGATACCCCAAATGGAATGGGCTGAATCTTACTTTGGAAGCGCTGGAAGGGATTGCCAAGCACGAGACCGAGTATGACATCAGCGCGTTGCCCCGCATTGCCAAAGATACCTATGCCAGTCTGGAGGCTCAGATTGCCAATATCGCTGACGAATTGGCTTACAATGCCCATGACCTCGATGATGGCTTGCAGGCTGGTCTTATTCGCATCGAGCAGCTGCAAGAACTCGAAATCTGGCGTCAGGTCCTGGAACGCATCGGCTGGCGCGGGACTTACCTGGATGACATCACCAGACACCATATCGTTCGTGAACTGGTCGGATTGCAAGTGGATGATGTCCTAAACGAAACTCTGAAACATCTCGACAAACTGAAACCCCAAACCTCACTCGATATTCAGCATCATCCCCAGCCTGTTGTGAGGCACAGCCCCAGCCAGCACCTGCTCAACAGCGAGCTAAAGGATTTTCTCTTTCAAAATATGTATCGCCACTTTAGAATTGTCAGGATGCAGGCGCGTGCCGAGCATTTTGTGGAGGCATTATTTGCCAGTTACATCAAAGAACCAGACCAGCTACCCGAAGATTATCATGCCAGGCTGGACAAAGAAGCGACCCACCGCGTGGTCGCCGATTACATCGCCAGCATGACTGACCGCAGCGCCCTGCATGAATACCAAATGTTTTTTGACCCGGTAACGCGACCATAAACACCCGCGGCGGCAGCGAAGGGAAATCCCGAACCCATTCAAAAATGGATTCCAGCTGCTGGCATCGGACGCGCTAAACAAAGAAGAAAGCAGCTATGCCAGGAGAAACCCTGCTCAATCAGCGCTATGAACTTGTTGCCCAACAAGGTTCGGGCGGGATGTCCGTGATTTACAAGGCGCTCGACCGCCTGCTGGGACGAATGGTCGCTATTAAAATTCTGCGTCCCAGCCTGACGCAAGACCCCGCTTTCCTGGAAAAGTTTCAGCAAGAGGCGCGAAGCGTCGCCATGATGTCCCATCCCAATATCGTTACCGTCCATGATGTCGGCAGTGATGGCGCCACGCATTATATCGTCATGGAAATGGTCGATGGCCAAGATTTGAAAAAGATGATCAAGACTCAGGGCGCTCTGCCGCCTGGCAAAGCGCTGGAATACGCGATACAGATTTGCGCCGGGCTTGGCTTCGCCCACCGTTCGCAATTAGTCCATGCCGATGTTAAGCCACAGAATATCCTGATTAACAAGAGCGGTGTCGTGAAAATCACCGATTTTGGCATTGCCCAGGCATATACCGACACCATGCCGCAAACGCGCTCCGAGATGGTTTGGGGCAGCCCGCATTACTTCGCGCCCGAACAGGCCCGCGGCGAGAAGCCTTCCCCGGCATCGGATGTCTATTCGATTGGCGTCGTCATGTTCGAGATGTTCACCGGACGTCTGCCCTATATCGGCACATCCCAGCGCGAACTGGCATTGGCGCACATAAAAGCGGATATTCCAAAAGCCATCGACGTCAATCCCAAAGTCCCTAAGGAAATCAGCAGCATTATTGCCAAAGTGATGAGCAAAGCTCCCAATAACCGCTACAAGCACGCCGATCAACTGGGACACATCTTGCAGCGCCTGCGCGAACGTTCCAAAGCCGCCCGCCAGAAAACAATTCGGCGGCGCATGGCGCCACCTACCGAAGTCGGAGCGCAGGCTGCATCCGATGCACCATCGGTTATGCCGCAGCCAGCGAATGCACCCCCCGCCCCCAATGTGCGCGGACGGCTCGCCAAACCACATGCGCTCCAGGGCTCGCATCCGATTCCCAAGCTGCCCAACCCGATTTTCAATCCGGATGGAAGCGTCAATGTAGAAGCCACCGGTGGATACACAGGCCCCCTCGCGCCAAAACGTCAGACCCAGCGCGAAGGGCTTGACCTTGTGACCATCATCCTGGTTGGATTAGCGTTTATTGCCGTTGCCGGGCTGGTGCCACTGTACTTGTTTGGGGTGTTGCCCGCGCTCACATAAACGCTTCATTCGCCGCGCCGAAATTCCTTGGCGAGATGTTCACGGGTCATGTGAATCATGGTGGTCTGTCCTGTAGGCGAATGGTAAGGCGCGGGGCAGCGCTCCAACTGGCGCAGGATGGACTGCATCTCTTCGGTGTCTAAAATCTGACCATTCTTGACCGCCGCCGCAGCCGCCAGCGCAGCCATCACATCATCCAACTTTTTTTCGGACTGGCGCAGATAGGCCAGCATTTGGGGAAATGCCTTGTCAAGCGAATGAGAGGCGATGCACTTTGGCATAGCGCGGATGACAAAGGCATTGGGACCAAATATCTCGATTTCAAAACCAAGCTGCGCCAGTTCCGCGCCAATTTCAGTCAGCAGGGCAGTATCTTCAGGGGACAGCATCAAAGTCAGGCTGTCTGGCGGTGAAACAATCTGGAGTGTCCCCTTCCGCATGTCAGAGCTAATTCGGTCATATAGAACGCGCTCATGGGCCGCATTCTGGTCAACCAGATACAAGCCGGCGGGACCTTCAGCAACAATATAAGATGCGCCAATTTGACCGACCACCCGCAGCAAGGGCAAGGTCCTCGGCTTCTCTGGCAGGCCCGCAGCCTCGGGGATATAGTCCAGGTCAGCATCAGCGTGCAAATCATGGTACTCAAAGCGCCGATAATCTGGCAGCCGTCGGTTATAAGCCCGATAATCGTTGGTAAAGCCAGCCGATTCCCATAGGTCCCCAGTCTGTATACCGTCGCCATAATTCAATATCGCGGTGCGGACGGCACGCTGAAGGGCGACAAAAACCTGATTGGCATCACGAAAGCGCACCTCGGACTTGGTCGGATGGACATTGACATCGACATATTCGGGCGGTATGGCAATCAGCAGCACCGCGAAGGGATGACGGCCGGCTTTCAGCAGCTTGTCATAGGCTTGGGTGACCGCATGGCTGAGCGCATTATCCTGAATTGCCCGTCCATTGACGAAGAGGATGATTCGGGAGCGGTCATGGCGGTGCAGGGATGGCTGCGAAGTATAACCAAAGACGCTAATTTTCGGGGTGCCCCGATGCGCCACTTCCTCACTGGATACCTCCAGCATCTGCTTGAACTTGTCCAGCCCAAAGACTTTCGCCACAACATCAGCCAAATCGCCGCGACCCGATGAACGAAATTGTTCCCGTCCATCCTGCTTCAGCACAAATCCGATTTTGGGATATGCCATCGCGTACCGAGTGACAATCCTTTGGATATGACGTTTTTCGGTGATGTCGCTTTTGAGGAACTTGAGGCGGGCAGGCGTATTAAAAAACAGGTTTTCGATGGTGACAACCGTTCCCGCAGGAGCGCCGATTGCCTTATGATGCTGGATTGTCCCACCATTCAACTTGAGCGAGACACCCATCTCCTCGTCACGATGGCGTGTAATGACTGTCGCTTGGCTGACAGCGGCAATGCTTGCCAGCGCCTCGCCGCGAAAGCCCAGGGTAGACAAGTCCTGCAAATCTTTTGCGGCCCGCAGCTTGCTAGTCGCGTGCCGCTTGAATGCCAATTCGATTTCCGCAGCCGGAATGCCGCTGCCATTATCGCTTATCCGAATCAACTGCCGCCCCCCGCCAGCTGCTTCAACATGTATCGCACTGGCGCCGGCATCAATCGAGTTTTCAACCAGTTCCTTGACCACCGATGCCGGCCGTTCGACGGCTTCCCCAGCCGCTATTCTGGCAACAACATCCTCAGCTAAGACTATAATCGCCATAGATTCACTGTCATTCCTGGATTCTTGCTATTGCAACCAAGTATATCAGAAAGTTGTTCGGCGGGTTGCATTGCCCTGCCCCGTTCTTTGCAAGCGCATACTTGATTGCCACTTTGGGCGCTGTTATAATTTATAGATAAGTCGCCACCCTAGCTCAATTGGCAGAGCAATCGCTTCGTAAGCGATAGGTTATGGGTTCAAGTCCCATGGGTGGCTTCGCGTTTGACAAGCAGCCGTTGACATGACACGGGTTCGCATGATACGATAATTGCACCAACTGAATAATGCAAAGCGTTGATTGGGAAGAGTAGATAATCCCCTTCATCATCAGAGAATGCAGGTCATGGTCTGGAAGCCTGCTGGTGAATGATTATTGAATGTCGCCCATGAGTGCCCGAAAGAACGCAGCTTGCCAGTAGAATCGGGACGGCTAACGCCCGTTACAGCGTCAAGAGTGCAGCAGACTCAAGTCTGCTGAAACAAGGTGGTACCGCGAGAGCCGAGCTTTCGTCCTTGTATGGGGCGGGAGCTTTTTTAATTCGTCAGCCGCTTGACCAAAAGCAGAAAGGCAGCGAACAAATGAAGGCAGCAGCCGAAACTAACATGCCCAGGAACTTTGACTTTGCCGCGGCAGAAACGAGGATATATCAGTGGTGGAAGGAGCAAGGCTGGTTCAAGCCCGAAGTGGCTGCCAGCGATGCCGAACCCTTTGTCATCAGTATGCCGCCGCCCAATGTCACCGGCAGCCTTCATGTCGGACACGCCCTCTTTACTGCCCTTGAGGATTTGATGGTGCGTTATGAGCGGATGCGGGGCAAAGCCGCTTTATGGCTTCCTGGCACAGACCACGCCGGCATCGCCACCCAGCTTCAGGTTGAAAAAATGCTGCGCGATGAAGGCACCAGCCGCGAAGAAATCGGTTACGAAGAATTTTTATATCGCACCTGGCAGTGGAAAGAAGAACAGGGCGGCGCCATCATACAGCAGTTGCAGCGGCTGGGCGCCAGTTGTGACTGGGAGCGGGAGCGATTCACCTTGGACGAAGGCCTGTCCAATGCGGTCTTGCAGGCATTCATCACCTTGTGGGAACAGGGTTTGATTTATCGCGGCCCGCGTTTGGTCAACTGGAGTCCGGGTTTGCAAACGGCAGTCTCCGATTTGGAAGTCGAAACATCCGAGGAAGAGGTCACCCTATATTTCTTCAAGTATCCGATTGCGGGTGGCGAATATCTGCCAGTTGCCACCACCCGCCCGGAAACCATTCTGGGCGATACGGCAGTTGCCGTTCACCCGGACGATGAGCGTTATCGGCATCTGATTGGCAGAAATGCTTATGTTCCGATTTTGGGGCGCGAGATACCGGTCATTGGAGATGACTATGTTGATATGGAGTTCGGCACGGGGGCGCTCAAGGTAACGCCAGGACATGATTTTGACGATTATGAACTGGCACAGCGGCATGGGCTTCCCTTGGTGAATATACTCAACAAGGATGCCAGCATCAATGCCAACGGCGGCAAGTATGTCGGCCTGGATCGTTATGAATGCCGCCGACAACTCTGGCACGATATGGAAACTGCCGGCTTGACCATCAAGACCGAGCCCTATCTGACGCGCATTCCACGCAGCCAACGCGGCGGCGAGGTGGTCGAACCGATGATGAGCACCCAGTGGTATGTTCGGATTCAACCCCTGGCAGACAAGGCGCTGGCAGCCGTCCGCAATGGCGACATCAGAATTGTACCCGAGCGATACAAAACGATTTATTATCACTGGCTGGAAAACATTCAGGACTGGTGCATCAGCCGACAGCTTTGGTGGGGGCATCGCATACCTGCCTGGTATCGTGAAAAAGATGGCGACCCGCAAGGCGAGATTTACGTCGGGCGGGATGCACCCGAAGGCGACGGCTGGGTCATGGAACAGGATGTTCTGGACACCTGGTTCAGCAGCAGTCTGTGGCCCTTCAGTACCCTGGGCTGGCCCCAGGAAACCAGCGACCTGGAGCGCTATTACCCAACACAGGTCATGGAAACGGGGCATGACATTTTGTTTTTCTGGGTCGCGCGAATGGTGATGATGGGACTGTGGTTCACCGATGCGCCGCCCTTCCATACGGTTTATCTGCATGGTCTGGTACGCGACAAAAACGGCAAAAAATTCAGCAAAACCCTGGGCAATGTGATTGACCCCCTGACAGTCGTCCATGAATATGGTGCTGACCCCTTGCGTTTTACCTTAATCACCAGTGGCACGCCCGGCAACGATGTCAATCTGGATGAAACCCGCGTTGACCACACCTTCCGTTTCATCAACAAGATTTGGCAGATTACAGCCTTTATCAATATGAACCTGGATGGTGAACTTGAGCTTGGGCTGCCGCCACTGGAGGAATTGGCACTGCCTGCCCGCTGGATATTGAGCCGTCTGCATCGCCTGATTGCCAATGTCCAGCATCTCTTCGATATTTATCAGTACGGCGAAGCGGGAAGTCAAATCCTGGCATTCATGTGGGATGAACTGGCGCCTTACTACTTGGAAATCAGCAAACACGCGATGTATGCCGGCAGCGATGTCGATAAAATAAGGGCCCGCCGGGTACTTGTCTATGTACAAGACACCTGTTTGCGCTTGCTGCATCCCTTTATGCCCTTTATGACTGAAGAAGCCTGGCGCTATATCCCGCACAGCGGCAAGGCACTCATCATCGCCAAGTGGCCCCAAGCCGACCCAAAGTATATCGACGATGATGTCGAAGCCCGCATGAATGTCTATCTGGGTCTGGTGCGCGAGATACGCAACACGCGGGGTGAATACAAGGTTGACCCCGGCAAACGGATAACGGCGATAGCCCGTGCCACTGGCAGGGCACATGAGCTTGCCCGCCACAGCTATATTTTGAAGCGCCTGTGCAATATAGCCGAGCTAAGGCTGATTGCGGCAGATGCGGCTGAACCGCAGAACGCCGCCAGCATCGTTGGCGGCGACATCACCCTTTATCTCCCGCTTGAGGGTATGCTGGACATTGAAGCGGAATGCCAGCGGCTGCGGGGCGAAAAAGAACGGTTGCGGCGGCAGCTTGACAAAACCGCGAAGATGCTGGGCAATCCAAACTTTGTCAGTAAAGCGCGGCCTGATGTGGTTCAGCGCGAGCGAGACCGCCTCACCGATTTGCAGTCAGCCAGTTCCCAAATCGAAGAGCGCCTGTCAAAACTGTGCCAATAGCGGCGTAGCAGCCATCCAGTCTCGAACTCTGGCTGAAGCGTCCGTATAATAGGGTAGCTAATTGAAACCAGCCGCAAGCCCGCACGGCGGGGGCGAAAAGCAATCCCACACTCACGCAAGACAGCGCTCTCTCCGCTTTGCGAGCGCTTATGAAAAAGGATGATGATTGCCCGAAGCCTATAAAGTTTGTCCGATTTGCGAGGCGCATAATCATCGGAATGCTGCCCTTTGCTCCAACTGCGGCACGACAATCGCCCAGATTGAACCGCAGGCTGGGCAAGGGAACGGCAGTCCGCCGCCCCTGCGCTACGATTATCGTCACGGCGAGACCGACTTGTTTGAGGGTTCAGTCCATGTTACCGGGCATGTATTAACCGCCATCATTTTTATCGCCTGCCTCCTGCTGGGAATTGCAATAGCTATTCGGTTGATTGCGCCTTCCGCAGAGAACACAGGGGCAAGCCTGAACACCGCAACCCCGATTGCCAGCCCGGCACGCGCCATTCTGCCGACTGTGACCTGGAGCGCACCCACCGCAACCAACACGCCAGAGCCTACCTTGACCCCAACAGCCACGAATACCCATACGCCAGCGCCCTGCATTCAGCGAGTCAACGCGGGTGACACGCTGATTCACATCGTCATCCGATGCGGTTATAACACCCGCGACATCATCCCGACTGTGGTGGCATTAAATGGCATCGCCAATGAAACGCGCATTCAAATCGGTCAGGAAATCGTCGTCCCCCCTCCAAGCCCGACAGCAGACCCCCAGGCAAGCGCGACCGCCCCCCCTGAATCCGCGGCAAATGCCCTTGGCAGTGCGGCGCAAACCGTCGGATTAATCCCGCTTTCCTTTGACCCCTTTGCCCCCACAGCGACAGCGACTCTCTTGCCAGGCGTGATGTGGCATGTGGTCAAGCCGGACGAAAACATGATTGTCATTGCCGACCAATATGATGCCACTGCGAAAGTCTTGTCGGATTTGAACCCGGAAATCGACTTCGCTCGCTGTGATTTTGGTATGGTTTATGGGGGACCGGATTGCATCGTGAGTTTATACCGGGGTCAGCAAATGCGCGTCCCGGCGCCGACGCCGACCTTAACGCTGGTGCCGACTTCGTCGGGGAGCGAGACGCCAACTCCAATAGCCTCCCTCACCTTCAACCTGCCCCATGCGATTAGCCCTCCCAACCAGGCATTCTTCGGCAGGCTGGAGCAAGTGACCCTGCGCTGGGTGACAACTGGCAGTCTGGCAGAGCATGAGGTCTATCGCGTGGCGGTGTCGGATGCGAACTCGGACAAATCATTCACCGCAGATACCCGTGACCTCTTCTTGATACTGCCGCCAGAATGGCAGGCACGCGATTCGCAGCGCCACAGTTACATTTGGCAGGTCAGCGTGGTCGATACGGAAACCAACGACACCCTGTTTTCGACCGAGACGCGCACATTCGTCTGGCAGGCCACAGGAGAAAGCCACCCATGAGACCGCCATTTCTATTCATTGCCTGGCTGTTATTGGCGCTGTCAGCCTGCAATATCAACACACCCAATCCGGTCGCAACGCCGACTGTTCGCGCCAGCGCCACACAGCGTCCATCTCAAACCGCCATACCCACTTTGACACCTGCTGTCCAATCCACAACAGAAAGTCCCCCGATTCCAGCAACGGCAACTCGCACAGCCCAGCCGCCGACAAGAACGCCCCTGCCAAGCGCAACACCCGGCCCCTTCGAGTATGTCATCCGTGAAGGCGACACACTCTATTACATCATCCAGCTTCCGCAGCACGGCTACAGCTACGAACCCACTGTCGCGCAGGCCGTCGTGGCGCTCAATGACAATATCCGCAGCATAGACATTTTGCCGCCGCCGGGCAGCACGATTCTGATTCCACGCCCAACAGCCACATCAACCGCAGTCGGCTCGCAGGCGACGCAGGCTTTGCTGGCGACTATCGGAGTAGACGATACAACTGGCGCCTTACTGGCATCAGGCGCAGTCGTGGGATGCCATGAGGTTGAGCCTGACGATTCGCTGGTCAGCATCGCCCTCGAATTTGATACCACACTGGAAATCCTTAGCCAATTAAATCCCGAGCTCAACTGGTTTGGATGTGAGTTCACCAAAAAGAGCGGCGGCCCCGACTGCAACCCGACCATTCGAATCGGTCAGTGCATCCAGGTGCCACAGCCGACGCCGCTGCCAAGCCGCACACCCACCCCCTCTGGCAGCGAAACCGCCACGCCTACGCCAACTCCCTTGGCGCCGCAGCTGCTGTACCCGCCTGATGGCGCGGTCATGCCGCCAGGCGCTTTTGCGCTCCAGTGGGTAGGCGTGAGCGGATTGGATGATGCCGATGAATATCTGATTGAGTTGACGAATCAAACAACTGGACAAACCATGCAGCAGGTTACTCGTGCCAATGCGCTTGTTTTGCGGGATGATTTTGTCCCCAAAGACGGGCAGACGCATATCATTCTGTGGCGCGTGTCCATCGCACGGCTCCATGCCAATGGGAGTTATGTTTATGCAGGCGGGCAGGGCAACTGGCGCGTCTTCGAATGGATGAGCCAATAAGGCCTTAAAAGCTGACCGCCTTCAGGGATAAGTCAAGACAGCAAGCTCAAACAGTTCATCGCCCTCATCTGTCAGCAGGCGGACGCCGGACACAGGGTCGTACCAGCCAACCTTCAGGCGATAGCTGCCGGGGGCAAGTGAATCTGTCGGCAGATAATAAACCTCTCGATAGACATCAGACACCTGCCAGGTGGTTGAATCCCGCCTGCCTTCCTGAGGAAACTGGTCATCTTGCGACCCGATGCCCTCCGGATTGACTTCAGGGATGACATGCACAAAGGACTTCAAGGATTGCGCGGTCTGGGAAAGCGGCTGCCAGTACAGCCAAAGCAGCAATTCACCAGTTGGGAGTGGCTCGCTGAAAAAATCGTAGCCCAAAAGCTCGACCGTCCCTTCAAACTGCACCAGCCCCGTACCGAAACGGTCATGCGCCACATCCCAATTCTTGTACTGCCGTATTCCCAAGCCAGACGCGCTCGATAACCGCACCGCCTGCATGTTGGCGCTCATCCAGTTCTCGACGACATCCGCATTGCCCCAGTCGGATATCGCATTGGAAACCACATAAATGCTGTCATACTCGCTTTGCGCGGCGCTCAAGGTCGCCACAATTTCGCTGGCAGGCTGTGAGGGCGAAATCGGCAAGGCAATATCTCTTGCCGAACCGTCATAATAATAGCCAAAGGCGGCATCCGCGGATAACTGTATGACCAAATCACTTTCATTCACACGCTTGTTCAGGAAGCCGCCAAGCTCGTCCCAGGCGGGCGCTTTGCGTGCGGCGGGATGATTGAAATAATTGTCCAGGGTGATGACAGCCAGAACAAACCAGGGCAGCAGCAGGCAGAACAGCAGCAGGCTGCGGCTGGCGGGAATGATTTTGCAGATGTGACCTGCCAAATGCCAGCCGCCCAGCGAAAACAAAAGGATGAAGGCAGGCGCCGCTGCCAGAACATAGCGCGGATGGAAGACGCTGATGCGTAAAGATGCCAGCCCAAGCAACAGCAAGGGCAAAACCGCCAAGGGGGCAATGAAAAGGATTTGCTGTTTGGATTGTCCTGCAATGACGAGGGCAAACAGCGCCACCGCGAAACACAAGATAACCCAGACAGACGATAACTCAAATGGAATGGTATCACCCAGGGTTAATGCGGGTATAAATTGCGTCAGATAATCGGAAGCCGAAAACGAATCGAGATTGCCAGCATAACTACCGCCAGCCAGCAGGCCGCCCTGCAAGATGAGGAAAGCAGCCATGACCACGGCGACAATGGCCGTTTGCAATGCCAGAAAACGCAGCGTAAAGGTGCGATTCGTCCTCCGCAAAGCAATAGCAGCCATCGCCAAGGCGAAGATCATAAACAATTCGGTGTAAAAAACAAGGGCGCTCAGGCTGGCAGCGAGGGCATAAAGCCACCCGTTCATCCGCCGGGGATGGTCTATCAAACGGAGCCCCAGCCACAGGGCAGTCACGCTTAGCCCAGCCCAGATGGCATAATTGCGGAAATCCTGACTGTGCCAAACTTCAAAGGGATGCAGCGCCCACATCAAGGCGGCAGCCAATCCAACCGCCACTTCGCCCGACAGGCGCCAGCCCAAGGCAAACATGGCGGAAAGACCGAAGATATTGCCAAGCACATCCAGAAACCGCAGGGCAAAAGGAGAGTCTATCCCGCCAATCAAGCGATTCCAAAGGTGAAACAGCAAATAGTTCAAAGGCGGATGCGGCTCAATCGGAGCAATCGTGGTCAAGGACTCGCTGGGGGGCATGTCTGCCCAGTAGAGAGCGCTGAAAGCCTCGTCGCCTCTCAGCGGGACAGCAGCCAAATCGTGAAGCCGCAACCCGAATCCGAGCCAAATGACGGGAACAAGGAGCAGCAGCAATCGGGCGCGGGACATTGCTATAGGGTGGCTTCCTCGAAGGCTTCGATTTGCTTATCACTGAGCGGCATCAGGCTGGCGTTTTTTCTGTCGCTGTCTTCGGCGTCGATTTGGCGCTTGACATCGCGCAGGTAATCTTTGAGGTTCGGCTTCAGCTTAGGGTCAGCAAAAAGCACCGGCGTTTCCACTTCGTCTTCCATATTGAGTCGGGCGGACGGGTCAACAAATACGATGAGCGGCTGCACTTCAACTTCAGGCGAGATTTCGTCTATGGCCGCCTGCACCTGTTCACGAGCATATTCAGCATCGCGGAAGGGCTTGCCGACGCCATCAAAGCGGATGGCTGAAAAGAACTTGCTAAGGATATTGCGTTTGCTGTGGAACTTGCCATCCTTAATGGTGAACTCTTGGTCGTGCCAGCGCGTGACAATGGCATAGACACCCTGTGGACAAATCAGCACATGGCGGGCGGGAAAGTGATAATAGTTATACAGGATGCTCTTGTTGCTTAGGCCTTTCAGCCCGGCTTCAATCGCTTTTTCCGGGCGCGGCACCCGCGCCCAAAGATTGGTCATCCGCACCGAAATGACCGTCAGGACAAAGGCGACCGGAAGCACAGCCGTTTGCAGCAGCAGCGTCAGGGTATCGGGCGCTTCGCCGGTGAAGAGCGAAGAATTGATGACAATGAAGCCCAAAATCAAGGCTCCAAAAGTCCCAAAGAACAGATAATTCGTGATTTTCCGATTACGCCGCGCCAGCTTTTTATTGGTTATAATACGCATGGATGCTCCTCAAGTTCTTGTGCGTTCCGTTCATATTTTATCCTTCCTCTGTTGCCTCTGGTGCCCGGCCTCCATCGTTATCAATAATCAACCGATGTATTTTATCATCACCCTGTTCTACAGTCTGACGATAGTGCCGCCATTTGCAGCCAGGATCATCGCCTCTTCGATACAGCACGGTGACTTTCTGTCCCACAACTTCCACCTGCACCCATATCCTACAGCCGCGCACCTCGAACTCGATGTTTTCACGCTGTGGTACAGTACCACTCCGAAACTCCACAATCTCACATGCTGACGAGTAGGTCATCCTGATTTGGTCATCTCCGCGATATTGGGGTTGACTGACAAAGCAGAAGTCGCCCACAGTAGCCGGGTCAGGCGTTGCCGTCAGCCAGGATGTCGGGAAGCAGCGGCTGCTCCCGGCGGCATTGTTCAGAATATACTCGGTGAACCAGATATTGTCGTCTTCATTGGTTTCCTCAACCTGCTCATCAAAATCAACCCGCACCTGCAAGCGATGCAGTTCATGCACGTAGGTCGTCACATAAAGTGGGCCCAAGACCACCAGATGACGCCTGCCAGGACCTAATTGCGAGGTTTCGATTTGAATTTCGATGGCGCTGGTGACGGTGCCCGTGCGGACATGAATATCCTCAACGATAAACCCGACATAACCGGAATCGGTGGAAAACCAGCTTTGTCCGGTGTTGATTGCCGGTATCTCGATGAAAGTGGGCAAGCCACATTCAATCGGATGCGGCTTGACATTGCTCCAGCCCAGCACCAGATTGACATTGGGCGGCGAGCTTTCGGTGCGCGGCAGGAAATAGGACAGGTAGCTGGCCTGTGTGATTTCGGCGCAGACCAAGTCGCCAAAGCGCACCGACGGCAGAACATGCCAGCGTTCCGGTATGCCGCGGGCTTCGGCAATCACCGCTGATTCCAGGTCCTCGGGCCTAATGCTGATGCAATGTGTGACCGGAAAGGGCAATGTGCCGACAGCGCCCGCCACCCGCTCTTCTTCGCTAATCTGCGCATCCAGCTTGAAAAGGTGTCCTGCTCGCTGTACGTCAAGAAAATGCCCATCGGGATGAACAACCTCGGTTGGCGCTACAAACTCGTTGGCAACCTCACAGTGAATCGTGAATGAGGATTCAGAAGTGATGGCAATGTCTTCAGGGTCATAGAGCAGGTCGCCGCAGTAAGGATACACCTGCAAGATGGAGGTATCCTGTTCATCCTGCGCAACCAGCTGCGTGCCAAGCATCGAATCGGACTCCATTTCCGTGTAAATCGGCTCTCGCAGTTCGGCAGTAATCCGCGCAACCCCCTGCATATCAATGCCGACTGGCTCCGACCCGTCGCCAGGGCCCAATACTGGCGCACTTGAAAGGGACTCCACATTCAGGCTGCCGCCTTGCGACCAAGCCCAATACGTCAATACCGACGAGCCAGAGTTGTCGGCATTGAAACGAAATCCAACTGGCAGATAAAAACCCACCCAGACAACAGGTTCGGTGACAACCGCGGCATTAGCGAGGATAATCCGATTGAAGCCAGCTTGATTGATGCTGACGGATTGACGATAAACCAGGGTCGCATCCACCGGCGAGCCGCCATTGGCGTCCTGGTAGACAACCAGTTCGACCTTCGCGCCCGGCACGGGGCGGTCGACCGAGATGCTGACGGCATCCAGCGCAATCGGCAGTTGGTGAGCGTAGGGCGAAATATCAAAGCCATTGATGACCAGCGAAGGCTCGCCCTCGATGAAAAAGACCGAATTTTCGCTCCCCGCATTGTGGGTCAGGATAATGTCGCCAGCCAAGCTGGAATTGGATTTCAGCATCCATGCAAGCGTCAAAACAACGATGGAAGCGAGTATTGCCTTGAATGATTGGCGCATGATATTTTCCTGATGAATTGACCGAGTTGATTCACCTCGGTATTGTAGGGTTCTTTTGGGAAATGGTCAAGCAGGTTATTGCGACACTGGTTTCTTGTCTTGTGCGCCATTATAATAGCTACAGTGCGAAACTCACAGGAAAAGCTCAATGTTAGAATTTGTCTTGGTGTTTGCAATCCTTGCTCTGGTGCTGGGTGGATACTGGACGATGTTCATCTTCCCGAAACAGCGTGCCTTCCGTCACAAGCAAAAAGTGGTGCGTTCACTTCATGTCGGCGACGAAATCGTCACTTATGGCGGTCTCATCGGCAAAATCATTGACATTGATGTCGCTCAAGGCATCTCCTACGTCGAAATCGCGGACGGCGTGACCATCAGACTGATTACAGCGGCTTTGCAGCAGGTTTATGTACCCAAGGAAATCGCATACAACGCCAAACTGGGAATCGAAGCCCAGCAGTCCGAGCAAATATCGACCTAAAGATTGGTGAATGAAAGGCAGGCGGCTATGAGCAAACAGGCTCGATGGCTTGTTTTGATTGTTTTGCTGACTTTGTTCTGCATCTGGATTGCGACTCCGCCAGCGTTCAAAGGCGTCCAGGCAGATGCCTGCGCGGCACTCGCAGCAGATGAGCCAAGCGAATTGAAATGCACCGAAAACCTGGAAATGGATTTCAATGGCGATGGCGAAAACGACTTTGTGCTGAACATCACACAAAGCCTGGGGCTGGATTTGGTGGGCGGCCTGCGGGTTCTCTTGCAGGCGGACATCCCGACAGAGAACTTCTCGCTGGATGATCTCTCCGAAACAGCGAACAATGTATCACGGCGGGTCAATGCACTGGGACTGACCGAAGCGACTGTGCAGGTTCAAGGACGCGACCGCATTCTGGTCGAGCTGCCCGGCGTGCGCGACCCCGAACAGGCCATCGCCACCATTCAGCAAACCGCCCTGCTGGAGTTTGTGGATTTTGGCGGTCTCGGCGCACAGGTGCGCAGTTATGTCGGTGCGGAGATTGTGACCAGCGAACAGGTCGAGATGCAGCAGAACGCTAGTGCGGAAGAGGACGACCCATTCGCAGACCGTCTGGCTCATCCAGTGACGGGCCTGCCCTTCCGCACAGTGATGACTGGCGCCGGCTTGCAGGCAGCCAGTGCGGTGCTGGCGCCGGCACAGGGAAGCGGCAGCCCGCAGTGGATGATTAACTTTGAAATCAAGCCAGATTATCAAGGTGTGTTTGGCAATTTCACGCTGGAGCGAATTGGCGAGCCGATGGCGATTGTTCTGGATGGCGAAGTGCTTTCCGCGCCCACCATTCAGGCGCAGTTGTCCGATGGCGGTGTCATAACGGGACAGTTTTCGGAAGAAGAAGCGACAACGCTTGCTTTGCAGCTGCGGTCGGGTGCGCTGCCGATTCCCCTGCGCATCGAAAGCACGCACGAAGTCGGCGCGACCCTGGGGCAAGAATCGGTGCGCTTGAGTGTGCAGGCAGGCATCATTGGCGTGATGGTCGTGCTGGCATTCATGCTGGTTTATTATCGCCTGCCAGGGCTGGCGGCTGACTTCGCTCTGATTGTGTTCATCTTTTTGAATATCGCCATTTTCAAGCTGCTGCCAGTTACCCTGACGCTGCCAGCCATCACCGGCTTTCTCATCTCCATTGGCACAGCAGTTGATGGCAACATCCTGATTTTCGAGCGGATTAAAGAAGAACTGCGCGCCGGGCTGCCGCTGGATGAGGCTTTGCAGGCGGGGTTTGACCGCGCTTGGACTTCCATCCGCGACTCCAACCTGTCCACCATCATCATCTGCGGCATTCTGTTCATGTTCGGGCAGACCCCCGGCGCCAGCATTGTCGCCGGTTTCGCGGTGACGCTTGCCATCGGTCTGGTCCTGAATCTGTTCACCGCGGTTATCGTGACACGCACCTTCCTGTACATCATCGTTAGCGGCTTTCGTCATGTTATCGAAAATAATCGGGCGCTGCTGGGCGCGTAGAGGGGGAACAGCACGATGTTTGCTATTGTAGAAAAACGGACTTGGTTCTTCCTGCTGTCTGCGCTGGTGATTGTTCCTGGCCTGGCGATTATGATTTATTCGACGCTTTCCACTGGTGCGCCCTTTCGCCTGAGCATTGATTTCCTCGGCGGCAGCATCTACGAACTCCAGTTTGAAGGCGCGGGCGCGACTGAAGACAGCTTGCGAGCTGTCTTTGCCGCCATTGGAGATGACAACATCATCATCCAGCAAATCGGCGCTGTCCAGGATTACCGATGGTCAGTTCGCGCGGGTTTCCACGATGTGAGCGTGACCAACGACATTCTGGCTCGTCTGGGCGAACTTTCGCCGATTGACCGCGACAGTTTCCGCGTCGAAACCGTCTCGGCGACTATCGGTCAAGAGGTTACGCGGTCGGCGCTGGCGGCGGTGGCTGTTGCTGCTCTGGTGATTACCGGCTTCATCGTCATTGCATTTCGCCAAGTGCCAAATGCCATCCGCTACGGCGTCTGCGCCATCGCTGCCATGATTCATGACATCCTGGTGGTGATGGGTGTCATGTCATTGATGGGCCTGCTCTTGGGTTGGGAAATTGACGCGCTGTTTTTGACGGCTGTTTTGACAGTGGTCGGATTTTCGGTTCAGGATTCCATCGTTGTCTTTGACCGCATCCGTGAAAACATCCCCAAGCATCTTGGCGAGCCGTATGAAACCATTGTCAATCGCAGCATCTGGGAAACCATTCACCGCTCACTGGCAACACAGCTTAACGCATTTTTCATTATGATTGCCATTCTCTTGTTTGGCGGCGAAACTGTGAAGCAGTTTATTGCGATTTTGTTCATCGGTCTTTTGTCTGGCACTTATTCATCCATCTTCACGGCGGTGCCGCTGCTGGTTGCCTGGGAAAAAGGCGAAATCCCCTTTATCAGTGGCAAATTCAAAGCGGGCGATGATGATGATTTGGGTTAATGCCGAAAGTGACGGCTGCCGGTGAATATCATCGCCAGCCCGTGAGCATCGGCAGCCTTAATAATCTGCGCATCACGAATCGAACCGCCCGGTTGAATGACAGCCCTGACACCGGCACGCGCTGCTGATTCGATGCTATCCGGAAAGGGGAAGAAAGCGTCCGATGCCATCACCGCTCCGTGTGACTCGCCGCCAGATTTTTGAATGGCAAGATTGACGGCATCAACGCGGCTGGGCAAGCCGCCGCCAATGCCAACCGTTCGGCTGCCTTGTGCCAGAACAATCGCATTCGATTTAACATGCTGAACGGCTTTCCAGGCAAAATGAAGGGACGCCAATTCATGGGAATCGGGAACTCGCTCGCTGACGGTTTTCATCGTTTTATTTTTCGGGTCGCCCATGTCGTATCGCTGTGCCAGCAGGCCGCGCATGACCGTCCGAATTTCAAGACCGCCGCTATCATAAGGATAGGGCATTCGCAAGAGACGGCAATTCTTGCGCCTGCGGCGGAGTTGGGCAATCGCTTCAAGGGAAAAGGCAGGTGCGATAATGGCTTCCACAAAAAGTGAGCCCAAGGCAGCCACAAAGGATTCATCCACCTCTTGATTGACCGCGATAATACCGCCATAGGCCGACAGGGAATCCGAGGCAAGCGCAGGAGGGAAGGCAGCTGTGATGGACTCGGCAGTCGCTATGCCAGTCGGATTCAGATGCTTGACAATGACAGCGGTCGGTCCCGTAAAACTGCTGACGGCACGCCAGGCTGCATCCACATCCAGAATGTTGTTGTAGGAAAGCTGTTTGCCGCCCAACTGCTCTGCTCCCAAGGGCATTTCATCGCCACGCCGCGAATAATACGCCGCAGCCTGATGTGGATTTTCGCCATATCGAAGTTCGTTGCTTCGCTGCACACCTATCGAGATGCCCTCTGGGACGGCATTATCTGCCAGCGCAGGAATATCCGAATCACAGAGCCAAGCATGAATGGCCTGGTCGTAATCGCGCGTGTGGGCAAATGCCTTGATGGCAAGCTCACGCCGCAGGTCGATGTCTGTTTGTCCGACTGTGTTGATTGCCTTGATGACGCGGGAATAATCCTCGGGGTCGCAAATCGCCGTCACACGCAGGAAATTTTTGGCAGCAGCCCGCAGCAGCGTCACGCCGCCAATATCAACCTGCTCTAGCGCAGCCTGCAAGCTGACATCGGCTGTTTTGACCGTTTCGCTAAAGGGATACAGATTACAGACAACCAGGTTCATGGGCGCAAATCCAAACTTGGCAAGCTCCTGCAAATCCGCCTCATGGTCGCGGGCAAGGATGCCACTGTGAATCGCCGGATGCAGGGTCTTGACGCGCCCGCCAAGCATTTCAGGCTGTCCGGTAACTTGCTCAACACCTGTCACCGGCAGATTGGCCTGGATGAGGGTTTGCCGCGTGCCGCCGCTGGCGACAATCTCCCACCCCCGCGCAACCAGTTCGGCAGCAAAATCGACGATGCCCGTTTTATTGGATACGCTAAACAATGCCCTTGGCATAATGCTTCCCCCAATGATGGTTTTCATCTCAGAATTATAACGATTGGCGCGGAACTTCGTACAGGGGATGTCGGGCTTTCAGGTTTTTATAGTTGGGTCAGAGGTTTAATGGCATCCAGCGCGATAAACACTTTGACCGCAGCCCCCATGTCCGCCTGGATGCCGCGGACAATCAGCGACAGTCGCATCTCATTCGGCAATATCACGATGCCTTCACTATGGTCGCCACGAAAAACAAGACTTTCAAGCCGACCAGACAATTCCAGTGACGCTTTCTTGGGCTGATGGTGCAGGTGAATTCCCGCAGGATGTATCAGGAAGACGTCAAATGGCGAGAGCGCGGGGCCAGCTTGCCGCGCGAGAGTTCGCGCAAGCGGATTGTCATCGCGGCGAAAGATATTGCGCAAACCAAGAAAGCGAGCGACAAATTCTGTCCGCGGATGATGGTACAAATCGAAAGGGCTGTCCTGCTGCTGGATGGACCCGGCATTCATCACCGCGATGCGGTCGGCAATGGCATAAGCCTCTTGATGGTCGTGAGTGACATAGATAGCGCTCAAACCGTCCGCTTTAATAATCTGACGCAACTCGACAGCCAGTCGGTCGCGCAAGAGCGCATCCAAAGAACCCAGAGGCTCATCCAACATCAGAAACCTGGGGCCGGGCGCCAAACTTCGTGCCAGGGCAACCCGCTGTTTTTGCCCGCCAGAAAGCGCGGCGACATCTCGGCGATTGAACCCAGCCAAGCCCACGCGATGCAACATGGACTGAACTTGGTTCTGCCTTTCGCCTTTTGCCACTCGATGACGTTTTAAGCCATAGGCAACATTGTCTTCGACTGACATGTGCGGAAACAGGGCAAAGTCCTGAAACATCAATCCGAACCCACGCTCATGCACTGGCACCTGACGCAAATCCTGACCATCGAACGAGATTTTGCCCTGGAAGTCCGTTTCCAGTCCCGCGATGATGCGCAGCAGGGTTGTCTTGCCACAGCCACTCGGCCCTAATAAACACAGAATCTCTCCCTTTTCAACTCGAAGCGAGACATCGCGCAGGGATGCGACCTGTTCATACGAATGTGAGACACGCTCAACAACCAGCATCAGAATTCACCTGTGCCGACAGCCCGAACCCGTTCAATGACGATAAAACCGATGGCACAGACCAACATCAGCATCACGCTCATTGCCAGCGCCTGACGGTATGATGCCAGTCCTGGATCCCCGATGAGGCGGTAGATGACGACCGGCATGGTCACTGATTCTCGCTGGGCGATAAACAGCGAAGCGCCGAATTCTCCCATGCTGACAGTGAAGGCGAAAGTCGCCCCTACGGCGATGCCGCGATTGATTAGCGGGAAATCGACTGTCAGCAGCAGGTCAAGCGGCCTGGCGCCCAAGACTTGTGCCGCCTCACGAATGGAAGGTGGAATGGCTCTTAGGCCGGGCAGAACGCTGCGAATCACAAAAGGGAGCGCTACCAGCGTATGCGAAATCGGGATGATAAGCCATGAGGCACGCAAGTTGAGTGGCGGTTCGTCAAGGGCAACCACAAAGCCAAAGCCAAGCGTCACGGCGCTGGTCGCCAGAGGCAGCATAAACAAGGGGTCAGCAATCCTGGATAACCAGGTGCCGCGATGAATCATAAACGATGCGATGATGCCAAGCCCCAGCGCCAAAAGCATCGACAGCAGCGCAAAGCGCAGGGAGTTCCAGATGGACTCGATGGGTGGGATAAACAGCAGCGACCCGCGCGACCTTTCGGCAAGCTCCAGAAAATTGGTCACATCCAGCCCCTCCCCCGTCCAAAGGGAGCGGACAATCAATGCCAGCAAGGGTGTGAATAACAGCAGGCACATGAAGATAAGGGCAGCGCCCACAATCAGTCGTTCACGCTTTGTTTTGATAGGCCGGGCAATCGAGGCGCTGCTTTCAAGCGAAGAGCGCACCTGTCTTTGTGAGCGCGTGTACAAGACCATCATCAGGCACATGACCGCAATTTGAACGAGGGACAGTGCCGCCGCCAAAGGGAGATTGAAGATGTTAATAGCTTGATAGTAGATTTGAACTTCAAGCGTCGCAAAACGAATTCCGCCCAGGATAAGGACGACGCCAAAACTGGTGAAGGTGAAAATGAACACCAGCAAGCCTGCCGAGAACAAGGCGGGACGGATGAGTGGCAAGCGGATGTCGCGCCACACAGTCCACTCATCTGCTCCCAGCGTCCGCGCCACCTCTTCCGTCTCGAAACCGAGCGTCGACCAATAGCTTGTGATAATCCGCAGCGCAATCGCAAAGTTATAAAACACATGCACGATAATCACAATCGCCAGCGTTCGCTCCAGTTGAATCGGGGAGTAATCGAGAGAAAAAAGCGTGACCAGAAGGTCATTCAGCAAGCCGCGCCGACCCAACAGGGACATAAACGCCAAGGCAACCACAACAGTTGGCAGAACGAAAGGGAGCGTCGCCAGGGACAAGAGCAGCGATTTGCCAGCGAAGCGGTATCGAGCCACAACATAAGCGCATGGCAAAGCCAGGACAAGGGTTGCAGCTGTGGAAAGCACCGCCTGATAAATGGTGAACAGTAGCGTCCCGATGTAATAATCTGTCGAAAACAGGCGAATAAACGCTGACAGGTCAAGAACCCCATCGGGACGCAAGCTGATGTCAAACAGAGTCAGCAGTGGATAGACATAAAACAGCCCTGCGAATAATAATGGCACAACATAAATAAGATGCCATCCGCGCAGAAACCATCGCATTAGCGCAGCATCACCTCGCTCCAGGCTTGAATCCAGGCTTCGCGGTTGGCTTCAATGCTGTCATAGTCGAGGCTGGCGGGCATTTCCGGAATCTGCGCCAGTTCCTGAAACAATGGCGGCAGTTCGATATTTTCGACCACCGGGAAGACAAACATATTTAGAGGGATGTCTTCCTGAAAGGTGACGCCAAGCATAAAGTCCACCAAAAGTCGGCCGCCCTCAGGATTGCTGGCATTCGCCAGAAGGCCCACATATTCAATCTGGCGAAAGCACATATTTTCAGAGGTAATGGCGCCAGTAAAAGGTCCCTCGTCGGGCGATTCGCTAAAGAGAACTTCAGCTGGCGGGCTGCTGGCATAACTCACCACCAGCGGTCGCGTTCCAGTATCGCGCCCTGGTGCGCTGAACTCGCCATAATAGGCTTCCGTCCAGCCATCAACCACCAGCACATCGTTGCGCCGTAAATCCTCCCAATAATTCAGGAAGGTGTATTCGCCTTCCGTGCCAAATTGAGCGATGGTTGCCAGCAAAAACGCCAAGCCAGGCGACGAGGTCGCCGGATTTTCTACAACCAGCAAGCTGGCATACTCGGCCTGGGTTAATTCCAGCAGGCTTGTCGGCAATGCCACTTCGTTTTCTGCGAAATAGCCGATGTCAAAATTCAGGCAGACATCGCCAAAATCAACTGGCGTGACGCGGTTGGTATCGTCAGGAATGAACTCCGCGGCGACATATTGCAGTTGAGAAGACTCGTAAGGATCAAAAATATCGGCACTTAAAGCACGACTCAAGAAAGTATTATCGATGCCAAACAAAACATCGCCGAGTGGATTGTTCTTGGTCAAGATTGCCTGGTTGACCATCTGCCCGGCATCCCCTGCCCGCAGGATTTCAAGCGTCATGCCGCTTTCATTTTCAAAGGCGGTTACTGTCGCTTCGGAGATGGCGAAACTGTCATGCGTGACCAGGACGACTGTTGGCGGGTCTTGCGCCCAGACGGCGGAGACAGCAGAGACAATGACGAAAACTGCCAGGACGATTCGCAAAATCATAAAGAACTCCCATCATTATTAACATAACTATAAACAATGAGACTTGGCAGCTTGGGATCCTGATATTAAAAACACCCCTGCCGGGGTATGAACAGGGGTGGCTGAAACCAATGTTTCCTGGACATCCCTACGCCAGCATTAACTGGATCAGGTATATGGGTCGGTGCGACACAGCGCACCCTCTCAGCCTAATGATAAGCTCCCCAAGTCTCGATGCAACTCTGATTATACCCTGAATTGAGGTAAATAGCAACATACATCTGATGTGAAATTAAATTGACAACACAATCAGACCTTGAGTTCATTTCCGCGCAATTCAAGTTCCTCGGCAAAATGACATGCCACCCAATGATTACGTCCAACTTCACGGATTGCCGGCTCTTCATGCTGGCAGCGCTCTTGGGCATAACGGCATCGCGGGTGAAAATAGCATCCGCTTGGAGGATGACTCGGATCAGCGACTTCACCCTCCAAGCGAATTCGATTGCCTTTATTCCGCAGTCGTGGATCAGGCTTTGGGACTGCCGACAGCAGCGCTTCCGTGTAAGGGTGCAGTGGATTGGCGAAGATCTCCTCAGTACTCGCCAGCTCAACGATTTTGCCGACATACATCACGGCAACACGATGGCTGATGTGTTCCACGACGCTAAGGTCATGCGCAATGAACAAGTAGGTCAGGTGCAACTCTTCCTGCAGGTCCTGCAAGAGATTCAGTATTTGCGCCTGTACCGATACATCCAGGGCAGAAACGGCTTCATCCGCGACAACAAGGCGAGGATTTAAGGCAAGCGCACGCGCAATACCAATTCGCTGACGTTCTCCACCACTGAAGGCATGTGGATACCGCCGTACATACTCAGGGCGCAATCCAACACGTTTCAATAAGGACACTACCCGATCTTCCAGTTCTGCTCCACTGGCTATACGATTTGCTTTCAGCGGTTCGCCAACAATTTGAACAATGGGAAGACGCGGGTTCAATGAGGAAAATGGATCCTGAAAGATCATGCGAATTTCGCGGCGGTACGGTCTTAGTGCCTGATTGTTGAGTTGCGCTAAATCAACAGCTTCGTGCTCTTCTGTCTTATATAGAATCTGACCCGATGTAGGCTCATACACGCGGACAATACAGCGCCCGGTTGTCGTCTTGCCACAGCCGGATTCTCCCACCAGGCTCAAGGTTTCTCCGGAAAAGATATTGAAGCTGACATCATTGACAGCCTTCAGGAAACCCACCGTGCGGCGAAAGATTCCACGCTTAATCGGGAAATTCATGTGAAGATTGCGGATTTCCAGTAGCGGACGCTTGCTACTGGCTGCCTGGTTAGATTCAGCATGTATGTTCAACTTGGCATATCCTTATCATACCTCTGTCCATCCAACTCGGAATAAAGCAGGCAGCGGACACTGCGTTCCTGGCTGATAATATGACGATGCGGGTCTATTCTGTTACAGTGTCCATCCATAAAGGCATCACAGCGCGGATGAAAGGAACAACCATGCGGGCGGTCAAAGGGATGAGGAACCGATCCGATTATAGAATACAATCTCTCCTTCCTGCGACCGCCGTACTGAGGAATGGATTGAAGGAGCGCCCGCGTGTAAGGATGCTTGGGGTCATAGAATATGGAATCAACATCCCCACTTTCAACGTCACGCCCGAGATACATCACCACAACTTCATCTGCAATCTCTGCGACAACCCCAAGGTCATGTGTGATGAAAAGGACAGACAGTCCGTTTTCCTGTTGAATGTCGCGCAACAAGTCAAGTATGTTTGCCTGTGTCGTAACATCCAGCGCAGTTGTAGGTTCATCGGCAATGAGCAGTTGAGGCTCGCACGCGAGGGCAATGGCAATCATTGCACGCTGGCGCATTCCGCCTGATAGCTCAAAAGAATAGGCCTCAAGTCGTTCACTGGCCCGCGGAATGCCGACCCGTTCGAGCATGGAAATGGCTCGCTTGCGGGCTTCCTGTTTGCTGACCGGCAAATGAAGCAAAATGGCTTCCATTAACTGATTTCCAACGGAATGCACCGGACTCAGTGAGGTCATTGGCTCTTGAAAAATCATGCTAATCTCACCTCCCCGAATCTTTCGAATTTCGCGCCCTCTAGGATTCGTTTGAGCCAAGTTGATCGTTTTGCCGTTTTGCCTCTGGAAGATAATTTCTCCAGAGACAATCCGTCCCGGGGTGGGTTCAATGCGAAGTATCGAACGCGCAGTCGCAGATTTGCCACACCCTGATTCACCTACGACACACAGCGTCTGACCTCGCTTCAGGGAGAGATTGACCCCATCCACGGCCTTGACAACGCCTTCATGGGTAAAGAAATGCGTCTTCAAATCCTTAACTTCCAGTAAAATCTCATTATTGCTTATGGCATTATGATTAAGTTTGGTATGGGTCGGCTGCATCTCTCAGACCGTCTCCTAAAAAATTCATGGCTAATACAGCAACAACAACTGCAATGCCCGGGAACAGCAGCCACGGCGCTGTAGCAATGGATCGCACATTCTGCGCCTCTTGAAGCAGCACGCCCCAACTGACCACAGGCGGCCTTAGCCCAATGCCCAGGAAACTTAGGGCCGTTTCAGCCAGAATCATTCCAGGTATGGCCAGCGTGACAGAGGCAATGATATGGCTCGTCATTGAAGGCACCATGTGACGGGTGATGATTTGAATCTCGCGTACACCATCCAGCCGCGCCGCGATAACAAAGTCCTCAGTCTTGAGCGACAAAAACCGACCTCGCACCTCGCGGGCGAGGGTTGTCCAGCCAATTAACGACAAAATCACGGTGATTGCAAAATAGACATGCAGCGGAGGCCAGGTCAATGGGATGGCTGCTGAAAGACCCATCCAGAGCGGGATCGTCGGCAGAGATCGGATTATCTCGATGATGCGCTGGATCAAGTTATCAACCACTCCCCCGTAATAACCCGAAATTCCGCCCAATATCACGCCGAAAAACAGACTTAATCCAACGCCCACCAGACCGACTGACATCGACACTCTTGTGCCAAACATCGTTCGACTCAGCACGTCACGCCCTAGCCGATCTGTCCCAAGCAGATGAACGGGGTCTCCAGCTTGCTTGGCGCCAATCAGATGCACATCAAGCGCGAACAGCCCCCACAATTCATATTCCTCCCCTCGCACAAACAGGCCAATCGGATAGGAGGTTTCTTTGTCAACCACATAAGTGCGTTTCAAAGATTCGGGATCGATTTCCACCTGGAAGCCATTGACATGAGGATGGAAGCGCCAGCCCGACTCTGTCTCTTGAAAAAGGTATATGCGTTGCGGCGGCAAATAAATACGGGCAGAGCTATATGTCTGTGCCGAGTATGGCGCGAAAAATTCGGCAAATACAGTCACCACATACAACAGAATGGTGACCGCGCCAGCGAACATCGCCAGCCGATGTTTGCGGAACTTCCACCAGATCAACTGCCATTGATTAGCGACTATGACCCGCGTCTCTGATCCGGCTTCAGGTGTTGGGGCAGGCTGCGCCTCTTCTTGAGAGTGCGTTATCGCATTGGTCATTGCAGCTGAATCCTGGGATCAATCCACGCCAGAAGGATGTCTGACACTAAGGTACCAATGATAGTGAGGACACTGACCAGCAGTATGAGGCTGCCAGCAAGATACATGTCTTGAGACTGCAATGAACGATATAGAAGGGGGCCGGTGGTCTGGAGGTTCAGCACAATAGATGTGATGGCTGACCCCGAAACCAGGGCCGGAAAGACCCAGGCCAACGCACTCACCAATGGATTCAAAGCGACCCTGACCGGATACTTAAAAAGCAGTTTTAGTTCTGACAGCCCGCGTGCCCGGGCAGCTTCAACATAAGGCTTCGACAATTCATCCAGCAGGTTCGCACGCATCACGCGGATGAGCGCTGCTGTGCCTGCGGTCCCAAGAATAATGACGGGCAGCCACAAGTGGCTGAGTAAGTCGAGCACACGGTTGAGCGACCACTCGGCATCGATATATTCAGGCGAGAACAAACCGCCAACGCTTTGCCCAAAATAGCGGAAGGCAATGTACATCAGCACCAGCGCCAGCAGAAAATTAGGAATCGCCAGACCAATGAATCCGATTACGGTCACAAGATAATCGCCTATGGTGTATTTCTTGACGGCTGAGTAAATGCCGATGGGTATAGATACCATCCATACAAACGCTAATGTGAACAGCGAAATAACCATTGTCAGAGCCAGGCGCTCCCAAATCAAGTCGCTGACGGGTCGATTCCATTCAAAAGAATCACCAAAGTCTCCTCGGGTAATAATGCCGCTGATCCACTTCCAGTATTGAACGTAAATCGGGTCATCAAGCCCGTAACGAGCCCGCAAGGCATCAACCTGGGCTTGATCAACCGTTTCGCTGGAGCTGCTGATAAGGGACGCGAGGAAGTCACCTGGTGGCAGTTGAATCACCACAAAGGCAATAATCGAGACGATAAGCAGCGTTGGAATCAGATAAATGATTCGCCGCCCAATGTACCAAATCATGATTCAGGCTTGCCTTGTCGATTGCACAGGTCTAATAGCCAGCGTTTTTGTAATCGGCAGCCGCGTTCGGTCCATAACCCAGTTCATCTCTGCGAGCGCGAAAATCGGCGAGCGAATTAGCGTAACGGGGATCATCAACAAAGTTGATGTTTTCTTCCGGATTCTGTGACAGGTCAAATAAGACTTCGGGCATCTCCCGCCCATAATACTGATACTTGAGATGATCGCGCTTGATCATCAGGTTCTCATAGCGCTCAAAATGATCTTCATGGCCAAGATGAGTTCCACCATAATGAGAAACCGTTTCGTTGTCCCAGTTCCTGCCATCGCCGTTGAGCAATGGCACCAAGCTGCGGCTGTCAAGCCCCTCGACCACAGGGACGTCGACCAGTTCGCAAAGTGTAGCAAACAGGTCACACAGGTTGACATTCTCTTCCACTATCCGTCCCCTGCTGGCGCCGCCGGGCAAACGGATAATCAGAGGCATCTTGACGCTACCCTCGAAAAACTTCGTTTTCTCCCAGAGCGCATGCTCACCCAATAACTCGCCATGATCGCTGGTGTAGATGATGATCCAGTCATCCAAATCCTGGCCAACATGCTCAAGTGCCGCGAGCACTTTCCCGTAGTCTTCGTCGATTTCCTCGGTCATACCATAATACGCAGCCGTCGCCCGCCGGATTTCACGTTCAGTAACATCAACCCCCACTCTGACCTGCCCCAGACCAAGAAATGGATGATCAAAAGCACGTTCCTCAACATAAGGCGTGACGCGGTTCAAATAATAAGTGAACTTGTCGTGGGTGGTGAGGAATGGCACATGCGGCCGCGTAAAGCTCACCATCAGCAGCAAGGGGCGTGTTGGCGTGGCGCGATCATAATATGGATCGGTGAAGAAATTTTCCACAAATCGCAGGGCGCCTGTCAGCGTGTACTCATCCGCCCCGTTCGTGCTGGGCCCCTTGCCTATGCCGGCACGTTTGACTTCCTTAGCCTGCGACCATTTATGCACTGTCGGAAGGGGAATATCACGCAGCGCTCCGAGATTGCGCCCTTCAATATAATCGTGCCGTATAGCCATGCTATCACCAATTCGGCGCGTCCATCCTTGCATCTGGTCTGTACCAAGATGGTGCAGTTTGCCGCAGGCCACTGTAGCATAACCATATTGGGACAATCGCCGTGCAAAGGTCATGTGACCTGATGCCAGGTCTTCTCCGAACACCTCGCAGCCACAAGTCCGTGGCAGCTGACCGGCCGCCATGCTTTGTCTGGCGGGAATGCAAATGGGAGCGGGCGTATAAGCGTTATTGAAGACAGCACCCGTTCGCGCCAGTTCGTCAAGCACCGGTGTCCGCACCACAGAATCACCTTGGAATCCCGCGATGTCGGCACGATGCTGGTCGCTCATCAAAAATAGAATGTTTGGACGCTCGCTGACCACTTGTCCATCCTCAAGAACAGGCTGACAAAGAAGGATTATCCGCCAGGCTCAGAAACAAGTCTGGCGGATGACATTTCAAGTGATCCGAATGCTACTGGCTGTCAGCTTCGATGAAGAACAGCGTTGTATCAATCGGGGCTGGCCATGGGAACTTCCACGATCCAACCGATAGTTCAGGCACATTGCGGAAGTAGTTTTTGGCGATGCCGTAGCCCGGCGTAATCGAGTTAATGCCTATTACATAAAACTGGTCTCTCGCTATGGCAAGCAGCTCTGTCATCAACTCGGATTGCAGTTCAAGATCGCCAGTGCCTTTGATCTGATCAAACAGTCGCATCTGCTGCTGTATGATTTCAGGCGGCTCTTCACCCGTTTCCGGATCAAAATACCATTTTGTCCACAGTGGCGCATAGGCGCTCTCGACCGGGTCAGACGGGAAATACCAGATTGGCGTGAGGAAAACATCGAGCCCGCCAGAGGCTCCCCAAATCGTGGCGTCATGTTCACTGTTAATCTTGCGCGTGACCAGCAGCGAGCGGTCGATAATGCGAATACCCATATCGATGCCCACCGCCTCCCAGTAGCCCTGGATTAACTCCAGCACATCAGGCCACCCTCTACCGAAGAGGTCACCTGCTTCAACGATAATGCTGATGCGTTCGCCATCCGCACCTAAACGATAACCCTCATCATCGCGTTCCGAGTATCCAGCCTTATCCAGATACTCATTAGCCAGGTCGACGCTGTATTCCGTGTATTGATAGGCGAATTCCTCATCATAAAACGGCGAATCAGGATTCGGTGCGATTTGTCTTGGCTCACCTTGACCCAGATAGACAATATCAATGATTTCCTGACGGTTGATGGCATGTGACAGCCCGATGCGGAAATCCTTGTTCTGGAATATCTCACGCTTGACCGGATCCAGGTGCGTCAGGTTAATCGCAAGGGCTGTCATGTTCGCGCCCTCGCCAATAATGCCGTATGTGTAATAGTCGCCCTGTTCGCGGTTGTCGAACACAATCGGTCGGTTTGCAGTCGAGTTAAAATGACGCGCCATCATGTCAATATCACCATTGAGGACTTGCAAAAGCAAGGTTTCGCTGTCCTCAAGCTGGTCAAAGATCATACGGTCGATGTAGGGCAATTGATTGCCCTCTGGGTCAACCTTGAAATAGTAGGGATTGCGCTCCGCTACGACGCGCCCCGTACCCCCGCCATAGGTGGTGGTTAATCTCCAGGCGTGCATTGTAGGGATTTCCGTCGTCTGCCAGAAGCTGGTATTGGTCCAGAAGCAAGGCTCAACACCCCCTTTGGATTGGAAAAGCTCAACCCAATCGCTTGCGCCGCTCTCCGCAATCAGCGCATCAATATCTTCAGCGTAGTTAATATGGAACGGCTCAAGGTAATGGCGGGGATAACTGGTCGGAGCGCATCCCAGAATCGATGCCAGATTTTGCAGAAACAAGCCATTTGGCGTCGTAAAGGCAAACCTCACCGTATAGTCGTCTACCTTCTCGACAGTCAGTGGTTCGCCGCCAGAGATCAGCCAGGTAGGTACAGTCGGTGTCAAGTCTTCATTCATTAAGACATCATCATACCAGAACATAACATCGTCAGCAGTGAACGGAGCGCCATCCGACCAGCGGAGATTCTCGCGCAATTCAAAAATAAACTCCGTTGCCTCTGCATTTGCCGAGAATGAGGCGGCAACATTCGCCATAACTCCCGACCAATCCGGTGTGAAGCGCACCAGGTTTTCGTATGCCATCAGTCGGATCATCCATATATGATCCAACCCGCCAACCATGGCTGAACGCCATTCACCGCCATAGTCACCAATCCGCTCCACGGGACTTATCACCAGCGGATCGACCGGCAAGCGCTCCTCAACAGGCGGCAATTCGCCCGCCTCGACCAACGCAGCCAACGTCGGGGCTTCACCATAACTGGCTGCGTCCTGCGCAACTGTAGTAGCAATGCTGAAGAGCAGCATCAGACCCATAAAAAGTAAAATTACTTTTCTGTTCATAATAAACTCCAAATTTATTTAATCGGTCTACTAATTTTGCTATGATTATAATTATGTAGTATCTAGGCAGTTATTGTCAAGCGAATGGGCAGTGGCACGATGGACACCTCTGTATTATGCCGTTTGACATTGTATAACGCCGTGAGTTATTTTTAGATTGATCTAATGATGGGCAAATCAAGGATTATTCAATAGAAATATAGCCTTATTCATCAAAAGGAGGGACTCTTATGAGTGATTATATCTGGAGGCTTGACGTGAGCATCAGCGCGGGCGCGGTGATTATCCCTCCGCCGATTGGTAGGGTGAGTTAGATGCGACAGCCACTGTCCCTGCCAGATAACTTCAATCCCGAAACCAATATGCTCTCCGTCGTGGTCGATGACAAGACTTATCACGGTATCGTTCCGGCCGCACGATTGGCCTGCGCACTGGTGGAAAACGGTACACCGCAGGATTTAGCTCAAGCTGAAAAGACCCTGCGTGCGGTCATGGATTGTCAGGAGCTTCATGAGGATGACCCTCACTTCGGCAATTTTCGCTGGGAGCGTGAAGACGCGGTGGTCGAAGACCTGAATGCAGTTCAGTTTGTGCTATACAACTTCATCCCGATGATGCTCCGATACCGAGAACGATTGTCAACCGCGCTGCAAACGCAGCTTCGTGCAAGCATTGCCCTCGGTCTGAACGAAATCGCACGCATTGATGTACATCCGGACTACACCAATATCGTCATCAAAGACATCACAAACTCCTGTTTGGGCGGTGAACTGCTGGGAGACGCCAGCATGGCAGGGCGCGGTTACATGAAGATGGCACGTTGGATGCAGCTTACCGATCAAAACGGCATTCCTGTTGAATTCAACAGCCCCGGTTATGCTCGCATCGCCATTGAGGTACTGCACACCCTGGCATCATTGACCTCGCACAGGGCAACACAGATGCGTGCAAGCCTGATGCGGAATCGGCTGGCCTTGAGCAGCGTTTTGCATATTCATCGTAGAATCGGACGACTGGCGGGCCCTTACAGCCGCGCTTACCTGCCAGATGTTTTCGCTCAGACGCCCGCCGAGATGCACGAGGTCAAGACGTGGATTACAGCAGGCATTGTACCCCATTGGTTAGCGGATGTACTGGCACATGACCATGACCATATACAAATCAATGAAACAGCGAACGCTGAAATCGGGGTAGGTATCACGACCTATCAAAGCCGTTCATTTGCGCTGGGCGTCGCCACACAGGAATTGACGGCACAATCCAATCGTTTCATTGCCTTGCAATCCAATGTCTGTATAGCACAATACATCTTGCCAGGAGAAGACCGTCCAGGTGTGTTCATAACACGTTATCTACATGACGATCACTGGATTGGTGATTTCTATAGCACGCCCTCCCGTTCATCGGACTTCCTGCTGCCAGAAGAAGGCCGTTTCTTCGGCGTCCAGGATGGTATGCGCATGATCGGTGTCTACGCACCGCGTGACCTCAACGGCTGGAAGCGCTGCCGCAGCGCTAAAGCCGCGTTGATTTGGCTGCAACGGGATTCCATATCTGAAATCTGGATTGATGACCAACGTATAGAGATATTGCCTGCTCAAATCCTACCCGGTCAAACAATCGTGATTGGCAGCGGCGAAATCTATACAGCAATACGTCCCTTGACAGTGACCGATTTAGGACGCAATGCCCCGCTCCAACTGACAACTATCGACCGTCATCTGGCGCTGGAGATGTATAACTATCAGGGGCCTGCTAAAACCTTTTGGGAACTCGCTGTCCCTGGATCATTTTATCAGGGACAGCCGCAATGTGGATTCTATGTAGAGTTTGCTGAACGAACGGGCTACGCGGACGGCAATACATTCAGCAAGGTCGTCGCCAGTGGCAGCATTATTGATGAAGCGCAGCCACCTGTCACACATGATGCCGGGTTGGAAAGGCTGTGGGAGATCGAATATGCCCGTGATGATGAGAAAATCGGGCTGGAAGTGGATTTGATGATGTGGAAGCTCAAACGGCGCTGGACGCACGATGGCGAGTTGGGGTGGCCTATGCTCGAGTCGCCTCTTGCTCGGCAGACACGCAATGGCAGCATTACAGTAGATGATTCAACACTGACCTGCGGCGCAGAATCAGCATGGCTGCTGGCGCTGCCAGAAAGCCGCACATGGGTCGCAGCTTATCATGGTCAGCAGCCCGCGCCACTCACGTTGACCCTGCCTGATGGAAAGGTCGAAATCGCTCAAATGGGGATGGGTACGGTCATCTGGAAGAAGGGCGTCGTGACGATTGATGCGCTTCATTTGATGGGAGACCCCAAGATCACTGGCGGGCAGTTGGCTTAGTGGCATCCACATAATCGGTTGTTTAACCCTTGACAGCCCCAGCCGTAAGACCCTTGACAAGGTGCTTTTGGAAGAAAAGGATCACGATAATAATCGGAAGCGTTGCTGAAACTGCGGCCGCAGCAGCCAGTGTCAGATGACGCGGATCTTCTTCGCCTGTGAAACGTGAAATAGCGACAGGCAAGGTCCAGTTGGATTGTGTCAGAACCCGCACCAAAAGAAATTCGTTATACGCTAGCAAAAGTGTGAACAGGGCTGTTGAAATAATGCCCGGCCACATAATCGGGATAATCACACGAATAAACGCCGTCAGACGGCTCGCACCATCGACCATCGCCGACTCTTCCATGTCTCTTGGTATCTCCATAAAGAAGCTGCGCAGCATCCAAATCGTGAATGGCTGATTGACAGCGACCAGCGTAATAATCACCAAGATATGAGTATCAATCAGTTGGGTCACAGTGCCAATCCAGAAATAGGGCAGCACAAAGGCCAGTCGTGGTAAAGCACGGAATGCAAGTGCGGCTATGAGTACAACGACAGCAGCGTACCCCGCATAACGCGCCAGCGAGTATCCCGCCAAACAGCCGATGCTAATCGAGATTACAATCGTGCCGAAGGTCACAATTAAGGTGTTGATGAAGTAATCGTAGAATTTCGCCACATCATATATTTGAGGAATGGCCCAAAAAAGAACCGCGAAACCTGCCAGCGCCAAGGCATAAATCAAGGCCGTATTCAGAGGAATATAACGCGCAAACAACATGAGACCAACGAGCAGTACGACCCCCAGCAAAATAAAATAGCCTGCTGCAGAACTCACATCAGGCACCGAGCGCAGCCATACCTCTTCATAGTTCTCCCAGGTCGGTTCAAAGAAGAAGATGGGCGTGCGCGAAAATGCGTCCTTGAATGTTTTGAACGACTGAAGCGCGGTCCAGAAGAACGGCACAAGGCTATATATCGCAAAAACCACCAATGCCAGATGGACAAGAACACGACCCAAAGAGCTTTTTATCTTATCCATACTATCGCTCCGCAATCTGCTCTTTATACGAGATGTACAGGAATGGTATCAGCACAAACATAATGCCAACCACTGTTAGAACCGCCATAGCATTTGCCTTGCCAAGGCGCTGCACTCTTACGGCAGTTTGGAAGGTGTAGGTCATCACGGAATCCGCTTTGAATTGTGGATTCAACTCCGAAAGCACAAAAACACTGTCAAACACGCGGTACGAATCCATAATCGAAAACAGAAGTATGAAAATAGTCAGAGAATTCACATGAGGTATGACAATGTGACGAATCTTCTGCAATCGACTTGCGCCATCTATCGCGGCGGCTTCCATTAGACTATGGGGCAAAGTCTGTAACCCGGCAAAGTAGACCACAATCGTAAATGGCGTCACAGACCATATACCAAACAAGATAATTAAGGTCTTGACGGATTGTTCGTTGTAACGGAATCGTGTATCAAAGAGCGTTTGATAGATGTATGTCAAAAGTCCCGATGGTTCAAACAACTGTTTGAACATGATTGTCCCGATAATCGGCACGATAATGAACGGAAGAAGAAAAATAGACAGATAAACGCCCCTGACAAATCCAGAAACCTGATCCAGCAGCAGCGCAACAATAAAACCGATAATCACCCAAGCCGGAACTACCAGGGCGGTATACAGCCCCGTAAATTCAAAAGACTGCCAAAACCTGGGATCTTCCAAAACCTCAACATAATTGCGCAAGCCGATGAACTGTGGGTCAGTGACATTTCTAAACGTCATGAAGTTCATACCCAGCCAGACCGCCATGATCAGTGGTATCACCATCAAGACGGTCATGACAAAGATGCTTGGCGAAGCAAACAAAAAGAAATTATAACGCTTCATACGAATGCACCACGTAAATAAGCCCTGTCGTTTTTGCCCACTAAAGTACGGAACTACATCAAATGTAGTTCCGTACAATTTCCTTGCATTCAACTACCCGTCAATGAAGCCCTGTGCTGTTGCTTCCACGATATATTCTTCGGCAGCAGAGTTCAGCGCCTCTTCAGCAGTCATATCACCTGTGTACACCAGCGGCAGAAACTGTTCAAGTTTTGCAATCGCAATGTTCACAGCAGGATTCTTGTCATAGTTGCCTACACCCTCAGCGATAGTTTGATTCGCTGCTGGCAAATATGGGCCGCCAAATCCAGCAGCAGAGGTACGGGTTGTCATACCGATAGCTGCGGCAGCCTGTTGACTTTCCTCATCGATAGCTTCCATGATAACGCGGAAGATCAAATCCGGATCGGCAGTCGTTGCTGCAGGAATAAAATAGAAATCATTCCATCCCGAACCAGCACGCGGGCCATCTTCAGTCACGCGCGGGGCTGGTGCATACGAAATAACATCCACAAAGTCCGAACGCTCTGGATCTGACATGTTGGCTGCACGGCTCGCCCAAATCTTGGTGATAGGCAAACCGCCAAGTGCCATAGATACTTCAATCTCGTTCAAGCCCAAGGACACCCCATCGTCGCCGATGCAAGCGTTGACCACATCAATCATCAATTCCATCGCTTCAACGCCTGCTTCGCTGTTAAAGGTCGGCATGTTATCTTCACCAAGATATTTGCCGCCAAGTGCGCGAAGCACCATGAAGAATTCAAGCTCCCAGGCACGTGTACGCGACACATCCATTGAAAATGGAATGTCCCAATCCGGATTGTCCAGACCGATGGCACCGCAGATTTCAATCAGTTCTGCGTATGTTTCGGGAATTTCAAGCCCCAGTTCGTCAAAAACATCCTGACGATAAACCAGGTGCAGGGTGTTGCCTACGATAGGAATGCCGTAGATATGTCCCTCAAAACTCCCGCCTTCCCATACAGTTGCAGGAATATCATCCAGATTGTACTCGTCACGATACTTCTCAACGAGGTCGTCCAGCGGTAGCAGCCAGCCAGGGCCTGCCCAATCAGCAACTTCACCATTGGCGCCGTGTACGATGTCGAAAGGCGAATCACCGCCCGTCGAAAGTGCAAGACGCACCTGTTCCACAACATCCGTTGAAGCGAGCAAACTGGCGTTGACAGTGAGGTTTTCTACCTCATTGCACTTCTCCAGTTCTTCAGCATAAAAATCAGTGATAGGAAATGACCAGCCTATCATGTTGATTTCTACAGATTCGCTCGGACCTTCTATATCACAAGCCCCCTCGCCTTGAGCAACGGCTGGCAAAGCAGCCAAAAGCGCAAACAAGGCTAATACAAACAACAGTTTTTTCATGTTTCTCTCCTTATAGAATCACTGTGCGATATTAAAAAGGTGAGTCCACTAAGAACTTGCACCACCTTTTCCGAAAACCTTTTCGTAAATTATACTATCACATTATAATCCATGTCAAGTCACTAGCACGGGGCCGTGACATTTAGTATGGGTTCTATGAATTAAGCAGCATTTCGTTATGATCTTAAGCCCAAACGTTCAAACTGCTCTTCTGGACTGTCGGCATTCCTCATAGCATCTATCAGCATATCCCGCATTCGTTTCTCGGCAGGCGTGCCGCAGAGATTATGCAGCTACAGCAGTGCCGTCAATAAATTTGCTTATCTCAAGCAAAAGTCCTGAGAACGTAACGAGTTTTGCCTTACTTTCGGATAAAATCAGCCAGAAACTGCTTGAATCTGCCTGCATTGCAGGCTTCAACATAATTAAGTATGTCGCCGCCGCGCAGTGGATATAATGGATAGCAGCTTGTGGGTGCAGCACCTTGGGGCAAATTAACCAGTATATCACAGCCAGGAAAGGGAATGACAACACCGTCTGTGGTTGGCTGGAGTTCGTCTACGATGCTTTCAACAGTTGCGATGACGGTATCGGCAACATACACCAGCTCCATATCGATGCCCAGATTGTTGTTGATGAGTACATTTCCGTGTCGGTCGCCTGCGAGCCCGTGGATGACAGCGACATCGCATGGAATTGCCGGGAAAGCAGTTAGCTCTTCGTGTGAGTAGGGGTCGCGTACTGTCTTCACATCAGGTCGCAGGCGCAGCAAATCTGTCCCTAGCCAGGCATGGGAAGGCATAAATCCGACGCCGGAAATTTGAGCGCGGATGCCCATAACAATGCTGGCTTCAGTCTCTTCAATGACAGCGATTCGCTGAGCCTGCGCAAATTGTGTGAACATGGGTGCAAGCCCGAAAACCTCCAGGCCGAAATAAGCGGAACGGACCGATTGGACACAGCCAGCGCCTATGAGCAAGTCAGACGCCATGCCGCCAGTGAAAGTGAGCAGCGTTAAATCGCGCGGTGGTTTCCGTTGCTGCAACAGCCCGCGCACGAATCCGACCGGACGCCGATAGAGTGTCATGCCGCCCAGCGCCAGCGTGCTGCCATCTTTGACTGCCTGGACTGCCTGTTCCAGTGGTACATAGCGCTTGTTCATCTGTATGTTTCTAGCCTGATTATGCGAAACTTCATTTGGATGAATCTCACAATTACGAAAGATGGACAGGATAGCTTATACTATACAGAGATTAAAACTTTGAATAGCTTAGAGATATGCGATGAAGCGGATTAGCCTGTTCATGCAAAGGTCGCGGTTAAGTCAGTCCATCCTTTTCACCGTCACCATCTTTACCCTTGGCTTTATTGCTGGCAACATATCCATATTCAGCAGAACCATTGCCCAAGGTCAGTTTGCCTTGAGCGACACCGATGAGGCTTTTGAACCCTTTTGGGATGCCTTTTCGATTATTGAATCGCGTTATGTAGACCCCATAGAGGTCGAAGTCCTGGTTGACGGCGCGATTGAGGGCATGGTGAATGCCCTTAACGACGAACACAGCGGCTATATTCGACCGGAATTATACGACAGAATGACCAATTTTTCGGGCAAGCTGTCCGGCATTGGCGTCATCGTCCGAACCATCCCCGAAACTGGCGAAATCCAGGTCGCATCCGTCATACCGAACACGCCAGCTGAAGATGTGGGCGTGATGGCAGGCGACATCTTTTACGAGATTGATGGCATCAGCGCGGCCGGTTTGACACATGACGAACTGATGACGATGGTGCCAGGCCCACCAGACACCGTCGTCAACATTACCTTCCATCGTGACGGCGAATTCGTCAATTATGATATTGTCCGCGCTGTCTTTATCATCCCGAATGTATCGCACCAGATGGTTGGTGATAACATCGCTCATGTGACCATGCTCGACTTTAACGAGATGTCACGCTCACAATTGGATGAGGCGCTTGCGGCGGTGGACATCAACAGCAGCAATGGCTTGATTGTTGATATTCGCGGCAATGAGGGTGGCAGACTCTCAAGCGTCATTGAAGTCGGCAGCGCATTTATCGAGGACGGCGTTCTGCTGCGCCAGGTTTCACGTGATCAGACAGAAGAGGTCACCCGCACCCGCGGCGCTTACGCGGATATTAAGGTTCCGGTGGTTGTACTGGTAGACGAAACCAGCGCCAGCGCTTCCGAAGTCCTTGCTGGCGCCATGCAAGATTACGAGGTTGCAACCCTCATAGGCGAGACGACCTTTGGCAAAGGCACAGTGCAGAACATCCCGCAATTATCCAACGGCGGCGGTCTGCGCATCACCATCAAGCGCTGGCTGACGCCGAACGGCGCCTGGATTCACCAGCAAGGCATCATCCCGGATATTATCGTCGAGTGGGATCCAGAATCGGACGAAGAACTTGAAGATGACCTTCAGCTGGCCGCCGCCATCGACTATCTCGAATCACTGGGCAACTCATTACCTTGACAGACGTATATCAGGTGAGAGTTCTGACATGCGTAATTTCAATCTGGTCATCATAGCCGGCAGATGATATACTATCATCGTTTTGTGACAGATTCCAAGGAGTTGCAACATGGCTGTTGCCCTGCAAGTTTCTTCCATCGTCATTTCAGTCGCCCTGATTATTCTGATTCTGTTACAGGTCAAAGGCGGCGCACTGGGCAGCCTCCTGGGCGGAGACGCTGGCGGCGGCATCGCCCGCACCCGCCGCGGCCTGGAGAAAACGCTTTTTCAAATCACCATCTTTTTGTCGATTGCATTTTTGGGCATTGCTCTCTTCGCTGTTGCAACGCCGAATTAAAGTTCTGACATACTGGCGGCGAAGGCAAAGCAGGCTTTTAATTTAGGCAAAAAGGCAGGTCATGTTTCGCGGTTTTCGCTGGCAGCTGGTTGCGCTCATCTTTGCCCTCATTCTGTTTGCCGCCGGGATTGCCTACCGAATCAGCATACCCACCGGCATACCCGCTGCCAGAACCCCCTTGCCACCCACCCCCAGTTCGCCGCCAACAGACCCGCCTGTCCCAACAGCAGCGCCTATAGCCAGCCCCAGCCCGCTTGCATTGATAGAGCCAGAGATAACGAGTTACCGCGAGGGGATGGTCGGGAGCGTTAAACGACTCAACCCGATATTCGCTCATCTCAACCCGATTGACAGCGACATCACCAGTGTGATATTTGAGGGATTATTCAAAACCAATGCCTATGGCGAGCCGCTGCCCTGTCTGGCGAGCGATGTATGGATGTCCAGTGACAATCTGGAATATGTGGTGAAACTCCGCGAGGATGTCAAATGGCAAGATGGCATCGCCTTCACCGCCGCCGATGTTATGTACACCATGTCTCTGCTGAGTGACCCCGAATATGCCAATTTCTCGCCTTTGTCACAGTTTTGGCGGACGGTCGAAACTCAGCAGCTTTCTGATTATTTGGTTCGCTTCCGACTGGCGCAGCCGCTTGGCAGTTTCACCAGCCTGCTGACCATCGGCATCCTGCCCGAACACGCGCTCAGAGGCACTCATGTTTCGCAGCTGGCGCAGCACCCTTTCAATCTCTCCCCCATTGGCACAGGCCCCTATCAGCTGTCCTCATTGCGCTCCCAGAGCGGGGACAAAATCAATGCCGTCCATCTTCTGTTGGCGCCAGTCTATGGGGAACGTCCCGAAGGTCAGCGCGGATACTTGTTTCGTGAGCTTCGATTCAAGCTGTACGACAGCCCCGAAGGGGCAATCCAGGCATATCGCCTGAAGCAGATCGATGCGCTGGCAAATGTGGCATCGCGTGACCAGCTTTTATTATTGCCCAACAGCCAGGTCTACACGCAGGTTGAATCATCGCTGAGCATTCTGATATTCAACTGGGACGCTGACAAAGGAAACGACTTCGCCAATCGGCGCGTGCGTCAGGCTTTGTCGCTGGGATTGGATCAACAGGCTTTGGTGCAGCGGCATTTGACCGCGAACGCAGCTTTTGCCGACAGCCCGTTGATTCCGGGGTCATGGGCATATCAGCCGAATCCCCTTTGGACAAGCGCCAACCCGTCAGCGGCTAAAGCGCTTCTGGAATCCGTCTTCTCCGACCAGCCGGATTCAGATGGAGACACAAGTGACAACCCGCCGACCTTAGCTGGCTTCTCGCTGTTGGTTGAAGATGTCGCTGCATTGCGAGCGTTGGCAAGCGATATTGCAGCCGAATGGGAGCAGCTTGGATTGAAAGTCGCCATTGAAACCGCCGCGCCGAATGAACTGGTTCAGCGGCTGGAAGCAGGTGATTTTCAGACGGCAATCATCACGCAGTTCATCGGCAGCGACCCCGATGTGTATCGCTACTGGCATCCAAGCCAATATCTGAATGGACAAAACTACGGCGCAGTATCGGATGACGAAATCTCCGAATTGCTGGAGTTTGCCCGCTACGAACGCAACAGCATCAACCGCACTCATCTGTATCAGCAATTTCAGGAAAAATTTGCCGAGCAGGCGATTGCCATACCCTTATACTATCCGCTATACACCTTCGCTGTGCGCAATACCATCGAAGGCATCCGGCTGGGAAACCTGGGGACGGCGGCTGACCGTTTTCGCGGGATTCAGCAGTGGCGTCCAAGGACGCTGGCGGGCTAGAGCGCATTCTCCTGACGCAGAATGTGGCGCAGCCATGTTTTCCGCGCAGCCCCCCTCAGCGTTTCGAGCTTGCGCGTGCCAAGCGGGTCAATCTCTTCGCGGAGCAGGCGCAGGTCTTCTTTATCTGGCGGCGGCGTCTCATGCAGGTCGGCAGCGACTTCAAGCGGAAAGCCTGTTTTGCGCCTGATTTTATGGATGTCGACATTCGGATGAACCGTTGTCAGCCGCATCCGACCCTTCGCCCAATCGAACTGCCCCAAATCGGTAATCATATAGCGCGGCCCACCCCCAAACTTGCGGTGGGCAACGTGCCCCATGCCACTGATGAAATCAATTCGCTCGGCAAAAGTCACGCGCGAATGTCGCGGAACATACAAAAATGTCTCGTCATACCTTGGGGTGACATCAGGAATCCCGCCACTCCCAGGCAGGCGCAGCCGCGGTTTGTGAACATTTTTGCCGAAAGCGATGTTGTTGAAATTGCCCTGCGCGTCAACTTGCGCCGGTCGAAAGAACTCTTTGGGGCGATACTTGGGTAAAATATCAGCAGCGCCGACGGCGAAGCCGAGATGAATCAAGCCTTTTGCGACCCAAAGCTCTTCGATATTGGCGATGCCAAGCGCCCCCCAGTCTTGCACCAAAGCCTGACCAATCGCCGAAGTAAATCGAGCCTGCGGCGCATAACGTATCTTCCCCAAAATCAAACCAGCGGACACCAGCGGGGTGTTGATGCCCTGCGCCCAGACATCACCATCCCTGATTTGGCGGGAAATACATACGCTGATTAACTCATCAATGGTGTATTCAATGTCCATTGCCACGCTAATTTGGCTTCACCAGACGAACAAACTGCCGCTTGCCGACCTGCAAAACAGCCGGCAGCCTGTCCAGCTTGACCCGTGCCCTGATGTCCTCAACCCGCTGCTCATTCAGGCGCACGCCATTCTGCTGAATGAGCCGCCTCGCCTCACCGCGGCTGGAAGCCATATTGAGGCGCACCATGACATCCCGAATCTCTTCTTCGGCAGACAGCGCCACTTCATCGATGTCAGCCGGAATGCCACCGCCGCCACGAAACACCTCATCCCACCGAGCCTGCGCGGCAGCGGCGTCTTGCGGGCTGTGGAAAATCGCCACGATGTCGCCTGCCAGCCTCATCTTGACCTCATTAGGATGCCACTTGCCCGCTTTCAGATTGCCTTCCAATTCCACAATCCGAGCCGGCGACCAGCCGAGAATCAGCTTGTGATAGATGCTCATGGCCTTGTCCGGCAAACTCATCACCTTGCCAAACATATCCCAAGGCTCGGCCAGCAGGGGAATATGATTCCCCAGACTCTTGGACATCTTGATTTCGCCATCCGTTCCTGGCAGGCTCTCGCCCATAATGATGGCGATTTGCGGTTTTTGCCCCAAGCCCGTCTGTAATTTTCGACCGGCGACCAGGATATTAAATAGCTGGTCTTGCCCGCCTACCTGCACATCGGCTTCCTGTGCCACCGCATCATAAGCCTGCATCAAAGCATAGAAAAACTCATGCAGGTAAATCGCTTTGCCTTCCTCAAGACGCCTGGCAAAATTTTCCCGAACCAAGAACTGCTGCACGGTAAAATGGCTCGCCAGGCGGATAATATCGGCAAAATCAAGCGGCGACAGCCACTCGTCGTTGCGGCGGACGCGGGTTCTGTCCTGGTCGAGGATTTTGAATGCCTGTTCAGCGTAGGTTCTGGCATTGTCCTCAACGCGCTGCATAGTCAGTTGGTCACGAGCCGAGTCCTTGTCAGAGGGGTCGCCAATCAAGCTGGTAAAGGTGCCGACCAGAAAGGTCACATCATGCCCAAAATCCTGGAACTGCCGCAGCTTTCGCATCGTGATGGTATGACCCAAATGCAAATCGGAGGTGCGAGGGTCATAACCACAATAAACACGCAGAGGACGTGCCTCTCTTTCACATTCCAGCAAACGGTCACGCAGGTCTTTTGCCATATTTGTGCGCGTTTCGGGGTCGCCATAGGCAGTTCCCGACATCAATACTTCGACTTGTTCTTCAATCGCCACCATCATACTTTCCTATCCGGCTGTGAAACTCCAAACCCTGATGAGTATACCATAATGATGCGCCCTTGTTGAGGTTGGGCAGTTGTCGCTATAATTTTCCATCAGTTATGCTATCATCATATCATCATTGAACCTTTTTGAACCATTAAAATGTTTCGGAATCGTGATTTGGATTGTCAATGAGGGGAATCCGCATGGAACAAATGACCAGTGCCGCGGCACGTCAGGCTTTTCTCGATTTTTTTGAGGAGATGGGACATAAACGAGTCGCGTCATCTTCGCTTGTCCCTGGCAGCGACCCCACCTTGCTGTTCACCAATGCGGGCATGGTTCAATTCAAGGATGTTTTTCTGGGGCTTGACAAGCGCAGCTACAAACGCGCCACCACCTCGCAAAAATGTATGCGGGTGAGCGGCAAACACAACGATTTGGAAAATGTCGGGCCCTCCCCGCGTCATCACACATTCTTCGAGATGCTCGGCAATTTTAGCTTCGGGGACTACTTCAAGCGCGATGCCATCAAATACGCCCATCTGATTCTGACCGAAGTTTATAAGCTCCCAGCCGACCGCTTGGTCTATACTGTCTACGAAAATGACGACGAGGCCTACAATCATTGGGTCAAGGACTTGGGCATCCAGCCAAAGCGCGTTGCCAGAATGGGACCGTCTACCAACTTCTGGCAGATGGCAGATACCGGCCCTTGCGGCCCGACTTCAGAAATCCATTGGGATAACCATCCAGAGATGGGCGAAGACAGCATTATACCCATGCTGCAAATGGAAGATAACCGCTTCCTCGAAATATGGAATCTGGTCTTTATGCAGTTCAATCGCCAGCAGCCAGACCCCGAACACAGCGGACAATGGGATGAACCCTTGCCGGCGCCTGGGGTGGATACTGGCATGGGCTTGGAACGCATCCTGGCTGTGTTGCAGGGCGCGTCAGCCAACTACGAGACTGACCTGTTTATGCCGATTATCGAACGCATCCAGCAGCTTACGGGACACTCCGACGAAGAGCGCGAGGCGAACATCGTTCCGTATCGCGTCATTGCCGACCATATTCGCGCGGCTGTTTTTCTGATTAGCGATGGCGTGCTGCCCGGCGCCAAGGGACGGGCCGCCATCCCGCGCATTGTGATTCGGAGAGCCGTCCGCTTCGGCAGCAAAATCGGCTTCGAGCAGCCCTTCCTGGCACAGGTCGCCGATGCCGTTATCGACATCATGGGTGAACACTATGAAGAACTTATTGAACAGGCAGACAGCATCAAACGAACCATCACCCTAGAGGAAGAACGTTTCTACCGCACCATGGAACGCGGGCTGAATGAACTTGAAGATATGCTCGGCAGGCTCGAGCAAGGGGGTGTTCTGTCTGGCGAGCAGGCATTTTATCTCAAGGCGACCCTGGGGCTGCCCTTCCAGGTCACCAGAGATGTGGCTGAAGAACGTGGCTTTTCGGTTGACGAGGCTGGCTTTGCCGTCGCCGAGGCGGAACACGCACGCATTAGCGGCGGTGGTCAGGCGCTGGGCGCAATGGAATCAGTCGAGTTCTACCAGCATTTGCTAGGGGACTTGCAAGCCAATCACAAGCTGGGGGGCAATGGCGTCATTTACAATCCCTACACCGACCTGCCATCCGATACAAGGGTGCTGGCTTTGGTGCAGAGCGGCAAGCAGGTGGAGAAAGCGCTTCTGGGCGAGAAAGTCGAAGTCATCCTGGCCGAAACTCCATTCTATGTTGAATCTGGCGGGCAAGTCAGTGACATCGGGACTATCTCGGCTGCGGATTGGGTCGTCGAAGTTGAAGCCATGAAACAGCCGATTAAAGGCATCACTCTCCATATAGGCGAAGTGGTCGAAGGGAATCCCAAGACCGGGGATAAAGCCATCGCACAGGTCGATTTGTCGCGCCGCAGCCATATTATACGCAATCATACCGCCACCCATCTGCTGCACGCGGCTTTACGCAACAATCTGGGCTCCCATGTACAGCAGAAAGGCTCGCTGGTGGCACCTGACCGACTGCGATTCGATTTCTCGCACCCCGAAAAAGTCTCCGAGGCGGAATTGGCGGCGGTAGCGTCTGAAATCAATCGAACCATACTCAAAAACTACTGCGTCCAGGCCCAACAAAAATCGCTGGAGCAGGCTCGCAGAGAGGGCGCCATGGCCTTGTTCGGCGAAAAATATGATGAGACTGTGCGGACGATTGTCATCGGGCCCGATGATTGCCGCTACAGTTATGAGCTTTGCGGCGGGCTTCATGTTCGGGAAACTGCCGAAATTGGCAGCTTTCTCTTTACTGGCGAAGGCAGCGTCAGCGCTGGCATCCGGCGGGTTGAAGCGCTGACCGGACAGGCAGCCGCCACAGCCATGCGCCAAAAGCTGGAAACCCTGAATCGGATTGCCGACCAGCTAGGCACATCAGCCGATATGGCCGTCCATAAAATCATCACGCTGCAAACGGAGCTTGGCGCGGCGCGGCGCGAAATCGAGAATTTGCAGCGCAAGCTGGCAAAGGGCAGCTTCGACCAAATGATAGACAAGCAGCTTGAAAGCCTCAACGGCAAGCAGGCGCTCCTTGCCCGGCTGGATGGGATTCCCATGGAGACCATGCGCGAAATGACCGATTGGTTTCGCAACAAAGTCGAAAGTGGCGTGATGGTGCTGGCAAGCGATGTGAACGGCAAGCCCCAGATTGTTGTCGCTGTATCGGATCAACTGGTCAAAGATGGCATCCGAGCCGGTGATTTAATCAAACCGATTGCTAAAGTCGTCGGTGGTGGCGGCGGCGGACGCCCGCAGATGGCCCAAGCTGGCGGCAGGGACAGCAGCCAAATTGGCGCTGCGCTGAAAAAAGCCCGCGACCTCATCGCACAAGCCTGATTCATCTGTTTGTGTCATCAGGCCCGAGTATGAATTTGTGAGAAGATGGCAGCACAGATTGAACATGTCCAACTTGACGCCAATGACAATGCAGCGACCTTAAAAGACAGGCTTTCCTATATTCGCGGGCGGCGGGTCTTGCTGATTTGGCCTCAAAACGGCACGCAGCTGACACGCAAACTGGACCTCGTGCTGATTCAGCGTGAGGCATATCGGCGAGCCATTCAACTCGCCATTGTCACCTATGACCCTGATGTCATTACCCACGCCAAAGCACTGAACATCAGTACCTTTGAAACAGTCGAAGCCAGCGAACGCGAGCGCTGGAAACGCGGTCGCAAGAAAGTCTTCCTGCCCCGCTATCACAAACCCCGTCACCAGCCCGAACCTGAAGACTTGAAATCCATCGCCAGCCGCCTCGCCCAGCGCAACCGCCGCCAATCGCGCCTGCGATACATTCTGGAAAGGCTGATGGTGCTCATCCTGCTGGTTGGTGCGGTTGGCATGACAGCCTATATGGTTCTGCCCAGCGCAGTCGTCATCGTCACGCTGCAAGAAAGTGAAATCAAAATTACCGCCGACATTGTGGCTGATACGAGCGTGCAATCGGTTGACATCGACAAGGGCATCATCCCCGCGCAAATCGTCCGCGCGACAGTGGCAACAACCGCAGCCGTCCCCACGACGGGCACTCAAAGGCTGGCGAATGCGCCAGCAGCGGGCATGGTGACATTCACCAACCAGACGAATGCAGAGGTAGAAATCCCTGCCGATACCATCCTGACCACCCGCGCTGGCACACCTGTCCTTTTTCGGACAACCCGTACAGTGAGTGTGCCAGCTGGGATTGGCCAGCATGTTGACGCCGACATCGAGGCATTGCAGAGCTACACAGGCAGTGTGGGAAATGTTGAAGCTGGCATGGTCAATTCGGTGGTGGGGCCGCTCGGCAGCCGCCTATCGGTCGTCAATCTTACGCCAGCGACCGGCGGCGAGAATCGCATCGTCAAGGTGGTGGCAGAGGCAGACCGCGCTGCCCTGCTGAACAGTGTACGAGTTCAGCTGCAATCGCTGGCTTACGAAAAAATTCAGACGCGCATCACCGAGAGCCAGCTAATCGTTATCGAATCCATACGCATTGAAGAAGAGCGCAAAGACTGGACGGCTTACTCTGCCGAGATTGGAGCGGTGGCGGATGAGTTGTCGCTGACGATGCGGGCAGTGGTGTCGGCGATGGTCATTGATGACCATTTCGGTCGCCAGCTGGCCTTGGCGCGGCTGTCGGCACAAAAACCGCCAGGGGCAAAACTGCGCCAGGATTCGATGATTTATACACGCGGACCCATCAGGCAGCATGAAGCCTCCAGCCAGGTCACCTTTCCCGCAACCAGCAGCGCCAAGGTGATGCCTGAATTCAACGTCAGCCAGTTACAAGAGCGATTGGCTGGCGTCAGCCTTGAGGAAGCGCAGCAGATTTTGGCATCACAGCCTGAAGTGTCCAGCGCAGCCTCACCGCAGATTGTCATCTACCCCGAGGGATTTGGGCGAATGCCGCTCTTGCCCATCCGCATCGTCATTCAAGTCAGGGAGCCAGCATGATTGGGCGTCTTATCGGCATCGATTATGGAAGCAGGCGCATCGGGCTAGCGGTCAGCGATGGCATGGGAATCAGCGCGAGGGAACTGACCATCCTGCGCCGCGGCGCCTGCGCGGAAGATTTTGAGAAGATTCGGGCGATAGCCAAACGCGAACATGCGGTCGGATTTGTGGTTGGCATACCGCAAAATCCCAATGCGCCCGATGGCATTCATACCCAGGCAGACACGGTACAGCAGTGGATAGCGCGGTTTCGGGAACAAACCGACCTGCCGATTGTCGAGGTCAGCGAGTATCTAACCAGCCAAGAAGCGCGTGAACTGGCGCGGCAGCAGCGGCGCCATTCAAGAGAGCCTGTCGATGATTTGGCAGCACGCATCATCCTGCAATCTTACCTTGATGCGCTAAGCCGCGGTTCAGCGACTTTTCCGCCGCCACTGGCAGACGAATGAGAAAATGCTGCTATATTCAAGACAGACACCGACACCTGCGCCAGCAACTTTTCGCTGGAAAAATGCTGTACTTGTGTTATAGTGTCGCTCCATATAGCCAATGAGACCCGAATCATGTTCGATTTACATGATACCCAACCCAGCCGCAGCACCTATTACCTGACCAAAAGTCAAGGGCTGCGGGCGCCGCCCAGGATTCTGCTTTGGGGCGTTATCTTATTCTTTCTACTCTTATTGATGAGCATCTTTGGCATCATCTTCGGCTTCCGCGAAATCCTCCAGCCAGCACAGCAGCAACGTGTTATTGACCAGTTCCCGATGATGCGCGTTTTTCTGAAGCCAACTCCCCTGGGCGGTGTGTTCCCGACGATTGTCCCGCCATCCAGCAGCGGAGACGCCATGTCACTGCTGGATATGCCCTTGAGCTTTGCCAGCCCGACCGCAGCAAGCACGGCGACAGCCCCCAGCGAACAGGCCGTCGCTGTCCAGCCAGTGGCGACGCAAACCCCGACTGAACCGCCAACTGCCGCACCAACTCATGCGCCTGAACCGACGATGTTGCCTACGGCAACCGAGCCAATCCAAACTGGCGTGGATTCCATACCGGCGTCGGCCAGAATATACGGCATCCGTCACGAGCAGCAAAAATGGAACAACTGCGGTCCAGCGACGATTACGATGGCGCTTAGCTATTATGGCTGGCAGCAAGACCAGACCGCCGCCGCGGATGCCCTCAAACCCAATCGTGAAGACAAAAATGTAAGCCCGCATGAACTGGCTGCGTTTGTTGACCAGGCGACTCATGTCAAAGCCATCGTCCGCATGGGCGGCAATCTCGATTTGCTCAAGCTGCTGGTGTCGCAGGAGTTTCCGGTCATTATCGAAACTGGCGCGATGTTCGAGGCTTACGACTGGATTGGGCATTATCGCGCTGTCGTCGCCTATGACGATGCTTTCCAGCTGTTTTATTTCTTTGACAGCTTCCTTGGCGTCGGCGACAGCGCTCAAGGTGTCACAGAGACATACGAAAGGGTGGACAAAGACTGGCAGGCATTTAACCGAACCTTCATCGTGGTTTATGAACCACAGCGCGAAGGATTGCTGCGGAGTCTTTTGGACAGCCACTGGCGGGAACAGGATGCAGCCCAAATGGCTTTTGAAGTCGCACAGGAAGAGGCACGGCGCGAACCGCAGAATCCCTTTGCCTGGTTTAACATGGGGACATCCCTGGTTGAACTGGGACGATACCGCGAAGCTGCCACCGCCTTCGACCAGGCGCGGCGCTTTCAGCTTCCCTGGCGCATGATGTGGTATCAATTTGGCCCCTTCGAAGCCTATTTTCAGACGGGGCGCTATGACGATGTGATGAGCCTGGTGCAAATCAACCTGAACAATGCCGAAGAGCTTGAAGAGACTTATTATTGGCAGGGACGAGTCCTGGAGGCGCAGGACAAAATGGAACAGGCCGCCGCTTCTTTCCGCCGTGCCTTGCAGTATAACCCCAAGGATGAAGAAGCGCGTCAGGCGCTTGACAAGCTGAATCAAGGTCTTGGATGACAGCCACAGAGCAATCCCGCCAGGATGACAAACAAAAACGAAACCGACAGATTGCCCGCTCCACTGTCACTGTTATGCTGGCTTTCGCCGCCGCCAAGGTCATCAGCCTGTTCCAGACGCTCATCATTGCACAGACATTCGGGGTTGGCAACGAATTGGATGCCTATGTCGCCGCCAACCGCATCCCGGAACTTATCGTTATCCTGATTTCAGGCGGTGCGCTGACGCACGCCTTTATCCCTGTTTTCAGCGGCTTTCTGGCGCAGGGCGATACCGATGCCGCCTGGCAGCTGTCCAGCCATCTCATCAACGCCATCTTCATCCTTGCCCTGGCGCTCAGCGCTGCCGTCTTTGCAGCGGCGCCCTGGCTGGTTGCCAATCTGGTCGCACCCGGTTTCGATTTGGCGACAACGCGAAACACGGTCGAAATGATGCGAATCCTGCTTCTTGGCACGATTATTTTTTCTGTCAGCGGCATCTTTAGCGGCATCCTGAATTCGCACCAGCATTTTCTCCTGCCCGCTCTGGCGCCCATTATGTACGACATCGGCATCCTGATTGGCGTCCTGTTTCTATTGCCGCTTTATGGCGTTCACGGCATCGCCCTTGGCGCAGTGCTGGGCGCCGCCATGCACTTCAGCATACAAATTCCCGGACTTGTCATTTACAAGATGAAATGGAAAGCGGAGCTTGGGCTTCGCAATCCGGCATTGTGGCGCGTCATCCGCTTAATGCTGCCGCGCATCGGCGGCCTGGGTGTATTCAGCCTCAATTTCCTGATTATGAACAACATCGCATCGCGGCTGAGTGTCGGCTCGGTGAGCGCTCTGGATTGGGGCTGGCGCTTAATGCAGATTCCGCAAACACTCATCGGCACGGCAATGGGCATTGTGATTTTCCCTACGCTGGCGGCATTAAGCGAGGTCAATGACCTCTATGGCAAACGCGAGGCCATGTCGGGCGCTTTGCGCTTTATCCTCATCAGCAGCATACCGGCGGCAGTCGGCTTGATTGTGCTGGGCCAGCCCCTGATTAGCCTGCTGGAACGCGGCGCTTTTGATTCATCGGCTTCTGCGCTGGTGTACAGCACGCTGAGCATGTTCACCCTGGGTCTGGTTGTGCATTCCGCGCTGGAAGTGATTGCCCGCAGCTTCTACGCTGACAAAGACACCTTGACGCCCCTCTTCGCAGCGCTCGGCGGCGCGTTTATCAACTTCGCGCTGGCATTCATTTTGAGCGACGTGAGAGCGGTTGATGCCAGTATATTCCGCAACTCGGTTGCCATCGCTTTTCCGACGCTTGGCCATCAGCCTGAAATCGGCAATGTAAGCGGGCTGGCGCTTGCCAATTCATTGGGGGTCATGTTTGAAGTTCTCGCGCTGCTGTACATACTGCGCCGCCGCTGGCATGGCATCCACGAAAATGCCCTGGCGCAAACTCTGCTCAAAACCTTGATGGCCTCGCTCATCATGGCAGCAAGCATCATCATGGCTGATATATTATGGCAGACCTTGGGACTGGGCAGCGGCTTGCTGTCAACCCTTGTACGCTTGATGATGGAGGGCATCATCGGTCTGGCTGTCTTCATCAGCGCCGCCATGGCGCTCAGAATGCAAGAATTATCCGAACTGTGGTTCATCCTTCGCCGAAGACCCGCAGTATAGAGAAGGAAACAATATGCCGATAAAAATCAGGGCGCTTACATTGGGCGCTTTTGCAACCAACGCTTATCTGGTAGGCGATACGGAAACCAGCAGCGCCATATTGATTGACCCCGTTGACAATGCCTCGCGGCTGTTAAATGCAGCCGCTGAACAGGGCTGGACAATTCGACTGATGATAGCGACTCATGCGCATCTGGATCATGTCTTGGCAAGCAAGGCCATCAAGAACCGCTTGGGCATTCCATTCTATATTCATCAGGACTGCCTGACATGGCTGGACGAGATTCAGGCGCAGGGTCAATTATTTGGGTTGGGGCAGCTGCCGCCAGCGGCAAAACCAGACCGCCTGCTCACGACAGCTTCGGAGATTATTGAGTTGGGCGGGATTCGCCTGAAGACGCTGTACACACCGGGACACGCGCCAGGACATCTCAGTTTCTATCTGGAGGAGCAGAAGATTCTGTTCAGTGGGGATACCCTGTTTGCTGGCAGCATCGGACGCACCGACCTGCCCGGCGGGGATTTTAACCTGCTGATGAAATCCATCCATGAAAAGCTGATGGTATTGGACGATGATGTGCGGGTGCTTCCTGGTCACATGCAAACCACGACAATCGGCTATGAGCGTGTAACCAATCCCTTTCTTATTTAACCCAGCAAGACCGAGCAGCGCAAATTGTTACTGTCTCATTTGGACACGGGAGTCTTTTTCGCTCCCGTCGGGCGAGCTCTCATTGGATGACAAAGCGACACAATCATGCACATCCTTGCACTCTTTCTGGACGGCATTGGGCTGGGCGAAAACGACCCTGAAAAAAATCCCTTCGCAGCTGCCCACATGCCAACCATCATGGAACTCACCAACGGAAAACGATGGCTGGCCGAAACCGACATTCAGCACACCGCGCGAGCCAGCTTTATTCCCACTGACCCGCGACTGGGCGTCGACGGGCTGCCACAAAGCGGGAGCGGGCAGGCAAGCCTGCTAACGGGTTTGAATGTGCCGCAAATCATTGGGCGGCACTATGGCCCGAAGCCGGACAGGCAAACCCGCCAGCTTATAGCCAAGCACAGTTACTTCAAGCGGCTGGTTGAGCGTGGTAAAAAGGCGCAGTTGCTGACCGCCTATCCGCCGCGCCTCTTGCATGACTTCGCACGCGGCAAAACATTGCGCTCCAGCATTCAGCAGGCAGCATACGAAGCGACCCAGACGCATTTCAGCGCTGATGATGTCCGCAGCAAACACGCGCTCACAGCCGAATGGACAACGGACAGCTGGCGCAAACATTTGCAAATCCGCCATGTACCCGCTTACTCGGCGCGGGAAGCGGGGCGGCTGCTGGCGCGGCTCTCGCGGGCTTACGATTTTGCCTTCCACTCCCACTGGCTGACAGACCGCATCGGGCATCGCGGCCCCCTTGAGCGCGGTGTTGAACTGCTGGAAATGTTTGATGAAGTCTTGGGCGGGGTGCTGGATGAATGGGATGATGATGAAGGCCTGGTGCTGGTCATCAGCGACCACGGCAATATGGAAGATGTCAGCATCCGCCGTCATACCCTCAACGATGTACCCACACTCATCATCGGAAACCGCTCCACCGAATTTGCCGCAGGTTATCGGGGACTGGCTGATTTTGTTCCCGCCTGTGATAGAATGCTGTTCAACACAAATTAAACCATGTTCACAGAAACGAGCCCTTCTTGAGCAATAAGACCATAGGCTCTATCCTGGCGATTGTATTTGCCCGTCTCGCTATCAACATCGCAAAGCGGTTTCCCTACCCATTCGTATCAGCGATTGGCGCGTCATTTCATGTTCCCGCCAGCAGTATTCAGAATGTTATCGCGCTGACCAACGGAAGCGGTTTGCTCAGCCCGATATTAGGCACGATTTCGGAACATTATGGGCGCAAAGCTGTCATGGTCGGTGTCCTTGCGATGATGTCCCTGATGAGCCTGCTGGGGGCATTATTTGCGGATTACGGCATCTTTGCTATTGTGATGTTTGCTTTTGGCATTGGCAAAATCATCTATGACCCAACCTTTCAGGCATACCTGGGCGATGTCATTCATTTTACGCGGCGGGCGCGGGTGATGGGCATCGTCGAACTCAGCTGGGCGCTTTCGCTGATTATCGCAGCGCCAGTGGCCGGTTTTCTGCTGGATGTGAGCAGCCTGCAAGCCGTATTTATGTTTTTGACAGTCGCGCTTGCCGCTGGCGCAGCCGTCCTGCATCTATTCGTAGAACCCGTCGCAGAGCCACAGCAAAGTCACCGAAAAATGCGGCTTGTCAACCCGCTTGCAGCCATGCGAATCGTCAGCCAGCATCCTTCGGCTGTCTGCGCTTTGCTGTTCTCCCTTTGCCTGGCGCTGTCACATGAGATGTTTTTCATTAACTATGGTCTCTGGATGGAAAAATCATTTGACCTGGCTCTGACGGCGCTGGGAACAGTCACCATTGTTATTGCCATTGCCGAAATCATAGGCGAGTTTATCGTCATTACGATTGCTGACCGGCTCGGCACAAAGACCACCTCAACAATCGGCATGATTATCGCCGCCATCAGCTTCGTCATCATCCCGTCCCTTTCCTTCAGCCTGCCATTGGCAATGTTTGGCATTTTTATCATGTTCATCAGCATTGAAACCGCTGTTGTCGCCTCGCTGCCCCTGTTCACCGAGATTCTGCCACAATCCAGAGCCGTGATGATGAGCGCAAATATGGGCGCTCATTCATTGGGGCGCGTCATTGGGGCAGCTTTGGGCGGCTTTGTCTATGCGACATCCAGCGGCAATTTCCTGCTTGTCGGGCTTATCGCTGGCGGTCTGGGTTTCCTGGCATTTATCATCATGTGGCGGTTCATCATGGTGGAAAAATAAAAGTCGCTGTTCTGCTCTGCCTCGCTGGTCTTGCCTTGACGAATGACCGTCCCTGCTCTACAATGCCTTATTGCAATTTTTAGCAGGATAAGAATATGTTCCAATCCCTGACACAGCGACTGGATACCGCATTTGAGGGCTTGCGCAAAGGCGGTCGAGTCAAAGAAGCCGATGTGAAAGCTGTCATGCGCGAAGTTCGCATGGCACTGCTCGAAGCCGATGTTGCCTTGCCGATTGTAAAGGACTTCGTTAAAGATGTGCGTCAGCGCACCCTTGGCGAAGAGGTGCATAAGGCGCTTCGACCGAGCGAGCAGGTTATCAAGATTATCCATGAAGAATTGGTGGATATGCTGGGTGAGGCGGGCCGCCTGAGCTACAGCGGCAGCACCAAACCTCATGTGATGATGCTGGTTGGGCTGCAAGGTTCGGGCAAGACCACCAACGCCGCCAAACTGGCACTGCATCTGCGCCGTGAAGGTCGCCGCCCTTTCCTGATTGCCGCTGATACCTACCGTCCGGCTGCGGTTGACCAAATCGTAACCCTTGCCAAGCAAATCAAGGTGCCGTATTACGAGGAAGGCACCTCGGATACCCCGCCAGCGATTGTCAGACGAGGCCTCAAAAAAGCCAGGGAAACCGGCATCGATGTCGTTCTGGTGGATACAGCCGGGCGGCTTCAGATTGATGACCGGCTGATGCGCGAGTTGGAAGAAATCAAGAAGATAAGCTCTCCTGCCGAAATCCTGCTGGTTGCGGATGCCATGACCGGGCAGGAAGCCGTCAACATTGCCTGTGGGTTTAACGAGCGTCTTGGCATTACCGGTTTAGTCCTGACCAAAGTGGATGGTGATGCGCGGGGTGGCGCGGCGCTATCCATGCGTGCCGTTACGGGTGTGCCTATCAAGTTCATGGGAACGGGCGAAAAAATCAGCGCCGACACGCTGGAGCTTTTTCATCCTGACCGCATTGCGCAGCGCATTCTGGGCATGGGCGACATCATGTCCTTTATTGAAAAGACCGAGTCGCTCTATGAAGAAGAGGAAAGCGTACGTCTGCAGCGCAAAATTATGAAAAACGAGTTCACCTTGCAGGACTTCCTGGATCAACTGCAAAAGATTCGCAGAATGGGTCCGCTGGGCAAGGTGATGGGGATGATCCCTGGCATGTCCAAACTTCAGATGCAGGCCGAGATCGACGACCAGGACATTGAAAACCGCATCCGCAAAGTCGAGGCAATCATCAATTCCATGACACCCGCAGAACGCGAACGACCACGAATGCTGAAAGCCAGTCACAAGCGTCGGATTGCGGCTGGAAGCGGTGTTGAAGTGCGTGATGTCAACGACCTGCTCAAGCAGTTCCGACAAATGAGCAGACTGATGAATCAAATCAGCAGAGGCAAATTACCCAATATACCCGGCTTACATGGATAAGCCAGCACTTAGGAGAAACAGATATGGTACGTATTCGCCTGCGCCGTCAAGGCTTAAAGAGGCAACCGACTTATCGGATTATCGTGACCGACAAACGCAAGGCCCGCAATGGCAGCTATCTGGAGAATATCGGTTACTATAATCCGCGCACCCGTCCGGCGACCGAGGTTATCGTTGAAGGCCGCGCCCTGTATTGGCTTAGTGTGGGCGCACAGCCCAGCGATGCGGTGCGCCGACTGCTTGAGCACACTGGCACATGGGACCGTTTCCAGCGTTTGCGTGCCGGTGAGAGCCTGGAGGACTTGGTCAAAGAGGCCGAAGCCAACCAACCAGAGTTGCCCAGCCCCAAGACCAATTATCCAGCCCCAGGAGATGGCGAAAGCAAAATCAAAGCACGCGAAGCCGCCCGCCTCGCTGCCGAAACATCTGCTGGCTACAGCCGTTCATAAAAGGGGGCCGAATATCAGATGGTCGAAGAAGAGCTTGTTCGGTATATTGCGGAAAATCTTGTCAACAATCCCGATGAAATCAGCATCACACGCCGGGAAACCCACCGCATTGTTGTTCTCGAATTGTCAGTCGCTTCAGATGATATGGGCCGCGTCATTGGCCGCAACGGTCGTGTAGCCAATTCCATCCGTGCATTATTGCGAGCATTGCCATCATCATTTGATGAAGCATCAGGACGCAACCGCCGCCGCAGACGTGTCATCCTGGAAATCGAATAAGATGCCTGACAGCATTGAGCACAAGCAGCCCAAATACCTTGTATTGGGCGAAATTTTGCGCCCTCACGGGGTAAAAGGCGAAGTTCGGATGCGGATTGTCACGGATTATCCCGAACGTCTGACTGAACTCGACGCCATTTACATTGGAAAATCCGCCACCGACAAACATATCACCAGGCTCAGCTTGAAGCAGGTGCGTTTCAACAAAAGTTACGCCTTGCTGACGCTCGAGGGATACCGCAATCGCAATGAGGCGGAGAGGCTGCGCAGCAAAGTCGTGATGGTCGATATCGAAAACGCTGTTCCGCTTGAAGAGGGCGAGTATTATCTCTTTCAACTGATTGGCTTGACAGTCATTGCCGACAATCAGGATATTGGCAGGGTCAGAGAGGTCCTGCAAACTGGCGCCAATGATGTTTATATCGTTGACAGCGGCGAATATGGCGAAATCCTTATCCCGGCACATGAAGAGACCATCATCAAGATTGATTTTGATGCTGCAATCATCACGATGTCGCTGCCAGAGGGCTTGCTGCCGCCTGACTAATCCCGATTTCTCAGCTTGACAGCGAAAATCACTGGCCGATATGCTCATATCGCCAACAAGACAGTTGTGGTCGTTTATGCAGCGAAACCAAGAACAGCAGTATTGGCTGGGTTTGCATTTAATCCCCCAATTTGGCATGGCAAAAATAGCTCAACTCCTGGCGCGGTTCGACTCGGTGGAAGCCTTGTGGAGAGAGCAAGACGAGAGCCTGCTGCGCCTGGATTTGCCGCGGCGGCTGCTGGAGCAGTTTGTCGCCGGACGGCGAGCGATTGACCTGCCAGGAGAAATGGATAAAGTGCTGCGGGCTGGCGCATACCTGGTCACGCTCGAAGATGAGCGCTATCCTTCCCTGCTGCGCACCATCACGGGTCAGCCGCCGCTATTATATGTCCGCGGCAGGCTCGATGGCATTACCAACAAGAGCCTCGCCATTGTAGGAACGCGCAAGCCAAGTCGATACGGACGGGACGCCGCGCACCAACTCGCGCTTTACCTCTCGCAGCAGCAGATAACCATCGTTTCGGGACTGGCGCAGGGCATTGATGCGGCGGCGCATCGGGGTGCGCTAAAAGCAGGCGGGCATACGATTGCTGTCATGGCGACCGGAATCGACCGGGTTTATCCTCGAGAAAATGCCGACCTGGCACAGGAAATTATGGAACAGGGGGCGCTTATAACCGAGATGCCCATTGGAACAGCGCCCCGTGGCCGGAATTTCCCCCGCCGCAATCGCATCATCAGTGGGATGTCGCTTGGTGTTTTGGTTGCCGAAGCTCCTGAAAAGAGTGGTTCGATGATTACTGTTTCGGCTGCCAGCGAACAGGGGCGTGATGTATTTGCCGTGCCGCATAATATCTTCAGCAAGACCGGCCGCGGCAGCAATCGGCTGATTCAAGACGGCGCCAAGCTGGTGATGCGCGTCAGTGACGTGCTTGACGAGCTCAACATCACGCACCGTAACACCCAAACCCGCATCACAACCGAACAAGTTCAGCCAGAAAATGATACCGAAAGGATGATTCTGGAACAGCTTGGCGCGGATCCGGTTCATGTCGATATGATTATCCGCAGAACGCAATTACCAACGGCAACGGTCACAAGCACTTTAACGCTTCTTGAATTAAAGGGGCTTGCGGAAATTGCAGGTCCTATGCAATACTGTCGCCCGCGTTAGCCATGAGAATGAAAGTGGGTTTTCAGTGGAACACTACTATGCTCTAATCGCCGCTGGCGGTCAAGGCACGCGGTTGTGGCCCATGAGCCGCGCCAAAGTGCCCAAACAAATGCTGCCGCTCATTGACAACGACACCATTTTTCAGACGAGCATAAAACGCATACAGGCGTTTTTTGGGCCAGAGAACATTTTTGTCGTGACGGCCAGGGATTATGCCGCCGAATTGCAGCAAGAGGCTCCACATATTCCCGCCGACAATTTCATCATGGAGCCTTACGGCAAAAATACAGCGCCGGCTCTGGCTTTGGCGCTGGCAACCATTCAGAAACGCGACCCGAATGCCACCGTCGCCATATTGACCGCCGACCATTACATTTCCAACCCGGAGAAGTTTTGCCGTGTGCTGGAAGCCGCCTTTCATGTTGCCCAGGACGACAAAATCGTCACGCTGGGCATCTCTCCATCGCATCCAGCGACGGGCTTCGGATACATCCAGCAAGGGGATGCCATTGCCGAGGTCAATCACTTCAAGGTCTATCATTCAAAGCGATTCACAGAAAAGCCCAACAGCGTCAGGGCGACGCAATTTCTGGCGTCGGGTGAATACAGTTGGAATTCGGGCATGTTTATCTGGAAGGTCAGCCATGCCATGCGTGACCTTGAACGTTACCAGCCAGCGATATATGCTCTCTTTTCATATTTGCAAACGGTCTTCGGCTCATCGGATTATGAGCAGATACTGGACGACATCTGGGAAAAGCTGCCGAAGCTGTCGATTGACTTTGCCATTATGGAAAAAGCGGATAATATCGCGGTGATACCTGTGGACATCGGCTGGAGCGATATAGGCAGTTGGTCTTCGCTGTATGATATACTTCCGCAAGATAACTTTGGCAACTGCATAAAAGGCGCAGCCACCGATAACAGGGTCATCCTCGATACGCGCGATATGCTTGTCTACAGCAATCGCCTTACTGTTGCCATCGGGGTAGAAAGCATCGTGGTGGTTGATACAGACGATGTGCTCCTGATTTGTCACAAAGACCGCACGCAAGATGTCAAACAGGTTGTCAATTACCTGAAAGAAAACGGCAGCGAAGAATATCTCTAAAACAAGGCAAACCGACAGCATTCCTATCAAGGAAGGGATATGAGCGACCAACCATTGCAAGCATATTGCCTCAAGTGCAAAACCAAGCGCGATATGCAAAACCCAAAGGCAACCTATACCAGGACAGGTAATCCAAGAAGCCAAGGCACTTGTCCGGAATGTGGCGGCAACCTCTCTCGCATGGGGAAAACCGCGGCGCATGCGCATCTGTCCAAGCCAGACAATATTGAAAAGCCTGCCCGAAAAAAGAAGCCAGCAAAAAAAACACGCACCGCCAAAAAGAAGCCAGCCAGCCGCAAAAACATCGGCAAGCTCGTCATTGTCGAATCGCCTGCCAAAGCGCGGAGCATCGGCAGGTTTTTGGGCAAGGGCTACACCGTGATGTCTTCCAAGGGGCATGTGCGCGACCTGCTGAAGTCCACCCTGTCGGTCGATGTGGACAAAGAATTTGAACCCACCTATCGCGTCCCCAATGACAAACGGCAGGTTGTCAAGGAATTGAAGGCGGCGGCGCAGAATGCGGATGAAATTTTTCTGGCAACAGACCCCGACCGCGAAGGGGAAGCCATCGCCTGGCATCTGGTTGCCGCTGTGGAGATGCCGACGACCAGCGTCAGGCGCGTGGTCTTTCACGAGATTACTGAGCGGGCGGTGGCGGAAGCCTTTGCCCATCCGCGCCATATCAACATGGATTTGGTGAACGCCCAGCAAGCGCGGCGAATCCTTGACCGCCTGGTAGGCTACAAAGTTTCGCAGCTCCTCTGGTCGAAAGTCCGTAGCCGCCTCTCGGCTGGACGGGTGCAAAGCGTTGCGCTGCGTTTGGTGGTCGAACGTCAGAAAGAGATTGATGCCTTTGTCCCGGTCGAATACTGGACGATTGACTGTCTGTTGGGCAAGCAGAATCAGAATGGCAGCAAAAGCGAGTTCAGCGTCCGTCTGGCAAAAATCAATGGCGTCAATGTGATTTACAAGGCGGACAGCAGCGAAGACCCGATTCTCAACAGCGCCGCGGCTGTGCTGGAGCATCTGCGACTTCTGGAAAGTATTTTCATGGTGGATAAGGTCAAGCGCGGCAGCCGCCAGCGCAAGCCCGCAGCGCCCTTCACCACCAGCACCCTGCAACAGGAAGCATCGACTCGGATTGGCTACAGCCCCCGCCGAACCATGCAAATCGCACAGCAGCTATATGAAGGCATCGACATCGAGGGTGGCGAATCGATTGGCCTCATCACTTATATGCGCACTGACAGCGTGCAAGTCTCGGCACAGGCACAGACACAGGCGCGGGATTATATCCATAAAAACTTCGGTAAAAATTATACGCCCAAGAAACCATTTCAATACAAAACGAAGGCGAAAGGCGCTCAGGAAGCACATGAAGCCATTCGTCCAACCAGCGTCATGCACTCGCCCGCAAGGATGAAAGACTATCTTAATCGCCAGCAGCTGCGGCTCTACACCTTGATATGGAAACGTTTTATCGCCAGCCAGATGGCCAACGCGGTCTATGATACCATTCGCATCGAGATTCTAGCTGGCTTGACGGCTGACAACATGCCCTACCTCTTGCGTGCTTCTGGAAGTCGGCTGAAGTTTCCTGGCTTTCTGGCAGTTTATGAAGATACGCGCGATGACAGCCGAGATAAAAACCAAAGCCTTTGGCAGCTTAGGGAAGGCGAGCGGCTTGACCTGCGGCGTCTGATGAACGAAAAGCACTTCACGCAGCCGCCACCCCGTTACACCGAGGCAACCTTGGTTCGTGCCTTGGAAGAGCGCGGCATTGGGCGTCCCAGCACTTATGCGCCGACGGTTACGATTATACAAACGCGGGATTATGTCCTCAAAGAGGACAAACGGCTCGTGCCAACCGAGACCGGCCGCGTCGTCAGCGACTTGCTATCCGAATACTTCACGGAAGAAATGGATTATACCTTTACCGCCAAGATGGAAGACCAGCTTGACGGCATTTCCGAAGGCAAAACCGCCTGGCGTCCGATGCTGGGGGATTTCTATCAGCCTTTTGAGCGGAGACTGGTGGATGCACAGGAGAATATGCCCAGGCAAGCCGTTGAAGAAAAGGTTGGACGCCCTTGTCCCAGCTGCGATGAGGGCGACCTTATCATCAAATATGGACGCTGGGGCAAATTCATCGCCTGCACGAATTATCCCGAATGCCGCCATACCGAACAATATCTGGATAGAAAAGGCTTTCTTTGCCCCGATTGCGGTGCAAGAGAAGGCGGCGAAATTATCGGGCGGCGCTCACGCAAGGGGCGGCTTTTCTACGGATGCAGCCGCTATCCGAATTGTGACTTCCGCGCTTGGCGGCTGCCGAAAAATCTCATAAAAACAAATGCCAAAACAACACGCGAGAAAAGCAAAGAACGCTCGATGGGTTAAAATAAATGCTCTGTGCCTTTGCGTAAAAACATAAGTATCGGTATACTATCGGTATATTAAAATTGGATGCGGGACGACTTGTCTGTTGTGCCTCGTCTGAACATAAAATAGAATTGTGCAACTCATCGGCTTGAAAGGTCGTTATTTATGCGTTTCCTAGGTCGCAACCGCAATAAATCCGAAGCCGACGCGCCAACATCTCCTTCCTCTGGCGAAGGTGCCGGGCGGTTCGGGTTCATTGGCAGGATGACAAACAATCTCCTTGACGCGAACAATGGTCGCTACCGCGCCATGCTGGCATCATCCATGCCCGAAAGAACGACAGTCGCCCAAATTCTCCTCGGTATGATTATCGGCATGATAACGGCATACCTGATTATCCCGACAGAATTCGCTGGCGCATCCCCGCGCCACTTGAACAGCAATGCCATCGCCCAATGGGTGCGCATGGTCGCTGTCGGACATTCTGAAGCCATTCGCTACGATGATGCCAACACGCTTCTGGTTTTGCAGCAGATTCCAAATCCGCAGCAAGTCGTTGACCAGTTGGTAGATAATACACAAATTCCTGAAAGTGAACGCGAGGCGCTGAGCAATCTCAAGGATATTGAAGGCTTTGATGAATTAGTCGGCGCTATCGCCCCCGTCGACCCCGGGCTGGTCGTTAGCACCTTGCAAATCGGGCTGGCGCTTCTGATTGTGGCGATTGGCACTTCTGTCTTTCCGTTCATCTCGACGCTCATCTGGAAGGAGTTCATCGTTTTCGATACCGAGGACCGCGCTCAGCGAGCGTCTGACCCCGAACCAGCCGCCACACAGGGTCAAGTCGCAAAAGCTCAAGAAACATCGCTACAGCAGCAGTGGCTGGAAGAAGAAACCGAGCGAAGCGGTCATATTGATACACAATTTGGACTGCCTGTTCTCCATACCCTGTCCACCTACACCAAGGGCCGCAACTATGACGATTCCTTCGCTATTGAGCTCGGTCCGGAACATGGCAGCGAATTCCTGGGTGAATGCGGTGTCTCGGTTGCGACCCAAATCGGCAATGAATTGCAGTCTGTCGAATTATGGTGCTTTGACATGACATCCCAAAAGACACTTGCCAAAGTGTTTGCGGCACCCGCAGCAGTCAACGACCCTGCCTTGCAGGCGACAGTGGCAAACCGCGTCGAGAATCCGGCAACGGATATTGTGTCCGCCGAGCCGGGCGCTGAACTGCTGCTGGATACCTACACGATGCGAATCCAGGCGAAAATCAACACCATTATATACAACTATGGCGGCGGCACGCCCAGCAGCGGCATTGAGAATCTTCAAATCGAACTGCTGGCATGGCAAAAGCAAAGCAGGCGCTTTGGCACGCCCGCCGGTGGTCTGCCGCCTGTCCCGCCACCCGCGACCGCATCAGATGACTATGTAGATACCCAATTTACCCCGCCATCCCCAATGCCCCCAACATCACCCGCACCGCCGCCGCCCGCCACGGGTCAAACACCTGGCAAGCCTGCGCTGCCGCGGCGCCCGGAAGATGAGGATGACGATCCCTTTGGTGGCACTGGCAACTTTATGCCATCATCTTAAAAACAAAGAAGTCTCATCCAATGATGGGACTTCTTCATGCCAGGCAAATGCGCGGCTGTCTTAACACCGCCTAGCGAACATCGATAATTTTGAATTTGATTTGCCCGTTGGGTGTTTGCACCTTCACCTTTCGCCCCTTTTTGTTGCCCAAAAGCGCCGAGCCGATGGGGCTTTGATAAGAGATTTTGCGCTCGCGCGGGTTGGCTTCGGCACTGCCGACAATTTTATACTCTTCGTCTTCATCTGTTCCGTCTTCGCGGATAACCACTGTTGAGCCAATTTTCACCTCGTCGCTGGGCCCATTATCTTCAACGACAATCGCATAACGCAAAATCGCCTCGATATGCTGGATTCGACCTTCAGTGAAGCCTTGTTTTTCTTTGGTATCGTGATAATCCGCGTTTTCCTTCAAGTCCCCCTGAGCCACAGCTTCCTTCAGTTTTTGCGCCAAAGCGGGGCGCTGAACCTCGACTAATTGCTTGAGTTCATTGCGAAGCCTGGCTTCACCCTCTTTGGTTAAGTAGGTCTGTTCCGATGCCATCATCCAATTCCTTGCATCTATTTTGCATTGCCAGCCCAGCCCCGTCTTTTCTGATGAACCGGCATCCCGGCAAGCGACTAAAGAGCATCCATTGTATCAGATTATCCCCTAGTTTTCGATGAGTACATCAACGAATGCCGTTTGATAGGCTTCCACCATGACCGACTCACGATATGCTAGGCCGCCGGCTTCATCGAGAATCACTATCTCATAACTGCCTGATGGCAGGTCGCTCACGGTGAAATTCTCTCCCCAGACCGGGTCGCGGTTCACGCGGTCGCCGCCGTATGAATAGACCTCCCGCTGCACAGTGTCCGAGCGCACGACAATCCGCTTGCCATCAATCGGGTTGCCTTCAGCATCATGCACAAATCCGGCAATCATGCCATGGTCGATATAGTATTGCAGCCACAATTCCGGATTGCGCGTCAGGCGATAATCGAAGGGATCATCGACGCGAACTTCAAAATGCAGATGCGCCCCCAGCGCGATGCCAGACGAGCCTACGCGACCCACGCGCTGGGCAACCTCGACTTCCTGTCCGTTTTCAACTTCAACGCGGTCGAGATGGGCATAAAGCGTAAAAATTGGACGATTGTCCAACGACCGAATGTCATGCGCCAGGACAACGGTCTTGCCGTAATAGTCTTTATAGGGACCCAACAAAAAATCAGAGTCGTCCCCCGCAAACACCACCCTGCCTGCCGCCGCCGCGTACACGGGTGTAAAGCGCGGATTGACAAATTCAACCCCAAGATGAACATCGCGGGTATCCCATTGCGTGCTGCCATAGGGATATGTGCGGTCAGCCCAATGGACTTTATCCGCCGACAATTCAATGGGGCGCCGCAGCAGGTGATGTTCCCTTCGTTCAAGGTCTGACAAAGCGACTTCGGTCGCCGCTACCGAAGTTGGACTGACGGGGGTCAAATCCACTGGCGGCGCGGCCGTCGCAGTCAGCGTGGCGTCCCTTTCAGCTTGGGCAGCCGTCCACATCGAGAGCGCAAACAAGCAGAAAAAGATAATTATCCATGGCATAATTCGAGTAGTTGGCAACATAAAATGACCTGTCATAAAGCCTTAGACATACACGAGTTCGCCAGCGCAGGCAAGCCCGAATTAACCCGCGTGAATCGAAAACCGCGTTGAAGGTTCAGGCTCGCCATTGACATACAAGGTCGCGGTATAGGTGCCAGGCAAAAACGGGAAGTCGTCCGCTGTGACATAAAACCAGATGCACTCAAAGGGCGCCGAGTAGTCTGCCAGCCAGGTGACGCGGTAGACTGTCCGATTTTCATATAACCAATCCACCATAAAATGCGTCCCGTCTCGCAGCCCAGAGACCCGCGCTGTCACATAAATGCGCTCATCATTATCGCTGAAACGGGTCACATTCCCGCTTGAACAGCCATTGGCAGCATGAATCCGCCTTGCCGTTTCCACATTGGAAACGCGCATCACAGCCAGATTGCCATCGCCTTCAGCCATATCATCCATCATCTCCAGGGAACTCCCCATATCAGCTGCGCTGACAACAGCAACGCGCATCACTGGCGTTGCCGTGAAATTGGCGCGGACAGTGGCAGCCAATACCCCATTCATGGCAGAGAGTTCAGCGACTTTGGTGCCGGCTGCCGACAAGGTTTCAACAACCCGCGTCTGGCTGATGGCCGCAGCCTGTCGAATGGCGGCGGCTTCGGCTGTGAACAAAGCCATCTCTGCGACCAGGGTTTCCGAATAGTCGCTGCCGGTCAGCGTCTGACATCCAGCCAGTAGGAACAGCAAAAAAACAATCAGCCCTGCTTGTCCGTTCCGATTCAAGTTTCGCGCTCCAGGCGATGCGTCCTATTCCGCCGTGTCACGGCGCGACTGTCTTGCTTCGCCCGCATAAATCTGTTACACTCGTTAAAGATGCCCCCGTAGCTCAGGGGATAGAGCATTGGTTTCCGGAACCAGGCGCACAGGTTCGAATCCTGTCGGGGGTACTCCGCCAAAATGAACTGTCATGGGGTCTCGATTTCAAGCCGTCTGCGAAATTCTTCCATGTGGATGACACTTTTCTTCAGTCGGGATTCTTCGGCGGCAAAAGCCAGCAAGTGACTCTCCAATGATTCCCGCGCGGTCGTTACACTGTCGTCCGGCCGGCCCCTGACCGAGTTCAGAAAGCTGCGAACAATGCCAAAGTCACCGCCGCCATGCCCGCTGCTGTCGCGGGCAACCACAGGAATATCCTCGATTTCGCCGCTTAAATGATGATGAACCCGCATCTCATCGCCCCTTGAAGAAAACTTGCCATACAAGGTCGCCTTCGTACCATCCCAGCGCATGGTTCGGCATTCTTCATCTCCCTGTCCATTCATAATCAGGGTCACAGTTGTGCCGTCTTCAAGCTCCATGTTGACAGTCTGATGATCGACGACATCATTGTCACAATGATAAACACAGCGCCCGTACCAACCTGTTTTCAACGCTTCCAGCCGTGCTTCCCGCGTTGGAATGTAGGATACCGCATTGTGGGGCCAGCCGTTTCCATCTCGCGCGTAGAGCTTGGTCGCCTCATATTTGCAGGTTTCCGCCGCTGGGCAGCCATCAGTGCAGCGCTGAGTCGCGCCTGGCGGCGCATATTCGGGTCGAAAGTGCGTCAGTGAACCAAAGGAATTGAGATACACCACATCCTTGCCCAGAATCCATAATAAAATATCAAAATCATGGCAGCACTTCGATAAAATCATCGGGCCCGACGTTGCCTCGTTGCGCCAGTTTCCGCGCACAAAACTGTGTGCCATGTGATAATAAATCAAATTCTCACGATGCGTGACGCTGACGATGCGACCCAGCTTGCCTGAATGAACAACCGCGCGTAATGTCTGCCAAAATGGCGTGTAACGCAAGACATGACACACTTGCAGCAGACGCCCTGTCTCTTCCGCTTTCTGCACCAGACGCACATTTTCATGCAGTACGGGCGTCATAGGTTTTTCCAGCAAGACATCATATCCCAAATCGAGCATCTTCATCGTAGAAGCATAGTGATAGCGGTCCATCGTGCAATTCATAATCGTGGACGCCTTTCTTTCTGGCGCCGCCAGCAAGGACTCCCAATCATCGTAAATCATCTGCGGGGCAATATCATGGTGGGTCACCATGCGGTCGCGCCGAATCGGATCTGGCTCCGCCACACCTGTCACCCGAAGCTCCTGTGGATATTCCAGAGCAAATTGTCCATAAGCGTTCCCGCGTCCGCCCGCTCCAACAATAATCGTATCTATCGCTGCCATTTATCCTGTCTCCCTGCATAAAAGTAGCCTTGCATAGGATTTTACCGCCTGTTGCGTCTTAGCAAGACCTTAAATGGTTCAACACTTTAGGCAATTTGACGAAATTAACCCACAGTTACTGCTATAATTACTGTTTATAATGACTTATAATGAGGTGGCAGGTCAATATCCAGCAAGCAATATGCCATTTGCGGCCTTGCTTAAATTATCTTAAACATAAGGAGGCGCTATCGGACAATTCGCCAGAGAAACAAAGCTGATTATCCATTGCTATTTAGATCGGAGGAATTCAAATGAGCAAACGTATTTTAATCCTGCTGATGCTGGTGTTCACCCTTGCTGTTATGGCATGGGCACCCGTTCAGGCACAGGACAATGTGCTTAATGTCGCTTGGCCTTATCAAGTGCCACCCACGGGGCATTTCAACACTTTTGCTTCTGGCGGCATTACTCTGGGTCAATATCTCGACCTGCACGAACCCCCATTGGCAGTCTTGATGTGGGCAACCGGTGAATATGAAGGCATAGTTGCCGAAGAATTTGGCTGGGACGATGATGGCAATTATGTCATCAAGATGGTGGAAGGTACAAGTTGGAGCGATGGCAGCTCCATGACTGCCGATGACCTGATGGCAACTTTCAACATCTTCCGTCTGCGTGGCGATACCATTTGGGCGAACCTCAGCGGCATCGAAAAAGTTGACGACTACACGGTGAAGTTTGTCATGGATGCGCCTTCCAGTCTGGTTGAACGCATTATCCTCACCACCAATCTGAGACCGGCAAGCGTCTATAGCGATATCGCTGACCGCGCCGCTATGATGGAAGCCGATGGAGACGGATGGAATGACCTGTTGACCGAATTGACGGAATTCCGTCCCGAATCACCCGTTTCTGGCGGCCCTTACACTATCCTGCCCGATTCCATCAACGAAGCATCCCTGATGATGGAACTCAATCCCGGTGGTTTTGGCGGCGACATGCAGAACTTCGATATGGTCCGTATGTGGAATGGCGAAACCGAAGTCGTAACCCCGCTGGTTTCCAGTGAAGAGCTGCACTACATCACCCACGGCATCCCACCCACAACCGAAGAAGCCTTCGCCAACGCCGGAATTGATATTGTGCGTTCGGGTATGAACAACGGCCCCGGACTCTATGTCAACCACGAGGTCTATCCACTCAATCTGGTAGAAGTCCGTCAGGCGATTGCCCACATCATCGACCGCGAACAAAACGGCTTTGTCAGCCTGGGCGAATCCGGTGTGCCAGTCGAATATATGACTGGCATGAGCGATGGTCTTTCCGAAGCCTGGCTGAGCAACGAAACTCTCGACTCGCTCAACTATTACGAACACAACCTTGACGGCGCCGCAGCCCTGCTGGAAAGCGTTGGATTCAGCCGCAACAGCGACGGCGTCTGGGTGGATGACAATGGCGATGCACTCGCCTTTGAACTGACCTTCCCGCAAGAATTTGCGGATTGGTCAGCAGCGGCGGAAAATGCAACCGCGCAGCTTAATGATTTCGGCTTCGACATCACAGCACGCGGTGTCCAATTCCAGCAGCATCCGCTTGAAATTTATGACAGCAACTTCGAAATGGCAATCCGCAACTGGGGTCTTGGCGATCCCATCCCAGGACGCAGTTTCCTGCAACCCTACAATCGCTACAATGGCCAAGGCCAATTTGCCGGTGAAACCGGTGGCAGCGGCATGAACTTTGAGGTCAATATCAGCTACAGTGGCGGCGATGTCAACGTATTCGACCTGTCAAATGCCAGTTCACAAGGTGTTGACCGCGCAGCGCAAGCGGAACTTGTAACCCAGTTGGCAGTCTCGTACAACGAACTGTTGCCAGCCATTCCCTTGTGGGAACGTTACACCAACAATTCCCTCAATCGCAACTTTATCAATGTGCCGGACGCAAGCGATCCAGTTTTTGCGAACTTCGGTGGCGGCGCTGACAACTGGATGACCTATCTCATCCTCACCGGTGTCACAGCGCCAGCAGATATGTAGTTCAATACAGGCGTTGCAAATGCAATGCCTGCTGTTGTGAGGGCAGGTCCACCCGACTTGCCCTCTCATGTTGAAGGAGCGCCACGATGGCAAGCCAAGCGGTCAAAAACGCGCCAACCCGTTATGACGAGATGGTCGATATTCTGTACAAAATATACAAAAACTACACTGTCCGCGTCTTTTTACAAGCCATTGTGACGATTTGGGCGGTGATGACCATTACATTTTTTTTAGTCCGTCTCATGCCCGGCAACCCGATTGATGTCCTCATTGAACAGATATTGGCTCAAGAGGGAATTTCCTATCAGGAAGCGTATGACCGCATTGCATCCAGCTTCAACATTGACCCCGATGCTTCACGAGTGGATCAGTATTTCGATTGGCTGGGCGACCTGTTCCGCTTTGATTTGGGTACATCCGTCACCTCCCCGGGCACCAAGGTCATTGACGAGATTGCCCGATTCTTGCCCTGGACGGTCTTTGCGGTCGGCTCGGGCTTGCTGATTAGTTTTGTACTCGGCATCCTGCTGGGCATGGTGATGGCATATTATCGCAATTCCCCACTGGATCACGCCCTCTCACTCTTTGCCTCGTTCACGACCGGCGTTCCAAATTATATCTGGGGCTTGCTGATTATCATCCTCATCCTCGTTCCCTTAGGTCTCGTTGGCGAACTGCGCGGCACCTACGACCCCAATCTGACACCGGGGTTTAATCTGCCATTTATCCTGAGTGCGCTTGAACATGCCATGCTGCCCATCATCACCTATATCGTCGCTTCATTGGGCACCTGGATGTTAAACATGAAAAGCAGCACTGTCAGCGTCCTCAACGAGGATTATGTCAATGTTGCCGAGGCACGCGGCTTAAAGGACAATCGAATCATCACCGCCTATATCGGCCGAAACGCCTCGCTGCCGCTTTTCACGCAGTTGACAATCAGCGTTGGGTTTGTACTTGGCAGCGGGGTCGTCATCGAAGAAATTTTTGTCTATTGGGGAATAGGTCATTATTTGTTTCACGCCATCACAGTCCGAGATTACACCTCCCTGCAAGGCGTCGTTCTCATTTTAACCATGTCCATTGTACTGTCGAATGTCTTTGCCGACCTGACCTATGGTTTCCTTGACCCGCGTGTCCGAGTTTCGGGGGAGAAATAAATATGAGCCAGCAGACCATCTTCAGCATCTTCACAGCCATCCTGCTCATCCCCTTGAATATCCTGAGGGGTATGGTGCGTTTTGTCAAACGCCTAAGGAAAAATCCCTCTGGTTTCATTGGATTCCTGGGATTGGTCGCCTATTTCATACTGGCCTTCATCATGCCCGCGATTGTCGAATTTGACAGCCAACCCAAGCTGGACGAGATTACTGGTCCCTTCGGCTCGCGCATTCAACTGGCTGTGCACCCCGATAATGCCGACCTGCGCACCTTTGAAGACCTCGCCGGCAAAACAGTTGGCGTGGTCAGCCAAACCGGCGGCCCGATACTCATCGAACCCTATGCCGATACCCTGTCCATAAAGACCTATCGCTGGAACAGCCGCAGGGCTGGGCCAGGCATACAAGCGACATTGGTCGATGTCGCCAATAAAGAAATTGACGCCACGCTCATTTTCTCGAAATCAGTTACCGAGTTTATCCACAATCAGCAAGACTCCGAACTTAAAGCCCTTTTCGATGAGAACATCATAATCTCCAATCCCGAGTTGGGTCTGCCACATTTATTGGGGACCGATACTCAAGGGCGCGATATTGCAACGCATATCGTTCATGGTGGCCGGATACTGATTCTGACTGCCGTCATCGGTGCTGTGACTTCGACCTTGATTGCCTTGGTCTTTGGGTCACTGTCTGCCTTGGTGGGCGGGCTGGTGGATAACAGCTTAACGGCCTTGACCAATTTGATTCTGGCGATTCCACGACTTCCCCTACTCATCGTACTAGCTGGTTTAATCCAATTTGATAACACCTTGTTTCTCGGTGTCTTGATTGGGCTGCTGGGTTGGCCCATCTTGATGCGAGCCATACGGTCGCAAGTGTTAAGCCTGCGCGAGCGCGACTTTGTGGAAGCAGCCCGTTCGCTGGGTCTAGGCACAAACCATATTATGTTCCGTGAAATCCTGCCCAATATGATTAGCTTCGTGACGATTAACTTTATATTTTCCATCACTTTTGCGATGTACGAGCAGGTTGCGCTTGTCATTCTGGGACTGGCGCCCATCAACGATTATACTTGGGGGATTATGATTTATTTCGGGCGCAGTCGGGGAACTTTGTATAACCCTGATGGCGCGAGCATGGCTTTGTCGCCTATTCTGGCAATCGCTTTCTTTCAGGTTTGCCTAGTGCTATTTGCCCGTGCCCTGGAAGAGATATTTGACCCGCGTCTGCGCACCTCCGTTTATTAAAGGATGCCGACATGGCAAGGAAGCTCCAACAAGATACTGTGCTGAAGGTCGATAACCTGTCGATTGTTTATCGCAGCAAGCGCGGCGACATCAAAGCCGCCAATGATGTCTCCTTTGAACTCAAAAAAGGCACGGCAATGGCGCTGATTGGAGAAAGCGGCAGTGGCAAGACAACCATCAGCCTCGCCTTGATACGCAAACTCCCCAATAATGCCCTTGTCACCAAGGGGCGGATACTGTATCAGCGCGATGAACAAGTTCAGGATGTCCTCAAAATCAGCAGCAGAGAGCTGCGCGAGTTTCGCTGGAAAGAATGTGCCATGGTCTTCCAGGGTGCGCAAAATGCCTTCAATCCGGTTTTGAAAGTCCGCAAGCAATTTGAAGACACGGCTCGCTCGCATGGCTGGAAAGACAAGGGGGCTGTCCGCAAACGGGCGCTGGAACTGCTGAAATTGGTGCGCCTTGACCCCGAGCGGGTTTATGAGGCTTATCCGCACGAGCTTAGCGGCGGCATGAAACAGCGCACCCTGCTGGCATTGGGTGTATTGCTGAACCCCCAAATTGTCATCCTGGATGAACCCACCACCGCGCTCGACATCCTGACGCAGCGTGCCATCATCGATGTCCTGAATGATATGCAGCGCCAGCTTCATTTCAGCATTATATTTATCAGCCATAACCTGTCGCTGGCAGCGGAAATGGCGGATGTGGTGGCGACAGTATATGCCGGGGAAATCGTCGAAATCGGCGGCGTCAACGACATGTTCTACCATTCCCTGCATCCTTACAGCTACGGACTGCTGACATCAGTCCCCACACTCGACCATGCGCAGGATTTGCTGCAAAGCATCCCCGGCTCACCGCCTAATCTCATCTCACCGCCATCAGGCTGCAAGTTCCATCCCCGATGCAGCCTGGCGACCGATATATGCAAACAGAAGAACCCCTCGCTGGTTCAAGATGTTGGCAATCATCTGGCAGCCTGCTGGCACAAGGAGCGTTTAATCGAGATGCGAAGGGAAAGGGTCTAATGTCCGCTCCAATCATTGAACTCAAAAATATCTATCGCAGCTTCAAAACGGGCCATGAAGTCGTTCCTGTTTTGCAAGACATCAGTTTTGCAGTCAACAAACTGGAGTTTCTTTGTCTGGTGGGCGAAAGCGGCTGTGGCAAAACAACCACCGGCAAAATTATTGCTGGCCTGCTTCCGCCCAGCAGCGGCTCCATTCACTTTGAAGGGCAAGACATCGCCACGCTCCGCGGCGCCGCCCAAAAACGTTATCGGCGGTCGGTGCAAATCATTCACCAGGACCCCTATGCCTCGCTGAACCCGACCCATACCATCTGCGAGATGCTGAGCTTTCCATTATTGGCGCACAAATTTGTCGCCGGCCGCAAGCAGGCACAGCAGCGGGTCGCCGAATTGCTCGAACTTGTTGACCTGACGCCAGTAGCGGATGTCATCGACAAGTACCCGCATCAACTCAGCGGCGGGCAGCGTCAGCGCGTTAGCATTGCCCGCGCCCTGACAACCGAGCCATCGCTCATTGTCGCCGATGAATCCGTCAGTATGGTCGATGTGTCGATACGAATTGGTTTGCTTCAGATGATGATGGATTTGCGGGACCGACTCGATGTGACCATTGTGTTTATCACCCACGATTTGGCGCTTGCCAAATACTTCGCTTGGGATGGGCGCATTGGCGTCATGTACCTGGGCCGCCTGGTCGAAATCGGCAAAACGCAGGAAATCATCGCCAATCCGCAGCATCCTTATACCAAAGTGCTGCTGTCCGCCATTCCCGAACCCGACCCCGAAAAAACACGCAGCAAACAGCACATCCAACTGCGCAGCGAAGACATCCCGCGCCTGACCGAACTCCCACCGGGCTGTTCCTTTCATCCACGCTGCCCTTGGTATGTGGCGGGAACTTGTGATATCGAAGTCCCCGAACTGGTCATTCCTTCTCATTCGACAGCAGATACCGAGGTAGCCTGCATTCCATTGGAACGCGGAAACGAGTTAGTGCTGCATGAAGCCTGAACTGCTGAAGGGATTTTATCGGATTGGTGTATTCGTTGTCGGGACATCGGTCGCATTGCTGTTTATCGTCAAGCCGGATTCAGCCGAATTCTTCGTTACCCTGCTGTCGATCTGCGTTGGCGTCACTTTACTCCTGCTGGTAGGCATGGCAACATGGTACATCAATCGCTGAATATCCTCCATCTGCCATCTTGGCATCATCAAAAGAACTGGAGACAGCCATGAAAATCGCTATCGGTGGCATCGCAACGGAAAGCTGCACCTTCTCAAGGCTGCCGACACGACTTGAAGATTTCCGCATGACCCGTCAGCATGACCCCGACTTTCATGTTCTGTATCCTTTTCTGAGCAGCTATCCCGACATTCAATTTGCTGGCGCTGTCACAGCCAAGGCGCTGCCCGGCGGGCCGGTTGAACCGACCGCATATAACAGCATCAAGGCGGAGATGCTTAAACATCTGCGAAATCAGGGCCCCTTGGATGGCGTGTATCTGGATATGCACGGCGCGATGAATGTCGCTGACCGTGATGACGCCGAAGGCGACTGGATGGAAGCGATTCGGGAAGCCGTCGGCTGGGACTGCCTGATTGCCGCCAGCTACGATTTGCATGGCAATGTCTCGGAACGCATCATGGCGCATCTCGACATCATCACTGGCTACCGCACAGCGCCTCATATCGATTACCTGCAAACCCGCGAACGTGCCATGTCGCTGTTAGTCCGCTGCCTTGACGAAGGCATACACCCGCGCAAGGCATTTGTCAAAATTCCAGCAGGGCTTCCCGGTGAGAAAACGAGCACCGAATGGCAGCCTGGCAAGCGCATTTATCAGGCGATTGCCGCCGAAATTGATGGGCAGCGCGTGATGGACGCCACCATTCAAGTCGGTTATGTTTGGGCGGATGAACCCAGAATGACCGCCTGCGCCATCGCCATTGGGCAGGACGAAGGGGCAATTCAGGCTGCCGCCAGCCGTTTGGCTTCGCTTTATTGGGGGCATCGTGCCGATTTTCAGTTTGGCGTCGAGGCGCTGTCGATCGATGCCTGCCTTCACGCCGCCATGCAGGCGAGTGTCCGACCCGTGCTTATCAGCGATTCGGGCGATAACCCGACTGCCGGCGGGGTAGGCGACATGAGCTATTTTCTGGCGCGTGCGCTGGAGCTTCAGCCGCCGGATATGATTTATGCGGGCATACGAGACGAAACTGCCGTCCGTCAGTGCCTTGCGGCTGGAGTGGGCGCGGAAGTGAATCTTGAGGTCGGTGATGCCGGCCATGGTCAGCCCTTAGCAATAAGCGGCGCGGTCGAATTCATCAAGGCAGATGCGGACAATCCCCAGGCCGTTCTCAAGTCGGGCGGGATCCGCACCATCTTGACGGCGAAACGGACGCCCTTTCATCGTCGGCAGCAATTCCTTGACTTGGGCCTCATACCCGAGGAGCATGACATCATCGCCATCAAAATCGGCTACCTCGTCCCTGAACTCAAGGCGATGGCCAAGCGTGCCTATCTGGCATTATCGCCCGGCGCGGTCAATCAGGATATTGCCGCGCTGCCTTATGAGCGCATTACGCGCCCCTGCTACCCCTTCGACCCCAATATGGCATGGTCGCCGCAGGTACAGTTGTTTTAATTATGTATGTACTGTTATACTGTAGCTGCATTATCCTTTGCAGAAACAACCTTTGTATTTTTAATGGTACAGGAGACACCCATGCACAAGTTAATAAGAATCATCCTTCTGCTGGCATTTGTTTCACTCATAGCAGTGAGCGCAAATGCACAAGACGAGACCGGGGGCATTCTCATCGGGACGAACTTCGGTGGCGACCCAACCAATATGAACCCGCTCATCTCCAACAACACAGTCGAATTGGCGCTCAATGAGTTCCTCTTCCCCAGCCTCTTCAATATCGACCCGGAAACGCGGGCGCCTATGAAAGCTGGGCGCAACGACCAAGACAACGGTCTGGCGCTGGATTGGACGATTTCCGATGATGGACTGGTGTACACCTTCACCCTCCGCGACGACGTGACCTGGAACGACGGTACGCCGGTAACTGCCTATGATTATCAGTTCACCTTTGATGCTCTGGCAAGCGAGGCGACCTCCTCGCCGCGCACCGATGTGCTGCAAAGCGTTGAAAGCGTCGAAGCTGTTGATGCCACGACGATTGTCGTGAAACTCAAGCTGGCATCTTGTCGCGTCATCGAGGAACTGGATGACTTCGGCATCCTGCCACAGCATATCATCGAACCCTTGCTTGATGGCGATTTCGCCGCAATCGACAATCTGGACTACAACAAAAATCCCAATGTGACTTCGGGCGTCTTTAACTTCGGCACGCTGATTCCCGACGAGCAGACCAGCCTGATTCGCAATGACAACCACTGGATGCCCGTATCCCCCGATGGCTACGTCATCCGCAACGTTCCCGACCAGATTGTCGGCGTCGAGCAATTCCTGGCTGGCGAAGTGAACTCTGTCGGCACAGCTGGTTCGGCTTCTGTGCCAGCAGTACGGATGCAAGAATTCCGCGACCGTGCCGCAGCCGGCGAATTCCAGGTTTATGAATATGTCGATGACGGCTTGACCTTTGTCGGCTTTAACCTTGCCGACCGAAACAACCCGATGGACGGATTGGACGAGGAGGGCAATCCCATTGACCAGGGGACGCATCCCCTCTTCAGTGATATTCGCGTTCGTCAGGCAATCGCCCAAGCCATCAACTACGACGATATTATTGAAGGCGCTGCTAATGGTGAGGGCGTTCAGGTGAACAGCTTCGGCACACCGGCGCTCTGGGGCTATGACGCCAGCATCGAGCCTTGGCAGTACAATCCCGAAGCTGCGCTGGCGCTGCTGGCAGAAGCTGGCTTTGTCGATGATGACAATGACCCCGGCACGCCGCTCATCGCCACCGAAGACGCCCTTTATGCCGAAGCTGGCACACCTTTTGCATTCCAGCTGCTGACGAATTCCGGCAATGTGGTGCGCGAAGCTGCCGGTACGGTGATTCAAGACCAACTGGGGCGGATTGGCATTGATGTGGACTTCCAGACGCAGGAGTTCGGCGCTTTGGTGCAGCTCCTGCTCGGGCAAGACTTTGACGCGATTATGATTGGCTTTACCAATCTCGACCAGGATACGGACGCCCGCAACGTCTTCACACCCGTAGGCGACGGCGTTGGCGGCGGTTTTAACTTCGTCTCCTATCGCAACGACCGCGTCACCGAACTTTATGAACAGGCGCTCGCGCTGCCCGGCTGTGATTTGGGCGAACGCCAGGCGCTCTATCACGAAATCAGTCAAATCCTGCATGACGAACTGCCTTGGTGGTGGCTCTTCGCACCCAATTCGATGTATGCCGAAGCCAATTCAGTGCAAAACTGGCAGCCTTACGCTGAAATGCGTTATGTGAACATGGCAGATATTGCCATTAGTCCCTAGTTTCCCGCGCGGGATGCCATCAAGAACGTGTCGGCCAACTGGCTGGCACGTTCTTTCGCTGTCCTTTCCGCTTTCCGCGCCAACTACAGGTTACTGCTCTTATGATTAAATACATTGTTCGCCGCCTCATTCAAGCAATCCCGACCTTTTTTGGCATTACGCTTCTTACCTATTTGTTATTATGGTCAGCGCCGGGCGATGTGATTACTCGCCTGTTCTTTGCACCCAACATCTCCGCAGAAACCCGCGAGCGGCTGGCAAACCAGCTTGGCATCAATGACCCCTTCCACATTCAATATCTGCGCTGGCTGGTCGGGGATGACTGGCTGCGCTGGGATAGTGACGGCGATGGCATTGCCGACCGGGCGGTTGAATTTCTGGTGCCGCTGGATGTCAACGGGGATGGCGAACCCGAGCCGCCTGGCAAGAGATACGGCATCTTGCGAGGTGATTTCGGGGATTCGTTTGTCAGGAAAAAGCCGGTGATGGAAATCATATTAGCCAATTTACCGGCTACTCTGGAGCTTGCGCTAGCTGCTCTGCTGGCGGCTTTGATCACTGGGATTCCAATCGGCGTGGTCTCGGCAGTCACCAAAGGCCGCCTGTTTGATAACGTCGCCCGCTTCATGGCCGTCATATTTAACGCCATACCGAACTTCTGGCTGGGATTAATGCTACTGCTGCTCTTTGGGCGCATCCTGGACATCCTGCCGCTCGGAGGGCGCTGCGGCATCAGCCTGACTGGCGGCTGCCCGCCGCTGTTCGAGCGCATGGACTATCTCATTTTGCCGACCTTCGTCCTGGCAACTATCAATATCGCTCTGTTTTCGCGTTATATGCGCACCTCAACGCTGGAAGTGATGAGCCAAGACTACCTGCGGATGGCGCAGGCAAAGGGGCTGTCGCGGCGCACCGTTCATTTCAAACACGCGATGCGCAACGCCCTCATCCCGATAGCGACCTTTTTAGGGCCGATTATTACCAACCTGTGGGGCGGCTCGATTGTGATTGAAACCGTCTTTGCCTGGCCAGGGGTCGGGCGCGTCTTTTTCAATGGTGCTATCCAGCAGGATTTCCCGATTGTGATGGGCATCGTCATTTTTGCGGCCCTGGGCACCATTCTGGGCCTCTTGCTGTCCGACATCCTCTACGTCATTATCGACCCGCGCATACGCCTGTCATAGGAGGCCGCGATGACTCGGAAAAGGAAACACAAGAACGACCGCATTGCCGCCATGGAGATGGAAGCGGCGCTTCGCAGCAAGTCCCTGACACAGCATGCGCTGATGCGGATCCGCAGGGACAAAATAACTTTGACGGCTATCGGCATCATCGTATTCCTGTCCCTCCTTTCGCTAGGTGCGCCCCTCATCACCGGGCTTTTGGGCGTAGACCCCAACACCACCGACGCCTCGGAGTCCAAGTATTTGCCTGTGCTGTCAGAAGGACATCTGCTGGGTACGGACAATCTGGGACGCGACCACCTTGCCAGGTTGCTGTATGCCGGGCAGGTGTCTCTGCTGATTGGCTTTCTGTCAGGCATTCTGTCCTTGGCGGTTGGCGTCACCCTGGGCATCCTCACCGGCTATTTTGGCGGTATCCTTGATGATTTGATGAACTGGGTGATTATCACCCTGAATGCTATTCCCGGGTTAGTCCTGTTAATTGTCATTTCAGCCATTTTTTCGCCTGATGCCACCACGCTGATTCTGGTTCTGGTATTTTTGATTTGGACAGCGACAGCGCGGCTGGTTCGCGGCGAGACGCTGTCAATTCGTTCGCGGGAGTATATCGTGAGTGCCCAGGCAGTGGGTGCATCGCATGCCAGGATTATGCTGGTGCATATCTTGCCCAATGTCTTCTCCATCACCATTGTTACGCTGGCGCTAAACATCGGCAATGTCATTCTGATTGAATCTGCCTTGAGCTATTTAGGGCTGGGTGTACAGCCGCCAACCGCCACCTGGGGCAATATGCTCAGCAAATCACGCGAGTTTTTTAACTTGGCCGGGCATCTGGTCTTCTTCCCGGGTATGCTGATTACGTTGGTGGTCTTGTGCCTCTATCTTATCGGCGACGGCCTGCGCGATGCCTTCGACCCCACTGCCCAAGACTAAAACAGCCAGCTAGTCCGTAGAAAATCTGTAAATCGTCGTCGATTGAAACCGACTTCCCGGACGCAGTACCGTCGATGGAAACTGTGGCTGATTGGGCGAATCCGGAAAATGCTGTGTCTCCAGCGCCAGCCCATCACTCTGGCGATACAAGCGGCCGCTCGCTCCGACGAGAGTGGCATCCAGAAAGTTGCCGGCATAAAACTGAATGCCAGGCTCACTTGTCCAGACTTCCATGAGCCGCCCAGAGACAGGCTCATACAGGCGGGCAGCGAATCCCAAATTTCCCTGCGACAGCCCGTCTCGGTTCAACACAAAATTATGGTCATAACCCCTTGCCATCACAATCTGCGGGTGTGAGGAACGACCGCCCGCGCCAATCATTCTGGGCAGCCGAAAATCAAAAGGCGTGCCAGCGACAGCCGCGATTTCGCCAGTTGGAATCTGGGTCGAATCTGTCGGGATGTAAGCATCGGCATTCAAGGTCAGGATATGATTGTCAATCGTCCCCTCGCCCTCGCCCATCAAATTAAAATAACTGTGATTGGTCAGGTTCACCACAGTAGGCGCATCCGTTTTGGCGGCATAATCAATACGAAGCTCATTGGCGTCGGTCAGGCTGTAGGTCACCGCCACATCCAGGGTTCCAGGATAACCCTCTTCGCCATCGGCGCTCAAATATGACAGCTCGATACCGCAATGCCCCGCAGATGCAGCTTCTCTCGCCGACCAGATTCGTCTGTCAAACCCGACTCTGCCGCCGTGCAGCGAATTGGGCCCATCATTCGCAAAGAGAGCGTAGTCCTTGCCGTCCAAAGAAAATCGCCCCCTGGCGATTCGATTGGCATAACGTCCCGTTATCGCCCCAAAATAGGGATGTTCACTTTCATATTTGTCAAGGCTGTCAAACCCAAGCGCGACATTGGCAAATCTCCCCTTTCGGTCTGGCACACTGATAGATGTCAGAATGCCGCCATAGGTGATGAATCTCACTTCCATACCCCCCGCATTAGTCAAGGTGTATTCTTCAACAGCCGCGCCATCAATCGCAGTTCCATAGATTCGCATGTCACATCCCTCTCCATTGCCAGTCATCCTTGACAATGATAACGCATTTGATGATAATAGTTGGTAGCAATGCAACCTCGTAGTAGACTAACTTCGTTTTGAAATCAAATATCTATGATTGCAGAGGAGACAAACCTCGCAACCCTAGCCTATGAAAATCCTGTTTGTCACGTATTACTTTGAACCCGATAGCGGCGCGGCGCACGTTCGCCTGACACGTCTCGCCAAACAGCTTGAACAGCGCGGACATGAAATCACGGTTGTAGCGCCCATGCCTCACTATCCTGCCGGTGTCATCCCCCCCAAGTATCAACGCCGCGTCACTGTCACCGAGAAGTACGATAATATCCGCGTGATACGGGTTTGGCTCCATCCCACAACCAGCCAACGCATCGCCTTTCGTTTGATGAGCCAGTTGTCATTCATGCTAAGCTGCTCCATTCGCGGGATATTCGTCAAGCGTCCCGATGTGATGTTGATTGAGAATCAGCCTGTTTTTACTGCCTTGGCCGGCTGGTTCATTAGTCGGGTTAAACGCGCCCCGTACCTGGCAAACGTCAGCGATTTTTGGCCCGAGTACCTGCATGTCGCCGGCATCGCAACGGAAACCAGCCTCATCTATCGCTTGTTCAAAGCATTCACAAACCACACCCAGAGAAGTGCGGCGGGCATCGTCGCCTTGTATCCACCCCTTTTGTCTCTCATCGAAAAACGCATCGGAAAACCTTCGATGGCAAAAGTTATCTACAATGCTGTTGATTTAGAGAAATTCGATGGGCAGGACGATGGTATCGAATTCCGCAAAAAGCACGGCTTGGGAAAGGCAAGGCTCATCACTTTCCTGGGCATTCTTGGCTGGCACATTGACCCCGAAACCATGCTGGATGTGGCCTTGCGCTTCAAAGCCTATCCCGATGTCAAGTTTGTCTTTGTAGGCGCTGGCAAACACAAACTGAAGAAAATACTGGAAACAGCAGATTATTCCCACTGTCATTGGATTGACTGGATTAACCACGATGAAGTGCCTGGATTCTGGGCGGCATCCTATCTTTCATATTGGGCGCTGAACGACAATCCGCTCGACCAAATGCGTTTTCAGGCAAAGCTGTACGAGGCAATGGGCAGCGGCACCCCAACTGTGATTGCTGTTCAAGGGTTAATGCAGGAAGTGATTGCAGCGGCTGGCTCTGGCATCACTGTCCCGCCCCGCGACACAGAAGGGATGGCCGCCGCCATCAAAAAATTGCTTGAAGATGATGCCGCCCATCAAGAGATGAGCGAAAATGGAAGACGATATGCCCAGGAGCATTTCAGCGTCAAGCGCAATGTGGATGAATATGAGGCCATACTGCGCCAGGTTGCCGCTTCATCCTGAGATTGAACCAGTGCGTTTCTCCCTCCCCGCTGTCACGATAAATTGGCAGGCTCGCAGCAAATAAGTCTTGCAATATAATATGAACAAACTGGCAGCTTAAGAGGAAGCTCTGTTATGAGAATCAGATTCGGCTATCGAAATATAGCATTTCCCAGCGTTCAGCTTGGTGAATTGCAGGAAAGCCAAAGTTTGTTGGGAGATGCCAATGCGCTAAAGAACCGACTGGCAGAAGATGGTTACTTATTCCTGCGTAGCCTGATTAACCGCGACGCTGTTCTGAAGGCGCGTGCGGCCGTTCTGGCGCACATGAAAGCGCATCATGCCCTGCTGCCCGATACGCCACTGCTGGAGGGAGTCATGCCGCCGGGTGGACGCGGTGTGCGAATGATGGGCAGAAAAGGCATCGCACATCACCCCGATGTGCTGTCTGTCTTGGAAAGCCCTGCCCTCTTTACTCTGTTTGAAGGATTATTCGGAGAAGCGGCGCTGACTTTTCCTTATAAATGGCTGCGGGCTGTTGGCAATGAACAATATACAGCAGCACATTGTGATTTTGTCTACATGGGGCAAGGTTCAGACAGGCTCTACACGGTCTGGATCCCCTTTGGAGACTTGCCGATTGAGCATGGAACGCTGGCAATATGCCGCGGCTCGCACATTTTGGAAAGTTATGCGCGGATTCGTGATACCTATGGGCGCATGGATGTTGACCGTGATGGCATCGAAGGCTGGTTCGAGCGCGACCCGATGGAGCTTGTCGAGAAGTTTGGCGGGCAATGGCTGGCTTCGGATTATCAGGCTGGTGATGTCATACTTTTTGGCATGCACACCATGCACGCCTCGACGACCAACACGAGCAACCGCTTTCGACTCAGCTGCGATGTGCGCTATCAACCTGCCAGCGACCCGGTGGACAAACGCTGGCGAAAAGATGGAACGGGGCATTATAATCCGACCCAGCAAGATATAAAAACGGCACGTGCAGTCTGGGGCGTATAGGATTATGCAAATTTCTGAAATGAACTGGATGCAAGTCGAGGGCTATCTCAAGGCTGACGACCGTTGCATCTTGCCCACTGGCAGCACTGAACAACATGCCTGGCTCAGCCTGAGTGTTGACAGCATCCTGTCCGGCAGGCTGTCCAGCGAGGTCGCCCGACTGGCAGGCGTACCAGCATTTCCCGTCATGCCTTATGGCTTGGCGCAGCAGTGGGTGGCTTACCCCGGCACGGTTACCCTGCGCATCAAAACGTACTTGGCGCTGATTCGTGATGTGCTTGACAGCCTTCACCGAGCGGGCTTTCGGCGCATCCTGATTGTCAATGGACATGGCGGCAACTCGCCGGCAGCAGGCATGGTCAAGGAATGGATGATGGATAAGGGCGGCGCGCAAGTGAAATGGCATAACTGGTGGAATGCGCCCAAAACATGGCAAAAGGTGCTGGAAACGGACGCCAATGGCTCGCACGCTTCCTGGATAGAAAACTTTCCCTGGACACGACTCGAAAAGGTCACCATGCCTGCCGAGCCAAAGCCGATGGCCGATTTGTCAAAAATGGCGGTTCTCAATCCAACCGCGACTCGGCAATATCTGGGGGACGGCAGCATGGGCGGCCTATATCAGCGCTCCGACGAAGAGATGCTGGCAATCTGGAAAGTCGCAGTGGAGGAAACCCGCGCACTCGTTGAGGAAGGCTGGAACTAAATGCGAATTGTCATCTGGGGAGCAGGCGCGATTGGCGGCACGCTGGGCGCTTATCTGATTCGGAACGGGCATGATGTCTTGTTCGTCGATGTCGTCGAAGAACATGTCGCAGCCATCAATCAAACAGGATTGCAAATTGTCGGGCCCGTCGAAACATTCCATGTTCAGGCAAAAGCCATGACTCCCCATCAGCTAGACGAATCATGCCGCATCATTCTGCTCTGCACCAAGGCGCAGCATACCCGCGAAGCAACCGAGTCGCTTGCCAGTTGGCTGGCGGCGGATGGTTTTGTGATGTCGGTACAGAACGGACTGAATGAGCTAATTATTCAGGACATGATTGGGCGTGAGCGCACTGTCGGCGCGTTTGTCAACTTTGGGGCCGATTATCTTGAGCCGGGGAAAATCTTTTTTGGAGGACGCGGCGCGGTTGTTATTGGCGAGTTGGACGGGACAATCACCAAGCGACTGCGACAAATGGAAGCGCTGTTCCTCGATTTTGACGAGAATACCCGAATGACCGACAATCTTTGGGGGTATCTGTGGGGCAAAGAGGCTTATGGAGCGATGCTGTTCATTACAGCGCTCACCAACGAGACGATTGCGGATGCCCTGGCGGATATGAATTATCGGCTGCTTTACATCCGCGCGGCGCAGGAGATATTGCAGCTGGCAAGCAAAATCGGCGTGCAGCCGCGCCCCTTCAACGGCTTTGAGCCAGCACATTTTCTGGAAAACGATACGGCACAAATGCAGGCATCGCTGGATGCGCTTGTCGCCTTCAATCGCCAGTCCGCCAAGACGCACAGCGGAATCTGGCGGGATTTAGCGGTTCGCAAGCGCAAAACAGAGGTTGCCATGTTTGATATTATCCTGTCACAAGGCGACAAGGCGAATCTCCGCCTGCCATTCACCAAACGCTGGATTGAGATGATACACGAGATTGAAGACGGCAAACGAGAACAATCCCTCCATAATCTGGAGCAGCTGAAAGCGGAATTTGCATGAACATGGACTTTACTGGCAAGTCGGTTATTGTGACCGGCGCGGCGCATGGTTTTGGCCGCGCGATTGCCCTCGCATTTGCCACACGCGGCGCTTCTGTCTGGGCTTGCGATGTGCTGGGCGATGAACTGGATGAAACTCAGCAACAATGCAGCCAGGCTGACGGACAATGCCAGGTCGCGGTCGTTAATGTGCGCCATCGGGGCGAGATATTCGCTTTTGTTGAGCAGGTTCTTGCGGCAGACAAGAAGGTCGATATACTCGTGAACAATGCTGGCGGCGTGCTGGGTCAGGTTGGAAGGCCACTCGAAGCCATCACTGAAGAAGACTGGGACAGTCTATTTGAGGTGAATGCCCGCGGCGCGTTCTACTTTTCCCAGGCGGTCGCGCCCGGTATGAAACAGTGCGGCTGCGGGCGGATTGTGAATATCTCCAGCGGCGCCGGTCTGGGTGTCAGCCTCACTGGAATACAGGCTTATGCTGCCGCCAAGGCAGCACAAATCGGATTGACCCGTCAACTGGCGCATGAACTGGGCGAATGGAATATCACCGTCAACAATATCGCCCCCGGATTCGTTCTCTCCAACCCAAATTCAATCCGACAATTTGAATCTTATGGCGAGCAGGGGCAAAAAGCGCTGGTCAATAGCATCGCTCTCAAACGTCTTGGTTCGCCTGAAGACATCGCCCACGGCGTCCTTTTCTTCGCCTCCGAATATGCAAGTTGGGTGACGGGTCAGGTCTTATCCATCGACGGCGGCAGATAAGCCAAAAAAGCCCACTGTAACGTGGGCTTGTCTGTATAAGCAAAGCATCAGGTCTGGCGCTGTTTGAGCGCTGCCAGCACGCGCGGAGCGGTCATGGGTGTTTGTGTCAAGCGGACGCCGGTCGCATGGGCAACGGCATTGGCAACAGCAGCGACAGTTGGAATCACCGGCGGCTCACCGACGCCACGGGCGCCAAAGGGACCGCTGATAGAAGGCACTTCCAGTATTTGGGTTTGAATCGGCGCTGCCTGCATGGCATCGGGCATAGCATAATCCATCCACGAACCCGACAGCAACTGTCCTTCGTCATCGTAGCGCATTTCTTCATACAGCGCCCAGCCGATGCCCTGGATCGCCCCGCCCTGCATCTGTCCCTCAACCGCCAGCGGGTTAATGGCGCGTCCGACATCCTGCACAACCGCCAGATTGACCACATTCACCTCGCCTGTCTCCTCATCAACTTCGACCTCGGCAATCTGAGCCGAAAAGGATGGCGCACGGTCGGTTACTGCCTGGCTGCCACTGGCATGCACAGGTTCATACTTGCCGCCAAAGGTCATCGACTTGCCAGCGATTTCACCAAGGGCAATGGAGCGGTCAGGGAATCCTTTGACTTGCACCTTGCCGTCGACAATTTCCAGGTCCTCTGCCGAAACCTCAAATTCTTCGGCGGCAATGGCGAGCGTTTGCCGCCGTGCCTCCGCCGCCGCGCGAATGACCGCATTGCCCAAGGTATACGTGGTCTTGCTGCCACCCACTCCACCGGCGTAAGGCGAGCTATCGGTGTCACTGTAGACAAAACGCACCTGTTCCGGGTCGATGCCATAGGCTTCGGCAGCCAGCAAAGCGAAAGTGGTTGGCGTGCCTGAAAGGTCAGCCGAACCCAGCTGCAGCTGCAAGACCCCATCCCGATTGAGTTTGCAGATGGCTGCGCCTGGCTCCAAGCCGCCCATCCAACCGCCGATGGCGACACCGACGCCGCGTCCCTCCTTCCTGGACTCCTCGCGGTTTTGCCAGAGTGGATGCTGGCGCGTTGCCTCAAGGGTCTCAACCATGCCCATCGGCGGGAATTCATCCTCATCGGGCATCAAGTCGCCGGGTCTGGCTGCATTCTTGAGCCGCAGCTCAATCGGATCCATGCCAAGCTGTGCCGCCGCTTCATCAAACAGGGTCTCGACCGCCATAAATGCGGTTGGCGAGGTAGGCGCACGATAAGCGCCAACCGATTGCTTGAATGTAACCACATTCACAGATTCCAGCAGCAGATTCGGTGAGGGATAGAAATTGGCGAATTGGAAAGCCGCAAAGCTGCCCAGACCGCTCGGATAAATGCCGGTATCGGCAGTCACATGAGCCTGCATCGCCAGCAAAGCGCCATCCCGCTTGAACCCCAGCTTGCCAGCAAAACGCAGCGCTGGCGCAGGATTGGTCGTCAAGAGTTCTTCCCCGCGCGTTAAAATAAGACTGACCGGACGCCCCACAGTTACAGCGACCAAAGCCACCAGCGGCTCGTACAATCCAAATTTCGCCCCGAAAGCGCCACCGACTGGCATTCCATAGACATTAACATCTGATTCGGGAACGCCCAAGACATCGGCAACCTCCTGACGGACGCCAAAGGGCGACTGTATGCTCCCCCACATGGTGACACCATCCGTCATCGGATTGGGTTGGGCAATCAGACCTTGTGTCTCGATTGAGCTCTGATGCACCATCGGAGTCTCGAAGACCCGTTCGACAACCAGGTCAGCTTCGGCAAAACCCTGTTCAACATCACCGCGCAGCATCCTGGTTCTGCCAGCGATATTGGAGGCTTCTTCTTCCTCCGCCTCGCCGCCACCGCCAGAATCCGCACCATGCGCCGCCTCGTCTTCCGCGCCAGTCGGGATGCCCGTGGGCCACACCAGGGGAGCATCATCTGCCATCGCGGCGTCCATTGTTATCGCCGCATCCAGCGGCTCATAATCTATCTCGACCAATTCCGCCCCATCAGTAGCGGCAGCCTCATCCTCCGCCAATACGACCGCAATCGGCTGTCCCACAAAAATCACGCGGTCGCGTGCCAGCATCAGACGCGCACGCGACGAAGGTATCAGTGGGGGCAGGTCTTCTGCCGTAACCACTGCATAGACACCTGGAACTGCCATCGCCTCATCTTTATCGATGTCCTTGATTTTCGCGTGAGCATAAGTGCTCATCACGAAGCGAGCGTACAGCATGCCGGGCAGCTTCAGGTCAGCTGTGTACTTCAAATGACCTGTAACCTTCGCCCCGCCATCAATGAGCGGTGTCGGTTGACCAACAAATGAAAAATCTGACATCTTGAATTGCTCCCCATTTATCTGATATGGATACAGTAAACGCTAATGCGACAAGACTTCAACAACTGGATAGCCCTCGGTGCGGGTGCGCTGGCGGAACAACTCGCTCAATCTGAGGGTCATCTCGCCCATTTTACCATCCCCGATTTGCCTGCCGTCAAGTTCAATCACCGGCGCCAGTTCACCCATCGTGCCGCTACAGAACATCTCATCCGCCCGATACACCTCCGTCAGCGACATATCCCTGACGCGATGCGGTATGGCATGGCTCTCGCATAGCTCAAGAATGGTCGCTCGCGTAATGCCTTCCGGGCAGGAAGTCGCCCGCGAAGTCATCACCACACCCTGATGAACAATAAAGACATGGGTGGCATTCGTCTCGGCGACAAAACCTTGATAATCCAGCATCAATGCATCATCGACGCCGGCAGCATTTGCCTGAATTTTGGCAAGGATGGAGTTGATAAGGTTGCAGGAGTGGATATTCTGGTCGACGCAGTCGGGGGGGATCCGCCTGATGCCGGAGGTGATTAATCGTATGCCGCTTTTGTCATAAACAGGCGGCTTGTGTTCCGCCAGCACAATCAGGGTCGGACCCTGGGTGTTGAGCCGAATATCCATGCCGCTGGTGTATTTGACGCCACGAGTCAAGGTCAGCCGAATATGAACCCCGTCAACCATCCGATTTGCCTCAAGGGTCTTGCGGATTTCGGCAATCATTTCCTCATGCGATGGAATCTCGGCAAAAGCCATCGCCTTGGCAGAATAGCGCAGGCGGTCAAGATGAGAGATTAACTTGAAAATCCGTCCCTCGTACAGACGCAGACCCTCCCAAACCGCATCTCCGCCTTGCACCGCCGAATCAAAGGGGCTAATCGCGGCAGCATCCCGATGACACAGCCTGCCGTTGATGTTAATCTGAATGTCTTTGTTCTTGGGATTAAACGCTTGCTTCATACCCTGTCCCATTGCAGACAATACTGCGCCATTCGGTCATACAAAACTTGGCATTCATCCAATAAAGGTTGCAGTCGCTGCGGAAGCTGCGTATCGTCTTCGCGGTAGGGCAGGAATCCAGTCGATTTTTCGAGATTCACATACCAGTATTTTCCCCAGATTCCATCGGTCGCCCGCCGCCCTGGGGGCCAACGCAGCATGGCTTCATCAAAGGGAACATCCAGCAAATCACATAATCGGCGCAGTGATTTCTCTGGGTCAAGCAGCACATCACGCGACTCAATCACCGGCGGGATTTCCCCTGTTGTCTGCTGCACATACTCAAAAATCTCGACCTGCTGCGCCAAACCTGTTTGCTCAAGCGTTGGATGGGGAATGACTTTGGAGAATGAAAGAATCATGCAGCGCGGGTCACGAATCAGAAAACAATTCGATACCTGCTGCATCCACGACCTGTCAATATGCTCCAGCAGATGGTGAGTCATGTGTTTTTGATAAAAAATGGGCTTGTCTTCAGGGCTGTCCGCCAGCAATCGCTCAACAACGACCCGCCAGTCGGTTTCATAAGCCGCCATGACTTCCTCGGCGCCCGGATGGTCGGCAGCGGTTTGCTGCAAATAATGGGCATAAAAGGGTTCATCAACGACCATCGTATCGCGGCGGCTCCCCCAAGAGCGCATCAATGCAGTTGATATATTGCGCGGTCCCGACCACATCGCTATGATTTTTCGCCCCAAATCTCCCCACCTCACATCGGAACGCTGCCAATGAAAGTTATGGCAAATTTTTTGACTCTGTGCGACTATTGCCTTCACAGCAGTGATTTATGCCAATAAGGTTTATTGTACCCGATACCACCTGCAATGTCACATATCACCTTACAACGACTCGGCTGGATTTGGCGCATTGTGTTGGTTTGGGCTGTGGTCTCGCTTTTAAGACCGCCCTCAAGCCGTGCGCCGCTGATGGAACAGCAGGCTGTCGAGACCGCCAAGCCGCATGTCTGTGTGCATACCTTGCTGGAAAATGAGGTGTTTGAGTGGAAAATCCAGCGCTCGCTGGAACTGGTGCGCCAAATGGGCGCCAGCACGATTGTACAGTTTTTCCCCTGGGCATATTTTGAACCCCAAGACAATCATTATACCTGGAATCAAGCTGACCTCATTGTCCGCCATGCACGCAATCAGGGTTTGCGGGTCATCGCCCGCCTCGGCTTTGTGCCTGCTTGGGCGCGGTCAGATGGGCAGGATTCGTTGACAACACTGAATTATCTGCCAGATGAGGCCTTCGAAGATTTTGCGGATTTCGCCGCCGCCTTCGCAGGTCGATACGCGGATGTCATCCATCACATCATCATCTGGAATGAACCTAACCTGAGCTTCGAATGGGGCTATCGTCCGGTGGATGCAGCAGCTTATGCGCGTCTGCTGGAAGTCAGCTACCCGCGCATCAAACAGGCGAATCCGAATGCGCTGGTGCTTGCTGGCGCGTTGGCGCCAACCAACGAAGCACGCGGCAGCGCCGCCGGTCTTAATGAAATGGATTATCTGCGAGATATGTATGCAAGCGGCGCTGCCAGCAACTTTGATGTCCTGGCAATTCACAGTTATGGCTTTCTTGACCCGCCTGATGCCCAACCTGCCAGGACGCTCTTGAATTTTCGGCGTGCCGAACTCCTGCGTGACATCATGGTCGCCTACGACAGCGCGGATAAACCAGTGTACATCACCGAGAGCGGCTGGAATGACCATCCTCGCTGGTCGCTGGCTGTGCGCCCGGCACAGCGCTCAATCTATACGGTTCAGGCATTTGAATATGTCGAGGAAAATTGGGATTGGGTCCGCCAACTGTGCATTTGGGCTTTGCGTTATCCCGCGCCCCTCAATCATTATCCCGATAACTTTACGCTAGTGACGCCCGAATTCAAATTAAAGCCCATATATTACGCGATTCAAAATTACGCCCGCGGCTGGAATCGGAGTAACAGGCTATGGCTGCCGCCACCGCAAGAAAATTAGTGCGCCTGGCATTATTCGCCACAGCTGCTGGCGGCATCGCTATCGGGCTGGCGCTTATGTTCCAGGCATATCGAAGTTCCCTGCCGCCCGATAAAACCCGCGCCTTCCCCGCCAATGAAATCGTCGTTGGCGTGGATGCCAGCGTGCCGCCCTTTGCCACTGACGATGGTCAGTCTGTTTATGGATTGGACATTGACCTCGCTCATGCCATTGCCAAAAAAATTGACCTGCCGCTTCGTTTTGTGAATGTCGGATTTTATGGCTTGTATGATGCCCTCATCGGCAATCAGGTCGATATGTTGATTTCGTCACTGCGGATTGACCCGTCGCAGATGAGCGAAGTCAGGTTCACACAGCATTATTTTGACAACGGTTTGGTCTTGGTCACGCCGCAAGACGGCGCGGTCACGATGATGGAATTCATGCGAGGGCAGCGCATCGCCTATGAATACGGCAGCAGCGCCGACGCCGAAGTGCGGCAATGGGAGCGGCGCATTGGGCAAATGCAGCATTTCCCCTATGAGCGGCCCCAATATGCGCTGGATGCCGTCAGGTTGGGTCATGCTGACACTGCCCTGGTGGATGCGACCAGCTATCGGCTTTATCGGCGCGAACATCCGAATTGGCGAAGCCAAAGCCACTATGTCACCCATGACGGCTATGCCATTGCCCTGCGCATTGACCGCACAGATGCCTGGAAGCTGGTGAATCATGCCTTGACAGCTTTGAAAGAAAGCCATGAACTCGATACAATCATAGCTGACTGGCTGTAAATTTGATGGAGAACGGAGCAAGCGATGAGCGATAAAATCCGCTGGGGTATCCTGAGTACGGCTAACATTGGACGACGGGTCATCCCGGCAATACAGGCATCACGCAATGGCGAGGTGACAGCCGTTGGCAGCCGAACGCTTGAGCGAGCGCAAATCTTTGCCGCCGAGCAGAATATACCAACCGCCTATGGCAGTTACGAGGAATTGATTGCGGATGACCATATTGATGCCATCTACATCCCCCTGCCAAACCGCCTTCATGCAGAATGGAGCATCAAATGCGCCCAAGCGGGGAAACCTGTCCTATGCGAAAAACCATTTGCGAGTGATGCCCGCGAGGCACAAACGATTGTGGATGCTTTTCGCAATGAGGACCTTTTGCTGGCCGAGGCATTTATGTACCGTTTTCATCCGCAACATGCCAAAGTCAAGGAAATTATTGCTACGGGTGGCATCGGCAGACTGCATATCATCAACAGCAGCTTCACATTCCCCATCAGCGATGAGGGTAATATCCGCCTGAGCAAGGAATTGGCAGGCGGCGGACTGATGGATGTCGGCTGTTACTGCGTCAACTTAATGCGCTTTATGACCGGGGAAGAACCCGAAGCCGTAACCGCAGCGGCAATCATTGGAGCCACAACCGGAGTCGATGAAGTTCTGGCGGCAACGCTTCAATTCCCCTCGGGCGTTATTGGGCATTTTGACTGCGGATTGCGCTCGCACCGACAGCATGCCTACACGCTCAAAGGAGCGGAAGGCATGATTGTCGTTCCGACAAGTTTTGTTCCCGACAAAGCCGCCGACACCCGCGTCCAGCATTGGCAAGGGGACACCTATACGGAACATATCATTAGCGCGGCCGACCATTATCAGCTAATGGTTGAAGACTTTGCTGATGCCCTGCTGAATCAACGCGAACCGCGCTTCGCCCCGCTGGATGCTGTGCGCAATATGGAAGTCACCGACAGGATACTGGCACAAGTGCGCTAAGCGCCCGCCTCGAGCAGCAGGCGCTCTCCGGTCTGAACGCGCCAGAGAGCGGCGTACAACCCATTCAAATGCACCAGTTCTTCGTGGGTGCCCTCCTCTTTCAGGGTTCCCTTTTGCAGAACGTAAATCCTGTCCGCATTGCGAATGGTCGACAGGCGATGTGCGATGACAATGGTCGTCCGTCCCACCACGATGCGCTCCAGCGAACGCTGAATGGCGGCTTCCGTTTCGTTATCGACCGAGGAGGTCGCCTCATCGAGAATCAGTATGGGCGGGTCTTTTAATACCGCACGGGCAATCGACAGCCTCTGACGCTGACCGCCGGACAATTTCTGCCCGCGTTCGCCCACAATCGTATCGTAGCCCTGTGACAGTTCCATAATAAACTCATGCGCCTCGGCAATTTTCGCCGCTGCCACAATGAACTCATCGGCGACATCAAAGCTGCCATAGGCGATATTTTCGCGCACGGTGCCATGAAAGAGAAAAACATCCTGGCTGACCAAGCCAATCGCGCTGCGAATATCCTCAAGTTTCAAATCGCGCAAATCAACATGGTCAAGCATCACCCTGCCAGAGGTGACATCATAATAACGAAGCATCAGCTTGATAATCGTGCTTTTGCCGGCGCCAGTCGCGCCAACAATAGCGACCGTATCCCCCGCCGGAATATCAAGTGTCAGGTCCCTGATGACTTCCCGTCCGTTGCCATAGGCGAACTGCACATCTTCAAGCCGCATATATCCTTTGACATCTGCAACCAACAGGCTCACCTCGCCCTCATCGATTTGCCGTTCAATGCCGAGCAAATCGAGAATGCGGATGGTGGAAGCCATCGCACGCTGATATTGATCGAAGGTTTCGCCAAGCCGCGTGAGCGGCCAAAGCAGCCGCTGCGTCATAAATATCAGGACACTGTAAGCGCCAACCGCCAGGACACCATCGAATACCAACTGACCGCCAGCGATGGTAATGGCAATAAAACCGGAGACAATCGCCATGCGAATCAAAGGGGAAAATGCCGAACTCAAGCGAATGGCGCGGCGATTGCGCTCCAGATATTCGCTGCTTTCGGCATGAAGACGCTCGACTTCATAGTCCTCGGCAGTAAAACTCTTGATGGTCGCAATCCCGCTCAAGCTGTTGGCAAGCTGATGGTTAATCATACCGACCTGCTCGCGCACATCGCTGTAAAGGGGCGCCAGCAGCCTCTGAAATTTCATCGACCCCCAGATGATGATTGGAATGGGTATCGCCGCCATCCAGGCGACGCTGGGCGCAATCAAAAAGAAAATCCCCCCAATCACAATGACCGTTGTAGACACCTGCACAATATCATTCGCGCCAACATCAAGAAAGCGCTCCAGTTGATTGATGTCGTCATTCAATACGGACATCAGCCCCCCGGTACTCTGGTCTTCAAAATAAGCCAGTTCAAGATGCTGAACATGGTTATAGGCATCCACTCGCAGGTCATGCTGCATGGATTGCGCCAGATTCCGCCAGTAGACTCGCTGGGCATATTCAAAGACCGATTCCAGTATCCAAACTATCAAGGTTGTGATGCCGAGAATGACAAGTTGCAGGGTAAGATTTTCAACGCCCAATCGCCCCAGCAGGGAGTTTTGCTGTTCGACCACAATATCCACAGCGACGCCAATGAGCGCTGGCGGAGCAATATCAAAAATTTTCCCAAGTATCGAATACAGTATCGCCATCGCCACTCGGCGCTTGTACACTGAAGCATAATTCAGCAAGCGGATGAAGGGATGACGATTTTCTTCTGCGGGGTTTTTCATGTAATCCAAAGTTTCCGATGACGTCAATAAACATACGATTATATGGGATAGTGACCGAGCCTGCCAGCACGATTAAGCGAGCGTTTTCTGCTGCCCCTACCGAATCAGCCCGCCCCCCTCGGCGCCCTCAGCCAGTGCAGCCACCTCATCATAGTCCACCAGCGGCAAATCGCCCGGAAGGGTATATTTGTGTGCCGACATCGCCACCGCCCACTTGAGCGCCAGCGCGACATCATCAAAGCGCAGATACGCATACAGAAAGCCGGCAGCAAAAGCATCCCCGCCGCCAATCCGCCCGACCTCCCCCGCCAGAATCGCGGGCTGCTGCCAGTTTTCGCCGGCGGCTGTGCCGGCTAAGGCCCCGTCTTTGCCCAGCGTCATCACAACAAGCGCATTCGGGTATCTTGCGGCAAGATATTTCATTGCCCCTTCGGCTGTCTCATCGCCGTACATCACCCGAAAGTCGCTCAGTGGGCAGAAGATAATATCCGCCATGCTCATCATCTCATCACAGCCCGCAGCTGCTTCCGCGCCGCTCCAGAGTTTGCCGCGATAATTGGTATCAAAGCCAAGCAGCCAGCCAGCCGCTTTCGCCCGCCGGCTCGCTTCATGCACCGCTGCCATCGCAGTCTCGCTAATTGCCAGGGTGATGCCCGTGACATGAAACAGCCTGGAGACACCAGCTTCAAACAAGCCATCAGGCAGGTCGCTTGGCTGCATTCGGCTCATTGCCGAATCTTTGCGGTCATAGATAATCTGGCTGGCGCGGGGCGGCTGCGCCTTTTCGTGAAAATAAATGCCCAGCCGTTCATCGGATGCCCAAATGACATGGCTGACATCCACACCATATTGCTGGATTCGGTTGCTAATATAACGACCGAGCGGCGAGGACGGCAAACGCGACAGCCAAGCAGCCTTTAGGCCCAAACGCGCCAAGCCAACAGCCGTATTGGACTCGGTGCCGCCAACCCAAATATCAAATGCGCGAGTTTGTTCGATACGCAAGAATCCAGGCGGTGTTAAGCGCATCATCGTCTCGCCAAAGGTCACCACATCATATTTTGCCACGATTGCCTCCTCTCCCCTTGCGAGTTGTCGCTGGCATGTCCACCATGATACCGCTATACTGGCGATATGGCACATATCGGCATTGACGCGCGGCTCACGCACTATCGCATTGGCGGCATTTCCACATACATGAAACGCATCATATCGGCTTTAGAACAAGGCGAAACCACGCACGACTTCACCGTGTTTCACAGCCGAAAAGCAAAAACCGCGCTGCCGAAACGCTTCAAATCGGCAAAACTGTGGACGCCGCCACACCATCCCCTGGAACGCGCCGCCCTGACGCTGGAATTATTCCGACACCAGCTTGACCTCTTGCACAGCCCGGATTTCATCGCGCCCTTTCGCGGCGCCAAACATCATATCATTACCGTGCACGACCTGAGCTTTATTCACTATCCCGAATACATCACCGCCGCCAGTCGCCGCTATTACAACGCGCAAATCGAAGCCTCGGTGAAACGCGCTGACCATATTCTGTCCGACAGCCAAGCGACTAAACGGGACTTAATGGATATACTGGATGTGCCATCGGAGAAAATCACAGTTCACATGCTCGGCGTGGATGAAAGGTTTCAGCCGCTCCCGCCCGAAGCCACCGCAGCCTTTATCCGGTCACTCAACCTGCCGCATGAGTATATCCTTTTTCTCGGCACGATAGAACCGCGCAAGAACCTTGTCGGGCTCGCCAAAGCCTACCGAGACTTGCTGCTGGACATCCCGGACGCGCCAAAACTTGTCATCGCCGGGGGCGCTGGCTGGCATGTTCGGCAATTGCTGGCTGACTTCGAAGCGGTGGGGATTAACAAGCATGTCATTTTCCTGCACGAGCTTGCAGATGACCAGTTGCCCGCGCTTTACAACCATGCCCTGACCCTGATAACGCCTTCGTTTTATGAAGGTTTTGGCTTGCCAGCGCTCGAAGCGATGGCCTGTGGTACTGTTCCCATTGTCAGCAATGTCGCCTCCCTGCCCGAAATTGTGGGGGATGTCGGCATCCTGGTTGACCCGCATGACACAAGCACCATCTCCCAGGCGCTAAAGAAAGCATTGACGGATAGCGCCTGGCGCGAACAGCAATCCAAAGCGGGCATTGCACGGGCAGGGCAATTCTCGTGGGCAACAACCGCCCGCATCGTTCAAAACAGCTACGATACTATTCTCGCTTAGTTTGATGATGAACATCCTGCTCTTGACCCCTGATAACCCCTTCCCCAGCGAATCAGGTGCCGCTATCCGCAGCTATGGCATTCTGCGCGGCTTGAGCGCTGTAGGCCATGACCTGAGGCTGCTGAGCTTTACGCAATCCGAGCTTGACAGCGCGACCAACCCTCTGTTTCAAATCTGCAAGGCCGTTCACACTGTCCCCCTGCCGCTGCACAGCAAACTCAAGCGAGTCATCAAGCTCATCAGCACCAACAGGGCGGATATTGAGTTTCGGCTGGCGAGCCAAAGATTCGAGAGCCAACTCAAACGACTGCTTCGGGATAATGTTTTCGATGTCATCCAGTTTTCGGGCATCGAACTGGGCAGCTATTTGCCACTGATTATGTCGCACAAAAAAACTGCCCGCGTCGTCTACGATGCCCTCAATGCCGAGGCAGAATTGCAAAGCGTGATTGCCAAAGTTGAAAGGCGATTGCCCATGACAGTCTATTCGACTATACAGGCGAAACGTCTGAAGCGCTTTGAGAGATGGATTTGCCAGACCGTCGATGGTGTCATTTCGGTCAGCGAAGAAGACCGCGATTTTTTGAGCTTGCATGGAGGTTCACCGATATTCGTGGTGCCTAATGGGATATTCGTTGATGATTACCAGCCACCGCTTGACCACGAGCGCCAGCCGAATCAGCTGGCTTTCACTGGCAAGATGGATTATCGCCCGAATGTGGATGCGATGGAGTGGTTCAGCGCCAGGATACTGCCACGGGTGCTGCGGCACTGCCCCCTAGCCGAACTGGTCATCGTCGGGCGTAATCCACATCCGCGCATTCAGGCTCTTGCCGCCGCAGAACATATCACGGTCACGGGCTGGGTCGCTTCGGTGCAGCCTTATTTGCAGGCCGCAACAGTATTTGTCGTGCCACTCCGTATGGGCAGCGGCACACGACTCAAGATTCTGGAGGCGATGGCATCTGGCTGTGCAGTTGTCTCCAGCGCCATCGGAGCAGCCGGGCTTCACCGCGATGTTCGGCAGGCGATTGAAGTTGCCACCGATGAGGTGGATTTCGCCCAAATTATAGTATCATTGTTGCAGAATGAAGAACGGCGGCAAGAATTGGGAAGGCAAGCCATCCAGCAGGCAGGCAGCCATTACGACTGGCAGGCATTGATTCCGAAGCTGCTGCAAGCATACAGGGACATCGGTCTTGGATAGAGAGATGCTGGTCATACGGAACAAACAGATAGCAGCGGCATTGCATCAGCCATCCCTCAAACATCGTATTCGTGACGGCATCCTGTCCGTCATCGCCAAAGCGCCTATATTTTTGCAAAACACCAACACGAAGCGATTGCTCATCATCCGCCCCGACCACCTTGGCGATGTTTTGCTCTCCACCCCAGCCATACAAGCCATCAAACGGAAACGTCCCGATATGAGCATCCATGTCTTATGTGGCGAGTGGGCAGCCGACCTGCTGGCAAATTATGATGAGATTGACCTGGTGCTGACTCTGCGCTTCCCCGGATTCCAGCGCCATGCGAATTCCTCGGCAGGCAATCCCTGGCTGCTGGCAGCGAAGTCAGCGCAGATGCTCCGTCAAATCGGTTACAGCAGCGCCATCATCATGCGCCGCGACCATTGGTGGGGCGCGATGCTGGCATTCTTTGCCGGCATTCGGGAACGCATTGGATACAATCTCCCCAATGTCGCGCCCTTCTTGACCACCGCACTCCAATATCAAAATCAGCACGCCGTCAAACAAAACCTGCGACTGGCTGAACCCTGGATTGGCGCTACCCGGTCCGAGCCAATCAAACTGGTGTATCCGCTTGAAGCCGATGACCGGGGCTACATCGACAAATATCTGGCGGAATGGCGAATCAATCCGAACCAGCCGGTTATTTGCATTCACCCTGGGTCAGGCGCCGATATTAAATTGTGGCAAGCGGAAAAATGGGCAAAAGCCGCCGATATGCTGGCGGCGCAGTTTTCGACAGCCATCATCTTTACTGGAAGCTCTTCGGAGGCGGCGCTCATCAGCGATATTGCCGCCAAGATGAAAGAAAATGCCTACATCATCGCCGGCTCGACCAAAATCGGTCAACTGGCAGCCCTTTACCAGCGTTCGCTGCTCGTCCTGGGACCGGACAGCGGGCCCATGCACCTCGCCGCCGCCGTCGATACGCCCACTGTCACCCTCTTTGGCCCAGCCGACCCAAACGAATTTGCCCCCTGGGGAAGCCCCCGCCGCCATGCCATCCTGACCTCCCACATCGGCTGCCGTCCCTGTCGGATACTGGACTGGCGCGATGACAATCCGCAGTATCATCCCTGCGTCAAGGAGATTACCGTCAGTCAGATTTTGAACGCGGCGCGGCGCGTTCTGCAAGCGCGGGAATAAACTGCCGTTATTTGCGTCGGCTCATTTCAGTATCTTTTCATCTTGTGGCTGCACGGTGATTGTGCGCTCGTTTTTATAAGTGACCATGCCGGGCCCCGCGCCCTTAATCGCTTTGACATATTTCACACGGGTATAATCGACAAGCACCCGTCTCTCATCACGTTTCTTGCTGTAATAGGCCGCTATCGCCGCTGCCGCCGCAATCAGGTCTGCCTTGATGCGTCTGCCATCATGGCGGATAATCACATGAGCGCCCGGCGCTCCCCGCGCATGCAGCCAAATATCCTGATTGTTGGCGGTCTTGAAGGTCACCATTTCGTTTTGGCGGCTGTTTCGTCCAACCCAAATCACATATCCGTCCCGACTGACTATCTTTAACGGGCCTTGCCGACCTCCTCCACCCAAACGTTTCAGCCTTTTGCCCTGCCAGTGACCACGAGCCTGTAATGTTTGAATCACATCGTCAATTTCAATCCAGTTTGATGCCGTTGTGAGGTCGGTTTCCAGCTGTTCAGCAAAATCCAACTCAAGCTGCGTCTCCCTAATCAGTTGTGGCACCGCTTGTCGCGCTGCCTTCGCTTTTTCGTATTTGTGGAAATAATCCTGCGCATTCTCAAGCGGGCTGCGTTCAGGGTCGAGGCGAATCACAAGCTCCGCCCCCGCCACATCATATTGCGCTTTCAATTCCTCCTGCCCATCCTGCAAGTTATATTGATACGCCAGGATAAGCTCGCCACTCTGTTTGAGGGCCTCCAGTTGTGCCTGGTCTTTCAATCCGCGCTGCAAAGACGCCAGCTTGGACGAGAGCTTGATTTTGGTTTCTTGGATGGCCGCTTGCACTGGCTTTTTTGCTTCATCATAAGCCTCCTTCCCGACAATCGAGCCGAAATATGCAGTGATTGCCGCGCTTATCGAATCGGATGCCTGCCATTCCACAAAAGACAAGGGAAAGACGCTGAATTCGGCCGCAGCATGGTCTTGCAGGCCAATGCCCGGCTGCCATTCGCGGCGCAGCAAAGGCGCCGCGATGGCCTGGAATGCGCTAAACAGCGCCGCGCTGTCGGTGTGCATCACTTTGGCATCCACTGCGCCAGTCGCAGCAAAGACGACTTCCTTCGCCAGCAAAGGACTCATGCCCAAAATCCGGCCCGTCAATGCCCGTCGGGTTTGAGCAGATTTTTTGCCCGCCCGTTCCAGGAGTTGACGGAAATCGTCCACTGTAACCTGCGCCGGATGGAGTTGTCCGCGCAGGGGTGGCGGCGGCACATATTCGTGATTGGGCAAGCTGAGCCGATAGCGATTTTCTTCAGGGCCCACGCGCTTGAGACAATCCAGTATGACACCATCCCGCACCAGCAGGACATTGGCACGCCGCGGCATCGGTTCAACAATAATGGTCACTTCCCCTTCTTGCCCCGCAACCTCAATGTGCATCAGACGTTCCCAGGCGGGCTGGCTAAAGCCCGTAACGACGCCGCCTTCGACATAGCGCCGAAACAGCAAGCCCAGTTGAGTCGGTTTTGTTAAGCCGCGCCGCAGCTTGGCATCCATCAAATGCACGCGCGGTTGGGTCGCATCCGCGCTCATGTACAGATAATGACGCTGGCGCTGCGCATAGATTTCCAGACCGAGACCCATTTCATCCACATCAATCACATCCTGGATGCGCCCCCCGACCAGCGTATCCAAAAATTCATCAAGCAATGCCGAGATTGTAAATACATCAAAACTCATCAGGCGATCTCTTTTTTAAGAATTGTCCGCTTCATCGGAGAGAGTCAGCAAATAAGCGATGATATGACCGATTTCCTGTTGCGACAAGCGCTCATCGTAATAATCAGGCATGGAATTCGGATAGGGTTCGAGGACATAAACGCCCGGATACATGATGGCTTCATAGAGGTATTGTTCAGCCGAAAGCGGCGGCCGCTGTTCAGCCGCGCGGTCGGCAATGCCCGTGAACAGCGGCGCCGCCCTGCCATCCCCAAGCACATGACAGGCGCCGCAATTTTGCTCGTCAGTCAGGGCGGCTCCTATTGACGCGACCGAACCTTCAAGTGCAGCCGCCACTTCAGCCGCATAAGATTGTCCCTCTACAGACGAGGGAACTGGAGCAACCGATGTGCTGCTGACGATAAACACGATGACAAACACGAAGCTAACAGCCACAAACAGCGTGACAGCCAAGACAAGGGACGCTTGAGTTTGTTTCGATGGGGTTCTTTTTTGCGTCACCCAAAGTTTCCCTGGAATAGCAATCGGTCAGCTATCATCGCCAAAAACAGCAGCCCCAGATAAGCCGAAGAATACTTATAGACGACACGGACAGCCGCCTTATCCGCTATCCGAATCAGCTTGACGGCACGCCAGACAAAGCCGAGCCCCAACAGCACCGCCGACAGCAGATACAAGCCTTCCAGCATGACAGGCCTTTGCGGCAGGAGCAGCAGCAATCCGGGCATCAAGCTGATAATCAGCAGTTGAACGGCATAGAAGAGAATCTGATAACGGGTCACTCGTTCGCCCCATCCAACTGACATCACGGGAACATCGGCAGCTGCATCATCTTTCATCATCGCCAGCGCCCATGAATGCGGTAGCATCCAGTAAAACACAATCGCAAACAGAATCAATGCTTGCGGCTCCAGCATCCCCCTTGCCGCTGCCCAACCCACAAGCACCGGCATGGCGCTGGCGCCCCCACCGATTAAAATGCTGACAGCGATATTGCGTCTTGAGACCAGCCCATGCAAAATCACATCATACAGCACAGCCAGAAAAGCCAGCCCGGCGGCGAGCCAATTCACAAAGACCGCCAGTATCAGCACCGACCAGGCGACCAGCGCCAGCCCGAATATCAGCGCATTCACTGGCTCAATCCGTCCACAAGGAACTGAACGCCTTGGAGTCCGCGCCATTTTGGAATCCATTTCCCGCCCAAGCCATTGATGGATGGCGCTTGAACCCCAAACTGAAAGGACTCCCCCCAGAATGGTAAAGATGACCGTATCGACTGGCGGGATAGTATGCGCGGCCACAATCATGCTGGTCACACAAGTCAACACGAGCAGCAGAACTATTCGCGGTGTGATGAGTTCGAGATAGGCCCGCAGCGAACCCTCTGGTTCGAGACGGTTTCGAAGTATCGTTGCCATGGGGAAGGTTATCAGGATTGGGCTTCGGCTTCCTGCCGAGCAAAAGCCAGCTGACGGTTCAGCAGCCAAAAGACCAAAGCCAAAGTCAGACCAGCGCCAATGACATTGACGATAATAAATCCGACAATCAGGATAAATGCGGCCGCCTGGTCAGGTGTTGCGGTCAAGGCATCCCCGTTTGGATTGGTGGTCTGCTGAATCACCAAATCGGATGACAGTAGATTGGAAGTGATGGCGCCACCGGCTAGCAAGATGATAAATATCCCCGCAAGGATGCTCAATCGTCTCATGCCCAACCTCCTCGTTCGGTCAAAACTTACCCGATTGTACTATTCATCACAAGCTGCCGCAAGCCCGTCGGCGGGAGGTTAAACGGACTTAACCACAAGCTGTTCGCGTTCCGGCCCGACGCTGACGTTCTTGATGGGTATATCGCACAATTCTGAAACGCGCTGAACATAGATTTGCGCCGCTGTCGGCAGTTCCTCAAACAGCCGACAGTGACGAATGTCCTCTTGCCAGCCCGGCAGTGTTTCATAAATCGGCACTGCCTGCTCAAGCTGTTCATGGGTCACAGGCGGATAGTCACAGCGCCTGCCATCAATGTCATAGGCTGTTGCCAGCTTCAATTCATCCATGCCGGATAAAATATCCATCTTGGTGAGCATCAACTCGCTCAATCCGTTGATGCCCACAGCATAGCGCAGCATCACAATATCCAGCCAGCCGCAGCGCCGCGGCCGCCCGGTGGTTGTCCCGAATTCATCCCAGAAATTCGTTCCCGTCCCGCGCAGACTTTCGGCAACCGCCCCCTCCAGTTCGGTCGGCATGGGTCCACTGCCTACACGGGTGCTGAATGCCTTGGCAACACCCAAAACCCGCTCGACGAACAAAGGCCCAACGCCCAAGCCGGTTAATGCGCCACCAGCAGTTGGCGAGGAACTCGTAACATAGGGATAGCTGCCATGGTCAATATCCAGCAGCGTTCCCTGAGCGCCCTCACAAAGGACTTGCTTGCCAGCTTTGAGCGCTTTATACAGATAGATAGACGAATCCCGAATATAAGGCCGCAGAAAGTCGGCGGCATCCAGATAGTCCACCGCCGCTTCCTGTGGATTCAGCGCCGCCATGCCTCGCCCCACCAAAACGGCATTGGCCGTTTCAATCGCAGTGATGAGCCGCTCGGCAAAAGTCTCAATATCCAGCAGCATATCGCCAGTGCGAATGCCCGACCGCCCGGTCTTGTCAAGATAGGCAGGGCCAATTCCCCGCAGGGTTGTCCCGATTTTTGCCTGCCCGCGTTCAATTTCCTTGGCTTTGTCCAGGGCAACATGGGCGGGTGTAATGATATGCGCCCGCGAACTAATCACCAAACGCTCCGGGCTAATTTCCACGCCCATAGCCTGCAATGCCTTGATTTCCCTGACCAGATTGACCGGATTAATCACCATGCCATTGCCCATAACCGATACAATATGGCTGTGCAGAATGCCCGAAGGAATCAGGTGCAATTTATAGACCGCCTTGTCCAGTGCCACAGTATGCCCAGCGTTGTCCCCGCCAGCATACCGCGCCACAATATCCGCCGCGGATGCCAGCCAGTCCACGACCCGCCCTTTGCCTTCATCACCCCATTGCGCCCCAAGTAAAATCGTGATTGGCATGTTCTCTGCTTCGTATTATCTGCTGTTATCCGATAGTTCCGATGCGAATAAGTGGCTTCCGAGGCTGAAGGTGACTCGCCTCTCGCCCCAGGTCTCGATATGTTTGTTCGGTCCCAGCACCAATGCCGCGCCGCGGTCAATGGCGATGAAAACCGCTTCGGGCTGTGCCAGATGAACTTTTTGCGCCGCTTCGGTCTCCAGAATGCTGCTCACATCCGCGGCGACATAAACATGGCTGACGAATCCCAGCCCCTTGGCAATATCGCCGTTTGACCGCAAAACATATTCGCCGGCCAGGGTCGCGGCCAAGCCCTCAAACAGAACCAGTGCGCCGCGGCGCAGCGCTTCTTTCAGCGCATGAACAACGGTTGGCGACATCAGCCGCTTGAGTTGCTGGATATTCCTGCCGGGTTCAATCACAATCATGCCAGCGGCACGCAGACGTTCGTAAATCTCATTGTTGTCGCCCTCTTCCAAATCCACCAAGTATCCCGTTGGCGCACCCAGTTCAGCCAGGTCATCCATGAGCGCATCACCCAAATCGTCCGCCAGCGATACATAGGCAATCGCCCCGTCTGCGCTGGCGCGACTCAATGCTTGGGCGCGGATTTCACTGCGTGAGTCGGCGCTGCCCGAAAGCACCAGCCACCCATTGGATTCCAACCAGCTAATCGGGAGTCGTCCGCGCATCGGTCAGCCCGTCCCTAAATAATCGGCAATAACAGCCGACATGAGCCCAACACCCAGCGGCAAAACATCTTCGTCGAAATCAAAACGGGGATGATGATGCGGATAATCAAGCTCACGCGCATGGTTTGCCGAGCCAACCAGCAAGTAAGCGCTCGGACTGCGCTGCATTAACAAGCCAACATCTTCCGAAGCCATCCACGGCTGCTCCACCATAGATACGACATCAGCCATATCTGCAAACACGGAGCGTGCATGTCCTGCGACTTCGGCATCATTGACCACAGCGCCAATGCCTGCGCCCAGGCTGACATCGGCGCGGCAGCCCATCGCGGTGGCGACGCCCGAAGCGATTTCGCGGATGCGGGCGGCAACCATATCGCGCGTCTCCTCACGAAACAGCCGAAATGAGCCGCCAAAAGTGACCGACTGTGGAATCACATTCCGCGCCTTCCCACCGTGGATATTCCCGATAGACAGGACAACCATATCCAGCGGGTCAACATTGCGGCTGACAATGGATTGCAAGGCGACAATCACCTGGGCAGCGCAAACAATAGGGTCGGCTGTCTGATGCGGCATGGCGCCATGCCCGCCTCGGCCGATGATGGTGATTTCAAACATGCCCGCGCCCGACATCACAGGACCAGAAACCACGCTGACTGTGCCAACCTCAAGGTCATTCCACAGATGGATTCCCAGGGACAAATCCGGTGCCGGGTGTTCCAGCACCCCGTCTTCAATCATGGCAGCAGCGCCGCCGCCAACCTCTTCGGCCGGCTGGAAAACAAATTTGATTCTGCCCTTCAGACGGCTGCGGTGATTCGACAGCAGTTTGGCGATGCCCAAGGCAATCGAGGTATGACCATCGTGACCGCAGGCGTGCATCTTGCCGGCTTCGCCCGAAACATAGTCAACGCTGTTTTCTTCCTCAATCGGCAGCGCATCCATATCCGCGCGGTACAAGACGGTGGGGCCATCCCCCGCCCCCTCGAGAATCCCGACAACACCCGTTTTCCCGACCCCCGTCTGCACTTCCAGCCCCAGACGATGAAGCTCATCGGCAACAATGCCGGATGTTCTCACTTCCTCAAAAGCCAACTCCGGATGCCGATGAAAATCGCGGCGGCGTTCAGTCAACTCCGCACGCATTGCTTCAGCTTCAGCCATAAAATCAATGGTCATCATGCACCTACCTTAAGTTAATGACACGAAATTTCTCAATATGACGCGGATATTCAGGCGGCGAATCGGGGTCAAGCGAACGTTCACGGATTCGCTCTGCCATTTTGTCCATATCCGAAATCTGGCTCTTATGAGCATACAGCGAGCGAATCTGCGTTTCAATGGCATCGGAAACATCCACCGTCAGGGTCGGATGGGCAGCGCCGGCAATATACACCGTCAGTGCCTTGTGCGGCTGCAGGCCCTCGTCGCGTTCGAGTTCGATAAAGTTCAAGCGGTCACGCGCAGTCGGAAAAACCGCTTCCAACGTTGCCGCCCCAATCGCCCGATGATCTGGATGATTGATGCCACGAGTCCCATACCAGAACACAGTCGGGTCAAGCGTCACCACAATGTCCGGCTTCTTCATCCGAATCAAGCGAGTGATGTCCCGCCGCAGTTCCAAGGTGGGGAATAACTCCCCGTCCCTGTAACGCAAAAAAACAACCTGCCTGACACCCAAGACCGCCGCTGCTTCACGTTCTTCCTGTTCTCGAATGTGTGCTAGTCGGTCAGGAGTCATCTTCGGGTCGGCGCTGCCTTTGTCGCCACTGGTCGCAATCACAAAGGTAATATCGGCGCCATCCAGCGCCCATTTGGCAAAGGTCGCCCCAGCGAAGAATTCGGGGTCATCGGGATGCGCGAAAACACCAAGCACCCGTTTTGCTCGTCCATTTAATGCTTCAGTCATAACCTTAATCCATCTGGTGGCATCAGTTTTCGCTTTTCTTGGGATCTGCCCTGCGGGCACTGCGCCGCCGGCGCCGTCTGCGGTTCCGTTTCGGGTTTCGATTCTCGCCACCGCTTTTGCCGCGCGAGCGCCCCGAAGCGCTGCGGCTTGGCTCGGCTTCCTCAGATTCCTTCGGTTGAGCTTGCCCCGCTTCCTGCCGCTGTCGGGCAGCAACAATATCAGCCTGCCGCTGTCCAACCGGCTTGCCACAGTCACAGGCGCCATCGCCGTGCTTGTCGCAGGGGGACTTGGCTTTTTCCGCCAGCTTGCGAAACTCTTCCAGAGGAATGATGTCCCCGCGTTCGACTATTTTACGCGCCCCATCGCCGACATCGACCAAAACCGCATCCCGTAGTGGCAGCTGGTCAATCACCCGACCTTCCCCGTGTGGTGTCCCCACACGTTTGTTGCGGCGCGGCAAAACGCGGCGTGCTTCCACATATTGCTCATATTCATAAACCAGACAGCAGCGCAATCGTCCACACATTCCCGTAATTTCAGATGGACTCAATGAGACACCCTGCGCTTTAGCCATCTTGATTGAGATGGGGCTGAAGTCCGTCAGAAAGGTGCTGCAACAGCGCGTCTCGCCACAGGCCCCAAAGCCGCCCAGCAGCTTGGCGACATCACGCGGACCAATCTGACGCATTTCAACCTTGGCGTCGAACTTTCGCTGCAAGCGCTTTCGCAGGACCGTCGTATCCATTTTCTGCTCGGCGCTGAAAAGAAAGGTGAGAACGCTGCCATCATAATTGTACTGCGCCGCAACGAACTTGACGCCCGACAGGCGGCGCATGTTCGAAGCTGCTTCGCGGCAAGTAACCAGCGCCTCGGCTTGCTTGGATTCCCAATGCTGACGAAGAACTAAATCGCGGGCTGTAGCAGGCCGCAATATCTGGCGGATGCGGCGGTTCTCATCAGGGACGGCAAAACCCATCACTTGCCCCATCTGACGACCGCGCAGCGTATCGACAATCACATAGTCCCCTTTTTGCAAATCGGGATACTGCGTGAAATCAAAATGATATAATTTTCCAATTTTCTGAAACCGCACGCCAGCCACAAGCGCGGTTTGTTCTGCGGGCATCTCTATCATCATAAGTTTGCCTTTAACCATCAGGCACACAGGACAGACCAGCCTGTTTTGCCAGTTTTGTCTGACTTCAAACGCTTCTGACTCTACTTGATAATAGCATCAAAAGCAATACGGACACCACCAGAACTCAATATCACAGTTGTCATAATAATGTAACCATTGCTAGAATGGCAATGAGAACAGGTTAATCCAGGCTTCACAGCAATGGATGCCAGGTCAAGATGTGTATGGACACAAGGGTAGCGGTCTCGCCAGGTCGAGATGTGTATAGACACAATCCTTGAGGAAAACATGGGAACACTAACCATGAAATTTGGAGGGGCTTCTGTCGGGACAGCTGCCGCACTCGCCCAGGTCTTGAGCATCATCCTCCAAGAGTCCAAACGCCGAGAGCGAGTTCTGATTGTCGCTTCCGCGCTGGAGGGCGTGACGGACATGCTGCTGGAAGCCGCCCAGTTCGCTCGGCTTTCCAATCAGCGTGGCTATCGCCGCATCGCTGCGACCCTGCGAACGCGCCACATGGCGCTGGTTGAACAGCTTCCCCTCGACACCGCTGACCGTAACGTCCTGCAAGCTGACATCGACCGACTCCTATTTGATCTGCTGGATCAATGCCAAAAAATCGCCAGCCACCTCAATAACGAGCTATCCCCCAGCTTGAGCGATTCGGTTGTTGCCATGGGCGAGCGGCTTTCCGCGCGAATTATTGCAGCCCTGCTGCGCCAAAACGGGATCCGTGGCATCGCTGTCGATGGCACAGACCTCCTGATTACCGATGATGCGCATGGAAATGCCAACCCCAACCTGGAACTCACCGCACAGCGGGTCGAAGATTTGCTGCTGCCGATGTTAGAGCGAAACATGATTCCAGTCGTGACGGGGTACATTGGCGCAACCGTGGACGGCGCAACCACCACACTTGGGCGCGGTGGAACTGACTTCACCGCATCGGTGCTAAGCGCCTTGATTGCAGCCGACGAACTGTGGATATGGACAGATGTGGACGGCATGATGTCCGCCGACCCGCGCGAAGTGCCTGGCGCCCACGTCATTTCGGAATTGAATTACAGCGAAGCCGCCGAACTGGCTTATTTTGGGGCGAAAATCTTGCACGCGAAAATGATTGCGCCGCTGGCAAATCAATCACTGCCGCTGCGCATCAAGAACATATTCAAACCACAGCAGCCCGGCACCCTGATTTCATTGAAGGCCAACAACCAAGAACCCGCCATCAAAGCGGTAACATCCATCCAGAGCTTGTCGCTCTCTCGCCCTTCCAGTGGTTCGATGGCGGGCATCACCAGAATGGTGGGCAGCACCCTGTTTGAAACCTTGGGCATGCGAACAGACGTGATGATCTCTTCCCAGTCCTCCAACAGCAGTTTCCTTTGCCTGGTTATTCCAACCAGCATCGGGATTGACGGTGTGGACAGATTGCAGCAGGCAATGCGGGCAAAGATGGCGGAATATCCGAAAAAGATGCCCTGGGCGATTGAAACCATCTCAATCGTGACCGCCATCGGCAACAACCTCAATCAAGCGCCAAAACTATTGGCAAAAGTGCTGGCGAAGCTGGACGACATTCGCATCTATGGTCTCGCCCTGGGTCCATCCAACTGTAGCATCACGGTGGCTGTCGCTTTAGAGGATGCGCCAGGCGCCGTGCTTCGCATCCATGAACTTACAGCTAAAAGCGACCCAGATAACGCTTGATTTCCCATTCGGTCACCTGACGATTGTATTCTCTGCATTCTTGCCGTTTCGCAGCGATATAGCGGTCGCTGACATAGGGCCCCAGCGCCGACAGGATGACATTATCGTTGCTCAAGGCCTCAAGTGCCTCATCCAGCGAATGCGGCAAGACCGCAATTTGCCGCATCCGCCCCGGCATACTTTCCATCAGTGTTTCTTCCAGCGGGTCGGGCAAGGGCATTTTATGCCGAATGCCATCAAGACCCGCTTGCAGCATCACCGCCATCGCCAGGTACGGATTGGCAGTCGGGTCAGGACAGCGCAATTCCAGTCGGGTGTGATATGCCTTGCCCGGCGCCGTGCTTGGAACGCGAATCAAGGCGCTCCGATTGACATGCGCCCAAGTCACATGAACGGGCGCCTCAAAGCTGGTGCCCAGGCGCTTGTATGAATTGACCAGGGGGGCAAGCACAGCGCACATTGCCGGAGCATGTTCCAACTGCCCCGCCAGAAAGTATTTCGCGGTATCCGATAAGCCATATTCGCTTACCGTATCCGCAAACAGGTTCACCCCGCTCTCAAAATCGTGCAGGCTTTGGTGCGTGTGCATGCCCGACCCCGGCAAATCCCCATGAGGGCGGGGCATAAAGGTACAATAATAACCGTATTCCATGGCAATCGTCTTCAGGGCAATCCGCGCCGTCAGAACATTGTCAGCCGAACGCAGGGCATCGTCATACTGAAAGTCAATCTCATGCTGACCGCTGCCGATTTCGGAATGCGTCGAATCGACATAAATGCCCATATCCGCCAATGCCGACAGCATCTTGCGACCCAAAGACTGGATGGGGTCATCAGGAATATCGAAATAGCCCGTGATGTCACGACCACCGCCAACCACAGGGTGGTGATTTTGATCCAGCGGGAACAGGAAAAACTCCAACTCCATCCCTGTCTTAAAGCGATAATTCATATCCCGCGCCTGATCCAGCGCCTTGATTAACAGGCTGCGCGGGTCGCCGATAAACGGCTCGCCATTCTGCATGCGTATCGAACAAATCAGCCGAGCAGTCTTTTCGTCTTCATGTGTCCAGGGCAGGATGATAAAGCTGGTGATGTCCGGTATCAGTATCATGTCACTTTCGGCAACGCGGGCAAATCCCTCAATGGCAGACCCGTCAAAATGCGAGCCGTTCTCGAGGACATTGCCAAGCTCTCTTGCCGGAATCATAATGCTCTTGACCAGGCCGGTGATGTCCGTGAACCACAAAGCCACAAACCTGACACGCTGCTCTTCCACCTGCTTCAAGATTTCATCTGCTGTAACCATAGATTATCCCGACAATTTAATGCCATCAACATCACTCAATATAGCGAAAGGACAGCCGCCGCGGCTGCTGACGAGTTGGCAAAATCCGCGACAGTTCTTCGCGCTGCCTAACCCACTAATCACCCAGGATGTCCCATTGACGCAAAAGCGCATCGATGCCAAGGATATAGCTGTGCCAGCCAAAACCAGCGATTTGCCCCCAACACACCCCCGCCAGCATCGACTTGTGCCGAAATGCTTCGCGCCCGTGAACATTGGACAGGTGAACCTCGATGACCGGCAACTCAATCGCGGCAATCGCATCGCGCAGGGCAATCGAGGTATGGGTATAGGCTCCAGGGTTAAACACAACACCATCAGCCCAATTCCGGGCACCATGCAAGGTATCAATCAACTCGCCTTCGTGGTTTGATTGGTAGACGCGGATTTCAACCGCGTAAGGTTCGAGATGCCGCTTGATGGCTGCGTTGACATCATCAAGGGTCATCCGGCCATAAACCTCGGGCTGCCGCGTACCCAGCAAATTCAGATTAGGACCATGAAGCAGCAAAATGTGTTTCGTCATATCCACAGGAATCCTCTTCAAAGAACCGCCAGAATATCGCTCTTGGGCAAGCCTTCCACAATCGTGGCTGCGCCCAAGCCCTTCAGCAAAACAAAGCGCGACTTGCCAGCTTTCCATTTCTTATCCGTGGACATCGCCGCGTACCATGAATGCACATCCAGGTCAATGTCAATCGGCAAGCCGATTTGCTCCAAAATAGCTTCGATTCGCTCGGCAAGGCCGGCATCAATCAGCCCCAGATTGCGCGATAATTTTGCTGCCTTGACCAGTCCAATGGCGACTGCCTCGCCGTGCGGCACAGCGTAATGCGTTACCTTTTCAATCGCATGAGCAAAGGTATGACCCAGATTCAGGTGCGCCCGAATGCCCTGCTCAAAGGGGTCAGCTTCGACCACCTGCACCTTGACCTGAACCGCTTCACGCACCAGCTGCACGATATTTTCTTTTTCCCACAGCTTGGGGTCGAGCAGGGACGGGCGCGAAATCAAGCCATGTTTGATGACCTCTGCCATGCCACAGCGCCATTGCAATGCCGGCAGGGTCTCCAGAACATCCGTGTCGATAACCACCAGCTGCGGCTGCTTGAACGCGCCAATGAGGTTCTTGCCCTGCGGCAAATCCACCCCGACCTTGCCGCCCACACTCGAATCCACCATCGAGAGCAGTGTAGTCGGCATCTGTATCAAGCGAATCCCGCGCATATAAGTCGCCGCGGCATAGCCAGCGATGTCGCCTGTGACTCCCCCGCCCAGAGCAATCAGAACGGTATGGCGGTCAGCGCCAAGCGCGAGCATCTCATCATAAATCCGGGAAACCGTGCCCAGGTTTTTGTGTTCCTCTCCATCCGCGACAGCAATCAAATCGGCATGGGGCAGTTTGCTAACCAGCCCTTCACCATAAAGCGGCGCGACTTTATCGTTCGATACCACCACCACATGGTCTCTTAATCCCATCGCGTCAATATGGCGGTCGATGCCATTTAAGATACCCTGGCCTATCCATATCTTGTATCCGCCGCCATCGGGAGTCTTCACATGAAGGGGCTGTTGAGCCAGCGCAGCAATTTCGTCGGCGATTTCGGCGGGAGATTTGCCGCTGGTTTCAATCTGATGCGTTATCTTGGCATAGGCCGCCTGACGCTCTGCCAGCAAACGTTCCCAATCCCCCGCGAGCGGGCGTCCATCCGTTTCCGCCAGCCGTTCCCGAATCTCTGCCTTGGTCGCATTCAAGCAGACCAGTGTCCCCTGCTGTCCCATCACCTCGCGCAATTCATCCGCAACCAAAGTGCCGCCGCCAGTTGCGATAACCAGACCCGACTGCGTTGCCAACTCATGCGCCAGCCCCAATTCTATCGCGCGGAAAAAGCCCTCGCCATAGCTGTGGAATATCTGCGGAATGGATAACCCTGTGCGCTGCTCAATGACTTCGTCCATATCGACAAACTTGCAATCCAGCTGCCGCGCCACAATTTCCCCGACAGTGGTCTTGCCGGTGCCCATAAAGCCCGTGATGACCATGTTATTGAGCTTATTCATATCCAAATCGCCATTCCACATCGTCCATCGGCAAGTCATCCAGCCGATTCTGTCGCAGCGCGGCAAAGCGCGGCTTCATTTCGCTGATGCTGTCCCCGCCCAGCTTTTCCAGCAATGAATCCGCCAGCACAATCGCCATCATCGCCTCCCCAACTGGGACAGCACGCGGCAAGGCGCAAAAATCGCTGCGTTCATAAACAGTCATATTGGCTTCACCGCTTGCCAAATCGACCGACTCCGCGCCCCGCAGCATGGTAGAAATCGGTTTCATCGCCACCCGCACCACAATCGCTTCGCCAGTTGTGATGCCACCTTCCAAACCACCCGCGCGATTCGTCCGCCGCGACAGATTGCCCTCGTCATCCACGACAATTTCGTCATGCACCTGCGAACCTGACCGGGTCGCATTCTCGAAGCCATGGCCGATTTCAGCGCCCTTCATCGCCTGTATGCTCACCATGGCCGCCACCAGCCGCCCATCCAGTTTGCGGTCAAAATGGACATGCGAACCCAATCCTGGCGGAACGCCCCGCGCAGCCACCTCGAAAATGCCGCCCAACGTATCCTGATTGATTTTTATCTGACGGATGGCTTCGTGCATCCGCACGGCAGCCTCTTTGTCCGGGCAGCGCACATCATTATCTTCGTTAGCTGCGATGCGCTCATTCAACGACATCGCCGACAAATCCGCTTTGACAGCGCCAATCTGCACGACATAACCATCGACCGATATGCCAAATTCAGCCAGGAATTTCTTGCAAATCGCGCCAATCGCAACGCGCATCGTCGTTTCACGGGCGCTGGCACGCTCCAGCGACAGGCGCAGTTCGCGGTAGCCATATTTGACCGCCCCCGTCAAATCCGCATGTCCAGGCCGCGGCGTCGTGAGCGGCGCAATATCGCGTTCCTTCCAACTTCTAAAATCCCGATTCTCAACATGCAGGGCAATCGGCGCACCCGTTGTCATCCCGTTCATCACCCCAGCGGTGATTTTAATCTTGTCTTTCTCGATTTGCATCCGACCGCCCGAACCATAGCCTCGCTGCCGCCGCCGCAAGTCCCTGTTAATGTCTTCCACCGAAAGCGGCAAACCAGCCGGCATCCCTTCCAAAATGGCGGTCAATCCCGGCCCGTGGCTCTCTCCGGCGGTAAAAAATCGAATTGGCATACAGCTTCAGTCCTTCGGCATCTATGGACGTTTCCAAATTTTGAGAGCAATGTCCCCCAAACAACTCGCTCTTTTTCTTATCGCATCCTCATCCCAAACATCGCAAGTCTCAAAATAGGAATTCATCGCCAAACTACTGTTTGCAAATACCTTTTTCTTCTCACGAAATGTTTTGTTTCCCATTGATTCATTTTCACCGGTTAGTGTTAGATTGCCGATTGTATGCAAATACAGGGAATGCACCGCCTCAGCATGCTCATCCAGTTCAATCCTCCAGGCATCAGATAATTGTTGCGGCATGATGTGTTCCTGTGTAATGCGGGGGTGTTTCAAGTCAACGGGTTCGTTGTTGCTTTTAATATAAGATTCAAGTGTCTCCAAAACTAGCTTTGATTTGCCCCTGACATCGTAAATAGGAGAGCGTTCCCAATTATCTCTAAAGACTTCATCGGTAGGGAAATTTCTCTCACGCAAGTAATCTCCTGTTGCCCCTACAATATCGGGTTTATCGGCAATCGCCTCGAACATGCGGATAAAGATGTTGGTAAGAGGACGAATAGCCACGCCGCAAATGTGTCGGCGCACAACATAGGACTCTATGACATCCAATATTTCGCAGAAAGCCTGAGCTTCTATGTCCTTATTTTCTAGGGTGCTATAAAGATTCAAAAGCAATGGATATACCGTGGTAAGTTCCCATCGATTCAATCGTTTCAGTTTTCTTCTGATTTTCGCGTTAGGTTCTTTTGAGGGATATAGAATTCTCTCGTAATACCCCGAATATATCTTCATATCAAGAAGTGTGTCCGAGGCTTTAGCAGGTTCGTCAGTAGCTACACGGTTTCGAATTTCATCGTAGACTCTGTTTTGCCTCACAGGCATACCATCCTTTGTAATAAATCTCCAGATGAATTCCCGTAATTCCTTGTCGGAGAAGGCTTCTTGCATGGGCAACCACAAATCATCATATGCAGTCTTATGGTCGTTCTCTGGAATGTGCATAAAGATGTGATTCCTTACAAGGTCGGCTTGCGTGAGAGGTGCGCCAGTTCCGTTCAGACTATGGAAAATCCGATGAGGATTGTCATCCTTGTCGAGTATTATGCTGACAAACACTAGCTGGTTTGTCATCGTAGTCAAAAACTTGGCGAGATCGATAGGCTTGTCGTCGTTGTCCTTGCCAATAAGCCGCTTATGAAAATGATCGTACACTTTACTAAGGTTAGAAGCTGACTTGGTTGTTCCTTTAATTATCTCCCGGAATCCTTCTCTGTCTGCTTGGGTAGGTAGTAGCTTGTAATGGTCAAGTCTATCCTTATATTGGTTCGTCAGATAAAGATTCTCGATTTCTTCTGACTTCCTTTCTTTGGTTGTATGCAATAAGTCACGAATACAAGCAAGAATGATGAAGATGGTTGTTAATCTCTGCTGTCCATCTATCAATAAATACTTACTGACATCGTGCGGCTGGGATCCGTATGGCACAGTAACAATCGCCCCCATGAAATGTTGTCGATTATTTTGCTCATCGTAAATGTCAAGCAGGTCGCGCCATAACTCGTTCCAGTCGTCTCTTTCCCATGAGTACACTCGTTGGTACAGCGGCACGAAGTATTGTTTCGTTCCCTCTAACAATTTACGCAGATTAGTGTCGTCAGCTTTCATACAGTTATCCTCTTACTAAAGTGATACATAAACAAAGCTAAATACATTCGTGTTAAGACAAACCTGAATAGTCAATCAGACGTCTTTTCCAGCGCATCGCGCAAGGCAGCCAGCATCACCTCAATCGGCGCTTCGACCCCCGTCCACAGTTCAAAGGCAATCGCGCCCTGCCGAGCCAGCATACCCAATCCGCCAACCGCCCGCCCGCCATGCGCCACGCACTGCTGCATCAGCGCGGTATTCGCCGGCCGATACACCATATCATAGACAGTCACACCCGGCGGAAAAGGCACGCCACGTATCCAGGGCGAGCGGTTGATATGGGGATGTAAGCCCACCGACGTGCAGTTCACAATGAGGGACATGCCCCAATCGGCTGCTTCATCCAGCGTCATCACCAGGACACCGCCAATCCCGGCGGTTTTTCTCAAATGCTTCACCAAATTTTGAGCGCGTGATTTGGTGCGATTCACAATACCAACCATCGCGCCCGCACGCACCAGCCCATAGACAGCCGCCCGCGCCGCGCCGCCCGCCCCCAGAACCAGCACGCGCTGACCCGCGACCGCTATATTATTGGCAGACAGGTCATTGATGAAGCCATCGGCATCGGTGTTGGTGCCCAGGTTGCTGCGAAAATCAATCGTATTCACGGCTCCGATGGCTCTCGCTTTTTCATCTGGTCGGACAAACTCCATAACCGCTTCTTTATGCGGCACAGTCACATTGATGCCAATATACCCGTGATGCTTTGGCTCACGAATCCCATAGCGCAGGATGTCTGGCGGTATCGCCATGGCATCATAATGCCAGTCCATCATGCCCAGCGCCGCGAAGGCTGCATTGTGCATCCTCGGGCTCAAGCTGTGCTCCACCGGAAAGCCGATGACGCCAACCCGCTTTTTCCTCATGGTTCATCCTTTAATTCGCGGCTATTCTAACATCCATTTCAGCCGCATCGCATCCTCACTCTGCCACAGCCTTTACTCGGCTGTCATGCTTGCCCCGACCGTGCGGAGCGTCTCGGCAAATTTCGGGAACGAATCGCTGGCGCAAGCGGCATCCCTCACCAGTGTTTCATTGTTTGCCATCAAACCGGCAACGGTCAGGCTCATGGCAATGCGATGGTCATCATGCCCCTCGACCTGCGCCCCCGCAAGCCTTTGCATTCCCACAATCCGAAAGCCGTCCTCGCGCTCCTCGATCTCGGCGCCCATCCTGCGCAATTCCTGCGCCATCACAGCGATGCGGTCAGTCTCCTTCACCCGCAATTCTTTGGCATCCCGTACAACTGTCGTGCCAGCAGCATGCAAGGCCGCCACCATCAAGACGGGGAATTCGTCAATCATCCGCACGACCGTCTCGCCCCCGATTTTGATGCCCCGCAGTTCGCTCGTCTTCACATGAATATCACCAATCGGTTCACCGGCTTCTGTGCCAGTCACCACAACCTTAATATCTCCCCCCATCTCAACTAAAACATCAAGCAGACCACTGCGAGTCGGATTGAGATTGACACCGCCAATGATTAAGTCGCTGTCGGGAACAAGCAGCCCCGCCACCAGCAAAAACGCTGCTGACGAAAAATCACCGGGAACTGTGATGTCAAGTGGCGACAGGCTCTCTAGCGGGACAAGGGTCAGCCGATTGCCCTCGGTGATGACATTCACCCCCATAGCCTGCAAAATACGCTCGGTGTGATCCCGCGCCGGCCCTGGCTGGATGACAGTTGTTGGACTGTCGGCATATAAGCCCGCCAGCAAAATGGCGCTTTTCACCTGCCCGCTGGCGATAGGCATATCGTATGTGATGCCGGATAACCGCGCTGGGCGGACATACATGGGCGAACGCCCGTCCGTCGCCTGAATGTCAGCCCCCATCTTTTGCAAGGGATCCGTAATCCGCTTCATGGGACGGCGGCGCAGCTGCTCGCTGCCATCCAGCACACTGGGAAAGGGCTGCCCGACCATGATGCCCGCCAGCAGGCGAATGCCCGTGCCAGCGTTCATCAGATTCAGCGGCTCGGCCGCTTCCCGCAAATTGCCGCCGTCGATGGTCAGCGCCGTGGCCTCATGCCGTTCAATCCGCACGCCCAAGCTCTGCATTGCAGCCAACGTAGCTTCGGTATCCCCGGCCGCCAGCCAGCCGCGAATCTGTGAACTGCCTTGGGCAATCGAAGCCAGCATGACCGCGCGATGCGAGATGGATTTATCGCCCGGCACACGGGTTCTGCCCCGAAGTTTGCCATCCGAGCGCAGCCTGAATTGTTCATATCTACCGTTTGCTTTCATAATTTTGCGTCCACTCCTTGCGTTCACCCCGTATCTGTTTTAAGGACTCATTCAACCGTCGGTCATCGCCAGCAATCAACATCGTTTCTATCATCGCCAACTGCATCCTGAACTGCGCCAGCAAAGTCGCCACCGCTTTGGTATTGGTCGTCAGTATGTCGCCCATCATGGTCACATCACTCGCCGCCAGCCGACTGGTATCCCGAAAGCCGCCAGCCGCCAGTTCCCAATAAGCGACATCGCGTTTTGCCTGATTGGCGACAGTGGCGACCAGTGTCGCGCTCAGCAAGTAAGGCAAATGGCTGATGCCGGCCACAATCTGGTCATGCCGTTCGGCATCCATTTCAATCGGCAGCGCCTTCAGCGTTTCGACCAGCGCCAGCGCCCGCAGCCGCGCCGCTGGCGTCGTCCGCCGCGATTGACACAAGACAAAAGGCCGATTTTGGTACAGCAAGCGGTCAGACCCTTCGATGCCATTGTTCTCTTTGCCCGTCATCGGATGTCCGCCAATGGCGTTGACCCCAATCGGCAGTTTCGCCATGGCATCAACTATATCCTGCTTGGTGCTGCCGATGTCAATGACGAGCGTATTGGAACGCAGATAAGACCCAATGCGCATTTGCAGCATCTCGACGATAACCCGCACTGGCGTTGCCAGAATAACGACATCGGCCTGATTGACGCCAGCATACAACTCATCCGTGGCAGCATCCACAATACCCTGTTCGAGGGCATAAGACCGCGCCGACTCGCTCAAATCCACCCCAGTAATGCTGTCGGCATGTTCACGCAGCGCCAAAGCCATCGAGCCGCCCATCAGCCCCAGGCCGACAACGGTCAGATGCCGCGCCCGAAAACCACCTGTCGCCATTATGCCTCCTTCCCGCCTTGGTTTAAGGGTATGTCCGGACGCAGCCGGCCGGCATCGCCCAAAAACACATGCTGGATTTCATCCATCGTCTTGTCTGTGTTCCAGTGAATCAGAATCCGAATGCACTTGGGAAGCCCATCCTTGACATCCGCTTCCACAAATCCCATCAGGGCCGTTCGCGTCCAGCCCAAAAGTCTGGCGGCTTTGGCGGGATAAACAGCCGTAAGTTCCGGTGTCGTGGTAAAGAGCACACTCGCCACCTCATCCTCAGCGATGTTGTTGCGCTCAATCATGGTTTGCAGTAATTGACCGGTAGCCGCCAGAATCGCCTCCTGCGAGTCGACCGCGACTGTGATGGCCCCTCGTACTCCTCGTATCATCACCAGAACTCTCCTTAATCAAAACAAAAAAGACGCGGAGTCTTGCACTCTGCGCCTCAATCTGTCATCTTCAATCGATTCAGCATTCAGTTCCCAGCGCAAAACACCCCAAGCACCATATCGTTTGGAAAATAATAATAGAACAAAGCCGCTGAATCCAGTAGTCTCTTAGTCATAATCCACGCTGGCGCCTCTCGGTATGGGATAGGACTTGTAAAGCGACGAGATGCTTCTCCAGTTAATATCCGTATAGCTGTTGCCACTGCAAACGATGCGATTGGCATTACTGGCGCTGATATGGATTTCGACGCTGGGCGATTTGAACTTGCGCCCGACATCGCTGGTGAAGTTCGCTTGTCCGACAAACTCCAGCTTGTGCGGTATTCGCTCTCCCTTGTCCAGAGCGCAAATGACCTTAAAGACCACCTCTTCGGCAATCAATTCATTGGGAACAAAGGGCCATGATTTGAGGTCGTATTCAATGGCAGTTGTGCTGCCTCGCTGGGTGATTTTCAGAATGCGAATATCATCCGTATAGCGGCTCACGAGCGACCTGATGACGCTTCCACTGAAGGCGGGCGCGGGCGTCGGCGCAACACTGCGTGTCGATGTGTTCGAGGAAATGGCACTGGCCGTCTCCGTTATCACTGGCAAGCTCATAATGTCGCCATCGGCTTCAACAGTGTTGGTATAGACCCAGCCATCCTCTATTCGCAGCCATTTGCCATCTTCACTGCGGCCGATAACAAGTGCTTCTTCGCCTTTTCGCAAAACATCAAGGCGGGCAGAACTTGGATTCGGTTGACTTAGTAGAGCAACAAAGGCGCCACGTGTCACTTCAACTTTGATGTCAGCGGGTGGGGATGTCGGCGCGGGCGTCGGCGTAGCCCTGCTTGTCGCTGTGGTTGCGGAAATGGCGTGAGCCGTCTCCGTTATCACTGGCAAGCTCATAATGTCGCCATCAGCTCTATAATAAGAGGCATAGTAGACCCAGCCATCCTCTATTCGCAGCCAGCTGCCATCTTCATTGCGGCCGATGGCAATAGCTTCTTCATCTTTTCCCAATTTTTTAACAAGATCAGCACCGAAACGCGGTTCACTTCGTACTCCTGCGATGGCAGAATCAGACACTACTGTGATTTTGATGCCAGCAGATGCAGCCCCGCTTGTCGCTGTGGTTGCGGAAATGGCGCGAGCCGTCTCTGTTATCACTGGCAAACCCATAATGTCGCCATCGGCTTTAACACTAGAAGAGTAACTAGAAGAGTAATAGTAGACCCAGCCATCCTCTATTCGCAGCCATCTGCCATCTTCATTGCGGCCGATGGCAATCGCTTCTTCACCTTTTTGCAATTTTCTAATTACATTAACAGTCGCTCCGAAGAAACGCGGTTCACTTCGTACCAATGTGGTGGAACTACGAGTCACTATTTTGATGCCAGCATGCCCAGTAATCGGCAAATCCATAATGCTGCCGCTGATTTCAAGGCCCTGTTCTATAGATACCCAGCCACCTGAAATTTGCAGCCATGTCCCCGCTTTGTCCCGCCCGAAAGCGATGGCTTGCTCGCCGCCTTCCAAAACATCAAGCCTGTCAAAATTCAGTCCGGGACCACTGTATAGCGTAAGTGTCTGCGTCGCGGTAAGGGTAACGCTGGGTACGATGGGCAGCCCCGTCATGTCGCCGTCAAGCCTGAGGCCGCGGCTAATAAAGACCCAGCCCTTGAGCGTTTGAACTGCCGTGCCGTCTTCATTGCGGCCGATGACAATGATTTCCTCGCCGCGTCCCAAAATGGCGCGGACTTCAGCATCCCGACTGGGGGCGCTATGCAAGGCAACATTGTAGTTCGCCCTGATTGTGAAGCCGGCAAAGGTCAGCGGCAGACCCACGACATCGCCAAGTATCTCCACCTGACCCGCAGGAATCCAGCCATTTGACACTTGCAGCCAAGTTCCATCAGCATTGCGGCCCAGCGCAATCATGGTTTCCCCTCTTGGCAAGCTGCCGCTGACATCAAAGCTCTCATCGGGTCCGCTTCGCAGGGAACGGCTGTCCGCTGCCTTGAGCGTCACCGCATGGGTCGTAACGGGAAGTTTCATCATGTCGCCGTCAGCCGCCACATTTTTAGCGGCGATCCAGCCATCCGAAAGATGCAGCCAGCTGCCATCTTCACTGCGCCCGAAGGCAGTCGCTTCCTGCCCGCGCAGGAAAACGCCCAGCACCTCCGAATCGTAATCCGGTTTGCTTTGCAGGGCAAGGTTTTGCTTCGCCGTGACCGTAATTTCACTTTGAGCAAAAACGGGAATCACAATCCACAGCAGAATAAGCAGCAGGCAGGTTTTAACTATTTTGGAAATGTCTAATTGATTCATCACTTGGTTAATCCTTGATAAAGCCGGTTGGTCTGCTGCCGGGTTTCAAGTCCGCAATATCTGCTTTGACCTCTTTCAGTTCATTAAGCACTGTGAACGTCAATTCAGTTAGCTGGGAGACCGATTTCGCCAGCTTTACTTGATTGGCAGCAACTTTATCTAGTCTATCAGCAAATTCATCCTGTCTGGCCGACATTTCGTCGATCTTGACCAGGATTTTCTTCTGCCCGCTGTCAAGCAGGCGCACCCCATGTTCCAGCCGGTCTATGCGAATATCGTTGGTAGCCATCCTGCCCTCGCTTTGCATGGTTCTGCCACGAATAACATCCCAATCATCAAATAAAATGTACACCCTTTCGCAGCATCTGTCAATAAAACAGCCTCGTCTACCTTGACGAATCACTGTCCATCGCATTCCGCAAAACGCTCGCCAAATCACGGACGGCAGCCACCCCCTCTCCGCCGGCACGAACCAGAGCGCTGCCGACAATAAATCCATCCGTCAGTTGGCTGACCTGCCGCGCATGTTCTGCCGTGCTGATGCCAAAGCCCAGCACCAGAGGTTTGTCAGTTTTCGCCCGCAAGCGCCGGATAAAATCCCTTAGATAGGTCGGCAGCTTTGCCCGCGCCCCGGTAATGCCGGTCAAGGAGACCACATAGATAAAACCAGTGGCGTGTTTCGCGCTCATGTCGATGCGCTTGTCGTTGCTGGTTGGCGCCAGAAAAAAGACGAGCGCCATGCCCTCCTGCGCACAGACATCCGCGAACATGGCCGCCTCTTCCGGCGGCAAATCCGGCACAATCAATCCGTCCGCCCCGGCAGCGCGAGCATCCCTGACAAATTGCTCCGTCCCATAAGCAACCAAGGGATTGGCATAACCCATCATCAGCATCGGCTGCGTCACCCCGCCGCCGCGCAAGGTTCGCACGGCATCCAGACATTTCCTGACAGTCGTCCCGTTTTCCAGCGCGATTTGGGTGGCTGCCTGTATGGTGGGCCCATCCGCTATCGGGTCGCTAAAGGGAATGCCGATTTCAAAGCCATCCACACCCACTTCAGCCATCGCCTCAATGGCTTCCAGCGAACCTGCATAGCTCGGATAGCCAATCGGATAATAAGGCAAAAATGCCGCCCTGCCCTGCGCTTTGGCAAGCGCAAACATCGCATCCAAAGCCGCCAAACCGCTTTTGTCTCGCATCTCTTTCATCTTACAACCTCACGATGGACCCAAAATGCCGATAACTGTATCCAGGTCTTTGTCGCCCCGCCCCGACAGATTGACCAGCAAGATGCTGTCGGGCGGCATGGTCGGAGCGCGTTTGACCGCTTCAGCAAGGGCATGAGAGCTTTCCAGCGCCGGAATAATGCCTTCCATTTTGCTCAAGGTTTGAAAGGCTTGCAGCGCTTCCTCATCCGTCGCCATCGTGTACCAGGCGCGTTCAATCTGGCGCAAGTGCGCATGTTCGGGGCCCACCGATGGATAATCCAGCCCCGCCGAGATACTGTGAGTCTCCATGATTTGCCCATCCTCATTCTGCATCACAAACGAGCGCGTCCCATGCAATATGCCCGGACGGCTTATATCCAAATCCGCAAACCGCGCGGCGTGTTCCTTGCTGGCGATGCCGCGTCCGCCGGCTTCGACGCCGATGAGCTCCGTATTCTCGTCATCACGGAAGGCATTGAACAAACCAATCGCATTGCTGCCACCGCCGACGCAAGCGATACAGGCATCTGGCAAGCGACCCGTCATCACCTGAATCTGTTCACGGGCTTCCACGCCAATCACACTCTGAAAATCGCGCACAATCATGGGGTAAGGGTGCGGCCCCAAAGCCGAGCCCAGCAGATAAAAAGTGGTATCGACATGGGTCACCCAATCGCGCATGGCCTCGTTGATGGCGTCCTTGAGGGTGCGGCTGCCGCTTTCGACTGGAATGACCTCGGCGCCGAGCAGCTTCATCCGAAACACATTCGGCTGCTGCCGCTTAATATCCACACTGCCCATGTACACATGGCATTCCAGCCCCAGGAGCGCCATCGCAGTCGCCGTCCCCACGCCATGCTGTCCAGCGCCCGTCTCAGCAATGATGCGCCGTTTGCCCATCCGCTTTGCCAATAAGCCCTGACCCAGCGCATTGTTGATTTTGTGAGCGCCGGTATGTGCCAGGTCCTCGCGCTTCAGATAAATCCGGGCGCCGCCCAGCGCTTCGCTCAGCCGCCGCGCATAAGTAATCGGCGTGGGGCGACCGGTATAAGTACGCTGTAAATATGCCAGTTCACGATGAAACTGCGGGTCGGACATCGCCGCGGCATAGGCAGCTTCCAACTCGTCCAAAGCCGGCATAATCGTCTCTGGCACAAAGCGGCCGCCAAACTCCCCGTAATAACCGCGAGCATCAGGCAAGTCAGCCAGGTTTGTCGGGATATAAAATTCAGTCATCACAGCCCATCCTCTGATTGGTCAAATCCACAAATGCGATTCCCCCGCAAAATAACGCCCTGCCAAAATCAATGCCTTGAAGACATATTGGTCTATCGCAGGGATAAAATCCCCCAGGGTGACTGGAATTTGTTCCGCCCCCAAGCCAACGGCATCCACGACAACCTGCTCCACTTCCCCCGAAAATAAGCGTAAGCCAGCGTCAATCGGCAGCTTCACCAAACCCAAAATCTCTTCCTGGTGATAATCATAGGCATCAAGCCTGTCATCGCATCGGTACAAAAACACATGGCAAACCTCGCAGTCAATCAGGTCGCCATATTTCTTAATGCCGACGCGGCGTCCAACCGCAATCAAGTCATCATAATCCACACGCAAACCCAGTTCCTCTTCAAGCTCACGGACACCCTCTTGGACTGTTTCCCCCGCTTCCAGATGTCCGGCGGCGCTGATATCGAGCTTGTTGGGATAAATGTCTTTGTCGGCCGAACGTCGCTGAAGGATGACGAAAACCTGCCCGCTTTCATCCTGTCCAATCACCCAGCAATGGAACACTTGATGCCAGTCGCCATCACGATGAACCGCCTCGCGCGGCTTGACACCGATATGCTGAAGGCCTTCATCATAAATATCAAACATTTCAGCCATCGGCTGGCAGCCCCCGAACCGCTTCGATAAAAGCGCGAACCTTGCCCGCGTCCTTGAATCCAGGCCTGTCATTTTCCACGCCACTCGCCACATCAACACCCCAGGGGCTGATGGCTCGCACTCGTTCAGCAACGTTTTCCGGGTTGAGCCCTCCAGCTAACATCATGCGGGGAACGGATTGATTGACAGCCAGCGCCACGTTCAGACTGGCGGTCTCGCCTGTGCCGCCATAAAGCCGCGGGTTAAAGGCATCCAGCAGTAAAGAGGGCGCGTGTTCATTTTCGGGAAAAGCTGGCTCAAAGACCTTAATCTGGGCAAGGGCCTCAGCCCGGTTTGCTGGTCGTATGGACTTGAATGCCAGTCCCCGCAGCGCGTCCGCAGCCTGAACGGATTCATCCCCGCTTAATTGAGCAAAGTCCAGCCCCACATAATCAGCGATGTCACGCACATCGCTGACCGCGGCATTGACAAATACGCCAACCAAAAGCGGACATTGCCCGCCAAGCGTCTTCCGCAATCCACAGGCAATGCCTCGCGCTTTTTTCGGGTTAATATAACGCGGCGTCCGCGTATAAAAATTCAGCCCCAGCATATCCGCTCCCGCCTGCGCCACCATCAGCGCATTGTCAAAGGAACGTATGCCGCATATCTTGACTTTAGTCATTTCGACCTCGATGCTGGCTGCTTAATGCGCGAACCAACTGCACCATGTCATTTGACCGCACCAGCGATTCGCCGACCAAAATGGCATCTGCGCCCAACTCCCCCATGCGCTTGGCATCATCGGAATTGCGGATGCCGCTTTCCGCCACCAAAATGACATCATCACCAACCATTCGGGATAACCGCGCTGTCGTCCCTAGGTCAACTTCAAAGGTTCTCAAATCGCGGTTGTTAATGCCAATCAGCTTGGCATTCAGCTTGAGGGCCCGTTCCATCTCAACTTCATTATGAACTTCAACCAGAGCCGACATACCCAGTTCGGCAGTCAGTGCGTGCAAGCCGTATAACTGACTGTCCGAAAGCGCCGCTGCAATCAGCAGCATGGCATCCGCGCCAGCCGCGCGGCCTTCATAGACCTGATAGGGGTCAATGATGAAATCCTTGCGCAATACCGGCACCCTGACCGCTTCCCGCACCGCCCGCAGATAATCGAGACTCCCCATAAAAAAGTCTTCATCCGTCAGCACCGATATAGCCGAAGCGCCATTTTGGTCATAGATGACACCCAGCATCACGGGCGCAAAGTCGGCGACCAGAATGCCTTTGCTGGGCGAGGCGCGTTTGACTTCGGCAATCAGGGCAACGCGGTCTTTTCGCAATGCCCGCGCCATATCGCGCGGACAATGGGCGGCGTCCTGTGCCTGCCGCTTCATCTCAGCAAGGGAGACCTCAGCTTTGCGCTCGGCAATCTCCTCCACTTTGCGCGCCAGGATTCTATCCAGCACGGTGTCCGTGATAACAAATTGCCCGCTCATCATGCCAGGCTCTGACTGAACTCGATAAGTCGGTCGAGCTTGGCAGCCGCCCTGCCACTGTCGATGGCATCCTGCGCCAGAGCAATGCCAGCAGCCATCGAGTCAACTTCGCCAGCCGCCATAATAGCCGCGCCGGCATTCAGCAGAACAATATCCCGTTTGGCGCCGGTCAATTCTCCGCTTAGAACCCCGCGCAGGATAGCGGCGTTGGTCGGCGCATCCCCCCCCTTGAGTTCACGGATGCTCGCGGCTGCAAAACCGAGTTCCGCCGGGTCAAGCTGAAAAGTCTCAATCGAACCATCTTCTTTCAAATAACTGACACGATTGGGTCCCGTCACCGTCAACTCATCCAAACCGCCATATCCGTTGACCACCATGGCCGATTGGCTTCCCAGCGCTTTCAGGACATGCGCCAGCAGGTCGGTCAAATCGGCAGCGAAAACGCCCATCAACTGCCGTTGAGCGCCAGCCGGGTTGGTTAAGGGCCCCAAGATATTGAAAATCGTCCGTACCCCCATCTGACGGCGGGGACCAATCGCATATTTCATTGCCGGGTGCAGCTTGACGGCAAACAGGAATCCGATGCCAACCTCATCGACGCATCTGCCGACTTGAGCCGGACTCAAATCCAGATTGACCCCCAGTTCACCCAATACATCCGCGCTGCCACATTGGCTGGTCGCCGCCCGATTGCCATGTTTCGCAACCGGTATCCCCGCCCCGGCCGCGACAAATGCAACTGTTGTGCTGATATTGAAAGTCCCCGATTTGTCACCGCCTGTCCCGCAGGTATCCAGCAAATCGACATCCAATGTCGTTGGCACATGGCTGGCAGCAGACCGCATCGCCCGCGCACTGCCGGTGATTTCGTCAGTCGTTTCGCCCTTCATGCGCAAGGCCATCAAATATGCGCCAATCTGCGCCTCCGTTGCCGCGCCAGTCATAATCTGCCTCATCACCGCTTCAGCTTCCGCAGCCTGAAGGTGACCGTAACGACTTAGCACATCTATTGCCCTTTGTATGTCCATCATCATCTATACTCCCGCCGACATCGGTTCATAATCCAAAAAGTTTTGCAGTATCTGCATGCCATAACCCGTCAAGATGCTCTCCGGATGAAACTGGAGGCCAATGACCGGATGCTGCTTGTGACGGAAAGCCATAATCTCGCCAGATGCAGTCCGCGCAGTGATAAGCAGAGATTCAGGCAGGGTGGCTTCCTCAACGATGAGGCTGTGATAACGGGTCGCCTCAAAGGGGTTGGGTATATCGGCAAAAATGGTGTCGCCGCCATGATAAATCATGCTGGTTTTGCCGTGCATCAATTCCGGCGCATGAACCACTTTGCCCCCATAAGCCTCGCCAATCGCCTGATGCCCCAGGCAAATGCCCAGCAGTGGAATTTCCGCACCCAACTGACGGATGAGCTCCAAAGAAATCCCGGCGTCACTGGGGAAACCAGGTCCTGGTGAGATGACAATGCGCTCTGGCTGGAGCGCACGAATGCCCTCGACAGTTATTTTGTCATGGCGATAAACGGACAACTCCGCGCCCAGTTCACCCAATTCCTGCACAATGTTGTAGGTAAAACTGTCATAATTATCTATCACGAGAATCATCATCTGCCTCTGCTTTCAGCTATCGTTTCTGACTTCATATCCTGGCCATGCTACATCAGTCCTTTTTCAGCATACTTCACGGCCTCAAACACGGCTTGGGCTTTGTTAATCGTCTCAAAGTATTCTGCGGTCGGGTCACTATCGGCGACAATACCCCCGCCCGCCTGTACGCTGATGATGCCATTTTGCATCAGCAGAGAACGTATGGTGATGCACATATCCATCGAGCCATCAAAGCTGAAGTAGCCGACCGCCCCGCCATAGGGCCCGCGGCGCGTACCCTCCAATTCCTCAATGATTTCCATCGCCCGAACTTTCGGCGCTCCGCTCAAGGTGCCGGCCGGGAATGTCGCCCGCAGCAAATCAAAGGCATCCATGCCCTTGCGCAGCCTGCCTTCCACCTGGCTGACGATGTGCATGACATGCGAGTAACGTTCGATATACATCATCTTCTTGACTTTCACCGTGCCATAATCACAAACTCGCCCTAAATCATTGCGCCCAAGGTCAACCAGCATGACATGCTCGGCGCGTTCTTTGGGGTCATTGAGCAGCTCCTCTTCCAGCGCCAAATCTTCCTTTTCGGTCGCGCCTCGTCTGCGGGTGCCAGCAAGCGGACGATTGTAAGCGATGCCATCTTCAAGCCGAACGAGCATTTCGGGCGATGCGCCGACCAAGGTCAAGGCTTCGCTAAATTCCAGCAGGAACATATAGGGCGATGGATTGGTCGCCCGCAAGGCGCGGTAGATTTCGAGGGGCGTCACCTGGGTCTGGCGGCTGAAACGCTGCGCCAGCACAATCTGAAAGGCATCCCCGTTGCGGATATACTCTTTCGCCTGCCGAACGCGGTCTTCATGGACGGCCTGCTCGACATTGGACTGCGGAGCTTCATAGCTGCCTTGGCTCGGCGGCGAATAAGACAGATGCGGCAGTGGCTTGCCCAAAGCAGCCACAACCCCGTCAATGCTTTGGATAGCGCGGTCATAGGCAGCAGCAGAACCATCATCTTTCCTGTGGGCGTTCGCCAGCACAATCAGTTGGTGCTTGGCATGGTCAAAAATCACCAACGTATCCGGCAGCATAAACGCGGTTGTCGGCACTTGCAGGTCATCGCTGGCTGTCGCTGGCAGCTGCTCGAAATAACGCACAATATCGTAAGCCATATACCCGACCGCCCCGCCCACGAAGCGCGGCAAGCCTTCCAGCGCAACCGAATTGACAGTCTGAAAATGGCGCTTGACGATATGCAACGGGTCTTGCCCTTCGGGTATGGCGTATTTCGTCTCCTGTCCATCACGCTTCATGCTGACGATATTATCCTTGACGCTGATGACCCCCTTGGGATTGACGCCGATAAAGGAATAGCGCCCTACCTGTTCGCCGCCCTCGACGCTCTCAAGCAGGAACGCGGGTTTTCCCGCTTGCTTGAGTTTCATATAAACCGAGACTGGTGTTTCAAGGTCAGCCAGAAGGGTGCGGTAGACAGGCACATGGTCGCCCTGTTCAAAATGATGATACATGTCTTCGCGGGATGGTCTGATGTCTGTACGTTCTTCCTGAATTGCAATCGCCATATCGAACCTCCATACAATCAAAAAAACCCAAAACATCCATTCAAGGACGAGATGGGTTTCCCGCGGTGCCACCTTGATTACCTGCTATCAGCAGGTCGCTCAGCGGATACAGACGCACGGCCGACATCCTGCGCCATGATAACGGAGCGCTCGCCGTCACAAGCTAGTCGGATTCCCTTTCACCTGTGCAACTCCCCAGCCCATTCCACATCGCTGCATGTATCGCCTTCGCAGCAACCAGCGACTCTCTGAACATCAGGTCAATGTGTACTATTCCGGTTCACAGTCTTTATGGCATATTCAATTTATGTCTGCATCATAACGCGACTTTGATATTGTGTCAAGCGCTTTCTTGAGAATAAAATTTCTGGTATACTGTGACCGAATATGTGTTCTATTTTTGATTGTCCATCCGCTTAACGTCAGGAGCCGGACTTGAGCCTGAGCAACCGAGAAATTGCCGACATTTTTGAGCGCTGTGCCAATATGCTTCAGATTCGGGGGGACAATATCCACCGTGTTTTATCGTATCGCCGCGCGGCGGAAACCATCCGCGCCCTCCCCCGAGACCTGCGCGTGATTTCCAAAGAAGGCAGCCTGACCCAACTGGCCTATATCGGAAAGACCATCGCGGCCAAGATCGATGAAATGCTTGATACTGGCGAACTCGACTTTTACAATCGCCTCAAAGTCGAGATTCCCGAAGGCCTGGTCGATATGATGCACATCAATGGCGTCGGGCCCAAAAAAGCGAAACTCTTTTGGAAACGGCTCAACATCACTTCGGTGAACGGATTGCAGCAAGCTGCTGAGGAAAACAAACTGGCTGCTTTGCCTGGCATGGGGGTAAAAAGCCAGCAAAAAATACTGGACGGCATCGCGGCATTGTCGCGTCAAAGCGGGCGCACACCCATTGGCGAGGCGCTGCCGGCAGCGCGGCGCATCCTTGATTTGCTGCTGGAACTGCCCGAAGCTCTCGAAGGCGAGATAGCTGGCAGCATTCGCCGCGGACGCGAAACCATTGGGGACGTAGATATTCTAATCGCCAGCGATAATGCCGACCCGATTATGAAGACATTCGTCAATATGGAAAATGTCGCCCGTGTGCTGGGTCATGGTCCCACCAAAAGCTCGGTTGAACTCTTGTCCGGTCTACAGGTGGATGTGCGCGTATTGGAAAAAGCCCGCTGGGGTACGGCGCTCAATTATTTCACGGGCAGTCAGGCGCATAACGTCAAAATGCGTCAGATTGCCCTGGAGCGCGGGCTTAGCCTTAATGAGCACGCTCTAAGTCCGCTGGATGACAGCAAGGCCATCATGGACTCTGCCGAAAAAATCCTCTGCGACACCGAAGAAAAAGTCTATCAAACGCTCGGCTTGTCATTCGTCCCCCCAGAGCTGCGGGAAGACAGCGGCGAAATCGAAGCTGCGAAAGCCAACAGACTCCCGACACTAATCAGCCGCAAAGACATCATTGCCGATTTGCACCTGCATACCACAGACAGCGATGGCAAACTGACCATCCGCGAAATGGCAGCGGCTTGCCAGACACGCGGTCATCAATATATTGTCATCACCGATCATTCACGCAGTCTCGGCATCGCCAACGGGCTTTCGACCGAACGGCTGCTCAAGCAGATTGACGAAGTTCGCCAAGTGAATGCGGAAATGGGGACTGGCATTCATATTCTGGCGGGCAGCGAGGTAGATATAAGAGCCGATGGCAGTATGGATTATCCGGACGAGATTCTGGCACAACTCGATTTTGTGATTGCCTCTCTGCATGTCGGTCTACGGCAAAAGCGCGAGCAAATCACCGAGCGCCTGCTCAATGCCATTCGGAATCCTCATGTTGATATGATTGGACATCCCGCCGCCCGCCAAATCCCCAATCGGGAAGCCGTAGATGCTGATTGGGACGCTGTTATGCAAGCCGCCAGCGAACATCAAACCATTCTTGAGATTAACGCCAACCCCCTGCGCCTCGACCTCAAGCCCGAATTGGCGCGTCTGGCGAAGGACATGGGGGTTCTGCTCGCCATCAACAGCGATGCTCATGCCGAAGAACATCTTGATTTGATGGACTTTGGCATCATCAACGCACGCCGTGGCTGGGTCGAACCACAGCAGGTGGTCAATACCTGGCCATTTGAAAAATTTATCAAGTGGATTCAAAATCGACATCTGTAAAGCGGATGAAGGACAGCTTGTATGACCAACCGAGCGCGGCACATGACCAAGCACAGTCCGCAGTCGGCACATGATATTTTTGAGCGCATTCGACAGTCGCTTTTCCATTCCCGATTGCAGGCCCTGGGGCTTGCGCTCATCGTGGCATTTGGAATCGTTTTGCTGGCGGCGGCTATTACCCAGGCGCCGCTATCGCTGTCTGTCGGGACGCAGGTCAGGGTTGCCAATGTGGGTGAGCAGGAATTGAATATCCGCAGCCTGCCCGGCACTGCCAGCAGTCAGGTTCTGTTCCGCGCGGCCGAAGGTGCTGCATTCCATATTATTGGCGGCCCGCGGCAAGCTGACGGCTTTACCTGGTGGCACATCCAAGACCCCCTGTCCCAACTTGCCGGTTGGGCAGCCGCAGATTATCTTCAGGCATACCGAGTAGAAACAGGACAATAACTGTGAGCCAAGACATCGCACAACGGGCTTCTGAACTGCGTCAACAACTGCATTTCCACATTTACCGTTATCACGTACTCAATGACCCTGTGATTGCGGATACCGAATATGACCGCCTGTTTCGTGAATTGCAGCAAATCGAGACGGAGCATCCCCAATACGCGGCAGCGGATTCACCTACGCAGCGCGTGGGGTCAGACCTGGCGGCTGATTTCCCCAAAGTGCCGCATCCAGCGCCCATCTTGAGTTTGGCGAATGCCTTCGACGAGGACGACCTGCTCGCGTGGGAAGAGCGCAATCTCAAGCTATTGCCCTCCGGGACGCAGCTGCAATATATCCTGGAGCCCAAACTTGACGGCTTGGCGATTGTGCTGACTTATGAAGACGGCATATTGATGCGGGCAGCCACGCGGGGCAATGGCGAACTTGGCGACGATGTCACCGCCAATGTCAAAACCATCCGCTCGGTTCCCTTGAGGATTCCGGTCGATTCCAGCCTGAGTACACCGCCGCGGCTGGTTGTTCGTGGCGAGATACTGTTCCACAAAGACCACTTCCTGGCACTGAACCGCGAACAGGAAGCGCAGGGACTGCCAGCCTATATCAACCCGCGAAATACAGCCTCTGGCTCTCTGAAACAGAAAGACAGCCGCGAAACAGCCAAGCGCCAGCTTACAGCTTATATTTATGGCCTTGTGGATAGCAGCGGCTTGGATTTGCAAAGCGAATGGGAAATCGTGAAATACTTGCGCCAGATGGGCTTCAAGGTCCCTGCCGATATTCAGCATTATCCGACATTATCTGCAGTCATCCCAGAATTGCCAGCTTGGGAAGAGAAACGCCACAAATTACCCTTCGAGATTGACGGTCTGGTCGTCAAAATCGACGCTCTTTCCCTGGCGCGTGAGCTTGGTGTTGTCGGGAAAGACCCGCGCGGCGCCATAGCCTTCAAATTCCCGGCCGAAGAAGCCACAACTAAACTGCTTGATGTCACCATCAATATCGGCCGCACCGGCAAAGTCACCCCCACTGCCCAACTTGAACCTGTGTTTATCGGCGGGGTCACCGTCTCCAATGCCAGCCTGCACAACTACGCTCAAATCGCGGCGCTTGATATTCGCTGTGGCGACCGCGTAATCATCAAACGTTCCGGCGATGTGATACCTTACGTGATTGGCCCTGTCACCGCCATACGAGACAGCACAGAAACCGCCATTCTGCCACCCGCAACCTGTCCATTCTGTAAAACCGCCTTAATCCAGCCCGAAGGCGCAGTCGACTGGTTCTGCCCAAATCCAAAGTGCTCCGAACGGGTCATGCGAACTCTGGAGTTTTTTGTCTCGCGCGGCGCCATGGACATCGAAGGCATGGGACCGCAAACCATGCAAACCCTCATCAGGGAGCGGCTGGTAGCTGACGAAGCCGATATATTCTATTTGCAGGCAGAACCCTTGCTGGAACTGGAGGGGTTCGCTCAAAAAAAAGTGGACAACCTGCTCCATTCGATTCAAACCGCCAAATCGCGTCCCTTCGCCCAGGTATTGACATCGCTTGGCATGGATGGCGTTGGCTCAACCGTTGCCACACTCATTACCGATAACTTTCCATCCATCGACAGCCTGCTCCAAACCACCCAAAACATCAGAAGCGCTGAACAAGCCTTCATCGATGCCATCACGCCCATTGTCCAATCCCTGTGCGGCGGCGATGAAGTGCAAAAAGTCATCTATCGTCTGAAACATCCAAACACCGAGCTTGCGCCGCGTTATCTGGAGGCAAAAGACCTGGATACGCGCTTGCAGCGTTTTCTAAAGCCACTGCATCAAGTATCCCCTCTGTCCGAAGGCCAGTTTATGCAAATCAAAAACAGCCTGACCGACCTGATTGAGGCCTCAAGACCGCTCCATGCCATCGAAGGTTTGGGACCCATTCTGGTCAAGAATATCGCCGATTGGTTTGCAGATGACCACCACCAAACTGTGCTGAGAAAAATGCGCGATGCTGGCGTCAATATGCAAGTCGAGGCAAAAGTGATTGACAGCACACAGCTGGAAGGGAAAACCTTTGTGCTGACAGGCACGATGAGCGCCGCTCGTGGCGAAATCAAGGCCCTGGTCGAAGCTAACGGCGGCAAAGTGACCGGCAGCGTCAGCAAAAAAACAAGCTATGTGGTTGCTGGTGATTCGCCAGGAAGCAAGGTCGAAAAAGCCGCTAAAAACAATGTTCCCGTCATCACCGAAGATGAACTCCGTGCCATGATTTTAGGCTAGCTCCGCGTCCAAACCAGCCGAAATTCGCCTGACTTTGGCGCCGGTCTCATACCAGGTGATTTTGCTCAGCCCAAGTTTTTCTCGAATATGCTCTTCATCGACATCCGCACGATAATCCCGAACCGCCAGCGTCCAGCGCATAATCTCAAATGACAGCTTGAAAGGCACTTCGGCACGCCTGCCGATGTCCGTCAAGATGTATTCAAGATTGCGGGTGGTGCAGCTAAAGACAGTCTCCTGGGGCGCATACTGCTGTTGATAGCGCTCCAGCAGTTCCAGCAATTCGGGATAAAGCTCGATTCGCCTTTCTTTATAAACATGGCGAACTTTATGCTTGATAACCACCTGTGGACTGACAGAATAGCGACCAATGTCCCCCAGCTTCAGCCGCCCGGTTTCTGCTTTTTTGAGGCCAGTTTGCAACAATAATCTGAACAGCAGTTCGGGGCGGTAATCCTGCGTACCGCCTTTTCGCATGGTACGACAAGCCTCCAGGCAATTCTTGATTTGGGTTTCGTTCAAAACTTCGGAGAGCGGCGCAGGTCCCGAACGCTGACGAATGGGAATGGCGGGGTCAAATCGAATGGCATCCATGCTTTTCAGCCACTTGAAATACACCTTGAGCGTGGTAACGCGGCGGGCATAGGTCTTGCGGCTGCAAGGAATGCCACGCTGATTCTCCATCCAATCCAGATAAGCATTCAAATCCGATGTCAAATACTGCGCGATAGGCCTGGACGGGCTGCTAAATTCAGCCAGCAAATTCATATCCCCGCGAAAGGCCTTAATCGTATGCTCCGATTTGCCCTCTTTTCGCAGGTACTCGGCAAATAATTCCAGGGTCGCAGCCAGCGATGTGTGCTTGTCGATGTCTTGAGCCGAGAGCGGCTGATTGGGAAACAGAGACAGTTGCTTCATCATGCGAAAATACCCATCACACAGAACGGATTTTCCTTTAAGGATAGAACACGTGTGCAGAACTGTCAAGCCAATTCTGTCAGCCTAGCGCTTGTTTATCCAATCAGGATTGCCGAAGCGCTCCTCCAGCAAACCATCGCGGCGCCGCAATTCCCCCCCCGACAGCTTGGCAGGCATCATCTCCACATCAAATGCCTGACGAAATCCGCTTGCAACCGCCACAGCCACCTCATCCCAGGCCGGCGCAGCAGCCATCACCTCCGCCAAAGTCACGGCATGAAGCCGCAGCTTGCGCCTCTGAACCTGACGCGCCTGCGGCGAATCAAAGTTCAGCACTTCACAGATGCGCCCAATATCGCCACATAGCGGAATCGTACCATGCTGCAAGATGCCCAGCTTGCGCCGCAGCTGGGCGCTCCCGATTAACTTGCGCTGATTGACCGTGATTTCATAATGCGAGGAAAGTTCAAAACAGACAGCCCCCCTGATTTCGTCAGCGAGGGCCGCCCCTTGATGTTCCGACTGCGCCGTCAGACCAAGAACTTGCAAAGCCTGTAGCAATCCGCGGCTGATGCGGCGATAGCTTTCCACAACACTCCCGCCCGCCAGCACATGGTCAATCGACAGGCTGAGGCTGTATGTCAGTTCATCGCCATGCAAAATCGCCTTGCCACCTGTCGGCCGGCGCACAAGATGCCAGCCCTTATCATCCAGGCGAGCCATGTCAACATCTCGAATCCGCTGACCATAACCAAGGGACAGGCACATGGGCCTCCAGCCGTACAGGCGCAGGGTTGGCGGCTGAAGGCCGCTCGATACGGCTTCCAGGATGGCGCTGTCAAGGGCCATATTGTTCTGTCCGTCTCGAAAATTGGGCTCGGTTATAAGACGCCATTGACGCATTTTCGCAGTTTGCATATACTCTCCGATAAATTGTCAAACGGAATAAATGGAATCAGTCTGAATGTCTGATAATTTTGACAGCAAGAATACGCCATCCAAGGCAAAAGTTGCGAACTCCGACTATGATACTGGCTCGCCACCTGCCAGCCATGCTGCTCCGATTTACCGTGTCGCCAGTTATGCTCAAACCCACCAGCCGCCACCACTCCCAAGAGGCTCATTGCTGCTGCGGCATTCGCGCCGACAGCCTGCCCTTGGCAGACAGCGTAGCAGCGAATGGCTCTGGGTCATTCTCACCGCTGCCATGATGACCGCCTTTGCCACCGTCATTCTGGCAGCCCTGGTGCTGATTCGACTGCCCTTATCCGCTCAGGAAATTATCCCCACCGCTGATGTTTTTGCATCTTTGCCCACGCCCGTAGACGCTCGAACTGAATTCAGCGCCGATGGCAGACGAATTGGCGTCGATGTGCTGCCGCTGGAAGATGGCAGCCTGATTGAACTCCGCCCCTGGGATGGACAGTCGCGCTTTACCATCATCGTCGCTGGCTTGGATAGGCGTCTCAATGAAACTGGACTGGAGTTCCGCACCGACACCATGATGCTGATTAGCCTCGACCCCCAAACGAAGCGCATGGGCATCCTCAGCATCCCGCGCGACCTCTATGTTCAAATACCCGGATGGCAGGAGTATCGCATCAACGCGGCGCTGTATCTGGGCGAAGCACGCGGGGAAGGTTATGGCCCCACGCTCTTGCAGCAAACTGTTCAGCTTAACTTCGGGATGCCCGTCCATAATTATCTGCTGGTTGATTTCCAGGCATTTATTGACATTATCGACCTGATTGGCGGTGTCGAGGTTTCCATCGACTATACCATTAACGACGCACGTTATCCCGACATGAATTTCGGCTATGACCCCTTTTATCTGCCGGCTGGAACGCATCAGCTGAATGGTTATAATGCGCTGCGATTTGCCCGCACGCGACATGGCAATAACGACATTCGCCGTGCCGAGCGCCAGCAGCAGGTTATCTTTGCAGTTCGTGACCGCGTGCTCAGCCTCGATATGATTCCACAGCTGCTTATACAAGCGCCCGCCATCTGGCACACATTGAGCAACAATGTGTATACCGGGCTGTCACTGGAGCATCTCATCCAACTTGCCTTGTATATCAAAGATATCGAACGCGACAACATCACCACTGGCATCATCAATTTTCAATATCTGCGAGAACATACCACCGAGAACGGACAGCACGTCCTTGTCCCTTTGCGTGCCCCATTGGGCAGGCTGCTGCGTCAGGTCTTTGGCGAAAATTACTGGAAATAGCCAAAAGCAAAACAGCGCACCCAAGTACGCTGTTGATAAGGCCTTACCCGCTGTACCGTGTAGCCGTTAGTTCTTGAACCTGTGAATTACAGGACGGGCATCGCTTGGCAACCGCTGTTTTGGCTTGTGCCTATTACATAAGCTGTCAAAGATAGACGCCCATAAATGAGCATGTTGGTTCCGCACATAGCGTTCTATCACGCATACAGCAGGTTTATCTTGTTATAGCAGAAGCGATATGTTCTGTAAAGTAAAAATCTGTAACAGACACAGCGAGTTTGGATGAATCTATATTCAAAACGACCTTCCCTCAATATAATGGGCTTGACAGTATCCATCTAATCCTGTTCCTGGGGGTCGAAAAATGAATAATGGTCTAAATCGAGAGGCTTTAGCCGAGTTCATCGGTACATTTGTCCTTGTTTTTGTCGGTTCGGCGGCGGTCGTCTTTGCGCCAATGGCCGGTGGCGTGGCTGTTCCAGCTTTCGCACATGGTTTGATTCTGCTTGGCTTGATTTTCGTCTACGGGCATATCTCCGGTGCGCAATTCAATCCGGCAGTAACCTTCGCCTTATGGATAGGCGGCAAGCAGGATACAAGGAAATCCGCTATCTTCATGCTGGTTCAGTTTATTGGCGGCATCATCGCTGCCCTCGTCCTGACTGTCGTTATGCCACCGGACAATGCCGCCGTGCTGGACTTTGTAGGCGGCGCAGAGCAGTATAACTTCGGTCAGACGACCGGCTTTCTCACCGAAGGTTCGGTTTGGACGGCTGCGCTTTACGAGGCGATTCTGACCTTTTTCCTGGTCAGCGCGGTCTTTCAGGCAGCGGTTTATGGTCATGCGGGAAAGCTGGCAGGCGTCGCCATTGGCTTGACCCTGGCAGCCAGCATCTTCGCTGGGGGACCTGCAACTGGCGCATCATTGAACCCCGCTCGCACATTGGGACCTGCTCTCGTCGCTGGTGACTTGTCTTATCTCGTTCCCTATCTGGTCGGACTGTTTGCTGGCGGCGCGGCGGGCGGCGTGGTTCATGCTTATGTACTGCCACCAGAAGAACCATCCGAATAAAGGCGCTTGGGGGGATTTGCCCTCCTTTGCGGACAAATCCCTACTCCTGCTTGACTTCATCCTCGTCTTCATGCAGATGAAGCTGAATATGCAGCTCGTTCAGCTGCTGCGGTTCGGGCGCGGACGGTGCCTGGGCCATTATATCCGCGCCGCCCTGCGTTTTCGGAAAGGCGATGACCTCACGGATATTCGGCACTCCCGCCAGGAGCATCACCAGACGGTCAATGCCCCAAGCCATGCCTCCGTGCGGCGGCGCGCCATATTCAAACGCTTCCAGCATGTGACCAAATTCGAGCATCGCCTGTTCCATTGTTTGCCCAATGAGCGGGAAGATTTTCTCTTGAATAGCGCGGTCATGGATGCGAATGCTGCCCCCGCCCACTTCATAGCCATTGCAAACCAAATCGTACTGTGAGCCACGCGCCTTGCCCGGGGCGCTGTCCAGCAATGCAAGGTCTTCCGACAAAGGCATGGTGAATAGATGCTGTGATGGATCCCAACGTTGATTCTCTGCGTCCCAGATGAATTCCGGGAAGTCAATCACCCAGCAGAATGCCAGTAAGTCCTCGTCCAGTTCCAATTCCTGTCTGAAATGATTGCGAAGCGCATCCGTTACCGCATAAACGATTTGCGGTTCATCAGACATAAACAGCAGCAAGTCGCCGCCTTCTGCCCCCACCGTCTCCAGCAGTTCCAGCTTGAGCTCGACGCTAAAGAACTTGCCGATGGGCCCCTTCAACTCGCCTGTTTCCTCTGTCGGAACAGTGATATACGCCAGTCCCTTGGCGCCAGCCCGACGCGCCATGTTTTCAAGGTCTTTGCCGACTTTGCGCAGCTGCGTTCCACTTAGCGCCGCTGCCTTGCCGGGCACCCGCATACACTTCACCGCCTTGCCAGCTTTCACATTGTCAACAAACACGGGAAAGGCGCTGCGCCCGGCAATATGGCTAATATCTATGGCACGCAGGTCAAAGCGAATATCGGGACGGTCTGTCCCGTACTGCTCCAGGGCATCTTTGTACCGAATGCGCGGGAAAGGCTCGGCAAGCAGCCGCTTGTCGGGTGACACTGCCTTGACGATTTCAATGGCAAGCCGTTCCATCAGCGCCATCACATCCTCGCGCTCGACAAAGCTCATCTCCAGGTCAAGCTGCGTGAATTCTGGCTGGCGGTCGCCACGCAAATCTTCATCGCGGAAGCAGCGGGCGATTTGGAAATAACGCTCGAAGCCGCTCACCATCAGCAGCTGCTTTAATTGCTGCGGCGATTGTGGCAGCGCATAAAACAGGCCCGGCTGCAAGCGACTGGGCACCAGAAAGTCACGGGCGCCTTCTGGCGTGGCCTTGAAAAGTATGGGCGTCTCGATTTCGACAAAGCCCTCATTATCAAGAAAATCACGAATAAACTTGACGGTCTTGTGGCGCAGAATCAAATTGTTCTGCATGCTTTCCCGCCGCAAATCCAGATAACGATGGCGCATTCGCAGCGCTTCGTCCACAGTCCCCTCGTCGCGGTTGATGTAGAAAGGCGGTGTCTTTGAGCGATTCAGAATCAGGATTTCGCTGGCAACGATGTCAATATCGCCTGTTGCCAAATCGGGATTAGCCGTTCCTTCCGGACGAATGCGAACCTGACCGCAAACTTGCAAAACGAACTCGTTGCGTACCCGGTCGGCAATGGCATGAGCTTCGGGAGCAGACTCCAAATCAACCACAACCTGCGTAATGCCCCATCTGTCGCGCAAGTCGATAAAAATCAGGCCGCCCTGGTCTCGACGGCGGTTGACCCAGCCCGCCAAAGTGACCGCAATGCCCGCGTCTTTCTTCCGAAGTTCCCCACAGGTATGTGTTTTCATCATACAACTGCTCCCAAGTCAAATCCAAAGGTTCATTAGAGGTCATTATGGATGATAAGCTAACTTGCGCCAACTTTCAAGGTGGATGGCCACTGCCGCCAATCAGTCGGGTAGCATAGCACGGACACGGGGGCAGGCATATAGCTATTCTCCGCAGAAATAATAGCCAATGGCTCAACTTCCTGCCAGATACTTTACATCAAGGCGCTTGTTATCTAAACTTGTCCCTATGCTAGAGAAAGCGTACACCATCACAAAACAACAACTAGGTGATGCGCCTGCCTGAACCGCTTTTACCTATATCCCCAAAAAGGCGCAAGGAAAGCCAAGCGGATATAATCCTGAAAATGGATTATACTTGTGAAAGGAGCGACTCTCTTGACAACTGCCTATGTAACGGATACACAATTTTCGGAACACAACTTCCCCAGACATCCTGAACATGCGGGGCGAATTCAGGCGGTCTGGCAGGAATTGGATGCTAGCGGTTTGACAAGTCAGCTTTTGTCGGTGGCGGCAGCGCCCGCAAGCGACAGACAGCTGCTTGCGGTTCACTCAAGAGCGCATCTGAATCGTTTGGTCGCTATTAGCCAGCAGGAAAGAATGGTCTTGATTGACCAGGATACCTATGCCCTGCCCTCATCGCTGAGCATTGCGCGTCTGGCTGCGGGCGGGGTCATTCAGGCGATTGATGCCCTCATCACCGCCAAGGCAGATAATGGACTGGCAGTCATACGCCCGCCCGGGCACCATGCCACTCTTGACCACCAGATGGGATTCTGCCTGCTTAACAATATCGCCATCGGCGCTCGTCACGCTCAAATTCAGCACAAGCTCGAACGGGTTCTCATCCTGGATTACGATGTGCATCATGGTAACGGGACGCAGGATATTTTTTATGCCGACCCTTCGGTGATGTTCATCTCCATACACCAAAGCCCACATTATCCGGGAACGGGCAAATTAAACGAGACCGGGCAGGGTGATGGCCATGGGCTGACATTAAATGTGCCGGTCGGAGCCGGGCATGGCGACTTGTCTTACCAGGCGCTTTTTGAGGATATTGTCTGGCCGGCGGTCGGACGTTTCCACCCTGAACTCATGCTTGTCTCAGCTGGATTCGATGCCCATTGGGCGGATCCACTGGCACAGATGCGCCTGAGTCTGGGCGGGTATGATTATCTGGCACGCGAAAGCATCAAGATGGCGCAAGCATTCTGTGAGGGCAGAATAGTCTTTGTGATGGAAGGCGGATACGACCTGAAAGCACTGTCTCATGGCTGGTGCAACATCGCCTCGGCCCTGCTCGGAGCGGACGAAATCCGCGACCCTTATGGGCAGCCAGCCTATTCAGCCCCAGTCGATGAGATTCGCCCGCTCATCAAAAAGCTGCGCCGCATACATCGCCTCTAGTAGACCAGCAAATCCGTCTCGATTCCCTGCTGCTCCGCCAAGGCGCCGCGCAAATCAAAGACCTGGTCACGCAGGGCTGCCGCCTTCTCAAACTCCAGTTCCTGGGCGGCTTTTTGCATTTCGCGCTCCAGTTCGGCAATCATCCGCTGCAACTCGTCTGCTGGCAACGCAGCCAAACCCACTCCGTCTGCGGTTTTGGGCGCTTCCGCATCCAGAGAGCGCAGCCGGTCGTTGATGTCCTGAATGTCTTTAACAATTTGCTGCGGCTCGATGCCATGCGCCCTGTTAAAGTCTTCCTGTATCTCGCGCCGCCGATTCGTTTCCCCAATCGCCCCCTCCATCGCCGGGGTCATCTTGTCGGCATACATAATCACACTGCCTTCGATATGCCGCGCCGCGCGTCCAATCGTCTGAATCAAGGCCTGCTCCGAGCGCAAAAAGCCAGCTTTGTCGGCATCCAGAATCGCAACCAAAGAGACTTCGGGCAAATCCAAACCCTCGCGCAGCAGATTGATGCCAACCACAACATCATAGACGCCTTCCCGCAAATCACGCAAAATCTCAACGCGCTCCAGCGTATCGACCTGGGCATGCAAATACTGTCCCTTGATGCCCAACTCATTCAAATAACCTGCCAACTCCTCCGCCATGCGCTGGGTCAAAGTGGTGACCAGCACCCGCTGACCGCGCTTCACCCGCAGCGCAATCTCCTGTAGCAAATCATCAATTTGCCCCTCAATGGGACGGACATCAACCTGCGGGTCAACAATGCCAGTCGGGCGGATAATCTGGTCAACCACCTGCTCGGAACAGGCATGTTCATAGGGCCCTGGGGTGGCGCTGGTATAAATCGTCTGCCCCACTCGCCCCTCAAATTCCTCAAACTTGAGCGGTCGGTTGTCCAAGGCGCTGGGCAAACGAAAGCCATAATCCACCAGCGTTTGCTTGCGCTGGCGGTCGCCCTTGTACATGCCACGAATCTGCGGCACGGTCATGTGGCTCTCGTCAATGACCAGGAGATGGTCGGATGGCAGATAATCAATCAGCGTAAAAGGCGCCGAGCCGGGCGGACGGCGGTCAAAATGACGCGAATAATTCTCGATGCCCGTCGTAAAGCCGACCTCACGCAGCATTTCGATGTCATAGCGCGTTCGCTGTTCTATTCGCTGCGCCTCTATCAGTTTGTCTTCCTGCTTGAAATATCTGATTTGGTCTTTCAACTCTTGTTCAATATCATCAAGCGCTTCATCAATATGCTCATCGTCGGTCACATTTTCACGCGCAGGGAAAATCGTTACCGAGTCATGCTGATGAATGACTTCGCCCGTCAGAACTTGAAACTCAATGATTTTCTCGATTTCGTCGCCCCACTGATAGATGCGATAGGCCGTTTCGGCATAACCCGGAACGATTTCCAAAGTATCGCCGCGCACCCTGACAGTACCGCGCCGCAATTCCAGGTCGTTGCGGGTGTACTGAATTCGCACCAAAGCCCGCAGGATGCGGTCGCGCCTGATTTCGGCACCCACCTTGAGCTCGACTGCCAGCTTGCTCCAGCTAACGGGGTCGCCCAAGCCATAAATACAGGAAACCGATGCCACAATCAGCACATCGCGCCGCGTGAACAGGGATGCCGTCGCCGACAGCCGCAGACGTTCAATCTGCTCATTGACGTCGGTTGACTTTTCGATATACAAATCATGGCGCGGCACATAGGCTTCGGGCTGATAATAATCATAATAGCTGACAAAATACTCGATCGCGTTTTTGGGAAAGAGCCGCTTGAATTCGGCATAAAGCTGCGCCGCCAGTGTTTTGTTGTGCGCCATGACCAGTGTCGGCCGCTGAGTGGTGGCGACAATGTTGGCAATCGTGAATGTTTTTCCTGTTCCAGTCGCCCCCAGCAGGGTTTGATGCCGATGCCCCTGCTCCAAGCCCGCCAGCAAGCCAGCAATGGCTGCGGGTTGGTCGCCAGTCGGCTCAAAGGGTGATTCCAGTTCAAATTCAGGCATAGCTGCTCCTTGAGCATAGAACGAGTGTTCGGAAACGAAAGCCAGTATAATGCGGCGAGCGCCAGATGACAAGGCACAATTTGCGCAGCAAAATAAATCATGAGCAATTGCCGACAAAACCATTGACAATACAAATAGTAGATGATACCATTCAAATCAGCAGCGCAAGCTGTTGCAAACTCCTGATGCGGGGTGGAGCAGTGGTAGCTCGTCGGGCTCATAACCCGAAGGTCGCTGGTTCGAATCCAGCCCCCGCTATGCGCGTGCTGATGTAGCTCAGCTGGTTAGAGCGCACGACTCATAATCGTGAGGTCGGAAGTTCAAATCTTCCCATCAGCATAGACAACCAGACCTCAGCCGAGGTCTTTTTTGTTTGGGCGCTCAATTTTTGCAAAACCTCAGCCCGATTTATAACTCGCATCGCAGCAGGTCTTCCATGGATTCGCGCCTTCTGCTGACCGACCAGGATGTCCCCTCAAGCCCAACCACCACCTCCGCCGGACGCGGGCGGGCATTGTAATTACTCGACATAACCATGCCATAAGCGCCAGCGGTCATCATGGCAATCCTGTCGCCGACTTGCAAGGGCGGCAGTCGGCGGTCGCGGGCCAGAACGTCTGCCGTTTCGCAGACCGGTCCCACAACCTGTCCGACTGTCGAAGCGCCCGACGATTCGACCAGTGGCAGGATTTCGTGATGCGCCTGATACAGGGATGGGCGAATCAATTCGGTCATGCTGGCGTCGACGATGTAGAACACTTGCCCTGCCTGCTGCTTGACATACTGCACTTCGGCAGCCAGGATGCCGGCATCAGCCACCACTGACCGCCCTGGCTCGATGAGAACCCTGTAGCCCCGCAGATACGGCGCCAGCGCCGCCACGAAATCATCAACGGCGGGGATTTCTTCATCAAAGCGATAAGCCACTGGCAAACCGCCACCCAGATTAATCGTATCAATCCGCGGATAAGGACGAATCAGTTCCAGCAGTTTCTCGACTGCGCGAAGGGTTGCTTGGCTGTTACCCAACTGACTGCCGATGTGTATATGAATCCCGCGAAAGTCGATGCGTGGGAACTGCTCGGCTTCTGCCAAAATCTTTTGAATGACGGCAGCCGTCAGGCCAAATTTGGCAGCGCCATGTCCGGTGGAGATGTAAGGATGTGTATCGGCGGTCACCTGTGGATTGAACCGCAGCGCAACCCGCACCGACTCCATATCCAGAGAGCTTGCGATGGCCTGGATGTGTTCCAATTCCAGCACATTCTCGACATTCAACCAGCCAATTCCCCGTTCGAGCGCATATCGTATCTCCTCGCGCGACTTTCCCGCGCCAGCAAACACGATGTCCTTCGGCTTGGCGCCAGCACAGATGGCGCGATAAATCTCGCCGCCGCTGACGGTATCGATGCCCGCGCCGGCTTGGGTCAATGTCCTTAAAATCGGCAGATTGCCATTCGCCTTGGCACTATAATAAATTTGTGCATCAACTAGGGAAAATGCCGCCTGGAGGCGATGGAAATTGTGCAGCACTCGTTTGAGACTGTAAATATAAACCGGTGTATTTACCTTGTCAGCAATCGCTGATGCTGAAACATCATCAATCATCAGTGAGCCATGAAGGTAGCGAATGGAAGCATGAAAAACCACGATTGGGACCCCGCCATTTCTGCCTCGGAAGGCATCGTGCAATGGTCTATTGAATCGACATCGTTAAAGCAGTATCCTAAGTATAGCAGAGGTTCATAAATAGGCTCTATGATGGCAAGGAGCAGTGCATACTTGATAGAACAAGCCACTGATGAAAAGCTGCTGCAAAGCTACCATGCCATTCGGCAGCGCGAGCATAAGCTGATCCATGATTTGCTGCCAATCCTGAGCAAGATTGACACCTTGGGCGAGGAGCATATCGACCAGGTGCGGGATGCGATGTTCCATACCGACCATCCTTATCTGATGGTACTGGTTGGCCCCTTTAATACCGGCAAGACCAGCATCGTCAACGCACTGATGGGCAGCCAGTCGTTTCTCAAAATTGGCGCAACCCCCACCACAGACAGCATTCAGATTCTCCGTTGGGGCGAAGAAGCGGAACGGATGGAATCGGGCGGAGAGGTCGATACTGTCTTCTATCCGTCCCCCTTGCTGCGCAAGGTAAGCCTAGTGGATACCCCTGGTCTGGAGTCCGTTTTCAGGTCGCACGAGCAAAAGACACGCCAGTTTTTGCATCGGGCGGATATTGTCTTGCTGGTTATGATGGCGACGCAGGCAATGACAGCCAGCAGCCTTGAATCCATGCAGATGTTCAAGGAGTACGGCAAGAAAGTCATTATTGTCGTCAATCAATGCGATTTGCTGAATGCACACGAGAAAAACGAAGTCGAGGAGTTCGTGCGGACGCAGAGCCAATCCAAACTTGGCGTCCAGCCCGAAATTTGGATGCTCAGCGCCCGTCAGGGATTAAGCGCCTGTCACCATCATGGAAGAGATGAGAAAGTCTGGCGTGCCAGCGGCATGTCGCAGATTGAAGCCTACATCAACAGGCAGCTTGGCGATGCCTCGCGTTTGCGCCAAAAGCTGCAAACACCGCTTCAAATTATCCAGAACGTGCATAGCCGCGCCTTGCATGCGGTCAAGCAAAATCAAAAGGCGCTGTCGCATTATCAAGGCATCCGCGAGAATATCGAAGGGCAGTTGGCGGCGCAGCAGCGCGAACAAGACAAATCTGTGCGCGAACTCAACCTGGAACTTGAGGCGCAGTTTCAGGAAATCTCGCAGCGCAGTCAAGTTGCCCTGCAAGAGATTTTCAAGCTGTCACGGGGCGTCCAATCCCTCTTTGGCGGTCTTCTGCAATTCATCGGCTTGACCCGAATTTTTGGCTGGGGGCGCAAGTCTTCGCATATCGAAAGAGCCTTTTTGGCACATAAGGTTTTTGAGCCTCACGAGGAAATTGACCGCATTGTGAGCAAACTGGGCCCGCGACTGGAAGGACAAGACATGCAGGACATTGACGGCCTGGTAAAATATGGGCGCGGCGAAGTGATGAAGCTGCCCGCCGATTTGCAGGATAAAGTCATCGGTGACATTCGGGCGCCCGTCAAATATGACCGCCAGCATACCCAGCAGCTCGACAGTCTTTTGCAGCCGATTGAAAAATCTATCAAAACCCTGGAACTCCAGCAGCTTGAGGATGCCTTTCGCAATTCGCTGCTCTATCTGGCAGCATGGGAGCTTATCATCATAACGCTGCTGATTGCCTTCCTGCGGTTTTCCCCGAGCATGGAAGATGACATCCTGCGCCTGCTGGTGATGCTGATTATCCCGCTGACCGGATTTTTGGGCTTTGTGATGCTGCCCATGCGCGGTCAAATGATTCACGCCCGATTCGACCATCGGTTAAACGTCCTCTCGCGGCAGTATCAGAACACCATCACGGGGACAGCCGATAAACAAATCCAATATGGCATTCAGCTGCGGCGGGATGCCATCGCGCCATTGACCCGCTTGATAGAAGCGCAAACGCAAATTCATAACGAGCAGCTCGAAAAACTCCGTGAGAGTGAACAAGTCATGATGAGCATCGAATCCGACCTCAATTCACTGGGCAAGCGCAAATTACTGGGAGTCAGCCTGTGAGCATGAAGGCACTGGAAGGACCGATTTCGACACTGCGCGAGCGGGAAATCAAGCTCATCAGCAGCATTGCCGAAGCGCTGATTAAGCTGGACGGCGAAGCGGAACGCAATCGCCAGCGACTCAAAGATGTCGCCCAGGATTTGCGCGATATGTTTTTCATTGTATCGGTCATTGGGGAATTCAATGCCGGCAAGTCCAGCTTTGTCAACGCGCTCATTGGCGAGACACTGCTGCCGACAGGCATCAGACCCACCACCGAATACATCGAGCTTATCCGCTATGCGCCCCAAACCAACCGCAAACCGACCCTCCGTTCGGATGGATTAAGGGAATGGGCGCATCCCAACATTGGCGCGGATGGCGTCGCCATCGTCGATACGCCCGGCAGCGGCTCCATCTTCCAAAAGCACGAAAAAACAGCCAAAAATTTCCTGCATCGCAGCGATTTGGTCATCTTCGTCATCTCGGCCAAACGCGCCTTTGGCGAAGCGGAACGTCTGTATCTTGAACTGGCCAAGGATTATGGCAAGAAAATTATCCTCGTCCTCAATCAGGTTGACCTGCTGACAGCGGCTGAACAGGCCGAGGTCAGGAAGTTCGTTGAAGAGCGGGTGCAGGAATTTCTGGATATTCGTCCTCTGCTCTTTATGACATCCAGCAAGGCCTACTTCGAGCAGCCTGAACTGGAGGGCGCCACCGATGACAGTGGCATCCTTGGCCTTCGGGCGCATTTGCGCGGCCTCTATCAGCAGGCGCCGCCAGCCAAACAGAAGCTGCTGACGCAGCTGGCGACTGCCGAGCGCATCGTCCAGGCAGCCCACCAATCCATCCAAACCAAGCTGGAAGCCGTCACCCTGGATGCGGAGCGCATACGCGATATTGAGAGTGAACTTGAACGGCAATCCTTGGGCTTGGACAGGCAAATGTCCGAAGCGCAGGCAGAAATCCAGACAGCGCTCGAGCATCTCCGCACCCGCGGGCTGGCATTCATTGCCGAGCATCTGTCGATTCGCAAACTGCGGGCCTCGTCAGCCAAGGATGATTTGCAGGCACAGTTTCAGGCTGCTGTCATCGGCTCCTCGCTGATGGATGTCAATAAGGCCTGCAATGATTATATCAATGCCCTTATCGATAGCAGCCGAATTTACTGGCGCAGCGTGATTGACCGCCTCAATCGGATTCAGGATATTCTGGAGCGCGAAGTGGATGGGCTGGACGCCGGCATCTATTCGGAGCAGCGCGAGAGCTTGCAAGATGCGATACGAATCGCGGAAGCCGAGCTTAAATCTTATTCCTCTGGCAAAGTCATCCAGGATATGGAAAAGATGTTCAAGGCCAATATGGCTGGCTTTCAACGCTCGGCGCTGGTCAGCATGAGCGGCATACTGACGGCGATTGTGGCTGTGGCGACGCCAGGCCCGCTTTTGGGTGCCGCCGCCGCCCCGCTCGCGCTGCCAGCCTTTATTGTCGGGGTGGCTGGCAGCCTGATTTTCAGCTTGCCCGCCTATCGCTACTATCGCAAGGTGAATCGTGAAACCCGTGACCAGTTCAACCAGCAGATTGATATACTGGAACAGAACTATCATCGAGCGCTGGACGAACTTACAGCCAAGGAACGAAATCGCCTCGGTCAATATGGCAAACAGGCGCTCACGCCGGTTTTTAGCCGCCTGGATGTGATGGCTAAACGCTATGGCAGCCAGGAAAGGCAGTTCAGTGATTATCTGGACGAAGTGGCGGATTTGCGCGGGCGAATTGAAGCCATTTGAAAACAGCCGCCCGGCGGCAGCCAAGTGGTTTATTAAAAAAGAAAAATCTGACGGGAGCGACGGGATTTGAACCCGCGATCTCCGGCTTGACAGGCCGGCATGTTAACCGCTACACCACGCCCCCGAACTTCCACTAGATTATCACCTCCGGCAATGACTGTCAAGGTCAAAGTTGTCGGGACAGCAAAAAAGGGGCGCTTACATTACAAGCGCCCCCGCTTCAACTGTTGCCATGTCATGCTTACGCGATCGAGTCTAGCAATTTCCCTAAGGCTCATCAGGAGCCTCAGGCTCCCCAGGCTCTTCCGTCGGCTCAGGCTTAGGTTTATAATAAGTGGGACGCCAATTCGTACATTCATAGTGATGTCCCTCGGGACCGGGGACAGGCTGGTATTGGACGCAGACCATACCTTCTGGAGCACCTAGTATAGAACCGAACCAGTCCGGTCTGTCCTCTATTTGCCGCTGAGAAAGGCCCGGCGCGTCCGGTCGAGAAGGGTTCACTAGAGCAACAGGCGCTGACCAAGGCGGGTGAGACACCGTCCCCTCTGGTTTTCCCATACACCCACTCACCGATGCCCACGTTGCGCGAGTATAAACAGCAAATACACACCAGCCCAGCTGCCAGTGATAGGCGTTCTCTTCTTCAGTCCCCGAGGTGCATATATCTCCCCAGTCATCGCAGGCGTTGTTACTGCCCGGGTTAATGGAGCCGTCCTCATCGCTCGCGCCAACCATTATCGTTGTTGAGGGCGGGAAAGTCACCGTCCCTTCTGGCTGATTCATGCACGCGCTGGGCGATACCTCCACGAAGCCAATCTCAATCATCGAGGCGCACCAGCCCAGCTGCCAGTAATACGCATTCTCCTCTTCAGTCCCCGAGTTGCAGAAATCCCAGTCCGTTTCGCATTTATTGGGGACGTCATCCTGTGCCTGTATCAGCGAAATCAGCGCCACACAAGCTGAAAATAAAAGCACAGTAACCATCGAACGGGACAATCGCAACTTCATAAACTCCTCCCTATAAAATTAGCTTAATGAACAAACGGCGATGGTGACATCGCATCATTCGACAGTTTAACTCCCGCAGTCTCTGATGTCAAGTCTAAGTTGACAAGATCAGGAAGGGTCATAGCTGACCAAAACCCCCGATTGCGCTTGATTTGCCTGACAGATAGCGTGCCGTCAAAATGAGTATCAGGATAGCGGGCGCCACAAAAACGAGCGACATCGCCGCCGTCAGCGCGTTGTTGTTGCCTGATGCCGTTGAAAACAGCAAGACCGGCATCGTAATCACTTGCCCGGCGCCAATCAGAAAGGTCAGGATATACTGGCTCCAGGAAATCAGATAGGCGAAGAGGCTGGCAACCACAATCCCCGGAAACACTGCCGGCAGCGTAACATACCAGAATGTCGCCAGCGTCCCGGCGCCAAGAGAACGTGCCTGCTGTTCAAACTCCGGGTTGTAATTGGCGAAGACCCCGGACAAAGTTAGCACCACATAGGGCATCACAGGCACGAGATGAACCAGCCCGACGCCCAGCAGATTGCCGGACAATCCCCAGCGAATGAAATTGATGTTAAGGCCCATCGCTACCGCAATCCCCGGTACAATGGTCGGAGAGATAATCAGGAATTCGATGACGCGCTTGCCGCGGAACGCATACAGCCCCAGAGCGCGTGCGGCCGGCAAACCAATCACCACCGAGCTTAAGGTTACGCCGACAGCCAGAATCGTGCTGTTGAGCAGTGCTTCTGGCACTCTGGAATTGGCGGCGCCGATGCTTTCCCAGGCGCGAAAGCTAAGCTCATTCGGGAACAGCTGCGGATAAAACCAGCGAAAGGAGAAGGCATTGAACAAGAACGCAATCAAGGGTGTGAGCAGCAGCAGTATGAGCAGCAGCACAGCGAGATAATGCGCTATGCGGGCGATGCGTTGGCTGGCTGTGGGTCGGTGGGCTGGCGATGGTAAAGTGGTCACGGATTGGCTCAATCTTGTCGGATGGCTCGGCGGCTCAGCCACATATAGCCCAGGACGAGGAAGAAGACGATAACGGAAATAATCATGCTGATTGCCATGCCTTCCGTGCGCGAGTTCAAATCCGGGTCACGGAAGAAGCGCACGGCGGTGACGGTCAGTGTGCGCGGAAAACGCACCCCCAGAATAGCCGGGACTTCAAAAGAGCCGAATGCGAAGGCGAACACGAGAATCGACCCTGACAGCAAACCCGGCATGACCAGCGGCAGAATGACATAGCGAAACCGCTGCCAGCGATTGGCGCCCAGGCTGCGTGCCAAGTCTTCATAGTCGACGCCCAAGGATTGCAAAACCGCCAGCACAATCACGCCAATAAACGGAACTTCTTTCCAGACAAAAGACAGGATGATGCCGATTCCCAGCCTGTCTTTGACCACAACCGGAAAGTCGCGCGGGCTATCGAACAGCCCGAATTGTGCGCCAGTGCGAGAGAGCAGCCCGCTCTGCGAGAACAGGAACAGGATGCCGATGGCGGCGACGACATGCGGCACCGGTAAATTCAGCTGATACAGGAAGGTGGCGATTCGCTTGCCAATAAAGCTGCGCCGCAGCAAGAGCGCTGTCGCCAGGGCGAGCGCCGCCGACAGAAATGTACTGGCGAAGCTCACCCAAAGCGTCAAGAGCAGACCTTGCCAAAAGACACTGGCGTATTGTTCGGAAAACAAGATGTTGGAATAAGCGGCCAATGAAATCTCGGTTCGCCCGATGATGGGCTGCCAGCCCAGGCTGACCAGGGTGCCGTAGGTCAGGCCACCAATAAACAAAAACAGAATGACCGCCATAGTCGGGGCTAACATAATCGGGATACGCCAACGTTCCCAAAATCCCATTTTAACTGCCCCTCTTCATCCGACAATGGGTCCCGTCACGAGACCCATTGACAGCAACAATAACACTGCACGCTCGACTTCGCAACCATCATACATTGCCTGACGGCATACCAACAGCCGCATCCACAGAACCAGCGACCTTAACCTCGCAATCCATGCCAGATATGGTAATCTGTGAGGCATCAAAGGCCACTTTCAGGAAGCCCGCGAGAAGAGACAAGGCAGTGACCTATCGCAAAGTGCTGAACTTTTGGCTGCCGCTGGCATTCGCCTGGCTGCTGATGACCTTTGAAGCGCCCTTGCTGCAAAGCGTCGTTAGTCGCAAGCCCGATTCGGAGATACAGCTGGCTGCATTCGGATTGGTATTCTCGCTTTCGATTCTGATAGAGACTCCCGTTATCATGCTGCTGGCAACCAGCAATGCGCTGGCGCAAAACCGACAGTCCTATCAGGTCTTGTGGCGCTTTATGATGGCCATCAACATCCTCTTAACTGGGGTCGCTGTGCTGATGGCATTCACCCCCTTGCTTGACCTCTATCTCGGTGTCCTGCTCAATATCCCCGCTCACATCATTGAAGCCACGCGGCCTGGCATGCGAATCATGATTTTGTGGAGCGCCTTTATCGGCTATAGGCGATTCCATCAAGGAATCATCATTCGCTTTGGCAGCACCCGTTACGTTGGTTATGGCACTCTGATGCGCGTCCTGATTTCGGGCGGCATAGCCATCGGCTTGGGCACGATGACGCAAATGGCCGGCGCCGCCATCGGCGCTTTGTCATTGGTTTTCGCGGTTGGCATCGAAGCGCTGTACACACATTTTGTATCGCGGCCTGATGTCAGGCAGCTGCTCGCAACACCCCTGCGCGGCCCAGCCCAGCCACTGACTTATCGGGATGCGCTTCGTTTTCATCTGCCGCTGGCAGCCACCAGCGTCATTGCGTTTCTGATTGGGCCCATCATCGAACGCGGCCTTGCCAATATGCCCGATGCCACCCAAAGTCTGGCGGCTTGGCCGATTATCTTTTTCATCACGCTGTTCCTGCGTTCGGGCGGAATGGCTTATCAGGAGGTCGTCCTCTCGCTCAATCGCAGCCAACAGCACCATCATATCCTGCGCCGCTTTAGCTATGGGCTGGGATTAGGTCTGAGTTTCCTGATGATGATTTTCGCATTTACACCTCTCATCGAGTTTTATAACCACCGCATCCTCGATGTACCCGACAATCTGCATGGACTGGTTATCCTGGGGGTACGGGCTGGTGTCCTGCTGCCCTTGCTGGCGGCGCTCCAGAGCTATCTGCGAGCCTTGCTCATGCTGAGCCAGAAAACGACCGTCATTTACCAGGCCATGATAGTGGGCTTCGCCTTGACAGCCGCCATTGTCTGGGGTGGCATCGAAGCTGGCATGCACGGCATCCTCGCTGCCTCGCTGGGATTGACAATCGGCCAGACGATTGAGCTTGGCTTCATGGTTCTCGTTTATCGTAGACAAAATGCGCCGCTCCAATTACACTGGCAAGCGGCAGTCGCAGCTTCCGCAGGAGACTAGGTTTAGAGAAAGCAGCCCAAATATGAGATTCATACCCGAAATACTCCCGCTCCGACAGCAGGCGCAAGTCCGAGACGGCTGGCTCAAATCGCGGCTGGATGCACTCATCCCGGAGCTCATGGAACGCGAAGATATGGACATGTGGATTGTTGCCTGTCGTGAATACAACGAAGACCCGGTTCTCATGTCACTGCTGCCAGCGACATCCATGTCGGCGCGGCGCCGCACCATACTTGTCTTTTCCCGCCACGAGGGCGAGGTTGACCGACTCATCCTGTCGCGCTATGGCTATGACGGCTTCTACGAAGCTGTTTGGAATCCTGATGAAGAAGAACAGCACAGCTGTCTGGCGCGAATCGTCCAAGAACGCGACCCCGACGCCATCGGAATCAACACCTCCGAGACCTTTGCCTTTGGCGATGGCCTCTCCCATAGCGAGTACCGCCTCATCCGTCATGCGCTGGGCGACCTGTATGCCTCACGCTTGGTCAGCGCCGAACGGCTTTGCATCGGCTGGCTGGAACGCCGCCTTCCAGCTGAAATCAGGGCTTATTCACGCTTGGCCGAGATAGGACACCAGATTATCGCCCAGGCTTTTTCAACCCAGGTGATTCACCCAGGGATTACGACCACAGATGATGTCGTCTGGTGGATGCGCCAAACCATGCAGTCCATGGGTCTGCAAGCCTGGTTTCAGCCGTCGATAGACATTCAGGCAGTCGGACAATCCTGGCAGGATGCCGACCATCCGCGAACCCTCATCATGCCCGGCGACCTCTTGCATTGTGACATGGGGTTTCATTATCTGGGGTTGGCAACTGACCAGCAGCAGCATGCCTATGTCCTGCGCCCCGACGAAACGGATGCGCCGCAGGGACTTCGAGCGGCGCTGGCTGACGGCAATCGACTCCAAGACATTCACATGAACCAGATGAGCATCGGGCGCAGCGGCAATGAGGTATTGAAATCAGCGCTGGCGCAAGCCACTGCCGAAGGCATCCGCCCGCAGATTTACAGCCATCCCCTGGGTGTTCACGGACACGCCGCCGGCCCCACAATCGGCTTATGGGACCGCCAGGAGGGCGTCGTCGGCAGCGGCGATTACCCGCTCTTTGATGATACAGTGTACTCCATCGAGTTGAATATCACCAAAAGCGTGCCAGAGTGGAAGGGGCAGGATGTACGGATGATGCTGGAAGAGGATGCCGTACTGACCAAGGGTAAAATGCGGTGGCTGGACGGTCGGCAGGAATCGCTCTATCTGATTGGCTAGCAGCCTTCGCGGCCAACGAACAGCTTAGACTTCAAAAATCAATCCTCTGTCTCCATTTACAGGATTTTTGCACGCGCTTCATACTTTTTTTACATCTCATTCCTAACATGAGGGGGACGCTGAACTTAATTCGCTATGAGTGAAAGGAATGGCTAATGAATATCTTGCGGCGCTTTAACATCTTGCCTGTGATTTTGGGCATGGCAATCGCTGTCCTGGCAATAGCAGCTTTCTCCCTGCCAGTGACCCAAGCTATCGAAGAAGTCACCCATCCCAATGACATCTTCACACAGGTCTATGAAGACGCCAGCCCATCGGTGGTGGCGATAAGCGTTGACACCGAGATGGGGGGCGGTTCTGGTTCCGGCTTCGTGATTGATGACCAGGGGCACATCGTTACCAATGCCCATGTCGTTGATGAAGCCAGTGAGATTGTTGTCAATTTCCTGGATGGCACGATTATGCTCGCCGAGTTAATCGGTCTCGACCCTTCTTCGGACCTGGCGGTCATCCGCGTTGACCGCCCCGCCGAACAGCTTGACCCGATTGTCTTTGCCAACTCCGATGACCTGGTCGTCGGTCAAACTGTGCTTGCCATCGGTAGCCCCTTTGGGCAGCGCTGGACGCTGACCTCCGGCATCATCAGCGCCCTTGACCGCACGATTCAGGGTTTGACAGAATTTTCAGTCGGTGGCGTCATCCAAACCGATGCCTCCATCAATCCGGGCAACAGCGGCGGCCCGCTCATCAATCTCGATGGCGAGGTCATCGGCGTCAATTCCCAGATTATCAGTCAATCGCGCATGAACTCTGGTGTTGGCTTCGCCATACCGGCCAACCTGACGCAGCGAGTCGCCCAATCCCTCATCGAGAACGGGGAGATGGTCTACAGTCTGATGGGCATCAGCGGCGGTGATGTTACGCTGAATGTCATCGAGCTGCTCGGCTTGCCCAACAACTTCCGCGGCGTGGTCGTCCAGACCATTCTTGACGATGGTCCCGCCGCCGATTCCGACCTGCGTGAAATCGCTGAAACGCGCACCAGGGATGGCGACCTGGTTGATATTCGGGTGGACATCATTACCGCCGTCAACGGCGCAGCCATCCACGGCATGAACGATTTAATCACCTACCTGGCACACCATACCCAACCCGACCAAACCGTTACTTTAAGCGTTCTTCGTAACGGCAGCGACGAAGTGCAGATACCCCTGACCCTCGGACGGCGCTAAGTCAGCCCGGTCACGCTTGAACCCTCGCCCCCAAAGTGAGGGTTCAAGCTCATGCGCCCGATGACTTTGCATGATGAACAGCAAGCGGTATAGTTCATATAAAGCAAGTCAACAAAGGCGGCGTTGATGTCCGAGATTCAATATCATAAACAGCGCGTCCCTCACAGAGATGGCAGCTGGTCGATGTTTTACACCCTTCATATCCCGGCGGACAGGCTGAAATTTGAAGACCTGCACCCCAAAAGCAGCTATGTGCGCCAGCAGGACATCGCCAGAATGTACTATGCGCGGGCGCGGGCAGGCGGCGACGAAAATCCCCATATCCTGACCTGGACAGCGATGCAAACCGACCGCCGCGCCAGCCAGTTGTTCCCAAGGCTGAGCTATGCGACCGATGAAGGCGAACAGATTATCAGCGCCAATTCTTTTATCACCTATGCTCTGCGGGTACTTCTGGCCGCAGGCTGGCTGCAACTGCACGAATACATCAGCGATACCTACGAATGGCAGATTGAAGCGCCAGCAGGAGACAAAATCTGGCAAGCCCGCGCCCAAGCCCTAAGCCGATGGCTGGAGGAAACGATTCAACTCGATTTGTACCCCAACATCGAAAAAGGCAGCTATCAGCCGCGCATTTTCCACCCCTCCAAAGTTGACCAGGACTTCGTCCGCATCGGCAGGTGTGATTTTATCCGTCACTTTGTCCAAAGCCTGCAACGACAGGCCGTCTTCAATACCTCCCATTTCCTGCACGAATATGATGACCTCATCAGCCATCATTCAGGCTATGGTGACCCTGTCGGGCTGATGGTTGCCGAGAACACCCTCCTGCGCCCGCCCTTATACCAGCGCGGTTGTTTATTGTACGATGGCGCAAGCTGGACAATCCGCACCTTGAGCCTGGCCGACATCACCCTTGTCATACCCGGCGACCTCAAATTAAGGGCAGATGGCAAAGGCAGCCATCAGTTCCACCTGAACCCGAAGCAAGCGCAGCCCATCGCCCTGTACACCCGCGCCGCCCACCTCGAAGTCCATGACCAGCCGCTTGACCGCACCCCCTGGGCAGCCGAGCGAGTCGAATATGTCATCGTCAACCGACAGGTTGTCAGCTGGAAGCAAGGCGGCGGTTTGAGCATCCCGCAAAATGGATTTGTTCTATCCCTGCAAGCCGATGCGCTGCCTGTGGAGGTCATGGACAGCATCATCCATGACGCCTGGGTCGAATATGAGTTCACTGACCCCGCAAGTCCGATTCAATCTGGCATTCAGGCTGGCCCCATCCTGCTGTCGCGCGGACAAAACGTCATCGCTCAGGCGCTTGAAAATGAAGAGTTCTGCGCCAGCCAATCTCGGCAAAACAAGCGCACCATCGGCATTTCGCCAGTCAATATGAACCTCACAGCCGATGCCACCCGCAAAGCCAGAACTGCCCTGGGCATAAAAGATGGCGGGGAGCTTGTTCTGGTTGTGGTCGATGGCTGCGACCCTGCCTGTCAAACCGATTTGGACAGTGTGGGCGCGACCTTGCAGGAAGTCACCGACTTTCTCATCGGACAAGGCGCGGTCGATGCGTTGAATCTGAGCGGAGAAGGCTCCAGCCACCTCTTTGTAAAGGGCGGATTATACAACACACCCGCAGAACGTCGCGGGCAGCGCGGGATTGTCTATGAGCGCATGCTGCCCTCAATCGCCATTGTCGACTAATCCCGCTTGAAATCGCCCGGAGGCGGGCCAAAGACATTGATAAAATCGTCTACCGCCTGCGGCCCGTTCCGCTTGAGCCCATTAAAAAACTCAAGGCGGTTGGCATTGCGATAATCAAGCCGCTGCACTTGGAACGGCGCCAGCGTTTGACGGGCCTGGCGGCGGCGGGCAACATCGACATAATATGCCAGCGCATTGTCCACACTGCCCGCATCCGACCAATCGGATTTGTAAATGGGCTGGCCAGCGCGATTAAAAATCCAGGTCATATTGGGCATACTGCCATAGGCACGGTGACAAGCGCCATCAAGGGAATCCAGCAGGATTTGCCGCGTAACCCCCAATTCATCACGGAGTGCGGCCGCATGACAAAATTTCTGCTCCATCGAGCGCAGATGAGGCAACCGCTCTCCTGGATGCGCCTCATTGGTGTACACAAAAACAGAAGCCACGCCCTCATCGGCATACTTTTCGGCTACGGCATTCATGGATGGGCCCGCCATCCCGCAATACGGTCAGGTAAAACTCCCGAACTCGACCACCAGATAGAGATGGCTCGCCCACCATGCCTGGAGCGATGTCTCCGACCGGTCTTCAAGCCGCCACAAGAGGAAATCCGGTGCCGCAGAACCCAGCGCTGGGCTTTGGTCAAAACGCATCCAGGGCATGAACTTGTCGGGGACAAATTCATCGTAGTTGTAACGCCGCAGCAAGTCCTTGTCCATCACTATCCTCCCTGTTTTCCTAAGCCACAGCAGTCGCGGTTATGCTTTCTCCTGGCTGGCGACAGCCTGTAATTCCCGCCAGAGCTTATCCTCAAGTTCGATTTCACCGGCAGCCGTCACCTTTTGATAAAATCGGTCGCCGCGCTCACCGGGAACCAGCAGTTCGTCAACACCTGGCAGCCGTTTGCGCTTCTTCAGCCGCGCCATCAAATCACTCACACCCGCCCGAAAGGTTGCCAAATCATCCGCCAGCAATTCCGGGTCAATGGCAAAAACAAGGCTGCCCCAATCATGTTTTGTGCCGTCTGGCTTGCGGGATGCACCGACAAGCGGACGGGTCAAGACCTCAACAATCAACGCCAGCGCCGCCCCCTTGTAACCGCCAAATGCCTTGATAGCTCCAGCCAGCGCCCTGGTCGGGTCAGTCGTTATCACACCCGCCTGGTCATAGGCAACATCTTCAGGTATCGTCTCGTCGGCAGCCTGCGCCAGGAGAATGCCATAATAAGCAATCGCAGCCGTCGCCATATCAAACACAATCGGCTTGCCTGCGGTGGGGATGCCGACCGCCAAGGGATTCGTGCCGAAAAAAGCCTCATAAGAACCGTGCATGGCCACAAACTCCGCAGACCCCGAAAAGACAAAGCCAAGCAAACCTGCCGCGGCAATCTGGCGGGCATAATAACCGATGGCGCCGGTCGAAGAGTTTGTCTTGCGCGTGCCAACCATGCCGAAGCCATGCTCTTTGGCTTTGTGGATGGCGGTTTCGGTCGCCTGCGCGACAACAACCATGCCTTGATTCCAGGCGCCGTCAATCACTGCCGAAAGCCGGGTATCCTTGACAAGGGCAATCTCGCCCGCCGCCGGATTGGCAGGCATACCTGCCCCGACCAGCTTAACGACATTTTGATTATTGCCGCGAAGCTGCGCGTACATAATAATCTCAAGAATGATTTCGCTGTCTTCAGCACAATACCCTTGATTCAGGATGGCTCGTCGGGTCACATCTTTCAAGCTGTCTATGGGAACTTTCATGCCTCTCTCACCTCAAATCCCGATTTCAAACCCTCGCTGGACTACTTCTTCCCACGCGCTAATCCATTTGAAGTCAAATACGAATAACTGTCCCGAACCGCTTCAATCATATCGGTATCACAGCGGTCAAGTTCCACGATATACCAGTCCGCTGTCGCTGTGGTCGCTTCGACAATCGCGGCAATCGGCATCTTGCCAGCGCCAACCGCCAGCATCGCATCGTCCTTGTTCGTAGAGCCATCCTTGAGATGAATCAGCGGCGCACGTTCTCCAGCCTGCTTCACAACTTCAACCACATCCAGCCCGCCGACCTGCGCCCAATAGGTATCTATCTGCAAAAAGACCTCATCGTCAAGTTCATCAAGCATCAAATCAAGCGTCGCCTGATTCTCCAACTGCTTGTATTCCCACCAGTGATTGTGATAACCCAGCACCAGATGGTTAGCTTTCGCAAATTCGCCAGCGCCATTCAGCCGCTCGCAAACCCGCTTGATGGCATCAAGGGTCTCGAACTCGGTCGGTGGCAGAAACGAAACCGTAACACACGACAAGTCAAAGGCTTCGGCAATCTCCAGCAAGGCATCCTTGTTGGCATCATCGGGAAAAGCGACATGGCTGTTGAACACCTCTAAATCAAGCTCGCGGAACAGGCTGGCAGCATGGGACAGCCCCGCTGGCATCCCGCTATATGGCTCGACGCCGATATAACCCATCTCTGCAACCTGGCGAACCGTCCCCTCAAAGTCCTGCGCCAATGACTCGCGGACGGTATATAATTGCAGCGCAATCGGTTTTGTTTCTGACATGCCATCACCTTCTTTCTAATGGTTGAATCATAAACAGCTATTTTGACGCATCTCGGTAAGATTACCAGAGTCAATCAAGCTCTACCCGAGCCTGGACACGACCTTTGGCATCGCGCTCAAGGAATTGACTGTCTGTGCCTTGCCTTATTTGAACAATTTTGGGTCAAAGAGAAATGGCTAAATGAGCGTAAATAGGCGGTGATAGACCCCCTCCAGCCTCAGCAATTCCTGATGGCTGCCCTGTTCAATAATCCTGCCATGCTCCATGACAACAATCATGTCGGCCGATGTGATGGTGCTCAAGCGGTGCGCGATGACAAAGCTGGTGCGTCCAGCCAGCAGCCGTTCCAGCGCCCGTTGAATCAGACCTTCGGTTTGCGTGTCAATGTTGCTGGTGGCTTCATCCAGAATCAAGACGCGCGGATCCGCCAAAAGAGCGCGGGCAAAGGCCAATAGCTGCCGCTGACCCGTCGATAAAACAGCGCCGCCTTCCTGTATGTCGGTGTTATAGCCATTCGGCAGTTCGGTGATAAACTGATGTGCGCCAACGTTTTTGGCAGCCTCCATGACTTCGTCGTCGGTCGCGTTTAAGCGCCCATAACGGATGTTATCCATCACGGTGCCAGAAAACAGGTTGGTGTCCTGCGGCACAACGCCAATCTGACGCCGCAGGCTGTTTTGCGTCACCTCTTTCAGGTTATGTCCGTCAACGCTGACTTTGCCCAGGGTCGTGTCATAAAAGCGCATGATGAGCTTGACCATTGTGCTTTTGCCAGCGCCAGTATGTCCGACAAAAGCCACTGTCGCACCCGCAGGCACATCGAGATTAACATTTTTGAGAACCATCTCGCTATCGGGTGCATACTGAAAGGACACATCCTCAAAACGAATGCGCCCCTGGATGTCGGGCAAGGCAGCGGCATCATCCCCATCGCGGATTTCAATCGGGTAATCCATCAGCCTGAAGATTCTGTAGCCAGAAGCCAGAACCGACTGAAGCAGGTTATATCGCTGTGCCAGCAGGCGAATGGGGAAGAAAAATTGCTGGATATACAGGATGAATGCCAGCAAGACCCCCACCGTGATGTCGTCGCTCAGAACCAGGCTGCCGCCAATAAATATCAGCGCGCCCGTGGCAATGCCACCAACCAGTTCGATGCTGGGGAAGAACAGGCCGGCAATCAGGACAGCGCGGGCATTTGCCTGACGATTTGCCATATTGATGCGGTTGACGAAGCGATTGTGATTGTATCGCTGGCGGGCAAAAGCCTGCGTCACGCGGACGCCGTTAAAGGCTTCGGACAATTCTGCATTGACCCTGGCGTTGGTATCGGACACTTTGAGATGAGCGGCGCGGGCATAGACGCGCCAGTAATTGGCGAAGATGCCAAGAACAACCAGAACAGCCACCGCGACTGCGGTCAGATGAATGTTAATCAGCATCATGGAGATGATAATGCCGCCCAGCATCAGTACTTCGCGGATGCTGCCGACCACCGCAAAGGTTACTGCCTCCCGAATGACATTGACATCGCTAATCACACGGGCAATCAAGCGACCAACTTCGTATTCCGCAAAAAAGCTGATGGACAGATACTGGATGCGCTCAAAAAGCTCGTCGCGCAAGATTTGGATAATGCTCTGCCCGGTTTCGGCCATGTTGCTCAGTTGCACGCGAAAACCGATGAAGCCGACAATCTGAACCAGGATTAAGGCAAAGACGCCCAGAGCGACAGTCGACATATCGTGTTTGCGAATGCCTTCGTCGATTGCCCAGCCAATCAAAGGCGGGCTGACGACATTGGCGAACACACTGAGCAGCATCGCCAACAGGGCGGCATACAGTCGTCGGCGATAGGGCGCCAAATAGGACATAATCCGTGACAGGACGTCGCGGTCAAAACCAATCTCGTCATCATCGTCGATGTCGGGTAGCCTTGGCTCTTCATCTTTTTGTCTGTTCTTTGCTTCGCTACGAGTTGCTTTGCTTTGCTTTACACTAGCCATGAGCCTCTTGACCTTTTTGAATAAACCAGATGCCGCGCCAGCAAGCGAAAGTTCATCTTGGATAGTGAGCGCAGGATTTCAATCCGCTCCCGCCGTCGCGGGATTGTGAATGAATGGTTCGCTTATCTGCCAGCAAGGCGGTCAATCAAGGCGCGGAATTGCTGCGTTGACCGCTTTTCTTCCAAGGGGACCTTGATGATGCCAGCGATAATCGCCTCACGGCGGACTCGTTCCTGCTCTTGAAGCTGCAATTTGTAGATTTCTTCGTACAAACTGCCCTCTGCCAGCAGGGATTCGTGCGTGCCGTGCTGAACGATTTCACCATCTTTGAGGACGATAATCTGGTCTGCCTTCAGGATGGTGCTCATTCGCTGGGCAATGACAAAGGTCGTCCGCCCCTGCATGATGTGTTCCAGCGCCTGCTGAATGAGATATTCGGTTTGTGTATCGACGCTGCTGGTGGCGTCATCCAGAATCAGAATGCGCGGGTCAATCAGCAGGGCACGGGCAATGGCTACCCGCTGCTTTTGTCCGCCAGACAAGGTAACGCCGCGCTCGCCAACCACAGTTTGATACCCTTGCGGAAACTCCGAAATGAAGTCGTGCGCATTGGCGGAAATGGCGGCTTCGACCACCCGCTCATGGCTGGCTTGCGGGTTGCCATAGGCGATATTTTCCTCGATGGTTGCTGAGAAAAGCAGGGATTGCTGCATCACAACCCCAATCTGACTGCGCAGGTTATGGAGTTCAATGTCGCGCACATCCACCCCGTCAATCAAGACACGCCCGGCAGCAACATCATAAAAGCGCGGAATCAAATTGGCGATGCTGGTTTTGCCGCCGCCCGTGGGACCAATGATGGCAACCACCTCGCCCGGCTTTGCCTCCAGGTTGATGCCTTTCAGGACAGCATGGCTGGAAGACCGATAACGTGTGCTGACATTTTCAAAACGCACCTGCCCCTTGATAGCGATTCGTCTGGCAGATGGCTTGCTGACGATGAGCTCCTCTTCGTCCAGAATTTCAAAGACACGCTCACTGCTGGCAACCGCCTGTGTGGTCAGCAGAATCACGAATCCTACAAAGCGAAGCGGCTGCGCCAACAATAAGACATAAGCGTTGAATGTGACCACCAGCCCAACGGTGATGTTTGCCACGCCCTGGCTTTCAAACAGACCGCCAAAAAACAGCACTAGCGCGGTGGACATGGCAGCCAGAAAAGCGCTTGCAGGCAGGTAGGTAATCCATTGCTTGATGAAGTCCAGCTGCTCCTCGAAGAGTTTTTTGTTCTCGGTGCTGAACCGTCCGATTTCGTATGCCTCGCGGGCAAAGACACGCACCACTTCGGCCCCGAGGGCGTTTTCCTGAATATGGTTGCTCAAGACCTGCACTCGATTCATCACCTGTTTCCAGCGCGGATGAATGCGCATCACAAAATGGTTTGAAAACAATGCCAAAGGGACTAGCGGGATAAAGGCGATGACTGCCAGAATGGGGCTGGTCGCCAACATAACCGATACGGTGCCAATCAACAGGAAGATGACATTCAGCCCGTCAAGCAAGCCGAAAGCGAAATAACGCTGAATCTCATTGACATCGCTGATGGCGCGGGTGATTATCGTGCCAATTTGTGCATTGTCATGGTAGGTGAAGGATTGTCCCTGCACCTTGTCATAAATCTGGTTGCGAATATCGTAGGAAATATAATGCGAAAGCCGCTCCCCAAAAAACCTGCTCAGAAAGGTGGTGATGCCACGCAGAACCCCCAGCCCGACCACCAACATGCCGGCGTTCAGCATATAGCTGCTGTCACGATTTTCGATGCCGATGTCAACGACATCGCGCAGGATATATGGCACAATGACCGAGAGGACATTCGTGCCGATAATCCCGAACAGGGCTGTCAGCATCCATGCCTTGTACTTCAGCAGGTATCTCATCAAGCGCTTCCAAATCGCAAATGCGGAAGACTTTTGCTTTTGCGGAAGAGCCTCCGGTACTCTCTTTGAGGCTGTGATGGCCATACGACTCTCTCCCCGTCTGCCTGCCGAAGACATCAGTCTACAGCATTTCAAATCGTTTGACTACGATAAGTATGACGCTGGCTTGCGATTTTCATGCAAAAACAGTTATACTGAAATAACTTCCAATTCACGAGGGAACGCCATGCCGCCAGCTATTCACCCGGCTGTCCTTCAAGCGCTGATTGATGGTGAAATGGGCGCACCCAAGACCCTGCTGGGCAGGCACTCATCCGGCGGTGATGTTTCGATTCGCACCTTTCGCCCCTGGGCTGACCGAATTGAGATTGTCAATGACCAGACCCAAGACCGAGTCAAAATGCGAAAGTTAAACGATGACGGTCTCTTTGCCGCTGCGCTCAGCCAGCCCTGGTCACAAGCCCCCTATCATTTTGAAGCCACCACCTTTGATAAATCCATCGAATCCTATGCTGACCCCTATATCTTTGCGCCCCTCCTGACGGACTATGACATCTACCTCTTCAGCGAAGGCCGCCATCACAGCATCTACGAGAAAATGGGCGCTCATCCGCGCAAGGTCAATGGTGTGAGTGGCATTCATTTTGCCGTCTGGGCGCCAAACTGTTACAAGGTCGCTGTCGTTGGTGATTTCAACCATTGGGATGCGCGAACGCATATCATGGAAAACAACCGCGGCTCTGGCATCTGGGAATTGTTCATCCCCAATCTGGAAGTCGGCGTCCATTATAAATATGAGATTCGCTCACATCACGACGGCTATCGCGCCGAAAAAACAGACCCCTACGGCTTTTATGCCGAACTGCGCCCCAAGACCGCCTCGATTGTCTATGATATTGACCGCTATGACTGGCAGGATGAAGCCTGGATGACCGCTAGGGCAAAAAAAGACCCGCTTGCCGAGCCGATGAACATTTATGAGCTGCATTTGGGTTCATGGAAGCGCCATGCAAACAATGAATATCTGACTTATCGTGAACTTGCGGCAGAACTCATACCCTATCTCGTGGATATGGGATACACGCATCTCGAATTGCTGCCGGTTACAGAACATCCCCTGGACAAATCCTGGGGCTATCAGGTCATCGGCTACTATGCGCCGACAAGCCGTTATGGCACACCAGCCGACTTTATGCACTTCGTCGACTGCTGTCATCAAAACAATATCGCTGTCATTCTCGATTGGGTGCCGGCGCATTTCCCCAAAGACGGCCACGGGCTGAATTACTTCGACGGCACGCACCTCTACAGCCATGAAGACCCGCGTCAAGGCGAGCATCCCGACTGGGGCACCATGATATTCAATTATGAACGCAGCGAAGTCCGCAGTTTCCTGATTGCCAATGCGCTGTTTTGGCTCAGGAAATATCATATCGACGGCTTGCGCGTTGATGCCGTATCGTCAATGATTTACCTCAACTTCTCACGCAAGAGCGGCGAGTGGATGCCTAACGAATATGGCGGTCACGAGAATCTGGGCGCATTGGCTTTCCTCCGCGAGTTTAACGAAGCGGTTCATGCCCAGGCACCTGGCGCAGTGACGATAGCCGAGGAAGCCACCGACTGGGCGATGGTTTCCCATCCCACCTATGTGGGGGGGCTTGGCTTTACCTTCAAATGGAACATGGGCTGGATGCACGATACCCTCAACTATCTCCGACGGGACCCGATTTATCGCCGCTTCCATCATCACAACATTACATTTGCTATCATGTATGCCTTCACCGAGAATTTTGTTCTGCCACTGTCCCATGATGAGGTTGTCCATGAGAAGGCATCCCTCATCGGCAAAATGCCCGGCGACTACTGGCAGCAGTTTGCCCAATTACGCCTCCTATTTGGCTATCAGTACACCCAAGTCGGCAAAGTGCTGAACTTCATGGGCGCAGAAATCGCCCAGTTTGCTGAATGGAGCGAAGAGCGCAGTCTCGATTGGCATCTGCTGCAATATGAAAAACACGCCCAAATGCAAACCTGGGTACGAGACCTCAACCATTTATATAAAGAAGAGCCCGCACTCTGGGAAGTGGATTTTCATCCCGACGGATTTCGCTGGATAGAGGCCAACGACGCCGCCAACAGCGTCTACAGTTATATCCGCTATGCCAAAGATAAGAGCGACTTTCTGGTCATGGTATTGAATTTTACGCCGGTCGTTCAGGGGGAGTATTGCATCGGTGTGCCAGCAGCCGGCTTCTATAAAGAAATGCTCAACAGCGATGCCGAGAGGTATGGCGGCAGCAATATCGGCAATTTGGGCGGCGTAACCAGCGAGCCGATTGAGCGGCACGGTTCGCCACACAGCCTGCGTTTGCAGCTGCCGCCCTTGGGAATGTTAATTCTCAAGCGCCAAGAACCCGCAGCGGCCGAATAACAAGCGCGGTGTACAAGATGAAGGCTGTTCAGTTAAGATAAAGATAAAATAAAAAAGTGCCTCTTAAATTTATTTAGATAAAGGACGAAAGTTCATGGTCATTCCTTCAGATTTGACAATCGCTCAAAACGCCAGCCTCGTCCATATCAATCAAATTGCCGAGCAAATGGGACTGAATCCTGACACGGACCTGGAACATTATGGCAAGTACGTTGCCAAAATTAACCTCGATGTTCTGGACAGGCTCAAGTCGCGGCAGGATGCCAAATATGTTGATGTCACTGCCATCACCCCAACGCCGCTTGGCGAAGGCAAATCCACCACAACCGTTGGCATCGGGCAGGCAATGAAGCACATCGGCAAAAACGCTGTGATTACCGTTCGACAGCCCTCGCAAGGCCCCACCTTCGGCATCAAAGGGGGCGCTGCCGGGGGTGGCTACAGTCAAATTGTGCCGATGGAAAATTTTAACCTACACTTGACTGGCGACATTCATGCCATCAGCGCGGCACACAATTTAATCGCCGCCATGCTGGACGCTCATATCTATCATGGCAACAAGCGCCATATAGACCTGCACAACATCCCCTGGCGGCGTGTCGTTGACCTGAACGACCGCGCCCTGCGCCATATCATCATCGGCTTGGGCAAGCGTTTTGACGGCGTGCCGCGCCAAAGCGGTTACGACATTACCGTCGCCTCCGAGATTATGGCCATTTTGGCGCTGACCACTTCACTAAGGGACATGCGCGAGCGCATCGGAAAAATGGTCATCGCCTATGACCGCGACAAGAATCCGGTCACTGCCGAAGATATTCAGGCCGCTGGCGCCGCGACTGTCTTGATGAAAGACGCTATCAAACCCAATCTCATGCAAACGCTTGAAAACACGCCCGCGCTGGTTCATGCCGGCCCCTTCGCCAACATTGCCCACGGCAATTCGTCTATCATCGCTGATATGATTGCTATGAAGACGGGCGATTATGTCATTACCGAATCCGGCTTTGGCGCTGACATCGGCGCCGAAAAATTCTTTAACATCAAATCGCGTATCTCTGGTTTGCAGCCCAACGCGGTCGTGTTGGTCACGACGATACGCGCCCTCAAGGCACATACCGATAAATACCGAATCATCCCCGGCAGAACGATTGACCCCGCACTGACCAAAGAAAATGTCCCCGATGTAGAAGCCGGCGCCGTCAACATGGTGCGCCATCTGGAAAATCTGAAGAAATTCGGTGTCAATCCGGTGGTCGCTCTTAATGTTTTCACCAGCGATACCGACAAAGAAATCCAGGCTGTCCGCGAAATCGCCATGGCCGCCGGCGCCACTGGCGTTGCGGTGGCCCGACACTGGGCGCAGGGCGGCAGGGGCGCCATCGAACTGGCGGAGATGATTGTGTCCGCTTGTGAAGCTCCGAACAGCTTCCGCCTGCTCTATCCGGATGAACTGTCGATCAAGGACAAAATAGAAACCATCGCTGCCGAAATCTATCGTGCTGATGGCGTCGATTATGCGCCCATTGTCCATCGCAAAATCCGACAATACGAAGAACAGGGGCTGGGCAAACTGCCGATTTGCATGGCAAAAACGCACCTCAGCCTGAGCGACAATCCAAAGCTCAAGGGTGCGCCGGATGGTTTTCGGATTACGATTACCGATATTCGCGCATCTGCTGGTGCCGGTTTTATCTATCCTCTGTGCGGCGATGTTAGAACGATGCCCGGCTTGGGAAGAATGCCCGCAGCGATGAATGTGGATATTGATGACGAGGGCAAGGTCGTCGGGCTGTTCTAAATTTGACCTGGCAGCCCCGCAGCGCATTTGCTGCTACACAGGTTTTTGCGATTAAGTAGAAATGAACTGGGAACAAATCATCGCCATGAACGCGCCGGTCATCACAGTTGTAGTCGGCTTGTTCGTATGGCTGCGGAATGACATCAAGCGCCTTGAAGACAGGTTTGAACGCCTCGAAGATAAGATAGATGCCGGCTTTCTGACAGTGGATGATCGCCTGCGGCAAGTCGAGCACGAACAGGCACGGGTGGCTGGCTTGCTGGAGGGCTTGGCATTGACGGGCAAGCTACCGAGCGGCGAGAGCTAAAGCGGATGACAGTCAATGTGAAGCTGTTCCAACCCCCACCGGTCCAAAAATGATGGAGAGAAAGGGACGGGGTGAGCAGTTAATTGCATTCTGCCAATAATCTGACATACACCCTAATTCGCATCATCAACTGAACGTGGAGGTCTTCTCGGCAACGGCGACCCACCGCGAATCTTCGGTTAGCCGGCGCGCGCTCAGCTACCAGCCGCCAGCCACCCCGATGAAATGGCGCAGATTCGATTACTGGCGGGCGAGATGACCTTTCTCGTCCCCGGCATCGGCGCCCAGGGCGGTGACATCCAGGCAGCGGTGACCGCCGGACTGAACCGTCACCGCAAGGGACTCATCATCAATTCCTCGCGTGGCATCATCTTTAACGGCAATCCCGCGCGAGCCGCCCAAACCCTGCGCCATCACATCAATCGCTATCGCTAGGCCGCGACATCATCAAGAGCATCATGCTGCCCTTCTGGGCGATTTTGCCATCCTGCTTGATGACGCGCATTTCTAAGGTCACCAGCCCGCCGCCCAGACGTTTTGCCGCTTTGGTCTCTGTCACCTTCAGTTCGGCATGGATGGTATCGCCAATGTACACGGGAGCGCTGAATTTCATCTCAAAGCCGCGAAAGCCAAGCACAGTCCGCTCCAGTATCCCCAGTTGATATGCCTGCCCCACCGCATAGCTCGCCGTCAGCATCCCGTGCGCCACCCGCTGACCCATGAACGACGTTTTGCAGTATTCGGCATCGGTGTGCATGGGATTAAAGTCGCCCGTCAGCGCCGCAAACTGCACCAGGTCGGATTCAGTAATCGTGCGCCCACGGGTTCGCAGCGTCACGCCTGGCTCAAATTCTTCGAAATATAAACCGCGCGGCGCACCCGATTCTGTCTTGAACATCAATCCCCCCTCCGAGTAGCCAAGGATTACCCCGGAAACGCGCTGCCGATAAGCGGCGCAATCACCAGCGAAACGATTGCCAGCAGTTTGAGCAGGATATTCAGCGAAGGCCCCGAAGTATCCTTAAAGGGGTCGCCCACCGTATCGCCAACCACAGCCGCCTTGTGGGCATCCGAGCCTTTGCCGCCATAATTGCCGGCTTCAATGTTTTTCTTGGCATTATCCCAGGCGCCGCCCGCGTTCGCCATCATCACCGCCAGCATAAATGCCGACACCAGCGAGCCTAACAGCACGCCAACCAGCGAGATGGGCGCGATAAATTCGCCCAGCACATTGCCCTTGCCCAGCACCGCCAGCAAAGCCATGCCCACTGGCACGCCCACAGCGATAATCCCTGGCAACAGCATTTGCCGAATCGCGCTGTCGGTGCTGATAGCCACGCAGCGTTCGTAGTCTGGCTGGGCTTTGCCTTCCATAATGCCGCTGATTTCGCGGAATTGCCGCCGCACTTCCTCAACAATCTGCTGCGCCGCATCACCCACCGCGACCATCGTCAGGGCGCTGAAGATATAGGGCAGCAAGCCACCGATAAACAAGCCGGTGACAAATTGCGGGTTGAGCAGAAGTTCAGCCGGATTCGCCGCCGCGCCCAAGGCAGAACTGCCCCCCGCCGTTAATGCGGTGATAAAGGCGGCCGTCAATGCCAGCGCCGTCATCGCCGCCGAGCCAATGGCAAAGCCCTTGCCCGTGGCTGCGGTTGTATTGCCCAGGCTGTCCAGGGCATCGGTGCGCTCACGAACTTCTTTCGGCAAATCAGACATTTCAGCAATGCCGCCAGCGTTATCGGCGACCGGGCCATAAGCATCGGTTGCCAGCGTGATGCCCAAGGTCGAGAGCATACCCACCGCTGCCACCGCAACGCCATACAACCCAGCCTGCGAAGTTGCCAGCAGGGTAACGACAACCACAATAAGGACTGGCGCCAAGGTGCTCATCATGCCCAGCGCCAAACCGCGAATCACGACAATCCCCGCCCCCCCTTCAGCCGAAGCCGACAGCGATTTCGTCGGGCCATAAGTATCCGCAGTAAAATACTCGGTAAAGTACCCTATCAGGACGCCGCCCACCAGACCGCTGAGGGTCGCCAGGATAATGCCCGTGCTGGCATCTCCAAAGGGGAGCATCAGCCCCAGAAAAATAATAACCAGGGCAATCAAGCCAGAGGCGCTGTAAATGCCAGTCCGAATGCTGCCCAGCAGTTTTTCTTGGTCAGCGCCCTCTTCGGTTCGGACCAGAAAGCTGGCAATCATGCTGATGATTAAACCCGCAGTCGCCACCAAAAGCGGAAAGACCTGCGCCGCCACCAGCCCATCACCGACAAATGCCCCAGCCGTGGTCGCCAGCGAAATCGAGGCGATGATGGAACTCGCGTAGCTTTCAAATAAATCCGACCCCATGCCAGCCACATCGCCAACGTTGTCACCCACGTTGTCGGCGATAGTTGCCGGGTTGCGCGGGTCATCTTCAGGGATGCCCGCCTCGGTTTTGCCTACCAGGTCAGCGCCGACATCCGCCGCCTTGGTATAGATGCCGCCGCCCACACGGGCGAAGATAGCGATGGAAGTGCCGCCAAAACCAAAACCAGCCAAAGCCGATGCTGCCTGTGCCGCGTTGCCCAGTTCATTGACAAAGAGGATAAAGAGAACGCTGATGCCCAGCAGCGCCAGGGAGACCACCATCGTACTCATCACTGTGCCACTGGCGAACGCCACCCGCAAGCCTTTGTTTAGGCTTTGCGAGGCCGCTTGCGCGGTGCGAACATTGGCACGCACCGCGATATACATGCCAATGTAACCCGACAAACCGGATGCCAGCGCACCCAGCACAAATGCCACCGCCGTTAAAATCGACATCCCCGAATCTGGCACTGAACTCAGCAGAACCAAGGCGACCGTCACAATCAGCACCAAAATACCGACTGCGCGGTACTCACGGCGGAGGAAGGCTTGCGCCCCTGCTTGAATCGCCGCCGCAATACCCTTCATGCGGTCGGTCCCTTCATCCTGCGCCAGGACAAAATTGCGCTGGTAAAAAGCAAATAGCAGACCTATCACTCCAGCCACCACAGCAATAAGAACGGCTGTATTCACATCTATCATCGTTTCAGACCCCCTTGGTTTATTAGCTCGCTGTATTTTCGCTTGCCAGTCAAATAAATGTTTCTAAAAGCCAAGGAATCTTAACCGGTTTTCACATTTTTTCAACACTGGACTAACGCTTGATGACTCGCATATCTGATATATGATGAACATCTCAGGCACAGGGAAAACAAATGAGCCAAACGCGACAGACAGGCAAGCGCGGAGAACTGCTTGCCCGCAATTACCTCATCCAGCAAGGTTACGCCATCCTGGATATGAACTGGACAACGCGCTTCGGTGAAATCGACATCGTGGCGCAGTTCAAGGGTGTTTATGTCTTTGTCGAAGTCAAAACGCGCTACAGCCCCAATACCGAATCGGCGCTGGCGGGCATCACAGCAGCCAAGCAGGACCGAATCATCAAGGCCGTTTATCAATATCTCCATGACAAGGGGCTTGACGAGGAGGCCGACTGGCGGATTGATGTCATCGGCGTCGCGCTCGACCGCAGCCAGACCGCAGCCATTGCTCATGTGGAGGACGCCTTTGACTGGTGAGGGCTTGCCGCTGGTGATTATTTTGGGTCCGACTGGGGTCGGCAAAACAAGCCTGGCGATTAAGCTGGCGCAAGGGCTCAATGGGGAAATTGTCGGTGCTGACAGCCGTCAGATTTACCGCTATATGGACATCGGCACGGCCAAACCAACCGCCGCCGAACAAGCGCAAATCCCCCATCATCTCATCGACTTTGTTGAGCCGGATTACAATCTAGGCTTAGCTGAATATCAAGACAAGGCCTATGAAGCTATCCATGCCTTGCACGCACGCGGCAAACTGCCATTTCTGGTCGGCGGCAGCGGCCAATACATCACCGCCATCGAAGAAGGCTGGTCAATCCCGCGCGTCCTGCCAGATTCCGACCTGCGTGCCGAGCTTGAGGCTTATGCCACATCCCATTCAGCACAGGCACTCCATGACCGCCTCCGCCAGGTCGATTCCATCTCGGCTGATAGAATCCACCCCAACAACCTCCGCCGTGTTATCCGCGCTCTGGAGGTGTACATACTGACTGGCCAGGCCATCAGCAAACTGCAAAAGAAGCAGCCGCCGCCCTATCGCATCCTCACGATTGGCTTGCGGCTTGACCGCGCCATCCTCTATCCGCGCGTTGACCAGCGCGTCGATGACATGATGGCGGCTGGTTTTGTTCAGGAAGTACAGAGCTTGCTTGACAGGGGATACCATCGTGATTTGCCCTCCATGAGCGGTCTTGGTTATCTTGAAATTGCGGAATATCTGCTGAACGATGCACCCCTTGACGAAGCTATCCAAAAAACCAAATTCAGCACCCACGAGTTCATCCGCCGTCAGGATGTCTGGTTTCGTGGACACGACAATGGCATTCTGTGGCATAATGTTGAAGATATGCAGCCCGAAGCGATTGAAGAATTTTTACGAGATTGGCTGCAAGGAAAGCACCCATGACCAGCGCCATGCAGCCAGACGGCAGCAACCCCAATACCGCGATTGGCATCATCCTGCTGATTGTGCTGGGTGTATTTGTTGTGCCCAATCTTCTGCCCGAATTCGTCTCGGGTCTCTCGCCTTATCTCTTTGCTGGCCTTCCCTGTGGACGCCTGCGAGCGGCAAAAGACCTGGCAGCGCATCAATCCGCCATCGGCCGCGCCGTGCAAGACCCGCTAACCCTCGAAGTCGCCGCCACGGATATCGGCGACGAAGGGACCTTCCTGATACGATTAACCGTCGCCAATTTGTCCCTGGGCACCGTGCCGATTGTCTTTCAAGAGGATGATGTCGCCCTATCAGCCAGCGATGACCCAAGCAATGGCTTTGGCATGATTATCAATCCGCCGCCGAGCAGCGGCTTGCGACCGCGACAGAATGTCAACCCGACAAGCTACAGTGAGGCCGATGTTCGTATGCTTGGCCCCCGCCAAAAATGCAACCATTCGCTCAGCGTGATGGCATCGCCGCAATTAATCGCTGAAGGCGGAACCGTCCGTGCTTATTATCGTATGAATATCGCTGGGGCGCATCAGCCGCAGAGCCAGGGGACGCGCCTGATTTATGCCGACCAGGGTCTCGACATATTGACCGAAGACCTGCTGCTCTCCGAGCCAGCCAAAATCAAACCGCGTCCATGACGGACAAGAACTTTCGACAACATAATGGGAAGTCAACATGCCAACCGAAAGCAAGCTCACACATTTGGATGACCAGGGCAATGTCAGCATGGTCGATGTTGGGGACAAACCCGACAGCGAGCGCGTTGCCATCGCTGGTGGCAGGGTTGTTATGAAACCGGGGACGCTCCGCTTGATTCGTGATGGCGATCTCAAGAAAGGCGATGTGCTTGCTGCTGCCCGCATCGCTGGCATCATGGGAGCAAAACGCACCGCCGAGCTTATCCCCCTGTGTCATCCGATTCCAATCCACAAAATCGACCTTGACCTGCATATCGACGAGGCGCAAAACGCCGTTCAAATCTTGGCAACGGTCAAAACAAGGGGCAAGACTGGCGTCGAAATGGAAGCGCTGACTGCCGTTGCAACCGCAGCCCTGACCATTTATGATATGGCGAAAGCCGCCGACCGGGAAATGCGGCTGTCGGATATACGGCTGCTCAAAAAACAGGGCGGCATACATGGCAATTATGCAGCGAGGGAATAGAGGCTTCCATGCAAATCACGGTACTCTTTTTTGCAACCCTGCGCGACCTCATCGGCGCAAAGCAGCTGACACTCGAACTGGCGGACTCCCCCAACACGGTCGCGCAATTACGGCAGGCGCTCATCCATCGCTATCCGTCAGCGACCGACCATCTCAAAATTGCGCTGGCGGCCGTCAATGAGGAATTTGCCTTTGACCAGGATGCCATCCATGAAGGTGACGAAGTTGCATTCTTTCCACCGGTTAGCGGCGGCGCGGGGCCTCCGGAGATTTTTCATCTAGCAGAAACACCGATTGACCATGACAAAATCGTCACAGCCATTACAACAGCGAAAACTGGCGCGGTGTGTTTGTTCAGCGGCATGGTTCGCGGTCAAACCAACAAAGCAGGCCACATCCCCGCGACCGAGTATCTGCAATATGAGGCCTACAAACCGATGGCCATCGCCAAAATGAAACAGGTGGCGCACGAAATCCGCGCACAGTGGCGCAAAGTAGAGGGCATCGCCATCATCCAGCGAGTCGGCACGCTTCAGGTGGGGGATAACACTGTATTAATCGCCTGTTCTGCGCCGCATCGGGATGATGGCTGTTTTGAAGCTGCCCGTTACGGCATCGACCGCTTGAAGGAAATTGTGCCTGTCTGGAAAAAGGAAGTCGGGCTGAATGGCGAGGCATGGATTGAGGGCGATTATCGTCCCAAGCCACAGGACAAGGAAAATTAACAGGCTGTGATGCAAAAGCGATTTTAATGACCAAAGCAACCCACACAAAACCGACATGCGAGGATGTCCTTGGCGTAAGATTCCATAATGGCGACCTGCTGACCCAAGCGCTGACCCATAGCTCCTTTGTCAACGAGTACAGCGGCGACCAGGCGATAGAGGACAACGAGCGGCTCGAGTTTCTCGGTGACGCTATTCTCGATGTTATCGTTACCGATATGCTTTTCCACAAATACCCCGATGTTGCCGAAGGCGAACTGACGCAGCTTCGCTCTGCCTTGGTGAAAACAGAATCGCTGGCTCGCATCGGCGCCAATTTCAGACTGGGTGAATACCTGCGAATCGGGCGCGGCGAGGAAAACACCGGCGGGCGCAAGCGCCTGCCCCTCCTTTGCGGTGCATTCGAAGCTCTGATTGGCGCTATGTACCTCGACAGTGGCCTAGAGACCGTCGCCGACTTCGTGATGCCCAGCCTGCTCGAAACCCTCGACTATATCATCGAAAACAACTTGCATATCGATGCCCGCAGCGAATTGCAAGAGAAAATCCAGGCGAAGCTGAGTGTGGCGCCCAGCTACCGCGTAGCCGATGAGGACGGTCCCGACCATGCCAAAGAATTTCGGGTCGAAGTGACACTTGGCGACCAGATTATCGGCGCTGGAATCGGCACCAGCAAACGTTCTGCTGCCCAGGAAGCCGCTCGCGTTGCCTTGCAATACCTGGAACGAGAGGGGCTGCCCGATTCAGTTGAATTTACAAACGATGACATCAAAACAGCAGTCCGTGACGACTGTCAAAGCCAGGCTGATTCAGCAACAAAGACACCATCCACCGCAGAGGGCTAGGCATCTCGGCGCTTTAAGCTCGGTTGGCATAATAACAGCTGTCACAAATGCGATAGCGATGACGCGAGGGCAGCAGATTGCCGCAGACTGGACAGCGGCGTGCCGTATCTAGCTGCTTCAGCAGCGCCTCATCAATCGACAAAGACCATTCGCGCCGTTCCTCGCGCACCTGTTGATGCGCTTCGCAATATCTGGCAAATTCTTTCCTGCGCGACAGCCACAGATAAATATCGGCACAGGCAATTGACACTTCTGCCGCCTCAAGGTCACCAGAGTCTATAATTGGCGTCGGAGCTTCGGGCGGCAGCGGAATTTGATACCCTTCCAAAATCATATAGGCGCAATCCAGCCAATAAGGGCGGGTACTCTTGCGAGTGGGCGCATTGACCAGCTGCAAAGCGCTCGCCAAGCCCAGCTGCTCGGTTTCTTCGTCCGAAAGCATCTTCGCCAGTTCCACCCGCTCGGCCAGGTCGGCTGTGGTGATGACCGCACGCAGCGCATCCGGAATCGACTCAAGCGCCGACCATTGCGTCAACTGTTCGGCAAGATTGCCGGGAATCAATTTCAAATCATCCACCGTCGGCGCAACCCGCGCATAGGTCAAGTCGGCCGGGCTTTGAGCGTACAACTCGCGTATCACGCGCAGTTGATGCTTGTTGGTCGAGGTGATGAGCCCGGCTTTCGATAAACCATAACGACCAGCACGCCCGCCGATTTGGTGAACCTCGCTGGGATAGAGCGTGCGCACCGTCTTGCCATCAAATTTTTCAGTCTCATAAAAACAAACCACATCCGCCGGCAGGTTTAATCCCATGCCGACCGCATCCGTCGACACGCAAATTTCAGTTTCCCCGTCCGCAAAGCGGTCCGCCTGCCGCCGTCTGACCTCTGGCGGCAAACTCCCGTAGACAACGGAAACCCGCCGCCCCAGACGTTCCAGCTTTGTCTTCAAATCAAGTACGCCCCGCCGCGTGAATGCCACCAGAATCGTGTACGGTGGCAAAGACTCCAGCGTGTAATGTCTTTCAGCCACTTTAATCGGCGCCAGCCGCTGATGCTCGATCACTTCAAAGGGGATTTCTGCGGCGGACGAGAGAACTTCCATCAAGGTTCGGGCAGTCGGCGGACCGATGATGTGCATTTCTGGCGCAGCAGACTCCATCATCGCCCGTGTCCATGCCCAGCCGCGGTCGGCATCCGCCAGCATCTGCGCCTCATCAATGATGACACAGGCGCGGCTGTCAAAGGAATTGAACATCTCAATGGTGGCGGCGGTGATTTTTGCGCCCTCGGTTGGAATATACTCTTCGCCGGTCAGCAGGCTGCAAGCGACACCTTCATCGTTCAGTCGGTCATAGATTTCGTATGCCAGCAATCTCAATGGCGCCAGATACCAGCCCGAGCCGGCCCTTTTAAGCGCCTGCAAAGCCTCGTGGGTTTTGCCGCTGTTCGGCTCGCCAATGTGCAGGAAAATTTTCTGCTGCTCGCGGTAAGGATAACGCCACTTCGGGAAGGCATCAATCAGGCGCTTCCGCAGTCGGGTTCGAGCTTGCTGCCGCTTGCGCCGCCGAGACCGTCCCTTGCGCCTTTTCTTCCGCCGACTCTGGCGCCCCTCATCGTGCAGGCCGTCCAGCAGTTGAGCATATTCGTCAAATGTTTCTGGCAGCCCCCATAATCCGCGCACATCGCGCCAGATAATATGTTTGGACATCATGCCAGCCTGCTGCAAATCCTGCTCCATATACTGACGATTGATATTGAGCAGCCGCCTCAAATCGTTTGGGCGCAGACGTTCATAACCGGCAATCATCTCGCGCATATCCGGGTCAGCCGCCGTCGGTCGAAATGTATAAACCGGAAAGCGCAAAGTCCCCTTCGGGTCACGAAAGCTGTCCAAAGCCAACACCTGCGCCGCCTTGCGCAATGTTGACGGCTTCACGCCGACGATAGCCGCCGCCTGCTTGATGGTATAGCTGCGTGCCGCCACCTGCTGCTCAACCGAATGACTGTCGCCAGGGTCAGGCTCAAGCCCCTCACGCACGACGCTGCCGCACAAACCCAATACGCGGCTCCATGCCTCGGCATCCATCAAAGCGTCTGATTGCACTTCATCCATGGCTGCTCCTGTTGATTGCGTCCATCAGCATTCATTCCGACCAGATATAGGGAGAAACAGGCGGCGCATCCTCGTCAAGGTCAATTCGGGCCTCGGATGCTGTGGCATCGGTTTCAAACAAGGACATCTGTCGGGCAGGTTGGATGTCATGCAGTTGCAGAATGTTAGCAACCAAAGCCGTTTTGATGCCGGTCTCGCTATAGATTTCAGCCGCGAATCGCGCTGGATGTTTCTGTGATTTGCGGCGGTTGCAGTTCGGACAGGCAACGACTAGGTTGCACGGCCGATTGGTGCCGCGCTGGCTCAGGCTAAGGACATGATCCAACTCAAATTCATCATTCACAAGGCTGACACCGCACCATTCGCAGCGACCGCCAGATTCCAGGATGCGGTCACGCAGCAAAACGGCGGTCAGTTTGCCCGACGCAGAGGCTTGTCTGGCACGCGCATTCAAGGCGGCAGCATAAGGTTCAAGCTCCTGCAAATCAAGATGGTCTTGGTAAATCATGCCAGTCATTCAGCCCGCGGATTGTCCAGCCGAAAGCCATGCCCCCTGACGGTCACCACATATTGATGCTCGGCATCCAGTTCAAACAGGCGGTCCCGCAGACGCCGCACCAGGGCATCAATCGCCTGCTCACTGACGCCCGCGCCCATCGCATCAGGCCAAACCGCCTCAACCACTTTGTCGCGGGTGCAGATACCGCCCTGACTGGAAAACAGCATCGCCAGCAAGCGATACTGCGGCAGGCTTAGCGGCGGGTCAAGCACTTGATTGTTGATGTACACTTGCCGCGATTCAGGGTCGAGCCGCAAACGCAGCCCCTTCATCGCCGCTGAAGGAATCACATCAGGCAGGCTGTGGCTGGTGGGGATCGTCATACCAGAGCCAACAAACCGAAGGCGGACATCCTGCGCGATTCGGATTTCATCCCCGTCTTCCAGTTCACGCACCCCTTTAAGGCGATAGCCATTCACCCAAGTTCCATTTTTGCTGTTCAAATCTTCCGCAGCGCAAAGGCCTTTTGTAATACGAAAGCGCAAATGCTGACGCGAAATCTGCCGCATCGGGATGACAATATCACAATGATCCTCGCGCCCTAATGTCATCTTGTCTCGATCCAATACCCAGTTCCGATTGGATAATGAACCATCAAGCCATACAAGAACAGGGAATTCATGCGGGTCCTGCGACATGGTAACTTCTGCCTTTCAATGATTGCCAGCAGGGCATTTATCATACTCGCCATCATGGTCTATTATACAGCATTATGCCACCATGACCATACATTGCCCCGCCTGCCAGCCTGGTGTACAATGATGAACGCTTGTCAGTCATATCCTTACACAGGAGAAACCAACTTGGGCATCTTCCGCCGCGGCTTGTCAAAAACCCGTAATTCCTTCTTCGGTCGCATCTCACAATTATTGGGCCAGACCGAAATCGACGAGGATACCTGGGACGAAATCGAAACCCTGCTCATACAGGCAGATACAGGCTTCAATACCACTATGAAGGTGATAGACATCCTGCAAACGCGCGTCCGTGCCGAAGGCATAACCCGAAGTTCACAGCTTCAGGCAGCGCTGAAAGAGACTCTCGCCAGCTTTCTCAGGTTTCCGCCTGCCCTGGACATCACCGGACGCGAGTTGTCTGTCATCCTGGTCGTCGGCGTGAATGGCTCGGGGAAAACCACATCCATTGCCAAACTCGCCCACCGTCTCAAAAATCTCTCCAGACGCAAGGTGATGATTGCCGCTGGCGACACCTTCCGCGCCGCCGCCATCGAGCAGCTTCAAACCTGGGGCGAGCGGGTGAATGTGCCGGTGATTGCCAACCGCCCTGGCTCTGACCCCGGGGCGGTCGTCTATGATGCGACAGCCGCCGCCAAAGCCCGTGGATACGAAATCCTGATTATTGATACCGCCGGCCGCCTCCAGAACAATTACAACCTGATGCGCGAATTAACCAAAATCAGCCAGGTTTCGGGCAAAGTGGTGCCAGACGCGCCCCATGAAGTCCTGCTGGTGCTGGATGGCACTACCGGACAGAACGCCATCGAACAGGCGAAAAAGTTCAGGGATGCCGCTGGCGTCACTGGCACTATCGTCACCAAGCTGGACAGCACCGCCAAAGGCGGTATGGTTTTCTCAATTTTCAACGACCTTGAACTGCCCGTGCATTATATTGGCCTGGGTGAAGGCATCCATGACCTGGTTCTTTTCACGCCCGAATTTTTTGTGGACAGCCTCTTCGACGATGAAGATGACTAGGTGGAACAATCCTTGACTTTGAAACCCATCACAAGCTGGCAAAACAGCAAGGTCAAGCTCGTCAAGCGTCTGCGCAGCAAGCGCGGCCGCGAACAGGAGGGGCGCTTTGTGATTGAAGGCGAACGCGATTTGCAGCGTGCCTTGGCCCAGGGCATCGAGCTTGATTTTCTCCTGACCTGTGCCGAAGCAGTCGACGGTGCTTTCGTTGAAACCCTGCACACAGCCGAGATTTATCAAATCTCGCCACAGATGTTGAATCGGCTTAGCTATCGAGAGAATCCAGGCAGAATCATCGCCGTCCTGCAAAGCAAATCCGCCAAATGCCTGCCAGAGTTGCAGCAAGCGGCCGTCAATCATGCTATCCTGCTGGTGGATTTGCGCAAACCGGGGAACATCGGCGCTTTGCTGCGAACCGCCGACGCCACTCGCTTGGATGCCGTCATCCTGGTTGATATGTCACTGGATTTATACAATCCAAACATAATCCGAAGCAGCACTGGCGCCTGTTTTTTGGACAATGTTTTCCAAATCGGCAGCGGCGAGGCAATCTCTTATCTCAAGGCGGGAGGTTTCCAGCTTGTCGCGGCGGATGTACAGGGGGACATAAACCTTTTTGATATGAATTTTCAGCGAAAGACTGCCATTGTGCTGGGGACCGAGGACAATGGATTAAATCGGACATGGCAGGCAAATTGTGACCATTTGGTGCGCATTCCCATGAACGGACGACTGGCAGATTCCCTCAATGTATCTGTCAGCGGCGCCATCTTTATGTACGAAGTCCTCCGTCAGCGCCATTTTGGTTCACCTGTTTTCGGTCAGCCACAAACGGAAAAGGCAAGAACAGGCCAAGGCCTGTGATGAACATGGACAGCCTCATCACCACGCTCCTGAAACTCAAATCGCAAATCGATGAACTCATGGGACGCATCGATATCGAGGGCAAAGCCCGCCTCGCCGACAAGCTGGAACAGCAGGCAAGCGAAAGCGGGTTTTGGAATGACCCCGACTCAGCGCAGCAAACCATGCGGCAGCTTTCAAAACTTAAGTCCCTGGTCGATAAATGGGATTCCGCCGCCAGCCGCATCAGCGATGCCATCGAACTGGCAGAGATTGCCGACGAGGACATGCAAGACGACCTGCAACACGAAACCGAGGACTTGGTCAAGCTGGTCGAATCCATGTCCCTGCAAGCCATGCTGTCAGGCGACTATGACAGCGAAGATGCCATCTTTGCCATTCATGCCGGCGCTGGCGGCGTTGATGCCCAGGATTGGGCGGAAATGCTGGAGCGGATGTACCTGCGCTGGATGGAGCAAAATGGCTACAAGGCAGAAATACTCGACCGCAGCGTTGGCGATGAAGCCGGCATCAAGAGCGTTACCGTCAGCGTCAAAGGGGATTATGCCTTTGGTTATCTGCAAAGCGAAGAAGGGGTGCATCGCCTGGTGCGCCTCAGCCCCTTCGACAGCGCCAAACGGCGGCACACCTCCTTTGCCAAGGTCGAACTTTGGCCCGACATTCAAAGCAGCATCGAAATTGAGGTGGGCGAAAAAGACATCCGCGTTGATACCTATCGCGCCAGTGGGGCTGGCGGTCAGCATGTGCAGAAAAACGATACTGCCGTTCGCATCACCCACATACCCACTGGCATCGTCGTCCAATGCCAAAATCAACGCAGTCAGGCACAAAACCGCGACCGCGCCATGCAGATTCTTAAAGCGCGGCTGTTCGAGATGGAACGCGCCAGACAGGAAACCGAGATGGCAGCCTTAAAAGGCGAGAACATCGACGCTGGCTGGGGCAACCAAATTCGGTCATACGTCCTGCACCCCTACCAAATGATAAAAGACCATCGCACCCGTGTTGAAATTGGCAATGCCGCCGCCGTTCTCGACGGGCGTTTGGGCGACTTCATCGAAGCCTACCTGCGCAGTAAAGTCAGTGGCTAAGCCGAAAAACCGTCCCACAAAGCGGCGGATGCCCAGCACACCCCGCGATTGCTCTGCGATTCATACCTCGCTTATGAGACATTTGGCACAGAATGTGATAACCTATGTTTAATAGAAAATTCATAGGGTGAAGGATCGATGTTGCCTTCGACAGATATTTATTCGCGGGACCTGGAGTCGCTGCTGAAGCATTTGGTTGATGTCAAACCCAATGAACAGGATTTAATCACGGCTGCCTATCATCGTGCCGAAACCGCCCACGCAGGACAAAAGCGCAAATCAGGCGAACCTTATTTCACACATTGCGTTGCCGTTGCCAGCATTCTAGCAGAAATGAATATGGATGCCGAAACCATTGCCGCCAGCTTGCTCCACGATGTCGCTGAAGATACTGACATGACCATCGCGGCCGTGCGCAGCGAGTTCGGGTCGACCATCGCCCGATTGGTTGACGGCGTAACCAAACTCAAAAACCTGCCACTCAAAAACGTCTCTCCAGTCAGCGATTCGCGCCGTTCCAGCACGGTCAACCGCGAGATGGAATACATCCGCAAAATGCTGATGACCATGGGCGATGACATCCGGGTTGTCCTGGTCAAGCTGGCGGACCGCCTGCATAATATGCGCACCCTCGGCTATCTGCCGCCGGACAAACAGCAAGCCATCGCCCAAGAGACGATGGATATTTTCGCACCTTTGGCGAACCGTCTGGGCATCTGGCAAATGAAATGGGAACTCGAGGACCTCAGCTTCCGCTATCTCAATCCGGCCGCCTATCGCTCGATTGCCAAAGCACTGGATGAACGTCATGCCGACCGCGAAAAATACGTCGCCCGCATCAAGCAGAAACTCATTGCCGAACTGAATGCCAGCAATATCACTGAGGTTACGATTTCGGCACGCCCCAAGCACATCTACAGCATCTATAACAAAATGAACCAAAAGGGATTGCCGCTGGAGCAGATTTATGACATTCGCGGGATGCGTGTCCTGGTCAATACACTCGGAGAATGTTATCTCGCGCTGGGCATCGTCCATAATCTTTGGCGGCCCATTCCCGGTGAATTTGATGATTATATCGCCAACCCGAAAGATAACTTCTACCGCAGCCTGCACACGGCCGTTCACGATAACGAGGGGAAAACCGTCGAAGTGCAAATCCGCACCTGGGAGATGCACGAAGATGCCGAGTATGGCATCGCCGCCCACTGGCGCTATAAAGAAGGCAGTCATCAGCATGACAAGGCTTTCGAGCAGCGGGTCGCTTTCCTGCGCCGCCTGATGGAGTTCGGCCCCGAAGTCAACGATGCCTTGCAATTCGTTGATACCGTCAAATCGGAAGTCTTCCAGGACCGCGTCTATACCGTGACTCCCAATGGCGATATTGTCGACCTGCCAGTCGGCGCGACGCCGATTGACTTTGCCTATCACATTCACACCGATATTGGCAACCGCTGCCGCGGCGCCAAGGTCAACGGCCGCCTAGTGCCATTGAATTACAAGCTGAAAATGGGCGACCAGGTCGCAATTCTCACCTCCAAACGCGGCGGCCCGAGCATGGATTGGCTGAACCCCGACCTTGACTATGCCGTCACCAGCCGCGCCCGCAGCAAAATTCGGCTTTGGCTGCGCAAACAGAACCGCGACAAACACATCACCATGGGACGCGAGGCATTGGAACGTGAACTCAAGCGTCTGGGCGTCATCGACAAAACTTCCTTCGATTCGGTTGCGCGGCTGCTGAACTTTGACAAGCTAGACGATTTTCTGGCAGCGATTGGCGCTGGCGACATCACTGGCTCCCAAATTACCAACCGCGTCCTGGAAGAAGAAAGGCGCAAATCGGCCGACACCCTCAGCGAAGAAGACCTGCTCAAGCCGCGCACGAAATCGACGGGCTCAAACACGACCAAAGGCGTCAGCATCATGGGGGCCAGCGGCCTGTTGGTCAATCTCGCTCGCTGCTGTGCGCCCATGCCCGGCGATGACATCATCGGTTACATCACGCGCGGGCGCGGTGTCACAGTTCATCGCACGGACTGCCCGAACATACAGGCAATGCGCGAGCTCGAACGCTTGATTGATGTCTCCTGGGGGGCAGCCGACGAAGAACAGCGCTATGTCGTGCCAGTCGAAGTTGTCGCCTATGACCGCGAAGGCCTGCTGCGCGAGATTAGCACCATTATTGCCGACCAAAAAGTCAATATCGCCTCGATACAGGTCTCCACCCGTCAGCAAATCGCCACCCTGAACTTCCAGCTTGAAATCGCCAGCAATCAGCAGCTTACGCGCATCCTGTCCCAAATCGACTGTGTACCCAACGTCGTCGAGGCACGCCGGCGCAACACCAGCTAAGGCCGCCGAGTCGTATGATGGCGGCAGTCACAAGGCCTGGCGCTTCAACGGGACAGCAAAACAGGGGCGCTTGCCCCTGCCTGCCCTTCAACTGTCACCATGTTATGCTTCTGCGAGCGAGTCTCGCAATTTCCCTAAGGCTCCTCCGTCACCTCCAGGAAAGCCCAATAGAGACATTCGTTCCAAATAAACTCCCCCTCGTCGTTCTTAAGCCCACGCCTATGGGTGCAAACCGCCCCTGGCGGTAAAGGACGAGTAATCGTCCAACATACTGTGCCCGACGAGGACCACTCGAGGCACACGTACCCTTCCGGAATAGGCGGCTGGTTTTGCCACCGCGGCCTCTCAGGATTCGGTGCAGACTTCGGTGGAGGAGGTCCCTGCATCCCCTTAGGCTGCGGTGGAGAAGGGTTCACTAGAGCAGCAGGCGCTGACCAGGCTGGGTAAGACACCGTCCCCTCTGGTTGACCCATACACGCATCCACCGATGCCCACGTCGAGCGCGTATGAACAGCATACACACACCAGCCCAGCTGCCAGTGATATTCGTTCTCTTCTTCAGTCCCCGAGCTGCACATATCCCCCCAGTCATAGCAGGCGTTGTTGCCCTCCGGGTTAATGGGGACGTCCTCACCGCTCGCATCAGCTTGCCTCCTTGATGAGGGCGGGAAAGTCACCGTCCCCTCTGGTTGACTCATGCACGCGCTGGGCGATGCCTCCACCGCGCCACTCTCAATCGCCGCGGCGCACCAGCCCAGCTGCCAGTAATACGCATTCTCTTCTTCAGTCCCCGAGTTGCAGAAATCCCAATCCGTGCTGCATTTGTTGGGGGCCTCCTCCGACTGTGCTTGTATCAGCGAAACTAGCGCCGCACAAGCTAAAAATAGAAGTACAGTAACGAACAAACGCGATGGCTTCAGCCTCATATCACTACTCCTTTGGTAAACAACGTTGATTAAATAATGATTGCGATATCTCGCAACTTGATTTTAACATCCGCAGTCTCTGATGTCAAATCAGTTATTTCACTTGGAGAAAATCGCCCAATTCGACTGGAGGCTGCGAGGTCTTGTCAGGCATCACCCTTCGCCGACTTGGGCGCATCGGCTGCGCCATTTTCCGCCTTGACGATTTTCGGGCGATAGTCCACGACCGCAGCGACCCTTTCGTTCTTTCGCAAGGCAATGACCTGTTTGCCGCCGGCACGCCCCCGCTTGATGGTTTCGGCAAGCCCCAGGCGCATGTATTTCGCCTTGTTCCTGCTCGTCAAGACCAATATCTTGTCATCCAGCCTGCCGACAGTCGCCGCCGCCACTTCCTGGCTTTGCGCGGATAGCCGCATGGTAATCTTGCCGCTGCCCGCACGACCCTGCGTCGGATACTGTTCCAGCGGCGATGTTTTGGCGATGCCATCTTCAGTGATGTTCCAGGTGTACAAGGCATCTTCAGCCAGAAAGGCGGCCACAACCCTGTCACGCTTTCCCAGCAGCTTGACGCCGCGCACGCCGCCCGCTGGCAATCCGGTGGGGCGCACATCACGCTCGTTAAACCGAATCGCCTGCGCCTGTGCCGTTGTCATCACGACTTCATGGTCACCACTGGAATACATCACAGTCAATAACCTGTCCCCTTCAGCCATGGCCATCACCACAAAGGGGTCGGACATTACACCGGGCAAATCTTTCAGCTGCAATCGTTTCACTTGTCCTCGCCGGGATGCCAGAAACAGATAACCCGTATTGAGGTTGATGGGCAGGCATTGCAGCGCAGCGATTTCCTCGTCGGCGGCAAGCTGGCACAGGCCGCTGAAATGGATACCATCCGCCACCTGCTGAACCTGCGGCAGCTGCTGGACTGGAATCGTGGCGCAGTTCCCCTTGTTCGTGAACAAATAAAGCGTCTGTGCCGTTGAACTGCGCTGCAAGAATCTTGGCGGAACTCTGGTTGCGGTGGTCACGCCCGGTGGTTCATCCCTGAACGTCCGCCCCAGCTGCCCTTTCACACTGAACATCACCCAGGCATTCTTTTCGGGAATCAGAAAATCCTCCACCCGCTCCGATTTCGCCTCGCTCGGCACGATAATGCTGCGGCGGATGTCGCCATATTCACCCTTCACCTCGACCAACTCCTCCGAGATGCGCTGGCGCTGTTTCTGCGGGCTTGCCAGCAAGTCCTGCAAAGACCCAATCAGCTTGAGTTTTTCTCGGTATTCTTGCTTGATTCTTCGGATTTCCAGCGAGGCGAGGCGGCGCAGGGGCATATCCAGTATCGCCTGGGCCTGAAGCTCGGTCACTTTGAATGTTTTCATCAAGTTGCTGCGGGCAGAATCAACATGACGCGACTTGCGAATAGTCGCAATCACCTCGTCAAGCCGATCCAACGCAATCAACAGCCCTTCCAATATATGCGCCCGCTCCTCCGCCCGCGCCAAATCAAAACGGCTGCGGCGCTGAACAACTTCCAGACGATGTTCCAGATAGACGCGCAATGCCTGCTTCAGGGTCAGCAGACGCGGCTGCCCATCCACAAGCGCCAGCATAATAATCCCAAAAGTGGCTTGCAGCGGGGTCAGCTTGAAGAGCGCCGCCATCACTTGGGTTACATCGACCCCGCGCTGCAATTCAATCACCAGACGAACCGGATTCTGGCGGTCGGATTCATCGCGCAAATCCGCCAATCCTTTCAGCTTGCCGGAGCTTACCAGCGATGCGATGCGCTCAATCAGAGACGCCCGATTGGTTTGATACGGCAATTCGCTGACAATAATGCGCGGTTTGCCACGCCCCAAATCTTCGATATGTATCTTGGCGCGGATGGTGATTTTCCCCCGGCCCGTCGCAAATGCCGCCCGCAGCATGTCCTCGCCGCCGCGCATCTTGTAAATCAGGCCGCCCGTCGGGAAATCCGGCCCCTTGATGTAACGCATCAGTTCTTCAACATCAATGCCGCCCAGCCGCTCCCAATGCTCCAGCATATACACCAGCGCATCACAGACTTCGCCCAGATTGTGCGGCGGGATATGGGTGGACATCCCGACCGCAATGCCCGAAGCGCCATTCACCAGCAGGTTGGGGACAACCGCCGGCAAAACAGCCGGTTCACGCAATGTCCCGTCAAAGTTCTCGACAAAATCAACCGTATCCTTGTTGATGTCAACCAGCAGTTCGCCGCCGATGCTCGCCATCCTGGCTTCGGTATAGCGCATGGCGGCGGCCCCATCCCCGTCGATGCTGCCGAAGTTGCCCTGACCATCAATCAGCATATAGCGCATGGAGAAATCCTGTGCCATGCGCACCATCGTGTCATAGACGGCCCCATCCCCATGCGGATGATATTTGCCCAGGACCTCGCCAACAATGCGGGCACTTTTTTTATGTGAACTGGCTGCATGAACGCCCATGTCGTGCATCGCAAACAAAATGCGGCGATGCACTGGTTTAAGACCATCGCGGGCATCGGGCAAGGCCCGCGCCACGATGACACTCATGGCATAATCGAGATAGGCATCTCGCATCTCGCGTTCGATATTCACTTGATGAATAGCGCCATCTGTCATGGAATATCCTTAAGGTATTGCGGGCAAGCTGTTTCAGGTCATCTCAAGTTATCATTGTAAAGGGCAATTTGACCCAGTGTCAAATCAAGTTGTTGGCGGCAGCATCGTTTTCAGTTGAAACAGAAAACTTTGCCTCAGAGTGAAATGAATGATTGGAGTTCCAGCCGACTTCGATACACTCCTCTGCATCGGGTAAATTTGACATGACGGATTTTGAGTGATACCATTTACATACATAAGATATCAAGAAATATACATTGCCTCGTGGATATGATTTTAGCTGCATCCACAAAGTTGTTGTCCGCAAAAAAATTCTGTTTTGGAAAGGAGTTTTATTCTAATGAATAAGAGACTTGTCTTTTTATTACTTATCCTGAGTTTTGTACTAGCATGGCCGCTGGGACTACAGGCACAAGGCGAAGATATGAGTCCCGATTTGGGCGAACCCTTCATTGGCGAATTGGTGGATGTCAACGGCCGCAATGTCCTAGTTCACTGTGTTGGCGAAGGCAGCCCCACTATCTGGCTCGAAAATGGCTGGGCAGCTATGGTTGTAACTTGGCAGCCCTTCCAGGAACAACTAGCGGAACATGCTCGTGTTTGCGCCTATGACCGCGCTGGCATGGGCTGGAGCGACCCGAACGGTTCTGACCGCACAGCTTATAATTCTGCGGCTGAATTTGCTGAACTGCTTGATGTTCTGGACGAAACCGACGCATTCATACTGCTGGCATGGTCTTGTGGCGCTCCGATTGCCCAGATTTATGCCGCCCAATACCCTGATATGGTACTCGGTTTGATTCTGATGGATGCCTGCGGTCTGAATTATGACCGCTGGGTTATGGAAACTTATCCCTTTCGCACCGGACAAAGCCCCGCCGGTCAAGTCAGTTGGCTGGAAACTGTCCGTGGTTATGCCGAAGCGGCTGCCAGCGGTGAATTGCTCTATGATGACATCTCGTGGTGGTTCAATTCAACTTCATCAGAACTCTATGGAGAACGGTACTATAACCTCATTCTGCACAACCCGAACTACTGGCATACCTATATGTGGGAAACCCTGTATGGTGTCATGGGCGTCCATTCCGACCAGGCTAAAGCTGTGATTACGCAAACCGACATGCCCATTACTGCCATTATAGCCGCCGATGACCCCACTGCCGATCCAGTCGCACAGTCTCGTTCATGGATGTTCAGTACCGCGCAGATCGCCAATACGACTTATTCCAGTCATTCCAGGGTCATTTGGGCGGAGACATCACAACATGCTATCTTCCGTGCAGAGCCTGAACTGGTTATCAATGCGGTTCTCGATATGATTGAGGCTGTAAGCGCCGAAGACTAATAGACCCGGAATCCGTGCAATTTTGAGTGAGCCATCTAACCATGATGGCTCATTTTAATGGTAATCCGATTCTCAAACCCACCAATTCACATCACATCAATTCTGTTCAAGTCCGATTTATAACCCTTGTCCTACCTTGACAACCCATTATAGAAAGTCCGGATTCGCTGTGGTAGACTGGCTGCCATGTTCAGACAGCATATCAAACCGATTGCGGCCATCGTCCTGGTCGCCAGCGTCATCGGGATTCTCGTCAATCGCCTGGTGGAAAACGGATTGCCGACTTCCCCTCCACCCGCCGCGCCACACCCGGTTACTATCCTGCCTACCCACACATCGGCAGCATTTATTGGCCCCATCATAGGGGGCAGCCCACCCGCGCCGCCCACCCGCGCCCCAGCAGTGTCACCTGCAACATCCATTCCCGCCAGCATACCGCCCGCAGCGCCGCTGCCAGTTGACACATCCAGGCTCGATAGTTCGCAGATGGGCATTCAGGTGCATTACAATTTTGATGTCGCTGGCTGGGACCGAACGCTGCATCAAATTGCCGCCATTCGAGTCGGCTGGATTAAGATGCAGGCTGCCTGGAATTGGCTTCAGCCGGATGCCCCCGGCCAATTTGACCAAAATTTTCGCCTGTTTCAGCTGCATGTGCAAGAAGCAGACAAGCGCGGCTTCAAAATTCTGTTGAGCATCGCCAAGGCACCAGCCTGGGCACGCAATATCAATCGCAATGAAGATGGTCCCCCGGACGATTTCAGCCAACTCGCCGCGTTCATCAGCCTGCTGCTGGAAAAAATCGGACCCTATATTGATGCCATCGAAATCTGGAATGAGCCGAATCTAAAGCGCGAGTGGACGGGCTATCGGGCGATGGATGGCGGCGCTTATATGGAATTGTTCCGCGTCGGTTATGACGCCGTTCGCGCCTACTCGCCCAGTATCACTGTTATTACTGCCGGGCTGGCCCCGACTGGCAACGCGACCAATATCTCGGTCAACGACCGCACTTTCTTGCAGCAGATGTACAATGCCGGGCTGGCGCGGTATGCCGATGTCGTTATCGGCATTCACCCCTATAGCTGGGGCAATTCACCCGACCTGCTGTGCTGCGACAACGTTGTCGGACAGGGCTGGGATGACCGGCCGCAATTCTTCTTTCGCCAAAACATTGACGATTATCGCCATATCATCGCCGCTAACGGGGACAGCGCACAGATGTGGGCAACCGAATTTGGCTGGGCAACTTGGCAGGATTATCCCAGCCCGGCGCCTGACCCATGGATGAGCTACAACTCACCCACCGACCAGATGAATTATACGCTGCGTGCCTTTCAAATCGGGCAGGCACACGCGGACATCGGGGTCATGTTCCTTTGGAATCTGAGCTACGCCAACGAAACCATTATCAGCCAGCGCAGCGAATTGGCGGCCTACAGCCTCTTGTACCCTGCATTCGACGGCAGCGGTGCCCTGCGCCAGCGTCCATTGTATGGCGCCTTGGCGAATCGACTCTAATGCCAGCAAAAAAGCGCGGGACTTTTATCGGTCTCGCGCTTTCGATATTCACCTTGATGCCAGCTTGCCTGGATTACAGTTCGCTTAGCATATTTTCGAAGTCATCCTGATCGCCAAAATCCTCAACCTCCAGGGTATCCTGTGCCTTCAGAGCGACCGCAGGGGCAGCCTCCTCGCGTTCCTGATAGGCATCGAAGCCCGTACCTGCTGGAATCAGCTTGCCGATAATGACATTTTCCTTCAGACCATGCAAGGGATCCACCTGACCCTCAATCGCTGCGCCGGCCAAGACCTTGATGGTATGCTGGAAACTGGCAGCCGAGAGATAGCTTTCCGTGCTCAGGGCGGCTTTGGTGATGCCGAGCAGAACCGGCGTCCCCTTCGCCGGCGATTTGTCATTCTCAATCAAATCTTCGTTAATCTCGCGGAGTTTCAACTGGTCAATCAACTCGCCGGGCAGCAAATCACTGTCCCCGCTGTGGTCAATCTTTACCTTGCACATCATCTTGCGGATGACCGTCTCAAAGTGCTTGTCAGCTATGTTCACGCCCTGGCTGCGATACACTTCCTGAATCTCGCTCAGGAGATAAAGCTGGGTGGCGTCGGCCCCCAATATCCGCAGGATGCGATGCGGATTCTTGGAGCCTTCGGTCAGCTGCTCGCCGGGCTGGACTGTCATGCCATCGTGAATCGTCTTCTTCAAACGCGCATTGGCAGGAATCTCATATTCATGCTCATCGCGGCGTTCAAAGCGGATATAAACGACATCCTCTTCAATATGCACCCTGCCTGCCATCGAAGATCGAAGCGCTTCTTCATCATAGCTGGCGACAACCGCGCCTTCCTTGATGTCTTTCCCATCCTTGACCCGAACCTCCCACCCAGGCGGAATCTCATGCCTCTCGCTGGAAACCTCGCTGTCGATAACGGTAGCGATGCGGACACCATCCTCGCGTTCAGTCAGGCGCAGGACGCCGCCAAAATCGGTCATGACCGATTCGCCCTTGGGTTTCTGACGCGCCTCGAATAGCTCTTCGACACGCGGCAAACCACTGGTGATGTCTGCCCTCAACTCAAACCCGCCCGTATGGAAAGTCCGCAGGGTCAGCTGGGTGCCAGGCTCACCAATCGACTGCGCCGCAATGATGCCAACCGCAGAGCCAATGCCAACCATATCGCCCGAACCCAAATCACGACCATAACACAAAGCGCAAACGCCATGAATAAGCTCACAGGTCAGCGGACTGCGGACTTCGACCTCCTCCAGCGGCGAATCCTGAATCATCTCGGCAATTTCTTCGTCGATAAGCTCATTGCGCCCCACCATCAACGCGCCCGTATCGGGGTCATGCAAATCCTGTGATGCACAGCGCCCGACAATGCGCTCGGCAATCGTTTGCCCAGCAATATCATGCGAGCGATAGATAGTCAGCCCGCGCTCGGTATTGCAATCCCACTGATTGACAATCATATCCTGCGCCACATCCACCAGACGCCGCGTCAGATAACCCGCATCCGCCGTGCGCAGCGCCGTATCTGTCAGGCCCTTGCGGGCGCCATGCGTCGAAAGGAAATACTCGAGCACATGAAAACCCTGACGAAAATGGCTGCGAATCGGCAACTCCATGATGCGCCCCGATGGATCCGCCATCAAACCCCGCATCCCCGCCAACTGGGTAATCGGGCCAAATCCACCCTTGGTCGAACCCGAAACCACCATGTTGGCAATCGGTCCGTAGGGGTCAAGCGAGCCACGAATGCGCTCCTCCAAGTCCTCCTTGGCACGATTCCACGCATCAATCGTAATTTGATACCGCTCTTCGTCGGTTATCAAACCCCGTCGGAAGTCGCGCTCGGCGCCGGTAACGACTTCATCCGCCGCCGCCAGTCTCTTGTCCCGACCCTCAGGAATCGTCAGGTCACTGACAGCAATGGTCGTCCCCGAAACAGTGGCATAGTGAAAGCCATAATTCTTGATTCCGTCAACAACATCCGCCGTGCGGTCAGCGCCGATAACCTGATAGCAGCGTGCCACCAGATTTTGCAAGCCTTTCTTGCCCATCGTCTCCTGAACAAAGCGCATCTCGTCCGGCAGGATTCGGTTGAAGATGGCGCGGCCGACCGTGCAGATTTCCGGTTCAGCCTGTGGCCCGCGCCTGTCATAAACATTGCCCAGCAAAATAGGCGTGTGCAGCTGAACCAGGCCGATTCGGTACAGGTATTCCACCTCATCCATATCCACCACGATGCGCCGTTCATGCAGGTTGGTAATCTCCAGGCGGTCTTCCAAGCCCTTGTCACGCAGATACTTGCGCATCTCATAGGCATTCGCCAGCATACAGTCCACCTGACCATCCAACAGCGCCTGAACCGTCCGCTCCACCGCCTCAGAAACAGTCTTGCCCTCGAAAAGTTGAATGTTAGGCACGCCGCGAGGCTGCGCGTAGTAGTAGCCGTTGGAACGGAAAGCAATGCCGACTGTTTTACCGCCAGCATACAGGCTTTGCTCCGAACGGAACTCATCGGCCCGTGTTTTCAGGGCGATAATCTCAACAGTCGGATCCATGGTCAGATAATAATTGCCCAAGACCATATCCTTGGCGGGGCCGACAATCGGCTCGCCATCCGATGGCTTGAGCAGGTTGCGCGTGCTTAGCATCAATTCGCGTGCCTCCTTGACGGCTGGCTCGCTCAAAGGCACATGAACCGCCATCTGGTCGCCATCAAAGTCGGCATTAAAAGCGGAACAGACCAAGGGATGAATCTGAATCGCCTTGCCCTCGACCAGCAGCGGCTCGAAAGCCTGAATGCCCAGCCGATGCAGGGTCGGCGCCCGATTGAGCAGCACCGGCCGCTCTTTGATGACTTCCTCCAGGACTTCCCAGACCTCCGGTCTCTCGCGTTCAATGATGCGCTTGGCGCCCTTGACGTTGCTGGCGTAGTTGTACTGCACCAGGCGGCTAATCACAAAGGGGCGATAAAGTTCCAGCGCCATCGTTTTTGGCAGACCGCATTGATGCAGTTTCAGCTTGGGACCAATCACAATCACCGAACGCCCGGAATAATCGACCCGTTTCCCCAGCAGATTGCGGCGGAAACGTCCCTTCTTGCCCTTGAGCATATCGCTCAAAGATTTCAGTTCACGCCGCCCGCGCCGACTCAAAGCCTTGCCGCGCTGGCTGTTGTCAATCAAACTGTCCACAGCCTCTTGCAGCATGCGCTTTTCGTTGCGCACAATGACATCAGGTGCGCCCAAATCCAGCAAATGCTTGAGGCGATTGTTGCGGTTGATGACGCGGCGATACAAATCATTCAGGTCACTGGTAGCAAACCGCCCGCCGTCCAACTGAACCATCGGACGCAAATCAGGCGGAATCACGGGCAGCGCCTTCAGAATCATCCATTCAGGACGATTGCCTTTCGGTTCGTTTTCATCATTGGTTTCATCGGTATCGGTGACCGTCAGGCGGCTGTTGCGCAGGCTTTCAACGACGCCCAAGCGCTTGGTGGCTTTCTTGGCACGCTGCTTGGATCGTGAAGTCCGAACCTCTTTCCACAGCACTTCCTTCATCTTGGCCAAGTCGAGGGCGCCCAAAATCTCATAAAACGCTTCCGCCCCCATATTCGCCTGAAAGACATTGCCAAAGCGACTTTTTAGCTCACGATAGCGGCTTTCCGAAAGAAAGGGGGAATCATACCCGCTTTTCTTCATATCAGGGCTTTCGGCAAGAAACTGCAAGCTCTGAAGCCTCTCCAATTCCCTTTTCTGTTTTTCGGCGCTGGCACGAAGCGTCTCCAGGCGGTCGTCAGTCTCCGCAGCCTGCCCATTGCTCGAGCCCTTCCGACTTTTGCTGATTTCCTCCTGCGTCAGGTTGGCAACCTCGGACTGAAGCTCGCTCAAATAATCATTTACCAAGGTCTGAATCCGCGAAATATGCACATTGGCAATCTTCTCGCCTTTCCCGACAATCACATCCTCGGTCGATTCCAGTTTGATGGCCACCGGCGCCGACTGCCCCAGCAAACTCTCGACGCGGCGCTGCGCCGACTGCGCTTCGCTCATCACCTCGTCGCTCAATCGAGCCAGTTCAGCCTCATAATGCTTGCGGATTTCATCGGCAGCCTTATCCATTTCTGCCTTAAACAGGGCAAGTTTGCCGTCAATTTCCTGCTTAGCGTCTTCAAACTCCTTCTGGATACGATTGATGGCACGCTTCCGCGCATCTTCGTCAACCTGGGTCACGACATACTGGGCAAAGTAAAGCACGCGATCCAGATTCCGCCGACTGACATCCAGCAGCAGCCCCAGATAACTCGGCACGCGGCGGGTGTACCATACATGCGCCACCGGCGCCGCAAGCTCGATATGTCCCATTCGTTCGCGGCGGACAGACGAGCGCGTGACTTCCACACCGCATTTGTCACACACAACACCGCGATAGCGGATGTTCTTGTATTTCCCACAGTAACACTGCCAGTCACGTGTGGGACCGAAGATCCTTTCGCAAAACAAACCATCCATTTCTGGACGAAGACGACGATAGTTAATGGTTTCGGGCTTCGTTACCTCGCCATACGACCAGGAACGAATCTGTTCCGGAGAAGCCAGGCTAATCCGTAGTGCGCTAAAGTCTTTCGCCTCCAAGGCGTAACCTCCTCTGCGCTATGAACTTGTGGATAGAAAATTGATGAACGGATGAAACGCGAGTGATGCAATCACAGACAACACCAAACAGGCATCAGGTCCCTTTTCGCCCTGAGCCTCAAGCACAATGTGACATTCTCGGCACTTTCCATAGATGCCCTATTATAAACCGACCCGACAGCGAATGTCAAGCCAGTTATTTCATCATTTCATCTGGAAAGCGAAACAGGGGCGCTTGCGTTATGCACAAACACCCGCGCTTCGCCTGTCAAATGATGTTACGCTCCTGGGAGCGAGACTCGCGTTTTCCCTAAGACGCCTTCGTCATCTTAGCCAATAGTATCAGTAGGCCAAGGTGTAGCAGTAGGCAAAGGTGTAGGTGTAAGCGAAGGCTGCGGTGTAGATGTGGGCTGTGGTGTGGGTGTAGGCTGCGGTGTAGGTGTAGATGTGGGCTGTGATGTGAATGTGGGTTGCGGTGTAGATGTGGGCTGCGGTGTAGGCTGCGGCTGTTGTGATGGGGATGGTGATGATGAGGATGGGACAGACACCGTCTCCTCTTCTCCACCCATGCACACACTCAGCGATGCCGACACCACGCCGCGTTCAAGAGCCGCGACACACCAGCCCAGCATCCAGTAATATGCGTTTTCAGCTTCACTCCCCGAGTTGCAGAAATCCCATTCCGTGTAGCACTTGTTATCACCTGGCGGGGCAGCGGCTGCTGGCGCGGCACCGACTGCGCCTGTCGCTTCAGTGTACACAATGGAACAGTCAAGCGTATGGAGCGCCGACCAGCCACGCGCATGTCTCGCCCAAAGATAGTCGCCAGCTTCAACTTGTTCTCCCATGAAAAAAGTTTCACCCACTGCCAACACCCCGATAATTTCCCCGGCAGGTGCGCTGCGGATACGCAAGGGGCCAAAAACCACTCGAATTTCCCGGCCATAGCCTGTCCCGTCTTGACAGGCTTGGGCAGGCCCATCCTGCGCCAGCAAAACCAGCGTCACACAGGCTACAAATAAAATGACTGTAACCAACAAACGCGATAGATGCAGCTTCATATCACTTGCCTCCCGGCAAACAAAATTGACTTGGATTTAGTAAATATCGATGGCGGCATCGCACTGCGAGCATCAAGCACAATGTGACATGCTCGACATTTTCATAGGGCGCAATTCAACGGGATACCAAAAGGGGCGCCTGTGTTATACACAAGCGCCCCGCTTCAACTGTCACCATGTTATTCTTCTATGAGAAGCGTTTCGCTTTTTCCCTAGGAAGGCTCTGGTGTCATCTCCGGCATCAAGGAAGAAGTTTCTCCTGAGGCCAACTCTTCCGGCTTAGCATGAGGCGGTATTATGCCAGCGTCTTGAGCCCCAGCGTACCAGCCCACCCGCCATAGGTAAGCGATCTCATCAGGAGTGCCCGTGTTGCAGTCCCATTCCGTCATACACCTGTTCATAACTCCAGTGTCATCCATCATGCCACTATCGTCCATCATGTCAGTGTCATCAGCAGGAGCGGCTTCTGCTACCCCCAACGCTTGAGTGTACACATCGGAACAGTCAAGCGAATGGAGCGCCGACCAGCCAAACTCATGTCTGCCCCACAAATAGTTGCCAGCTTCGGCTTGTTCGGTGATGGCCAAGGTAGCACCTATTGCTAACGCCCCGACAATTTCCCCAGCGGGTGCGTCGCGGATAAGCAAGGGACCCTCAACCACTTGAATTTCTTGACCGCTGCCTGCCTCGTGCCCACATGCCTGGACAGGCCCGCCCTGTGCCAGCAAAACCAACGCCACACAGGCTACAAATAAAAATAAAGTAAAGAAAGAACGCGACAGGTACAACTTCATATTGACTACCTCCTGGTAAACAAAATTGGCTTAGTTAGTAATGACATCGCACTGATTGATAGTTTAACACCTGCGCTTTCGGATGTCAAGCGATTGGAGACCCAAAAGCCACGAAAATACAGGGAAAACCAGATATTGCCCCCCCCCCCGCCTTTTATCACCTTTCTTGACCTCTTAATATCCCTTTCTGCCTTTGCTTGACCATTCATAAAAGACTCATAAATCTTCCAATGACGGCCTGTCAAACTCCGATTTTATGCTATAATGAGCCATTATGATGATCAATCAGGAGCTTGCTTTTGCCTCAGTTACGCAACGTAGACACGGCGCTGACAAACATTCTGGGCGATATGACCCGACTTGGGTCTGAAACCGTCCCCCTGACCCAATCGCTGGACCGCATCATTGCCGAAGACATCATCTCCCCCATCAGCCTGCCTCCCTTCGACAACTCGGCTATGGATGGATACGCCATTCATGCTGCGGACAGCCAAGACGCCAGCGCGGCCCATCCCGTCACGCTGCCGGTCGTTATGGACATCCTCGCCGGCGCCGCGCCGACAGCCCCCCTGGAGACGGGGCAGGCAGCCCGTATTATGACCGGGGCGCCCATCCCTGTCGGCGCAACAGCAGTCGTACCCGTCGAAGACACTAACGATAGCTGGCAAAAAGGAGATTCAGGCACGCCACCGCCACGGATAGACATTCTCACCAGCCTTGACGAAGGCGCTAATATCCGCCGCGCTGGCGAAAATATCCCCAGCGGCGCCACGGTCATGGCGGCCAACACCCTGATTCGACCAGCCGAACTTGGTATGCTGGCCGCTGTCGGTCAAACGCAAGTCAAGGTCATCCGCCAGCCCAAAGTGCTTATCCTAACGACTGGCGACGAACTGGCGGACATTGACCAGCCACTCACACCCGGCAAAATCCGCGATACCAACAGCTACACGCTCGCCGGTCTTGTCCATCAAGCTGGCGGGCTTCCACTGCGCCTGCCCATCGCCAGGGACTCGCTGGCTTCCATTCGCAAGCTGTATCGCAAGGCGCTGGCACAGCAGCCCGATATGCTCATCAGTTCCGCTGGCGTTTCGGTTGGCGCCGCCGATTTGGTCAAAGTTGTTATGAATGAACTGGGGAACATCGACTTCTGGCGCATCAATATGCGTCCGGGCAAACCTCTGGCTTATGGCACGATTCAAGGCATACCCTTCTTTGGATTGCCCGGCAACCCGGTCTCGGCAATGGTCACCTTCGAGATATTCGTGCGCCCGGCGCTGGCGAAAATCGCCGGCCGCGTCCATCAGCCCCAAATCATCAAGGCAAAAATCGCCAGCGATATGCCATCAGATGGACGCCGCAGCTACAATCGGGTAACATTGTCGCGCACGAATGGCGAGCTTATCGCCCGGTCAACTGGCATTCAAAGTTCAGGAGCGCTGATGTCGATGGTTCTGGCAGACGGTCTGGTCATCATACCCGAAGGCAAGCGGCTCGTTCCCGCCGGCACAGAACTGCCGGTCTTGTTATTGCGCCCATTCAACCAAGCCAGTACATAAGAGAGACTTGATGACTGCTTCAGACGCCAATGCTCAAGCCAAAAAGCCCTTCATAGCCTCGCGCCAGCTTCAACTGTTATCCATACTCTTTGGGCTGTTTGTCAGCGGCTACTTGAGTTATCTCAAACTCACCGATGTGCCTTCGGTCTGCATCCAAAGCGGCCCCTTTAACTGTGATGTCGTGCTGAACAGCATCTATTCCGAACTGGGCGGCATCCCGATAGCCTGGCTCGGATTTTTCACTTATGTGCTGCTCGGAGTCATCATTGTATTGGAAGACCGCATCCAATTCTTGCGGCAGTACGGCAAACTGCTCGCCTTTGGAGTCGGTTTGTTTGCGTGGCTATTTTCGCTGTGGCTGGTGTTTGTACAGTTCGCTCTGCTTCAGGCTCTCTGTCCCTGGTGTCTGTCGCACGAAATCAATTTTACAGTCTTGTTCGCGCTCATCTGTTATCGGCTTTATCAGGAGATGGCGGCAGAAGAATAATGTCTGCATGAGAGCCGCCAGCTTCAGGATTGCGAACTGCGGAGTGTGCGGGCAACAATGTCATCCTGCTGCGAGCGATAATCACCTTTGGCAGCTCTGGCTCGGATGCGCGTGCCTTTATTGTTGCGCCCTTCCATAGCGCGGCGGAATGCCTGCGCCATCGAAGTTGGCATATCGTCCTCTCCATCCAAATCATCGTCAGGAATCTCGACTTCTTCAGCCGTCGGCTTCATGGACAAATCAATCTGGCGCGGACGACCGCTCTTCTTCAAGACGCGCACCTCGACTTCCTGTCCGACGCTGGCAATATCAGCGGGCGACTTGACATAGCCGTCAGCCATCTCGGATACATGCACCATCCCCGGCCGTTCCGCGCCAAAATCCACAAAAATGCCAAAGTCTTCGATGCGAATCACTTCCCCGATGTATCGGTTGCCCTGCTTGATGGACTGCCAAGGCACCAAAGGAGGCTTTTCCAGCGTCAAGGCAATATGACCGTCTTGACGTGTTCTGTAGACATAAGCCGTAATCTCGGCGCCTGCCTGCAAAACTTCCTCGAACTTGCGCCCTTCATCGGAGGCAAGCTGCGAGATATGAAGCAGAGCATCCTGCCCTGTCCCAATATCGACCAGGGCGCCGTACATGCCGAGATGCCTGACCCTGCCCTTCACCTCCGCGCCAATTCCAAGCGGTAACTGCCTTTGCGTTTCTTCTGCCATCTTGCCCCAATCCTTAGAAACTTTATTCTCACACCAACCACAGCTTAACTGCCTGCGCTCCCGCAGACATCTTCATTGCCCACATCCGGCCCCACAAAGTCGTAGTCCTCATCAATATAATCGGCATACGACAGATAGCCTTCCCAAACATACAAACTGGCGCAGTCAATCACCGACTGCATGTCCGATTCCAGCATGTACATCAGGCTGATAATCTCGCTGGTAGGGGAAAGCTCACCTTCGGCAGCGCCCGCAACAAAGACAAAGACGACCATCGGAACATCCGTCCAAATCAGCGCCATATACGCCTGGTCCTCGCTTACCTGACTGCCCAAAAGATAATCGGGGTCGCCATACTGCTCCAGCCCCTCTCCCAATATCATCACTGGCGCCAGCTGCAAGACCAACCTACTAACAACTTCACCATCCATGCTTATGATTTCGCAACAGACTTGCGCCTCGCTCGCAGAAAATCTAAATCCGCGGATGCTGCTGCCCTCTTCTGGTTCAGGTTCGTCGATATTCCCGAATCGTCCGTCATCCTCAATCAGTATTTTGGCATCCCGATAGCTGGTTTCACCCGGAATAATGTTATTCCAACAGGGCGCGGCGCAGGGTTCTCCCGAAAGAAAACTGATGTCATTCAGTTGAGTCTCATCCAGCAGATTGGCAGGCGGCGCACAGGCAGCAAACACAAAGGCCAGTGCGACAGCAAATAACATGAACACAGGGCGCTTCATACAGTTTCGCTTTCAAACAAGGGTTGGCGGTCAGGTCTGTGCATCATAACAGAGGCATTCAACTTTGCATAGTGTATCTACAATTTTCAGATTGTAAAACATGGACAGCAAACAGGAAAGCGCCGCTTTCGTCCTAGTTCTTTGTCATGTTGAGCGTATATCCACCGATAGTCCCGCCATACTGGGTCGCAAATCGGGTTGCGATGATGGTGTAAGGACCATTTTCTGGCAGCGTCACCTCGCTGATAAGCGAATCCGTGGGCAGCCCGGTCGCTCCCAGCAGGCTCGGCTCCCCATCATCATTGGCAGCGATTTCCTGTCCGCTGGGGCTGATGAGGTACAGGTTGGTATCCAGGGTTTGCGTAGATGCCGACATCCTGATGGTCACCCTTTCCCCACTAAGGCCATCAAAGCTGTAAAGGTCAAAGGTATTCGCGGGGGTAATGACACCTGTCACCGCTTGACCGCTAAGGATGACCGGCGCTGACAAAATCTCCGGTCGGTACGGCAGGGTCTCACTGCCGCCATCAATAAAACCGCCCGTGCCAGCCGTCGCTAAGCCCGAAGGCATAATCGTGAAATTGGTGACAAATCGCTGACCCAGCAGCGACAGCCGCCGTTCGACATCAATGGTTTCGCCATCGACTTCCACAACCAGCGTAAATTCAGTCGGGACGGCAATATCGGCACAGGCGTTCTGATACCAGACTTCCACCTCATACGCGCCCGGACGGAGGAGACCAGGGGGCCAATAAATGTATGAAACTGGCGCCGCCGTATCCGCCGGAATGCAGTTGACATTGCCATCTTCCCCCAAAATGCCGCCGCTGTTGCTGAATGGCACATCATCATACACCACCTCGCCAATGGGGTCGCGCACCAATAATTGCAAATCAGCGCTCGTTCCCCAAAGCAGGGTTACCTCAATATCACCATCAGGCAGCTGCAGTTCTGTCAATTCCAAGGGAACATTGTCCGCGGAACCCGACAGGGTTAATTGGAATTGCCCCTCCGTGCCGCCCAACTCCTTGCCATATCGAGTCGCAATAATCGTATAGGTATCATTCTCCAGCAAGCGGGTATTCTCAATGAAGGAGTCGGTGGTTGCGTTGGCATCGTCATTGACGCTAATAAGTGCGCCGCTTGAATCCACAATTTGCAGCAGCGTATCCAGATTCGGACCCAGCGCCTGCATATCCACCGAGATGACCTCGTTGGCTGTGCCGACAAATGCGTAGGTGACGAAGGACTGTTGGTTGCTGATTTCGCCTGTAATGGGCGTGTTGCGCTCAATGGCAAGCGGAACATCCGATGAAATATCAAAGGCCTCTGGCAGCAGCGTCAAACTCGAATCGGGATAGACGCCGCCAGGATGCACGGTCGCTAGGCCATTGCCGTCAATCTCAAACCGCGCGACATAAACGCTGTCTTGTCCTGGCTGCGGCGGCGCAAGGATGCCCTCAACCGCCCCGCTTTCGACGCCATCGACCGCCACCTGAACCGAGAAAGGCACGGACGACGCGCTGGCATCACAGACCTGCGCATAAAACACCAGGATTTCATAACTGCCTGTCGGCAAAAAGCCGGGCTGCCAGGTCGCGGTTTCGACTGGACTTTCGCTGATAACCTCACACAAACCATTGGCATCGAATCCAAAGATGCCGCCGTTGTTGGTCGTGCGCGAATCCCAATACAAGGTCTCACCGGCCGGGTCTCGAACCTGCAAGTTCATATCCGCCGACCCGCGCCAGTCTAAACTCACCTGAATGCCAGCGGCAATCGGGACTTGGTCGGGTATGGCTTCAGTCGGGGGGGCTGCGATGTCGGCTTCGGCAGCTGCCGCAAGCTCATCAAACGAGAGCGACAGGTCAAAAACGGATGCTGTCGCAGCGCTGCCAGGCGCAAAATAAACGACGACAAAGTAACGCCCGCCACTTGCCAGCAGCAGCCCTTCAGCCTGCACCGTGCCAGCAGCCGGATCAAGCGCTTGAGCGACCGTGTTGCCATTGGCGTCACTTATCAGCAGCGCCAAAGGCGCATCAGCGCTGACCAGCGACACGGTCGCTCTGGTGCCAGCAGGCGCATCAAAAACATACGAAGTCGCTGTCTCATCAGGTCCCAATGCGCCGGATAACGTTGAACCCGGAGCCAGAATGCGGTCTCCACCCTGCGCCAGCACAGGCGACAAACAGACCAGCAAAATGCTGAACAGCACCATCAAATTCAATCGCCGCCACCGATGCCATTTCGTGATAAGCTCAGGCATACAAGTGTCCTCCCCGCATTGCCGAATACAAATCAATCATCTCTCGCAAGTATAACGGATTATCGCAAGCTGCTACAAGACTTCAGCTTGCGATGCTCAGGCATTCTACAAACAAACCTACGATTCATCAACTATCATACTCAAATCGCTGTTCTGCATTATAATGAATCGTCAGTTAAATGTCGCTCGTGTTTATCATTGGCTTTGGAGTGGTTATGAAACCACGCAGCATACTGCTTGCCATCGGTTTTATCCTTGGTCTGTTCGCCCCTTCAGTTCATGCGCAAAGCTCGCAATTCACGCATGTTGTCCAGCCCGGGGAAACTCTGCTCTGGATTGCCCTGCATTATGACGTGGACTTGCAGGAACTGGCGGCGCTGAATGGCATTGCCAATTCTCATGTAATCTACGCCCGACAGGAATTGGCGATACCCGGCGCATCCCGCCAGATTATCCATATCGTTCAGCGAGGCGAAATCCTGGGCGAGATAGCCAAACAGTATGGCGTGGACTTGCAAGAACTCAAAGCGCTCAATGACCTGCATACATCCCTTATCCACCCTGGGCAGGAACTGACGATACCTGGCGCATCGCTTCCAGCCGCAGCCAGCCAAAACAATGCGAGCGCCCAGCCATCCACTGCAACCAGCCTCATCACGCATATCGTCCAGCCAGGCGAAGTCTTGAGCATCATCGCCAATCAGTACGGCATAACCCTTGCCGACCTGATGCGCGTCAATGGCATCATCAATCCGCATCGCATCGACCTCGGGCAAGAATTGCGCATCTGGACGCCCGACTCGGTTGCCGCAGCAAATAGCAGCGCCCCCGATGCCGCCGCTCCATCCGAATCCCGTCAGCAATACACTGTACAGCGCGGCGAAACGCTCTCGCAAATTGGATACAAATTGGGCATCAGTTGGATAGCCATTGCCGAACTCAACGGCATCTCCAATCCCAAAACCATCTACCCTGGCACTGTCCTGGTCATCCCCAACAGCAGCGACCTGGCAGCCTATGGCGACGGCTCGCTGGATGTCCACAATTTTGACACCAATCACCCCGGCGCCCACGTGGGCAAGGGGCGTGAGCTAGTGGTGGTGCTCGATACGCAAATGGCTTACGCTTATGAAGATGGTGCCCTGAAGAGACGCGCCCGCGTATCAACTGGACTGCCCGACACCCCAACAGTGCAGGGAGATTTCGCCATCAAACGCAAATACCGCTCAACAACCATGTCCGGCCCCGACTATCACCTGGAAAATGTGGAATGGGTCATGTACTTTTATGCCGGCTACGGCTTCCACGGCACCTGGTGGCATAACAATTTCGGTCAGCCCATGAGCCACGGCTGCGTCAATATGACCAACGCCGATGCAAAATGGTTCTACGATTTTGCCAGCATCGGCACACCCGTTCACGTCCGCGCCTAGCAGAGCCGTCCCGCTACAGCCGCGCCCTGCTGCCATCCAATTCCAGTTCTGGCGCGTGGTCTTGCATCGCCTTGAGCACCAGCGGCACATGAAAGCCCCAGACATCAACGCCCAGCACGGCGCAGCCATCAATCACATCCTGCCGATTGACGCCCGCCGCAAATGCCTTGTCTTTCCATTTCTTTCTGATGCTCCTGACCCTGACATCGCGGATGTCCTTGCTCGGACGCACCAGCGCCACCGCCGTAATCAAGCCGGTTAGCTCATCCACCGCATAGAGCGCCTTGTCGCGGACAGTTACGCGGTCATCCGCTGCCAGCGGGCCATGACTCAAGATGGTGCGAATGTCCTCTTCAGCCAGCCCGCGCTCGCGCAGAATGGGCGCCCCGTCCATCGGATGCTGTTCCAGCGAGGGATGAATCTCCCAATCAAAATCATGCAGCAGCCCAACCAATCCCCAGGAATCGGGGTCTTCGTTATAATGCTCGGCATAGGCACGCATCGCAAACTCAACCGCCAACATGTGCTTGCGCAAGCTGGCCGCCTGCACAAACTCACATACAATTTCCCATGCTTGCTGTCTGTTCATACTTTCCTGTCTCGATTTATGCTATTCATTTCTATCATCTCGCCTGTTCAATCTCATCAACAATCTTCGGCATAATCATACAGAAAATTCGCCAGGTTTTAACCCTTTACCGCGCCAAATGTAATCCCTTTGATGAGATATTTTTGGGCAAATAGGGCAAATATAATCATCGGTACAATCATCACGACGCTCATCGCAGCCATCGGGCCCCATTGGATGCCTTTGTCGCTGACAAAACTGGCGACCGCAATGGATAAAACGCTGGCCTGGCGGCGGGCGACGCTGGCAGCGATGAGAAATTCGTTCCAGGACAGAAACGCGGTCAGGATAGCGGCCGCGGCAACACTGGGCATCGTTATCGGCAGGACAACCCGCCAGAAACGCTGCCAGACACTGGCGCCATCAACGACTGCCGCTTCTTCAATTTCCTTTGGTAAATCCTGAAAGACAACCAGCATGAGCCAGGTCACAAAGGGGATAGTGATGCCCAGATGCCCGATGATAATTGCCCAGACGGTATCCAAAAGGTCAAATTGGCGCATGACCAAGAAAAAAGGAATGACGGTTGTTACACGGGGATAAAAGCGGATAAATAAAAATACGAAGGTCACAAAACCTAATAATTTGGCGGACAATTTCATACGAGCCAGCCCGTAGGCCGCCAGCGTACCCAAAGCAATGGTGATGCCCGTTGTCCAAAAAGCCACCGTCAGACTATTCCGAAAAAACTTAATCGTCTTGGGGTCATCAATCAACTCCTGGTAATGCTGAAAAGTCACCTCGCTTGGAAAAATCGTTGGCGGGATAGTCAGAAATTCGCGCGGCAGCTTGATGCTGTTGATAATCAAATATCCCAGCGGCACAATCACAATCAAGCAGGCGATGAACAGGATCAGTCCATGCAAGACTGACAAGACCAATCGCTTGAGAGACCTGTTTTGGCTTTTCATGCCGTTTGCCCGTCCCGACGCTGCGACCAGAATACAAGTCCAATCGACACGCTGGCAAAAGCCATAAAGAGCCAAGATGCAGCGGCTGCCTCGCCGAAATTAAAGTTGCGCAGCCCTTGGGTGTAGATGTAAAAGGTCATGGTATAGGTGCTGAATCCAGGGCCGCCAAAGGTGAGCGAATAAATGGAATCCAGTGACAGCAGCGAGTCCAGCATTCTGAAGACGAGGGTTAGTAGCAGCAGCGACCTTAGCAGCGGCAGTTCAATAAACCAAAAGATCTTCCAGCGTGATGCGCCATCGATTGCCGCTGCCTCTAGCAGATCGTCGGGAATGCTGGCAATGGCTGCACTGGCGACAAGCAGCACAAAGGGCGTCCATTGCCAGGTATCCAATAAAATGACGGACACTATCGCCCAATCCGGCGATGCCAGCCATTCAGGACCCCGAATGCCGATTAGACTGAGGAGATGATTGACCAAGCCGGCGCGGGAGTTTAGGAGGATGCGCCATAGCGTGCCGGCAGCGACGGGCGCGATCACCATGGGCAAGATCAGCAGGGTGCGTATCGAACGCATTCGCCAGCTTGAACCCATCGTCAGGTAGGCGAGGCAGACACCCAGGATCATTTCCAGAACAACTGCCCCGCCGGTAATCAGGATGCTGTTGCGTACCGAGCGCCGAAAGGTCTCATCGGTGAGTTGCTCGACGAAGTTGTCCAGCCCGACAAAACCTTCAGGTGATTGCGACTTGGTTAAAGACCACTCCTGAACCGAAAGAATGGCGGAATAAGCCAGGGGATAAAACTGCACCGCCACCACGACCAGAAAAGCTGGAAGCACAAAGGCAATCAGCCAAGGCAAATCGTGGCGGCGACGCCAGCTGGACGGCTTACCCGCCGCTGTCGGATTTCGAGAATGATTCATCAGACGGCCTGCTCAAGGGGAACAGGCTTATTCCTGCATTTGTCCCTGCGCGGCCGCGGATTGCACCAGCGCTTCAGGAACAGTCACTTCTGACCAGCCAGCCAGCGTATTGGCAAGCGCCTGTTCAGCATCAATAGCGCCGATCACCAGTTCGCTGGTGTTGCGGAAGAAAATCTCGAAGGCTTCAAACACCCAGGGGACTGACTGCGCGTGCCTGAGATTCTCCACCATGGCCGGGAAATCATGGCTGTATTTTTCCATAAGCTCCGGGTCTTCATACGTGCTCAAATAGGGAGAGCCAACGCCCAATTCGACGAACCTCGTCTGAGCCTGTTCCGGGTTGATGTAATACTTGATCCATTCCCAGGCGGCATCCGGGTTATCGGTATATGACGATATGAACAGATTCCATGCCGAAAGGAAGGGGAAACCGGGGCCAGGGAAACGCGCTGTCTGCCATTGATCGACCACCAGTGAAGAATCGGGGTCTTGTGCCGAAGCGCGGACAAAGCTCACCCAGCAAATCATGGTCGCAGCTTTGCCGGTCAGGAAGACGGAATTAGCCTCATCAATGCTCAAGGCGGTAGCGCCTTCCGGATTGTAATCCAACAGGCTAAGCATTTGGTTCAAGGCAGCAATCGCCTTGTCCTCTTCCAGGGCATAGTTGCCATCGGCATCCACCAGATAGCCGTCATACATGCCTAGGAATATGGACGGCGTCTGCTCGGCTGCGCCCCAGGCAAAGACACTTGGCGCAATATCAGTGCCTTCCAGATGCGCCGCCAGGGCCTCCAGCGCTGCGATGTATTCGTCCCATGTCTCCCAGTCGGCACTGATGCCGGCTTCTTCAAAGATGTCCTGGCGATAGATGATGCCATAGGCATCGGCGCTGTAAGGAATGCCAATGCGACTGCCGTCGAAAAAGCCGGAGGGACCTGGCTGCCAGATGGTCGGGATATAATCGCCGCCGAACTCATCGCGCTCGACAAACTCATCCAGCGATAGCATGCGGTCGTAGACGCTGGCGATCCAAAACTCACCGGACATGACATCGAACTCGCCGGTGCCGGTGGTCAGGTCGGTGATATGGTTCTGATTAAGCACCGCCCAAGGCGAAGCCACGAGTTCAAGCTGGATGCCGGTTTCGTCTTCAAAGCTGGCTTCGATATTTTCCGCGCCAACATCATACGTTCCCGATTGCATGTAGGTGGCGACTATTTCTGTGCCGGCAAAGGGCTGGTCTTGCGCCAGGACGCTGCCAACCACAAGCAATGCCGACAAGATCAAAACAAAAAGCAATACTTTTCTCATGTTCTTCCTCATTTCTGAATCTTATATGAACAAAATAACACTCTTTGGCTAACCAGTTACTTACAATACTCACCTCCTTCATCTAATGGGTTGTTATTTTGTTTTTGCTTGTTCGATTTCAGCAAAAACTTCTGGAATGATACTGTCAAGGGCTTGGCCCAGATTGCCGTCAAATTCGACGCAGGGAATGTCAAGTTCGGTAAAAACCTCAAAAATTTTCTTGTAGCCTTCGTCTGCTCTCAATTCTACCCAATGACAGTTGCGCTGTGGCAACTGTTCCCTATTCAATGATGAAAGCGTGTCAGCAATGAAAATGTCCGTCTCCCTGGCAATCGCGGCATCAGCGCTCTCTGGATTTCCTTTGCCCATCAGCTTGACTTCACAAAGATAGCGGTTTTCGGATTGGTCGATAAAATGGAAATCTACATCCCGACCTTCGCCGCTCAAACCTTTACCGGCATAGTGCCTGGATGGCACTCGATACAGCTTTGCCAGTGTCAGCATGAGCGGCAATTCCAGTTTTTTGCCCAGACCGCTCCAGGCGCCACCCCTGATTTGTGATCTCTTTACACCTAATGTGTTGACGACAATCAAAGTTTCGCTCAAAGTTAAGTCTACACTCGCTTGGTTATATTTAATTGTCAGGTTAATCTCCACATCTGAAAAGTCATCATTGACCAAAGCACTCACTTTGTTAATTAGTTCGTTATGATAATCGAGTGCCACTTCAATAACCACGTTTCTGGCTGAACTTCCATAGATGTTACGGATAGTTTTATCATTCAGACCGGCATAGATTGCTGTTTCTTTTGTGGAGAATCGTCCTTCCAGAAAGTATTTCCTATACCATTCCATGCCTATTTTTTTACCATCATATTTTGCGAGAAAAATTTCTCTAAAATACTGTACCGTGAACTGAAGAAATTCATCAGTAATTTGATCAATGACCGCTTTGCGATAATGTTCGCTTTTCAAAATCATTCGCAATACATTTTGCAAGGCATTATTTGAGAGTGCCATCTATCAATCCTTCCCCACCCATTCTCTAAACTCATCTACTGTAACAAATCTGGTAAAACCCTCTGTATCAAACAAATCGGGCAAATCGGGCAGAATTGTTTCTTTCATTCGTTGTACGTATGTAATTTCTTGCTCGGTCAGGAAAAAATTCCGCTTGAGTTTTTTCGCCGATTGTCCGAACGTTCCGCTACCAGCAAATGGGTCAAAAACGAGATCGCCCACGTAGGAATAGAATTGAATAATCCTGTCACATAATTCTTGAGGAAATACGGCACTGTGAACTTTGTCGCTTGTCGGTTCGATATGCCATAGGTTTGTCGTCTCAAAATCACCTTCGACTTTGCTTTCTTCAATGATTGTCTTCGAGTATTGTTTCATATTCCAGTCAATGAGTTTAGCTGATTGTTTCCGATACACCATTACATATTCTGTTGTCGTATTGGGTTTGTATCCAAGCGGTTTGCGATGCTGCTGAAATCCACCATTGCGATTCTTGACCGTAACTTCAGGCTTTGCCCAAATAATATCATCCACAAACTCCCAGCCGATTTCACTGATAATCGTATGCAAATCAAATGGAATTGGATAGCGCGTACTTGAGTATTTGCGACTAAACCGTGGCACAATCACCGGAGAGGTATTAACAATCAAAAAACGCCCCTCTTTGGTAATGCGATGCACTTCTTTGAAGACTTCAGCCAGAAACATCAAATACTGTTTATAGCTCTGGTAAGTCGAATAATCCCTGGCATTGTAATACGGAGGTGAGGTAAAAGTCAGATGAATGCAGCCATCGGGCAGCAGTTGCATGATCTCGCGGGTATCCCCATTGACGATGCAGTTCTTCATATAATCGGGATATTCAGGATGCCTGCCATAATCTGTAATTTCAGGTTTGTCTTCAAACTCAGTCTTTAGCACCATCTGTATTTGCTCATTTGGATGTGAACTCAATTGCAACAGGCATCGTTTTACTCGATCTTTGTTCTTAAATATCAACAAAGCTCTAACAGCTTGCAAGATGACTTTAGGATCAATGTCACTCAAAAACTTAACCAAAGTTGGAATTGCGCTCTCGCTCCGCATTCGACCAATTGCCGATACCGCTTCTCGTCTTACCGAAGAACTTCTATCATCTATGGCAACATCCCGCAAATGTTTCAAGTAAGCCACATTTCCCAGCTTGCCTAAATTTTTGACCGCCCAATACCGTGTTTCTTCGTTTTCAGCTTGCAAATAAGGAAGCAGGGTTTCACCGCGAAAATCCTTTGGGAGTCTTCCAAGATTCTCCAGAATGAATCTTTGCTCTGTCAGTGAGGTACTGTTCTGCAAACAGCGATAAAGGGAATCAATATCTTTCTCTTTCAATCTGTGAACTTGGGTCTTGGTTATCATGTGCAGCTTCATCCTGATAAGTCCAGCCTTGCGATTTCAGACAATACGTCAACATTATAACAGACCACTCTCCCCAAACTCCCTCACCCTCGAATCCCGCCTTCGGTCATCGACCAGGCATCCAGCGCCTCGTCCAACTCTTCCGCCTCCATCAAGCCCATCTCCAGCACCACCTGGCGCACTGTCTTGCTCTCCGCCAGCGCCCGCTTTGCCACCTTCGCACCATTGTTATAGCCGATAATCGGGTTCAGCGCCGTCACCAGAATCGGATTGCGCGACAGCCAGCTTTCCGTCCGCTCGCGGTTCAATATCAAGCCAGCCATCAGCCTGTCGGTAAAAGCCCGCGCCGGACAATCAGGATGAGATAGCCCGGCAATTTGCCTTCATCGACATATCGGTTGAAATGATCCGGGATGCACTTAATCCGACATTTTCGGGGGCTGTCGATTCGATCACTTTTCAGCATCTCCGTTTTGACAATTAATTTTCGTGAGGCACGCCATAGCCACATCATTATGACAGCACAAAGCCCTCATACCCCTTGGCTACGACCTCTTCGCACTTTTCAACGTAGGGCGGGAAGCCCCACAAGGGCATAAAGACTTGGGGTTTGCCGGGAATGTTGTCTCCGAAATACCACGAATGGCAGGTATGGTGCAGGGTATTGCCGGCCACCTCATTGACATGGGAGACCCAGTCCTCCTGCGCCTCGTCGGTCGCCTCAATACAGGGGTGGTTATGCTCGACCATATAGTTGATGCAGTCCGTCACCCACTCGACATGGTGCTCGATGGCCACAACCATATTGGTCAACACTGACGGACTGCCCGGCCCCGTGATGGTAAAGAGGTTGGGAAAGCCAGAGACACCCAGCCCTAAATAATTGACCGGCCCAGCAGCCCACTTTTCGCGCAGGGTCAGCCCATTGCGCCCCTGGATGTCGATCCTGAGCAAAGCGCCGGTCATGGCATCGAAGCCGGTAGCGAAGATGATGATGTCGAGTTCATAATCAGCTTCGGCAGTCCGAATGCCACTGGGGGTAATCGCTTGAATGGCGGCGGCGCTGATATCGACCAGCAGCACATTGGATCGATTGTAGGTCTCGAAGTAACCGCTATCAAGGACGGGGCGTTTGCAAGCAATGGTGTAGGCAGGGATTAACATCTGGGCAACCTTGGGGTCTTTCACGATCTCGCGGATTTTCGCCCGCACAAAATCCGCCGCCGCTTTGTTGCTCTCGGGATTGAGCGTAATATCGTTGAAGCTCCTGTAGAAGGGAAAGCCGCCCATTTGCCAGCCGTCCTCGAAGATGCGCTGGCGCTCTTCCTCACTGACCGACATGGCGGAAAAGTCGTTGGCGGGGATGTGTGATAATTGAGCGTCCGACTGCAGCCGATTGCGGGCGCGGAAGCCGGCATAATCGGCTTTGATTTCAGCGGTCAAGTCAGGATCAGCTGGGCGATTGCGTGCTGGAACAGACCATTGTGCGGAGCGTTGGAAAACGGTGAGATGCTCTGCCTGCCGGGCGACGACCGGTATCGCCTGTACCCCTGACGAGCCAGTGCCGATGATGCCGACGCGCAGCCCGCTAAAGTCAACTTCCTCATGCGGCCAACGCGCGGTGTGATAGATGGGACCGCTGAAGGTCTCCATCCCGTCAATGGACGGCATGTTGGGCGCGGACAGACAGCCCGTCGCCATAATCAGAAATTGGGCGGACAGCACCGCCCCGCCATTGGTTTGTACCCGCCAGCGCTTGGTCGCCTCATCGAAGACAGCCGCATCGACCCGCGTGCTGAAACTTATATCGGGCCGCAGATGAAAGCGCTCGGCGACATGGTTGAGATACGCCAGAATCTCGGGCTGGGTCGGGTATCGTTCCGGCCACTCCCACTCCTGCTGGAGATCCTCGTCAAAGCTGTAGGAATACTCCATCGTGTCCGTATCGCAGCGAGCGCCAGGATAGCGATTCCAGTACCAGGTGCCGCCGAGGTCACTGCCCATCTCAATGACGCGGGCAGATAAACCAAGCTCACGCATGCGATACAGCATATACATGCCGGAAATACCGGCGCCGACAATGATGACATCGAATTTTCCTGCTGATTTCATTTCTAACTAAATCCTGTCTTCTATACTGAGATTCATCGAAGCAAACTGTCGGAGCTTATCCAAGTTCACTGGCAGAGGCGGCTCTATCTGGCTTTGTAGCGGTAATCGGGATCCACATTTTCCTTGGGTCCGAGGGTATTGCGCAGAATGCCAATCCCCTCCACCTCTAACTCAACCACATCGCCGGGTTGCAAGTAGCGTGCTGTTTCGTAACCCCTTGCGATCGCCTCGGGGATTGAACCTCCCGAAACCGTGCCACTGCCCAAGACATCCCCCGGTACAATGCGGCTGTCCTTGGAGGCTCGCTCTATAAAATCTGCCCAACTGTGATATGAGGCGCCGCCATCGCCCTCATCCAGCCAGACGGCGCCGTTGACCCGTGCTGTGCATTTGACTTGAAGCCGTCCATCACGCAGATAGGGCGCCATTTCGTCTGTCGTGACCAGCCAGGGTCCAAGCGAAGTAGCGGCGTCCTTGCCCTTGGCTGGACCAAGCCCAACCGACATTTCATCCATTTGCAGGTCACGGGCGCTCCAGTCGTTGAAGATGCAAAAGCCGGCGATATAGTCGAGAGCATCAGCCGCCGCGATGTCGCTGCCCTCGCGCCCGATAACACAGCCAAGCTCAAGCTCGTAGTCAAGACGCTGCGCTGCCGAGGGGTAGGGCACCTCGTCGCCCGGTCCGAAGATACGCAGTGTGTTGGAAAAGTAAAAGACGGGCAGACGATACCAGGCTTCTGGCAGCGTCCGGCCGCCCTGGCCGGTGGCATGTTCCTCATAACTCATAAAGTCGCGTATGGTGGGCGGCTGAAGCACCGGGGCACGCAGCCGCACCGCGTCCAGCAGCGGCACAGCAGGCGCGGCGATATTCCTCGCCAGGGCGTCCCTCACGCGGTCAAGCGGCGAGTCGCCAAGTTCAAGTAACGCACGGACATCGGGCAAGGTTTGGTCGGCGCCAAGCAGGGCAGTTACATCGACCACCTGATCGTCACGCAGAACCCCACAGCGCGGGCCGCTTCCGGTATCGTATGTCAGCAGTTTCATGTCCTTCTCTTTTAGCTCTGCGTTAATCCAGTTTCTCAAGGGGTGGATGATCGCCGAATATCAATTCGGGACCACCAGCAGGTGCAGCCCAGCCTACAGCATTCGTGATAACCTGAAGCACCTCCGGCTGATAATAAATCGGCAGGGTTTCGTGACCGGGTCGGAAGTAGAATACTTTACCCCGACCACGATGATAGCAGCAGCCACTGCGGAAGACCTCGCCACCCTGGAACCAACTGACGAAGACCAGCGTATCCGGGGCAGGAACGTCAAAAGGCTCACCGTACATTTCGGTTTGCGGAATCTCAAAGTATTCGGGCAAGCCCTGGACAATGGGATGTCCCTGCTCAATCACCCAGATGCGTTCTTTCTCGTCTGCCTCGCGTGTTTTCAACATACATGAAGTGCCCATCAACTTTCTGAAAATCTTTGAATAATGCGCGGAATGCAACACAATAAGACCCATGCCATGCGTGGTCACGCGCTCATGTACGCGGTCAACAATCTCATCGCTGACCTCGTCGTGTGCCAGGTGTCCCCACCAGGTAAGGACATCTGTCTCTGCCAATACCGCTGCCGTAAGACCATGCTCTGGTTCATCAAGCGTTGCCGTGCGTACCGAAAACCCCTGTTCGCTCAGATGACGGGCGATGACGGTGTGCATGCCCTCAGGGTAGATGCTGTGGACGCCTTCGGTTGCATTGATGGCGCGTTCTTCGCTAATCCCGTGGCGCATCAAAAGCGACTTAACATCATCCCAATGTTTCGGATCCTCATGCCGAAACTCGTTCCACACGGTCACGCGCAGTTCTTCTGGCATGAAGCTATTCTCCGCCCTGGAGAGCTTCACTGAATACAGCTTGCACTTCCCCGCGCAGTTCATCAACAGCGCCCCAAAGATCGCGTGTTCCTCTGTAGAGGTCATAGGGGTGTCCACCCAGCAGCATGATGGGACCGTCAAAGCCGTTATCGCGTGCCATCTTCAGACAGTGCCGAGAGTCCTCGACATTGAGCGTGCCGTCTTCATCGATCTCGACCCATTGGTGAATGGCGGTTGCCCGTGGCATCAGCTTGGACAAGGTAGCATATTTGTTGGGTCCTTCGGCGTTGCCAAAATCGGCAACCAGTCCATAATCCCGCTCGGAGAGTTCGAGAACTTGCAACAGGTCGTCCGCCTCATTGTTAAAGAACTTATAGTTTTCGGTGGCTGGCTCCACCCCGCACTGGACGCAATAATCGAACAACTCGCGGAAAGCCTCTCCGCTCGAACGAATGGTCTCCGGCGTAGGTTGAGTGTCGCCGGGGACATACCGCACCCCGGTTGATCCCAGTTCGGCGGCAATCTCCATCCAGCGTTTGGTCAGCTTGATGCTGGCGCTCCGCTCGGCTGAGTCTGTACTGGCGACCTCGCCTAAATCAATGAGCAGTTGATACAGTTCCACATTCGCTGATTCAAAAGCGGAACGCAACTCTGCTAGATAGCTACGCTCGATATTGGGGATATGCTGAATGCAGAGATCGACACAATTGATCCCATGTGCAGCAATCTCGGCTGGAAAATCCAGCAGGTCGAGGGTAGGCGTCTGGCGGAAAGACCCGGAAACGCTAAGGCCGTCATCGTCCAATTCATACCATGGATCCCCCAAGGCATCCGGCAGATGCAGCGAAAAACTTGATAATCCTGCACGTACCATTGTATTCCCCCTTCTCAATTAAGGAATTAGCTCAAAAGCGTATGCCAAACTTGACCACTTCCTCCGGCTTGTTCACGATCAGGTCCCAGACTGCCGGTCCTTCATCCAACGAGACAAGAGGCTGGATGAAGCCGGGAGCCGTCAGCCGGCCCTGGCGCATCATGCTCACAATACTGTCGTAGGCGCGGTATTCATCCCAGCCATAAGCCTCGCGCCTCACCCTAGTAGACGCCGGCTGCACAGACCGTCCCCTCCATACTGTGGCTTGAATCGCCGTATGCAATGCCGAACACTGTGCGCTAAGCTCAATCAATGACACGATTGCCGTGTCCCTAGTCCCCAAAGGCAAATGACTGAATGAGCTTGATCTCATTTGCGCTGTAGGGCCTGCCGTCTGCGTGGAATATATCATGCTGCCAGAGCGTGTTATCAGGTGTGTTCAGTTCCCGACGCCAGTCGAGGTAGGTTTGCGTCCGACCTGCCACCAAGCCCCAATTGTACCAGCCAATGCGCTCACGCGCGAAAATCGGCAGTATCAGTTCGACCGTCTGACCAACTACCCGGCGCAGCCATTCGGTGCAGACCACTGGCCTGCCAAAGGACTGACAGTGCTGAATGACCGCTTCGACACCCGTGTCGCCGTAGTGATGAAACGACGTGACATCCGACAACTCCAGTATTCGCTGAGACATGGCGTAGTGGTCATCCAATCTCCAAATCGATGTCGTCAAGGGTTGCTGGGCATCCGCCTCGCGCGCCCAGGCAAAGGTCGCTTCTACCAGCGGCAAGCTCTTGTCGCCCAAATCGGAATTGCCCGGTTCGTTGTACAGGTCCCAGATCAGCACCCGTTCGTCGTCAGCGAAACCTCCAACGATATCGAGGACATAGGCTTTCAGTTCGGGCCAAACGGAACGATCCGTCACCCGTTTCAAACCGGGGCTGGGCGTCCAGCCGCTGTTGTGCGTGTATGGAACGGGATCATCCTGTACGCCCAAATACGGTTCCTTGCCGGCGAAGGCGCAATCGTCAAACAGGATGAACATCGCTTTGATGCCACAGCTATAGGCGATGTCCAGAAACTGATCGATGCGCCTTTTCAAGCCAGCCGGATCGTCTTGCCAGACAAGGAATTGCAGGAAAACCCGCACACTGTTAAATCCCGCCGCCTGTGCCCAGGCCAATTCCTGTGCCATCGTGTCGGGATCAAAAGACTCGGCTTGCCACATCTCCGTGGAATTAACCGCCGTGCGCGGCAAATAATTACAGCCGCAGATAGGATCAATCGATGCGTACCAGCGATTGGCTTTTTCGGATGTCCATTGTTCGATCATTCTCAATTCTCCAATCGTCTTCTATGCGCGATCACTTATTTCGACACTGTCAAGTGTGCCAGCGTGAGCATCGTCCCCATCCAGGATCACCAATCGTATCCGGTGTGTGCCATCTTCGACTCGTGCCACCACATCGACATTTAGCGCGGCTAATGGCGACACCGGTCCCAAGTCCCTTCGGCGCAGGATACCCCCGGCTTCGTCGAGGCATTCGAGTGCCGCCCGACCCATCAGAAAACACCCGAAACTGCCCTGCAAACGCGCCCAGCCCTCATTGATTTCCCCTTGCAGTGCCTGGTGCATACAACCAATATCCGTAACACCCACGATTGGCGCGGGACAATATGCCGCCGACCAGGTCACATGATGACGGACTGCTTCACCAGGTTGCAGCGTGTACAGCGGGCTCAGGACTTCCGCTTCCAAGATGTAACCCGGCGAGCTTATGGGTATCGGGGAGAGGGCGCCGGGCGATTCCGTCCAGCATTCCACTGTCGCACCATTGTCGGGATAGGCCTCATCTGGCTGGTAGGGAAACTGCATGCACAGCACGAAACCCGACTGCCGATTGGCAAAGGCGATCCATCCCGCAGGGCTATGCACGCCGATCTTGCCGACGATGCCTTGATACTGCACTGCCAGCAGTCCGCTTTCCGCATCCAGTTGATATTGTGGGTTGTCATCGCCGAACATGACCTCGTAGGCTCGCTCACGAGCGGGGTCAGTCGGGATATACAGCCAGCAGTCGTCGTTCAGTCCACTGTCGATTGAGTTGCAAGCCAGTTGCGCTACATCCCAAATCGACCAGCGAACAGTACGCCGCGAGACATTCTCAAATGCCAGATCGAGTTGCAAACGCGAAGAGCATTGACCGAGACTGATTTCGCGGCGAATGCGAAGCCCGGAACGCTCGTCCGACGGGCTGGTCATCGCAACGGACACGCGCTTGTCATCCGAGCGCGTTTCAAAAGTATATCGCCCCGAATCCAGCACGGGGTCAGGCGGCCCGGGCCATTGACCGTCGCCGTCCCAGCCTTGCGGCGCGGGCCAAGTCTTGTCCCCGCCGTAGTTCTTCCAGTTCACGATGGTGCCATCGCCGGTATGCTCTTCAAAGCTAAAGCGTTTGCCCAACAGTTCCGGGTTGATGAAGAGGTAATCCTGGGGTCCCAGGCTGAACTGCATCAAACGCCCGCCTAGCTCCGGGACACAGACGGCGTCGATGAGGCTGTTGCTCAGATGGACTCCATCCCAGCCTTTGAACGGCAATTCTTCGACAAATGGTAGCTCGCGCATCCGCTCAACTCGCAGGAGTCTAACCTTGCAGACCGGTGGTGGAGATGCCGCGGACGAAGTAGCGTTGCAGCAGCAGGAAGAAGATCACGGCCGGTATCGTCGCCGCGGCCGCCGACGCCATGATGACGCCGAAGCGCATCGAGAGACCGCGCCCAACGAAGACGGCCAAGCCGACCGGCACGGTGCGGGTCGCATCGGTGTTGCTGATGATGAGAGGCCAGAAGAAGTCGTTCCAACTGCGAACGAACGTGAAGATGGCAACGGTGGCGATGACCGGCTTGCTTAGCGGAATGAAGATGCGCCAGAGCAAACCAAAGCGGCTGCATCCGTCCAGACGCCCGGCTTCCTCCAATTCCACCGGGATGGTCAGGAAAAACTGTGTCATCAGGAAGACGCCAAAGGCATTGGCCGAGGCCGGCACGGCGATGGCCAAGTAGGTATTGGTCATGTTGAACTTGACCATGCCCAGGAAGAGCGGCACCAGCAGAATCTCGCCAGGCAGCAGAAAGGTCGAAAGGATGATGAGCAGCAGGATCTTGCGCCCGCGAAAACGCATGCGTGCCAGTGGATAAGCCGCCAGGATATTGGTTATCAAGGTCAGCCCGGTGGTGATGAACGCCACGATCAGGCTGTTGCGGAACCAGTCCATCATGGGGAAGGCATCGAAGAGCAGCGTGTAGAACATGAGGGTCGGCTCGTCCGGCCACCAGGTGGGCGGATAGCGGAAGATCTCGTTATCCGGCTTGATTGAGGTGACGAACATCCAGACGAAGGGCGCGCCCCAGATGATGGCCACGAAGATCATGATGGCATAGAGCGCCAGACGCCCCCAGTTGAGGGACCCGTCGCGGATGCCGAGGTCGTTGTGCCAGGATTCGCCCATGCTATATCACTTTCATAGCGCGTAGCTGAACGATGGTGAAGCTAAGGGTGACGAGCATCAGGATGACGCCGGCCGCCGATGCCAAACCCATGTTAAAGTTCACGAAGGCGGTCTCATAAATGAATTGGGCGACGGTGAAGGTGGCGCCCTGCGGTCCGCCGCGGGTCATGACAAAAACCTGCCCGAAGACGCGCCAACAAGCGATGACTGTCAGCGGGATGACGAAGGCATTCACGGGCAGCAACATCGGCAGAGTGATATAGCGTAGCTCTTGCCAGCGGCCCGCGCCGTCAATCCTCGCGGCTTCATACAAGTCCTCCGGAATATCTTGCAGGCCCGCCAGGTAGATGATCATATTGCCATTGACCGTCCACCAAATGGTGGTGATGGCGATGGCGGGCATGGCCGACTCGGGCTCGCCCAGCCAGTTGATCGGCTCTTTTACGCCCAATAAGCCCAGATAATAATTTAACAATCCCGAGCTGCGCTCCAGGATCCATTGAAAGATTATGCCCACCGCCGCCACACTGACGACATGCGGCAGGAAGACGATGGCGCGCGCGATATTGCGTCCGCGCAGCTTCTGGTGCACCAGCAGCGCCAGCAGGAAGCCCAGAACGATCAGTGGAATGGCCGCCAAAATGACGAAATAAAGCGTGTTTTCCAGCGACTCTATGAAGAGTTCGCTGTTTAACAGCTTGGTGTAATTCTTAAACCCGATCCATTTAGGCTGGCCGATGATGCCCCATTTGGTGAAACTGGCATAGACACCGACCGCCGCCGGCAGGAGCAAGAAGACGATGAAGAGGACCAAATATGGCGCCATGAAAGCGTAGGCGATCAAGTCATTCTTGATGCTTATCCAGCGCGAAGTGGCGCGTTTATCTTTTGGCTTCGTGGCGCTGCTCATGCAAAGGGCTCCACACAGGGCTTATGATGACATTATCGGGGAGAAGATGCACCTTCCCGATGACAACAGCGACCTTGCGGGCGACCCACAGATCGCCCGTTTCTACATTTGCACCGTTGCGTGAAACGCCCTACTCGTCCAGCAAGAGCTCGTCGATGCCCGCTTTCATGTCGGCCAAGGCTTCCTCGACGCTTTTGTCGCCAGCCTGGGCCGCCTCGAGATTGCGCAGCAGCGGTGACTGACCGCCGAAGGAGAAGACAGATGTGTACTTCTCGATGGCCGGTTCCATCACGGCTATGGACAGCGATTCGACGAAGGGCGCATAGTATTGGGCGTATTCATGATCGGTCCAGTAGGGGTCTGCCAGCGCGACCGGTAATACCGGCACGATGCCTACTTTGATCCCCGGCTCGGCGTAGTTCTCCAGAAACCACTTCACTACCTTCATGGAATTGAGGTAGTTCGCGTCGCTGTCTTGCACGGTCAGCGCCAGGCAGTGGGTATTTGTCCAGGTGGCCGGGACATCGCCAAACGTTGGCATCACGGCTGAGCCGATGTTCATACCGCGCGTGATGTATGAATTGACCATCCAAGGCCCAACCATTATCATTCCCGCACGCCCGGCATCGAAAGCGCTGATGTCACCGAAACCCGTGCCGATGCTTGTCCAACCGGTTTCATGCATGTCCACCAGGTATTGCAGCGCTTTATGGGCTGCTTCGCTATCGACCGCCGCAAGGCCGTCTTCACCTAGCCAGCTGCCGCCAAATTGATACAGCAAAGTGTGGAAGAACCAGCGACCGAGGGCACCGCCTAAGGGCTGGTCTAGGCCGTACTGCGTCACCATGCCTTCGTCATCGGTGAGCGTCATTGCTTCTGCCCAAGCCAGGAACTCTTCGCCGGTGGTTGGCGGGCTGTCCGGATCCAAGCCAGCTACTTCGACCAGGTCGACGTTGTAATATAAGTTCATCGGATGCAGGTCACCCGGCAGGCAGTAGAACTCGCCATCGATTTTACTAAGCTCAATGATGTTCTGTGGCACGCCGGTGAGGTCTACACCGGCTGCCTCCATCAGAGCGTCAACCGGCAGCAGGATGCCTTTTCTGACGAACTCGGTCACTTCCGTGTTATGGAACATCACCACATCGGGCGGGTTGCCAGTAGCGGCGGTAAGCGTAAGCTGCGTGAACAAATCATCCCATTGCAGCGCGGTCGGCTCGATGACGAGTCCGTCTTCGTTTTCCATATTGAAGCGGTCGAAGACGGTGTTCAGCATCTCGGTGTTGTCGGCGCCGGTCCAGCCGTGCATCAGGGTCACTGGCGTGGCGTCTTGCGCCAATGCCGCGCCCGGCAGCATCAGCAGCGCAACCAAAGCGACAACTGCAATTTTCAAAAGCGAACGATTAGTCATTTCTCTCTCCTTAATTCAAATAAGTTTTGTTTGAAAAAATTTAAGCGACTTTAATAGTACCCCCTTCCGCCTCAGCCTGCCAACTTTTGCGGCAAACTGCGCCCGAATGATTGCCTGAAGCGGCCACGCAGAGAGAGTTTAACGCAGGAAAAAACGCTGTCAAGTCATTCGGTGATAGCGGAGAAGAGGAGCAGGATCGCCCCACTCCCCCGCGCCTTTGCTAAAAGCTACCCTGTAATATCGAAATTCGTGCCTTCCTCGATGGCTTTATCCATCTCGGTTTGCATGTTGTCGGCATGTTCCTGTGCCGTCCGTCTGCCCGCCGCCACCTCCGGCAAGCCTTCCCACATCACGGTGGTGAAGTGCGCCGGCGTCAGAATATCGATGTGATAGCCGACGGGTCCGTCCCAATTCGAGACAATGTTGGTGAAATCTCGGTAGACCGGCGCCAAGTCAAAGTCGTCATAGTTGACACCCTTGAGAACCGGGAGCAAGTTGGCTTCGATCCACAGCGGCAGCGCCTCATCAGACACTAGGTAGTCCAGGAACATCAGCGTCTCTTCTGGGTGTTCGGTATCGCCAATGACGACCCAGGTGCCGCCCAGACTCATCTTGAATGCGCCCGGTCGGCCTTCAAAGGGCGGGTAAGCCATGAAGCCGATATCATCAACAATCAGGTATTGGAAGGTGAGGAATTGCATCGCCCAGGTACTCATCTGCATCATCGGCGCTTGACTGGAGTAAAAGAGCATATTGCCTTCCAGGAAGCCGATGCTGTTCGCCTCTTCGCTAAAACATTCGGCGTCCACCATGTCACCAGCGACAAATTCCATCGTTTTAACGATCTCGGGATCATTCCAGGGATGCTCACCGGAAATCGCCGCCGCAATCATATCGGGTCCCACCCAATTTTGCAGGATCGGATACCAGTTGTGAGAAATCGCCATGCCGCCAATATCGCCCCAGCCGGCTGCCATCGGGACGTCATAGCCACGTTCGCGGAAGGTACCGCACAATGCGAGCAGTTCATCAAAGTTTGTCGGCGGCTCCAAGCCTTCTTCTTCAAAGATGGTCTTGTTCCAGTACAAGCCGCCGCCCTCAAGTTCATGACCCACGCCATAGACGACGCCGTCGAAGGTCGTAAAGGCTCTGGATGTCGGCACGAGGCGATCATCCCAGCCATACATTTCATAAGCGTCATCGAGCGGATAGAGCAGACCGGCAGTCGCCAGGATGCCCATATAACCGGGACCCGCATCGTAGTACATGATGTCGGGACCTTCGCCCGCCTCAATGGAGGTCTTAGCGATGTCACGCAGGACTTCCCAACCGATCACTTCGCGGACGACATTGATGCCGGGGTTCGCCACCTCGAAATTAGCGATTATCTCTTCAATGACCGCCTCAGCCTTTGCGCTCTGCGGCTCATCCCAATAGACGATCTGAACTGTTTCATCTTGGCTGTATACCGTGCCCAAAAGGACGAAAACCAACAATAGAGCAAAAAGCCGTAATACAGTTTTGTAATTCATCTTTCTTCTCCTTAATAAGAAATCTATACTAAACTTACAAAAAACGTGGGTCTCAGCCGCAACGCCGGTTAGCCGGCCGGTGCAGCCCAGCCCACGGCATTCCTGATAACCTGCTGGACTTCAGGTTGATGGTAGATCGGGTAGGTTTCATGCCCCGGCGAGAAGAAGAATATCTTCCCCCGCCCGCGCTGAAAGCAGCATCCGCTGCGGAAGACTTCACCCCCAGGATACCAACTGATGAAGATGATCGTATCGGGGGGCGGGATGTCAAAGGGTTCGCCATACATTTCTGTTCGCGGAATCACAAAGGATTTCCCCAAGCCGCGGGCAATGGGATGCCCGGGTTCGACCACCCAAACCTGTTCCCGCTCCCCATCCACTCGCGGTGTCACCGCGCAGGAGGTGCCCATCAGCTTTCTAAAAACCTTGGAACCGGCTCCCCAATGCAGCGCAATGAAACCCATCCCCTCGTCCACGATACGTTGGTAGACCCGCTCGGCGACTGCATCCTCGACCTTGTCGTGGGCCACGTGCCCCCACCAGAGCAAGACATCGGTCTGGTTCAAAACTGCTTCGCTCAAGCCATGCTCTCTTTCATCGAGAGTCGCGGTTCGTACCGAGAATCCCTGCTCGCCCAGATGACTGGCGATGACGGCGTGGATGCCCTCCGGGTAGATTTTCTGGACGCCCGCGGTTTCTTCTATCGCGCTTTCTTCGCTATAGCCATGGCTCATCCAACCCCGCTTCACATAATCCCAATGTGTCGGATTCTCATGGTAAAACTCGTTCCAGACGGTCACGCGAATCGGTGCTGTCATCAGCTATTGTCCTTCCTGGTCATCTTCACCGAACACGGAATCGAATTCCTCCCGCAGCACGTCGACGCCAGACCAAATATCCGGCGCCCAACAGAAGTTATCCAGCACATAGGCGCCGTGCAGCATGATGGGACCGTCAAAGCCACTGTCACGAGCCAACCTCAAACAACGCCGAAACTCCTCTTTGTTGAGCGTGCCGTCTTCGTTAAGAAAAGCCCAGGCATGGATCGAGGTCGCGTGCGGCAGCAGCTTGGACAAGGTATCATACTTGTCCGGCCCCTTGGCGTTGCCAAAATCGGCAATCAGTCCATAGTCTCGCTCCGAGAGTTCGAGAACTTGCAACAGTTCATCGGCAGCAGTGTTGAAAGTTTTGTAGTTTTCGGTTGCCGGCCGTAGCCCGCATTGCTTAGCGTAATCGGCCAGCTCGCGGAAGGCGTCGGCCCAGGAAGGAATGTTATCCTTTGTGGGTTCAGTGTAACCCGGTACATAGCGCACGCCCTTTGCCCCTAACTCGCTGGCAATCTCCATACAACGCTTGGTCAGCTTGATGCTGGCGCTGCGCTCGCCAGGATCGCTACTGCCGACTTCACCTATATCAATGAGCAGTTGGAAAATCTCCACATGCGCTTCTTCAAAGACGGAACGCAACTCTGCCAGATAACCCCACTCGATACTGGGGATCTGCAAGATGGAGAGATCGAAACAGTCGAAACCATGCGCGGCGACCTCGGCCGGCACCTCCAGCAGAGTGAGGGCAGGCGGCTTGAACTCATATCCAGGCGGCGGCGAGACATGCTCGTGCGGCTTCTCGACCATTTTGTTACGCTCAATGTCCAAGGCATAAGCCTGGAAACCGAGAGCCATTCTTAGCGTTACTGTTGATACTGCTGCACGTGTCACCATCACACTACTCCTTCGCTAATCAAATAACTTAAAATCGGACGCCATATTTGACCACCTCACCCGGGTTGTGCTTGATCAACTCGAAGATCTCAGGGAAGTCCTCGATGGAGACAAGCGGGGCGATGAGCCCTGGTACGGTCAGTTGGTCCTGCTTCATCTTGCTCACTATGGTGTCGAAGATACGGAACTGGTCCCACAAGGGGTAGTCGGCCGGTTTGTACTCCATCGCGCCGTTGCCACTCGGAACGAACATCTTCAGGCTGTTATGAAGAAATTCACGACCCAGCCACAAATCCGCCGCGTTGCCTGACAAAGCGCCGGCTTGGCAGACCGTCCCGCCGAAGCGCGTAGCTCGAATGGCTGTATGCAGGGCTGAATAATGCCCACTGATCTCAATCGCCACATCGACCCCGGCGCCACCGGTCAACGCTTTGATTTCCAGCGCCGCATCCACAGCAAAGGGATCGAGCACATGATGCGCCCCATAGTCGCCGGCTAATCCCCGGCGTTTCGGCAGCGGATCGATGGCGAATATCAGTTCCGCCCCGCTCAGTGCGGCAACGCGGACAGTCAAGAGACCGATAGCGCCCAGCCCGACAACTGCCACCGCGTCGCCAAAACGAACCTTGGATTCGCGGATGCTATTGATTGCCACATAAGCCGGCTCAAAGCATAGCGCCAATAGCGGATCGAGATCGCCCAATTCCCATATCAGCCAGGGCGACGGCGAGGCAAAACCGGGCCAGATAAAGTCTGCCGGACGATCCACAGTGATGATATTCGTCTCGCTCACATCCATGAAGCCGAATACCCGATCGCCGACATTCCAGTCGCGGACATCCGCCCCGACTTCGATGATGGTGCCAACGCCGCTGGTGCCGACTTGACTGGAAGGCACAGGATCCGGATCCGGCTCATTGCTTGGGAGATAGAGGCGAAAGTCGGTATGCAAACGCTGCCCCTGTCGGTACCGGCCGTCCATCATGTGCATGGTCGTCCCGTGCTTGCCGGAGGCGTATTCGGTCTGAATACGCACCTCATTGGGCGCCAGGGGACGCTCGTCGTATTCCAGCAGAACCACTTCATGTTTTTCGTTGAAAACAGCCTTTATTGGCATTCTGTTTTCCTTTTGAGCTTGTGAGGGCGATCTACCGGGTCGCCCCGGCATAAATAATTAGTGTCCCGGTGCTGCGCGTTCCCAGCAAGCCCGCAGATACTCGACGCTGTCGCGCATATCCTCCAGCGGGTCGCCGGGCGTTGCCAGACATTCCAGCGCCAGCCAGCCCTCAAATTCGATTTCGTGCAAGGCGCGGAAGACGCTCACAAAGTCGGTATGTCCATGTCCGGGCAGCATCCGGTTGCTGTCCGCCAGGTGGACATGACCCAGATGCGGCGCCACAGCGTGAATCGAGGCCGACATATCTGCTTCTTCAATGTTCATGTGAAACAGGTCAGCCATAAGCTGTATGCGAGGATGGCTGACGGCGCGACACAACTTGGCGGCTTTGCCGACCGTATTCAGATAGAAGGTCTCGTAGCGGTTCAAGGGTTCGAGAAAAACCGCCGCGCTTCCATCGGCTACCCGCTCGACCAATTCTTCCAGCATGGCTATCAGCAGTTGGGTAATCAGTGTGTCTTCATCGGCAACTGGCGACAGATCGGGCAGATGCGCCGGCGAAAGTTCAGGCAGGTATTCGGGTGAGAAGATAGGTACATGGATGACACCACCCGCGCCGATGTCCTCAGCGAACTCAAGCGTGCGGATCAGGTCAGTCAGCCGGCGCTCGCCTGGGCCTGGATGGATGATAGGTCCCTCAAACGACCCGCAGATGCTGCCGACGGGCAAGCCGCTGGCTTTCATTGCTTTTTCGATTTCGGCTTGCAAGTCGTAGGCCCGTGCTGTGCGCCCAAAGGCAAGCTCTATGCCATCCAAGCCGACTTCCGCAGCCCGTTGAAAGCGCTCGAAGAGACCATCTCCCGGCAGCAAAGTTTGATGCGCTGACAGTTGCATAATACTTATCCCTGTACCGCTCCAGCCGTGAGACCCTGGATGAACTGACGCTGGAAGACCAGATACACCGCCATAATCGGAAGCATGACGATGAGCGTGCCAGCCATTGACATGCTGTAATCCACGCCCCAGCGGGTGGTGAAGAACATCATGCCCGTCATAATGGGTCTGAGCTTATCGGACTGCAAGTAAATCAGGGGCAGCAGGAAGGCGTTCCAGGAGCTCATGAAGTTAAAGACGACCAGGGCGGCGACGGCGGGACCCGCCAGCGGCAGCATCACCCGCCGGAATACTCCGAAATCGTTACAACCATCGATCTTCGCCGCGTCAGTCAAGTCATAGGGCAGTCCGGAGAAAAACGCACGCATGAAGAAGATGCCGAAGGGCAGCGATATCGCCGTCTGCGGCAAGATCATCGCCCAATACGTACCCAGTACGCCGATGTCGCGCAAGATGTAGAAGAGCGGGATCATAATCGCCGTGAAGGGGACCATCAGCCCTATCAGGAAGAAGTAAAAGATAAGCATGCGGCCGGGCATTTTGAGACGCGCCAAGCCATAGCCAGCCAGGCAGGACAGGCTGACCACCAACAGTACAATCGGCACGGTCGTGATGACGCTGTTGATGAAGTAGCGGCCGAACTTGCCCTGATTCCAGGCCGTGGCGATATTTTCGAAGCGCCAGTTCGGCGGGAGACCGAGCGGGTCTTGGGCGATCTCATAGTTCGACTTCAAAGCGGTCGAGATCACCCAGAAAAACGGCACCAGGACGTAGAGGGCAAAGAGGATCAGCACGCCGTATTGCAGGCTTTTGCCGATCCAGTAATTCCTCGGCCGTCGCGGCCTGACTGTAACTGCGCTCGCCATGTCGCTAATTTCCTCGCTCGCGGATGGTGATAAAGATGAAAGAGGCGACCAGCGACACGGCTGCCATCACGATTGCCAACGCCGCGCCATAACCCACGTAACTCTCGCGGAAAGCGGTGGTATAAGTGAAGGTGGCGATGACATGGGTCGCCCGCCCCGGACCGCCCCGCGTCGTGATCCAAACGATGTCGAAGACGTTGACACCCAGAATGAGGGTGAAGGTGGTGATCATCGTCAGCACATGCCGCAACCCCGGAATGATGATGTACCATAGCCGTTGCCAGCCGTTGGCGCCATCGACCAGCGCAGCGTCGATCTGGTCCATGTCGATATTCTGCAAGCCAGCCATGATGACGACAAAGCAGAAGCCAAAATAGCCCCAAACCCCGGCGAAAATCAATGCCGGCAGCGCTACATAGGGATCCCCCATCCAGCCTTTCGCCAAAAAGTCCAAACCGACTGCCTTCAGTGTCGTATTGATGGGACCGAAGCGCGGATTGTACATCCACTTCCAGATGATGCCGACCGCGACCGGCGCCAGAACCACTGGCAGAAAATACACCGTGCGGAAGAAGACCATGCCGCGCACGCCACGCCACAACAGTACCCCCAAAAACAAGCCGATGGCGACAGGCGTCACCGTGCCCAAGACGACCCAGATGAAGTTGTGACTCAGCGCCGACCACAGCCGCGAGTCGGCAAAAAGCTGCTCATAATTTAGCAGGCCGACGAACTCCTTGACCGGCTTCGCCCCATCCCATTTGGTGAGGCTGAGGTAAATGGTGTAAAAGAAGGGATAGACGACGAAGAATACGTACACAGCCAGCGCCGGGATGACAAAAGCGTAGCCGGTCGCGGCATCGCGCAGCTTTCGGCTGGCGAGGAATTGGCGTATTCTGTCAATCATTTCGCGTCCCTTATCGTCTAACCCCATCTCCCGGACCCTTCCCGAAGGTCAGTGTCTACGCGACCCGAAGCATCAGGAAGGGGAGTACGATACGACTTGACGCAGGCAAGTCTCCCCCAATGCGTTGGGGGGATTGAGGGGGGTAGAAACAGCTACCCGGTGAGATCCACGTGTCTGCCTTCCTCGACAGCCTTTTGCATCTCGACATCCATTTGTTCGGCAAATTCCTGGGCAGTCATCCTGCCTGCCGGTATCTCACCCATACTATCAAACACAAAAGTGTTCCAATTAGCCGGGGTCAGCACATCGAGATGGTAAGCCAGCGGCCCGTCCCAAGTCGCGACCAGGTTGGTGAAGTCCCGGTACACAGGACGCATCTCGTAAGGACTGTAGTCGACGCCGGCTTGGGCCGGGAGCGTACCCCCGTCGATCCAGAGTTGGATCGTATCGGCAGACACCAGATAATCCAAGAACCTTATGGTCTCCTGCGGATGTTCGGTGTCAGCCGAGATGAACCAGGCGGAGCCCATCAAGTGAATCATCCCCTGCGGCCGACCTTCGATGGGCGGCAAGACCATAAAGCCAAACTCATCGGTGATCTCATCGGTGAAAAAGCCCATGGCCCAGGTACTCATCAGCATCATCGGCGATTCACCAGTGTAATGCATGTTGTTGCCATCCAGGAAGCTGATCGCGTAAGCGTCATCGGAATAACAGCCGGCTCCAACCATATCGCTGGTGACAAGTTCAATCGACGCCACGATCTCCGGATCGCTGAAGGGATGCTCGCCGGAAATCGCCGCCGCTACCGTCTCAACCGGTACATAGTTGGCGAGGATGTTGTACCAATTGTGCGCCAGCGGGAACGCGTGCGGATCCCCCCAGCCTACCGCCATCGGGGCATCATAACCGCGTTCGCGCAATGTCCCGCATAATTCGATCAGTTCGGCAAAGGTCGTCGGCAACTCCAGTTCTTCCTCGGCGAAGATCCGCTTGTTCCAATACAAGCCCTGCGCCTCAAGCTCATGGCCGACGCCATAGACATGACCGCCGAAGGTCGTCCAGGCTCGGGAAATCGGGATGAGACGTTCATCCCAGTTGTGGGCTGCATAGGCTTCATCAAGCGGCAGGAGCAGACCCGCATTAGCGAGGATGCCAGCATAACCTGGACCGGCATCGTAATAGATCAGGTCGGGACCTTCGCCCGCCTCGATGGACGGCTTGGCAATGTCACGCATGACGTCGGTGGCGATGGTCTCGAGCACGATTTCGATATCCGGATTCGCCTCTTCAAAGTTGGTGATGATCTGCGCCATTGCCGCCTCTTGGGCCGCGTTGCCGTAGACCTGATCCCAAAAGAGGATTTGCACCGGGTCCTGGGCGTATGCCGTACCTAATAGGGTGAATATCAACACCAAGGCAAAACAGTTTTTGTAATTCATCTTGCTTCTCCTCTAACAATCTATGCTATGCTTATTGCAAGAAAGGATTTGGTTTGTCACATTTATACATTTATAGTATATATGATGAATTCCTGTGGGCAGTGAAATTTAGACTTTCAGAGGACATCGAGAGGACTTTGAGAGGACATGAAGATGGGCCTCAGCCGCAGTACCTTCGAGAATGAGTTGCGCACGGCGCTAACCCACTTGTACGATCCGGCCGTCCTGCGGGACAGCCGCCTAGTCAGTCTTTTTGGTCTGGACTCGCGGGCAGATGCCGTTATCGCGCTGCGGCGCATCCTGATTGAAGCCATCGAATCGCTCAAACCAAGCGAGGAGGTGCCACACCAATCAAAAGCCTGGCGCTATTATCATATCCTCTTCGGTCGCTATACAGAACAGTTCACGCAACTGGAAGTGGGCAGCGATTTGGGGCTGAGTGTTCGCCAGTTGCGTCGGCAGGAAAAACTGGCGGTGATGGTGTTGGCAGACACGCTCTGGACACAGTACAGCCTGAAAGAGGACGAAGCCAACAGCGTCCCGAAGCGGCTGGCACTCGGTCGGGAAGAGGAGTTGGCTTGGTCGCAGAGGGCTTTTCCCAACGAATCCGTTGAGGTTGAAGCACTAGTTCAATCCGCTCTGGAGACCGCCGGGTCCATGATCCGCTCATCGAAGCTACAAGTAGCCTACGCTGCGACCGAAGCGCTGCCGCGGCTGGCGGTGCAACTGGTGCCCATGCGACAGGCGCTCTTGAACCTACTCACGACGGCGCTGGATTGGATGCCGGAGGGACAGCTTGCCATCCGCGCGGAAAATCAGCCAGGGGCGGAGCATATCCATGTCTCTATTGCGGGTTATGGTTCAGTCTCGCCTCTCCAACCAGAGATGGGGCTTGAACGCTTACGGGTGGCGCGTCAGCTTGTCGAATTCTCCAACGGGCAGCTTGAAGTCGTTTCGGACGAGGCTGCGGATCAGGCTTTCACATTCCGTCTCAAGCTGCCAACCGAGAATCAAATCACGGTGCTGGCTATTGACGACAATCCTGACACGCTGCAATTGCTTCAGCGTTACACGGCGGATACGTGCTACCGTCTCTTGGGGGAAAGCGATCCCGGGCGGTCCTTGGCTTTGGCTGAAGAGTCCCTGCCCGACATCATCTTGCTGGATGTGTTGTTGCTTGACGTGGATGGCTGGGAGCTTTTAGGTCGGTTTCGGGCGCATCCCAAGCTCGGCGACAGACCCGTCATCGTCTGTACCATTTTGCCCCAAAGAGAACTGGCTTTAAGCCTGGGTGCCGCCGGTTTCTTGAGCAAGCCCCTCAGCCAGCGGCAACTTCTGTCCGCCCTTGATGCCCAGGCTGACCGGCTGAACTGACAGGGTATTGACGAGAGCCTCGATCGTCGCCAAGAGTTGGGGCATCGCTATCCCATCTCCCCGCACTACCGCCAGAGACTTGCTCACAATGGGCTGACCTGATGGATCTCGGGCTGAAGTGACCACGATGGGAATATCACGCAGCGCCGGATCCTGCTGCATCTCCGCAATCAACTGAAAGCCATCCATATCCGGCATGATCAGGTCAGTCAGGACGACGTCGGGCTGTTGCTCGCGCAAAATATGCTTTGCTTGTCTGGCACTCGTCGCTCGCAGCACGCGGTAGTCTCGCTGCGCCGATGCCAACATGCGCCGGAACAGCCGCAAGACATCGGGCTCGTCGTCCACAACCAGGATAGTCTTGCCATCCAACCCGAGGCGATCCAGGACAGCCAGCAGCGCATCCCGCGAGATGGGTTTGATCAGGTAATCAGACACCCCAAGGGATTCGGCGGCATCGCGGCTGCCGGGCACGGAGCAGACAATGGCTGGCAGTCCGAAGGGCAGGGCGATCTCTTGTTCAACCCGTAGCAGATTTTCACTCACCGACGCCGCGTTGATGAGCAATGCCTGTGCCGGGACCTGCTCGATCTCCTCTATCGCCTGCTCCAGGCTGGTCACCGGTACAAGCTCCACCTTGTCCAGGTAACGGGTTAGCAGCCTGCTCAGGGTGCTGCCGTCTTCAAAGACGATCAGGCATGGACGATCCGGAGGCACCGGTAGTGACGGCAGGCGCGTTCGTTCGATATAGGTCAAATGTGGCGAAAACCACCGCATCACCTCGCTATCCATCGGTGAGACGGCCTCGGCGATAGGTAGACGAAAGAAGAAAGTGGCGCCCTGTCCCGGCTCACTCTCCAGCCACATCCTGCCCTTGTGCAACTCCACAAAGTGCTTGCTGATACTCAAGCCCAAGCCGCTGCCAGTCCAGTGACTGTGGATAGAGCCATCCAATTGCTGAAACGGTTTGAAGACCTCGTCTATTTCATCAGCGCTAATTCCAGGGCCGGTATCTGCCACACTAACGATAATCTGATTCCCTTCTTGTTGCGCTTGCACCCGCACACCACCCTGCTCGGTAAAACGACCGGCATTGCTCAGAAGGTTGAGCAGGACCTGCCGGATACGGATACGGTCACAGTAGAGCAGAGGTAGATTCTGGGGTACATCCGTTCGCAGGGTCAAGCCCTTTGAGTTGAACAGCGGCTGCACGGCTGTCACCGCTGCGGCGATGATCTCGCTGAGCGCCGCGCGTTCCTTCATCAAAGCCATTTGGCCGGCATCAATCTGGCTCAAGTCCAGCACATCGTTAATCAGGCTCGACAGATGTCGGCTGTTGCGTAACACGATCTCCAGGTCAGCCAGCAAGGATTGGGGGATATTTCGACCGTAGGTTTCGGGTGAGTACATAGCCATTTCGATAAAACCGATGATCATATTGAGTGGTGTACGCAGTTCGTGGCTCACATTGGCGACAAATTGCTCTTTGGAGCAACGCGCCTCCTCCGCTTGCCGGCGCAGGTCCTGCGCCAGACGGTTTAATTGGGTGAGCTGGTGATGTGCCTCTGTCAGATCATCCAATGCTTGCCTGAGTTGGAATTGATAATCCCGACTTTCTTCCAAAGCCTCGCGGCTCTGCTTATAGCTGGCTTCAAACCATTGCTTGGCTAAGAGCAGAGGGCGCGATGTCAGCCAAACCAGCCAAATCGTTCCCCAGATATGGATGACAGCCACATATCGCAGACCTGCCTCAACCTGAAGTGAACCATCAAGCCTGAACAGCAGGAACAGGGTGCAGCCGAGAGCCGTGACGATACTGACGGGCAGGCCAATCAACACTGCGGTCAATCCCACCGGCAAGGCCAGGAAGACGACCGCTTCCGCCAGACCACTCCAGGTTATCAGCAATAGATTCACCCCAAAGCAACCGATTACCAGTACGCACGCAGCGACCAGATAATGCGATGTTTGCCGAAGCAGCCAGACAGCAGGCGATAATAGCAGCAGAATGACACCGGGTAGGGTGCCGTATATCGGATCCGGGAAAGCCGCCGCGACCACGTACAGCGCGATAGCTGCCAGAAATAAACCCGACAGCGACCACCAAATGGTGCTGCTTTTCAATTCTTCAATCTCTGCCCAGGGTGTATCAACATTAGTTGTCATTTCAACCATTGGTCAAGTTCCTCTTTAGAAGCGCGGTTCAGTGTCAAGGTGCGGATTGTTTCCATAGTCACCTGCCCCGAACTGGTCCACATAACGTGCAGAGAATTTGTTGTTCACATTGTACTCTATAATACGATGGGGTTGCTGCAGTGCATCGGTAGCTTAAGCATGGCTTAGGATCATCCATGATCACCATCAGCGGCAACGAATGCTCACACGAAGCGAAAATTGATCCGGTGGCGCCGCTGCACCGCTTAGGTGGCTTGAGCATAGCACAGCGTAGTCACGGCATTGACATGACCCGCTTATGCTTGTATATCTGCTAATGTCGCGCCCGTGTTCAGCCCCTCTGTGACGTCCGTCCAGCGCAAGGCGACCAGCTCCGAGCGTCGCAAACCCGTGTAGACCAGCAAGCGAATCATGACGTCATTGTGAATCCGACATCGCTAGCATCACACCAAGCAAAGCAGTCGCTTCGTGCGGATTCAGCGCGCGTTTCACTCGTTCCGGTCGATTTTTATCGCCACCATTAGCTTGGATTTTGAGGAATGGCTTTACAGCGTCGTAGTGTTGCCAGTAATGACTATCCCCGAATGCCGCCCTCGGTCATCGACCAAGCATCCAGCGCCCTGTCAAGCTCGGCGGCCTCCATTAAGCCCATCTCCAGCACCACCTGGCGCACGGTCTTGCCCTCCGCCAGCGCCGCCTTTGCCACCTTCGCGCCATTGTTATAGCCGATAATCGGGTTCAGCGCTGTCACCAGAATCGGATTGCGCGACAGCCAGCTTTCCGTACGCTCGCGGTTCAATATCAAGCCAGCCATCAGCCTATCAGTAAAAGCCCGCACCGAGCCAATCATCACTTGCATCATCTCATTCAAATTATGCGCAATCATCGGCATCATCACATTCAACTCGAACTGCCCGGCTGCCCCGCACAGATTGACCGCCGTGTCGTTGCCCATGATATGGTACATCGCCTGATTCAGCATCTCCGCCAAAACCGGATTCACCTTGCCCGGCATAATCGACGAGCCTGGCTGCACCGTCGGACAGGTTAATTCGGCAATGCCGGTCGTGGGGCCTGCCGAAAGCAAACGCACATCGTTGGCAATCCGCGTTAAGTCCATCGCCAGGTTGCGCAAGGCCGCCGAGAAAAAGACAGCATCCTGCATCGACTGCATCGACTCAAACAGATTGTCGCTTTCGTATAACGTCCAGCCAGTCAATTCAGACAATTTGGCAATCATGCGCCCGTGATATGCCGAATGCGCGTTCAAGCCCGTACCCGCCGCCGTGCCACCAATCCCCAAGCGCCGCAAACCCTCCGCCGCAAACCTGACTTTCTCGATTTGACGTTCAATCGCTTTTGCCCAGCCGCCAACTTCCTGACCCAGACGCAAGGGAACCGCATCCTGCAAATGCGTCCGCCCGCTCTTGACGACATCATCCCATTCATCCGCCTTGCCGCGGGTCACATCAACAAAATGCTGCAAGGTCGCCAGCAATTCATCCAAACGCCACAAGACACCCAGCCGAATCGCTGTCGGAATGGTGTCATTGGTCGATTGCGCCATATTCACATGGTCATTGGGATGGACAGGTTTGTCGTCATCGGCAACCGAATACCCCAAAATCTGGTTGGCGCGATTCGCCATCACCTCGTTGGTGTTCATATTGTGGCTCGTGCCAGCGCCCGCCTGGAAAGGGTCAACCACAAACTGCTCGTGATGCCCTCCGGCGAGGATTTCGTCGCCAGCCTGCATAATGGCATCGGCAACCCGAGCATCCAGCAAGCCGAGGTCTTTATTCACTTCGGCCGCCGCCCGTTTGATGAGCGCCATGCTCCAGATAAATGCCGGCAGGGGTTTCATGCCCGAAATCGGAAAATTCTCAACCGCACGCTGCGTTTGCGCGGCATAAAGCGCATCTCTTGGCACTTTGACTTCACCGATGGAATCGACCTCAATCCGATAGTCTGTCATCACAAAACCTCCTTCGGTTCAGCGGTTCAGTTGTCACCGCAATAAACGGCGTCTGGCATCCAATGCAAAAAGAGCGTTACTATTGTAACGCCCTTTGAACAGCCTGAAAACGATAAGTCGGCTTAGCCAGCGGCGGCGTAAAGTTCAGCGACCTTCGCCCAGTTAATCACATTGAAGAAAGCGGCAATATAATCCGGACGACGATTCTGATAGTTCAGGTAATAGGCATGTTCCCAAACATCAAGGCCCAGAATCGGCGTCTTGCCTGCCATCAGCGGCGTATCCTGATTCGGCGTCGATGACACGCTGACCGCGCCACCTTCGGCAACCAGCCAAGCCCAACCCGAACCAAAACGCCCCGCCGCCGCGCCCGAAAAGGCCGACTTGAAACCATCGAAGCTGCCGAACGCGCCCTTAATCGCATCAGCCAGCGGGCCATCAGGTTCACCGCCGCCATCGGGACTCATAATCGACCAGAAGAGACTGTGATTGGCATAACCGCCGCCATTGTTGCGAACCGCGGTGCGGATATTTTCTGGCACGGCATCAAGATTGCCGAGAATGTCTTCAATGCTCATGCCATCAAGGTCGGTGCCCTCGATAGCCGCATTCAGGTTGCTGGTGTAACTGGCGTGATGTCTGCCGTGATGAATGCCCATCGTGCGGGCATCAATATGAGGCTCCAAGGCGTCTTCTGCATAGGGAAGAGATGGAAGTTCAAAAGCCATGACTCAGCTCCTTTATAAATAGTTAAGCGATTTCCAACGATATTTTAGCACGAATCCAAAGCAATTTGCAAAAAACTCTACCGAAGGTCAATGAATCTTAGATTAAAATGGTGCTTTCGGGCAATAGAACTTTGACAATCATATACGATTCTTATGCAATCAGCGCCAGAATTTCGACTTGTATTTTCATCAATTCCAGAGATGATTGGCTCTGTCCAAGGAGAACCTGCTTTGCAGTCAAAACGAATGCTCGCCGCGCCCATCAAGGCTTATCTGGCTATTGTGATAGCGATTGCCTCGGCATCCTCCGCCGCCATCCTGATACGGCTTGCCCTTCAGGAATCCATGCCGCCAGCGCTCATAGCAGGCGCTCGCCTTTTTATCGCCGCTCTGGTGCTGACACCGCTCACGCTGAAAAGCTACTGGTCTTATATTCTCAAGCTCAGCCGAAATGAACTGATGCTGGCTGCCTTGTCCGGCATTTTCCTGGCCATCCATTTCATCGCCTGGGTCTCATCATTGCAGTATGCCACGGTGCTGGTCAGTGTGGTGATTGTCTCCAGCGTCCCCATCTGGGTGGCCATGCTTGAGGTGATATTCTTGAGTGTCCGTTTATCGCGCCCGGTGATTATTGGATTGCTGATTGCCCTCACAGGCGGAATCTCCATCGGTCTTCCTTTGGGCGGGTCAGAAGCGGGGGCATCGCCAGCGAGCGCCATCGAAAACGCGACCTTGCTCGGCGCATCCCTTGCCTGGATTGGCGCTCTGGCGATTTCGGCATATATGCTCATCGGTCGCAAGCTGCGGGCAAAACTGCCTCTCATCCCATATATCTGGCTGGTCTATAGCAGCGCCACGCTGGTTATGGCCGCGGTCATCCTCCTGACGGCAACACCCGTCTTCGGTTTCTCCCTGGAAGGCTACTGGGTTCTGCTGGTCATGGGACTGGTGCCGCAGCTATTGGGGCATTCTGCTGTCAATTTTGTCCTGGAATACTTTCCAGCTACGCTGGTCAGCCTCTTCTCCCAACTGGAGCCGATTGGCAGCGCAGTTCTGGCATTTATCCTCTTCAGCGAACTCCCGCCAGGACAGCAAATCATCGGCAGCGGCATCGTCATCGCTGGCGTCTTCCTGGCAAGCCGCGGCAACATCCGCCCATCCGACTACGAAGAAGACAACTCCAGACCCGCATAAGACGAATCGCCGGGCAAAATATCAAAATGCGGCAGTTCATCCGACAAAATCAAATCCGCCGACAAGCCCTTCAATGTGCCATCGACAATCAATTCCTGCACGGTGTAATCCACCAGCAGGCGAAAATCAATATCGTTGTAAGGCAGACCAAAAGCATAATAAGAACGGCTGTACCAGCGCTCCGTCAAGCGCAGCGCACCCGGGCTCGCCTCAAGGTGCGAGATTAAGGACAAGCTGTCAGCATAAATGGCATCGGCATTATTCCATTCAAGAAGGGCAAGCGCGGCATCACCCGCAGGCATCTGATAAAAATCGACACTGGCCTGGATGCTGTCTGCCCAGGCTTGAGCGCGAACCTGCGCCCTGTCATCACCGAACATCACACCAATCCAGCGGCCGCGCAGTTCGTGAAAGCCACTCACGTTTGAATTGGCTGGCACCATCAGACGGTCGCCATGCAGCAGATAAGGCGCCGCGAAATCAACCGAGTCCACCAAACGCCAATCCGGCCGCAGCCCAACCACGAGGTCAACTTCACCCCGCTGCAGCAGGTCAACCGCCATATCTGGTGTACTGGACACCAACTGCACCGCCACACCCCAGCGCTCCGCCATCTTATGAACCATATCTCGATTCAATCTGGCAAGGCGCACCTCACCCGCCGACTGATTCTCCGCCGCCTCAACCAGCCCGCCCACCCGCAGAAGGCCCGCCCCCAAAACACGCGGCAGCGCATAGCGCGGCGGATACTTGATGTCGGCGGCAAACTGTCCTGGATTAGGGCCCTCGCCAATCTCCTCCCATAGATAAACGGCATCCTCGCGGAAGTCCTCGCTTGGGAAAAACTCGCTGAACAGCTGCTCCAGCTGACCCGATTTCGCCAAATACTGAAGGGTTCGATTCAGCAAGTTTCTCATATTGGCATCTTGTCGGCGGACGGCAATGCCATGCGGCTCGAGCAGCACGGGCTCTTCAAGAATGCGGATAGCCCCCGCGTATTCGCGTGATACCCGCCGCAGGTCTTGCTCCGCGGCGGTCACGCCGTCAATCTCGCCCTGTGTCAAAGCAGCGAATGCCTGGTCAAGCGTGAAGTAGTGGCGCAAGTTCAAGGGGATGCCCAGCCGCTCCCCCCAGAGTCGAAGCGCCCGTTCGGCTCGTGTGCCGATGACATAACCTATCGGGCGCTGAATGAGTGCGGTCGGCGCTTCAAATTGGCTGTCTGCCGCTACCATCATCGCCTGCTTGCCGGTCACATAAGTCTGTGTGAACTCAAGCTCGGTGTCCCAATGTCGATAATGAACAAAGGCAGAGGCAACCGCATCCACGGCGCCGCGGTTCAGCATGTCCAGCGCGTTTTGCCGCGTCACCTGCGAGAACGCAATATCAACCGCCCAGGTTTCGGCAATCAAACGCATCAATTCGACATCAAGCCCGCGCAGTTCGCCTTGCAGGGTCAATTCACTGTATGGCGGCGCATTGTATAAAATGCCGACCTGAAAGACGCCCGACTGCTGAATATCAGCGAGGGCAGAAGTCGAAAGCAAGGCATCCGCAGCCGCCGATGCAGGCGCCGACACCAGAGTCGGAACAGCCAGAGTCGGTATCGGCTGACTGCCCTGCCCGTCAGCAGACAGCATCCTGACAAACACAAAACAAAGCAAGAGTAGAAGTTTGGCGGCTCGTTCCATCAGCAATCAGTGATACAGATGATGAAGAGCGATATAGTCCAGGACACTGTCCGGCACAAGATAGCGCACGCTCAGATTTTTGCGCAAACGCTCGACGATATAAGTTGAAGACAGCCAGACGCTTAGCATCGGCACATCGACCATATCGACCTTGTCCGAAAGTCCGGGCAGAATGTCGTCGTGCATGGCTGGCGTGACATTCTCGTCAGCCCGCTTCATCACAGCCAGACGACAGGATTGATAAAGCGCCTCAACTCGTTTCCAGGTGGGCAGTGACCGCAGATTGTCGCCGCCCATGACAAAATAAAGCTGCGCCCCCGGATATTGCCCCTGAATGATTTTCACGGTGTCGGCCGAGTAGTGCGGCCCTTCGCGGTCAATATCAACCCGCGAGATGCTAAACGCTTCGTTGCCTTGTATGGCGCGTTCCAGCATCGCCAGACGATGCCTGACCGGCAAGCGCGTCTTGCCCTGCTTGACCGGATGATCCGCCACTGGAACAAACAGGATGTGATCCATGTGCAAGGTTTCGCGGCTGTATTCCGCCAGTATCAAATGCCCCATTTGCGGCGGGTCAAAAGTCCCCCCCAGGATGCCAATGCGCTGACCTCTCACTCCGACCACTCCAATTCAAAATCGCCAATAAACACCGTATCGCCAGGTTGGACGCCCGACCGCTTCAATGCCGCCGCTACACCCAAAGCCTCCAGTGTCTTTTGGAAACGCGCCACCGCTTCCTCATAATCCCAATAGGTCATGGCAGCCGCCCGTTCAATCTGCTCGCCACGGACATAATAAACGCCCGCCTCAACTGAAATATCAAAGGAGATGTCGCTCTCTTCCAACTCATAAACAGGAACACCAGAGGTTTCATCAATCGCCTGCGCTGGCAGCGCGGCAATCTCCCGAAATACGCGCTGAATCAAAGCGGTCACATTCTCGCGCGTCAGCGCCGAAATCGCCATCGGATTCATAACGCCCCGCTCTTGCAGCTGCTCCTCAAGCAGCCCCCAATACTCACGAACAGTCGGCAGGTCGAGCTTGTTGACCACCACAATCTCGGGGCGCTCTGCCAATTTCTCATCATACAATGCCAACTCAGTACGGATTTGATTGTAATCCGCAATCGGGTCATCGGCAGCCCCATCCAAAATATGAACAATCAGACGGGTGCGCTGCACATGACGCAAAAACGAATGCCCCAGACCCACCCCCAGATGTGCGCCTTCAATCAGCCCCGGAATATCGGCAAACACGAGGTCTTGGTTGTCGTAGATTACCGTACCCAAATTGGGCTGCAAAGTGGTAAAGGGATAATCAGCGATTTTGGGCTTGGCATTGCTGACCACGGACAAGAGTGTTGATTTGCCAGCATTTGGCACGCCAGCCAGAGCGATGTCGGCAATCATCTTGAGTTCCAGCGTGAGCCACCGCCCCATTCCCGGCTCGCCCCTTTCGGCAATCCGCGGCGCCTGATTCGCCGAGGAGCGAAAGTGCGCGTTGCCTTTGCCACCCCGACCGCCTCTGGCGACCCGCACCTGAGATTCGGGCCCGAGCAAATCAGCGATTAACCCGCCAGTTTCAGCATCACGAACGACCGTCCCCATCGGCACATACACAATCAGGGCTTCCGCATTGGCGCCGGTTTTGTTGCTCGACCCGCCGCGGCCTCCTGCCTGCGCCTTAAAATGCACCCGCTTTTGAAAATAATACAGGGTGTTGAGACTCCTATCCACCTTGAGGATGACATCCCCGCCACGCCCGCCATTGCCGCCAGCAGGTCCCCCGCGCGGCACATATTTTTCGCGGCGAAAGGCGACAATCCCGTCGCCGCCCTTGCCACTGGCAACAAATATCCTGGCTTCATCTACCAGCATAGCGGTTTCGCAACCCCTTTACCTGAACATCCACAGACATATTAGCATACACGAGTTTCAGGAATATGCCATGTTGAGCAACTCCATATTCAAACCCGCGCTAAACAATCTATACTTGTGGCCTGGCTTTAACTTCCGCATATACGCAGCCAGGGAAATCATGCGTGATTGACAGAATACAGTGGCAGGGTCATAGCAGTTTCGTCATTCATGGCAGCCCTCTCATACAGATTGCGCCCTGGCGGGTCGTGACGGGCAGAAGCCGCCCGGACATCATCCTGATTGGACACGACCGCTATGACCATTGCTCGCCCGCCGATGTGGAGAAAATCCGCGGGGAAAACACGCACATCCTCGGCAGCGAAAATGTGGCGGACATCATCCCCCATACCACCGTGCTTCGCCCCTGGCAAAGCATCAGCATCGGCAAGGCAAACATCAAGGCAATCCCGACTTATTCGCCTGACGGACGGCGCCAACCCAAGCAGAACAAGGCATTGGGATTTGTGATTTCAATGGATTATTACGACATCTATTATGTCGGGGATTCGCAAATCATCCCGAAAATGGCATTTCTTCACCCCGATATTCTGCTTTTGCCGATCGATGGTTACGGACGTCTTTCGGTTGATGAAGCCGCGCAAGCTGTGGATAGGCTCAAGCCGCGCTGGACCATCCCGTACAACTGGGGAGGTGCGGGAGAAGAAGCGACAGCGCTCGATGCCCACAGCTTCAAGAGCCGCGTCGGCGATGCCTCCGAGGTGATGCTGCTGCCAGTCAGCCCATAAACAGTTTCATGCCGCTGGATGAATGATGTCGGCCAGCGTAAGCACGCGGCCATCGGTGGTGAAAATTCGCGGCTTCTCTTCCCCGCGAACCACAGGCTCGCTGATGATGACCCGCTTGATGTCATCGCGGCTGGGGACTTCAAACATCACATCCAACAGGCAGGTCTCAATGATGGAGCGCAATCCACGAGCGCCAGTCTCATGCTGAATCGCCAGTTCAGCCGCCGCCCGCAAAGCCGGCGGTTCAAAAACCAATTCCACATTGTCCAGCGAAAGCAGATGCTCATACTGCTTGATGAGCGCGTTCTTTGGCTCAATCATAATCCGAACCAAATCTTCCAACTCCAGCGGCTGCAAGGTGACCATCACAGGCAAACGACCGGCCATTTCAGGAATCAAGCCGTGACTAATCAGGTCTTCAGGGGACAGATGCGCTATCAATTCGGTCGTCTCTTCCTTGTCCCGCGCTGCCTGGGCGCCAAATCCGATGCTGCTCTTGATGCCAATGCGCTTGCCAATCACCTCATCAATGCCGTCAAAAGTACCGCCGACAATGAAGAGGATGTCGCGCGTATCAATCTGCAAAAACTCTTGATGCGGATGCTTGCGTCCACCTTGCGGCGGAACATTTGCCAAGGTCCCTTCAACAATTTTAAGCAGCGCCTGCTGAACGCCCTCTCCCGAAACATCGCGGGTAATCGAGGGATTGGCATTCGTCTTTCGAGAAATCTTGTCAATCTCGTCAATGTAAATGATGCCGCGCTCGGCACGGGCAATATCCCCATCGGCCGCCTGAATCAAACGAAGCAGGATGTTCTCCACATCCTCACCCACATAACCCGCTTCCGTCAGCGCGGTGGCATCCGTAATGCAGATGGGCACATCAAGAATACGCGCCAGCGTTTGCGCCAGAAGCGTTTTGCCACTGCCCGTTGGCCCCAGCATCAGGATATTGCTCTTGTCCAATTCAATCTCATGCGGGTCGCGGGTGGATTGAATGCGCTTGTAATGATTGTAGACAGCAACACTCAAGACACGTTTTGCCAACTGCTGACCGATAACATACTCATCCAGACTCGCCATGATTTCGCGCGGCGACAGCAAGCCCTCGAACTCGAACCCGCTGTCGGGGCTTTCCTCAAATTCTCCGTCTGTCAGCAGATTATGACAGAGCGCAACACAATAATTGCAGATAAATACATTGTCTGGCCCCGCAATCAGACGTTCAACCTCATCATGGCGCCGCCCGCAGAAGGTACAGCGATGATTGACAGTCGGATAATCCACCTTATACTCCCTCGATTTGACGCGCTTCTGTGTACAGGATGGCATCAACCAGCCCGAATTCGGTCGCTTCTTCAGCCGTCATATAAACATCACGGTCGGTCACGCGCTCGATTTCCTCGGCATTTTTGCCAGTATGATGAACAAATATGTCAATCAGACGTTTCTTCAAGCGTACAATTTCTTCTGCCTGAATCACGATGTCCGAGGCTTGTCCCTGGGCGCCGCCAAGTGGCTGGTGCATGTGGATGGTCGCATTCGGCAGTGCCATGCGCATACCCGCCGCACCTGAGGCAAGCAGCACCGTGCCGAAGCTGGCAGTAATGCCGACAGCCATCGTACTCACCGGCGACGAAATCTGCTGCATGGTATCGTACATCGCCATGCCCGCATAAACCACCCCGCCAAGCGAGTTGATGTACATTTGGATGCGGCGGTCAGGTCCCTCACGTTCCAGGAACAGCAGCTGCGCCACAATCAGGTTGGCAATTTGGTCGTTAATGCCAGTGCCCACAAAGACAATCCGCTCTTTTAACAGCAGGGAATAAATATCATAGGCGCGTTCACCGCGACTTCCCCGCTCGATGACCATGGGAATAAGATTGCGAATATCGTTCATCTTCGCCGCCATTAACCTTTCCATTCATCTTCAGATATTTTGGCTTCCACTTCACTTGCCCCGCCATCACCGCCGCCTGCGATTTCAGCCACCGCGCCCCTGGGCATCTCATCGGTTTCCGCTTCAGCCGCCGCCAGGCTCTCGGCTTTCCGCCTGTCCGCAGCCCGTTTCGCTCGCAGCCGTGCTTTCTCCCGTTCAGCCAGCATTCGCGCTTTATGTTCTGCCAGCGCCTTCTCAATGTCTTCACCGCGTCCCAGAGCGAACAGGCGGGTCGTTAGCTGGTCAGAGAGCAAATTGTTGGCGATATTCTGGCGCATCTGCGGCGTGTCGAAGAGGTGACGAAATTGTTCGTTGGCACTAAACAGCCCTGCGGACTCATTCAACGACTCTTCCACCTGCTCACTGCTGATTTCGACCTTATGCACCCTGACCAACTCTCGCAGCGTCAGGTTGCGGCGCAGTTGATGGTCCGCTCGTTCACGATACTGCTCGCGCAAGGTTGCTCGGCTGGTCTTGGTGATGCGCATGAACTGATCCAGTTTCATCCCCCGCTGCTGAAGGTTCTCGCCAAGCTCATCAATCAAGTCGTCAATATATTCTTCCAGCATAAGCTGCGGGAAGGCAATTTCTGCGCCTTCAATGATTCTTTGCAGCACCTGTTCGCTAAACTCGTTCCGAGCATCTTCAAAAGCCGCATGTTCCAAATCATCACGGATAGATTGACGCAGTTCATCAAGATTGTCGATAATATCGTCGCGGCTTTCGCCCATCCGCCGAGCAAACTCATCATCAAGCGTCGAGACTTGAACAGACTCAATTTTCGTAGGGGTCACATGAAAAGTTACTTGGCGCCCAACCACGGATTCATACCTGTCAGCCGCGGGAACCGTCAGTTCAAACTCGATTTCCCTGCCGCGTTCAGCGCCAACCAGCGCCTCGACAAATCCATCCATAATCGGGTCATTCTCAGGGTCAAGCATCATCACCGAGCCGTGTCGCTGCAGAAAGTCATCGCCCTTCCTGGGCACCTGTTCGCTGTCATCACTTTCATCCGCGAGGCGATGCCCGTCCTCATCAACTTCATCAGCCTCGGCGCCGTCACTGAATTCGCTGTGAATATCGACTGTCACGCGATGGCCAGCCGCAGCAATCTCCAGCGCATCATCCAATACCTCCGCCTCTCGCTGGCGCATCCCTTCCAAAACCTCATGAACTTCCTCATCCGTGACCTTCGGTTCTTCAAAGTGCAGCCTGATGTCAGCGAAGTCTTTCAAATCAACTTCCGGCTGCAATGGGACCAAGAAGACAAAAGTCGGAGCAGGCTCAATCCTGAAGTCCTCAAGTTCACCAGGGCCATAAGGGGCAATTTCAGATTCTTCGAGCGCCTGCCGATAGATGCCGCCGCCAAGCAACTCAATCGCTTCCTCAAGAATGGCGGCCTCGCCCACATACTGGACGACCAAACGATAAGGGGCTTTACCCTTGCGAAACCCCTTGATGCGCACTCGCCGCGAGATTTGCCGGGCAGCTTTTTGCTTGGCATCATCGAGTTGTTCAGCTTCAACTTCGACCGTCAGCTGTGCTTTATGATTGTCAATGCGTTCCGTTTGTAAATTCAAAATTCGTTCCTTAATCAATACCTTGATATTCTAGCACCTGATGGATGGTCAGGTATGTAAAGTTTCTATCAGAAAATGTAAAGGCGCAGTCCAGCGCCATGCACCCGCATAAGAATATACATGTAATAATGTTAAAGCAACGTTAAACAACAGCCGTGACCACCTGAAACAGTGAGGAAGGAGGGACTCGAACCCTCACCTCAAAGAGACATGATCCTAAGTCATGCGCGTCTGCCAATTCCGCCACTTCCCCACAAATCAGTCTGAACCCGCATTATAAACAGCCTCAAAGGATACGTCTATGCTCTTCGCCAGATTCACATGCAAGCGGATAGCGGTTGATTCAGCCGCCGATTTGCTGTCTAGCACGAACAGGGGCGAAGTGGTAAGATTAAATTTGTAGAAAGTTTCACAAGTTGGTCGGAAGAGATGCGCAATATGTCAGCCAAGCCATCCGATAATATCCCCGACATTGTGATTGGCCGCCTGCCATTATATCTGCGAGCTTTAACACGACTACAGCAAAAGGGAAAAGACCTGACCTCTTCGCATGAGTTGGGTCAGCGGCTGGACATAAGCTCGGCGCAGATACGAAAAGATTTGTCTCATTTTGGCGGCTTCGGCAAACAGGGGACGGGATACCGGGTTGAATACCTGATAGAGAAGCTGCGGCAAGTCTTGCAGGTCAACCAGGAGTGGCCCGTTGCCGTTATCGGCGCTGGCAATCTGGGCATGGCGATTTCATCTTATCGGGGATTCCAGGACAGGGGATTTCGGATTGCCTATCTGTTTGACATCAGCCCGCAGAAAATCAATGCTAAAATCGGGAAGTTCGTGGTGCAGCCCATCACGACCATGCCCGAAACCATCCGCCAGGAGAGGATTAAAATTGCTATGCTGGCGGTCCCCGCCGAAAATGCCCAGGCAGTCGCCGACCAATTGGTCGCGGCGGGCATACAGGCAATTCTGAACTATGCGCCCATCAACATCACTGTCCCCGCAGAGGTGCAAATCCAATACATCGACCCCGTCACGCACTTGCAGCACATGACCTATTATCTAAGCCCGGATTAGCCGACAGCATTCAGTAATAGTTGGTCTGCGCCAGACGGCGCAGTATGGCTGGATCCTCCAATGCACGGCCACAGCCCACAACCACATTGATAAGCGGATTGTCCGCACGATAAACCGGCACCCCGGTTTCACGGGTCAGGAAGGTATCCAGGCCGCGCAGCAAAGCGCCGCCGCCAGTCAATACAATGCCACGGTCGATGATGTCAGACGACAGTTCTGGCGGAGTCGTCGCGAGGACCGCCTTGACGACGCCCGCGATTTGCCCAAGCGGTTCAGCCAATGCCTCGACGACTTCACCCGTAGTGACGCGCAGGGTTCGCGGCAGCCCGGTCACATTGTCTCGCCCCTGAATCTCCATCGTCATTTCCTGCGGCTGGTCAACCGCCGCGCCAATTTGTATCTTGATCGACTCGGCTGTTGGCTGTCCGATGGTCAGGTTGTATTTGCGGCGGACATAACTCACGATGCCCTCATCCAGCCGCAGGCCGCCGACGCGCCCGCTCTCCGCTCGGACGATGTTGCTCATGGTCAAAACAGCCGCTTCGGTGATGCCGCCGCCGATATTGACCACCATGCCGCCCGCGGGTGTGCTGACCGGCAAGCCAGCGCCCAATGCCGAAGCCAAGGGCTCCCACATCAGCTGCACCTCACGCGCCCCGGCCGCCAGCACCGCCTCACGCACGGCACGTTTTTCCACACTGGTCGCCCCATAAGGCACTGACACCATAACAGACGGGCGCAGCAAACGGATTCTGCCAGCGATTTTGCCAAAGAAGTATTCCAGCATCGCCTCGGTCACTTCATAATCCGCAATCACCCCATTTTGCAGCGGGCGCATGACCTGAATGTCTTCGTCATCAACCCGCCCCAGCATCTCGCGGGCAGGCTGTCCAAAATCAACAATACGTTCTTCTTCCGCCAGCAGGGCAACCAGCGAAGGCTCTTGCAGCACAATTCGACCCTTGTCATAAATCAGGACGTTAATCGTCCCCAAATCAACGCCCAGCCGTTTTCCAAATAGCGCCATGGCCCCCTGCCTCGCTACCTCCTCGCTGCTTACCCTATTCTACCGCAAAAATAACACCCGGGCACCATGAGGCAGCCGGGTGTTTCTGAGGGCTTTGACATCTGACCGCTTGGCGAGATGGACTATAATTCCTCACTGTCGTCTTCGATAATCCGAAGCATCGAACCGCGACTGCGGATTTTCTGGCTGATTCGCACCGCCAGATTCGCCCGCCGCAATGCCAGTTCCGCCTGACGGTTATCGGCGCCGGGGAGGCCCTCTTCCAATATCCTCCGTGCCCGCTCACGCGCCTGCTGCGCCATTTCCAAATCAAGCGCAAAGGACGATTCCGCCAAATCTGCCAAGACAACAACCTTGTCCGGACGCACATCTACGACCCCGCCATAAACCGCGAACCGTTCTTCGGCATCGCCTTTGCGCACCACAAGCTCGCCATAAGTCAGGCTCGTCAGCACTGGGGCATGATTGGGCAAGACACCCATTTCGCCCTCAATGGCTGGCACAATGACAATATCCGCCGCCGGTTCGTCGAATATCTTTTCTTCCTGAGTCACTAACTCGATGTGAATCGGCATCATCGCCCCCTACGAGTCACTGCGAGCTTCAAAACGTCCCAAAACATCTTCAATCCCGCCGCACATATAGAAGTCCTGTTCTGGAATATGGTCAACATCGCCATCGAGAATCATGCGGAAGCCGCGAACGGTGTCCCTGATAGGAACATAGCGCCCCGCCTGACCGGTGAACTGTTCAGCCACAAACATCGGCTGGCTGAGGAAGTTCTCGATTTTGCGGGCCCGCGCTACCAGAATCTTGTCATCGTCCGACAGTTCTTCAACGCCAAGAATGGCGATAATATCCTGCAAATCCTTGTAACGCTGAAGCACCTGCTGGACTTCGCGGGCGGTGCTGTAGTGATCCTCGCCCACAACTTCTGGCGCCAGGATGTTGCTGGTGCTTGCTAGGGGGTCAACCGCCGGGAACAAACCTCGGGCCGCAATCGAACGTTCCAGCGCAATGGTGCTGTCCAGATGCGTGAACACCGCCACCGGCGCCGGGTCAGAATAATCATCTGCGGGGACATAGACCGCTTGCATGGATGTAATCGAACCGCTCTTGGTCGAGGTAATCCGTTCTTGCAGCATCCCCATTTCCTCGCTCAGGTTCGGCTGATAACCCACCGCTGAAGGCATCCGACCTAGCAGTGCCGAGACTTCGGCGCCAGCAAGCGAATAACGGAAGATGTTATCGATAAAGATGAGAACATCCTTGCCCTGGTCACGGAAGTATTCCGCCATCGTCAAGCCCGACAGCCCCACCCGCAGGCGCACGCCGGGCGGCTCGTTCATCTGGCCGAAAACCATCGCCAGCTTGTCCAGCACATTGGCTTCTTTCATTTCATGGTAAAGGTCAGTTCCCTCACGGGTGCGCTCGCCCACGCCAGCAAAAACCGACAGGCCATCGTGCTGGGTGGCAATCGAATTGATGAGTTCCTGAATCGTGACTGTCTTGCCAACGCCCGCACCGCCAAAGATGCCGGTCTTGCCGCCTTTGGTCATGGGCGCAACCAGGTCAATCACCTTCATGCCGGTTTCAAAAACCTCGATATTGGGCGACTGTTCCTCGAAGGAGGGCGCATCCGCATGAATCGGACGCCGCTCAGAATCGGCAGGAACAGCTTCCCCCATATCAACTGGACGCCCCAGCACATTGAAGATGCGCCCCAGGGTCGGGTCACCAACCGGCACAGCAATCGGCTGACCCGTCGCAAAAGCGGGTACTCCTCGCGCCAAACCATCGGTTGAATCCATCGCCACACTGCGAACGGAACTGCCGCCAAGATGCAGTTCCACTTCGAGAATCAGGTCATCTTCACCTTCACGCGGAATCCTGACCGCATCGAAAATGTTGGGCAGCTCGCCCGCCGGGAATTCGACATCAACGACATTGCCAAGCACCTGCGTTACCGTTCCTTGAATTTCTGCCATCATTTCACTCCTTATGGTCAAAGCCAGTCCAGCCGTCTAGGCTCGCGCATCCTGTAATTGTTTTTGGTCATAGACATCCAGGATTTCCTGGCTGGTGTTATCAATCGACTGCTGCAAGGCGTTTGCCCCCCCGACAATATCCAGGATTTCGGCCGTAATCTCGGCTTGACGCGCCTTGTTGTACAGCAAGATGAGGTCAGCCGTGACCTGGGTGGCATTGTCGGTCGCGTTTTTCATCGCCGCCATCCGCGCCGCATGTTCGCTCGCCTGGGCTTCCAGCAAAGCCTGGTAAAGCTGCAATTCGGTAAAGCGCGGCACAATTTCAGCCACGACCGCCGCTGCATCGGGCTCATAATCATAATTCTGGGTGCCGCCGCTCACCACAGCCACATCCTTGACATACTCGGCGGCCACCTGACGGGCAATGGTGTGCGTCGTCAAGGGCAGCCAGCCCAAGACAGCTGGCCGCTGTGCCAGTATATGGATGAAATCCGTATAGGCAATCAGCACTTCATCCACTTCGCCATCGAGATAAGCATCCATCGCAATCCGCGCAATAGGCGTAATATCCGCAATTTTTGGCGCTGCCGATAAATCGGTGAAGGATGCGACGATATTCGCGCCGCTGCGAACCAGCGAATCGCGTGCCTTGCGCCCAACAGCGACATATTCGACTGGCTTGCCCAGGCGCGTGGCAAAACGTTGAGCAACCCGCAGGACATTGGTGTTATAGGCCCCCGCCAAGCCGCGGTCAGAGGTGATGACAACCACCATCACCTTGTTGATTTCCTCACGCTCGGTGAGCAGTGGATGCAAAGGCAGGTTCTTGCTGGCAGCCTGGATGTTAATCAGGATTTCCCAGGCTTTTTCAGCATAGGCGCGGCTTGCCAGCACGCGAGCCTGTGCGCGGCGGACGCGCGAGGCGGAAACGGCTTCCAGCGCCCGTGTAATCTGCGTGATGTTCCTGACGCTTCGGATGCGATTCTTGACTTCTCGGAGTGTCGCCATCCAGTGTCTCCTTTCTTAAAAATGAGGGGGACAGCTAGGACCAGGTTGCGTTAAATGCTATGATAGCAGCATCCAGTCTTTCCTGAATTTCCGCTGCGGCTTTCTCGTTGCGATTCTCCTGGATGAAGCTGGCGGTGTCGGAGAATTGCGTTCGGAAGGCACGCAGGAATCCCTCTTTCCAGGCAAGCATGCGTTCAACAGGAACTCCATCGGTCAAACCGCTCGTGCCAGCATAGGTCAGCGCAACCTGTTCTGCCAGCGACAGGGTTTGATATTGAACCTGCTTGAAGAGTTCCGTCAAGCGCAGGCCGCGGTCAAGCTGCTGCTGCGTGGCTTTATCCAGATTCGAGCCAAACTGCGCGAATGCCGCCAAATCACGAAATTGCGCCATTTGCAGTTTCAAACCGCCAGCAACATCTTTCATCGCCCTGGTTTGTGCTGCGCTGCCAACGCGGCTGACGCTAATCCCCGTGTTCAGTGCCGGGCGAAGACCGGCGTTGAACAACTCGGATTCAAGATAAATCTGACCATCGGTAATGGAAATCACATTCGTTGGCACAAAGGCGGAAACATCACCCAGCAAAGTTTCGATGACTGGCAAAGCGGTCAGGCTGCCACCGCCGCGCTCATCGCTCAACTGCGCTGCCCGTTCCAGCAAACGGCTGTGGAGATAGAAGACATCGCCAGGGTAGGCCTCACGTCCAGGAGGGCGGCGCATCAGCAGCGAAACCTGGCGATAGGCATTGGCATGCTTGGAAAGGTCGTCGTAGATGACGAGGGCATCTTTCCCGTTTTCCATAAACCATTCGCCAATGGCACAGCCGGAATAGGGCGCCAGATATTGCAAGGCCGCTGCATCCGATGCCGAGGCGACGACGAGAGTCGTATAATCCATGGCGCCTTCTCGTTCGAGCGTCTCCCGAATCCGCGCGACTTCGCCGCGCCGCTTGCCAACCGCGACATAGATGCAATACATATCCTGACCATTTTGATTGACGATGGTATCCAGGGCGAGCGCTGTTTTGCCTGTCTGACGGTCGCCAATAATCAATTCGCGCTGACCACGACCAATCGGAATCATGGTGTCAATCGCCAGAATGCCAGTCTGTACCGGGCGATCAACACTGCGGCGCTCCATAACGCCAGGGGCAATGCGTTCGATGTTGTAATACTCATCGAATTGAATCGGTCCGCGGCCGTCAATCGGCTGACCCAAAGCGTCGACCACCCGACCCACTAGCCCGGTGCCAACCGGCACCGAAGCAATGCGACCGAGTGCGCTAACGGTATTGCCTTCCTGAATATCATCATAATCGCCCATAATGATGATGCCCACATTGTCCTTTTCCAGATTGAAAGCGATGCCGGCAACGCCATTTTCAAACTGAACCAGTTCGTTGTAACGCACATTGTCAAGACCGGAGATGCGGGCAATGCCATCCCCGACCTCTTCCACATAACCGACTTCAACCGCTTCCAGCTTCCCCAGCGCGAAATCTTTAATCTGCTCCAAAATAGAAACATAGATGCTGTCTGCCATTCGCAGGCTCCTTTACATCGGTCGAACAAGAAAGTACCTTCAAGAGGTCATTGATTTTGGAATATCCCGACTATCCCTGCCAAACAGCCAGGTTTTCGGTCATTGTAGCCCAAAATATTGCACTTGTCCACAATTTCACAAACGACGCGCCTCATATTCTGCCAGTTTTATGTCCATTCATCAACAGGCGAATTCGCCAACTGCAAAAACGTCACACCGAACTCGTCTAAAGCTGCCCCTCATCTTGCGCACCCAATGCCTGCGAGCGCCGATAGGCCGCCCAAATGCCTTCGGACAGGACGGTTCGCAAGCCGCCCTTTTCCATCTCATGCAAAGCCTCGGCAGTGGTGCCGCCAGGGCTGGTCACTTGATTCCGCAGCTGTGCCGGATGCAAACCCGAACGCTGCGCATACACCACCGAACCCATGATAGTCTGGCTGACCAGCTTTTCAGCGACTCGCCGCGAAAAACCCATGTGAACGCCGACATCAATCATCGCCTCCATAAACATGAAAACATAGGCAGGACCCGAGCCGCTCAAGGCGGTCGCCATATCGAGGAAGCGCTCATCGCTGGCAAAAATCTGCTCACCCAATGCGCCCAGCAGCAATTCAGCCTGTTTTCGCTGTTCATCTGCCACATCCGGCGCGGATGTCCAAACGGTGACGCCCTGTCCAATCTGCCCGGGCGTATTGGGCATCGACCTGACCACCCGCGCGTTGAGGAGATTGTCAGCGATGGTCTTCAGGGTCACGCCAGCAACAATGCTCACGACCAGGCGCAGGCCATCCAGCTGCCCGCGCAGTTCGGGCAGCACCTTGTCCATCACCTGCGGTTTGACTGACAGCACCAGCACATCCGCCGCCCGCGCCGCCGCCACATTGTCCACTGTGCAGCGGATGCCATAAATCTCGCCAAGCTCTTTCAGACGTGCCTCGCGCGGGTCAGCGGCGACAATCATCTTGGGTTTCACCAGTTTTTGATGGAGAAGCCCCTTAATCATCGCCTCGCCCATGACACCCGCGCCAATAAATGCAATCGTCTCTCCATTAAATGCCATAAGTCCATCCTGATTCTGCTGCGATTCATCATTCGTTATGATAGCTTAATAAATAAAAGCTACGCTTCTGCCCTTCCAGGCTGTCACGCACAAAGTCGGTAACGGCATAACCCGCATTGAACATCAGCGGCAGCGCCACGCGGATATGGTCGCGCCAGGTTTTCGCCAGCTGCGGCTGCTGTGCCGCCAACTCCCGAAAATTGGACGGGATTTCGACCAGAGCAAGGGGAGTATTCGGCACATGAATTCGGGCGGCTGGAAGAAGCCACGGCCCCGAGGCATCCGCGCGGTTGACGATGGCGGCATTCAGGTCAAGACATTGCCGCAGGGTTAGCTGGCTGGCGTTTCCCTGGGCGCATTCTGCCACCCGCCGCTCGGCCACCCGCCATTCGACAATCAAACGGTCGGCTCGCATGTTTTTCTGCTGCGTCAGCCCAAAATAATTGGCCTTGTACTGTCGCGTCACAGCGCCTAACTTACGGATATTCAGATGAGCATTGAGCGACAAAAGCGGGTCAAAAGTCCAGGTCACCCGCCGAATGCCCTGCTTGAGAGCCACCTGCCGCTGCGCCATCTTCAATCGAAATCCGATATTCTGACCGCGATATTTCGGCAGGACTACCATTCGCTTGGATATAATCAAGAGCTTGGCGCTGGCAGGTGGCGCCTCGGCATCTTCATAATCAATGTCAGTGCCGATAAACCCCATGACAAAGCCAACCAGCCGTCCATGATGACAGGCGCCGAGGACATGACCGCCATGATTGGACAGGGACTGGAGCATGTGACTGGGTACAAGGGTATCGGCATGGTCGCCCCAATATATTTTCTGCAATTCGACAGCCTGGTCGTATTCGGATGCCGTCCCCAGCCGTTTTATCGTTAAGTCAAGCATGGGCTCGTCCTGTGGGTTAGAGGGGCTGCGGTCGGCGGCGGAAGGCGGCCCGCACCCCGCCGAAGAAATGCCGCCGCTGTGGCAGATAATTCAAGAGCGTCGCTTCGAAACGGCGCGGATGAAAGCCAAAGTGATGATAGGTGCTGCCCAAAGGCGCGGTGCGGTTCGAGGCCAGAATGTCCAGCCACTGGCTGGTCATTAGCGACCGTGGCAGCAGGCGGCTGTAAAAGCCTGTCATCCAACGCAGCAGGTAAGGCGGCACCGGGATAACCAAGCGCGGCATCCCGGTCACCCGCATGATGGTCGCTATCATATCTTTTAATGTGGTGTATTCGGGACCGCCGATTTCGACTGTCCTGTCCACTAGACGCACCCGATTCAGGCTGCGATAAATGGCTTCGACCAGGTCGTCAATATAGATGGGATGCAGGGCAATTTCGCCATGCCCCGGCATCAGAAAGAAGAGTGGATTGATGCGCAGCATACTGGCGATATGATTGATGAATGAATCATCGGGCGCGAAGACAATGCCGCTGCGAATAATGGTATAGACCAGTCCACTGCTGCGCAGCAGTTCTTCGACCTGACCCTTGACGCGGTGCAGGGTGTAGGCGGACGAAGGGGCGGCGCCCAGTTGGCTGAGGGTGATGATGCGCCCGACGCGTGCCGCCCGCGACACCGCTGCCAGTTTGCGCGTGCCAGCGATTTCGATGCGTTCAAGGTCACGGCGCCGCCCCCACCACATCGCATTCTCCAGATGAATGACCGCATGGCAGCCTGTCACCGCCCGAAAGGACGATTCTTCATCGAGAATGCTGCCCAGAATAAGTTCTGGCGCATGAGGATGGCTGGCATCCCAGGGCAGACGCCGCGCCTGCCTTTCCGTCAGCAGGCAGCGGCTCGGCAAGCGCTCTGCCATCAGCCGTCTGACAAGATGCCGTCCCACAAGCCCGGTCGCGCCGGTAATCAAAATCATGGCTGCTCGCAAAAAACCAAAAACTGCATTTCAATGGTATGATATGAATAGTAAGCAACTTATTATAGGAGACGAACCTGTCCCTGTAAAGCAACGGAAAACAGTTCGTGGTGTTAAAGAAGATAGATGATAGATAATATATCGATTGCTGAATGGGAATTTTTCATCTCAAGAGACGAAATCGGAGGATTCCTTGGATAAGAAACGAATCGTCATCACAGGCATGGGCATTGTCTGCCCAACCGGCAGCAATGTGGCCGAGGCCTGGGCGAATACCGCCGGCGGCGTGAATGGCATCGGTTACATCACGCAGTACGACCGCCGCATGACGCAGAATCAACTGGCTGGCGAGGTCAAGAACTTTGACCCGGCCAAATTATTCGGGAGGAAAGAGGCACGCCGCATGGACCGCGTGGCGCAATTCGCGCTCGAAGCCAGCCGACAGGCGATGGAAGACAGCGGCCTGCAGGTCACCGACGACAATATGTATGAAATCGGCTGTATTATCGGCACGGGCGTGGGTGGCATTAATTCTTTTATCGAATCGCAGCAGGGCGTGGATGCCAAGGGGCATCGCGGCATCAAGCCAATGGGAATCCCCAAAATCCTGAGTGACTCCAGTTCGGGCAGGGTTTCGCTGGACTTTAATCTGCGCGGTCCCAACTACTGCATCGTCACCGCCTGTGCCAGCGGCAACAATTCGATTGGCGAGGCCATGCACATCATCCAGCGCGGCCAGGCCAAAGCCATGCTTGCTGGCGCCTCCGAAGCGGCGATTGTGCCGCTCTGTGTTGCCGGCTTCAACAATATGACAGCGCTCAGCAGAAATGATGACCCAGCCACCGCCTCGCGCCCCTTTGATTTGAATCGGGATGGCTTTGTTCCCGGTGAAGGCGCCGGGGTGCTGGTATTGGAAGAGCTTGAGCATGCGCTGGAACGCGGCGCGCTCATTTATGCCGAGCTAGTCGGCTACGGACATACCTCGGATGCCTATCACATCACCGCGCCGATGGAAACGGGTGAAAGCGCCGCCAAGGCCATCGAATTTGCGCTGCGCCATGCCCATTTATGCCCCGAAGACATTGATTACATCAACGCCCACGGCACCAGCACCCCCTTGAATGACATTGCCGAAACCAACGCCATCAAGCGGGCGCTGGGCGAAGCCGCCTACGGCATCCCCACCAGTTCAACGAAATCTATGACAGGACATTTATTGGGTGGCGGAGCAGCCATTGAGGCGATTTTCAGCATCATGGCGATTCGCCACAATTTCGTTCCGCCAACGATTCACCTGGAAGAACCCGACCCTGCATGTGACCTGAATTATGTTCCCAATGCCGGGCGCAATCACGAAGTCCGCTATGCCATGTCGAATGCCTTCGGCTTTGGCGGGCATAATGCCGTGGTCATATTTGGCGAATATCAAGACAATGGCAACCTATAATCACAGCCAGAAAAAAAACGACATCCTGAAGACGCCGACCTTTGCGCACCTCGTCGGCTGGGGTATGGCAGTGCCCGAAAATGTGATGACCAACCAGGATCTTTCCGCCTTTGTCGAAACCAGCGACGAATGGATTTTCGCGCGTACCGGCATCCGAGAGCGGCGCATCGCCAATGAGCAGGAATCCACCGCCACGCTGGCTTATCGGGCGGCGCAGCAAGCGCTGGAAGTGGCTGACATCCTGCCAATCGAGCTTGACCTGATTGTGGTCGCCACATCAACGCCAGAGAACATCTTTCCCAGCACCGCCAGCCTGGTGCAGGATTGGCTGAACGCCAGCCTTGCTGGCGCATTTGATTTGAGCGCTGCCTGTTCCGGCTTTGTTTATGCGCTCAATATGGCAGCCGACTCCATCCGTGCCGGCAGCATCCAGACGGCCCTGGTCATCGGCGCTGAAACCATGAGCCGCATCCTGGATTGGCATGACCGCAGCACTTGCATTCTCTTTGGCGACGGCGCTGGCGCGGTGGTATTGCACGCTAGCGACGTTCAAGGCGGCGTCATGTCCAGCGTCCTGCGCTCGGATGGCGCTGGCTGTGATTTGCTGGCGATTCCCAGCGTCGGCAGCATCGACGCCGCCGAATCCCGCGCTGGCACAAATGGGCAGAAACTTTACAAGATGTACATGGCCGGGGGCGAGGTTTTCAGGTTCGCAACGCGGGTCGTCAATGACAGTATTGAGCAGGCGGCCGAGATGGCCGGCATCCGGATTGACGACATTGACCTGGTGATACCGCATCAGGCCAACCTGCGCATTTTGCAGGCCGCCGCCCGCAAACTCAACATCGGCATCGACAAATTTATGAGCAATGTGGAACATTATGGCAATACATCGGCTGCCTCCATCCCGATTGCCTTGTGTGAGGCCATCGAACAAAAACGGATTCACGACAAAGACCATATCGCGCTGGTCGGATTTGGCGGCGGTTTGACCTGGGCTGCCATGATTGTTCAATGGGGCATCCCCAAACCCAGCCAACAGCATAGCTCCCTGCTCAACCGGCAGCGCCGTCAGGCACAATACTATATGGCAAGATGGCGTTTCCGCTCGCGGCGCTGGCGCCGCCGACTCGACCGCAGGATTCGGCATCTGCGGTCATAACAGGTCAGCCAATCGGCGTGATGGTCGGCAAGGGCTCGGAAATATAAATATGCACCATGCAGTCTGCCCGCAGTGTATTGGTGACATCATAGACCATCAGCCGAAACTCATATTCGCCAGGCTGGTAGCCGGCGGGAACGAACTGGCTGAATGCCCGCCGCTCACGAACTTCGATGCTTTGATCTTCAATCACCTGGTAGTTGCCGAAAGTGCCAGGTCCGTTAATCTCGATTTTGGCATAAGCGAACTGGTCGGCAAACGCCGTTCCAACAACCGGAATCGGTTGAAACACACGCATGCCATTGGCGGGAATGAATAGCTGTGCCTGCGGTTTGTCGCAGCCTACTGCTGGGTCGGCGGGGATAATTGTGCCAACGGGCGTGGGCGTCAAGGTCGGCGTCGGCTGAACCTGACCCGCAAAATCAGCCGCACGCGGCAATGCCACCGGGTCAATGCCCAGATTGGCGGCAGGTGGCGCAGGGACCGGCGTTTCAAACACACCATCCTCTTCCCGCACGGCGGCGACCAAATCTTCGATTTGACTGTCCCGCCGCAATTCTGGCATGACAATGGTCTGAATCCCGACAATAATAACAGCGAGTTCGATGAAGAGAATGATGGCTGTTACCGCGTTCATCTGACGGTAGCGCGACAGGTCACGTTCCAGTTCAAAATGAGATGAGCGATAGCCGGCGCTCCAGATGAAAAAACGGCGCAAGGCAAACAGAATGCCAGCGGCAATCAGAAAATAAATGCCAACCGCAGCCTGATCAATCAATGCGACTAGGGCTGTCATGCTGGAAAATTCTTGAGAACGCCCTTCAGAATCGCCGTAAGACGCGGGACAATGACCTTGCTGGCTTCCAGCACCTCTTCGTGGTTGGTTTCGAGGTCGGTATCGACGGCGTCAATCGCCCGATTGGTCACACCCGAACAGGCCATGACCCGCATCCCGGCATGACGCGCCACCAGAACCTCATGCACGGTGGACATGCCGACGGCATCGCCGCCAAGGGCGCGAATCATGCGGATTTCCGCAGGTGTTTCAAAAGAGGGTCCGGATACGGCGCAATAGACCCCGCTATGAAGCGGAATCCCGTTCTCCTGCGCCACTTCCAAGGCACGCTGTCGCAATTTGCGGTCGTATGCCTGCGCCAGACCCACAAAACGCTCGCCCACCCGGTCATCATTGGGTCCCATAAGCGGGTTCGCGCCGACCATGCCCGGCAAATTGATATGGTCTTCGATGAGCATCAAATCGCCAACCTGGTAGGATGGATGAACCCCCCCGGCAGCGTTCGTCAATATCACCGTGCGGATGCCCAGCGCGTGCATGACACGTATCGGAAAAGTCACCTGTTGCATAGTGTAGCCCTCATAATAATGAGCGCGGCCCTGCTGCGCGGCGACAATCTGCCCTTCAATTTCCCCAATGACCAGATTGCCGCGATGACCTGACACCGTAGCGCGGGGCCAGCCTGGGATGTCTTCGTAAGGGATGACCACGCGGTCTGCCAGGGTATCCGCCAACGTTCCCAAGCCAGACCCAAGCACCAGCCCAATGTCCGGCCGCAGGGATGCCTTTTGACGGATGACAGCCACAGCTTGCTGATAATTTTCATGTTGGTGCATAGGACAGGCTCCATGGATGTCTTATAGGTCATATTCGATAAGCTGGCGCAAAGCAAACCAGCCCAACCTCTAAAATCATCATATCACAGGTTGATGTTCTCCGATATAATTGGGGTATCATCGGCCTGGATTGATGGAGGGTTGGGCTTGAGTGACAGACGCAGGCAATTCCGGGCTGCCGCCATCCTCATTCTTATTATTATACCGATTGGAATCGCAGGATACAGGAGTATCGAGGGCTTGTCGTTTATCGACTCCGCCTGGCTGACCTTTATCACGCTGACCACGATTGGCTATGGGGATATAAACGCCGAAACCAATTTCGGCAAGCTCTTCACCATCGCCTTGGTGCTGGTCGGTCTGGGCGCCCTGACCTTCTTCCTGTCCTCATCATTTGCCCTGCTGTTCAGTTCCGAAGCTGTTACACAGCGCCGCAAAAAACGAATCAAGATGAAAATCGGCAAGCTGAACAACCATTATATCATCTGTGGCATGGGCGAAATGGTTGATAAAACCATTGGTTATGTGCTGCAAAGCGCTCAAATTCGGCTGAAACGGCATCAGGAAGCCAGATACAGGCCTATCGACAATGTTCTAAATCAGTTATTGGGTGATGCTGAACGCGGCAGATTGACGCGGATGCGAAAGCTGGTTCATCGGATTTTCATCATCCTCTTCAATGTCTTCGCACAGCATACGACCCTGCTGGATTGGATTGTCGTCGTCACCGAAGATGCAAAATATGCACATCACCTCCGCAGCGCCGGCATCCTGGTGGTCGAAGGCGATCCATCCGACGATGAATCCCTGCTGGCGGCCGGCATTCATCGGGCGCGTGCCATCATGGTCATGCTCGACCGCGATACCGAAGGTTTATTAACGGTGCTCAGCGCCCGCAATCTGAACCCCTCCCTGTATGTGACGGCTGCCGCCATTGCCGAAGAATTCAAGCTCAAAATGATCCGCGCTGGCGCTAATGTGGTTCTTGCCCCCTATGAAATTGCCGGCCAGTTCCTCAACAGCGCCACACTGCGACCGGCTGTGAATGATTATTTCAACAGCCTCATCTTCGACCAGGAAATCCAGCATCAGATTACCCAGCTCGAACTGGGCGATAATTCCCCCTGGATTGGAAAGCGAATCGGTGATTTGCGCTTGCGCCAGCGCTTCGATGCCGACATTATCGGCATTCAAAAAGACAGCGGCACCTTTGTCTATGCCCCTGGCAACGGGTATATGTTGAAAGAGGATGAGATTCTGCTGGGCGTCGCCCCTGGGCTGATGATTCCCAAGCTGCAAAGGGAAGGCCGCCCGCAGGGTCTTGACAATATGCGATTTTCGACCTTTCAGCGTTTGGTGCAGCACCGAAAGCTGAAGACGCTGGATAGGACCCTCAGCCGCGTTGAATGCGAGGAAGCCCTGAAGTCGATGTCAAAACATTTTGTCATCTGTGGCAGCGACCACATCATCCAAAGCGCCGTCAGCTTCCTGGATCCAGCGCGTCCCTTTGTGCTGGTTAGCGATGATGACTGCCTGACAGAAGCATGGCTGCAGCGCGGCTTTTATGTCATCCATGGCAACCTGACCCAAGACGAAACTCTGAGAAAAGCGGGCATCGCACGGGCGCAGGGCATGATGATCTCGACGGAGGACAAAGCCGCCGCTGTGCTGACCGTCATAACGGCTCGTGGCATGAGCAAATCGCTTCTGATTTCGGTCACGGCGACTGTGGATGATATGATCGAAAAACTGAGAAGATCGGGCGCAGACCGCGTCGTCAGCCCCTTTCATGTCGCCGCGCAGTTTATCCTGCTTTCGACCACCCGTCCCGAAGTTGCCGAGTTCTTGCAGCATGTCCTCTACAACGAGGTCACGGGGCTGGAAACTGCCGAGCTTTATATGGAGGACGATTCGCCCTGGATTGGCAAGACCATCGGGTCACTGGATTTGCGGCTGCGTTTCCGCGCAGGTGTCATCGGCATCCGCCAGCCAGAGCGCGAAACATTCATCTATGCGCCTTCGCTGAACCATGTTATTCAGGCGCAGGAAGTTTTGATTGTGGTCACGCCGATGATATTCTTCGACGAAATGCGGGGAATCGCGGCCGGGCATCAAAACAAACGGCCGGCAACACTGCGCCGCCAAACCGACCTGAAAACAAGCTCAGGCTGGTCACGCGATTTGATTCGTGAACTGATTAAACAGCACGAGGAAGCCTGATTAGCCTGGCGGCTGAGCTTTCAAGCTGGCGCGGCAGCCCGCCAGCGCCCCCACATCGCGCAGGATGCTGTCTGTATCCACATGGACGTCGCTGATTTGGTCTTGATGAGCCCGGAGCATGTCGCGCAGGGATGCCGTTCGAGGCAGCTTCAGGATTTCTGGCCAATACTTGCGCCCAATCAGAATCGGATAGCCGCGCCGCTGCCGATGGTTGGGAATCAGCCAATCCCCCTGCCCGCGGGCATAGGCTGACAGCAGCTTGTAAATGACCTTGGGCTGAATGCGCGGCTGATCGCCGAGCGCAACCAGCACCGCCGTCTGGTCGGACATTGCCCGCAAACCGGCCTGCAGGGATGAGAGCATCCCGCCCCTGCGGTGCGAACGATTGTGCGCCACCTTGACGCCCAGCGGCTCGACCGCCGCTTTGACCTTCTCGGCATGAAAGCCGGTCACGACGCAAATCGGGTCAATCCGCGAGCGGATGAATTGCTCGGTGATATGGGCGACAGCGGTTTTGTCTTTCCCCCAGGGCAGCAGCGGCTGGTGCTGACCGGTTCGTGAAGCCTGTCCCGCCGCCAGCACCAGTGCCCCAACGTTTCGCTGAACCTCATGCACGGGTTCGGCAGCCCGCACCGACCCTAAAGCCACCGCCTGAATGCGCTCGGATTGCAGGCTGAGACGGGCAATCATCCGCGCCCGACCGCGCAGATAACCCCGCGCTGGCGTCTGATTCAAAAAGACGATGACTCGCGCCTGTTTCGGCACATCCTTTAAGCCAAGCTCCTCATCTCGCAAGACCTGCGCCAGCCAAGGCGACTTGACCGGACTGTTGGCGACAAAGCCATATTTTTCAATCATGGGCTGCGGATTGTAGATATGTTCCTCGTTGAGCGGTTTGCCCAGGGCGCTTAGCGATGCGACTGGCACAACCAGCGATGTTTCCAGGGGAATCCGCGGCTCGTTCTCCAGCGGTGCCTTGAAGGGCATACCCAGCGCACGGTCGGCTTCGACCAGCAGCACATCCGAATCCACCCTGTCCAGCAGCTGGGGCATCCATTCCAGCGCGGGACCATATACCTGACCCTGACGGATTTTGTCATAAAGCAAGACAAACTGATATTCGCTCAAAGCGCGTGAGATGGCATCCGCCTCGGCATGACAGGGCAGCATACAGGGGAACAAATCGAGTTCATCGCTGGCAAACCTGCTTGTGGTCGTCGCCAGGACGCGCCAGCCGCACTCCGCGAGTTCGTAACCCAGACCCACCATGACCGAAGTCTTGCCACCAGCGCCAACAAAAGCAATCACCTCGCCGCGGGCGACATCAAATGCCTGCTTGAGCTTCATTCCCAAACCTCACCAACGATGACAGCGCATCTGTGATTGAACCTGCTACGCATATCATAACATGAAAAGGGTTAAATCGGTTTGGGGATTTTCAGAAGCCCGAAACAGATCGGCTAGATGAGGCCAATCCCCTGTTCACGCAGCCCCTTGACAATTTTTTGGGGTATGAAGGGCTGCGAGTCTATCCAAAGGCCGGTGGCATGATAAATCGCTGCTGCGATGGCTGGCGCCAAGGGCAGGAAGGGCATCTCCGCCATGCCACGCACACCCCAGGGCCCGATGGGATCCGGATATTCCAGGATGACCGATTTGACAACTGGCGGGACATCCAGCGAAGTCGGAATGAGATAGGTCGAGAGATAAGGATTTTGGATTTTGCCGGCATGAGAAACCAGGTTTTCCATCAGGGCATAACCCTGCGCCTGGACAATCGCCCCTTCAATCTGCCCCTGCACCTGCTGCAAATTGACCACCCGGCCAACATCATTGGCACAGACAACCTCCAATAAATGCACCTGTCCGGTCTCAATATCGACCTCAACCTCAACCGCTTCGGCGACATAGCCATAGGCAAAATTGGGCTCGCATTCGCCAGTCAGCGGGTCAAAGGACGTCGTCGGCGGCGGATGATAGATGAATTCGCCCTTCGCCGGGCGTTCTTCATCCCCCCATTTTTGCAGCGCGAGCTTAGCCGCGCCCTGGATGGCATTCCCCGACATAAAGGTCAGGCGCGATGCTGACGCGCTCCCCGATGAACCTGAACTGGCCGTATCGGAGGCGACAATCTCCACCTTTTCAAACGGTACGCCGACGGCTTCTGCCGCCATCTGACCCAAGGCAGTATGCGCTCCCTGGCCGACATCCGCGCCGGCGTGGAAGAGCCGCACCCTCTCAATCTCGGTCGCGCCCTGCAATTCGATGCCCGCCCAGCAATGCTCAGGAAAACCAAAGCTGAAGCCGATATTCTTGAAGCCGCCAGCTATGCCGCGGCCTCGCCGTTTGGCGGGGTCGGAGGATTGGGCGGGCGGTTTCAGCGTCCAGCCCGCTTCGGTCTCCTGCCACCACGATGAGCGGCCGCAAGCCTCAAAGACCTGCGGCATGGTCACTCCTGGCGGAAAAGGACTGCCCACCGATGCGATGCTGCCCTCCTGAATACTGTTCTTCAGTCGGATTTCCAGCGGATCCATCCCAAGCGCAGCAGCCAGTTTGTTCATCTGCCCTTCCGCCGCAAACAATGCCTGGGGCGCACCGAATCCGCGAAACGCGCCCGATGGAATGTTGTTGGTATAGACGGGGAAGGTGTCGATATGGATGTTGGGAATGACATAAGCCCCGGTGACAGTCAGATGGGCATTGCCCAGCACCTTGTTGGATGTGTAGTTGTAGGCGCCGGCATCGCCAATCACTTCGGCTGACATGGCGGTCAGAATGCCATCCTTGTCAGCGCCCCATTTCGTCCGCACCTTGATGGGATGACGTTTATGATGATAAAGAATCGATTCCTCACGATTCCACTGTATCTTAATCGGCTTTGCCAGTTTCCAGACAGCCAGCGCCAGAATAATCTGCACCGACATATCTTCCCGCCCGCCAAAAGCCCCCCCAATCGCCGCGTAAATCACCCGCACCTTCTGCGGCGGCAGGTCAAGGGCGTGATAAATCTGCTCCTGGTCTTCATGCGTCCATTGCCCGGCCGTGACCACAGTAATGCGACCCGCTTCGTCGATATATGCCAGACCAGCCTCGGGCTGCAAATAGGCGTGTTCCTGCCAGCTTGTTTCATATTCGCCCTCAACTACAACCTCCGCCTTCTCCCAGCCAGCCTCCATATCCCCCTTGCGAATGCGATAATGCGCGATTAGATTGCGCGGATGAGCGGGATGCAGTTGCGGCGCGGAATCTTGCATGGCCTCTTCCGCGTCAAATACTGTCGGCAAATCCTGATATTCAACCTCAATCAAATCGACCGCCTGCCGCGCGATGGCATCGGTTTCGGCAACGACTGTCGCCACCATATCCATATAGCAGCGCACCACATCGCTGCCGACTTTGCCCCCGCCGGGGCCGCAAAGCACGGGCTGATCCTTGATGACCAGTCCATACTCATTCACTGGCACATCCAGGCTGGTGAACACACGCAGGACACCCTCCAAAGCCTCGGCGCGGTGGCTGTCCACGCGGAGGACGCGAGCATGGGCGCGGTCACTGAATTTGATGCGCATCCAAAGCTGACCCTCCATCTCAATATCGCCCGGATAAGGCGCTGCGCCAGTTACTTTGCCAAGTGCATCTATCCTCTGGAGAGATTCGCCTATCACAGTCATCGTCATTCCTCTGCCTGCTCTGCCTTCATTTTGCTCGCCGCTTCAAAAGCCTGCACGATTTTGTAATAGCCAGTGCAGCGACACAGGTTGCCGCTGATGCTGTAATTGATTTGTTCGGGATTGGGGCTGTCCATTTCCTCCAGCAGTTTTGCGCCCGCCATCAGAAACCCGGGCGTGCAGTAACCGCATTGTACGGCAGCTTCCTGAATAAACGCGCTTTGTATCGGATGCAGCGCCTGCTTTTGCCCTAATCCTTCCACAGTGACAATCTCCGCAGCGTGCGCCCGCGGAGCATGAACCATACAGGCCATCACCGCCACATCATCCAGAAATACAGTACAGGCGCCGCATTCCCCTTCGGCGCAGCCTTCCTTTGTGCCAGGCAGCTTGACATCGTCGCGCAGCCAATGCAGCAGGGATTTGTGCTGACCGCTTGAAATCAAGCGCCTTTGCCCGTTGATAATGCTTTCAATGGGGGTATCCAAGGTATGCTTGATTTGCGCTTTCAGCCCTTCCTGCACCACCGCCGCGTCTTTCCCCCAGAGCATAGGCGGATTGTCGGGCAATCCGGTTTCAAGCTCGTCCTGCGCCAACTGCCGCAAGGCACGAACAACCAGTATCTTGACCATCTCGCTGCGATACTCGGCGCTGCCGCGGATGTCATCAATCGGCTTGGCTGACAGGGAAGCCAAACGCCCCGCTTCAGCGATGGATTCTGCTGTGAGGCCTTGGCCGATTAAGGACTCTTCGGCAAGTGGCGCCGAGATAATCGTGGCGGCGACGCTCCCCAGGGCAATCCGCGCTGCGGTGATGACGCCGCTTTCATCCCGGCGCAGCACGACAGCGACATCCACGACCGAAATGGCTTGGGCGCGGCGCAGTCCCAGTTTCAGAAAGACGCCCCGTTCCCCGTCATCAAAAGCCGGAAAGCTGATGGCGCTTAACAGTTCCTTGGGTCGCAGGTCGGTCTGCCGAAAGCCGGTGTAAAAATCCTTCAGCGCCACCGACCTTTCGCCATCAGCCGATGCCAGGGTAAGCTCAGCGTTCATGGCAATCAATGGCGTGATGGTGTCATTGGCAGGCGAGGCGGTGATTAAATTGCCGGCAATCGTTGCCCGATTGCGAATTTGAGGCGCTCCCACTTCCCAGGATGCCTGTGCCAGAGGCAAGGCGCGGCGGCGGATTAAGGGGCTGCCAACAACATGATTGTGCGTCACCAGAGGCCCCAGCCTAATCGTCGACCCGTGCAGGCTGATTTGGTCAAGACCCTTGACCCGCGTTATATCAATCAAGACCTTGAGTTGGGGATGCTGTCCGTGCTCCATCTCAATAATCAGGTCAGTCCCGCCAGCGACAATCCGCGCCTGGTCGCCATATTCACCCAAAAGCGCCAGCGCTTCGTCCAGGCTGCTGACACTGTAATATGCCTGCCACATGAATGTGATGCCTCCTTCACGAAGCCAGTCAGCCTGTTCGCCCTGCGCCGACTGGCTCCAGTTCCAATACGGTGAACGGATTGATATTCATAATGCAAGTCGCTTCATATTGCGTCCGCACTGTTTTGCGCCGATCCCAGGTATGCACATGCCCGTGCAGCATATAACGCGGGCGATACCACTTCATAAAATTAAGAAAACTGTCAAAGCCGCGATGCGCGTTATCCCGCCCATCGTGGATGTTGCGGGCTGGCGAATGTGTCACGAACAAGTCAATGCCCTGTCCATAGCGCAAGCGGTTCAAGGCAACCTTGGGACCCAAACGCGCCACCATCAGACGCATTTCCGATTGGGTGTACTGGATTTTGCCTTTATTATAGCGGATTGAGCCTTCCAGGCCAGCCAGTGTCAGCCCGCCATAATGAACAATTTGTCGGTGAAGGTCGATGCCCCCGGGCGGTTCCTCGTCATACATTTCGTCGTGATTGCCACGCACATAAAAAACAGGCGCCTGCGTGATGATGCTGATGAAATCAATATAGGCGCTGGACATATCCCCGCAGCTTACAATCATATCTATGTCGCCGTACTGGCGCCGCAGATTGACCGCGCTTCGAAGCTGGGGCATTTCAGTATCACTGACGCAAAGAATTTTCACAGCTTTGTCCCGCGTCATCATCTTATGACATGGAGAACCGCAGCGGCGCTGGTAGGCGCATACAGGTTCAGCCCGTCTAGCTTGAATAGCCGTCAGCAAAGGTATCAATCATCAGGCGCACATCCGCGCCCAATGGATACAGAATCGGACAGGTCGCCCCGGCGGCAACATACTCGCGCACTTTTGCCTTGACTTCGGCAGGCGTTCCCGATGCGGTAATCATCTGCACCACATCATCTGGCACCAGCTTCATCGCCTCCAGAATTTGCTCCTCGGTTGCCGGCCAAGTCAAAACCTGCCCGATTTCATCCAGCAAGTCCTGGCTGACCCCGCTCGCCTTCATAATATGCGGCTGCTGCCCCAGATATTGGGTGACCAGCTTGCGAGCCGCATCCAATGCCTTCTGTCGGTCTTCATCCACCGAACAGACCACCAGCTGCGGACGGTCAATATCATAAACGGATTTGCCAGCCTTTTTTGCGCCAATTTTTAGCTGGGACATCGCCATCTCGTTATATTTGGGCGAAACCAGATAATTCAGCACCACGCCATCGGCAATTTCGCCCGTCAAGGCAAGCATCTTGGGTCCCGTCGCTCCGATATAAATGGGGACGCGGCGTGGTTCCTTGCGCCCATGCACGACATCCAGTTCGACATCATCCAGCTGCACGAACTCGCCATGAAAGGTCACCCGCTCCCGATTGAGGAGACGCCGAACCGCCGTCACGACTTCCCGCATCGCCAGAAGGTTTTTGCGCCGCTGAATGCCCACCTTGGCTGCCAGCGGATCCCACCAGGCGCCGATGCCGCAGTAAATGCGGTCTTGCGCCAGGTCATCCAGCGTCAGGAAGGTGGCTGCAATCACTGCCGCATTGCGCGTCCAGTTGTTAATCACACCCGAGCCGATTTTAATGCGCGAGGTCACCGCCGCAAAAGCCGCCATCGGCACGACCGCATCACGAACCAGACGGCTTTCTGCCTGCCAGACCGCCTCGAAACCGCGTGCTTCGGCATATTTTACATATTCAATCGCATCCCGCAGGGAATGCGCATCCTGCAAGTAAAGCGCAACCTGATCAGCCATAAGTCAAACTCCTTTTGCAATCCCTTGCCTTATCAGTCTATTATCAAAGAAATACATCAGCCTAGTCAAATGCTTCCACGCCACTGGTGAACCGCATCGGAAAAGTCGGCAAGTGACCAAAGCGCCCATGTGCCAGAATGCGATGATAGCTTTTCAGGTCTTGCGGAAAATCAATATCCAAAGCCAGCCGCTCCGAATAATAATGCAAAACATTCGCCCCGATGCGACGGGCATTTTCGATGTGTTTCCCAAAACTCGCCTCGCCATATTGATATTCAATCAGCCCTGGCGGCCGCACCAGCAGGGCGTTCGTCCCGTCGGCATGGCTGTCGCTGGCAATGACCACCGAACGCTCCTGGCTCAAACGTATCATGGCGCGAACATCATCCGCATGGACAAAGGGCAGGTCAGCCGGCAGAATCAGCACAGCATCGGCTCGCCAGCTTTTGACAACCGCCGTCGCCCGCAGCAGCGCCGGGTTCAGGTCAGAGTCCGCGCTCTCCTGAATCGTCTTGGCGCCCATTTCGCGGGCAATGGCAAGCGCTTTGGTATCGCGCGAAATCACCATCACGCCCGTCACATACCGAATAGTCGTCACCACCGAAAGGACATGGCGATACATGGCATGAGCCAGTTCATAGCGCTGGCCAGGCAATAAAACAGCGGACAAACGGCTCTTAGCGTTTTGCAGTGGCTTGACGGGGATAATTGCCCAGAGGCTCATGGTCTCCCCCAACCTCCTATCCAATCCAGCATTGATTGCGCTAAGGTTATTTTATCATCCAAATTTTGCATCAGCGTATTCATTTGCACACTGCGAACAGCGCCCAGCTTGAGTGTATCATTGCGCACATCATTCACAAAGCCATTGATGATGCCGCTATAAAAATCAGCCACATTTTCAGCCGTCACCGCCAGCCCCAGTTCAGCCATAATTTTCGCTGTCGGTCCCTTGACCGCCGCACCAGCGATAATCGGCGTGACAGCCACCACGGGCACCTCGAGCCTGGCCAGCCATGTTCTCATGCCCGGTATCGAGAGAATCGGCCCCACCGACAGCCAGGGATTGGAAGGCGCGATTAAAACAATATCGGCAGCCTGCAAGGCAGACCGAACCGCAGTCGACAAGCCAGCCTGCTCGCAGCCCGCATGACGTATCGACTTGATTATCGGCTGCCAGCGATACTTGACAAAGTATTCCTGAAAGCCGAGTTCGCCGTGATGGAGGGTGTTAATCATGGTCGGCACTTCGGCATCACACATCGGCAGCAGGGTCGGCTTAATGCCAAGCTGCCGCGACAGGAAGCGCGTGACCTCGGTCAAGGAATTGCCCTGGCGCAGCAGCTGGCTTCGCAGCAGATGCGTTGCCAGGTCTTTGTCGCCCAAACGAAACCAGGTCTCAACCTGATAGTTCTTTTTCAGGCTGTCCAGCGTGATGATGGAGTCGTCTTGGATGCCCCAGCCCCATTCCGGGTTCACCAGACCGCCCAGCGTGTACATCACCGTATCCAAATCCGGGCAAATTTTCAGTCCCAGATGCCAGAAGTCATCGCCAGTATTGACAATCAAGGTCAATCGCTCTGGCGGCATCATCCGCGCCAAACCGGCCGCCAGCTTGGCGCCGCCGACGCCCCCAATCAGGACGACCACATTTTGATTCAGCGCCACAGCATTCTCGTTTCCAAAGGTTCGCGCGTTTTCTGGCGCGATTGTGCCGGAAAACCCATGGTGACCATGCCCTGCGCCACCCAGTCCGGCGGCAAATCCAGAACCTGCTGCACCAGGTCAGGGCAGAAGAGCGGCGCACACATCCAGCAGGCCCCCAAGCCGAGACTGGCTGCCATCAGCATCATGTTCTGCCCCGCCATCGCCGCACTTTGCACCGCCATCGTCCGCTCATGGCTGTTTCGGCGGTCATCCGCATAGACATCCATATCCGCCAGGGTCATGCAGACAACGATAATCAGCGGCGCCGAGGTGATTCGATGATAAGAACGGCTCACATCCTTGTCAATCATCGCCTGGGGCAGCTTGTCCGCGCTCAGGTCACGCCGCAGACGGCTGCCCATCGAGGTAGCCAAAAGCTCTTTGGTGGCGGCGCTGTCTATGATGACGAAACGCCAAGGCTGGCGGTTGTGTGCCGAGGGCGCCCAGCTTGCGCTTTCCAGGATTTGCCCAACCCACTCGCGCGGCACCGGCTGCGACCGATAGCGCCGCAGTGAGCGCCGCCTTTGAATCAGCTTGAGTAAATCTGTCGGCTTTATGGTCACCATCAGGGCTCAATCTAAAGATACAAATCATTTTCGGGCAGGCGATTCAGATCAGCCGCCGAGCCATGCGGCAGCGACAGGTCAAGTCCGCGCAAGAGGATGACCGGATAGCCCTCATCTGCCTCGCCACAAAGCAGATGAGCGGCGGAAGCCACCAAATCGGCATAAGCCTGCTGGGTGATTTCCAGCGCCCGCCCATACAAATCCTGGCGACCGCGCAGGTCCTTGACCGCCAGCAAGCCCGCCACGCCAATCGCCACGCCCACATTGCCCCGCCGAAAGGGACGCCCATGTGTATCGCTAATCACCACCGCGGCCTGGATGCCCAGACGTTCGCAAATTGCCGCGCGAAAGGCCGCGGCAGTCGCGTCAGGATGAAGCGGCAGCAGGAGCGCCGAATCATCCCCCGCCTCGATATTAGATTGGTCAATGCCGGAATTGGCGGACACAAAGCCGAGCCGATGACGGGTCACCAGCACGCCCAAGCGTTTGCGCGAAACCATCACCGCCTCCCGCAAGACAAGCTCGACCAGACGCGGGTCTTTTCCCGTCTCCTGCGCCAGGGCAGTCGCTTCGGCTGAAGGTCGAACCTCGTTCAGCAGCACCCGCCGCCCCTCCGCCTTGGCGACAATTTTGGATGCAATCACCAGCACATCGCCATCCCGCAGTTCAAGGTCAGCTTCCCCTGCCTTGTCCAACAGAATGGACAGGACATCATCGCCCGGCTGAATCAGCGGCATGTTCGGAATCGCAAAGGCAGAAAAAGATGGAACGGGGGACATTTTCAGTCTTCCACCCCAGTGATGCGGATGCCAGCGCCCTTGACCCGATAGGCCCTGTTGATATGCAGCAAGACGGGTGTCAGAGACTCCACAGCGACCGCATTCTTGAGCGCCCCGGCATCAATGCCGCGCATGCCCGCCGCCTTCGCCAGTTGAATCACATCCCTTTTGGCCTGAGCGTCATCGGCACAGACCAGCACATCACAATCGACCGCTTGATTCAACTGCTTGAGCTTGACCGCGCTCACGTTCTGGAACGCCGCCACCACCGATACATCCGAACCCAGTATAGCCTGTGCTTCCAGAGCCGCCGCCATCCCTTGGGGCAGATTGACCGCGGTGATTTGCGGCGGCTGCAAAGGCACGGTCAAATCGACCACCACCTTGCCCTGACAGGATGCCCGCACACCCTCCAGGGTGGCGCGATGCGCCCCATAGGGAACGCTCAGCACAATCAAATCCGCCGCCGCCGCTGCCGCCGAATTCGACATCCCGCTCAAATAATTCCCGCCAAGTTCCGCGTTCATCTCAGCCGCCCGCGCCCTTGCCTTCTCTTCGGAGCGCGAACCGATAATCACGCGATAGCCATGAAGCGCCCAGCGCATTGCCAGGCCAGCGCCCTCTTTGCCAGTCCCCCCCAAAATCGCCAGGGTCATCAAACTCTGTGTCATCCGCATTCCTTCCCCAAGCCGAGTTTTACCAGGCTGTTAGGATTCTGCTACGATTGTAAAACATCTTGAGCATTTCGCGTATACTTTTCCCAAACGGCTGGCGCCAGCGCCAAAGCCTCGGCGGCAATTTCAGCCTCATCCAAGACAAGTACCCTGCGGTCTCGCATCAACACCTCGCCCTCGCAAATAGTCGTCGTGACCATCGAAGATTCAAAGCCGAATATCAGATGCCAAGGCAGGTTGTCGGCCGTCAGCGGCGTGAAGGGATGATAATCGACAAAAATCAGGTCAGCCTTGGCGCCCACGCTGATTTCACCGATGCGGGTATGCGGGAAGAACCGCTCAATCAGCCGCGCGTTGTTGTCCCAGGCCATTTTGGCAATGTTCATGCCATTGGCGCGGCGCGGGTCACGATGAACGACCTTGTGCAAAAGATACGCTGTCTTCCACTCCGCCCACATATTATTGCTAAAGCCATCGTTCCCCAAACAGAGCTTCACGCCCTGCTCCAGCAAGCCGTCAATATCGGCTGCACCCACCCCATTGTTCATATTTGAACGGGGCTGATGCGTAATCCAGACGCCGCGCTCTTGCAATATCTCGCGCTCGGCTTCATCAATATGCACGCAATGCGCCGCGATGGTTTTGTCCCGCCAGATGCCATAGGCATCCAGCCGCTCGATAACCCGTTTGCCACTGCGCCGCAGGCTGTCGATTTCATCAGCTTCGTGTTCAGCCACATGAATATGATAGCCCGCGTTGGCTGGAACGGCAGCAGCGCAAGCCTGCAAGGATTCATCGTTCAGGGTCAGGCTGGCATGAAGCCCAAAAGTGCCTGCCAAGCGGCGCCTCTCGCCAGCCGCCGCCATAAAGCGCAGATTCTCGGCGATGCCCGCTTGCATCTTGTCCATCCCGTCGCGGTCCGTCACCTCATAACACAAGACCGCCCGCAGCCCAGCGCGGTCAACCGCAACGGCAATCACATCGAGACTGCCCTCGATAAAGTTGGGGCTGGCATGGTGGTCGATGAGGCTGGTCGTGCCGTGTTTGATGGCGTCCAGCAGACAAACCAGCGCACTGGCGCGAACGCTCTCTTTGGACAGCGCCTTGTCCAGCGGCCACCACAGGCGCTGAAGAATTTGAGGGAAGTTTTGCGGCGCCGGCCCAGGAATCGCCATGCCTCGCGCATAAGCGCCATAAAAATGGGTATGGGCGCAGATATTGGCTGGCATGACATACTGCCCCCCAGCGTCCATAACTTCAGCTTCGGGGTGCTTGGCAGCGAGCTCGGCTTCCCTTCCAATCGCAGCGATGAGGCCATCCTGAATATAAAGCGCATGACCCGACAATAGCTGCGGATTGGCGCCCAGGGTAACAAGGTTGGCATTCACAATCAGCATACTGTTTGGCTTTCTCTGACGAAAATTTTTAACAATCGGCTCAACTGAAAGCGCAATCTGACACCCTCAATTTCGCAGGGCAACATACACGCGGTCAACATAATAATCAGCAATGCGATACAAGTCCGGGATGGTGCTGGCGCTGACAAAGCGGTCCCAGGTGGTGCGGATAAAGCTGATCGAACGTTTGGAAACATTCAGAATCGGCGGGTCCTTGACGATGAGATGCCGGAATTGAACCTTGTAATAGATTTCCTGCGCCTTCCTGTCCTCATCGGGCAGCAGTTCCTTGCGCCTTGCAAGTTCGAGCCCGGTGATTCGCGCAAAATAGGCAATCCCGCCAGCCTGTCCCTTGAAAGTTTTGCCGCTCAGGAACAGGGCAATGTACTCGGCATTAATCCCGCGCGGCATCTGATTTTGTGGAATGCGATACCAATGCCGACTGCGAGCAATCTCGAAGTCCTTTTTTCGATTGATTACCCCAACCAGAACGCGGTCATCAGGATACATCATCCATCCTGTTCAACTGTCTGCCTCTGTGCCCGTTCTTTTAACAAACGCCTGTCAATCTCGCCCACCTGCTCTTGATGGCCTGTCCACCAATCGGGGTCACGCTGTGCATCCAGTTCGGCGACGGTTTTACCCTGCTGCTCGACCCAAGTATAGTATTTGAGATTGTGCCAGCGTTCGCGGTTTTGCCTTGTCCCTTCCAACACCCAGTCGCTTGCGGCACGATGGAAAACGCCATGGATGATGGCGGTGGCGGTGGCATCATCCAGCGCACCATGAGCCTGCCGCATCCCTCTCATCACCGAATGGTAGCGTTCCATGCCATCCGTAGCGACCGTCACAACGACATCATCCGCCGACATCTGATAATACTTGGCAGTCTTGATAGCGCCGATGATATTGCAGATGCCACTGATTCCCAAAATTTCCGCTAGGGAATCGACCAGGCTCGGCTGAAGCCCAAATCGCGCTGTCAAGGCGCTGCGCCCGGCTGACTCTGCCAAGACGCGCAGGCCATTGAGAGCATCCCGGTCATCAATCGCCATGAGAGCATCCATATTGAAAACATTGTGAATCCAGGTGACATGTTTGTCGCCAATGCCCTGAATCTCATGCGCCCCATAGCCGTTGTTGTAGAGGGTCGGACACTGGATTGGCTCCAGGCCCACAATTTTGTGGTCATGCCAGACCTGTTTGAGACGGTCGCCAGCGGCAATCGTGCCAGCGCTGCCCATTGCCGAAACATAAGCAGAGATTTTACCCCTGCCGATTCCCCTTTGCGCCAGTTCATCCGCCAGTTCAACCAGGGTATTGCCGGTCACATAATAATGAAAGCGATAGTTGCCCATCACCTCAAATTGATTGAGAATGCGAACCTTGGGATGGCTGCCGCGCAGCCGCTTGACCTCATCGTAGATTTCCTTGACATTGCTTTCGCTGCCGGGCGTCCGAACAATCCTCGCGCCGTAACGGGTGATGCGGTCAAAACGTTCCTGACTCATCTCCTCTGGCAAGACAACAATACTGTCGTATTCCATCCGACAGCCGATAAAGGCGCCGCCAATCCCGTAGTTGCCAGTCGATGGCCAGACCAGGGTATGCGCATCGGGGTCAACTTCGCCAAGCAGCTGCTTTTCGAGCAAGACCGAATACGCCGCCCCGACTTTATGACTGCCAGAGGGGAAACCCATCCCGTAAATCACGACAATTTCCGCATCGACCCCTGTCAATTCTTTGGGCAAAACCAGGTGATGCACCTGATTGTCCTTGTCGCGCCAGGTGATGTTAAACAGGTTGAGCGGGTTGAGCGGGTCCGCTTCCAAAGCCTGGATGGCATCCCCCCGAATCTGCGGGGCAATCTTCTGTGGGTGCAGCATTTCTTCAAATGTTGGGCCGGTTATCATCCGCAACCTCCTCAAATCCGTTCCAATCATTCCGCATCGCCGATATTCAACTGCTGTTCGAGGATGCGCATTTCATTAAGCGCCTTGGCACGCTGCCGCGCCCATTCACGATGCTGCTGCGAATCGGCTTGCGCCATAATCAGACTGTCCATCTCACTCATGGCGAGCCGCCACCTGTTCCACTGCATGAATGCGCTGGTCCGCCACCTGCGGCTGCTCCAGGCCAGCGGTGGATGCCACCACATAGAGCGGTCGGGCGCGTGTTTCGTCGTAGGTGCGGGCAACATACTGACCAATGATAAACAGAAAAAACAACTGGAACGAACTAAGCAGCAGCAGCAAGACAATGGTCGTTGCCTGCCCCCCAAAAAACCCCTCACCCATGGTCAGGCGTAAAACCGAAATCACCACCGCGACTCCCAGCGATAAAATCGCCAGCGCCGAACTCATCAATATCATAATCTGTAACGGAAAAAAGGAAAAACTGGTGACCGCATCCAAAGCAAAGGCAATCATCTTGTTCCAGGGGTATTTGGTCTCGCCCCAGACCCGCTCCTGACGCACATATTCAACGCCAGTCTGCCTGAATCCCGCCCAACTGGTCATCCCGCGAATAAAGCGATGATGTTCGCGCATTTGCCGTAAAATGCTGGCAACGCTCTCGTCCATCAAACGAAAGTCCCCAGTATCCACCGGGATGTTAATATCCGTAATCCGATGAATGAGGCGATAGAACAGCTTGGCGCTTAGCTTTTTGAACAGGCTTTCGCCCTTGCGTTCAGCGCGAATCGCATAGACCACCTCATAGCCTTCCTTCCATTTGGCAATCAAATCAGAAATCACCGCTGGCGGATCCTGCAAGTCGGCATCAATCAGCACCACCGCACGCCCCGAAGCGTAATCAATGCCGGCCGTGACGGCAATCTGATGACCGAAGTTGCGGGCAAAGTTAATCACCCGCACCCGCGAATCGCCTTGCGCGAGCGCCAGCATCAATTCGAGCGAGCCATCCATACTGCCATCGTTGACCAGCAGCAATTCCCAAGGCTCATCGGTGGCATCCATCACCGCCCGCACTTCCTCATAAAATTGGCGCAGGTTGCCCGCCTCATTATAGACGGGCGCAACGATTGAATACATCGGTCTATCGGTCATATCATCCTGACATGTCTCAATACGCTGCGTACCGCATCCAGGTTTGGCGCAACCTGAATCCCCTGCGCCACCGACTGCTGTGCGCGGGGGACATCCTTCAAGCCGTTGCCGGTTATCAGCAGGCACAGGCTCTCTTCAGGGTCAACCAAACCTGAAAGAGCCGCCCGCTTCGCTCCGGCAAAAGCCGCCGCCGCCGCTGGCTCAGCAAAGACAGCGGCCAGCTGTGCCAACTGCGGGATAGCGGCGATAATTTCATCATCCGACACAGTGACAAAAGCGCCGCCTGTTTCCCGCACCGCCCGCAAGGCCTTGGCGCGGTCACGCGGCAGTTCCGCGGCGATGCTGTCAGCAATGGTCTGAACAGGACTGCGGCGAATCTCTTCGGCTGGCAGTCCCTTTTCCCAGGCTTGCGCCAAGACCGCGCTGCCGCTTGCCTGTACACCGATGAGGCGCGGGATTCTGTCAATCCAACCTAGGCGGTGCAAATCAGCAAATCCTTTATGCGTCCCGCTGATAATGCTGCCATCCCCGACGCTAACCACCACCACATCCGGCACATGCCAGTCGAGTTGCTCGGCTATTTCCAGCGCCGCCGTCTTCTTGCCTTCGGTCGTGAATGGGTTGACACCCGTATTGCGCGAATACCAGCCCTCAGTCTGGCAGATTTCCATGCACAAGTCAAAGGCGTCGTCATAAGTCCCCTCGACCAGCAAAACCTTCGCGCCATAAACCAGCAGCTGCGCAATTTTGGCTGCGGGCGCCGTCTGCGGCACAAAAATGAGAATATCCATCTCTGGCAGCGAAGCGCCCAGCCCAGCCAAAGCCGCCGCCGCATTGCCCGTGCTGGCCGTGCTCACCGTCCCGATGCCCTGCTCCAGCGCGCGCGCCAAAACCAGGGCGCTGGCGCGGTCTTTAAGGGAGCCAGTCGGATTGGCGCCATCATCTTTGACCCAGGCTCGGCTGATGCCCAATGCGCTGGCGACGCGCGGCGCGGCATACAAAGGCGTCCAGCCCACATCCAGGGGCGGCACCCTGCTATCTGAAGCAATCGGCAAAAGCGGTCGATAGCGCCAGCAGTTGGTCTGTCGGCTGGCGCTAAGTTCATCTCGGTCAAGCTGGCTTGCCAGCGCCTCATAATCATAGAGAACATCCAGTGTTCCCAGTTCGCCATGCAGTGGACAGGTATAAGTCACGGCATCCACCGAATAAGCACAGCCCCCGATCACACAGCGCAGTTCTTTTATTTCCGCCATGGCATTCTTATCTTGTTACTGAATGGCGCATTGCCAGCGTGTATCCGGCTTGCGCAAAATATACACACCGATTCGCCCTTTGCCCTCACTCGCCGGGGACAATTCGCGTGCCCGTCTCGCCATGCAAGGCCCGCATCAGGTTGCTCGGGTTGGTGATAATGGCGCGGGGTCCGCCATTATGCACAAAATCAATCGCCGCCTCGACTTTGGGATACATGCTGCCGGGGGCAAAATGTCCCTCCGCCAGATAATGCTGCGCTTCGCGCAAGGTCATTTCATCCAGGCCTGTTTCATCAGGCGTATTAAAGTTGAGGCAGACTTTTTCCACACCCGTAGAAATAAGCAGCAGGTCGGCACGCAATGTCTGCGCCAACAGGCTGCTGGCTCGGTCTTTGTCGATGACCGCATCAATGCCACGGAGGCTGCCCACCTCGTTGCGAACAACCGGTACGCCACCCCCACCGCAGACAATAATGATATAGCCGCTAAGCACCAAAGCCTGAATGGCATTGATTTCAGTAATCCCCAAGGGTTTGGGGGATGCCACCACGCGGCGCCAGCCCCGTCCCGCATCTTCCATAACCTGCCAGCCTTCAGCCCGCGCCCGGTCAGCTTCGGCTGGCGACAGATAACTGCCGATGGGCTTGTTCGGATGGTCGAAAGCAGGGTCGTCGGGGTCAACCCGTATTTGGGTGACAAGCGTCGCCACCGTATGATTCATGCCCACCCGGCGCAGGGAATTGTCCAATGCCTGCTGAAGCATATATCCGATGCTGCCCTGCGTATCAGCGACAACCAAATCAAGCGGCACCTCATGGATGTTTTCCTCGCGTTTGGCAATCTCGCCACGGCGCAGAATATAGCCGACCTGCGGACCGTTGCCATGAGTCATCACCACCTGCCAGCCAGCCGCAATCATATCAGCAACATGGCGGCAGGTTTCGCGCACGGCATCCCACTGATGGGTAATATCAGGGTTGTCGGGGTCGGTAATCAGCGAGTTGCCGCCGATTGCCACCACAACCAGCTTTTCAATCATAAGACATTCTCAAGAAACTGCCTTAAACAATCATCAGGCAAAGCGCCTGTCATAATGATAGCCAATCCAACCTTAGCGCATGGTCAGCGCCATCGCCGCTTTCTGTACATGCAGGCGATTTTCAGCCTCGTCATACACCACACTCTGCGGCCCGTCAATCACGCTGTCGGTCACCTCGATGTTGCGGTCAGCTGGCAGGCAGTGCATGTAAATCGCGCCTTCCTTTGCCAGCGCCATCCGGCGGTCATCCGCAATCCAGTCGCTGTATTTGGCGCCAATTTCAGCCGATTCCTTATCGTCCTCGGTCGTCAGCCAACTCCCCCAACTCTTGGGATAAAGAATATCCGCCGCTTCAAAGCCAGCATCAAAATCCTCCAGGATTTCAAATGCGCCGCCGTGTCGGCTGCTGTTTTCCTGCGCCTGCGCCACAATATCGGGCATCAGCCTGTATTCTGGCGGACGAGTCAGGCGAACATTCATGCCAAAGCGGGTCATCAGTAGCACCAGGCTTTGCGGCACTGAAATCGGCTTTTGATAGCTAGAGGCATAAGCCCAACTGATATTAATCGTCTTGCCGCGCAGATCGCGCCCGAATTTTTCCTGGATGGTCATCAAGTCCGCCAGAATTTGAAAGGGATGATAGATATCGCACTGCATATTCAGCACTGGCACACGACTGGCCTGGGCAACGGCATGGATGTACCCGTTGCCGAATTTCCAGTCACATTGCCTGATGGCAATGCCATCGGTATAGCGTCCAAGGATCTCGCCAATCTCCTTGGCAGTATCACCGTGGCTAATCTGCGTGGTGGTGCTGTCGATAAACTGGGCGTGCCCGCCCAGCTGCGCCATGCCGGCTTCAAAGCTGACGCGCGTGCGCGTGCTGGTGAAGAAAAACAGCATCGCCAGCACCTTGTCGCGCAGCAGGGCATGAGCTTCGCCCAAAGCCCGCCTGCGTTTCAAGTCCCAGGCGACATCCAGCAGGGTCTCAATTTCTTCCTTCGACCAATCCTGCGTGCTGATGAGGTCACGACCTCGGAGGTCTGTTTGCATAAGTCCACGTCTCCCCGTCTAAAATTGCAAAATCAGTTCATGCTCTCCCAAACAGCCGTTCTTCTCGCCTCACTCCCGAATGGTCTGCCGCAAGACCGACGGAAACAAAGCATACCATTCGGTTGACCTGACCACATCCTCAAGCGACACCTGATCCAGGACAGTATGCGCGTGGATTTCATCACCGGGCGCAAAGCCAATGCTGGGGATGCCTGCCTTGCCGGCCCAATAAATGCCATTGGTGGAAAAATCCCACTTGCCAGTGCCAATCTCGCCATAGAGCGCCTTGCCCGCCGCGAGACCCGCCTGCACGATGGGGGCATCTTCAGCATAAGCCCAGGCAGGATAGATTTTATCCAGCGGGAAGACAAAGCCGGTATAGCTTGGCTCATCATAAACCAGAATTTCGGCTTGGATGTCATCGCGGTCGCCAATGAGTTCTTGCAGACGTTGTAGCTCGGCTGCGGGTTCTTCGCCAAAGGTGATGCGGCGGTCAATATAAATGGTTGCTTCGTCAGGCACCGCGTTGATGCTGGGTGTCTTGACATCCATATCGGTCACAGTAATCCGCCCATGCCCAAGAAATTCATGGTTGCCCAGCTGCGGTTCAAGCTGGCTGATTCGCTCGATGAGGGGCAGCAGTTTGTAAATCGCATTATCGCCCAGATAGTTGCTGGCGGCATGGGCGCTTTTGCCTTTGGCGACAATTTTGAATTCAACCCGCCCTTTATGCCCGCGATAAATCTGCATTTTGGTGGGTTCGCCGATGACCACAAAATCCGGTTTGATTCCTTCGGTCTGCACAAAAGCATGGGGCGCCTGCCCGTCATTCCACTCTTCCATGTTGCCAAAATAATAAGCAGTGAACCCGTCAAGCAAGCCAAGCTGCCTGGCAATCGCCAAGCCATAGACCATGCCCGGCGTACTGCCCTTTTCATCGCAGGCGCCACGGGCAAACAGAATGCCATCTTCAACCTTGCCCTCAAAAGGATCCCAACGCCATTCTTCAGGGTCACCAATGCCAACCGTGTCGATATGACTGTCATAGAGCAGGATTTTGTCGCCATCGCCAATTCTGCCGACGACATTGCCCATCTTGTCCCACCAGACCTCATCAAAATCGAGCCTTTTCATCTCCGCCGCAATTCGTTCGCCACATTCACGAATCTGGCTGTCCATACTGGGGATAGCGCAGATTTCACGCAGGAAGCGGATGATGTCATCGCGTTCCTCTGCGACCCGCAGTCTCAACTTTTCCAGTTTTTCTTGATTCACTGTGTCTTCCCTGTGGCTTGTGCGGCTCAATAAACAGCTTGGATTTTAGCGCAAGAACCCCGATTTGCACAGATTTATTCAGGCAAACAGGTCAATCAACTTGAACTGTTCGACATCCACCAAACCCATATCGGTGAGTTTGAGCTTCGGGATGACTTCGAGTCCCATAAAGCTCATCACCATAAAGGGGTCGCTCATCTCGTTGCCCAGTTGATGTGCCTTTTCAATCAGTCGGTCATACTGCACGCGCACTGCTTCAATCGGGGCCTCGCTCAATAAGCCGGCAATCGGCAGGGGCAGGCTTGCCAATACCTGACTTCCATCCACCACAACCAGGCCGCCGCCCATTTCCAGAATGGCGTAGACAGCCTGCTTCATGCTAGCATCGTCTACACCAATGACCGCCAAATTGTGATGATCGTGAGCCACCGTGCCAGCGATGGCGCCGCGTTTGAGCCCAAAACCCCGAATAAAGCCTTTGCCGATATTGCCACTGGCGCGATGCCGCTCGACCATGGCGAACTTCAGAATATCGCGCTCGACATCGCTGACAGCCATGCCATCAACCACAGTTGGGCTTTCCACAACATGCTCGGTGACAACCTGGTCTTTAATATGCCCGATAACATGAATCCTGTCCCCCGTCGCCGGCACTGAAAAGTCGAGTGTGCTTAGCTTGATGTTCAGCGTGCCGCGCAAATCAAGCGGACGGGTTTCCGCCTGCTCAACGACCATCCGCCCGTCTTCGGCAACCAGCCGCCCGCCCCGATAAACCTGCTCAGGCACAAAGTTCCCCAAATCCGAAAAGACAATCAAATCGGCATACTTGCCCGGCGCAACCGCGCCATACTTCTTCAAACCAAAATAACGCGCGGTGTTCATCGACCCCATCCGAATTGCCATGACGGGATCGATGCCATGACCAATCGCCATCCGAATCATGTCATCTATCGAACCCTTGTCGATGAGGTCAGCCGGTATGCGGTCATCGGTGCAAAAGCAGATCGCGCCATGATTTTCGGGGGTAATCAGCGGCAGCAGAGGAAGCAGATTGCGGGTTGTTGTCCCCTCACGAATAAATATGGTCAAGCCCAGCCGCAATTTTTCCAGCGCCTCGGCGACCTCTGTGCATTCGTGATCGCTCTGAACGCCAGCCGTCACATAAGCATTCAGCATAGGGCCTGTCATACTTGGCGCATGACCATCCAAGACCCGATGTTTGAACAGCTCGATTTTATCGAGCATGCCCTCATCGCCCAGCGCCACGCCGGGATAATTCATCAATTCCGCCAGACCCAGCACCCAGGGATGGTGAAGCAGTTCGCCCAGATCTTCAGCCTCCAGCCGTGCGCCCGATGTTTCCATGTGGGTCGCCGGCACACAGCTTGACACCATAACATACATATTCATCAGGCCATGTTTGGCACGCTCCAGCATATAACGCATCCCCTCAAGACCCAGCACATTGGCGATTTCATGGGGGTCGGTCACCACCGTCGTCACACCATGCGGCAAAACGGCGCGGGCAAACTCTGGCGGCGTCACCAGGCTGCTTTCGATATGCACATGAGCATCAATCAGCCCTGGGGCGACATACCTGCCCTTCAGGTCAATCTCCCGTTCAGCCGCATAGCCCGCGCCCAGAGCAATAATATGACGGTCATGGATGACAATATCAGCCGCATGGATTTCTCCGCTAATCACATTGACCAAGCGGGCATTCCGCAAAACCAGTTCCGCCGGCTTATCCCCGCGGGCAGCAGACAGACGATCAACAACAGACATTCCGACACCTCCTGAAAAACCAGTCGGGAGATTGACAAGACTCATCCAAAGCTCATCAAGCGTCTCCCCGAATAAGCTGCCGCGACAATTTGTTGTGTTCCTCAATCAATACCGGCAAATCAACCGTCAGGATTTGCCCCTCTTCCACCACAACTTTGCCATTGACAATCGACAGGTCAACCTGCGGCGGCTGGCAAAAAACCAAAGCGGCAATCGGGTCATACCCGGCGCCTGCCAGGCCAATCCCATCGAGACGCCAGGCGACAATATCGGCAGACATGCCCGGCGCAATCCGACCTATATCGTCGCGTCCCAGCAGGCTGGCGCCCCCCGCAGTCGCCAGTTCAAGCGCCTCACGCGCCGACAGGCTGGCAGCATCGCCATTCACCCGCTGGAGCAGCATCGCCTGACGGGCTTCGCTCAGCAAGTGTCCGCCATCATTGGACGCCGAGCCATCGACGCCCAGGCCGACCCTGACACAGCAGTCAAGCATTCGGCGCAGGGGCGCTATGCCCGATGCCAGGCGCATGTTGGAAGAGGGGCAGTGGCAGACGCCTGTTTGCGTGCGCCCGAACAGGCGAATCTCATCGGGACTCAGCTTGACGCAATGGGCATGCCAAACATCCTCCCCGACCCAGCCCACACGCTCGGCATAATCGCCCGGCGCCTGCCCAAAGCGCTCCAGACTGAAAGCCAAATCCTTGTCGTTTTCCGCCAGATGGGTATGCAAATGAACGCCGTAAGCTCGCGCTAGGCTGGCAGATTCGCGCATTAAATCGACCGACACGCTAAAGGGCGAGCAGGGCGCGACAGCGATTCGCAGCATGGCATGCGCCGCCGCGTCATGGTAGCTCTCAATCAGCATTTGCGTATCTCGGAGAATGTCGGCTTCGCGCTCGACAACTTCGTCAGGCGGCAAGCCACCTTGACTCTCGCCCAGGCTCATGGCGCCGCGAGCAGCATGAAAGCGCAGGCCCATTTCCTCGGCAGCGCGGATTTCATCTTCAAGCTGCACATCATTGGGGAAAATATAGAGATGGTCGCTGGAGGTGGTGCAGCCCGACAGCATGAGTTCCGCCATCGCCAGCTTGGCTGAAGTATAAATATGCTCGCCAGTCAGACGAGTCCAAATAGGATACAGGGTCCTCAGCCAGTCAAAGAGTTCGCTGCCCTGCGCCAGAACGCGCGTCAAACTCTGGAACATGTGATGATGCGTATTGACCAGCCCCGGCAAGACAACATGACCCGACAGATTCAGAACGCGGTCGGCTGTGGCTGCGGGCATGGCATCCAGCGGGCCCAGCGCAGCGATAACATTGTCCTCAACATAGATGCAGACATCGGACAACTCCCGCCGCGATAAATCCATCGTCGCCAGTGTGTGAATGTCCTTGAGCAATAAGGTCCCCATCGGGTATCCTCTTAGCCTTTTATCTATGATATATCGTCGGCGACCTGTCCACAAGCCCGCCAGAGAGGCGCGGCCGGCAAGAACCGAAGCCCCTTAGCCAAGATTTTCCTGGCTGTCCAAATGACGGTCCAGAACGCTGTCAATCAGGCCATGACTGACAGCCTGCGGCGGCGTGAAATAGATGTCCCGCTCCGACAGCTTCTCGATATATTCGGCTGTCTGCTGGCTGTGTTTGGCGATAATATCGTAAATCAGCGCCTTCTGGCGAACAATTTCATTCGCTTGAATCACGATGTCCGAAGCCTGACCGCGAGCGCCGCCCAAAGGCTGATGCAAATGAATGGTCGCGTTGGGCAGGGCATGACGCATCCCGGCCGCCCCGCCCGTCAAAATAACCGTGCCGAAGCTGGCGGCAAAGCCCACCACAACCGTGTTCACCGGCGCCCTGAGGGTTTGGATGGTGTCATAAATCCCCAAACCGGCATAAACCTCACCGCCCGGCGAGTTCACATACATTTGAATGCGGCGGCTGTGATCCTCACGGTCCAGGAACAACAGCTGGGCGACAATCAGATTGGCAATCCGCCCCTCGATAGGCTGTCCCAGTATGATGATGCGCTCCTTGAGCAGCAGTGAGAAAATATCATAAGACCGTTCACCGCGTGAACTTTGGTCGATGACCATTGGAATCATGTTCTGTCTTCCCGTCTCTAATTAGGCTATATGATAACGTCTGTCAAAGGGAAAATTCATTCTGACATCTGGTTTTGGCCTCTGGCGGCCAGCTAATCTGATGCAGACCCTATCCTCCAGGCTGCTTTGAGTGTGTTGCCCAGCAGCATCGTAATCGTCATCGGCCCGACGCCACCTGGAACTTTGGTGATATAGCCGGCGACAGCCCGCGCCGATTCAAAGTCCACATCCCCCACATAGCGGTATCCCCTTTCAGCGCTGGGGTCATCCACCGCGTTTGAGCCAACATCAATCACGACCGCGCCTGCTTTCAGCCATTCACCACGGACAAATTCCGGCTTGCCAACCGCAGCCACGACAATATCCGCTCCTTTCAAGTAACCGGGCAGGTCGCGCGTGCGGCTGTGGCACAGCGTCACAGTCGCGTTGGCGTTGGTCAGCATCAGCGAAACTGGCAGACCTACGATATTGCTGCGTCCGATAACAACCGCCTGCTTGCCCTCGATGGCGACCCCGATTTCTCCAATCAATGCCATAACACCGGTCGGCGTGGCCGGCGTAAATGATGGCTCGCGCCCGCGCATGCCCAGCTTGCCCAGATTCATCGGATGAATGCCATCAACATCTTTCTTCAAGCTGATTTGGTTGAGCACAGGCTCTTCGTCAATGTGGTCGGGCAGGGGCAGCTGCACCAGAATCCCGTGAATGCTGGCATCAGCATTGAATTGACGCACCGCGTTTTCAACCTCATCCTGAGTCGCATCGGCTGGCAGGATTTGCGCTTTGGACAGGATCCCGACCCGGTCGCAGGCACGCCGCTTCATGCGGACATACATGGCCGAAGCCGCATCGTCGCCCACCAGAACGACGCCCAAACCGGGCGCGGCGCCTCTTTGCTGGCGGTACTCGGCGGCAGATGCCTTGATTTCGCTTTGAATCCGACTGGCAAGGGAACGTCCGTCTATGATTGTCGCTGGCATGGGATTTCCTTTCTTAATCCTTTTCCTATGGAGAATGGTTCATCCTCTTGCTACACTGGATAGCATCATCAGCCTGACAAGGATAGCACACTGTGACCCCTTCCGAGAATCCGCGCGGCCTCATCTTTGTGATGATTGGCCCGGGCGGCGCTGGCAAGAATGCCATTATGAAAGCCATTATCGCGCAGTCAAGCCATATTCGGCAACTGGCAACGGCGACCACCCGCGTCATGCGTGCCAGCGAGCGGCAGGGACGCGAGCATTTCTTCGTGACCCCCGCGCAGTTTCAGGATATGATTAAGAACGACCTGCTGCTGGAATATCAGGAAGTCACACCCAATAAGCTATACGGGATTCCGCGTCAGGGAGTCGTGGATTGTTTGTCCGGCGGCAAAATCTGCGTGGCGGATATTGACGTGTTGGGCGCCAAGGCATTGGTGGCGGCATTTCCTGACCATGTCGTTCAGATTTTTGTCACGGTGCCCGGCGCCAGCATTGCCGAGCAGCTGACGCTGCTGGAACAGCGCATGAGAAACCGCCGCGACAGCACGACCGACATCGACCAGCGCCTGAAACGCGCCCGCTCGCTGGAACTGCCCTATCAAAACGATTGTGACTACATCGTCGTCAATGACACCCTGGAACAGGCGGTGCAATCCGCCCGCGCCATTATCGAAAGCGAACTCAGGCAACGCTGCCTTGTCGGAGAATTTTTATGAACGACCTGCCAGCTTATCACCTATCCCTGGGCGCACGACTTGCCGCTGACCATATCCCGCTTGATTATGGCGACCCAAGGTCAGAATTGAGCGCAGCGCTGCAAGCGTCCATCCTGCTTGACCGCTCCCACGAAGGACGCATTCTCCTAAGCGGGGAAGACCGCTTCGAGTTGGTGAATCGCATGTCCACCAACCATCTCATCGGGCTGAAACTGTACGAGGGGCGTCCAACCCTTTTCACCAATGCCCATGCCCGCATCCTGTATCGCGTGATGTGCTACAGCCTGCCCGCAGGTCTGCTGCTCATTACTGAACCCGGGCAAGGGAATGCGCTCGCCAGTTATCTGCAACGAAACATCTTTTTTGGCGACAAGGTACAGGTTCGCAATCTGGGCTTGCAAACTGCCCACTTTGCGCTTCACGGCGCGACTGCGGCTGCGGTGATGACCAGCTTGCAAGCGGGTCTGGCAGACCTGCCCCCCCTGTTCAGTGCCGAAGTTGAAGCTGCGGATGCCCGGTTGACCGTCGCCCGCCGCAAGCCGATTGCCGCACAGCACTGGATTGTGGTCTGCCAAGGTCATCAGGCGGCTGCCGTCCATCGGCATCTGCTGCGAATCGGCAAGCCAGCCAGGCTGATGCCAGCCGGGTCGCTCACTTACAACATCCTGCGCATACGAAGCGGCCGACCCGCCGGCCAAGAACTGACAAGGGATTATCTGCCCCTGGAAGTCGGATTATGGGATGAGGTTAGCTTCAGCAAAGGCTGTTACACCGGCCAGGAAATCATCGCACGCATGGAAAGTCGGCAGCGCCTCGCCAAAACCATCGTCAAACTCGACCTGGCGGCATTTGTCGCCGCAGTCGCCACAGTTTATGACCAAGGCAAGCCGGTTGGCAAATTAACCAGCAGCGTCCAAACAGCCGAAGGACAGCTATTCGCCCTTGCCGTCATCAAAATCAGCAGCGCCGGCCCCAATACAGAATTAAGGGTCGGGGGGCAGTACATCCCCGCCCGCGTTATCGACTACGCCGGGCAGCAGCCGGCATTCATCCTTGAATAACTTGAATAAGGGGAAGCTGGATTCAGGCTCAATTCCATTCAGGTGGCGGACTGTCAAAGAACAGCGCCCACCACAACTCCCAGTTTTCCGGTTCGGGGGGCTTGGTTTTGAACTCGACCGGACTGACGGGAGTCGCTTGCGCCGCTGAAATCGACTCGGCTCGCTGTGCCAGAACCAGCACCTCGCCTTCGCGTATCATTTTGCCCTCGTCCCGCGCCCAAAACTCCACATAAGCATCACTCTTCACATAATCAAGCTCATCAGTGAGCTCCAGCCGCCTCTGCTCCAACAGTTCAATCTCCTGCACCACCTGCGCATGAATCCGCTGCAATTCGCGGTCAGCCTGAATGCGGCTGCTGAAATTCAGCGTCAGCATCAAGGCAATGCTGAGGATGAACGCGAACAGCACCTGAACGCTGGAGAGACGCCTTTCCTTGTTCCGCTTTTCAGTGATATTCGATTCGATGGAATGATTCGCGCTTGCTTCGGTCATCAGGCTGGCATGTACCCCTCATTCGCTTCTCAATAATCATCATACAGGATTGAGAATCCGCCAGCGATGACCTGAAGCAATCCCCCTCAAGTGTGCCGAAGGTGGGAGTCGAACCCACACTCCCCGAAGAGAACTACGCCCTGAACGTAGCGCGTCTGCCAATTCCGCCACTTCGGCAAGCAAGCATATATGGAGTGTACCTCTTTTATGCGAATTGTCAATATCGCATTGCTCGGGAGTGGCGAAAATCATGGTTATGGCAAGGCATTGCGCTTTCACATATCCACAAAATCAGACACGCCCTTGCCAAAAAATACAGACAGGCTGTTTTAAGGATTTTGCGGTCATGTTATAATGCGCCCCGTTTATTGACCTGAACCTTGCGGGTTTCTTTATGCGCTTATCTATGACAGTCGTTGCGCTGCTGCTCCTTGTCACCGCCTTGTCGCTGGCGCAGGGGCAAAACACAGGCGTCACAGCACAGGCAGTCGGTCAGGCGAATCTGCGGGCGGGCGACAGCATCGATGCCCCGCTTGTGGGCGAAATCACCGCCGGCACCTGGTATCCGGTCATCGGGCGGAGTCAATTTTATCCTTGGCTGCTCATAGGCGAAAGGGACAGCCACATCCCCAAAGGCTGGGTCTATGACACGCTGGTTATCATCAACGGGAACATCCATGCCGTTCCATATTCCGACCTGATTTTGCAAGCGGCCACCCCAACTCCGCTGGCTGCCGCCGCGCCGGCTGTCATACCCTCGCCCCCCACATCAGTCCCCGGCAGCTTTGGCGTCACGGGCGAGGTCATCGGCGAGGTCAACATACGTTACGGTCCGGGGATTGAATATCCGCGGGTCGGAGTCGCCTTTGCCGGTGAACGTTACGAAATCACCGGTTATCACACACAGTTTCCCTGGGTGCGGGTTCGCTTTGCAGATACCGCCAGTCAGCAAGCGTGGATTGCCCGCGACCTGCTGAAAATCAGCGGCAGCCTGAACAAGACGCAGGCCATCACACAGCTGCCGCTTAGCCTGCCCACCTTGACGGCAACGCCACCCGTCATCAGTGCCAGCACGATTGCTGGACAAGCGCCCGTTCCGCTCGGCGCGGCCTTTCAGGCTTTGGGCAATGACCTGTGGAACTTGGTCCTCGACAATGAATTTGACCCGCAAACCAGCCGTTTTGGCGCTTTGTTTGTGATGGATTTGCAAACTGGAGAGGCCTTCGCATTTGGCGACGATTTCGCTTTCAGTGGCACTAGCATCAACAAAATCGCCATTTTGGCAGCGCTCTACCAAAGCCTGCCAGCGCCGCCTTCGCTCCATATCGCAACAGACATCGCCAACACCATGATTTGCAGTGAAAATGTCGCTACCAATCGGCTGTTAAGTCTCATTGGCGACGGCGACCCGTATTTTGGCGCGGAAGCCGTTACCCGTCTCTACGGGCAGCTCGGCCTGTCGCGGTCTTTCTTGACCGCGCCCTTTACCACGGTTGGCACACCCCAGCCCCCGCCGCGCCCTATCCTTTCGCCACAGACCAGCGCCAACCAGGTCAGCGCCAATCCTGATTTTTCCAACCAGCTGACCGTCTCGGAGGCAGGGGCGCTGCTCGCCCATGTGTATCAATGCGCCTATGACGAGCGCGGCGCCCTCATCGACATCTTTGGCGGCGCTGTGGAAGCGCGTGAATGCCGCCAAATGCTGCATGTGATGAGCAATAACACCGTGGATGCCCTGCTTAAAGCAGGTGTGCCGGCCGATGTGCGCGTCGCCCATAAACACGGCTGGATTCCCGATACGCACGGCAACGCGGCGCTCTTCTTCACACCTGGCGGCGACTATGTGATTGCCATGATGCTTTTCCAGCCCGATTGGCTCAATTTTCAGGAATCCCTGCCGATGATTGCCGAAGTATCCCGCCGTGTCTATAACTATTTCAATCCGCAGCAGCCACAGCCGTCCATTCGTGACGGCTATATTCCCGATGCCAACAGCTGCAATTACAGCGATGACCCGCTGGTCGCGGATTTGATGCGGTCGGTATGGCTGGAGTAAATCGAGCCGCTGGGCTTATCGCAGTTTGTAATGAATGTCCGACAGATGGCGCAGACGGCTGGCGGCCTGCTCGGCAGTGATGTCGCGTTGGGATTCCGCCAGCATTTCATAACCTACCATAAACTTCTTCACCGTCGCCGAGCGCAGAAGCGGCGGATAAAAATGCGCGTGAAGCTGCCAGTAAGAACTTTCCCGCTCCCAATACGGCGCACCATGCCAGCCCATCGAATACGGAAATGACACCTCGAACAAATTGTCATATCTGACCAGCAGCCACTTGAGGATTTCGGCCAGGGAATCGCGCTGATTAGCCTCCAAATCTGGCAGCCGCCACACCGGCCACTTGGGCAAGAGCAGAGTTTCAAAGGGCCAAACCGCCCAATACGGCACGACCACCACCCAATCGCCATTTTCAATCACGACCCGTTCCTGCCTTTGCATTTCCTGTCGGGCATAATCCATCAGGAGCAGGCTACCATATTGGGCATGATAAGCTCGCTGCTGCGCGTCTTCCGTTTTGGGGATGGCGCCGAGGGTGTCGGTCGCCCAGACCTGACCATGCGGATGTGGATTGGATGCGCCCATCATCGCCCCGCGATTTTCAAAGACCTGCACCCAGGCATACGACCGTCCCAGTTCAGCCGTTTGCTCTCCCCAAAGTTCCACAACCCGGCGAATCTCGGCAAGGGACATCTCGGCAAGGGTCAGGTCATGGCGCGGCGAGAAACAAATCACCCGCGCCTGGCCTTGCACCGATTTGAATTGGAACAGCGGCTTGTCATGCTCGACAGCCTCAGGCACATTCGGCAAGAGCGCGGCAAAATCATTCGTGAACACGAATGTGCCCTCATAATGGGGATTGCTATCGCCATTGGCGCGGATATTGCCCGGACACAAATAACACTTGGGGTCATAGGCCGGGCGATGGTCGGGCGGCGGCTTTTCCCGCCCCCCCTGCCAGGGGCGCTGACTGCGATGGGGCGAAATCAGAAGCCATTCGTCCATCAAGGGATTGTAGCGCCGATGCGGATGTTCTGCCGCTTCAAATGCCATGCCCTAACTTCAGCCTCGCTCTGGCATGGCTCAAGACGACCACATCGCGCCGCTTGGATTTCATCTGAAACACGACCTCCTCATCGGAAACGCGCCACATCTCGGTGACCAGTCTGTCCCCAGGGAACACATGCCGCGCGAAGCGGACGCCGATTGACCGCAGCCTGTCGGGGTCGTTGTCGCAAAAGTGCTTGAGTATGGCGCGGGTCGCAAATCCGAAAAAGCTCAAGCCGTGCAGGATGGGCTTCTCGAAATGGCCTGCTGCCGCCATTTGGGGGTCGGCATGGAGCGGGTTGACATCACCCGACAGGCGATAGAGCAATGCCTGAATATCCAGGGTGGTTTCCTCATGCACAGCATCCGGCGGCCGCGGCGGCGGTTCAATCTTCTCGCTCGCTCCCCTCTCCCCGCCAAATCCACCCAGCCCGCGAATAAACATCGAAGAGCGGCTCACTGTCAGCACATCGCCCTTTTCATCGCGGCTGACAACCTCAGTGACCATAACCAGGCCGCTGCCCTTGTCATAGATATTCGCAATTTTGGGTGTGGATGCCACGGTGGCGGCAGGGGGCAAGGGTCTTCTGATTTCCAGATGCTGCTCGCCATGAACCACCATCATGGGATTGAATTCGATGCCGCCGATGTTCCCCTCAAGCATAAGCAGCGCCAAATCGCTGGAAAAGATGGTGGCGAATGAGGGAATCACCTGAAAGCCGACCGAACTGCGTTCATAAACGAACTTCAGTTCATCCTGGTCAAGCCAGTCCGCCGGCGCGCCAATGCCCAGCGCATACAAAATTGCATCGCGTTGGGTGTAACGATAGGTTAGCGGCTGCAATTCCAGGCCAATCGCCCGATGAACCCGGTCTAGCGAAGGAACTGGCATATTGGGGTCTCCTTTCTGTTTCGGAAGGCAGGCCAATGCCACTCATCACCCAAGCATAACCCCCAAAAAGAGGGTCTGCACCTGGCAGCGCCCTCATAAACATTCATATCCGATTTATCCCTAGCCTTTGACCGAACCCTGCGTCAAGCCGCCGACAATCTGATCTTGCAATGACAGATAAATAATCAGGGTAGGTATGGCTCCAATGATGGTGCCAGCCGCGAAAACGCCCCAGTCACGGGCGAAATTCTGGCTGATATAGCCCCACAGGCCCACCATGAGCGTCCAGCTGTCCCTGTCGCGCAAGAGGATGCGTGCCAGCACAAACTCGTTGAAAGTGCCGACAAAGGACAGAATGCCCACAACAACCAGAATCGGACGCACCAAAGGAAAAATCAACTGCCAGTAGACTTGCCAGTGACCCGCGCCATCAACCAGCGCCGATTCGTCAATATCGCGCGGCACCGAATCGAAGAAACCTTTCATCAGCCAGATATTGATTCCCATCGCGCCGCCAATATACACCAGTATCAAGCCGCCGACGGTATTCAAGCCGAGGAAAGGTATGTAATTGCCAATCTGCTGCAATATCAAAAAGATAGCCACCATCGCCAGCAAATTGGGGAAAACCTGTACCAGCAAAATCAATACCAATAGGCTTCGTCGGCCATAAAAACGGAAGCGCGAGAACGAGTACGCGCTGAACGCGGTCACCAGCACTGTCAAGACCGAAGTAATGGACGAGATGATGATTGAGTTCACAATCCAGCGTACAAAGGGTTTGCGTTCGTCGTTGAGCAGGGTATCGAAGTTCAACAGATAACTGGAGCTAATATCAAACAGGGCATCCCCTGCATGAAAGGATTCGCCCTCAGCAAAACGGATATTCTGGACATAGCCGTTTTTGGGCGCACGCACCTGTTCTTCGACGCCCTCAACCTCGATAATCAGGATAGTTTCCGCGCTGAGCTCGACGCGGCTGCCGTTGGGTGAGACGATGCGCACCAGTTTGCCGGCGTCCTTGGCGGTGGCGGCGCGCGTCGCCGGCAAAGGCGGGATGATGGATTGGGTGCTCATGGACTGGCTGGGATTGAAGGCCGCCGAGACAATCCAGATTACCGGGAAAATTGCGAAGACCACCGCCAGCACCAAGATAGCTATTTGGAAAGCCAAGACCAGATATTGAAAGGATTGGCCCGAGTTCAGCTTCAAGATTGGACTAAACATTCTCGGATGTCTCCTCCCAGCCTTTGGTCAGACGGAATTGGAGCAGCGTCACGGCGGCGACCATCAAAAAGATGACCACAGTAATCGCCGATGCCAAGCCAAAATCCGCGCCGCTCGCCCCAGCAAATGCCCGACGATAGGCATAACTAATCAGAATATCCGTATGCCCGGCCGGCAAAGTGCCAGCGTCAAGCATCGGCGGCCCGCCCTCGTTATAGACTTCAATGATGACAAAATTGTTGAAGTTATAAGTAAAGGAAGCGATCAGCAAGGGGCCCACGGCCACCAGCAGCAAGGGCAAGGTGAGCTTGGAGAGCTTGTTCCACCAATTCGCGCCATCGACCTCGGCCGCTTCGTACATATCGGAGGGAATCGCCGCCAGTGCGCCACTGCAAACCAGCATAAAATAGGGATAGCCCAGCCACAAATTGATCAGCAGAATGCCGACCTTGGCCCAGCCAGGATCCGTGAAAAACGGCGGCGACTGCAAGCCCACCGCCGAAATCAGCTGGGGAACAACGCCCAGATTGGCATTGAGCATGCCCTTCCAGATGGCAACCGAGATAAGCGCCGGAAGGGCAAAAGGCACAATCAGGAGGGTGCGAAAGGCCTTGCGAAAGGGGATTTTCCTGCTCTGCAAAAGCAGGGCAAACATCAAACCTACCGTAAAGGTCGAGAAAACCGATAGCAGCGCAAAGATTATCGTCCAGGCGAAAATCCGCAGCAGCGGCACGCTTACCTCTGAACTGGTTGCAAAGCGCACATAATTATCAAAGCCAGTGACAACCGTGAACCCGGTCAGCAGCGTCTTGCCTGCGTCATTTTGGAATTGACCGATTTCATAATTGGCATAATAAAGCAGGCCTGTTTTGTTATCGAGTATGGCATCTGCATCCGCCTGGAACACATAACGCTGTGCGTATTCGCCCGCATCCTTGCGCCCGGCAATGCCAATTTTGTTTTCGTCAGAGCCATAGACAAACTTCTGCGCTGCGCTGGAAGCACGCAAGGCATCTCCGCGGCTCATCAGGCTGTAGCCGCGATACGTTTCGGGCGGGTCGCCCGCTGCTGTGACAGGCTCGAAATCCCTCAGGGTTGCAAAATAATAAATCCCTTCCTCGTCCCTGTCGCCCAGCAGCAGCGCATATTCGCCAGCAGGATTCTGATAGAGATCCCAGTCATACACCTTGCCATCTTCCAGCAAATACGTTTCTTGCGCCAAACGTTTAATAACCTGCTGTTTTGTTAAGATATTCCCGTCACTATAATTCGTCAGCGATACATATAAGGTGTACACTATCGGGAAAACGACCATCAAACACATCAATGCCAAAGCGGGCGAAATCCAGCGCAACGGATAAAGATCCGGCCGCAGGTTGATGACATTCACCATCAGCGTAATCAAGCCAACGGTAATCGCCAATTCCCATACCCCATCCGCGACAAAGGCATAGACAAGATACAAGGCAAAGGCATCTACAATCGCAAGCCCCAGATAGACTGCGCCCAGACGCAAAATGGACAGCGAGCGGAAACCTGTGACTTTGGTTTTATCTCCCCGAGCAGCTGCTATCATGTTTAGCCTACCCTCCAAAAGGCAGCGGCGCCTCTCTCCTTTTCACCAGGAACTTTCACAGCTGCGGCATCGGGGAACACCACACCAGACATTCCCCGACAGTCATCACAACAAGACAGTCAGCTATTCACCGGCTATCAGGGAGCGAATCTGCTGGCCGGCATTGGTATATGCTTCCTCGCCGCCCAGTTCGCCAGTGCGCACCAATTCCATCGCGCCCCCCCAGGCAGCCCATACTGAAGCCATCTCCGGAATCGCAGGCATCGCCAGCCCCTCGGTGCCAGCAACCACAAAGCCCCTCATAATCTCGTCTTCCAGGCTTTCGCGCACAGCCAGATGCGCTGGCGGGCGCGGGTCAGCGCGGTACATGGATGCCATCGCTTCCTCAGTCGCAACATAATCAAAGAGGAACGTTTCCGCCAGAATCTGGTTTTCGCTGAAAGCGCTAATCATAAAGCCGTGCACGCCCAGGAATGGCTTGGCGGAACCGCCCGGCCCAGCAGGCAGGCTGGCGACCTCGAAGTTGACGTCTGATTCCAGAATGCGCGGGATTGCCCAGGGTCCGGTGATAATCATGGCGACCTCGCCCGTCTCAAAGAGCGTGTGCATAACTTCATAATCAACGCCACTGGGCATCAATCCGTCCGCCACCAACTCTTCGAGGAAGATGGCCGACGCGATGGCGCCTTCGCTGTCTATGCCAACATCGCTTGGGTCATAGCCTTCATCGGTCAAGCCAAAGACATAACCGCCAAAAGCAGTGAGAATCGAGAAGGAATGATAGGGGTCGCTGTCCTGGATGACATAACCATACTGAACTTTGCCCTCTGCCATAAGCTGCTCGCTGATGGCGCGAACCTCGTCCCATGTCGCCGGATTTTCGGGCACCAAATCGACATTGCGGATGAAAGCCACATTTTCAGATGCGTAGGGCAGCCCATACTGTACGCCATCATAGACAAAAGCCTGCAAGGCGGCTGGCAAATAATCATCAGCAATATCGGCAAGGTCGATTTCCGCCAGCAAACCATTCACTGCCAGATTGCCCAGCCAGTCATGGGCGCCCACCATCAAATCGGGGCCCTCTCCCGCCGGCCCAGCCGTCTTCATTTGGTCACGCACATCACCAAATCCGACTTCATGCACGATGACCTCGATGCCATAGTCGGCGGTAAATTCCGCGCCCAGTTCTTCCAGAAGCGGTGCGCGAGTGCTGTCCGCCCAGATAAGCAGCGCATCGCCCTGCGCCGATACGCCCCATGCACCAACAGCCACCATGACTGCCATCAATACCGCTAAAACTTTTCCGAGTTTCATAGAGTCTTCCTTATATTGAACATTGAATACGATTGAATGCCAAAATCAAGCGCTTTGCCTGATTTGAGCTATTATAATCCAAAGAAGACGCATAATGCAAATCGTCGGCGGGGCTGCGCCAGGGTTTATTCCCCTGGCTGCTGCGGCGAAATCAAACGCAGATACTCCCAGGTATAGATGCCCGTCTCGTGTCCATCATCCCAGGTCGGCTGGAGCGCATAATTGCCGACCGGACTCAAGCCCGTCATCGCATAAGAGCGGCGGGGGGTCAAGGTCAAGAGGTCACCTGGCGCATGCTCCAGCCCCATGTTCTGATGACCGCCGCGACACTCGACGCAAGGGCAAGCCTCGCGCAAGTGAGACAGGGGATAGCAACTTACCAGTCCGTCGTCCCAAGCAATTTCCAGTTGTGAACGGGTTTTGTCCAGCGTGATGCTGGCGGGTTTGCGATTCATGCCAGCCACTTTCCCTCTTTAATCAACTCAGGCAGAGTGGGCGGGATATTTCTTTCGCCCTTCCTAATACTATCCTTGTTTGACAGGCTTGCACAAGCGACTGAGCCTGCTGAGGTTATTTAAGAGCCTGTCTTGCAGATATTATACCCTCTGTTACAATACGCATATCATTATCCATATCCATATTGATTTGACGGGGTCGTGTTCATGCAAATCCGCTCGTTGGCTCTTGGCTTGTTGGGATGTCTCCTTTTTCTGGCAGCCTGTCAAGGACCGCCGCCCCCAACCCAACCCATCATAGTTATCACCAGAATCATAGAGGTCGTCGTCACTGCCACGCCGGCAGATTTCGAGAGCCGCATAGTCGCCGTTTCCCTAACCCCTGCCGAAGTCGAGGCACAAGCAGCGGATACAGCAACAGCCCTGCCCACAGGCACGCCGACCGACAGCCCCCAGCCAGACGCCCCCTTCCCGGATGTGGTAAAAGGGGCGATTTATGTTGCCGAGCAGCGCTTTGAACAGGGCTGGATGTTCTGGCTACAGCCGGTTGGGCAAATCTGGGTCCTGTCAGTCAACGCCGATAACGAACGCATCTGGGCGATATACAGCGATACCTTTGTCGAAGGCGAAGTCGAAATCGACCCGGAAATCGTCCCGCCAGAAGAGATGTTCCAGCCAGTACGGGGTTTCGGCAAGCTCTGGCGCGAGAATCCCGAAGTCCGCGAAGCGCTGGGATGGGCGCTGGATAACGAGCTTGGTCATACGACCCGCTATGAATATCACGCTGGTGGCAGCGTCAACGAAGACAGCGGATATGAACCCGGTCCCGGGCATCATCTGGTCGAAAGCCTGTCTGGAGACACCTTCCAATTCAACGAAGACAAGTCCACCTGGCAAATTGTCGAATGAGCCCGCCTGACAGGAGCGGCAAGCTCGTTAAAAGGGACAGCCCAGAGGAATAGCTGCCATGGAAAACCTGCGCCGTCGGGAAATCGACTCGCTTGCCACCTTTCAGTTTCAGTTGGCCGCCGATGCACGCTTCAGCCGCACCGATTACAGCGACGACCAGGTCTGGACGCTGAATCTCGGCTCGCGCGGTCATCCAGCGCTGGCCTTGCAAACCCAATATGGCGGGCGAGCGGGTCTGGCAAGCCTTGCGCCCATGTGGCTGATTGACGGGCGTCTGGTTTATGAGCATCAAAGCTATGCCAAACCGCCTGTGATGACTCATTTTGCGCCGTCATACCTGCGCATCGAAGCCGCCATCACCCCCGAACTGGCATTAGTCGCCCAATACTGGGCCATGGAATCGCGGGCTGCTGGCGGCGAATATCGGCTCACCAACCACAGCGACCAGGCCATCCAGCTTCAGCTTGATGTTTTCGGGCATGTCGTCATCAAGGGGCGGCGGCGCAGGCTCAATGTCCTGACTTTCCGCGACGACACCCTGGCACTGCATCTGGGGCAGATTGGGGACATCAATCCAGTCCTTACGCTGGCAGGCGCCGCCCTCGATGTCTACCGCGGCCATATTTCCAGCCCGAAAATTGGCTGCCAGGCAACGCTTCCAGCCGGCGAAAGCATTCGCATCCCCTTCGCGGTCGCTGGCATGGCTGAAATGCGCGATTCGGTGAGTGTTGCCATGAATTGGATGTCGAGACCCTGGCGACCCTATTTCGAACAAATCAATCTGGAAGCCGCCGCCCTGCCCAAAATTTTTACTGGCAGCGATGAGTGGGACAAACTGATTGACCTGTCCTATGTACAGTTGATAAACGCCTTTATGAATGCGACCGAATACCTGCCGCAGCCCTCCTTTGTCGCCAACCGCGCCAGCAACCGCGGCTGGAGCCGGCGCGGCGATGGCAGCGACCATATTCGCGCCTGGGCTGGGCAAGACCCGACCCTCGCCTATTTGACCGCAACCGCCATCGCCAGCATCGAGGGGGATTTTGCCAAGGGCATTGTGCTCAACTATCTGGCAGGCCAGGATGAATCCGGTTTTGTTGACCGCCAGCCAGGGCTTGGCGGGCAGCGTCAGGGCATCCTGATGATGCCCCTGCTGGCGCGGCTCGCGTGGATGATTTATCAGCAAACCGAAGACCGACAATTTATCCTGGACACCTTTCCCCGCCTGCTCGCATTTTTCAAGCGCTGGTTCGAGCCGGATATGGATGCAGATGGCGATGGCATCCCCGAATGGCAGACCGAGCGGCAAATGGGTTATGTTGCCTTTCCGACCTTCGGCAGCGGACAGGCATGGGCGCAGGGCGCCAGCATTCAGCAGATGGAAACACCGGATTTGCTCGCCTATCTCATTTCCGAAGCCGATGCCCTGCATCAAATGGCGCAGCTTCTGGAAGAAATCCCGGCACAGGACGACATGGCACAGCGGCTAAAGCAGCTGGAATCGCGTCTGGGGGAGTTTTGGGATGGCAGCCGTTATGCCTACCGCGACCGCGATTCGCACTTGAGCGGGGCTGGCATTGAATTGCTTAGCGGGGGGCGCGGCGACGAAATCCACTGGATAAACCAATCACTCGCGGCGCCCGAACGTGTCCTCATCCGCGTCGTTGGCGGCGTCAGCCAGCGTCCGCGCATCCGACTTCGGCTTCAGGGAAAAGACGAAGCGGGTCATGCCTGCCAGATTGAAGCCGCGGCGGACGATTTTTTCTGGCACAATCGCCAGGGCATCTATGCCACCCGCCAAACGCTCTCGCACATCGACTTCATTGAAGTCAGCGGTCTCAGCCGCGTCTATAAAGTTTATGCCCAAACGCCAGACAGCAGCCGCCTCGATGTCAATCACCTGCTGCCGCTGTGGACTGGCAGGCTGCCGACAGACCATGCCCAATCGCTGGCGGCGCTGGCAATGGATGCGAACCATTTTATGCGCCCAAACGGCTTGACCATGATTAGCGCCAGCGACCCCGATTTCGACCCCTCAAATGCCCGCGGGGGCGGCGGAATCTGGATGTATTGGCTGTCCTTGATTGGCGAGGGGCTGGTGAAATCCGGCTTTCGTGCCGAAGCCACACGGTTAATCAAAGCTGTGCTGGAAGGCCTGAGCCAAACACTGAAAAAGGACGGGCATTTGTCGCAGTTTTATCACACGGACGCCAGCAAGGGTTTCGGGGAAGCTCATCATATCGGCGGCATCGCCCCCCTCCACCTCTTATCAGAGGTGATGGGCATAAGGATTGTTTCGCGCCGCAAAGTCTGGGTCGGCGGCGAATTTACTTGGGAGCAAGACATCAAGGTCGAACAGCATGGTGTCACCGTTACCCGTTCGGCAGAGCATATTCGGGTGGATTTCCCTTCTGGTCACAGCGAAACCCTGTCCGCCGATGCTCCCTGGCAGGCCTTGACAGACCCAATGCCTGCCGAAGACCTCGAAGAACTGGCGGAATTGCCGTCATTGCCAGCCGTGCAAGATGTCGATTCAGCGAAGCGGGTCGTCATTGAAGTTGAAGGGGATGCGGCAACCGCGCAAGAACCAGAAGAGCCGCAAACCGACCTTCCAGCCAGCGATGACCGCGACCCATCCGACTAGGCGGCCTTCACCGCTTTGACACCCGCAGGGGCTTTTTGCGTATAGCTTTTCAAGCGCTGCGTCAGGCGATATGGCCGGCTATGGGCAAGCCGACAGAAATGAGAAAATGTGATTGAGATACGCCGCAGATCTCCTTCGGAAACTGATGTTCGGGAAATCCCGAATGCGCCGGTGCCATGGCGCCGCATGATTGGCTACCTGTCGCCCTACAAACTTCGATTGCTGCTGGCAGTGGTCGGCTTAATCTTTTCGGCTGGCTTGAGCCTGGTTTTTCCGGCGGTGATTCGGAATGTTGTCGATTCCGTATTCACCGATGCCGACCTCCAGCTGCTCGATACCATTACAATCGTGCTTTTGCTGGTCTTCGTTTTTCGTTCATTGGCGACATTTGTACAAAATTACAATTTGAACTTTGTCGGCGAGAAAATCGTCGTTGACATTCGTCAGGAACTTTATGCCCATCTGCAATCGCTTTCCATCCGATTTTATACTGACCGCCGCGTGGGCGAACTCATCAGCCGCATCTCCTCTGATGTGACCGTCATGCGCACGGTCTTAACCGGCAATGTCAGCACCCTGCTTCAGCAATCCCTGACGCTGCTCGGCTCGGTGGCGATTATGTTCTGGCTCAACTGGCGTCTGACCATGTTTATCATTGTCCTCATGCCCGTCATCGTCATCGTCGGTTTCATTTTTGGGACTTACATCCGCCGCATCAGCACCCAGGTGCAGGACGAAATTGCTGGCGCAACCGTGGTCGCTGAAGAGGTCTTCCAGAATATCCGCGAAGTCAAGAGCTTTGTCAGGGAATCTTACGAAATCAAACGTTACAACAGCGCCATCTATATCGCCTTTCGGGCAGCCGTCCGCCTGCTTACGGTGCGCTCTGTCTTTGGCCCGATTATTGGATTCTTCGCCTTCGCTGGCCTGTCCTTGATTCTTTGGTTTGGCGGGCGTGAAGTGCTTGATGGTCGGCTCAGCGCGGGTGAGTTGATTGCCTTCCTGATTTATGGCTTGACCGTTGCCGGCAGTTTCGCCGGATTAATCAGCCTGTATTCGCAATTTCAGGAGGCCCTGGGCGCAACCAAACGTGTCTTTCAAATTCTGGATGCCAAGCCACAGATTCAAGACCAGCCGTCTGCCGTGGACTTGGGGGCCGTCAAGGGAGCCATCTCCTTGCATCGGGTCAATTTTGCCTATGAAGACAATCATGCCGTGCTGCGCGACATCAACCTTCAGATTAGCGAAGGCGAAATCATTGCGCTGGTTGGTCCCAGCGGCGCCGGGAAGAGTACACTCTTCAACCTGATTCCGCGCTTCTATGACCCGGATTCGGGCTCGATTTGCGTGGACGGATATGATATTCGCCAGGTCACCCAAAGCAGCCTGCGACAGCAGATTGGCATTGTCCCCCAAGAAACCCTGCTCTTCGGCGGCAGCATCCGCGATAACATCCTCTATGGCAAACTGGATGCCAGCGAGGACGAACTGACTGCGGCCGCCATATCAGCCAATGCTCACGGCTTCATCATTGAATTGCCGCAGGGTTACGACACCGTTGTCGGCGAGCGCGGCACCAAGCTCAGCGGCGGTCAGCGTCAGCGCGTCGCCATTGCCCGCGCCATCCTGAAGAATCCATCCATCCTGCTATTGGACGAAGCGACATCCAGCCTTGACAATGAGAGCGAGCAGCTGGTTCAAGAGGCGCTGGGCAACCTGATGCAGGACCGCACCACCCTGATTATCGCCCATCGACTAAGCACCGTTCGCATCGCCCATCGCATTGCGGTACTGGATAAAGGCAGCATCATTGAGCTTGGCACGCACGACGCCCTGATGGCACAACAAGGTCTGTATGCCAAGCTGTATGACATGCAGTTCCGCGAGACTGACCTGTTTGTTCGCGGCTAGGGGTCTGACTTGGCTGCGCTGGCAATCCTGGGGGGCATCCTTGCCATCATCGGCTTCCTCATCTGGTGGCTGGTCTTCGAGACTGAAGGCGTCTATCTGGGCAGACGGGTCGTGGTCTGGCTGTATGACCTCTATGCCCAACGTTACGATGGCATCAAGCAATTCGATGAACGCGCTGATTTCCTGCTGCTGTCCGAACCTATCATGTATCGCCTCCAGCCCCTCCGCGCCCCGCTTATGCTCGATGTCGCCACCGGGACGGCGCGGCTGCCCATTATGATGGCGCGTAACCCCGCATTTGAGGGGCAGGTCATCGGGCTGGATTTAAGCCGAAAAATGCTGGATGTCGCCGCGCGGAAGGTGGCGGCGCTGCATTTTGAGCCATTTATCACCTTGCTTCATCACAATGCACAGGATATGCCCTTTGAGGACAATCGCTTTGATGTTGTCACTTGCCTGGAGGCATTGGAATTCATGCCCGACCCCAAGGCCGTGCTGGCTGAAATGATACGAGTGCTTCGTCCGGGCGGCCTGCTGCTGACAACCATTCGCATCGACACGCGCTGGATGCCCAACCGCACCTGGAGCGAAGCGCAGATGCGGGCGAATCTGGAAGCCTGTGGCATGAAAGCCATCGAGTTTGAGATTTGGCAAGAGGATTACAGCAAGGTCTGGGCGGTCAAGGCATAATCACCATTAAACATCGCTGGCAAGTTTGCTAGAATCCACAGTCGCTTGAACTAACTGCCCAGCAGCGGAGAGATGCCAGCCTTGAGACAGATTGATAAAGAACTCGAACAGCTTATTCATCAGGCAATCCAAGCAGCTCAGGCGGCTGGAGAACTGCCCGAATTCGAGATTCCCCCTATCCCGGTCACCCGTCCCAAACGCGAAGGACAAGGCGATTTGTCTTACCCAGCGATGGGACTGGCGAAACGGGCACGCAAAAGGCCGCTCGATATTGCCCATGCCATTAAGGCGCATCTGCCCGATACCTCTTTTCTTGACAAAATCGAGCTTGCGCCGCCCGGATTTATCAATTTCTCCTTGTCTGACGATTTTCTGAAACAGCAGGTCGAGACCATCATTCAGGAAGCTGAAGGCTGTTTCCAACTGGACATCGGCGCTGGCAAAACCGCTCAAGTTGAATTTGTCAGCGCCAATCCCAGCGGCCCCATCACCATCGGTCATACCCGCAATGCTGTGGTTGGCGATGCGATGGCGCGGCTGCTGGCGGCGGCAGGTTACAAAGTTCAGCGCGAGTATTATTACAACAATGCCGGCAATCAGATGATAATCCTCGGCAAGAGCCTGATGCTGAGATGCTGGCAGCAGCTGGGCGAAGCGCCTGATTTCCCGGCTGATTATTATCAGGGCGATTACCTGATTGATATTGCCAAAGAACTTGTCGCAGCGCACGGAGATTGCCTGAAGGATAAAAGCTGGACATATTTCAAAGAGATTGCCGAAGACCGTATGTTTGATTGGATCAAGCAATCTCTGGCTGCCATCGACATCCGGCACGACGCCTTTTTTAATGAGACCTCCCTGTTTGAGTCGGAGCAGATTTGGGAAGTCTTGGAAGCCATGCGGGCAAACGGCTATATTTATGAATCCACCCATTGGGAAGGCGCCAGCGAAGAAGAAATCGCGGAGGTGACCGCCAAAGGCTATCAGCCGGCAACCTGGTTCAGAAGCTCCAGATTGGGGGATGAAAAAGACCGCGTCATGGTCAAGAGCGACGGCACGCCGACTTATACCCTGCCCGACATCGCTTATCATCGTGACAAGTTAGAGCGCAACTTTGACATCGCTGTCAATGTCCTGGGGGCTGACCATTTTTCACAAGCGGCTGTGGTTCAGCATGGCGTCCGCGCCTTGGATATGAATCCGGAGCCGATTCATGTCATCTTTATCCAGATGGTTCGCGCCGTCCGCTGGAATCAAGAAACTGGCGAATATGAAACCTTGAAACAATCCAAACGGGCTGGCAATTTTGATACCCTTGATGAACTGGTCGAGATGACCAGCGCCGATGCCGTTCGCTATCACATGCTGGCACGCAGCCCCAATTCCCAGCTTGATTTTGATGTCGATGCGGTGGTCAGGCAATCCAACGAGAATCCGGTCTACTACATTCAGAATGCTCATGTGCGCTGCGCCGGCATCCTGCGCGAGGCCGAAGAACGTGGACTGAGCGATGAGGATGCCGATTTGAGCCTGCTGGGCGCGGCAGAACGCGAGTTTATTCGCCAGGCATCGGGCGTCCTCAATGTCATTGAGCAGGCGGTAACTGCTTACGAACCCCACAAAATCGCATTCTTCGCGCATGACCTGGCTGGCGTCTTTCATCCCATTTATGACCAGGTGCGCGTGCTGCACAGCGAAGTGCCGCGCGATGTCGCCAAAGCACGGCTGCGCTTTTATCGGGCCGTCGGGATTGTCTTTCACCGTTTGCTGCGGCTGATGGGGATGTCCGCCCCCGAACGCATGTAATCGAAAGGGGAAGGGAAAATGGGACTCAAACCCGACCACTGGATTAAAAAAATGGCCCGCGAATATGGCATGATTGAGCCCTTTGTCGCGCGACAGGTGCGGCAGGGCGCTATCAGCTATGGCGTATCCTCTTATGGTTATGACTTGCGCGTCTCGGACGAATTCAAGATATTCACCAACGTCCGTTCGGCTATGGTGGACCCGAAGAACTTTGACGCGAATTCCTTCGTCGATTTTCAAGGGGATGTCTGCATCATCCCGCCCAACTCTTTTGTCTTGGGGCGTTCGGTCGAGTATTTTCGCATTCCCCGCAACGTCTTGACCATCTGCCTAGGCAAATCAACCTATGCTCGCTGCGGGCTGATTGTCAATGTCACCCCCTTTGAACCGGAATGGGAGGGCTTTGTCACGCTCGAAATCAGCAATACGACCCCTCTGCCCGCCAAAGTCTATGCCAACGAAGGGCTGGCGCAGGTGCTGTTCTTCGAGGCAGATGAAAGCTGCGAACAATCTTATGCCGATAAAAAAGGCAAATATCAGGGTCAGAAGGGCGTCACCCCGCCGCGTATGTAACCAGACCACCTCGAATTTAGGTCTTGACTCGCTCTGGCGGATTTCGATATAATGTTTGGGCTGGGGGCGATTAGCTCAATTGGTTAGAGCGTCCGGTTTACACCCGGGAGGTTATAAGTTCGAGTCTTATATCGCCCACATTCAAAGATTTAACGTAGCAGGTGACAGCAGCACCTGCTTTTGTTTTGCGCCCCGCTTGTGAACCACAGCCATCCTTGACACTCTTTTGTTAATTGTCTACAATATGACAAAATTTATCGCGTGAAAAATGTCTCAAGATGTCTTCAGCACATAAAAATATCCTTGAAGTGCGTAACCTGCGAACTTACTTTGCCCTTGAAGAAGGTACTCTCAAGGCGGTTGACGGGGTTGATTTTACGATTGGCGCTCATCAGACAGTCGGCATCATTGGCGAATCCGGCTCTGGCAAGAGCGTGACCGCCCAATCCATATTGCAGATTGTCCCTCCTCCCGGTTCTATCGAATCAGGCGAGATTATCCTGAATCAAAGTGACGGCAAGACAGTTGACCTGAACAGGCTGGATCCCCGCGGCAAGGAAATCCGCGCTATCCGCGGCAAAGAGATTTCGATGGTCTTCCAGGAGCCTATGACCAGCCTGTCGCCGGTACACACCATCGGCTCGCAGATCGTTGAAGCGATTTTGCTGCACATTACCCGCAGCAAGCGGCAGGCAAAAGAACTGGCGCTGGATATGATTAACCGCGTCGGGATTTCCAACCCGCGGCAGCGCTTCGACGAATATCCGCATCAATTATCCGGCGGCATGCGACAGCGGGCGATGATTGCCATGGCGCTCTCTTGCAGTCCTTCGCTCTTGATTGCGGACGAACCGACGACAGCGCTCGATGTGACCGTTCAGGCGCAGATTCTGGAATTGATGAAAGAGCTTCAAGAACAATTTGGCATGGCCATCATGTACATCACGCACGACCTGGGGGTCATCGCTGAAATCGCGGATGAGGTGAATGTCATGTATTTGGGGCGCGTCGTCGAACGGGCATCCACGATTGAATTGTTCAAGAACCCGCTGCATCCCTACACCCAGCGCCTGCTCAAATCCATTCCACGGCTGGGCAGCCGCGGGCGCGGACGGCTGGATGCCATTCGCGGCAATGTTCCTGTCCCCCTTAATCCGCCGCAGCAATGCGGCTTTGCATCGCGCTGCGATGAGTTTATCGCCGGCAAATGCGATGTCGCTGTGCCTGCTTTGGTCAATATGGGCAATGAACATTATCTGCGCTGTTACCTGCACAGCGAAGAAAGTGAGCCGGCCTATGCTTGAGCCGCAAAAGACGGCTGACGGCAAGCAAATTGGAGACATTCTGCTCGAAGTCCGAAACCTCAAGAAGCACTTTCCCATCGAAAAAGGATTCTTCAAAACTGTCCAGGGACATGTCAAAGCCGTAGATGGCGTCAGTTTTTATATTCGTGAGGGCGAGACCTTTGGCCTGGTTGGTGAATCGGGCAGTGGTAAGACGACCCTGGGGCGCTGCATTGTCCGTGGCATTGCCCCTACCGATGGTCAGGTTTTTTTCCGCCTGCCCGATGGCAGCGAGGTTGATCTTGCCAGCATCGACAAGCGCGGCCTGCGGGATGTTCGCCGACACTTTCACATGATTTTCCAAGACCCCTATGCCTCGCTTGACCCCCGAATGACAGTCCTGGACATCATCGCCGAACCGATTCGGAATAACAAAATCCTCTCTGGCTCGCGCGAAATTCAGGAGCGGGTCATGGAGTTGATGGATGTGGTCGGTTTGGAGATACGGCATCTCAATCGCTATCCGCACGCTTTCTCTGGCGGTCAGCGTCAGCGCATCGGGATTGCGCGGTCGCTCGCGCCCAATCCGCGCCTTATCGTCTGCGATGAAGCGGTATCGGCGCTGGATGTTTCGATACAGGCACAGATTCTGAACCTGCTCGAAGATTTGCAAGAAGAATACAATCTCACCTTCCTGTTTATTGCCCATGACCTGTCCGTTGTCGAACACATCTCGGACCGCGTCGGAGTGATGTATGTCGGGCAGCTGGTCGAAATGGCAAACACCGAAGCCTTGTTCACTAGCCCAAAACATCCCTACACCGAGGCTTTGCTGTCGGCTGTCCCCACGACCGACCCCGAAATTAAAATGGACCGGATTATTTTGCCGGGCGAAGTCGCCAACCCGGCCGCCCCGCCCTCCGGCTGTTACTTTCACCCCCGATGCCGATATGCCCAGGAGATTTGCAAGACCGACAAGCCACCATGGACTGAAGTCCAGCCCGGACATTATGCCGCCTGCCATTTTGCCGATGAACTCGATTTGCGCGGAGTCGAATAAGGCTGCTTATGGATTTGCTGCTCGCCTTCATCCTGGCCTCCATCATTGCCGCTGTCCTAGTTGCCCGTGTGATTATCTGGTCAAGCCATCGAGCCTCCTCGATGGCCATCACGCGCTATTTCAAGGCGGCAGAATATATCCTGGAATATCATCAACCGCCGCCGGAATGGCAGTCTGCTCCCCAGCGAAAAAGACTGCTCGGTCAATCGTCCCGCCAAAGCACCGATGCCGACATCATGGCAGCGCTTGATGACCTTATCCGATTTTTCGAGCACAGCACCTTCTTTGAAGATGAATGGACGCGCCAGCAGCTTCTCGACCAACTGAACAAAGAGCGCGAAAATTGGCAAGTTTCTCCGCATAGTTGACGGTCATTTCAGTTGAAGAACCGCCCACATCCCCAACTCCGGAATCGTGACCGAACTGCCGCCATCGGTGACGCGGCAATCTACCTCAATCGGAGCATGAGCGGGCGAATAAAGCGTCGCCGCTGAAAAAGTTCGCCCCAACATACCTTCAGCGATGGACACTGTGACGTTCTTCAAAGCTGCATAGCGGTCACTTTCCGGGTCGTAGTTGCTGTTTAACAGATGGCAAATCAGGGGCGCATTCGGCTTGTGCCGCGGCAAAACCGTGACATTCTCCGCTCCCTCTATCCGAATATCCTCACCAACCTTATCCAGCAGGTCAGCTACATTCGTCCATGTCACCAATCGCCGGGCATCAGACCGCAGCTTTGCCTCTTGTTCCGCGGTCAAGTGTGAGGGTTCAAAGCGCACCACTGCCCGATAAGCTGACAAATCTGCCGCCAGCAAATCGCCTTGCAGCCAGTCATCGCCCGCAACGATTAAACGATAAGGCAGGTTGGCTTTGGCGAGCGCCACGCTGGCTGCGACCAAATCCGTCTTGGGCGCAGTCCGATTCTGCCCGCCAAGATGACCGCCACTCAACTGGTCGCCAAGATATTGCCGTACCGCCTGATTGCTGAATATCAGCGCCACGGAGGCCACGGACTCATAGTCATCAAACAGTTCGGGATAATCGCGCACAAAATGATACAGGGGTTCATAATCGCCCGCTTTGCTGTAATACCATCTGTCAGGCTCGCCTGCGAAGCGCAGCGTCCACATCTTGACCGGCGCCATAAACACATGCCCAAAGGCATAAGCCTGGGCAATCCACAGGCGAATATGCCCCGGACGGTCGTTGATGCGATAGGGTTCAAAGGCACGCGGCACCCCTGTAATGGCAACCAAACGATGGAGCGCATCCGCCAATTTGAAGGTGTAAATCGGTTCAGTGGGAAAAATTTCGGTTTCAGGCGCTTGATATTCCATCTCATTGGTATAGAAATCATGGGCATCGACGGCATACATGAACTCCGCCCAATAATAGGGCGAGTTGGAACTCATGGGAACACAGTCGCCAAATTCCTGCGCATAACCTTTGAATTCGCGGAACAGCCCGTTGATTTCTTGCCATTGATAATCAAAGTATTCCTTGGCCAGGGGAATCACTGGCGGAAAGGCGAGTATCCGAGCGCGATACTCTTGGTCGGTGATGCCGCGTGCCAGCAGAAATTGGCGGTAGTCAAAGAATGTCAGGTCATCAATCGCATGGAATTGCAAATCTTCCTCGCGCAGATGCGCTTGCAGATACTCACGAAAGCCAGCCAGACAATGCTCACAGAAGCAGCCGCCATAACGGGCATTCAGCGCCCCAATCGTGGGGATTGCCGAGTCAATCATTAACCAGTCACTGCCAGCCTGCATGACTCGCCGCAGCTGGTACATCAGATAACCACGATAGCCGGGCGCATTGGTGCAGTAATGATAAGCTGGATGGCCTTTGTAGCGATGCACCCACCAGGTGACCGCCGGCTGGTTATTCAGGTCGCGCACTGTCGACTCCATAAAGTTAGAGTCATAATCAATCATGCCCATCCAATCGGCATCTAATTCAACGCGCCCCTGAAACTTGGCATGGCAGCGATGCGCCTCATCGACATCGCGCATCATCTCTTCATCGGGCGGCAAGCCGCGGCGGTCTGGCTCGGGCAAGAAGCCCCAGGCAAGCGCGGTTGCCCGGTAACGCTGATAATCTTCCATGCTGCAAGGGCGCGTAATCAGCACATCCGAACGTTTAAGTGTCATAGAACTCCCTCATAATCGGTAAAAGTAAGTATAATATGCCCCCAATTCGCGCTGGCCAGCGCCATCAGCCAGCCACGTCTGCACGGCGCATTTTCCCGCCGGCAGTTCCAAGCGAAACGCCGCCATGGCATCCCCCTCGCGGATTGCCTGCGTATAGCGTTCGCTTCCAATTTTGAGTTCGGCGCTGACGAGGCCCATAGGCAGGTTCGCCTCGCGCGGATAAGACCGAAGCTCGATGGCATACAAACCGGCTTGAACCACATCAATCATCCAGAAGCCGTTGGCATCATAAGCAGGGTCGCCAATCCAGGCTTGCCGCCAAGGCACGCTGCCCTGAGTCGGATGCCAATCCCGCGCCGACAGCAGGCTCGGATTTTCCTGCTCTGTTCCCACGGGTATATGGATATATTCCGCGAATGCCTTTTGCAGCCCAGCCCACCAGGACTCATACTCGCGGCGCAAAGCTGTCACAACCTGCGGGAAATCCGGCGAGACATCCCATTGCTGCCCTCTGTCCTTCCCCATATCATACAATTCTTCGCCATTCACCAGACGCCAGCGCCCGCGCATCACCACGCAATGATGCCATTTCTGCGGCTGGTCGGGCTGAAGATGCACAAATACCGAGCGCTCTGGCAGAGCAGCGCTTTCATCCTGTAAATGCGCCGCCAGACTCAAGCCGTCAAAATCATGCGCCGCGCCAAGCTCCAGGCGACACAAATCTATCAAGGTGGGTAAAATATCAATATGCGCGGTCAGCGCGGCAACTTTTTTCCCGGCGGGCAGGGTGTTATGCCAGCGCAAGAAAAAATTGACCTGATGGCCGCCTTCATAAACCGAACCCTTCTTGCCGCGCAAACCGGCATTGTATCCCGCGCCACTGGCGGGGTCAAAACCGGCAGCCGTCCCATGGTCGGCAGTAAAGATAATGATGGTATTCTCGTCCAGGTCGAGTTCCTTCAGCCGCCGAAACAAGCGTCCCATGTTTTCGTCGAAGTTGGCAATCATGCCATAGAAATTGGCTCGGTCTGCGGCCATGCCCTGCGCTTTGTACGGCGCAGCGTACCGCTCTGGCACAATAAAGGGGGCGTGCATGGCATTCGTGGCGAGATAAACAAAGAAGGGCTGGCGCTGGTTGGCCTCGATGAAGTCGAGCGCCGCCCGAAAGAAAACATCGGTGCAGTAGCCCGTGCATTGTTTCGCCCGGCCATGATGAAAATAGCTGTCATCCATGTAGCTGTTTCCCCAATAATCGGGCAGTTCGCCAACTCCCCCGCCGCGATGACAGAGAACTTCGTCAAAGCCGCGATACTGCGGGGCAAAGGGAACATTGTCACCCAGATGCCACTTGCCAAACATCCCGGTGCGATAGCCGTTATCAGAAAAAATGTCTGCCATAGTGATGGCATCGGGATGCAGGAGATGGCGTCCATGAATCACATGCCAGACCCCGTTGCGGCTGGCGTATTGACCCGTCAGCAAGGCTGCCCGCGATGGCGAACACAAGGGGTCGTGGTGGTGGTTGTCCAGTTGAATGCTTTCATGCGCCATCTGGTCGAGATGGGGCGTCTTCAGCACCGGATTGCCATGACAGGCAACATCGCCATAACCCTGGTCGTCGGTGATGACAAAGATGACATTGGGATGCTGTCGCATTCGATGTCCCTGATGCTGAGCAGGATTTATACGAATCCTCTTGGTTGGCTGTCACGTTCCCAACGGACGATAAAATCCCAGGGCTCCTCGATGGCTGTCAGCCCCAAGGGGTCGCGTCCCTGCAAAATAAGATGCGAACTGTAGGTGGTCACATGGCTCAAGCCCCAACTCAAACCGGACAAGGGTTCTGTGTTGGAGGTCTCATCGATGCGGAGGGCGCCGGCGGCTTGGGGCGGCGCGATGACTGATGATTTTACCTCAAAGTTGATGCCATCAGCGGCAAACTGAATCGTGTTCTTCTCCGGTCCGCAGCGGGTCAATAATCCACCGACGCCGCCCGCATAATTCCAGACCATCACTTCGTGTCCACTGTTGGAAATCGGGTTGGACGGGGATTTGGTATATGGCCCTAGCGGGCTATCGGCAATCGCAACCCCCCATTTGGATTCCATATTGCTAAAGCCGATGCCTTCGCCCTTGTAGTACAGCCAATAACGGTTCTCCCGAAACAAGAGCGCCGGGTCATGCACGCGCAGGCTGTCCCATGTCCCCTTGACTGTCGCCTGTTCCGGATAGGCGCGTTCGTCCACTTCCCCCGATTCATCGGGCTCGACAATCGGCGCCGCGCTCTTCGTCCAGGGGCCTTCGGGCGCATCCGACCAGGCAATCGCAATCGATTCAGGTGTGCAGCGATAGCTCGGTGAGGTCGTTACCTGATAGACCAGATAATAGCGCCCCGCGTGCGCCAGCACATCAGGCGTGAAGACGCTGCGTTCGTCATAACTGCCTTTGGGGCCGCGCTCGACAGCGGGACCCCGCTCTTCCCACACATAACCATCTTCAGAGGTGGCATACCAGACATCCGCCAAATCCCAGGGCACCGCCGGGATGGTATCCGTCGCCGCTGCATGACCAACTGGCGGACAGGGCGGCGCGGCGCGGGTGTACCAGACATAATAGGCATTATCGACCTGAATAATGCAGCTGGGGTCACGGCGGACGATGCCCTTTTCATAACCCAAGCCCTGTATCGACATGTACCGAAACTTCGTGAACCAGGGGTTTTCCTTATCCGGTCGTTCAAACCGTTGCATCGCGGCGCTCTGAGTCACAGCAACTATCCTTCGTCAAGCGCATTGCGGCCTGACCAGGGGCCACGCCACAATGCCATATCTGTTTAAGTGGTCGGCTTGTCCGCTGCCCGTCAACCAGTGGTTGCGAAGTACCACTGTTCGGGCATGAACAGGACCCACTGACGGTAGCTGAAACTCCACAGCCCTTCGGTATCGTTGGGTGGCGTATTCCGCAGTGCATTCTTGAAGAGCAGAGGTTGTGGCGGACGCTGCACCGTGCCGATTTGATACAGGCCGCGGAAGGTTATGTCATGGAATTGCCTGCCAATCTCAAGGTATGATTCCGAACCATAGGGCTGTTGCAGCCAAAGTTCGCTGACTTCCCATAACGCTTTGATGTCATCGGGTGGCTCCATGCCTCTTTCACCGTCGCTGTTCAGCCAATCGAACCATTCCTTGGAGCCAGCGCGAGCGCCCCAATTCGGGCGGATGTTCGCAATCGCGCCGGAAAACTCTCCAATATCCACAATGTCCAAACCCCAGCCGGCAATATCGTGCGCTCCAGTGCCGCGCAACTCGGTATAATAGCCGCGTTCAATTAACTTGAGTTGTGTTTTGACGCCGACAGCCGACCAGTAGGAAGCAACCAATTCCGCAATCTGTCCCCAAGCCTCTTCAGGCACAGCGATTTGCATATTAATGAACAGCGTCTCGCCATCAGGACGCAGGCGGAAACCATCCGCATCCCGCTCATCCAGTCCGATTTCATCCAGGAGAGCGTTGGCGCTATCGGGGTCAAATTCGGCAAAGTAGTCCGTCATCCAGGGTTCATAGAAATTTGAATCGGGCGTCGGTGCGGACTGCGAAGGGACCGCCAAGCCGAAGTAAATCAGTTCGTTGATTTCATGGCGGTCAATCGCTATCGACATCGCCTGACGGAAGCGAACATCATTAAATATCTCGCGCATCACCGGGTCAGGGTGCGTCAAATTGAACATCATGCTGTACTCATTGCCCCGATTATAGGTGACAAGCGCCGTCCGATAATCCCCCGCTTCCTCATTTTCGCGGTAGGTTGGAACGCTCAGCAGCTTGCCCCAGCCAAAGTGACTGTACTCGCCTGCCATCGCTCTCAAATCCTGAACCTGCAAATCCTCGACAAGAATGCGGCGCAGGGTATCCGTGTAAGGAAGTTGATTGCCGGCAATATCCACCTTGAAGAAATAGGGATTGCGCTCAAAAAGTTTGTTCCCAAAAGAATCTTCGCTGACAAAGACATAGGTATTCAAAGTCGGCACCAGGGGAACGACATCCGTAGCTGTTGTGCCAGTATTGGTATTGGGACGCAGCTGCGCGTTTAACATTTGCGACCAGCTATCGAAGCCCTCCGAAAGCGCCAGGTCATTGGCATCCGGATTGTAGTCGATATGGAATTGTTTGAAATAATGCGCCGCGCGGAAACCCCGATGGCGCGGATTGCTTGCCATGCGCACAATCATGGATGGATGCGGAATGGCAAAGGTATAGCGAACGGTCGTTTCATCAAGGACCTCCAGCAGGGGTTTTTCCCCGCCAGGACGCCATTCTCTGGGAACAGCTGAGGTGACTTCCTCATTCCATAGAATATCTTCAAACCAAAATCGAAAATCCTCGGTGGTGAATGGATGACCATCCGACCATTTATGCCCTTCGCGCAAATGGATGGTTAATTGTGTTTGGTCGTCTGATACTATGTATCCATAGGCGATATTCGGGATGATTGTCTGAAGATCGGTATCAATCGTGAACAATTTCTGCATGACCATTTCGGATACATCCCAGCCACAGCAAGTCGGGCTGGTTGATGGCCCCGCCAGTTCGCCGCCATAAACGCCGATGGAATCCAGCGGCTCAACCACGACAGGATCAGCCGGCAAGCGCTCCGCGACCGGCGGCAGTTCCCCAGCGGCGACGCGCTCCGCCAGCATGGGCGCTTCTTGATATGAGGTAATCTCTATGCCGGATATGACTTCGTAATCGCGGGCAGAAGCATATTGCTGCGGGTAAGTCTTTGGGCTTATTTCCTGCCCAAAAGCCAAGCTGCCCAGTAAAAACATACTCATAACAATAACTGTTGCAAAGAATTTTCTATTCATGCGCTTTCTCCATTAGCCATAAAAGGGATTGATAGTTGAATATCAATCCCCAAATGCAGTTCATAGACGACAGGCTTTAGCCACCCTCGAAGTACCACTGTTCGGGCAGGAACAGGACCCATTGGCGATACGTCCAACTCCATTGGCCGGGCGTGTCATTCGGCGGTGTGTTCTTCAGATTCGTTTTGAACAGAAGCGGCTGCGGCGGACGCTGAATCGTGCCAATTTGATACAGACCTCCCATCGACAGGTTATAGAACTCCTTGCCCAGTTCCAGCCATTCGTCGGAGGCATAGGGCGCATTCAGGAAAGCCTCGCCAGCCGCCCAAAGGTCCTTGATTTCCTGCGGCGGCTCTACGCCCACTTCCTCTTCTGGCGGATCCTCACCTTCCTCTGGCTGGTTTTGCAGCCACTCGCGCCAGAGATGACCCGAAGCACGGGCGCCCCAATGCGGGCGCATGTTCGCCAAGCCATTAGCTGTCTCACCAATATCCAGCATGTCCGTCGCCCATGCCGCCATATCGACCTGGTTGCCATTACGCAGTTCACGATACAAATCAAGCCCAATAAGTTTATAGTTGGTCTTTACGCCAACCGCATTCCAGTAAGACGTCACCAGTTCACCGATTTTTTTCCAGGAATCTTCCGGTACTTGCACCTGGAAGTTGATGAACAGGGTTTCGCCATCCGGCCGCAGACGGAAGCCCTCGGCATCGCGTTGGTCAAGCCCCATTTCATCTAACAGCTGATTCGCCAAATCAGGGTCATACTGGGCATAGTATTCAGGCATCCAAGGTTCGTAGAATGCCGAGGTCGGTACTGGCGCGTTCTGTGACGGATTCGCCAAGCCAAAGTAGACCAACTCGTTGATTTCATGGCGGTCGATGGCGACCGACATCGCCTGACGGAAACGAATATCCCAGAAAATCTCGCGCAGTGGCAGATTTTCGGTCGTGAAGTTGAACATGATAGAGTATTCGTTGCCGCGGCTGTATTCAGCCAGCGCAGTGCGATAATTGCCAGCTTCCTCGTTTTCCCGATAGGTGGGGAAGCTCAGCAGCGTCCCCCAGCCATAGTGAGTGTACTCGCCGGCAATCGCTTTCAAATCCTGGACTTGCAGGTCTTCAACCAGAATACGGCGCAGGCTGTCGGTGTAGGGCAGTTGATTCCCGGCGGTGTCCACTTTGAAGAAATAAGGATTGCGCTCATAGAGCTTGTTGCCGAAGGTGTCTTCGCTGACAAACACGAAGGTATTCAGCGTCGGCGCGTAGGGGTCGGTTTCTGAACCCAGATTCCAGGTGAAGTTGTAGGGGCTCATCTTGGCGCCAAACATCTGCACCCAGCCGTCAAAGCCCTGTTCGGCTGCCAGTTCATTGGCATCGGGATTATAATCGATGTGGAATTGTTTGAAATAATGCGCCGGGCGGAAGCCGCGATTGCCGACTTCACTGCCCAAGGCAATCGACAGGGTCGGGCGCGGTTCATCGTAAGTATAGCGCACAGTCGTCTCATCTATCACTTCAAACTGTGGCAATTCGCCACTGACCGCCCATGGGCCGCCCGGAGCAGGCGTCAGTTCGCTGTTGCCCAAGACATCTTCAAAGTAAAAGCGGAAGTCCTCGGCGGTGAAAGGCTCGCCATCCGACCATTTGTGCCCCTCGCGCAGGTGAATGGTGAAGGTGGTCTGGTCATCGGAGATTTCAAAGTCCTGGGCGATATTGGGAATGATGGTCTGTAAATCGGTGTCAATCGTCAGCAGCTTCTGCAAGCGCATTTCCAGGGCATCCCAACCACAGCAGGTCGGATTGGTCGAGGGGCCAGCAAGCTCACCGCCATATACGCCGACAGATTCCAAAGGCTGAACCACAACCGGCTGTGCCGGCAGTCTTTCTTCGACTGGCGGCAATTCGCCAGCGGCGACCCGTTCTGCCAGCATGGGCGCTTCGCCATAAGCATCAATCGAATTGCCAGTGGCTTCCATATAGGCATCCAGGCTGACATACTGCGATGGATAGACTCTTTCGCTTTCGCTCATATCCTGAGCCAGCGCATTCGCGGACATCATCATCGTTGCTACGATAAGTAACAAGAAGAAAAGAATTCGTTTCATGGAAGGGTTCCTCTCATCAATACTTTTCAAAATGGATGTGGGCTGGTCTTGTGTCTTCGCCTTGCTCACCTCCTCCCGTCTATCTTCCCACCTTACACAGTCAGAGCATCATGCCCTGATTGCTGATAAACTGCCGCACACTTTATTTCACCTCATAGCCTCGCAGTCTGTCCCAATCAAATTGAACGCCATGTCCTGGCGCATTGGGCGCTGCCATGATGCCGTCCTCCAGTTTGGGCGGGTTTTTCATAAAGCGCTCCAGGCCAAAGCCATGCACTTCCAGATAAGACGCATTGGGAATGGCCGCCAGCAAATGCAGATGAAGCTCATGCACGCCATGCGTTGTGACCTGCAAATTCTGCGAGTAAGCCAGCTTTGCCACCCGCATCCAGTTGGTAATCCCGCCAATGTTGGAGACATCGGGTTCGGGGAAGGCGATTTTGCCATCGGCAATCATGTGCCGAAATTCATAAATCGTATGCAAATTCTCGCCCGATGCGATTGGCAGGCCGCCCTCCCGTGCGATGCGTGCCATGCCCTGATAATCATCCGGTATCGTCGGTTCTTCCAGCCAATAGACATCATAATCCCGCAGCTTGCGGGCGGCTCGAATAGCCCTTTCGACAGTCCAGCGCATATTGGCATCCACCATCAAGGGCATATCGGGCCCGATGCACTCCCGAACTGCCCGCACCCGTTCGACATCCTCCGAGAGCTTATCGCGCCCGACTTTCATTTTGATGGCGCGAAAGCCTTTTGCGATATTGACGCGTGTCTGTTCAAGCAGCTCCTCCGTGCCGAGTTGCAGGTCAATGCCCCCGGCATAAGCCCGCGCCCTGCCAGAATACCCGCCCAGCAGCTGCCACAGGGGTTTGCTTTCCTGATGCCCCTTGAGGTCCCACAAGGCAATGTCAATCGCCGACATCGCAAAGGAAACCAGCCCGCCGCGCCCGACATAATGCAGCTGCCACCACATCTGCTCCCAAATCCAGTCAATGCAGTTGGCATCGGCATCCAGCAGCAGGGGCTTTAGCTCGCGCTGGATGAGGGAACGTATCGCCTCGCCGCCGTGCCCAATGGTATAGGTATAGCCACAGCCCCTTAGCCCGCATCCCGTCTCCAGTATGACCATGACAACTTCAAATCGGGTATGGACGCCATGCGTAGCGTCGGTCATGGCATGGCTCAATGGCAAGACATAATGTTTGCATTCCACATTCTTGATAATCATACTCGGATCCATCTTCGATACTGTAAGAGGCTGCTATGACAATGACAGGCGGATGGCAAAAGATACTGAAAAAGTATATGATTTACAAAAAATTGTCAAGTGTACATTGTTGACAATTTGCAATATGACATTTACAATTTTTGAAATTGCGCTACCATGATGATAGCTCTGCCCCAGATAAAATTTTGAAATACTTCAAGGTTTATTGAGGTGCTTGCCGATGAAACTGTATATTTTCCAGCGCTTGTTTTACATGATATTTCTGCTTTGGCTGGTCTCGGTGGTCACCTTTATCGTTATTGAATTGCCGCCTGGGGATTACTTGGCAACCTATATCGCCCGCCTGGAGCAAAATTCGGGCGAACAGCTTAGCGAAGATATTATTGAAGGTTTGCGCCGCCGTTATGGTTTGGATTTGCCGCTTTATCAACGTTATTTCAAATGGTTCGGGCGAGTGTTTCAAGGAGATTTCGGCTTTTCATTTGAGTGGGAAAAGCCAGTGCGCGATTTGATTGGCGAACGCCTGGCGCTGACCTTCACCATTGCCACCCTCAGCGCCATCCTTACCTATGCCCTTGCCATCCCTATCGGCATCTATTCAGCCACGCATCAGTATTCTTTCGGAGACTATTTTGTCTCGATAGTCGGTTTTATCGGGTTGTCCATCCCCAATTTCATGCTGGCGCTTATTTTGTTGTATATCGGGTTTAAGCATTTCGGACTCAACCTGACCGGCCTGTTCTCGCCAGAGTATCTCGATGCGCCCTGGAGTCTGGCGAAAATTGGCGATTTGCTGCTCCACCTGCCGATTCCAGTTATCGTTGTCGGCACAGCTGGCACTGCCGGTCTGATACGGGTGCTTCGGGGAACGCTGCTGGATGAACTGAACAAACAATATGTGATTACCGCCCGCAGCAAAGGCGTCGGCGAGACCAAACTCCTGTTCAAATATCCGGTTCGGGTTGCCCTCAACCCCATCATCAGCAGTCTGGCATGGCTGTTTCCATCCCTGATTTCCGCAGGCACCATTACTGCCTATGTGCTGGGCTTGCCGACGGCCGGGCCGATGCTGCTTCGTTCTTTGATTGCCCAAGATACGTTTTTGTCGGCAACTTTGCTGATGTTTGTCATCATACTGACGGTGATTGGCACGAGCGTTTCCGACATTCTGCTGGTCGTGGTTGACCCGCGCATTCGGATGGAACGCAGCGCCAGTTGATTGAGGAAGAGTCATGTTGCGCAGAATCGGCTTTAACCGAGCAAAACCAAAATCAGAATCCATAGCTTATGATGAAAGTTATTATCTGGCATCGCAATGGCAGCTAATCTGGCGCAAGTTCCGCCGCCATCGGCTGGCGATGTTTTCCCTGGTTGTCATCATCTGCTTGTATTTGCTGGCTATTTTTCCCGATTTTTTTGCCATCAACGACCACCACCAGCGCCACGTCAGCTATGCCAAAGCCCCGCCGCACACGCTCCACTTCGTCGATGAGAAGGGCACATTTCATCTCAACCCTTTTATTTATGAATTGAAGCAAGAACTGGATATGGCAACGCTGAAACGGAACTATACCGAAGATACCTCCAAGCGCTATCATCTGAAGTTCTTGGTTGAAGGCAAGCCTTACAAGCTACTAGGCATCATCGACACCAATATCCATCTGGTCGGCGTGGACGAACCTGCGGTCTACTTCCCCTTCGGCACCGACGAATTGGGACGCGATCTCTATTCGCGCACCATCCACGCCGCAACGATTTCGCTCTCGATTGGATTTCTGGGCGTGGTCATCAGCTTTATTCTTGGCTGCCTTATCGGCGGCATCTCTGGCTATTTTGGCGGAACAGTCGATGTGGTCATCCAACGCTTGATTGAATTTATCATCTCGATACCACAAATCCCGCTTTGGATAGCTTTGGCGGCCGCCCTGCCCGCCGAATGGGACTCCATCAGGATTTATTTTAGCATCACGCTCGTATTGGCGCTGATTAGCTGGCCCTGGCTGGCGCGGGCCGTGCGCGGGAAATTGCTGGAACTCCGCGAAGCCGATTTTGTGATGGCGGCTCGGATTTCCAACATGAGCGACATCGAAATTATCATCAAGCATTTATTGCCCTCCTTTGCCAGCTATCTAATTGTCATCCTGAGCCTGGCTGTTCCGAGCATGATCCTGGCGGAAACGGCGCTTAGCTTCCTCGAAATCGGAATTCGACCGCCGGCCGTCAGCTGGGGCGTTTTGCTGCAAGACGCGCAAAATATACGCAGCCTGAGCCAAAGCCCATGGTTACTTATTCCCGGATTATTTGTTATCGTTACCGTCTTGAGTTTTAATTTTCTCGGCGATGGACTGCGCGACGCCGCCGACCCTTATAAACAATAAACACAAGTCAACGAAGGCAGAAGCACAAGATGTCAACATTCGAGATTTATCGGACATTACCCGAACAGATTGCAGCCCGACTCCAGCAAGAGGTGCTTTCGAGCAAGTTCAAACCAGGCGACCCGCTGCGCGAGATGGATTTGTCAGAGCGTTTCGGGGTCAGCCGCGGCCCTATCCGCGAGGCTTTTCGCCAACTGACCCAGCAAGGGCTGTTGGTGCTGGAGCCCAACAAGGGCGTTCGGGTGGCCCAAAACCCCAGCGTTGAAGTTCGCCCGCTCGTGGTGCAACTTCGCCGAAAAATCGAAACCTTCGTCCTCGACAGCATTTTCGACAGGATTACCGCCGATGACCTTGCCGTCTGGGATGACATTCTGGCAGACATCAAGGCGGCTTGCGAAGCCAACGATGTGGACGCCTTGACCGAACATGACCTGCGGTTTCATCAGGCCATTATCCAAAGCCACGATGACAAAGACCTCTTCACGCTCTGGCAGCCGATTATGATGCGGATGTTGATGCACTACAATCGGCTGGATGACATTATGGAAAGCTACCGCGAGCATAAACGGATTCTGGATGCGATTCACAGCGGACAAAAAGATGAAGCGCTTCAAGCATTGGAAAACAATATCCAGTAACAGGGCCGCGCAGCCGTCCAGGCCAAACACTGGCAGCCCTCATTCAGACCTTGCTTGGTGACAAGACTCGGATTGCCCTATGAACTGACAGGAACGCACTATGACGCAAGCGGCTTTTTACGAAGGAAATCGCAATATCCGTATTGGCACACAGCAGCCAGTTGAGCCTGGTTATGGTGAAGTGCAGTTAAAAGTTTCGCATTGCGGCATCTGTGGCACCGACTTGCACATCTTCCACGGCGCGATGGACAAGCGGGTCATCATGCCGCAAGTGCTGGGGCATGAGATGTCCGGGACGGTACACTGTCTTGGCAAAGCTGTCGATGATTTGAAAATTGGCGACCGCGTTGCAGTCATGCCGCTGGATCCTTGCGGCGCCTGCCCTGCCTGTGCAGCGGGACATGGGCATATCTGTCATCATCTCAAGTTCCTAGGCATCGACACGCCTGGCGCGTTTCAAACCTATTGGACTGTCCCCGCTCATACTGTGTACCGATTGCCGGCGACACTGTCCCTGAAACATGGCGCCTTGATCGAACCCTTGGCGGTTGCCTGCCACGATGTGCGTCTGGCGGCTGTCAAAGAAGGCGACCAGGTGGTCGTTCTGGGCGGCGGCCCGATTGGTATGCTGGTCGCGCTGGCAGCACAGCAGGCAGGAGCGGATGTCATCCTGTCCGAGATTAATCCATACCGCGTCGAACTGGCAAGAAGCCTGAATGTGGAGGCCATCAACCCGCACGAGACCGATTTGATTGCGCTAGTGATGAAAAAGACGGCTGATGCTGGCGCGGACATCGTGTTTGAGGTATCTGGCTCACAGGCGGGCGCCTCAATGATGACCGAACTGCTGCGCACCCGCGGTCTGGCAGTTGTCGTGGCGATTTTTGCCCAAGCGCCTGCGATTGACCTGTTCCGCTTTTTCTGGCGCGAGCTTCGTTTGCAAGGCGTTCGGGTTTATGAGTCGCAGGATTTTACGGATGCCATTGCGCTGGCGGCATCGGGAAAGCTCCCGTTGGACGAACTGATTACCGACCTGCGCCCTCTGAGCGCCTTGAAATCCGGCTTTGAGGACATGGAAAAAGGCGGACAAGTGATGAAGATATTGCTGGAGATCTAAATGAATGTGCTGGATATGTTCCGCTTGGACGGAAAAACCGCGCTGGTGACGGGCGCTCGCCGCGGCATCGGCAAGGCCATGGCGATTGCGCTGGCGGAAGCGGGCGCGGATATTGTGGCGGTCAGCGCCAATCTGGAGACATCGGGCAGCGAGATTGAAAAAGCGGTTACCGCGCTGGGACGAAAATTTGACGGCTATCGCTGTGATTTTTCGGACCGCGAGGCAGTCTATCGCTTTATCGACCAGGCAGCCAGCGAACACCCGCAGATTGATATTCTGGTCAACAATGCCGGCACGGTGCTCCGTGAACCAGCAGCGCAGCATTCGGATGATTATTGGGACAAAACCATCGAGGTCAACTTAAGCGCACAATTTATTCTCAGCCGCGAGTTCGGCAAACTGATGCTGGCGCGAGGCCAAGGAAAAATCATCTTTATCGCCTCGCTGCTTAGTTTTCAAGGCGGCATCACCGTACCTGGCTATGCAGCCAGCAAAGGCGGCCTTGGTCAGCTGACCAAGGCGCTCGCCAACGAATGGGCGGCGCAGGGGGTGCAGGTCAATGCGATTGCGCCAGGATATGTGCGCACCGACAATACCGCGGCCCTGCAAAATAATCCGGCTCGATACCAAGCCATCCTGGAGCGCATTCCAGCTGGGCGCTGGGGCGACATTGACGATTTTAAGGGACCCGCTGTTTTCCTTGCCTCGCAGGCATCCAATTTTGTCAATGGCGAAATCCTGGTTGTTGACGGCGGCTGGATGGGGCGCTAAGCCTCTTCAATCAACATTCGCCTAATCAATAACCGTCGGCTTATCCACCTGACTTTGTTCTTTCAGAATGCGCTCTTTCCAATCTTCAGGAAGTTCGGTCACGGGCTGAAACCAGGTGTCTTCGCTATAGCGCACATTGCTGCGCTTGAATTCGGGTCGCTGCACATCGCGGCTGAGGTCGCAGTCAAAGCGAATGATGAAACAATTTTTGGGCGTTCCACTGCCTAGCGGGTAGATGTGGCTCAGGCCCCAAGTAATGCCACGGCCATCTCCGTTATCCGCAAAGGCATCGGGGCAGAAGGGGCCTGGCGCCACTGGCGGCAGCTGCACATGCGCCTTCGGTTCAAAGTTTAAGCCATCGGCTGCATATTGAACGGTATTTTTCTCTGGACCATCCAGAATAAGCAAAGCCGCAATGCCGTCATTGCAGGGCCACAGCATGGTCTCATGCCCCGAATTGGTGAGGGGGTTGATTGCGGGCTTGATATAGGGGCCTTCAGGCTCTTGGGCAATGGCGACTCCTTGCGCCCGCAGCAGATTGCCGTGGCTTTTGTCGGCTGGCGAGCCTTTATAATAAACCCAGATTTTCCCTTGATACACCAAGGGGTAGGGGTCATGGATGGCGCAGCTGTCCCATTCCCCCGCCGCACCCTGTTCGATGACCGGACGCTCCAGCCGTGTCCAGGGGCCATCAGGCGAATCAGCCCAAGCCATGCTGACATTGACACAATCGTTCTGACGCCAAATGGTGGTAAAGGTCTGATAATAGAGATAATAGCGACCCCGAAAAACCAGAACATCAGGCGTCGAAAGCGACCTGTCGCCATAGCCGCCTTTGGACGCTCGCGCTACTGCGATTCCCTGTTCCTCCCAATGAAAGCCGTCTTTTGATGTGGCATAACAAATATCCGCCAAATCCCAGTCCACAACTGGGATGGCATCATTTGCCCGGTCGATATTGAACCGCCCGACGGGGTCGGCTTGTGTGATGCGGCGGGTGTACCAAACATAATAAGTATCGCCTATTTTCAGCACTTTTGAGGGGTCGCGGCGGGAAACGGACATGTCCGATTCATCCTTGCCGATACCGGTGATGCGCGAGTATCTGAAGGTCGTATAAAACGGGTTGCCAAGGTCTTGCCGCGGTGTCCACATATCATAGAGACGCTCGGTTGCCTTGCTGATGGGACGGTCTGTCGGTTTCTCCAGTGGAAGGCGGCTGGGAAAAGCAGCTTGAGATGGATTCGCTTCGTTCATCATGCCTCGCAAAATGTTCCTGTTATTTGTGCAAACTAATGTGGGCAATCAGCGACTAGCCGAATTGCCTTGCAATTTTTCACTTGATACAATTTGCAAATTGTAGACAATTTACAAAAGCCTGTCAACTTTTCCAACTGGCGGGTGTGGCAGGGTTGAGGAGCTTGGCATGATGATTGCTGACTATATTGTTGTCGGCGCCGGTTCATCGGGATGTGCGGTTGCCGGCCGCTTGAGCGAAAACAATCAACATACGGTTTTATTGCTGGAAGCCGGCGGCCCCGACGAAAATCCTGATATTCATATCCCCGCCCGTTTTTCCCATCTGTTCCACAGCGATATTGACTGGGATTATGAGACCATACCGCAGCCTGGTCTAAACAACCGCCGTGAATATATCCCGCGCGGCAAGGTTTATGGTGGCACAAGCTCTATCAATGCGATGGTCTATCAGCGCGGACACCCCTCGGATTATGATGCCTGGGCTGCACTGGGCAACGAAGGCTGGAGTTATGCCGATGTGCTGCCATACTTTAGAAAAATGCAGCATCAGGAACGCGGCGAATCCGAGCATCATGGCGTTGATGGGCCCATCAATGTGGCTGACCCACAAGACCCCAATCCACTGAGCCTGACTTTTGTCGAAGCTGCGCTGGAATTGGGCTTCCAGCCGAACGCTGATTTCAATGATGGCCGGCAGACGGGCTTCGGACTCTATCAAATCACGCAGAAAAACGGCATCCGACACAGTTCCGCCCGCGGTTATCTGTATCCGGCACTGGAACGCGATAATTTCACTGCCATTCCCTTCGCACAGGTCACACAACTCCTGTTTGACGGGACAAGCTGCATCGGACTGCGCTACCTGCACGCGGGCGAAATAAAAACCGCTTATGCCAGCAGGGAAGTCATCTTATGCGGCGGTGCGCTCAATTCCCCGCAGCTGTTGATGCTGTCTGGCATTGGGCCGGCGGAACATCTGACTGAATTTGACATTCCTGTCATCAAGAACTTGCCGGGCGTGGGGCAGAACCTGATGGATCACATGCAAGTTCCGCTTGCCTATCATTGCAAACAGGCGATTACCCTGGCTGCCAAAGACCAACCCGAACAGCGCCGACTTTACGATGAGGGCAAAATGGGCTTGCTGACCTCCAATCTGGGCGAGGCGGGCGGCTTTGTGCGGCTCAATCCCGAATCGCAGGCGCCCGAACTCCAATATCATTTCGGCCCGGACTGGTTTATCCGCCACGGCTTTGAAAGCCCGAAGGGGCATGGGTTCACCGTGTTAGCCGGGCTGGTCCGAACTCGGAGCATTGGTGAGCTTCGGCTGGATTCCAAGGACCCCTTGGCAGCGCCGCGGATTGATTTCGCCTGTTTGAGCCACGATGACGACCTGGCTGTCCTGCTGGCGGGGGTCAAACTGGGGCGGAAAATCGCCTCAGCATCCGCCTTTGACCCCTATCGTGGCGAAGAATTTCTGCCCGGCGCATCGGTTGCTGCGGACGAAGACCTTATCCATTATATCCGCGACTTTGCGACAACCATCTATCATCCGGCTGGCAGCTGCAAAATGGGACCTGACCCGATGGCGGTTGTCAACGAAAGCCTTCAGGTACACGGCATCCAGCGCCTGCGGATCGCGGATGCCTCCATCATGCCCTTTCTCATCAACGCCAATACCAATGCGCCCTGCATGATGATTGGCGAAAAAGCCGCCGATTTGATTCTCAATGAAAAGAGCGTGCCATGAAACCCATACGGAATAACAAGCCGCTGCTGCCGGGCGAACCCACCACTGACAAACCCACAGACCGCCCCTTGAGCGCGGCGACCGAGCGCCTGTATGACCAATGGGGTCGTTTTCAGGATTCCACCAGCGAATTCTACACCACATTCAAATACAGCCAGGTCAGCGGCATTGGCAAGGAAGCCGGCGTCACCCGCCGTGACCCAACTACTGTGTTGCGAATCAACGCGACCTACTATGTCTGGTACACTCGCCGCCAAACGGCAAAGGACCGCGACCCCTCCAACAAACCGCCCCAGCATGAACAGCGCTGGGATGTGCCGGTGTATGACTGGGATTTGGCAGAAATCTGGTACGCCACCTCGAAAGATGGTTTCCATTGGGAGGAACAGGGCCCTGCCGTCAGTCGGGGACCCAAAGATGCCTATGACGGGCGTTCTGTATTTACCCCGGACGTTCTCATGGCGAAGGGCAGGTTTTACCTCTATTATCAGGCGGTCGATTATCCCTATCGACATCGGACGCGCAATACGATTGGCATGTCATGGGCTGAATCTCCCGATGGCCCCTGGCATCGCGCCGAATCCCCTGTATTGTCCCCCGGTGAGGCTGGCGAATGGTTCGGTGACGATGACTCCGATGAGGTCAGCCGCTATGGCGTCTGGGACAGCCACAAGGTACACGACCCCTTTATCCTGGTTCGCAACGGGCAATACTGGCTGTATTACAAGGGGCAGCCGATGGGCTGGACAACTCGATACGCGCAGGGGATTGCCTGGGGGGTGGCACTTGCCGATGAACCCGAAGGACCCTTCTTGAAGTCGCCATTGAATCCGGTGACGAACAGCGGACATGAAACCTGTCTCTTCCCCTATGGCGAAGGCGTGCTGGCCATCTGCGGACACGATGGACCCGAAAAAGACACGGTTCAATATGCAGCTGACGGACTCAACTTCGAGGTCGTCGCCCATGTCACCCTGCCACCATTGGCGGCGGGTCCCTTCGCTCCCGATTCCTATAGCAACACCCAAGACGGCAAAGGGATTACCTGGGGCTTATCGCATATCGCCACCGAAGAGATGAAGCGCGGCAATTCGTATATCGTGAGATTTGACTGCAATCTGCGCCGCGATACTGAACGGACGGGGTATCGCGGCACCAACATGCGCTATCCCGAAGAGGTGCATTTTTCAGCCGATTTGGCGCTGAACGACGCCAACATGCGCGAACTCGCCTATGATAACGAACCCGAACGACCCGCAGAGACACGACCAACCACAGCTATAAGCGCGGCGACGAAACGGGTTTATGACATTTATGGCCCCTATAAAGACCAGCAAAGCGACTTTTTTTCCGCCTTCAAGTATTCACGCATCAGCGGGATTGGCAAGGAAGCGGGGGTTACACGGCGTGACCCCTCAAAAATTATCAAAGTTGGCGATACGTATCATGTCTGGTACAGCCAGCGGCAAACCCGCGCAACCTGGAAAGGCATCGAATACGCCAGCGCGACCCGACCGGCCTGGGCTTGGGATATGGCAGAAATAGGCTATGCCACCTCAAAAGATGGCTTCCACTGGCGTGAACACGGCATCGCAGTGCCGCGCGGCAAGCCCGGCTCTTATGATGACCGCTCGGTGTTCACGCCGGACATTCTGGAGCATGATGGCAAATACTACCTTTACTATCAGGTCATTCAAGGGGTATGGAAACATCGCTCGGTGCATCAGATTGGCATGGCATGGGCAGAATCGCTGGCGGGTCCCTGGACAAAGCTGGAACAGCCGATATTAACCCCAGGACGAAGAGGGCACTTTGTCGGCGATGTCGATGATGCCAATGCCGTAGACAGCTATGGTGACTGGGATTCGCACAAGCTGCATGACCCCTATATTTTGAAGTACCGCGGCCAATTCTGGTTATTTTACAAAGGCGTGCAATTCGCGCGAACCTATCGCCATGATTTGGGCATTGGCTGGGGAGTCGCCATAGCAGATGACCCGCGAGGCCCCTTCATTAAATCGCCACTGAATCCGATTACGAACAGTGGACACGAGACTTTTCTCTATCCATTCCGCGAGGGCATTGTCGCCGTGACCAGCCATGAAGGCCCCGAGAAAAATACGGTGCAATATGCGCCAGACGGGCTTGCATTTGATGTCGTCGGCAAAGTGAGCGTCCCGCCCGTTGCGGCTGGGCCCTATGTGCCGGACGCCTTTGCGGATAATGGCGATGGACGCGGAATCACTTGGGGGCTGGCGCATATTCATCACGATAATGAGGGACCGCTGGCAGACAGCTATCTGGTCAGGTTCGATTGCAATTTGAGCCGCGACCAACAGCGAGCCGATTTTTATCGCGCCTGGAATTATCGCTTTCCGGAGTCGGTCTATTTCAGCCGCGATTTCAGGCTGACGGAGGCGATGAAAGCGGATGCCCTTCAGTTGATGGCGGAGGTTGATGAAGATACGCAATGGCTCAAATAAGCAGCGCGGCTGGCAGGGTTTGCGCCGCCAGCGCCCCCTTTCCTGGCGCAGCTTAATCCGTCAGCAAATCGAACAGCCTGCTTTGGATGGCTTCGGCTACCATCAGGTTGCCAATCTCGGTAATATGCACGCGGTCATAAAAAAGCTCCTGTTCACTGTCGCGGAACAAATCTGTTAGCACCATCACATTGTCGGTCGCATCGGCAGCCACCCGCTGGCGTACAATGCGGTCCACCTCACGATAGAGGGCAACAAACTCTGGCGGGCTCGTCTCAGGGTCTTCAAGGAGACGCGCTTCAGCCCCGACAAGCGTTTGCTTGGCGAAGAGTGCCGGCTGCCATACAAACAGCACGCGAACGCCATATCCATCTGCCAGAGTCTGCACCAGACGGCGATTGGCAAACCAGCGGTCGGCAATGGCATCCGCATCGGCATCAGCACTGCTAATCAAGCTCCAATCGTGTCTGCTGATGTCCCCTTCTGGCAGACGCAGCACGGGCTGACCACGGCGCAAGAGCCTGCCTGCCTCGACATCACTCACGCGCTGATGTTCCTCGTATGGAATCCCGGACCTGTCTTGCGTATAAGCAGAAAATACATCGTTAAAACCCTGATAAAACACAGCAATATCCGGCGCCCTGCCCAGCGTCAGCTGAGCCTGAAACAAAATCAGGTCTTGTGTGCTGACATAACCGGTTTGGCCATAATTCAGCACGATGGCGGGATGCCCGGCATCCGAAAGAAGTTTGGCAGCTTGCCCTGGGATGGTATAAGCATCGCGTGCGCCCTCGCCCCACAGGGTCGAGCCGCCAAAAAAGTAGATGCTTGCTGCTGCCTCGTCTGCATACAGAGGCGTATAACGAAGTCCCTGGCGGTCAACGTTAATAAACTCCCCGTCAAAAAGCGCAACCGTCCAGTAACTATAGGGCAGCCATCGCACTATGGTTTGTCCCTGCTCCGCCCAAAATTGTTGCGGCGCAGGCGACTCGCCATCGTCAATAAACTCCAATCGGCGATAATCAAGGCTGCCTCGCAATCGCCCGGAAATGCCCGACACATTGGCAAGCAGATGGCTGAACGAGAACAAAATCAGGAGAACGAACGCGCTTACTGCCGCGATGCCAATGCCTGCCCAGACATATCCCGTACCGTGCCAGCTATTTTTCAGGTGCAGCCAATGAAGGGTCAGCAAGACGCCGCCAAAGACAAGTGTCCAGCAAAAAAGCAGGAATTTGAGCGGGTTCGTGATGAAAGGCGCGATGTTCTCAAGCAAGGCAAAAGCCAGGAAGTTGGCCTCCACGCATGCAAGCATCAAAATCAAGGCCAGCCAGCGATTTCCCAAAACACGAGCCAGATAGCCCGCCATACGTAGCAGCACTGCATGACCTTGCCGAAAAATCCAGACTGTCAGGCCAAAATCCAGCAGAGTCAGCATACCAAAGCCCATGATGATGATGACCCGTATGCGAGCATAATTTTCGTCCGGTGGTATCGGTGACAGCACAAACAGACACCATGTCATCAACATGGGAATCCACGCGAAAAGCGCAAATCCAAATAAACTCCGCGCTAGCGTTTCGACAGGCTCATAGGCGCTGTCCTGGCTGGTTTCGTCCAAATGCAATCCTGTTTCTTTATCGGCAGCAAAAGTTCCCACACTGACCTGATTCTATGGTCTTGATTTTTGCCCTGCAACTGACTTCGCTGGCCTGCATTTCATGCGCTAAAATTTAACCGCTTGCTCAAGACAGCCCGCAGGTCTATAATGCCAACATTGCTGGGCGCATTCAAGGGACATCAGGCAATTTTACCCCCAATCCATCCGATGCCAAAATATCATCAAGCGCGGATTTTTCTTCTGCTTGTCGTCTTCATGGCAAGTTTGTACTTGCTAAGCTATCGTGCACGGATTGAAAGCGGCGATACCCTGCGGGCGATGGATGCCTTGACCAGCCAGTCAAGATTTGGCGACTGGCTGATGGATGAATCCATGTGGTTCAAGCCGCCGCAGCGAATACGCGAAAGCTCGGACTTGCCGCTCCTGCGATATGATGTGCAGGAGAATGTCAATCTCCGGCTGGCGCTGCCCTTGCTGAAACTTGCGGAGACCTTGCCTCGTCTCGGCAACATTCATACCCTTTGGCTCTTCAATATCATCATTGCGGCGCTCAATGTCGGCTTGATTTACGGAATTGTCCGCGCCCTCGACTATGACGACCGGACGGCGCTCGGCGTCGCCATCAGCGCCGGGCTGGCGACCAACCTGTGGGCATACAGCCAGACCTTTTTCCGCGAACCCCTGACATCCTTCTTTATCCTGTTGGCGCTCCTGCTGATTCAAACCGGGCGGCGGCATGGATTCCTCCTGTACACCCTCGCTGTGCTGGCTGGCCTGGCGGCGCTGTTCCTTGCCTATGCGACCAAGTTCTCGGCGGCTTTCGCCATACCCGCTCTCCTCATTTTTGCGCTGCCCGCATTCAAGCGGCCGGACAAACAGGCTGCCCGCCGAGTTTCGCTGATTCTGCTTGCCTTTCAAGCCCTGCTTCTCTTTGGTCTGATGATGATTGACCCCCTGCCCGCAGCCTTGCAAAATCTGTTCGCGGCCTTCAACAGCAGCACAGAATTTATCGGCTACGCATTGCGCGTCTATATCTTGAGTCCGGGCGGGAGTCTCTGGGGCACCTCCCCCATTTTATTGCTGGCAGTGGTCGGCTGCATCATCCTGCTGCGACAGGGACAGCATCGGCTGGTCTGGACAATCTGGCTGATTTTCGCTGCCTACACGCTCGGGCATACCCTGACCACTGGGAGGCATTGGTTTGGCGGACACAGTTGGCCGCCGCGCTTCCTCGTGCCGATTGTCCCCGTTGTCATGCTGGCCACTGCGCCGGTGGCACAGGCCATCATTCATCAAAGGCGCAGATTGCTGGCTATGTTATGGATGATTCTGCTGGTCTATGGCATCTGGATACAATTCAGCAGCGTGTCCTTGAGTTGGCATCATTACGGAGAGTCGCTTCCGCCCGAATCGCACCAACTGTCGGAATGGGAGCCTGGCTTGACGCAGCCGCAATACTTTCGCTGGGTCATCCTGCCGCAGCGCTGGCCTGACCTGGGGCTGGATTTTGTCTGGCTGCGCTCGGCCGTGCCAGCCTGGGGGATGAGCTTTGCCGCCTTCGGGATTGGCGCTGCCGCGCTGTTGCTGGGCTGTGTGCGCCAGCCGCAAACACGACTGCGATACCTTGCGCCATTATTTGCGCTGCTGTGGTTTCCGCTTCTGCTCTTCAACCTTGCGTCTATCTATGGCAAGGACCCGATAATCCAGTCACAGAAAGCGGCCTTGCACGAAGTGACTGATTTCCTGACCGAACATTCACAAAAAGACGACATCCTGCTGCTGCCCAACAACCTGTACGCCAACTTCATACTCAATCATCTTGACGCCGCTGCCCCGCGTCCCATCATCCTGCCGCAGGCATGGGCAGAAGCGCCCAGCAACAGACAGCCGCCGCAAATTGAATCCAACAATCCGAACGACTGGCTGCATTTATCCAGTCTGCGTGCCATTCATCACATCGCCAGCAGCCATGACCGTTTCTGGTATCTCGCCAATACCAGCCCTTTTATGACCTGGAGCTTTCGCCCACTGGAGCGATATATGGCACTTTATTATTACCCATTGCGCGAAGTCCAGCTTACACATGAGGATGACACTGTGCGCCTGCTCGAATACAGCACCCGCAGCGCCGCCCCCCATCCATTTTCCGCCTTCACCGCTGAGAGAGCATCCGATTTGAAATATGGGGAAAACATCCACCTGCTCGGTTTTCAGCTGCCCAGGGGGCTGCGATATGAGCGGGGACAAGCGCTGGAGTTATCGCTGCTTTGGCAGTCGGATGCGGAACTTCAGCTTGATTACACAGTTGCCTGGTTTGTGGCTGACCCCGATACAGGGCAGCCCATCGTGCAGGGGCAGGATTCCGCACCCCAAGCCGGTTTCGCCCCCACATCGGCCTGGGCTGCGAATGCGCCGGTCTGGGATAACCGCGCCCTGCGTCTGCCAGAGGAAATCGCCCCAGGAGAATACCTTATCTGGGTGCTGATGTATCGCTATCATCCCCCCAGCGGCAGCATTGAACGCTTGAGCGTCACGGGAGCAAACGTGACGGGAGACGCCACGATTGGCGTCTTGCCCGTCAGGCTGATGATTGACTGAATGCAAAACCGCAACCTTTTAGCCGCTCCTTGGGGATAAGGCTGTGTCTATGGATAAAACGCGCCAAACCCCCGCACAACTGACGCGAAATCCCTCGTATCAGTTGCTTAATGATAGATGTACTGTGTATCCTTGAGGGCAAACAGGCACTATACTGGAAGTATGCTCTGGATTGAACAAGGCATAACAGGAGTACAATGAGTCCATGCGGGCGCGTATCAAACAACTGACTCGGCAAATCCGCCGACTGATTAAGCAGCTGCTGTTCGGGCTGGAATGGTCCATCAAGAGGCTGTACCGACTTTGGCTGTGGTTCAATTCCCTCGATATTCCACTGAGCACTGTCCAGTGGATTCTGCTGTTCTACTTCATCTTCGGCATCGGATATATGACAGCAACGCCCATTTTCGAGGCAAATGACGAAATCTGGCATTTTGGATACCTGCAACACCTGCGCGAGAATGGGGCTCTGCCGCAGCAGACTGACACCAGCGAAACCCTTTATGCCCAGCATGGCAGTCAGCCCCCGCTCTATTATGGCCTTATGGCGCTCCTGATAGCGCCCTTTGATATAGACGATGCCGACAGCTACCGTCGGCTCAACCCCCATGTTGCCTCCAATCAACCCGATTCCTTCGGCAACAAAAATCTGGTCATACACGACGAATCGCGGTCTATGCTGACAGGAACGGGGCTGGCTGTCCTGATTGTGCGGGCTTTGGGCCTGGTGCTTGGCGCTGGAACGATTGTGCTGGTCTACAAAATCAGCGCCTACATCGCGCCACAGCGTCCAGCAGTGGCCCTGGTAGCAGCAGCAGTCACTGGACTGAATCCGATGTTCATCTTTGTCAGCGCATCAGTCAGCAATGATTCCCTTGCCATGATTCTGAATGCCGCCCTGGTTTTGCTGATGCTGCGCACGCTCCGCGACCGCTTTAAGCTCAAATACAGTCTGGGGATCGGTCTGCTGTTCGCCTTGACCAGCATCACCAAACTAACCTCGATAGTTCTCTTGCCGGTTCTCATTTGTCTTGGCATCTTTGTCTGGTACAGAACAAAAGACAGACACGGTTTGTACCTGTTTTTCTTCAGTCTGCTCATATTCTGGGTGGTCATCGCTGGCTGGTGGTATATCCGCAACCTGCAATTATACAGCGAACCCTTTGGCATCATCACCATGGCAAACATCGCCAGCCCGCACGGCCTGAACTTCAATATCATCAATCTGCTCACCGAATATCAGCAGTTTCGCATGTCCTATTGGGGTTTGTTCGGGGCGATGAATATCCAGATTACACCCATCTTTTATATTTTGCTGGATTTGATGACCTTCCTTAGCGTCATCGGCTGTGTCCTGCTGATTTTGCAACTCCTGGCAATCCGTGATTTTGCCTATGCCCGTTACGAACTGCGCAACCTGCTGCTTCTCTTGAGCATCGCGGCGCTGCTCTGGCTGGGAGTACTCTATTGGAGCACGCTGACGCGCACATCCGAAGGGCGCATCCTCTTTCCGCTGATTGCGGTCATCAGTCCACTCGTCGCCGTCGGCTTTGTCGAGATAGTCTGGTGGATTGTGTTTTCGCTGCGCCCCCCCAATCTCGAATTTGTGCGGGCTGGCGATGCTGTGCCCAAGGAACTGCTCAAGGAAACCCTGTTATGGCCCCTTCGATTGCTGGGCTTGGCAGCTTTATTGGCCCCTTTTACCGTGATTGCCACGCAATACGCCGCGCCCGAACCGCTGTCGGCGCTGCCTGGCAATGCCCGTCCGGTCTATGCTAAATTTGGGGATGTCGCTTTAATCGGCTATGAGCGGATTAACCGCCGCTATATCCCCGGCGACCAAGTTCGCGTCAAGCTCTACTGGCAAGTCCTGGCACAATCCGAAAGGGATAACAGTATCTTTTTGGCCCTGGTTGACGACAATCATCAGGAAATCGGACGCTATGCCAGCTATCCGGGCGCTGGCAGCCTGCACACCTCTCGATGGAAAGCTGACGCTATTTATCCCGACGAATACATCATCTCCATTGATGTGGGCGCATTCGGACGCTATCCCTTTGACTTGCAGGTGGAATGGGAAAACCTTGAGCGCGGCCAGCCGATAGCCGCTAAGAATGAGGAAGGCGAAAAGATTGAGCCAGTTCTGTTGGATGTGGGCGCAGTGGCCTCGCTGCGGAGTCAGGCAAGCCTAAGCGGCTTTGCCGAAATCCCGATTGACCTGCAGCCCAATTTTGATGATGCCATTCGCTTGCAGCAATTTCTGATTGACACCGACCGCAACGAAATCATCCTGAACTGGAAAGCCGAATCGACGCCCGATGAAAACTACACCGTTTTCATGCACATGCTGGACGCGGATGGCAATATCGTCGAGCAGGCGGATACACCGCCGCGCCTGCCAACAACATACTGGCGCTGGGGCGAAAGCCATCAGACCTATCACAGCTTCCCCGCCGATTTCAATATGCTCGAACACAGCATCATCGTCGGTTGGTATGTCAATGATGGCCTGACCTATCCGCGTGCCGAATATCGCCTGGAGCTTGAAGAAGACAGCCTCGAGCTTGAAGGTGAAGGAGAACGAGAAGAAAGGTTCTTTGATTCTTACACGCTTCCATGGGACCTCGCCTACGAGACCTTTGCGCTGACAGAGGAAGCCAGCCCCCAGCCAACCTTGCCAAGCAATGACCACTAGCTCGCAGGCTCAATCCAGTCGAATATCGACGCTTTGCCCGCTTGGATTGCCCAGCGCATCCAAGACATTCGCATTAAAGTATCGCCCTCTGTCTTTGCCCGTGCCGAGAATGTACATGCCCACTTTGAGCAGGGTCGCCGCTGCGTCCCCTTCCAAGGGGCCCCAGGTCAACAGTCGGTCGCCCGCGCACCAGTGCCGCCCGTGCCAGAAAGTCGCATCCCATTGCGAAATGCGATGGCCAGCCGCATCAAACAGCTGCGCGGTAAATTGATAGTCCGCGCCAACGTTCGCGTCCGGCAGCCGCCATTCCAATATCACCCTGTCCTCTGCCAGCGCATAGCCACTCAACTGCACCCCATTATCAAACAGAGTCGGGGGGACAGGCTGAATGGGGAGTCCCGTCCATATCGGCGCCGCTTCCCATTGATGGACAACATAATCCTTGCCCCCGTTTCGCGTCTTGAAGAGGGCAGGAGCCTCCTTGGCATAGAGACCATTGGCAGGATGAAGCGGCGCATCGGGCGCGACAACGGCGCTGAAAGCGTGAGACGGGAAAACAGCGTAGCCGTTACCAACCAACGTGCGCACGCAAGGCACATCATCCCACAGCAACGTATCCCAGACCGCCACCTCATGGTGCAGATTCCACGACATCCCCTGACTCAGTATCAGGACATCTTCAGCTTCACGCAGCGAATCCCGCAGCCGATTCAAGATGCCCAGCGGCGTCGTGAATCCGGGATAATCCACATGATGGCTCTCGACATAATCCAGCGCTGCCCGCCATTGCAGGATTTGCAGCCCACACACCAGCAGCAGGGCAAACCAGAGCAGCCCTTTCAAGAGCCGCCGCCCGGCCAGCCAATCCAAACCCCAGCTTAGCCCCATGCCTGTCAACAGCGTCATCGCCGGAATCGACGGGATGAAATAATGGATGTAGACCTTCGTCCAGTCATAGAGCAGCATCAGCGTTGGCAGAAATGCCCAAGCCACCAGCAGCGCAGTCCATCGCCGCGAACCCTTCAGGCTCGCAGCAATGCCGACCATCATGCCCACCCCCAAAATGAGACTCGCCTGTACCAGGGGAGGATAGCCTGCCGACAGCTGCGCCTGCTGGTCAGGCGCCAGCCAGGTTTCGAGGCCGATGCCCGCAGCCAGCATGATGGCATCGGTCACAGCTTTGCCGTTCAGGCCGACGCTGTCGGCTGCTGCCGAGCGCTGCACGGCATCCGAAATCCGCTCTGGGTCACTGTCCAGGGTTTGCGAAAGCCCCGTCAGGTATGGCAGAACAGCCAGAATCGACAGAAGCACAGCCAACACCATACCCTGCCAGGACATTTGTTTTCGTCCAAACCAAAGGACAATCAGAATGAGGGGAAACAGCGCCCAGGCGGCAAAGTGAATCTGAAAGGCAAACAGCAGCAGGGGCAGGCTCAAACTTTGGGCAGCGATGCTGAACCAACCCCGCCGCTCCTCCCAAAAACCATAGAGCAAGAGCAGCAGCCCCAGCAGAATCAGGGGCGTATGGAAGTCTTGTGCCCATATCTTGCGGCTGAACAAAACCGCCCACGGGTTGATGGCATACAGCAGCCCGGCAATCCAGGCAATCCGCGCCCCAAAATAGCGATGAGCCAGCAGCCATAACAGCCCAACCCCCAAGACATTGAGCAGCATGATGAAATAAACCGCAAAATGGGGGTCGGAGGACAGGCTGAAGGGAAGCGCCATGAGATAGACGCTCGTTGGCGGGTTGGGGATGCCCGTCGATGACAGGATGCCCGTCAGCGGGAATCGCCCTCCGGCCGCCATTTCCAGCGCCAGGGTCGCCAGCATGGCATCGTCATGGAAATACTCCACCACATCGCCGCGCCCCAATCGCATCCATCCTGCCAAGAATAGGACGACGAGCAAGACGGGCAGGTCACGCCATTGAAGGGGATTTATGGCCTGCACAGCGACTCATCTTTGCTGCTGGCTGTCGGAGTTTTCGGCTGGGTACAGGCGCTCCCAGATGACCTTGATTTGGCTGTAGGTGTGTTCAAGCGTATCTGGGATGATGCGAGTAGCGCCTATGCTGGTCATAAAATTGACATCGCCAGCCCAGCGCGGGACAATGTGAAAGTGAAAATGCGCTGCAATGCCTGCGCCTGCCGCCGCACCGATATTCCCGCCGATATTAAATGCTGGCGGATTGGCATATTCGCGCAAGACGCGCATCGTCCGATTGGTCATCACCATCAGGTCGGTCAAGGCGGCCATGTCCATATCCTCTGGCGACGCGATATGCTGACAGGGGACAATCATGGCATGTCCGTTGGTATAGGGGAATCTGTTCAGCGTGGCGAAGGTATGCGCTGAACGGGCGAAGACATGCTCGGCTTCATCATTTTCGGGATGCTGCGCCTTGAGACAAAAAACACAGGCGTCCACAGGCTTGCCTCCCCCTTTAATGTAGGCCATGCGCCAGGGTGTCCATAAATGTTCCATATCATGCCCCTAACCCGAACATGATGAGGCCCAAATAGCTGATTGACGAATAAATCTATTCTAACGGCGCCATGGAGTCTGTTACAATGCACAGAATAGATTTTCAGCTTGAGGGCTTTTATGACCCTTTCCAATGACAGCCTGCAAAGCCGATTGACACGCCCGTTCCGATATGTCGAATCTGTCGGCAGCACCAATGACCTTGCCAAAATCTGGCTTGACGAAGGAGCGCCTGATGGCGCGGCTGTCATCGCCAATGAGCAGGTGCGCGGGCGCGGGCGCCAAGGACGCCACTGGCATACGCCGCCCGATACCGCCCTGGCGCTGTCAGTCATCCTGCGTCCGCCAGCGCCATGTCTTTCGCGCGTCAGCCTGATTGGCACTCTAAGCGTCTATGACCTGGCAGAGCAGGTCGGCTGTGCGGACATTGGCATCAAGTGGCCCAACGATGTTCAGGTCAATGGCAGGAAAGTCGGCGGCATTCTGCCAGAAGCAGTCTGGAAAAATGATGAGCCTGTCGGGGTGGTGCTGGGCATCGGTGTCAATGTGCGCGTTGACTTCAGCCAAACCGCGCTCAAGGACATGGCGATTAGTTTGGAAAGCGCGACCCACAGACAACTCAATCGGGCGGAGTTGACCGCTTGTCTGCTGGAACGTGTTGACCTGTGGTACCGGCAGATTGCTTCTGACGCCCTCTTTATCACCTGGAAACATCGCCTGAATATGCTCGGCAGGCGCATCAAGGCAGGAGATGTCACAGGACTTGCTCTTGATGTCAGGCCAGACGGCAGCCTGCTGGTGCGCGATGATTTTGCCCTGACTCAATCGGTGGTGGCTGGTGATATATTTGTCGTTAATCATTCCGAGGATGATTAGATGGGACGGATACGTTTAGAATGGGACATCGAATCACAAAAAATCGACAAACTGGACAGCGAAGACCCGCAAGCCAGACGGGGGCGGCGCCGAAACATCCTCCGATTACTGCTGCTGATTGGCATCCTGATTGGGGCGCTCATCGCGGGGTTGCTCTTGGTGCGGCAGCGCCTGCTGGATGTGCAAAATCAAGTCGAGCTGCTGTTGCGCGATACCGTGCGGGCAGAGGTCGCTGCCCTGCGCATCGGCGATTTGGCGACATTCCTTGATATTCAGCGAAGCGCCACCGATGACTGGCTGAACGCGCAGCAGGCGGCTTATAACGATTATGCTGCCATGAAAGTCGGGCAAGACCTCAAGCTGACGGGCAACATTTTGGCGATTGCTATCGAAGGGCAGCGCGGCCGTGTTCTGGTGGAGGAAATCATGAACGGCACGCCCTATGCCAAGCTCTGGTTTTATTGGCGCTATGCCGATGGCTGGCATCATGTGCCGCCCGATTATACTTTTTGGGGAGAAGAACGCAGCATTGAATCCGACGTTTTGCGGATTCGCTACCGCGAAGTGGATGAGATTTTTGCCCGGCAATTACACCCAACGATAACAGCCTGGCTGCGCCAGGGGTGTGATATTCTCATCTGTGGCAATCTGCCGCAGATGACCATCGACATCGCTGCCGATGCGCCGCAAGCCCTGACCTGGTCGGACGAAAGCGCCCTGCATCTGCTGATGCAATCCCCCTATGTGCGCGGCGCCAGAGCAGACATGCCCTTTGATATACAGCGACAGCTTGAAACTGCCAAATGGGTAGCGGAACGGCTGATTGACGCGCAAACCAGGGGGCTGGATGTCTTTTATCCCCATGATGTTTTTCAGCTGCGCCAGTCGGTGCTGTTCTATCTGGTCGAGCAGTTTGCACAAGTCGATACGGGCGCGACCCTGGTCGAATCGCTCGCCAGCCAATATGGCGTCGACAAAATCAGCCAGCTTGTCTCCCTGTTTGCTCCCACAGCAGATATGAGCATGATTGAGCAGGTTATTCCCGTGCCAATCGCTCAGGCCAAGCTGGATTGGCGCGACTTTATCACCTGGCGGCTGAACACGGAACAGCAGTTGATGGCAAGCCGTGCGGAAAGTGAATGGCTGAAGCTGTACGACCTCGCGGAAGAAGCGGCGCTTGCCGCCGCTTATGAGCGTTACCATGCCAATGCCGTGGCACAGCCACAGCAGGTTAGCGAACAGCAGCTGCAAACCGCGCCCGATGGACAGCCCCAACTGCGGGTGACCGTGAGAACGGAAGCGGGCAGTGAATCTATCGTTCAATTCAATCTGGTGAACAAGGTTTGGAAACGCGCCAGCTAGCGGGGTTCATACAGAGGCATACCGGGGTCTGCGAAAGCGAATCACAGCCCCGGCCAGAATGTTTAATGCTGATGCCCGGCCAGAAGAGCCGAGCGATTATTTGCTGTCGTCACCCATGCCCAGCGCCGCATCACGTATAACGACAATGAAGGCGAGCGCATGACCAAAGATGATATGCCCATAGAAGCTGGGACCAAGCGAAAGCTGCAAAACATCACCGCCAGCAACAGCAGGCATAATGATATTGCCGCCGATAATCCACCAAATCAGCCCATAAATCAAACCGCCAACTGCAATGTTCACCAATGGGTTGCCGAGGTTTGCGTATTGCACAAACAGGCCGGTGTAGAGAGCGCCAATAACAGCGCTGATGATGATATGCAGAATGAAACCGACAAAAGCATCAGCGCTAATCATACCGCCGACCATATCGATCATGCCATTGCCCATCATCATACCACCAGTTTCAGCAGCATCCGGATCGGGCACCATGCCCGCCCCGACATAGGCGAGAAAAAGATAACCGGCCATGATCCCCGGTATAATCCCTCTTCTCAGGTTGTCGCTATCCATAATTTTTTCTCCTTCTTAAAATAACTATATCGATTTTTACAAGCCGCCCGAAATGACGCTTGCGCGACGCAACCATGACTGATTGCCTCGTTATACATTATTCTAACCCTGTCAGTGCGGCAATGCAAGCAAATTATAGGGCAATTGCCAGGATACCCACAAATCTCAATTCTGCATCTTCAAAGTCGACTGCTCGCTGTCGGTTGAAGTGGAAAAATCAGCCGATTTCTGTTATAATTATTTCAAACAATGGCGCAGGCGCAACCTTAGAAACTTCGATGTTGATGCGCGGTGGCGGACTGGGGAATTTGCGTCTGATTTGCAAAACACGAGAGGAGAGCCGCGTTAATCCGAATATCGGATTAGCCCTGACTTATGGACAGCTTCGATTCCAATTCGGCAGATGAAAACATCGGCATCATCCGTACCGTCAATATCAACGAAGAAATGCGGGGCAGTTATCTCGATTATGCCATGAGCGTCATTGTGGCCCGCGCTCTCCCCGATGCCCGTGACGGGCTGAAGCCCGTTCATCGGCGCATTCTGTTTGCCATGCACGATATGGGACTGCGCCCGGGAACCGCCTACAAGAAAAGCGCCCGTTTGGTGGGCGAGGTGCTGGGAAAATATCATCCGCATGGTGACCAGGCTGTCTATGATGCGATGGCGCGGATGGCACAGGAGTTTTCGCTGCGCTATCCCTTGATTGATGGCCAGGGAAACTTCGGCAGCCAGGATGGCGACAAACCGGCGGCCATGCGCTATACCGAGGCGCGGATGGCAACCATAGCCAGCGAAATGCTGACAGATATTCACATGAATACGGTCGATTTCGCAGAAAACTACGACAGCACGCAGGAAGAGCCGACTGTGCTGCCAGCCCGCCTGCCGAATTTGCTGCTGAACGGCGCCAGCGGGATTGCTGTGGGCATGGCAACCAGCATACCGCCACACAACCTGCGCGAATTGGCCAGCGCCATCATTTATCTCATCGACAATTACGACAGGATTGAAGACATCACAGTTGATGACCTGATGCAGTTTGTCAAAGGTCCCGACTTCCCGACTGGCGCGACGATTGTTGTCGGCGATGACCTGAAAGAGGCATACGCTACTGGCAAGGGGCGGGTGGTTGTCAGGTCAAGCTGTGAGTTTGAGGAGGGGCGCGGCGATGCCGTCAATATCGTCTTTAGCTCGATACCTTATCAGGTCAGCAAGGCAGCCATTATCGAGCGCATCGTCAGCCTCGTGCGTGAGAAGCGCATTGAGGCGATTCGGGATTTGCGCGATGAATCCGACCGACGCGGCCTGCGTCTGGTGGTCGAACTGAAAAAACACGCCCAGCCCCAGCGGGTGCTCAATCAGCTTTACAAATTCACGCAGCTACAGAGTGTTCACAGCATTCAAATGCTGGCGCTGGTCAAGGGCGAGCCGCGCACGCTGGGGCTCAAGCGGTCATTGAAAATTTACATTGAACATCGTTACGAGGTCATCAGTCGGCGCTCCGAATATGACCTGGAGCGCCAGCAGGCTCGCGCTCATGTCCTGATGGGGCTGCTCAAAGCGGTATCCAACATTGACATCGTGATACAAATCATTCGCAGTTCGCCCGATGTGAATGCCGCCCGCGCTCAACTGATGACCCGCTTTGAACTGGATGCGATTCAAGCAAAGGCCATCCTGGATATGCAGCTGCGCCGTCTGGCGGCACTGGAGCAACAGAAATTGCAGGATGAATACGATTCGGTGCAGGCGCGAATCGACTATCTGGAAGACCTGCTCGGTTCACCGCGCAAGATTCTTGACCTGATTCGGCAGGATGTCCAGGAGATTGTCGAAAAATTTGGCGATGAGCGCCATACTAGCGTGGTTTATGGCAATGCCGATTTCAATGAGGAAGAGCTTTACCGCCAGGAAAATGTGGTCATCTCGCTCACGCAGCAAGGCTATATCAAACGGGTGGCGGCTCGCTATTATCGCGCCCAGCGGCGCGGCGGCAAGGGTGTTCGAGGCATGGCCATCAAAGACAGCGATGCGCTGCTGGATGTCTTTTTCGCCCACAGCCACGATACGCTCCTGTTCTTCAGCAACAAGGGCAAGGTTTATTCGCGGCGGACATACGACATCCCCGAGACCCGGCGCGAGAAGCGCGGCACTTGGATTCAAAGCATCCTGCCACTCGAAAATGATGAACGGGTTACGGCTATTCTCTCTCTGCCTGTCGCGGCATTTGCTATGGAAGGGGCCTACTGTGTGCTGGCAACGCGCAAGGGACGCATCAAGCGGGTCAGGCTAAGTGAATTTGAGAATGTCCGTCCCAGCGGCTTGATGGCAATGGGCCTGGAGGAAGGCGATACGCTCTGCTGGGTCAAGCTGACCGAAGGCAATCAGCATATCATCATGGTTTCCGTCAATGGGCAAAGCATCCGTTTCTGCGAAGAAGAGGTTCGGGTCATGGGGCGTCAGGCGGTTGGCGTGCGGGGAATACGGCTGCGCGATGGTGACGAGATTGCCGGCATGGATGTACTGACCCAAGCACATAATCATATCCTGGTTGTCACACAAAACGGCTATGGCAAACGAACAGCTATTTCGATTGATGCCGACGAACACGAATACCCGCTCCAGAGACGCTACGGCTTCGGCGTGCGCACACTCAAACGAAACCAGCGCACGGGACCGGTCGTTGCCATACGCTGCATTAGCGTTGAGGATGATATTATGCTCATCTCCAGGCATGGCGTCATACTCATTTCTAAAAATGGCGTCGTGCTGCGAACGCAGCTGTCCGAGATTTCAGAAATGGGACGCAACACGCAAGGCGTGACCCTGATGAAACTTGCTGACGACGATGAAGTAGCGGGAATCGCCATCATGCGCAACGAAGAGCAAGAACATCCTGCGGGCGCTGATGCACTCAATGGCGAAAATCTGACACCGCAAAATGGCAGAGAACCCTAAAGCAAGACGTCCGCAAAATCAGCATCACCTTCGGCGCTGCCCTACTCTTCAGCAGCTTCAAAGTCCTCTTGAGTTTCTGCGCCCTCTTCATCCTCAAGCTGCGCCAGGTCTTCATCAGCGCGGGCGGCTGCTGGCTGCACAATTTTGGCAATCATCTCGTTAGGGTCGTTGTGAACGGTGACATTCTCGCCAAATTCAAGGTCACGAACCAGCACCTCCGACCCCATTTCGGTCAGTCGGGACAAGTCGATGATAATCTGATTGCGAATATCACCAGGGAAGACTTCTAGGGTCAATGAACTTCTCCCCGTAATCAGGATGCCTTCGCGGGCGGCTACAACCGGACTCTGCCCTTCCATCACCACCGGCACTTCAACGCGGATTCGCTGGTTTTCATCGACTGCCAGGAAATCCACATGAAGAATATCGCCGCGCACAACATCGCGCTGCACTTCACGCGCCAGCGACGGAAAGGTCTTGCCATCGACGACAATATCAATCAGGTTGGTGCCGCCAGCGTTCATCAAGGTCACCTCGACCGCGCGATACACAAACTGCACGCTGATAGGGTCGTTTGTCGGACCGTAGACAATTCCAGGGACATAACCCTGTCTGCGCAGCCGCTTGGTCTTTTTGCCGTGTATTGTGCGGACTTCAGCAGCGAGTTCAAATTCTGCCATGTTCAGGTTCTCCTTCAATTCCATCTCTGTGAGGGAACAGGTTTGCATTTTCTTCCAAATCGCGGGCAAAAGCCGAGCCATTCTAAACTTGCCTGTCGAGAAGGTCAATGCTCAAGACATAAAAACGCCCACGCTGACGTGGGCAATGGAAAGCTGGAGCGGGTAACGGGACTCGAACCCGTGACCTTCTGCTTGGGAAGCAGGCGCTCTACCAACTGAGCTATACCCGCAAATTATTTTTATTGTACAAAGTTTCGGCTGGTGTGTCAAGTTCCTGTGCTATCATACAATAAACATACTAAAATGAGGCCATCGATGCGACTGACCTGTCCGCAGTGCGGTGCACTCGTGACCGCCGACCATATCAACATACAGCAGATGGTCGCCGCCTGCCTGTCTTGCAGCAATGTCTTTCAATTTACAGTGCCAGAACCGAAATCCAAACGGCGCAAGGTGCGGCAGCCGCGCAGCCTGCAACTATACGAAGCCGAAGACCTGCATTTGGCATATCGAACCAATTTCCGCCTGGACAAGGACGAGAATTTCTTCAGCAGCGTCATCTTGAGTACAGTATTTACACTCCTGGCTCTTGTTATGAGCGGCGGTTATCTGGCGGGTGAGATACCTGTCAGCCTGCCTTTCATCTTTGGGCTGGTTGCCTTGCCGATGTATTATTGGCTCGGTCTGATTGTGTTTAACAAAACACATATTTACATGAACAGCACTTCGATACAGGTGTCACGCAAGCCGCTGCCCAGCATCGGTCAAACACGAGAGATTGATTTGTCCGCCCTGACATCGATTTCCACCGAAGAAACCAAAGCATCAAAACAGAAAGAATACGACACCCCGCGTTATCATGTATGGGCAAATATGCCAGATAACACCAGCAAAATTATCGTTGCCGATGTCACAGAAGATTATGCTTATTTCATTGCGCAAAAGCTGGACAACAAACTCCAGCAGGGTATGGATGTCAATATATCGCGGTTGCAAACGAATGAGCAGATTGCCCGAAACGACTACGTATTGGATGCCGAAGAGACCCGCCTGCACGAGAAACAGAATCCTTAACAGATAATCCCTTTTCAGCATCAGGAACATGCCATTCGTAAAGCGCTGCTTTATAGCGGGCTTTCTGGCAGCAGATTTCGACATGCCGATTTTTACAAACCATGCTATGATAGCTCGCTTGAACAGCGAAGGCCGAAAACAGCTTGAGATGACCCAGCCAATCCCCAGCACGGACCGAAAACTCAACATCCTGATTTCACTCCTGTATTATTATCCCCATCTCACCGGATTAACCTGGCATGTCCAGCTGATTGCGGAGGCACTGGTACGGCGCGGACACCAGGTCACCGTTTTGACCGCCCGCTATCATCAGGATTTGCCGCGTGATACGGTCATGCACAATGGCGTCCGCGTCGTCCGACTGTGGGCGCCGATTCGCATCAGTCGTGGTATGATGATGCCAGCCTACCCCTGGGCGCTGCTTCAGCTAATGCGCCAGCATGATGTGGTCAGCATTCATACCCCCATGCTGGAAACCGCGCTGGTGAGCCTGCTGGCTGGCATGACCGGCCTCAAGGTCATCCCAACGCATCATGGAGATTTGGTGCTGCCTCACAGCCGCAGCAACCGCTTCATCACAAAAATTATGTACGCCCTTTATGCTTTTATGGCAAAACGTGCGCCAGACATCATTGGATACAGCGCCGATTATGCTGATAACTCCTATTACCTGCGCCCCTTCCGCGACAAGGTCAAGGTCATCTATCCGCCAATTTGCATCCCGACGCCTGAACCCGAAAACGTGAGCGGATTGCGGCGGCAATGGCAGCAGTCGAAGGGCCCCATCATTGGCTATTCAGGGCGCTTTGTCCAGGAAAAACGTCCCGACCTGCTCATTCGAGCGCTGGAAGTCATCAATCGGGAGTATCCCCATGCCAAAATTGTCTTTGCGGGCGAGTATGACATCAAATACGAGGACACTTGGCGGCGCCAGCAGCCCCTCATCCAAAAATTCAAGCGGCAGCTGATTTTTCTGGGGCTGGTGCGGGACAAACAGGAATTAGCAGATTTTTATGCGGCTTGCGATGTCCTGGTGCTGCCCAGCGATACGGAATGCTTTGCCCTGGCACAAGTCGAAGCGATGCTCTGCGGGACGCCGGTGGTGATGACGGATATTCCGGGCGGGCGTGTCCCCGTGACAGTCACGGGTATGGGCAGGCTGGCACAGGCAGGCGATTGGGAATCCATCGGTGCGGCAGTCCTTGACATCTTGAGTAATCCTGACAGATATGTAAAATCACGGGAGTTGATTGCCGCTTGTTTCTCGCTGGAAGAAACAGTCAGCCGCTATGAGGCCGTCTTCCGCGAACATGCAAGGAAACCCAATGGTTGATTTGGAGACCATCCGCTTTATGACACGCAGGGAAGCCGACATGGCTTTCAAGATGCGAGTCCGAACCATTTTTGAATATGTGAATCCCGACGATGATATGCGCATCCTGGATTTGCCCTGTGGTCGCGGCTTCTATATCAATATGTTTCGTTACCTCTGTCAATGTCAGCTAATCGGCGCGGATTTGGACTGGGATGTGATTCAAAAGGCAAAGCGCAACATCGGCCATTTGGATAATGTCGCCCTTCAGCAGGTGAATATCTATAATATGCCCTATCCCGACAACTGCTTTGATGCCGTCATTCTGTCCGAAGTCCTCGAGCATATCGACGATGACGCCCGCGGACTCCGTGAAACGTTTCGCGTACTCAAACCGGGCGGCCTTGTCGCGGTCACGGTCCCACATGCCAACTATCCTTTCTGGTGGGATCCCATCAACAAGACATTGGAATCCCTCTTCAATCGGCATATTCAGCAGGGCATATTTGCCGGCATCTGGGCTAATCATGTTCGGCTTTATGAACCCGAACAGCTGCGCCAGCTGGTCGAGTCAGTCGGTTTCCAAATCGAAGACGAACGGGCATTTACGCACCATTGCTTTCCTTTTATCCACAACCTGGTCTATGGCATCGGAATGCCCCTGCTCGAAGCCGGCGCCCTGCCCCGATTTGCCGAGTCGGCCGCCAGCCGCCTCAACTTCGAGCAGGACAACAGCAGCCGCCTGAATCCGATTGCGCTTGGCGTCGCCATCTTTAACTTTTTTGACCGCAAGAACGTCATCAACGAAGGGCATCAGCGCTCAACGGTGAATCTGGCAATCAAAGGACGCAAGCCCCATGTCTGACGATACCGGGCGCGGGTTTGAAGACCTGACACTGGCAGAGTTGATTGACCAGTTTGTGAAATCTCCCGCCAGGACTTGGCGTTCACTGAATGCTATTTTGCGTTCACAGACGGCCGCGCCAGCAATCCCCACAGATTCGGTCAACTTACCCGCCCAAACCACAACATGGCGCGACCGATTGCCAGCCGTCATCGCCAGCAAACAGAATGCACAATTTCTGCTCTATCTGCTGGCAGTCCTCTGTGCTGTCTTTGGCAATGCCCTGCTGCATGGCTCGGCAGAAACAGCGCGAACCGAAGCCAATGCGCTGGCTGTCGGCGCTCCTTTTCTATGGCTGGCCGGCTTTATCTGGCTGCTGGCGGAGTTGGTCGTCAGCTGGACATCGCTCAAAGCCTGGTGGCATCGCATCGACCGCCTGTCAAAGCTGCGCTGGCTGGCGCGTCTCCTACCGCTGATGATTTGGTTGACCGCCCTCATGCTATTAACGGATTCGATGACCGCTTCAACCGAATGGTCCCTGGCGCTGGTGTTGGCTGCGACTGTCAGATTTGGGCTGGGCGGCATGTTCTGGCTGCTCATCGAAGCTGCGAATGAGTGGATGCGAAACCATTCAACTCGCTTTGCGGATTGGGTGCAGACATCCCCGCCGCCGCAGGAATCAAGGGGCGTGACGGCACAGCCATTCCCGCGAAAAATCAGCCGGGGACGAGCGGCATTATTCATCCTGGCGGCGTCCGCCAGCATTCTGGTTTGGCTGAACACCAGCGGCAGCCGCATCGCACCGCCGATTATCCTCTTGTGGATTGCCAGCGCCTTTCTTTGGGCTTGGGTCTTTGCGCCTTCGGGGTGGAATATCTTTGACTGGGCAGCGGACAGGATAGATGCCTGCCGCCGCATTCGCTGGCGGGAATACAGATGGCCCATGCTTGCCTTCGCCGCAGTTATGATTCTCGGCATGAGCTTTAGATTATCGCAGCTGGACGCCATTCCGCCCGAAATGTCCAGCGACCACGTCGAAAAAATTCTGGATTCGTATCGAGTCGCCCAAGGCGAACATTTGATTTTCTTCGCCAATAACGGCGGCCGCGAGCCGCTTCAGATGTACCTGATGTCCATGCTCGCCAGCCTGCCCGGCCTCGATTTCAATCATGGCACGCTCAAGCTGCTAACGGTTCTCGAAGGCTTGATAACCTTGCCTGTCCTGTTCATGGTCGGTATCGAACTCATGGGCGAGCGACAGCACAAGTTTGGCATCCTGGTCGGATTGATGCTGGCGGGACTGGTCGCCGTGAGTTCTTGGCATGTGACCCTCAGCCGATTGGGCCTGCGAATCGTTTTGACCCCGCTGTTCACAGCGCTGCTGATGATTTATCTGGCCCGTGCCATGCGTCGCAATCGGCGCTCCGATTATATCAAGGCGGCGCTGGTGTTGGGTTTTGGCTTGTATAGCTACCAGGCGGTGCGGATGCTGCCAGTCGTGATTGTAGCGGGCCTTGCGGTTGCCACAATCATCCGCCAAATAACCTGGCGCGAGCGGCTGGGCTATATGGTGAATCTGGGAGTGCTGGTCTGGGTTTCATTCATGGTCTTCCTGCCGCTTTTCCACTATTCGCTCGGAGACCCGCAGCATTTCTGGATGCGCACCAGCGGCCGCATCCTGGGCGACAGAGTCACTGCCGAAGAGCAGCCTGAGGCATTTGCTTCCAACGTCCCCATTCTGATGAGCAACATCCGCAACGTGCTGCTCATGTTCAACTGGCGTGGCGATGTCATCTGGCTTCATGGTGTGCCCAAGCAGCCGACCATGGACATTTACAGCGGCGCTTTCCTGATTCTTGGCTTGGCTGCCTGGACAGCGCAAACGCTAAAATCGCGTGACCCAGTTCTCTGGTTCATGCCCGTGATGATATTGATTATGCTCCTGCCCTCCGCTTTGGCAATCGCCTTTCCCGCAGAAAACCCAAGCCACACACGCGCCAGCGGCGCCTTGGCGCCAGTCTATTTGATGGCGGCCCTGCCTGCTGCCACCATTGCCTTTCACTTGCTGCGAACTTTTCCCAGGCGCATTGGCAGCCTCTCAGCCCTCATTTTCTGCGCTGCTATCCTGCTGCTTGCCCATCAGCATAACAGCCACCTTTATTTCAACCGCTTCTACGACAGCTACATCGAATCAACCAACCCGTATCGTGATGCGGGCAACGTTCTGCGCGGCTTTGCCGAAAGTGATGGCAGCTATGGCAATGCCTTCATCATCGCTTACCCGCATTTTTGGGATCATCGCGCGGTGGGGATTGAAGCCGGCCAGCCGCTTTGGCCCAATTCTTTCTTTCTGCCCAACCTGCCGCGGGGCTTGCAGGCCGCCCGGCAGCGAAGCGGCATCTTCGCATTGAATCCGAATCGGGATCTGCTCTTTTTTTACTCGCCAGATGATAAGATGGCGCCCTTGAAACTGCGCGAATGGTTTCCAAAAGGGCGCGAACTGGAAAGACAATCCAATCATCCCGATGACCGTTATATGCTCTACCGTGTGCCATCTCTGGGAGAAGCGGGACTGGAAGAATTTCTCGGCAGCCAGTCCTGATGACTGGATACTAGCGTTTTGGGGCTTATATTGATGATGAAGAACATTTACCCATTCTTTCTGCTGGCGCTTGTTTTGCTGTTCGCTGGCATAACCCGTTTTATCGGACAAAACTGGGACGATTTCTCCTATACCCATCCTGACGAACTCTTTTTGACCCTGAACCTCCTGCCTCAAATGGGCGGCGACAACCAATTTACGCCCGACGAAACCCGCTTCCCCAGCCAGAAAATCCTCATCCGCACAGACGCGGTCGGCATTATTCGCAATCAACTCGATATTGAACGCTCATCAAGCGTCCGCATCGGCGCTATCAGCAGCGCTTTTTCCAGCCAGGTCGCGCACTGGCTGGCGAATGGCAGGCCGGTATCCAGCTACGAGAATGCGGTCATGGCAATAACAGCCCTGCAAGCCGCCAAGGTTGACGCTCTCATTGTCAGCAGCAGCGAGAATCTGCCCGACGCCAATATCAGCGTCGCCGATATGCTCGACTCCCAGGAGGTTCAGGCGCTGCGCTGTCAGTATCTGCATCCCGACAGCGGCGGCATTGGCCCTTTCTTTGATACGCACTGCTCGCCGCTGAATCCGCATCAGGCTGGACAGGGTTTCTACACTTATGGCACTTTCCCGCTCTTTCTGGCACATTTCACCAGCGACATCCTGCGCACGGGGACCGCGGCTGGCAGCCCGCTGTTCAACTGGCAGGGCGGACATCTGGTCTGGCGCGGCCTGTCCATGATTTTTGATTTGTTCACCGTCTTGCTTGTTTTTGGGCTCGGTACGCGCATGCACAGCAAATGGGGCGGTCTCATCGCCGCCATCCTGTATGCCGCCGCGCCGCTTGCCATTCAAAAATCACACTTCGGCACGGTCAACGCCATCACATCGTTTCTGGTGACGGGGGCGCTTTACTGCGCTGTGGCCGTGCAGCAGCGCGGCAGACTGTGGGCATATCTCCTGTTTGGCATCGCCTGCGGCGCAGCCGTCGCCAGCCGCATCAACGTAGCCCCCCTGGCTGGCGCGATTGTGCTAGCTGCCCTCCTCCAGGCCATGCCCATTTTCGATTCGAGCCTGAGTCACAGGGAGCGCAGGCGCTTGTTTGCGCACCACTTGCTCGGCTTAACCCTGGCGGGGCTGGCCGCTTTTCTGGCATTTCGGCTCTTTAATCCCTATGCCTTTGAGGGGCCTGGGCTTTTGGGCATATCCCTCAACTCTCGCTGGATTGACAACATTCGCTCCGGCAGTTATGGCGTCAGCGGCCATCAGGATTGGCCGCCCAACTGGCAATGGCTGGCGCGGCCATCTTATTTCTACCCGCTTAAAGATATGCTGCTTTGGTCAATGGGTTTGGGATTTGGCGTTTTGGCATGGTTCGGCTGGGGCTGGTCGGTCTGGCGTCTGGTTCGCAATCGCAAAGGCGCAACCATCAATCTCATCCTGCTGGCGTGGGTCGGCATCTATTTTGCCTGGATGGGCGGCATCTGGGTGATGACCCCGCGCTATTACCTGCCACTCTATGGCGCTCTGGCGGTTCTGGCTGGCTGGGGACTGCATGAACTTCACCTGCAGGCCCGCCGCACCGGCCGCGACTTGTGGATGACCCGCATCCTGCTCAGCCTCTTTGGCGGCCTTCTGGCTGCTATTGGCGGCTACCAGTGGCTAAACGGGATGAGCGGTGCCACAGCTGCCGCCGCTGTCGGCATCGGCAGCATCCTGCTGGTCATCGCCATCTTCCCTATCCTGCAAAGACGGCGTGCCTGGGCGCTGGGCGCGTTTTGCATCCTGTTTTCGATGATGTGGGGTGCGATGTTCAGCAATGTTTATCGCCATCAAACTACACTGGTGCAATCATCGCGCTTTCTCTTCGAGCGCGTGCCTGGCGATTTTGCCCTGCGAATCGATGGCAGCGATGATTCCGTTCCCCTGATTAACCTGGCAATCGCCAACAACGGCTATCAGACGCCCGAATTGAGCGGCATCCTGTTCGAGAGGGCCACGCATTATACCGAAATAGCGCCGATTCAGGTCGAGTTCAAAGCGCCTGCCAGCGGCACAGTCACCAGCGTGTTCGCGCCACATCTGGGCGACCCGCTCGATGATATTCAGCCCGAACGCATCCAGCTGCGAGTCTATGACCAAGAAACGAACGCGGCGCTTGCGGAAGCTGTTCTGGAAACCAATCTGTCCCGAGACGACCACCCGCTTGGCAGCGCCTACACGATTCCCTTCAATACACCGCTGCGGGTCGAAGCTGGCAAGACCTATCGCTTCGAAGTTGTGACGGCAGCTGGCAGTGGAGATGTCATCGGCTCTGGCTCAGTCGTACTCAACGAAGGCGATTGGGACAACCGCGCCACCTCCATCCAAACCTGCCAGCTGCCCGATAATCTCACGCTTGCCGACGAACCGGCATCGGGATTGGCTGCGGCGGCGGATTGTCAGGGGACAGAAGCCTGGTTCTCCTTGATTAACTCCTACGACCAAACCATGTCCTTTCCAGTGGACAATCAAATCAAGTATGATGACATCCTGCGCTCACTTGACCTGGGTGATTATCTGACCATCGCCAGCAACCGCTTTTATGACACCGAAACCCGCAATCCTCTGCGCTGGCCGCTGACCTCGCTCTATTATGACAAGCTCTTTGATGGCGAACTGGGATATGAATTGCTGGCAGTCTTTGACGAGAGCTTTGAGTGGGGCCCCTTCCGTGTTTCAGACCAGCACCTGCCCATTTATGATTCGCCAGGCTGGCTGAACGAACTGGAAGCCGACGAGGCTTTTCATGTTTATGACCATCCAGCCGTTTTCATCTTCCGCAAGACCGAAGACTATTCGCCTGAACGGGTCCGCGCCATCTTGTCCCAGGCATCCCTGCTGCAAATTCACGAAATGGCTTATTCCGAGAGCGAAGCGCAGCTGCCAGGTGTCATCAATTGGCCCTCCATCGAGGCAGATGCCGCCCCGACCGCCCTCATGCTGCCACAAGAAAGCTATGAAACGCAGACAAACGGAGGGACTTGGTCCGAGCGCTTCTTCAGCGACAGCATCATCAACACCCATCAGGCTCTTGGCGTGGTCATCTGGTATTTGACGCTGTTCATCTTTGGCATACTCGCCTTTCCGCTCGTGTTCTCGCTCTTCCCCAATATGGCGGACGGCGGCTACGGTTTCAGCAAACTGGTCGGCCTGCTGCTGGTGGCATGGTTCGCCTGGGCGGTTTCCAGCCTGAAAATACCCCTGTGGTCGCAAAGCGGGGTCATGGTCTCGCTGGCTGTGATGACACTGCTTAGTTTCACACTCGGTTATCGCAACCGCGTCAGACTGCGCGAATGGCTGCGAAATCACTGGAGACGGCTGGCATGGATAGAGCTTCTGTCCATCGCCGCTTTCAGCATAATGATTTTTGTGCGGCTGACCAACCCTGACCTGTGGCACAATTTCAAAGGCGGCGAGAAACCGATGGATTTCGCTTATTTGAATGGCGTCCTCCGCAGCACCACCTTCCCGCCGATTGACCCCTGGTTCGCCGGCGGGTACATTAATTATTACTATTTTGGTTTTGTTCTGCTGGGCACACCGACCCTGCTGCTGGGGGTAGTGCCGGCATTGGCCTACAACCTGATGATTCCCAGCGTCTTTATGATGACGGGAATGGGCGCTTTTTCCAGCGCATTTAATATCCTGGCTGGCTGGCGTGAAGGTCAACCGCCAGCCAGCCGCCGCGGCAATCCCTGGCTGGCGGGCATCATGGCGCTGTTGCTGTGCATCTTGCTGGGCAATCTGGATACGGTTCGGGTCCTGGGCAGCGGCATCGCGCGGCTGGGTGGCTACCAGCCACCATTGGGGTTGGAGTCCTTCCTCGTCGCCGAATACACCGCCGCAAACGGCATCGTACCCACTGGCGAAGTTCATGCGGAACTGACGGCACGAGCCGCTCAGACGAACCCGCTTGACAGCCTGCGTTACGAAGTCAGCCATTCGCTTTCACTTGCTGGCGGCATTTTGCGCGGCGCTGCCCGTGCAATAGGCGGTGAAACCTTGCCCATCTGGCATGACCGCTGGTACTGGGGTCCCACCCGTGTGCTGGCAGAAACACCTGGCGTCGGCGGCAATGCCATCACCGAAATGCCCTATTTCACCTTTCTGTATGGCGACTTGCACGCCCACATGATTAACATGCCGCTGATTCTTCTGACCGTGCTGTTCCTGTTCAATGAATTGGTGCAGGTTGGTCAAGACCATCGCAGCGCTGTCGAGCGTTTTCTCGCCCTGGCGCTGGGCGCGATGACCGTCGGGCTGATGCAGGCGACCAACACCTGGGATTGGCCCTCGATGACCCTGTTTGCCGTCGTCGGCTTGACTTATGCCTGGTGGCAGCGCTGGCAGCCTGCCTTCCGCCCGGTCAATGACATCCGCTTGTATGGCGCTGCGCTCGCTGTTCTCACCGCTTTGGCGGCGCTCACCGCCCTGCCAGCTTTAAGGGATTCCCTGGCGATAATCCGCCTCCTGCCACTGGCAGGCATCGGCTTGATTGTCCTTTGGATGGCCTTCAGATATTTTCTTGTGCGGGCATCGGCTCTCGATTTGCTGGCAAGGGTTGGCGGTTTTCTGGCATTGAGTCTGGCATTTGCCCTGCCCTACACATCATGGCACGCCACATCATATAACAGCATTGACCTGTGGCAGGGCGGCAAGACCCCCCTTTGGGCTTATTTTGACATACAAGGCCTGTTCCTGTTTCTGGTCGTCTCGGTTTTGCTTTGGGAAACCAGCCGCTGGCTGCGAAATGTATCGGTCAAGCTCTTGCACGGCCAGCAGCGCACGGTCAGGGGAATTGGCATCGTTTTGATTCTTGGCGGACTTTTCACCCTTGCGCTGGGCATCGCGGGTTATCAGGCGGCCTTGATTGTGCTGCCACTGGTCAGTTGGATTGCCCTGCTGTTCTTCCGCCCCAATCAATCCCCTGCCACGCGCCTTATGCTTACGCTGATGGGTCTGGCGCTGTCCATCACGCTCGGCGTTGAGATTATCGTCATCGGCGGCGACCTAGGCCGCCAAAACACCGTCTTCAAGTTTTACATTCAGGCTTGGCTGCTTCTGAGTGTTGTGGGTGGCGCTGCCTTTAGCTGCCTGTTCCACGCCTCCCGACAGTGGTCAAATGGCTTGCGCATCCTGTGGTACGCACCCTGCATCCTGCTCTTCTTCATCGCCGGGTTGTATCCCATCATAGCGACTCGCGCCCGTGCCCTCGACCGCATGGCGCCCAATCTGCCGCCGACCCTCAATGGACTGGATTACATGCAGCAGGCAAGACACTTTGAAAGCGTGCCAAGCGCGAACCGAGGCGAATTCATTGACCTCAGCGTGGATTATGAATTGATACGATGGATGCAGGAAAATGTCGCCGGATCGCCAGTGATTATGGAAGGGCGGCGCTACCCCAGCGAATATCAGTGGAACGGGCGTTTTGCCATCACAACCGGTTTGCCATCCGTCCTCGGCTGGAATTTCCATCAGCGGCAGCAGCGCAGCCTGGATCCATTGCCGCGCTGGGTGAGTCAGCGAGACCGGAATATACATATCTTCTACAACACCGCCGATATAGATGTCGCGGTGGACATATTGTACCATTACGATGTCAAATACATCGTCCGCAGTGGGCTGGAGCGCGTGCAGTCCAGTCCGGCAGGATGGGAAAAGTTTGATAGAATGGTCAATCAGGGCTTGCTGTCGGTCGCCCATGCCGTCCAGGGCGGCAGAATTTATCAGGTCAATGCAGAGGCATTGCTGCAATATCTTGTGGAGCGGAACTCGTGACAAATCTGCTGGAATGGCTGTCCCGCGAAGGACATCTCATATTTGCCTGGTGGCTGTGGACGACACTGGCGGGCGCCGCTGTCTTTCCGCTCTGCACCCGGCTTTTGGGCGCTTTGCCCGACAAAGGCTATACCCTTGCCCGTACTGTCGGCATGATGCTGGTTACATTTGTCTTCTGGTTATTGGCAAGTTACGGGTTTCTTGACAATTCTGTCGGGAGCATCGTCCTGTCATGGCTGCTGGTCCTCATTTTGTCCCTGTTTATCTATGCACGCTTCGGCAGCCTGCGTGACATCCTGGATTGGTGGCGCGAAAATCGTCTGGTTTTTCTTGTGGCCGAGCTGCTGTTTTTGTGCCTGTTTGTCATCTGGGCGATTTACCGCGCCCATTACAATCAAATTTTCCATACCGAACAGCCCATGGAACTCGCCTTTATGAGCGCCATCCAGCGCAGCCAGACCTTTCCACCGCATGACCCCTGGCTGGCTGGATTTGCCATCAGCTACTACTACAAAGGTTATGTGATGTCGTCGATGCTCTCGATGCTGAGTGGCATTACCAGCATCATCGGCTTTAATCTGACCATCGCCTCGCAGTTCGCCCTCACCGGCCTGACTGCCTTCGGCGTCGCTTACAACCTTGTGCGTTCGCGTGCCTTTGCCCGATTCCGCAGCCACACAGCCTCACCCGCCCTAGCAGTAGCGACTGGCTTGCTGGCGATGCTTTTGATGATAGGGGTCGGCAATTTCCAGGCTGTGTTCATCGAAGCGCCCTACCAATCGCAAGCCGCGCCACAATCTTATCTCGAATTTTGGGGGACACAGGCACGTTCCAATTTTGCCGCAGAGGGCGAAGGAAGTTATCAGCAAATTGAGGATGCGCCTTTCATGGAAGACCCGTCTCAATGGGCAAACTGGTGGTGGTTTCGCGCCAGTCGCGTCCTGACCGATTATGAACTCGACGGCAGTTTGTCCCCCATTCAGCCCATTGACGAGTTCCCCGCCTTCAGCTTTCTGCTGGCAGACAATCATCCCCATGTATTGGCTTTGCCCTTTGCCACGATGGTCATCGGCATGATGCTCAATCTCGTTTTGACCCGCCGCAGCCCGACGCGCCCCGAAATTCTGCTCTACGGAATCGCCGTCGGTGGATTGGTATTCCTCAATACATGGGATGGCCCGATTTATCTCCTTGGCTTGGTTGGCGCTGAAGGACTGCGCCGCTTGATGCTGAATGACAGGGGCAAACTGAATATCGGGGACTGGATGCAACTATTCAAGCTCGGCTTGATGCTGGCGGGGATAGTCATCATGGCGTATTTGCCCTTTATAATTGGCTTCCGCTCGCAGGCAGGCGGCATCCTGCCCAACCTGCTGCATCCGACCTTGTTCCGCCGCTTCTTTATCATGTTCGGCCCCCTTATCCTGATTCTCTCGCTTTTCCTGCTGACAGAAACTTGGCGCGGCATCCAATTTCGCGCGATGAATTGGCACTTTAGCTTATACCTAGGTGGTGTCATGCTGCTTGGGCTGCTGGGGTTCATGCTGATTTTGACCACGCTAGGAACGGGCAATCCAGCGATATACGCCTATGCACAGAGTTTCATAGATGGCTGGTCAGCCGTCATCTCCCTGCTGGCGAAGCGCCGCCTTGAATTTGGCTTGACCACTGTCGTCCTGCTGGTCGCTGTCATCTTGGTCATTGCCAGGCTCTTTCCGGCTGTCCGCCCCGACGGGAAAACCCAAGGCAGCCGCATCACTTATCCCGCCGCTACCGGCTTTGCCCTGCTGCTGATTGGCATGGGTTTAAGCCTGACCCTGTTTCCCGAATTCCTGTACTTGAAAGACAATTTCAATACCCGCATCAATACGGTTTTCAAGTTCTATTATCAGGCCTGGGCAGTCTGGAGCATCGGCGGAGCTTATGCGGTCTGGAGCATCATCGCTGACAATCGTCGGCCGCGTCTGGCATGGATTTTGCGCTTTGGCACGGCCATTCTGGTCGCCTTGGCGCTGATGGCGGGTTTGATGTACACCGCATTCGGGATTTATCATCGCGCCTGGATTGAATCCGGACGCCACGACATACCCCCAAGCCGCTGGTATGCCCCTCCCGACAGCTGGGACAGCCCGATTCGCCAGGTGTCCGAAGGCATGCGCGTTGAACCCGGGACCATTCTGTACACAAACCGCAGCTTGAAGGACAATCCGCAATCTCTTATCATTCAAGCCAATCAAGCAGGCATTGTATCCGTACAGGGAGACGCCATCGCACTGGTGCCATTATTGACATTGGATGGCAGAGACAGCATGATTAATCGTGATGATTTGAATGTCATAACCTGCTTGAGCGATTTGGTGGGGAAGGATGATGCTGTTGTCGCCGAAGCCGTTCGTGAGGCCTATAACGCGCAGTATGGCAGAGTGGGCACATTGACCGGCATTCCAATCGTGCTGGGCTGGGAAAACCATGAACGGCAGTGGCGCGGAGCCACTTATGCCGCAGCTGTCGGAACACGGCGGGCAGACATCGACAAGCTCTATGTGGCTTTGGATATAACGTTGGTCACCGACATTATCGAACGTTACGACATCAGCTATATTCTGTATGGCTCGACCGAACGGATGCAGTATGGCAGCGCTGGCGAAGAGAAATTTATGGATAACCTGCCAGTCGTTTGTGAGTTCGGGGATTCGCGCATATTCTTTGTTCAGTCGCCCGTGCAAGCCCATTAACCAAGAAGGAGACAAACAGCGTTGGAAGCCGAGAATCAACTGACGCCAGCCCAGGCGAACAGCACCGCAGCCGCCGTCACATCGGCCGCGACTCCACAGCCAAAGATTTCTGTCGAGTGGTTTGCCTACCTGGCATTGGCGATTGCCGCCCTGCTGTTTCGGGTGGTTGCGCTGGACGCGGTTCCGCTTGGCGATGACGAGGCACAGCAGGCGCTTCATGCCTGGCACAGCATCAGAGACAATGCCCCTGGCGACTTTGCCGTTTCCAGCAGCCCCATGACTTATCTGACGCAGCTGCTGGCTTTCTCGACGCTGGGCGCAAGCGAATTTTCTGCTCGACTGGGCGCAGCCATTGCTGGCACGCTGTTATCGCTGACCCCCCTGCTCTTTCGTCATAGCATGGGCAGAACCCGTACCTTCGTCTGGGCAATTCTGCTGTCGCTCTTGACCATTCCCATCGCAGCCTCACGCCTGGCGGATGGCACAGCCTGGATGATGCTGTTCACAGTGCTTGCCATCTGGATGATTCGACGTTACTGGTATTCCAGCCTGCTTAGCGATGCCATGTGGGCAAGCGCCTTTGTCACCTTGATGCTGCTCTTGTCCAGCCCGACAGGCATCCCGCTCTTGCTTATCTTGCTGGCGGCTGGCTGGCTGGCAGTCTGGCGAACGGCGCTAAGCGCTCCGCAGCGCCTCAATTTGCCCGGCGATGACATCCTCCAAACCGTACTGAAACGCTTGACGGAGTTCCCCTTCGGAAAAGTCGCTTTCATTCCCATCATCGTCGTGGTCATCACCGCGACCAGTTTCATGCTCAATCCTGGCGGACTGCGCACCGTCAGCCAACTCATCGACACCGCTTTAAGCGGCTTCACGATAGCGGCTGGCGACGAAGGCGCGTGGCTGGCTTTTGTCGCGCTGCTGACCTATGAGCCGCTGCTGATTGTATTTGCGCTCGGCGGCGCCTGGCTGCTTTGGAAACATGGCGATGTCACCTATGTTGATCGATTTGCCGCCGCCTGGGCGCTGCTTGCCAGCCTGGGACTCATTTTGTATCCTGGCGCCAAGACCGCCGATGCCATGTGGGTGGTTGTGCCGCTCAGTATGCTGGCAAGTTATGGCATTACCGAATTGATGGTCAATCGTCTGGTGGTTGTTCTGTGGTCAAACAGCGACCATGATACTGCGCTCTACTCCACCCGATACTGGTGGGTCAAGTGGCTCGTCTCCCTGGGCGTCTTGCTATTTTTGTTTATCCTTTCCGTTCAATTCCTGCAAGTCGCGCGGGGCATGTTGCTACTCCCGCGGCAAGCCAACTTGTCGGAAGCGTTCGCTTTCATGGGAATACCGTCTCATGCCTATCTGGCGCAGGGACTGGGCTTGCTGATGATGACCACGATTATTACTGCCGTGATTTATCTGCTGGTCATCAATTTCTGGGGCCATGGCACCACCTTGCAGGGTATTGGCATCGGGTTCGCGGTGTTTATGCTGCTTTCGGGCATCGGCGGCGCCTGGAACTCCGCGGTCATCAATGCCCACAATCCAGCCGAACTGTGGCATCCAGACGCGACTGCCAAAGGTGCCCGGCTGCTGCGAGAAACCCTGTTTGAGCTTGCTGACCGCGATTCCAAAGGCTTCCCGCTGCTGGAGCTCAGCATCGTTACCGACAAAGCCGGGGTCATTAGCAGCAACGGACTGGTTGCCTGGCTGCTGCGCGATTTTCCCCATGCCCGCTTTGTCAGCAGTGTCGATATGGTAGCAGGCGCCCCGATTATATTGATGGCTCAAGGCGGCGAAAATCAGCCCGCGCTCGGCGGTGATTATGTCGGCCAGCGCTTTGTCCTGCGACGCGGATGGTCAATCCATCAACTCGGCATCTGGGACTTGCCGGCCTGGTGGTCGCATCGCCGCCTGCGCTACGAGCAGCACACCGAAGAAGCCGCCATACTGTGGCTGCGCCAGGATGTTTATGACGGGCAGTGAGGATGTTTGCCAAACCATGTGTAGACAGTGATATGTGTATCAACACTTCGAGGTCAACATGATGTCAGAAAATCGAGTGCGCGGCCATGCTGAAATTGATGCCATTATCCGACGGGCGCTGGGGGGCGACCAACATGGATATGCAGAACTGTATGACCGATTCGCTTCGAGTTTGTATCGTTTGTGCTACAGCCTGCTGATGAATGAACAGGATGCTGAAGACATCCTGCAAGAATCTTTCCTGTATGCTTTCAAAAATCTGCATCGCTTCGATTCCCGCAAGGCATCGCTCAAAACCTGGCTGACCACCATTGCCGTCAGCCGCTGCCGCAACACTTATCGCCGCAAGCGTTTCCTGATGGTCAGCATCTCGCAGTGGTTCGGTTTTGAACTCAAGGCCCCAGCTTCAGAAGCGCCCGAAGCCGCCGCCATCCGCCGCGATGCCGAAGAATCCATACAGAAAGCGCTAAGCGACCTGTCACCACGACTGCGCGAAGCGATTGTCTTGCGCTATGGTCAAGGCTTGACCTACCGCGAAATCTCGGAAGTGATGGGCTGCCCGCAAAAGACGGCGGAAAGCCGCGTCCGTCTCGGACATCAACGTTTGAAACAGTCATTGCAGCCAGTCGGGCATGGCTTGCTGGAAGAACTGCTGAAAGCGCATTAAGCCTCTGGTTTCGGGGGGAGGTATCGGGGGAACATGATTAAATTCAAATATCGCTACTGCAAAGTACATATGGCGCAGTATCTGAGTGGGGACCTGTCAGATGCGACCCGCCGCCGCATTGCCCGCTTCATCGACGAGTGCCATGACTGCTATATGGAATACATTCGCCAACTGGAGCTTGCCAGCAAATTAGAACGCGAACTCCGCTTGCTTGGACAGCCAAATTCACAAAAGCTGGACAATGTTTGGGCAGCGATTCAAACTGAACTCAATCTGCCGACCAGCGAACTGCCTTCTCGGCGGCAGCATCCCATTTCGTCATTTGGCTATGGTCTGGTTATGCTGGCGCTTTCAATCGCCTTGCTGATACCTATGATAAGCGGTTATCACACATCCATCACCGCCCCTGATTTGCCATCCCGCCCGCAAACTGTCGAAATCGCCAGAGCCCCGGCCACTGCTGTCCAAAGCCGACAGCTTGCATTGGCATCCACCCGCGCCAAAGCGCCCAATCGCTTGCCACTTTTACAGAACACACCCGCTGCCGGCCTCCACCGGTAAAATCAAGGCAGTCGGTTTTAAGAATCCTAAGGATAGACACTGTTATGATAACCAGCCCCAACCAGCAGGAAGATAACGCGCTAAGCCAGGTCTTGTCGCAGCGCATCACCCTCAACTGGGAATTGCTTGTGTATATCGTGATATTCCTGCTGGCGGTCTTCACGCGCTTTTATATCCTGGAGGAGCGCGTGATGAGCCATGACGAGAGCCTGCATACGCGCTTTTCTTATAATTTCTTTGACGAGGGCAACTTCCAGCACACACCGCTGATGCACGGCCCCATCTTGTTTCATGCCACTGCCTTTTCGTACTTCCTGTTTGGCGACAACGATTTTTCCTCGCGCATCTATACCGCGCTGCTGGGTGTGATGATGGTCATGTTTCCCCTGCTGTTCAGGCGGTGGCTGGGCAAATGGGGGGCGATGCTGGCTTCGATGATGCTGCTCATATCGCCATTGATACTCTATTACAACCGCTATATCCGCCATGATACCCCCTCTATCTTTTACGGGATGGTCATGGCTTACTGCATTCTGATGTACATCAACGGCTCGCCGCGCTTCCGCCGCCGTGCCTGCTGGCTGTATATTTTCGCCGCTGCCATGATTCTCAATCTTGGCTCCAAAGAAACCGCCTTTATCTATATCGCCATCTTTGGCAGCTTCCTGTGCATTTACTGGCTCGTCCGCCTCTTGCAGCGCCAATTCAACCAGCCTGGCAAACCGCTGTTTTATTCGATCATGCTGGGGATACTGCTCGGCGGCATGATGACGCTGGGCATGTATATCATCGTGGATATTATACCTGCCGAAATCATTCCCGGCCGCGGCACGCCCTGGCACAATTTGCCCCACCTGGAGCGGTCCAGCTGGATTTCGTGGATGCTGCTAACCGTGTTCAGTGGGCTGTTCGTACTGGTGACAACCGCGCTCTATGCCTTCCGCGACCGCCTGAGCCGCATCCCTTGGCGAGAACTGCTGCTGATTTTCCTGATAGCGCTGCTGACGGCCGGCGGCTTGCTCTTTATCGAAGAACTGTCACATTTCCCCCAGGCTGCGGCTGTAGAAACGGACGAGGCGCCGGTCGCGGCGGCGATGAATTGGCTGCCGATTATCACCCTGTGGCTGATTATGTTTGTCGGCGTCGCCCTGCTAATCTACGATTTTCGGCGTGCCGCCCGTACAAGTAAGAACCTCACAGCCGAAAGCAGCCAGCGCGGCGGCCTGTGGGGCTTCCTGCGTTCATTCCCCGAATTTGATTTTATCATCCTGATTCTTACACTCATTCTGCCCTGGACAACCGCCATCTTCCCGCGATTGACGGGGGCAGGCAGCAGCGATTACATCAGCCTCGCCCAGGCGCTGCCCGATGGCATCTATTATCTGCTCTTAAATGTGCCTAACCTCTCGACCGTGGACCAGGTGGGACAGTTTGTGCTGGGCGCTTATGCCTTTGTTCCCCTTTTCATCCTGATGGTGGCCATCGGCTTGGCATGGAATTGGAAGCGCTGGTTAATCGCAGCCGGCATCTTTCATGTCATCTTCGCCTTCTTCTTCACCACGGTGTTCACCAACATATCCGGTTTAGCCACCGGCATGATTTACAGTCTTGGCTATTGGCTCGAACAGCAAGGGGTGCGCCGCGGCGGTCAGCCGCAGTATTATTATCTGCTGATTATTATGCCGATATACGAATTCCTGCCGATAATCGGCAGCGTGGCGGCGATGTTCGCCGGTGTCACCGGTTTCTGGAAAATGCGCCGCCGCCGAATCGTCGAGATTGAAAACAAGCACAAGCTGGAACTGGAGCCCGCTGCTGATGCGTCGTCGGAACAGCAAACCCCGCCCCATGGGGAAAGCCAGCCAACCAATGGCCGGCTCCACAGACTGCCCTTCGTGCTGCTGATTGCCTGGTGGGCAATTCTTAATCTTGTCGGCTATTCCCTGGCTGGCGAAAAGATGCCCTGGCTGGCTACACATTTGACCATCCCTATGATTTTACTGACCGCCTGGTATTTTGGCGGGATATTGTCTCGCATCGACAAATCCATGTTTCTGTCGCGCGGCTGGATGGGATTGCTGGTCATGCCGCTTTTTATGATAACCAGCCTTCAAGTCATCGGTGCTTTCGTGGTGGGCAGCCCTCCCTTTGCGGGTCTGGAACGATTTCAGCTGGAACGCACTTATGGCTGGCTGGCTTCGCTTTTGCTTGCTATTGGATCGGGATTTGTCCTCTATCGCATCGCGCAGCCCATCAAATGGATTCATCTGCGCCGACTCGGCGCGGTGACCCTTTTCTGCTTACTCAGCATCCTGACATTCCGTTCGGCATGGATGGCGTCCTTTATCAACTATAACCTGCCCACCGAATTTCTGGTGTACGCGCACGCCGCCCCGGCTATCAAATGGGTGCTAGAAGATATTGAGGAGATGAGCCAGCGCATGGCCGATGGCAAGGAACTCAAATTCGCCTACGACAACGAGGTGTCTTGGCCTTATAGCTGGTATTTCCGCGATTACCCTTCAGCCGCCTACTTTGACAGCAACCCAACGGTGCAAAATCTGGATGACAGCATCTTTGTCGTGGCGGGCGATGGCAATCGGGGCAAGGTCGATCCCATCCTTGAAGACCGCTATCTGCACCGCGAATACATGCGGATGTGGTGGCCGATGCAGGAATACTTCAATCTGACATCGGAGCGCCTGCTCAATGTGCTGGATTTCTCACCTGAAAACAGAGAGGGCGCCGCCCTCCGCCGCGGCATTTTCGATATCTGGTGGGCGCGGGATTATGAGCGATATGGCTTGGAAACCGGCAAGGATTTCTCGCTCAGCAATTGGCCTGTCTCGGACCGCATGCACGTCTACATTCGCAAAGACTTCGCCGCACAAATTTGGGAATATGGTGTTGGCGATGGCGAAGTTGCCAGCAATCTGCCGACTCAAGTCAATCAGTGCAGCGCCAACTGGCAGCAAATCCAACCCTTGACCACCATCGAAGGGGATGCTTTGCCCTTGAGCCAGCCGCTTGGCTTGAGCATCGCTGACGGTTTCATCTATGTTGCCGAAGAATACGCCAATCGGGTTTCAGCTTTCACCACCGATGGCGAATTCGTCCGCAGCTTCGGCGATGCGGGAGATGTTTCTTTCAATCGACCCAATAGCATTGCGGTTATGCCCAACGGGGACTTGCTGGTGGTCGATACCTGGAATTACCGCATTCAGCAGATTGACTCGGCGGGCAATCCTGTCACCCAATGGGGACAGGCGGGAGAATTCGGCTTTGATGCTCAGTCTGTCCCCCTGGATGGCTTCTGGGGGCCGCGCGATATTGCCGTCGGTGAAGGCGGCCGGGTTTATGTCGCCGATACCGGCAATAAACGCATTCGCGTCTATGCCCTGGACGGGCTTGCTGCCGTACATCAGTTCGACATTGGCACAGGTGGCAGCGCCGCTGGCGAACTGGACGAACCCAGTGGCCTTGCCATTCACTCGGACGGACGCCTGTTTATTGCGGATACTTGGAATAGGCGGATTGCGGTTTTTGATGCTGACGGCAGTCATTTGGAAAACTTCCGTGTGCGCGGCTGGTACAGCAATATGTTCAACCGACCCTACCTTGCGCTCGATGAAGACCGCGATTTCCTGTACATTAGCGATCCCGGCGGCAACCGTGTGCTGGTCTATCACCTGGATGGCACTTGCGCCGGCTCTTTTGGGCAAGAAGGCGACCAGGGGACGCTGGGTGAATTCAAAGGGATTAGCGGCATTGCAGTCGATGATGCGGGTTTCGTGTACGTCAGCGATTCGACGGCTGGCAAAATTCGCAAGTTCCCGCCCTTCCCGCTGCCACCGGCCCCAGCCGAACAGGCTGAAAACCCTGAGGTCGCGGCGGGCGAATAGCAGAGTCAGTCATCCGCGTCTTTGGGAATGGCGAAAAACGCGGTCATGGGCTTGCTCATATCGTGTATGGTAAGATATTTAAGATATTGCGGTTTCCGCATATCCACAAAATTAGACGCTGCCCCTGCAAGCTCCATGCTTGTCAATGAAGCCCCTGAACTGATAGAGGCGCTGAAGAATGTCCAAAAATGACTAAAGCATTGCGCGAAAGCGAAACAATGGAGCAGGCGCGGCATCTGCTGGAGCGCGGCCGGGGCACGCTTGCGCCTTGGCTGCTCAGCGTGTTCCTTGGGCTAAGTCCGGTTTATTGGCTGCCCGGCATCAGCATAGACGATTTGCGAAAGTTTGAGTGGATTATCGTTTTGGTGGCTCTGGTTCTGGTGTTCGGCAGCGAGTTGTTGAAGGGTCGGCGTCCCTTCCCGGCCGGATTGCTGGGTCCCCTGGGTTTCGCTGGTCTGCTTTTGCTGTGGGTTCCAGGGCTGGTACAGGCTAACCAACTATCCAAAGTGAGCGAACTCATCTTCGATCTTATCCAATGCTTCGTGTTTTTCTGGTGTTTCTACTGCCTTGCCCGCGATGGCGACGACATACGTTCGATTTTCCGGCGGGCTTTTGTCATCTTCGTGTTCCTGGCGGGCATCACGCTGTTCGGAACGCTGCTGAACACGCCCGACTGGCAGTCACCCTGCCTGTGGGGCGACGTCGACAAAAATGGTTTGAGCATAAAATACAGTACCTGGTCAGCGGATTTGGTATTTTTTGTCCCGGTGGCGGGGCTTTTGTTCCTGCCTGCCGGGAATCGCTGGCCATCGCTCTGGAAGTTCGCCGCCATCGCGGGGGTGATTATTATCGTCGGCAGCCAGTTTGTCAGTGGCGGGCGCACCGGGATTCTATCGTCCCTGCTGGTGCTGGCAGCATTTACGCTGCTGCCTTCATCAAGACAGTTGGCAGCCATGATGGTCCTGGCGGGACTTCTGCTCAGCGCCCCATTCCTGGATCAATCATGCGCTCAGCATTTAAGGCTGCACTACTTCACTGTACCCGAATCCTATCTGCCTGATATAAGTATCCAGAACCGAGATGACCCGACACTGAGGCGACTGGACCACGTATCCGCACGCCGCATCCAAGGGTATTTGCTGGGCTTGGAAAAATTTATGGAGGACCCCCTTCTTGGAGACGGATATAAGCGATTCTGGTTGGATAATCCTTATCGCGGAAGGGCGCGGGTTCATAATTTCTGGCTAAACTGGGCAATCTACACGGGCATTGCTGCGCCGCTGCTGTTCCTGTTGATGGTTGCGCTTATGCTGCGTGCCGGCTGGCGGCTCTTCCGCGACAAGTCCAGGCTCGCAGAAGAGCGGGAGGCGGCGGCTCTGCTGGGTCTCATCCTGCTGTCAGGTCTGGTGATATCGATGCTCGAATACAACATCCCCATCGGAGTCTTTCGGGCTATAGCGGTCTGGTGGGCGGCTGCGGGTTGTCTGGCAGGGGGCCTTGACCGCTCCGCTTCATCCCGTTCCTGACGCACTGCCCAAGCCATCTTGACGGCTGTTCAAATCCGTGCTAAACTTGGGATATGAAGTTATGTGAAAGTGGGCAAGCCCCACTTTTCGTTTTATATCGGGAACGAAACAGGTTGCCGGCTTTTGGAGTGAAACGACATGTCTAACGAGTTACAAATCGCCTTCAACGAGATTGCGCAAATGCGGGCTTTGCCAGCTGATGTGGTGCTGGAGGCTTTGCAGAGAGCCTTGGTCGCGGCCTTCCGCAAGGATTCGGGCGCCAGTTCGGCACAGACCATCGAAGCGAAAATTGACCCCAACACCGGACGCGCCCGCATCTTTGCCGAAAAAGAGGTTGTCGAGGATGTCGTCATTGACGCGACCGAAGTCACCTTGGAAAAGGCGCGTTTTTATAACCCCGAGGCGCAAATCAACGATACCGTCATGGTTCAGGTCGAGCATACCACCAGAAGTTTTGGGCGCATTGCGGCGCAAACCGCCAAGCAGGTCATCCTGCAAAAAATCCGTGAGGCGGAACGGGCCGCGCTCTATGAAGAATTCATCAATCGTGAAGGCGACCTCATCACGGGCACGGTTCAAAGTGTGAACTCCAAGCAGGTCACCCTGAGTCTGGGGCGGGCAGAGGCAGACCTCATCCGCTCGCAGCAAATCCCCGGCGAGCGCTATCGAACGCACGAGAAAATTCGCGTCTATGTCATGGAGGTCAAAAACAGCACGCGCGGGCCCCAAATCATCGTCAGTCGGGCGCACCGAAATATGCTGCGGCGGCTGCTGGAATATGAAGTGCCAGAAATCTACAATGGTCAGGTGGAAATCAAGAATATCGCCCGCGAGGCGGGTCATCGTTCCAAGGTGGCTGTGGCTGCCTTGCAGGATGGCGTTGACCCAGTCGGCGCTTGTGTTGGCATGCGCGGCATACGGATACAAAACATCGTCAAGGAACTCCATAACGAAAAAATTGATGTCATCGAATGGAACACGGATGCCGAAGCCTTTATCTCCAAAGCCTTGAGTCCGGCGCGGGTGACCAGTGTTTATCTGGATGATGACCCGCTTGAGGGGCGCACGGCCGTTGTCATTGTGCCTGATGACCAGTTGTCCCTGGCGATTGGACGCGAAGGGCAGAATGCGCGGCTTGCCGCCAAGCTCACTGGCTGGCGCATTGACATCAAGAGCGTGGCGGAAACGGTACAGGCTGCGCTTGACAATCTCGATGCCCCGCCATTGGACAGTCTGGCTGAGCGCTATGCCGACCTGATTGCCGAGGCGCACCGCATCATGGAGAAGAAACAACTGGCGCTGACGGTCATGCCCGAAGAATACAAGGCGCTGGGGCGCTTTGCCAGCCTTGTCGAACAGGCTTTGCTGGCACAGCGCAACGAGAAACGTGAACAGTATCTCCGGGAACGCGAAGCTGTCAAATCCACCCTGTCGACCGATATGTTCAAATTGCCGCTGGATGTGCTGGCGGTGTCACAAGAGATGCTTGACATCCTCGAGCCATACGAAAATATCGGTGAAGTGATGCTCGCCTGTCTGGTTGATGAGGCAGTCGTCGCCCGCAAACTCGCATCGCTTGAGGGCGACCCCATGAGTGAGATTCAAGCCGCCCTCGACAGCGTTATGATAGCAGATATCGAACAGCTGCTGGCGGAAGCGCAATCTGTTGAAGACAGTGAAGAGCCTGTCGTGACTGTGGATGACGAAGCGGCGCCGCTTGAAGAGCCGGCCGAGAGCGAGCAGCCTGCCAGTGCCAGCCAGCCAGATGGCATAGAAGAAGACGAGACCTTGCTGGATGCCTTCGGGCAGCCCATCATCGACGAAGAATTGGCCGCGGTGGGTGTTGAGGACATGCTAGAGGCAGAAACCAGCTTGGCTGGCGCAAAATCGCCCTTTGAAAAGACTCTGACGGATACAAACAACTTTGACAGCGCATACGAAGACACCGAATACGATGAGGACGACAAAGACGAATCCGAGTTTGAACTGGATCTCACCAAAAGCAAGAAGAAACGCCGCAAAGACCGTCAAAAACGGCGTCAGCTTATCCTGGATGAGAAAAGCGGCGAAGTCATTGCCAAACGCCGCCGCAAAGGTCGGCGCGGAAGCTGGGATGACGAGACTTGGGAAGATTACGATTATTAGCCCCGCAGCCTGGATATGACAGCGGGATTGGGACACATCATGGCAGGCAAACACCGACCGCAGCGCACCTGCGTTATGTGTCGTGAGAAAAAAGACAAGCGGGATTTGACGCGCTTGACAGTCGTCGACGGGAGATTGCGGATAGATGAGTCTGGAAAAATGAACGGGCGCGGAGCATACTTGTGCAGCAGCCCGACATGCTGGGAACTGGCGGCAGCGCGCCCAAGGATGATGGGTAAGGCGCTGCGCGTGGAATTGAGCCATGATGACCGCATCTACTTAGGCCAGATGAAACCATCATGAAACAGGTCCGAACGGCGGGAGCGACCCGCGGCGGCGGGTGGCATTCCGCGCTTGCAGAAAATCACAACCTGTCTGTCTGGCGGGAGCCCGCGAAAAAAGACAGATAGCATCGGCAGGACAACATATCCTGCCCCAGACAGTCGCCCAAACTGAAGGAGGTAGGAATGCCAAAAACACCCAACACAATTTTAATACCCGATTATTTGACCGTTCGTGAATTAGCCGAGTTAATCGAAACCAGTCCGATTAACGTCATGAAGAGGCTGATTAGCAATGGCATCATGGCGGCCATCAACGAGCAAATCGACTATGACACGGCGGCCATTGTGGTTGAGGAAATGGGATACACTGCCCAATCCGCCAGCGCTGTCGCCGCTGCCGAAGAGGAGGAGAAACGGGCTGAACAGCGCGAAGAAAAATGGAGCGTCATGTACAAGGGCGAAGCGCCGCATACATTGGTCAGCCGCCCCCCCATCATCACCATCCTCGGTCATGTGGATCATGGCAAGACGACCCTGTTGGATGTCATCCGCAAAACGGCAGTTGCCGAGGGCGAGGCTGGCGGCATCACCCAGCATATCGGCGCTTATCAGGCACAGCACGATGGACAGCTATTGACCTTCCTCGATACACCGGGGCATGAGGCTTTCACGGCGATGCGGGCGCGCGGCGCACAGGGCGCTGACATCGCCATCCTGGTTGTTGCCGCTGATGACGGGGTGATGCCAACCACCCGCGAAGCGCTTGACCATGCGCGGGCGGCCGATGTGCCGCTGGTTGTCGCCATCACCAAGGTTGACAAGCGCAACGCCAGCCCCGAGATGGTGAAACAGCAGCTTGCCGAACTGGAGCTTATTCCTGACGATTGGGATGGCAATACCATTATGATTGAGGTGGATTCGCTTTCTGGCAGCGGCATTGAAGACTTGCTGGAGGCATTGATTCTGGTCGCTGATGAAAATGAAATCATCGCCAATCCCCAGGGCCGGCTGCGCGGAACGGTTGTAGAAGCCGAGGTAGACAAGAGCCGCGGCACGATGGCAACCCTGCTGGTGATGAACGGCACCATGAAACCTGGCGATGCCGTCGTCGCCGGGACATCTTATGGCAAAATCAAGGCGATGTTCGACTCAGCTGGCACGCAAGTCAAGCAGGCGATTCCATCCATGCCGGTCTCAGTTCTCGGCTTGGATTCGCCGCCAGCGCCGGGCGTCATGTTTGAAATCGTCAAGAATGACAAAACTGCCAGAAGCATTGCCGAAGACCGCCGACAGCAGGCGCGGGAGCGCAACACCCGCAGCCGGACTGAAACCGTACTGACCCTGGAAGACCTGTTCAAGCAGTTTCAGGCTGGCAGCGCCAAAGAGTTGGCGATGATTCTCAAAACGGATGTTCAGGGATCCATCCAGCCTATCACCGACGAACTCAAGAACATCTCCGAGCGCAATGAAGAAGGCATCGCCATACGTGTCTTGCGTCAGGAAGTCGGGCGAATCACCGAATCGGATGTGATGCTGGCGAGCGCCTCGAATGCCATTATCGTTGGATTCAATGTGGGTGCGGATACGGCCGCATCCGCTTCGGCAGAGGCGCAGAACGTGGAAATCCGCAAGTACAACATTATCTACAAACTGTTTGAAGACATCGAATTGGCATTGCACGGCATGCTTGAACCCAAATATGCCAACAGGGTTGTTGGTGTTGCCGAAGTTCGCCAAACCTTCAGAATCCCGCGAAGTGGCGTCGTTGCCGGCAGCATGATTAAGCAAGGCGAGGCCCGCCGCAATGCCAAAGCGCGTTTGAAGCGCGGCAGCAAAATTATTGTCGAAAGCGTCAACGTAAGTTCGCTCAAGCGCTTCCAGGACGATGTTCGTGAAGTGCGTTCGGGATTTGAGTGTGGCATTGGTTTGGAAGGCATCAACGATTACAAAGAAGGCGATATTATCGAATTCTTTGTCCGCGAGCGTGTGAACTAGCGTGAGGGACGGCAGCGATGTCGATTAAACAGGGGCGCATGAGCGACCGGATTCACCAGATTTTGAGCCAGCTGCTCTTGCGCGAAATATCCGACCCGCGCCTGCGCGGCATTACCATCACCGAAGTTCAGCTGGATGCTGAACTCATGTATGCCAAGGTTTATGTCAGCGCCCTAGGAAACGAAAGCCGCGAAGCAGAAGTGATGCGGGCGCTGCGCCGCGCCACCGGTTTTTTGCGGCGTGAAGTCGGCAAGCGGATCCGAATCCGCCATACACCTGAACTTCACTTTTATTGGGACCAGACGCTGGCACGGGCCGAACGCATCAATCAGATTATCTCCAATCTGGACATCCCGGCGGAAATCAGGAAAGATGACACGAATGACGGCGACTGACCCACAATGGCAAGCCGCCGCCGAAGCCATTCTCGCAGCCAACTCAATTCTTGTGGTCGCACATATAGCGCCAGACGGGGACGCCATTGGGTCGCTGCTGGGGCTGGCAGAATCGCTGCGTTCAATGGGGAAAGACATTACTGCCGTGGTTGATGAGGGTGTGCCTGACAAGCTGGCGTTTATACCGCGCAGTGAAACCATCCTGGCAGAGATTTCCACAGGCGAGTTTGACCTGATGATTTCGGTCGATTCAAGCGATGTGGAACGCATCGGCAAGGCTGGCGCTTATGGTCTTGCCCACAGCAGGACCATCATCAACCTTGACCACCATCCGACCAATACCCGCTTCGGCGACATCCATCTCATCGTGCCGCAGGCGGTAGCAGCCGCCGAAGTCATCTTTGATTTTCTTCATTATCTCAACTGCGAAATCCCTGAAGACGCTGCCTATGCCCTGCTGACAGGTCTCATCACCGATACGCGCGGGTTTCGGATTAGCGCCACCAACAGCCGCACCCTGGAAATCGCACAGGCGCTCATGCGAAAGAAGGCGCCCCTGTCGCGCATCATGGCATACACGCTCAACAGACGCCGCTATGCGGAGGTCGAATTGTGGAAACTGGTATTGCCATCGGTTCAACTGGACAAGAGCTTGATTCATGCGACCGTCACACAAAATAACATCGCCGAAGCGGGCCTGGACACCATGGGCGACAGCGGGCTGGTGAATTATCTGGTGGAGGTGGATGAGGCAAAAGTGTCTGTTGTGTTTCGGGAACTGCCTGATAGCCAGGTCGAAATCAGCTTCCGCTCAAAACCGGGTTATGATGTGGCGACCCTGGCTTCTCGGCTCGGTGGCGGCGGACACAGACAGGCTTCGGGCTGCACGCTGAAAGGCTCGCTGGAAGAGCTTCGGCGGCGGGTTCTGCCACTTGCCCATCAAGTCATCGCCGAAGGGAGGCCCGAACTTGACTAAACTCGGTCATGCGGGCTTTCTTAACCTCAACAAACCGCTGCGATGGACAAGCCACGATGTGGTCGCGCGGGTTCGGCATCGTTACCAAGCCCTGACGGGTTCCAGGAAAGTCGGACATGCCGGCACACTCGACCCACTGGCAAGCGGCGTGCTGGTCTTGTGTCTGGGCAAGGCGACCCGCCTCAGCAGCTACGTCATGCACAGCCGCAAGCAATATCAGGCGCAAATCACCCTGGGCAAAACGACCGCCAGCTACGATGCCGAAGGCGATGTCGTCACAATATCTGACGCTGGCAAAATCACAATAGCCGATATTCAAAGGGTTTTGCCACAATTCATCGGGGACATCCAGCAGGTCCCGCCGATGTACAGCGCCGTTAAGATAGCGGGCCAAAAGCTCTACCAACTTGCACGTCAAGGAAAATCTGTCGAACGCAAGGCACGCCAGGTACACATCCATTCTATCGAAATCCTTTCCTGGAATCATCCAGTTCTTGAAGTGGATGTCCATTGCAGTTCGGGCACCTATATTCGGAGCTTGGCGCATGACATGGGGGCGGCTTTGGCTGTGGGCGGCTATCTATCGGCTTTAAGGCGCGTTGCCAGTGGACATTTTCACATTAGCGACAGCATCAGCCTGGACAGGATGATGGATGGCGATGAATGGCATGGGCAAATCATATCCCCTCATGCCGCGCTCAGGCATCAACCCTGCCTGACCCTCAATGCCAGCGAGATTCAGCGCATTCAGCAGGGACAATTCATCCGGCGGCGGACGGACATTGAGGCGGGTCATGTTTTCGCCTTTACCGCAGACAGGCAGCTGGTCGCCATTTTGAAGCCGCGCGGGCAGTTGTGGAAACCGCATAAAGTATTTTGGGATTGACCTTGATACAATGACCTCGGACAGGCTCCGCTTAAATATGAGGATTCGCAATGAAACACGTCCGCAGTCTCAAGGAAGCAAAGCTCAATACCGCTTCTGTTGTGACCATTGGCGTCTTTGATGGCGTGCATATCGGACATCAAACGCTTATCAAGCGCCTCGTCGCCAATGCCCATGCCAGCAATCGGCTGGCGGCTGTCATCACATTTTTCCCGCATCCGGACAAGCTGCTGCGCCAGGTGGACGAGCGTTACTATCTCACGACTCCCGAACAGCGTGCCAGTCTCATGCTGGCTCTCGGTGTCGATTGCGTCATTACGCACCCCTTTAACGCTGAGATTCGACAGATGCCGGCGGCGGATTTCGTTGAGCAGCTTGTCAAGCACCTGAAAGTGAAAGAGCTTTGGGTCGGCGTGGATTTTGCATTGGGATACCAGCGTGGCGGGAATGTCGAATTCCTGACGGCACAGGGTCAAGAGCGCGGCTTTCGTGTAACCGTCATCGAATTGATGATGAGCGCGGCTGACAACAAAGTTATACGCAGTTCACAGGTCAGGGAGCATGTTCGGCGCGGCAGCATGGATAAGGTGAAAACTTGGCTGGGACGCGCTTATGCCCTGGCGGGGAAAGTCGTACATGGGCAAAAACGCGGCGCGGCGATTGGCTTTCCAACCGCCAACATCGAGGTCTGGTCAGAACAGATTATCCCTGCCAACGGGGTCTATGCCGGCTGGGCAAGGCTCGGCGGCGAGACCTTCAAGGCCGCCATCAATATCGGCATCCGCCCGACTTTTGAGGGCGACAGCCTGTCCATCGAAGCGCATCTGCTGGACTTTGACCGCGATATTTATGGCAGGCAGCTGGAAGTAACCTTTGAGGCCAGGCTGCGCCCGGAGAAAAAATTCGACAGCCTTGCGGCATTGGTAGCACAGATAGGATTGGATGTCGATGCGGCGCGTGACTATTTAGGAACGAAATGATGAAGGGTTCATTTTATGAACGAGCTAACATCAACCAGTCTGCCACTGGAAGCGATCCGTGCCTTTTGTGCGCGGCACCCAATTAAGCATCTGTCGCTGTTCGGCTCTGCACTGCGGGATGAACTCAAGCCAGATAGTGATATCGACCTGCTGGTGGAATATGTGCCTGATGCGCGTATCAGCTATTTTGATATGGCACAGCAGGAAATAGACCTGAGCCAGATTATTGGTCGTCGTGTTGATTTACGCACCCCACAGGAACTAAGCCGTTATTTTCGTCAGCAAGTTATCGAAAGCGCAAGGCTCGTTTATGAAAAAAAGCCCTGAAAATGATCGTGGGCGCTTGATTCATATGTTAGAGGCGGCGCAAGAAGCACATCAATTTTCAATCGGACACACACGCGCCACATTAGAGAATAACCGTCTGTTACAATTAGCTTTGGTCAAAGCAGTGGAAATTGTTGGCGAAGCCGCCAGTCAAGTTACGGATGGGTTCCAAGCGAAACACACTCAAATACCTTGGGCGCAAATCAGGGGGATGCGACATCGCCTGGTTCATGCTTATTATGATATTGATCTCGCTGTTCTGTGGGATACGGTCAGCGATGCCTTACCACCACTTATTGCAGAACTGCAACAAATAATCTCAGCGGATGACGAATATAGAAAACCCGATTAATCACTCTTGCGCTTGGGCATTTTGTATCCGATTCGCCCCATAAATTGTTCATTGCTGCGCCAGTTCTTCAAAACCTTAACGCGGGTGTCAAGATGAACCTGCGTTTCCAGCAGCTTTTCCAGTTCATCACGCGCATCTACGCCAATCTGCTTAATCATGCCCCCGCGTTTGCCAATTAGAATCCCCTTCTGTGAATCCCGCTCGACATAGATGAATGCCTCGATAATCGTGATGTTGGCCTTCTCTTTGAAACGGTTGATTTCGACCGCGACTGTGTAAGGGATTTCTGCGCTGGTCAGATTGATAATTTTCTCTCGAATGATTTCGGCGGCAATAAACCGCAGGTTAGATTCGCTCACCTGCTCGACTGGATAATATCGCGGACCCAGCGGCAGAAGTGGAATCAGCGTATTGACAAGTTCATCAATGCCCTCTTTTTCCCGCGCACTGGTCGCCAGCGCCCGATGACAATCAACCAGCGCCAGATAGCGCCCTCGGTCGAGGTCCCCGGCGACGAGGTCGGCCTTGTTTAGCACAAGCAATTTAGGCGTCTTGGGCGATACCTTCCTGAGCAGCCTGGATAGGTGCCGGTCTTCGTTCTTGGGTGCTTGCGAAGCATCCACAATCCACAGAATGACATCGGCATCTTTGAGGGCATCATGGGCAACCTGCACCATATAGTCCCCCAGGCGGGTATGTGGCTGGTGGATGCCTGGTGTGTCAACAAACAGAATTTGCACATCGGGTCGGGTGTAAATCCCTAACTGTCGCTGGCGCGTAGTCTGTGGTTTGGCGGTGACAATCGCCAGCTTTTGACCCAGTATGGCATTGATTAAAGTGGATTTGCCCACATTCGGACGGCCCATCACCGCAACCACCCCCGAACGGTGATCTGCGCTCCAGTCATCGCTAAAAATCGAATCCAGATTACTCATGCCGAGTCTGCCAGTCGGCCAGGCTGTCAAAAGCTGGCAAATAGTTGAGCAATCGCTGTGGGAAGGCAGCGCGATTCGACGCAATCAGCGCCCTCAGGCTGGCGAAGGGCTTGCGGTCCGATGTCTGACGATAGGCCAGGACATCAAACGGAATGGCGAGGTCCAGCTGCTTGACAACCAGCATCTCATCCTTGCCATCATCGCCATATCCCAAGACATCCGCACGCGGATAAAGATGGCTGTGATGAACCAAGAATTCCCAGGCGGCTTCTGCGACCAGCATCTCGCCATAATCGACCACAACCAAATCTGGCACCAGCGAACGGAAGTGCCTGCCTAGATAGGGAATCCCGTAGCGGACAGCCAATTCGCCTGCCGCCACAAGCTCCCCGCTGGTCAACATTGCCGTCGACAGCAGGCAATCATCCCCCAGCCGTGTGACCACGCCCTCGATGATGTCCTGAATCGGCTCGCGCCTGGGGATGGCTTGTCTTGACATGGAAGGTCTTAATGATGCTCGGGTTCGGCGGGGATGTTAATGTCATCAAAGTTTTCAAAGGGACGCACCCATCCCAGCCAAAAACCGATGGCAAGAATGAGCAGGAGCAGGCCACTGACAAGCAGCAAACCAATGTTATGTGTTGCTGCCGCGTCCAGCTGCGTGCCATAGATGACGCCAATCGCCGCCGCCAGAATCATCATGGTCATTCCCAGGCCGCCCGCCATCGCCAAACTGTACAAGGTGAGCCTGCTCGGCTGTCTTGCCGAGTCGGTGCTGTGTTCTTCTGTCACTCGAATTTTACCCCTTGTATGCTACACTCCACACATATTGAATTTTGCTCTTTGGCAGTCCATCCGTCAAGCCTGAAAGGTCGCAATGAGGGTCAAAAAAGTATTATTGATTCGCCACGGTCAAACCGATTTCAATCGCCAGCATCGCTTGCAGGGTGTCATGTCAGTTCCACTTAATCATCAGGGGCAGACACAGGCCAAGGCCCTGGCACAACACCTCAAGTCACAGCCCATTGACGCCATTTTCACCAGCCCGCTCTCACGCGCCAAGGAAACGGCGCAGATTATCGGCAATGTGCTGAAGCAGCCCGTTCAGTGTGACGACCGCATCAGAGAGATTGCATTTGGCTGCTTTGAAGGGCTGACCTATACACAAGCCAAGCAGCAGCATCCGCAGGCTCATCGAATGTGGGATTCGGGTTACATAGACTACAAAGTGCCGGGCGGCGAATCCAGAGGTGATGTGCAGCGGCGCATGATGGCAGCCTGGACAGAGGTCACATCCAGCCCTGATATGAAAACCGTTGCTATGGTCACGCACGGCTCCGCCATAAAAATCCTGCTGGGGACTCTGTATGCACAGCTGCCCGATACGCCACTGATGAATACATCCATCACCACGCTGGAACGCTGGCGGACTGTCTGGGAAATCACAAGCTACGCTGCCAAGCCTCACTTAAAAGGCTAAAGCGATGGCATGTCGATAGCAGAAAGTTCTCGCTGGAATAAGCCAGCGGGGCTTGACGTAACGCATACAAGTTCCATAATAAAATACATCCAGAGCCATTTAAGGGCTAACCAAAGACAGCGCATAACGCATAAGGAGAAACAATGTACGCCAGAGCTCATGTTCACAGTGACGTCGGACTTGACACGATTGGTCTGCGTCCCGTTGATGTGAAAGGGGTTCACATTCATTGGAATCTGAATCCGCCAGAACTCTACGAGCATGCCATCTACAATGGCGAGGGCGAAATAACCAACAAGGGGGCCATTCGCATCTTGACCGGTCAATACACCGGTCGCAGCCCCAAGGACAAATTCTTCGTCGCCCAAGAGCCATCCATCGACAAGATTTGGTGGGGGGACATCAACCAGCCCACATCCCCTGAACTTTTCGATCACATGCACGAGAAAGCGCTCAATCATCTGAGCCACCGCCGTGATTTGTATGTATATGACGGATTTGCTGGCTGGGATAAAAAACATCGGCTGTCCATTCGCGTTGTCAGCGAAGTCGCCTACCACACATTGTTCGCCTGGAATATGTTTGTTCACGCTACAGACGACGAGCTAAGGCATCATGTACCCGAATTCACCGTCTTGGCGGCGCCGAGCTTGATTGCCCGTCCTGACGTGGACGGGACGCGCACTGGCACATTTATCGGCGTTAATATCGAGAAGCAATTGATTGTCATTGTCGGAACGATGTATTCTGGCGAGGTAAAAAAAGGCATCTTCTCGATTATGAATTATATGCTGCCCGACAGAGGCATCATGCCCATGCACTGTTCAGCCAATATCGGCCCCAAAGGCGACAGCGCCGTATTCTTTGGCCTGAGCGGCACTGGCAAAACAACACTAAGCGCCGATTCCTCACGTACTTTGATTGGTGATGACGAGCATGGCTGGGGCGACGATGGCGTCTTCAACTTTGAAGGCGGCTGTTACGCCAAGACCATCAACCTGCGGCCAGAAAGTGAACCCGAAATCTATGCCACCACACAGATGTTTGGCACTATTTTGGAAAACGTCCCCCTGAAAGAAGACCGCTCGCCAGATTTTGACGACAGCCGTTACACCCAAAACACCCGCTGCGCCTATCCCATCAGTTACATTCCGAACGCGAGTGACAGCGGCATCGGTGGACATCCCAGGAATATCATCTTCCTGACGGCTGATGCCTTCGGTGTCCTGCCGCCAATCAGCAAATTGTCGCCAGGGCAGGCGATGTATCACTTCATTAGCGGTTACACCGCCAAGGTCGCTGGCACAGAACGCGGCATAACAGAACCGCAAGCCACCTTCAGCGCTTGTTTTGGCGCACCATTTATGCCCTTGCATCCCATGGTTTATGCCGAATTGCTGGCAGAGAAAATCAAAAAACACGGCTCAGCCGTCTGGCTCATCAACACCGGCTGGACGGGCGGCGAATATGGCACTGGCAGCCGCATCAAGCTGTCTTATACGCGCCTTATGGTCAAGGCCGCACTGGCTGGCGAACTGGATGATGTCGAATTTGAAGAAGAACCCTTCTTCGGGCTGATGATTCCCGGCGGCGTAGCGGGCATTCCAGCGGAAATCCTTAATCCACGCAATACCTGGAGCGACAAGGATGCCTATGATGCCAAAGCGAAAGCGCTGGCTGGCATGTTCAAAGCAAATTTCAGGACCTTCGCAGACCAGGCCAGTGAAGATGTCCTGCTTGGCGGTCCAAAAGTCTGATGCGACTAGACAGTCATCGCATCAACAAATCAACATCATTTCTGTCGAAGATATGGACGAAAAGGACAGATTGCACACAGGAAAAATACCTGTTATCAGGTACAATCGCTCCGTTTTGATGGCACAACTGTATTCGAGAGGAAATGGAAGCCATGACCGAACCCATTCGCGTAGCAGTGACCGGCGGCGCCGGTCAGATTGCCTACAGCCTGCTCTTCCGTATCGGCAATGGCGAGATTTTTGGCGCGGGGCAGAACGTTATCCTGCAAATCCTGGAGATTCCGGCCGCAATGGATGCCCTGCAAGGCGTGGTGATGGAACTCCAGGACAGCGCCCAGCCCCTGGTCAACGACATCATCATATCCGATGACCCCAAGGTCGCCTTCAAGGATGCCAACTGGGCAATCCTCGTCGGTGGCCGACCGCGGGGCCCGGGCATGGAACGAGGAGACCTCATTGCCGCCAACGGCCCGATTTTTGTATCGCAGGGCAAGGCATTAAACGACTATGCCGCCGATGATATTCGCATCGTCGTCGTCGCCAATCCCTGCAACTCCAACTGCCTGGTTGCCAAAGCCAACGCACCCGATATTCCCGCCAATCGCTGGTTTGCCATGACGCGCCTCGACGAAAATCGGGCAAAATCCCAACTGGCGGCAAAAGCAGGTGTGTCGGTTACTGATGTTACCAATATGGCGATTTGGGGCAACCACAGCGCCACGCAATTCCCTAACTTTGAACATGCCAGGATCAAGGGGAAGCCGGCCGAAGCAGTTATCGCTGACCGGGATTGGCTGGAAAACAGCTTCATCAGCACTGTGCAGAAACGCGGCGCCGAGATTATCAAGGCACGCGGCCTTAGCTCCGCTGCCAGCGCCGCCAGCGCTGCGCTGGATACCATCCGCAGCCTGATTGCGCCAACCCCCGCTGGGGACTGGTTCAGCGCCGCCATCCCGACCGAAGGCAATCCCTATGGCATTGAAGACGGCTTGATTTATTCCTTCCCACTGCGAAGTGACGGGAACGGCGGTGCAGAAATAGTCAAGGGGCTGAAATTGAGCGACTATGCCCTGACAAAAATCAAAGCATCCGAAGACGAATTAAAGGCAGAACGCGCAGCCATCCGCAACTTGCTCTAAAGGCAAACCACAACTGACGGCTATAAAAGACAGGGTTGTATCCCTGTCTTCATCCATTAAAAGGGCAGGCAGTCAAGCGATTTATTCATTCTTGACTTTTTCAGCAGATGCTTGCACAAATTCGGGTTCTTCAGGCACAACCACCGCGAAGATAATGTACACGATGATCCCCGGGCCGCCGGCCAGGGCAAAAAGCGCCCACAGCAAACGAACAAGCGTCGGGTCAATGGCGAAGTAATCCGCAATGCCGCCACATACCCCGGCAATCTGACGATTCTTGCGCGAGCGATAAAGACGTTTGTTCCTGTTCATAGGATTCCAATCTCCTCTCTTTTCTTGGCGCGGTCTTATCTTAATTTACGGAAGAGCGGCGAATTTGTTGCAGCAGCCCGTGATTCCTGCGGGCAGGCTCACTTCTGCGCCATATCCAGGCGAAAGGGGCTCTTCCCGATTCCTGGATACACACGCAGAAACCCCCAAAGAGCGCGAACGCCAATCCACAGCACCGTCACCAGCCAAACGCTGGTGAACGCATTCGGATGATCAGTCGCAATCAGCTGCAAGCCCACGAAACCGCAGGCGGTTGCCGCTATCATCGCATTGCGCAGAAAGCCATAATCGCTGGTTCCCCAATGGATTCCATCGGTGATGAACGCAATAGCATTGAGTGGTTGAGACAAGGAGGCCACCATCCACGCTGCCAGAAAAACGGCGACCGTATCTTCTGGCACGAATGTTTCTGTCACCCATGGCGTCGTGACCAGCATCCCAAGCATGAGCAAGACACCCGCGCCAAGGCTCCAGAAAGTGGTCAGTGTGGCGACGCGCCTGGCATGACGCATCTGCCCCGCCCCAAAGAAATAGCCGACCAAACTCTGTGCTGTGGTGGCAAATGCTTCCTGCACCAGCGCCGTAAAGAACCACACCTGACGGATGACCTGATGCGCCGCGCCGGCCTCTGCGCCTATTTGCGTGGCGACGCGGGTCCCCAGCAGCATGAACAGGGTCAATAGACCCGTGCGGATAAACAAATCACGCCCTACCTTGATGAGCCTGACCCCGTGCCGCAGGTCTATCTCACGGGTAAAGCCTAATTTGCGCTTCACTTCCCACAGCATCCAGATAGCCCCAAGCCACTGGCTCAGCGAACTCGCCAGCGCCGCGCCACCCACGCCCATCGCCGGAATAAAGAAGCCGCCAAAGATAAACAGATAATCCAGCACAACGTTGGTGATGTTAATCCCCAGAGCAACCCACAGGGCTGTTTTCATATCCTGAATGCCGCGCAAAGCGCCGAAGCCAACAATGGTCACGATGACAGCAGGCGCACCCAGCAGGCGCAGCTGCACATAAAGCGTCGCCAATTCCAGCACCTCGCCCTCTGCGCCCAATACCTGTGATGCCAGCGATGCGCCCGGAATCAGCAGGGCAACCAGCACCAGACTCGCCAGCACCCCCAGCACCAGCGCCAGGCTGACGGCTTTGATGGAGTCAGCGATATTGTCCTTGCCATAGCTTTGGGCGACTTCGGTTTGCGTGCCAACGCCCAGGAATGCGAATGTCCAAAAGATTAACGACAGGACACCGCTGCCAACGCCCAGCGCCGCCAGCGAGGTTTTGCCCAGCTGCGCCACAAAGCCAGTGTCAATCAGCCCAGTCACTGGCTCGGCTATCAGAGAAAACAAGACCGGCACCGAGAGAACGAGAATAGTACGATGAGGTTGGCTAAGAAAAGGCTGCTGATTGGACGCGATTTTTGTTTTTTCCATCAATTTTTAGTTTCCGAGCAGGGCGCCGACAAAATCGCTGTAACCGTTGGCAAAGTCGACGATTGACATCCGCTTCCTGCCCGCCAACTGAAGCTCGGTCGGATAATACAAGCCAGCCCCAGTGCCGATGGCAATTTGTCCCCCGCGCTCAATGACCTGTCCTGGATTGGCAAGCCCAGGCCCCTCCCAGCCAGCATGGATGTTAAGCTGTTGGCCATGCCAGTGAGTGAAGGTGCCAGGCCAGGGCTTGAAGGCACGCACCCAGCGCTCAATCGCAGCCGCCGAACCCGACCACTCGATTCTGCCATCCTCTTTCTTGATTCGCGGCGCATAGCTCGCCCGCGATTCGTCCTGTACTTGCGGTTTGATTTTGCCAGACAGAACTTTTGGCAGGGTCTCGATGAGCAGTTCCGCGCCAAGGTGTGCCAATTTGTCGTGCAGGCTTTGGCCGGTTTCGGTTTTTTCAATCGGAATCGAGCGTTTTGCCAGCATCGGCCCCGTATCCAGCCCGGCATCAATCATCATAATGGTAATGCCGCTTTCGGCATCGCCAGCACGGATGGCCGCCTGAATCGGCGCCGCCCCCCGCCAGCGTGGCAGCAGCGAAGCATGGACATTAAGCGCGGCGCATTTCGGTAAATCCAGCACAGTCTGCGGCAAAATCTGCCCAAAGGCTGCCACCACAAAAAAGTCGGCCTCCCATTGCTTCAGCGCATCAATCGCTTCGCGTTGGCGGATGCGCTTTGGCTGGAAAATCGGCAGCCCGGCCGCGGCCGCCATGCGCTTGATTGGAGATTGTCGAAGCTGCTTGCTGCGTCCAGCCGGACGGTCAGGCTGGGTCAGGACCGCCATGACATCGTGGTGGGCAATAAGCGCCGCTAAAGTGGGAACGGCAAAATCAGGCGTTCCCATAAAGACAATCCTTGCCATACCTTGCCTTGTTCCTCATCCCTGTCAATGGTAGTATCAAGTCATTATTTTATGAAATTATACGGATGCAGTCTATGACCGAAAAAGAATGGGTGCTTGCGCCCCAAGCTCCCGCATCCTATCTTTATGGAAACCGGGATGTCCACCCCATCCTCGCTCAAATCATGTTCAATCGCGGTTTCAAAGAACCCGAGGACGCCCAACGTTTCCTGTATCAAAACGACCTGCCCGAAGACCCCCGCAGCATGAAAGACATGGACAAGGCGGTCGAGCGGATTAGCGCCGCCATCGCCGCGCATGAACCCATCGTGGTTTATGGCGATTTTGATGCTGACGGGGTCTCTGCGGCGGCGCTGATGACACAGGTCTTGACCGAACTGGGCGCCAGGGTCACAGCTTACTTTCCCGACCGCTTCAAGGAAGGATATGGTCTCAACACAGGGGCGCTTGAGCTTTTGGCTGAACAGGGCGCAAAATTGGTCATCACCGTCGATTGCGGGATTCGTTCGGTGAATGAAGTTCGCGCTGGTCGGCTCTTCGGTCTTGATATGATTGTCACCGACCATCATTCGATAGGCCCAGAAATCCCCGCGGCGCTGGCTGTCATCAATCCCCAGCAGTCGGATTGCCCAGGCAGTCCCAGTCTGGCAGGCGTAGGGGTTGCCTTTATGCTGGCAAAGGCGCTGCTGCTGCATCGCTGGCACAAGGACCGCGCCAATTATCCTGACAGCCTGCGTCTGTCTGATTTGCTCGATTTAGTCGCGCTCGGTACGGTTGCCGATGTGGTGCCCTTAAACGACAGCCTGAATCGGCGTCTGGTCAAGCATGGCTTGCAGACCATCAACGAGATGCGCCGCCCCGGCATTCAGGCGCTCGCAGCAGTCGCCAGGCTGACGGCGGGTCAAATCAAAGCGCCGAATATCGGCTTTGGGCTTGGTCCGCGCATTAATGCCGCCGGCCGTCTCAAATCGGCTTGGGTTGCTTACAACCTGCTATCCGCCAAAACCCTCTCCGAAGCCGAACCCCATGCACAGGAATTGCAAAGGCTCAATTCGTGGCGACAAGACCTCACCCGTCAGGTGCAGACAGCCGTCAATGCGCAAATCGAAGCGGTGGAAAACCTGTCTTTGATATTTGAGGGCGATGAGGATTTTCATGCCGGGGTCGTCGGATTGGTGGCGGGACGGCTGACAGAAGAACATTATCGCCCGACAGTTATCCTCGAAATGGGCGCTAAGGAAAGCCGCGCTTCCTGCCGCAGCATCCCTGAATTTCATATCACGCAGGCACTCGACCAATGCGCCGACCTGTTAGTTCGACATGGCGGCCATGCGATGGCCGCCGGATTTACGGTCGATAACCGCAACATGGGGGTCTTGCGCGAAAAACTGGAGCAAATCGTGGCGGAATCGCTTGACGGGCAAGACCTGCGCCCGAAACTCCACCTCGACCAGGAACTGCAACTGGATGACCTGAGCGAAGATTTGGCCTATGCTGTGAGCGCCCTTGAGCCAACCGGACAGAAAAACCCGCCAGCGGCTTTTATGAGCAGGAACTTGAATGCGGTCAAGTGTTACCGGGTTGGTAAAGATGGCGCACATCTCAAACTCAAATTCGCGCGAAACGGAAAACCTCCCATCGACGCCATCAGCTTTGGCACAGGCGACCGCGCCGCGGAGTTCTCACGCAGCGTAGATGTCGCCTATCATTTGGAAATGAATGAATGGAACGGCTATCGCAGCCTGCAAATGCAGCTGCTGGATATTCGCCCGGCGGCTCATGTCTGAGCTTCTCGCCTTGAGCTTGACCAGCAAACGGCGTATATTGTGCAGATTGAAGCCGTGAACATGATGATATTGAACGCTTAACAGGGGGCAACCTTGGAACAAAAACCAAAACGGGCGGCGGGCGAGCTAAAATTTTCTTATGGCGGGCAAGCCGTCATTGAAGGCGTGATGATGCGCGGCGCACACTCCATGGCAGTCGCCGTGCGCGACCCCAAAGGACAGATTGTCATCCACGAACAAGGGCTTAGCGCCACGCTGTATCGTGGACGCATCGCCCGCACACCCTTTCTGCGTGGACTGGTTGGCTTGTGGGATGCGCTGGGGCTTGGCATTCGTGCCTTGATGTGGTCGGCTGATGTTGCGCTGGATGAAGAAGAGGACATCAGTTTTAATGGCCCCATCGGCTGGGCGACCATCGCCATTTCCCTGCTCATCGGGCTGGGAATCTTTTTCCTGCTGCCCACCACCGCCGCCACCGGCATTGGCAATCTGCTCGGTCTCAGCACCACCGCAAGCGAGATTATCGTTGATGAAGACGGCAATGAAATCGCTGTTGCCAGCGAGAGCAGCAGCTTCCTGGCATACGAAGCACTGCCGATTGGCTTTGATGCCTTTGTCATTAACCTGATTGAAGGCATCATACAGTTGGCGATTCTGGTGGTTTATATCTGGTTTGTTGGCCGCACGGGCGATGGCAAACGCATCTTCTCTTATCACGGCGCCGAGCACAAGACGATTAACGCCTATGAAGCCGGCGACGAACTCATCCCCGAAACTGTCAGCCGCTACCCGATTGAGCATCCGCGCTGCGGGACGGCTTTCCTGCTGACGGTTGTATTTGTCAGTGTGTTCCTGTTTTCATTGATTGGCCGGCCGCCATTTGCGCTTTTGATTCTCTCGCGGGTGCTATTCATCCCGGTTATTGCCGGCGTCGCTTATGAATTCCTGAAATACAGCGCCGCCAACCTTGACAAACCCTGGATTCGCTTTACGATCCAGCCCAATCTAGCGCTTCAACACTTGACGACTAATGAACCCAGCCTGGATATGATTGAAGTTGCGATTGTCGCCTTTAAGCGGGTCTTGCTTTCCGAGGGGATGATTCCAGCCGACGAAGCGGAAATCCCCCCGCCCCGCCCCGAAGCCGCTCATTCGCCAGGAGGAGATTAGCAACTTGGCTTTTATTAACGCCAAACACATCGGGAAAGTATTGCTGGCGCTGGGCATTGGGCTGTTTTTCCTCCAGCTGTATCTGGTTATTGCCCGCCAGCAAAGCGCAGTCAACAGCGATTTGACCCGAAGTGACCAGAGCGCATACATGAATTTTGCAAAGCAGGCATATCTGACTAATTTTCAATACACAGGAGACCGCAATCGTATGCCGCTTTATCCCTTTATTCAGGCTTTGTTTTATTCGCCCGAAATGGATGACGAAGCATTTTTCGAACAGGGGAAACAGTTCAACGTCATTTTATCTTTAGCTTGTTTATGGATGCTCGGCATCGTCTTTTTCAGAAAGTTCTCCAAAATCTATGCCTTCTATTCCATGTTAGTAATCGCCTTTCTGGTATTTGCCATCAAAGCTCCCTTCTTCCAAACCGAGATTCTGTTTTATACCTTGTTTGGCTTGGCCTTCATCCTGTCGCTCGATACGCTCATATCCCCCAAATGGTACAAGTCCATTGGGGTCGGCCTTTTGTTTGCGCTGGCACACCTCAGCAAAGCCAGTGCCATGCCAGGCTTGTTTATTTTCATAAGCAGTTATGGCCTCCTGTTTTTGCTCAGGTTGTTCAACGGTAAGCTGGAACAAAAATGGGTAATCAGGACGGTCTGTTATGCCCTCGCGCCGCTCGCGGTGTTTATGATTTTGCTGTTCCCTTATTTTCAGGAGAGCAAGGAAAAGTACGGCGCTTATTTCTACAATATCAACACCTCTTTTTATATGTGGTATGATTCGTGGGAGGAAGCCAGCAATGCCACCAAGCTGGTGGAGGAACAAGGGGGTTGGGCTAATTTGCCCACAGACGAACTGCCCAGTTTAAGCAAGTACCTTGAGGAACATTCATTGCATGAGGTACTCCGGCGCTTCAGGGACAACATTATCCAACTGCACGCTTACAGCTGTGCTGCTGTCAACAGAAATTGGAACTATGTGTACGGATATTGCGCTCAAGTCGGATTGGAGTTGCTTGTCTTTGCACTTAGTCTGCCGATGCTTCTCAAAGGTTGCCAGTTGCAAAGCAGTTACAAGCATTGGCACATTGTCTGGTATGTCCTGTTGTTTTTTATAGCGTACCTTGCCTCATTGATATGGTACACACCTATCGCCAAAGGGCCCAGAACTACCCTGTCATTGATGATTCCATTGCTATGGATAACTGGATTCACCATTCATTCGCCGCGGATGCAATCTTGGCAACTTACATTATTCCAGCGCCCAATTCGCGTTATCTACATTGTTTATGGGGTGATGATCATAATCGTGTTCTTTGAAATCTACCAGCTTGCCACTTATCGTACGGTACTGCTATACGGCGGCAAATAAATGCCTGTCCCAAGACAATCATTCCAAATAACCCAATCGACCCATCACCCCGCCGCGAAGTCGCCCGCTCCGCAGGGGGTGAAACGTGTTAGCCTTCATTAACGCCAAACACATCGGGAAAGCACTGCTGGCGCTGGGCATTGGGCTGTTTTTCCTCCAGCTGTATCTGCAAGCCGCCCAACAGCAAAGCAAAGTCAACAGCGATTTGACCAGAAACGATCAAAGCGCATACATGAATTTTGCAAGGGAAGCATATGAAACCCATCTGCAATACACTGGCTCACGCAATCGAATGCCGCTTTATCCCTTTATCCAGGCTTTGTTTTACTCGCCCGAGATGGATGACGAAGCATTTTTTGAACAGGGCAAGCAACTCAATATAGCTTTATCTTTAGTTTGCCTGCTCGCGCTTGGAATCACTTTTTTCGCAAAGTTCTCCAAAATCTATGCTTTTTATGCGATGCTAGTGATTGCTTTTCTCGTATTTGCCATCAAATCTCCCTACTTCCAAACCGAACTTCTGTTTTACACCTTGTTTGGTTTTGCCTTCATCCTGTCGCTCGATACACTCATATCCCCCAAATGGTACAAATCCATTGGAGTTGGCCTTTTGTTTGCCTTGGCACACCTCAGCAAAGCCAGCGCCTTGCCGGGCTTATTCATCTTCGTAAGCAGTTACGGCATTCTGTTTTTGTTCAAGTTGTTTAGCCGCAGTTTAAGCCGTGAACAAGTCAGGCAAATCCTTTACTATGCCCTCGCGCCGCTCGCGGTGTTTATGATTTTGCTGTTCCCCTATTTTCAGGAGAGCAAAGAAAAATACGGCTCCTATTTCTACAACGTCAATGCTACTTTCTATATGTGGTATGATTCTTGGGCGGAAGTTAAAAATGGTACGCGGCTTGCGGGCGACAGAAGAGGTTGGCCCCACATGACCCACGAAGAAATACCCAGTTTAAGCAAATACCTTGATGAACATTCAGCAGATGAAATTGTCGACCGACTCGGGCGAGGCATCACACAAATACTCTGGTCTGGATGCTACGGCAGATGGAGCAGATATAGGTATGGCTATTGCAGTCAAGTCGGATTGAGTCTGATTGTTCTTGCGCTTAGTCTGCCAACACTGTTGTTCAAAGGCATACGGTTGCGAAATAGTTACAAATACATACACATTGTCTGGTACGTTCTCTTGTTTTTCGCGCTGTATGCTTTGTCGTTTGTCTGGTATATACCCGTCATAGGCAAAGGACCCCGAACATTTCTGGCATTAGTCATCCCGCTATTATGGACAATCGGGCTTGCCTTGCATTCCCCGCAGATACAGTCGCTTCAATTTACGCTATTTCAACGCCCAATCAAAGTGTTTCACACTGTCTACCTGTTGATGCTCTTGACACTTTTCTACGAAATCCACCAATTGGTTGCTTTTCGGGCAGCGACGATGAACGGCGGAAACTGAAGACAATCATTCCAAATAACCCAATCGCCGCATCACTTCGCCCGCCTCAGACATGAAAAAGGCAAGGTCATGCTCGTTAAAGTGAGCCTGCCAATCGCCACTTTTGCCGCGGCGGGGCTGCACCGCCGAGGACAGCCTCTTTGGCTTGAGACCCAGTTTCCATTTTATTCGCTGGTAATAAGTTGGCTTTTTTTGAGCGGTCGGCAGCCCGATTTTCTGCAAGGAACGATTTAATCTCACCTCCAGGAAATCCGCCATTTGACGCAGCGTCGCCCCATAATCCGATTCCAGCGCCCAATACGAGACCGCCAGCAAGTTCGGCTGTGCCAGCCAGGCGACCACATGATGCGCCCAATAAGCTGGGCGGCTCAAGCCGGTGGCGACACCATCCAGAGACGCCTCCCCGCGCAGAAACTCTGAAAATGACTGTCCTTTCACCATCTCGCTAAAGGACTGCATATAATAATATAAGGACACCATCACATCGCGCCCGTCCCGATGCACATAAATAACGGGCGAGCTGCCCAAAACCGAGCGGGCAAATTTTCGTTCCGCCTCACCTTTCCAATAAGTCGCTGCGGGCAGGTCATGCACCTTGATAATCACCCGCCCTTCCAGCGATTCCAGCTGCCTGCGAAAGTCATCCAGGGGAATCGGGGCATCGTGGCTGGCTTCAATGCGTTCCAGCGTCAAAAAGGCATTGCAAATATCAGGGCTGTTGCTGCGCAGCGCATCAATCGTCCAATGGGTTCCGGAGCGCCGATGGGTCGCAATCACAATCGTTTTGGATGCGTCCATCTAATCCTCGGCAGCCATTCGCTTGAGTTCATAAAGCTGGGTAATCGCTTCCAGTGGACTGAGATTATCCACTTCCAAAGCACGCAGCACGTCTAATGCCGGGTTCTCTGGCACATCAAAGAAGCTGAGTTGTTTGCGGTCATTTTTCGGCTTATACAGCGCAAAATCGCTGCCATCCCTTTCCAGCTGAAGCAACAATTCACGCGCCCGTTCCACAACCGAACGGGGCATTCCCGCCAACCGCGCCACATGCACCGCATAACTTTGGTCGGCGCTGCCGGGCTTGACCTTGTGCAAAAACACAATGTCCTCCCCCTGCTCGGCCACCGCCACATTATGATTGATGGTGCGCGGCAGGATATTCGGCAATTCAGTTAATTCGTGATAATGGGTGGCGAACAATGTCCGACAGTTTAGGCGCGGGTTATTGTGGATATATTCGATGACCGCCCGCGCAATCGCCAGGCCGTCATAAGTGGATGTGCCGCGCCCGATTTCATCCAGTATCAGCAGGCTGCGTTCGGTGCTGCCAGAAAGCAAACGGGCTGTTTCCACCATTTCGACCATAAATGTGCTTTGGCCAGCATGGATTTCGTCCTGCGCTCCGATTCGCGCAAAAATGCGATCCACCAAGCCAATCGTCGCCGAATTCGCTGGCACAAAACTTCCAATTTGTGCCATCAGGGTCATAATCGCAACCTGCCGAATGTAGGTCGATTTGCCGGACATGTTGGGCCCAGTGATGATATGCACCCGCGCCGCGCTGTCAAAGCGGCTGTCATTGGCGACATAGCGGGTTGTGCCTTCCATCAGTTTCTCGACCACTGGATGCCTGCCCGCCTTGATATGCAGCACATTGTCTTCGGTCAGCTGCGGCCGCACATACCCTTCCCGCACCGCGACCTCCGCCAAGGACAGAAACGCATCCAAATGCGCGATGGCGCGAGCGGTTGTCAGCAAGCTGCTGCGGTACTTTGCCACTTGCTGACAAAGGTCGGCAAACAAGCGCCGCTCGGTCTCCAGAATTTCTTCCTCGGCATGAAGAACCAGCGCCTCATATTCCTTGAGTTCGGGCGTGATGTAACGCTCGGCATTGACCAGCGTCTGCTTGCGGACATAATCTTCAGGAACTTTGTCAGTATGCGCTTTGGGCACCTCGATATAATAGCCAAAAATTTTATTAAAACTGACCTTGATGCTGGCAATGCCCGTGCGGCGGCGCTCATGCGACTCCAGGTCGGCAATCCAGTCTCGCGCATCCTTGCTCGACTTAAAAATATGATCCAGTTCAGCCGAATAGCCGGCGCGAATGATGCCAATCGTATTCGCTGCTGCTGGCGGGTCATCCACAATGGCAGAGGTAATCAGGTCGAACACCGGCTCGCAGGGGTCGAGCCGCTCGGCAATGGCGGACAAATTGACAAGCCCTTCAATCAATCCCCGTAACTGCGGGACAACCGCCAGCGCATTTCGCAAGGCAGCCAAATCGCGCGGACCCGCCTTGCCAATGACAATCCGATTGGTGAGCCGTTCAATATCGGCAATCTGCTTCAATTCAGCCGCGATTTCATCACGCAGTATATCACCGCTTGTCAAGGCCTCGACCGCATCCAAACGGGCATTCAGCCGCTTGATTTCCAGCAAGGGCTGGTTAATCCAGGTTCGCAGCAGGCGAGCGCCCATCGCCGTCACGCTACGGTCTAAAATACCCAGCAGGCTGCCCTGTGTCTTGCGCTGGCGGATGGTCTCCACCAGTTCGAGGTTGCGGCGCGTAAATTGATCCAGCACCATAAAGGCAGCAGTCGAATAAGAGCGGATATTCACCAGTTGACCGAGCGAATTTTTCTGCGTCGTGCGCAGATACTGCAAGACCCCGCCCGCCGCCGACACCGCGTAGGCTTGACCTTGCAATCCATAGCCATCCAGTGTACTCACCCGAAAATGATCCCGCAGCAACTGTTCGGCGCCAGCCAATTCAAAAGTCCAATCCTGCACCGAACTGAGGTGAATGCCTTCGGGCAAGGTAACGCCGCGTTGATGCCAACTCTCTGGCATGATGACTTCCCGCGGCGCCACCCGCGCCAGTTCTTCGAATACCAGCATCCCCACATCTTCGCCTTCAAATTGGGTGGCGCTGAATTCACCAGTAGAAATATCGGCAAAAGCGATGCCTGCTTTTGTCCAGCGCCCCGTCTTCGGGTCGCCCACTGGCAGAATCCCCATCAGATAGTTGGCTTTGCCTTCTTCCAAAAGTGATGGCTCGACGACGGTGCCAGGGGTCATCACGCGCGTCACTTCCCGCTCGACAATCCCGCGACCGGTTGGCTCGCTCACCTGGTCGCAAACCGCGACGTGATAGCCGCCTTCGATTAACTTGGCGATATAGCCGTCCACCGAATGATGAGGCACGCCCGCCATAGGTATCTTGGCGCTGCCTTTACTCTGCACACGCGAGGTCAAGGTAATGTCAAGTTCGCGGGCGGCAATTTCGGCATCTTCGTCAAACATCTCATAAAAATCACCCATACGAAACATCAGGATGCAGTCTGGATACTGGCTCTTGATATTCAGATATTGCCGCCGCATCGGTGTAAGACGCGCCATCAACTTTCCCCAATCGTCCAAACTATCGAACTTAATACTGGCTGGAATTCATGCTATTCTATCAGGGTGAATGAAGCGCTTCAAGTTAGATGGCAAGTACGTTCTTTTATTGATGCTCGACGGGAGAGGAAGTCCCCATGCCAAAAGAGATTATCGCCGTAGATTTAGGCGGTACACAGATTCGCACCGCGCGATATGACCACCGGCTCAAGCTGCTCCAGCGTGAAAACACTTTAACGCTGGCGAATGAAGGTTTGCGGCCAACCTTGAATCGCATCAAAACATATATTCACAAGGTCATGCCCGCGAATCGAGACGCGGTATTGGGGATTGGCTTTTCGTCACCGGGCCCGCTGAATCCAGCCACAGGCGTTATTATCGCGCCCCCCAATCTGAAGGGCTGGCACGATGTCCCCCTGGGCGAAATCATTCAAGCAGAGTTTGCTTTGCCTGTGTTTATCGGCAATGATGCCAATGTGGCTGCGCTGGCAGAGGCATCAAAAGGCGCGGCGCAGGGTTATCGCCATGTCGTCTACATCACCATCAGCACGGGCATCGGCAGCGGCATGATTTGCGACGGGCGGCTCTTGCTGGGCCAGGAAGGGCTGGCGGCGGAGTTGGGACACATACCTGTCATCGTTGAACAGGACAAAGTATCGACACTGGAGCTTGAAGCTGCCGGGCCTGCCATTGCCAGCCGAGCGAAACAGCATATCCAAGCCGGCGAAAAATCCCTCATCACCTGCCTGGTGAATGGCGATTTAAGCAAAATTGACGCGAAAGTGGTCGGGCAGGCAGCTGCCCAGGGAGACCGCGCAGCCATCAGGCAACTCGCTTATGCCGGGCGGATGATGGGTTTGGGCATTGTGACCGCGCTCCATTTGTTCAATCCGCAGATTGTCGTCTTGGGCGGCGGCGTCACCAAAACGGGCGACCTGCTGTTCCAGCCGATGCGCCAAGCCATCCGCGACCATGTGCTGGATGATTCCTATACGGCCAGGCTTAAAATCGAAAGAGCGGCATTGGGCGATGATGTTGCCCTGGTGGGCGCAGCGGCGCTGGTGGCGACACAGGGCGGACACATGGACATCAGCGAGCTTGACAGACTGTTTTAAGCGTTAGAAGCCCGGTAGAATCAAACCGATTCCATGCCGTCAAATCCAGGGCATGATACAATCAAGCCATGTTAATGCGACCCGACCTGCGAACCCAGCAGCGCGATTTCCTTCTGGAGATTACCCGCGCCATTACCGCTCAGCTTGATTTAAGCGAGGTCTTGCGGCGGGTCTTGCATGCCTCGGTTGTCATGCTGGCTGGACGGGTTGGCATCGTCGCCCTGGTCGACAAACATGATGGGATGTTCTATGTTCGCGCTTACACCGGCATTGCATCCGATGTCGTTCCCGAACTCAACCAAAAATTGTATGAATTGATGAAGGGCGGCAGCGAAGAGGGTTTCAGCCGTGAATTTCTCAATGCCAAGCTGCGTGAGATGACCGACGCCATTGATGCCAAACTCGAACAGTCGATTGCCATGCCTCTGGTCTTTGCCCAGGATCCGCTCGGCTTGCTCATCGTCTTTCGCTCCTACCAAACCACCATCACCCCCGACGATTTGAATACCTTGCAGAGTTTTGCCGACCAAGCCGCCATTGCCGTCCATAATGCCCAGTTATACGGACATATCAATCAGGAACGCCAGCGCCTGGAAGCCATTCTGAATAACAGTGGCGATGGCGTTTTCATCCTCAATCCCGACCTGACCTTCCAGCAGGTCAATATGGCATTTGAACGCATGACCGGCTGGCGCACAGAAGATGTGATGGGTCGGCCAAAACATGAGGTCATTGACTGGGACAAGCTGGAAAGCCAAGACCTGGAAACCGCCCTGGATTCGGGCTGGGCGCAAGCCGCTGCCGATGACAAGCGGGGCGAAACGCTGTATGTCGAGGGCGATTTGCTTCGCCGCGACGGCATAAAGCTGAGCATTGGCATCACCTATGCGCCGCTGCTGACAGGAGATGGCCGCCTGGAGAGCATCATCGCCAACGTGCGCGACATCACCAATTTCCGCAAGGCGCAAGAGATGCAAAGCATCTTTATCTCAACGATTCACCATGAACTGCGCACGCCGATTGCCATTATCAAGGGCTACGCCAGCACGTTGGCACGCGATGATGTGGAATGGGAAAGCAGCATTGTTCGGGACAAGATGGTGATTATCGAAGAGGAGGCAGACCGCCTCACGAATCTGGTCGAAGACCTCTTGACAGCTAACAAAATACAGGCATCCCGCGAGCTTCGGCTCAATATCGCCGACACACAGCTTGAGCGGCTGGCAGCGCAGTCGGTCAGTCGTTTGGAAGGCCAGACCAAACATCCCATCGTACTCAGCTTCCCGGACAATTTCCCGGTGATTCAAGGCGACGAGGTGCGTCTGCGGCAGGTCATCGACAATTTGCTGACTAACGCCATCAAGTATTCCCCGCCAAACAAAACCATCACAGTCGGCGGACGCTTCAGCAAGAAAAATGTGACCCTGTTTGTGCGCGATGAGGGCGCTGGCATCCCTCAAGACCAAATCGAGAATATATTTGACCGCTTCTATCGCATTGATGACAAGCTGACGCGCCGCACGCAGGGAACTGGCTTGGGCCTGTACCTGGTCAAAGCAATTGTAGAAGCTCACGGGGGGGAAATCTCGGTCAAAAGCCAAATCGGAAGCGGCTCCACATTTTACTTCACCATACCGAGAGACTAGACAGCATACAAGCGCCAAAAGACTGTGGTAAAACTGGCAAATTCAGTTTAAGGTTTAGCCCTTGTGAACTGGCAATGCACCAAGAGGATTCTTATGCAGATAAAATCGACGCGCTGTCCCAATCAATTATCGAGAATGTTCCTGCTCATGCTGCTTCTGCTGAGCTTGGTCTCGCTGTCGCTGGCGCAAGAACAAGACATATCATCCAGCGACCCGATTCAACGCGCCCTGCAAATCACCCGTGACCTCATTGAGGAAGAGCGCGGCTCGACCCTCCGAATCGTCAGATGGCGCTTTTATCAGGATGACTGGAGTACGCAGGCGAACTGGGAACAATACGGCTCATTTGGCATTGACAGCTGTGCAGCCGACATCCCGATGCTTCAGAAACGCGCCGATATTCTGTCTGGCTGGACATTTACGATTACGGATGTTTCGGGCAAACGGTATCAGGCGCGGGTGAGCTTCGACCTCAAGGACTCGGTTATCTGTGATGAAGTCACGCCCCCTGCGCCGGCTGCGCCCACAGATACCCCCGCCGAAGCGACAGCTAACCTGCCCCAAGCGGTTGTCGGCGCTGCCAGTGTCGCGGGATTTGCCTTGGGCGGTCATGTGGATGGCCTGACGCCGCAGGCCATCGACCTCATGCGTTCCGCTGGCATGACCTGGGTCAAGAAGCAGCTGCCGCTCTATGCTGGCGTTAGCAAAGGCGTCGAATTCATCAACGCCGCTCACAGCAATGGCTTCAAGATTCTGCTGGGTCTGGTGGGCGACAAAAATGCGCTCGCTGACGACTTTGATGGCTACATCGCAGCCTTCTCGGCATTTGCGGCACAGCTTGCCAGCGCTGGCGCCGATGCCATCGAGGTTTGGAACGAGCCCAATCTGGACCGTGAATGGCCCAGCGGGCAAATCAATGGCGGCAGTTATGTTCGACTGCTGGCAGCGGCTTACAATGCCATTAAATCTGCCAACCCCGGCACCCTCATTATCAGCGGCGCCCCCGCGCCAACTGGTTACGCTGGCGCTGCTGGATGTACGGCGCAAGTTTGCAACGATGATGTTTTTATGCAGCAGATGGCACAAGCCGGCGCCACCAATTATATGGACTGTCTCGGCTTGCACTACAACGAGGGTATCGTCAGTCCTCGCACCAACAGTGGCGACCCGCGCAACTATTACCCAACGCAATACTTCAGTTCCATGCTCAATCGCGGCATCCAGTTCTTCCCCAACAAGAGGGTCTGCTGGACTGAACTGGGCTATCTGAGCGGTGAGGGTATGAACGCTCCGATTCCAGCAAACTTTAGCTGGGCTAATCAGGTCACAGTAGCGCAGCAGGCCGCCTGGCTGGCGGATGCCGCCGCCCTGTCGGCGCAATCGGGACAAGTGGCCATGATGATTGTCTGGAATGTCAACTTCTCGCGCTGGGATAGTGACCCGATGGGGGGCTATGCCCTCTTGCGGCCTGACGGCTCGTGCCCGGGCTGTGCCGCACTCGGCAGCGTCATGCGCAGTTAGCAAAGATGCGGTTGGCTAGGAAGCTGCCTCATCCAGACTCCACAGCCAGAGATTCTCGAAGACGCAGGTTGTGTCTGCCTGCTCGAAGTTCACCACAGCTATGCCGAGTTCACCGCTTAGCGGCTGGTAAGGCATCGTGCCGACATGCAAATAGTTAATGTAATAATGCAGCATTCCGTCATAAACAATGACCAGCAAACTCTGTGATTTTTGCGCTGGTGTCAGATTGCTGCCATAGATGCCGGGCTGGAAGGCATCGCCCTGGCGGCGGGACACGCCATACTCGCCAGCAGCATTGATATAGGCGAGCGTGTAATTTTTCTCGTCAGCATAATGGAAAATGATGCCGCAGCCGGCGGCGCTGGCTCTCGTTTCATAGCTCAGGGTCATACCGATGACAAATTCGGCAAAGGTGATGCCGAACCCAACCGGAAACCGCGTCACACCGGGCGGAATATCGCGTACTGTGCTTTTGGGCAAGGTCAGCTTTACCTCGCCAGTGGCTGGAATCATCTGCTGTCGCGCCAGCGAATTAGCCAGCGCGGTATAACTGCCGGCCACAAGCTGCTGCGGGAATAATAAATCGCCATCCACACGGGTCGGCAGCGTCATGGTCGCTTCCCTCACCACAAAGGACAGTCGGCTGCCAAAGGAGTCGTCGGTGGTTGTGGTGATGCCCACACCGCCAGCTTCCACGATGCGGTTTTCAATGACCGTGCCAACCACCTGACCGTTATACACAATATCAAAGAGTTGTCCACTTGCCAAAACACCCAAACGAAAGTCGGTTTCGCCAGGAGCGATTGCCGGATGTGTATTCCAATTCCGAACAGTGACTGTCTCCGCGCCCTCGACCCGCTCCATGCGCCAGTAACCCCGTTTGTTCAACAGCAGGCGATAATACCGCTCTGGGCTGAGATAACGGAAGAGTATGCCCACCTGTCCATTCGGCGCGGAAACCACATTGTCGAAGGCAGCTTCAAAATAAAAGTCCCGCTCTGTCGGCAAGTGCCGGCCAACCAAAGATGCTGACTTGGATGCGCCCTCCATTTCAAGCACCAACCCCCCATCGCTCGGCTGAACAACAGCAGTTTCGCTGTAGACCACCTCCCAATCGGACTGCGCCATCGTCCTGTCCTGCCAAGCCAGACTGTCGTAACCTGGCAGCAGTAGCAGCCGATAACCGCCGCCGGTGCCGTCAAAACCGCTCACCTGGACCGTATAGGTATCGGTTAGTGGGATGATGAATGCCTGAATAATGGCATCGAGCACATCAGGATAAGCATAATCATCGTTACTGACAATCAGCTTGCCCGAACTGTCAAAGACTTCAAGCACGGGGTCAAAGCCCGCCGCCAGCGCCTCAACGCGAAAGGAAATCAGGGTCAATTTCAAGGCACGGAGTTGATAGCGATGCGTCTCATGGCTCGCAAGCGTCGCCTCGATGATGCTGCCAGGCTCAATCGCGTCAGTCTGCGCCAACAGCGATAGGCCCTGCGCCAGCAGACAGACCAGGCAGAAAATCATTCTGCGACAGGGCATCATTTGTCTTTAGGCATCCATGAAGTATAGGTATCGGTGAGATAATCGAGATAAGCCTGATAATCTTCCAGCGACATCTCGGCGCCGAGTTCGCCGCGATGAAATTCCGCCTGCTCAATGCGGCGGATGCTGCCGGCCGCACGCAGGTCGCGGGTTTCGCCGCGCTTGCTTTTTTTGCGCTGGAATTTGGTAGACAAGCGCGACAGCGGCAAGGCCTCAAAGTCCTGGGGCGAGGCGATGCTGTAGGTCACAATGTATTCGCCCTCCTGCTCCAGTGCATTGGCAACCACATACCAGCCTTTAGGGACACGCGGATGCCGCCTCGCCTCAAAATGCCACATGAGCAGATTGACATTCTGCTGGGCATCAATCTCGCTTTGCACCTTGTTCGCTTGCACAAGCTGAATCATGTCATCCAGGAATTGAATATAGCGATTGCTGGGCCAATACTTCTTTGCCAGATAATCGGCGGCATAGGTCAAGCCAATCGCAATCGCCAAAGCCGCCCCCAATACAATCAGACCGCCGTTGGGAAAGACCGCATTGAGAATTAAAAAACTCACAACTGCCCCAATAGAAAAGGAGACACAGCCAACAGTGCGCACGCCCCCATGTTCATGGTCAACGGCAAATTCGATAGTCGGTGGTTGGTTGGGGTCGTTCATTCGATTCATAGCACAGCCCGCCAGATTGGGTTTGCATGTATGGATGAACCCATCATAACTGAAAACCGCCACCTTGCAATAGTGCCTCGATTGCCTACAATGGACAGCCTGCCTGGCATATCATCCATGAGTCAAAAGAGGATGTCTCGTGATTGCTGCGCTTTGTTTTGGGGCTCTGTTTGGGCTGCCCTTTGTCATTTGGGGCTTGTTCCTGATTTTCGACCGCAACCGAAGCTGGCAAAAAAGGCTGGCACGCAGCACCGCCAACACACCCCCCAAGCGAACCCGCGCCTGGGACATACGGCAAATCATTTATGGCACCTTGATGATTCTATTCGGCGCAGCCCTCATCATCGTCCTGAGCCTGTTCAATTATGCCGCCCAAAGCATATCGCCCCCGCCCCCGTTTTAGACCGCGCCAAAGGCCTCAATCTGTGCATCAAACCGGTCTTGATTGATTTGCGGATAACGATTCAACTGCGCTTTGAAAATCTGCATATAGTCGGAAATCTGCTCACGGGTATAAGCCTCGAAGCGCAGTGTGACCGCCGGCTGCGTGTTGCTGGCACGCACCAGACCCCAGCCATGCTCAAACAGAACCCGCGCACCATCTATCGTCACAACCTCATATTTGTCTTGCAGCTTGCCCATTATGTCGTCAATCATCTTGAACTTCAAATCATCAGGAGCAGGCAAAGTGATTTCGGGCGTGGCGACCAATTTCGGAATCTCCTCAAAAATCTCCGCAACCGTCTTGTCCGACTTGCTGATAATTTCGAGGGTTTTGAGCGCAACCAGCGGGGCATCATCAAAGCCATAATAATCTTCGCCAATAAAGAGGTGACCGCTCACCTCCCCGCCCAGCAGCGACCCGATTTCATTCATCTTCTGCTTCATCAGGCTGTGCCCCGACTTCCACATCACCGGTTCACCGCCATACTTCTTGATTTCATCGGGCAAGGCCTGCGATGCTTTCACATCAAAAACAATGGGCGTATTCGGATGCCTTCCAAGCAAATCACGCGCCAGCAGCGCCAGCAGACGGTCGGCGGTGATATGACGCCCATGATTGTCGATAAAGCCGCAGCGGTCGCTGTCCCCGTCAAAAGCCAAGCCCAAATCCGCGCCCAATTCGACCACTTTCGCTTCCAGGTCTTTGGTCATTTCAGGGTCTTCCGGGTTTGGCAGATGATTCGGGAAGCTGCCATCGGGTTCGCAGTATAGGCATTCCACTTGCAAGCCGAGCGCAGTCAAGACGGGTGGGATATAAGTCCCCGACAAGCCATTGCCAGCATCCAGCACCACCTTCATCGGCTTGGCCATGCTGACCTTGTCCCGAATCGCGGCCATGTGCCTGTGAATCATCTCGCGGTCTTCGCTAACCACAGCCGCGCCATCAGCAAAGTCGCCCGCATCAATCATCCTCAGCAAATCCTGAATCTGTTCCCCCGCAAGCGCCAGCCTGCCATAAGCCATCTTGATGCCGTTGTAACGGGTATCCAAATGACTGCCAGTAATCATCACACCAGCGCCCGCGCCCGCAAAGGACGCTGCGGCAAAATAAACCGTCGGCGTCAGAACTTCACCAATGTCCGTCACAGCCAGACCCGTAGCAGCCAGCCCTTCAATCATCGCGGCCTTGAGCGCCGCCGATGTAACCCGATTATCCGAGCCAACAAAAACGCGCTGCGTCTGAAACTGCTGCGGCAAATAGGTGCCCAAGGCCTTGCCAACCGCCAAGGCAACCGCGGGTGTCAGTTGCGGGGCATCACCAGCGGCAATGCCCCGAATATCGTATTTCCTGAATATCGAGCGGTCCAGTTCTGTCATGTTCCCCTCTGCTCTAAGCCTTATCAAAAACTTCTTTACCTGCAATAGTCGCCGAGAATTTGAGCCCGCCGCTGCGCTTGCGACTGGCGCTAATCCGAACCTCGGTGCCCTCTGGCGGATTCGAGCGCAGCAGAAAATCCGCCAAGGGCTCGCGCAAGTTCCGCCGCAAGATGCGCCGCAAGGGACGCGCACCATATTCTGGCTCATCATTCTGCATCAGCAGCCACTTCTTGGCGCCGCCCGTAAAGGTCAGCGTCAAGCCGCGCTCGCCAGCCAGCCGGTTCTCTTTCCGAATCTCCAAATCCAGAATCAGCGCCAGGTCCTCATCATTCAAAGCATTGAACAAAATCACCTCATCCAGCCGATTGATAAATTCCGGGCGCAGGAAGTCCAAGACCTGGTCCATAATCTGTTCGCGCAGGTCATCCGTAATCTGCCGCACCATCAAATGCTCCGAACCGATGTTACTGGTCATAATCACAACCGCCTCGCTGAATCGGGCGACATTCCCCCGCCCGTCCGTCAGCCGTCCCTCTTCCATCACTTGCAGCAGCACATCCATAATTCGCGGATGCGCTTTTTCGATTTCGTCCAGCAGCACAATCGTGTAGGGCTGCTGGCGAATCCGCTCGGTCAGCTGGCCGCCTTCGTCACTGCCCACATAGCCAACTGCCGAACCAATCAGGCGGTTGATGCTGCTTTCATCCTTGTATTCACTCATATCCAGCGTGAAGAGCGTCTCCTCGCTGCCAAACATGAAGTCCGCCAGCACCCGCGCCATTTCCGTCTTGCCAATGCCCGTCGGCCCCAAAAACAGGAAGGTCCCAATCGGACGCTTGGGATCCTTAAGGCCCACCCGCGCCGTCTTAATGGCGCGGCTCACCAACTGCACCGCCTCGGATTGACCAATCAGACGCTCGCTGAGATGCTCGACCATATTGGCATAACGCAGCCGCTCATCAGCGCCCAGCTTGGTGACCGGAATGCCGGTCATCTGGCTGGTGACCAGAGTGACATCTTCAACATCCAGGATGGCATCATTGTTGTCTGGCTTGAATGCCAAATGCGCCTGTTTGCCCATATTGACCATCGCCGCTGTGCGGTGCAGCAATTGCTCGGCGCTCTGGGGCAAGGGGTGAATGGTCAGATAACGCTGCGCCATCCGTGCCGCTATCTCCAGGGCATCATGCTCAATCGTAATCTCATAATCCGATTCCAAATGGGGCGCAAGCGTCTCCAGGATTTGCACAGCTTCCTCCAGCAAGGGTTCATCGACGCGAATAATCTGGCTGTTTTCAATAATGGCGCTGACTCCCTGAATCCGCGCCTCGAATTCGTGCTGGGTTGTCGTGCAGATAATGACCGGATCCTCATTCAAAAAAGCCTTTTGCACTAGCGAAGTCGCTTTATTGAAATCCGCCTTAATCGGTCCGCCAAAGAAGCGATGAATGAGCGGCAAAAACAGAATCCCGCGCCGAGCAGCGCTCATCCCCGCCCGAAACGCTTCCTGGTCGCCATCCAGCAAGGCCGTCTCGCTAATCTGCACCAGATTGTATAAACCGCTCGGCCCCTTGTCCTCTGCCATCAGCAGCGCCAGACTGTAGGCCAACGTTCGTTTGCCCACTCCATCCGGCCCAATCAGAATAATATGCCGATTCACCGACTGTGTGAGCACATTAATCATATTGCGCAGCAAATCTTCCCGAAAATGCACCGCCCGCAGCAAGCCGCGCTTGGCGCGTTTGACATAATCCACGGTGGTGCTGTCATCGCGGCTGGGGATAATTTTGCTGGCATCGCTATAGGCATCCTGAATCGACTTGGGCGTGATGCTGAACTGGCGCAGAATCCCGCCAGTGCTGACGGATGTTTCCGCCAGCACCACCAGCGCATGGTCGGTGTCAATTTTCCGCTCGTTCATCGAATTGGCAACCGTCAGCCCATCATCCAGCAGCACAATCGACTGACGGCTCAATGAGATTTTTCGGTTGCCAATGGCGACAAAATCAAGGCTGCCATCTGGGTCGCGGCGCGATTGTATCGCCAGCTTAACCTGACGCCGCAGCCGTTCAAGGTCAACGCCGCGCGTGTTTTCAAACATCTTGAGCATCCGCCAGGCAGCCGTATTTTCGCGCTCAAGCAGCGCCAGCAGCACCATCTCCGGCATAATCGAAGATTTTCGGTATTCGGCTAACATCGGCACGGCATCGTTCAGTACCGCATCCATATCTTTCGAAATCAAATCGGGATTAAGTGTAGACATTGATTACCTGTGTCCTGTGTATTCCATGTGTATTCGAAGATGAATTGGCACACGGCATCATTATAACGCAACATCTGTCGCATCGCCTAGTTCATATACCTGATTGGCAGCCTGCCCTGCGCCTGTCGTTTTCCCAGCAAAACCTCACAAATAACTGCTGTGGCACGCAGCATCGGACTGTATCCCATGACATAGGCAGCGGCATCGGGAAAAACGAGCATATCCGATGGCTCCCAAAGCGCAGCCACAATGGTTTTCTGCGGCGGCAAGGCATTTACCAACAGCTGCTGGCGGGAATTATTAAGCACGTTCTGCGTGAAAACCACAATGCTTTCCGCCGCATAACTGGCAGTCTTCGCCCAGCCGATTTCCTCATCCGAAGGCGATTCCGAGACGCCCACATAGACAAAGCCATTCCCGCGCCCGCCACATTCATCGGGGATTTTGGGACGCGTCGCCGGATATACCATCAGCACCTTGCCTTGCAGCGGAATCCTGTCATCAGCATCCACCAGGGTCACACCCTGCTCGAACAGCTGCGACACCAGTTCATCATGCGCCGCGAGATTGAGGCGGCCACCGACCGCTTGCGGGTCAAGCGCCTGCCAGTCCAGCACACCATATTTTTGTTTGACAGATAAAATCCGCAGCACAGACGCATCAATCCGACTTTCGGCAATCCATCCCTGACGTACAGCCGCCGCCACATCCTCAATGACCAATCTGATTCGGTTTGTGCCAACATGAGCGCCGATGGCAATCAAATCATTCCCCGCCAGTATCGCCCGAATCGAGGCATCGCTTGCGCTGTAAGCCGTATCAATCGCATCCATGTCCAGCGCATCGGTCATAACAATGCCATCATAGCCCAATTCATCCCGCAGCAGCCCGCTCACAATTCGTTCTGACAGCGAAGCTGGCAGCGGCTGCGGGTCAAAAGCAGTCAGCCAGATATGCGCTACCATAGCCACATCAGCGCCAGCCTCAAAGGCAGCGATGAAAGGCTGCAATTCCACCGCTTCCAATCGACCCCGTTCATGCGCGACCATCGGCAATTCCAGATGGGAATCCGCCGTGGTATCCCCGTGTCCGGGAAAGTGCTTGACCGTCGCCACAACTCCATTGTCTTGCAAGCCCCGTATGAAATTCGTAAGAATGGGCGCGGCAAGTTCCGCTTCAGTGCCAAAAGAGCGCCGCCCGATAATCGGATTGTCCGTATGAGTGTTGAGGTCGGCCACTGGCGCCATGTTCATGTTGAGGCCAACCGCGCGGAGTTCAACCGCCATCGCCCTGCCGACCTCATAAGCCAGTTCATCATTCCCGCTTGCCGTCCATAACATAGGAGCGGGAAAGCGCGTAAAGCCATCTTGCAAACGCTGAACGCGACCGCCTTCCTGGTCAACAGCAATCAACAGGGGGACGCCACCAGCAGCGACAATCGTTTCCTGATAAGTGTTCGTCAAAGCCGTGACCTGCTGCGGAGATTCGACGTTGCGCCCAAACAGAACCACTGCCCCAGGCTGCACCTCGCGCAGGAAGTCCCTTTCAATTTCAGCCAGATGCGTGCCAAAAAAGCTCACCATGAACATCTGCGCGATTTTGTGTTCCAGTGTCATCTCCGACAGTCTGTCCCGAAGCAGAGGTTCATCCCCCGCAGCATCCGATATGGCCACGCCCAAAAACAAAAACAGCAAAACCAGACGCACCATAGCCTCACCAGGGATTGACTTTGCACAAGCGCATCAAACACACGACTCGGCGCTACTCGGCTTCGGCTGCTTCGCTCAGGCGATAGCCAACGCCGCGCACATTCATAATCAACTCCGCATTCGCTCCCGCAGCTTTGAGTTTGCCGCGCAGGTTGCTGACATGCGGCCGAATCACCTCCCGCGCTTCGGCTTCGGCTACGGCATAGCCGCGGACCTCGCGCACCAATTCGTGACAAGATACAACGCGACCGCGCTGCGCCGCCAGATACAGCAGCAGGTCAAACTCGGTCGGCGTCAAGTCAATGGGTTTTTCGCCTGTCGAAATCTGGTAGCGCCCTGGAAAGACCGTCAGAGGGCCTAGGCGCATGGCAGGCGGTTCGGGACTTTCTTCCTGATATTTGGGGCTTTGACGCTCAGAGCCCACAGCATGAGAAAATCGAGGGGAACTCGGATTTTCATGGGTCAATTCAGCAATATCTTCTTTAATCGCAGCCAGCAGCCGACGACGGCGTTTCAAGTCACGCGCCCGCTCGATGCCCCGTCCCACGCTGGCGGATATATCCTGGCTGGAACAGGGCTTAATCAGGTAATCGTAAGCATCCAGCCGCAGCCCCTCAACAGCCGTTTCAAGGCTGGCAAGACCCGTTATCAGAATGACAACAGCTTCAGGCCCCCTCGCCTTAATCTGTCGCAGCAATTCAATCCCGTCCACGCCCGGCATCTCAATTTCAGTCAGCACCAGGTCGAACTCATACCTGTCGATGCGCTCAAGGGCATCCTGACCGTCTACCGCCCCATCGACGACATAGCCATCACGCTGCAATGCCTTGCTCACCGAATACCGATTGGCGCCATCCGTATCCACAACCAGCACATAAGCAGGCTGATTTTCAGCCATCGCCCCTTCCCTTCGGCTTTGCGGCACTTTCATTGATGTCTAAACTTTTCCTCAACTATAGCATATTACACTTTCAGAAATGGAGCAAACCGCTTCATGCTGCCTTACATCCATAGACGCAAATCAATCCAGCCTCAGGTATATGCCGTCCTTCTCATGGATTTTGAATCGCAGCAAATCCGCCAGATGCCAGGTATCCCCTACACAAATCGCAATCACCTCGTCATTGGCGCTGACAAGGGGAATCCGATGACGAATTTGACGGGGAATCTTGCGGTCAATCATCCAATCCTTGATTTTTCGTGATTTTCCGCCCATGCCTTTGGGCTTGAATCGCTCGCCGGCCCGCCGCGTTCGCAGGCACAGCGCCACATCAGCCGGTAGCAAAATGCCATCCTCACCCGACTCCTTTTCAGAGGAAACCCGGACAGTGATGCGATTCAAGGTCAGGCAGGATGGCAGGGACAGCGTGATATTCGTATCGGGCGCAATCAAACGATACGGGTCGTCCATCATTAGCGACGATTGATGCTCAATGCACAGGTCTTCATAAGCAACCCGAAGCTGTATCGCCCCTCCCAAATCGCGCCTTGCGCCCACCACAGCAGTTTTTGCCCAGCGAACAAGCTCCAGGGTGTTTTCGTGGTTGAGCGTCAAGCCGCCGCCAAGCTGCCGAAACGCCTCACGCAGCAGTCGGCGCTGCATGGCGGGATGCAGCTGAGCATACACCTCCCTCGAGATGCACCAGCCATCGCCCCCGACACTGACGCGAGGCATGACCGCCGCCTCAAATTGAGATGACAGATAAGCATCGTCCACGCTGGCTGAATCGGCAAGCCGCGTCAGTGCCGATACCACGCCAGGGTTCACCTGCTGCAATCGGCTCAGCACTTCGTGACGGATAAAATTGCGCTGCAAGCTGATGTCGTCGTTGCTGTCATCGTGACGAAAATGAAGTTCATGCGCCGCACAGTACGATTCCAAATCCTCGCGCGGCATCCCCAGCAGGGGCCGAATCAGGATGATGTCGGGATGGCTGGGCATGGCTGCTGTCGGGCGCATTCCCCTTAAACCGCTCAAGCCACTGCCGCGAATAATGTGCATCAGAATGGTTTCTGCCTGGTCCTTGGCATGATGGGCCACTGCAACGCGCTCACTTTGGGTTTGCCGCGCCACCCGCGCCAAAAAATCGTAGCGTGCCTGTCGCGCCGCCGCCTCTATGCCCATGCCAGAATCCTTTGCCAAGCGAGGAACATCAGCCTGACCCAGTGTATAGGGAAGCTGCCATTGTTCGGCAGTCTGCTGAACAAAATCCAAATCATCCTGCGCGGCCTGCCCGCGGATGCCATGATGCAAGGAGGCGACATGCAGCTGAAGCCCAAAATGCGACCGAAGCTGAACCATGATATGAAGCAGCGCCATCGAATCCGCACCGCCAGATACAGCCACAACCACCTTTGGGTTTGCCGCCAGCAGCTTGTATTTTTGGATGGTTCGCCATACAGTTTTCGGGGTCATTGTCGCCTTCAGGCAGGCAAAATCTCAATGCGATGATGGTGTTTATCATAACGGACAGCCGCTATCTTGGGAATAATCATCGTTTTCGCGGCGCGGTATGCCTGCGCTTCACATCGGAGTTTGCAGCTGTCCGCGTCGGGCTGTCTATTTGACTCGTATTCGCTGGCGTTAATCTGTGTTATAATTCCCGCGTTCCAATTCCACTTGGGAGTCCTTTGTGCTTAGTCCCTTGGATTTTCTTTTCGGGTTATTTTCGCTCGATATCGGCATTGATTTAGGTACGGCATATACCTTGGTCTATGTGCGCGGCAAGGGCATTGTCATCAATGAACCCTCGTTCGTCGCCATTGACCGCAAGACCCGAAGACCTTTGGAGGTCGGCGCCCGCGCCAAAGAGATGTGGAGCAAAAATCCGAAAGACGTTGTCATTGTGCGTCCCGTGCGCGATGGCGTCATCAGTGAATACGAAATTACCGCTCGCATGCTCGATTATCTCATCCGCAAGGCACACGAACAAAGCTGGGTGCCAGTCCCGCGCCCGCGGGTGGTCGTCGGCATACCCAGCGGTGTCACCGAGGTCGAAAAACGCGCCGTCATCGAAGCCACGCTGGAAGCCGGCGCCCGCGAGGCACACCTGATCGAAGAGCCCGTGGCGGCGGCCATCGGCGCTAACTTGCCTGTCCTGGAAACCCGCGGCAGTATGGTCGTTGATATTGGCGGCGGCACGACCGAGGTCGCCTTGTTTTCGCTGGGCGGCATCGTCATCAGTCGGTCCATACGGGTCGCTGGCGACGAAATGGACGAGGATATTGTGCGGCATTTGCGCAATAAACATAACCTCCTCATCGGCGAGCCCACCGCCGAAAAGGCAAAAATTGACATCGGCTCTGCTTATCCGCTGCCACAAGAGCGGACGTATCTGGTCAAAGGGCGCAACCTCACCACCGGCCTGCCCGATTCAGTGGAAGTAAGCTCGATTGAAATTCGTGAGGCAATCGGCGGCTCGGTCAACATCATCATTGATACCGTCAAGGATGCGCTCGATGATACCCCGCCCGAATTGGTCGCCGACCTGATGGAAAGCGGCATTACTCTTGCCGGTGGCGGCGGGCAGCTGCGCGGTCTGGACAAGCGGCTTAAAGAAGAGGTCAATATCCGCTCGCGGGTAGCCGATGATACCATGACCTGCGTTGCACGCGGTGCCGGGCGCGTCCTTGAAGATTACAACAATCTGCGCCGCCTGCTCACAGGTCCCGAACGCGGCAGCACCCGTCACTAAGTCACCCGCGCGTAGAATTCGCCTCAAACTGTGATAAGATGATATTATGAAAACCTTGGTGAGGAACAACGTTTGAGGCAGGACGGACGTCCCAACCGTTTTATGTTGCTGATATTGATGCTGGGGCTGTGCAGCGGCTTGATGCTGCTTAGCGTGGCTGGCCTGCTCACACCAGCCGAGGACATCATGGCCGCGCCTCTTCACGGGGTATCGGGCGCGTTGAACCGTCTCTCGCTGGCATTTAATCAGGCCGTCGAAGAACTGAACAGCCTGGGGCAGCTGCGCGGGCGCATTGCCGCTTTGGAAGAGCAGCTTGCCAGCCGCCAGATTGAAATCATCCAACTGCGCGAAGCCGCCAGCGACTATGACCGCCTCACCAGCCTGCTGTCCTACACAACCGCGCTCGAAAATATCGAATTTCTGACGGCTGATGTCATCGCGCACGAACAAAGCGGCATCGCGCGGCACATTATTATCAACCGCGGCACTCGTGACGGCATCGGGATTGGCATGCCAGTCGCTACGGATTTGGGGCTGGTTGGCAGGGTTGTCCGCGTCAGCGCCAATGCCGCCCAGGTGCAGCTTATCAATGACGAAAACAGTTCCGTGAGTTCACGGCTGCAAACGACCCGTGCGGAAGGCAGCATCATCGGGCAGGCATCGGGCGTGCTGCGCATGACCTTCATTGACCTGGACGAGGACATCATCCAGAGCGATCTTGTGATTACATCCGGTCTCGGCGGCAATTTCCCGCCCGATATTGTCGTTGGACAAGTGACTAGTATCCGCCAATTCGAGTTCGAACTGTTTCAAGAGGCCGAAGTCCGCAGCCTCATCGACTTTGATGTACTCGAATTTGTCCTGGTCATCACCAGCTTTCAGCCCATTGACCTTTCCGTATTCGACCAGTTGGAAGACAGCTAGCATGGGGCGCTATCTGAGCCTGCCAATTTTGGGTTTGGCGGCGGCCTTGTCCGCCACGGTCATCCCGCGCATGATTGGCTTTGCCGTTTCGGTGTTGGGAAACCTCACGCCCATTCTGGAAAACACACATGGACAGGTCAGCCTCGTGCTGCTCCTGGTGATAACCTGGTCAATCCGCGCCAGTCTGACTGACAGCTTTGTCTGGGCATTTGTCGGCGGGATAGCTATCGATTTGCTCTCGGTCTTGCCGCTTGGCGCATCCTCGCTCGCCCTCGTGTTGATTGTCTTTGCGGTCAACACCATCGCGCAGCAGCTGTATCAAGTCAGCCTTGTCTCGATTCTCATTATGACCGCCCTGTCAACGCTCTTTTTTCAGTTCTTTACTTATCAAAGCCTGGTCTTGCTTGGCAACGCCTATCACCTCCCGTCGCTGATTCAACTTGTCCTGATGCCGACCGTCCTCTACAATCTGGCGGCAGTTTTGCCAGTGTATGGTTTTGTGCGCTTGATGCAAAGCCGACTGGGGGGGCGGCTGCGAACCGCTCCGATGACGCTGCCCCAGGAACCTGGCGCGAGGGCAGCCTTGTGAAATCCAACCGCCTCATCCCATTCCAAACCTGGCGCTTGAGCTTCTTTCAAGCTGTCATTCTGGCGGTATTTCTGGTGTTCGTCATCCGCATGTATCAATTTCAGGTCGTCGACAGCGCGTATTACGAAAGTCGCGCCAACGCCAACCGCCTCAGCCAGCTGCCAATTCCATCACGGCGCGGCGCCATCTTTGACCGCAGCGACAATCGTCTGGCTTTTAACGTGCCAGCTTTCAACGTCACCATCATTCCAGCAGAACTGCCCGGGGATGAAGCTGGCGAACTCGAAATTTTTAATCGTCTGTCGGCGCTTGTCGGCATTCCACCCACCCGCGAAATTGCCGACCAGGCTGGGCAGTTTGTACGCAGCATTGAGGAACTGGTTGATGAGGGCGAGGGGATTGCGCCTTTCCGCCCGGTTATCGTCGCGCTGGATGTGCCGCAGCGCGTTGCCATGCAAATCCTCGAAGAGCGCATTTACATGCCGGGCGTGGATATTGATATTGCCGCCGTGCGGGAATACCCCACGGGTGAACTGACGACGCATATCGTTGGCTATATGGGTCCCATCCCGGCTGAAGAGGCGGAAGCCTTGATTGAACAAGGCTATAACCCCGCCTTTGACCGCATCGGCTACGAGGGCGTGGAACGTTTTCTCGAAGCGCGTCTGGCGGGCGAACGCGGCTTTATCCTGCGCGAGGTGGATGTCGCTGGCGAAGAAATCAATGTGATTGACCAGGTTGACCCGGTGCCCGGCCAGAATGTGCGCCTGACCATCGACACCGAACTGCAAGCAGTCGCACAGCAGGCGCTCATCGACCAACTGAACCAACTGAACACCGCAGCAAAACGGATTATCTCTCAGCAGGGCGTCGTTATCGCCATGGATCCGCGCAGTGGCGAGATTCTAGCTCTGGTCAGCTATCCCGGCTATGACAACACGCGCTTTTCCCGTGTCATCGATGGCGAATACTACCTTGACCTCATCGATGACCCGCTCCGCCCCCTGGTCAACAACACCATTAAAAGCAAGTACCCGCCGGGTTCGGTTTGGAAGGTAATTACGGCAGCGGCAGTTGTCGAAGAAAATGTGATTGACCCCAATACACAGCTGCTCGATGAGGGGTCGCTGCTCCTGGAAAATCGTTACGCGCCTAACGACCCGGCTGCATCCCAGCGCTTTGTTTGCTGGCTGCGCAGCGGACACGGGCGTGTTAATATGTTGCAGGGCATCGCCTGGAGTTGCGATGTCTATTTCTATCAGATTGGCGGCGGCAATCCCGACCTGTCATCACAGACTTTGCGCCCCGGCGGCCTGGGGATTGAAGACCTCTTTCGTTATGCGACCGCCTTGGGCATCGGCAGCGAGCTTGGCATCGAACTGCCATTCGAGAATCCGGGGCGTATGCCCGACCGCGACTGGAAAAGGCGCAACCAAGGGGAAAACTGGTCAACTGGCGATACCTATAACGCCGCTTTCGGGCAGGGATACGTCGATGTCACGCCCTTGCAGCTTATCGCGTCAGTATCGGCAACCATCAACGGCGGCGTCCTTTATCAGCCCACCATCATCCGCGATTTTTTGGACGAAGAAAGGCGCATTATCGAGCCCTTTGAAGCCGAAATCCTGCGCACAATCAATCGAGAGGCCATGCTCCCCAATGAAGAACTGACCCTGCTGCTGCTAGAAGATATGCTGATGAAAGGCCCAGCAAGCCTGGCCTGCATCTGTGAAGAAAACTCGCCATGGTACGACAGCAACCGCTGTGACCCGCAGGGGTATCGCAATACCGTTGACCTCAACCCGGACCTGGGTATCGAGGATATGCACAGTTACCGCATTCACATCCCCTTGAATTACACCTTCAACGGCTCGGTCTGCCAGGAGGTCCGCTTCCGCAGCGCAAGGCCTTATATCCCGCCCTTTTTATCATCCGAGACTTTGGCTTTGGTCATGGAAGGCATGAGACAGGCAGTAACCGTAGAAGGTGGTACGGCGCAAACTGCGGAACTGCCCTTTGTTGAGGTCGCTGGCAAAACCGGCACCGCCGAGTATTGTGACGACATCGCCAATTCGCTCAACCTTTGCGTGCCGGGGCAATGGCCCGCTCACGCCTGGTTTACGGGTTATGCGCCTTCTGAAAATCCCGAAGTCATCATTCTCGCTTTCGTTTATAATGGTGGTGAGGGCTCGCAGGTCGCCCTGCCGATTGTCAAGCGAACCATGGAGGCTTATTTTCGCCTGAAAGATGAGCGCGAGGGTTTGGCATTGTCCGAATCCGACCTGAGAAATGAGCGATAAGTGCATCCCTTGAACGCAAAGATGATTCAACTGGCGCGTTACTGGAGTCCCGCCCTGATTGCCGCCGGGCTGGCATGGCTGCTGCTCCTGATTGTGGGAGAAACCCCCATTTCCCGCGCGTCGGGTCTGGCGCTGGTCATCTTGGGCGTGACAGCTGCCATGCGGCAAATGGGCTTCGTCGCCTCGATTGCTGGCGGCTTAACCCTGGCGTTATGCCCAATTTTCTGGTCACAAACCGGCGGCAGTGCCTCCCAACCAGCTACCATCGTCATCGCTATAGGCATGGCTCTGGGCGTTATGGTTGTGGCTGCGTTATTGTCAAGGCGCAATGACCTGGGGATTGGGCTGGGCATTGTGGTGTTTCTCGTCATTTTCTGGAGTCAAATCGGCACTTCTCAAAGTCTGCGGCTGACAGGTTTTGTCACCGCCTGGCTGATGTATCTGCTGGTTGACATGCTGCTGCTGACCAACCCGCGGCCGGGCGCCAAACCGCCCCAAGCGCCCAAACCCTATCATAAATGCGGGCTGCTCTTTTTGTTCAGCATTGGCATGGTCAACGACCCGCTTGTTACCCTCTTCGCCCCAGCGATTTTGCTGGCACTGTTTTTGTCTTATGCCAGGCTGCCAGCTTGGTATTGGGGCGCCGTGCTGGCAGCCACCATCATCGGCCTGGTCTTGCTGGGCAATGCCTATCTGCTGCCACAGCCGCCGCTTGTCAATCTGTGGCACTGGCGGGAAGCGTCCCATTGGATTGAACTCGGTCAGCTTTTGATAGGTCAGTTCGGCATGGCCGGCATCATCCTGGCTGTGATTGGGCTGGCGCGTCTTTCGCGCTGGTATCCGCCGCTCGGCACCGTCACGATGATAGCTTATGGCCCTTATACCTTCTTCGGCTTGGTGTACCTGGGCAGCTTCCGTGAAATCCTGCTCCTGCCGCTCATGATTATTCAAGTGATGTGGATGACTTATGCGGTCAGTGCATTTGGGCAGTGGGTGAACAAGATGATGGAAAGCGAGACGGCCCTGTGGACGCATATTGTCTCGGCGCTTTATCTACTTTTGCCTGCCATTTTGCTTTGGAATATCATATAATCTCGAAGTTCCTGCAAAAGTTCGCACATATTTCAAAAATGAGTATAGTAGACTTGTCCCCTGTTAAAAAAATAGTCGCGGAATTGGATGCCAATAACAATGGAAGATGAGCTTGCTACAATCAAAGGTATCGGAGATGGTTTGTTGATTAGACTCAGCACAACCGAAAAATGGCGAACCGTCACCGATTATCTGGCGGCGCGGATTGACGAAAAGGCTGATTTCTATGCGGGCGCCAATATCACTGTCCAACTCGGCAACAGGCCCGTACCCAAATACGAACTCAGTTCGCTCAAGGCGCTGCTCGAACGGCGCGGATTAACATTGGCAATGGTCGTGAGCGACAGCGACACCACCAGAGAATCCGCCTTTGCGCTGGATTTGAAAACCCAAAGCAACAATCAGGCTCCGCACCCGCAAACGCAAAATGCCATGCTGGTGAACCCGACAGAAACCCTGCCGATAAACCCGGAAGAAACCGGCACGCAGGGCGTCTTGTTTCAGCGCACGCTGCGATCCGGGCGCACCATTCACAGTCAGGGGCATGTTGTCGTGATTGGCGATGTCAATCCTGGCGCCAAGGTTATCGCCGCCGGGGATATTATCGTCTGGGGCAAGCTGCGCGGAACAGTTCATGCTGGCGCCACAGGCAACGAATCCGCCATTGTCTGTGCGCTGGATATGAACCCCAGTCAGCTGCGCATTGCCGGCTACATTGTTACCTCGCCGCCGGACAAGCGCGAAAATATCGTGCCAGAGATTGCGCTGATTCGTGATAACCATATTATTGTAGAAGCCAGAGGCTAAACCGAGAAAGGATAATACATGGCGGGAAAAGTTATAACGATTACATCTGGCAAAGGCGGCGTCGGCAAGACGACTGCCACTGCCAATCTGGGAATATCCCTGGCGAGCCTCGGCAAAAAGGTCATTGTGATTGATGCCGATATTGGGCTGCGCAATCTTGATGTAATCATGGGCTTGGAAAACCGTATTGTCTATGACCTTGTTGACGTGGTTGAAGGCCGCAGCAAACTGCGACAGGCGATGATTAAACATAAAAAATTCACCGATTTGCACCTCATCCCAGCAGCGCAAACCCGTGATAAAATGGCTGTGAGTCCCAACGATATGATCGAACTCGCCGATAAACTGCGCGAAGACTTCCATTACATCCTGATTGATTCACCTGCTGGCATTGAACGCGGTTTTCGCAACGCGCTGGCGCCTGCCAACGAAGTCTTAATCGTGACCAACCCGGAAATCTCTGCCGTCCGCGATGCCGACCGCATCATTGGGCTTATTGAAGCCGCCAACAAAGGCCCAGGCAGACTCATCATCAACCGCCTCAAAACGGATATGGTCAGAAAGGGCGAAATGCTTTCCGCCGACGACATCATTGATATTCTGGGGCTGTCAGTCATTGGCATTATCCCCGAAGATAGATATGTCCTTTCGGCATCAAACAGCGGGATACCGGTCACGCTGAACTCGAACTCGCAGGCCGGGGTCGCATTCACCAATATCGCGCGGCGGATAACAGGCGAAGATGTACCCCTAATGAACCTCGAAGGAAATCGTGGTTTCTTTTGGCGCATCGCAAGATTTTTTGATGGTCGATAGGACAATCACCCAGGGCAGCTTATACCATAGAAGGATGTTTCCATGGCGAGTTTTTTAGACCGCTTATTCAGACGCAACAGGCAAGGAACAGGGGCAATTGCCAGAGACCGACTGCGCTTTGTCCTACAGCACGACCGCATCAACCTCCCACCTGAACGAATGGAAGAAATGAAACGGGATATTCTGGCGGTGATTGTCAAGTATCTTGTCATCGACAGCGACTGTGTAGAAATTGCATTGGAACAGCGCGACCACAGCCATAGCAAGCTCATTGCCGAAATTCCTTTCGTCAAGGAATCCAGACCCATAGTCGATATCGTGGATGAGCCAAAGGCAGATATAAAACCCGATGCAGACGACGAGTAAGCGACACCCCTTAACATCCGTTCAAGGGGGCCACTTCCAAATCGACTGAAGCAGATATTGTGCTGCAATATCTCCGCCAAGCTACACTCAAAGTCCCGTTCATCGCCATTTATCAGGAAACAAGCGGAATCCAACCCTGTCCCGACGTCATGCCTTCGCTATAATCAGGCAAAGGAATCACGGGTTTTCATATCCAGCAGCCCAATGACAGACAACACAGGCATCTGGCGGCGCTTTGACTTTGTGTTATTCGCCGCCACACTCATTCTGGTCATTTTCGGCATTCTGATGATTGCGAGCGCAACCCAGGACGCCATTGATGATGACATCATCCGCCGCGTGCCAGACCAAATCAATTTCGCGCTGGCCGGCATTGTCGCCACCTTGATATTCGCAGCCATCGACTATCGGCTTCTGGGCGGGCTCAGCCCATGGTTATATGCGGTGATGGTCATTCTGCTGGTGATGGTCGAGCAATTTGGTGTCGAAGGCGCTGGCGGCGCCCAGCGCTGGCTCAATCTGGGGATTCGCATTCAACCTTCCGAAATCGGCAAAATCATCCTGATTATCACCTTGTCACAACATCTTGCCGACCGCTATCAACATCTCGACAAGCTCTCAGCCGTGTTCCGGTCGCTGGCGCATGTCGCCATACCCGCCGCGCTCATCTTTTCTCAGCCAGACTTGGGTACAACTATCGTTTTCCTCGTTATCTGGGCGGTGATTATCTGGTCAGCCGGTTTCAGGCTGCGCCATATCGCCATGTTCACCGCAGTCGGGCTTCTCCTGCTGCCCTTCGTCTACACCCAACTGGCGGATTATCAAAAATCGCGCATCCTGACCTTCATCAATCCCCAAAGGGATCCCGATGCCTTCTTTAACATTGACCAGGCTTTGATTAGCATCGGCTCTGGCGGCCTGTTTGGCAAGGGATATGCTGTCGGACCGCAAAACACCGGGCGCTTCCTGCGCGTGCGCCATACCGATTTCATTTTCAGCGTTATCGCGCATGAGTTTGGCATGGCAGGCGGGGTCGTCATTCTCGGCTTGTTCATGCTGGTCTTGTCCCGCATCCTGAAAGGCGCACGCGAGGCCAATGACCCGCTCGGCAGCATGATTTGCTATGGCGTCGCCGCCATGATTTTCTTTCAGACAGTTGTATCTATCGGTATGAACCTGGCCTTACTGCCCGTGACCGGCCTCACCCTGCCCTTTGTGAGCTCGGGGGGGACTTCCCTGCTGTTCACGATGGTCGGCATTGGCTTGGTCGAAAGCGTCATCATGCGCCGCAGACGCATCAATATCGGAACTTGACGAACGCTCAAGCAAAAGGAGGAACGTCCTTGAAAAATAGCGAAAGCCGCTCGGTGCGCACCCGTTATGCTCCCAGCCCGACCGGACCGCAGCATATAGGCGGGATGCGCTCGGCCCTGTTTGCCTGGTTATTCACCCGCCGTCATGGCGGTCAATTTATCTTGCGCATCGAAGACACCGACCGCAAACGTTTTGTCCCTGGCTCCCTCGAACTCATCCTTGAGGCTTTCGACTGGCTGGGGATGGATATTGATGAAGGCCCGCGGCAGGGGGGTGATTACGGACCCTATATTCAGTCGCAACGGCTTGAACTGTATCAAAAATGGGCGCATTGGCTGGTTGACCATGGCCATGCCTACAAGTGCTTTGCCAGCGCGGAAGAGCTTGAAACCATGCGCCAGGCCGGGGGCGGTTATGACCGCCGCTATCGTGACACACCGGCGGAAACTGTGGCGCGGCTGGAAGCTGCGGGGATGCCCTATGTCATCCGCTTCAAAATGCCGCTGGCTGGCAAAACCCTTGGCGAAGACATCATTCGCGGGCGAATCGAATTTGACAATGCGCGGCTGCAAGATGCCGTCCTGCTCAAATCCGATGGATTCCCGACCTATCATCTCGCCCATATCGTTGACGACCATCACATGGAAATCTCGCACATCATCCGCGCTGTCGAATGGCTGCCTTCCTTCCCCTTGCATCTGCAAGTCTGGGATGCGCTCGGCTGGGAAAAACCGCGCTTCGCTCATCTGCCAGTGCTGCTCAATCCGAATGGCAAGGGCAAGCTCAGCAAACGCCAAGCCAGGTTTGCCGCTGCGGACGGGACGAATGTGCCTGTGCTGGTGCATGAATTCATCGCCGCCGGCTATTTGCCGCAAGCCGTGATGAACTTCCTGACCAACATCGGCTGGAACTTCGGCGGCAATCAGGAAATTTTCACCACAGCACAGGCAATTCAGCGCTTCGATTTGAAAGATGTCAATCCAGCCAACAGCGCCTACCCCATTGCCAAACTGGATTGGCTCAACGGGCAGTATATCCAGCGTGCCGCTGTCGATGACTTGGCGCCTCTGCTCAAGGACATCCTGAAAAAAGCTGGCTATTCGGTTGATGATGAGCGCCTGCGCCGCGTTGTCCCACTGCTGCAAGTTCGACTCAAGACCTTGAATGCTGTCGTGGGTATGGCTGGCTTCTTCTTTGACGACTGGGACAGTTTTGCGCCGCCCCCGTCGGACATTCTGATTCAAAGGAAGATGGATGTCAGCCATACCCTGCGGCTGCTGCAAGCCGCGATTCCTGTGCTGGAGGGGCTGGCTGACTTTTCACATCAGAGCCAGTATGAGGCGATGAAAGCCTTCGCCAAAGAAATCGGCTTCAAGAATGGTCAGGTGTTCGGCAGTCTTCGCGCGGCGGTCACTGGACAAAGGGTATCCCCCCCGACCTTCGAAACGATGGAGATACTGGGCAAAGCTGAATCCATCCGCCGCATTGAATTGGCGATTGAATCGCTGGCGCAAGACACTTGAGCCTTGAAACCTCGCGGGGAATGCGGTAAGATAGGGACAGATTTGGGAGATAGTTTAATCGGCAAAACAGCGGATTCTGGATCCGCCATTCCTGGTTCGAGTCCAGGTCTCCCAGAAACCAAGGGCATATCAGGCGACGGACAGCACCACCAGTTCGACCCACTTGCGAAACTCATCATGCTGGGCGTTGTACAGCAGACGGGTTCGCAGTGGCAAGCCCAGCCACATATAAGAGAGCTTGCGCCTTTCTTCGCGTGAGGTGTGGTCAACAATCTCACGATACCAGCGTGGAAACTTCAAAAATATCTTTGGATGCCTCATAATGCTGTCTTTGATTTTCCAATACAGCATGACAGACAGCGAAAACAGGATGACGCCGAACAGCACCAGAAACGAAGATGGAACAGCCAGCAGAAAGAACAGATAGGTCAGCACACATCCCCACCAGAAGGATTCAAAGAGTGGGCTGAATCCAACTTCATCCCCATAATGCTGAAAGGCCGTCAAAATAGGTTCTTTATAAAATCCCAGCGTCACCAGTGCAGCGCGGATAAACAGAAGAGACACTGCAATCAATAATAGTGCCAATACCGTAGACATTGCCTCACCCTTTTCAAGCTGCTAAAAACGGGCGCAGTTCCTTGCCTGGCCCATAAACCTGCGCCTTATCTATTTCATATTATTGTATCAAGTTTTATCGTCATCAAGCCGAAAACAATACAAGCTGGCATTATCCATCGTCTGCGTCCACACCGCCTTCAGGCACAGAGCTAAATCCATGCCATATTTCTCCTGGCACGCGCTCATAGATGTCAGGATGCGGATAGGGCGTGCAGGGCAGGGGAATCTGCCAGCACTGATCGATGTGACTGTCAGGGACATTGATTTGCAAACCACCGGCCGTTTCATAAACCCGTATCGGCGGCAGCGCATGGGCGTAAAATCCATCCTCGGGGCCAGCCGGCAAGGGTCTTGTCGGCAGCATGACCATGAGATACAGCACATATCCCAAACACAAAGCCAGCACACCATAGACACCCAAAATCCGCAGCCGCCACGAAACAGAATGCCATGCCAGCGCCGCCAGCAGCACCAGCAAGGCGACATTGCTCCACAAAATATAGCGAATGTACTTGATGTTGGGCGCGGTCAAAAACCAGAAAACAATCATAACCAACGGGGGCAGCAAGACCCACAAACCCAGTGGCAGCCCTCGTTTCCCATGGCGATTTCGCCACAAGCCGCTGCCGTACAAGACCAGGGCCGCAAAGGACAAGGCGAGGGGAAGCAGAAACATAAAAACATTGCGGCTCAATGACTGAAACCAGGGCACGACCCAATCCCAGGACGCCAGCACGACTTCGGGATCGCCGTGCCGAATGCGCGTGTTGGTTGCCAGCCGCTGCTGACGATGCACCAACTGCTCTTCCGAGACCGCCCAATCCACCTCAACCCGCCCAAACGACTGCGGATAGGCCACATAACCGCTGCTGATAACGCCTCGCGCCATCCAGGGGATAATCATCAACAGCGCAAACAGCAGGATGGGGATGAGTATTTGGGCAAAATGCTTGATTCCAGCGCGAAACCCGCCGCGCCAGAGCCAGACCACCCCGACCAACAGGCCAATGCTCAAACCCAAAATAACGAAACTTTGCTTGACCGTAAAGCCAGTTATAACAAGGATTGCCAACCGAAAAATCAGATAGCGGTTTGAGCTTTGAACCGACTTGTAATCTTGCAAAAAGTCCAGCAGATAAATCAGCGCCAGAAAGCCAATGAGGTCAACAGTGGTATCAGTTAAAAAATGCGTGATGCCACCCCGTCTTACGGTATAAAACAGAATATAGGGAATTATCAGGGTCGCAAATATCCACGACCAGCGAATGCCCGCCCCGTCTCGATGCCGATATAGCTGCGCCGCTCCCTGTATCGCATAGGCTAAAAATACGACCAGCAGCAGACCGGTCGCAATATGATAAGACCGCCCGTCCCAAAACGAAACATCCAGCAGGGCATCATACAGATAAACCGAATGATTGTTCAGCCCCAGTGAGGAAAAAAGGTTAATCAATCCCGGCACAGCCGCATAAGCATCTATCCACATGACCGCCTGTATATCACGATAGCCAGTGTCAAACGCGGTCGGCATATCGATGGCGCGGTTCGACATCCACAGCAGGGACAGCGCAAATATCAATAGAAACAAGCGATTGTGCTTGAGCCGACCAACAATCGGGACAAGATGCCGACGCTGCATCAGCAGGCTTACCAGAGCAGCCAAAGCCAGCAGCAGCAGGATAACCTCGTTGACTGGAAAGGCAAAATGCCACAACTGAAGAATCGCCAGGGACAGCGCCCAGCCCAGCCAGAAGCTGTCCAGCCAAAGAAGTCCCGAAGTCGGCATCTGGCTCATCCATCTCAATACGACCGCGCCCAGCCCACTGAAGAGCAGAAAAAACAGCAGCCAACTGACCAAGACGAGGCCCATCGGATAGACAACTGCCATTTGCATTGTCCCCTTATTTTTGACAAAATAGGGTCAGCCCACACACAGAGGCTGTATTATAATTAGAGTCGGCTTTTTAAGCGATAATGACTCTTCAAGCTGAATGACTTTGTGAAGCTGATGAACCCAACCTTATGTCTCATGCCGAGTTAATCAAATCCGGCGAGGGTCCGCGGCTGGCATTTGTGCAGACAGCCGATGCCCATATCATTGCCGAAACCCTGGTCGCCTTTGCCAATACAGAAGGCGGCCTTATTGTCGTTGGGCTGCAATCCAATGGTCAACCTTCCGCCGCCAAAACCGCTGCCGCTGACATCGATGAGGTGCTCAAACGGGCGGATGATTTGTACAATCCGCCCGTCATCATCGAAAAATGGGAAGAAATCTCGATTGAAGCCAGCGATGTCAGCCAGGCTGAACAGGAGCTCGAGGCGAGCGACAATGGGAGTTCGGCAGCAGGCACACAGGCAGCAAGTTTCCCGGTTTATGCCATCCGCGTACCTCGCAGCACCGAACTGCACGCCCTCGCCGACGGACGGGTGCTGATACGGAGTGGCAGCATCAACCGTCCCCTGGGCGGTCAGGAGATTGTGCGTCTGGCAAGCGCCAAGAACACGGGTGACTTTGAATCCGATGTCGTTCCAGGCGCCAGCATCGAGGACTTCAGCCGCAAAATGATTGATGAGTATTTGGAAAAACGGGCAGAACGCACCAAACGCCCTTACAACGGCAAAATCGACAACCTTCTCAACGAAATTGGCGCCATCACAGCCGCGGGCAAGCCAACCGTCTGCGGCATCCTGTTATTCAGCGAATATCCACAGCAATGGCTGCCGCAAAGTGCGGTCGTCTTTGTCAAATTCGTCGGTACAACCCCGCGTGGCGAGAGCGGGTTAGCTGGCTATTCCCGCCGCGAGGAACTGACCGGCCCAGTCCCGCGCCTGATTGAAGCCACCTGGAATCTGGTTTGGAGTGAAATGGCCGTGAGCGCCGTTGTCAAAGGGCTGGAACGCGAAGAAACCTTTGAATATCCGCAATTTGCTGTCCGCGAAGCGCTCGTCAATGCCATTTGTCACCGCGATTATCGCTTGCGTGGACGCCGCATCGAAGTGCGTATGTTCTCCGATAGGCTCGAAGTCATATCTCCAGGCGGGCTGCCCGGCTTCATCACCGTCGAGAATATCAAAGACGAGCATTTCTCTCGCAATCCGAGATTGGTCGGCGGGCTGTTTCAATGGGGTTATATCGAAGAGTTGGGGCTTGGGATTGACCGCATGATTGAGGTGATGGAACAGGCTGGACATTCGCCGCCGAAGTTTGATTCGCGTCCCTACAGCTTTGCGCTTGCCCTGCACAACGAACGCAAGCATCCCAAACTGCCCGAATGGGCGCGGAACACCAATCATCGGCAGGCGCGTGCCTTGCAGTATATCCGCGAAAATGGTTCCATTGCTAACCGCGAATATCGAACGCTGATACAAGGCGTATCCGCCGAGACGCTGCGGCTCGATTTGGCTGATATGGTCGAGAAAGGCATCCTGGTCAAAGTCGGCACCAAAAAAGGCACTTATTACGTACTCAAAATCCGCGCCTGACATCACGCAAGAACGGGCGTGACAAGACACTTATCCATCGGGCTACGGCTGTTTGGGTCTAGCGGCGGCGCTCTTTGAGCCGGGCTGCCTTGCCCCGCCGCTCGCGCAGATAATACAATTGGGCCCGCCGCACCTTCGCACGCCGCAGAATCTCGACCTTTTCCACCCGCGGGCTGTGCAGCAGGAATGTCCGTTCGACGCCAATCCCGTGGCTGGCAATTCGGCGAACCGTAAAATTGGCCTCGTTGCCTCCCTTGCGCTTGCGGATGACAACACCCTGGAAAACCTGTACCCGTTCCCGACTGCCTTCAACAATACGAACATGAACCTTGACCGTATCCCCCGACTCAATCGAAGGATGCCTGTGGTTTTCCACCATCAGTGATCGTACAAGTTCCTGGCTCATGGCTTGTTTCCTTCCATCAAAATATGCCCGCAGGCATCTGGATTTCTTTCGGACAGCCAAGCATTATAGCATGGCAATCGCGTATCCCGCAAGGGGCAGCCAGCGCCTGCCTAGGGGATGAGCAAGACATCGCCAATTTTGATGTCGTCGATGTTAGTGATGTTATTCAAGGCAGCAATCTCGTCAATGGTCGTGTCAAACTGCTGCGCAATGTCGTACAGGGTATCGTACTGTCTTAATGTGTAGGTTCGGCTGCCGGCGGCTGGTATCTCTGCGCTTTGCACAGGTGTGCTGGAAGGGACATTGATTTGGGCATTGCTCAGGATTTTTGCCTGCGCCTCTTGAACCGCGGCGCTCGCAGAGCCATCATCTTCTCCGTCCGTGGCGACGACAGCTTCGGCCTGTTCCGTCGACGGAACAGCCTCAGGCACGCTGGTGACAGGTGGGGTCGCCGTCGGTGGCGGTATAAAGCCGGTCGTGCCGCATCTTGGAATCGTCACGCGCTGATCCACCTGTATTCTGCTTGGGTCGGCGATGTTGTTCGCGTTGGCAATCGCTTCCACCGAGACGCCATAAGCGGTCGATAGCAAATACATAGTGTCACCAGCACGAATCTGGTGGACGCAATCTGCCCCTGGTACCAATGTTGGCCTGGTCACTGGCAGCGGCGTTGGCAGAGGTTCTCGGGTCGCGGTGGGCAATGGCGTTTCTGTCGCTCCGATACCCGCTTCAAATGCCTGGGTCGTCAGCATCATCGCGGCATCCCGCGTCAATCTCCCAATCAGTTCGGTCGCGGTCAAGGCAAATGTATCGGGAGCGGGTTCGGTGGATATTTGATTGACCGATGCAGCCGCCAGTGTGGGCGTGGCGGTCGCATTCTGCGTCCCAGTCTGAGTCGGTGATGACAAGGGGCCCGCCACAGGCTGCTCGCCGATACCTTCAGCAGAATCACGAAAACACGCCGTCGCAGCCAGAGAAAGCATTGCACATAATATCAATAAAAGATAAGGCTTCCTGTCTTTGGACATGAATCGGTTTCTCCTGAGTAAGGTCGCCCGGTCATCTGCTCACATCTATTATACCGAATAGACCATACATCGGACAATCAGATTTCGAGTCGATTCCTGCGCTCCCGGGCGATTGAAACAGGGCATCCATAACAGCATCACGAAAGCAATCCACCCGCCACAAACGCAAGGATAATCAGTCCAGCCACTATCCGATAATATCCGAAGACAACAAAGCTGCTGCCTGAAATAAATCTCAACAGCCAGCCCATCGCAAACCGCGCGAATATGCCCGCAAGCACCGTACCCAGCAATAATAACATCAACTCATCAAAGCGCAAATCATCCAGCGAGGTCAGCAGCTTGTAGACAGTCGCCCCGCCCAAAGTCGGAATCGCCAGAAAAAATGAAAACTCGGTCGCGGCGTGCCGATTCATCCCCGAAAGCATCCCGCCGACAATGGAACTGCCCGAACGGGACATGCCCGGAATCAGCGCCAGCGTCTGCACCAGTCCCACTGTCACAGCCTGCTGCATCGTCACTTCGGTTATCTCAATCGGCTCATCATGCCTCGATGCCCGAAACCGCGGCAGCCGCTCGACCAGCAAAAGAGCAATCCCGCCCACAATCAGGGAAATCGCTACCACAAGGGGCGAGAACAGCAGCGTCTCAATCTGCTCCCCAAACAGGAATCCAACCCCGGCCGCCGGGATGAAAGCCAGCAGTATCAGCAGCCAAAACCGCCTTATCATCGGATTCGATTTTAACTGCCCAGCGTGACTGATCAGAGTCTTGCGATAATAAAAAATGACCGCCACCACAGCGCCAAACTGAATAAAAATCTCGAACGCCGTCCCCGCAGCCTCAAAATTGAGCGCCGCCGCCCCGACAATCAAATGCCCTGTAGACGAAATCGGCAGAAACTCGGTAATGCCTTCAATCAGGGACAGGACAATGACCTTGACAATATCGTCCATCGTTTCTCAATTCATGCGGATTTTAGAATGCCGCCAGCAAGCGCTGCGCCACAAACAGACCCAGCGCTGCCCCCAACAGGCACAAGCCGTTATTCAGCAGGAAAGTACCCAATCTCCCCGCTTCAAATAAGGTCACACTATCGCTGGCAAAGGCGGAAAAAGTGGTGAATGCACCGAAAAACCCAGTCCCGACCAGCCAGCGCAGCTGCGGCGGCAGCCCGACGCGCGACCCAACCCATGCAGCCAGCAGCGCCAAACCAAAAGACCCCAGCAGATTCACCGCCAGCGTCCCGAAAGGAAATGCGCCCCAGCGCGGCACAAGTATGCTGTCCGTCCACATTGTCAGCAGATAACGCGCATTGGCGCCCAAGAAGCCCCCGACTCCCACAAAAAACAAGGCATCCATCGTTAGTTTCCCTTCAAAATGCGCTCATAGTATGCCAGATATACGCGGCTGTCAATGATTCAGGAAGGGACACAGGCTGGCAGCCATTTGCAACGTGCATCAGCCGATATTCTGCTGTACACTACGCTCATTGACCATAAGGATACGATATGCAATACCTCCGCCTCATACGGAGCAATCCCGACTTCGCCAAACTTTGGGCGGCGCAGCTTGTCAGCCTGCTCGGTGACTGGTTCAACACCATTGTCATCTCGGCATTGATTGTTGTCTATACCGAAGGCACGAACTATCAGGGCATCGCCGTCAGCGCTTACCTCATTGCCCGCTTGATTCCGCCCCTGCTCATGCGACCCTGGGCTGGCGTCCTGGCAGACCGCTTCGACCGCAAGCGCCTGCTGATTTTAAGTGACATCCTGCGTGCTTTGGCGGTTATCGGGCTGCTGTTCACCACGCAGGATCCTGGATTTCTGCCATGGATTTATGTTCTGACCATTATCCAATTCCTCATCTCGTCGATCTTTGAACCCGCTCGCAACGCCATCATGCCCAGCATCCTCTATCGCCACCAACTGGTCATCGGCAACACTCTGAGCAGCATCACCTGGTCAGCCATGTTAGCCATCGGCGCTATCTTCGGCGGCATCATCGCTGAACTCTTCGGGATACAAACGGCGCTGGTTATCGACGCGCTGACATTTCTCGTCTCGGCTGGCATCGTGATGACCATCGTCATCCCCGAAAAACCCCGCTCGGAAATTGCCCCAACAGAAGGCCCTGTCCGCGACAAATCCAGTCGCACCTTTATGGATGGCATTCGTTATCTGCTGAAACACCCAGGGACAGCAGCCGCGCTTTTCGTCAAGAGCGGGCAGAGCTTGACCAATGTCGATGCACTCCTGATTATTTATGGCACCCAGGTATTCGTTATCGGCGACCAGGGCATCATATCCATGGCCATCCTTTGGTCTGCCTTCGGAGTTGGCGCTGTCATCGGGCCGCTGATTACCAATCGCTTCAGCGATGATTCGGTGCGGAGTCTGCGGCGGCTCATTACCGTCGGTTTTGTGATGATTATGCTCAGTTGGCTGCTGTGGGGGCTGGCGCCCTCGCTCGAACTCCTGGTTCTGGCAGTGGTTGTTCGCTCGATGGGCGGCTCGGTCAACTGGACTTACAGTTCCGTCATTATCCAGCAAATCGTGCCAGATGCGTATCTTGGGCGTATGTTTTCGCTTGACTTTGCCGGCTTCGAGATGGTGCAAAGCATCAGCATTGTGGCGGTCGGGCTGCTGATTGATGCCGTCGGCATAGACGGCATCCAGGTCATCCTGTTCGGGTCTGCCCTGCTTGCCCTGATGCCCTTGCTGATTTGGATATGGATTGTACAAAAGTTGGATAAATTTGAAGCGGCGCCCCTGTCGCCATCACCAGACCCAGCCACAGGAGGATGAATTGACCGCCTTTCAATATGATTCAAAAATTATCAAAAACTATTCCCATATCACTGCTGGCATTATTATCGCAAACGATATGAACAATCCGCCAACATGCGCCAGCCTGCGCCAAAGTTATCTTGCCGAACAGGCCGCGGTCAAATCGCGGCTGGCTGATACGGCGCTGAGCGAATTGGAGTCACTGGCTGCCTGGCGGCGGGCAATCAGCGCCTTTGGCGTCTCCCCCACCAAATATCGCAGCGCCGCCGAGGCACTGCTACGCCGTCTGACCAAAAAAGGCGATATTCCCAGCATCAATACCTTGGTGGACATCGGCAATCTGGTCAGCATACGCTATGGATTGCCTGTCGCCATCTTCGACACCCGCGAAATTCAAGGAACGGTCACCGTCCACTATGCGGACGGAACAGAACATTATATGGAATTGGGAAGCAACGTGCTGCTGCATCCCGCAGCTGGCGAGGTCATCTTTTCCGATGAGAGGCAGATGGTGGTTGCCCGCCGCTGGTGCTGGCGTCAAAGTGCGACCAGCGCCGCTAACCATTCAACCACCCATGCCATCATCACTGTCGAGGCGCATCATCAAAACGCATTAAACGATATTGAAAATGCGACCCGCGACCTGCTGTCGCTGCTCAATGAATATGCTGGCGGGACTTACGAATGGGCGATACTGCATGCCGAAAATCCAGCCATCTAAGCCAGACGCAGCCGCCCGGTCAGCACAGGGGGAATCTGCCACAATTTGAACCAGCTTAACCCCTGCGAGACAGCGGCATCGTCCCGCGAGAATGCTGGTTCCAAGAGCGCATCCAGCACAAAGCCCGCATCAAAGGCCGCGCCGAGCAACTCATGGAGCGGTCGATGATAATAATAATGGGGATTGGGTTCAGTGGGTGCGCCGCTGCCTTTAACTGGCGGAACATCGAGATAAGCACGCAGCTTCACTGCATAATAATCGCTGACCACACCCTCGCGGTCCTCTTTTTCGTGGACAAAGATGGGATTGTTCGAGTTGAAAGCGGGATGCGCTGTGGAATAGACAAAGCGCCCGCCCGCGCCCAGCAATCGGCTGGCAGTATTGAAAAGTGGCACAACTGTGGGAATATCCATCAAGGTCATCGTACAAGTGATGGCATCAAACTGCCCTTCTCCCAATGCCAGCATCGCCGCTTCGTCGGTGGCATCCATCACATGATACTGGATGGCTGTCTCGGATGACGGCTCTCGCGCTTTCGCCAGCCTGATGAATGTTTCACTGAAGTCAAAGGCGCTGACCAGGGCGCCCAGCTTTGCCAGCCGCCGCGCCAAAACGCCATTGCCACAGCCCATGTCCAGCACCCGTTCGCCGGGCTGAAGCTCGAGAAGCTGCAAAACCGAGGGTTCAACCAGACGGCGATGAAAGCTGTTGCCCTCATCACCCTGCATCGCATCCCAGAAGCCTGCCTTCCTGTTCCACAACTCGCGTCCTTCGTCGTTCAGTCGCTTGGTATCCATCGCCACCTCTCCAGCCAGCTATGTGCCAGCGATTGTATGTCGGCGAGTCGCAAATTCAAGGCTAAGGATTGTTCATCCCCTCTTGCAAGCTGGATTCATCTGACCGATAATCGTAAGTCATGGAAGAAATCCTGATATTTGCACTGGCTGGCTTGCTGATTGGATTTTCCAAAGGCGGGTTGGGCGGTCCCTTGCCAGTGCCGCTCACCGTACCGCTATTGACGTTGATTATCCCTCCACAGGATGCTGTCGGGCTGATGCTGCCGCTGCTTCTGTTTGCCGATGCCTTTGCCCTGTATTTCTACTGGAAGCAATGGGACAAACACTATATGCTGCTCATGCTGGTGCCTGGGCTGGTTGGCGCCGTCTGTGGCACATTCATTCTGAAAGACATCGATGCTGTCACGCTCAAACGGATTATCGGGGGATTGACCCTAGTCGTCCTGGCATTCAAAATCACAAGCAGCCACCTCAAATCTCTGGCCTATCGACCACAAGACTGGCACGGATGGCTGGCTGGCTGGGTGACGGGTTTTAGCTCGGCATTGGCGAATGTTGGCGGCCCCTCATTCACCGCCTACTTGCTGCTTCAGCCCAACATGACGCCACGTGCCTTCATTGGCACGACCACGCTCTTTTTTGCGGTCATTAACCTGACAAAATTACCGGGATATATTGCCATCGGCATACTCGATATTCCAAAATTGCTCAGCATCGGCTGGGTATTCCTCCTGATTCCCCTGGCGATTTTTTTGGCACGCGCCGTAATAACGCGCATCAATCAGGATACTTTTGAATGGCTGATGATGATTCCTTTGCTGGTGCTGGGGGTTTCCTTATTGTTCTTCAGTTAGCGCAGCCAATCCCTCAACTTATGAATTATATTACATTGTTATTGGGTCATACCAAATCGCACTGTAGCGCAGAACACAGTCAACCTTGGCTTGTATTTGTAAAATCGCCTCGCTGCCAGGTATGATTCGGGCATCTTCTGCGCTGACATACACTAGGAAACCAACTATGACGACTGTCGCCAGTTATCTTGTCGAACAGCTTAAAGCGCATGGCATACAGACGGTCTACGGCTTGCCTGGCGGCGAAAATGTAGAAGTTCTGGAGGCGATTCGCCAGCAGGGGCTTGATTTTGTGCTGGTCAGGAATGAAAGCTCCGCCTGTTTCATGGCGGCAACCTGCGCCCGCATCACTGGCAGAATCGGCGCCGCCTTGACAACGCTGGGGCCTGGCGCAGCAAATGCCTATGCCGGGCTGGCTCATGCCTGGCTCGACCGAGCGCCAGTCCTGCTCATCACCGCTGCGCCCGACCCCCGCCTCGTTGGGACCCATACCCATCAGGTGATTGATTTGCAAACCAGCTTTCGGCCGATTACAAAATTCACCGCCGAATTATCGGCTGACAGCGCAGCCGCGACGATTCAATATGCTCTGACAGCAGCGATTTCAGACCGACCAGGCCCAGTTCATCTGGGCATCCATAACCGTGTCGCCCTTCAGCCAATCGGGCAGAAGCCCCCTGCCCCGCCGATTGCCTCTAAAACCAGCAGCGAGAATACGGACAGCAGCGCCATCAAAGCACTTCTCAGCGACAAGAAGAAACCCATCATCCTGGTTGGCTTAGGACTGGAGCCCGAAAAGCCTTATGCCGACATTCGCCGCCTGGCAGAATCACTGAACGCGCCCTTGATTGACACCCCCAAAAGCAAAGGCGCTTTGTCGGCCGAACATCCTCTGTTTGGCGGCACATTGGGCCTCACAGCCTACGACCCGGCATACCGCCTTCTCAATGAATCCGATTGCATTATCGCCATCGGCTTTGATGCTGTCGAACTGGTTAAACCCTGGGATCAACCGCAGGAACTCATCTGGATTGCGAATTGGGCGAATCAGGATCCACACCTCCCCTGTGCGCTGGAGTGTGTCGGGCATATTGGCAAGCTGCTCCAGCAGCTGGGAGATGTCAGAACACAAAGGGATGCAAGCTGGGGCGCGGCACGGGTGCGCCGTTTCCGTCAGCAGCAGGCGCAGGAATTGCCGGCCGCGCAGCCCAATCGGCTCTTGCCCCAAGCCCTGCTGGCAACACTAAGAAAACACCTGCCCGACAAGGTGACGCTGACAACGGATGTCGGCTCGCACAAGATTTTCACCGCACTCCATTGGGAAGCGCGACAAGCCAACAGCTATTTTGTATCCAATGGATTATCAGTGATGGGCTTTGGCTTGAGCAGCGCCATCGCCGCCGCCCAGCACACGGCCGAACCAGTCATCTGCATCACGGGCGATGCTGGCTTGGCGATGGTGATGGGTGAACTCGGACTTCTCAGCGAACTGGATTTGCCAGTGATAGTGGTGATTATGAATGATTCGGCGCTGGATTTGATTCGCTCGGCACAGCAGCGTCAAAATTACGCGGTCTATGGCACAGAATTTCGCAACCCGAATTATGCCCAGATTGCCAAAGCCTATGCCCTGGATTACCGCCGAGTCGAAACCGCAGACAGCTGCGCGGAGGCTATCCAACATGCGCTGGCATCGGGCAAGCCCACCCTGATTGACGCCATGATTGACCCGATAGGTTATCCGACCACGATTCGAGATGCCTGAAGAGCATCCCATGCGCCTCAATCAAAACCCATCATGCCTGTCGTATCTGCTCGACAAGCCCCGAATTTCGAGACAGCTGCTCCTGAACCTTCTTCAATGCCGAAACAGCATCGTCCACCCCTTGTTTGCCAGCGCGGAAGACGTTTTCCTCAAACCAAACCCCCTCGCGGGTGCTGACCGCTTCGGTTACTGGCAGCCTCATTCGGTCAAAATCAAAATACTGTGGAAATGCCGCGGGAACTGGCAGACGTGACAACTGCGGCTGGAACAGGTCGTAACGATACATGGGGTCATAACCCTGCCAACAGGGTATGCCTTCCGCCAGCAAGGCGCGAACCACAACCTCATTGCCCGCCCCAAATCGTTCGGGGTCAAGCGCAAACACATATTTATAAATCGAGCGGCGGTGATGCCTGGGGTCGCGTTTCAGCACGCGCACGCCCTCGATTTCAGTCAGCGCTTCGTCCATATAATCCGCCATCTCCTGCCGCATTTGGAACTGTCGGGGAAAACGCTCCAGCGCGACATTCAGCAGAGCCGCCTGCAATTCGCTCATGCGATAGTTGAGGCCCAACGTGTAGACCTCGCCGCGCGGGTCATGCGGGCGACCGCAGTCAATGAGGCTCGCCGCCCGCCAGGCATGTTCCTCTGAACGGCACAGCAAGACGCCCCCTTCTCCGGCGGTCAGGGTTTTGGCCGATTGCATGCTGAATGAGCCAAAATGCCCGAATGTGCCGACACCCCTGCCATCCCATACCGCCCCGTGAGCATGAGCGGCATCCTCAATCACAATCAAATCATGTGCCGCCGCAATCGCCATGATGGCTTCCATATCCGCCATCTGCGAAGCGATATGCACGGGAATAATCGCCCGTGTTCGGTCAGTAATAGCCGCTTCAATCGCAGACGGGGCAATGCAAAATGTCTGCGGGTCAATATCAACCAGGACGGGAATCGCCCCAGCCATCATCGGCGCGGAAGCGGTCGCCTGAAAGGTATAGGCGGGTACAATCACCTCATCGCCCCAGCCTATGCCCGCCGCCCGCAAGGCAACTTCCATCGTGATGGTGCCGTTCATCATCGCCACCGCAAAGCGGCCGCCTTGCAGTTCGATAAATGAATCGAGAAACCGTTGAGTTTCCGGCCCAGGGTAGGGAAAACCGCCCCAGTTCCCGCTTCGCACCAGCGCCGCAACCGCCTCGGCATCCCGTTCATCATGGACAGGCCAAGTCGGATAAGGTTCTATACGTGTTTTTTCGCCGCCGAGCAGCGCCAGTTGGGTCATCATTCCTCCTCAATCCAAAAAACTTGTCCCTTGCCTCTGCTTTCACAGCAGCCGGGCAAAGGTCACAAAAGCGACAAATATAACTGGAATCAAGCCCAGCAGCAGCATTCGCCGAATCACCGGCCCCTCACCGCCACTAAGCCCAACCGTGCTGCAACCGACAACAATTTTGGCCGGCGCCAGGACGCTCCCCAGGGATGCCCCTGCCGTTTGACCCGCCAGCACAATCGGCACACTCAAACCGAGGAGCGCGGCTGTTTCCTGCTGCAAGGCGCCAAAGACCACATTGGAATTGGTGTTGCTGCCGGTCATAAAAGCTCCCAGAGTGCCGATAAACGGGGCGAAAAATGGGTAAATCGTCTCACTGAAGGTTTCACTGATGCCGCGTGCGATGATTTGGGTCATGCCACTGTGGGTCATCAGGGAAGCCATCGCCACCAGCCCCAGAATCGAAATCGTTGGCTTGAGGGCTGATTGGCGCACTTGCCCCCAGATTTCCCCCCAGACAGTCTTACTCTGATAATAACCGACTCTCTGATAAAGCAGGAACGAAATCACAGCCGCATAAAACAAAATGGCTCCAGGATGACCAAAGACACTGATTTTGCGCCCCAGTTCCAGCGGCACCTCCCAGCCAAATGAGGTGGCGACCGCCGGAAATTCGATTTGAATCAGGATGCTGTCCATCAGGCTTTCAAGCGGCTCAATCAGGTTGATGGAAAATGCCAGCGCCAGCAAAATCACATAAGCAGCCAAAGCCAATGCCAAACTGCGCGGCTCATTGCTTTCCGCTTTTTCGAGAGATTTGGCTTCGCTGCGATGAAGCGGGGACAGCACATACAAGACGCCGACAATCGCGCCCGCCAAGGCAGCCGATGTCGCGCCAAGCACCCACATGCCGTTGGCTGCCACCCACCACTGCGTGATGCCCATGACGGCGCCCACGAGCAGGAGCATCGGAATCGAGCGCATCAGGCCGTCCCAGCCAGCGCTGACATAAGCAACCAGCGCACCGCTAATCAGACTTGCCATGCCCAGCACAAGCGCCGCATCATGCGCCAGCGCTTCCCCAGGCAAACCCGTGACGGCTGTCAAAGCCACAAACGAGGTGCCCAGCGAGCCAAATGTCACCGCCCAGCCATGTCCCAGCGAAGCCATGATGACCGACTGCGTCGCCGTATAGCCCAAGCCAACCAGCAAGGGCGCCACCACAGCCACCGGCACGCCAAATCCGCCAACACCCTGCAAGAGCGAGACAAACACCCAGCTAATCAAGAGGCTCTGTGCCGCTCGGTCCGCAGTCAGGCGCGGCAGACTGCGGCCAATCAGGGCAACCGTACCCGCTTCGTCAGTGACCTTATAAAAGAAGAGCGCCATCCAGACGATGTACAAGACATCCACTGCCAGCAGCACCGACTTGCCAACCGCCACCCAAGCAAGCGTCAAGTCACCGCCAAAAACGGTCAGCGCCAGGCAAAGCGCCACCGCAAATCCGGCCGAGCCGGCGCGGCTGCCACCCCAGCCAAGGCCCACCATCAAGACCAGCACAGTCAGCACCGGGAGCAGCGCCAGCAACCAGGTCATCACATTTAATTCCAAAATCGCTCCCTGGCCCAAAGCATCTTCAAATGGCCATCCAAAACCACCGTTTATTCCGCCGATTGGTCAGCGATTGGAGGTCTTTGCTGATAGAATCGAGTCGCCTCCTGGAAGGCATAGGCAAGCTGCAAGACAGCGAAATCAGCATGGGGGCGACCGACAATTTGCAATCCAATCGGCAAACCCCCATCAGTGAAACCACATGGCACTGAAATCGCGGGCAGTCCTGTGACTGTAATATAGGCACAGGTCATCATCCAGTCGATATAGGTGGTCATGGCTTTGCCATTAATCTCGCGCGGATATTCCCAGTCGATGGGGAAAGGCAGCACCTGAGCCGTCGGCAGCAGCAGGTACTCGTAAGTATCCATAAACTCCCGAACGCGATGATACAGTTCGGTGCGTTTCAGTTCGGTGCGGCTAATCTGCGCGGCGCTTAACTCTTTGCCGCGTCTGGCATTCCATCGGATGGTTTCCTTGAATTGCGCTTCGCCAAATTCGGCAAAGCGCTCCGCAAATGAAAGCTCAAAATTCCAGGCACGCAAGGTCTGGAAAATATCGTAAGCATCACGAAAATCGGGATGCGCTTCTGCGATATGGCAGCCCAAATCGCTAAATATCGGCAGCTGTTTTTCGATGACAGTGACAACCGATGGCTCAAGCTCCAATTCGCCCAGGTTCGGACTCCAGGCGATTTTCACATGGGCAAAGTCGCGCTCCAGCGACTGGGCAAAGGTGGATGACGGCTCATGGATGGCGATGGGCGAGCGCGGGTCATAGCCGGCGACTGCCGCCAGCATCAGGGCGACATCCTGCACAGTACGCGCCATGGGGCCATCAACGGACAGAGTCGCCCAGGCATTCATTTTAGGGTATTGCGGCACACGACCGGGGGACGGGCGCAGGCCAACCACATTGCAAAAACTGGCTGGATTGCGCAGAGAGCCGCCCATATCGCTTCCGTCCGCCAGGGGCATCATGCCAGCCGCCAGCGCAACCGCCGCGCCGCCGCTGCTGCCGCCGCAGGATTTCGACACATCGTAGGGATTGCGTGTCACGCCAAAGACGGGGTTGAAGGTATGCGAGCCAGCGCCAAACTCGGGCACATTGGTTTTGCCCAGGCTGATGCAGCCTGCCTGCTTCAGACGTTGGATAATTAAATCATCCGACTGCGGCACATAATCCCGATAGACGGGCGAGCCAAAAGTAGTTCGGATATTCTTGGTTTCAAAGAGGTCTTTGTGAGCCAGCGGCAAGCCATGCAGCAGCCCCAACTCAGCGCCGCGTGCCTGTCGCTCATCCGCCTCTTTTGCCATATCCATTGCCAATTCGGGCAGATAGGTCACAATCGCATTCAATGTCGGATTATGCGCCTCAATCCGTTCGATATGCGCCTGCAAAACCTCGACCGCCGATAGCTCTCGCTGTCGGATTTTGGATGCCAGTTCAACCGCCGTCATAAATGCCAGGTCATTCATTCCTTCGCCTCTCGATTCAGCCGCGACCGATATAAGGCATTTGGGTCGCCATCACGGTCAAGAAAGGGACATTGGCGGTCAAAGGCAGATTCGCCATATAAACGACCGCATCGGCAACATGCCTGACATCCATCATCGGCTCAATCACAATCGAACCATTCGCTTGCAATGCTCCCGCTGCCTTTGTTGCTGTCATATCAGTACTGGCGTTGCCGATGTCAATCTGTCCGCAGGCAATATCAAAGGCTCTGCCTTCAAGCGCGGCTGCTTTGGTTAGGCCGGTTATGGCGTGCTTGGTGGCGGCATAAGGCGCCGAATGGGGGCGCGGAACATGTGCCGAAATCGAGCCATTGTTAATGATGCGCCCCCCGCGCGGTCGCTGTGCCTTCATCATTTTGAAGGCTTCCTGCATGCAATAGAAGACGCCATTCAAATTGACCGCCACCACCCTTAACCACTGCTCTTCGCTCAGGTCTTCCAGCGCCAGCAGCGGTGCATCCATACCAGCATTGTTAAACAGGACATCCAGCCGGCCATATCTGGCTTCAGTCATGGCAAACAGATGGCGGACTGCCTGCAAATCGCTGACATCGGTGGGGACAATCAGAGCGCGGTCGTCGGGGACAGCCGCCGCGGCGAGGGTTTCCTGAAGTTTTTCTTCGCGGCGGCCCGCCAGCGCCAGCGAATAACCCGCTTTCCACAGGGCAAGCGCGGCTGCCCTGCCAATGCCAGAGCCAGCCCCCGTGATGAGCGCAATCGGTGATGTGCCTGTCATACGCAACTCCTGTTTTGTCCGAATAGCGACAAGTTTAACTTCGCTCGGAAGCTCTTGTCAATTGGTGACAAGCAGGGGATGATGCGTTATCATTAAATCGGCTATCGAAAAGAATCGAAGGATGTGGGGATGAAAATCGCCTGCTGCATCTGGGCATTGAGACCGCCAGAAATGGAGAGGCTGCATCAAATCAGCCAAATCGGATTTGAATGGATTGACATTCAGCCGCAGATGCTGCAATCGGCAGACAGCCAAAGGCTGGCAAAAACGCTCGGTTTGGCTGTTTCCTGTGTGGGCGCTTCGTTTGGCATACCGACCGGGGCATCGCTCGACCATGCCGATGCCAGTACACGTCAGCAGGCTGTCGAACAGGTGACAAAAGCCATCCACCATGCAGCGCAGCTTCATGCTGAAACGGTTTATGTCGTGCCAGAGATGGACAGAAGCCACGAAGCGCTCCAACGTTACGGCGCTTCATTGAGCATCCTGGCTGATAGAGCGCAAGAGCGCGGTATCAAACTGGCTGTCGAGCACTTCCCGGGCAAGGCGCTGCCGACAGCGCAGGAAACACTGGCATTTATCCGACAGGTCGGACATAACAACCTTTATCTGCTGTATGACAGCGGGCATATTCAAATCTCGGGGGAAGACCCGCAAACGGTTATTCTCAATGCCGCCGACCGCCTGGGATATGTGCATTTCGACGACAATGACAGCCAAGACGATTTGCACTGGCCGCTGCTGGAGGGGGTGATGACAGAGGCATCGCTTGCCAGAACACTGCGGGCATTAGAGCGAATCGGATATGCTGACGTTTTAAGTCTGGAGCTTCATCCCAGTCTGCCGCGGCCACTTGATGCGCTGGCTGGCAGCCGTGATATTCTTTTGCAAACAGGCAGTTCACTATAGGCGATGTTTCTGTTTCAGTTTTTTGAGTACAATCCAGTTCCATCAGGCGAGGACAGCTTATGGTCACAGAGAGAGAAAAGTATTTTTTTGATTTGAACGGATTTCTGCTGCTGAAAGGCGCCTTGTCGATCGAGGAAGTCGCCGAGATAAATGCCGCCATCGACCGGCTGCTGCCGCTCCAGCCAGGCGAATGGCAGGGATATGTGCATGGACATAACTATGGTGACAACGATGGGCTGAACCTGCAACAGATATACGAAGGCGGCGCGGCCTTCGAGCGGCTGATTGACCACCCTTCGTGGATTGAGAAGGTCAAAACCTTTGTCGGTGGCGCGGACACTTTTGATTACAATCATGGCCCTTTGTTCATTGATGAATGTTTTGCCAATATCCGCGGTCCTGGCGAGGCGATTGGCTTGCACTCTGGCGGTCACGAAGGCACGAAACGCACTCAATTTCGTTTTTACAACGGACGTTTTCACTGCGGGCAAATCAATATCCTGATGGCGCTGACCGACATCGGCGCGGGGGACGGCGCGACTATGGTCATTCCCGGCAGCCACAAGGCACATTTCCCACATCCCGAGCTCGAAAAATACAGGATGCGGGGCGAAGAGCCCTCTGTGGATCATGTAGAAGGCGCGATTGAAATCCGCATGAATGCGGGCGATGTGATTCTTTTTGTGGATGCGCTTTCGCACGGGTCGGCAGAACGGGTCAACCCCGGTGAACGGCGCATCATGGTCTTTCGCTACGGGCCCTCATGGGGCAGCTTCCGTCATGGCTATCAGGTTTCGCAGGAGTTGATTGACCGCCTGACACCGGAACGGCGTCAGATTGTGCGTCCCCAGGCGCCCCTGCTGCCCAACCCGTAGAAATGAGACAAGAGGACTGCATATAGTCGCGGCGTTTAATACGTCCAGGTTCGGGGCAGCGGACGTTCCATGGACAGCAGCCGGGTTAATAACAGGTGGCGGCAGTTTGTCAATGCTGGCTGATAGACCGAATGGCTTGAAACATCACGGTAGGCTTCGGGGTCAAGCTCCAGGTCCCAGAGCGCCTCACGACCATCCGCATGAATCAGATAGCGGTATCGCGGTGTGCGCAGGCACTTCCAGCCCGTGCCTTCGGTTAGCGCCGTCTGTTGATGAACTTCGGCAGCGCCCAATACGCAATCCGCCCGACTGACCCCTTGCAGGGACGGTGGCAGCTGAATGCCGGCAAGCGACAGCAGCGTCGGCACAATGTCAACGGCTTCGACGATGCCATCGTATCGCTGTGAGGGCTTGCCACCCGGCGCGGAGATGATTAGTGGCACGCGACTGACGGCATCGTCAGCCGGATAGCCTTTGCCATAACGGAGATGCGAACCCAGCCACTCGCCATGATCCGAGGTGAAAACTAGGATGGTGTTTTCGCGCTGCCCGCAGGCTTCCAGCGCCGCCAGGATTTGCCCAACATAATCATCCACCTCGCTTATCATGGCATAATAGCCGTGTTTTGCCTGACGAAGCTGCGCATCCGAAAACTGCTGCGAGGGGTCAGTCGGGCGTTCCTGGTCGATATGCGGTGGAAATGTCGGTATGGACAAGCTGTCGGGGTCATATAAATCCAGGTATTTCTGGGGGACAATCCAGGGCGCATGAGGCGAATAGAAACCGGCGATACATAAAAAGGGCTGCGTACCCTGCTGTTGGATGAATTCAATCGTCTGCTCGGCGACAAAAGCAGTATGGGTGAGATGGTCATCGGCCGCAAAGGGAATCGCCGACTTAAAATCACGGCGGCCTTCTGCATCCCCCCGATGGACAATCGAATCCTCAATTTTCATGGTGCGCTGCCAAAGGCGAGTCGCTGGCGGGATGCCCGCGCTGATTTTGTCCATTTGTTCGGGCGCTTGCTGTCGCGCCCAAGCCCGATAGGCATCCTCATAAACACCCGGTTCATCCGCGATTTCGAGATAGTCGAAGCCGTAATGCGGATGCGGCTGGCGGTGGTCACGGTTGGCATGGGGCAGAAAGTGCAGCTTGCCGATGTTCGCACTGTGATAGCCGTATGGCTTGAGCATTCGCGGGAGTGTCAGGGTGTCCTTCGGCACGGGGACGCCCATGTGGGTGATGCCGAGGGTTGAGGGATATTGCCCTGAGAGCATACTGATTCGGCTGGGCATACAGACCGGATTCTGCACAAAATGATGGGTAAAGGTCACGCCGCTGGCGGCGAGCGCATCGAGATTGGGGGTGTGGATTTCGGGGTTGCCATTTGCGCCCAGCGCATCCCATCGCTGCTGGTCTGTGTAGAGGATGAGTATATTCGGACGTTTCATGCGGATGTCCCCCGAATGGATTTCAGCGACATCATTATAACGCATTGGCGGGCGAAAGCGCAGCAAAAGAAAACTCACCATAGAGGCACGAAGGACACAGAGGGGTTTAATGCGGGATTTGAAGTACGGGCAATGCTTCCATAACCGCTAAAGTAATGTATTATTCTGAAATTAGAGTTAATTAACACACTAATTCAAAATTGGGTATTGACTAACTTGTTATCTTCGTGTAGACTGTTGGATAAAGTTCAAACAAAAGGAGGCCAACATGGTCACGATACGCAAGATCAAGCAGCAAGCTCTGAAGTCGCACGCTCAGTTCTATCGGCAAGGCGGGCGCGACGCCTACGCATTGGTGATGGATTTGGAGACCCTCGACAGCATTCTCCCAACACCCCCACCTGAAGCTAGTACGAAAATCGTCGGAAACAACCGCCGCTTTCATATGCCTCATACCCAAGCCATCGCGGATTATCTTTACAAGAAAAGCGACTGGGTCCTCGGCAGTATTGTGCTTGGGATCAATCCACGATACGTGCAGTTTGACCCATACGAAGAAAGTGGAAGCCCCTCTGAAAGTTTAGGTGAGTTCCGCATCACTTTGGTGGGAGGTATAAGCAGTCTTGAAATCTTAGATGGTCAGCATCGTCGGATGGCAATTCGCTTAGCGCTACGAAGACTTGAAAATGACATCAGAACGCTGGAACAGACCAATAAAAATGGTAACAGCGTTAGCGGCAAACGCCAAGCCGAGTTAATGGATCGACTAGAATCACTGAAGCGGATGTCTATTCCAGTGTCAGTTTATGCTGAGCCTGAGACCAAGAATCGTGCCCGGATGTTTGCTGATTTGGCACAAACGCGCAATATCGATCCCATCACCAAGGCAAGATTCAACGATCGCGACCCTTTCAACCGCGCAGCGTTCAAGATTGTGGAAGGTGACTTGAGCGAGCTACTTAGTGGCAAAATTGAAATGGAGAAATCCACCCCGCCACGAGACAGTGACAATCTGCTGTCCCTGAATCAGTTGTCGCGCTGTCTATCAATTCTGCAATATGGATACGGTAGCAGAGTGAGCCGGGCTCGAGTCCAGGAATCGGAAGGTAATTTCGATGAAATCGTGGATACTGGCATTGCTTGGGCTGACAAATTCCTGCCAAGTGCGCGTAAGGAATACGAAGAGCTATGTTCGATCGAATTGGAGGAGGGCTTTGTCTCCAATAACCGCTCCAAGTTTGTGGCTTTCAGAGCTACCATTTTCCAGTTAATGGCTGGCTGTTTTTATAAGTGGGCCACATTCCAAACAGAGTGGGATGGATTGGCAGACTGGCTGCGAGAGGCGGATTTCGATCTCCGCTCAGAAGAGTGTATTTTTCGGAAGCCAGGCATGGTAACTACTGGGGATCCTACCCTAGTCAGTCGGAGGCAGGAAATGCAAGCGACAATTGACTACATCGTCGATCAAGCATTTCTTGCCAACAGCTAATCAATGCACAGCACGGGCGTCAACTGTGGAGGGGCGTCCGTGTTTTGTTTTCCGAATTGAAGTGTATAGTTTAGGTGAGTGAAGCGAGGGAACTTATGGAAGTATTAGTCATAGTGGCAATCATAATAGTCTTTTTTCTAAGTGTCGGCAATTTTAACTCGAAACTGAAACAGGCGCAGTATAACGCCACTATCACAGCGCAGCGAAACGAAAAGCTCGAAATGCAACTAAAGGACGCTAAAGAGAGTATCAAAGCTAAAGCTCGACAAACAGCAATGCTTGAAGGTCAATTAAAGGGAGCTCGTGAAAATGCTGAAGCGACATCTCAATACATAGACGATCTCGAAGCACAACTCCAAGAGGCACAACACGATACAAAAGTCGGAGTTCAACAAAATGCCGAATTAGTGACACACCTAAAGGCGGCGCGCCGTGATGTTAAGCGCCTGTCTAAAAAGATAGCCAATCTTGAAGCGGAATTGAAGCTGGCGCGACACGATGACAACGTAGATGCTCAACAAAAAACGGAACTCGAGGCACAGCTAAAAGAAGCACAAAAAGCACTCACGCAGGAAGTACAACTGAGGGCTAAGGTCGAAGCACAACTGGAACAAGCACAACGAGATGGTAAAGACGAAATTGAAGCACAACTGGAACAAGCACAACAAGCTGTCAAAGATGAATCGCAAAAGAAAGATGAAATCGAAGCACAACTGATAGGAGCGTGTCGTGATGTTAAACGCCTGTCTCAAGACATAGCCAATCTTGAATTAGAACTGAAGCAGGCGCGACACAGTGATAAAGCTGATGCTCAACAATTATCGAAACTCGAGGCACAACTGCAACAAGCTCACCAAGAGCTCGAACATGAAGCGGGGCTAAGAGCCGAAGTCCAAGCACAATTGAAAGAAGCACATAAAAGAGCGAATCAAGCGGTATCCGAGCACAAAATTGAAACCGTAATCAACACCTGTATCAGAGCTTCGGGCTTAATCAAGAGGGCTAGAGGAATCTCAGACGGCGAAAAGAGAAGAGACGGCCCACGGGCATTCAAAGCAATTAAAGAGGCGTATATACAAGCAGACATTGTAGAAGTGGCATTCAAAGATGCCATCACAGCTGCCATTGAAGCTGAAAACGGAGCCAAATGCAAAGTAGAGATTGAAGCTGAAATCAAAGACAAAATCGATGCCGGAATCCGCCATACTGGACTTAGCACAACTGAAATCATCGAATTCGGAAAACCGATAGGCCTGCATAACTTATTAGACGACTCACAAGTACACAGGATTCGTAGCATGTAAGGCAAGCCCCTGCCCTTCTCTGCGCCCTACGCGACCTGTGGTGAAACAAATGATTTGAATTTGCGGCAGGCGATGGATAAGGTAAAATGCGCGAAGGTACAGATTGCGTATTGAACGATGACAATTCCAATATCCGAAAAGAGCAAAGAATAATGACTGTTTCACGTATTTATATTGACAGCAAGCGCGTCATCAGCGCGATTTCGCCCCTGCTGTTCAGTGGATTCGCCGAACACATGGGACGCTGTATTTATGAGGGCATCTATGACCCGACTTCGCCTCATGCCGATGAAAGCGGCTTGCGCAAGGATGTTCTGAAAGCGCTGCGCGAATTGAATTATCGCGCGATGCGCTATCCAGGTGGCAATTTCCTGAGCGGCTATTCATGGGAAGACGGCATTGGCCCCAAAGACCAGCGTCCGCGCCGCCGCGAGCTTGCCTGGCAATCGGTCGAGACCAATCAGTTTGGAACGGATGAATTCATCCACTTTTGCCAGCAGATTGGCACTGCGCCGATGATGGGCGTCAACATGGGTACGGGCAGCATCCAGGACGCTGCCAATCTGGTCGAGTATTGTAACGCGCCCACAGGCACCAAATACGCTGACCTGCGAGCCCAATATGGCAGCAGCGACCCTTATCATGTCAAATACTGGTGTCTGGGAAATGAAATGGATGGCCCTTGGCAGATTGGGCATCTCGATGCTGTCGAATATGGGAAAAAGGCACGCGAAGCCGCCAAGCTGATGCGCTGGCACGACCATGATATTGAGCTTGTTCTCTGTGGCTCATCAAGCCCTGCCATGCCCACTTATCCGGAGTGGGACCGCGTTGCCCTGGAGTTATGCTGGGAACAGGTTGACTATCATTCAATGCACTATTATGCCAGCAACCAGGCCGATGACAGCGCCAGCTACCTGGCGCTCAGTGCAGAATTTGAGAACTATGTGGATACCCTGGCGGGCATTCTGCGTTATGTCAAAGCCAAGAAGCGTTCCAAACGCGATGTTTATCTTTCGTGGGACGAATGGAATGTGTGGTACAAAGCCCGCGCAATGGAAGATATGCGCGGCAGTTGGACTGAAGCGCCGCATCTTATCGAAGAAGTCTATAACTTGGAAGATGCGCTGGTGGTCGCGCAATGGCTGAACGTCTTTTTACGCAAAGCGGATGTGCTGAAAATTGCCTGTCTGGCGCAAATTGTCAATGTCATCGCGCCCATTCTGACCATGCGGGATGCCTTGCTCAAACAATCCATCTATTATCCGCTCCTGCTCTTCAGTCAAATGGCGCAGGGCAACTCGCTGGATTTGGCTGTGGAAGCGCCACTGTACGCAACCAGACAGTTCGGGGACATGCCGCTGCTGGATGTATCCGCTGCCCATGATGCCGCTGGCGGGACAAACTCGATTTTCATCGTCAATCGCAGCCAAACAGAAACACTGCCGCTCGAAATCCATTGGCAGGATGTCCGTCCCAGCCACATCACTGCGGCATACCAACTTGCGGGAACAAATCCCAAAGCCGCCAACAGTTGGCAGAATCCCAATCGGCTTGTATCCAGAGCGATTGATGCGCCGAAAGTTATGGACAGCAAAGCCGAGTTGACCTTGCCTCCCCTGTCATTCACCGCGCTTCAAGTGCAGCTATCCATTCGGAGTTGAGCTTGGGCCTGCGATCGCCTTGATTTAGGCGAGTTCGGCTGTCGATTGGATGGCTACAGACCGTCCGGTTTGATTGGAAACCGTGGCTGCCAGCATGATTTCGGTCACATGACGCGCCACTTGGATATTGGAGACCTCGGGTTGGGATGCCCTTTGGATGCCATGCAGCCATTCTTCATGTTGATTGGCAACGGGCAAAGGGGAAAGCCATTCAACAATCGGTGGCGCCCATTCGCGGTCAGTCGAACTCGGACGAATGTACTGGATGTTATCACCGTCCTGCACCAGCTTGCCCGCCGTGCCATGAACGCGCAAGAACGAAGACCTGGCAGGGTCGCACCAGCCAGTTTCAGCCGTACCCAGTGCGCCATTCGCAAACTCCAGAATCAGCGTGGCCGTATCTTCCAGCGCAGTTGGTTTGGCAACGGTGGTCATCCGCGCCGTCACCTGTCTGACCGTTCCCAGCAGGGCGACGAGCGTTGCAATCGCATAGACACCCATATCAATCAGGGCGCCCCCGCCGGCGGTATCGGCATCGAAGAACCAGAAGTCATTTTCGACGCGCGGCTCGTTAAAGGCATCCGTCACCTCGGCATAATAGACTTCGGGTCCGCCGTGGCTGTGCCGTGCCAACGCGCCAGATACTTTCCCGATAGCCCCAGCCGCAAGCTGACGCCGCATTTCGTAGACCATGGGGCTAAACGACGGGCGGCAGTACACAATCTGATTGGGACGGGATTCGCTCGCGGATACCAGCCGATTCGCCTCGTCAATCGTTGTACACAAGGGTTTCTGCATGAACAGATGCAGACCTCGTTCCAGAACCGCCAAGCCCGCTTCGGCATGCAGCGGATGCGGCAGGGCAACGAGGACGGCATCCAAACCGTCATCATGAAGCAAGTCCTGCCAATTTGTAGAAAAGCGCGGCACAGCAAAGCGCTCACACAATAAACGCAGGCGGCTTTCCCGCCGCCCGCAGATATGCGTGACCTGCATACCCTCAACCTGCGCGATTTCTGGCAGGTGGCTCAAGGCAGCAATACCGCCTGCCCCAAGAATCCCGACATTAATCATCCAGAGCCTCCCGCAAAAAGGCATAGCTGCGCTCAATCGAGCCAATCATGTCCGGGTTGCCGGTCTCGTCTTCAATAGCGAGCACGCCAGCATAATCGATGTCTTGGAGTGCCTGAATATAACCCTCCCAGGGAACCAGGCCCTCACCGCAGGTGGCGCGTTGGGTCTCTGGATTCCAGTCTTTGGCATGGGTATGAACAATTTTGTCGCCCAGGATATGCACCCCTTGTATCGTGCCGGCTTCCGAGCCAAACCGAAGCAGATTACAGGGGTCATAATTCACCTTGAGCCAGGGATTGTCGATGGTTTCGATAAACGTTTTGAGCGCCTGCGGGGATTCCTGACCGGTCTCCATCGCAAAATAGACACCCAGCTGCCCCGCGTATTCCGCGATTTCAGCAACGGAAGCCAGCATCGTTTGATAAGCGGGAGCAGACGAATCCTCCGGCAAAACGCCAGCGTGGGTCGTCACGATGTTTCCGCCCAATTCGGCAGCTGTGTCCAGCGCCTGCCTGGTCTTGTCAATCCGCCACTGCAAGCCTTCGCTTTCTTCCAGCCCGCCATAAGTCTCCGCTCCTTGCAGCTGGGCGCAGAAGCCGCTAAAGGACAAGCCAAGCCCTTCCGCGATTGTACGAATTTCCCTGCGGTCGGCAGCTGTGCCGACTTCAGGATCGAGTATGCAGGGGGTGTATTCCACGTTGACAATCCAGGGCTGCACCGATGTACAGCCGATTTCAGCAGCCATTTCCATGTGCTGCGCCAAGGTCTTCACATCCGGCGTCGGCCCTAAAGTCCATAGCGCACAGCCAATCGTTAAGTTGCTCATCTTGCTTACCTTGTTTCTTTTCTGACAATGTGTACAGGCATTATAACAGAATCGGCATCACTTGGCAGCTTCCCTCGTTCGCAAAATAAACAGAATGACCGTCGCCAGCAGGTAGGCCATGCCGCCCAAAACGCCCACAGCATTGAAACCCATGGTGACAGACAGAATGACCGAGATAACCGTGCCCACCACTGTCATCAGACCATTCACCGACCAGGCCACCGCAATCAGTCGCTGGTTCTGTTGAGCTACGAGACCTAGAGCATGTGGGAAAGGAATGCCCAGGCACAATGTCAGTGGCAGCAGCATCAGGACTGTAAATATGCCGCGTGCAATCAATGTGCCGGCAATCAGTTGGGGGCTGAAGACATGCCAGAGGATGCTCCACAGCGCGAGTAATCCGACAGCAAGCGCTGTTATCCAGTAAGGTGATTTTTCAAGCATGTCCCGTCTGAAACGTTGACTTAGCCCACTGCCGATGCCACCGCCCACCAGAAAAGTAACCAGAACCAGGGTCACTGCAATAGTTGGATGCCCCAGGAAAAGTCGTGTTTGCTGAATGGCATAGATTTCAATCGCAATGAAGCCCATGCCCAGCATGGCAAAATAAGCTGGCATATAACGCCAGGTGCGGCTGGAGGTCTTCAGCCACAGCCGGGCATAACCCAAGAGTCCGCCGCCCGTCATTATCGCAACCATGAGCGCAAGCGGACGCAGATGATTGGGAATGCCGCGTTCAAACTGGAAGAAATAGGGACGGTCATCGGTGGGTGCGGAAATATCGAAGTCGGATGCGGCGACAACCGCATCAAATGAATTCGCGCCGCTGTCCACAGCATCCAGTGGCGGCTGAACCAGGACATGGGGCAAGATAACCGGTTTGAAGCCAACATCGCGGGCGATAGCACCCAAGACCAATGAATCGTCTTCGCTGTAGGCGGTGTTGCGTATCAATAACAGGGGAACGGAGGGATTGGCGCTGTCATCCAGCAGCACCAGCAAGTGCTTCAGCGCCGCCTTATCGCTCAAGCCGCGCTGACGCAAGGATGCCAGCGCAGTAGATATGGCACGCATCAATGTGATTTCATCGTATAACTTGAGGGCAATCTGCCCATCTTCGCTGAGATGCGCCAGATACTCGGCAAATGCCTCTACAGTGTATATGGTGTTTTCCGACAGCGCATAGCCGCCGCGTTCGGCAGCCAGTGTCACAACTTGTGACAGATTAATCAAATCATATTTTGTATCGGAACGGCGCAATACGCTGCGTCCCTCATCTATGATGATGTCCACTTCGGGCTGGGCGTACAAGTGTCCATTCCACGCGCCCCATTGTTCAACCTGGGTCACACTTGCCGGATTGACTTCAACGGCAACGATGTCTTTGGCATGGCTCTGCAAGGCAAACCATACATCGAGTCCGGCGCCCGGTCCGACAATATAGACGCGCTGAGGCTGTTCGGTCGCAAAGGGGAAGAAACCAATATCCCGAAGCAGCTCCTGGCGGGATGCTGCGTCGGGCATGACCGAGGCGGCAGCGCCGTCCACATAAATGCGCAGTGGCTTGTCATGGCCGGGGTCAACGAGATCAGTGCGGGCAAAGGCATCCCAACTGGTTTGCAGGATTTCGCCGCCAGCCGACAGCACCGGGCTGATGGGCTTGTCGCTTGCCAATGAGGACATATCGGTATCCAGCAGGCTGAAGGCAGCATTCCCGCCGAAGGCAAGAATAGACAGCACCATACTGAAACCGACGGCTGCCATATAACGCCTCGAGTAGAAATACAGCCCGGCAATCGCAAAGCCAAGGGCAGCAATCAGCACGCCATTGACCGCGCCAAACATATTCAAGAGCGGAATCACCAACAGCGCCGCGACACCCGCCCCAATGAGATCGCTCATATAAAGCATACGGCTGGCGGAAGCATATTGGCTAAAAAGCGACGACAATGCCAATCCGACAAACAGATAGGGAATCATCAGCAGGATGAACAGTACGATTTGCAAGTCGTGCGTGGCAGGAAGCACGGCAAACAGGATGAGCAGCAGCGAAGAGAGGCTGGCGCCACTGCTGTACAGTACCAACCGCGGTTCACTGGACAGCGAAGGACGCAGCGCACACAGCGCCGCGCCGAGGGCAATGCCGAGAATCGCAAAGGACAGTATCAAGAAAACATAGGGCGGGAAATAAAGCAGGGAAAACAGGCGTGTCAGGACGATTTCGAGGAAGAGCGCACTGGCGGACAGCAAAGCTGTCCCGACCAATCGCTGCGAAAACGAGGAATCCCTGGGCATGGTTTAGCGCCGCAGTTTGGGGTCAAGCGCATCTCTCAGGCCGTCGCCGAGAAAATTGAAACCCAGAACCGTAAAGAGAATCGCCAAACCAGGGAAGACACCCATCCAGCCCGACTGCCGAAAGAAAGCTCGTCCTTCGGAAAGCATTCTGCCCCAACTTGGGTCGGGTGGCTGTGTGCCTAGGCCAAAGAAGCTCAAGGCTGCTTCTGCCAGTATCGCAAATGCCAGACTAAGCGTAATCTCGACAATAATCGGGGACAGCACATTGGGCAAGACATGAGCCGAGAGAATACGAATATCGCCAGCGCCCATCGCTTTGGCGGCGATGATAAATTCCTCATTGCGGATGCCAAGCACCGCCGCGCGGGCAATGCGGGCAAAAATCGGGATATAAACCAGCCCAATTGCAATCATAGCGCTGCCGATGCCGCGACCCAAAGCCGCCATAATGGCAATCGCCAGCAAAATCGCCGGGAAGGCAAGCAAAATGTCCATCGCCCGCATGATGAGCTCGTCGGTGATGCGGTTGCTGTAGCCGGCAATCAGACCCAAGGTCGTTCCGATGAGGGTTGCCACGCTGACGGCGATAAAGCCAACCTGCAAAGACACCCGCGCCCCGATGATAATCCGCGAGAAAATATCGCGTCCGAAGTCATCCGTGCCCATCCAGTGTTCCAATGAAGGATTGGCGAATCGAAGGGAAAAATTCATTGCATTCGGGTCATAGGGCGTGATTGCGGGGCCAAAGATGCCCATCACCGCGACAATCAGCAAGACCAGGCTGCCAAACATCGCCAGTCGATGCCGAAGCAAGCGTCGCAGGGCATCGCGCCAGAGGGTATTCGCGGGCCCCAATTCCTCATCGAGACCTTTTCCCTTAGCCTTGTGTGGTGTCACCATGGTGTCGCCCACCTATACATACTCGATACGAGGGTCAAGAACAAAGTACAGCAGGTCAATCAAGAGGTTCACCAATGTAACTATTAAGGCGACCACAAGCACAGCGCCTTGCAGCATCGGATAATCGCGCTCCTCCACAGCGTTTAATGCCAGCCGTCCCAACCCGGGCCACGAGAACACCACTTCCACGATGACGAGACCACTGAACAATGCCGTAATCTGTAGACCGATAATCGTCACAATGTTAATCAGCGCATTGCGCAGCGCATGTTGGACAATCACAGTCCTTTCCGTCAGGCCTTTGGCACGCGCCGTCTGGATATAATTGGCATTGAGGACATCCAGCATGGCGCTGCGGATAAAGCGTGTTTGAATCGATGCGCTCACAAATCCGGCCGTAAATGCCGGCAAGATGATATGAGCAAACCAATCGGCCGGGTCTTCTGTAATCGCGGTGTATCCCCCTGGCGCCAGCAAATTGAGATTGAGGGAAAAGACAATGATTAACAGAATCCCCATCCAGAAGGTCGGGACTGACACGCCGATTTGGCTGAACAAGGTCACCAGAATATCGATGATGCTGCCGGGTTTCAGCGCCGAAATCACACCGATGGGGAAGGCAATCGCCAAACCCACGAGCAGGGACACCAGCGCCAGTTCAAAGGTAGGCCCCACTCGCCGCCACAACTGCGGCGCCACCTCCTGCCCATTGAGCAGGCTCTGCCCGAAATCGCCTTGCACAACCCCACCCAGCCAAGAGGTGTATTGTTCCAGGAACGGACGGTTGAGACCCAGCCGTTCACGCAGGCCCTCAACGGCTTCATCGCTGGCATAAGGACCCAGCACCACCCGTGCTGGATCGCCGGGGACAATTTGCATAATCATAAAGACAACGAAGGTGACCCCGAGGGCCACAATCAGTGCCGAAAGCAGTCGTTGCAGAACATATTGATAATTCAACTCGCGCTCCCGATTCACCAGGCTGCGGGGCGGCATCCCCGTTCTATGAGGTCAAGCTGGAGAGACGCGCTCCCTCTCGATGGGTGCAAGAGGGAGCGCAGTCAAGGGCAGCAGAAGAGGCCTTTGCCCGCCCGCGCCCATAACGCGATTAGCCCTCGAGCCAGGTGTTCATGTACAGGTTGTTATTGTCCGAACGCAAGACATAACCCTGAACCTTCGGACTCATTGCGCGAACAAATGCCGGGTTGTAGAAGTAGACATAAGGAACGGCATCAACCAGAATTCGGTTTGCCTGTTCATAAATCGCATAACGTTCATCAAAGTCAGCGACTTGACGGCCTTGGTCAACCAGAGCATCAAACTCGGGGTCACTGTAGCCGGTGAAATTAAAAACTTCGCCGGTGCGATGCTGCAAATAAAAATACTGCTCGACATCCACCAAGCCGTTCCAGCTACAGACATAGCCGTCATATTGGAAGCTGCCTTCAAGTTCCAGCCATTCCGCCCACTCTGGCGCGTTGATGGTGGTTCTGATGCCGACAGCGGCTAACTGCGCTTGCAGCACTTGCGCCTGACGCACTGTGTCCTGGTAGGTCGAGGTGGGCATCAATTCCATCTCGAAGCCATCGGCATAACCGGCTTCCGCCAGGAGAGCGCGTGCTTTGTCAAGGTCCTGGCTGTAAGGCGCATAGTCAAAGTGCCAGGGACTTGCGGTATCAATGGGACCGCCATACAAAGGCGTACAGAGACCAAAGTCGCCCGCTTGACAGAGCTCCTCGCGGTTGATGGCATAGGCAATCGCCTGGCGAACGCGGGCGTCCTTCAGCGGTTCGACGGTTGTCACATTCAAGCCAATATATTTATAGGCCAAGGCAGGCGCAACCTGTACCACCACGTCGGGATTGTTTTGCAGCGCCTCGACAGCCTGTGGCGCAACGCTCGTAATGAAATCGACCTCGCCGCCCAGCAGTGCGGCCTCACGGGCAGCTTCTTCCTGAATAACTGTAATCTCGACAGCATCCAGCAGCGGCAGCCCTTCTTGCCAGTAGTTTTCATTCTTGACCAGCGTCATGCCGATAGTGCCATCGAGGTCTTCAATCACAAAGGGACCTGTGCCAATCGGAACGACAATCACACCATTTTCATCGACGCTGTCGGGATGAACAATCGCCTGGGAACGTCCTGCCAGCAGAATCGGCAGAATAGCATTCGGTTCGGGTGTGGTTACGCTCACTGTGTAAGTATCCACTGCCTCCCAAACTGCATCAGGACCGCCAATCGACGCCACACGGCCGGAACCGGTATCCGGGTCCAGGATGCGGTTCATCGAGAAGACCACATGCTCGGAGGTCATCTCGTCGCCATTGGAGAACATCACCCCTTCACGCAGAATAAAAGTCCAGGTATTCCCCTCTTCCGACTGCTGCCACTCGGTCGCCAGCAGAGGTGTCAATTCCATGTTGTCGTTATTGGTCGTCAAAGATTCAACGACGTTTGCCAGAACATGAAAACTGGATACGGTGCTGGCAACATGGGGATCCAACCCCGTCCATTCGGCATCATGCGCTGACTTCAGCACGCCGCCCGGCATCTGCGCCAGTGTGGACATGCCAATGCCAACAACCACAGCAATAAACAGAACAAGCGGAGCGATTAACTTGATTTTCTTCATTTTCTGTCCCTTTCATAATCATCATCACAAAAAAGTCTTGCATCATGTATATCGTATCATTTGTAATCGCTGCATTCCCCCTTTTATCGCATATATTTGCGGAAAATAAATTGAATAAGCAAAGTATTAGAAAAGTCGCCCTGACTGAAGGTACTGTGAATATACTTTGTTAAGCAGGAGATGTCAAATCAAGCTCGCTTGACAAGACAGGCTGCATGGGTTAATCTTTTATGTGCCTGGCTGTATTGGTTTGTTATCTATCTGTGACAACGTGTCACAGTTGGATTTTATTGTTTATGTACTTTAAGGAGAAGAGCGCTATGAAACGAAAATCACTGGTTTTAAGCCTCATCACAATTTTTGTGATGATTGCCCTGATGCCTATGGGTGCGATTCATGCCGATGGGCATTGTGAGTTCGCTGAAGATGTCATTACCTTTGGCGGTATTGCGCCCATGTCGGCGCCAGGCTCGGTTGCTGGCGGCGTCGCCATGGATTGGGCATTTGGTCAAGCCGAAGAGGACATCAATGCCGATTGTGGCATCCAAATTGATGGTGTCAATTATCGACTTGAGGTCATCACTGGCGATTCGGAAGGCAGTCCAGAACGGGGTCAAGCAGTTGCCGAACGCCTGATTTTGGAAAATGAGGCCAACGGCATGGTAGGCGTTTTCCACAGCGCCGTTGGTTTGGCAACCATGGGCATCATGCAAGAGAACCGAATCCCGACTCTGTTCTCGGAACCCTGGAACGACAACGTGAGCGCCCACGGCATCATTGAATACGAGGGCAATCCGCCGCGCATCGAAGATGGCGTCGATTACATCTTCCGCGTCTCGCCCACCAGTTCTATGGTCGGCAGCGCTGTGACCGACTGGCTGCTTGACCTCGGCGTCGATGATGTCATCCTGATTGTCGAGAATACCGATTACGGTCAGCCAGCGGCAGCCGACGAGCAGGCACGCCTGGAAGCAGCCGGGGTCAAGGTTGAGCAGCTGGATATCGAACTGGGCACGGAAGATTTTGTTCCGATTCTGAGCCGCATTCAGGCACGCCCGGAACCACCCGATGCCGTCCGCATTGTGGTCACAGGCGAAACCTCCCTCAATCTCACGCAGCAAATGGCTGAACTCGGCATTGCGCCGACCGAAGATACCATCTGCGTCACCAACCAGATTGCCTTCCAGTCCGAACAATACTGGGTCAACGTCCCGGATGGCAACTACTGTGCCTTTAACCGTGTCGGCATTATCCCCAGCCTGTTCAATGACATCGCCATCGAACTGAACGCAAAATATGAAGCCGTCTTTGGGGATATTGTCCCCAGCTTTGGCATGGCATCTTATGACAGCGTTTATATTTTGGTGGATGCAATGGAACGCGCTGGCACCTACACCGACCCCGATGCTATCGTAGCCGCCATCGAAGCCGTCGACATCGAATTGTCACAGGGACGCTACTATTTCACATACGGCAGCCACAATCCGGAACTTCCCGAAGGCACGCCAACCTATATGTGGCATCAGTGGCCCGACCCGATTGTGACCGTGATGCAGTACTTCGAGCCGAATCAAAGCGCCCTGGATGCTGCCATCGTGTATCCCGAAGTCTACCATACACATGGCACATCGTATATCGTGCCGGGTACAACGCCCTAAGCGTGCGGATGTACAAGGATAGAACCGCTCTGAATAATCGTTAGTCAAGACGGGTGGGTAATTTTGCCCACCCTCTGGCTGTTGACGAGACAATTGTCTTAATCAGGAATATGATTATGGATTCGATTTTTGTTTTATGGCTCTTGCTAGCTGGTCCCTTATGGGCAGCCATTGGGCTTGTTGCCCTGCCACGCGCCCATGACAAACAAAAGAGAGACGATGAAAGGTCAGCAAATCTACAGGTTGCCGGGGTGATTAGCGGCTTTGCCCTCGGCCCTGTTGGCGTGGGATTGTTTTATCTGCGCCCTCGTTGGATTGACCGCTACACCTTGATAATCGGGATGCTCTTGGCGGTCTTCATTTCATCCCAAGTCCTCGTCAGAGTAACCGACCCCAATCTGCCATCGGCATTGTGGCTGATTCTGGCGGGCCCGCTTTGGGCGGCCATCGCCAGTTATTTTATCCCGCGTCATTACCACGAGGTGGACGCGGATGACAGCAATGCGCTCACCGCCGCCGCGCTGGGCGGATTCGCCATTGGGCCCCTCATTTTTGGCTTAATGTGGAAAAATACCCCGAAAATCAGCCGCAACTGGATGATTGCGCTGGGCGCTTTGGGCGCCTGGGAGATTTATACCCTGTTTGCCATCCAAAATCCGACCAATCTCTGTGTCCAGGCGCCCTATCAGATTACCTACCTGACCCAGCAAACAGTGAACGGAATCGTCATCGGCGCCATTTATTCGCTCATGGCTGTCGGTCTGACGCTCATCTATTCCGTTCAGGGGATCGTCAGCTTTGCACACGGCCAACTCTACATGGTCGGCGGCTACTTTTCTTTTTACTTCCTATTGCATGGCAGCCGCATCCTAAGCGATTTGACCGGCACTGAAGTAGTGGTTAATCCGATATGGGGCATTCCGGTTGCCGGCCTTATCGTTTTTGTGATGGGCGCTGTATTTGAGCGCATCTTTCTCAAGCCGATGCACGATGGCCTCATCGAGCGGGTTTCCGAGTATGCCATTCTGATTACCTTCGGCTTTGGCTTTATCATCGAATACGCCACGCTGGCGATTGTGGGGCCCCTCCCGCAGCGCACCACCCGCTTTATTGAGACTCGCCGCTTTACATTCCCGAAAATACAAATTACGGAAGACTTTTCCTTTGGCCCCATCCTCATCATTGGCGACCGCGCCTTTGCAATGGTGATTGGCATCGCGCTGATTTTTGCCCTGCTGTGGTTCTTGCAGCGCACCTGGACGGGGCGTGCCTTGCGTGCGACCAGCCAGGACAAACAGGCAGCCGCCGTCGCCGGCATCAACCCGACGAACATGAACACGCTGGCATTTGGTCTCGGCTCGATGCTGGCGGCGATGTCGGGCGCGGCACTGATTCCGATTTTTGCGTGGGTGCCGTGGATTGGCGCAGAAATGGTCGGGCGTTCTTATGTGATTGTGGTTCTGGGCGGTCTGGGTTCAGTGCCAGGTGCCCTCTTGGGTGGCATCATTGTCGGCATTGTCGAGGCGATGGGCGCTGGCTGTCATCCTGACCCCAGTCGAGGGGCGGCGTACAAAGAGGCATTTGCGCTGGTCATCTTTGCTTTGGTGCTGCTCTTGAAGCCAACCGGACTTTTCGGAAGGGAGCAAAATTAATCATGGGTTTGTTCAAAAAATTTGAATCTCTGATTGATGGAAGCCTAGGTCGCCGCAATTTGGGCTATCTGGTATTGGGTCTGGTTGTTTTGTTCTTCCTCTGGTTTCCAAACGATACCTCCCAATCGAATTATGCCAAGACGGTGTTCATCAGCGGCTTCTTTTATGCCATCATGTCATCAAGCTGGGCATTGCTGGCCGGCATTGCGGGACAATTCTCTTTCGGTCACATGGCCTTCATGGGCATTGGCGCTTATGTTGCCGGGCTGATTGCCCGCGACGGCATTGTCTTTGCGATGCTGGGCATCGAAATCCCGGCAGAATTCATCTCGGCAGTTGGCGCGATTATCATCGGGACGCTGGCCGCCGGCCTGGTGGGACTGGCGATTGGCTGGCTGCTGCTGCGGCTGCGTTCGGCGTATCTGGCGCTGTTCACCATCGCCTTCTCCGAACTGTTCCGCCTCGCCGTCTTAACCGAATATGATTACACTGGCGGCTCGAACGGCCTGTCGCTGCGCCGTCTGATTGATATAGCCGATGTGGATGCTGCGCGGCAGGTAGAATACTATCTGATGTTTGGGCTTTTGATTATCTGCCTGGCGGTCATGTATCTGGTTGCCAATTCCCGAATCGGTTTATTCCTGCGGGCAATGCGAGAAGATGAAGACGCCGCCTCGGCTCTGGGCGTCAACGTAGTCATGTACAAAATCCTGATTTTCGTCTTTACCAGCATGATTGTCGGGCTTGCGGGCGCGGTTTTCTATAGCGATGTCGGCTCGGAACGCATCGTCCCGGAACAGCTTGAAGTTTTGCTGATGTCTCTCATCATCGCCTATGCTGTGATTGGCGGCATGGAAAGCCTCATCGGTGCGGCGGCAGGCGCTTTTATCTCCCGATACTTGCTGGAAGCCACGCGCGAAGTCGTCATCGGGCTGCCATTTGGTCTGACGATGGCAGATGGTTCGGGCGCTTTCGTCTGGGAGACGGGCGCGTGGCGGTACGCCCTTTTTGGATTGGTCATGGTGCTCACCCTCCGCTATATGCGCAATGGGCTCCTGTATCCCATTATCACCTGGTTTAGCGGGCGCAATCTGGCCATTCGGGAAACGGTATCCATCCGCGGGGATAACAACAATGACAATGAAGACCTCAAAGCAAAGCGGGAGGAGCAGGATGAGTAACATCAATCTGGAATTAACTGGCGTATCCCGGCGATTCGGTGGCAACCAGGCTGTCGACCGCGTGTCCTTCACAGTCAGCAAGCCGGAACTGATTGGCATGATTGGTCCCAACGGCGCCGGTAAAACCACCTTGACCAATGTGATGAGCGGTATGCTGAAACCCAGCAGCGGGACGATTTATCTCAATGGCAAACGGATTGATGGCTTGGCAGCTTATGATGTGACCCGCGCCGGCCTGGGGCGCACCTTTCAAATCACACGCGCCTTGAACCGCATGACGGTGATGGAGAATATGATGGTGCCGGGTTTGGCGATTCGCCCGCAAGCCCGCTACCAAGACCTTGAGGCCCGCGCCCATGACATTCTGGAGTTGCTGACGATTGGCCACCTGACCCACGAATACAGCCGCGCCCTGAGTGGCGGCCAGCGCAAGCTGCTGGAGTTGGGTCGTCTGCTGATGCTTGACCCTTCTGTCATCATTCTGGATGAGCCATTTGCCGGGGTGCATCCTCGTCTGCAAGAAACCATCTACAAATATATTCACCGCGTTTATGAAGATGGCAAAGCCATTATTTTCATCAGTCATAATATGGGCGCTGTCTTTGAGCTAAGCCAACGGCTGATTGTGCTGAACTTTGGCACACTCATTGCAGACGGGGATCCTCAAGATGTCAAAAATGACGCCGCCGTGATTGAGGCTTATCTGGGTGAGGATGAGGACGAATAGCGATGCTTGAAATTAAAGACTTGTATGTTGGCTATTACGAAGATTTGCATATCTTGCGCGGGCTTGACCTCAAAGCGGAAACAGGGAAGCTGACAGCGATTCTAGGCGCGAACGGGGTCGGCAAATCGACCCTGCTCAAAGCCGTCTACGGCTTTCTCAAGCCGCACAGCGGGCAGGTCTTGCTGAATGGCGAGGATGTCACTGGCACAGCCACGCATCGACTGATTGACCTGGGGATTAGCTATATTCCACAGCAGCCCGGGGTCTTCAAGCACATGACTGTGCGCGAAAATCTGATGATGGGCGCGTGGACATTCAAAAATGACAAGGCGCGTATGGAGCGCAAAATCGAGGAGAACTACCAGCGATTTCCGATTTTGCACGAAAAACAAAACGAACTTGCCGGCAATCTGTCGGGCGGTCAGCAGCGGATGGTCGAAATCGGGCGGACGCTGATGACCGACCCGCAGGTCATTCTTGTGGATGAGCCCACAGCTGGTCTGGCGAAGCTGCTCAGCGAAGAAGTGTATCGGATGCTGGTTGATTTGCGTGACGATGAAGGGCTGACCATCTTGCTGGTGGATCAGGAAATCCGCGAAGCGCTCAAGATTGCCGATTATGTTTATGTATTGGAATTGGGACGCAACAAGTTTGAAGGTCCCGCCGAAGAGTTTGACGACCTTGAAAAAGCCTTCTGGGCATAATCCAAGCGCCTAGCCTTTCAGCCCGGTCATTACCACGCCTTGGATAAAGTATCGCTGTGCCAGAAAGAACAGGAGAATCACCGGAATCGTCACTGCCGAAGATGCCGCCAGCTGCAGGTCCCAACTGATGTCCGTCTGGCTGCGGAACGATGATAGACCAACCGCAATCGTGAAGTTGTTCGGCGAGCGCAGGTAAGTCAGCGGGCCAATCAAGTCATTCCAGGCGAAAAGGAAGGTGAAGATGGCAATGGTAATCAGTGCCGGTTTGGAAAGGGGCAGCATAATCCGCCAATAAACGCCGAACTCACTGCAGCCGTCGATGCGGGCGGCATCAGCGATTTCCTCCGGTATCGTGCGGAAAAACTGCCGCATCAAGAAGATATTAAAGGCGCCACCACCAAAAAATTGTGGCACAACCAGCGGCAAAAAGGTATCGACCCAACCCAAACGCGCGAAAATAATAAAGCTCGGGACGAGCAAAATGGCATAGGGCAGGAAGAGCGTCGCCATCACAATGCCGAACCAGAAATCACGTCCCGGAAAGCGAATCCGCGCGAATCCGTAGGCGCAAAAGGATGAGGTGAATACAACCGCTACCACATTCAAACTGGCGACAATGAGGGTATTGCGAAAGTACAAGCCGAAGGGTTTGTAGGTGAGCGCATCGACGTAGTTTCCCGGCATGATGGGATTTGGGAAAAGATTGGGTGGATACTGAAAGATGTTGATTTGCGTCTTTAGCGAGCTTGACAGCAGCCAGATGAAGGGTGTAATCATCACCACTGCAAAGAACACCAGCAGGAACATTGTCAGCCAATGAAAAAACACATCGCCGCGCGATTTGGCGCTGCGTTTCGTTTCGATGTATGTTGCAGATTTTTCGGTGAAGCCCACGGTCTCCCCTCCTCTAGTCGCCCGGATTTTCGTAGTAGACGCGCGAACCGATAAAGCGGAATACGACGAACGACAAGACCATCAATATGGCGAAGAGCAGCCAGGACAGCGCAGCTGCATAACCCATCTTCTGGCTTTGAAATGCCGTGCGGTAGATGTAAAGTACGAGGAACAGCGTCGCATGCTGCGGCCCGCCGTTGGTGATGAGCAGGGCGCTGACGAATACCTGAAAGGAATTGATGAAGCCGATGACCAGATTGAAGAAGATGATCGGCGACATCATCGGCAGCGTCACGTGTCGCAGACGCTGCCAGCGCCCCGCCCCGTCAATCTCCGCTGCTTCGTAATAGATTTGCGGGATGCCCTGCAAGCCGGCGAGGAAAATAATCATGGAGCCGCCGACCCCCCAGATGGTCAGGATGACAAAGGCGACCATCACCCAATTCGGGTCTTGCAGCCAGCCAATTTTAGGGCCGCCCAGCCCGCGAATGATAAAATTAATCAGCCCAAATTCGGTGTTGAAAAGCCAAGCCCACAGGATGGCGTTGGCAACGGCTGGAACAATGCTCGGCAGAAAGTATATCGTTCGAAATATCGCAATGCCGCGAATTTTAGTGTTAATCAATATAGCCAGGAAAAACGCGAACACCAGACCGACTGGCACAGATATAGCCGAAAAAAGAAATGTGACCTGCAAGCTCTTAGCCAATATCGGATCAGACAGCATCTTGTTGAAGTTGAAAAGGCCGACATATCTTGCCGGCGAAATCAGATTCCACTTCTGAAAGGTCAAGTTGCCGGCAACAAGGGCTGGCGCCAGCCACCAGAAGAGAAAGCCCAGAATGAAGGGCATGATGAAGACGTAACCCATCACGATGCGCCGCTGCTTCAGGCTCAGGCGATTGTATTGCCGTGTCAGCCAGAAACCCTGCTCGATGGTTTGATCTGCGGATTGCGCTGTTGTGGTCATGTGAATGCCTGGCACGGAACGGGAGAGCCTTTCAACCCTCCCGCCCGAAAAATTTTTAGCTTGCGATTGCACTCGATGCGAGCAATCGAACCTTACATACCTTCCTGGGCGAGCATCAAGACTTCGTTTGCTCCGCGCACCGCGTCCGGGAAAACGGCTTCGGCTGGTTCGCCGTTGGCGAGCGCGTCAAAGGCTGGCACGATGTAGTCGTTGCTGGCTTCAATCATGCCCGGCGGCAGAACGGCAGCAACGCCATGCTTGGGCAGATAGTCGGTGGCGAACTGCGAATAATTTGGTGGATGAATGCCTTCGCGGATCCAGCCCTTCAGCCCCTCTTCGGTCAGCATGGCGGTCTGGTTGGGGATCCACAAGCCGATTTTGGCAAAATGTTCCTGATAGAAGGGCGTCGCCAGGAAACGCACCCAGCGCCAGGCTTCTTCTGGATGTTCGGTGGAAGACAGCACCGAATGGAAATGCGCCTGCATGATGCTGGCAGGCTGCTTCATCTTCGGCACCGCGCCCGTACCCATTGGCACACTCATTAAAGACGGATTCATCCATGACAGCGCCCACGAGCCGTCGACAGCCGGCCGGTATCGATCATCTGCGTATTGCTCATGCCCAAACTGTCTAAGGCTGCGCTGCGTGGCGCGACATGATGGACATGCACCAAATCGGAGATGCGCTGCAAGGCCTCAATCGCTTCAGGTGTGTCCAAAGCAATCAAGCCCTCCTCGTTGACATAGGCGCCGTCGTTGGCATGTGCCGCCAGCCCCAGGGGCATCCACCAGAAGGGCCAATCAACACCGTACTGCACAATATCATCGCGGTCAAAACCAGCATCATTCGGGTGGCGACCATTGCTGTCCTTGGTTAGCTCGTTACAAATAGCCAGAAATTCTTCCCACTCCCAAATCTCATCATCCTGGAATCCCGGTGGCGTGATGCCCGCTTCGTCAAAGAGCTCGGCATTGTAATAGATGTGGTGAGCGACCCAGGTCGAGCCGATGCCATACCAGCGTCCATTGACCTCGCAGCGATTGGATTCCTGCGGTTCAATAAAATAATTCGGCTGTCCCAGGAGCGGGTCGTTCTTAACCAAGTCGGTAATATCCATCAGTGCGCCGCCAACAGCCAAGGTTGTATAGTTATCCGACAGGATAAACCCGGTATCAGGCGCAGTGCCGGCCGCGATATTTGACAGCAGGACGCGCCCATATTCCCCCGCATTCGGCGTATGCTGCCATACCATGTCAATGTCCGGGTTTTCCGCCTCGAAAACTTCGATGGCCGCCTTCACCCCCTCATCTTCGGCAACGCCACCCCAACCGCCAAAGGTAATGGTAGTCATGTCTTGCGCCAGCGCCGGATGCAGATGACCCAGACGCGAAAGCATGGCAGCAGCCGCAGCTGAGCCACCCGTCAACTTCAAAAACTCTCTGCGTGAAATAGTCATGTTGGTTTCTCCTGAAAATGATCCAAAATACAGCACTCATTCAATCATCGAAAAATGACGCATCGTCTGCCATGCGCCCAAGGGAACCCTATCTAGCTGGAACGAATCCAGACGCGCATTTCGCCTGGGTCGCGGTTTGCCCAGAGATAATACGGAACAGCTTTGAACGTGAATGCCTTCCTTTCGTAATCGGCTCGGCTGTGATGACGATAAAGCGCGTTGCTCTCCTCGGCTGGCTCAACACGAATCGCCTCGCCAGTGATGACTGGCACACCGCCAAAGAGTTCGCTGTCGAACGACGCCCCCAACTCCGATGAGGGCGGGAGGCAGACGTTCGCCAGACGCGGTCCGTTGTCCACCTCTTCCAGACAATAGACCAGCGGTCCCCGCTGCAAGGCGATTTGACCAGCCGCCTGACGGATATTCGGATGCGGCATAATCCGCTCGACCGGCATCTCCAGCGTCAATTCCACTGTGTCGCCATCCGACCACTGACGCGCCAGAATCACATAGCCATGTTCAGCCGCAGCGTCCTGCGCCTCGTCGTTGACCCTCAACTCATAATTGTAGCACCAATCGGGAATCCGCAGCGCCAACTCGAAGTCAACCGATTTATCCGCCCCGATGGCAAACTTTATGGTTTCGTCCCAAGGATAATGGGTGGATTGCGCCAGCTTGAACGCTTGTCCGGCGACCTCAAGCGCGACAGAATTGTCATAGTAAAGTTGCACGTATATGCGTCCCCCGGCCTGTGAATAGGAATACTCGCCAATGCTGGCGATTAGACGCGATATATTCGGCGGGCAGCAGGGACAGAAAAACCAGTCTACGCGCCGATAGTGTCCGCCGCTGATGGTGTCGCTCCATCGCCCAAGCGGATTAACCCCAGGATATGCCGCCAAGGGATTGCCGTAAAAGAATTCGTCGCCCGCGCAGGACAGCCCGCTCAGGCTGCTGTTATAAATGGCGCGTTCCATCACATCAATATAGCGGCTGTCGGGATCGAGATGGAACATGCGATGCGCCCAAAACGCCAGCGCAATCGCGGCGCATGTTTCACAGTAAGCGGTCTCGGTGGGCATATCGTAGGCGAATGTGAAGCCTTCATTGTGATGCGAGGGACCCACCCCGCCATGCACATACATCTGATGCTGCGTCAGGTCATCCCACAGCAGACGAGATAGTTCGAGCAGTTCTTTGTCCCCCGTTTCCAGCGCAATATCGGCTATGCCAGCATAAAGGTAGCAGGCGCGAACAGCATGACCATTCGCTTCTGTATGCTCGCGGAGGGGAGCGTGCGCTTGGCAGTAGCGGTAGGTCTGCGCCCAGTAGTCCTCTTTCCGTTCGCCTCGTTTTTCCGCTTCCTGGTCGTAATAATGCGGCTCATTGCCGCGTTCATTGATAAAATAGGCTGCCAGATCAAGATAGCGCTGTTCGCCGGTCTTGCGGTACAGCTTGACCAGCGCCAGTTCGATTTCCGGGTGCCCTGGGTAGCCGCGCAGCTTTCCATCCTCTGTGCCGAAAGTCGCATCAATATGATCGGCGAAGCGCGACAAAACATCCAGCATCTTGCGCTTGCCAGTCGCCTCGGCATAGGCTACTGCGCCCTCAATCAAGTGTCCGGCGTTGTACAACTCGTGACAGTCACGCAGGTTTGCCCATTTGCCTTGCGGATTGAGGACAGGGAAATAGGTATTGAGGTAGCCGTTTTCCTGCTGCGCCGCTGCAATGGCATCAATCAAATCATCCGCCAGTGCCTGCAAGTCGAGGTCGGGATGGGTGGCGAGGCTGTAGGCAGCGGCTTCCAGCCACTTGCCGGTATCCGAGTCCCAAAACATGTACACTACCGAGCCGCGATCCTCTTCGTGAACGCGCGGGTCACTGTCAAAGGAACTCATCGCCCAGGCTTTGAGGCGACCGGTGTCTTCCAGCTTTTTATAAATCGCGGGGATGGTCGTTTCGCGGTTGACTCGCTGCCGTTCTTCCCAAAATCCCTTGCCAATGGCGACCCGTCGCAACGAGATTGGCTTGGGATGCGTGTTGATATTCTTATTCACTGAATTTTCTCCAATAAAATATAAACATTGCGGAGATTGCACGCGAATGCAACTTTTCCGATTCTAAGGCAACACCTGCCCTCACACCCTCAAATCAGTGCGCCCAGCGAATTCATACTCTGTAAGGTATGAGTATAATCTGCGATGATTAGGCGCGTCAACTCAAGAGCAAGTTCAAGCATATCCGTTTCGGGGTTGGCTTCAATAACAGTTGCCATCCAGTCTTCGGGAATCACATCGACGCCATGATAAGCTCCCGCCAACGCGCCAGCCACACTCGCGTAGCTGTCGTTATCACGGGCATACATAACACAGGCGATGACAGATTTCTTGAAATCGGCAGCACAATTCACGAACATCGCCATCGGCACAACCAAAGTATGAGTAGCCTCAGAAAACAGGTGTCCCCATTCTAGCGTTTCATAGAGCTTCGCTTGAACTTCGGTATAGCTGCTTGACGAATTGGCAATCTCGATGCTCTTGTCCAGGAAGTGCAGGTTGGGGTCGTATTTCCATTCCAGGCTGCCCCAGCGCGGGCCCTCCCGCCGTGCTGCGAATCCAAGATGTGCCTGACGAGTGGACTGGATGATGCTCTCGATGGTCGCGGTCGGCTTCATGGCCGCCGCGATGGCGGCCGCCATCATTGCGGCGGCTGTTTTGGCATAGCCATCCGTCAGGAATGCCAAATCAAAGCCAGCTTGGTAGGCATCGCCAGGACGACAGGCTGCCATCAGCCCAATGGGTGAATTGCTCATCATCGCCCCGTTGGTAGGTTCGCCACTGTAGATGACTTTATCGCGCCCCCAGATTGCCTTTAGATAGTATTCCTCGATTAAGCCTTCATGCAGTTCATCAGGCGCATGGTGATAGGCACGTGCCAGCACATGCGCCAATTCCCCCGCTCGTGGCATCCCGCCAGCTTCGATGATTGCCTGACACAGCAAATGTTTCATGCGGGTATCATCGGTATAAGCGCCGGCTCGCTTATGGAAATGAGCATGATAACCCACCTCGCGCTCGTAAGGCATCAGCCAGTCAATCTCACCATAAGTGTCGCGCAGGGTCTCCGGTGTCCACCCTCTGCCCTCAACGGGGCCACCCATAGCATCGCCAATGGCACCGCCAATCAAACAGCCGTACACCTTCTTAAACAGAAGCGTCTTGCTGATGCTGTCCATGTTTCTCGCCAATCTTCCTGTTAAAACTTGAGGAGGCAATCTCGGACTGTCAGTCGGCCCGAGATTGCATGAATGTGATTACTGCGCTTGGGCAATCAAATTGGTGCCGCGTTCTGATATTTCCCGTCCGGCTTCTTCAGGCGTGAGTTCTTGCAGCTGCAAACGCTCCAGGACACCGGTGGTCATATCCCACACTTCATTCCAGTTGCGGGTATAGGGCGGTGTTGCACCATAATTGGTCGAGTTCAGCCAAACTTGAGTCTCATCGGCTGTCAAGGGCGTGAAAAGCGCATCGGTGCGGCTTTCTGTCACCGCGCGGAAACCCGGGATGCCAAACATGCCGTTATTCAGAAAGTGGCTGGATGCTTCTTCGCCCGAAAGGAACTTGATGAATTCCCAGGCTGCCTCTTTGTTGGAGGAATTGACGGGAATCCCCCAGGCATCAACCCAATAGCCGGTAAACGTGCCTTCGGGTCCACTGGGCACCGGCAAGACGCCCCATTCAAAATCCTCAATCCCGTCGCGGAAGCCGCCCAGCCACCAGGAGCCATCTAAAAACATCGCCAGACGACCCTGAATAAACAGGTTGCCAGCTGAAGTTGCCGAAGTAACCGATGGCGGCGGTGCCGCGCCATTGACCCACATAAGCTGGTTGAGGAAATCCAGCGCGGCGACCGAGCCTTCACTGTCCAGGGTCACAACAGAACGATCTTCGGTTGCAATATCGCCACCAAAAGCCCTAAAAATCGGGAAAAGCCATCCGGGTTCAAACTGCCAGTAGAAGCCCCATTGCTGCGTTGTCGGGTCATCGCCCACGGTCAACTCCAGCGCGATTTCGGCAAGCTCATCCCAGGTCCAACTGTTACCCCATTCCAGTGCCGGGGGTTCGATGCCCGCTTCGGCAAACAGCGCCTTATTATAGAACACCGCTTCTGTGTAAATGCCATGCCCGAAGCCATAGACATCGCCAGCATCATCCATCCAGGCACCAAAGGTCGGTTCGTACCATTGCCCAGCATCGAAGTTTTCGTCCGCTTCGATCAAGGGGGTGAGATTGGTCAGGAAGCCATTCGCCAGATAATCCGGTTTTTGCAAGGGTGACATATTGATAACATCTGGCGGGTTGCCGGCAGCGATTTGAGAAACCACCTTTTGCGTATATTCCTGCCATGACCCAGGGACGGTTTCATAAGTGACATGGATGCCCAATTCCTGCCCCAGGGTGGTGTTAAACTGTTCAACGATTTCCTCACAAGGCACGCCATCGCGGCAGCCAAATCCGAGCATGTTGAGTTCGACAACATCCTGTGCCACAGCAGCCTGTGCCAAACCAAACAGCAAGAGACTCAATATCAACAATAGTCGCACAGCATTTTTTATCCTATTCATTTTTGTTTCCTTTAATCACACTATCACGATAGAAATTGCAGTTGGAAAACAGTCTCCTTATCGTTCACCTCCCTTTCCCGCTTCTTTAATTATTCTACTATAAGCATTATTGCGGTGTCTGCAGTTGCAGAATCATGTCCCTGGCAGTCAACTCCAGTCGCAGACATTGATAATCCTCATCAATGGACTCCTGCACCTGAACATCGGGCGTATCTGATGAAACCAGTACGATGCGCCTCCCAGCGCTAAACTGGCGGAAGCGAATCGTCCAGGTTCTTGTTAGAGACGAGCCGCCAATCTCGAAGCGATTTTGCCTGATGTCCCACCGCAGAACAGTCCCATCCCACAAACGAAATTCCGATGCTGCTGCTCTGGTGGATGGAAAAACATCGACAACCAGAGCATCAATCTCTTCGGTTGCAGCGCGGATGGATTCGTCTGGCGCCGCGACCAATGTATCCACATCAGCCGGCAGTTGTGGAACAATAGCGGCTGCTTTGACAAACATTGGTATCTGCATCAAAGGCGCCGACGCCACGATCGACTGTTTCCCGGGATAACGTTTGCCATCCCACCAGCCAATCCATTCGCCATCGGGCAGATAGACTTGCCATTCATCAACGGCAGGCGACAAGACCGGAGCAATGAGCAACTCCTCGCCTAGCAGATATTGATAATCGAGCTTGTGGACATTGACGTCATCGGGATAAGCGAGGTACAAATGCCGCATGATGGGAAAGCCGCGGCTATGCGCCACTTGCGCATAGCTGTACAGATACGGAAACAGATTCATGTGCAGCCGCGAATAAATCTGATAGGCTGCTGCCGTTTGCTCGGAACTCCAAAGTTCAATCGGATAATAGGCAATCAAGTCACGCATAATCGGGCTTAAAGCGCCCAGTTGCAGCCAACGAATCCAAAGTTCTTCGGATATGATGCTGGCATGATTCTCCGAATGAAAGTAGCCGGCGATATCGGGCCCGATGTAAGGGCAGCCGCAAAAGCCCAAGTTGAGCGCAGCCGGTATGACACTTGGCAAGCCTTCATCATAACTCCAGTTGATGACCTGGTCGCCCGTCCATAAGGCCATGGTATAACCCTGCGAGCCGGCGTAGCCAGCCCGTGCATAATAACTGACCTCCGGTTTATAGCGCATACAGGCTTCATAGGTCGCTTTCTTGTACAAGACCGGATAGATATTGTGCATCTCGGCGCCGGTCTTGTCATTAAAAAATACGGCATCTGCCGGGACATCCTCCCCAAAATCGTGCATCCAACCATCAAAATCAAGCTCAAGGACAATTTGACGGATTATCTCCTGATACCATTCGACCGCAGCCGGATGGGTGAAATCAATAATCGCCGCCATCCTGGTAGTCGGCTGAGGCACTTTGTCATCAACTGTATGGAAAGGAATCAGATAAATATCGCCATAGCCGTTTTTCACAAAATAATCCTTGCCTGCCCCTTCGGCGTAATTCTTCGTACCCACATAGACATAGGGGAACAGATAAGTTTGCGCCTTGTAGCCCAGGGTTTTCAGATGGCGATTGAGTGCCGCAATATCGGAGTAATCGCCATCGTAGAAGTTCGGATTGATGGGCCAAGCGATATGGCGGTCTTCGTCCAGCGAGTCGTAATACCACAATGCCGAGCAGGGGATGCTCATAGCTCGCAGTTTGTGTGCCTCTGCGCAGACATTTTCTTCGCCGCCGTTAATGTTGCGTATCACGCCGAAGCTCCATTTGGGCGGCAGCGGCGGCTTGCCAACTAAATCGGTCAATCCCTCGATAATTTCAAGCGGGTCAGGATTATAGATAAAATAATAGCACAGTTCCGCGCCTTCGGTTTCAAAGGCAAAACGCTGTCGAAAATCGGAACAAAGGTGAAACCGATTGCGATGGCTTGTATCCAGCAGAATGCCATAATGACTGCCTGTTATGACAAAGGGCTGGGGAAAATATGTCCAATCCCGCCTTCCGGTTGGTCCCGCTGATGACCATGCCGAAACTTCCTGTCCATATTGATTGCAGGCAGTGAAACGTTCACCCAAGCCATAAAACAATTCGTCAGGCGGCGTCTCATAAGAATGGGCAAAGCCGGTCAGTGAGGTAGTATCCGACAGGCGGGCGCTGAATTGGAAAACAACGTCGTCCAGGAATCGGATTGTCACCGACAGGCGGCGCAAAAAGGGGTCGTTGGTCTCGGCTGCAATCTGTATGCCGCCTTCGTTGGCTTGCCACGATGCGATTGCCTTTGCATGGAACCAAAGCTGACGGCGCGAGAAGTGATGATATTTTCGCCACAGACCGCGTTCAGGAATATGCAAGCGAAAAGCAAGGGAGCCGTACATGGCTCGTGCCGCATCGGGTGGGTTATTTGGCAGAATCGGTGTTTCGCAGGCAATCTGGCTGCCCGCCGCATCAAAAATGGAAAGCGACCACGGATTTTTGTTGATGCGGATGACGAGCCGTGAGGATGCAATCTGAACTGCTGCATCGGTTGAGCTCACCTTTAGATTGACCTGGCGTGGATGATGCACCAGTGACGGAGTACGACTCAGGTCGGTTGGACGCACGGGTTGGTGTGTATCCCATTGGAGCCAGGCTGAGCCTTCGGTATTCATCTCTTATCCTTTTAACCCGGTCAAGGCAACCCCTTCGATGAAGGAGCGCTGGGCAAAAATATAGACGAGCAGAACCGGGATGAGTGCCAATGTACTAGCTGCCATCAGCAATCCCCATTCTGTTTCGACACCATACGAATCCTGAAAATTGGCGATTAACAAAGGGACAGTCCATAATTCGCGCGAATTGATGTAAATCAGTGGCGTCAGGAAAGCGTTCCAGTTGCCCAGAAATATAAAAATTGCCAGAGTCATTAACGCTGGTCGGATGATAGGGATGGCGACGCGCAGATAGATTTGGAAGGGATTGGCGCCATCAATGCGAGCTGCATCAATTAGGTCATCTGGCACTCCCATAAAAAACTGACGCAGTAGGAATACACCAAAGGCATTGGTGAGTGCCGGCGGAACAATTAGGGGCCAGTGGGTATCAATCCAGCCAATGCGCGACATTAAGATATAAACCGGAATTAAGGTGGCTTGGCTGGGTATCATAATCGTTGCCATCAAGGCAGCAAAGGAGATTTTCTTGCCCGGAAATTCAATCTTGGCAAAGGCATAGGCAGCCAGGGAGCTTGTTAGCAATGTAAAAACAGTCACCAGCCCGGCAATTTTCAAGCTGTTGACATAAGCCTGCGCCATCGGCACGCTTGTCCATACTTCGAGGAAGTTCTGCCATAAAATGTCTTCCGGAATCCAAACCGGTGGCAGGACAAAAATATCCTCTCGCTCTTTAACCGCCGCGCTAAGCATCCAGAAAAAGGGGAGCATCATAAATAACGCGCCAGCGGCGACGACAAGGTGCAAGAGCAGACGAGACGGCTTGATGGACATCAGGCCAGACCCCGCGGGCGAACAGTCATAGACCTTTGGCAGACCTTTCCCAGCCACCGCAGCTGTGATTCTGCGCGGCTCAACTTAAATCGTAGTGAACCCAGCGCCGTGAATATCTCGCTTGAAAATAGGTAAAGCAGCCGATAATGGCAAACAATATCATCGAAAGCGCGGCGGCATCCCCCATCCGATAATAACGGAAGGCAAGCTGGTAAATCCTCAGCAGGAAGACCTCGGTTGCTTCGCCGGGGCCGCCGCCAGTCATGATATAAACCTGGTCAAATATCTGAAGCGTCCAGATGCTTGCCATAATAAATACAAAGAATGTGGTCGGCGACAGGAGCGGCAAAGTGACGTGCCGAAATTGCTGCCAAGGATTAGCGCCGTCAACCTTCGCTGCATCATAAAATTCTTTCGGAATGCCTTGCAATCCCGCCAGAAAAATCACCATATAAAAGCCAGCGCCCCACCAGACGCGCATGAAAATCAAGCCAGGGATTGCCCACTGGGTGCTGCTCAGCCAATCCGGACCTTCGACCCCAATCAAGCCCAGCAGATAATTCACCAGTCCAAAGTCGGGCTGCAATACCCAACGCCAAACCAATGCAATGGCCACGAGAGAGGTAACGACCGGCATAAAATAGGCGGTGCGCCAGACCACTGTGAACCGAAGTTTCTGATTAAGCGCCAGTGCCATCGCCAATGAAAGGATCATCACCAGCGGGATGTAACCAGCCGTGATGAAGAAGGTATTCCTGAGCAAGTTGAGAAAGGTCGGGTCGCTTAATTGGTCGATATAGTTATCCAAGCCAACCCATTGCGGCGGTTTGAGTATATTCCACTTGGTAAAACTCAAATAAGCGGCATAGAGGATGGGACCCAGAGTAAAGACAGCCAGCCCAACCATCTGCGGGGCGATAAACAAATATGCCCACTTCATCTCACTGCGTTGCACAACGCTGTAATGACTTAACCAGCCTAACTTTTTGGGCAGCTGAAAACTGAAAAGTGCTTGGTTCTGATTTCGGGCTGGCATATTTGGTGATAAATCCTTTGACTGATTTAACCTTAGTTTCAGATAAAAATCAACCTTCGGCAAGCGTACAAAGCTGACAAACAGCCAATTCAGCCAGCAGATTGACAGCAGCCTGATGTTTCGGGATGATTTTCTAATGCCGTCTATCTATCCCAGAGCCCATGTTCGGGCCAACGCCGCGGCAAGCGTGATTCTACCGGTGGCAGGGGTGGCAGGGGTTGATGCGGCTCAAGCTGATACCAGTAAGCGACGCTTGAAAATTCGTTGCTCTGATCGTTGGCATGACCATGCTCAATGGAAAAGCGGAGCGACTTGGTAAAACGAATGGGGTCTTCAATGTGCCAGCGATAGAGACTCCATTTGCCAAAGTGTTCCTGCACATCGCTGCCCAAAGAAATTCCATGATAAGGGCCTGCATATTCTCCACTAGGAAAACCCCAGGCCGCCCCGAAGTAATCTTCTGTGCCCGTGCCATGCAGAGATGGGGGCCACGATTCCCCATCGACAAAGAACATATCATCACCTTCGCCGGGCCAGGTAAAGACCTGGTTTGAAGCGTTGAAGTTGTCGATATTCAGCACACATCCCACATAGTGTCCAGTGCCTTGCGCATCCAAAATCACGTAATTTTCATCACCCGTTAGATTAATTCCCGGCAAATCCCATGGTGCCGGGCTTTCAATGTCTGCTGGATGTTCGACGGCTTGGGTCGGGTTTTCGTGATTCCAGGTGGCGTGGAAATAGCCGAGGTCTTCAAGGGGAGCTTCATCATACAGTTCATAATCGACATAATAAAAGAGATTGGCGATGGGCTCTTCACTTTCGTTGATGATCTGAATCCTGGCATGTTTGCCAAAGGGCATTGGGAAATACCAGTTCATCGCTGGCGAAAAAGGCCCTTTAGGGCCGCGGCGTTCACCAAATGTCATACTGACTGGCAAAGAGACATAATGCTTGCCAGTAGCATGACCTATACCAAAAAAATCACCATAAGGGACGCGGACGCTTGGGTTTTCTTCACCATCCCAGTACATTTCGATGACAAGTTTACGCATATACTGCGGGGCATAGCAGCGAATTGTCATCCAAATGTGCTTAATCATGCCCGTACCTTCAATATCCGCCATTATTTGGGTCGCGCCGGGCGCTACGACCTTGAAATCGCGGTTGCCACCGGTGACATCATAGCTGGAGGAGCGCAAGGAACGCGCCCGTTTGATAAAGGGCAGACCGCCGAGCGGACTATTGGGTTGCCAAACATTCATCTTGATAATCTCTCCTGCGAAAATGGATACAAGTTATTTTGGGTGCTGTGGATTTCAGCCCTTGACAGCGCCCATCGTCATGCCCGCTACAATTCGCTTTTGCATAAATAACGAGAACACGATGACAGGCAATGAATACAGCACCGACAGCGAGGTCATTGTCCCCCACTGTATGCTGTACTGCGACTTAAATTCCGAAATGACTATCGGCGCGGTTTTGGTTCCGGTTGAGGTCAGCAAAAGCGAAAACAGAAATTCATTCCATGATGCCAGAAAAGCGAAGATGGCTGTAACAGCAATTCCGCCCGCCGCTACCGGAATGATAATGCGAAACAACGCACCAAATCGAGAGCATCCGTCAACTCGTGCCGCCTCTTCCAACTCGCGGGGGATGCTTTCAAGGAAACTGGACAAAAGCCATATTGCCAGTGGCACACTAATGGTTGAATGTGCCAATGCGACGCCAATATGCGTGTCGATTAAACCCAAGGATCTCATTATTGCGAAAAGCGGTATGCCAATGGATACCGCCGGAATCAAGCGCGTAATCAAGGCGGCAATCAAGAACAAACGGCCGGGCAAAGTGCCATAGCGTGCAATGGCGTAAGCGGCGGGAACTGCCACGACAATTGAAAACACGGTGCTTATCAGCGCAATCATGATGCTGTTGCCAAAAGAACGCTGCACCGCCGGAAATTTTGTGATGTTTGTATAATTCTCGAAACTGATTTCATACGGCAAAATGCTCGGAGGTATCGCCAATGCTTCGCTCGGCGGTTTAATTGAGGTCAATACCAAAAAAGCATAGGGGAATACATAGACCAACAATAACGGGCAGATCAGCAGCAGGAGTATGGCTCTGATGACTAAAGTTCTAGGCATGAGCTTCTCCTTCCTGAACTCAAGATTGTGATGTCCCCGGGCCCCAAATCGTATAGAAAGCGATAGTCGCCAAAATCACCATGCCAATCATAAACAGGGTCGCGGTCGCGGATGCTTCGCCAACATTACCATAGCGAATCATCGTCCGGTAGATATTCAGGCTCAGGATTTCCGAGGCGAAACGGGGTCCGCCTTCGGTTTGAATCCAAATCATATCAAAGGCGCGAGCAGCGTCAATCCCGCGCAATATCAATACGACTGCAATGACCGGTCGCAATAATGGCACGGTTACACGGCGAAAAATCTGTAGCGCGCCGGCGCCATCAATTTTCGCCGCTTCAATCAATTCGATGGGGATATTCTGTAATCCAGTATAGATCACCAATGCCACGAACGAAGTCGTCAACCAGATATTGGGCAAAGCAACAGAAAATAACACCAGGTTACGGTCACTCAGCCAGGCAATGTCACTCGAATTTGCAATGATGCCCAGCGATTCCAGAATATGATTGACGATGCCGATATTATCAATCAGCATAAAGCGCCACAGCAAACCGGCAACAATCGGTGGAATCATCAGCGGGAAGATAAATATAGTCCGCAGAATTTCCGAATGCTTGCCCATTATATGAAACAGCAATGCCGCCCCAAAACCAAGGACAAACTCGGAAATAAGCGCAATGAACGTATAAGCGACAGTTCGTAAGGCGGTTTCTTGTATCCGCGATGAGGTGATTGCTTTTGTATAATTTTCAAGACCAACAAATACACCTTCGTCTGGCGCAAAGAGTTTGACCTCATAGAAACTGTCTCGGATTAACAGTAGCAACGGATAAGCGACAAAAATTGCCAGAAACAACCCCGCCGGCAGCAGTAGTATCAAAACGAAGGTTCTGTCGGACATTTTCATGTGCGACTCCTTTGCGCTCTGCTGTACCAGGGGCTGCCCTAGCGAGCAGCCCCTTGACTATAGATTATTCGTATCCCATCGCCTCGAGTTGTTCCCGACCCCAGGCGAGTGCATCAGCAGCAGATACTTCACAAGACAGTGCGTCTGCGCCAATCGGAACAAGCACTTCATCGGCAATCTGCTGCCAGTCGTCGACGATTGGCCGTCCGGCTGTTTGTGGCCCGTTCAAAGTCTCAATCAACGGATTCAGGCTTTCGAAGCCTTCAACATCGGCATAAGCGGCAAAGGCCGAAGGACGCGCAGCCAAGCCAAGCGGCGCCTCGATTCCCATGACATTGTTATCAAACAGGAATTGCACCAATTCCATAGCGGCTTCTTTGTTTTGCGAAGTTTTAGGCACAATGTTGAACCAGGGGCCTGGGATAGCCCCAACACCCGCTTCGCCAGCAATCATCGGTGCAACGCCAACCAATCCTTCTACGGAAGATTCTTCCGGTGTCAGGCGATAAGCATGTCCCCAAAAGCGCATCATGGCAGTTTGCCCTTGATAGAAGAGGTTCTGGGCAACGCCCCAATCAATTTCGAAGACATTGGGCGGCGCAACATCCATATCACAATGGTGGCTGACATAATATGCCAAGCCAGCGATGTGCGCCTCGTTGTCAATGACGATATTGTGGTTGGCATCGAGAACCAAACTCGGTGAACCCGCCTGCAAGACGTGAATCATCCACTCAAAGCCTTCGACGCCACCACCACCCTTGACATCCGTTCCATAGAGGTCAATGTCCCCGTCGCCGTCGAAATCGCGGGTGAAGAACGTCGCCATATCGGTGAACTCCTGCCAGTTGGTGGGGGGTGCTAATGCGTAGCCATATTCTTCCATGAATGCGGCCTGTTCGGCTTCGTCTTCCCACAAATCCTTGCGGTAAAAGATAATCTCGGTATTTGCCCAGGTTGGCATGCCAATAAAGGTGCCATCAATCTGGGCATCGGCAACCAATGCCGGGAACAAATCAGCAATGACTTCATCGGTAAACAGATCATCCATGGGCTCGGCAAAGGGTGCAAAGCGAGACATCCACACCACATCAATCGTGGCGACATCAAAGGCAGCCCCGCCAGTTGCCATTTCGGCGGACAAACGGTCAAATACACTAGCGTATGGAACTTGAACAAACTCAACCGTATGTCCAGTTTCCTCTTCAAATAATGCTGCAGCTTGCTCTTGCAGCTGCAAGCCACCACCTTCTACAAGAACTGTGATGGTCACCGGCTCTTGAGCAGCCGCCGTCAGTGTCAACAAGAATAAAACCAAAATCGAAAGAACAAAATGATGCTTCTTCATGCGTTTGAACCTTTCCTAAAACTATGCCTCGAGTTTGAAATGATGAGCATCCAGGACGGATACTCTGCGGACATCACTGATTAAGTCAGTGTTAATCCCAATTTGGCAGAACGCGACCGAAATCACAAAATGCAGTGAACCGCCGGCCGCTAATGCGCCAGTTGACAATCATTGAGTTGGAGATATAAGCCTGCAATTATCCAAGTACAACTAGCGCAAACTAGATATAGAGGAGGGGGTATCTGTCGGATATTTGCTTTCCATGCAGATATTCAGAAGCAATTTCATCGAAGGGTAATGCGCTATCGAAAAAGCCATGTGCTTTTTGTGAGGTTGAGATTTTTTAGGGACATACCAAAGGTTCATCAGATTTTTCACAAAAAATAAAAACAACCCACCAGACTTCACATATTTGGTTAATTTACGTAGATTATATTCATATTTGACAACGTTGTCAAGCTGTGGAGTGTGTGGAATTTCCGGTTGGAGGAAACTAGGCAGAATTCTAAGACAAACTTTCTACCGTAAAACCCGTCTGAAATGGCAGCAAGGCGATTTTCAAACTGCCTGTCAATATAGCCCCTACGGGACTCGAACCCGTGTCTCCACCTTGAAAGGGTGGCATCCTAGGCCGCTAGACGAAGGGGCCGAACAATGGCTACAGAATACAGGTTTTGCTCCTGAAAGTCAAGGACAGTTTGAATGAACTTCGCTAATCGCCATAAGATGAGGAGCGCCTTTGATGCAGGGTGGATGGGGAATCATCCATCGGATGCTCACCGTACAACTCTTTCCACAAGGATTCCAGTCCCTCTGGCTCAAATTCCACAAATTGACAAACATCACAGACAAAGGCAGGCATATTCGGTATGCACAATAATTGACCCTGATAAACTTCGGCAAATGTCTTGCTTTGTGGCCGGCAGCGCCCAACAACACAGCGCGGGCAGGTATAGGCATTTGACTTGGCGTCGTTCATGTCACCTCTCTAATTCCCGATAAGCCCGACAGATGCAATAGGCCAATAACGAAAGACAACCTGACCCACAATTTTGTTCAAAGGCACCGGACCGAAGCGCCGCGAATCCCGACTGTTGTTGCGGTTGTCGCCCATCATAAAATACTCGTTTTCCGCCAATTCCCAGGCCTGGTCAGTACAGCGCATGATACGACAGGGTTCGTTGATATAGGGCTCATCAAGCGCTTCGCCATTGATATAAACCGCCTGCTCGCGCAGTTCGACTGTCTCGCCGGGCAAACCAATCACGCGCTTAATGAGCATAACGCCCTGTTCTGCCTCTTCTTTCACCAATGAATTAAACACCAGAATATCACCGCGCTGCGGCTCCCCCAGCAGATAATGAACCCGACTGACCACCAAGCGGTCATCCCCGTAAAATGTGGGCTCCATACTGCTGCCATCGACCAGGGAACGTGGGATTGCCAGGTCAAACAAAACAGTAACCGCAATAATAAAGATGACCGTGCTGACAGCCTCCATCAGCAGGCTCGGAATCTTCAATCGGGGGCGCGGCAAACCGTGGGTATCGCTCATTGACATAAAAGCTCCTCAAAACAGTTGATGACAGGCATCAAAAGCATAACGAAATTATAAAGTCCAGCTTGACGCGCCGCAATATCGAGTGTTCTGATTGTCGGGGCGGGAATAAAGGGACGGCTGCGCTAATGGCTGGAATCAGCATTTGGCAAAGGGGGCTGGCGTTTTTCGTTACGCGCCCGAAAACTCATCCGTATCGGCGTGCCTTCGAATGGGTGTGCCTGGCGGAATTGATTTTCCAGATAGCGCTTATAAGTAAAATGTACCTGTGACGGGTCATTGACATGGAAGAGAATCAGCGGCGGATCCGTGCGAACCTGAGCCGCATAGAAGAACTTGAGCCGTTTGGTGCCTTTTGCGTGCGGGGGATGCTTGCCAATCGCTTCGCGCATCAGCCGATTGACATCCGAAGTCGACATGCGAAAGAAACGCGCTTCCCAAACACGATTGGCGACCTCAAGCACCTGATGAATCCGCTGTCCCGCCAGGGCGCTGACAAATAGAATGGGCGCATAACGGACAAAATGAAGGCGGTCACGGATTTTGGTGATAAATTCATTCATGGTGAAGGCATCTTTTTCGACCGCATCCCACTTGTTGACCACAATGACAAGGCTTTTGTATTCCTCGATGACATAACCGGCAATATGCTCGTCCTGCTCGGTGACGCCCACCTGCGCGTCAATCACCAACAGCGCTAAATCGGCACGCGAAATCGCTTTCATGGCGCGAATGACGCTGAACTTCTCGACGCCAGCCTGAATGCGTCCCCTGCGACGAATGCCGGCGGTATCAATCAAGGTGATTTTTTCGTCAAACCAGGTGATGTCGGTATCAATAGCATCACGGGTTGTCCCCGCAACCGCCGAGACAATCGCGCGGTCTTCCCCAATCAGCTTGTTCAGCAGCGTGCTCTTGCCTGCATTGGGTCGCCCAACAATCGCAATTTTCAGATGGTCATCTTCGGCTTTATCATCAAAATCCGCCGACAGAATCCGCATCTCCTTCACGGCCTCATCCAGCAAATCGCCAACCCCCAAGCCGTGAATCGCGCTGATGCCAACTACCGCTTTCAAACCCAAGCTGTAAAAATCAAAGACGTCTTGTTCATGCTGTCTGTTGTCAATCTTGTTCGCGGCGACCAGAACGGGTTTATCAGAACGCCGCAGTATTTCGGCAATGGCTTCGTCGGCAGCCGTGACGCCAGATTGCCCATCCACAACCAGAATGATGACATCAGCGCCCGCAATGGCAATCATCGCCTGTTCTTTAATCTCGTCGATGAAATCGGCGCTGCCTTCCGCCAAGGGGGATTCATCCCGCGAGCCAGTCGGCTGATAAACTTCGATGCCGCCCGTATCAATCACCCGAAAAGTCACGCCGTTCCAGAACGATTCGCCATGCAAGCGGTCGCGCGTGGTGCCCGGAATATCATGCGTCACAGCAACACGCTCGCCCACTAGGCGATTAAAAAGCGTGCTTTTGCCGACGTTAGGACGCCCCACCAAGGCAACTATGGGTTTTCCAGCCATGCCTGTCCTCATTCCCGACGATATTCGGGCATTGGATTGTAGCTGCTCCGGCACAGTTCAGGTAGGGATAATCCGGGTACGCCGCCATCAGTGGGCGGTCATGCGCTTTCTTCAGTGGCTTCAGCTTGGGGAGCAGACGAAACAATTTCGACATTGACAGCCGACGGCTGAAGCAGCACATTCGCCTCGCTTAACTCGCCCTGATTGATTGAAATGGAAGGCTCCTTCTCGTAGACACCGAGCGCCAGGCCGTTCAAATCGACAATGACCTGAATGTCTTCCGAAAACAATGCCTCGACCCATGAAACGGGGCCATTGACAATCGCTGAAACGCTTTGCGGCACAATCGACGCGATATATCCTTCGCCCAGCCCGATAGCGCCGACTTCAATATCATCAAACTGCCGTGTCACGAGGGTCGGCTCAATCCCAATTGAAACCGTAACCTTGTTGTCGCTGCCAATCACAGATAAACCTTCGTTCGGCAGCTTCACCGGTACGGTAATCTCGAAATCCGATTGCCGATTCTCAAGATGGATGGGTTCGGTGAACAAGGTATCCTCGATATTCTCTAACTGTTCGGGAGCGCCGCCAATTAAAAGCGACTTCGGTTCATAACTCAGCGAGGACAAATTGAAACCATCTGGCGGCGTACCAGCCCAACTGAGAAGCACAGGGATTTGTCGGATGTCATCGCGGCGCGTAATGTTGACCGAAACAGGCACCGTCTGCAACTCCAGCACGACATCATTCACGCGATTGCCATCGGCATCAACCGCATACAAACGCACATCGGTTTCAACCGGATTGAGGCTGCCCGACAAATCCAGTTCACCCTGCACGGCAGCAACTTCGGAAATGATGCTCGATGCCCCGCTTACCAATACCTGAGAGACATCCGTCATCGGTTCATCACGGCTGAAGCCGATGGGCGGGTCAGTGACTTTGATTTTGACAGGTTTCTGAAACGACTCCTTGCTTTCGAGTTCCACAGTGATTTGCGAGGGCTGGCTCTGTGAAACCAAGGGGCGAAAACTGCCCTCTGGTTCGGCAACCTGAACATCCAGCTTCACTGTATGCGTTCCAGGGCCGAGCCCGTCTAAATCAGCGCGGACGACAATATCTTCCGAACGCCGTGAGGCGACGGCTGCCTGCGGGCCTTGAATCGTTACGATGACAAAACTGCGCGGGCGGTTCGTCACAACAGTGACATCACTGGGGATAATTTGCACGGGCATGCTCTGGAAACGGCGGCTGCTAATCGGGTCCGACGATGTCACCGCGATATACCAAACCACCATCGCCAGCAAGATCGACGCCAGCACCCAAAACACATTGCCAGCGATATCCGAATTTCGCAAGCGCCGAATCATAAGTTTGCCTACTGTCCCCGACCTGTTTGCACACGCACCGAGAGACCTTGCAGCAATTCACGCAGCCGCCCGAACAGTGATGCCGGCGTCTCATCCGCCAGGCCGTAATAGGCGCTGAGCACCATACGCAAGCGATGGGCATCCAGGCGCGGAATCATGCGCCCACTGATGGCAATGGCAATTCTGCCCGTTTCCTCTGATACAATCACGCACAGGGCATCCCCCACTTCGCTGATGCCAACAGCCGCCCGATGCCGAGTCCCCAAATGGGGGTCGGGCAGGTTTCGGCTGGCAGTCAATGGCAAAACACTGGCAGCAGCGGCGATACGACCCTTATTATCAATCACCACCGCGCCATCATGCAGCTCCGTTCGCGGCCAAAACAGGGTCACCAGCAATTCAGCCGTCACAATGCTGTCGATGGATATGCCCGTTCGGATGTATTCTTGCAGGCTGCTGTTGCGCTGCAAGACAATCAAAGCGCCATGCCGCCGCTCCGAGAGCTTTTCAGCCGCCGCGCAAATGGCTTCAATAATAGCAGCGCGAATCGCATCCGGCGCCTGCTTGGTGCCAAATATCGAGCCACGCCCCAGGCGTTCCAAAACACTGCGTATTTCCGGCTGAAAAATCACCGGAAACGCTATCACCAAGACAGTCAAGCTATTTCCCAACAGCCAACTCAATGCCTGAAAACGGAATATGGCTGCAATCAGCACCAGCCCGATGACAATCATGGCAATCCCGCGAAACAAAGTCGCCGCCTGGGTGCCACGAAACAAAAAGGTAATGCTGTAAAAAAGCAAACTGACAATCGCAATATCAACGACGTCTGACGCTGTGAGGCTGTTCAGGACAAAGGTAATTTGTTCCACGGCGAAGTTTTTATCTGCATCAGAAGCACAGCTTTACGACATGACAATTATACTATACAAACCCTGATTTTTCTTGAGAGTCATAGACGCGATTTGCGTCCATGCCGATATGAAAAGAGGTTGCATCGCAGGTTCAAGGGCTGCGCGGATACAGCCACATGCCAGAACTGAATGATGACCTGGCATACTAAGCCAAAAGATGCGCGAGGATTGCCTTCTGCGCGTGCATCCGATTCTCTGCCTGTTCAAAGACTTTCGATTGCTCGCCGTCCATCAATTCATCGGTGATTTCGTCGCCGCGATGCGCGGGCAGACAGTGCATAACGATGCTGTTCGGACGGGCAAAGCTCATCAACTGGCGATTGACCTGAAAGCCATCAAATTCCTGGAGACGCTCGGCAGCTTCTGCCTCCTGTCCCATGCTCACCCAGCTGTCCGTGTAGACCACATCCGCATCCGCGACCGCCGCTTCGGGACGGGTGTGCATTTCCAGCGCCGTCCCCCTGCTTCCAGCAATTTCAAAAGCCTGTTCGCGGATTGTCGCTTCGATCTCATAACCTTCGGGCGTGGCGATGCCAAATGTCAGACCATAATGGGCGCAGGCAAGCGCCAGCGATGCCGCTACATTGTTGCCATCACCCACATAAGCCACCCGCAAGCCCTTCAGCCGCCCAAAATGCTCCCGAATGGTGAGAATATCCGCCAATGCCTGACAGGGATGATAGCTGTCGCTAAGCCCGTTGATGACCGGCACGCGCGAGTATTTGGCGAGCTGCACCACATGGTCATGCTCAAAGACCCGCGCCATGATAATCTGCACATAACTGGAAAGAACACGAGCCACATCGGGGATGCTTTCCCGCTTGCCCAAGCCAATCTCCTGCGGGCCCAACATAATCGCAGTGCCGCCAAGATGCTTCATCGCCATCTCAAAGGACACGCGGGTGCGCAAAGACGGCTTTTGGAAAATCATGCCCAGCGTCTTGTTTCGTAAAATCGGACGGTTGCCGCCAGTCTGCCATTCCATTTTCAAATGGAGCGCCAGTTCAAGCAGATGCTCCAAATCGCAGCTGGACCAACTCGCCAGGTCGAGAAAATGTTCCATCAATCAAAGGCTGCTTTCATAAACCAGTAAAGACAATTTGCCGCACTTGGGGCAGTATAACATAACTCCCAATGATTGGGAACGATTGAGATTGAAGCAGCAAAAGTTCAAGCCAGCCTCTTAGTCCAAATCATCCATATCACGCCAGTTGCGCCCATAGCTGGCGCTCGCTTTCAGGGGAACACGCAGTGGCGCTCCATCGGGAAAAGCCGATTCCATCGTCTCGACGACCAGCGCTTTGACCGCCGCCAACTGCTCTTCCTTGACCTCCAGCACCAGTTCATCGTGCACCTGGAGGATGATTGTGGCATCGAAGGATGCTCGCCGCAGGCGGTCATCCAGATTGAGCATCGACTGTTTGAGAATATCAGCAGCCGTGCCTTGAATCGGCATATTGATGGCGGCGCGTTCTTCAGCAGCTGTGCTGCGCCGATTGCCCTTGGCTTTGATGGCAGGATAAACCCGCCGCCGCCCATAGAGGGTTTCGGTGTAACCATGTTCCCAGACAAATGCTTTGGTGTTCTCAATATACCGCTCGACGCCCGGCATCCGCTCGAAATAAGTTGAAATGAAGCGCTCGGCCTCAGCCAGGGTCAAATCACTGTCCCGCGCCAAACGGAAAGCGCCCATCCCGTACATCAAGCCAAAATTGACCCGCTTGGCAAAATTGCGCTGCTCATAGCTGACTTCCTGCGGCTCAATCCCGTTCACCGCCGCCGCCGTTGCCTGATGAATATCCAAACCGCGATGAAAGGCATCCATCAGGGTCGCGTCCTCACTGATATGTGCCATCACCCGCAATTCAATCTGATTGTAATCCACCGCCAGCAGCACATATCCTGCTGGCACGACAAAAGCCCGCCGCACCTCTCGCCCCAATTCAGTGCGAATGGGAATGTTCTGCAAGTTGGGATTGCTGCTGCTGAAGCGCCCGGTCGCCGAGCCAGTCTGATTGTAGCTGGTATGAACCCGGCCGGTCGCCGCGTTGACCAGTTCGGGAAGGGCATCCACATAGGTGCTTTTTAACTTCGCCAACTCCCGAAACTCGAAAATCATATTGATAATCGGGTGTTCGTTGCGCAGCGCTTCCAGCGTGTTGACATCGGTCGAATAGCCGAGCTTGGTCTTCTTCAGCCCTTCTACTGGCAGCTTGAGCGTGTCAAACAGCACCACATTAAGCTGCTTGGGGCTGTTGATGTTGAACTTGCCAAAGCCGCCGCTGCTGTCATAAATGGCCGCTTCCAGTTCGGAAAGCTGCGCTTGCAGGCGGCGGCTCATGTCCCGCAGGAAGTCCACATCCAAGCTGACGCCTTTGTATTGCATCTTGCTGACAACCGGAATCAAGGGCAGTTCCAGCCTTGAATACAGCCTGCTCAAGCCAGACTGCCGCAAATCATCCCCCAGAGGCTCGATGAGTCGATAGGTCATGGCCGCATCCGCCGCCGCGTAAGGCGCCGCTGCCTCGATATCGACCAAATCCATCGTTTTCTGTTTTTTGCCCTTGTCCAGCAAGTCCGAAATCTCGGTCATCTGAATGTCCAGCAGCTTGGACACGAGGGATTTCAAACCCAGAAACTTGCTGATGGGATTGCTAACCCATTCCGCCAGCATGGTGTCAAAGCTCACTGGCGCCACCCGAATCCCGTAACGCTGCAATACAATCACATCATAGATGGCGTTGTGGGCTGCTTTGGGAATATCGGGATTTTCGAGCGGAACGCGCAAAGCGTTGATGACCATCTCCAGGGGCAGCTGGTCGCCAACGGGTTTGGCAAACATGCTCATTTGCCCGTCCTCATCCGTCATCCGGTGTCCGAGTGGCAGGTAATAACCCCTGTCGCCATCCACCGACAGCGAAATCCCCACCAGTCGGGCGGACATCTGGTCAAGACTGGTCGTTTCGGTATCAAAGGCAATCATCTCCGCGGCGTTCAACATGCCGACCAACTCATCCAGTCCCGCCTCATCACGCACGATAACCGTCTCGACCACTTCGTGCGCGTGGACAATGCCCGTATCGACATCTTCCCCGTGCAGCAGCGCATAAACACGATGCAGCCGCTCGCGCAGGCTCCTGAATTCAAGCTCGGCAAAAATATCATCCACCGGCTTGAGTTCAAAGTCCTGCCCGATACAGGCTTCCAAATCCAGCTTGATGTCGAGGTCGCGCATAATCCTTGCCAGACCCTGACTCAGAAACGCCATTTCCCGTCCGGCTATGAGTTTGTTGCGGACGCGAGTGCCAATCTCGTCCAGGTGTTCGTAAATGCTTTCCAGCGTGCCGTATTGCTCCAGAAGTTTTGTCGCCGATTTTTCCCCAACACCAACCACCCCCGGAATGTTATCGGATTTATCCCCCATCAAGGCCTTGAGGTCAACCAGTTGACTCGGCGCCAGCTTGTATCTTTTACGGAAAGCGGCAACATCCAAGACCTCGTCGGCGGTGCCCCGTTTGGGCAGCTGCACCCGAACCTGCGGCGACAAAAGCTGAAGAATGTCCCGGTCCCCGGTGGCAATATGAACATCAATCCCCTGCTCGACCGCCTGGCGGCTAATCGTGCCCAGAATGTCGTCCGCTTCCATATTCTCCATGATAAGCTGCGGTATATTAAAAGCATCCACAATCTGATGAATGCGCTTGAATTGGCTGGAGAGGTCCGCCGGCATTTCGACGCGCGTCGCCTTGTAATCGGGATAGATTTCTTCCCGCCCGCTTAAACCTCTGTCAAACGTAACCGCAAGATACTTGGGCTGATGCAATTCATAGACATCCAGCAGCGTGCGGCTAAAGCCATAGACCGCGCTGGTATGCTCGCCTTTGGAGGTGGTAAAGCCGCCAGTGCGCGACAAGGCAAAATAACTGCGATAAGCCAAAGCGTGACCATCAATCAAATATAAAATCGGACGCGCACCCATGAGCATTCCCCACACCTAAGCCGTCTTGCGTTTGCGAACATATGTGCCAGTATAACCGAATTCTTGTGAAAGCAACAGTCGGATTTGGCTGCTGGCGGCTTATTGACCCGCGATAACTGCCGTGCTGATGCTGCTGCAATCGCCATACTCGGTTGTGAATTGGGAACTAACCCAGCCCGTGCGATTGTCCACCGACAGCTTCCACCAGGAATTATCGCCCACGCGCCCGATAATCGGCGCCAGCGTGCCGCTGCTCAAGACGGTGATAATGCCAAAGGCAGTGCTCGGTCCCTGCCGCAAATTCAGCTCGACATTGACCAGCGCCCGACACACGCCATCATTGGGGATATAAGGGATGTTCGAGGCTGGATTGGGCGCGGCAGTAAGCTCTGCCGCGGATTCTCGCACCACGACCTCAATCTCGGCGGGCAGGCTGACTTCAGCGCCGCGATAGGCGACCACGCGCAGGTTGAGCGTGCCTTTGTCCGTGACCTGCGGCACATAGTTAAGGATGGCCCGCATGGACAAATCCCCCTGCAAAGATTCGGAGGAGACGGATTTAACAATTTGATTGTTGGCAAAGAGTTGAACGCGGTTGACACCGATGCTGTCCGATGCTTCGACCGACACCAGAATTTCCTCGCCAGCCACAAACTCGTCCGCCGCTGACGGCGCCAGAATCCGAATCGTCGGCGGCCCATCTGGTGTGGCTGTCAAGACAGCCCTGGATGGCGGCGCATTGCTTTCAAGATTACAGGCGGAAAAGGTCAACATGACGCCAACCATGATGACCAACCAGGGTCGTGCCATAAGGTCCTCGTTTTTTGTGAGCGCGTGTCGCGCAAGCGGCCGTATTCCGAACTGTTGAACCTCTTAATTGACGACAGCCAGCAGCGGATCCGGTGGCTGTTCCCGCAGCGGCAGGCGGGCCTGCATACTCCAGGGACCCGTCCAGGTAACTTCAACCTTCGCCAGTTTGCCCTTCCAATCTCCATCCGCCTCAAAAAAGACCAGCTTGTTCTGGGGGGTGCGGGCACGCCACCTGCCCTTGTGAAGCCCTTCGACCAGGACCTCCACCTCCTGCCCCAAATATCTTGCGTTGATTTCGGCAACCACCCGGGCTTGCAAATCTTCGAGCATTCGATGCCGTTCGCGCTTTTCGCGGTCGGGCACATCATCTTCCATTCGCCTAACACTGACCGTCTGCGGTCGCGGGCTGTATCGCGCCAGATGCGCCTTGTCCAATTTCAATTCTTCGAGGATGCGATAAGTTTGCATAAACTGCGCTCGCGTCTCGCCAGGGAAGCCGACAATAATGTCGGTGTGAATGGCGGCCTCCGGGATAATCCGGCGGATTTTGGCGACGAGCTTGCGATATTGGTCGGCGGTATATCCACGCCGCATCCGCGCCAGCACGGCATCATCGCCAGCTTGAATCGGCACTTCGATATGCGGCATGACCCGCGGCAGTTCCGCCACGGTATGCAGCAGTTTTTCCGTCATCCAGTTGGGATGGCTGGTCAGGAAACGAATCCGCTCGATACCCACATCCTCAGCGACTTGATGCGTGACCCGCAGCAAATCCCCCAAATCCGGCCCATCAGGGATGTCCTTGCCATAGCGGTCAACAATCTGGCCCAGAAGCGTGATTTCCTTGACGCCCTGCCGCGCCAGGCTGCGGACATGCGCCAGAATCTCGCCAACGCTGCGACTGCGCTCGATGCCGCGCCGAAATGGAATGATGCAAAATGTGCAGGCATGTGAGCAGCCATAAACAATCGGCACATGCGCCGTTACCAGTTGACCGCGCTCATGCTGTGGCAGAACCAGTTCGCCATCTTGCAGGGCATCGCGCTGCTGACGTGCGGCTGCTTCCATAGCCAGAGCTTCAGCCTCGTCCATCCGCCCCGCGAGAAATTCGACCATCGGCACAGGATTTGAGGGCGGCATGAACACATCGACATAGGGCAAACGCTGGCGCATCCAAAGCGGGTCACGGACGCCAACCATGCAGCCCATCACCCCAATTACTTTTTCGGGATGCCTTTCCTTGATTTTGCTCAATAAACCCAGACGTCCCAAGCCCTTGTCCTCGGCGCTTTGGCGCACCACACAGGTGTTCACCACCATAATATCGGCATCATCACCATCTGGCGCCAGGCGATGTCCCAATTTTTCGAGCTCGGATGCCAACAGCTGCGAGTCGGCAACATTCATCTGACAGCCAAGTGTCCAAATATAATACTGCATCATCAGAATCTTCAGTCATTCCACAAGATAAGGCTATTGTATCGAAAGCCCATGCAGAGGTCAATGCAGCTTGTGGATTGAATCTCTGTCCCTTAAACTGACTTGAGGTTTATGCCCAGACAATTTTGTGTGGCACAAACGGGGTATGCAGATATTCGTGATAGGGCAAGACACGCACTGAAAATCCGAAATCACCGGTGGCCTCATAAACATGATCCGTCTTGAAGATATAGATGCCACCTCCGTTTTCAGCAGCAACCTCCATATCAACCGACTGACCATCGCTGATATTGCCCGCCGTATCAAGCATGCCATAATACAGTTGCACCTTCACATCCTCAGGCCTGAGGCTGCCCAGTTGGACTTGTGCCTGAATCTCGGTATGACTGCCGATTTTGACCTCATCCTGTTCAATATCGACATTCAGCACAGCAATATCCTGCCAAACATAATCAAGATTGCGGCGCCATTCCACGAAAGCGGCTGTCCGACTGAAGTTCGGCTGGCTCATCTCCTGGCTGACCCGATAACGCGGCATGTAAAACTCGTCGGTGTACTGCTGCACCATGCGATGCGTATTGAAGAAAGGCGCCAGGCTCATCATACTGCCCTTGATGCGGCGAATCCATTCGCGTGGCAGACCATCGCGCCGCTGATGATAAAACATCGGCACAATATCCTTCTCCAGCAGGTTATAGAGCGCCTGACTCTCCACATAATCCTGATGTTCCCAGGCCCCTTCGTCATACTCTTCGCCATAGCCGATAGACCAGCCAATATCCGAGCGGTACGCCTCTGCCCACCAGCCATCGGCAATGCTGCAATTCAAGCCGCCGTTGTAAATCACCTTCATCCCGCTGGTGCCGCTGGCTTCTTTGGGGCGGCGCGGGTTGTTCAGCCAAACATCAACGCCCTGCACCATATAACGGGCAACATTCATATCATAGTTTTCCAGGAAAACAATCGAATCCCGAAAATCAGGGTCGCGGGCGATGCTCACAATGGTGCGAATCAGTTCCTTGCCTTCGTGGTCATGGGGATGCGCCTTGCCGGCAAAGATAAACTGCAAGGGACGCTCTTTATTGGATACCAGTTTTCGCAGCCGCTCCAAATCACGGAAAATCAGGGTTGCCCGCTTGTAAGTCGCAAAACGGCGTCCAAAGCCAATCGTCAGCGCATCGGGATTAAGCACCTCGTCAGCTTCCTCAATCGCGGTCTGAGAGACACCGCGCCGCTGTAGCTGTTCGCGCAGACGGTCCCGCGCAAACGCCACCAGACGTTCGCGGCGGCGGACGTGCGTGCGCCATAATTCAGCATCGGGGATGCTCGCCACGCCTTCCCACACCTCCGGGCGCGATTCTCCAGAGCGCCAGGCAGGGTCAAGGTAACGGTCGAAAAGCTGCGCCATCTCCGGGCTGACCCAAGTCTGCACATGGATGCCATTCGTGATGGCCCGAATGGGAACTTCATGCACTGGCACGCCCGGATAGACCCATTGCCACATATCACGGGAGACCTGACCATGCAGCTGTGCCACGCCATTGGCCCCAGATGACATATTCAATGCCATCACCGACATGGAGAACAATTCATAACCGCCCATATCCTCACGACCGAGGTCAAAGAACTGGTCGCGCGACAAGCCTAGCTGGTGCATCATATCCGTAAAATGCTCATCAATTAAATCAAAGCCAAAGCGCTCCAGCCCAGCGAGTACGGGTGTGTGGACGGTGAATAGGGTACTGGCGGCTGTCAATGCCTTCGCCTGCTCGAAACTGAGATGGCTCTCGTGCATATAATTCCGAATCCGCTCCAGCAGCAGGAATGCGGAGTGGCCTTCGTTCATGTGAAAAATATCTGCCTGAATGCCCAAGGCACGCAAGCTGCGGATGCCACCGATTCCCATCAGAATCTCCTGCCGAATCCGCGTGCGCCGGTCGCCGCCATACAAACGGTCGGTCAGGTTGCGGTCCTCTTCCCATGCGTTATCCTCCACATTGGAATCCAGCAGATAAAGGGATACGCGCCCCACCTGCACTTTCCAAATCTGGGCATACAGCTCGCGCCCCGGCAATGGCACGGAAATCTGAATGGGCTTGCCATCAGCATCGGTTTGCAGTGTCACCGGCAGATTAACATAATCATTTATCGGATAAGACTCTTGCTGCCAGCCATCGGGAGTGAGATATTGCTGGAAATAGCCTTCCTGATACAAAAGCCCAACGCCAATCAGGGGAATGTTCAAATCACTGGCGCTTTTCAGGTGGCCGCCGCTCAAGACGCCCAAGCCGCCGGAATAATTCTGCAAACATTCCGCCAGACCAAACTCCATCGAGAAGTAGGCAATGGTGGGATGCCTTTGCAGATGTCCATACTGGTCAGTGTACCAGCTATTTTGGGAACTCATATATTCATCGAAGGAGCGGCAAACCCGTTCGTAATGCGCCATGAAAGAACTGTCGTCAACCAGCGCAGTCAGCCGTTCCTGACCAAGACGCCCCAGCATCCAGACCGGATTGTGATGGGTCTGCTCCCAAAGCTCCTGATCGAGGCGGCGAAACAGGGCGATGGTTTCATGCTCCCAAGCCCAGCGAAGGTTGTATGCCAATTCATGCAAACGTTCGAGTTGCCGCGGCAGTTTGGGTGCGACCTTAACCCGTGCGACTGGACGTACCATCTCATTTCACTCCCTTGCAGTCCGCAAACAAAAATGACAGTTCAAAAGCCCAATTCTAATGAGAATCTTAACATCGTCCACTCTATTCTGATAGGCTTCTGCCTAACTCGCCATTTTTGTGCAGTTCATACAATCTCGGTCATCATTTTCAGGTCACAAGTGCAAAATAGCGGTTTTGTCCGTAATTATTTGATATGCAATCGCCCTAACCCTAACTCCTTGTCAACTGAACTCTTGACATCAGAAATTGCAGACGTTAAATTGTTAAATAGCGAGACACCGCAGTCATTATTTAATCAACGTTGCTTACCAAAGGAGTAGTGATATGAAGTTGAAGCTATCGCGTTTGTTCGTTACTGTATTTCTATTTTTAGCCTGTGTGGCGCTGGTTTTGCTGGCGCAAGACCAAGGCGGGGATAATGATCCCAACAAATGCTACAGGGACTGGGATTTCTGCAACTCAGGGACTGAGCCTGAGAATGAGTATTACTGGCGGCTGGGCTGGTGTGCCTCGGCGATTGAGGGTGGCGCGGTATCGGTATCGCCCAGTGCCTGCATGGGTCAACCAGAGGGGACGGTGACTTTCCCACCTTCATCACCCCTTAGCCAAATTGTCGGGGGGGGGGGGCAGGCTGATGCGAGCGGAACAACATTGCTCTCGGGATCTGAGGACGACGTCCCCATTGACCCGGATGGTAACGCCTGCCATGACTGGGGGGATTTATGCACCTCGGGAACTGAAGCTGAGAACGCCTATCACTGGCAGCTGGGCTGGTGTGTCTGGGCTGTTAATACTGGCACAGTGTTGGGCTCGGTGAGTGCGTGTATGGGTGAAGAAGAGGGGACGGTGTCTCACCCACCCTGGTCACCGCCGTCTGATGAAGAAGCGCCGCCGCCACCGCCGCCTCCTCCACCGCCGCCACCACCGCCTGAGGGGACGACGGAGCCTTCTCCACCGCAGACTCCAACTCCACATGGGCCGGGCCCGCATTCACACCAACATGGACACCCACACCCACACGAAGGCCCACATGTACACCCACACCCAGAACCACACCTCCACACCCACATGCACGTACACCCACACGTAGTTGAGGAACACCATTAACGACATCCTCACATACCATCGCCTTAGGGAAAATGTGAAATGTGTCTCGCAGAAGCAACATCGTAACAGTTAAAGCGCAGGGGTGCTTGTAACACAAGCGCCCCTCTTTCGTTTCCCGCTGACTTGCGCCAGACGCCGCACCTCAGCGCGATTTTCTTCAGATTTGAACCTCCCGCCCCTTATGATAAAATGAAGTTGTCACTTCTAACCGTTTGCTCATCAATGGAGAGGCTTCATGCTGAAAAAGCGATACCTGAAAAGCAGAGACATCTGCAAAGTGACGTTTTACACCGCGGCAGCGCTCGAGGCAGACAATATCTATCTGGTAGGCGACTTCAACGGCTGGGATGAAACCGCAGCGCCGATGCAGTCGCTCAAGGATGGACGCTTCAAGATTGTGCTGGAACTTGAGCCAGAACGCGAATACCAGTTTCGCTATCTGGTCAACGGCGATGAATGGCACAATGACTGGGATGCGGACAATTATGTCCCCAATCCCTTCATCGGCGACAACTCGGTCGTCATCACCTGAACAAACATCACAAAAGGGTCTCCAGCACGGAGACCTTTTTGATGAAAATGAATATCTAACCACACTTTTATAAGCTCAGCCCAATCAATGACGGGCGCTGTTTGATGTCACCCCAGACATCGCCAGGTTTCTTCCCCCTGATAAAACCCTGCTTTTATCTTTGGTCGCGCCAGCGGACAAGCTGTTCAATCTGGCCATAATCTACGGGAAGGTCTGTCATCAGGATAAGATGCCCTGCGCCAGCTTCGGCATAGGCGTCCAGATTGTCAGGTATATCATCCTGACGGGCCAGTGACACCGTGCGCTCAATCTCAGCCGGATTGCGCCCCACTTCGTCACACCACCTGTCAAGCACCCGATTCTTATGCGCCCATTTTTCAGGAGGACCAAAGCCATTCCACAAATCCGCATATTGCGCCGTCAGCTTGAGGGTGACTTTTTCGCCGCCGCCGCCAATCAGAATCGGAATCGGGCTGCGCACTGGCGCGGGAAGCTCTTTGCTCATCCGCTCCTTGATAATCGGCAGCGACCGACCCAAATCACGCAAGCGGCTGGCGGCTGTGCCGAAGGGATAGCCGAACTCCTCATAATCCTTCTCGAACCAACCCGCGCCAATGCCCAGTATCAGCCGGCCATGACTGATATGATCGACGGTATTCGCCATCTGCGTCAGCAGCGCCGGGTTGCGATAGCTGTTGCAAGTTACCAGCGTCCCGATTTCGACCTTTTGGGTCAGCATGGCGATGGCAGTCAGCAGCGTCCAGCCCTCAAAGTGGTTATTATTGCCCTCGTCTTCTCCATAGAGCGGGAAAAAATGATCCCAATTCCAAATGGAATCCACCCCCAGCGCCTCTACTTCCTGGACGGTCTTGGCATATTCATCATAACTGACATGCTGTGGATGCAGCTGCACCCCTACCTTCATCCTGGTCATATCATCTGCCTTTCCGTTTTGGCTTCAATTACAAGACATTTCAAGGTCACTTCTTTTTGGTCTGCGTATCAAATCCCACATCGCTGCCTGCTGGCACGATTTTGTCGGTGAACCGCGCGAAGTCCTCGTGTGTGCAATCCGCTCCCACAATCGAACCCGCACCGATACTGAACCCTGGCGGTATGCGGGAATTTTTGCCGATGCTGGTGATTTTCAAGTCGCCCATATCCTGCCAAGAACCGATACGCGCATCCTTGCCGATGACCGCTATTTTGTCCACCAGCGCCCGCTCCACTCGTGCGCCGGTTTCGACATAAGCATCGTTCAAAATCACCGATTCACAGATGACGGCGCCCGGGCCGATAAAGACCCCCGGCGACAGGATAGACCGCTCGATAATGGCGCCCGCTCCAATCACCGAGCCATCAGTAATCATGCTGTCCACAATCTGTGTGTTCGCGCCGATGCGCACCGGCGGACGCTCTTCGCTGCGCGTGTGAATCACCCAGGTGCGGTCATTCAAATTAAGCGAGGGCGGGCTGGAAAGCAAATCCATGTGCGCCTCCCAGTAGGCGTCGACCGTCCCGACATCAATCCAGTAACCGCCATAAGGATAAGCGTAGACTTCCATGCCGGCGGCAACCATCTTGGGCAGGATACTGTGTCCAAAATCGTGAGCCGAGTCCGGATCCGTCTGGTCATCGCGCAAGACCTGCTCCAGAACAGCATAATCAAACACATAAACGCCCATATTTGCCAGATTCCCGGGCGGGTTTTCAGGTTTTTCGACGAATTCTGTCACCCGATAATCCGCATCCGTATCGACAATCCCGAACCTGCTGGCTTCATCCAGCGGCACGCGAATGGTGCAGACAGTCGCATCCGCGCCCGTATCACGATGATACTGCACCAGCATGTCATAATCCATCTCGTAGATGTGGTCGCCAGACAAAATCAGAATGTATTCCGGATACCCCTGGCGAACAAAGTTCAGATTTTGAGCCACCGCATCGGCCGTGCCGGCATACCAGTCTGTATCGAATCTTCCCTGATACGGTTGCAGCATCCGCACGCCGCCGGTAAAGGAGCGGTCCAAATCCCAGGGACGCCCCTTGCCAATATGGTCGTTGAGGCTGTGTGGACGATATTGGGTCAAGACCATCACATCAAACACATTTGAATTGACACAGTTACTCAAAGCGAAGTCGATAATGCGATACTTCCCGCCAAAGGGAACGGCTGGCTTGGCGCGTTTAATGGTCAAGACACCCAGACGTGTACCCTTGCCACCCGCAAGAATAATGGCTTTGATCTTCAAGATTTGCTCCTTTTGCCCCTCATCATTTTACGAAACCTCGCCTGCTGTGGCATCATGCGCCACGGACTTTGCTGATGGCCTGTCGATACAGCTGACGATATTCGCCAGCGCTTTTATGCCAGCTAAAATCAGTGGACATGGCGCGTTCCTGCATCCGCTTCCAGGCATCAGGCCGCTGATGATAGACATCTATCGCCCAGTTCAGCGTTCCGGCCACCGCAGCCGACTCCTGCCACTGGAACACAAAGCCGTTGCCTTGCTCGGCATCCGCATTGTCATAGTTGATGACCGTATCAGCGAGTCCGCCTGTTTCCCGAACAAGTGGCAGAGCGCCATATCGCATCGCCATCATCTGCCCCATGCCGCAGGGTTCGAAGTGGCTGGGCATCAAAAAGATGTCACAGCCGGCATAAATCTGCCCTGCCAAAGCTGCGTCAAACTGAAGGAATGTCCTTGCCCTATCCGGGAAATCCTGGTCAAGCTGCCAGAACGCATACTCAAGCTCGGCTTCGCCCGTACCCAGCACAACCAGCTGCACATCACGCTCTGCCAAGACCTGCCGCAAGGCTGGCAGCGCCATATCAAAACCCTTCTGCGCCGCCAGTCGGCTCACCACAGCAGCCAGCGGCACATCCTGCCGAATGGGCAGCCTGGCAAACGATTGTAGATAGCGTTTGTTAAGGGGGCGTTTGCGTTCATGGTTATTCACATTAAAATTCTCGGCCAGCTTCGGGTCAGTCGCCGGATTCCAGAGGTCTACATCCAGGCCGTTCAGGATGCCCCGCAGGTCGGCGGCGCGTTGTCCAATCAATGGCGCCAACTCATAACCGGCATAGGGGTATTTGATTTCTTCGGCATAACGTGGGCTGACGGTCGAAATCATATCGCTGTAGCCGATGCCGATGCCCAGCAGGTTATCGGTCAAATCATAAGACACAAGCTCGGGCTGATAACGCGGTTCAATGCCAGCCGCAAACAGGAAATCGCCAGCGTGGTCGCCTTGATAGGCAATGTTATGAATCGACAGCACCGTCGCCAGGCTCGACCAGCCCGATTCATCCGCTTGCGTATGAATGAGAAAGGGCAGCAGACTCGTATGCCAGTCATTCACATGCACCACATCCGGGAACCAGCCCCAACGCTGTTTCAACTCCCAAATCGCCGCCATCAAAACCTGATTGAAATAGATGTAGCGCTCCATATCCCAGTTCCAATGGGTATAGACCGAACCCTCCAAACCAAAATAAGGCGGAGATTGCAGGAAATAGAAGGTCGTACCCTGACGGTCACAGGCATAGAGCTTGACTTCGTTCATCCCCAGACGATGATGAAAGTCAAAACTGAACAGGTGGCTGATGCTGTGCTTGAGGTGGTCGATAAAGCCATAACCAGGGATGATGACACGCGCATCCACACCCAGCTGGCACAGCGACGCGGGCAGCGAACCCACAACATCCGCCAGGCCGCCAACCTTGGCAAAGGGGGCTGCTTCTGCGCTTGTGAGCAAGACCTTCATAGACGATATTTTGCTTCCATTTGATGCCAGCCAATTCTCGATTATAACGCAACATCGTCAACATGAGTACAACCACTTATACCCTGGCGAAATGGCAGGCGCGGCAGGAAACTGTGTCATTTTCGTTGCCAGACATATCGCCCTATGATAACATTGCCTTGTGGCGCGTCTGCGAACAGGAAAACACCATGATTCAACGGAAACCTCCTCCGAAATCGCATAACATCCTGCCGAGGGTTTTCTTCCTCTTTCTGATTTTCATGGTAGCGGTCAGTGGAACTTTTTTGGCGCTCAATTTTTTTGGCAGCCCGACAAACGCCAATCGGAACAGCGTGACCATCGTCACAGTCGAAATCATCATCACCGCGACGCCCGACCCCAGCCAGCGGCAAATCACTGTGGCAGCGACAAACCGCCCCGGCCAGGTTGACCTGCCAGATGATTTGGCAGCTGTTGACGCTGATGCCACCATTGACCCCGCGCAGCTGGATGCTGTGAGCCTGGGCAGCAGCATACAGAACAGGGAAACGGACGAAACTGCCACACAAAGCAAGTGCATCTTCCATTCCGTTGTGAGTGGCGATACCGTTTCGGGTGTGGCGCAGCGATATGGCGTGAATTTTCTTTTGATGCTCGAAGTCAACAATTTGACCGTCAACAGCGCCGTGAACCTGCAAATCGGGGATACGCTCCTCGTACCCCTTGAAGGCTGCACCCTTGAATCGCAATCCACCGAGACAGCTGGCGCCGTGGATCCGCCAGCAGCCGAATCATCAGCCGAAAGCGCCCAAATCCAAATCGTCGAAGTCGAGGGCATGGGCGATATTACGGCAGAGGGAATCCGCCTGCGCAACACTGGCGGCACCGTTAATCTAACAGGTTGGATACTCAGCAATGCCGCTGGCAACAGCTTCTCATTCCCGGAACTGATGCTCTTCCCCGATGCCCAAATCACCCTCTATACACGCAGCGGCACGCATACGCCAGATACATTATTTTGGGGAAAAGACCAGGCCGTCTGGCAAGATGGCGATGTCCTGACCCTGGCTGATGCGGCTGGACAGATTCAGGCGACTATCCCCATCGTGGAGGCCATTGACCTTGAATAGCACTGGGAGGCACACGTGAGACGCTGGGAACGTATCGCGGAACAGCTGATGCGGGATGTGATTGGCGACGGCGATATATCGAATTTGCCGGGCGCAGGCAAGCCACTTGTCTTCAAGGACGATGCCCACGCGCCCGACGATATGCGGGCGGCGCTCAAGATTATGAAAGACCATGAGGTCATCCCCGAGTGGATTGTTATGGGGCGAGCGCTGGAGCAGCGCGAGGAGAAATTGCGCCAGCAGATTGCCAGCCGAGCATCAAGGCATCGGCGGGCGCTGCGTTCGGCACAAGCCAAGGGCAACATGAGAGACGAGGCGAAGGTCAAGCGAGCCTGGAATCAGTATGTCAAAGAATGCGCTGCGAGAATAGAGCGCTACAATCAGCAAGTCCTGCTGTACAATTTGAAAGTGCCTGCTGGCATACCTCACAGGCAGCTGTTGAGCAGCAAGGCACTCATCAAGGAAACTTTGGAAGAATAAGAGGAGAATGCGCTATCCATCAGGCGCGTTTCGTTTGTTCATCCTCTGACAGGCGCTCAACTGAAGCGACTTCGTCCTCCGACTCTTTGGCGCCCTGCTGCAAGCCCTTGCGGAAATTCGCAACTGCCGACCCCAGTTCTCCCCCAATCCGAGAGACGCGACCGACGCCAAACAACAGCAGCACAATCGCAAGTATGATAAGGAGCTCACCGCCACCTAAATTCGGCATAGTATTTTCCTACTCTGTTTTGGTCTCGGCACAATTATAGCACGCTTTCCTGAAATTTCGATAACTATCCTTGAGATTGTGTTATAATGGGCAATCAGTATGACCATACTCGGACGACCGCAGGCGATGCCAGACAGCCACTATCTGCAAACCATCCCGCTCTTTGCCAACCTGAGCCTGACCCAACTGGGCTGGATTGGCTCGGCGCTGGAAACCCGCAGCTATCAGCCTGGTGAGGATATTTTTGTACAGGGCAGCCCGGCTGATAGCATGTTGACCCTGCTCTCCGGTCAAGCTGTCCTTTTTCAGACGGCGGAGGATGGCGCCCAGCAAGTCTTGGCCTCGCTTGCCGCCCACCAAACCATCAACCAGGACGCGCTCTTCACCGCTGCCGTCCAATCCGCAACCTTGCGTGCTGCGCAGCCGGTGACCATACTCCAGCTGACGCGCGAAAAATTCCTGACCCTGCTGGCGCAGCATCCCGAATTAAAGGCCGCCTTCGGCATGGCTTCAGATGACGGCATTCGGTTTGACGAACAGCGGCAAAATGAAGCCGTTCTTATGATGACGCATCATCATTGGTGGGCATTTGTACGGACAGCCTGGCTGCCATGCCTGATGATGATTTTGATGTGGGTCGGCGCTGTGTGGATTCAAGAGCCATCTGGCGCTCTTCTGGTGTTCCTGCTTTCCATTCTCCTGCCGGGCGCTCTCCTGTTTTACCTGTATCGTGAATGGCGCAACGACTCGGTCATCGTAACCGACCAGCGGATTATCCGGGTTAGCCGAACGATTTTGGCTTTACACAAACAGGTCACTGAAATCGGCCTGGAAAGCGTTCACGAAATCAACTTCGAAATACCATCTGCCGACCTGTTCGCACGGCTGTTCAACTACGGGACTGTGGAAATCAAGACAGCGGGTTCGCAGGGCAATCTGGAGCTTGACCTCATCCCGAATCCCAAGCGCTTTCAGCAGCTTCTCATTGAAGACCGCCAAAACCATGCCAGCCGCAAGGCCAAGCAGCATCACGACCTGGTACGCGCCGAACTCCAGAGTTGGCTGGCGGGCGAGACACCCGCCCCCCTGGATGAACCAGCTGCCGACCCGCCCCAGCCCAAGCGGGGAACCAATGGCTATTTGAGCACCCGCATCGAAATGACCAATGGCGATATTGTCTATCGCAAACATCTTAGCGTTTGGGTGCAGCATACCTCGATTCCGATTGCGTTGATGCTATTTTCACTCATCCTGCTGGCATTGACTTTTACGCTTGTCAGCGCTGATATGCGCATCCTGACCTTTCCGCTTGGGCTGGTATCGCTGCTTATTGGTGCTGTAGCTTATTATTGGGTCGATTGGGACTGGCGAAACGACTGCTACATCATTTCCGATGACACCATTACACTGGCTCACAAGCGCCCTCTGTTCCTGCAAAACATCCGCGACCAGATTCTGGTTGAACGGATAGACAATGTTGAATCGGTATCGACTGGCTTCTTCGCCACCATGATGAAATATGGCGATGTGCGCATGTCGTTGATTGGCGCGGACGAACATAAAATGTTCCATAGAGTGCCGAACCCGCAAGAAATCCAGCAGGAAATATCACACCGTCAGCATCAGGTGGCACAGCGGCGTTCCCGCTATGATGTCTTGCAGCAGCGCCAAATCCTGGGTGAATATCTCAATGTGCTTCAGGAACAGGCTGTGGCCAAGCAAACAGAGGACGACATGCACAGACGCCAGCAGCCGCCCGATGACCCTCAGCCAGCTATCCGCTCGGATGCACACAGGAAACCCGCCGCGCTGCCCGCTGCCCTTGACCAGCCCAAGCCCCTTCCGCCGCGTTTTCGTCCCCGACAGAATGACACCCGAAGCCTTTAAGGCCAGCGCCGCAGACGGTCATTTTGTCACAGGTCGAGCCGCATGTGCCACAGTTCCCGCTTGACTTTGAACTGATAATGCCTGAGCAGGTCGCTGACCACTTGGTCGTCTCTTGGATGCTCGAGCAGGATGGTCGAGCCGCTAAATCGCTGGAGGACATTGTTAATCAGAGCATCCGCACAGGGCGCGGCATCAATTTGCTGTGAGACGAACAGACGGGCTCGCAGGCTGCGGGCAGTCACCACACTCTCAAGCCAGCAGGACGCGAGAATCGCGGGGGGCGTCTCATCACGGATGACCAATTTTTCGACGCTGTTCAGCGAAAACAAATTAAGAAACTGTTTCCATAAGGGCCTGTGAAAATAGAGTCGGTGCAGTGGCATCAGCCAACCCAGCCCGCCGCGAGTGTTCGGGCGAACCTGCTGCGCCAGCGCAAACTCGGTCTGCCATTCGCTGCGCCGCAGTCGGGTGATATGGAAATCATGGCTGCTCGAAACTGGCGCCTTGACAAAACTGCTGCGCCGCCACATCCGCCAGGCGCGTTCATAGATAAATCCATGCCGTTCATAAAGTCGCTGTGCGCCCGGGTTGTCATAATTGACCTGCAAGATGGCCTGTTTGCCCTTCCGTTTGCGAATCATATCCAGGCTGGCTTCAAGCAGACGGTAAGCGATGCCGCGCCGTTGATAGTCGGGATGTACGACAACATTGGCGAGAATCCAGGCAGCGCCCATGTCCTTGGGATAATCCGCTGGATAAATGGAAACATTGCCGATTAGCTGACCATCGAGGATATAGACATACCCCAGGCTAATCCCCAGCGCGAGGTCGTTCAGCCGTGAAATCAGGTTGAGACCGTAGCCCATGTGGCTCAGATAACGCATCTCGCGTATGGCGGAACGCCCGCTCTGATCCATCGAATCCGCAAAGGCAAGCTCAATCAAATCTGCCAGTGGACGCAAATCCGTTCGCAGGTTCACCGGACGCAATCCATCAGCCGAGAGCGCGGGCGCGGGTATGGGGCTTGCGCTTAATCGAGTCACAACAGGATTCCTGAACAGCTTTATGGAATAAGCCTAAACCTGTAGCGATGCCTTGTCAAGCAGCATTCAAAGCGATGTCCTGTTGATAAGATGACCTTGTGATTTGCTCTGTTATCATATAGAACAGTACGCACTGGACAGCGACAGTCAACCCAATGCCAAGGGATGCGAGGAGAACTTTATGTCTTACAGACAAATCGGTGGACGGCGCAGCCGAAGCGCCGCCTGGCAGTGGGTAGCCATTGGCTTTATTCCCGGGCTGTTTTGTGGTTTCATCATCATGGTCGCCATCATCCTGCAAGGTTCATTGCTGGAATATATCGTTCCCACGCCAGTCCCGCAAGTTATGACGACCAGCGTCTATATCGTGCTGTCGCCGACCATCGACCCGAACGAACCCACCCCAACGCCTTTAAGGGAAGTCGTGGTGGTAACGGCAACACCCGACCCGGCTGTGGTCATCGGCGGGCAAACTGCGGTCGCGCCGAGCGTCAGCCGCGATTCAGTCGCTGTCCAGCCGACTCCCGTCTCCATACTTGCGCCAGCAGTCACGCCTGTGCCAGCCAGCGCCGCCAACCCGATTCCCGCAGCGCTGCAAGCGATAAGAAGTCTGACCGTCTCCATTCCCAGCGGCACCTTCAATATGGGAACAACCCCCGACGAAGTCGTCCAGGCAGTCGAAGAGTGTACCCGTGATGGCGGTACTTGTCTTGTCGCCTATGGTGAGGATTCTTCTCCCATTCATCCAGTAACGGTGGACTCCTTTGTGATGGAAATCACTGAAGTGACCTTTGAGCAGTATGTCGCCTTTCTCAATGTAAAAGGCGCGAACAGCCATCTGGGCGGCTGCGCCGGCTTTCCCTGCATTCACACCCGCAACGAAAGCGTCGACGCCGTGATTACCTTCGACAGCGCCAACTACAGCATCGGCGGCGCTTTGGCTGAACACCCGGTTTATGGCGTGACCTGGTATGGCGCCCGTGAATACTGCGAAGCCATTGGCCGCCGCCTGCCAACCGAAGCCGAATGGGAACGCGCCGCCCGCGGCGGCGATAGCCGCATCTATCCTTGGGGGAATCTTTGGGACAATGCCCTGGCAAAAACCAATCGCCCCTTGGATACCTTACCCGGCTCATTCCCAGTTGGCAGCTATCCAACCGGCGCCAGCCCTTATGGAATCCTTGACATGGCCGGCAATGTTGCCGAATGGGTGAACGACTGGTACCGCGAGAACTATTATGCCCAATTAGCTTCACAGGGGGTTGCCCTTAACCCAGCAGGGCCAGTGGCCGGCTTGCAAAAAGTGCTGCGCGGCGGCTCCTGGAACAGTGTTCCTTTCTTCAGTCGCACCGTTCACCGACAATCCTCAGACCCATCCTGGAATCCAGAAGACAGCATTAAAAAACGGTGGGTCGGATTTCGCTGTGCAGCCGACCCGCCCAACGAAGCCGTCATCGGGTCATCCGACCTGAATCCGGCGACACTGGGGCTGGATGTGCCAGCCGCGCCACCGGCAAACACCAGCCCGCCCAATGCACAGCCCACCCAACCCCCGCCGCCAGAGGCACAGCAATCCGACCAAACGACAGCATCCAACTCGGCTGGGTAGCCCTTGTACGCGCGGGAAACGTTGGTTTCCTTGCGCTCGCGCCCTGCCAAAACAGCCTTTCTGTATTACAATTTGTTTGGCTGCCCAGCTTGAGGAGCAAGCAAATGGATGATGAATTTGTTTTGGTGATTGGGTCAACGGTACTTGAGATTAGCGGGAAAACCGCAGAGCAGCTAAACGCTGGCGCACGCCAGTTCGGTCATGTTCACTGCTCGGTGGGTGGCGTCGCCAGAAATATAGCCGAAAATCTCGCCCGTCTCGAAGTCGAAACCCTGCTGCTGTCCGCCATCGCTGACGATGATATTGGGCAGCATCTCATGGCGCATTCGATGAATGCCGGCATGGATTGCAGTCATATTTTACGGGTCAGCGGGGCGCATACCGCCACGTCTATGAATTGGCGTCAGCCTGATGATGCTAGCGCAACCACCATTGACGACTTCAGCATTATGGAACACCTCGACTCCGATTATCTGCTGGAACACGAACAGCTATTCAAAAACGCCGCCCTCATCGTCATCGACGCCACCCTGCCCGAAGAGGCCCTGGACACACTTTTCGAGCTTGCCGTCCGATACAAAGTTCGTGTCTGTGCCGACCCGACATCGCCCCTGATAGCTGGCCGCTTGTGCAAATACATTCAAAACCTGTATCTGATTGTCCCCAATGCCAGCGAGACGGCGGTTCTCTGTGCGCTTGAAGAGCCAGCGACCACGCGCGAAGCGGCTATCGATATCGCCCAGCGCCTGGTCAATATGGGCGCGGACATCGCCGTCGTTACTTTAGGGGAGCAGGGACTTGCTTATGCCGATACCAGCGGCGGTGGCTACATTCGCGCCATTCAGACCGAAGTTGTCGATGCTTCTGGCGCCGGTGATGCTTTTTCGGGCGCTGTTATTTTCGGCATCCTTAATGATGTGCCTATTGACGAAGCCATGCGACTGGGCGTCACAGCCGCCTCGCTCACACTGGCGAGCGAGGAAACCGTCCTGCCGACGCTGAATCAGGAGCTTCTTTATGACGAGCTTTCTGTTTAGTCCAGGGGCGGATAGCGGTCAAGAACCCAGCGCGACAGCACAAAATGCCCGACTAAGCCGGCATATTCTCCATAGGCTTGCAACGTTTCAATGACTTGCTGCGGGCCTTTCCTGCCTGTATCCGCATAAAAATAATGCTGTATCGCCGCCTGGAGCGCAACATCATTATGGCTGATGGTCGGAAATTGACCCAGCGCCCGCGCAATGACATTCCCCGCTGTCCAATGACCGACGCCCTTCATCGCCACAAGCTGCTGATAGACGCTTTCAGCATCACGATGCCGCAGCGATTCGAATTCCAGCCTGCCGCTGCTGCACTCCCGCGCAATGTGAATGATTAAATCCAGGCGACGGTTGGTTATCTTGAGCGCTTTAAGCTGTTCGCGCGTGGCTTGCGCCAGTTGCGGCGGCGATGGAAAATCATAGACTCGTTCATCCCCCAGCGCATGGCCGGTATCCAAGATTTCCATCAAGCTGCGCTGGGCACGCAAGGCGCTTTTCCAGGTGATGTGCTGTTCAATAATCAGTGTGATTAAAGCCTCAAAGACGGTCTCTGTGCAAAGAACAGGCAACCCATGCACGGGTTCAATGATGCGCCAGAGTTGCTCATCTCTCTGCGCCGCATCATAAAATGCGCCAAGGTCGTTTTTCAGTCCCAGTACCACCTGTGAGGCATGATAAACTTGCGCTGCCTGTGCCACCGACAGTCTCGGACCCTGAATGGCAACCGCGCCTTCCGCCAGGCGATACGAAAGCAGGTGACCTGCTGTCACTCGCCACAAGACCTCATCACGAACCATCATGCGGGCGGGATAGGCAAAACGCTTGAGGAACGCGAGCAGGAGGTCAAAGCGCCAGGCGAAATCCGGCAGCGGCAGATAGATAACAGACATCAATCCCTATGGCCACTCATTCCAGCAGGTCAAGCTGACGCTGATAGCGGCGCCGCGCCAGCTGGCGCAAATCGGCAACGCGGTCGGATTCATCCAGAATCTCGATGCCCAGCAGGGTTTCCACAGTGTCTTCCAGCGTAATCAAACCCGCCGTCCCCCCATACTCGTCAATCACCAGAAAGATGTGGTCTTGCTTGATAATAAACTCATCAAGCACCTGCGCCACGGTATTGGTCTCTGGCACGACATGCAAGGCACGGACAATCGTTTCCATCTTGCAGTCATGTTCGTCCGCCGCGGCGCGTTTATAAATCTCATGGCGCAGCACATAGCCCCTGATGTCGTCTGCCGATTCGCCGTAGATGGGAATGCGCGAATAGGGCAGAATCTTGTGCTGCCGCATGACCTCGCCCACCGTCAAATCCTGCTGAAACATCAAGACGACTGTCCTGGGTGTCATAATGGTTTCGACCTGGACATCCGCCAACTGGAGCAAATTGGACACGATGCGATTGTCACGCTCGTGAATGCCGCCCTCTTCGGCGCTAATCCGTGCCATAACCCGCAGTTCCGAACGGGTTACTGTGGGGGCATCTTCGCTCGGTCGCATCGCCCGCGTAAGAAACTCGAAGGCAAAGACGGCCGGCCGGAGAAAGAAAAGCAGCAGGCGCAGCGAATAGGCGGTGAAGGGTGTTAATGGCTTGGCATAGACCGCGCCCAGCGTTTTGGGAATAATCTCGGAGAAGACCAGAATCAGCAGCGTAAGAATTGCGGAGATAATGCCCAAAAACTCGCTGCCAAAAATGGCGGCGGCTTCGGCCCCAGCGCCAGCCGCGCCCACGGTATGCGCGATGGTGTTCAGGGTCAAAATGGCGGAGATGGGACGTTCGACATTCTGGCGCAGACCTTGCATGATGACCCCGCCTTGGTTGCCGTCCTGCACCAGCAGTTCAATATGCGAAACCGGCGTGGACAGCATCACCGCCTCCCAGATGGAACACAGAAAGGAAATCCCCAGCGCAATAGCAATGTAGAATATCAGGGTGCTCCATTCGCCGGCGCCTTCTGCCCCGCCCGTTGCGGCTGCCAATATGGGAATGTCTATAAGGATGGTATCCATCTGCTCTGGTTGGCTTGCTTTCTACTGATAATAAGCATGACTGCCTCAAGCATAGCAATTTATGAACATCTATACAAATTGCGCCAGTGCGTCTGTCTTCGCGCCAGGCAAGCCATAAAATCATTGCAATGCCAGCAGGACATCCTGCGGAACAACAGCCCGCAGCCGTTCTTCAAGTTCGCTCAGCATAATTGCCGTTGCCCCCCAGACCTTATGACCCTTGACAGCATAATACGGGATTCTTACGTTGTGTCCTCTGATTCGGCTTTGCTCTTCATGCTTGCAGCGCGGGTTCAGCAAGTCTTCGAGCGCAAAGCTGAAGACTTCGGCAACTTCTGCCGGGTTGGAATCGAAAATCGGAATCGAATCGTAACGGGCGACTGTCGGATAGACATCAAAATGCGATGGCGGAATATAAAACTTGGACAGTTCGCCCATAATCCTGATTTTGTCATCACAGATGCCCACTTCCTCACAGGTTTCGCGGAGCGCCGTGCTGGTAAAGCTCTGGTCTTCGGGGTCTTGTTTGCCACCCGGAAAGCTGACCTGCCCACTGTGTCCGCGCAAGTTGACATTGCGCAGCGTCAATACGATATTGAGGCGCTCGTCAAGCTCTGGATACAGCAGTATCAAGACAGCCGCCTGCCTGGGAGGTGTTTCCCGTCTTTGCCAGCCGCGCGGCACTGGGGACATTCGCTGATGCGCCTGTGCCGCATTGAAATTCTTCAGCCTAAGCGCCTGACAGACATGACTGAAGGTGATTAAACTTGCCATACGTGGAGGTAATGGTCTTTCCGTTTGTATAATCTGCCGCTTCGGATTGAGGGTGCGCCCATCTGAAGCGGAATCAGCCGCAGGCGCAGACGCTCCGCATAACGATATGCCCGCGCCCGCCACTCTGCAAACAAAGACAGCATCTTCAGGAAGGCATCGTCAGCGCCAAAGCTGTGTACCGCGCCGCCATGCTCATAGCCGGCAAAGGCAGCGCTGCCCGGCAGGAGTAACATCATGCCATGGCCTTCCAGGCCGCGGACTTTTTGTTCGGGCGGCATGCTGTAGACCGCGAACATGGACTCCTTCGGCGCGTGCAGCATCAGATACAGTTGGAAACCATGCCAATAATCCTCTGCCTGCAAATGCTGGCACAGACGATGAATCCTGAAATCACCCGACAGCAAGGTCTGCAAGGCTGCGGTGTCAATTTTTTCCACCTCATCGGCAAGGATGACCAGCGAAGTATCGCCCACCTGCCGCCGCACACAGGCGCCCGCCGCCATCCCGCGCAAGTGTACAAAGGCGCAGGGGCGATTGTCCCAACTCAAAAATGTGCCATCCGCCTCTGGCACAAAAGCAGCGCTCATCTGAATGCCATTCAGCCAAATCGGGACGACCAGCCGCCCGCTGTCTTTTAATTGCTCCAGCCACTTGACGGGGACATCCTGAACGCCGACTGTCGCCATCATGCGGTCATATTTTGCGCGGGGTTCATAACCGCTTGCCCCGTCACAATTCACAACCAGCACCTGGCCCCAACCGGCATCGACAAGATTGACCCGCGCCTGTCCAGCGAGGTCACTATCGATTTCAAGCGAGGTTACATCGCCCGAATCACCCACGATATGCTTCATAATTGCCGCGTTGTAACCGGATGCCGTGCCAATTTCCAGCACATTCATGCCCACATCCAGTTCAAGCTGTTGCAGCATGATGGCCATCATGGTCGGCTGGCTGGAAGAACTCAAGGTCTCGCCCGAGGGGCTGACCTTTAAGGCGATTGCCTTGTCCTGATACACACTTGCGGGATGGATATGCGGCAAAAATAGATGGCGTGGAACAGCCGAAAATGCCATGACCATATCGGGGCTATCGAGTAGATGCTTTTGTTGAAGCCGCTCCACAAGCTGATTGTGGAGTTGCACCAGACTAGGCATACCAGGCCCGACGCTTGCGCAGCGACACACCCGCCTCGGCGCCACTGCGGCGTGCCGTGCGGACGCGCCCGCGTGAATCGATATGTACCTGTCCCGCTTTTTGCAGCCGTTCAAATTCTTCTGGGGTGATTGCCGGCGCTGGCTCTCCACCCAATCGTTCCAGACGGTTCCCCATATCATCCCTCGATGAATTGGAAGGCCCATCACCTGCTTTATCGTTTGGAGCTTTGTTTTCCTGGCTCATACTTTACCTCTGCAGCAGCCCAAAGGTCAGGGCTGGCTGCATTCTCCTTTCCCTATACAGGCATTAAACCATTTAGCAGCTTATCTATACAATAACACAGTTTTGCCATGATGAACGCTTGTTTTTATACAAGTTTTATCTTTGCCGCGGCGATGCCTATTATGTAACAGACCTGACATTATTTCTACGTGATAATCGCACAAAAGTCTTATCATCCGATATTCAAGCCGCCATCCATTTTATTGTCCATCCAGATTCGCCATTTTTGAAACAGCCGCAGCAAGCTGTGATAAAATTTACAAATCGGACAGCCCGCGCTAAGAATCGGGTAAAATCCATCAATTCTATCTTATCTTCGTACACACTGTCGGAAAATAAAGCGCATAATTGAAAGGTGATGTGTGATGATTTGGCATGCCACCCGTGATACAAATAAGGAACTTGTTTTTATCTGAGGAGAATGCTTTGATGAGCCGTTTTTTGTCCAGGAGTGTGCAAAGCCTGCGTCCTTCCGGCATCCGCCGTTATTTTGATATCGCGGCAACTATGGATGATGTCGTGAAACTCGGCATCGGTGAACCCGATTTCGTAACCCCGCAGCATATTATCGAAGCTGGCGTCCAGAGCCTTCGCGCCGGCCAAACAGGATACACTTCCAACGCCGGGACTTACGAATTGCGAGCGGCGATTGCGGCGCATATCAAAAACCGTTACCAGCTTGACTACTCGCCAGACAGCGAAGTGCTGGTCACAGTGGGTGTCAGCGAGGCATTGTTCCTGGCGATGAAGGCGATTCTTGACCCTGGCGATGAAGTTCTGGTCGTGGAGCCCTGCTTCGTCGCCAATGCCGCCATCGTCGAAATGGCGGGCGGTGTCCCTGTTATGGTAGCGACAGCGGCAGCCAACGACTTTCAAGTGACCGGCGGCGAGCTCGAAGCCAAAATCACAGCACAAACCAAAGCCATTTTAATCAATTATCCCAACAATCCGACTGGCGCTGTCTTAACCGCGGAACACATGCGGCAAGTCGCCCGCACAGCCGAAAAATACGACCTGGTGGTGGTATCGGACGAAATCTATGAAAACCTCGTGTATGGCAGCGACCACATCAACTTCGCCACCCTGCCGAATATGTTTGAACGCACGATTGTTTTGAGCGGCATGAGCAAATCCTACGCCATGACTGGCTGGCGTATCGGTTATGCCACAGCAGCGGCGCCACTGACCGAAGCCATGTACAAAGTCCATCAGTATTTGATTATGTCCGCGCCCACAGTCGGGCAGGTGGCGGCGCTGGAAGCCATTCAGCATGGCGCAGAGGATGTGAAGCAGATGCGACAGCATTACGACCGGCGGCGGCGATTGATTGTTGATGGCTTCAATCGGCTGGGATTAACCTGCTTTGAGCCGCGCGGCACATTCTATGCCTTTCCCAATATCCAGCTAACCGGCATGGATGATGAGGCATTTTGTGAGCAGCTACTTCACGAAGGGCGGGTGGCGCTCATCCCTGGCAGCGCCTTTGGCCTCAGTGGGCGCGGCTTCGTCCGCGCGAGTTATGCCACCAGCGAAGACAATATCTGCGAAGCGCTTGAACGGCTGGAACGATTTATGGTCAATCACAACTGTCTGCCGCGCCAGCGTGAACCTCTTCTCGCAGTCTGAAGGGCATTTCAGGGCTGTGGCGATTCAAACTGAACCCTGTCGTAGATGTCCTTGAAGGGCAATGTACAATCAATGGCATCAATAATCAGACTGGCATCCAAACCAGCGGGGTCTTGATAGAGCCAGCCATTTGTCTGTCGGGTATAGGATTCGATTCTGGGCTTGTCTTGCGACACCAAAAAATAACCCTCAAGCGAGGGCAGTCGAAGATACTGCTCAAACTTCTGGTTGCGGTCAATGATCTCGGTTGAGGGTGACAGAACTTCGAAAATCAGGGTCGGACTCTCCAGGGTATCCGGCTTGACATCATTACGGAATCTTGGCTCGCCACAGACCACCACCACATCAGGATAGGTATAAGTTGACTCCGCATCCACTTGCACGCGCATATCACCCACATAAACCTCGCATGGTCTTTCGCGGAGGTGAAAGTATAGCAGCGCTGAAATGGCAACAGCAAGGATATTATGCGCCCGACTGGCGCCAGTCATCGCCACGACATAATTATCAATCAATTCGTGTTTGGTCGGCTGTTCGCTTTCCCAAGCCAGATAGTGGTCAGCCTTCCAACGAAGATCAGCAGACAGTGCCGACATCGCAAACTCCTGTCTTTGACATTCACTATAGTTATTATAGCACACTTTGCAGACGCGAGTCTTTGCGTTACAGTTAGGGAGGTGCAGTGAGGGATGCAGATGAGCGAATGGAAAACAGTGATTGGCTTGGAAGTCCATGCCGAGATGGAGACCGAAAGCAAGATGTTCAGCGCTTGCCCGGTGGTTGACAGCGTTGAGGCGCACCCCAATGCGGCGGTTGACCCGCTTTCGCTGGGTATGCCCGGCACGCTGCCGGTCATCAATAGGCAGGCGATGGAATACGGCATCATGGTCGGGCTGGCGCTTAACTGCGACATCCCACCGGTCAATCAGTTCGCCCGCAAAAATTATTTTTATCCCGATTTGCCCAAGGGATACCAAATCAGCCAGTATGACCGCCCCCTGGCGGTGAATGGGCATATCCATATCGAGCTTGGCGATGGCAGCCGCAAGAAAATCCGTGTCCGCCGCGCCCACATGGAAGAGGACACTGGCAAGCTGACACATACGATGGCTGGCAGCCTGATTGATTACAATCGCGCGGGCGTGCCTCTGCTCGAAATCGTATCCGAACCCGACATCGCCAGCGCAGCCGAAGCCGAAGCCTATGCCCGCAAGCTCCGTTCCATTCTGCGTTATCTGGGCGTCAACAATGGCGATATGTCCAAGGGCATTTTACGCTTTGAGGCCAATGTCAGTGTGATGCGCCCCAGCGACGCCGACCTGCGCGAACGCACCGAAATCAAGAACCTGAACAGCATCCGCAACATGGTCAAGGCGATTGATGATGAGGTCAGGCGGCAAATCAGGATTTATCAAAAGGGCGGCACGGTCAAACCGGCAACTCTCGGCTGGGACGAGACACAGCAGAAAATCACCGTTCAGCGCTATAAAGAACGCGCCGACGAATATCGTTATTTTCCCGAACCGGACTTGCCGATTGTCGAGGTCAGCCCGGCTTGGGTGGCGGAGATTGCGGCAAAACTGCCCGCCCTGCCCGATGAGTTGCAGCGGCGCTTTATGGACGAACTGGGTTTAAGCGCCTATGATGCCGGCGTCCTCACTGCCGAGCGGGCTGTCGCCCAATACTTTGAGGCGATTATTGCCAAGGGGATTGACCCGAAATTGGCATCCAACTGGATTACAACCGACTTGTTTCGGCTGATGAAAGAACATGAGATTGAACGCGAAGCCATTGACACGATTCCCGTTTCTGCCACCCGTTTCGCTGGCTTGCTGGCCTTGATCGAAAAGGGCATCATTAACCAGAATACCGCCCGCAAAAAGGTATTGACCGAGATGTGGTCGGGCGGCCGCGCAGCAGAGACCATCGTCGAGGAAAAAGGACTGGCGCAAATCTCTGACCCGGCGGTCATTGGCGCAAAAGTTGACAAAGTTATCGCCGAAAATGATACTATGGTACAAAGGCTGCTCGCTGGCAATAACAAAGTGATGAATGCCCTGTTCGGCAAAATCATGGGCGAAATGCGTGGCAAGGGCGACCCAAGAATCGTCCGCCAAATTTTGCAGCAGAAACTCGACAGCATGAAATAATCGTACTCAAGATTTAGGGGAGTGAAAAATGACCTGGCATCAAACAATCGTTGTAGGCAACCTCGGTGGCGACCCTGAACTCAAATACCTGCAAAGTGGACGCGCGGTCTGCAAATTCAGCGTGGCGGTGAGCGAGCGCTGGCGCGACCGTCAAACGAACGAGTGGCGCGAAAGAACAACCTGGTATCGCGTCGCCGTATGGGGGGGGCAGGCAGAGAGCTGCAACACCTACCTGTCAAAGGGGCGACAGGTTTTGGTGATTGGCAATGTGTCGGTGAATGCGTATATCAATAGTAATGGCGAAGCCGCTGCCTCACTCGACCTGAATGCCCGCAATGTTCGCTTTATCGGCAGTCGTGGGGATGGCGAAGGCTATCAGGGCGGTGGCGGTGGTCAGCAAGTCAGCCAGCGTCGAGATGACCGCGCCTCAAATTACCCCGAACTGCCCGGCACTGTCGATGACATCCCCTTTTAAGCCTATCAGGGGCTTACATCTCGTGAACCCGTTTTTCGCCGCGGGCAAGTTCTTTGCCGCGCACCTTGCCCGCCATCGCATCGGGACTAAGAAAAAGCTGCTTGACCTTTAGGGTTTCGTGGCGCACCAGTTGGTCGAGCATGTCTTTGTCCTTTGGCGAGACGTAGGCCAACTCATCCGCCCGCGTCAGGGCATAAGGATAGGGATTGCGACCTTGCAGCTGACACTGCGCCAAAATCATGGCGTGGACGGCATCCACCCGCTCTCGCTCTCGCGCCACCCACACCGGCACATCCACCCGAACCACACGGGACACGGCATGGTTCTGCGCCGGCTGCTGACTGCTGACCTTGAGATAAAAAAATGCAATCTCATAATTCTCGCCACGCGCTTTGAAAACTTGGTTTTGTGGCGAATTCTGCACCATAATCGCCGACCGTTCGCCTGGCTCTAGGATATGATCGAAAAACTGCTGGTCATACAAGCCCTCCAGCGGCCCCGTCCGTACCAACTCGCGCTGACGAACCTTGAGCTCATCCTCGGTTGCCAGAGTCATCAAAAACAGCAGCTGCATAAAACGTTTGCTGCGATAGGGATTATCGACATAGCCAAGCAGAGAGGCCCCGGCATCATGCAGCTGAACCATCGCCCCGATGTAATCCCTCAAGAGGTTTTCGCCACGATAGCCCTTGTCACTTGGCAAATACATCAGACGATTGTCATAAAACGCGATTAAGGGGCCTGGAGCGTCCTGCCGCCTTTGCCGCCAGGCTTCATCCGCCAGCGCTCGCAATTCAGCCAGGGTGCGGCGGTCATCAACCACGCCTTTGCGCACCACCGCGCCATCAGGGTCATGCACATACCTTTCGTGATAAACCAAATCAGGCTGGCTCATTGCCTGCGGCTTTCGGTCAACCCCGTGACGATAGACATACATGCCGATGTTCAGCAGATAATAATGCAAGAGCGCCTGCTCGTTGGGATAGACCTGTGAGCCGTCAACTGCCAGAATCGTCGCCGCAGGTGGCGTCGGCGGCGAGGGGACAATCCGATTCACCCCTTCCGCACCCTCGAATGCAAGCGGTGCCGCCCCGCGATAACGGCTGATGCCTGGCTGCCGCACCCAGCGAATGCGCTCGTGAACCGCCTCCAGGTCGTTGCAGGATTCAAAAATACGGGTCGCCAGCGCCAGGCGGTCATGCAAATCGAAATCCAGCTTTTCGATCATCTTCCCCATCTTGACAACCTGCTCTATCAGTTTGTTAAATTCAATTGGCATCTCAACCTCCTGTTACCGATGATGAGTCTGACACGAATGTTCTGTTTCGTCAAGCATGACAGGTCTCGCACACAAAGACAGCGCGGTCTGCATAAAATTTTGCGGAAATCGCTTGGCAAAACTAAATTTTATGCCATAATAGAGGTCAATCAATAAAATCTGCTTTAGGCTCGAACTTGGGATGGTTCTTATTTCACTTTTTCTGTTGATTGTTGTGATTATCTTGAAACCTGAGTAACGGAGTCGATATGGCAATAAAATCGATTCGCTTTGCGCTTGCAGCCGACAGCAGCGTCCGTGAAGTGATGTTTGCTGGCGACCGCGTTTGCCTTGCCGGCCAGATTGATTATCCAAATTGTCCACCCCCCGAAGTCGGTTATCCGCTCCTGTTTATTCTTCCCAACGCCTGCTGCACCGGCCGTCATAACTTCAATCAACACAGGCGAATCGGCAATCGCGCCGGATTTGCCGTGTTTCGCTGGGACAAGCGCGGCACCGGCCGCAGCGGCTCAGGCGGCGAAGGCTTCCCCCAGCAAGACACCCTCCAGGCCTACAAGACAGCGCTCGAACAAGCCGATGTTGACCCGACACGCTTGGTCATCTGGGCGCAAACCGATGCCTCCCTGCTGCTGGGTGAACATTATGACCGTTTCAAATCCATCCAACCGCCCCGCAGCATCATCCTGAACGGCAACATGCTGGACGAAAAAGCGATACTCAACATCGATGCCCAGCTATCTTTTGTCAGCGGTGAACGCGACTGGAATCTGCCGGCCCGTTATACCATCAAGACCTCCTGCACGCATAACAAACATCATCGGCTGGGTTCACGCGCCTATGTCGCATCCTGCGCCGACCGCAAGCTCATCGACAGCCGCAGCCAACGGTTCCATGCCGAAGCAGAAACCATCATCCAGGATTGGTTAAGCGACCTGTGTCCAGCTTCAACGTCAATCTAAATGGCTATCATGCGCTGGTCACGGGCGCTGGCGCCGGCATCGGACGCGCTATCGCGCTGGCGCTGGCACATCACGGCGCGGCGCTCGCCGTCAACGACCTCAACATTGAACGTGCCGAAAGCCTTGCCCAAGAAATTCAGGCAGCTGGCGGTCGAGCGATACCCCTGCACGCTGACATTTCCAACCGATTCCAGACTGCCAACATGATTGAACAAACCCGCGACGCCTTCGGCAAAATCCACATTCTGGTCAATGCCGCCGGCATATTCAAAGCCGAAGCCATGCTCAAAATTGACGAATGGGACTGGCGGCGGCAGATTGAAGTCAATGCCACTGGCACTTTCTTTTGCCTGCAACTGGTCGGGCGGGTCATGGCAGACGAAGGCGGCGGGCGGATTATCAACCTGGTATCGACAGCCGGTTATCCTGGCGCCATTTCGGCAGGCATCGGCTACGTGGCTGGCAAAATCAGCATCATCGGCATGACCCGACAAGCCGCCCGCGAACTGGCTCCCAAGAATATCCTGGTGAATGCCATCGCTGCCGGCAACATCCGCGAAGCCGATATGCCGGCGGTCAAGCCCGAACAAACCCTGCTCAATCGGACAGGCGAACCAGAAGACATCGCCAAGGTGGCGCTGTTCCTGTGTTCGGATGCCGCCAGTTTTATGACCGGCCAAGTGCTGGTCGTTGATGGCGGCGGGTCAATCGCTTCCTGAATCGCGGGCATCATCCAAGAGCATCCGCGCCTGATAAACCTCCCCCAGCGCTTGCCAGGGCGAAATCTGCCAATAGCCGCGGGCTGCGCCTGATGGCGATGGCAAGACATAAACACGTGTCGAATGGATGGTTTCAGCCTGCCAGCCATAGGACACCGGCCGACTTGAGGGCAGATTCTTCCAGACGCGCCAAGCTCGCTTGCTGGTGAACGCCAGAATCTGCGGCTGGTGGATTTCAATTTTTTCATCCAGACCCGCGCGGTCAAAGTCACCGCTTGCCAGGTCACTGTCATTGCCCACAGCGAATTTGGCCAGGTCAGTCAATCCAATTTTCAAATCAAGCAGCTTGCGAAAATCACTCGGCGCAAACAGGCGCGGGGTCATGCCAATCGCAAACAGGCTGCGCCAAAATGCGTTGCCCGGATTGGCATAATACGCGCCGACCTCCGCTGACACCGCGCTGGCAGCCGTGCCGCAAAAGACGACAGCCAGCCCCGAAGCCAAAACATCAGGCAAAACTTCACGCATGGCCAACTCAGCCTTGTACTGTTATCTCCAGTTCTGGCAGCAGTCGGAACGAATCCAAAACTGCAATCAGGAGGAACTCTTCCGCCGCAGCCGTTTGCAGGTCAATATCCGTCTCACTGATACGTGCATTGGCGACATGAAGCCGATTGTCCGACCCGTGCAGCAGCAGCGCCAAGCCACTCTCCGCGGCGCCATCCACAGTTGACAGGCGATACGATACCTCATAGCCGGATGCCCCCTCAACTTCCACCGCTTCAACAGTCAGCGCTTCGACGCCACTGCGCCAATTCTCAATCCAGTCAATCGTGTCACTTTCGCTCGCCAAAGCCACATCCACAGTTTCCACCACCAGGGTTACATCATCACCGACAATCGTCGCCGGCAACCCCCAAGCACCATCCGTGAACTCCCAATTTTCGGGATAGCGAATCATGTGCTTGTCCATATTGTCAAAATACCCGTTCCATTCAAAGGGCGATTCGGCATAAGCCTCCAGCCGTTCGATGCTGTTGATGACCCCCTCAAGCAGAAACTTGAGTTCTTGCGGGGCATTTTCGGGGGTAATAACGCGAACGCTGTAAATATCGCCATCTTCGATCCAGGATTCCTGACGGGCAATATAGCGAACGCGCGAACGCGCCAGATTAAAATCAATGACCACCCGCCCTTCATCCGTGATTTTGCGCTGGGTTTCATCCCAACCGTAATAATCACGCCAGCTTTGCTGCAGCCAGGTTTCGCTAAAGAAGGCACTCAGGTCGCTTGCAGCGGCAATGTTTTCAGGATTGTGGATAATCCGCGCTTCAACAACGCTAAGCACATCGCTGTTATTCAAACCAACCCGAACTTCGTCCGCCACTGAATATCCGGCAGTCGGAAGCCAGCCTGTCGGAACACCAAGGGTAAATAACCCGGAGGGATGCAAATAAAGGTCATCAAAATCAATCTCCGATACATCGGGCGGCGGCGGAAAAGTCGGCTCGGGAATGGCGGTTGGCTGGGGCGCCTCGGATTGCACTGTCGCCTGTCCGGATAATAATGGCAGAATCAAACTCCCGACCATCGCAATCGACATGATGATGCCGATGATGAAGGTAAGGCTTTTTGTTGTAATGTTCATGTGTCGCTCCAGGAAATCCCGTCAAAACACGCTAATCATACCGTAAAACCAAGACCCTGTTAAGCAAGACTTTTCATTTCTATAATTCTCTCGCAATCTGCTCCATCCGAGCTTGACATCCTGGATACAGGCACTATAATGACCTTTATTAACCTGAAAAGAACCATTAAACATCGGTAAAAACGATAAGCGACCAAGAGGCTGCAATCAAGATGACCTGTTCAGACTTTATCACCCGTCCGCTCACACTCGCTGATGTTCACGAATATGCGCGGACAGCAACCGCCATCGCGGCGCATATCGGCACTGGCGGCCAGTTCCAGCCCGCGGACATTTTGCTGGAGTGGCAAGAACCCAATTATGATATTAGCCGCTCCTCCAGAGGCATCTTCAAGGGCGATGGCGTCCTGGCCGCCTATGCCCTCATCTGGGACAGCGCGGCGACGCCCGTTCATCCCTGGGTCAACTGGGGCGTCCATCCCGATTATCTTGATGCGGACTTTGGCACGCAATTATTGCAATGGGCAGATGCCAAAGGAAACGAGATTATAGGTCGTTGCCCAGCCGAAGCCCGCTTCAGCCTGCTCTGCGGCACAGTTAAAGGAGATGCGTGGAAAGAAAACGCGCTGCTGCAAGCCGGCTACGTCCCCAAACGCAGAGCTTACGAGATGCGAATTGAGATGACACAGCAGCCCGCTGCACCCGCCCTGCCATCCGGCATTTCGATTCGGAATTATCGTCACGAAGACGATTTAGAAGCGTTTGTGCTGGCGTTTCGGGATTCATTCTGCGACCATTTCGGTTACATTGAAGAACCTCTTGAAGACGACCTGAAAGCATTCCGCCACTGGTTCAATGAAGACCAGCAATTCGACCCGAACCTGACCCTGCTGGCAGTGGATGAGAGCAGGGGCGCGATTGTCGGTTATCTCGTTGGACTGAAAGAAGATTACCGCTATCCGAATGTCGGTCTCATTGAACTGCTGGGCGTCTGTCCTTCGCATCGGCGGCGCGGGCTGGCGCAGGCCATGCTGGTTCATATCTTTGGCACATACTGGCATCGCGGTCAAAAGACAGTTGGCCTGGGCGTTGACGGCGAGAGCCTCACGAATGCCGTCGCCCTTTACGAACGGGCCGGCATGAGCATCTACCGGACGTATATGTCCTACGAAAAAGTCCTGCGCGAGGGCGTTGAACTGGCGAAGGTCACGGCGGATTGAGCTATCGGGCTGTATTCAGCCAATACCTCCAATTATTGGGAGGTTCGCCTGCTATTTTCCCCACTACGTTAAACAATCCATAATAAACGGAGTCCCTATGCCCACCATCCAATCCGGTTATGCCCAAGTCAATCATGCGCGGCTCTATTATGAACATGCTGGCAGTGGTACGCCCTTGATTATGCTTCACGCTGGCATCGCCGACTGCCGTATGTGGAACAATGAATTTGAAACCTTTGCCAAGGGTCATCAGGTCCTGCGCTTTGATATGCGCGGTTATGGCAAAAGCCTGCCAGTCGAAGGTGAATTCAATCTTCAGGATGACCTGAGCGCCCTGCTCGCCGCGCTTGAGATGGGTGCCCCGCTCATCCTGATGGGATGTTCGATAGGCGCCGGTCTGGCAATCGACTATGCTCTGACTCATCCGCAAAGCGTGCAGGCACTCATCCTGGTTGGCGGCGCACCTGCCGGGCTGGAAATCGAAGCCGAGGGGCCGGACGAACTATTCGCCCAATCCGAACAGGCATTTGCCGCGGGGGATACTGAGCTTGTTGCCGAAATCGACATGAAAATCTGGTTCGATGGTTTCGGGCGTGCCGCCGATGATGTTGACCCGACAAGCCGTCAGTTGGCCTGGGAGATGGCGCGTTTGGTCACGGAGCACGAACTAAAAGGCATCGGCAGCCATGTCCGCAAGACATTCGACAAACCGGCCGCGGAGCGGCTGGGCGAACTTGAGATGCCGGTTTTGGTGGTCATCGGTGAAAACGACCTGCCCTACCTGCAACTCGCCGCCGATTATATGCTCGCACATCTGCCCAATGCCAGCAAAGCGCTCATCCCCAACGCGGCGCACCTGCCCAACATGGAACAGGCGGAACAGTTCGCGGCAGCCCTCAAGCAGTTCCTCCGAGCCTGAACGATGCCCGCAGATGAAAACAAACAGCGCCTGACATTTCGTCAAGCGCTCTATGATGCCCTGCTCCAATGGCAAAGCGAAATCGACTCCGCCTAACCTTCCGCATCGTCCTCTTCAAAGACAATATCCGTCATCAAGTCCGAGGCAGCCAGGTCATCAAGCGAAATGCCGCCCTCATCTTCTCGCGCCAAATGACTGACGCCCTGTTTCAAGCCCTCACCACAAACCAAACATCCCGAATCACGCTCAATCTCAATCCAGATGCCAGTATGGGGGGCGCTTTCCTGTCCTTCAATAATGTCGATATAGCTATTGGCGACGATAATCGTATTGGCAGGCATTTCATCGTGGGCAGCCGTCCCCCGCAGCAATTCGTTGATAATCAGGTCAGTCTGAATGCCGGCCACTTTGGTGACATTCGCCCACAGCCCCGGTTCAGCATCCAGCGTTCCGGTTTCACCAATCATCCCGTAATCCAAATCACCCACGGGGTTCAGCGAAACCTTGACGCCTTCGCGGGTGGCTTCCGACCAGCAGGCATAACAGGGGCCATCGTAGGGCTTGATGATAACGTGGTCGCCCCCTTCGCCCCGCTCATACACACCAGCATAAGACGCGCTCAGACCTTTTTCCAGGCATTTCTCATTGATGGCATATTTGACCTGCTCATTATCAACCGCCACAACCAGAATATCCACATCATCCAGACTGTCCCAGTGGTCTTCAATCACACCCTGACGCAGGTCGATATCGACATCCGGGTTGCGGTTCATCATCAAATCGGCAACCGCAGCGGCCTTGTTCTGTCCCACATAACGCAAATCGGCAACATGTCGGGTCACATTGCCACTTTCCAGTTCGTCATCGTCAATCAGCACAAAATGCTGTACGCCACTCATTGCCAGGCTCAAAGCAACAAATCCGCCACCCGAACCCAAGCCCGCAATGCCAACCTTTTTTTCCGCCAGCTTGTCCAGATTCTTGGAGCCAATCAGCCGCTCCACACGCTCCCATAACTTGCTCATATCAGCCTGCCTCCCCCTTTGTGTCCTCGGGATTTGCGACTGGACTGCCCGCCAGCCTGCGTCTTGCTTCTTCCAGACCATCTGCTTCCAATACGCTGTCGGCGCTCATTTCGTTGCGGGCATCGTCAATCGCATCATGGTCTTCATCTGCCACTACTGGGACGATCACTTTGGACGGCTGGCGCAATCCCATATCCACCTCAATGGCAATCACATAATCAATCAGATATTTATCGCTTGACCATTCCCAGCCTTCAGGGTCCTCCACCGGACTGGCCAACTGCCAGAGTTTATCGAAAGCCGCCACTGGATCCATCAAGTCCAATCCGCTCGTAAATGGCGCCCGGTACGCAGTTGGGGCCGAGGCCGGGTAATCATGCTGGGTGACAAACAAAAGGATAGAACTTGCTCCCTGTCGGATGGTGATGAAGCAAAACTCCAATGGCACTTCCCCATCGCATTCATAGACGAGTGTCCACACCAGCAGCCCGTCGTCCTCCAGGGCCAGAACCTCGCCGGTCAGCCTGTCCGCCAATACAACATGCCAGTTATATTTCATCATTTTAGGCAGTTCGTCTTCTTCGACCACTTTGGGATGCACCGGCTGAAACACGCGCACATCGCGGTGGATGTACCACCAGTCGACGCGCATATCGGTCCCATCCCCCATCGGCTCCAGGATGTAATTGACTGCCAGATTGGATGACTCGCCCAGGATTTGGGCATGACCCACTGTGACAATCGGCACCAGGAGATAATCAATCCCAAGCTCATCGTCATCCAGCCAGGACAAGGCCGTCATCAAGTCGCCATGGCTCGGCTGTATCATGGAGCCCGGCTGTTTATGCCAGTCTCCCAGATAGCGCAAAGGGACATCAAATCGCTCTGGCAGCACCGCCGTACCCCGATACTTCTCCCGATGAAAATGCCAGTTTTCCTGCAGCCACCAGGTGATTTCGTCTTGCAGGCCATCGCCCTGCTGGAAAGTGTGCGAGCGGCGCACGGCGGTTTCATCGGGCGAAATGGTATCCAGCACATAGATGGTCGGCAGTCCTTCAGGCGTATCATCTTCAATGATAAAACCCAGCATGGCTTCGCCGGTTTCATCAGCGACGTACTGGCTGGCTGCCGACAGCATTTTGGCAACCGCACGCTTTGATAAAACAAGATTAGGTACTATCCCACGTGAAATCATCGCCATCCCCCGCAAGCGCTTTCGTACAAACTCAAACTCAAGCTGTATCAGCTTCACAAATTCCGGCTCACCCCGTATCCGCATAGCTATCGTCTCCGCCGCCGTGGCAAGGGGGTGCTGGCTTTAATCCGTTCTTCGATGCCCGGCCATTTCCCCGTCGAGCGCCACGTATAATAGGCATACAGCCATTGAATCGCCCAACCCCCAACGGTTACAGCCGTCGATTTGGATGGATTCCAGCCATACTGCTCGCCATCTTTGGGATTAAACAGGCAAAGCTGCCCGTCTTCATACTGATGCTTCTCGCTGTAGATGCGCGGCTTGATGCAATATGCCTCTGCTGGACGGTTGGGATATTCTTTTGGATAGACAATTTTCAGGCTGTGGTAAGGCGAATCGAGAATGCTCATGTTAATCTCAACCCTGCCCTGCCAGTACAGCAAACCGCCAAAGGGCGGAACAACCAACTTAAAGGTATTGCCAAATGTGGCTTTCATCGCCTCAACTTCCCAAACAAGGCGCGATGAGACATTTTTACGCGATCCCCACCAGTTGGACATATTTTACACTCCGAAACATGAGAAAGGCTGTATCATATCCCCCACTTTATTGCGAAAGACAATGAATGTCCAGTATCAGCCTGTAAGCAAGCAGTCTTGAACCCCTGTGATTCGCCCTGACCCTGAAACCGCAGCCTGCCAAAATTAACCAAGCGAAACTTTGCTCCCCGTGCTGATTAACTCACAGGCTCACACACCAGCAAACCTCGGTTGATGACTGCGGAAAAGTGAAATTTACCACAAGCGTGGACAGGCAAACCGAAGCTCTGGTAAAAAAGAGAGGGTCAATTGGCATCAGAAATAGTCTAGCCCCTAATTCTCAATGACCGATTGACCACACTTTTATCTAGGTGAATCCTACTACAGGATTCACCATAAACACAAGGAGGTTGCCACATGGCAGCAAAACATTTTATCCTTATGACCGCCCTGATTGCCGTCTTTGTCGGTATTCTGGGTGTGCCGGTGATGGCACAGGAAGACGACGTCCTCACCATTTACTCCGGTCGCAACGAGAGCCTGATAGGGCCTCTCATCGACCAATTTGTTGAAGACACCAGCATAGCTGTCGAGGTCTTGTACGGCGGCACCAGCGCGGTTGCCAATCAAATTCTCACAGAAGGGGCAAACAGCCCCGCCGATGTTTTCATCGCCCAGGATGGCGGCGCACTGGGTGCGCTCGCGGCGGCCGATATGCTGATGGCATTGCCTGAAGAGCTTTTGGCGCAGGTGATTGACCCCGCCTTCGTCTCTCCCGACGGGCTTTGGGTCGGCTTGAGCGGTCGGGCGCGGGTGCTGGTTTATAGCCCGGAATTGCTTGAGGAAAGCGGTCTTGAACTGCCGGATTCCATTCTTGATTTAACTGGCGAGGACTGGACTGGCATTGTCGGCTGGGCGCCGACCAACGCATCCTTTGTCGCCAATGTCACCGCCATGCGCGTTTTGCTGGGCGATGAAGCTGCGGCAGCCTGGCTGGCAGACATGATTGCCAATGATGTTCAGGCCTACCCCAAAAATACCCCTATCGTGCAGGCCGTCATTGATGGCGAAATCACCGTCGGACTGGTCAATCACTACTACCTGTTCCGTTTTCTGGCAGAAGACCCTGACATCACCGCCAGACTGCACTTTTTCCCAGGCGGGGATCCAGGTTCACTCATCAACATTGCCGGTGCAGCCGTATTGGCAACCACTGACCAGACCGACCTGTCCCTGGCGCTGGTCGAATATATGCTGAGCGACAGCGCCCAGGAATACTTCGCCGCCCAAACCTACGAGTACCCCTTGGTCGCATCCGTTGAACCTTCGGTCGAGTTGCCCGCCTTGGCAGACATTGAAGCGCCTGAAATTGACCTGTCGGATTTGGATGATTTGCAAGGCACGCTCGAAATGATTGAAAACAGCGGCGCTTTGGACTAAACCGCGCAGTCAAAATCGCCATACGGACGGGGTTCTGCCCCGTCCAACTTCCACATGAGCAAGGATTTTTATGCAGCTGTCCAGCATCATCCCACCGCAACTCAAGCATCGCCAGCATCACAGCTGGTCACGATTCCATCTCGGCAGTCGGCAACTGGCGCAAGCCGCCAGCATCGCGGTCGTTTCGGTGGTGCTGATACCTTTGGTCTTTCTTATCATTCGCGGGTTTGGCGCGGGGCAGGAAGGCATCGATTATTTGCTTCAGGCGCGTACCCTGAAGATTATCGGCAACAGCCTCAGCCTGATAGTCGCGGTGACCTTCTTTGCCTCACTGATTGCCCTGCCTTATGCCTGGCTGACAAGCCGCAGCGACTTGCCCTGGCGCCGCTTGTGGCTTGTGCTGGGGTTGCTGGCGATGGTCATCCCATCTTATCTGACTGCTGTGACCTTTACCGATGCTTTCGGTCCCAAGGGCATCCTGCAAAGCCTGTTCGAACCTCTGGGCGTCGACCGACTGCCGAATATCAAAGGATTTTTCGGCGCCACGCTGACGCTGACCATCGTCGCCTTTCCTTACATTGTCCTGCCCGTCCAAGCAGCGCTCCTGCACAGCGACCAGTCGCTTGAAGAAGCTGGACACAGCCTGGGACTCAATCGTTTTCAGGTGTTTTGGAAAATTACCCTGCCCCAGCTGCGCCCGGCGCTTTCGATTGGGATGCTGCTGGCTGCCCTTTATACGCTCAGCGATTTTGGCGCGGTCGCTGTGATGCACTTCAACACCTTCACCCGCGCGATTTTCATACAGACTGAATCCTTCCGCATGGATAAAGCATCGGTGCTTACGCTGGTGCTCATCGGCATCACACTCGTTCTGCTGCTGCTGCAATCCCTGATTCAACATCGCGGACGGCATTATCGCATCGGCATCGGCGCCGCGCGTCCCCTTCAGCCGATAAAATTGGGCAAATGGAAATATCCGGCGATGCTGTTTTGCGGCACGGTCATCTTCATCGGCATCATCATTCCTGTGCTGGTGCTGTTCACCTGGCTGGTTGGACGCCATCTGACCAATCCGGTGATTGTTCCGATGTCCGAACTCATGCAAAATACGGTCAGTGTCAGCGCGGTTTCGGCTATCGTGGTAACACTGGCTGCGTTCCCTCTGGCGCTGCTGGCCATCCGTTCATCAACCCGGCTCAATCGCTGGCTGGTTAATCTGGCATATACGGGCAATGTGCTGCCGGGCATCGTGATCGCGCTGGCGCTGGTCTCTTTTGCCTCACAGAATATGTTCAGCCTGTATCAAACTTTGCCACTCTTGATATTGGGCTATGCCATTCGCTATTTGCCATTGAGCATTGGCTCGACGCAAAGCGCATTCGCGCAAATCAACCCGCATTTTGAAGAGGCTGCCCGCAGCCTTGGCTTGTCCTTGTGGGCAACCATCGCCCGAATCACAATTCCTCTGGCAAGAGACGGAATCATCGCCGGGCTGGCGCTGGTCTTTTTGAATGTGATGAAAGAGCTTCCCACAACGTTGATTCTGCGCCCGATTGGATTCCGCACCTTCGCCACGCGCATCTGGGCTGCCTATGATGAGGCATTTCTGTCATCTATTGCCCTGCCAGGCCTCTTGCTGATTGTCGTATCAGCCTTCGTACTCGGCATCATCCTCTGGCGCGAGGGCAAAGCGCACTAAGATGGCAATCCCGCCGCCAAACTCGATTGGCAGCGCATCATCAACTTCCCCCTTTATCCTTGCGGCTTTTGTTCTATGCTAGACAGTCATTGACAGCCAGCCCTGCCGTGAACGCGATGAAATTCTCACTCCAAACCGAAAATCTGACCAAACGATATGCTGAACTGGGCGCGGTCGAAGATGTCACGCTCAATGTCAAGGATGGTGAATTCCTGACTCTTCTCGGGCCGAGCGGCTGTGGCAAAACGACAACTCTGCGTCTCCTGGCGGGCTTCGAGCGCCCGACAGCCGGCCGCATCCAAATAGGCGACAGGGTCGTCGCCGACGACCATCACTTCATCCCCCCCGAAAAACGCAAAGTCGGCATGGTGTTTCAGGATTATGCCCTTTTCCCCCATGTGAACGTGGCTGAAAACATCGCCTTTGGCTTGCATGGACGTCATAAAGACAAAGAGCGGCAGGTCAAACGCATGTTAGCGCTTATCGGTCTGCCCGAATGCGCCGACCGTATGCCCCACGAGCTATCTGGCGGTCAGCAGCAGCGCGTCGCTTTGGCACGCGCCCTGGCGCCCAGGCCCGATATTCTGCTGCTTGACGAACCCTTCTCCAATCTAGATACTGCCCTGCGCTCACAGGTGCGCAAAGATGTGCGCCATATTCTGTTGGAAACGGAAACGACTGCCATCTTTGTCACGCATGACCAGCAGGAGGCATTGAGCCTGTCCGACAAAATCGCCGTCATCTTCCAGGGCAAGCTGATGCAGGTGGCAACCCCTCACGCCATCTATAACCGCCCCATCAATATGCGAGTCGCGCAATTTATAGGCGAAGCCAATTTCTTGCCCGGCGAGGCACAGGGCCTGCTGGCGGATAGTCCGCTCGGCACGGTCAAACTCTTCCATCCCAAATCGGGGCCGGTGCAGTTGATGATTCGCCCCGAAGCGCTGAACGTCAACTTTGATGAACGGGGTATATCAGCATCCGTGCTTTGGCGCGAGTTTTACGGACATAATCAGCGGCTTGGGCTAGCGCTGGCAAACGGCACCGAACTGATTGCCTTGGCCGATGTTGACCGCTACTATCAGCGCGGCGACAACGTGTCGGTGTCGCTTGTCTTGCCGGCGCTGGCTTTTGACCGTTCGGATGAGCCGATTCTGACTTGAACATTTAGAACCTTCGTCCGATAATCCATTATTCGTTATACTCAAATCGGAGTCCACGACCAAAATGGAGGTGGCAGAATGATTCATTATGTTGTTGGCGATCTGTTCGCAAGCCCGGCCAAGGTTCTCGTGAATACTGTGAATACTGTAGGGGTGATGGGCAAGGGAATTGCCAAAGACTTCAAACGCAGATACCCAGATATGTTTAAGGAATATCGCGCCCTTTGCAAGCAAGGGAGGTTTGATGTCGGGCAACTCTGGTTATACAAACCGGATGAGTTAGACAAAACGCCATGGATACTCAACTTCCCAACAAAAAAACATTGGCGCAAAAAGTCAAAAATTGACTATATTGAAGCTGGATTGAAAAAGTTTGTATCCATCTATGAGGCAGAGGGAATTAAATCAATTGCGTTTCCGATGTTAGGCTGTGGAAATGGTCAGCTTGATTGGGAATCTGAGGTTCAGCCATTGATGGAAGAATATCTCGCAGATTTACCAATCGAGATTTATATTCACTTATATGAGCCGAGTCAACCAAGCAAAGAGAATACTCCACAACAGAAAGGATTCTGGGATGAGCCAAGACCATAAAAAATCGGATTCTCAAAAAATTCTGGCTTTTCTTGATGAATTGAAGCGGCAGCCGTGGCTCGGAAATCGTAAATGGTGGCCAGACTACCTGTTTCATTTCACCGACATAAAGAACGCTGTCAGCATACTTGACAGCGGCTTTCTCTTTTCTCGCGCCGAAGTAAAACGTCGACAGATATACAGGGAAGACAGCGCCAGTCTACAGATTATTAGGCAGACAAGCGCAGCGCTCACCGACAATGTGAGACTCTATTTCAGACCCCATACACCAACCACATACCATATGGAAGGATTCAAACCCCTAAACCAACTGTTTCAAGATGCTCACTGTCCGGTCCCGGTATATTTTCTATTTGACATGAGAGAGGTCATAACCCTCAACAATACCCGCTTTAGCAATGGGAATCTTGCACGAAGAGCGCGTAATATATTCACATCGGCAGATGATTTCACTCAACTTCCTTTTAGCGATATATACAGTGATGGCCCCCCATATTGGCTCGAATCGCCGGAACGACAAGATGAAATTAAAAATCGCAGACAGTCTGAAGTAATCTATCCCAAGAGAATCTCCCTGGATTACCTGAAATATATTGGCTGTCGTTCACAAGCAGAATGCGACACCCTGCGTAATTTATTGCCACCTGCCGTCTGGAAACAATGGCAGTCTAAAATTGCAATAAGCAAGGGACAAAGACTTTTCAATAAAGAATGGCTGTACATCGAAGACGTTACCCTGACAAAAAAGAACATCAACATTAAATTTAATCTGCCAAAAAAGCACGAATACTTTGGGCCATTCAAAATAGGATTTGATATTAAAGACCTGCGGACTAACAATTCATATCCCTTTACAAAAAAATACTCGGACATCGTTTCAAAATTCCGGGATAAAAGTCTTAACCTGAATTTATCTGACATCGATATGAGCGCCTACGATGTGAAAGTATCTATAGATGGCAAATTGGCTTATTCAGGCAAATACACCGAATACCACTGACGACAACATCCCATTCTAAAAATCAGCCCCCTCGCTCGAACGGCTGATTATCGAAGTCCGCTTGGCTGCTGGCAGCCAGATGCGGAATACCGCGCCTTGATTGTGTCCTTTGCTGTGAGCGGTGATTTTCCCGCCGTGCGCCTCGATAATCTCTTGCGAGATTGCCAGCCCCAGGCCAGTACCGCGCTGCGGACCCCGTGCTTTATCGACCTGATAGAATCGCTCAAAGATGCGCGGCAAATCTTCTGGCGCGATGCCGATTGTCTCTGGCATCGGGGCCAAGATCGTCAAGTACATTACGCTCCTGAAACAGATGAGAGCTTCTTAAAAGAGAAACTGATCCAACTATGCCGTCACTGACTCGGTTGTTTTCGCAGGATGAATCATCAGCGTAGATCCACAGCTTCGCCCGTCGCCATCGACTCATTAACCGCCATCGCTAGCGCTAGCGCTTTGAGACCGGCGTCGGCATCGCAGGCGGGCTGCACACCTGTCCGAACGCTGTTGACAAATTCTTCAATCGCGTACTGCATGATAAGCGTCCGCAGCGGTGGATTGGGCCAATGTTCGCGCTTGGGGTCACCACTATCGTCGAATGTTCCCCATGTTAGCGTATCAAACATGTGGTCGATGCCCGTCACCAGCGCTTGTCCCTTCTCGGCATAGACATCCAACCAGGTCGGCGTCCGCAGACTATTCGCCCCCAAGGCACCACCTGTCACTGAGGCGATTGCCCCGCCTTCAAAGCGGATGTTCGCGACGGTGCCATCAGGCAAGTTAGGCGACGCGCCGTGATAGTTGGCGCCAAATGCGTGCAACGAAACAGGCTCCCCTAGCAAATGACAGAGTGTATCGAAGACATGACAGGTATTTTCATTGATGGCGCCATTGCCGTTTTCCGGATCCCACATCCAGTGATCGGGCATTTTTGCCGGTGCTTCTCCCATAACGATCTCCGAATTGACCACGAAAGGTTGTCCGAGCGGTCCATCATCAAGCAGTTCTTTGAGCGCGACGATCGGTGGAAAATATCGCAGGGGGAATTCAACCATGTGAAGGAGATTCGACTTATTGATGATATCAGCCAATGCGCGTCCATGCGCCATGTTGGTGCCCCAGGGCTTTTCAATCAAAACGGGCAGCCCTCGGGCAGCCGCGGCTTCAACCAAAGGGATCCGCCATTTTGGCGATACGCATAAATCGACCGCATCTATGTCCGCATTGTTGATCATGTCGACGCCGTCCACATAGGCATCCGCACCCAGGCTATCGGCGAATTGCTGCAAAGTTATATTGGGGCCGGGCAATACGCCCTGTACATTATCGGCTACCGCAACGATAGAGACGCTGTCAATCTCAGCGATTGCGCCGACGTGCCACAACCCGAGCCTCATCCCCACAATGCCCAATCGAATTTCAGAGTTGCTTGTCATTTAGAAGTTCCTTTTCCGTATTTGTAAATTGAGTTGCACCTGCACGTATGGGTTTTGATTCGCGCACAGTTGGCGACTGCTAGACAATCGTCACATCTGCCTTGGCCGCTGAATCTCTAATGTATGCCATGGCTGCGGACAGCTTGTCGAGCGGTGTGTGTTCAACAATCATGTACGTAGTCGGTCGTAAATGAGTATCGACCAGGCCTATGATTTCGGCGTATTCCAGACAGCCTTCGCCGGCGGGGCACTCGTCCATATGCAAATGCAAGGTGTCATGCATCACCACATCCTTAGCGTGACACGTTTCAATCATCTCCCCTAAGATTGCCATGCCCTCGCGCAGGTAGTCCGTGCTGTTCCAGTAGTGTTCAAAGCGGATCATATTTGCCGCATCAAGGTTGATCTTGACGGCAGGAGAATCGATCGCCTCAATCAGTTTTCGGCAGGCTTGCCAGTCGGTCAACACGGTTGCGAAATGGATCTCCAGCGTCACCAGCACACCGGCTCCTTCCGCTTCTCGGGCAAGCGGCTTCAAGGATGTCGCGGCTTCGGCGATAGCCTCGTCGGTGAAGTTGCCCGGATGGCCGCAAAAGCTGTGATTAGGGTTCTTTGTGCCGCCGCCCAAGATGATGTATGGAGCGCCAAGATCCACCGCCGCTGCAAGCGCATCGCGTGCGATTTGCGCCGTCGCTGGCGTAGGGCGCAACGGGTTAAAAGCCCACGCGCCAACCTGGACGATTTCCAGATTATTTTCAGCGAAGCGTCGGTGCCAGTCGGCAATGGAACTCTTACGTACCTCGCTGACGTCCAGCAATAACCCTGAAACGCCGTGCGCCTTTGCTCGGTCAATCAACGCTTTTGTATCAAGTCCCAGTCCACCTAATCCAAGTCCCAGTCTCATAGAATTAACCTTTCAATGCGCCGCCCGTCAATCCGGTCGCAATATATTTTTGCACAAAGAATGTGAAGATGATGATCGGAAGCAGAATCAAACCAGCAGCGGCAAACAATCGACCAAAGAGGATGGCGTAGTCGGTGACGTAGGTCAGTATCTCCACCGTCACGGTCTTGATCTGGTTGTTGCCCAAGATGATAGCGAAGAAGAATTCGTTCCAGGCGCCGATGAAGTTGAAAACGGCGGTCGCCGCCAAGCCCGGCGCGGCTAAGGGCAGAGTGACGCGAAAGAAGGCGCCCAGGCGCGAGCTGCCATCCACCATGGCCGCTTCTTCGAGATCGGCAGGAATATCCATCAGATAGCCGCGCATCATCCAGATCGAGAAGGGCAAGCCGAAGGACAAGTACGCGAGGGCGAGACCATGGTATGTGCCGAGCAGGCCCAGTTGCCGCCAGATAAGGAATATCGGCAGAATGAGCATAATCGGCGGAACCATCCGCGTAAAGAGCATGCCGACCAGCACAATCTCTTTCCCGCGAAATCGTAATCGAACCAAGGCGTATGCCGCCAACATGCCGGCAGTTATATTGATCAGCGTCGTGCTGCCGCTGATGAAGACACTATTGATGATGTATTCGCGGAATCTGCTCAGCGGCGGCTTGACACCTTCCATTGCCAGTTCAGATTCTGTGCCGTATTTCAATCCCAAGACCACTTCATAATTGTGAAGGGTCGGTGTGAAGATCCACTTCGGCGGTATCTTGAAAACGTCTGCCGGTTCTTTGACCGAACTGATGTAAATCCAGAAAACCGGCGAAAGCGCAAATATGACCCAGCCGCCGACGATGACCGACGCAATAACTACGCCCAGCCGCCGCCGTCCTCGGCGCCCGATACCGGAGACGGCTGGACCGCGCTTCCAGACGCCGACTGCCAGCGACATTATTTTACCCAAATGCTCAGCCAGAAGATCTATTAGACCGACCACGATGCGCAGAGGAAGGTTAATGACAAAGACGATGCTCTTCCGCACTAACAGTATCGGCGGCCGCTGCAAGATCGAGCCCGTCGCCGTCGCGGCCAACAGTTCCTGGTCGCCGCGCTCCAATTGCGTGAAGAGGAAGACGACGATCGCCAGCGTGATAAAAAACAGGAAATAGGCAATAGCGGCACTTGTACCGATTTGGCCCGCCTCAAACATGCGAGCGTAGATATGATAGGTCAGCGTTTCAGTCGCGCGTGCGGGGCCGCCTTTTGTGAGCGTAAAGACGACATCAAATTCGCGCAGGAGTTGATATGAACGGAATATCACCACGACCATGATCACCGGCCGCAGCATGGGAATGGTCAGGTAGCGCAGGGTTTGCCAGGACGAGGCGCCGTCGATCTGCGCCGATTCAAAAGGCTCGCGCGGAAGCGACGCCAGCCCGGCGGACAAGACCAGCATGATAAAGGGAACACCACCCCAAGCGCTGATGGCGATCAGCGCCGGCAACGCCAAATTGGGATCGTAGACCCAATCGATGGGCTGGAAACCAAGCAGACGCACAAAGTAATTGACGATTCCGAAGTCGTAGTTAAGCATCGTCCGCCAAACCACGCCGACGACCACCGGGGTCAGCATAAGCGGTATCACGATGAGTGTGCGCAGTATGCCGCGAACGACGCCGATATAGTCTATCAACAGCGCCAAGGCAAAGCCGACAACAAACTGAAGAACCATGGCGCCGCCGGCGTAGGTCAGGGTGATGCGAATGCTATGCCAGACCCGTGCATCGTTGAGTATGCGTATGTAGTTCCGCAGGCCGACATATTCAACGTTGGGGCGCATCAAGTGGGAGTTGGTTAAGCTGAGGGCGAAACTATAGACCAGTGGATAGACGAAGACGAAAATCATAATCAATAGGGGAACGCCCAGGCAGATATACAGCGGCAGCATATCCTTCTTGACCAGGCGAAATCTTGATCCCTTATTCAGCTTGTGATTCATAGACTCCTGAATTGTGGTCATGCTAAGCGCCCCGGCACCGTGCCGAAATCTATGCAGGAAACTCACTCACCACGAACGAGCAGTGAGGGGCTCGCCTGCGTTTTGTGGGTTGATACCAGGATCGGGCCAATAATACCGACCCGACCCAATGCTGCCTCTTTCTGCCGAGGCAGAGCTTGTGAGAGCCATGGCGATCGATGCTTACATCACACCTTCATCTTGCAAGAACTGCACGGCTTCTTCCTGTGCCGTATCCATCGCTGCCTGCGCCGAATCGACGGCGCCTGTCAGGAAGGCTTGCAGATTGGGGCTCAGAATATTGCCGCCCACGTAACCAAGCTGCGCCAAGGTTGGCAGTACTGCCGCAGCACTGAAGTTAGCGATCATCGAATCGTATTGCCGATGAGCAGTCAGAATCTCTGGATCGGTCAGCAGAGACGCGCGTCCAGAGTGTCCACCACCATACCGTACATAGTCATAGGCGATTTCCTTCGATGTGTACCAAGCCGAGTAAGAGAGGGCAGCTTCCTGGTTTTGGCTGAACCTCGATACGAAGTTCGACCAGACGCCAGTCCAGACCCGTGGCGCGTTGTGTCCGACGTTTGAATCCCAAGGATGTACAGTGAAGTCCAGGGTATCAGCTGTGGTCGGCGACGCCGCCGGATCAGTGAGCTCGACAGCGGCTGTATCCCATTGCAGGCAGATGACTGTCTGCTCCTGTCGCAGCGTTTCGATGCCCTCCGGATAGTTGTAGCCCAGCGCACCAGGCGAGATCAGCCCTTCGTCCATCCAGGCTTTGATTAGCTCAAGTGCCGCCACCGATGCCGGCGAGTTATATTGGGGAAGGCTGTCGGCGTCATACAGCGGCGTACCCATAGAGGCTGCGAAATTGTAGTGAACAGTTCCAGCGCCCGCCAGCAAAAGGACCAATGGCCAGGTTTGATCCATACCATCATTAGCCAAGGCTGTCTTCAGCTTCCGGCATGCGGCTTCCAATTGATCAAAACTCCAGCCTGCGAGTGGGTCAGGCGCTTCGACATCGTATTTCTCGAACATATCGGCGCGATAGAACATCATCTGTCCGGAGACGTGCTGCGGCAGCGCCAGCAGTTCGTCATCCCAAGTCACCAAGCCAATCGAGCGCTCGGGAAAATCGCCTATGTCATAGACATCGGAATTGATGAGCTCAGGATTGTCGAACAGATTGCTCATGGGCACCCACCAACCGGCGCCGGCGCCAGTCCAGAAGGTCCCCAAGTGAATGGCAAGGACATCCCAAGCGTCAGACTCCGCTCGCATATTGGTCAACATCGTTTCATTCCATACGTCGCGACCAATGATTTCGTAACGGACTTTGACTTTGCCCTGCGTGTATTCAGTAAAGCGTTCCCCATTTCGGACATGGGCATTGATATCAGGACCCGCCATACTGGCGACGACGAGTTCCGTTTTGTCGAGGCCGCCGCTGCTGGCTTTGGGGAGCAACTCTGCTGGCGGCTCGCGCAGGATACGATCCCCTTGGGCGAATACCGATGTTCCCGGGAAATAACCCGAAAACATCGCTGCACCTAAAGAAGCGCCGCCTAGCCGCAAGAAATCTCGCCGGCTCAAGCCCCTTCTCAGGCTTCTAAATGACTTAGCGCTCATTATTGGACTCCTTCTAAAATATCTATTTACTATTTGAATTATCTAATGCGTTGCAGAACACGAAACAAACCCATTCGACCTTCGCCACGAGCCTAATTAAGAATATAACACATCAGTCTTGGCTTGTCAACCGATTATCGATAATCTGTCAGTGGAGGATTTTTCAACGCAAGTCCATAGCGAAGCGAGTATTGGAATCCGTATGATTACAAATGTTTGAGGAATCATGCCTGATTCAATATGTCAAAGTGTCTGTATCAGCCTTGACGACAATAATGCCATATGATATACTCGATTATCGATAACATTTTTGCCCGCTGGATCTAAGGGCAAGTGCGATTTCATCCATTACGAACAGGATCTGTGTATGACTTCGTTGCAAGATTCTATTTATCAAGGCTTGATTGTGGATAACTTCAAGCTGGATAGGCAGGTTGCTTTGGTGGCTGGTGGTTATGGCGGCATTGGAGCAGCATTGAGTCTCGGCTTGGCACAGCAAGGTGCCAGCGTTGTCATCGCCGGTCGTTCGGCGGAGAAAAGCGTTGCTCTTGCCGATCATCTCACATCAGGGGGCTTCACGGCGCTGGGCTTGGGTTTCGATATCAAGGAGCCGGATGAGATAAGCAGCTTGGTCGAACAGACCGTCAGGGCATATGGACGGCTCGATATCCTCGTCAATTGCGTCGGCACACACATCGAAAAGCCAGCCGAAGAGCTGACGGCTGAGGACTGGGATCAGGTCCATGACACGAATCTGCGCGGCGCATTTTTGCTATCACAGGCTGCTGGCCGCCAGATGATCACGCAAAAACGCGGCAAGCAAATCCATATTTCCTCGGTTCGCAGTCTTCTGGGTATTCGTCGCGGCTTCGCCGCCTATACGAGCAGCAAAGCCGGGATGAATTTGCTGGTCAAGCAGCTGGCCACCGAATGGGCGCAATACGGCATCAATGTCAATGGCATTGCGCCAACCTTCATCCGTACCGAATTGGTGCGTCACTACCTAGAAGACGAAGACTTTTATAATGCGCTTGTCAGCCGGATTCCACTGACGCGGGTGGGCGAGCCGCTTGACATTGTGGGCGCAACCGTCTTCTTTGCTTCTCGGGCCGCCGATTTTATAACCGGGCAGATCTTGTTCATCGACGGCGGTGTGACCGCCACACAGTAAGGGCTGACTGTCTATGCCACCAGACCTTGATGTTATTGGAAACAACCCAAGCGCTTTTTTCACCAGCGGTTGTACAATCGCACCAGATTGACTTACATCGAAAAGGCAGTAATGAATGGTAACAGAAAACAGCCGTCACAGACAAACCGCCACACGCTACGTGCTGCGCGAAGATATCAAGAAACATCTTATAGATGCCATTTTGCGCGGACGGTACAAACCGGGTGATCGCTTGACCGAGACAAAACTGGCCAAGGAATTCGCCGTCAGCCAATCGCCAATACGGGAGGCTCTTCGTGATCTCGAAATGATGGGATTCGTCGAATCTGTGCCGTTTTCCGGTTCCTTCGTCAGGGACCTTTCCCTTAAGGAAATGTTGGATACCTATGCCGTACGCGCCTGGATGGAAGCGATGGCAGGACGATTAGCCACACCCAATCTGACGGAAGACGTATTCGAGAGCTTGGAAATGCTTATGGACCGCATGATGAAGCAGGCGCAAAACAACGACTCGCACGAATTCGCCAAAGCCGACTTTGCTTTCCATCAGACGATTGTCGCCGCCGCCGGGAATAGCACGCTCATTCGTCTTTACGATATGCTTCAGTTCGCCTATTGGACTTATGCGTCAACGATATTGACCGGTTACAACTTGGTTTATCAGGCGAGGAGACATTATAAGATCCTCGATGCACTGAACACGGGCGACCCGGACCTAATCGCCAAGACACTCCAAGACCACATTGAAGAACTTATCGACAGAATTACAGCACATTATTTAGAAAGGCAAGCACAGTCGGAAGCCAATTCGGCAGCAAAGGCAGAAGAACCATGACACGACAAATAATAGACCTAAGTATGCCCGTTCATGGAGACATGGTCGTTTTTCCACGAGTGGTGCGTCCAGCGCTGCTCATGTATGAAGATTGGGAGAAATTCGCCGAAGGCATCGGTGCCGCCGAACACGGGGTAACCTCGTTGGCTGCCAGTTCGATGACGGTCTTGGGCGATCATGTCGGTACGCATATCGATGCTTTGAAGCATTTCCGCAAAGGCGCGCCGGGTCCGGAAGGTATTCCAATCGAATACTGCTATGGCGATGGTGTAGTGCTCGATTTTCGGCATATGGAGAATGGAGCCGCCATTACTGTCGGCGATTTGCATGAAGCCATTCGCAAGATCGATTACGAGATCAAACCACTGGACATTGTGCTGATCATGACAGGAGCTGGCAGCTACAACCACGAGGAGCGCTATTTGAGCGAGCACTGCGGCATGTCGAAAGAAGCAACGCTCTGGCTCATCGATCATGGCGTTAAAGTGATGGGTATTGACGCTATCACTTTCGACCCGCCGGTGTGGGCGATGTTCGAGCGCAAACAGTTTTGGGAATCCCATCGTGTCATGATCGACCGAGAATATTATCACTTGGAAAACCTTTGCAATCTGGAGGCGATACCACATCCGCACGGATTCAAGCTGTCGGTGTTGCCAATCAAATGGGTGGATACGACGGCGGCGCCAGTGCGGGCGGCAGCGATCATCGAAGATTAGTTCGGAACGCAACAATGACCGCGAAAAGCAAGGGAAATTTTAGGGCTTACATACTCAAGCGCGTCTTTGAACGAGCAGGAGGAAAATCATGGGACGATTGAGTGGAAAAGTAGCCATCATCACCGGCGCCGGCAGCGGCATCGGACGCGCGAGCAGCATCCTCTTTGCCGAAGAGGGCGCGAAAGTCGTCGTTGCAGAGTTGAACGAAGAGGCCGGTCGGGAAACCGTTGAACTGATACAAGCTGCTGGTGGGAACGCCTTATTTGTATCGACCGATATCCGGCAGGCGGCGCAAGTTGAATCCATGGTCAATCAAGCCGTGGCCGCCTATGGCAAGGTGGACATCCTTTATAACAACGCCGCCATCGAAATCAGGGGCAGCGCCACCCAGCTGAGGGAAGATGAATGGGACGCGACCATGTCAACCAACGTCAAGGGTTGCTGGCTCTGCTGCAAATACGCGATACCGGAGATGCAGAAAGTCGGCAGTGGCGTCATCATCAACTCAGCATCGACCCTATCGTATCGGGTGGCGGACGAACGCGCGGCCTATGTCGCATCAAAGGGCGCCATATTGCAACTGACCAGGAGTCTGGCAATGGATTACGCCAAAGACAATATCCGAGCCAATTGCCTGGTTATTGGACCGATAGATACGCCCCTGCTAGCGCAATCGATGGCGGATTCTGGCGACGCACAAGGCGTCATGGACTGGCTGCTTGATGCCTCGTTGCTGGGTCGCTTGGGAGATCCGGCTGAAGTCGCAAAGGTCGCGCTTTTCTTATGTACGCCGGAAGCATCGTTCATGGTTGGCGGACCAATAGTTGTCGATGGCGGGATGCTAGTGCATTGAGCCTGCGCGACCGCTTGTGAAAAAGCCCCTTATCTTGAAAGGAAAAGATTATGTATCAACCAAAAATCGGCTATACGACTGTTACCTGGGCAGTTGCCGGGGGTTCAGACTGGCTAGAACAGGGAATGAGAGACATTTCGGATCTCGGCTTTAGGGCCTTCGAGACCTTTTCTCAGACCGCCATGGAATATGACGATCCACCGGGGAGATTTCGCTCACTACTAGACGAACTCAATCTGCATGTGGCTTGCCTGGACAAGATACGATCGCTTTATCAGGATCCGACCCAGACTGAGGAAATTATTGCGAACCACGAAGAAGCCACGCGATTCCTTGTCGATCATGGCGGTGAGATATTGATGACTGTGCCAGTTGGTGTGCCGGAGACCGAGCCTCGCTGGACGCTGACGGACTTCAAGGTTGCCGCGTCTACGCTGAATGAAATTGGCAAACGCACACTCGATATGGGAGCAACGATGGCCCTGCATCCGCATTGGGGCACCTATGTGCAAAGTCCGGAAGAAATCGATCAGATCATGGAACTCACCGATCCAAGATACGTCTTCTTCGCGCCGGATAGCGGACAAATCGCCAAGGGCGATGGTGATCCGGTTGCCATTGCCAGGAAATACGCCGATCGCATCGCACACGTTCATTTGAAAGATGTCGCTACGAATTGGCCGGAATTGCGTGAGATGGGCGCGGCCTTGGCCATGCCTGCTGGTTATGCGCCGCTAGGTATGGGAACTGTAGACCTGAAAGGGTTCATTGACGTATTAGCGGACATCAACTACCAGGGATGGATCCTGGGCGAGCTGGACCAACACGATGATCCCAAGGGGAGCGCGGCGATTGGCAGACAATACCTAACCACTGAACTAGGATTTGAACTGGGATTCTCGTGAGGCACCGTATGACCCTCGCGCATGTCAACCCGGGAAACTGGTTATTCAGCCCACAGCGTGTAAAATATGTGCTGGCATTGCCCGCATTTATCTTCATCATTGCCGGCATCATTTATCCGACCGGCTATCTCGTCTACAATTCGATGACCGCCTGGAGTCTCACCCGCCTCGATTTGGGGCAGACATTCATCGGTCTCGACAATTATGGCAAACTCCTGACAGATGAGCGCTTTTATTCATCTCTGGGCACTACTGCGATTTTCACGATCGCAACAACGTCGATTCAGACCCTCTTGGGAGTGACCCTGGCTCTGCTGTTGAATCGCAACATTCGTGGCGAGGGGTTGGTGCGCACGCTCCTGCTAATCCCCTGGCTGACCGCTCCATTTATCAGCGGCTTTAATTTCCGCTTCATGATGGCGCCAAACATCGGGGTCATCGCCCAAATGCTGGATTTCCTTGGCTTCGACGCGATCACCCAGGCTTCAGTTTTAGGCAGCCCAAGGACGGCTCTTGGCGCTTTGATTCTTGTGCACGTCTGGAATGGCGTACCGGGTACGATGCTGGTGGTCACGGGCGGCTTGAAGACGATACCGGAAGAACTCTACCTGGCCGCCCGTGTGGATGGCGCGGATCGTCTGCAGCTTCTGCGTTATATCACCTTGCCTTTGGTGCGCTACGCAATTCTAATATCGGCTTTTTTGACGACGCTGTTCATCTTCAAAGCCTTTGAAATCATCTTCATTATGACTGGCGGTGGCCCTGGTGTTGCGACAGAAGTGCTGGCGATATACCAATATTGGGTGGGAATTCGCTCGCTGAACATTGGTTATGGTTCCAGCATCGCGGTGGTGCAACTGGTCGTCGCTTTCATCGTCAGTCTAGTCTACGCGCGATTGATGTTCAGCCGGGCAGATTAGAATGGACCAGGCCAAGAGTCGCGCCAACCGTTTTCTGACATACGCCATGTGGCTGTTCTTGCTGGCCGTCTTTCTGTTTCCTATCTACTGGTTGATCGCCAGTTCATTCAAAACCGAGGGTCAGCAATTCGCTATTCCCCCGGTCTGGTTTCCCTCGCCAGCAACGCTGGAAAACTACATCAACCTTTTCAGCGATGCCAAGGTCATCAACTCTTTGAAGAACTCGCTAATGATCGCCGGCATCACGCTGGTGGCGGTGGCGGTGCTGGGCATCCCGGCCGCTTATAGCATGGCGCGTTTTCGCGTTGGTGGTTCGCTGATGATGCTGGTGATATTTACGGCGCGACTTCTACCGCCGGTCGCTTACATCATCCCGCTCTTCGCCATCGCACGCATCTTCAATCTATACGACAAGCAGCTATCGCTGGTCGTGCTTTATACATTTTTCGCCTTGCCGTTGGCGATATGGATGCTGGTCGGTTTCATCTCCGTTATTCCGGATGAGATTGAAGATGCGGCGATGATCGATGGCGCTTCCCGACTTGGTGTGATCTGGTATGTCATTTTGCCTTTGATCCGTCCCGGATTGGCGTCGGTCACTATCTTTATGCTGCTGATATCCTGGAACGAGTTCCCGCTGGCGGTCACGCTGACAGCGCGTAACGCGCGGACCCTGCCCGTGACGATGTACACCTTTGTCACCAATCAGAATATCGCCTGGGGCGAACTGTCGGCGGCCGGCGTCCTTTCGGCGACGCCGATTGTCATTGCTGGCTTGCTAGTGCAGAAGCATCTGGTCATGGGGCTTGTTTCTGGATCAGGCAAATAATTACTGGTTAGAGAAGGGAGAGTAACTTACACCAAATTAGATCAATCTCGTTGTCCAAAGATATTTATTCGAAAAGGAGATATGAAAATGAAAAGGACGGTAATTCTACTTTTGTTCGTCTTGCTGCTTTTGCTGCCTGCGGCGCAAGCGCAGGATATGGTGACGATTTCGATCGGCTCTGAAACCGGTGTGCATGCTGATGCTTTGATCGCCAATGCTGACCGTTGTGCGATGGAAGTCGGCGTCGATTACGAGGCGCATCAGCTACCCCCGGGCGAGTGGATCAACTCTATCCTGCCGACAGAAGCAGCCGTTCGCAGCGGCCTCTACGACATCGTCTACATTCCTATCAGCAAGATCGCGCAGTTCGTCGCCGCTGATTACCTCTTGCCCCTGGAAGATTTCGCTATTGAAGAACTCGATACCGACGACATCGCCTTCTTTAACTTGACCGAATACGAAGGTCAGCATTGGCTCGTGCCTTGGCTTAACGAATATCAAGGCATCCTCTATCGGACCGATTTGATGAATGACCCGGATGAACAAGCGGCTTTCATGGAAGAGCATGGCTATGAGCTTGCTCCGCCCAAGAGTAGGCAGCAATACTTCGATCAAGTTGCCTTCTTCCACCGTCCGGACGAGGGTCTCCACGGCAATATCGCCTACGGCTTGCGCGCCGGTTGGATCAACATCTTGCATGAAGCGCTGAACTTCATGCACGGCATCGAGATTGCCGATAATGACACGCTTGAGGTGCATGTTAACACGCCGGAAGGCATTGCTGTGCTGGCTGACATGCAGATGCTCTACGGATATGCCGATCCCGCTTCGTTCACTGCTGGCTGGGTCGAGGGTAACGCCAACTTCAACGCCGGGCGCGACTATAGTCTCGTCACCTGGAACAGCGTCTTGCTGTATGGTAACGATCCGGAAACCTCGGAAGTGGCGGGCAATATTGGCTTCCAGCTGATTCCCTTGCCGGACGATGGGATCGAGGAACCGAAAGGCTTCCTGAGTCAGTGGGGTCCCGCCATCGCCAGCACGACCGCATATCCGCAAGAAACCTGGGAAATGCTGGTCTGCTTGACAAGTACGGAAAGCGGCGTCCATGGTGTCATCGGCACAACATTGGGCAATTCGCCCGCGCGGCTTTCGGTCTTGCAGGACGAACGCGCACTGGAACGCTTCCCCTGGCTAGGCGACATTGCCGCCGGCATTGGGGGATTGAACATTATCTCCACCCCAAACATTCCGGAATGGGGTAGCATGGTGAGGGGTGATGTACTGCCGCGCAACCTATCGACATTTATCTCTGGAGACGCGACAGTCGAAGAAACTGCTGCGACGATCGAGGCTGAAATCATGCAAATCCTGCGCGACGGCGGCCACATTGAAGAATAAATCATAGCAGCTTCGTTACTATTAGTCACAAAGGCCGGTGGGATGCTGTCACCGGCTTTTTCTCTTATCTGCTGCTAGCAACTCAGCAAGTATTTCCTAAGGGCGATGTCTTGCGTTACAAGGGGCAGGAACTTACCGTGTAGCGGACGCGAAAAGCAACGGAGCTTTCTCTTCAACGGTGCTGCTGAACAACCATGTCAAGCCTATTTATTTTGAATTTAGCGGCAGTTCCTTTTGATGAGCTTACCCTGTGGTAGGCATCAAGAATTCGACATCCCATTCTAATCAGCCAAACATCTCCAGCGCCATTTAATGCAAAAGTCGCGGCTACATCTCACGGGGGTGGCTGATTATCGAAGTCCGCTTGGCTGCTGGCAGCCAGATGCGGAATACCGCGCCTTGATTGTGTCCTTTGCTGTGAGCGGTGATTTTCCCGCCGTGCGCCTCGATAATCTCTTGCGAGATTGCCAGCCCCAAGCCCGTGCCGCGCTGCGGGCCCCGCGCTTTATCGACCTGATAGAATCGCTCAAAGATGCGCGGCAAATCTTCTGGTGCGATGCCAATTCCAGTATCGCGGACGGCGACCGTCACAGCCCTATCTTTATATTGGACGACAACCTGCACCGCGCCACCCTCTGGCGTGAACTTTATCGCATTGCTGATGAGGTTGGCCAGCACCTGCGCCAGACGGTCCCCATCACCGGCAATCGGCGGCACCTGCTCGGTCGACGATTCCAGCCGGATGCCATGATTTTTGGCGACTACAACCAGACTCTGGACAACGGCATCGGTGAGCTGCGCCATATCAATGGCTTCATTTTTCATCGACAGCCGCCCCGCTTCGAGGCGCACCAAATCGGTCAATTCAACCACCATCCGATTCAAACGGCTGGCCTCTTCAAAGATAATCTGTCCTGCTTCTTGAGGGTCTTTTGCCGCGCCCTCAACAATCGCCTGAGAATAGCCCTGAATGGATGTCAAGGGGGTCTTCAAATCGTGCGAGACATTGCCAAGAAAATCACGCTGGGCGTTATTGGCGGCGAGGACTTCTGCCGTCATCCGATTAAAGGACTCCGCCAAAGAGCGCAGCTCCGGCGGGCCACTGACCGGCACATGCACACCATAATTTCCGCGTGCCACATCGGTCGCCGCCTTGGCAACACGCTGCAAGGGTTTGGCAATCGTGCGGCTAATGAGCGCCGCCAGAATAATCGCAAACACGATGCCCACAATCCCCGCCTGAATCAGCGGCGGCGCCAAGGCGCTGCTAAAATCTGCCAGGGTCTCTTGCAGGCTGACCGTCGGCCGCGGCTCAGCCAGAATCCACAGGCTGTCCCCCCAAACCCGCCCAAAAATCAAGCGCTGCTGACGAAACAGCACACCGCCATAAAGCCATTCGCTCCCCTCGGGGTCAGAAAATTCGCCAAAAATTTGGTCAACATCACGCACCAGGACTTTGCCCAGTTGGTCATTGTGATACTTATCCACCCGTAGATTAATCGCTTGTCCGACTCCATAATGGCTGGCGCTGTCATAGAGGATGGTCGTGCCCTCCGGCGTGACATGGATATGCAGGGTTCGCACATTGCGTGATTCGGCAAAAGCAGCTAAAAATTCTGGAATCCGCTCCTGAATAAAAGCGAAGTTGGCATGAGTCGGCAAATTAGCGACAAACTCACGCAGATTCAAGCCCTGCGTCAAGGCCGCCAGACGCTCATAGGTTGGCTCCGAGGGCGCAGGTCGATTGCCAATCAGCACCATCAGCGCACTGGCAATCACACCCAAAGTAACCAGCAGCAGCACCAGATACGAGGTCAGCAAACGCAGCCTCAAGCTGAATGAAAAGCCGAGCCGTCTATTTTTCATCGAGCTTGTAACCTACCCCCCAGACCGTCTCAATCACCGCATCCATGCCGTGCAGCTTGTGCCGCAGATGCGCAATATGAACATCCACCGTCCGCGTCTCCCCGGCAAAGGCATATCCCCAGACCACATTCAAGAGTTTTTCCCGACTGAACACGATGCCCTTATTTTCTACCAGGGTTTGCAGCAAGTCAAACTCCTTCATGCGCAAGTCCACCGCACGACCCGCGACTTCAACCAGGCGGCGCTGTACATCAATCCTGAGATTGCCGACTGCAATCTCTGGCGCATCATCGCGGCTGTCGCTGCGGTCAGTGCGGCGCAGAATCGCTTTGACGCGGGCGACCAACTCACGCGGGTTAAATGGTTTCGTCAAATAATCATCCGCCCCCAGTTCCAAGCCGACAATTTTATCGATGTCATCACTCCGTGCCGTCAGCATAATAATCGGCACATCCGATTCGGTGCGGACTCGGCGGCAAACCTCCAGCCCGTCCATGCCCGGCAGCATCAAATCCAGCACAACCAGATTGGGTTTGTCCTCCAGAATCGTCCACAGCGCATTAACGCCGTCAGTCGCGCTCATCACACGATAGCCATCCTGCTCAAGATACATCTTGGCCAAGTCGATAATCCGCTGTTCGTCATCCACCACCAGAATGGCATCACTCATCGGCAGTCCCTTATAAACAGGTTTCAAACTGGTTCATTTTGTCATCATTATCACGCATAAAGGGGACAGAGGCGTCATGCTTATGTAAATTTCATGTAAAAATTTGGGGGCGCAATCCATATTGGCATGATATGGCAACCATCTATATGCCTGCGTTTCATTTTCGGATACAATATCAAACTCAATTCGTGAACACAAGTTGAACACCGAAGCCGCTATGAGCATAACCATCCGTCTGGCGTCCACAGCTGATGCGCCACAGATTTATGAGATTTACAGCCCGATTGTGCGGGATACCGCGATTTCATTTGAACAAGCGCCGCCCGATGTCAAAGAAATCGCCGCACGCATCACCAAAACCTTGCAGCAATATCCCTGGCTGGTTTGCGAAATCAAGCGCCAAATCGTCGGCTATGCTTATGCCAGTTCGTTCCGATCGCGTTTTGCCTATCAATGGACAGCTGAGACAACCGTGTATGTCCATCAGGATTATCAGCGGCGCGGCATCGCTCGCGCTTTGTACACCTCGCTATTGGCAATTTTGCGCCAGCAGGGTTACTGCAATGTTATCGGTGTGATTGCGCTCCCCAATCACGGCAGCGTCCGCGCCCATGAGACGCTTGGCTTCAGGAAAATTGGCGTCTTTGAAAACATGGGATACAAATTGGAGGGCTGGCATGATACCGGCTGGTGGCAGCTTGAACTTCGCCCGATGCCCGCGGCGCCGCAAGCCCCATGTCCCCTTATAACCCTGGTGAGACAAGCTGATTTCGAGGATTTGCTGCAAGCGGGCCGGCCGCTTGTCAAAGTTTAGCGTCTGGAAAGGAAACCACGATGGACACCCTAAAACGTCCGATAACAGCCGAAGACCTCAACAAAATCCATTATGTGCAAGACCCTCAAATCAGCCCCGATGGTTGCTGGGCTGCCTTTGTCAAAGTGACGCCCGACCCGCTCGAAAAGACCTACAAGCGCAACATCTGGCTTTACCCGATGGCTGGCGGCAAGGCCTTTCAACTGACACGGGGCGACAGGGACAGCCAGCCAAGCTGGTCGCCCGATGGCAGGCAGCTTGCCTTTGTATCCAGCCGCGCTGGCAAGCCGCAAATCTATCTGCTGCCCACAGCCGGCGCGGGCGGCGAGGCGCGGACGCTGACCAGCATGGAGAACGGCGCTCATACGCCCGATTGGTCGCCCGATGGCCAACAGATTGCCTTCCTGTCGCCGATGAGCGCCGAAGAACGTGCCAGGGAGGATGCCGAGGAAGAACCGCAGCCCAAGCCGAAAGACAAACTGGAGGCAAAACATCGCCAAGAGCGCCAGGCTGAAGATGAGAAAAGCCGTTGGGACCCGCGCCCCATGTGGCGCATCCCCTATCGCCAAGGCACCTCTTATGTTGATGAGCGCTACAATCAGGTGTATGTCATCGCCAGCGGCGAGCCGTCCGACGATGCCAAGCCGCGCCGTCTGACCGATATGAACGCCAACCATGCCCGTCCCTGCTGGTCGGCTGATGGCGAATCCATCTTCACCTCGCGCACTGTCAACCCCGAAGGCGACGAACCCTGGCGTGCGGAAAACATCTTCAGGCTCGATGCAGCCAGCGGCGAAGCCGAAGCGATAACAGACGGTGAATACAGCGTCTATCTGCCGACCCCCTCACCCGATGGCAAATGGCTGGCTTGTGGCCGCAGTCTGATTGGCGTCACGGATATTCCGATGCGGCTGCTGGTCATGGCAGCTGACGGCTCGGATGTGCGCATCGTCAATGAAGCGCATGACCGCGAAGTCATGGACTGGGCGTGGTCACCCGATAGCAAACTGGCATTCACGCTCGAGAGCGAAGGCACTGTCCTGCCCTGGCTTTATGACCCCGAATCCGATGCCTCGCAGCAGCTTCATGCTGGCATCTGCGATATTGAACAAATCGACATCGGCATAGGCGGCAGCCTGGCGATGACGGTTTCGACGCCGCGGAATCCGCAGGAGTTGTACACGCTGTCGGGTGACCGCTTTGTCGAAGCCAGCCAATTCAATCATGCCTGGCTGGAAGAAGTCATCGTGCAAGACCTTCACGAACTGCGCTTCCAGTCGCCACATGGCGAAGTGCAGGGCTGGTATATCTGTCCGGTGGGTTATGAAGCTGGCAAAAAGCACCCGCTCGCGCTCAACATTCACGGCGGGCCCCATGCTGCCTGGAGCTATTCGACCAAGACGATGTGGCATGAATGGCAATTCCACGCCGCTTGCGGTTATGCCGTCTTCTATTGCAATCCACATGGCAGCGGCGGTTATGGCGAAGACTTCATGCGCAAACTTCATGCCGCCTGGGGTCCCGTGGCGATGGACGACATTATGGCCGGCGTCGATGCCTTCCTCGAACTTGGCATCGCTGACGAGAACAGAATGGCCCTTACGGGAGGTTCATACGGGGGTTATATGACCGCCTGGATTATCACACATACCGACCGATTCAGCGCGGCCGTAGCGCAGCGCGGCGTCTACAACATATCCAGTTTCTATGGCACATCCGATGTCCCCCTGCTTATGTCCAACGAGTTTGATGCCGAACCCTGGGAAAATCACGATGTCTTCTGGGATAATTCGCCGCTGAAATATGCCGCCAGCATCAAAACCCCACTCCTGCTGATTCATGCCGAAAACGACTTCCGCGTACCTATCGAACAGGCAGAACAGCTTTTCGCTTGGGTGCGCCGCGCGACGAAGACGCCCATTCGTATGCTGCGCTATCCCCGCGAAGGCCACGAACTTTCGCGCAGTGGCGAGCCCAATCATCGCATCAGCCGTTTAACCGAGATGGTCAACTGGTTCGACAAATACATCGATGCCTAGACGCCTTCAGCCGGAAACCGCTGTGAGAAGATGGTAAAATACAGGCGGACTTTGGCAATAATGTCGCGCCGTTCGGCATCGGGCAGCAAACCAAAGACCGCCCGCAGCTGCGCCATCAGGCCGCGCTGCACGGCAACAAAGCGCCTTGCGCCTTCCGCCGTCAGCAGCACATCAACCGAACGCCCATCCGTGACGCTGCGCTGACGTTTGACCAGCGGCGGGTTCATCGCTTCGAGGCGCTTGACCAGGCCGGTCATGGTGGCACTGGTCAGGTGATGGTCTCGCGCAATATCACCAATTCGACATTCGCCCTCGTTCTCCGAAAGCGTTTTGAGGACATAAAATTGCGGTGGCGTCAGCTGATGGGCGTCAAAATGACTGGCGAGACGTTTTTCGCCATCGGCAACAATATCAAACAGCAGCGTCCACAGTTCCGCCACATCGCGGTCAAGGTTTCCGCCCATGCTTTATCCTTTGGCATTAGTTACCCAGCGCATCCCATATTTCAAGTTTGCCGCGGACTTCGCGGATGACTTCATCAACAAATTCCGAGGTGCTTGCCCGGCCTCCCAAATCGGGAGTTTTGATGCCATTATAAACCGCTTCCAAGGTCGCTTCATAAAGCGCACGGCTTGCATTGGACGCCTCTTTGGTGTCAATATGGCGCAGCACCGCGCCACAAGCCAGAATCATCGCCATCGGATTGGCGATGTTTTTTCCCATCAGGCTCGGCACTGTGCCATGAGGCGCTTCTGTCAGGGCAACCTTGACATTAAAATCGCCGTCAAAGGCGAAAATAATGGACTCCGCACCAGCGATTGTACCAAACATCTTTAGAACCAGGTCGCTAAGCGCATCCCCGTCACGATTCAAAGCCGGAATCACCAAAGCCTCACCGGAGGTCTCCAATAAAAGCGCATAGGTCGCGTCAATAAGCTGCGGATTGTAGCGCACCTGCGGATAAAGTTCGGCAGCGCGGTCAAGCTCTTCCTTGAACAATCCTTCATAAGTCGGGCTCACGGTGAACTTGGGACCGCCAAAAACAGTCGCGCCCGTGCGTCGGGCATACTGAAAGGTAAATTCCGCTACCGCGCGGCAGGTTCGGCGGGTGATGTAACGTTTGCTGTAGGCGATTTCCGCCAGCCCTTCGCCCTCGCGCCATTCTTCCGCCGCATACGCGCCTTCGACTGCCATCCGCACGACCGCAATGGGCGCATGGAAGCCAGCCAGTGGACGCACGGAAGGAATGCGCCGCCCGGTGCGCAGAATCACGCTCCCGTCAATCCATTCGCGCAGGAGCGCATTGGGGCTGCCGACATCATCGGGGTCGTCAGGTGTGATGGTCGCCGCCTTGATGCCCAATCCGGTTTCGACAATCCGTGCCGCTGCCGCGCGCACGACTTCATTTTTCGTTCGGCGTCTGTTTTCCAGCGACAAATCAAAAATCTCAAATTCGAGATTATCCACGCGAATCACACTCGGATCCAACGTGCGCAGCGCTTCATCCAGCAATTCCTGCCCGGTTTGGTCGCCCTGCAAGATGCAAATCGTTTGTTTGCCCACCTTGAGCCTGTCCTTTATGCTTGTCTATCAACAGCTTGAAAGTATTTTAAGTGACAAAACAAAACCTGAACATAGTTTGTCAGCCAGAGAGACCCATAAACCCGAAAACAGGGCTGAGATATTTCGGGTTTTGGGGTAGACTTGTGCCAACTGACTGTCTTATTCTGTATCAGACAGGGAGGCATCTTATGCGAGTACGCAAATTCTTGACAGGCATCCTTTTTCTGCTGACTGTTTCGATGATGTCGCAGGCACAGGACAACCTCGATTTCCCCTCGACCATCGAGTGGTTCTATAGCGCCTGCGAAGACCGCCTGGTGATTGATTTCCAGGGGACCATACAAGTCGGTTATGACATCTATTATCAGGCCTTCGACCTCTTCGGCGGCGGCGGTGAGCCGATTACGGGCTTGCGGCGCGTCAGCGTCAACGGCAATTATGCGACCAGTCAGGAGATTTATTGGCTGGGTCGAGAGACCCGCGCGACAGGGACACCCATTAGCGTTGTGATTCGCATGGCCAGCGAAAGCAACCCAGACGATACTATCTTCCAGGAGCCCTCGGATGACTTTTTGGGGGAATGCGCCGAGCCGGGCAGTACGCTGGCTGACAGGGAGATTTCGACAGACGATGAGACTGGCGCGATTGTCTCGTCTTCGGGCGTGTTCACACCCGACGGCGGCCTGCTGAATCCGGTCTATTATCAGCCGCCAGAGCCGATTGTGCAAATCGGCGCCCGTCCCAGCGAGCGGGCTGTTCACGGACGAACCGCCAACCCGGGCCTGATTTTTGCCGAATGCGATTATGTTGCGGGAGCGGATCCAGGTCTTATCTATGACACCGACGAAATCACGGTCTTCTGGTCATGGTTCGCCCAAAGGCCTGAACAGGTCGCCAGTCATATCGCCAACGCAGAGTATGCAATTAAGCTCAACGGGCAAACCTTCCCCGACGTCAAGGTCAGCGCGATTAAACAAGTGCCCGGCAGCAGTGATTGGTGGGTCTTCTATACAGTGAAGCTGGGGGATAAATGGAAACCCGGCAGCTATGAAATCACCTTTGCCTTGGGGTGGCGCAGCCCCATCACCGACGGCTATGAGGACTTCGGCCCTGGCACCGCAAACGAGAGGCTGGGCAGCGGCTGTCGCTTCAGAATACAAAAGAACCCTTGGGGGCTTGCCGTTATCCACGAGCAGCCAGCGATGCCCTTGCACACCTATAACGACTGATGATACGGGAGAAATCTGCCGAAAACGTGTCCATCCTGGCAGAACACGCTCAATCCCTGCTGAAGCTCAATCTGTCGCTGGCACAGCTTCAGAAGTTCAGCCAGCTAAGCGAACTGCTGCTTGACTGGAATCAGGGGATGAACCTGACCGCCATCAAAGACCGGACTGAAATCGCCATCAAACATTATCTGGATTCACTCACATTGGTTAAGGTGATTCCCCGTTTTGAGGGCTTGCGCTTGGTGGATGTTGGCACTGGCGCCGGATTCCCGGGGCTGGCGCTGGCAATCGCATGGCCGAACCTGCATGTCACCTTGCTTGATGCGACCCGCAAGAAGCTGCGATTCATCGACCACGCGGGTCAGGCATTGGGTCTCGAAAACATCCGCAGCCTGCATGCCCGTGCCGAGGATGCGGGCATGCATCCCGACCATCGGGATATGTACGACATTGTGACCGCCCGCGCGGTCGCCAGAATGCCCGTCCTGATGGAATACACGTTGCCGCTTGCCAAGCCTGGAGGCCTGGTGATTGCGATGCTGGGAAGTGAGGCCCGCAAAGAAACCAGCAGCGCCGCCAAAGCCATATCCAGGCTCGGCGGTGAATTGTCTGCCATTGAAGAAATCAACCTGCCGACCCTTGACCATCCGCGCCATCTGGCAGTCATCGACAAGATAAAGCAGACACCTCGCCATTATCCGCGCCAGGCAGGCACACCCGCCCGCAAGCCCATTCAATAAAGCTCGCGGCTCTCGATGATGCGATAGGGATTCGTCCGATAAGCGCGATACAGCGCCCTTTGCCTGCCATCAACCATATCGCGCACCCGCTGATGCGCTGCGGAATGGGTTATCAGCGACAATGCCAGCTTAGGGTTTGCCCAGCGCACTTCGGGCGTTTCGCTGCTCGGTCGCAATTCTCCATCAAGGTACTGCGCCTGAAAGCCGAAAATCATGACCGAACGATCCAGGTTGCTGTTGACAACGGCCAGCCTGCCTATCGAAACGCGCACCCCGCTTTCCTCATAAATCTCACGCTGAAGCCCTTGAATCAGCGTTTCACCCTCTTCGATTTGTCCGCCAGGAATCTCCCAGCCGCGGCGTTCCGTTCTGACGAGGAGAACATCGCCAGCCTGATTCCATATCAGCGCACAGGCAGCGAGGATGTGCTTGGGTGATTTATTCAGCATGGATTATCCCTCGCGCACATTCTTGGGTTCGAGCAGGGCCATTCGATAAGGATACCACTCGGCACGGAAAAGTTTTTGTGCCACGCCTGGATCCCGCGCCGTGATTTGACGGATATGCTCATCGTCCCGCGCCTCAAAGACAGCGATGCCAAAGGAGGTGTCATCCGTGTTGAGCGTGCGCCCGGCGAGTATCAGAATGCCATCGTCCATCAGCTGCCGCAGATACGCAAAATGTTCGTTCGTGATGCGAGCTTCGTCTGCGGTGGGTCCTTCGGACAGCATTTCGGGACGAACGGGCTGAATTTTGTAGATATAGGTCGGCATGGTAAATCCCTCCCCAATCAGGGGCGAATCAGTGACAGCACATGGGACAGGCGCTTCAAATCATGCGACAGGTCACGGGCGACCTGCTGCCCGCAGGCAACCAGAAAATCCCGATATTCAGCTTCAGGTCGGACATTTGCCGCCGCACGAATGGCTGCCGCGGTCAAATCGTCAGTCGGGACTTCCGCGGCGCCCAATATCAGCCGCAAATAACCAAGGTGCTGCGTGAAGGCATGGATTTCCTCCCCCGTGCAGCCTTCGACATCCGATAAGCTCATCGGCGGGCGCGGCGGCAAGCGATAGACGAATCCGTTCTTATCGGCAAAACCGATATTAAGCACTTTGATTTCGACTGGAATCATGCGATTTTGACGTTGGTCTTGCAAGACATTAAAGGGCACCTGCTCACCCATGACCAATTCGGTTACTAATTGGTCGTCTTTGATTTCCATCCGATAAATAACGCCAATCGTATAAATAGAGGCATCATTGACAATCGGCGCTTTGACAAATGACCCGAAGTTGTGCGCCTCGTTAATCCCGTTGCTGTGAATGCCACAATCAAAGCCACGGGTGCTGGCGCGGAGAATGCGTCCAACCATTTGACTCATACCCCCTTGCTTTCTAAAATTTGCCCTTGCCAAGCCTATTTAAGCGGAAAAAGCAATGGAACACAAGTTCGTTTGATGCCGATGCGAGACCCAATCCGTTATAATATCCCTATTGTTCAGCCACTAATGAGGACGACAATGGATAACCTCAACGCAATCTGTAATGTCATACGCGAAGATTTGGAAGAACGCAATGCCGCCCGCGACCAGGCAATCGTCCTCTCACGGACACTGATTCGACATAGCTCCGAGAGCATCCGCGCGATTCATCGCCACGATTGGGTCAGCGCCGATGCCAAACTGGCAGAGGTCCAACGCGGCGCACATGAACTCAAAGCCGTAGTGGCTGATTTTCCGTCCCTATATTACACGGGTTACACGCAGGACGCGCTCAAGGAAGCCGCCGAGGCTTTCATCACTTACGCGATTATTCGAGAACAGCCTTTGCCAACATTAAGCGAGCTTGATATCGAAAGTTCGACCTATCTCAAAGGGCTGGGCGAAGCCGCGACGGAACTGCGGCGGTTTATCCTCGACATTATGCGCCGCGAGGACGCGCACAGCCAGACAGCCGAAAATCTGCTGCGTGTCATGGACGAAATCTACGACCAACTGGTCACATTCGATTTCCCCGATGCCCTGACGCACGGCCTGCGCCGCCAAACCGACATCGTGCGCAGTGTCCTGGAGCGAACCCGCGGCGACCTGACACAAAGCCTGCGCCAGCAAAGGCTTCAGGATGCGCTCAAGCACATCGAAGTCGGGCTGGACATCAGCGGCAGCGAAAGCAGGGACGGCTGAAACTCGCAGTCAAACCTTAGCGACTCGGCTTCCACTCAATCAGCGCCCCGGCAACCCAGGTCGGTTTGGGCTGGTCATACAACTCGGACGAATCCGTATAACTGATGTCAAGCACCTCGCCCGTCATGGCGCCACGCAGATAACGATAGACCTGCCCGGTATCGCGGGCATCGCTTTTCACTTCGACACAATGCTGGTTATACGCCCAATAGTCCCCCTGTTCCAGGATGCGAATGCCGGCTTCGATAACCGATTTGGCATGCGCGAGACCCTGCTCATCATGGTCATAAGTCTCTTCAGGCGCATCGCCATAGCCAATCCCGTGATGGAAGGGATCCGCCGTCGTGACAACAACCGCGTCTTCCATCAAGCGCCCCAGTTCATCGATGCCGGGCAAACGCTCTGGCTTGCCACCTGCCAGATAGGGATAGCGTTCATAAACTTTGGGGACTTTGGCAGCTGGCAGTCCGCGCCGTTTGACCTCTGCCTCCCAAAAATGCCGCCAACTGATGAGCGCATGGTCGCCCGTCCATTCGATGCGTCCCCCAATGCCGGGCCCCTGAATCCCCCAAAACTCCGATTCGGCGGGGTCTCCGCCCTCTGCGACCGCCACCCGCGCCGCTTCCATCGCCTGATTAAAGGCATGCAGCACACTTAACACCACCACCCTGTCGGCGCCACTGTCCAGCGCTGCATGAACACAGGCGGCAATCTGATAGCCACAGTCATGCACGTCAGCGTGGGGGAATACTAGAACCCCGCCCGCATTCAGCGTCCCCGCAAGCTGCCAGGCTTTGCCGCGCTCCAGATGTTCAATCGTACCAGCTTCACCGAGTTCGGCATGTTCTTTGGCATACAACTGATGAATCTGTTTTTGCAATGCGTCGCGGTCTAATTCCATACCTCACCTGTCCCAAACATGTTGTCAACCTGCCTGGTTATAGCGCATCGAGCCATTGCCGTCAAATCGCAAAACCAAGGCTTGACTCTATCGACATCATCTCTGATAATTCGTTTCGGGTTAATAACCATATAGCGATGTCATCCGTAGACAGTCGGCGGGCAATGCCCTTAATCTCCGACCGAGGGGAACGCGAAAACCTTCACTCAGTGTTTGATGTTTGAATGTTGCAGCGACCTCTGCCTGCGGGTCGCTTTTTTGATTCGGTCGGGTTAGCCCGGTCAGTGTGATGACAGACCCAGGGCTGACAGAGAAAGGAGCGATGCTTGCCAATTTCAAGAGCGAAGAAACAAGAGCTTGTCGCCAGGTATGTTGATATGCTCAATGAGAGTGACGGCTTTGTCCTAGTGAAAACACAGGGGCTGACTGTCACCCAGATTCAAGGGATGCGCCATGTCGTCCGTGAGCAGAACGGATTGTACACGGTCGCCAAGAATACCCTGATTCGCAAAGCGCTGGAACAAGCAGACTGGATTGTACCGGAGGACTTGCTGCAAGGCCCAGTCGCCATCATATTCGGGCGTGATAATATGCCCGGTGTTTCCAGAGCGGTCATCAAACACATTGAGGACGAAAATTTCAGCGAGAAGATGCAGGTGACCGGCGGTGTGATGAGCGGGGATATTCTCGATGCTCAACAGGTCGAGACCGTTTCCAAGCTGCCAACTCTCGATGAACTGCGGGCGCAGCTTGCTGGCTTGGTGATTTCGCCGGCGCAGGGCGTCGTCAATGCGCTGTATCAAGCGACGGGCGGCGTCGTCAACGTCCTGCAAGCGTATCTGGACAAACACGAAGAACAAGCAGAAAGCGGCGGATAACCAAAGCGGGCCCTGTGCCTGTATCGGAAATGACATTTGCATTCACATAAGCGGCTGTCGATGGCGACAGCCTGGAGAAAAGGAAGAACCATGCCAGACCTCGATAAATTAGTAGAAGAACTCAGCGCCCTGACTATTTTGGAAGCCGCTGAACTCAAGACCAAGCTCGAAGACGCCTGGGGCGTTGAAGCCGCTGTGGGTGGCGGCATGATGATGATGGCGGCTGGCGCTGGCGCCGCTGCTGATGAGGAACCCGAAGAAGAGCAGACCGAATTTGATGTCATTCTCAAAGAAATCGGTCCCAAGAAAATCAATGTCATCAAGGCAGTCCGTGCTATCACGCCGCTTGGATTGAAAGAGGCCAAGCAACTGGTCGAATCCGCGCCAGCGACTGTGCTGGAAGAAGTCAGCAAAGATATGGCTGAAGAAGGCAAATCCAAGCTCGAAGAAGCTGGCGCTGTCGTCGAACTCAAGTAGGATGGACGGCCGCCAAACCCATGAAAGCAGTCAGCCCGCGGCTGGCTGTTTTTGTTTGATGCCGCACGGGAAAGCCATGTATTCACAGCCCATGCCCAAAGCGATATACTGTAACAGGGCAGGCAGCATGAAGTGGAGCCGTATATGGAGAACCGACCCGACAATGTGAATGACCTGGATGCCTGGTTTGATGGCTTTGAGGATTTTGTGGCACAAAGGCAATCAGGCGACAAACTGGGAGTGGTCGTCGGCGGGTCGATCAGCCGCGGCCTGTCTATCAAACTCGACCCGCATGTCGCCATTGAAGAACTGGCTATCGGGCGTTATATCGTCATACGCGGGCAGCACAAACGCTTCTTTTGCATGATTAACGACATCTCGCTGAATACAACCAATCCACACATCGAAAGCGACCCGCCCGACATCAACGACCGCTTTCTGACAGAAATCTATAATGGCACCATCGTCTATAGCATTATCAAGGTCATGCCCATGCTGGTGATTGACGAGCGCGAGGGCCCCTTGCCGGTCAAGACCATTCCTGGACACTTTCGGCAAGCCTTCAATGCGACCGAAGACGATGTCAACAAGGTCTTTGGCGATGACGACGATACGCACTTCCATATCGGCTCGCCACCGGAATTGCAGGAAACGCAAATCAATCTCGACCTGAAGCGGCTGGTGGAGCGTTCGGTTGGCGTCTTCGGCAAATCCGGCACGGGCAAGAGCTTTTTGACGCGCGTGTTGATGGCGGGCGTGATTCATCGCGGCATCGGCGTCAGCCTGATTTTTGATATGCACAATGATTATGGCTGGGAAGTCACCGACGAACGCGGCCCCAAGGTCAAGGGGCTGAAGCAGTTATTCGGGAACAAGGTCGTGATTCTGACACTGGATGAGGCCTCGTCACGGCGGCGCAAGGCCAAATACGATTTCGCCATCAAGCTGGGATATGACGAAATCGAGCCCGAAGACATTGCCATGCTGAAAGTCAGCATGAACCTGTCCGATACAATGATGGATGCCGCCCATCGGCTGTACAAGTTATGGGGGCAAGCCTGGATTGCACGTCTGCTCACGGGCAGCCCAGACGATTTCGATAATGTGGTTGGCAGCACCAACATCGGCGGCGGCACGCTGTCGGCATTGCAGCGCCGTCTGCAACGTTTTGAACGCTGGGATTTCCTGATTCAAGAGCAAAGCCGCGACAGCGTGCAGAAAATCATCGAATATCTCGTCAATCAGAAAAAGAGCGTCGTGCTAGAATTTGGCAAATATGGCAATATGCTGGGTGCCTATATGCTGGTGGCGAATTATCTCACCCGCCGCATCCATCAGCGCTATATCGAGATGGTTGACAAATCGCTGGGCGATAACAGCGTCGCCCCGCCACAGCTGCTGATTACGATTGAGGAGGCGCATAAATTCCTGGAGCCGCAGGTCGCCAGCCAAACCACCTTCGGCATCATCGCGCGGGAGATGCGCAAATACAACGTGACCCTGCTGGTGGTTGACCAGCGCCCCAGCGCCATTGATGAGGAGGTCATGTCGCAGATTGGCACTCGTGTCACCGCCCTGCTCGACAACGAACGGGATATTACAGCGGTGTTAAATGGCATCAGTGGCGCCAGTGGTCTGCGTGAGGTGCTGGCAAGGTTGGAGACCAAACAGCAGGCGATTATTATGGGTCATGCCGTGCCGATGCCAGTTGTGATTAAACCGCGCACCTACGACCAATCCTTCTACCAATCGGTAATCGGTCAAGCCGTCAATCTCGACCAAGCGAGAAAATCCCTGGGCAGCGGCGGGAAACGCCGCCTCTGACTTTTACGGTGGCAGGCGGAATAGTTCAGCGCTGGCTGCGCGGCCCTCCGCTTTTGTGCCATAATAAACTTGCAGCCGAGTCGGAAAGCGGCCTCATCTCATGGCAAACATATCTTATAACAAACTCCTGGATCCAGTCAGCGACATCATCGTCTCGATGGAATCGCTTATCGTCGGAGCATTTGGGCCAACCAGTGGCGACCAGCGCGAGTGTTACAAGCGGATTCATGCTTATTGCTGGGGACTCCACACCCTGGTGATGGATGTCATCACCGCTCTGGGCATTGAAAATGCGGCAACCCGCCCGATTGTGCTGGAACGTTTTCAGCGTTTGATTCGCCCGACCAAAATGAATCTCGATAATCTGATTGCTGGCTTTGACGGCGAACTCATCGAGGAACAGCTGGAGGTGATGGAATTTGTGGTCGCTGCCGTCGCTTCGATTGAACACATGATGAGCAACCTGTGGCGCTACTCGCTGCTGAAGCATGACAAAGTGGTTTATTCGAGAAAAGCATTTGGCAGCTCGGCCTTGACCCAAAAAGTGAAGGCCATCCTGCCCGAGTTTGTCGTACCGGATTTTGCGCTGCCCTTCTGCATTCTTGGCGATGAGGCTTGTCTGGCTTATGCTTTTGGGGAAATCGCCCACAATGTCAAGCAGCACGCCAGTGTAGACAGCTTCAGCATTGAGGCGCAGCATTATATGGAAAGCATCGACATCACCATCCGCGATGCCGGGAATGGCTTCAGCAGCGACAGCATGAAGCAGCCCTTTCAGCCCTTCTGGCAATCTGACGAGGGCAATCCCGGGCTTGGGCTGGGTTTGCATCTGGCAAAGACATTCATCGAACAGAGCGGCGGCGCAATCTCCATCAGCAGCGAGCCGAAAAACGGGACATGGGTCAAGGTTTCGCTGGCGCTGGCAGGTTAATTTCCCGTTTGGGCAACAAACATAACAGGAGCGTTACCATGAGCAAGGCAAAAGTATTCGCAACCCGCAAGCTGCCAGCGGCAGCTATGGAGCGTCTGGCGGAGCAGTGCCAGCTTGAGGTCTGGCAAGATTTCCTGCCGCCCGACTATGAAACTCTGCGGCGAAAAACAAGCGAGCTTGATGGCTTGCTCTGCTTGCTGACCGACCGCATCGATGCTGCTCTGATAGATGCTTCTCCACAGCTTAAAGTCATCAGCAATATGGCGGTGGGCTACGACAACATTGATGTCCCCGCCGCCAGCGAACGCGGCATTCCAGTCGGCAATACGCCGGGCGTGCTGACGGAAACGACAGCCGATTTCGCCTTTGCGCTGCTGATGGCGGTGGCACGGCGCATCCCCGAAGCACAGGCTTACATCAAAGCGGGTCACTGGAAAACCTGGCATCCAACCGTGTTGGCTGGTCAGGACATTTTTGGGGCAACGCTGGGCATCATCGGCTTTGGGCGCATCGGACAGGCGGTGGCACGGCGGGCGCAGGGGTTCGGGATGCGGATTCTGGTGCATAACGACATACCCGAGGCGGCTATCAGTGAAATGGGCGCCGAACAGGTTAGTCTGGATGAATTATTGGCAAACAGCGATTATGTCAGCCTGCACGTCCCGCTGACGGCAAAAACGCATCACATGATTGGCGCAGCCGAGCTTGGGATGATGAAACCGACGGCTGTCCTGGTGAATACGGCACGGGGGACTGTCGTTGATTCCAAGGCGCTTTATGACGCGCTGCGGAGCGGGGATATTCTGGCGGCGGGGCTGGATGTGACTGAACCCGAACCCATCCCGCTGGACGACCCGCTCCTGACCCTGGATAATTGCGTAGTGATGCCGCATATTGCCAGCGCCAGCGTGGCCACACGCCGCAAGATGGCGGAGATGGCGGTTGATAACCTTATTGCTGGCATCACGGGACAGCCGCTCCCGACCTGCGTCAACCCGCAAGTTTATGGCTAGGACAGCAGCACTGCATCACAGCTTACGCAGTTTGACGGCTGTTCCATAGACATACATCTCGGCAACGCCCTGAAGCACATCGGCGGTTTCAAAACGCACGGCGACCACCGCATCCGCTCCACGGCCTTCGGCATCCGCTAACATACGCTCAATCGCTTGATTGCGAGCTTCGGTCAAAAGCTGGGTGTATTCGCTGATTTCGCCGCCAAAGATGGTCTTAATGCCGGCCGAAATATCCCGAATCGCATTCCGCGCCCGAACGGTGCTGCCCCGCACCAAACCCAACGTATGGGTGATTTCAAAACCGGAAACCTCATCTTGCGTGGATATTAAAATCTGTCCCATGTCCAATCCCGTTTCCAATCAGTTGACAATTCACTCTGATTATAGCAAAATCTATTATTAAGTGGGCAATTTGGGGTCATCATCATATTCTAATGTAATTCATGCACATGGCCTTATATGATATACGCATATACGTCCTGTCACAGGGTTGGCAGGGCGTTTCGTCTACTATCCACATTTATTTGCTGCTTGCGGATAGCAAGACTTTTTGCATGAATTGCCGTATACAAAATGAGTTGCATTCAGCCCGAAGTCACACCCGACCATCAACCGGGCTGCAAACCCTTACGCGGGTTTATTAAACAGGAAAGGAATGAATCATGGCAGAAAGACGAATTCGGTTGACCCGTCCAGGATACGAAAAACTGAAGCGCGAGCTCAACATCCTCACGAGTGAAGAAAACTCGAAAGTCGCGGAGATGCTTGCCGAAGCCCGCGAAGATGACCAAGGTGAGGAAGCCGTGTTTTTTGATGCGATGATTTCCAAAGAGCGTTTGGATGAGCGTGTTTCTCATTTGCAAAATGTGCTGGCGCGTGCCGAAATCATCGACGCCGACGAAGACCCGAATACGATTACCCCTGGCAATCGGGTGACCGTCTATGACACGGTGGAAAAAGAAGTCTTCACGATGGATTTGCTCGATACGGAAGAGATTACACACGGACGCCGCGGCGTCTCGCTGGATTCGCCAGTCGGGCGGGGGCTGCTGGGGAAACAGGTTGGCGACCGCGTCAAGATAGAAGTGCCGGATGGCATCGTTACTTTCAAAGTCCGCAAAATTGAGATGATACCGGATGAGAATGTGAACTGAATGGCAGCGCAGGGAGCGTTCTCAAGGGGTACGGTTTGGGGCTGTACCCCTTTCATGTTCCTGTTCGGGAGGCTGGCACTAATCCTGCGGAGATTCCGCAGCCAGAGTCTCATCCAGATAATCCAGCAGGCTTTCCAACATATAGGGCGTCAGCGCCAGGGTTGCCGCCGCTACTTCGGGCTGTGTCCGTGCCAGATTTTCCGCATCTTCCAGCAGCAAAATCAAGGCATCGGTCGCAAATGACATCCAGCCGATGGTGTGAATCATCACTTCGCTTAGCAATTTGGGGTCACGATGGGCATGAAGCACCAGCCACGAGGCGGCTTCCATAAGGGGCATCATCGCCATCATCGAGGCGGACAGGCTCAGCATCATCACCCTTTGCGTTTCGAGCGGCAGGTCAGACAGTTGGGTTTCCGTTTCGACCTGCCTTGCCAGACGCGCCATGATGGTAGCCGCCAGACGAGCAGGCGCACGCCGATGGGACGCCCGCTTAAACAGCACATCGACCCGCTGCAAGCGGTCATATTCCCGGGCGGCAGATTGATCTCGATCCAGAATATCAAATAACTGCCGCGACAACTCTGCGGAAAGCTGACCATCAATCGATTCTTGCATCATATCCTGTCGTTGCAGGCTGTGCTTGTCGGACATCCTAGTTTCCTTTCAGTTGCGGATTCCTTAGCCCATCTTCATCACTTGCCTCGCCGATTAAACCAGCCAGTGTGCGCCTAGCGCGAAATAGACGGCTTTTTATGGCGCTTTCGGTGGTGTTCATCGTCTGGGCAATCTCCGCATACGAGTAGTCATACCAGTAACGCAAAATCACCGCAGCGCGATAGCCAGCATCCAGCTTTAACAGCAATTCCTGGATTACCTCACTGCGCTCGTTTTGCAGGGTTTGCTGTTCGGGCAGGGGGTCGCTGCTGCTCAAGGCAAGCACGGCTGCGGTCGGCTCATCATCCAGCGATACATACTGCACGCGGCGCTTTCGCAAGCGGTCAATGCAATGATTCGAGGCAATCGACATCACCCAGGTTTTGAAGGAGCGCCCGGTATCATAACGATGGATATGGGTATAGGCACGCAGAAAAGCCTCCTGGGTGGCATCCTCCGCCTCGCCGCCGTCCCCCAACATCCGATAGCACAAGTTATACACCGGATCCTGAAAGGTATAGACCAGCTCGGCAAAGGCATCCTGGTCGCCCTTCTTGGTCGCTTCTACCCATTCAAGAATAATCGCATCGGGTTCTGCCACGTTCTTTCCCTTTATTTCCCCGCCATGCGGAGGCCCTGCCTGCGCTATACTACGCAGAGACCAGCCCTTTGTTGCATGGCAAATCACGGCTGATGCGGCACATGGTCAGGCATTGATGAGCAGCTTGGCGGTGGCGATATTGGTCGCCAGCGGGACATTGTGGACATTGCAAATCCGCAGCAGCCCCTGTATATCCGGGTCGTGCGGGTGCTTGCCCAAAGGGTCTACAAAGAAAAACACACCATGAACGCGACCTTCGGCAACCATCGCCGCAATCTGGGCATCCCCGCCGTAGGGACCAGATAACATGCACTTGATTTCGAGTTCGGTTTTCTCATGGATTAGCCTGCCAGTCGTCTGGGTTGCCACCAGACTGAATTCGGACAAGCGCCCTTTGTGTTCCATCACAAAAGCAGCCATGTCAGCTTTTTTGCCATCATGCGATACGAGCGCGAGCGTTCGCCGCCCGGTTTTACCTGACATATCGGGTTTCCATTCTCTGATTCAGCCCGACGCAAGCACAGCGCAAACCCTTCAGGCTGAAGCTACGAGGCATTGCGTGGCCGCCGCACAAGCTGCGCTGGAATAGAAGTCGGCAAATGATAGCGCGTTGAACCAAACAAGCTCTTAAAACGCTGATTCATTTTCCAGGCCTCTTCATAATAGCCTTCAAGCTGTGCCATCAGCGCTGACCAAGGGCGCTGTTCCGCTATTTCCCTGGCTCTGCGGCTCATCTGTTGGCGGATGTGCGGCTGGTCGCGCAAGTATCGAATCGCCGCGGCGAAATCCGCCGGGGACGGTTCGACAATCATCCCGGTTATGCCGTCTTCAATCACATCCGGCGCCCCCCCAGAATTGACAACAACCGCCGGCAGTCCTGATGCCATCGCTTCCTGAATCACCTGCCCGAAGGTTTCGTTCTCGCCGGTAAAAGCAAAGACATCGGCGCTGGCAAAAGCCCGCGCAAGCTCATCGCCAATCAAATAGCCAGTAAAATAGACATCAGTATCGGCAAACATCGCTTCGAGTTCCTCGCGCAAGGCGCCATCCCCGATAATCGTCAGGGATACACCCGACAGCCTAGCGGCATCCATCAGCAAATCCACCCGCTTTTCGTTTGCCAGACGGCCGACAAAGATGCACAAAAGCGAATTCGGGTCGCGTCCATGCAGCAGCCGCTCACGCATTTCCGCCCGCCGATGGACAGGATTAAATCGCTCGGTATTCACGCCCCGCCCCCAATAGCGAACACGGCGATACCCCTCTGTCCTCAATTGCCGAATAATGGTTCGGGTCGGCGCCAGGGTGAGATGACAGCCATTGTGAATATAGCGCAGCCAGCGATTGACAGGCCCCGACAAGAGCGGCAAGCCGTATTGGCCGACATAGCCGGGCAAGTCAGTCTGATAATTCGCAATCACGGGCAGGTTCAGATGCCGACCCACTGCCATGCCGTTGACTGACATCGCGGCTGGACTGAAAAGATGAATCAAATCAGGCTGAAAATCCCCGATATGTCGGGCGACAGCCGGATTAGGCAGCGCCATGCGCGTTTCGGGGGCCTGGGGCAAACCGATTGACGGCAGCGGAATCACGCGGGATTCGCCCACATTATCAACGGCAATATCAGGCGCCAGCACCAAAACCTCGCGCCCCGTTTCCTGTAGATAGCGAACGGTGAGATAGGCTGTCTTGGCGACGCCATCCACCTTGGGCAAAAACGCCTCGGTCAAGACCGCTACTTTGCTGACCTGCTCGAAAGGTGCAGCCTGATGCAAGCTGTCAACCAGAATGGGATTGCCAAAAAATTCGTCGATGTTGCGGTCATGCTGTGCCTGAAGGTTATCAAGCAACCGCTGCGCTTGCACGGTGTCCCCCTTTCGCAGCGTCCAAATGCCTTGCTATTAGTTTAACATCAAAGTCAAGTCACTCCATTATAAATAACCCGCAAGAAGGCGAAATGATTTGGCGAACCACAGCCTGTCGCCTAATTCGCCTGGCTGATGCCATACAACTCCCGATAGATATTGAAGTTGCGGTAAATGTACTGCACATATTTACGCGTCGAATCAATCGTGATGGTGGTCATAAAAAGGTCGGGGTCACCGCCAGAGAGCGCATTCCAATCATAGGCACGCCCCGGCCCAGCGTTATAAGCCGCCAAAGCCGCAATCGCATTTTGCTCAAACAAATCTAGCTGTTCATCGAGATAAAAAGCGCCAAAAGCCACACCGGCATAAGGGCGGAACAAATCGCTGTGCTGATAATCCGGCCAATCCAGACCTTCGGCAATGTATTGCGCGGTGCTGGGAATGACTTGCATCAAGCCTTTTTCGTCCGCCGCTGCGGTGGCATAGGTGTTAAACAGGCTCTCCTGGCGAATCAACGACAGCATCAGCAAGGGGTCAATTTCTCGCTGTTCGGCCAAGGGACGAATGATGTCAATATAATAATCCGGAAAACGCAGTCGGGCGATAAATGACGGCACTTGCAGGGTGCCCGTTTGCGAGGCGATAATCAGGTTTGCCGCCGCAATAATGGATTCACGGAAGACGCCTATGCCCCGCAGGTGGATTGCCAAGCGATAACTCGACAGCGCATCACCCTTCTCCCGCGCCTCGTCCACCAAGTCCTCGAACTCGGTGAATGCCTCGCTAAACGCGCCCACGGCCTGCAGTTCCCGCCCCCGTATCATGCGCGGGTCGGTGTTGAGCGCAGCCGACAAAGGCCATAAATCGCCTGTTTCCTCGATGGCAAAGGTCTGCCGCAGCCAGGCCTCGGCAACCTGCACATCCGCGCTGACATCAAAGGTGAACCGATACGCAGTCGGCGGCTGAAACGGAGTCCGTCCCATGCGAATGTCCGCGGCGCGGGCGGCAAAATAACTGTCAGGCGCCGCCGCAACCGCCAAGTCGAGCGCCTCGTCCGCCACATTCTGGTCGCCACGCCCAATCGCCAGCTGCCCAACCTGGAGATAGGCCGCCGCTTGGTCCTCGCCGCTTGTCAGCGAGGCGATGCGGACATACAGATTTTCGGCAAGCGACCACTCCTGACGGGTCATCGCCGCCGAAGCCGCCATGAACAAGCCATTGGTCGTCAACTCGTGATTGGGGTAAGCATCCGCCAATCGGACAAAGACCTGGCGCGACAGGCTGGCCTGACCGCCAGTGCCATAGAGGTAGCCAGCACGCCACAGCGCCTCACCCGCGGCTTGCGCCAGATAGTCATAGGTATCGGCAATCGACAGATACATGCTGATGGCGGCGGGAATGTCGCCGGCCAAAAAGCGGGTGCGCCCGCGTTCCAGCAAGGCATCGCCAAACAAGGGGCTTTGCGGATACTGGTCGATAATCGTCTGAAACGCGACCATGGCCGCATCAGAGTTGCCAATGGCGCGGTAGGCGCGTCCCAGCATGAGATGCAATTCGGCCGGAATCGCCGCCAGTTGATGGCTGCTGGTGTATTCGTTAAAGGCCTTAATCGCGGCCTGATAATCTGCGGCAATAAAGGCGGCCCGCCCCTGCTGAAAGCCATCGAAGGCCCGGCCCCGCGCGACAAGCTGCTGCAAGGCCTGATAGGCTGTCGCCGTACCTGCATAATCGCTGAAAACCAGACTCATGCGCTCCAGACCGGCTGCGACATCGCCGCCATCGAGCAGCGCCTGTGCCGCTGTCAGCGAGATATTGGCGCGATAAGGCACATTCCGCGCCACCGCCAGAATGGCGTCATATTGTGCGACCGCGTCTGCTGGCCGCCCCAGATTGATATAGATTTGCGCCAGCTTCTCGCGGAGAATCAGCAAGGGAACTGTGGAACGTTTGGCATGGATGGCCTGCTCATAATTCTGCAAGGCAGCATCCGTCTGCCCCAGGGCAATCTGCGCGTCGGCAATCCGTTCATAGACATAACTGTCAATCAGACTGGGGCGCAGGGTCAGGTATTGCTGCAAATCGGTGATGGCCAGCTGCCATTGTGCCAAGCCGAGCCAGGCATCGCCGCGCAGAAAATAGGCTTGCGGGATTTGCGCGGCCTGCGGGAATTGGTCAATCAGCAAAGTCAGGGCATCCACCGCCGGCTGGAAATACCCGTCGCGCAAAGTCACTTGCCCCAGACGAAAGGCAGCGTCAGCCCGATATTCCGGCGCGACCGCTTCGCCATAATCAATCAGCGTCCGATAGATGCCGGCGGCGTCTTCCAGATAGCCGTTGCGCATATAGCTGTCGCCCAGCTGCAACAGCAGCGCCGGCTCAATCGCTGGCGTCGGCAGCGGGCTTGGCAGAGCTTGTGGCGTCGCCGTGACATAAATGATATTGTCCGCGTTTGGCGTCAAATCGGGCGTGTTCGCCGGCATGAAGCTGCAAGCGCCGAGCAAAAAACTGAAGCTGAGCAGCAAGGCAGGGGGCAGGCGCATGATTTTCCTGTTCAGCTAAATCACAAGGTTGCGCCATAGTACGAAGCAAGCCCTGAATTGTCAAGCTGAGGCTAGGCTTCGGGCAGCAGAATGGTGTTATATCCGCTGTCGCTGCGCCCGCGCACATTGGGCGTCTTGAAACGGGCGCCGTTCAGGATTTCGGATACCGTCAGCAGCTGCACTTTGGGATAGGGAGTGCCGTTAATTTTTACTGTGCCAGCCCCGTCCATTTCACGCTGGAAGTTGCGCCGCTTTCTTTCGCCCAACTCTTCCATCACAATCAAGCCGGCCATTTTGGCATTGCTGATTTCGAGCGTGCCGATGAGCGAACGCAGATTGGCGACCGGCACCTTCTGACCGCCCTTGACCTCCAGTATCATATTTTGCAGTTTCTTGACGTCATTCATTTCAAAATAGATGCGCCCGTCGATGCCGCCGTCAGCCGTGCGCCGATTGGTGACAAAGCCATTGACCTCCTCGACGCACCACTGCTGGAAGTGATAGGGGTCGCGCCGCCATAAATCGCGTGCGCCTTCCTTATCATGGGGGATGCCCCTGATAAAGAAGTGTCTGTCTTCAACCAGCCCCAGCCGCTCTTCGAGCCGCACCTTGGCCACCCGCTTGATGGCGTGGATGGCGATGTCAATGCCAATCCACCGCCGGCCGAGCCGATGCGCCGCTTCGATGGTGGTGGCGCAGCCGCAGAAAGGGTCAAAGACGACATCGCCCTCATTGGATGATGCCTTGATGATGCGGTCTAATAATTTCAGGGGCTTTTGCGTGGGGTAGCCTAGGCGTTCTTTTGAACTCCGCACCGCAATAGCAATGTCAATCCACCAGTCTTCTGGTATCTTCCCCGTGTACGATTCAGCAACCTGCTTATTCATATTTGTGCCCGCTTTCCGCCCTGTCTTGTGTGTAAATCCACCCGTATGAGGCTTACCATCCTTGTACGGAAGGCGAACGTCGTCTCGATTAAATGTCCAGGTTTTGCCGTTTGCATACCACAAAATTATATCGTGCTTGCGATTGAATTGACGCATTCGCGGTGACCCTGGACCCGTATATGCCCACACAATCTCATTCCGAAAGCTCTTATGCCCAAAGATAATATCCATCACCACTTTGATATAATGGCTGGCGGTCGGGTCGCAGTGCAGATAAATGGAGCCCTTGCGTTTTAGCACCCGTTTCATTTCCAACAGCCGCTCGGTCATATAGGACAGATAAGCCGCCAGTCCGGGCTGTGTATCTTGCAGCCCGTCAATCAAATGATGCACAAGCTCGGCGCCGTGATGGTCGATGCCCACCCTGGCTTCAATCATCGTTCGCTGCAATTTGCCAATCGCTTCCCGCCGCGCGCTGTCCAGAAGCCACTGGTCACAGAATGCCTCAACCTGCTCGGGCAGAGGATTGCCAGTGTGGTCTTTGTAGATGGTATGATAGTTGCGCTTGGAATTGAAAGGCGGGTCAAGATAAATCAGGTCAACGCTTTCTTCATCCATCTCCTGCTGCATAATCGTCAGGCAATCCCCATAATAAAGCGTGTTCACACCTCAACCCCCAGTCTTACAGTCAGGCTTGCTTTGGTCTATAATCGCTATTGAAAACCGTATTCGGTTTTCATTTTTTGGTGATTTCCTGTGGCAGAGTTGGCGCTCAAACCGTACTGCCACAGGAAATCCTGAATAAGAAGCCGCGAAGGCTCATTCAAAATATAGCCTGTTTTTATATTTTTGCCAACTGCGAAATGGATTTTTCGCTAGGTTTCGGGCGGGGTCAAATCGCCCGCCAGCCAAGGCAAACCATAACCGACAGCCAGATGCCCGGCTTCCGCCAGGCCCCGCGCCAGCGAGTCGGTGTCGTGATAAGTCCACCAGTAATCCACGGCGGGCAAAATGCCGACGCCGAAATCGCCAACCACCAGCTGACTCAGGCTGCGGGTCGCATAATCCGCATGAGAGCTTGCCCGGCCATGGCGGTCGTCAGAACGTGTGAGTTGAACCCGAAATCGGGATGGCGCACCCGATGACCACATACTGTCGCTGTAGACCAGGACCTGAAAATCAATCAAGCCAAACAGGCCATTGTCAAATGCTTTGACAAAGCGATATTTTCCGCCAGCCCATTGCAGAGGGGTCGCTTGAAAGCGATAGCCGGCCGCCTCAAATGCCTGCCCGACCACCGTCCGCAGCAGGGTCCGAAAATAATCCTGCTGTGATTGCCGCGCCTGCACCATCTACCAGCGCCTCTTTATAAAATCTGTCCCCTGCTGATGCACCAGATATTGCAGCAGCCGCGCACAATTCCAGGCGTCGTCATCACCGCGATGCAGCCGACCCGCGAGTTCCAGGTTTGACTGGCGCAGCGCCCGCGCCATCCCCATGCGCTGACGCTGATAATCGGCAAACGCCCTTTTTACGTTCAGGTGCCTGTCGCTGAACGGATAGCCCACAGCCATGCGGCGGCAACCCTGGCGGAACATCTTGTGGTCATAGCCGCCCCAGCTGGCCCATAAAATTTCCCGCGTCCCATATTCCTCGACCAAAATCCGGCAGGCAGCCGCAAAATCAAGTCCCTGTTCAGCGACCTGCTGCGGTGTCAGCGCCGTCAGTTCCGTGCAAAATGGACTCACGACTGAGGCCGTCGGCTTGACCAGGATGCTGCGCTTGCCAAAAATGTCATCCTTGGCCACGTCGTAGATGCAAAAACCAATCTCAATGATTTCGTTAATCTGCCCGTCTGGCGGCTCAAACTCCCAGCAGGTCGCCTCAATGTCCACCACGATAATTTTGTCGCGCTGTATTGCCATTGAGTTGCCCTCAATTCTTCAGCCAGCTAAAATTCAGCCAGCAGCGCTGCCGTCTCTGCGGCCGATGTCACCGGCAGCTGACAGGCAAAATGGCGGCAGACATACACCGTCGCCCGCCCCCCGCGCATAAGGCGATAGCTCAGCAGGGGGATGGTCTCGTGTTCGGCCACATCGTCCGGCGCCCATGCCGTGATGACATTCGGACGGAAGGGTCGGCGCAGCACATCGAGAATCGCTTTGGCCGCTTCGGTCTGGGGGTCGCCCACAACTGCCACTTCCGCCATCCCCTGAACCAGCATATCGGTCGCATTCAAGGATTCGGCAAATGCCTGTGGATACTGCGCCATCGCATCCGTCAGCAGCTTGAGGATGTCGCGCCCGGCCTGGTCATATCGCGCCTGGCCGGTATAGGCTGAGAGTCGCAGCAGTTGTTTGGCCATCATGGCATTGCCCGATGGGGTCACATTATCCTGCAAATTGCGCGGGCGGATAATCAATGCCTCGTGGTCGTCGCTGGTATCATAAAAACCGCCGTCATTCGTCTTGAAACGCTCTAGCACAATATCCGCCAGACGGCAAGCCTCGACAAACCATTTCTCGTCAAAGGACAGCTGGTACAATTCGAGCAGGGCATCAATGATATTCGCATAATCTTCCAGATAGCCGTTGAGCTTGCTTTGCCCGTCTTTGTGGCTGCGATGCAAGCGTCCGCGGTCATCCACCATAGCAGCCAGCAGGAATTCGCCGGCGCGTTCTGCCGCCGCCGCATAATCATCGCGTTCGAGCACCCGCGCCGCTTCCGCCAGGCTCGCCAGCATCATGCCATTCCACGAAGCCAGAATCTTGTCGTCCAGTCCAGGCGGCACACGTTCACCCCGAACCGCATACAGCCGCGCCTTGACCGCGGCAATCGCGCTCTGCCAGGCCGCCGCGGTCATACCAAAATGTTCCGCCGCGAAATCGGGGTCTTTTGGCAAATGCAAGATGTTCGCGCCCTCAAAATTGCCCGCGGCGGTCATGCCAAAATACTCGATGGCGATTTCGGCGGCATTCGGCAGCCTATCTTCCATCGGGGCAAGCGCCTCCCGCACTTCGTCAATCGTCCAGACAAAGAATTTGCCTTCCTCGCCTTCGCTGTCAGCATCGGTTGCGCTGTAGAATCCGCCTCTCGGCGCCCTCATTTCACGCAGAATATAATCATAGATGTCGGCCGCAATCGTCTTGAAAAATGCCTCACCCGTGACCTGCCAAGCATGGAGATACAGGCGGCTTAGCTGGGCGTTGTCATAGAGCATCTTCTCAAAATGTGGCACCAGCCACATCGCATCCACCGAATAACGGGCAAAACCGCCCCCGACCTGGTCATAAATCCCGCCGCGTGCCATCTGCCGCAGCGTCAAGGTGACAACATGCAGCGCGTCTTCATCCTTTGTCCGCGCATAATAACGCAGCAGATACTCTAGGCTAATCGGATTCGGGAACTTGGGCTGACCGCCAAAGCCGCCATGCACCGCGTCAAAATGGGACATGATTTTTTTGGCTGCTTCATCCAGCAATTCGGCAGTCAGCCCACTCTCATCCTCACGCCCGATGCCAAGCACATCCCGCTTCAGCGCCCGATGCAAGTTGTCCGCCTGCTGTTCCAGGAGGTCACGCTGATTGCGATAGGCTTGATGCACGGCATGTAAAATCTGCGTGAACGATGGCAGCCCGTGCTGTGGGATGCGCGGGTAATAGGTGCCGCCATAGAAGGGACGCCCATCGGGCAGCAGGAAGACCGTCATCGGCCAGCCGCCGCGCTCGATGATTGCCTGCACCGCCTGCATATAGATGTCATCCACATCGGGCCGTTCCTCGCGGTCTACTTTGACATTGACAAACAGCTTATTCATTATCTCGGCGGTAGCTTCGTCTTCAAAGCTCTCGTGCGCCATCACATGACACCAGTGACAAGCGCTGTAACCCACACTAAGCAGCACGGGCCTGTCGGTTTCCTGTGCCAGCCTGAAGGCTGCTGCGCCCCAGGGATGCCAATCCACCGGATTGTCGGCATGCTGGAGCAAATAGGGGCTGGTTTCGTTTTTCAGTCGATTCATCGCCTGTCCCTCGCATCAAGGCGCTAACGGCAGTTGCTATAAGCATAACGGACATTTGGCCTCTATCAAAGGCATATCGCCCGGGCAATAAGCCCTGCGCAATTCACTGAATCGCAGGTATGATGGCGGGGTGAGGCGCAAAAATGGGGCAATCAGCCTATTTCTAAGAAAGAATTTGCACAATCTCAACAGGGATAAGGTATAATCAGGTTATAAGCTAAAGAACTCGAAGGTAATATCAACCGATGCAGTTTTGGGATAACAGCGACAACGACGAAAATCGAAGCAGCGGGGGCGGCAATCCCCCGCCGAACTGGCGCAAGTGGATTTCACCTGGTTTGCTTGTCTTGGTGATGCTGCTGGCGCTGGTCTCATCGCCGGGGCTTTTGGGCGGGATTTCATCTTCAACGGAGATTGCCTATTCAGTCGTCTACGAACAGTTGCGGCAGCAAAATGTCGCCCTGTTCGATTTTCATGGTGAAACCAGCGTCAACGGACAATTCAGACGAAGCGTCATCGTGACCAGCGAGTCGGGCCGCAGCCAGAATGTAAGCCATTTCAAGGCCGACATACCCCCATACGGCGGCGGCGAACTGCTGGAACTCGCCCAAGAACAGGGCATCAACGTTCACGCTACCCCCAACGAACCCTCCATCCTGCTCACCCTGCTTATCAACTTCCTGCCGCTGGTGCTCATCATTGCCTTCTTTGTCTGGATGGGGCGCCGGGCGCAGGGTCAGATGAATGGCATCTTCTCCTTTGGTCAATCGCAGGCACGGGAAAAATCACCTGAAATGCCATCCATCAATTTTGAGGATGTCGCCGGTCAGGATGCCGCCAAGATGGAACTTGAAGAAGTGGTGGATTTCCTGAAACAGCCGGAGAAATATGTCAAAGTGGGCGCAAAAGTTCCGCGCGGCGTTTTGCTGATTGGCCCCCCGGGTACGGGCAAGACCTTGATGGCACGCGCGGTTGCTGGTGAAGCCAACGTGGCCTTCTTCAGCATCGCCGCCTCGGAATTTGTCGAGATGTTTGTTGGTGTTGGCGCATCACGGGTGCGCGACCTGTTCAAACGCGCCAAAGACAACGCCCCCGCCATCATCTTCGTCGATGAAATTGATGCGGTGGGTCGGCGGCGCGGAACTGGACTGGGCGGCGGGCATGACGAACGCGAACAGACCTTGAATCAACTGCTCTCCGAAATGGACGGCTTTGACAACGACACCAATATCGTGATGATTGCCGCCACCAATCGCCCCGATGTCCTGGATCCAGCCCTGCTGCGACCGGGGCGCTTTGACCGTCAAATCACAGTTGACCTGCCCGATGTCAAGGGACGCCATGACATCCTGAAAATCCATACCAAGAACAAGCCGCTGGCGAACAATGTCGACCTGGAATCCATGGCGAAGGCGACCATTGGATTTTCGGGCGCCGATATTGCCAACCTGGCGAACGAAGCGGCTATGAATGCCGCCCGATATGCCCGCCGCTTAATCACCATGTCGGATTTCACGACCGCCTATGAGCGCATTCGGCTGGGGACCAAGCGCCCGCCCCTCTCCAACAAGAAAGACCGCCATATCACAGCTTATCACGAAGCCGGCCACGCTTTGGTCTCGTTCTTGATTCCGGACGCCATGGCGCTGCTCAAGACAACCATCATTCCACGCGGACGCGCCGCTGGGGCAGCCTTTTACATGCCCAAGGACGATTCCATTCATCAGTCGCGCAAGCAGCTTGAAGCGTTTATTCGCGTTGGGCTGGCGGGCAGAATTGCCGAGGAAATCGTCTTTGATGATGTCACCACGGGCGCTGCGGGCGACATCCAGCAGGTGACACAAATCGTGCGGCGCATGGTCAAGATGTTCGGCATGAGCGATGCGGTCGGCATGGTCAATTATGGCGATGATTCGGAACAGCCCTTTTTGGGTTATGCGATTGCCAGCGGCCGCGATTACAGCGACGATACCGCCGCCAAACTCGATGCCGAAATCAAGCGGATTATCGATGTCGCCTATCAGGAGACGCGCGAACTGCTGGAGGACCATCGGGACGAACTCGACCGACTGGCAGAGGCGCTGCTTAGCAAGGAAACGGTGGGACGCGAGGAAATTCTGCGGATTTTGGGGATGGAAGATGACATCGTTAAAGTCTTGCCCGAAGCCGTTGCCGAGCACCTGCGCGAACCCCAAACCGCCGACAAGAACGGGTCGAATAACAAGGACAGCCTGGATTTGGATGAATGACCCCGCGGGGCGAGGCAGCCATCCCCGCCCCTTTCATGCGCCCTCTACTGCTCCGCCATCGCCACTTCGGCAATAATTTCGTCCTGGATGTATGCCGGCACGCGGTCATAACGATTGAACTCCATCGTATAGATGCCACGGCCACCACTCATCGAGCGCAAATCATTCCCGTAACGCAGCATTTCCGCCAGAGGCACTTCGGCGGTGACGACACTCTTGAAGCCAACGGTGTCCATACCCTGCACCCGTCCGCGCCGCGTATTGAGGTCGCTCATAATGTCGCCCATCATGGCTTCTGGCACGATGATTTTGACATCCATGATAGGCTCCAGCAGAACGGGCTTGGCCTTGCGGAAGGCTGCGCGGAAAGCCTCGCGGCCAGCAATCTGGAAGGCGATGTCTTTGGAATCGACCGGATGCTCCTTGCCATCAAAGACGTTGACCTTGACCCGTTCGACTGGATAGCCGGCAATGACGCCATCGGCAAGCACAGCCCGTATCCCTTTTTCGGTTGATGACACAAACTGCTGCGAAATGGCGCCGCCAAATACCGAAGATTCAAACTCAAAATCCTCGCCAGAAGGCTGAACTTTCAGGTCAACGCGCCCATATTGACCGGCGCCGCCGGTTTGTTTTTTGTGCGTGTAGCTGGCTTCGGCATGGCTCGTAATCGTCTCCCGATAGGGTACTTTGGGCATGTCGGTATCAATGCTAACACCCAGCGCCGCCGCGCGTTTGAGCATGACCTCCAGGTGAATCTGTCCCATGCCCTCCAGCAGGGTTTGGCGCGTATCCCTGTCCTGACGCCAGCGCAGGGTCGGGTCAGCATCGCAGAGGCTGCTGAGCGTCGGTCCCATCTTGGCGCTGTCCGCCTGCGTCCGCGGAGCGACCGCCACCATATACAGGGGCAGCGGAAAACCCGGCGGCGTGATTTGAATACCGCGCTCGGAATCGACAAAGGTATCCCCAGTTTTGGTGTTTGCCAGCTTGGCAACTACGCCAATGTCCCCCGTGTGCAGCTTCTTAATCGGCAGCTGTTCCTTGCCGCGCATGACAAAGAGCGAATTAAAGCGCTCTGTCGTGTCGCTGTTGACATTGATGTTGCGGCTGTCGCTGGAAATCGTGCCAGAGAAAATACGGAAGTAATTCAGCGTGCCGACGAACCTGTCGTTGAGCGTCTTGAAAACATAAGCTGTCAAGGGGTCATTATCCGTATGAGGGGCATCCAGATAATCCCTTTCGTCCCCGCGCAAGATGCTGACACGGCTTTCGGTCGGCGGCGGCACATAAGCAATCAGCGCTTCCAGCAAGGGGATAATGCCGATATTGGCGGTCGCCGAGGCGACGAAGACAGGTACAGTCTTGAGCTCCTGCGAACGCGATGCCTGACGCATCCCGGCACGGATTTCATCAAGGGACAGGGTCTCCTCTTCGAAGTATTTCTCCAGCAGGTCGTCATCGGCTTCGGCGGCGGCTTCCATCAATTCCATGTGCGCCTCTTCGAGCGCATCCGCATACGCTGCTGGCAGGTCGGAGGGTTCGCCGCCCGCATCATAATACGCTTTTTGGGTGAGCGCATTCGCTACGCCTTTGAAATCCGATTCCTGACCGATGGGCAGCATGACGGGGACAAATTTGTAATCGCCAAACTGGCTGCGGAGTTGCTCCAGCGTCTCATCGTAATTGGCGTTGTCGCGGTCCATCTTGTTGACCACAACGATAATCGGCTGCTGACAGTCTCGCGCATATTCCCATGCCAGTTCAGTGCCGACTTCGACGCCAGCGACCGCATCCACAACCACAACCACCGCATCGGCAACCCGAATCGCATTCTTGAGTTCGCCCTGAAAATCGGTGAAACCCGGTGTATCCAGCACATTGATTTTTGTATCATTGAATTCAACTGGCACCAAAGATGTGGCGAGCGACAGTCCGCGCTCTTTTTCCTCGTCATCCCAATCCGAGACCATGTTTTTCTCGGATATGCTGCCAAGGCGGGTTGTTGTCCCGGTGCCAAACAGCATGGCTTCGACCAGTGAGGTTTTGCCACAGCCTTGATGCCCAACTAAAGCGACGTTTCTAATATCTTCCGACTTGTATTCCTTCATAAGAGGGTCGCCTCCAAAATAGCGATTTTCCAGCCTGCGGCGGGAGCGATTAACGGACGGCGGCTCGGGATTGAGCCGCGTTGGTATGGATTTTAATGCCACCTGAACAGAATGTCAAAGCCGCATCTTCCAAGCCCACTTCCATCCGCCAGCGGCGCGTGCTAGAATTGCGAAGTCAGCTGGACAAATCATAAAGGAAACGGGTTTTTGATTAAACGAATTGCGCAAAATACAGTGATTGCAGGTATCACCGTGCTGCTGACGCTGGCGCTGCTGGAAGGCGTCGTGCGCATGGGCAGCAGTACCAATGCTGAGGGACAATTCACTTTTATGGGATATACCCTGGAACCCTATGTCCTGCCGGTCCATGCGCTGCGTGACAAAATCGAAGCCTTTCTCGAGCGGGAAGATCAATCCCCCTTGATTTATGATGAGAGGCTCGGCTGGAGCCACCATCCCAACCAACGAAAATTGCGAGGGGGGGGGTGGATGTTCACGAGCAATGACGCCGGTCTGCGCTCCCAGCGTGAATACAGCCAGCAGCCCTTGCCGCATACCTTGCGCATCGCCCTGTTTGGCGATTCGTTCACGGCCGGCGAGGAGGTAAATGATGATGAAACATGGGGACATCAACTGGAGCTTGAATTGAACCAAGCTGGCATTCGGACAGAAGTTTTGAACTTTGGGGTTAGCGGCTACGGGATGGATCAGGCGCTTTTGAGATGGCGGCATCAGGGTCAGCAATACGCGCCGGATATCGTGATTTTCGGCTTTCAACCGACCAATCTCGACCGCAATGTGAATGTTTTCCGCCAGTTGTATTACCCGGGCACCGGAATCCCCTTTTCCAAACCTCGCTTTGTGCTGAACGGTCAGGAACTGACATTGCTGAACTCACCCACAATCCCACCTGCGCAGCTTGCCGCCGTGTTCGAGTCCTTTGAGAACCATCCCCTGGCTGCCTATGAGCATTATTACGACAGTTGTTATGTCGCCTCGCAATGGTGGGCATCGAGCCGACTGGCTGGATACCTGTATCAAGTGCTGAAATCGAATGAAAACAGTCAAGAGGACTATGGGCCATCCAGTGAACGCGGCCAGCTGGGACAGGCGATTGTCGATGCCTTTGCCGAGGAAGCGATGGCGCAGGAGGCAGCGTTTTTCGTGCTTTATCTGCCGTATCAGTGGCCTTTGATACGGTATCACAAGAACCGAAGGCATCCCTACCAGTTCTTGCTTGACCATTTTGACGATGCCTATCATTACATCTCGATGGAAGACCATCTCGAACGCAAATATGTCGATGATGCTTATTGGAACGCGCGAGAACATTATGGGCCCGAGATTAACCGTAGGGTGGCACAGGCGGCCGCCGATGAAATACAAGCCTGCATAGAGAGCGCAGCCTGCGATTTGCCACGCTTCGAGGATAGAAGCGTGATATTCCCACTGCCGAATCATAAACCAAGCCCACTTCCATCCGCCAGCGGCGCGTGGTAGAATGGAGTCTGATGATAGCAAATCAAAGATTCGGATGGCCCCCCATGACAGCCAAGGACTTCCTGTTTCGCGGTGAACTTGACGAGCTTGACCCCGATGTTGCCGAACTCATCCGACACGAAACTGCACGGCAGCAGCAGCATCTCATCCTGATTCCATCAGAAAGCACGGTGCCTTATGCGGTGCGCCACGCCTTGAGTTCGTCCTTCCATAATATCTATGCCGAGGGCTATCCGCTCGATAGCACGCGCCAGCTGACACAAGCGGAAATCCTCGATTACGACCAGCGGCTGTCGGAGTTTCGCCGCTATGCCGACCAGCGCTATTACAAGGGCACCGAATACGCCAACATCATCGAATCGCTGGCGCGGCGGCGGACAGCCGAAATCTTTGCGGGCAATGGACTGCAAGCTGACGAGTTGTATGTGAATGTCCAGCCCTTGTCGGGGGCGCCAGCCAACAACGCGGTCTATACCGCGCTGCTGAATGTAGGCGATACGGTGATGGGCATGGACTTGATTGTGGGCGGTCATCTCACGCATGGCAGTCCCGTCAACCGCAGCGGCAAGTTCTTCAACATCGTCAGCTACAGCATCAACCCCCAAACAGAAAAACTCGATTATGAAGCGATGATGGACTTGGCGCTGGCGCATCAACCGCGCATGATTATAGGCGGCTACAGCAGCTATCCCTTCGCGCCCGACTGGCATGAATATCGGCGGATTGCCGACGCGGTTGGCGCTTATCTGCTGGCGGATGTGGCGCATGTCGCCGGCTTGATTGCTGGCGGCGTCTATCCGAACCCGATTGGCATTGCCGATGTCGTCAGCTTTACCACCCACAAAACCCTGAATGGGCCGCGGGCGGCGGTCATCATCACCCATCGTCAAGACCTGTCAACAAAAATTGACCGCGGCGTATTCCCCGGTGAGCAAGGCGGGCCGCACATGAATACGATAGCGGGGCTGGCTGTGGCTATGCGCCTGGCTAGGTCCGAGCAGTTTCGACAGTTGCAGCGGCAAACAGTTGTGAATGCCAAACAACTGGCTGAACAACTGGCTTCACGCGGTTTGCGCCTGCCGCATGGCGGCAGCGATACGCATTTGATGGTGGTCGATTGCAAATCGGTGGTGGGGCCCGACGGCACGCGCTTGAGTGGTGATATGGCGGCACGGATACTGGATTTGGCCGGCATTGTGACAAACCGCCAGACTATCCCTGGCGATACTTCCGCCCTGCGACCCAGTGGCATTCGACTGGGAACGCCTTGGGTGACGCAGCGCGGCTTCAAGGAAAAAGAAAGCGAACTTTTAGGGGACATCATTGCCGATGTCTTGCAAGCCTGCGTGCCTTTCAGCCTGACGGGACGGATTCGACCGCTCCCGCGTGCCAAGATTGATTTTGATGTGCTGCAAGCGGCGAAGGTTCGAGTACGCGATTTGTCAGCCAGCGTCGGCATTGATACCGCCGTGGAAGCCGAGGGCTATCCGCATTTCTACTATTTGGCCAGCGAGGACGAACCGCAGTGTTATGCCATCAGCCTGCGCGGCGCGGCGGCGGGTGATTTTTTGCAGGTCGTTTTGACCAGCGATGCGGCCGCGCTGACAGACGGGGAAAGCCAGCCAACCCACATTCTGGAAAAAGATGGCTCGGTGATGGCCAGCGGCAAGGTCGAGCGGCTATCGAAGACCGAATATCGGCTGGACATTGCCGGGAAAGCGACGCGGGCGGTGGCTTGGCTGCGCAGCTTGAGCGATGGCTTTGTCCTGTTTGACGAGCAGGATATTCACGCAAAAATCCCAGGTCCGGTCGCCGTGCAGGTGATTGGCGGCGGCGAGGCGCTGTCGCTGGCGGGTACTGCCGGTTATGCACAGAAAGCCTATGGCATCGGCATGAACGGGGAAAACGTTCTGGCGCAGCCTGCGGACGATTTGCCGAAATTTATGCCCGATATGGCGATGGTGGATATGCTGCAAGAGACCACGCTGCACCCCTTGCACCGGGAACTGGGCGCGAAGATAGCGCCCTTTGCCGGTTACGATATGCCACTGTGGTATCAATCCGTCAGCGAAGAGCATCTGGCGGTGCGTCAGGATGCCGGCATCTTTGATGTGGCGCACATGGGCGTCTTTGATGTGAAGGGGCGCGGCGCCGGGCAATTCCTCGACACGGTAACGACCAACGATGTCAAACGGCTGCGGGTCGGCGATTCGCATTATACTTTCCTGCTGGATGTGGACGGCCTGCCACTGGACGATTTGATGATTTATCGTCTGGCAGAGCATCATTTTCTGGTCGTGGTGAATGCCGCCAATAACCACAAAAACTGGGGTTGGCTGAATGCGGTCATGGCGGGCAAGGTGATGATTGACCCCCTCAATCCCGCCCGCCAGATTGAAGGGTCAGAGCGCTTTGAACTGCGCGATTTGCGAACCCGACAATGGGGGGATGAGCGGCGGGTTGATATTGCGCTTCAGGGTCCTGCCAGCCGTGATTATCTGCTGCGGCTTGCGGGCAGCGCGGAAGACCAGGCCAAGGTTCAAGGATTGAAATGGGCGCAGGTCACCCAAGTCAATCTGGGCGGGTTCGACCTGATTGTGTCGCGGACAGGTTACACGGGAGAGCGGGTCGCCTATGAGTTATTTGTACATCCAGAGCGGGCGGCGGAGCTTTTCCGCGCCTTCGTTGATATGGGAGTGACACCTTGTGGTTTGGCGGCCCGCGACAGCTTGCGCACCGAAGCCGGGCTGCCGCTCTATGGCAATGAGCTTGCGGGCGATTTGAATATGAATCCGGCGGATGCGGGCTTTGGCGCTTATGTTAAACTTTATAAGCCCTTCTTCGTTGGAAAAAGCGCTTTTATCGAACATGAGGCACGGCGCAATGTGCAAATCAGCCGCTTCCGTATGGACAACAAAAGAGCGCGACCAGCCCATCCAGGCGACCCCATCATCAACCCGCGCGGCAAAGTCGTGGGTATCGTCACCAGTTGCAACATCGACTCGGAGGGCTATCAACTGGGGCAGGCTTTAATGCAGAAAGACGCCCGCAAACCAGGGACCAAGCTGTCCGTTTTCGCTGGCTCGGCCCGTGCCAAAACCAGGGAATTGCACAGCCTGTCTATCGGTAAAAGAGTCAACATGCCCGAGCCGGTGACAATCGTGTCGCGCTTCCCAAAGAGACGATAGCCCCCATTTCATTTGCCTTCGTTGCGACCGACAATTTCGATAATGCGGTCATGTTCGGCAAACATCACCAAGGTATCGCCGCCACGTACAATCGCCGTGCCTTTTGGATGTACCTTGGGCTGGGAGTTTTCGCCCTTATGCAGCAGCACAATATCAACTCCCTCGTCCTGTTGAATGTCCTCTACGGTTTCACCGTCCATAAAAGAACCCGGCCTCACCTTCAGACGAATCATATTGTACACCATATCATCAATCTCAAGGGTCTGCTCGATTTCGGTAACAGCCGCCCAAGCAAAAGCTGGCGCCACCAGGTCCGAAGCGCTCATCACTTTGGCATCAAAAAAACCCTCGATCTGTTTTGCCAGGCTGCTGTCCCACATGCGCGATACCAGACAGATATTCGGATTCATATCCCGAAGCCGCATCGTCACCTCCAGGTTCACATGGTCGTTGGAGGTGGCGACAATGGCTGCTTTGGCATGTTTCAGGCTGGCTTTTTCCAGCACATGAACTTCGCGTGCATCTCCCGATACCAATGGTACCCTGGCAACACGCAGGTACTCGCCCGCTTCTCTGGAAACATCCAAATCCACCGCAACCACTTCATAGTCCATCTGGAGCAATTCGCGGATAATTCGCAGTCCAACGTGTCCGACACCAATGACAATGATATGTCGCCGATATGTTGAGGCCACAGCCACCTCCCATGCGTCCCGCCGCTCATCACGATTAAAAAACAGCCGAACAAAATTTGCCGCGCCATGCCCGACAATATAAACCGCCAGCAAGGGCTGCAAATACCAGAAAAGTATCAAATAGGGTTCTTTCGGAACTTCAATGGGCGCTTCCAGCACCATCAATGCCAGCATAATATAAGGCATATCCACCAACTCAAGTCGCGGATTGGATGAGAAGCTGTTGTTCAAATACAGATAGGCATACCCCCCGACAAATACCGACAGCGCAAATATCAGCAAGGGACGATAAAACTCCCCTATCAGTGCCTGTGAATCATGCCAAACAGCGTGAAATATGCGGATGCGGGCTGTTTTCCTGCGGATGGGAATAACGCCGCCAAAGCCTTTTTGAGACACTCAAACTCCTGAACTCGAACCCCCCAAATGATTGTATAAGCTGGCCTGGAGTTTGGAAAGTGAAATTATCATCAATCTAACCATTGGGGCGTGCTGGCGCACAGCACAGAATGAGCTCCTTGACAGCGCGGACTTCATCCAGACGGCGCACGGGGGTGGTATGAGGCGCATCGCGGAGCAAATCCGGCTGATGACGCGCTTCTTCCGCAATTTTTTCCATCGCCTCGACGAAGGCATCAAGCTCTTCCTTGACCTCGGTCTCAGTCGGTTCAATCAACAATGCCTCTGGCACAATCAGCGGAAAGTAGTTGGTGGGCGGATGAAAACCATAATCCATCAGTCGTTTGGAAATATCGAGCGCGTGAATATCTTCGACATCCTCGAAATGCCCTTCCAGCACAAACTCATGTCCGCAATAACGCGGATAGGGAACTTTATAGCTGGACATCAATTTGGCACGCAGATAGTTGGCGTTAAGCACAGCATAACGGGTGACATCGCGGATGCCGGTATTGCCATAAACGCGGATATAGGCATAGGCACGCAAGTGCATGCCGAAGTTGCCGTGGAAGGCTTTCAGGCGTCCGATGCTCTTCTCTGGCATAACAAAACCATACAGGGCAGCGCCCGTTTCGTCCTCCCCTTCCACCTGGTCAACAATAGGGCCAGGCAAGTATGCCTTGAGTTTCTCATTGACGCCGACGGCCCCGCTCCCCGGCCCGCCCCCGCCATGCGGCGTTGAGAAGGTCTTGTGCAGGTTATAGTGCATGACATCAAAGCCAAGTTCACCGGGTTTGACCACCGCCATCAGCGCATTCATATTGGCGCCGTCCATATACATCAGGCCGCCGGCCTCATGCACCGTCTCGATGACTTCCAAAATCGTCGACTCAAACAGCCCCAGCGTGCTGGGAACGGTTATCATCATGCCAGCAATCTGGTCGCGCCATTCACCTTGACAGACAGCTTTCAAGGCCGACAAATCCACATTGCCCTCGTCATTGGCGGGCAATTCATGCACGCGCATCCCCGCCATCGTCACCGTCGCGGGATTAGTTCCATGAGCGCTGTTCGGCACCAGAATGATGTCGCGCTGCCTGTCATGGTTATCGAGATGATATTTGCGAATCATCAATATCCCGGCAAACTCACCCTGCGCACCAGCGGCAGGTGTCAGGCTAACGGCATCAAACCCGCTGATTTCGCCAAGCCATTTTTGCAGCTCATACATCAAATACAGGGCGCCCTGGGAGCCAGCCTCTTCGGTCAGCGGGTGCAACTGGGCGAATCCGGGCAGCCTGGCGGCATCTTCATTCACCTTGGGATTGTATTTCATGGTGCATGACCCCAAAGGATAAAAGCCTTGGTCAATCGAATAGTTGAGTTGGCTCAATTTGACAAAATGGCGGACGACCTGCACTTCGCCAACTTCAGGCAGCGCCAGGTCATCACGCAGCAATTCCCCGGGCAATTCCGTTTCAGGAACATCACATGCTGGCAGGTTGACGCCGATGCGTCCTGGCGCACCCAAATCATAAATAATCGGCTCCAACATTAGCCTAACCCTCCCAATATCTCGACGAGTCGGTCGATTTCATCCTTGCTGTTGGTTTCGGTCACGCACAGCAGCATGTGATTTTGCAGATGGAAGTAATGCTGCCCCAGGTCATAACCGCCCAAGATGCCCTGTTCGAGCAGGATGTCATTGATTTCGGCAATCGGACGCGGACAGGCGACAGCAAATTCATTAAAGAAGGCTTTGCTCATATCCACGCTGAAGCCATTCAGTTGATGGATGCGCTGGGCGGCATAATGCGCCTTGTGATAGTTGAGCCTGCCGACCTGCTGCAGGCCGTTCTTGCCCATGAGCGCCATATAAACCGAAGCAGCCAGCGCCATCAGCCCTTGATTGGTGCAGATGTTGCTGGTGGCGCGTTCACGTTTGATGTCCTGCTCACGGGGGCGCAGGGTCATCACAAAGGCGGACTGCCCGTCGACATCAACGGTTTCACCGATAATGCGCCCGGCGATTTTGCGGACATGCCTCTGTTTGATGGCAAAAAATCCAAGATAGGGCCCGCCGTAGCCCAGAGGAATGCCCATCGGCTGACCTTCGCCAACAACAATATCAGCGCCCAGTTTGCCGGGGCTTTGGAACAGGGACAATGCCATCGGATTCGCCACGAATACCAGCAAAGCGCCAACCTCATGGACGGCATCAGCCAGAGCGGTAAAGTCGTCGATTTGGCCAAAGAAATTGGGATATTGAACCGCGAGCATGGCCGTGTTTTCATCCAGCATTTCCATCAAATCAATGATTTCGCCACGCCCCCGGTCGCCAACGATGCGGATGTCCCGCCCTTGATGATAGCTGCGGGCGACCTCGCGGTATTGGGGATGGATGGCATGGCTGAGAACGACCTTCTTGCGCTTGTGGCGGGTGACTTCCAGCGCCACTGTGACGGCTTCCGCCAGGCTGGTTGCGCCATCATAATGGCTGGCATTGGCGGCATCCATGCCAGTGAGCGCACACATCATGCTCTGATACTCGAAGGTGGCTTGCAATGTCCCCTGCGAAACTTCTGGCTGATAGGGCGTATATGCCGTATAGAACTCCCCTCGCAGCAGGATATGATTCACAACCGAAGGGATAAAATGATGATAAGCGCCAGCGCCGCGGAAGATGGCAAAATCCTGGGCGTGGTCGTTTGCCTCGCTCAAAGCCAGCATCTCGGCCGCCACTTCCATTTCACTCATGGGAGCGGGCAAATCCAGGCGAGGAAAGCGATAAGACTGCGGCACAGCCTCAAACAGCGCCTCAATCGAATCAACGCCGATTTCTGCCAGCATTTGCCGCGTTTCGACATCGGTATGGGGTATGTAACTCACAATACAACTCACCTCTCACTATCGTTATGGCTCTTAGCGGCTGTCACAATAGCTGTCATAAGCCGCTGCATCCATGAGTCCATCGAGAGCGGATACATCGGCTGCCCTGATTTTAACCATCCAGCCGGCGCCAAATGGGTCGGCATTCACAATCTCGGGTGCATCTTCCAAATCCGCATTGACCTCAATGACCTCGCCGGCAACGGCAGCGTACATTTCGGACGCCGCCTTGACCGACTCCACCTCGCCAAAGGCATCGCCCGCCGCCAGACTGTCACCTGGCTCTTTTAATTCAATGTACACAATATCATTAAGTTGATCCTGCGCGTAGTCGGTGATGCCCACCGTCACCACATCGCCTTCAACAGAAAACCACTCGTCGCTTTTAGCATACCTCAGATTCGCCGGTGTTTTCCAATCGCCCATGGCTGTCCCCTCCAAATACTCTCATAAACAAAAAAGGCGCAACCCATGCCGAGACTGCGCCCTGTCGGTCGCAAGGACCTTCAGAGATTGATTCCCCAAGAATCCTTTTGCCTGAGAGTTTCACGCAGGTATTGGCATACCTGTCGCTTGCCCCTTCGGCGCTTTGTCAGACGACAAAATCTCTCTTCTTCGGGAAAGATGTTTTTGTCATTATAGCGGGTGTCAGGCGCAATCGCAATGCAGGAACGCAAAATGCCCGACGATGAATCTACATGAGGCTGCATCGACTTGCTATAATCGAAATCATACCCGCATGGCAAGGAACAACCGTGAGCCAGCAGCAATCAGCAAACCCCAAAAACAAAACCGACGCCACCACACGGGCTTTGTATGGCCTGGTCATCGCCCTGGTCATCGGCATCATCGGCATCACGCTGTTTATCATCTTCGACCGCCTGCTCAGCCATCCCTTCAGTATGGACGAAGTGGAGGATTTTGACGGGACGATAAACATTGAACCGCCCCGCGACATGCCCGATTTCACCCTCACCAATCAGCACGGCGAGCCGATGAGCCTGAGCGATTTGCGCGGTCGTTATGTGCTGCTGACATTTGGCTATACCCACTGCCCCGATGTCTGCCCCCTAACGCTCAATGAGTTTAGGCGCATTCGTGAGTCCCTAGGTGAGTTGGCTGCCCATGTCGCCTTTGTCTTTGTCAGTGTCGATGGCCAGCGCGATACGCCGCAGGTCATCCGCGCCTACTTTGCCACCCGCCAACTGGAAGGCATCATTGGCCTGACAGGCCCCGAGGCAGATGTTCGCCAGCTGGGCGCGGACTATGGATTGGCTTTCGGGCGCAACACGACAGAGTCTCAAACTGCTTATCTGGTCAGTCATACCGCTGGCTCCTTTCTGCTTGACCCGCAGGGACGCTGGATGATGCGCTATCAATTCGGGGTTATGCCCAGCTTGATTGCGGCTGACCTGAAAACCTTCATGGCCTCATAAGCGGGGAACGCGCGGCAGAATCGTGGTAACAAGCTCATAATTGATGGTGCCCAGCCAATCGGCAATTTCATCAGCGCTGATTTCTTCATCGCCCTGCCTGCCCATCAGCACCACCTCGTCACCCACGCTGACATCGGGGATATGCGTGACATCAATGGTCGTTTTTTCCATACTGACCCGCCCGACCAGCGGAGCGCGTTTCCCGCGAACCAGCACTTCACGCCAGGTCTGCGGCGAGCGGCGCAAGCCATCGGCATAGCCCACCGGCAAGACAGCAATCGTTTCCACGCCACAGGTGCGATAGCTGTTGCCATAACCGACATTCGAGTTGGCGGGCAGGGTCTTCACCTGAATAATCCCTGTCTTCCAGGACATCAACGGCCGCAGCCCCGCCAGCGCCTTCAGATGCCTTGAGGGATTCAGCCCATAGAGCAGCAGCCCTGGACGAATCAGATTGAAGCAGGCAGCGCGGCTGGCGAGGGTCGCCGCAGAATTGGCAGCGTGGATGTACCTGAAGCTGAACCCGCCTGCCTGCATCGCCGCCAGCGCTGTCTTGAAGGTCGCCAGCTGCTTGGCAGTATATTTCGGGTCTTTGTCTGCCAGGGAAAAATGGGTGTAGACGCCTTCAATGTCGAACTGGCTCACCGATTGCAGATAACGAAACAAACGAAGCGCATCCGCAGGCAGCACGCCCAGCCGCCCCATGCCGCTGTCCACTTTGATATGGATTTTCAGCCCGCCCTTCACATCCCGCGCGGCATCTTCATATCGCCGCGCCAGTTCCAAATCAAACACCGAGACGCTAATATCCCGTTGAATCGCCTGCGGGATAGCAGCAGCAGGGATGTAACTCAACACCAGAATCGGGGCAGCCATACCAGCAGTCCGCAGTTCGATGGCCTCGGTCATATTGGCGACAGCCAGACAGGCTGCGCCACTGCGCAATGCTATGCGCGAGACTGTCACCGCCCCGTGGCCATAAGCATTGGCTTTCACGACCGCCATCATGCCGACCTGACAGCCAACATACGTTTTAAGCAAGCGAACATTACTGGCAAGCGCCGCAGCATCAATCTCGATGCGGCTGGGCAATAGCGCTGCAAGCGGGACATCGCCCCCTGGCGTGGCAAGCTCGGAATCATGCTCTGTATTTTTCATCGGGAGCAGTATAGCAGTCCCGTGCCTGGAGGGCTACCGAAATCGCTGTGGATGGGCTGCCGTCAGCCATTGCTCAATGTGTTATAATGTGCAAATTCAAAAGAGTCAGCGTCAGGGAATGCTCGCGCTCTATCCAACAAGGACAGGCCATGTCATTCGATTTTGAAGTAATCGCCACAGACGGAAATGCACGGGCAGGCATCTTCCACACCCCCCACGGCGCCATCCCGACACCGATTTTCGCGCCAGTCGGGACGCTGGCGACTGTCAAGGCAGTCCCCCCGCGCGACCTGGAAGAACTCCATGTCAAGCTCGTGCTTGCCAATACTTATCATCTGTTTTTGCGGCCAGGCGATGAACTCATTCGTGATATGGGCGGGCTTCATCAATTTATGCGCTGGTGCGGTCCCATCCTGACCGATTCGGGCGGGTTTCAGGTTTTTAGCCTGGCTGAGATTAACAGGATTGATGAGGATGGCGTGACCTTCCGCAGCCATCTCGACGGGAGCATGAAGCGGCTCGACCCCAAGCGCTCCATGGAGATGCAGCAAAATCTGGGGGCTGACATCATCATGGCATTCGACCAGTGTCCGCCGCCCAAAGACCGCCACGAGGTCGAACAGGCGGTGGCACGCACGCATCGCTGGCTTGAGGCTTGCCGCCAGGCGCATCCTTATGACGAACGGCAGGCTTTGTTTGGTATCGTACAGGGCGGAATCTTCCCTGACCTGCGCGAAAAATCAGCCCGATTCGTGACCGACATGGGGCTCAAGGGCTATGCGATTGGCGGCCTGGCAGTTGGCGAAACCAAAGCGGAAATGTATGCGGCGCTGGAGCACACCCTGCCCTTTATGCCCGCCGACAAACCGCGCTATTTAATGGGCGTCGGCGAGCCCGATGATTTGGTTGAGGGCATCATGCGCGGCGTGGACATCTTTGACTGCGTGATTCCAACACGGCTGGCACGGCACGGGGCGGCATTGACCTACGATGGGCGCATCAACCTGCGCAATGCAAAATACAAAATGGATGAAACCTCGATTGACCCCCGCCTGAATAATTATGCCAGCCGATTTTCGCGCGGCTACCTTCGTCATCTGGTCGTAGCCAAAGAACTGCTGGCGCATTATCTCATTAGTCTGCACAACATTGACTTTCTCGTGGGTCATGTCGCTAACATGCGTCAGGCAATCATCGAGAGACGGTTGAAAAATTATGCCGACCAGTTCACGTCCCGCTATTTACAAAGCAACTCGGCTGACAGTTAAGCGATGCCAACAATGATAAAGCCGCGAAATGCTCTGGCAATCCTCGCAATCACCGCGCTCTTCGGCTGTTCTGTGGAAGCTCCCGCCTCCACCCCGACCATTGAGCAAGTCCATCTTCGCCTTCACAGCACACCGGCAACGCAAGCTCTGACGCGCGACCTGGCGGGGCATTTTTCCGCGCTCCAGCCCGAATTGTCCATCGAGGCGCAAGGCAAATCGTATGGGGCGCTGATGAAGCAGCTGGAGGACGGCAGCCTTGATTATTTTATGAGCAGTTTTGTCCCGCCACAGGACGACATCTGGGCAGCGCCCATGGCAGTTGACGGATTGGTCTTGCTGGTGCATCCGCAAAATCGTCTGGCGAATCTGTCATTGGATGATCTGCGGGATGTGTTTGGCGGGCAGGCAGACAACTGGCAGTCGCTTAATAGCAATCCTGTCCCAATCCTGCCTTTGACCTATCCGGAGGGAGATGACCTCTACCATGAGTTTCATCGCCTCATCATGGGACGGCAGCGCATCACTGGCAACGCCCAGCTTGTTCCCAGCATTGACGCGATGATGCGTCAGGTTGCCGAGAACGAAGGCGCCATCGGCTATATGCCACTGAGCCATATCACAGCAGGGGTCAAAGTCGTGGCGATTGATGGCGTCCTGCCCGATGCCGCCTCCATGCGCGACCACGTTTATCCGCTTCGGTTCACCCTGTTCATCATCGGACGCGCCGAGCCGCCGCCCGCCTGGCGCAGCTTCTTCGGCTGGATACAAAGCCCCGCCGGCCAAAAAATCGTCGCCGAGTCCTTCACGCCTCTGCCATAAGGTTCTAAAAAGCGCGAGCGCATTTTCAGTCCAGCGTGACCCCAGCAAAGAGGTCGTCTTCATCGACCCGATGATGACCAGGGGGCGGATAGACACGGGTAAAGCCCTGCTTGCTGTAAAGGAGCCGCCGCAGCCACCTTGACGTTCGCGTAATCCGACCGCCTCCCTGACTGGCATGGCAGCGGCTTGCCTGTTCCCAAACATCAAAATAATCAGCAATCGGAATGCGGGCGTGGATGGGTTCGACATGCTCAAGGATTTTCACAATATCAATATCGCGGTTGATGCCCATACGGCGCGGATTGTGACCTTTGAGCCGCGCACTTAAAATCCGCATCCGCAAGGTCAGCTTGGGAAAGGCGCTGTAATATAATTTCTGTGGGCGGTATGGCTTCAGCCCATCCGCCTGAAAGCGAGCATCCGCGGCGCATTCAAAGGCACGCACGGTCGCCCGCTGGATGGCGATATGGTCAGGATGCCCGTAACCCCCATATTGATTGAAGGTGACGATGACCTGCGGGCGAACCTGTCGCAGCACTTTGACAACCTCACCAACAACGCGATGCGGATGATGTTCCCATTGATGCCAGAGCGAAGCCGGATGTCGGGAAGTTTCGCTTCCCATCATGCCACTGTCCTTATAACCCAGCATATAAACCGCCCTGAACTTGAGGATTCGCATGGCGCAGTCCAGTTCGCTCAAGCGCAGTTCGGCAACCGTATCATATTGGCCCCTCATGCGTTCAGGGACAGTTCCCACATCGCCATTGGTGGCGCAGATGAGATAAACATCCACCCCCTCATCAATCCATTTGGGAATGGCGGCGCCTAAGCCAAAACTTTCGTCATCCGGATGGGCGAAACTGATTAGCAGCCGTGCTTTTGCCATGCTTGTCCCTGACTTGAATCCGCTTGTGCAGACACCGACTCATCTATTATACCGACTGTCCCTTGCAGGAGTGAGTGTCCCTTCTCTATACTGGGGTCTGTTTTTCTGTATCCGCCATGAGAACTTGATGTATCGAATAACAGGGTTGGCACTGGGTCTGATTCTAGCCCTTGGCTTGAGCGACGGGCTATGGTCAAACTTGACAATGGGTCAAAACATCTTCGTGACCAATACTCCCGATGCTCAAAGTCGGGCGGCGGTCTTGATGCCAGCCACAACACCCATCCCGCCTCCCATCGGTCCCTATACCTACCCTGAGGGGATGAACCCCATGACCGGCCTGCCCTATCCTGATGACGAAACTCGCGGGCGGCGCAACCTGATTGTCAAAATCTCCAATTTCCCGCCGATTGTTCGACCGCAGCACGGGGTGAATCAAGCGGATTTGGTATTTGAGTATGAGGCCGAGGGCGGCGTCACGCGCTTTGCAGCTATCTTCCGCACCCATGCGCCAGAGCGCGTCGGCTCCATCCGCAGTGGGCGGCTGCTGGATATGGAACTGGTGACCATGTATCGGGCATTGCTGGCATACTCCGGGGCGAGCGAGCCGATTCAAGAATTGTTTTTCAAGTCCGATTTCAAGTACCGCCTGCTGTCGCCGTCTTTCGGGGACAACTGCGAGAATGCCGGCTTCTGCCGCGATGCGACACTGACAGAACATCCCTTTGAGCATACCCTCTTTGGCAATACGCGATTGATGTGGGAAGTCGCCACCCGCCGCCAGGTCAACACGGGTTATCGCGCCCTGGGCTTCGCCTTCAGCGAGCAAGCCGATGTCGGCGGGGCGCCCGCCCGCGATATCTTCATCAACTGGTATGGCGAAACGGATGCCCGTTGGCAATACGATGCAGCCACTGGCCGTTACCTGCGCCACACCGACAGCCTGCCGCACTATGACGCCGCCGATGACACGCAGCTTTGGACGGATAATCTGGTTATTTTGCAAGTTCCCCACAACCGCCGTCCCGATTTGTTCCCGTCAGGCGCTGACTATGAATCCCTGGAAATTGCGCTCTGGGGTCAGGGGCCTGCCTATGTCATTCGTGACGGGAATGTTTATGAGGGATTCTGGCGGCGGCTTGGCAGGAAGCCAGGCGAGGCGCTTCAGCTGATTTATGGCGACAGCCAGCCGATTATGCTCAAACCAGGGCGGACATGGGTCGCTGTAACCCGCCTTCTTGGCGATTCGGTCATCAGCGCAGACCTGTCTTGAGATGCCGTTGACCCCGATGATGATGGCGCGTACCCTTATGAGGCGACGATGCGAGTGAGGCAGAGGACAAACTATTGAGAGGCATGATTCGAGGATTGCTGGCAAGCTCCATCATTTTGGCCGCTGCTGTCGGGGTCATGTTGTGCCTGGCTTACCTCGTGACCGATGGCGAGATTGTCAATCTGACGCTGACGATTGCCCATCGCGCCCGACTCAGCCAGCGGCAGGATGAACTCAATGCGCCCTTTGGCGGGGATGACAGCCCGATGCGCTTTGACATTGCGCTTGGCACACCAGCCAGTGGCATCGCCGCCGCCCTGGCCGAAGCCAGGCTCATCCACGACCCTGAATTGTTTCTGGATTATGCGCTGGTGAAAGGCCTCGACCGACAATTTGAAGCCGGGGTCTATTTTCTCAACCAGACCCAGACCATCCCCGAAATCGCCCTGGCGCTAACCGATTCGAGCAAAAGTTTCATCCCCTTCCGCACCCCAGAAGGCGCTCGCATTGAAGAGTTGGTCAGTCTGATTGACTCAAACCCCCTGTTCAGTTTTAGCGGCGCGGAGTTTCTGGCGCTGGTTGATGAAGGCGCAGCCTTGCCGACTGACTTCGCGGCTTGGGCAGGCATACCGCCAGGCCTCTCTTTGGAAGGCTTTATGTTCCCCGATACCTATCAGCTGCCACCCGATGTGACTGGCGCGGGTTTGCGGCAAATCCTGCTGATGACATTCCGCAGGCGAGTCGGTGAGCAGTTGCAGCAGGATGCGCTGGCAGCGGGTTATACCCTGCGCGACATGGTGACCCTGGCATCTATCATCGAACGCGAAGCCGTCTGGCCGGACGAGCACCCCTTGATTGCCAGTGTCTACCGCAATCGACTCCAGGTCGGTATGCGCCTGGAAGCCGACCCAACTGTCCAGTACGGGATTGGCGGTTTGCGTGGCAGTTGGTGGCCCCAGATTACCCGTGCCGATTATCATGGAGTCGGCTCGGCGTATAACACCTATCTGCATAACGGATTGCCGCCCGGACCCATCGCCAGCCCAAGCCTGTCTGCCATTCGCGCCGCCATCCACCCGGCCGAATCGAATTATTATTATTTCCGCGCCCGTTGTGACCACTCTTACTATCACAACTTTGCCGTCACTTTTGATGAGCATGTGCAAAATGCCTGCTGAATCAAAGGGGCAGCCCCGATTTGCTGCCAAGGCATTCGGGCTGTGTGCCATCTGGCTCATGTTGGCAGGCATCCTGTCATCATGCGCCCTTGCACAAAGCGGCGACATCAAAAAAATCGCGCTGCTGGCGCCCTTTGAAGGACGATACCGCCAAATCGGTTATAACGTTTTCTATGCGCTGCGGCTGGCAATGAAGGATGGCGGCAGGATAGATATGCAGCTGCTGGCCGTTGATGACGGCGGCACAGTGGAATCCGCCATCAAACGGGTTCAGGCGCTGAATATGGATCCGGCTGTTGAGGCGATTCTCGTCTTGGGAAAAGTCGCTTCGCATCCCGCTGTCCAGCGCGTCAATGACCGACCGCTGATTGTCATCGGCAGCTGGGGGCATGACCGCACGGACGAGCATACCCTCTACGCGGCGCATCCGTCCATCGCCCGACAGCGCCTCGCCAGTGACCTGCTGCTGCTGGCGCCCGTATCCGATTCGCCGGGCAACCCGGAGAACCTTGTTGTTGTCAGCAGTGGCAGCCTGGCGGATAATGCCTTTCGCCAGCGATATGCACAGGGTGATTTGCATGCGCCTGCGCCAAATCTGCTGGCAACAGTCACTTATGATATGGGGCGTCTGGTGCTGGCGGCGCTGGCATCCGGGACAAAAATTGCGCAGGCACAGCACGAGGGCATCAACGGAAACATTCAGTTTGAAGACGGCTATTGGCAAGACGCCCCGCTCAATTCATTCCGCTATGATGGTGACCAACTGGTCAGCGTTTCTGATTAAACCTCGGACCCGTCGATGACGCCATAAAACAGGGGCAGCCGTTCAACGGGCGCATCGCTGTATGCGACCGCCGCGTCAAGCCATGCCTGCGCCTGCTGCAATGCCGTCTCATCGTTGGCATGAATGGTCATCAGCGCATCACCGACCGAAACCGAATCACCGACAGAGGCATGAACCTCGATGCCCACAGCATGGTCAATGACATCCTGCTTGGCGGCCCGCCCCGCCCCCAAAGCCAGCGAGGCCAAGCCGACCTTATCGGCAAATATATTGGCAATAATCCCCGACTTTTTGGCCAGCAGGCTGTGCTTGAATGATGCCTGCGGTAGTTTGCCGAGGTCATCAATTTGTGATACATCGCCGGCCTGCGCCGCGACCATGCGCCGAAAACGACCGAATGCCTGCCCACTCATCAAAATCCTGTCCGCTTCGGCGCGGGCTGCATCCACATCGGCCCACCGTCTGCCTTGTCCCGCCAGCTTGAGCATATAAGCCGCCACCTCAACGCAATGCTGATGGAAATCGGCGGGGCCTTCACCCTGCAAGGTCTTCACCGCTTCAGCCACCTCCAGCGCATTGCCAACGGCGACTCCCAGCGGTTGATTCATATCCGACAAAAGCGCGACCATATCCCGCCCGGCATCTATGCCAATCTGCACCATGATGGTCGCCAGTTGCCTCGCGCTGTCCAGGCTCTTCATAAAAGCGCCATGCCCAAGTTTCACATCCAGCACGATGCCATGCGCTCCCGCCGCCAATTTCTTGCTCATAATGCTGCTGGCAATCAAGGGCAGGCTGCTCACGGTGGCGGTCACATCGCGCAGTGCATAGAGCTTGCCATCGGCGGGCGCCAGCGACCGCGTCTGACCGGCAAGCACCAGCCCCATATCGCGGGCAATCTGGCGAAATTGCACTTCGGACAGGCTCGCATTAAAGCCGTCAATCGATTCCAGCTTGTCGATAGTGCCGCCCGAAAAACCCAGGCCGCGCCCGCTCATCTTGGCGATGGGTACACCCAAGGATGCCACCAGCGGCAAGACCACCAAAGTCGTTTTATCACCCACCCCGCCGGAAGAATGCTTATCGATGGCATAATCCACCGCATCCGACAAATCGAGCATGTCCCCCGATTCCGCCATAGCGACAGTCAGGGTGACAATTTCATCGCGGCTCATACCCTGAAGCAAAATTGCCATCAGCAAGGCCGACACCTGATAATCGGGAATGCTGCCCGCAGTATAATTTTGTATAAACCAGCGAATTTCGCTATGGGTCAAAGATTGACCATCGCGCTTTTTGGCAATGACATCAACCATACGCATAAGCGGCTGCTCCTGAATGATGAAATCGGACGATGCTTGTCATGGTACTATCTGCTAATGTATTTTACATGATGTTCGTTTATAATGATGGCGCATCTATGCAAGCGATTGAAGTTCATTCTATTCTATGGCGCGGGATTTCCGTTTGCGGCTGCCGCGCAGGCTTAGTACATGAGGTTCTGATATGACCACAAAAACCAAAAGCAAAAAAACGAATCAACGGACGCTGCTGATTATCGGCGCTGTGATTGTCATCGCTGTCGTCGTGGCTGTGGCTTTCGTCGTCCTTTCCAGCCAGAGTTCATTAAGCAGCCAGTCGATGGATTACGAACAGATTCCACAAGGGCGTCAGCCAGACGGCGGCTTTGTCCTGGGACCAGAAGATGTGCCGATTACGATTGTGGCTTTTGAGGATTTCCTGTGTCCGCACTGCCAGCATTACAAATCCACAATCGACAAGTTCATCAGTAAATATGTCGCCACTGGTTTAGCCCGTTTCGAGTATCGTTTTCTGCCGGCGGTGGATGCGACCTATTCGCCGCTGTCGGCAAAATTTGCCGAATGCGCCGATACGGTGCGCCCGGGTTCATTTTGGCATGCACATGATGTCATGTTTGATATTGCCAGTTCAAGCCGCTATAACGACAGTTCCTCCCGCGCTTTTGCCGAGCGCATGGGGCTTTCGTACACCAAACTGCTGGAATGCGCCGAGGATGCGCGGCAGGTTGATATCGACACCCAGCTTGCCAACCAGTTGAGCATCACTGGCACGCCAACCGTGTATGTCCGTTATAGCAACCGCCCGCCACAGCCCAGTCCCTTTGGGCAGCAGCCGACCTTTGAGCAGCTTGGTATGCTGATTGAGGCTGCTGGCTAGCAAGCGGGCAAGGGGCTGTTAAAAGCCGTTTCGGGAGTTCAATGCTGCATGGCCTGCCCGGATTTTTATGATGCAAAGAAAGTGGGCGCATTCTTTGTTCCACATGTCAATGCGGCGGTGCGTGCTGGCCAGGCGCTTCGGATGACATCCGCAGCCAGAGACACCACCAGGATTGCACTCGTCCTGGTGGATATGCAAAACGATTTCATCCATCCGCAGGGTTCGCTCTGTGTGCCAGGGGCCATCGAAGACTGCCAACGGATTATCGAGTGGATTTACAGGCACGTCGGGCGAATCAGCAAAATCTACGCCTCGCTCGACAGTCATTATCCGCTTCAGATATTTTATTCTACCTGGTGGCGCGATGCCGCCGGCAGTCATCCCCCGCCGCATACCCTCATCTCGGCTGATGAGGTGCAGCGTGGCAAATGGCAAGCGGTTTATGAGCCGCAGTGGTCAAGGCGATATGTCACTGAACTGGAAAGTCGGCACAGGAAACAACTGGTGATTTGGCCCTTCCACACCTTGGTGGGGACAGTCGGACACAATCTCACGCCAGCTTTATACGAGGCAATCAGTTATCATGCCACCGCCCGTCAGGTACAGCCGCGGTTGGTCATCAAGGGCGAAATCGACAAGACCGAACATTATTCAATCTTTGAGCCAGAGGTCAAAGTCCCCGAATATCCACAGGGACGGCTCAACGAACGGCTCTTGCAGGATTTGCAGCAGTTCGACTTGGTTTATATCGCCGGCCAGGCAAAGAGCCATTGTGTCCTGGAAACGGTCAATTCGATGATGAGCTACTTTCAGGCACAGCCCGATTTCATTGACCGGCTGCGTATTTTGGAAGACGGCATGTCGTCGGTGACTGTGCCGGGAATCGACTTCGATGCGCTGGCGAACCGCGTTTATGACCAGCACAGAGAGCGCGGGCTGAAGTTTGTAACGACACAGGAGCCTTTGGGATAGAAAAATGCGAACAGTCGAATGGGACCGGGATGCCGTCAAAATGATTGACCAGCGCAAACTGCCGTGGAAGCTGGAATTTGCGCGGCTGGAAACAGTTGAGGCCCTGGCAGAAAGCATCAGCAATATGACGGTGCGCGGCGCCCCGGCCATTGGCGCTGCTGCTGGCTTTGGGCTGGCTTTGGCAGCGCGGCAAAGTCAGGCCACCACCGTGGACGAACTCCTTGATGACCTGAAAAATTATGCCGACCTGTTAAAGCGGGCGCGTCCGACAGCCGTCAATCTCGCCTGGGCCGTGGATAAACTGTGGGACATTGCGTCCAGTGGCGAGTTCCAGGCTGTGGCTGATATGCGTGATGTCCTGCTCCAGGCGGCGCAGCAGATTGCCGATGATGATGTCGCCATAAACAGCAAGATGGGCGCCCAAGGCGCAGCGCTGGTTAAGGATGGCGCGACTATCCTGCATCATTGCAATACCGGCGCTCTGGCGACAGTCGATTATGGCACGGCCTTGGGCGTGGTGCGGGCAGCCTTCGAGCAAGGCAAAAGCATCCATGTTCTGCTGGACGAAACCCGTCCCCGCCTGCAAGGGTCGCGGCTGAGCGCCTGGGAGATGGAACAGCTGGGCATCTCTTACGACATTATTCCCGATACGGCTGCCGGGTATTATATGAGCCAAGGCGAAGTGGACATCATCCTGGTTGGCGCTGACCGCATCGCCGCCAATGGCGACTTTGCCAACAAAATCGGCACTTATCAACTGGCGATTCTGGCGCAGGCGCACGGGATTCCATTTTATACTGTCGCCCCGACCTCCACGATTGATTTGACTCTGGGCAGCGGCCAGGAAATCCCGATTGAACAGCGAGACCCCGCCGAAGTCACAACGCCTTATGGCAATCCAATCGTGCCCGGGAGCTTTAAGGCACGGAATCCAGCTTTTGATGTAACACCACACCAGTACCTAAGCGGGATTGTGACCGAAAATGGCATCGCCCGCCCGCCCTTTGCGGACAGCTTGGCACAGGCTGCTGTCGGCAGGCAGGTTTGAGCCGATTCATCCAAGCTCGCTTAAATCAACCCTTTCCAGGTCAGGATTGTCACAGGGACGGCGCCCGACCTTGGGCATGTTGACCCATCTGCCGCTGACTTTCACGCGGACGACATCCATCGTAAAGTCGGAATTGGTGCGCCTGTCATTGGTCAGGAACGTTGAACCGATGCCATAACTGTCCACTGGCACCGCCTCGCGCTCAAAGCGAGCGACCTTGTCCCGATTGAAACCACCAGAAACAACAATTTGCGTTTGACGGCAGAAATCGCGGGCAGCTGATTGCAGCTTGGGCGGCAGGTCCCAGCTTTCCCAGGCCGTGTTGATGGCTTCGCGCACGGTGAACACCAACTGCGGGCTCACGCCGCGTTCAGCGCCATCGGGCTGCGATTCGTCACGGAGCGCCGCGCTGGTGTCCAGGCGAACGCCATGCAGCGTCCAGCGCTTCATCTCTTGCCGATTAGCCTGCTGGTACGCTGCTGCATAGCGCTGCCAATAGCTCGCCAAAGTCGCTCGAACAGCCGCTGCCGAGTCATTATTGAAGTCAGCCAGCAGAATGCGGGGGCTTTCAATCGGGATGCAGCGTGCAAACTGAACCATCGCCTCGGCGCTGTCCGCCAGAAAGCAGGCAATCATCGCATGGGAAATCGTGCCGACGCCGACGCCGCCCCAAAGGGATGCCTGCGCGTCGGTGCTCACCAGAGGCGGGACTTCAATGCCGGTATCCCGATGATAGCGCCGCAGAGCGAGCCAATAGGCATAGCCATCCATTGCCTGCACTTCGGGGACATCAAAACGCGCCGGAAAGAACAGCACGGGTTTCCCCCCGGCCGCCTCCAGGACTTCATAGACATTGGTTGCGATGCGGCTGGCGCGTGACAGCACGCCCAGAAGGGTGGTTTCCAGCAGCGCGAAATCACGATAGCGCCCGCGAATCTCAATCACCGTCAGCACATTCTGCGGGTCGCCATCGTACCACGTCACGACGCCATCCTGAACCGCATCGACTTCCAGATTCAACCAGGTCTCGACCCATTGCCCCTTTTCATCATAATACCCGGCTGCATGGCGCAGCTGTGCCAGGGCATTGTCAACGCCAGCGATGAGCGCCATCGGCGAGCGGCGATTGAATATCTGCGCTTCTACCTCGATGTCACCGACGGACAGGCCGCTTGCGCCAGCCGCTTGACGCGGGTTGCTCCCCTGATAGCGATAGCCTTCGGCTGCCAGCGCAGACAAAATGCGGGTGCTGTTGGCAAAGTATTTATCAGCGAAATAACCGCGCCGCAGCGCATCCGCATTCAAGCCAAATTTTTCGGTTTTCAAGCGCTTTCTGTCAAATATCGACATGCCCAACACTCTCCCCTGTCATCGTCCGCAGCTTGACCCAAGCCCGCATTCAGTATAGCACTTGCCCAACCGTCCAACGAAACAGCCCCATGTCTTCCGTACTCCGAACTTGAGATATGGGTTATACTCCACTTGGCGACAGATGGCAGAGCTTATGTTACAATTCGCGCAGTTAGGCTTTATCATCCCCAAAAGAATGACACTCGGGAGAAAAAATGACAATCGCACATGATATCAAAGACCTCGAACTGGCAACTGGCGGGCGTTACCGCATTGAATGGGCGGGGCAGGAAATGTCGGTGCTGAAACAAATCCGTGAGCGGTTTGAAAAGGAAAAACCATTAGCTGGCATCCGCATCTCCGCCTGTTTGCATGTAACCACCGAAACCGCCAATCTGATGCAGACCTTGCAGGCCGGCGGCGCCGATGTAGTCCTGACCGCCTCCAATCCCCTGTCAACACAGGACGATGTGGCTGCCTCGCTGGTGGCGCACAACGAAATTCCGGTGTATGCCATCAAAGGCGAAGACAACGCGACCTACTATCAGCACATTCACGCCGCGCTCGACCACAAACCCCACATCACCATGGATGACGGCGCTGATTTGGTCGGCACGGTGCATAAAGACCGCCGTGACGTGCTGGCCGAGATTATCGGCGGCACTGAAGAAACCACGACTGGTGTCATTCGTCTCCGCGCCATGGCAAACGATGGTGCTCTGGAATTCCCGGTCATCGCCGTGAACGACAGCGATACCAAACATCTTTTTGACAACCGCTATGGAACAGGGCAAAGCACCTTGGATGGCATCATCCGCGCCACCAACATCCTGCTGGCAGGGCGCGTCGTGGTGGTCGCCGGTTATGGCTGGTGCAGTCGTGGCATTGCGATGCGTGCCGCCGGGCTGGGCGCGAATGTGATTGTGACCGAAATCAATCCCCTGCGGGCGCTTGAAGCCGTCATGGACGGGTATCGAGTGATGCCCATGACCGAAGCCGCCAAAATCGGAGACATCTTTGTGACCGCAACTGGCGATATTCATGTGATTGACAAACAGCATTTTCAAGCGATGAAAAACGGCGCGATTGTCTGCAATTCGGGACACTTTAATGTCGAGATTAACCTGAGCGGGCTGGCTGAACTGGCGGACGGCGAACCCAATCTGGTGCGCCCCTTTGTCGAAGAGTACAAACTGGGGGAGCGCTCGATTTATGTGCTGGGCGAAGGACGTCTGGTCAACCTGGCGGCCGCTGAAGGGCATCCGGCGTCGGTTATGGATATGAGTTTCGCCAATCAGGCCCTGGCTGCCGAATACATGCTAGCGCATGTGACCGATTTGTCGCCACAGGTCTACACCATCCCTGGCAATGTGGATATGGAAATCGCCCGCCTGAAACTCGCCTCTATGGGTGTCACGATTGATAGGCTGACCGCGCAGCAGGAAGCCTATCTCAATCAATGGCAGGACGGGACTTGATTCATCATCCAAAGGTTGCGGTCGAACATCCTGGCTTTGCTGTATCGTTCCAGCTATTGAACGGCATTCTGGCGAAACTAAGTTAAGGGAATGGGAAAAAATGAATTTCAAAAAACATTTGATTTTCCTGCTGGCTGTCTTGATGCTGGCTGGAACTTCGCTGGCGCAGGAAACTGCACGGGTGCGCTTCATCCATGTCATGCCCGATACGCCTGCGATGGATGTCTATGTCAATAATCAGCTTGCCGCCGCCGACCTCGCCTATGGCGATGCCTCATCCTATCTGAATGTTCCCAGCGGGATTTTGGAGCTTTCAGCCAATTTCGCCAGCACAGCCAGCCTTGCTTTCAGTCAAACCGTCAGCGTGAGCCCCGGCGGGGCTTTTTCGATGGTCGCCTCATCCCCCGCCGCACCTCGATTTGAGCCTGTGGCTGACAGTCTCGGTTCACTTCAGACTGGCGAGACGCGGCTCTCCATTCTGCACGCAATTGAGGGCGGACCTGCTGTTGATGTCATCTTCAGAGCCGATGGTCAGGTGATTGCCGAAAATGGCGGCTATGGCACATTATTCGGCACATTCGATATTTCTGCTGGCGCTTACGAACTGGCGCTCGTGCCGAGCGGCGGCGATGCCAGTACATCCATCGCCGACCTCAATCTCCCCTTATCTGCTGGCACGAGCAGCATGGTTCTGGTCTATGGAACGCTGGATGACCCGCAGACACTCGTCGCAGCAGCCCCGACTGAAGCCGACAGCCATAGTGGAAGGGTTCGTTTTGTCCATGCGGTACAGAGCGCAGCGCCTATGGATCTCCTTATCAATGGCGATTTATTTATCCCGTCCCTCACCTACGCAGTCCCATCCGAGCATATTGCCCTGCCAGCTGGCACGCACATCATCGCCCTCAGCCTAGCTGGAACTGAAATCACATTGAGGCCGCTCAACCTTGCCCCTGGACAAACCCAGACGGTTGTTGTCATGGATTCACCAGCCATCCTGGATGTCTCTGCCTTCAGCGACAGCTTGAGCAGTCTCGATGCCTCATCGGCGCTGGTAAGCCTGGTCAACGCCATTCCCGACAGCACCATCAATGCCCTCACCCTGTCCAGTGGCGCGACAGTCGCCGCCGATCTTGCCTTTGGCGAGGCGAGCAGCGCGACCAATATCGTCACCGGCCGCCAGTCATTCGCCATGAACTTGAGGCAGGGTGATGAAACTGTCACCATCCATGTTCCTGCTGGCAGTTTTTTCGGCGGGTCCTATTATAATCTGATTGCCCTGCCCGGCAGCGCCTTCTCGGCGCCGTGGCTGCTGGCTGCCGAGACCAGTATTCTGCGCGGCATACAGGGCGAGACGCCAGCCGTAAGCACAGCGTCGAATAGCGATGCGGCTGTTCCAGCGCCGACAGCCGCCTTGACCACTGACGAAGTGGCTGGCCCCACTGCACAGGTCATTGTCAATCCGGATGCCAATTTGCATCTGCGGCAATATCCCTCGGTTCAGGCGCGGTCTTTGGGCTTAGTGCCAGACGACACCATCCTGACTGTGCTGGGAAGACGGGGACCGACCGAGTATTATGGCGGCGAGCCGGCCGATGAGCCCGTTGACCTGAGCGACCTGGAGACTGACCCGGCTGAAGGACTGGAAAGGTTTGAGGACCTTGAACCCGCCGACACCTGGCTATATGTCACCTACAACACCCCCGACGGCGGCATCATCAATGCCTGGATGAATGCCTTGTATCTGCAAGTCTTTGACGAGGATGGCGAAAGACAGCGCCTGGCGAGCCTGGACATGGTGCGGCAGAACCAGGCAGGGGCCGCCATCAGCACATCCATAACCTCGCCGCAGCCCACCAAGCGCGTGACCGCCCGCGTCTATAACCTTAACCCCGGCGTCCATCTCAATATCCGCATCGCCAATTATGCCAGCAGCGAAATCATCGGGCGGGTGGGCGGCGGCGTCATGCTGTCATTCCTGGGGCTGGATGAAAATGAAGAGTGGGCCTTTATCGAATATCAGGCTTCGGAGAATGTTACTATCATCGGTTGGGTCAGCACTCAATATGTGCGGCTGCAACTCGATGGAAACCCGATTGAGATTCAAGCGCTCAAATCACGCGATGCTCGGCTGGTGCCACTGATTAGCAGCGAATCACGCGGCAGCATCACCGTCGCTGCGGGTGGCGAAGCGCCGCCACAGCCCACCAGAGACCCCTTCCTGGGGGCGGTTGTAGGCGAGGTCGCACTGAATCCCGATGCCAACCTCCACCTGCGGCACATGCCTTCTACTTCCGCTGCCTCGCTCGACCTCATCCCATCGGGAACACGGCTGATTGTTGATGGCATGACCGAAAGCGGCGAATGGCTCAAGGTGACTTATGAAGGCGCTGAAGGCTGGGTATTCGTCCAATATCTCGCTTTGTCCTTCAACAATCGGCGCATTGGCGGCGAGGAGCTTGAAAGGAGACTGACCCTGTTTGACAATTCCGGCAACAGACAGCCGTCGGAGTGAAAGTCGGCATCATTTGAAATGACCGCAGACGTCCTGCTTGCCCAAGCGGGGCTTTTGTTTCCCTGTGGCTTGAGACTGGCAGACGGGGCGGTATTGGCTATAATGTCGCTGGCAAGTTATCTATGGGACAAAGCATTTTGCGCGTTTTGATTACCGGGGCGGGTGGATTTGTTGGGCATCATCTGGCGGCACATATTCGCAAGGTTCAGCCAGACGCGACTGTGTATGGTACGACGCTTCCGACTGACAGCACAGTCAACCCATCGCTAACCGAAAACCGCCAGATTGACCTCAAGGATAATGAGCGCGTGCGCGAACTGATGGCGGATTGCAGACCCGATGCCGTCTATCATCTGGCAGCGCAGGCATTCGTGCCTCGTTCCTTTGAAGCCCCCTGGGAAACACTGGAAAACAACCTCCGGTCTCAACTCAATATCATCCAGGCTTGCCTGGCGCTGGATATTCGGCCGCGCACCCTGATTGTTAGCTCCGCCGAGATTTATGGTGCGGTCGCGCCAAACCAGCTGCCTATGGCAGAAGACACCGCCATACAGCCGACCAATCCCTACAGCGTCAGCAAAGTGGCGCAGGATATGCTGGGCTTGCAATTTTATCTCAGCCATCAACTGCCCATTATGCGAGCCCGTCCCTTTAACCATATCGGCCCTGGGCAGAACATTCGGTTTGTCGCGCCCGCTTTCGCTACCCAAATCGCAAAAATTGAGGCAAAGCGGCAGAAGCCGTTTATATATGTTGGCAACCTGCAAGCCAGACGGGATTTTACCGATGTCCGCGATATTGTTCGCGCCTATCATCTCATTGTTGAAAGAGGACAGCCGGGACAGGCATACAATGTCGCATCGGGCAAGGCATACAGTATCCGCTACCTATTGGATACCCTGCTCTGCCTGAGCGACATCCACATCGAAACACGGGTTGACCCCGCCCGCCTGCGCCCAGTCGATGTACCCGAAATCCGCGGCGATTCGGGCAAACTGCGCCACGATACGGGCTGGCAGCCAACGCTGATATTTGAAGATACCCTGAAAGATGTGCTGGACGATTGTCGCCAGCGCATCGCCAGCAGCTAAGGAGTCAGACTCTATGGCAAAGAAAGCACTGATTACCGGGATTACCGGCCAAGACGGTTCCTACCTTGCTGAATTCCTGTTAGGCAAAGGCTATGAGGTCTATGGCATCGTGCGCCGCACCAGCACGGTTCGTTATGAACGCATCCATCATATCCAGAACCAACTCCATATCATCCAGGGGGACATGGGCGATTTATCCAGTCTGATTACAGCCATAAGCTCAATCCAGCCGGATGAGGTCTATAACCTGGCGGCACAGAGTTTTGTCCCGACATCTTGGAATCAGCCAGTATTCACCGGCGACATCACAGGCTTGGGCGTGACGCGCATTCTGGAAGCCATTCGCACGGTCAACCCCGGTATTCGCTATTATCAGGCATCCAGCAGCGAGATGTTCGGCAAGGTGCGGGAAGTCCCGCAAACGGAAACAACACCCTTTTACCCGCGCAGTCCCTACGGCGTGGCAAAAGTCTATAGCCACTGGATTACTGTGAACTACCGCGAAAGTTACGATATGTATGCCTGCAGCGGCATCCTGTTTAATCACGAATCCCCCCGCCGCGGCATGGAATTTGTCACGCGGAAGGTGACCCATCATGCAGCAAAAATCAAACTCGAACTGGCGAACGAGATTCGAATTGGCAACCTCGATTCCAAACGGGATTGGGGCTTTGCTGGCGATTATGTGCAGGCGATGTGGCTGATGCTGCAACAGGATGCGCCCGATGATTATGTGATTGCCACGGGTAAAACGCATTCTGTCGAACGTCTGCTGGAGGTGGCCTTCGGACATGTCGGTCTCAACTGGAAAGATTATGCCGTACAGGATTCGCGCTTCATGCGCCCTGCCGAAGTGGATTTGCTGGTCGGCGATTCAGCCAAAGCCAGGGGCAAACTGGGCTGGCAGCCCGAAGTCACATTTGAGGAACTCATCGGCATGATGGTCGAAAGCGACCTTAAAAAACTTCGGGACAACCCCGATTGGGTTATCTGATGTCCACCCTTTCACTGATTGACACCCACTGCCACCTCAACTTCCACGCATACGCTGACGACCGCGGCGCGGTGATGCAGCGTGCCAGAGATGCTGGCGTGCAGCGCGTGATTATCCCCGCGATTGACCTCGAAAGCTGTCGGCAGGCTCTTGACATAGCCGCAGCCTGTCGCGGCATCTATGTCGCCATCGGCATTCATCCCAACAGCAGCCTCGATGTCACTGCGGCGACTGTGGAGCGCCTGCGGGCATGGACATCGCGCCCGAACGTTGTTGCCATAGGCGAAATCGGGCTAGATTATTATCGGGACAGAAGTCCAAAACACATCCAGCGCCAGACATTCGAGCAGCAGCTTGACCTGGCGCGGGAGCTTGAACTGCCGGTCATCATCCACAACCGCGATGCGGCCGGGGATGTGCTGGCGGTGCTGGAAGCCTGGCTGCCATCGCTGTCGAGGGGACTCCGACATCGTCCTGGTGTGCTGCACTCCTTTTCGGCATCACCCGCAATCGCTGAACGCGCCCTTTCGCTGGGTTTTTATCTTGGATTTACCGGGCCCATCACCTTCAAAAAGGCAGATGACCTCCGCGCGATGGTCAAAACCCTGCCACGCGACCGACTTCTGATCGAGACCGATGCCCCCTTCCTCACGCCACATCCCTATCGCGGAAAACGCAACGAACCCGCCCACCTTCAATATGTGAATGCCAAGCTGGCTGAACTGCATGGCATATCTGCTATCGAGATGGCGAAACAAACAACAGCCAATGCCGAGCGCCTCTTTGCCCTGCCCACCCAAATCACTGATTGAAACTCGCAATTCATTCTCTCGCATTCGGCAAAACATTGGTACACTTCCTTTCAGACACCATGTAAAAGGATAAGAGCTTGACTGGCATTTCGGTCATCATTGTCAACTGGAATGTGCGTGACTTGCTGGACAAATGTCTGGCAAGTCTTCATCAGGCGGCGGCTGACCTGGCGCAAGTGCGGCAGAACAGTCCCTTCGCTGAAATTGTCGAAATTATCGTGGTGGATTCGGCAAGCACGGATGACAGCCTCGACATGGTGCGCGAGAAATACCCGCAGGTAAGGCTGCTGCCACAAAAGGAGAACCTGGGTTTCACACGCGGCAACAACATCGGCCTGGCGCAAGCGCAAGCGCCTTACCTCTTGCTGCTCAATCCGGATACCGAGCTTGGCGCTGATGCGCTGCTTCAAATGCTCGCCTATATGGAACAGCAGCCGCAGGTCGGCATCCTCGGACCGCATACGCTGAACACCGATGGCAGCCATCAATCCACGCGGCGCCGCTTCCCGACCTTGATGACCGGTCTGTTTGAAAGCACCTGGCTATCGGCTTATGCCCCGATTTCGGTCGAGGCTGACTACCGAATGCTCGACACGGACGACCGCGCTGTCCTGGAGGCGGATTGGGTGCAAGGCTCGGCAATGATGGTGCGGCGCGAGGTTTATGCGGCTGTCGGCGGGCTGGATGAGGGTTATGTCATGTACTTCGAGGAGACCGACTGGTGCAAACGCGCCAAAGCAGCCGGCTGGCAAGTCGTCTATCACGGGACAGCATTTATCACCCATCACGGCGGCAAAAGCAGCGAACAGGCGGCTGCCTTCAAACAGATTCAATTTCATACCAGCAAGCTGCGCTATTTCCGCAAGCATCACGGATACAGCTATTATCTCATCCTGCGCCTGCTGCTCTGGCTGCAATTCCTGTGGCAGCTGCTGCTGGAGGGGGGCAAGGGAATCATCGGACACAAGCGCGAACTGCGATTTGAGCGCGTCAAAATCTATTGGCAGGTGCTTTGCAGTGGCTTAAAGGCGGAGCTATGAAAATCGGCTTGATTACGGGTGAATTTCCGCCTATGCCGGGCGGCGTCGGCAGGTTTGCGCGGGTGCTGGGGGAAAGGATGCAGCAGCAGGGGCATGAGGTGCATGTCCTCAGTCGGACCGGATGCGATAGCGACTGCTTGCCCCTCAGCACCATTCGCGGTTGGGGACTCGGCAGTTTCGCGCCCATCCGAGCCTGGGTGCGGCGGCATCAATTTGATGTCGTCAATCTGCAATTTCAGACCGCCGCCTATGATATGTCGCCCTTTGTGCATTTTCTGCCCGCAATCATCCGCGCACCTCTGGCGACCAGCTTCCACGATTTGCGCTTTCCCTACCTCTTTCCCAAGGCAGGTCGGCTGCGGAACTGGATTGTGATGCACCTGGCACGCGCCTCGGACGGCGTGATTACGACCAATCAGGAGGATGATGAGCGCTTGCGAACACTGCCGAATCGGGCGGTGATTCCCATCGGCAGCGTCATCCTGAACAGCCTGGACGCGGATTATGACCGTGCCAAATGGCGCGAGCGAGTCGGCGCTGATGAGGGGACTTTCCTGCTGGGACACTTCGGATTTGTCAAGGCACTCAAGGGCATCGACTATTTGATCGATGCCCTGGCAAACCTGCGCCAAGACGGGCATGACCTGCGTATGGTCTTTATCGGCGGGCGCAGCAATACGGTGGACGGCGGCAGAGACGCGCCTTATCTGCAACAGCTGGAGGCACGCATCCGCCAACTGGGCCTGGAACATGCCGTGCATTGGACGGGCTTCCTTGCTGAAGATGAAGTCGCCGCTTGTCTCAAGGCGGTTGACCTGGTGACGCTGCCGTTTTTGGATGGCGCTTCCTATCGGCGCGGCAGCCTGATAGCCGCCTGCCATTACGGCTGCGCGATTTTGACAACCCATGCCGAGGTCAGGACAGATGCTTTTAAGCACGGGCATAATCTGTGGCTCATTCCGAGCCATTCGGCTGGAGAAATCGAGCAGGGGATTGCCCATCTGATGCGACATCCACATCAACTGAATCATCTGCGGCACGGCGCATTGGAACTGCGGCGGCACTTTGACTGGGATGTGATTGCAGGCGACACCGCCGCATTTTTCGAGACGCTGCTGCAAAAGGGTTGAGCCAGTGACATCGCTTCGCAAAATCTTGGGCAACAAGGATACCCTGGCAATCACAGCCTTGCTGATTCTTTGGCTGCTGTTCTTCTGGCGCTTGTTCACGCCCATTCCCGAAGACCAGGCATCCCTGGCAAAGGGCGATTTTTCCGGGCAGTTTGTGGCTTTCGCCGGCTATCAGTACGAGCGCATGTCACAAGGTCAAATCCCCTTGTGGAACCCCTACAACAACAGTGGCTTGCCTTTCATCGCCGATACCCAAGCCGCCGTTTATTATCCGCCACGCTGGCTGACAATGGGACTCAGTTCGCTGGCGGGCGAATGGAACTATAACGCCCTGCAACTGGAAATGACCTTCCATGTCTTGCTGTACACCCTGCTGATGTACGGTTTCATGCGGCGGCTGACCCTGACACACCAGCAGACTCATCTGGCTTCCCTGATTGCGGCGGTGATTATCGGTTATGGCGGTTATACGACAGGTTATCCTCCCCTACAGCTGGCGGTGCTGGAAGCGGCAATCTGGTTTCCCTTGGGTGCTGTTGGCATTCTGGAAGCGACCCGCAGGCGCAGGCTCGAATGGCGCGGGATTGCCCTGGCTGGCTTTGGGCTGGGCTTGTCCTGGCTGGCAGGACATCCGCAAACCAGCTGGTTTATGACTTATGCCTTGGCCGCCTATCTGGCATATCGGAGTTATGCGCGGAAAATCGGCTGGCGAGCATTCGCGGCAGCGCTCATCGGCTTGGCGCTGATTGCCCTGGGCGTCACCGTCGTGACCCTCCTGCCCGGCATCGAATATCTGCTGCAAACCTCACGAGCGGGGCTTGGTTTCGATGCCAAAGGCAACGGCTTCCCCTTTAAGGATGTGGCGCAATTTGTCTTTCCCGGCTCGGTCAGCCTGTGGTCGCCATTGTATGTCGGGCTGCCGGCGCTGTTTTTTGTCGGGGTCGCCCTCTGGCGCAATGCCCCCGAAAGCCGCTTCTGGCTGGCAGTCGCGCTGGTCGGACTGCTGCACAGCCTCGGCTCCAATTCCGCTTTCTATGAAATCAGCTACAATCTGATTCCCGGCTTGCGCTTCTTTCGCGGGCAGGAACGCGCCGCCTTTGTTGTCGCCAACAGCCTCGCCATTTTAGTCGGCCTCGGGGTCGCTGCCGCTTCAACCTGGCCCAATCAGCTTCACCAGCAGCAGGCATTGCGCTGGTGGCGCTGGCTTACGATGCTGCTCCTGCTGGTGGCGCTGGCGGCCTTTGTCGGCTGGATAGGGGCTGGGGAGACTTGGGGACAATTCCTCGATATAACGACACGGAGCGCGATAGTCGCCGTGGCAAGCTGCTTTGTGCTGACCTGGCATATCAACCAGCCGAAGCAGGCTGTCTTTCAGATTTCGCTGGTCATCCTGATGGTATTGGAGTTGTTTTCGGTGACGATGAATCACCCCGGCACCTATGAATCGCTGCCCTACAGCCAGCAGTTGAGCATGAAACCGCCGCCGCTGGTAGACGCGGTTTCACAAGACAGCAATGAGGGACAACCCTTTCGCGTGGATGGCTTCCGCGGGCTGCAAGACAACTTTGGCAGTCTCTATGGCATCATGGACATGCGCGGGATTAGCCCACTCTTCCTTGCCGGCCCCCAACTTGTGATTTATCGCAATTATGTGGACAATCCGCTGGCATGGGAGTTGTATGCGGTCAAATATGTCTACAGCGGCTCGGAACGTTTATCCGTCCCGTCGCAGGTGACCGCCAGCGGCAGCGACCGCGATGGCGCGGTCTACCTCCACCGGCTGGATGACCCGCGTCCATTTGCCCATCTGGTCTATCAGGCAGCGGTGGTCGATAGCGACGAATTTGCGCTGGCATTGATGGATGACCCCAACTTTGACGAGCGCACAAACATTGTCCTGCATCAAAGCGCCAAGATCGAATTGCCCAATCAGCCGACTGTGGGAAAAGTCAGGGTGACATCATTTGAACCCGAAGAGATTCGCATCGAAATTGACACGGCGGACAATGGCATTCTGTCGCTGTCACAGCCGCATTATGCGGGCTGGCAGGCGAGCCTGAACGGGCAAGCCACCGACATCATCCGCGCTTATGGCGGCTTGAGCGCCATCGAGATTCCAGCCGGCCAGCACATCCTGACGTTGCAGTTTGCCCCGATGAGCTATACGATTGGCGCACTTTGGAGTCTTGTGACCTGGCTGGGACTGGCTGCCCTTGTTGTGGCCACCCTGCGGAGATAAACCATGCAAAGCGCCAATTCACTGCAAATATGGATTAGCCAGCTTGACAGGCGTGCTTATGCCATCGGCATTGGACTGGCTGTCGGCCTCATCGGTGCGGGCATGGGCTTAATGATTGCCCTGCTGGGCCCCTGGCTGACCATGGCGCTGGTGTTTGGTATGCTGGCAGGGCTGTATGTCATCACAGATGTCAAGGTGGCATTATACGTTATCATCCTGACCCTGCTGCTGCTTCCATTTGGCACTTTCCCCGTCAAGATTGCCATCACCCCGACCCTGCTGGATTTGGCGATGGGAGGCTTTTTGCTGGTGTACCTGGTGCAATGGATGACCGGTCGGCGGCGGCAGCTTCGCCTGACGCCAGCACATGCGCTGATTGCCGTTTATGTCATGTGGCTGATTTTCGCCTTCGCCTTGGGATTGCGCTATGCGATGCCGACCTCGGCCAATATCCGCCAGTTTGCCGAGACCCTGCTGAGCATTGGCATGGTGTTTATCCTGCCCGATTTGCTGCGCCATCCTGCCACGCTGCGCCGTTTAATCCTGGTGATTCTGCTGGCAATCGGGGCGCAGGCAGTCATCGCCCTTGGGCTTTATGTGGCCCCAGATGCGCTGGCAGAAAACATACTGGTGCGGCTGGCTCGCATCGGCTATCCCAACGGCGGCGTTATTCGTTACTTTGAAGACAATCCAGCCTTGGGCGAACGGGCGATTGGCACCTGGGTTGACCCCAATGCCCTGGGTGGCATTCTGGCGATTGCGGCCATCATCATTGCCCCCCAAATCGTCTCGAAAAAGCCCGTCATCCCCTGGCGCTGGCTAACATTGGGCATTTTTGGCGCGGTGTGCCTGGCTTTGCTGCTGAGCGGGTCGCGTGCCTCGTTTTTGGCATTGGCAAGCGGCTTGACCCTGATTGCCTGTCTGCGCTATCGGCGGATGATCCCGGCGCTGCTCCTCGCCGGGCTCTTGTTCCTGTTATTGCCACAAACCCAAAATTATCTGAATCGGCTATGGCAGGCATTCCAAGGGGCTGACCTGGCGACGCAGATGCGCATTGGCGAATGGACGGATTCATTGCGGCTGATTGCCCGCTACCCGCTCGTTGGCGTCGGATTTACCGGGACACCGCAAATCGACATTTATACCGATGTCGCCAATATGTATCTGATTATGGCGAACCAGATAGGATTAACTGGCGTGCTGATTTTTCTGGCGGCGATGACAGGCGTCTTTGCTTATGGGCTGCATGCCTGGCAAGCCGCCAAAAATGACCCCGACTATGCCGCCATCCACCTCGGTTATCATGCGGCTTTACTGACCGCATTGGTCAATGCCGTCGCTGATTTGTATTTTTTCCGACTGGATTTTCAGTCTTCCATCACTTGGTTTTGGTTGGTTGTCGCCTTGTGTGTGGCGAGTTCGCGCCTGGTGCTGGAGCGATACATAACAGCGGACAAACTGATGTCCCCGCCGCCTGGCTGATGCCATTATCCTGAGCATGGCCTGTCGGGGCTGCAAAAAACTTTCCACCATTGCCTAAGTCGCCAATCTGCGCTAGGATAGCGGGGCAATCCTGTCAACTGAAGAGCTTTCCGCTCCGTGCATGATGTGTGGGGCTGTTATCCAAGGAAAGGAACACTATGAGAGAGTATGAACTGACGTTCATCATCCGCACCCTAGCCACTGACCAAGAAGTCAATCAGGCTATCGAGCAAGTCATCAGCTATATCGAACAAGACGGCAATGGCAAAATCAACAGCATCGACCGCAAGCTGTTCGGTCGCCGCCGCCTTGCCTATGAAATTAATGGGCAGCGCGAAGGACATTATGTCCTGATGAAAGCCGACATGGAACCGACTCATATCAATGAACTTGAAATCGAACTCAAGCTGTTCGACCCCGTGCTGCGGTATCTGCTGGTTCGAGCCGAAGGTTAAGCGCAAACATCCTGTTGGAATAAATGGAGAATCAAAGTCGTGAGTGACAATCCGACAAACAGCAAAAAACAGCAAGAAGCAGCTTCAGGCAGAAATCCTGCCCGTGAGCAGCGGCGCAGTGGCAGCCGCCGCGACAGCGACAGACGCAGGCGCAGGGGACGGCGGCGGCGCGGTAAAACCACCTACTGCCCCAAGGGCAAATGCTTCGATTACAAAGACCTGGACACGCTCTCGCGTTACATCAGCGAAAGTGGCAAAATCAAACCGCGGCGACAGACCGGCAACTGTTCGCGCTGCCAGCGTGAACTCGCACGCGAAATCAAACGTGCTCGCCATCTGGCATTGCTGCCCTTTGTGATTGCGGATTAAGACACCGCGAGGGCATGGGATGCTGACTATGCTCTTGCTTGGTTAGCCTGAATTGCCTACAGGTTAGGAGTGAATGGATTCATGTCGAAAAAGAGCCAAACGACAGGGCTGCCCAAACGCAGAAGACGCCGTGTGCAAACCCGCCAGACGCCGACGGGCGTCGAAAATGTCCAGCCAGGTCAAGCCGAATCAGCATATAAAAGCCGTGCCGAAAGAGAGGCGCAGCTGCAAAAATGGGTGGTGCGCGGCATTGCCGCCATTATTCTTGTGCTGGTTGTGCTGGTTGGAATCGCCTTTGCCGTTGAACAGTGGATAGTCCCCAGCCAACCCCTCGCTGTTGTCAATGGCGAAAACATCACCGTCGGACAATTCCGCGATGAATACAGCTTGGAACGCAACCGCATTCTGCTGCAACTCAATCAGGTTCAGGCTGCTGGCTTTGACCTTCAGCAGCTTGCCCAGCAAGAGCCTTACAGAACCTGGCTTAGTGAAGCCAATGTGCCTGACCAGCTGGGCTGGCGTGTGATGAACGATATGGTGGATGACCGATTGCTGGCGCAGGAAGCTCTGGCACGCAATATCACCGTCAACGAAGCCGCCGTGCAGGCAGAGATTGAATCTTTCTTCGGCTTTGACCCCACAGAAGTGGCGCTGATTGGCGTCGAACCCACAGCAACCCTTGAACCGACCGCAACGCCAACGCCCTTTGTTTCGCCGACGCCCTCGCCGACAGCCACAGTAGCGCCGACCTTGGCACCCGATGAAGAACAAGAAGTCATTGAACCGACCATCACCCCCCAGCCCACTGTGGTTGAACCCACATTGAGCGCCGAGGAGGTCCGTCAAAACTTTGAGGACACCGAGCAGAGCTTCCGCAGTTATTTTTCACGGGCAGGCGTCCCCGAAGAAACAGTCGATTCATTCTTCGAGCGTCTGGCTCTCGAAAGTTTGCTGGCGGAGGATCTTGTCAGCGCCGACAGCAGTCTGCTCTATGCCGATGTGCGCCATATCTTGGTCGAAGACGAAGAAACTGCCGAGCAAGTCTTGCGGGCTTTGCAGCAGGGGGAATCATTCGCAGACCTTGCCCGTGCCATTTCGGCAGATACGGGCAGCGGCTATCGGGGTGGTGAACTGGGCGAGGCTTATGTCGGCAATTATGTGCGCGAGTTCCGTGAAGCGATTGAAGCGGCTGAAATCGGTGAACTGGCAGGCCCTGTCGAGAGCGAATTCGGTTTTCATATCATCCAGGTTCGCAGCAAGGAGGAACGCCCGGCGCCAGAAACTCAAATTGAACAGGCACAGCAGCAGGCATACGCCCAATTTATCGAGGCTTTGCGCGAAGAACAGGCCGAGAGCTTCGAGATTTTTGATTCATGGCTCGATTATGTTCCCGGTAACTGATTGAATTCGGTCGGTCATGCTTGCTGTGCTTATCTGATTTGGCAAAAACGCGCCTTTGCACTATGCCCTTTCTGATAGCGCGTCTATAATGCAGGCATGACCGAGAAACCCATCGACAGGCTTGAATCGCGGCTGCAAACGCTGATTGAAGGGGCATTTGCGCGTTTGTTTCGTCGGACTGTCAGTGCGCGGGATATTGCCATTTTGCTGCTGCGTGCTATGGAAGACGAGGCCACGCCCGCGGCAGAGGGTATGCGCCGCTGCGCTCCCGATACCTATCAGATATTCCTTCATCCTGATACGGTCAGACAATTCGTCACGCAATATCCCGATTTGCCGACCCGATTCGGGGCGCTGATTGTCGATCTCAGCCTGCAATCCGGTTATCAACTCCAGGCCAAACCGCAGGTTGAGTTATTGGCAAGCGGCAGCCTGGCAGAACACCGAGCCATCATCACCGCCAGCCACAGCTTGAGCTCCGACAGGCCAACCAAAACGATGCCGCCCGTGCCGGCTGCTCTGGCTACTTATCAGGCGCCTCAATCTATGCTGATGATTAACGAAACCAAAATCGTAACGCTCCGCAAGTCCTTGGTCAACATCGGGCGCGGCAGCAGCAATGATATTGTCATCCAGGATGCCTACATCTCCCGCCATCATTTGCAGCTGCGCAGGCGCTTCGGGACTTATATCCTGTTTGATGTCAACAGCCGCGGCGGGACACTGGTCAATGATATGGCTGTGCGTAATCATCGGCTGCAAAACGGGGATGTGATTCATATCGGACACAGCCGACTGATTTATACTGACGAAGCCGCGAACTACTATAGCGATGACAGCACACAAGTTTTGGACCTGGCTTAGGACAAGCCTGTGAGTATCGAAATCACTTTCTTCGTTTTGCGAGTGCTGGCTGGATTGAGCCTGGCTGGCTTCCTGCTGGCGCTGTACATCCTTATCTGGCGCAATTTCAAACAGGCTCGACTGCAATTACAGGCGGCGCATACTTTCTACGGCTATTTGATTGAAACCACCGAAACGGATGGTTCATTCAGCCAGGCGGGGGCGCGGTTCTCACTCTCGCCCATAACCACTTTGGGACGCGCGGCAAGCAACTCCATCGTGGTGGACGATAACTTTGCCAGTGGCAGACATGCCCGCATCATCTTGCAAGACGGACACTGGTGGCTGGAAGACTGCAACAGCCGCAATGGCACCCTGCTCAATGCAGAACCCATCCAGCAGCGTGCGATTCTTGCCGATGGCGATGTCATCGGCATTGGCAAATTTAATTTCAAGCTCGAACTCATCAAATAGACCTGTTGAGGAGGAAAAGGATGATGGAACAAGTAAGAATTGGCGTTATTGGCGGGTCTGGTCTGTACAACATGCCAGCCATCTCCGATGTGGAAACCCTTGCGGTCAAGACGCCCTTTGGCAATCCCAGCGGCGCCATTCGCATCGGCACATTGAGCGGCAAACGGGTCGCTTTTGTGCCGCGTCATGGCGAAGGTCATGTCTATTCGCCCTCGACCCTGCCCTATCGCGCCAACATCTTCGCGCTCAAGAAATTGGGCGTGCGCTTCATTATCGCGGTGAATGCCGTCGGCTCATTGCGCGAGGATTATGCGCCAGGGCATATCATCACGCCTGACCAGATTGTCGATTATGCGATACACACACGGCCGCGCTCGTTCTTCGAGGATGGCATTGTGGCGCATATCTCCGTTGCCGACCCCATGAGTGACTATCTGGGCGCCCTGATTGCCGATGCCGTCGAAGCGGTGGGCGGCACTGTCCATCGGAAAGGCACGTTTTTGGTTGAAGACGGGCCCCGTTTCGCCACTCGTGCCGAAAGTCATATTTTTCGGGCATGGGGCTGCGACCTGATTGGCATGACCACCGCCCCCGAAGCCTTTCTGGCACGAGAGGCAGAGATGGATTATGCCTCTATGGCGCATGTCACCGATTATGACAGCTGGCACGAAGAGGAAGAAGCGGTCACGTCCGATATGGTGATTCGTACTTTGGTCGAAAACATCAAAGTCGTGCAGAAGGCATTGGCAGAGGCCATCGCCCATCTCGATGAAGACAAAATCATGCCGGCGCATACAGCGCTTGATACCGCACTGGCGACCTCACGGGATGCCATGGACAAAGCGGTCATCGAAAAGCTGCACCCGATTCTGGCGCGTGTGCTTGAATTGGATGAGCAAGACCACGGATAATCCAGTGTCCTTGGAAGTCGCAGCGCAAAATCAAAAGAGGTATCCATGGCTGCTGCTGACATTGGCGGGCCTGTTCATTTTCCTGGGCATGATGAGCGTATCGCTGACCCGCGTGACGCAGCCGAGCTATTGGCTGGGGTTTGTGATTTGGGTCAGCTGCGCTCTGGCAGGCACATTAATCTTAAACCGCTATCTGCCAGCAAGCGACCCCCTGCTGTTTCCACTGGCGATGTTTTTGAGCGGTTGGGGATTGGTGGCTATCGAACGGCTGGCGCCGATATTCGCTGACCGCCAGGCGATTTGGCTGCTTGTCAGCGTGATGGTGATGCTGCTGACAGCTGTTTTCCCCCATGTCTTGCGTTGGCTGCGTGCTTATCGTTACATTCTGCTGGCCCTGACCCTGCTCTTGCTAATGGCGACCATTGTTTTCGGTCGCAATCCATCCGGCTTTGCCTTCGCGCCCAGATTGTGGCTGGGGTTCGGCTCGGTCTACTTTCAGCCTTCCGAGGTGATGAAAATCATTCTGGTTGCCTTTCTGGCGAGCTATCTGGGCGAACAAAGCGCGACCCTGCTGGACACCCGCGAAAACCCGCATTCAAAAGGCAGCAGCCTGGGCATGTCACCACGCCTGCTGGGCCCCGTCCTGTTGATGTGGGTATTATCCATCGTGATTCTGGTTTGGCAGCGTGACCTGGGGACTGCCATGCTGTTTTTCATCGTCTTCTTACTGCTGCTGTACATGACAAACGGCAGCCTGCGCATCATTTTGGGCGGCGCTGCCCTGGTCATCGCCGCCGGATTTGTCGCCTATCAACTCTTCGAGGTGGTTCAACTGCGGGTCGATGTCTGGCTGTATCCCTGGGAAGAGGCTGATGGCCGCGCCTATCAGATTGTGCAAAGTCTGATGGCCTTTGGCGCTGGCGGCATCTTTGGAACGGGGGTCGGGCTGGGTTTGCCGGATTATATTCCGGTCGTACACTCCGATTTTGTATTTGCGGCCCTGGCGGAGGAATGGGGGCTGCTGGGTGTTATCGCCATACTGAGCAGCTTCGCTGTCATAGCGATGCGCGGCTTGCTCATCGGCATGACGCATTCCGGACGCGCCTTTTACAAATTGCTCGCTGTTGGCCTGACCATGATGCTGACCGTACAGGCTTTAATGATTATGGCGGGGGTGCTCAAACTGCTGCCATTGACCGGGGTCACCCTGCCCTTTATCAGTTATGGCGGGAGTTCGCTGCTTACCAGCTTTGTGATGATTGGCATCCTGCTGCGGCTGTCATCGGGGACGCGCTAGATGCAATTCTCCCGCGAAATACACCGCATCCTGCTCGGAACTCTGTTCGTCATGGCGCTTGTCGGATTCTCGGCAGCCTATTGGGCAATCGCGGGACGAGACACCATTTTGCAGCGCGACGACAACCCGCGGCTGATTGAGGCGCTTGCCCGCATCCAGCGCGGCAGCATCTATGACCGCCATCAGCAGCTGCTGGTCGAAACAACAGAGGATGCCGATAGAATCTACTTGAAACCATCCACCTACAGCCTTGTTGGTTATTACAGCTTGCGCTATGGCGCAGGCGGCGTCGAGGCCGCCTTCAATCAGGCATTGAACGGCTTGACTGAAACGCTAAGCCTGGAGGATTTTTTCGCGCGAGAGGCCTTGCATATCCCGCCCGTCGGGTCAGATATTCAACTGACCTTGGATGTGAACATTCAGGATGCGCTGGTCGCAGACATAGAGGCTTATCAAGGCGCTGCCGTCGTGATGAATGCCCATAGCGGCGCCCTTCTGGCCCTGGTGAGCCTGCCAAGCTATGACCCAAACACACTGGATGCCGAGTGGGACGTCTTAACCGAAGCGGAAGGCAAGCCATTTTTCAACCGCGCCCTGCAAGGTCAGTATCAACCGGGGAGCGTCATGTACACCCTGTGGCTGACCCAGGCGATTCTCTCCGATGACGACTTGTCGCGTCCTTTCGACCAGGCAACCCATACGATTGACCTAGGGGAAGAGACCACCGTGGCCTGCACCATTGAACCGGCGATGACGCAGCTTTCGCTGGTCGATGCTTTCATCTATGGATGCCCGGCCGCCTTTGTCAGCTATCAGCAGAACACGGCAGCAAACAGCTATGACGGACTGGTGCAAACCTACTCGCTCGACAATCCCATCACACTGGTGGGCTTCCCGATTCCAGAACCCGTTGCCTCCGCCGCAAGCGCCACTGACATTCAGCCAGAACTGGCGGCGCTGCGCGATGTGCTGGGTCAGGGCAATTTGACAACGACCCCGCTGCATTTGGTCGGCATGATGGCGGCAATGGCAAGCAATGGCAATGCGCCCATACCCTACATTCAACTGGGGCAGCGACCGCCAGGGACAAGCGAATGGCTAAGCCAGCAGCACCATCAGGCATCCATACCGATGATAACTGCCGCGACCGCGCGACAGCTGCAAGACATCCTGAAAACAGCCTGGACAACCCTGCAAGACAACTCCTATGCGGCCGAAGCAAGCGTGGGCGCTTATATCACCATGTCCCAATCAGGCGAGGGCACGCAGATATGGTTGCATGGCTTTGTGGCTCATGTCAATCAAGATACGGTCGCCTTTGTTATTTTGCTGGAAGATGCCAGCCATATTCCCAAGCTGATTGCCATTGGACAGTCGCTCATCGACGCCTTGCTTCCCTGAAAGATGCGGCGGCTGTGTCAGGCATCGCCATCAAAGCTGACCTGGTCGTACACTTCGGATAAAGCCAGCTGACAATTCAGTGACGATAAGAACAACTTTTCATATCGCCCGATAACTTCTCTAAACAGCCACACCTTGTCTGTCTGTTTGGTGAACTTCTCGATGCGATAACGGCTTTGGGAAATCAGGATATATTCCTGAAGCGAATCGAGATTTCGATAGTGCTGGAATTTCTTGCCGCGGTCATCTCTTTCTGTTGATGGTGACAGAATTTCGATAATCACCGTTGGATTAAGCAAGGTCGGTGGTTTTGTATCTTCATACTGCGGCTGCCCACAAACAATCGTCATATCCGGGTAAGTGTATAATCCTGTTTTCTCCACCTTAACGCGCATGTCACCGGAATAGATGAAGCAGCCTTTGCCACGCAATTGAGCGTACAATGTGAAATTTACACTGGCAGAAATCAAATTATGTCGGGGTGTCGCACCCGCCATTAAATAGATTTGACCATCATAATACTCATATTTTTGGTCGCTCTGATGGTCAAACTTCAGATATTCTGCTACTGTCACCTGCATATTGGGCTGGGCTGACATACAAACCCTCGTTTGGAATGGGTCAGGAGATGACTCCACAACATCTCCTGACATGATAACCCATTTCAGCCAATCACAGCCACGCCACGCTCGGCAAGCTCTTGATTAAACGCGCTCAACTCACTTGCGACTAAAGTATTAAAGGCTGTGATTCGCTCCTGAATCAAGCCAGACAGCTTGTCACAGACGGCGTAAGCGGAATCGGTCGGCGGGAATTCGCCCAGGCTGACAACGGGTGGCAGCGCACTCAAGCGGCGCAAGGGACCCGTGCCATGGTTGAGCCGCCCAGCCCAGCCTGTCGGTAAATCGGGCACCAGGATTTGCTTCTCAATTTCGAGAACACGCTCTTTAAGCACAGTGGCGCGGTCGGCAAGGTCGACGCTATCGTCAGACTTGGACAGGCGTTCGGCAAGATTGCTTAGCTGACTGCGGGCGCTGCGCATGGCATTGATGCTTTCTGTTGCCGCCGAATAGAACTCATAAATCCGCATCAGCAAATCGAATTGCTCTTGCAGGTCTTCGTCCGATGCACTGGAGTTGGCTTCTTTCACCAGTGAAAAGGACTGTGTTTGTATATCTTCACCAACCTTCAGTGAAACCTGATAGGACCCCGGCGCCACCGTTGGGCCTTCCATCCGTTCAAACATGGGGTCGCCCCCCTTCAGCGCTGGCGACAGGGGCAGGCGCATATCCCAGACAAACCGATTCCAGCCCGGCTTGGCAGGCACATACAAAGCCGCTTTGTTCGGTTTTTCCTTCAGCGTCTTGCGGTCAGCTGCATCCATACTGGTAAATTCACGGATGATATGACCCTCGCCATTCGTGAAACTCAACCTAATTTTGCCTTCGGGAGCATCCTTTAGATAATAGGTCACCAGCACGCCGCGCGGCAGGTTCTCGCCAGAATCGAGGAATTTGCGTTCGACATGATTCTCCGCCGTTGTCGAAAAGGTATAGGCTGCCATAGTACCCATAGAACTCGCGTAGGTTTTGCCGGGCTGGTCAATCAGCCGCCGAGCGTCAATGCTTTCGAGGATGCGCTCCGTCTCGCGCGGCTGGAGCAGCAGCGCCGCCCCCTCCCATTCATCATCCGCCAACTGATGCAGCCGCGTCAGGTCATCGAGAATCCAGAAAGAACGCCCATGTGTGGCAGTAATCAGGTCATTGTTCTTGATAACCAGGTCGTGAATCGGTGTAATCGGCAGGTTCAGCTGGAAGCGCTGCCAACGCTCGCCATCATCAAAAGACACATAGACGCCAGTCTCTGTCCCCGCATACAGCAAACCTTCACGCGCCGGGTCGCAGCGAATGACGCGGGTAAAATCATCGGCAGGAATGCCAGCGTCAATGCGCCTCCATGACTGGCCATAATCCGCCGTTTTGTAAAGATAAGGCGCATAGTCGTCCAGCTTGTAGCGGGTGGCTGCCATATAGCAGACCGCCGGGTCGTGTGGCGAAGGCTCAAGTATGCTCACCAGCGACCACTCCGGCAGATTAACGGGCGTGATATTGTCCCAATTCGCGCCGCCGTCCTTCGAGAGATGCACCAGACCATCATCCGAGCCAGCCCATAGCACACCCGCTTCGTGTGGGGATTCAGCCAAAGCAAAAACCGTGGCATAGACCTCCGCCCCAACCGAGTCGCGGTTGATGGGGCCGCCGGTAATTTGCAGGGTGTCGGGGTCAGCACGAGTCAAGTCCGGGCTTATCGGCTGCCAGCTTTGCCCTTCGTTGATCGATTGAAAGACTAGGTTGCCAGCGACATAAAGCAGGTTAGGATTATGTGGCGAGAACACAATCGGATAGGTCCAGGCAAAGCGATATTCATGATCCAGCGCAGCTTCACCCGCCATGACCTCGGGCCAAGTCGTCACCAGCCGCAGTTGTTTGCTGTCATGGTCATAACGCTGCAAACAGTTGCCACCCCCGGGCGAACTGCCAATCGCGCCGACAAAAACGATATTGTCATCATCGGGCTTGACGGCGATGTAACCACTCTCGCCTGTCCCGGCAATAAAGCCGTCCATCCACATCAGCGAGGATTTGTTGCTGCGGCTGGGTACGGCAACGCTGCTGTTGTCCTGCTGCGTGCCATAGACAAAGTATGGCTTGCGATTATCGGTGGCTGCGTGATAAAACTGCGCCGTCGGCTGATTGAAAATGCTCGACCAAGAGGCGCCGCCATTCAACGAGACACAGGCGCCGCCGTCATTGCCCTGCACCATGCGTTTGGGGTTATTCGGGTCAATCCATAAATCATGGTTATCCCCGTGCGGCGTGCCAATCATCGAGTAAGTTCGTCCGCCGTCAATCGATTTCCAGAAGCGCAGATTGTTGACATAGACCGTATCCGCGTCTTGTGGATCCGGTGTGAGATGCGTGTAATACCAGGCACGCGACACAATGTCATTATTGCGGGCAGCCAACTCCCAACTGTCGCCATAATCATCCGAGCGATACATACCGCCTTCCTGATGTTCCACCAGGGCATAAACCCGGCCGGATTGTGCTGGCGATGCCGCGATGCCGCTTTTGCCCAGAATCCCGGTTGGCAAGCCCGGATGAGACGATATGTTTTGCCAGGTGTCGCCACCATCCATCGAGCGCCAGATGCCGCTGTCTTCACCGCCGCTGCTAATCTGATGAAAATTGCGATATGCCTCCCAGATTGTGGCATACAGGATACGCGGATTTCTCTTGTCGATGCTAAGGTCAACTGCGCCTGCCTTGTCACTTACAAACAAGACCTGTTCCCAGTTTTCCCCGCCATCGGTCGATTTGAACACCCCGCGCTGTTGATTGCGACCAAAGGCATGTCCCAATGCAGCCACAAAAACTGTGTTCGGGTCATGGGGATGAATCCGTACTTCGCCGATGTGGCGTGTATCATCCAAGCCCATGTGCCGCCAGCTTCGTCCGGCATCCGTGGATTTATAAACCCCGTCCCCGTGCGAGACATCAATGCGAATGGTCGCTTCGCCCATGCCGGCATAAATCATATTCGGGTCTGCCTCCGAGACCGCCAGCGCACCGACCGAACCTGTCTTGAAAAAACCATCCGAAATACATTCCCAGTATTGGCCGGCGTCTTCTGTTTTCCAGACACCGCCAGCACAGGCGCCAAAATAGAAAGTGCCCAAATCCTCGACATCACCCGCTACCGCCACAACCCTTCCACCACGAAAAGGCCCAATGCAGCGCCAACGGGCAATGTTATCCAAATTAAAGTTCATACACACCCGACTTTCCTTGATAATCTTTTTGCATCGCCCTGTATTGTACGCGAATGTGAAGTATTTAGCTAATTGAAAACAGATCATTGTATTACTAGCGATGTTAAGTAAAATACAGTAAAAGTGATTTTTTCACACTTATTATGCAAGAAAGGGAGAAAATTATGTTAATTCGGTTCTCTGTTGAGAACTTTTTGTCGTTTAAGGACGAAGTTGAGTTTTCAATGGTTGCTGGTAGAACTCGAAAACATAAAGACCATATCCTTACAAGTGGTAAGCGCAATGATATTCGTTTGCTCAAAACAGGTGTGATTTATGGAGCCAATGCTTCGGGTAAGTCCAATCTGATTAAAGCGATGAGTTTCGCTCAAGACTTAATTGTCGAAGGAACACGCAAAAAACAAAGCATACCGGTAATCCCTTATCGCTTTGACAGTGTGACCGAAAAGAAAACTTCTAAATTTCAGTTCGAGATAAAATGTGACACGAGTGCTTACATTTACGGATTCGAGGTTGATTCTACACGGGTGTGGTCAGAATGGTTATACGAAATACGATCCGCAAGCGAGAAAATGTTGTTTGAGCGCAGGACTGATTTGGAGCGGCATACAAAAATTAAGTTCGGCAGCATTCCATTGACAGCTGAACAAAATCAAGGGTTTTTAGACTTTACTGCGGGAGGAACCCGCCCAAATCAACTTTTTTTGGCCGAAAGCATGGACCGCAACATCTCATATTTTGAGGACATCTACGATTGGTTTCGCAAAAAGTTGGTGCTGATCTTTCCCGATACAAAGCCTAATGCTGGCATCGGAATTAGGTTCATGGAGAATATCGAGTTTCAGCAGAAATTTCGTGATATTCTTAGATTGTTTGATTTGGGTATTGATGATATCGACTTGCAAGAATTTGATTTGGATGCAGAAACACGGCTACCAAATGAATTCAAAGAGCAGATCAAACAAGATATCCTGGAAATGCTCCAAGAATCTGAAAGAAAGACGATTATTCATATTCCGTGGTTTGATATCTTTATTGTTGTGGATTCGGACAATCAATTCAAAGCCTATAAATTTATGACGGTTCATCAGGTCAAACATGAAGACCGAGGAGTCTTGTTCGAGTTGACTGAGGAATCAGATGGAACGCAGCGTCTAGTTGAACTTATTCCGGCATTGATAGGGTTACTAAACGACGAAAGTGAACGTGTGTTTGTAATTGACGAACTTGACAGGAGTTTACATGCTCATTTGAGTTATGCGATATTAGAGCTTTTTCTGGAGAACAGCGAACATCAACAAAGTCAGTTGATTGTTACCACACATGAATCCGGCATTTTAGATTTAGAGTTGCTTCGCCGAGACGAGATATGGTTTATCGAGAAAGATACAAGCGGGGCATCATCCGTGTATTCTTTAGAAGAGTTCGCACCGCGCTATGACAAAGACATCCGCAAAGGTTATTTGAAAGGACGTTTCGGTGCAATTCCGATGATCCCAAACCTTAACAACGTGGAGTGGCAAAAATAACTATGGAAAAACGAAGATTTCGACCACGCATCCGGGAAAAGAAATTTCGTGATGCCAAGCTCATCATCATAGCGACTGAAGGAAGTAAAACCGAACATGCCTACTTTAACAGTTTAGCATTTGACGAAAGATACAGAAATCGAAAAGTTCATGTTGAGGTCTTGGAGAAGAAAACGACAGCATCGGCACCAAAGGATGTTATTAAGTATCTCAACAAATTCAAGCAGGAATACAAGCTCAATAGGCATGATGAATTATGGTTGGTTATTGATAGGGATAGCTGGTCGGAGCAGATGTTAAGTGAAGTTACCCAACAGGCAAGACAGAACTATTATCTCTTGGCTGATAGCAATCCTTGTTTTGAACTCTGGTTATTGTTACATCGCAAGTCATTAGGCAATTATAACGAGGAAGAGTTAAAAGAACTAGAGGCGAATAAGAAAGCGGGCTATCGGACAAGACTGGAAAAGGAACTCATGGAGATATGCGGATCGTACAATAAGAACAATTTGAAAACATCGCACTATATTCCCTATGTAAGCACTGCTATCAAAAACGCGAAAGAAACAGATACCCAACCCCAAGACCGCTGGCTGAACCAAATCGGCACGCGGGTCTATCGCCTGGCGCAATCCATCATCCGCCCCTCGCCCTCAGCCAAGCGCCTCGACAATTAAATCTGCCGCCCGCTTTGCCCCGCCGAGCGCTGCCATGCGCTGTGCAAACTGCCTGGCATTGCTTCGCACCCAATCGGCTTCCATGAGCGCATGAACTCCCTCCGAAAGCTGCCCCTGGCGGACATCATGGGCAGTCAGATGCAAGCCAATTTTGGCTTCGGACACGCGCCTTGCCTGAAGCCGCTGGTCAGCAGCATGTGGCACGACAATCTGTGGCAATCCGTGAAGCAGCGCACTGTGAGTTGTCCCCATGCCACCATGATGAATGATGAGCTTGCAACGCGGGAGCAGATGGTCATAGGGCGCCCAAGTCAATAATCGAGTTCCTGTCGGCAGTGCCCGTTTCAATTCGGCTTTTTTGTCGGCGGGAATCGGATTCCAGCCAAGGGTCACAATCGGAATCATCCCTTCCCGCGCCAGGGCTTGCGCTGCCCAGCTATAAAACCCCAAATCACCCGTGAATATCGTACCCAGGGTCACCAAGCCAAGCGGTTTATCAGTCGGAATATCCAGCAGCCATTTCGGTGGCGGAGCGGACGGAGGGGCAATCTGTCCGCCAACAAACTGTGTCTGTGGCAGAATAAATGGCATATCGGACAGATACCATTCGGGTGTGAAATAAGTAATATGCAGCCTTTCGCTCAGGATTGACGGCGCAGTCCCTTTGGAGAAGTTCTCGCCCGAGACCCCAAATTCATCGCAAAGCCTTTGAATGCGCTGCTGACTGTCACTGCTCAAATCGCGCTGCACGGGAAAGAGTTGGCTGGCATCAAGCGGCGCCTGCGCGGGCCAGCCACAAATAATAAGCGGCAGCCCCAGTTTTTCGGCGGCAATGGCAGCGGCGCTCAGAAAAGGCTCGGATACGACGGCATCGGGCAAGCCTATCTCGTCAGCAAGCTCCAGCATGGCACGAACGCCTGTGGCAACCAGATCTTCGCTCAACCAGGTATCCAGCGCCCGCGTATATCGCAATTTGACGGCTGCCTGCGGGGGGATTTGAGTCATATCAGGCTGCGGCGGTGGCGGCCATAACCAGCCAGTCTGGCGGATGGCACGGAAGGGGATGCCACTCTGCGCCAGCAAAGCCTCCAATGGAGCTTCGCTCAGCCATAAGATGTCATGCCCCTCCGCTTGCAGCGCCTTCGCGGTTTTTAAGAAGCCACCCCAATCGGTATGGCTATACAAGGGCGCCGAGACAAACCAGAAAGATGCCATGCGGATTATCCCTATCCATCACAACTCCGAGCAGACTGTTTCGGCTGTATAGTGTGACCGATGAGAGCAAAAAACAAGGGCGCACTTATCTTTTCAAGTGCGCCCGTTTCAGCGTCCGATTTATGGATACAAACCGCGCGTGATGAGGGTATCAGCAACCCGCTTGATTGCCCGAACCTGCGCCGCGGTGCGCATATCAATATGATGCGCCTCTGCGGTGGCAAAGGTTTCGTCATAGGCACGCTTGAGGATGCGCTCCAGTTGGTCAAAGACCCGTTCCTCGTCCCAGAAGAATGCCTGCAAGTCCTGCACCCACTCAAAGTAGGAGACAATGACACCGCCAGCGTTCGCCAGAATATCGGGAACAATCCAAATGCCGCGGTCATTCAGAATCATATCAGCTTCGCGCGTTGTGGGTCCATTCGCGCCTTCCACAATCAGCCGACTGCGGATGTCACGGGCATTCTGGCGCGTAATCTGCCCCTCCACCGCCGCCGGAATCAGGACATCACAATCCAGCGAAAGGAGCTCACTGTTGGATACCCAATCGGCAAGGGGATAACCTTTGATGGTATGGCCATTGGCGCTGGAATAATCAATCAAATCAGGAATATCCAGCCCCTTTGCATTCAGCAGGCCGCCGCTAACATCGCTGACGGCAATGACTTGATAGCCTAACTGATGGGCATAAAGCGCCGCATTCATCCCCAAATTCCCGAAGCCCTGAATCACAATCCGAATATCAGTTGGGTCAGTGATGCCCTGCTGCTCCAGCGCAGCCTCCATACAAATGATGACACCGCGTCCGCTGGCTTCGGTTCGTCCTTCACTGCCACCAATGTGCATGGGTTTGCCAGTCACAATCGCGGGGACGGGATAGCCCTTAGTCATGCTGTAAGTGTCCATCATCCAGGCCATGACCTGGGCATTTGTTCCTACATCCGGCGCGGGAATGTCGGACTTCGGGCTCATCAGCGGCACCAATTCCGAGGCATAGCGGCGCGTCAGGCGTTCCAGTTCGCCAAGGCTTAATTGGAGCGGATTGACAACCACACCGCCCTTGGCGCCCCCATAAGGCAAGTTCATCAAGGCGCACTTCCAGGTCATCCACATCGCCAAGGCTCGCACCTGGTCAATCGTAAGCTCTGAACTGTAACGGATTCCGCCTTTGGTTGGCCCCAAAGCATCGTTGTAATGCACACGATAACCCGTGAACATCTCGATATTGCCATCATCGCGCCGCACAGGAAAGTTCACCTTGAACTCCCGCCGTGGATAGCGCATGAATTCGAGCACATCCTCACGAATATCGACATAAGGGAGGGCATGGTCGTATTGAGCGAGCGCAGTCTGATAAGGTCCCGGATATTCACCAATTTGTAAAGGCGGGGCAAGTATCATCGGAACACTCCTTTAAGATGAATAATCGTTTAGTTGCTTATAGCATACGCCAATTTTATATGAGCAGCATTAGAATAGTATGATATGTCGGATGCAATCCATTTGAAATTGTGCATAATGCCTAAATATGCCTTGCAGTGTCGGGCAGCAAAAAAACAGCCAGCCGATTTGGCTGGCCGAATTTAGCGGCTCTGGCGGTATTTTTGCGACCTGGTCACACAGGTTGAGGCTGCCTCAAATAAGGCCTGAGATAAACACCGGTATAACTCCGCTCCACAGCAGCCACCTCTTCGGGCGTACCCTGCGCGATAATCTCACCGCCACCATCCCCGCCTTCAGGACCCAAATCAATGATATAATCGGCAATTTTGATGATGTCCAGATTATGTTCGATGACAACAATCGTATTGCCAGCCTCCGCAAGTTCTTGCAGCACATTGATGAGCTTGGCAACATCAACGGCATGCAAGCCAGTTGAGGGTTCGTCTAAAATGTACAAGGTCTGTCCTGTCGCCCGCTTCGATAGCTCGCGGCTGAGTTTGATGCGCTGCGCCTCGCCTCCGCTTAATGTGGTCGCTGGCTGACCGATGCGAATATACCCCAAACCAACAGCATCCAGCGTGTTCAGCTTGCGGCGAATTTTGGGGATATTCTCGAAGAAAGCCAGCCCTTCGCTGACCGTCAGATTCAGCACATCTGAAATGGACTTGCCCTTGTAATGCACCTGCAAGGTCTCGCGGTTGTAACGGGCACCGCGACAGACTTCGCATTGGACATAGACATTCGGCAGGAACTGCATCTCGATTTTGATGAGCCCTTGTCCCTCACAGTTTTCGCAGCGGCCTCCCTTGACATTAAAGCTGAAGCGGCCGGCTTTATACCCCCGAATCTTGCTCTCTGGCAATTCGGCAAAGAGATGGCGAATGTCATCGAACATTTTGGTATAGGTGCCGGGATTGCTGCGGGGAGTGCGACCGATGGGACTCTGATCGATATTGATGATTTTGTCAATTTTTTCGACGCCGCTAATCTCATCATGTTCGCCAGCGCGTTCGCGGCTGCGATTGATAAGCTGCGCCAATCGACGATACAGCGTTTCCACCACCAGCGAGGATTTGCCACTCCCACTGACGCCCGTCACACAGATAAGCTGGCGCAGGGGAAAATCGACATCAATGCTTTTGAGGTTGTTGGCGCGCGCGCCTTTAATGCTTAGATACTCGCCAGAGCCTGCCCGCCGCTGGTCTGGCAAGGGAATCTGAAAGCGCCCCGCAAGATAGTCACCTGTCAGGCTGCCTTCCACCATCTGAACCTGTTGCGGTGTCCCGGAGGCAATCACCCGACCGCCATGTTCACCGGCGCCCGGCCCCAGGTCAATCAGCCAATCCGATGAGCGCATCGTATCCTCGTCATGTTCGACAACCAGCACAGTATTGCCCATATCACGCAATCCCGTGAGCGTTCGAATCAGGCGCTTGTTATCGCGCTGATGCAAGCCGATAGAGGGTTCATCCAGGACATACAGCACCCCCGTCAACTGACTGCCAACCTGCGTCGCCAGACGAATGCGCTGGGATTCACCACCGCTCAATGTGGCCGCGCTGCGCGACAGCGATAGATAATTCAGCCCGACATTGCTCAAAAAGCCCACCCGTGACTCCAGTTCGCGCAGGATTTGCCAGGCAATCTGCTGCTCGCGTCCCGTCAAAATGGCATTGTCGCCCCGCAAGGCATTCACCCAGCGCTTGAGCTCATCAATGGGCAAATGCGTAATCTCGTGGATGGTCTCGCCATTAATCGTGACCGACAGCGCCTCCGCCCGCAGGCGCCGCCCATCACAGGCACGGCAGGGAATCTCGCGCATATATTCCTGAATCCGAGCGCGAATATAATCCGATTGGGTCTGTTCGTAACGGCGTTCCAGATTCGGAATCACACCCTCATAGCGGGTCGTATAAGTGCGCTCACGGCCGCTGCTATGGATGTATTTGACATCAAATGTCCTGCCTTTCGTGCCATAGAGGACAAGCTCCTGCTTCTTTTTGTCTAGCTTCTTCCAAGGCATATTGAGAGAAAAATTGAAGGTTCTCGCCAAGCTGCGGAAGACATTCCATGACCAGCCCGCCTTGTCCTCGACATTCCAGCCATTGGCCTTAATCGCGCCTTCGGCAATGCTTTTCTCCTTGTCGGGTATCACCATATCAGGGTCAATCTCCAGGCTGTAACCCAATCCCTGACAAGATGGGCAGGCGCCGCTGGGTGTATTGAAACTGAAGAGGCGCGGCTCGGGTTCTGGCACGCTGCCATGTCCATGGGGGCAAGCCAGGTCTTCGCTGAACAAATGGTCAACAGAATGCTCGCGGTCGGTCACATCCTGCACAATCATGCGGCCATCGCCCAATTCAAGCGCGGTTTCAATCGCATCCGTCAGGCGGGATTCAAAGGCATTGGCATCTTCGAACTCTTCGTCGCCATAGCGGCGAATCATGAGGCGGTCGATAACAATTTCAATATCATGGATGACATAACGGTCTAACTCAATTTTTTCATCCAGGTCGCGCACCGCGCCATTCACCCGCACCCGCGCAAAACCCTGTTTGCCAATATCGTCCAGGACTTTGGTATGATTGCCTTTCTTGCGATGAATCACCGGGGCAAGTATATGAATGCGGCTGTCGGCGGGCATGTTCTGCACCTGGTCAACAATTTGTTGCGCACTTTGCGCCGATACCCGCTCACCGCAAATCGGGCAATGCGGCAAGCCCACACGGGCATAAAGCAGGCGCAGATAATCATATATCTCGGTGACCGTGCCAACCGTGGAGCGCGGGTTGTGGCTAACGCTTTTCTGGTCAATGGACACCGCCGGGCTTAGACCTTCAATCTGATCGACATCGGGTTTTTCCATCAAGCCGAGAAACTGACGGGCATAGGCGCTCAAGCTCTCCACATAACGCCGCTGCCCCTCGGCAAAAATCGTATCAAAGGCGAGGGACGACTTGCCAGAACCCGACAGCCCGGTGATGACAACCAGTTGATTGCGCGGGATTTCGACGTCGATGTTCTTGAGGTTGTGTTCACGGGCGCCGCGTACAATGATTTTATCCTGGGTCATATCAGCCATCTACTTTGGTTTAGGGACATTTGTTCTATTATAGTGACTTTTCCAGCTTTGACAATGCTGCAACTGGCTCAAGAATAGCGTAGAATAAGTGAAAACGCTGTTGGATTTGCATTTGATTTTCGGCAGCCCGATTCTGCGTTCACTTTGCCAGACAGACTCGGTATGATAAACAGGATTTTCAATCCAGAAGCTGGAATGAGGCGGGTATGGCGACGCAATTTCGATGGGACGACCCCTTTTTGCTGGAAGAACAGTTGGATGATGAAGAGCGCATGGTGCGCGATGCCGCCCGTGAGTATTGTCAGGGCAAATTGATGCCGCGCGTGCTGGCAGGCAATCGCCACGAGACCTTTGACCGAGACATCTTTGATGAAATGGGGCAGTTGGGTATGCTGGGCGTGACCCTGCCTGAAGAATATGGCGCGGCGGGCTTGAATTATGTCTGCTATGGATTGATTGCGCGAGAGGTTGAGCGGGTTGACAGCAGCTATCGCAGCGCCATGAGCGTGCAGAGTTCCCTGGTCATGTATCCGATTTATGCTTATGGCACGGCAGAACAGCGGCAGAAGTATCTGCCCCGACTCGCCAGCGGCGAATGGGTCGGCTGCTTCGGCTTGACCGAACCCAATCATGGCAGCGACCCCAGTGGCATGGAGACGCGGGCGACGCGGGTCGATGGCGGCTGGAATCTGCATGGCAGCAAGATGTGGATTACCAATTCGCCCATTGCCGATGTGTTCATCGTCTGGGCGAAAACCTATGGCGACCCCGACAGCAGCGACGGCATCATACGCGGTTTCATACTGGAAAAAGGGATGGCGGGCTTGTCCGCGCCGAAAATCGAGGGCAAGTTCAGCCTGCGTGCCAGCATCACCGGCGAAATCGTGATGGACGAGGTATTTGTGCCAGATGATCACCTGCTGCCCAATGCCAGCGGCTTGAAAGGCCCCTTCGGCTGTTTGAATCGGGCGCGTTATGGGATTGCCTGGGGCAGCCTGGGCGCGGCCGAGTTCTGCTGGCATGCCGCCCGTCAATATACGCTGGAGCGGGCGCAGTTTGGTCGGCCGCTGGCGGCGACGCAGCTTATCCAATTCAAACTGGCGAATATGATGACCGACATCACACTCGGCTTGCAGGGCGCTTTGCGCGTGGGTCGCCTGATGGATGCGGGTAAAGCGGCGCCTGAAATGATTTCCCTGGTCAAACGGAATTCTTGTGCCAAAGCGCTGGATATTGCCCGCATGTCCCGCGATATGCACGGCGGCAACGGCATCTCTGACGAATTCCACGTCATTCGGCACATGATGAACCTGGAAGCGGTCAACACCTATGAAGGCACCAGCGATATTCATGCGCTGATATTGGGCCGCGCCCAAACCGGCATCCAGGCATTCATGTAAGGCCTTGGCTTTTATTTTCAGCAATGGTTGATGTAAAGGAGATTTTCTGATGACGACAAAAACTTTTGAAGTACCCAATATCGGCTGCGCTGGCTGTGTCCAGGCAATCAAAAGCGAACTGGCGGAACTGCCAGGCCTTGTCAAGGTGGAGGGCGAGGTCAAAACGCGCATGGTTCGGGTCGAATTCGATGAGCCGACATCGTGGGAGATGATTGTATCCAGGCTGAAAGAAATCGACTATCCGCCAGCCACAGCTTAGGATGATTACACCCCAAGGCAGATTGCCATCATCATGTCTGTATCCGCAGCCGACATCAAGCGCAAAGCCATGGGGCTTGGCTTCAATCTTTGCGGTGTGACCCCCGCGGCGCCCTCCCCCACCCTGGCGGCTTACCTGCGCTGGATTCAAAAAGGGATGCAGGGCGAGATGGCTTACATGGCTCGCAGCGACCGCGTACAGCGGCGCCAAGACCTGCGGCAAATCATGCCCACGGCAAAATCGCTGATTCTGGTCGGGCTGGATTATCATACGCATTTTGCTGATGAAGCCATCCTGAACGACCCATCGCGCGGCCGAATCGCAGCTTATGCTTGGGGCTTGGATTATCATAGGGTGCTGCAAGTCCGCCTGGAACTGTTCGCAAATTGGCTGGCGGAACAGTTTGACCGCAAGCCGCATCATAAAGTTTATGTCGATACCGGCGCCATTTTGGAACGGAGTCATGCCCAGCAGGCCGGTATAGGATTTATCGGCAAAAACACCATGCTCATCCAGCCGCGGCGGGGGAGTTATTTCTTCATTGGCGAGATTCTAAGTTCGCTCGAATTCGATGATTATGACGTCCCTCACCGCGAAAGCATGTGTGGCAGCTGCACCCGATGCCTAGATGCCTGCCCGACCGATGCCTTTCCCGCGCCTTTCGTGCTGGATGCGCGGCGCTGTATCAGTTATCACACGATTGAAAACAAGGGCTGGATTGACCGTGATTTGCGCTCCGATTTTGGCAACTGGATTTTTGGCTGTGACGTCTGTCAGGATGTTTGCCCCTTCCAGCGCTTTGCCCCCGAAACGGACGAAGTGGCCTTCCTGCCCTTTGACCTCAATCGCGTTGCGCCAAAACTTACTCATATTCTCATGTTCACCGCGGCCGCGTTTCGGCAGATGTTCCGCCGTACACCCATCGAGCGCATCAAGCGCGAACAGATGGTGCGCAACGCCTGTATCGCCGCCGGCAACTGGAAAAATGAACAGGCTATCCCCTATCTGATACAGCTGCTTTATGACGACAGCCCCCTGGTGCGCGGTCATGCTGCCTGGGCGCTCTGGCAGACGATGGAACTCGACAGCAGCAAACTGCTGACCGACCTCTATCACCGCGAAGATGATGAACGGGTTCGGCACGAAGTCGAAGTCCTGCTACAATAGAATTGCCCCGCTCACAGCGGCGGATATTGTCTGTGCCAGTCGGTCGCATCCTGATAGGCTTTGGCAACCAACAGCGTTTCCGCCTCTTGATAAAGCCCGCCGATGAACGAGATGCTGGTTGGCGTCCCTTTGTCAGTGAAACCGTTTGGCACAACCACTGTGGGGTGTCCGGTGAAATTTGTAATCTGCAAGGCATTGCCACCATAGCTTGGCACGACAAACACATCAACATCAGCCATCAGCCGCGCCATATCTTGAATCAGCCGCGTCCGAATTCGATTGGCATTGATATACTCGACCGCAGGGATGAAACGCGCCGCGCGGAAGGTATTGGGCCAGGCATCATCATCCTGCCGCCGCATGGCATCAATATGACCCGCCCGCGTGATATCATCGAATGCGGCGGCGGCCTCGGCAGTCAAAATCAAATACAGCGAATCCATATCCGTCTGCGGCAGTTCGATGGGCATCAAATCGAAGCCCTGCCCGCGCATTACCTCCAGAACCTGCGAACTGTTGACTTGATTGGCCCGTTTTCGCGCTTCCCCCGCCGACAAGGGCTCATCCGAATCATTCGCGGCGTCAGCGGCCTCAAAGGCGCTGGCGACATACGCAACTCGGAGTGAACGCGGGTCAGCGGCGGGATCCCAGACAAAGGGATGCGAGCCTAGGCTCAGGTCGCGCCCATCGGGACCATAGATGGCGCTGAAAACCAGGGCGCAGTCTTCGACGCTGCGGCACATCGGACCTATTTTGTCCATGCTCCAGCTTAAAGCCATCGCCCCATAGCGGCTGACCCGGCCGAAAGTTGGGCGCAAGCCAGAAACACCGCAGCGCGTCGACGGGGATACGATAGACCCCATGGTCTCGGTCCCAATCGAGAAGCCGACCAGACCGGCCGCCGTTGCCGCGCCCGAACCGGCTGAGGAGCCACTGCTGCCCTCGGTGATGTCCCAGGGATTTTTGGTGGTGCCGCCATACCAGACATCGCCATTTGCCAGCGCTCCCAGGGTCAGCTTGGCAATCAGCACAGCGCCAGCAGCTTCCAGCCGTTGCACGATAGTCGCATCCAGGTCAATTCGCTGGTCTTTGAAGAGCATGGCGCCCCAGGTCGTCTTGTAGCCCTTGGTCGCCAGCAAGTCCTTGGCGCCCCAGGGGATGCCATGCAAGGGACCGCGATACAGCCCGCGCTGAATCTCGCTGTCGGCGCGTTTCGCCTGTTCGTAAGCCAGTTCTTCGGTCAGGGCAGCCACACAGTTCAGCGTCTCGTCATAGCGCTTGAGACGATTGAGGTACATGTCGGTCAGTTCAAGCGAGGTCACCTCTTGGGTGCGCAGCAGCTGCGCCAGACCCGTCAGCGGGTAAAACGCCACCTCTTCCAAATCATGCGGGCGCTGCACTAGCGGCTGGGAACTCATCGGATAGCTGCGCGGGACGGCTGTCGGATTCGACTCCGTGGCATTGACGTTAAACAGCAGCGACATCGGCACGGCGTTATCCAGCGCCGCCGAACGAATCGTGTCATACTGCGCCAGCCGCCGATTCAGGGTCGCCAGCATTTGCTCGCGTTTCCCTGCCGTGAAGCTCAGCCCCAGAAGCTGCTCGGCCGCCTCAACATGTGCGGTGGTGATAGTGTTTGCGCTGTTCTCTGGCATGGGAGTCTCCTCAACTAAGGTGGTTCAAAACCAACTATACCATATTCGTTGTGTCCCGGTGATGTTGCAGATTCGGGGCTTTGTAGCAAGAAATACGCCTTTTCGCGGCAAGAAGGAGCCCTTTAGTGGCAAGAAACAGCCATCTCGTGGTACGCTTGTATCAATTTCAAAACTTTTTTTCTTGCCAAAAGGGGGCGAGAACCTTGAGCAGCGTATTGAATTGTTAAGTCGCAGGATAAATTCAGTGTAATGCGAATGAGGCGGCAAAGGGCGACTAAAGGGTCGCGGTTTTTGATGTGATTTTAATTTGCGGCACTGTTCTCTGGCATGGGATGTCCTCAACTGTCTTTCTGGTGGTGTTCAAATGTCTCAATAAGAAATACAGCTAGAGCCGCCCCTGCATTGATCACAAGCCGAGCATGACGCGGAGTAACACCTGAACGCCTTGTACGCCCATGACCTGTGCCGTACAAATTCCGTAACTCATCGATTCCCTTTACTACCTGACCAAGATTACTCAGCGTTCGTTTGATAATCTTTGCTCCTTTCATCGTCTCATCAAATCCACTTGGATCGAGTTTGAGAATCTTCTTTGTCCTGTTTAGAAGAGTTTGTAAGTCCTCTTTGCCAACCGATTCTCCATGTGCTTCGAGAATGCACTTCATAACGCTTTCCAGCAAATCCTTCATTGAACCGATAGCTAATTCGGGATCAGAGTCAATGACATCTTGAATACGCAAAATATATTGATTTAAGTCGAATGAATTGGTGATCGCCTTATCTTTTAATTCGTCAAGTAGAAGTTGTGTATGGCCGAACAACTCCGCAAACTGCTTGGGATCGCGTTCCTTCAATAGCTCATCAAGATTCAAATAGTCGATGATGATGTTGAGATTTGCGGGATCCTGCTCTATAAGAGACGTGATCACGGCTTTGGTTGACACACAGTGGGCCGTAGGATCTAATACATCAGGCCAATCGATCCTGCGGTAGTTTCTGACAATGTCCTCACCGTTTGTTAAAATCGAAAGTTCAATCCACTCTTCATCTGAAAGCCGCCCGACCTCATGCAATATTGCAACAACAAGCTTTCGCTGCCTTTGATCCATTGACATTTTACACCTCGCTTAGACTTTGTAACCTAGATCAGATTATAGCAGTTTACGTCCCCGCAACCGCAGCGAATTGCTGACCACAAAGACCGATGAAAATGCCATGGCCGCCGCCGCGAACATGGGAATTAACATGCCCAGCATCGCCACTGGTATAAGGACAATGTTGTAGATAAATGCCCAAAACAGATTTTGATAGATGGCCCTCATCGTGGCTTTACTCAAGGCAATGGCTGTCACGACCGCTCCCAAGTCGCCGCTGATGAGGGTGACATCGCTGGCTTCGATAGCGACATCGGTCCCAGTGCCAATCGCAAAGCCGACATCGGCCTGTGCCAGCGCGGGCGCATCATTTATCCCGTCGCCGACCATCGCCACTCGCTCCCCGCCGCCCTGCAAAGCCGCTACCGCCTGTGCCTTATCCGCCGGCAAGACATCGGCAAAGACGCGGGCAATGCCGACATCGCGGGCAATCGCCGCGGCCGTCTGCTGATTGTCGCCAGTAATCAAACCCACCTGCAAACCTTGCGATTTCAGCGCCGCAACTGCGGCTTGGGAAGACGGCTTTAACCTGTCTCCAATCCCCAGCGCACCTTGCAGCTGCTGATCCCAGGCGACCAGAACAACGGTGCGGGCGGCGCCCTGCAAGCGCAAAATATCGGCTGCGAGAGGGGCGGTTTCGATGCCGTGGTCGGTCATAAATTGCGGGCTGCCCACCAGAACCTCCCTGCCCTCAATCGTCGCCCGAATGCCGCGCCCAGGCAGTGCCTCAAACGACTCGAGCGGCTGCAAGGGAATGCCCTCTGATTTTGCCTTTTTCAGCACGGCATCAGCCAGTGGATGCTCACTGGCAGCTTCGGCAGAGGCGCTAAATTGCAGAACCTGTCTGGCATTCACGCCCTCGGCTGCCATCACATCCCGCAGCAGCGGCTCGCCTTGGGTAATCGTGCCGGTTTTGTCCAGCAGAATGGTCGTTAGCGTGCCGGTTTTCTCCAGCGATTCACTGTCGCGGAACAGAATGCCGGCTTCGGCGCCGCGTCCGCTGCCAACCATTATCGCGGTCGGCGTCGCCAGGCCCAAAGCACAGGGGCAGGCAATAACCAGGACGGCAATCATGTTCAGGATTGCCTGCGGGAAGCTGGCGCCGCCCAATGCGAGCCAGCCGACCAAGGTCAGAGCAGCCAGCAGAATCACCAGCGGCACAAAATAAGCGGCAGCGCGGTCAGCCACGCTTTGAATGGGGGCTTTGGTCGCCTGTGCCTGTTCCACCAGACGAATAATCTGCGCCAAAACCGTATCCCTGCCGACGCGCTGCGCCTCAATAATCAGACGTCCCTGCTGGTTGATGGTGCCAGCAATGACCTCATCCCCGGCGCTTTTGCTGACTGGCATACTCTCGCCGGTCAGCATGGATTCGTCCAGGAACGAGCGCCCCTCGTTGACCACCGCATCAACCGGAATCTTTTCACCGGGCTTGACCGCCAGCAGGTCGCCGGGCAGCACATCGTCAATCGCTATCGAGATTTCCTCACCATCACGCAGGAGCGCTGCCGTTTTTGGCCTCAGCCCAATCAAGGTTTTGATGGCTTGGCTGGTGCGGCCTTTGGCGCGGGCTTCCAGCAGCTTGCCCAGCGTGATTAATGTCAATATGACGGCGGCGGATTCAAAGTAATCGGATTTCCCGACAAGTTCCGAGAAACCCAATATCATGCCCAAGAGGACAATCAGCCCATAGACATAAGCCGCCGCCGAACCCATAGCCACCAGTACATCCATGTTGGCAGTGCCATTGCGCAGCGATTTATACGCGCCAGCGATGTACTGCCGGCCAAGAACCAGCACCACTGGCGTCGCCATCGCGCCAAAGATAAACAGCCAGATGTCATCCATCAGCCAGGGGAAAGCCTCCATGATGAAGGGAATCTGATGCGCGAAATGACGTGTCATACTCAGGATGGTCAGCGGAATTGTGAACAAAGCGCCAATCATCACCAAGCGCTTTTGCCGCTCGATTTCCGCTTGCCGCGCCTGTGCTTCGGCATCATCTGGCGCATCCATAGCCGTCGCATCGATGACGCCATAACCGGCGCCCTCGACTGCTTGAATCAAATCCTGACGGCGGGCAACACCGGGGATATAACGCACCCTGGCTTTTTCGGTCGCCAGATTAACCGCCACCGCCAGAACGCCCTCGGTTTTATGGAGCGCACGGGCGACGTTTTTCTCGCACATGGCGCAGGTCATGCCCGTTATCGGGAGTTCCAGCGATGCCTCGGCAACCCCGTAACCCGATTGTTCCAGCCGCGATGCCAGATCGCTGATTTTGAGCTTCGCCGCATCATAGTGAACAGTCGCTTTTTCCGTTGCCAGATTGACAAGCACCTCGTCAACACCCTCGGCTCTCTTGAGGCTGCGCTCTACGTTTTTGACGCACATGGCGCAGGTCATGCCCCTGACTGGCAGGGTAATTTTTTGATAGGTCATCCGATAGCCTCCCGACAATTATTATTTATCAGTTTCGATGAACGGGACAGAATTGCAATCGCCACCCGTGACGGTGGCATTAATCTGAATCCAGACACTCTTCGCCAATTTCCACCAAGGCAGGCCATCCCCGCCGATGGCGCGGGCAAGCGGCTGTGCGCTTTCACGATAGCCCAGTACACCAATAATCGCTGCCTTCGGGTCAGGCTGCGAACGAATATACGCGCCCGACTGGCCGGTCGTGAATGTGCAGGGCGCATCAAGCGCCATGCCAGCAATGGGGCTTCCCCCATCACGAGGACGCGGACTGACCAGCGAATAAACATCCAGCCCAATCCTGACTGGATGCAGCAAGAGGTCAATCGGCAAGTCCAGCAAACTATGATAATCATAAGGTATTGGCGCGGAAGGGCTTTCGATTGGAAACAGAGCGCCATCCTCATCACGGTCAAGAGAGACGCGGCTGACCGCCCCGCTCCTCACCTCCACCTCGCCATCCAGCGCCTCGACCACTGCTCCGCCATCCAAAATATGCACCAGCATACCCGTCGTGATTTGCGCCTGCAAAAAGGCGGCGCCGCTCAAGTGCAGACGAGCCCCATTGATTTCAAAGCGGAGCGAGTCGGCATCCTTGGAGGTCTGCAAGAGGAGCCCGCTCGGTGGCAAACCATCGCAGGGCGCATCGCCAAAGCCCGAATGAAAGCCAAAACTTTGCAGCGGCAGCCACAAGGGAACTTCGGCCGCATCGGACGACAAGACCGGCAAGCCGCTCACATCGCCCGCCAGCAGCGAACCACTGACCCAGGCGACCGTCGTCGGGTCAGCATATACCTGAACCCAGCGCTGGTCCTGGCTGCGTCCAATCGCTTTCAGCGGCGTCTTGTGGCTGGCCGTCCGAATCGATCTGGCGCTGGTTGTCGGGGATGTGCGCAGTTTCGCGCCCCGTTGGGCGGCAACTTCAACATCCAGCAGTGGCGCGGACATGCTTTGCGATTCGGGCAGGAAGACAGCCACATCGCCAAAGAACACCATCACTGCCGCTTGAACATTCAGATTATCCGGCGGATAAGCATCAAACAGGGCGCGAGCCGTCCCCCAGCTATCGGCTTCTGAACTGGTGCTGAACCAGTCCATGCCTATCAGCGCAATCTGGTCGCCCGGCCGCGAAAAACGTCCCCTCTCGCTCTGATGGTCCTGACGAAGCACAACAGAAACGGTCGGATGCCCATAACACAGCGAAGTTGGCATTTGTTCCGCACAATAAGCCGCAATGTTTGCCCAGGCATCATTCTGCCATGCCGCGCAAGCCGATTCCTGCGCCGCCAGACTGGACGCCAGCAGCCACACTGTCAGCAGGCTGAACCATCGCCCCATCTGCCACCCCCTATCATCCATTCCCGTCCAATTCATAAAGCTCCAGCAGCACGCCGCCCGTGCTTTCGGGATGTACAAAGACGTAACGTCTGCCATCGCGCTCACGCGGGGTCTCGTTAATCAGTTGACAGCCCTTCGCCAGCAATTCTTTCATTTTGGCATCCAAATCGGGCACCTGGAGGCAGACATGGTGCATTCCCGGCCCGCGCTTTTGCAAATATCTGGCAACCCCGCTGTTATCCGTCATCGGCTGAATCAACTCAAGACGGACATCCCCCAAATCCAAAAAGGCAACCTTGACCGCCTCATCCGCGACAGCTTTCACCTCGCCGCTTGCTGCCAGACCGATGTCATCGCGCCAGAAACCCAGCGATTTATCTATATCGGCAACCACAAAAGCCAAGTGATTGAGCCTGATTTCCCTCATGCTTCATTATTCTCCGAACTGAAAGCATCATCGCGCATCGTTGAATGTTATAATAACAGGCAAACTGCCTAAACTGAACCGATTGTATGGATGTGTATGGATGGAGGAATATCCCGATGCTTGTAAGTGAAGAGTTGCGTCCCCTGAGCCTCGCAATGACCGAAGAACACAAGATGCTGCTGCAAGCGCTGCGCGATTTTGCCCGCCGCGAGATTGTCCCGATTGCCGCCGAATTCGACGAATCGGGCGCTTTTCCCTTGGCGACCATCCGCAAAATGGGCGCGATGGGCTTGATGGGCATTGAAGTGCCAGAAGAGTATGGCGGGGCGGGCATGGATGCGCTCGCTTATGTGCTGACCATGATTGAAATCGCCAAAGCCGATGCCAGCCACAGCACGATTTTGAGCGTCAACAACTCGCTGTATTGCCATGGCATTTTGCAATTTGGCACGGAAGCGCAAAAACAGGCGTGGGTCAGGCCGATTGCATCTGGCGAGCAGATTGGCGCATACAGCCTGACAGAACCCATGTCCGGCAGCGATGCCGGCACGATGTCCAGCCGCGCGGTGCTGAATGATGCGGGTACACATTACATCATTAACGGGCGCAAAAGCTGGGTCACGAGCGCCCCGGTCGCTGACCGCATCGTCTTGTTCAGCATGACAGCCGCCGAAGAAAAACATCGCGGCATCACCGCCTTTTTGATTGATACGCGCCAAGACGGATTCAGCCGCGGCAAAACAGAACCCAAGCTCGGCATCCGCGCCAGCGCAACCAGTGAGATAATTTTCGACAATTATGAATGTCCAGTCGAGAATGTGTTGGGCGAGGTCGGGCAAGGCTTCAAAATTGCGATGACGGTGATGGACGCTGGACGGATTGGCATCGCGGCGCAGGCCTTGGGGATTGCCGAAGCCGCCTACGAAGCCGCGCTGGAGTATGCTCGTGAACGTCATGCCTTTGGCGTCCCGATTGGCAGTTTCCAGATGATTCAACAGAAAATCGCGGATATGAAAACCCGTATCGAAGCTGGGCGTGCGCTGATTTTCCAGGCAATTATCGCCCAAGAACAAGCGCTGGCAAATGACAGACGCTACACAACCGAAGCCAGCATGGCGAAGCTGTTTTGCAGCGAAGCCGCCGCCTTTGTCACCGACGAAGCGCTTCAAATTCACGGCGGCATAGGCTACAGTAAAGAGTTGCCGGTTGAACGCTATTATCGTGATGCCCGCATCACGCGCATTTATGAGGGAACCAGCGAAATCCAACGGATGGTTATCGCCCGTAACGAACTGGGGGTGCGCTAATGAGAGCAGCCGTTTTGACAGCGCACGGCGGACCCGAAGCTGTCCAATATATGGAAGACCTCCCCCTGCCTGAACCTGGGGCGGGCGAGGTGCGCGTCAACATCAAGGCAGCGGCGCTCAATCGGCTTGATTTGTGGGTGCGTGCTGGCTGGAAAGGGCTGGAGCTTAACTTTCCGCATATCATCTGTGCCGACGGGGCTGGCGTGGTCGATGCCGTCGGTGAAGGCGGGCGGCAATTCGCAGTCGGGGACAGGGTTTGCATTGACCCAACAGTGGTCGCGCCTGATGACCCCGCGCTGCATACTGGGCTGGAGAATCAATCGCGGATTGCGATTCTGGGCGAACATCATAGCGGCACGGCTGCCGAGCATGTGGTCTTGCCACAGCGCAACCTGATGAAAATGCCGGCTGGCTTTGACTTTGGCGCGGCGGCGGCGGTCGGTCTGGTTGGTGTGACCGCCTGGCATTCGCTGATTACCCGCGGCAGGCTGCTGCCCGGCGAATCGGTGCTGATTGTCGGGGCTGGCGGCGGCGTCAACAGCATCAGCATTCAAATCGCCAAGCTGGCTGGCGCGAAGGTGTATGTGGTCGGCAGCAGCGCGGGAAAATGCCGCCAGGCCGAGGCGCTGGGCGCCGATGTCACCATCAATCGGGCTGAAGAGCCGCAATGGTCGCGGGCGATTTATCAACTGACGAATAAACGCGGTGTGGATGTGGTGGTTGACAATGTGGGTCAAGCCAGCTTGAATGACAGCCTACGCGCCTGCCGCATCGGGGGGCGGATTTTGATAGTCGGTGGCACCAGCGGCTACAAGGTCAATTTGAACATCGCCCAGATTTTCGCCCGCCAGATTGCCCTGATTGGCAGCACGATGGGACCGCATCGAGATTACATGGCATTGATGAATCAGGTCTTTGCTGGCAGGATTCAGGCAGTCATCGGGGCGCGGCTGCCCTTGCAAGAGGCGCGGCGTGCTCAGACCCTTCTCGAAAGCAATGCTGTGTTTGGCAAAGTCCTGCTGGAGCTTTAGACCGACGCCAAGCGAGCGCCGAGGCAGCCATGATATTTAAGGGGTCGAACGTGTATGAGATGGCGAACAATCTGGCTGCCCCCCGCTTGACCGACATCGCCAGGCAAGCCGGGGTCATCAGCGTCTTGCAAGTTACGGCCTATTATCAGCAGCGGCGGCTGCGCCATTCGGTCGCCCGCGCCATCGAATATCAGCACGGAGAGCCTAAACTGGAAATCGTCTATGAAGGATTTAACCATCATCGGGCGCTGCGGCTGAAGCTGCCCCGCGCCCATTTGGAAAGCCTCACCGATGCCTTGCACCAGGCCAAATTCGACAAACTGGAGGACCAGCCGCAGCTGTCTTATCAGGAGGGCAGCTTGTGGCTCATTCAACGCGCTGCCGGGACCTACCGCCACAGCATCATGGTCGCGCCGGATGTGCCGCAGCTGCCGTATTCAGCCATTGTCAACGCCATTGATGAATATCTGCCGATTCGTGAAATCCCCCTGACATCCTACGAAGGTTAATGACCATGAGCCGCAAGCTGCAAGAAGTCGAGCTAAAGCTGCACACCCCGGATTTGTCTGTCGTGCAGTCGGCATTGGAGAAAGCCGCCGCCACGCTAAGCAAGCCGCGCGTTTATGAGCGCAACATCCGCTATGAGAATGCCGCCCTCACCCTGGACGAACAGGGCATCGTCCTGCGGCTGCGCCAAGACAATCAGGCAACATTGACCTGCAAACAAGGCAAGGCTTTTGAAAATGGCATCAGCAGGCGCTTTGAGGCAGAGGTGGTGGTGAGCGATTTTGAGACGATGGACATCATCTTGCGGCGGCTGGGGTATCAAGCAGCGCTGATTTATGAAAAATATCGGACGACCTATACCTTGGGCGCTGCCGAAATCGTACTTGACGAGATGCCCTTTGGCAGCTTCAGCGAAATCGAAGCGGATGCCGATGTGATTGAGACGCTGGTTAAACGGCTTGGGCTGGAGCAGTTTAGGCGGATGGCGGGGAATTACACCGAGATTTTTGCCGATGTAAAGGCGCGGCTGCAACTGGATTTCCGCGATTTGACCTTTGACAACTTTAAGGATATTGAAGTGCCGGGGTGGGTGTTTGAAGCTCAACCACAGAGGATACAGAGGAAAGAAGGAAACGCATGAGTAATTTGGACGCACTGCTTGAAGAAAGCGCGAGCAGGTACAACAGCGCCATCGTGAAACTGCTGAACCGCTTTGGTGTTACGCCCTAGCCCCCTACTCTGGTTTAACCTGCCGAGTTGTTTTATGATGCGGTATCAAATCGTTTGGCTGATTTCGGTGTTGCCATGACTGGTTCATTCGTCAACTGAGGGAGAAAACGTATATGACCCCAAGCCCCAAGCTGGAGCAGCTTCGAGAAAAACGCGCCCAAAGCCAACAAGGGGGCGGTGAGGCACGGATTCAGCGTCAGCATGACAAAGGCAAAAAAACCGCCCGCGAGCGGCTCGACATCCTGCTTGACCCTGGCACTTTCCACGAGGTGGATGCCTTTGTCCATCATCACAACAACAAATTCGGGCTCGACCGCAACAAGCCGCTGGGCGACAGCGTGGTAACTGGCTGGGGCACCATTGACGGACGGCTGGTTTATGTCTATTCGCAGGATTTTACCGTGATGGGCGGCAGCCTGAGCGAGGCGCACGCCAATAAAATCATCAAAATTATGGACATGGCGGTGAAAGTCGGTGTGCCGATTATCGGTCTGAACGACAGCGGCGGCGCCCGCATTCAGGAAGGCGTCGAGAGCCTCGGTGGCTATGCCGATATTTTCTTGCAAAATACCCTGGCAAGCGGTGTCATCCCGCAAATCAGCGTGATTATGGGCCCTTGCGCTGGCGGCGCCGTCTATAGCCCCGCATTGACCGACTTTATCATTATGGTCAAAGACAGCAGTTACATGTTCATCACCGGCCCCGAGGTGGTCAAGCAGGTCTTGAACGAAGATGTCACCTTTGAGGACCTTGGCGGCGCCTCGGTTCATGCCAGCAAGAGCGGTGTCTGTCACTTTGTCGCTGATGATGAGACCCAATCGCTGATGCTGGTGCGCGAACTGCTGAGTTATCTGCCGCAGAACAACATGGAAGACCCACAGCTGGTCGCTACAACCGATGACCCCTTGCGCACAGAAGCCGCGCTGGATTCGATTGTGCCAGAAAATCCCAACCAGCCCTACGACATCAAGCGGGTCATTGAACTGATTGTTGATGACGGGCATTTCTTTGAGGTACAGGAAGAATTCGCCGCCAACATTGTGGTCGGCTATGCCCGTCTGGGGGGGAATGCCGTTGGTATTGTGGCCAATCAGCCGATGGTGCTGGCGGGCGTGCTGGACATCAATGCCAGCGAAAAAGCCGCCCGCTTCGTCCGTACCTGTGATGCCTTCAACATCCCCCTGATTACCTTTGTCGATGTACCTGGCTATCTGCCCGGCACCGACCAGGAGCATAACGGCATCATTATGAGCGGCGCAAAACTGCTCTTCGCTTATTGTGAGGCAACGGTGCCCAAGCTGACCGTCACCACGCGCAAGTCTTACGGCGGCGCGTATTGTGTGATGAGCAGCAAGCATATCCGCTCCGACCTGAATATCGCTTGGCCCACTGCCGAAATCGCTGTGATGGGACCCGAGGGGGCGGTCGAAATCATCTATCGCCGCGAACTGAAAGCGGCTGCCGACCCCGCTGCCCGCAAAAAAGAACTGGCGGACGAATATCGCGCGACCTTCGCCAATCCTTACATTGCCGCCAGCCGCGGTTTCATCGACGACATCATCGAGCCGCATCATACCCGCCCGCGTCTCATCAACGCCTTGCAAGTCTTCCAGAACAAACGCGACGAAAATCCACCCAAGAAACACGGCAACATCCCGCTTTAGGGGGCGCAGATGGCTGAACAAACGACGAGAATCAACAAGATACTGGTTGCCAACCGCGGCGAAATAGCCGTTCGCATTATCCGCGCCGCCCGCGACCTCGGCATTCCAACGGTGGCGGTTTATTCGGATGCCGACCGCGCTGCATTGCACGTCCGCTATGCCGATGAAGCGGTGCATATCGGCGGGCCGCGCCCAGCGGAGAGTTATCTGAAGATGGATGCGCTGATTGAGGTCGCCAGAAAGACGGGCGCCGATGCCATTCATCCTGGTTATGGTTTCCTGGCGGAAAATGCCGATTTTGCCCAGCAGGTGATGGATGAGGGGCTGACTTGGATTGGGCCTTCGCCCTATGCGATTGCCACCATGGGCGACAAACAGGCAGCCCGAACCGCCGTCACGCGCAATAAGGTGACGCTCATCCCTGGCACCGAAGCCAATTTGCCGGATGAGGAACTCGTCCATGCCGCCCAGAAAATCGGCTTCCCGGTCATCATCAAGGCAGTTGCTGGCGGCGGTGGCAAGGGGATGCGCCCAGTACACCACCTTCAAGATTTTGAAGCCGCGCTGCACACCGCCCGCCGTGAAGCCGCGAGCGCCTTCGGCAACGGGGATGTCTACGTCGAAAAACTGCTGCAGGGAGCGCGTCACATCGAATTTCAGATTCTGGCGGATACGCATGGCAATACCATTCACCTCGGTGAACGCGAATGTTCGATTCAACGGCGCCACCAAAAACTGGTGGAAGAAGCGCCGAGCGTCTTCGTTGACGCCAGACTGCGCGAAAATATGGGCAAGATGGCCATCGCCGCAGCCGAGTCGGTCGGGTATGTGAATGCTGGCACGATTGAGTGTCTGGTCGATAGAGACAAGAATTATTACTTCCTGGAGATGAACACCCGCCTGCAAGTCGAGCATCCCGTCACCGAACTGGTCACTGGCGTTGACCTCGCCAAGGAACAGATTCGGATTGCCAGAGGGCGCCGCATGGGGCCGACGAAAAATGTCCTGGAGCCAAAGGGCTGGGCGATGGAATGCCGCATCAATGCCGAAGACCCCTATGCCAATTTCATGCCATCCACCGGGCAAATCAGCACGATGATTTTGCCCACCGGCCCAGGGGTGCGCGTGGACAGTGGCGTCTATCCCGGCTCGGAAATCACGCCTTATTATGACAGCATGATTGCCAAACTCATCACCTGGGGCGAAACCCGCTCCGAAGCCATGCTGCGCATGCGGCGGGCATTATCCGAATATCGGATTATGGGTTTGAAGCACAACATCCCCTTCCATATCAACCTGCTGAACAGCATCAGCTTTATCGCCGGCAAAATCGACACCAATTTTGTCGAGCAGCGCTTCAATATGCACACCTATGAACAAGACCCGACGCCAGCCGAGTTGGAAACCGTCGCCATCGCCGCCACCCTCTACGCCCACCGCAAACGGCAGCTGGCATCGCAGGTCGTTGCGCCAGCAAAGCGGGATACCAGCAATTGGAAGTGGATGGCGCGTTTCGAGAGGATGCACCGATGAAATATGTCACCCTTATCAACGGCGAGCAATACGAAATTGAAATTGATAACGATGGCAGCATTCTGGTCAATGGCGAAACGCACGATGTCGATTTCCTCAACCTTGGCGGGTCCCTGTATTCCATTATCACCGAGAACAAATCGCTGGAAGCTGTGATTGACGATGACGATGACAACATCGCTGTGATGATGGATGGGCGGCTCTTCGAGACGCGCGTGCTGGACGAACGCGCCCTTCTGCTGCTTCAGCGGCGCGGCGGGCTGAGCAGTGGCTCGGGCGAGGTTCATGCACCCATGCCCGGCCTGATTGCTGTGGTCAATGTTGCGGCTGGACAGACTGTAGCCCAGGGGGATACGTTGGTCATTCTGGAATCGATGAAAATGCAAAATGAACTGAAATCACCGATTGATGGCATTGTCGCCACCATTCATGTCGAAGCCGGTCAGGCTGTTGACAAAAACAGCCTGCTGGTCGAGATTGACCCGCCCGCCCAAGCCCACAGCGGCGGAAGCGCATAACCCACAGCGACTGGAAGAGAGCCAACATGTCGGGTTCGCATCAACTTCCCCAATGGGCAGATGCCCTGTGGCTGGGATTGCTGGCTGTTTATGTATTGGCTGGCGCGGCGCTCGTCCCTTTCCACGGCGACGAATCCACGCAAATCTATATGGGGCGTGATTATTATTATCTCACCGAAGCCGACCTCTCCAAAATCTTGTACGACCATAACGAGTCAGGCAGCCTCACCGAGCAGCAGCTGCGGCTGATTAACGGCACTGTCGCCAAAACAATCTATGGCTGGATAGCTGTCAGTCAAGGTTTGCCGCTCGATGAGTTGAACGAACAATGGGATTGGGAGGGCGATTATGCCTATAATCATGATACCAATCGCATCCCGAACAGCCATCTGCTGCGGCTTGGTCGGCTGGCATCAGCTTTTCAGTTGGCGCTGGCGGTGGCGGCCTTCTTCTGCTTTGTCAAGCTCACGCTGGGTCGTCCCAGTGCATATCTTGCTGCTGCGCTGTTTGCCTTGCACCCGGTCATCCTGCTCAATGGACGGCGGGCGATGATGGAAGGCAGCCATCTGCTGAGCATGATGCTGGTTCTCTTGGCTGGCATCTGGCTGATGCGCGAGCGCAAATGGCGGCCTTATCTCGCGCTAGGCATTGCCGCCGGGTTCGCCATAGCCACCAAACATCCCAACGCCATCGTTGCTGCGCTGGTGTTTTTTGCCTGTTTTAGTTATGGCTTGGTTCAGGCGATGCGGGAACGGCGGGGGATTGTCCGAACGCTTGGAGGATTTTTGGCGGCGGGTCTGCTCACGCTGCTGGTATTTTATGCGCTGAATCCAGCCTGGTGGGAATCGCCGCTGCAAAGCGCGGCGCAAGCCTTGTCGCTGCGGCTCGGGCTGTTGCGCCAGCAAACGGACTTCTTCGATGGCTATGCCTCATTGGCGGAACGGATGGATGGATTCTTTCGCTATGGTTTTGTCGGGGAAACCCAGTATTTTGAAGTGCCGAATTGGGCAGGCTACGCTGCAATCCGCGCCCAGATTGGCGTTTATGAAAGTTCAGGGTTGGCGGGCCTGGCAATCGGCGGCTCAAGCGTGGTCGGATTGCTGTTTTTGCTGCTCACCTTGTTGGGCAGCATTCATTTGATTCGCAACGGCGATATTCCCTGGGCATATCGCTGGCTTTTTATGGTATGGGGAATTGGCATCACAGCGATAACCTTCATAGCAACACCCTTGCCCTGGGCGCGGTATTATCTGGCTGTTTTCCCATTTGTGGCGAGCATGACAGCCTACAGCCTTTGGATATTGGCGGTACGCATCTGGAAAGGCATCAAGACGCAGGGTTATGGCTTCATTATACTGGATTGAAGATGCGCTGGCGGGCGTTTTGCCGACGCTGTGGATGAGTCTTGGCTTGGGTGTGCCTTGGGCATTGGCGCTGCTGCCGACCCGCCAATGGTATTCCCGCGCGATGGTTGCCGCGCTGGCTCTGGCTTTGGGGCCAGCCTGCATGACTGTTTGGATGCTCATTTTGGGCCTGGCAGGTGCGCAGCTTGACCTGACTTTATTCACAGTCGAATGGATACTGTCGGGCAGCATGGTCATTGCAGTCGGCGGCGGCTTCATCGCCTGGCGCAAAAGGCATCGCTGCCTCCCCAAATCCGCGCAAAGGACGCCCCTGGCTTTCGATGAAAAGCTGATTGTGACGATGATTGCCCTCGCTGTCATCCTGCGCTGGATTCATACCGCCTTCTGGACTTTCACCGCCTACGATGCCTTATGGGTTTATGGGTTTCAGGGGCGTTTATACTTTCTGGAAGGATTTATTCCCAACTCGATTGATTATTATCCGCAGTTTGTTCAACTGCAATATGCCTGTGTGCAGGTCCTAATAGGCGAAATCAATGACCACGCCGCCCGAATGGTCATTCCCATGATGCACATCGGCAGCATTCTGGCCGCTTATCTGCTGGGCGAGGTCATCAATCGGCGGGTTGGCCTGTTCACCGCCGCCTTGTGGGGCTTGCACCCGCTGGTCGGACAATGGGCATTTATAGGCGATTTGGAGATACCACTGACATTCTCTTTCACGCTGGCGGCTGCCTTCTTCCTGCGAGCCTGGCTGGATGAGGAGTCACGCTCACGGCGGCAGTATGCCATCCTGGCCGGCATCATGCTTGGCATGGCCATGTTCACCAAACCCACCGCCGGCGCCTTCATCTGGGGCGTTCTGCTGCTGCTTGCCCTAGAACTGTGGCGGACAGGATTCCGCATCCGACAGTGGATGCCGCGCTTCAGGGTCGCTTTTTGGACAGGCTTGGCTTCCATCCCGCTTGGTTCTGTCTGGTATCTGCGCAATTTCCTGCTGGGACATGAGGTGATTACCCTGCCGCCAGATTTATGGTTATCGCTGGCGCGGCGGAGCAGCGATTATCTCAGTTGGATGGTGTTGGCGCTCATTGTTGGTTTCCTTGTTTGCAGTTCGCGCCGCCGTATAGCGCCCAGCCGCTTCGCCATCGGCATCATCGGCATCATGCTGCTTCTTGTCGGTTTTCTGGCATCCAACCCGCGCCTGTTTCCCGACCGCTTCGACCCGCCAGCAAGCTATATCACGCTGATAGAGGCTTTGTGGATGTTCGCGGGGCTGTGCCTGATTTGCCTGAGCCTGCGCCCGACATGGAACTGGCGCTCAAGCACGGGAACTGCACGGGAACTCCGTCTGATTGGCTGGGCGCTCTTGCTGGCCCTGCCCTATTTTGCGACCTGGTTCTACTCCTACAGCTATCATTACCGGCTGGGCTTCGCTATCGTCCCCCTGCTGAGCCTGCCGACTGCCATCGCTCTGTCCAAATGGCTGTCATCCGAACGGATGCGCGGCTGGCCTCCCATTCAGCGCATGAGCTACTACAGCATTTTACTGCTGCTCGGCATCCCTGGCATCATCGCCGTGGCGGTCGATGTCAACTGGTCCTCGGTCTGGCTGTTGCAGGAACGCTTGAACAGCCCCATCAGAAAGTATCAGGCTTTCAATCCCTCGCTGGTCGAGGTGGTTTTCGGGCTGCGGGATTATATGGCCGAAGCGGACAAGCAGCCGATTGTACTGGCTCCAGGAGAAGAACGCCTGCACTTCTTTTTCCCGCAAATGCAAATTATCGATAGGCTGCTGCAAGGGCTCGATGAGTATGAGGCCTTAGGCGCAACCCACTTCATCTACGGCGCCAAAGCGCGGAAGGCATACCAACAGGCTGGCATTGACCCCGCCCAAACGCAACTCATTTCGGCCCTGGGGCGCTACGACCTCTTCACCAAAAAGAAGCATCATTATGACGCTACCTTCAGTTATGAACTGTACCAAAGCAATGATATGACCATCCGCCACAACCCGCCCGCGCGCAAGCACTTTCCAATTCTCCATGACACTGTGAACATTGTCTTTGGCGATGTTTTGCGTTTGCGTGCGGAAGGGCTGTATCCACCGCGAATCTTCAAGGCATCCCCAATTACATTGCAATCCGCTTGGCAGGCGCTTCAGCCTTTGGAAGACGACTATCGTTTTGTCTTCGAGCTATTTCATCAGGACACCCATCAGGTGGGGCATCAGTGGGTCTTGAAACTTGCGCCGCATCGCCACGGATATTATTCGACAGCGCTGTGGGATGTAGGCGAAACGGTCAGCGAGCTTGAAGTCGTTCAGCTTCCCTCTGACTCCAAAATCCCGCCCGGCTCGAATTATGTCATGCGGCTACGGGTATTTGACCCGCTTCGTGAGGAATATCTGCCAGTAGAAATTGATGGGCAGCCTGCGGGCGAATTTTTGATGCTCCATGGCAGCTTTCGGGTCAGGTCTTGAACTAGCGCAAGACCAGCAGCGCATCAGCAAACTGGCGCTGTGTCGCCTGCTGGTTAAAGGAATCCCACTGCGCCCTGAATTGACCGCGCAGCGATGCCAGTTCTCCGCTGCGATTCATCACATAGCTTTCGATGACCGCCGCCTGTTCCGTCTCCAGCCCTCCGATCTGTCGCAGATGCTCAATGAAGACCGCAATGTCATTCATCCGCCCCAGCGTATCTTGCATCGCCTTGATTTCAAGGATGAAGCTGTCGGCTGTCGTCCCCAAAATCGGCTGGAAGAATTCCAGTGCATAGCGCAGCTGCTTAAATTCAACCCGCAGAGCGTGCAAGGTCTCATCCTCAGCCTGCGGCAGCACGGTTTCATAGGCTCTGACCCGCGCCAAACGCTCATACAGCAATATCGGCAGGACATGCCGCACCTGATGAGGCACTTCGAGACAGGGGGGCGGCACAGCCCCCTTGCCGGATTCTGCGCTGAACTCCCCCAACCGATTCACAAAGCGCCGATAAGCCTTGGAGTCAAACAAAGTGTTCAGCTTGCGTTGGTGTTTATAGCGGCGCCGAGCCAATTTTTGAATCACAGCGCCCAGATGCGACCTGGAATCGGGGGACAGTGTATCCTGAAAGGCCCGCAAATCAAGAATAAGGACATCCAAATCACGAATGAGGCCCAGCGAGCGGGCAATATCTCGCAGCCCACGCCCATATTTACGCACCAGCTTGGGCTTGTAATGCCCGCCAATCAACTTAAACAGGCTGCGCATCCGACGAATAGCAACGCGCATCTGATGCACCGATTCAATATCCTCCCCACTGCGGCTGCCGTCTTCATGCTGTTTCATCTTCGCAAGCTGCCGAGCCACGATTTTGCGTCCGGCCTCTGCCATCGGGTCAGTCGTCAGAATACCCAGTGTCTGCGTTGTCATCATCCCAAACTTCCTGTTAAACCACGAACGGCATTCATTATAATGGCAGCAGAGGATTTTGTTAAGATGAGCCTAAACGGATAAATTTATGTTATCCGATTCGCCTGAAGAACGATTTGGCTATGCTATACTGGTGTTCAATAGACAAGGAAGACGAGGATGAATGAACCCGTCGTCTTGATAACTGGCGCATCCAGCGGAATCGGGCGTGCCAGCGCACTCGCGTTTGCACGCGCTGGCTATCATGTAACCAGCATGGCCCGCCGATTGGAGCGCCTTGAAGCGCTGCAAGCTGAAATATGGCGGCTGCCCTCACCGCACGGCGGTTTTCTCCCGATTGAAGGCGATGTCCGCCGGGCGGATTCGGTCGAAGCGGCAGTCAGCCGCACCTTGGAAAAGTTCGGTCGCCTTGATGTGCTGGTTGCCAATGCGGGCGTCGGGCATCGCGGGACCATTGCGGATTCGGGCTGGGACGACATGCAAGCGCTGCTCCGCACCAATATAGACGGGGTACTGCACAGTGTACGCGCCAGTGTCCCCGCGATGCGTCAAGCTGGCGGCGGACATATTGTGCTAGTATCATCAGTTGCCGCCAGCATCTACCTGCCATATGCCGCCATCTACGCCGCCAGCAAAGCATTCATATCCAATCTGGGCGGCTCATTGCGCCTCGAACTGGAAAGCGACAATATCATGGTGACAGACATGCTGGTCGGGCGCACCGCCACCGAATTCGACCAGAATCGGCTGGGCGCTGGCAAGCGCAGCAACAGCAGCCTGCCAACTATGAATGTCGAGCAGGTGGCGGCTGCCATCCTCAAGGCAGTCGAGCGGAAGCAAAGGCGCGTTGTCCTGCGGTGGCTTGACCGCCTGATTATCCTGGGAGCGGCTGTCGTGCCAGGCCTTATCGGACGTCTGGCGAAAAAACAATACAAATGAAAGAGAACTATATCACAAAGTAGACATTGTGCTACTTGAGTTTTGGTCTCTTAATGTTCCTTTAGATATTTCCAGTTGCAAATCTTATCGCATTATGTTAGTTTCAATATGCCTTAATTGGCGATATTGTAAGTTTCCTGTGGCAGGCACAAGGTTGACCGCCAAATACTGCCACAGGAAACACCGAAAAAATGAAAACGATAGCCGTTTTCACCCTTTCAGTATCCCATATTACCAATGTAGTTACAACCAGGAGGAAATCCGTATGAAGCACCTTGCCATATTGTTCGTGCTGTTTCTGTGCATCATGCCGGTCCTTGCTCAACCCGATACTGTCCGGGTGGATTGTGATTTGGCAAACGAAATTATAGATGAGTATAGAAACTTACTGATTTACAGTTCCGGATCTTCTAAAAGATTCGCGCAAATTGTGGAACCGCTTTTAGGAGAATGTTTTGACGAATCGGATGAAGACACTACTCCAGCCAGTCAATCCAATACATTCAATGAACAATCTATCAGGTCTCTTGTGAGCCGTTATGCAAGTAGCGTTAAAATCCTGGAAATCACACAGCGAGACAACACGACTACCATAGAATACGACCTCAAGCCACAGTTCCTAATGCGCAACGAGTGGGTCGCTGAATCAGTGGTATTTCAGGTGATTTGTGCGCTTCAGAAGGGGGAGTCCATACCACACAAACTAGAGTTTGTAGGGCAAAGCCACTTCAAAAGCGAAGTTGGTCAAGAGTGCACGGCACCTGGTGTTGAGATCCATATTTCAGCCAATAATGCACGGCGTATTATATGTTGGGAATAGCTCTTCCGACATCAGATGGGATAGGCTCGTGTCCTTTTACAAGTCATATCCCGCTCCATCAGGCGCATCGGTAGACACATAAGGTTAAAATATAAAAGGGGATTATATGTCTAAGTGGACATATAATCCCAAATGAAACACCAGCAGGCAGAGGCATGGCAAAAAAACAGAAACTCAATTCGATGCGCCTGCTCGAAGCCAACCGAATTCCCTACGAAGTCTTCAGCTATGACAGCCGAGTTCGGGATGCGCGGCAGGTGGCAGAATCCGTCGGTCTGCCAGAATCGACGGTCTTCAAAACCCTGATAGCCAAAGCGCCATCCAGCAAAAAACCCATCATCGTAATGCTGCCATCCAACACCACCTTAAACCTCAAAGCTCTGGCAAAATCCTTGGGCGAGAAAAAAGTCGCGCTGGCATCCCATGCCGATGCTGAGAAACTGACCGGCCTGCAAGTCGGGGGCATCAGCGCAGTCGCCCTGATGCAGAAAAACTGGGATGTTTATCTGGACAGACGCGGGGGTGAACTCCAGCACATTGTCATCAGCGCCGGCCAGCGCGGGCTGCAGCTGCGGGTTGCCACCGCGGCGCTGCTCCGATTGCTGCACTGCAAAATCATTGATGTCGCTGAAGAATAGTTGGGCCGCGGCGAACTTAACGCGAGAGGATTTTGGCGAGTTCAAAGTATTCCGGTGTGATTTGACGGGACTTGGAAGTGCAATCCGCCAGCGGCAGCGGTTTCTGTTCTCTGCCAACCCGCGCCACCATGACGCCAGATTCGCCCCCAAGCAGCAGGTCTACCGCATCCACGCCCATGCGCGTCGCCAGCAGGCGGTCAAATGCCGTCGGGCTGCCGCCGCGCTGCGTATGCCCCAAAATGGTCAGCCGAATTTCAAAACCGATATAATTCTTTTCCAGGAACTTGGTCAATTCTGTGACCTGATAAGGCGCCCCTTCCGCCAGAATGGCAATCGCATGGGATTTGCCGCGGATATAAGCATCTTCGAGCGAAAAGGCGATTTCGCCCATGGTGACGCCGTTTTCTGGCGTGACCACAATCTCCGCGCCCCCCAAAATCCCGCCCATCACCGCCAGATAGCCGCAGTCGCGCCCCATAACCTCGATGACAAAGGCACGATTGTGCGAACTGGCGGTATCGCGCAGTCGGTCAACGGCATCCAGAATCGTGTTGAGCGCCGTATCGACGCCGATGCTGGTGTCCGTCCCCCAAATATCATTGTCAATACTCGCTGGCACGCCAACAGTCGGCACGCCCAGCTTGTGCAGCTGCAAGGCGCCGCGCAGGCTGCCATCCCCGCCAATCACAATCACGCCCTCAATCCCGCGTTCGCCAAGACGGCGCTGCCCTTTTCGCTGTCCGCGCAAGGTTTTGAATTCTTCGTTGCGGGCTGTTTGCAGAATGGTGCCGCCGCGCTGAAGGATGCCGCTCACTTCGAGGCTGGTCAGCAGAGACATATCACCCGCTATAAGCCCCTGATAGGCTTGACGGACGCCATAAACTTCAACATTCCTGTCCAGTCCGGCACGGACAACCGCGCGAATGGCTGCGTTCATCCCCGGCGCATCACCCCCGCTGGTCATTACGGCGATACGTTTCATGATGACGGACTCCTGAATTCCTCTTGCCTGTTCCTTCTGCCAAACACAAGAACCGCTGCCAGAAAGACACTATCCTTCTTACTATTATAACGGCTTATGCCCGCAATCTGGTTAAATCCAGGTAAAGATTTGCCCGTCCGCTGGGCATCCTCAGGCCTCTTCGATGGAAATATGCGCTTCGCTGCCCAAAATCTTGACCAAAGCCTGCTGCAATGCCGGACAAATAGCGGTGGTATGATGGGGAAACTTGAGCGTTACCGGCTTGCGCGGACGGTTAATTACAATCTTGAAACGATCCTTGCCAGGGAAACTCACCAATTCATGGTGAATGCGCGTCAGTTTGCGGCCGTCCTTGTCAGGGTTATCCGACACCTCAAAACAAATGCGAATGGTACGTGCAGGCTTGTCCTCCGATGGCTGCTCCAAGGGCATTTCCAACCGCTCGGTTTCACCCGCCCATTCAGGCTGCGCTTCATCCTCATCGCCAGCATCCACCGAACGCGCCTCCTCGGCTGAACCGCCGCCAGCAGCCTCATCTGTGCTTTGCCTCTCATCAACTGGTTGGCTGGTCGAGGGTTCGTCTGCCAGCGCCCAGACGAGGGTCGAATCATCAGGGACAACCTGCGGCGCATCGGCTGCCACAATCATATTAAAATCAATCGATACATTCTCGGCGATAATTTGAGGGTCGCCACGACTGTCATCGTACCTGCCGACCACCGCCACGATTTCACCTTCAAACAAGCCTTTTTCGCTGTCCGATTCGGTCAGCGCCGCGTTTTTCTCGCTAAAGTAATTCATCACTTTGGTATAGCTGCGCGGAAACAGCACCACCTCGATAATGCCTGCGCTGTCGTGCCAGTCCTCCAGGCTAAGAACCGCCATCATGTCATCGTTCCTGGTGGTGATTTTCCGCACCGCGGTCAGTTCACCGGCAACGCGCACCTGCTCCGGTTTTGGCAGCGCGGGATTCTTCAAGTCAATGATTTTATGGAGCTTTTGCCGGGCGAAAACCGACTTATAGCGGTCTATCGGGCGACCCGTGACATACAGACCCAGCAATTCCTTTTCCCATTTCAGCTGTTCGCGCGGCGAGTATTCCGCGATTTCGGCCAGGTTATGCAGCAAGCCCACCTCATCAGCAGCCACCCCGCCAAACATATTCATCTGTCCGATTTCCTTGTCCTTGTGATAGCTGCTGCTGTAACTGACGATGCCATCCAAGGCCGCCAGCAAGGTCGCGCGTGTGCCAAATTTCACCAGCGCCCCGACTTTAATCAGGCTTTCCAGCGTCCGCTTGCCCAGCTTGCGCAAGTCCGCTCGCTGGCAGAAATCCATCAGGCTGTCAAAAGGCGCATTGCCCCGGTCGCGGATTAAGTCTCCCAGCGCCTTGGCGCCAGCATTTTTGACGGCAGCCAGCCCAAAGCGAATCGCCCTGCGACCATCAGCCCGCGCCTCAATATCAAAATCCAACTGACTGTAATTGACATCTGGCGGCAAAATCGGGATATTCAAGCGGCGGCACTCTTCCAGAAAGGTGGCGACCTTGGTCAAATCATCCCGCTGGACATTGAGCAGCGCGGTCATATATTCTTCGGGATAATGGCATTTCAGGAAGGCTGTTTGCACGGTAATCACGGCATAATCGGCAGCATGAGATTTATTAAAGCCATAATCGGCAAAGAACTCAATCATATCAAAAATGACTTCGGCAGTTTCGGATGGGATGCCATTTTTCGGGCCCCGTTCCAAAAAAATCGCTTTATGCTTGCTAAGCTCCTCCGGTTTCTTCTTGGAGACCGCGCGGCGCATCAAATCGGCTTCACCGAGTTCGTAACCGAATAATTCGCCAGCAATCTGCATAATTTGTTCCTGATAAACACAGATGCCATAGGTCTCATCGAGGATGGCGTCCAGCTTGGGATGCAAAAGCGGTATCTCTTCTTCGCCATTCAGACGCTTGTTATAATCGGCGATGAACTCCATCGGTCCCGGACGATACAATGAAATCGCGGCGATGATATTCTCGAACACCTTGGGGCGCATGCCCCGCAGCGTTTGCTGCATGCCGCCAGATTCCACCTGAAAAACCCCAATCGTCTCGCCGCGCCCCATCATCACAAAGGCATCGTCCAGCATATCCCGCTCTTTGTCGCTAATCGGTGAATCATGGCGATAGGGAATGCTGTCCATAGTGTAGTCAATGCCCTGATGGCGCGAAATCAACTCACATGCCTGGCGCAGAATGGTCAAGGTCGATAAACCCAAAAAATCAACTTTCAGCAAACCAATCGACTCGGCTGTTTCCATCGGGTACTGCGTCACCGCTTTCAGAGCGCCGCCCGACATATCCTTGCCCGTGATGCGGTGCAGCGGGATGTAATCCACCAGGGGTCTGTCGGCAATAATCACACCAGCGGCATGCGTCGAGGCATGGCGCGTCATGCCCTGCAACTCAATAGCGGTGTCAATGACACGTCGAAGCTCCACATCCTCGCCATACAAGGCGCTTAATTCCCGATTGGCCTCCACATACTCGCGCAGCTTCTTTTGTCGCGCCTCCTGTGGAATCATGGCAGCCGCCCGATTGATTTTGCCCAAATCGACATTCAGAACCCGCCCCACATCCCGCACCGCCGCCTTGGCGCCCATCGTGCCGAAAGTGATAATCGCCGCCACCTTGTCCTCGCCATATTTCATCGCCGTATAGGCAATCATCTCGCCGCGGCGGTCATCGGGATAATCCAAATCAATATCGGGCATACTGACGCGCCCCGGATTCAGGAAGCGCTCGAAGAGCAGGCTGTTTTGAATCGGGTCAATGTTGGTAATGCCCAGACTGTAAGCCACCAGACTCGCCGCGCCAGAGCCACGCACATTCCACCAAATATCAGCATGACGGGCAAACTCGCACAAGTCCCACACAATCAGGAAGTAAGTAGCGAAACCCATGCTGTGGATGATATGCAGTTCGCGGTCAATGCGCTTGGTGAAGACCGAATGGCTGCGCCAGTCGCTGCCAAAGCGCCAGTCCATCCCCATCTCCACCAGATGACGCAGGTAAGTCGCTTCATCAGAGCCATTCGGCACCGGGAAAATCGGCAGATGATAGCCCTTGGGCGACAAATCAATATCGGTCATGTCCGCGATTTTGAGGGAGTTGGCAAATGCCTCATCAATCAGCCCCTCGGGCGCACCCTTGAAGTCGGCACGCATTTCTTCCGCCGTCTTGAGGTAATAGCTGTTGGGCTCCAATTTCATCCGATTGTCTTCGGTCTTTAACGCGCTGGTCTGGATGCAAAGCAGGGTGTCATGGGCATCCCAGTCGCGCTCGTGGACATAATGAACATCATTGGTCGCCAGCAGCTGCACCTTGCTGTGGCCGCTCTGCCGATAATCATAGAGCCAGCGGTTCAGCCGATGCAGGGAATCCAGGTCATGGTTCTGCAATTCGAGATAAAAATTCTCGGCCCCAAAGACATCCTGATACCAGCCAATCAACTTCCGCGCCTGCTGGTCGTCTCCATTGGTGACCATGCGCGGAATCTCCGCTGCCAGGCAGCCACTGGTGGCGATAATGCCCTCGGCATGCGCCGCCATAAACTCCTTGTCGATGCGCGGGCGATAATAATAGCCCTCTAACTGTGCCGCCGATGCCATCTTGAGCAGGTTTTGATAGCCGGTCATGTTCTTTGCCAGCAAGAGCATGTGATAAGGGCTGCGGTCCAGACGCGGGTTGCGGTCCTGCATACCGCGCGGCGCCAGATAGCCCTCCATCCCCACCACCGGCTTAATCCCGGCGCTGACGCAGGCGCGGTAGAAATCCATGACGCCAAACATAACGCCATGGTCAGTGATGCCCAGCGCCGGCATCTCAAGCTCCTGCGCCCGCGCCACCAGGCTCTTGATTTTGCTCTGACCATCCAGCAGGGAAAATTCGGTATGTACATGTAGATGAACAAAGTCACGGGTCATAATGGGTATGTCAGCCGTCTAGTCTAGGTTTCAAATCATATGGAACGATTGTAGTATAGCAGCAGGCATGGTGAAAGAGAGACTCAAATATCCGACAGGTTAAAATATGCCCGAATTGCCAGAAGTTGAAACAGTCGTTCGCGGATTGCGTGAACCCCTAGTTGGGCGCCGCATCCAAAAAATGTGGTGCGACTGGGAGAAAACCATTCATTCGCCGCACCCGGCCGAGTTCTCTGCGCGGATAATCGGTCAGACGGTGCGTGCCATTCGGCGCCGCGCCAAATACATCCTGATTGAACTCGATACGGACGTGCTGGTCGTCCATCTTAAAATGTCGGGACGTTTATATGTCGCCGCCAATTCGGCACAGCACCGCGCCGACAAATGGGTGCATCTGCGCTTTGATTTGGATGGCAGCCGGCAGCTGCGCTTTTCCGACACGCGCAAGTTTGGCAGAGCATATTTGACCAGCGACACGGAGAAACTGCTGGGGCATCTGGGACCGGAACCCCTCGATGAGGCCTTTACACCCGACCTGTTTCGTGAACGTCTGCAAGCCCGCAAGCGCATGATAAAGCCGCTCCTGCTCGACCAGCGCTTTGTGGCTGGCATCGGCAATATCTATGCCGATGAGGCTCTGTTTCATGCGGGCATTCACCCGACAGCCCGCCCTCATCAACTGACAGCGCAGGACATCACGCTCTTGCACCAGGCCATCCGCATTGCACTGAATGCCGGTATTGAACATGAAGGCGCGAGCATCAACTGGTATCGCAAACCCGACGGCACGAAGGGCGCTTCGCAAAATCACTTCCATGTCTACGGGCGAGACAGCCAGCCCTGCAAGCGCTGCGGCACAATCATCGACAAGATTCGCCTTGCCCAGCGCGGCACTCATTACTGCCCCGTCTGCCAGCCCGAACGCCTGGATTAAACTCACCCTGGATTGTCATACTGAAACGGGTGCGCCTGCACGCTGATATGCCCCTTTTCATTTTGGCGCAGGCGACCGAGAGGTTTGACCGTATCATGCGGGAAAATCAGCAGCGCATCCGTTTCCAGCGCCCATCGCTGCCAGATGCGCTTGGTTTCCAGCGTGACCAGCGGCTCCACATCAAAGGCAGTCATCCATGCCAGACGCTCGATATGCACCGCGAAGGATGCCAGGTCGCAGACAAACGCGGCAAATTCGCCCTGACTTTCAATGCGAACGCTCATGTGTGCCGGCGTGTGCCCCGGCGTCACCACCGCAGTGACCCCCGATACAATCTCGGCATCCCCTTCCAGCAGCCGCATCTGGCCAGATTCAAACAGCGGCACATAATTGTCCAGCCGATATGTCGCGCGGGTTCGTTCGTTGGGTCTCAGAGCATCCTCGTATTCACGCCGCTGAGCAAGATATTCGGCATTCGGGAAAGCTGGCGCAAGCGCCCCATCCGCGTCCAGCCGATGGTTGCCGCTGCAATGGTCATCATGCAGATGCGTATTAATCACGATGTCGATGTCGGCTGGCGATACACCAATCGCCGCCAAGCCCTTGTGCGTGCCATCAAAGCAGGTCGTGCGGTAACGTTTTCGCAGTTCCACACTCAGCCTGTTGCCGTAGCCGGTATCCACCATGATATGCTTGCCACCCGCGCGAATCAGCAAATTGTGCGTGGACATCGGTATCAGATGGAGGTCATCAGCCTGTACATACCTTGACCACAGCACACGCGGCACCAAGCCGAAGACTCCGCCAGGGTCAACGCGATTGGTCACATCGTTAAATATAAAGATGTCAATATCGCCAATGGTAATCATTCGCTGTCACGATACCCTTGTGCCATGGCGCAACAAAATCGAGAATCAGGCAAAGTTTGCATGAAGAAACGCTAGGCTGGCTGTTAATGCCGTTTGTATCTGGGGCTGTGAATGACAAGGTAGATAGCTTTTTCTCGAAAATCCCGGTCGAAACAAGCCTTCACAAAACCACGAATCAAGTCGCGTGTTTCGGCGCTGTTGGTCAACTGATAAATGCGTGCCTGTTTCCGCTTGCTCATTGACAGCACATCAACCTGCACCAGACCATTCAAATGACACACAATCGTCGCCTTGTCCCGCGCGATGTAGCCGGCGATGTTTTCGGCTGTATCCTGCATGTGCGGATTATCATGGAAAAAACGAATCAAATCCCACTTGACAAACGAATCCACCTTCGTCTCAATAAACTCCTGCCAGTGGTGGGGCATATCAACCGAGGAGGACGGCTGACCTTGTACCATAGACTTTTCTCCTTAAAACTGAGCCAAAGTTTGGATACACCTCTATTCATAACAATAAGACAAATACATAACCAGCTCCACAGGCTGGGATTTGGGTTAGAATTTAGTTGATATGCTCAAAAACGACTGTCAGATTTTATCGGAATCCGTCCCCCGAATAAATATAAAATGCCAGACAGCCCTCTGATGCCAGTTATTATATCTGAATATCAGGCTTCCTGCCATTTTCCTGATGTTTGATCTTCGCGCATGTGGCAGTATTTATACTTCCTGCCACTGCCACACCAGCATTGGGCGTTGCGGCGCGGACGTTTCTTGCTTTTGCGAACCGTCTGCTGCTTGGGACGGTCGGCGTTGCCGAAGGTCGCGTCCGGGCGATATTCGCGGGTTCGGCGGCGTCTCTGCGGCGTCTGCGCAATCGCGGGCTGCACCAGAAAGATATTGCGCGAAGCAATCTGACGATAAGTATCTTCGACGGCACGAAACATCTGGAAGCCCTGCCGCTGATACTCCACCAGGGGGTCTTTCTGCGCCACCGCCTGCAAGCCGATGCCCTCGCGCAAAATATCCAAATCTGTCAGATGACGCTGCCAGTAGTGATCCAGCGCCCGAATGACCGTCTGGCGTTCGGCAATCTCCATCAGGCTGTCCCGCACTTCCTCAAGCTGAATCCGCTTCGCTTCCAGCATGTCGCGGGCATGACGTGCCAGTTTGTCCACCAGTGTTTCTGGCTCAATCTCGTCAAACATCTCCGGCGTCACTTCTTCAGCGATGGGCAAGCCGGTACTCGCCATGCGCTGATACATGGCTTCAGCCTCCAGAAACTCGCCCTCATGGTCAGCAGCGAAAATATCCTCAACCGCCGCCGCAATCTGGTTTTCAATCATCGCGCGATAATCCGCGTGCAGCTGTTGGGCATCCTTGCGCAGCCAGTCCAGCCGCTGCGTGTAGATGATTTCGCGCTGGCGGTTGACCACATCGTCATATTCGACCACCCGCTTGCGAATATCGAAGTTATGCCCCTCGACTCGGATTTGCGCCTGCTCGATGGATTTGCTAATCATATTATGCTGAATCGCCTCATCTTCAGGGAAGCCGGCCGTCTTCATCAGACGCTTCACATTGTCGTTGGCAAAACGTCTCATCAGTTCATCATCAAGGCTCAAATAAAAGCGCGACTCGCCAGGATCCCCCTGACGACCCGAACGACCGCGCAGCTGATTGTCAATGCGGCGTGCCTCGTGGCGTTCCGTGCCCAGGACAAACAGGCCGCCCGCCTCCAGCACAAGCTGTCGGTCGCGTTCGACCAGCGCCAGTGCCGCCGTCAATGCCCGCTGCCACTGCGCTTCCGTTGCCCCAGTCAGGTCAATCCCCTGCCGCCGCAAGGCCTGCCGCGCCAGACCCTCTGGATTGCCCCCCAACAGAATATCGACACCGCGCCCGGCCATATTGGTAGCAATCGTCACCGCGGCCGGACGCCCCGCCTGCGTGATAATCTCGGCTTCCTTCTCATGCTGTTTCGCATTCAAGACCTCGTGCCGAATTCCTGCCTTGTTGAGATAGCTGCTGAGACGTTCGGAGGTCTCGACCGCCACCGTGCCTACCAGAATCGGCTGCTTGCGTTCGTTCCGCTCGCGGATGGCGGCGACAATCGCATTCCATTTCGCCTTTTCGTTGACATAAATCAAATCATTCCCATCTTCACGAATCACCGGACGGTGCGTCGGAATCGGAACAACATCCAACTCATAGGTTTTCTCAAATTCTTCCGCCTCGGTCAGCGCCGTGCCAGTCATGCCAGCCAGCTTGTCATACATACGAAAGAAGTTCTGAAAGGTAATCGTCGCCATAGTGATGTTCTCGCGGCGAATCTGGACGCCTTCCTTGGCTTCAATCGCCTGATGCAGGCCTTCTGAAAAGCGCCGCCCCGGCATCAAACGCCCCGTGAAATCGTCAACGATAATTACCTCGCCATTTTGGACAATGTATTCCTTGTCATTCTGATAGAGGGTCTGCGCCCGCAGGCAGTTATCGAGATAAGGCAGCATCTCGGCATTATCAGGATGATAAAGCTGCGCCAGCCCCAAGGCACGTTCAACTTTCTCGACGCCCTGTTCGGTCAGATAGACAATGCGGTCCTGAATATCCAGCACAAAATCGCCATCAGGTTCTTCAGCCTCGACGCTGTCCTCACTGCTCTGCCTGAGCCTTTTGACGATGGAGGCAAAGCGCCGATAATAATCTGAAGGCTCGTCCGAAGGACCCGAAATAATCAAGGGGGTTCGCGCCTCATCAATCAGGATGTTATCGACTTCATCGACAATCGCATAGCGCAACTCACGCTGCACCAGCTGTTCAGCCGACAAGACCATGTTGTCGCGCAGATAGTCGAAGCCGAATTCGTTGTTGGTGCCGTACAAAATATCAGCCTGGTATGCCTGGCGGCGGCTGATGGGACGCAGATTTTGATAACGCGCATCATCAGAGATGAAATTGGGGTCATACAGGAAAGAACCGCTATCGGGCTGCCCGCCGGTGTTTTGGATGACCGCCGCCGACAAACCCAGCAAATGATAGATGGGTCCCATCGTCTGCAAGCCGTGCTTGCTCAAATAATCATTGGGCGTAACCAGATGAGCGCCCCGCCCTTCCAGCGCATTCAAATACAGCGGCAGGGTGGCAACCAGGGTTTTCCCCTCGCCAGTCTTCATTTCAGCGATGCGCCCCTCGTGCAGGACAATGCCGCCAATCATCTGCACATCATAGTGGCGCAGCCCAGTCGTCCGCACCGATGCCTCGCGCACGACAGCGAAAGCATCCATCAGAATGTCCTCAAAACTGACGCCTTGTGCCAGCCTTGCTTTGAACTCGGCTGTTTTTGCCAGCAGCTGTTCATCGCTCAGTTTTTGGAGTGCCGCTTCCCGCGCATTGATTTGAGTGACCTTGTCCTGATAAACCGAAATAGCGCGTTCCATCGGGTCACCGAAAATTGTTTTGACTATATTCCGAAACATAGCACCTCGCATCGACTTGGCTGTATGACTGTGACCGATTATATCACATCATTCCTGACAATCTGCCAGAGCCTGGACTTGTTATGATAGAATCATGCTGAAACACTGTCTATCAAACAGAACAAGGATGTGATGATGCAATATACTCGTCTGGGTCGTACCGGGTTAAAGGTCAGCCGCCTGTGTCTGGGCACGATGAATTTTGGCGCCAGCGCTGACGAGGAGACATCGTTGGCGCTGATGGACCGCGCTGCCGAGTGCGGCATCAATTTCTTCGACACCGCAAACATCTACTCGCGCTGGCTTGAGGGACACATCGGTGGCGAATCCGAAAGGATGATTGGCAAGTGGCTGAAATCACAAAATCGGCACGAGATGATTATCGCCAGCAAAGTTCGCGGCCGAATGTGGGCTGGGCCCAATGGCGAAGGGCTTAGTCGGCATCATATCATTCATGCGCTTGAGGGCAGCCTGCGCCGCTTGCAGACCGATTATATCGACCTGTATCAAACACACTGGTTCGACGAATCGACGCCAATGGAAGAGACCCTGGCTGCGCTGGATGCGCTGATTCAAGCTGGCAAAGTCCGTTATATCGGCGCCAGCAACCACCCTGCCTGGATGGTCATCAAAGCCTGCTGGCTGAGCGATGTCAATCGGCTGGCGCGTTACGATGCGCTTCAGCCGCATTATAGCCTGTTTCATCGAGCGGAATATGAAGGCGAGCTTGAAGCCGCCTGTGCCGACCAGCAAATCGCAGTCATCCCCTACAGCCCCCTGGCAGCCGGATTTGCGAGCGGCAAATACACCCGCGACAACAAATCCCCAGATAACAGCCGAGCGGGCGGCAGCTTGATTCGCGGCCTCATCAACAATGAAGATGCCTATCATGCGCTGGATGTCATTCGAGAAATCGCAGCCGCCCATGCGGTGCCGCTGGCGCAAGTGGCGCTGGCATGGCAGCTGGCGAAGCCCACCATTACTGCGCCCATTGTCGGCGCTCGGCGGGTTGAACAGTTGGAGGAGACCATCGGCGCGGTTGAGCTAAAATTGAGCGCTGAGGAGCTTCGTCAACTGGATGCAGCCACGGCGATGTTCTAGTTATGTCTGTTTTGGTACTGACTGACCCAGCGTGAGATAGGTCGGCGCAGCAGCACAAAAACCAGAAACAGAATAGCTGCCCCGATATAAAACATCAGCAGGACATTCTGGTCTTGGGATGCCTCGGAGCCAATCAGGACAAATGCCAGGGTCGGCAGCAGACCGCCAAGGAAGGATACCACCACATACACCAGGAGCGGTATGCGGCTGAAGCCAACGGCATAGCTGATAAAGTCATAGACAGAAAACAGCAGCACCCGCGCCGCCAGCAGGGATTTCCAATCGTTCAGATGGCGTTCATAGAAGCCATCGACCTTTTTCATGGCAGCCGCGCCAACCAGCCGCTCCACAATGCGGCGGCCGAAAACGCGGGCAATCATCACATTGGCGGTGCCGCCAATCAACTCGCCCACCAGGGAATAGAGGGTGCCTTCCACCACACCAAAGAGAATGCCAGAGGCAAACTGGATAGGACCGGCGGACAAGGGCGCGACTGTAAAGGTCAGCGCCTTGATGGCGATAAAAACCAGCGGGCCCAGGACACCGGCAGCGGCAATCATCTGTTGCAGTTCGTCCAGACCGATGGACTGCACCAACAGATACAGCAGAGTCAGCAAAGCCAGAAACAGCAAGCCGCCAGCCAGCAGGCTGCGTGTCGATATTTCGCTTTCTGGCTCATCCTCTGGTTTGGGGCTGGCATCTGACAGGGGCGGCGCTGGATGGTCGTTCTCATTCATTAAACAGCGCACCTACACTTCGCCCCTCATGCGCCCGCAGTATCACCTCACCCAGCAGCGGGGCAATCGACAGCACGGTCATATTGGGCAGTTTGCGATAATGTGGCACTGGCAGCGTATTGGTAAAAATAATCTCGCGCAAATCCAGACCGGCAAATCGCTTGTAGGCTTGCGCGGTGAAGAAGGGATGCGTAAAGGCAAAGAGGATGTCCCTGGCGCCATAATCCCGAACCACCTGAACCGCATTGACAACGCTGCCGGCGGTATTCACCTCGTCATCGACCAGCAGAACGTTTTTGCCCTCAACGTTGCCTATCAGCGACAGTGCCTCCGGGCTTTCGGCATTATCCACACGGCGCTTTTCGACAAAGGCCAGCGGCACGCCCAGCGTTTCCGCCCAATTCCGACCCTGCTTGGCAAAGCCCAGGTCAGTCGCCACCACCACCAGATTGTCCAAATCGCCATTCGTGAGTTGGCTCTTGACATAATCGCTCAACAGATGAAAGGCAGTCAGCGCATCGCCAGGGATATTGAAGAAGCCTTGAATCTGCCCGGAGTGCAAATCAACCGTCATGTAGCGGTCAACGCCAGCAATCTCCATGATATTGGCAACCAAACGGGCCGTAATCGGGACGCGCGGCTGGTCTTTTTTGTCGGAGCGGGTATAGCTCATGTAAGGCACGACCAGATTGATGCGCCAGGCCGAATCGCGTTTCAGCGCATCAATCATAATCAGCATCTCCATAAAATTGTCATGCACTGGGGACGCCATCGTCTGCACCAGATAAACATCCTTGCCGCGCACGCTCTCCTCGAGTTTGATAAAGATATTCTCGTTCGAGAACACACTGCGCGTATAACTGCCGGGCTGCAAGTTGTAGGCAGATGCGTTGCAAATGTAATCGGCAATCTCTTTGCCCAAGCTCAGTGATGCGCTGCCACTAAAAATCTTCATCGAACCAAAACGCATGGTTGATGACATCTCCTGCTCTTCCTGATAGACCTGGTTCATATTGTCCGGGTTATATTTGGCGCCGGGGACCTTTTTCATCATCATGTTCTTATCCGTTTCAGTCAACCTGATGATACCAGCAAACTCAGGCAAATTAAAGATGTACCCGCGCGGATAGCGCAGCCTTGGCGAGACGCTGCCCAGGGATGTCCATCCCAATAAAAACGCCCACCTTGGTCGGTGAGCGTTTTCGGTTTCAGATGAGCGGCGTCCTAGATATGGCCGTTGATTTTGTTCAGGATTTTGCCCTTGGGGGTGAAGCCGATAATGCGCTCAACAGGCTCGCCGCCTTTGAAAAGAAGCAGGGTCGGGATGCTCATAACCCCATAACTCATCAGGATGTCCTGATTGATGTCGGCATCCACCTTGGCGACGCGCAGCCTGCCAACGTATTCGTCGGCGATTTCATCGACAATCGGGGCGATCATCTTGCAAGGACCACACCACTCAGCCCAAAAATCCACCAGCACCGGAGTCGCGCTGTCCAGCACTTCGGTTTGGAATTCGTCTTGGTTGACCTCGAATGTTTTCAAGCTCATTGCATTCAATCTCCTCTGTGTTATTGGATGGTTTGCCATCTCTGGAACTTTTTCTTATACATCATATAGACGATTGCGCCTGCTCGCATCTTACACCCGATTTTCGTTTGACGCACCGCCAACCGCGTGATAGCATTCAATCTATCCATTAAACAGCGCATTCACCAGCAGCCCCATGAACGATGAACGGCAGCTGCCGAACCTGACCCGACGACAAGAAGACATCCTCACCTGCATCGTTCAGGCTTATTCCGAAAAGCCCGAACCCATCGGGTCAAGGTATTTGGTCGAAAATTATCAACTCAACATCAGTTCGGCAACAGTGCGCAACGAGATGGCGCATTTAGAAGAGATGGGATACATTGCCGCGCCGCATACCTCGGCTGGACGAGTTCCCACCGCCGCCGGATTCCGCTATTTCGTGCGCCGCCTGCTGCAAACCCGCAGCCTGACGCGCAGCGAGCAGCGTCACATCTCCGAGCGCGTCGGCACTTTGCAGGCGGGCATGGAACAGTGGATGCGCCGCGCGGCGGCTTTGCTGGCGCGTTCGGTGCAATCCGCATCCATCGTGACACCGCCCATCTCGCAAACCAATTCTTTCAAGCACATGGAATTGATTTCGATACAGGGGCGGCTGGCGCTGATGGTGCTGGTGCTGAACAGTGGCAGCGTTCATCAGCGCATGCTGACCCTTGCCGAGCCCGTCCCCCAGACACAGCTTGCCGAAGCCGCCAAACGTGTCAACGAAATGTGCGCCGGCTTCACCGCACAGCAAGTCCGCTTAAAGAGCATCAACCTGCCGATGCTTGAACGCGAGGTCGCTGAACTGACCGCCGAACTGATTGACCACGCCGACAATAACATGGTGCGTTTTATCTATCGTGATGGCTTGAGCCAGGTCATTGACAATTTTCCCGACGAGGAAGGCGCTCAACAGGCAATACGGATTCTGGAAGAACATACCGTCCTCAATGTGCTGCTGAATGAGCTCCTGGAGCGGCTGCCGCCCGACGACGCTGACGAGGTGAATGTGCAGGTCGTTATCGCTGGCGACGGACGCTATGACGACCTCAGCCGCTTGAGCATGATTCTCGGCAGGTATGGTCATCCCCGCAAAATGCGGGGGGCGATTGGCGTTCTGGGACCCACGCATATTAACTACGGCCGCGCCATCAGCACGGTTCGTTATGTATCCAATCTGATGACCAATGTGTTGGCGGCCCTCTATCAGGACAATGTGGAGGATAATCAAACACGCGATATATAAAATGTGTAAAAGTTCAGTGGAAATCCCGTTTTGCTAATATAATTCTATCAATCCTGCGCTAAGCTGGGGACAGTCTGTCATCCAGGCGATTTAGCGTGCAGCAACGCTTGCATTTATCCATATCCAACCCAGGAACAGAACATGAGCGACATAAGCAACACAACCGATGAGCTTGAACGCGAACACGACGAAAAGGAAGCGCCACCGAGCGCTGACCAGTCGGTGACATATGAAGAAGCTGATGAAACAGCAGCAGCACAAGCGGCGGCTATACCAGCAGGTACGAATCTCATGCAGGCATTGATTGAAGCGCAAAAGGAAGCGCAGTCCAATAAAGATGGCTGGCAGCGTGCCCGCGCGGAATTTGCGAATTATAAAAAGCGAGTGACGCGGGAGCGCAGAGAGTTGTTCCAGCGTGCCTCGCTCGATACCCTCGAATCGCTGCTGCCGGTGATTGACGATTTTGACCGCGCCTTTGAAAATGTGCCAGAAGACATCAGCGAAAACCCTTGGATTAAGGGTGTAACCATGATTCAGCGGAGCTTTGAACAGCTGCTGGAAAAATACCAAATCGAGGCGATTGACCCGACTGGCGAACCTTTTGACCCGAACTTCCACCAAGCTATTGGCACGGACGACAGCAATGAGGTCGAGAGCGGCCACGTCACTGTGACTTTGCAAAAGGGATACCGGGCTGGCGAAATCAAATTGCGTCTGGCGCTGGTGCGCGTTGCCAGCTAGCGCGATAGACAACCCATTAACGACATGAACCAAGTATCAGGAGAGTAAGACATTATGGGACGAATTATCGGCATTGACCTGGGGACAACCAATTCGGTTGTCGCCGTGATGGAAGGAGGCGAGCCTACCGTTATTCCATCATCCGAAGGCGGCAACCTGATTCCATCGGTGGTCGCCATTAACACCAAGACAGGCGAACGGCTGGTTGGGCGGGTGGCTCGCAATCAGGCGGTCGTCAATCCGGAAAATACGGTCTTCTCGGTCAAGCGCTTTATGGGGCGCAAATTCAGGGACCCAGAAGTGCGGGATGCAGCCAAACTGGTGCCCTATCAAGTATCGGCAGCATCCAATGGCGATGTCCGCGTCAAGCTGAACAACCGCGACTACAGCCCGCCCGAAATCTCGGCCATGGTGCTGCAAAAGATGAAAGCTGATGCCGAGGCCTATCTCGGTGAAACTGTTGACCAGGCGGTCATTACAGTGCCGGCATACTTTAATGATGCCCAGCGCAATGCCACTAAAGACGCCGGCAAAATCGCCGGCCTCGAAGTCTTGCGGATTATCAACGAGCCGACTGCCTCCAGCCTGTCTTACGGGCTTGGCGAGCGCAACGAAGGCATTATCGCCGTCTACGATTTGGGCGGCGGCACCTTCGATATTTCGATTTTGGAAGTGGCGGACGGCGTGTTCGAGGTCAAATCGACCAATGGCGATACCTATCTCGGCGGCGATAATTTCGACGAAATCATCATCAACTGGATTGCCGAGCAATTCAAACAGGAGAACGGCATCGACCTGCGGGCTGACCGCCAGGCTTTGCAGCGCTTGAAGGAAGCCGCTGAAAAAGCCAAAATCGAATTGTCAACCACCCTCAGCGCCGAAATCAACCTGCCCTTTATCACCGCCGATGCCAGCGGACCCAAGCACCTCAATATGAGCCTGTCGCGTGCCAAGCTCGAAAGCCTGGTTGACGAACTGGTGCGTCAGACGATTGAACCTTGCAGAAAAGCGCTGCGGGATGCCGGGCTTTCTACCAGCGATGTTGATGCGGTGCTGCTGGTTGGTGGGATGACGCGCATGCCAGCCATTCAGGCAGCCGTCAAGAATTTCTTTGGCAAAGAGCCGACCAAAGGGGTCAATCCGGATGAGGTGGTGGCATTGGGCGCCGCCATTCAAGCGGGTGTCCTTGGCGGTGATGTCAAGGATATTCTGCTGCTGGATGTTACCCCGCTGACATTGAGCGTCGAAACGCTGGGTGGCGTGGCAACTGCCATGATTGACCGCAACACCACCATCCCCAGCAAGAAATCGCAGATTTATTCCACCGCCGCCAACAGCCAGACACAGGTCGAGATTCACATCGTCCAGGGTGAGCGCCCGATGGCAGGCGATAACAAGTCGCTGGGCAAATTTATCCTGGATGGCATCCCGCCTGCGCCGCGCGGCATCCCTCAAATCGAAGTGACCTTTGATATTGATGCCAATGGCATCCTGAATGTCAGCGCCAAGGACAAATCCACCGGACGTGAACAGGCGATTACCATCACCGCCAGCAGTGGACTGTCGGATGCGGAAGTTGACAAGATGGTGGCAGAAGCCGAGAAATTCGCCAGTGAGGATGCGGAACGCAAAGAACAGGCCGAGGTCTCCAATCAGGCAGAGAGCATCATTTTCCAGGCGGAAAAACTCATTCGTGATTACCAAGACAAGCTGCCACCGGAAGCCATACAGCAGACCGAGGAGAAAATCGAGGCGGTGCGGCAGGCACAGGCGAAGAACAACATCGCGGAAATCAAGGCGGCAACCGAAGCGCTGACGCAGCAGCTGCAGGCCTTGGGCGCACAGATGTACGAAGATGCCCCGCCGCCGCCAGAGGGTGCGGCAGCGGATGATGAAGATGTCATCGATGCCGAATTCACCGAAACCTAGGGCGAATCACAGAGGAACAGCGTTTAATGGGGTATCATGATTTATGCCCCATTTCGCATTGGGGCCATTTGGCTTGTAAGAGACTTTACCTTTATCTAAGTAGTTCCAAAAAATAATGCGAAGATATGGCAAAATGAACAGATGAACAAAAACAACAGATATCAATTGAGTGAAGAAGAAGTGCAGCAGCTGGAACAAGCTATGCGCGATGATGGTCAGGACAAAAAAGATGAAGCGGTGCAACGGTGGGCCGCTATTCATCAATTACACCGGGGTTCAAGCGTGCGGACAGTCGCACGGGAGTCTGGCGTCCATGAGCGTACTATCCATCGTTGGCGGAAGAAATTTAAAGAGGGCGGCGTCAAAGCTCTCAGCTACCGTAGGCCAAGACAGAGGCGTTCACTGAAGGCGGAAGTCACCAAACTGAGGCAAGAATTGAGCAAGGCGCAGGAGGCATTGGAAGCGACACAAGAGAAACTCAATCGTACACGTGAAAAAGCGCAAGAGAGTTTACAACGCACCCGTAAGGAAGCGCAAGATCATGCTGAGGTGCATCAACAAGAATTGGAAGTGACACGACAAGCATTGAAAAAAACACAAGAGAAACTCAATCGTGTCCGTAAGGAAGCGCAAGAGGCACAAGACAATTACGATAGCTTGGCAGCAAATGTGACTGCGGTTGACAAACGCGAAGCCAGAGTTGCGAATGATGAAAAGCGGATAAAACGGAAAAGCAGCGAGTTCCAGCTGCGCGGCTCACTTGATACCCTCGAATCGCTGCTGCCGGTGATTGACGATTTTGACCGCGCCTTCGAAAATGTGCCAGAAGACATCAGCGAAAACTCTTGGATTAAGGGGGTAGAAATGATTCAGCACAAATTTGAAAAGCTGCTGGGAAAATACCAAATCGAGGCAATTGATCCGACTAGCAAACCCTTTGACCCGGACTTTCACGACGCCATCGGCACGGATGACCGCGACGAGGTCGAAAGCGGTCACGTTACCGTGACGCTGCAAAAGGGATACCGTGCCGGCGAACATTTGCTGCGCCCAGCGCTGGTGCGGGTTGCCAGCTAAGTGCAGACAATCCATTCATTAACGAGATGAACAAAGTGTCAGGAGAGTAAGGCATTATGGGACGAATTATCGGCATTGACTTGGGAACAACCAACTCGGTTGCCGCCGTGATAGAAGGCGGCGAGCCTACCGTTATTCCATTATCTAAGGAACTAGGTAACCTCACACCATCCGTGGTCGCCATTGATAACAAAGGTGAACGTCGGGTCGGGACTACGGCTCGCCGTCAGGCTGCTACTAATCCGGAAAATACGGTGTTTTCGATCAAGCGCTTTATGGGACGCAAATTCAGGGACCCAGAAGTGTGGGATGCAACCAAACTGGTGCCCTATCAAGTATCGGCAGCATCCAATGGCGATGTCCGTGTCAGGATGAACAACCGCGACTATAGTCCGCCGGAAATTTCGGCCATGGTGCTGCAAAAAATTAAAGCCGATGCGGAAGACTATCTTGAGGGAGAAACAGTCAATCAGGCGGTTATTACGGTGCCAGCCCATTTCGACGATGCGCAGCGCCACGCCACCAAGGATGCCGGAAAAATTGCCGGTCTCGAAGTCTTGCGGATTATCAACGAGCCGACTGCCGCCAGCTTGGCTTATGGTCTGGACGGGGATCGTGAAGGCATGATCGCGGTTTATGATATGGGCGGCGGCACCTTCGACATTTCGATCCTGAAAATCGCCAATGGCATATTCGAGGTCAAATCGACCTATGGGCATACCTTCCTCGGCGGCGACAATTTCGATGAGCGCATTATCGACCAGATTGCCGAGCAATTCAAACAGGAGAATGGCATCGACTTGCGGGACGATCCTGAGCAATTGTGGCGCCTGAAAGAAGCCGCCGAAGAAGCCAAGATCGAATTATCGACGACCTTCAATGCCGACATCAATTTGCCCTTTATCACTGCTGATGCCGACGGACCGAAGCATTTGAACATGAGCCTGTCGCGTGCCAAGCTGGAAAACCTGGTTACGGATGATGACTATGACTTAATACAGAAAACTATAGAATGTTGCGAGCAAGCGCTCAAGGACGCTGAGCTATCCGCTGATGATATTGACGAGGTGCTGCTGGCTGGCGGGATGACGCAGATGCCAGCCATTCGGGAAGCCGTCAAGAATTTCTTTGGCAAAGAACCGACCAAAAGGGTCAATCCAGCTGAGGTGGTGGCATTGGGCGCTGCCATTCAAGCCGGTATGCTTGATGGCGATATCAAGGGCGTTGCGCTACTGGATGTTACCCCGCTGACATTGAGTACAGAGACAGAGGGGGACATCGCAACTCCCATGATTAAACGTAACACAACCATTCCAACCAAGAAAGTGAAGAACTTTACCACTGTCGCTGACAATCAGACAGGGATCAGGGTTCATGTTATTCAAGGAGAACGCCCAATGGCGAGCGACAACAGGACGCTAGGCAGATTTTTCCTGGATGGCATCCTGCCCGCACCCCGCGGCGTGCCTAAAATTGAAAAGACCTTCGAGATAGATGCCAATGGTATTCTGAATGTCAGCGCCAAGGATTTAGTCACCGGACGCGAACAGGCGATTACCATTTTCCCCGACAGTGGGTTGTCGGATGAAGAGATTGAGCGAGCGAAAGCCGAAGCTGAGAAATTCGCCAGAGAGGATGCGGAACGCAAAGAGCGGTCTGAGTCTGTCAATCAAGCTGAAAGCACGATTTATCAGGCCGAGAAACTGCTTCGCAATTACGCAGAAAAACTGCCGCGCGGCGGCGTGCAGCGGACAGAGGAAAAAATCGAGGCATTGCAACAGACACGGGCGACTGGCAGCATCGCGGAAATCAAGGCGGCAACCGAAGCGCTGACGCAGCAGCTGCAGGCCTTGGGCGCACAGATGTACGAAGATGCCCCGCCGCCAGAGGGTGCGGCAGCGGATGATGAAGATGTCATCGATGCCGAATTCACCGAAACCTAGGGCGAATCACAGAGGAACAGCGTTTAATGGGGTATCATGATTTATGCCCCATTTCGCCATCTTATGCAATGAGAGCCAGGCTGTATCATTAAGAGAGCGCATACAGGACTTCAGCTATGCCAAGAGATTATTATGATGTACTCGGTGTATCGCAGAATGCAGATACCAGAGAGATAAAAAGCTCGTTTCGCCGACTGGCACGGCAATATCATCCCGACGTCAGCCAGGAAGTCGACGCCGAGGAAAAATTCAAAGAACTCAACGAAGCCTATGAGGTGCTTTCCAATGATGAAAAACGCGCTCGTTATGACCGCTTTGGTCATGCGGGTGTGAATGGCGCGGCGGGTGGCGGTTATGGCCCTGGGGCGGCGGGCTTCGGCTTTGAGGATATTTTCGACATCTTTGACAGCGCCTTTGGCAATGCTGGCAGAGGGCGCAGACGGTCTTCCAGCGCCGGTGGAGACCGTCGGGTCGATGTAACGATTGACTTCGTGGAGGCTGTTTTCGGCGTCGAAAAAGAAATCGAATTTCAACGGCTGGAAACCTGCGGGGTTTGTGAAGGTTCTGGCGGGGAGGCTGGCTCACGTCCAATGACTTGCCGGACTTGCGATGGCAGCGGCGAGGTGCGTCAGGTGCAGCAGACCTTGCTCGGCTCCATGGTGCGTGTAACCCCCTGTCCCAACTGCGGCGGCAGAGGGACGGTCATCGACCGACTGTGCCATAACTGCGATGGTTCAGGGCGCAGACGCAAGAGGACCGTCTTGAATGTCAAGATTCCGGCCGGCGTCAGCGAAGGCATCCAGATTCAAGTGTCTGGCAATGGCGACGTCGGTGAACGCGGGGCGCGGGCTGGCAATCTGTATGTGGTTGTGCATGTCAAAGACCACCCCTTTTTCAAGCGCAACGAGGATGACATCATTCTCGATATCAGCATCAACGTGGCGCAGGCGACCCTCGGCGACAGGATTCGCGTGGAGACTGTGGATGGTCCAGTCGAGCTAACGATTCCACCGGGGACGCAAACTGGCAAAGTCTTCCGATTGCGCGGCAAAGGGATTCCGCGCCTGCGTCCTGATGGCTCAAATTCGGGGCGCGGCGACCAGTTAGTCTATGTTCAGGTCGAAACACCGACTGAATTGACCGATTATCAGCGTGAATTATTCGAGCAGCTGGCGGATACCTTCGGGCGTGAGATAACTCCCCAGACCAGCGGGCGCGGCTTCTTCGATAAAGTGATGGACTTCCTGGCTGGTGAAAGCAAATAAACTTGACCGACACAGCACCAAGGCACAAGGGTGGGTTCTGCATAACCCCCCTTTTTTGATATATGGTTATGAGAAGCTGGATTGAAGTAACGATGAAAGTTGATGGCGAAAGCGCCGAAGCGGTCGCCGAAGTCTTGCAGCGCTACGGACATCAGGGTGTCTCGATTGAACCAGAGGGCATCACGCCCGATTTGTGGGACGAAGGCGAAGTCCCACCGCCGCAAAGCCTGATTTTGCGTGCTTATCTCCCCGATGACCCCGCTCTTGAGTCCACAAAAAAACAGTTGGAGACCGCACTGGGACACATGAGCCTGATGTACCCGATGCCCCAACCAGTCTATAGCCCTCTCAAAGAGGAGGATTGGGCGGAAGCCTGGAAAGCTCATTATCGTCCTTTGCGAGTCGGCAGGAGGCTGTTGATTCGGCCGCTTTGGATGGATGTCGAGTTGGCAAGCGACGACATCGAAATTGCGCTTGACCCTGGCATGGCATTCGGCACTGGCACGCATCCGACGACGCAGCTCTGCCTGATGGCGCTGGAGGGACTGGTTCAGCCAGCGCAAGATATTCTGGATTTGGGATGTGGCAGTGGCATTCTGTCGATTGCCGCTGCCAAACTGGGCGCCAGAAAAATCCTGGCACTGGATACGGATGTCATCGCCGTCGAAGCCACCAGAGAAAATGCGGCGGCCAATGGCCTTGCGAACAAAGTCATCGCCCAACAGGGCAGCCTCGAAATCGTGCGAACTTCAGCACGGCGCTTCGATTTGGTGGTCGTGAACATTCTGGCGCGGGTCATTCTTAAGCTGGCAGAAAATCGGCTGGGCGAGGCAGTCCGTCCGGGTGGCACGGCGATTCTCAGTGGCATGATTGAGAGCCAGATGGAAGAGGTCGAAGCTGCCCTGCGCCAAACCGGCTTGCAGCCTTACGCGCATCGTCAACAGGGCGACTGGTTTCTGATTGAGGCGAAACGATGGCACACCTAAGGGGCAAGGAACGCTCGGATTATGTTCGGGGGATGTTTAACCGCATCGCCAGACGTTACAGCCTGATGAACCGCATTATGACCGGCGGTCAGGATATGCAATGGCGCTGCTTTGTGGTTGAGCAAGCCGGATTGCCGCGTCAGGGCAGGCTGCTGGACATTGCCACTGGCACTGGCGACATCGCCTTTGAGGCCTTGAAGCAAACCTCGACAGCCAGCGTCTTCGGCGCCGACTTCGCCTTGCAGATGATGCAGGTCGGGCGGCAGCAGATGCCCTATGGCAAGCAGGTCATCTGGACAGCAGCCGATGCCATACAGCTACCTTATGCGGATGAGAGCTTTGATGCGGTGGTGTCGGGTTATTTGCTGCGCAATGTGATGGATATTCCCAAGTCGCTCGCCGAACAGCGGCGGGTGCTGAAGCGCGGTGGACGCATCGTGACGCTGGACACCTCGCCACCGCCGCCCAGTGTGCTCCAGCCCTTCATTCGGCTGCATCTCCAGTATGGCATTCCGCTCTTAGGACGCTTGATTGCGGGCAAAGACGCGAGCGATGCCTATAGCTATCTGCCGCAATCGACGCAGGCTTTCAAAACACCCGCAGAGCTTGCCAGTCTGATAGAGCAGGCTGGCTTCCGTGATGTTCAATTCAAAACATTTATGTTTGGCACCATCGCGGTGCATTGGGGCGTTAAATAAACGAAAACGAGCCATCCATGATGACTCGTTCCTAGCTTTGTAACTGAAACATGCGATATTCTCCTTTTTACAATTCAGGAGCGCACATTATCCTTGTGACGATAGATAATACGACCACGATTCATATCGTAGAGGCTCATTTCGACTTTGACTCGGTCACCCAGCAGAATGCGGATGTAAAACTTGCGCATTTTGCCGGATAAATAAGCCAGGACTTTATGTCCGTTATCCAGTTCAACCATGAACTGCGTATTCGGCAGCGCTTCGACCACCGTCCCTTCAACTTCGATTTTTTCTTCTTTCTTAGCCATATTCCTCCTTAGGCAACTGTTTCATCGGTATTATAATACGCAAAGCCGCTGCATTCCATTGGCATACAACGGTCTCCTGACTTGCTCAAAAAAGGCTGGGAACTGAATGTTATCAGCCTTTGCGCTGGCGTCGGCGCGAACGGCGGATTGCCTTTTTCTTTTCGATGCGGCGCAGTTCGCTCTTGGAGATATGCCAGCGTTTGCGGCGCACCGTGCTGAGAATCCCGGCATTGGTCACGCGCTTGCGAAAGCGGCGCAGCAGCTGCTCTTGACTTTCGCCCGGCTTAAGTCTGACTGAAGCCATAGGTCAAATCACCACCTTGGGTCTGTTTAATTGACGATAAGCGGTCGGCAAAACACTGCCGCCCTGCCCGCAGTATACAGGCCAAAACCGCGAAATGCCATAGCGCACTTGAAACCAATCGCCTCTATTGTTCGCTGATGTCTTCCAGGTCAGCTTCGGCGGCAGCAGCGATAAGCTCCATCTGACGCTCTTTCCACTGCGCCATCTCGGCAGCGGTAACTTCGTTCAGGCTAAGACCCAGCCGCTGTCTTCCCGCTTCAATGCTGATGATGCGCATCAGCAGCTTTTGACCTTCATAAAGGTGGCGAAGCGGACTTTCTTCCGAACTTCTGGACATCTGGCTGACATGCAGCAGGGCTTCAATGCCCGGTTCCAGGCTGACAAAAGCGCCAAAGGACTCAATGCGACTGATGACGCCCTCGACCAGTTGACCGATATGATACATCTCGTCCACCAGCATCCAGGGATTGGGCTGCAAGCGCTTGAGGCTCAAGCCGATGCGTTTGCCCTTGTCATCAAGACGCAGGATATAAACTTCGACCTGATCGCCAATAGCGACGACCTGGCTGGGATGGCGCACGCGATGCCATGCCAATTCCGAAATATGAATCAGCCCATCCGCGCCGCCCAAATCGACAAAAGCGCCAAAATCGCACAAGCCGCTGACCACGCCCTGACGCGAGTTCCCTTCTGCAAGTTCGCGCAGCAGCTTTTCCTTGCGTGCGGCACGATTTTCCTGCTCGGCATCCAACTGGCTAAAGACCAGACGGCGGCGCTTCTGGTTGACCTCGATGACTTTGATTGTCATTTCCATGCCGATCAGTTTTTGCAAATAAATCTGACGATCCTCTTCCTTGAGTCCCCGCGGCAAATCGATGACATGGCTGGCGGGGATAAAACCCCGCAGATGCCCAAAGGGCATAATCAAACCGCCCTTGTTGGAATCCGTTACTTCACCCGACCAGAGCGTCCCGGCATTCATAATCTCTTCGGCGCGTTTCCAGTCCACATTCTGGCGAGCCTGCGATGCCGACAAAATCAAATCGCCATCCCTGTCGTTCAAACGAACCACAGCCACATCAATTTCAGCATCAATCTGGAAATCCGCCGGGTTCATGCCCATGCGTTCAATATCATTGCGCGTAACAATGCCATCCTGTTTCCAGCCAATATCGACAACCAAGCCGTGACTGTCAACTGAGAGGACAACACCGCGCACGATGTCTCCCCTTTCAATCAGGCTCCCGGCAAGAGACTCTTCCAATAATGCCGCGAAATCCATCTCATCCGCCGCTAGGTCAATTACAGAGTCGGTTTGCATAATCTATTATCTCCCCAAAAATTCAGATTCGGTCTTCGGTGCATGGCAAAACAAAACCCAGTACCTCCAACCGCTGCTGAATAACCGGGCTCGCAACGAATTTGTTCGCAGACAACTGTGGAATAAAACGAACGCCTTGCCTTTACCAAAATCGTTGGGGATTATACAAAGTCGCCTGACCTTTGTCAACCAATCCGAGCCAGAAAAACAAAAATGCCCGCCAATTCGGCAGACATTCCCGATTTCACTTGTCCGAAGTGACTTTCAGTCGCGTGTTTCGTCGGTGGGCAGGGCCTTAAGTTTTCCCACCCCCAGTCAAGGATGACGAGCTTGCCCTTGGCCTTTGGTCATTTTCATCGGCTTCAGTGCCCCAGCGCTGCGTAAAACCGACACGGCGCTTCTCTGGCTCCAGATGGCTGATGCGGAGCGACAGCTTATCGCCCTTTTGAACATAAGAATAAGGCTCTTTGAGGGCGCCGTCGCCCATTTCACTAAGATGGAGCAAGCCTTCCAGGCCATCCCCCAGCGCAACAAAAGCCCCAAAATCAACCACATTGGTCACATGACCCTCAACCAGCTGTCCCTCGTGATAACGGGTCTGGGCATCGTCCCAAGGATCATTCAGCAGACGTTTGCGGCTCAGCGCAATTCGGTTGGTCTGGCGGTCAAGGTTCAAAACATAAACCTGCATCTCCTGCCCGATGCCCAAAATGTCACGCGGGTGATCGACCCGATGCCACGCCAGTTCGCTGACATGAATGAGGCCATCGGCGCCGCCAATGTTGACAAAAGCGCCAAAATCACGCAAGCCCGTCACCACGCCGTTGACTACATCCCCCACCTTCAGTTCAGCCAGCAGCTTCGCTTTGCGTTTCGCCCGCCATTCTTTCTGTGCCTCGCGCTCACTGAATATCAGACGGCGGCGGTCCTGGTCAACCTCGATGACCTTGACGCCCAGCGTGCTGCCGATTAACTCATTCATGGCGTCTTTTCGCTCCATCGTCATATTGGCAGACACCAGATGCGAACTGGGTATAAATCCCTCCAGCCGATTCCAGCGCACCAGGACGCCACCTTTGTTATATCCACTCACCTTGACATTCACCACATCCTGCGATTTCAGCAGTTCACGCGCCTTTTCCCAATCATAACGCTGCAAACCCATATTGATGGAAACAATCAGGTTGTCGTTCTGGTCACGCGGATTGACAACATAAACCGGCACATTGGCACCAGTTTGCAGGCTCTCACGAAAATCGTCTTCCATCCGCTCCAAATCCTGCGCAGGGACGATGCCATCCTGTTTGGCGCCCAGGTCGACGATGATTTCGCGCTCGTCAATTTGCAGAATGGTCGCTTCGCGTATTTCGCCACGGCGGGGCGGTGTATAAGCATAATCGAATGATGAGGCAAGCGCCTCCTCAAAACTCTCGTCGGACATAAGGTTGTTGTCTTGTTCTTCACTCATAAGGTTCAGCAAGCCTCCTGCTTCAGCAGGCTAATCACGCTTCAATTCGCTGCCGAAAGAAGCGCAAACGTCACTATAATATCATTATAACCTAAATTTATCATATTCGCATCCTAGGAACAGCCTGCCGGCAGCCTTTCCTAGATTTCGGGATGTGCCTCGCCAAAGCCGCGCCCAAGCAAACCGCGGTCGATCTCCCAGGGATAAACCACATAGGCATCGGTGACATCGCCATAGAGCTCGGGCTTAATGTTGGAAAACAGCGAGCGATATGGATTGAAATGCAGCACACAGTTATAGGCATACCCGCCAGCCGAATTGACACGCTCGCGGACGGCAATGCTGGTGCGTCCGCTGCCCCAGACATCATCGACAATCAAGGTGCGCCGCCCGCGCAGCAAGTCAGTATCAGGAAACTGCAAAAATGTAGGCCAAGCCATCATGCCCGACTGTTCAGTCGAGGGAAAATCCACCGATGCCGTCAATAAATGCTGAATGCTCAGCGCCTCCGCCAGCAAACCGCCCGGTATGACACCCCCGCGCGTAATCATCAGCATCGCGCCAAAAGGCCCCAAATGCTGGATTTGCGGTATCAGCCCGTCAATAAGCTGGTCTACCTCTGCCCAGGTGATTAACCGATGTCGGCGGGGTTCTTGCGGACGCATCATGGCACGCCCCCCTTTGCAAAACTGACAGGTCAGAAAACTCAAACCCAATTATAAAAGATTCGTTCAAATTGCCCAAATCGCACCTATTCATTCGGCGCTTCCGCAGTCGAGGGGTCGATTTCCACAAACGCAAGCTGCTGGCTGCCGATGGCATCCAAATTCGGGTTCAGCATCACACCCCATGTCCATGCCATCGCCCGCGCTTTGCGGAACTTGCCGACCTTGTTGATGCCCTGTATCCTGCCGGCCACAACCGCAGGCTGCATGAATCCGACCGCCTTGGGCAAGCTGCTGAAACCCAGCAGAAGCCTGTCAGCGCCACGCCGCAGCGCCAGCGCCTGCCAACGGATTTCTTCGTCGGCAGCCAGCTTCCAGACTGGTTTGCTGGGTGTCTGCCGAATCAAAAGATGCACATAGCGCCCCTTGAATGTCCCCAAATCCAGCAAGTCGCCTTCCGCCCCGGCCACCGCTTGAATGCGCTGCCAGGTATGCTCGCTGTGATGTGCTTTTTCCCCGCGAATCAATACCCCCATCCCATCGACCGCCGCTTCGACCAGAATCCGCCTATAATTATGCGACTCCAGCAGTTCAACCCAGCTTGGGTTCACCTGCCCCGTCGGCAGCACGGCAATAAACCGCCCGCCTGGCCGCAGCATGGCACATACACGCTCAAGCAAGGGGATTTTCAGTTCAATATCATAAGCCACCACGGCATCAACACTGTCAGGTGGTATATCCGACAGATGCGCGGCATCCGCCGCCAGCAGCCGAATGTCAAGGTCAGCACGCCCGGACTCCAGGATATGCCCGCACTGACCATCCATATCGACCAGCCGCAGCCGCGCGGCGCTCGGTGGCAGGTGCTTCGCCATCGCCGCCACAAAATGATGTTTGAAGCCATTCGGGTTCATGGGCTGTTGCTGGCAGCATCTTTCATCAGCTTCAGAAATTCAGCCCATTCTTCACGAAAGAAATGCAGAGTGGCGGTTCCCAATTCGATATGATAAGTCGTCTCGCCGTCTGGCGCCCGCACTTCCCAGACCATGTAATTTTCCGTCTCGGCAATCGCATTGCCCGGCATACTGCTCTTGTCTGCCATCTTCCGCTCTCCCTGAACCCGTTTGAGGTGCAACAAAAACGCGCTGCATCAAGCGGCAGCACGTTTGAATGCAGATGCTTGCATGGCTTAGCTGCGGCGGCCGCGGTCTCCGCTGCCACGGCGATAGCCACTGCCACGGCGGTCTTCGCTTCGGCGGTCTCTGCCACCCCGACGGTCTCCACCACCGCGGCGGTCTCCGCCACCACCCCGACGGTCTCCGCCACCGCGCCGCCCGCCACCGCGACTGTTGGCTTTATCTCGGCGGATAGCTTCGGCAACATCCCAGCCTTCCAGCACCGCCTGACGGCTCAAGCGCACGCGACCAGTGCCATCTATGTTGATAACCATCACCATGATTTCATCACCAACGCTGACTTCCTCATCGACGCTTTTCACATGATAATCGGCTAACTGCGATACATGAACCATTCCCTCGCTGCCAGGCAAAAACTCCACAAAAGCGCCGTAGTTCTCGACGCGGGTCACTCTGCCCGTATAGATTTGACCGATTTCCGGTTCTTCGACCATACTGCGGATTTTCTCGATAGCTTCCAGCACCCTTGCCCCAGTTTCACCGGCGACATAGACCAAGCCATCTTCTTGAATCTCGATTTTGACAGCGTGTTCATCTTGCAAAGCACGGACATTCTTGCCACCCGGCCCGATGACCGCGCCGATTTTATCGACCGCAATCTTGAATGATTCCATACGCGGCGCATATTGGCTGAGGGTATTGCGCGGCTGCGGAATGGCATTCGCCATCGCTTCCAGAATTTGCAGCCGTGCATCCTTGGCCTGTGCCAAAGCCTGCCGCATGGTATCGCGGGTGACGCCCGCGATTTTGATGTCCATCTGCAAGGCGGTGATGCCCTTGACAGTGCCAGCCACCTTAAAGTCCATATCCCCCAGATGGTCTTCCATCCCCTGAATGTCCGTCAAAACCGCGACCTCTTCGCCTTCCTTGATTAAACCCATAGCGATGCCGCCGACAGGATTCTTGATGGGAACGCCCGCATCCATGAGCGCCAGCGTACTCCCGCAAACACTTGCCATGGAGGTGCTGCCGTTGGAGCTCATCACTTCGCTCACCAGACGCAAAACATAAGGGAATTCGTGTTCGGGCGGTATCATCGCCAGCAGCGCCTTTTCTGCCAGTGCGCCATGTCCAATTTCACGGCGCCTCGGACCGCGCATCGGATAAGTTTCGCCAGTGCTGTAGGGCGGAAAGTTATAGTGGTGCATATAACGTTTATCATCTTGGGGACTTAAACCATCCATAAACTGCGAATCGCTAGGTGTGCCCAAAGTCGCAATCGTCAAGACCTGCGTCTCGCCGCGCATAAACATACCCGAACCATGCACGCGCGGCACAAGCCCGACCTCAGCCGACAAGGGGCGCATGCTGGTGTAATCGCGCCCATCGGGACGAACGCCCTCGCCAACAATGCGACCCCGTATAACCTGCTTCACCACCTGGTCAAAAGCGCGTTCGACATGCTTGAGGCTGTATCTTGCCTCTTCGTCTTCAATGTCTTCGTTTCTGCGGGTGTATTCTTCAATCAGCGCTCGCTGAATCGCAGCCAGGGGTTCGCGGCGCTCGGCGCGGTCTGAATGCGCCAGCATAACTTCATGGACTGGATGCCGCGCTTTGGCAGTCACTTCCGCCAGCAGCCCCTCATCAAGGTTATCTGCGACGGCTTCTTTCTTCTCTTTGCCAATCTCATCACGAATCCGATTTTGCAAGGCGATGATGTCCTTTACGGCATCATGTGCCATAAACAGCGCTTCGAGCATCGCGTCCTCGTCAACCTGGGCGGCATTGCATTCCACCATGTTAATCGCATCAGCCGTACTCGATACCCGCAGGTCAAGCACACTCGCCTGCATCTCGGAATAAGTCGGGTTCACACACAAGCTGCCATCCACCATGCCAACACGCGCCCCAGCTACAGGGCCATTCCAGGGAATATCCGAAATCATCAGGGCGGTGCTGGCAGCAATAATCCCCAGCATATCCACATGATGCTGCTTATCATGCGAAAGGGACATCAAAATCACCTGCACATCATTGCGCATATTCTTCGGGAACAGGGGGCGCAGCGTGCGGTCAATCACCCGCGAAATCAAAATCGCGCCTTCTGAGGGCCGCCCCTCGCGCCGAAAGAACCCGCCCGGCACCCGCCCGCCAGCGTACATCTTTTCTTCATAATCGACGCTCAACGGGAAAAAATCCAATCCGGCGCGTGGCGCACCCATCGTCGTTGAGCAAAACAGCATGGTATCTCCCATGCGCACTGTTACCGCCCCGCCAGCTTGCTGGGCATAGCGGCCGGTCTCAATGAGAACCTCTTTATCGGCTACCATGCACCTATATTCGCGTATATCCAGAGTCATACTCTTCTCCATATAAATAAAATGCGCCTGAATGTCAGATATGGGATAAGCTGAGGGCTGATACACCCTCTATCCATCCCCATACCTGCCATATTCGACGCATCAACATCCATCAAATGGTTATCAACTCCGCGCCCAGTCCAAGCCCTTCGCTGTACACGGTCTTATCATCAGCCGAAAAGTCGGCGCCTGCTCCGACAATCGCAATTAGCGCCGCAGCCCAAGACGTTTGAGCAAATCACGATAGACTTCCGGCTTCTTCCTGGCAATATACTTCAACTGCCGTCGGCGCTGACCCACCAGCTTTAACAAACCGCGCCGCGAATGTTCGTCATGGCTGTGTATCTTGAGGTGTTCCGTCAATTGCACAATCCGGGCAGTCAGCAATGCGATTTGCACTTCGGGAGACCCAGTGTCACCCTCTTCCCGACCAAAATCCTTGATAATTTGCGTTTTTGTTGCTTTGTCTAATGGCATCAGAACCGTCCCTTCACTAGCCACCGGACAGGCTGGACAGTTAGCCTGTCGGTCTCGACAACAAATAAGATTGTATCACCTTAAGGAGCTTAGAGCAATGCCAAGCTATTCATGGACCGCATCCATGTCATCATTCGCCACCAGCTTCACTGTATGATGCGTGCGGAACAGACTGTACTGGTCGACACGCCCTGGCAAGAGATTCAGCACATTTTCGGTTTTCATAATCGAAATCCAGAGCGCTGCGTTCCATCCGCTTTCAAGCTGCCCTTCAACGTTTGCGTGGGTGATGGTCAGGTTATTTTGGTACATATCCAGCAAGACGCGGACAAACTCATCTCGCTCGGCAAGCAGCGCCGCCACAAAAGGGCTGTCCCGATTAAGCTCAATGCCCTTGGTATTGTAATCGCTGCGCGGATTCGGATACTCGTTCACCGAGACCATCTCATTCACCAGCATATACTCGACCGCATGCTGGAAAACAACCCCGGAATCATATTCGCGCAGGCGCTTATGCAAACTGCCGAGCGGACACCAGGCAAAGTTACGAAAACTCGTGAACTGTTCAACGCTGACCACCACACGCTTCACCATTCGGGCAACATCCACATCCTGCTTGCAAAGCTGGTGCGGCGGAATCCCAAGCCATTTGTCAGCCGCCTTGTCGGTCTTGCTGTCCGCCTTGCGGGCATTCCCTTTGCCTGCACGCCATACCGGCCGTTCGTCTGGGGACGGAATCCATATCACTGGCACCAAATCATCCGGATTGTGCCGATGCGGCACCAACTCACGCCGCAAAACTCGCTCGCGCACCAGGCAGTCAATCCAGTGCGCCCGCCATTGGTCACTTTCATTCATGCCAGGGCGCCCAATACCCCGCTCCATTTCCAGCCCCTTGAGCAAGAAACCATAATTGACATACTGCCAGCGCCGCGTCTGCAAGGTATTGGCGACGCGCCGCGCGATGCGGTCAACAATCAGCAGGGTCTTTGCGACCACCGGATGCTGACGGTTGAGCTCAACGACGCCAGCCGCCGTCAGCTGTTTCAGGATGCCCAGCGAAATCGACTGCGAAACCAGGTCTTGACCCCGCTCTGCCGATACCACCGCCCCGACATCCATCAGCTGATGAATCAGGTCTTCGGTCGTGATTTCCTCTTTGACATAGGCAACGCGGAGGCGGTAAAACTGGATGATGACACTCGACCACTGAGAGGGAATAAAACTTTCCGCTTCATCATCCGCCTCAATCAGACTTAATGACTGATGGGTCTGCAAATCAGTAAAATCATCGATATATTCCAGTTGAAGCGAGGGGTGATTTTTCAGTTGGCGGCTGGTGCTGTGACCGCGCACACTCCACAGTATCACGGTTTTGTTGCGCTGGACAAGGGTATTGATGACATCGTTGAAATCGCGGTCGCCGCTTGCCAGGATAATGACATCACCCGCTTCAGGATGGTCGGTATCCGTTATCACATCGCGGGCAATTCGCATATCCGCGCTGTTCTTGCCCGGCAGGTTGAATACTGGGTCGATATTCGCCATCATCAATCGTGAAGGCGCATCATCAGCCACTTCCCGCCCGGAATAATCCACCACTGGCGGCAAGGCACCACGCTGCCCCCACGGCGCATAGGCGCACATCTTGACCACATTGCCGTGCGCCTGCGCCTGCGAAACAAAACGCTCAATCAGATGATCGAGATTGACCATAAAGCCCTGGGCATGCAAGCTGATTGAAATGTTCTCAAAATCAATATACACCCAGACATTTTTGGTCTGAATACCCAGCAGGGTTTCCAATGGCTGGAAGATAATCTCGTCAGCGAACTGCGTACCCTGGAGAATATCTTCCGAACCCCATATACGGATGCGAGCGTTGCGCGTCGTCTTGATTCGACGAATCAGCGGCAGCAGGTCTCTGCTGGTCGTCGCCAGAATCAACTCGTGAATCGGATTCGGGTCATAAGAAAAATAGTGGATAATCAGGATGTCTGCCAGGTCTTCGCGGTTGGGTACATCAAAAACCTCATAGCCGGCGCTGCGGAAAATCGTTTGCGGGTCAACGCGCCAGCTACCACGATGCGCTTCCCAATTAGCAACAGCAATCGTCTTCAGCATACTTGGATTGAACAGTCCCGCCGCGAAAGCCGCCCCGCCGCGCAATGCCACTGCAAGCTCCTGCAAGCCAATACCTGGATTCTGCGAGGTGAACCAGCGCAGCAGGTCATCCACATCAACAATCAAATAAGCCGCCATCACCCTATTCCCAAAAAGTCAAACCACCAACCCGCAAATCCACAGGCTGGTGGCAAACACGTAAAATCCATGACAAAGCATGGATAGCCAATATCTTGTATGGTCTGTTCCAAATCATCACTTCTTTTCTAAGAAAAATAAGTATCGGGTTTGAGTCTGGCATGATGAACCCGAACTCATCAAATCGTACAAAACAGCTAACCTTCGCTGTCGGCCGCCTGTCAAGCTGGCGAACAGCGAGTCTATTGCATTGTAACCGAGTTTTCTGATTGTGTCTATTTTCACAATATCAAAATGGCGTTAGAATCACCCGGCCGCAAAATCCATTTGCACACCAAACAGCACCAGGGCGACCATCATCCGCCTGTACGCTTCACTCAATAATATCTACACGCAATGGGGCTAATATGCTTTTGCGAATAATGCGATTTTTTCAGCAGTTTCCCCGGTCATGACGCATTTGCCTTGGTCATTCGGCTGTTCAAAGGGGAAACAGCGAATGGTGGCGCCAGTCTCATCTTTAACTGTCACCTCGTCTTCATCCGAACCCCGCCACCAGACACGCGCCCACCTGCCAGCTTCAATGACCTGTTTGAGTTCATCGTAAGATGTCACATTATCAATATGCTCATCGCGGAAGGCCCGCGCGTCTTCAAGCAGATTCACCTGAATCGCATCCAGCAATGCCTTGACAGCTTCGACAATGCCATCTTGTGACACAAATTGTTTGCCAGCACGCCCCAGAATATCGCGCCGTGCCAGCACAGCGTTGTTCTTCTGGACATCCCTGGGTCCAATTTCCATCCGAATCGGCACGCCGCGCATCTCCCAATCATTGAACTTGAAGCCAGGCGACTGACCTTCGCGGCAATCCATGTGAACGCGAATACCGGCATCACCAAGTTGTCGATGCAGTCTGGCAGCGGCCGCCATCACGGCTGTTTTCTGCTCGCCCTGCTTGTAAATCGGCACAATCACCACCTGCCAAGGCGCCAGTTTGGGCGGCAGGCGCAATCCCTTGTCGTCGCCATGCGTCATCACAACCGCCCCGACCATCCGTGTACTCAAGCCCCAGGAGGTTGTCCAGCAGAACTCCTGCGCGTTGCTTTCCGTGAGATATTTGATGTCGAATGCCTTAGCAAAATTCTGCCCCAGATTGTGGCTCGTGCCGGATTGCAAGGCCTTTTTGTCCCGCATCATCGCCTCGATGGTATAAGTTCGCATCGCGCCAGCAAAACGTTCCAGCCGACTTTTCTCGCCTTTAATCACCGGAATAGCCGCATCATGGATGGCAAAGTCGGCATAAATATCGAGCATTTGCAGGGTTTCCGCCTCGGCTTCGTCGTGGGTGGCATGTGCCGTATGTCCCTCTTGCCACAAGAACTCGGCTGTACGCAGGAAGGGGCGGGTTCGCATTTCCCAGCGCACCACATTCGACCACTGATTGATAAGCAGCGGCAAATCACGATAAGACTGAATCCAGTCGCTGAATGCCTCCCCGATGACCGTTTCGGAGGTCGGGCGCACCACCAAAGGCTCTTCCAGTTCCTTGCCACCAGCATGGGTCACAACCGCCAGTTCCGGGCTGAACCCCTCAACATGCTGTGCCTCCCGCTTGATATAGCTTTCCGGGATAAACAGCGGGAAATAAGCATTTTGATGACCGGTTGCCTTAAAGCGCCGATCCAACCCCCCTTTGATTCCCTCCCAGATTTCATAGCCATAAGGCTTGATAATCACACAGCCGCGTACCGGAGACGGCGCAGCCAGGTCAGCACGATAGACGATTTCGTTATACCATCTGGAAAAATCTTCACTTTGGGCTGTGACCGCCTGTTCCGACATAAAGCAATTCCTTTACATGGCTCGAATATGAACCCATATTATAATGCCCAAGCAGGAGAATTAAAGCGGGATTATTCGCTTTTAAGGGGGCGCTCAGGATTTTGGGGAAGGGTGCCAGTCGCGCTGAGCATTCTTTTCCAGTTTCGCCATGACCGCCTCGCCAAGGTCAACCTCCAGCAAGCTCGCCATTTGCAGCAAATAGAGCATCACATCCGCCAACTCCGATGCCAATTCATCGGGGTCATCGCTCGCCTCGCCCCATTGAAAATGCTCCAGCACTTCGCTTGCCTCCAGCGCCAGCGAAATCGCCAGGCTTCGTAGCGACTGCGGCTTGGCGGAATTCTCAGCCAGCCATCCCTTGCTTTCCACAAAGTCGTGCATCGCTTGCGTCAAAGTTTCCAAATCCATGCTGTTTCCGTGTTTTCTGCTTAATAAGCGTTCGGGCTGGAGCGAGTCAGCGACTGCCAGACGGTGCGGAGGATAATTTTGATGTCCAGCCACAGCGACCAGTTCTCGACATACCATAGGTCAAAGGCGGTGCGCTCGGCAATCGACGTATCCCCACGCAAGCCGTTGACCTGCGCCCAGCCAGTCATACCCGATTTTTCGCGGTGACGCTCCATATAACGCGAAACTTGATTCCGAAACTGACGGACATACATGGGACGTTCCGGACGAGGACCCACCAAACTCATGTGACCCAGAAACACATTAATTAACTGTGGGATTTCGTCCCAGTTGCTGCTCCGCATGAAGCGCCCCAGACGGGTCACGCGCGGGTCATCTTCAACCGTCCAGGTTTGACCACCGGATTCCGCATCCGAGCGCATCGACCGAAACTTAATCATCGGAAAGGGACGGCCATCCAAGCCCATCCGCAGCTGCCAGTAAAACACCGCCCCCCGCGATTCGATGCCAATCAGCAGCGCCGTCAGCAGCATGAAAGGCGACAGCACAATCAAGCCGAGCGAGGCGCCAAACAAATCCAAGGCGCGTTTCAGACTGAGTTTCCAGCCGCGCAGGGCAATGTCACGCACCGTCAGCAGCGGCGTGCCACCGAGGTCGTCCACATTCAAATCGCCCGCCATATAAGCGAAAATATCCGGATACACCTTAATATCGACCCGCCCGCGCTGACAGAGGGTGATAAGCTCGACCAACTCGACCCGCCTAGCATCCGACAAGGCGACAATGACCTGCTCAACTTGCAGCTCATCAATCAGTCGCGGAATATCTTCGTATTTGCCGATAAACGGAAATCCCAGCATTCTGCCCTTGGGTTCAGCATTGCAGACGATGCCGACAATGTTATAGCCGAGGTCGGGACTGTTGCGAATTTTGTTGGTGATGTCACGGGCGATACGCCCCTCGCCGACAATCAGCAGATTGTCACGGATAATGCCTCGCTTGCGCAGGAAGATTCGCGCCAGGCGATATAGCTCGCGCCCCAGGCTCGCCAGAAAAACACTAAATAACCACACATAAAAAAGCAGGCTGCGCGGATAAATCACCTCCAAAGATGTGCTTTGCAGCAGAAATTCCTGGGCGTTGCTCGCCAGCAGCGTACCAAGTGTGACGACGCCAATGACCGTTCGTATTTGGTCAAAACGGCTGAAGGCGCGTTTGAGATGATACAACTGTGTAAAATAAAACATTATCAGAATGGTGGATACATGCAGAATAACAGTCGGGATATAATCAATGAGAGCGGGCTGCTCCGTCGGGCGGGGGAAAAACGGCAGAATTTCTCGTGCCTTGTAGGCAGCCAAAAAAGCGACTGTCAACATGGTGATGTCAACAATAAGCAGCACACCGCCTGAAATCGCCCTCACGCGCTGCATGTTCCAGCGATGGGAGCGGGATGCTAGGTCAATGGCGTTGGATTGCGAATTTCGTTCCATAAGCCTTGGCCGCCTTTCATCAGCAAAGCCGTCAAAACCATCAGGTGTACTGGCAATATCGTTGACTGGCGGTAATGCTTGCGATAGAAAATCAGCATCGACCGCCAGAATTCAAGTTGGGCTCTTTTGCTTTGGCGGCTGGCTGCCCGTTTGACATGATGCACAACCACCTGGGGATGATACCAGATTTTGTATCCCGCCTGCTTAATCCGATAGGCCCAATCCAAATCTTCGCCGTACATAAAAAAGGTCTCGTCCAGCAGCCCTACTTTTTCAATCGTCTCTTTCCGCACCTGCATATAAGCGCCCATCACCGAATCCACTTCCAGGTCCTCATTTTCATCGGCAAAGGTCATGTTATAGCGTCCAAAGTGCCGATTTCGTGGAAAGAGCTCCATCAGGCCCGAATAACGATAAAAACTAACCATTGGTGTTGGAAAACCACGCCGACAGGCTTTGTCCAGGCTGCCATCCATCAGAATCAATTTGGGACCGGCAGCGCCTGTATCTGGTCTTAAATCCATAAATCGCATCATCTGATATATGGCATCGGGCGGCAATTCTGTATCTGGATTCAATAACAGGGCATAACGCGGCGCATCGGCAGCGACATCCCCCACCCCCCGAAAGCCCAAATGTCGCAGCCCGACATTGTTGGCGCGTGGATACCCGATATTCGCTGCATTGACAAGGACTTCAGCCTGTGGAAAGGCAGGTTTTACCATCTCGACGCTGCCATCCTCTGAAGCGTTGTCAACAACCAGCACGCGGTAGGTGAAGTCACCCTGGCTGGCGAAAACCGTCTCCAGACAGCGTCCCAAAAAATCACATGTATTCCAGTTGACAATGACAATTCCGATGTCCTGCATAAGCGCCCTCTCGGACTTTAGAGCCAGAATGCCGCGCCGCAAAACAGCCACGCTCAAACTACAGGTTATAATACTGATTTACTTGATTTTCTCACAACTTCGCGGATTCAGGCAATAGACGATTAGACTCGGATTATGCCAATAGGCTGCCGTGTTTATCATCACTTCCGGCTCAGCCCATACCGGGCGCCGAATTTCCGCGACCCGTTTGAAGTTCGCATCCAGTTGAGCCAGGTAATCACGCTGCTGCTGAAGAACATCTGGCGGGACTATCATTTCCGATTTTAATATGTCGTATGCCAGCGCATCCGAGTAAATCATATAATCATAATCTTTCCCATCGGGCAGAGTCTCTGCATAGAAGACGAACTGCTGCTCATTGGGATACCGGGCTTCATCCAGCGGCACATTATAGGAGCCATTCAGAAAAATGCGAGCGCCGCGAGGGATATTATCATGTATCCACTCTAACATCACATAACGGGTATCCGTCTGCGTGAACATCTTGACCACTTGCAGGGACAGCAGCAAGGGCTGAATAACTAAAATCAGAATGACGGCTGGCATCAGGAATCTTTTGGGCAGGGAAATGGAATCGACCAGCCAGCCCGCTCCAAGCGCCGACAAGAGCGCTACAAAGGGCAGGATAAGTATCAGCATGTGCTCACTGTGTGCGGGGCGTATTGTGCGCACCGCAGCCAGTGTATAAGCCAATATCAGCAGCCCAATCAGGCTGACATAGAGCAAGGGCGAATTGTGCCTGAAAAAGTGACCTTGGGGACGTCTTTGCCAGCCAGCGAGAAAGGACAGTCCCATTGAAATGAGCGCCGGGATGCCTGTCGCAAACAAGGCGGTATAGATAAGCATATAAGCCAAGCCAGACCAAGCATCTGTGATAAAGTGTTCAGGGACATCTGCCCCTGTAGTCGTGTACTGTCCGACAATCCACAGGAAATCATGCCAAAAATGGTCAAAATCTCGCAGTATGTAAGGTGAACCCAAAATAAATATCAGTGGAACAGCCAGCCAGGCCAAGCCAATCATCCGCAGCATACGGCGCGTCCGATAGCGGTACAGCAAAATCAGCCCTGCCAGCAAGACAATCAAACCCACAGCCGCCGCATTGTAGCGGGTCGTCGCCGCCAGCCCGGTGACCACGCCCGCAAATATGTACAAGCGTTCTCGATAACGAGGGCGGCGACTATAGAGCGAAGCGATGCAAGCCCAGGCCGCCAGCATCATCCAACCGCCTGCCAGTGTCCCGGGTTTAATATAATGTGAATGCTGTACGAGCGTATAGGTAACTGCAACCAACAATCCGGCACACAAAGCCACATATCGTCCAGCGACCATTCGGGAAATCGCATAAGCGCAGGCAACCATCAGCAGACCGCCATAAACCGAATACATCCGCGACATCACATACAAGGGAAATCCGGCATAGGCGCGGAGATTAAAACCCTCGCGGTCGGCAAGCGACAAGCCCTCCAGCGCTCCCGTAAGATGAAACAATACAAAGTTTGTATTGATAATGAAGGACGGATAGTTGAAGAATTCAGGATTCAAGCGATTCCGCAGCGCCATATTTACCGGTATCGACACATTAAAAAATTCATCAGGCTGTATGGGTATTTGCTCATGCACCATGCCGAAAGACGCGGTGGACGGAAAATAGTCGAGATTGGGCTGTCCATAACTGATGCCAATAATGCGCAAGCCAGCCGCAAATAACAGCAGCAGGGTCACGGCAAGCCAGTCAATCCGCCGCATTTAATGCAGCCCCCTGGCGGTTGGCAGGCTATCAGGCAGCTTGCCCCTCAAGGCAGACCGCATGGCATCGCGGTCATCCCAGGGATATTCAGTTGTCCCAAAGCACATGCTCTGCTCGTGTCCTTTGCCACAAGCCATCACCAAATCACCGGCTCGTGCCATGCGGCAAGCCGCGTAAATCGCTTCGCCGCGGTCTGGCACACGAATAAAGGTCTCGCCTTCGCTTCCCCCTCGCGCAAGACAGCCCTGTGCCATCATCTCCAAAATCGCATCCAGCGATTCTGTGCGCGGGTCTTCAGCCGTCAAGATGGTCACATCCGCCAAATCCGCCGCGATTTCCGCCATCATGCGGCGCTTCTCAACATCGCGCAGTCCAGCGCTGCCAAACACGGCAATCAATCGCTTTCCTTTTGGCAGCATCGTGCGGCCGGCTTCCAAAGCGCGTTTGAGGGCATTGGGCGTATGCGCGAAATCAACCAGCGCGATGAAATCCTGCCCTTCATCAATCCGTTCCATCCGTCCCGCTACTAAATCCAGCGCGGCGACCCCCTGCTGAATGTCGCCCCAATCCACTTTCAGTTGATGCGCTGCGCTGATGGCAGCCAGTGCATTCGACACATTGAACTCCCCGACAAGCCCCATCTCAATCGGTTTTCCCCGCACCGCAAAGGAGGTCGAATTCGGCTGATAGCAGATGGCTGTCGCCCGATAATCGGCGCGGTGATGTATGCCATAGCGCACTGACCTGTCGGCTGGAATCGCCAGAAAATAATCAGCAGAAGAGTCATCGGCGTTAATCACTGACACCTTTGCCAAACCGGATTTAGGATGCGAACGGCTCAGCATACGAAACATAATCGCTTTGGCAGCGCGATAATTCTCCCAACTCCCGTGAAAATCAAGGTGCTCGTGCATAACATTGCTCAACACGGCCACATCAATATCGACAGCGCCCAAGCGTCCCTGCGCCAAACCATGACTGGTCATCTCCAGAATGCAGTGCGTGACGCCCGCTTCAGCCATCCGCGCCAGATAAGCCTGGATTCGAGGGGCGCTAGGGGTCGTCACATGCAATCCGGTCGCCATGACCTCATCGCCAAAATCAGCCGAAATCGTGCTGATATAGCCAGCTTTGATGCCAGCAGCGCCTTTGAGAATATGATGCAGGATATGGCTGATGGTGGTCTTGCCATCCGTACCGGTGACACCGATAACCGCCAGCTTGCGCGAGGGAAAATCATAATAGGCCGCCGCCAGCAAACCCAAGACATCCTTGGCCTTTTTGACCTGGACATAGGGAACGGACAAGCCCTCCAGCTTGATTTCGCCAACAATCGCGCCCGCTTTGGCGGCTGTCGCTTGCTGAATATACCTATGCCCATCTGTCGATAATCCTTTACGCGCCACAAATAACCCGGACGGCTCAATCTCCAGGCTGGATTCAACCACTGGCGCCGCGATGACTGTCCCCAAATCACCCTGGGTCGCAAGGATATGACTGTCGGGAACTGCGGACAGCAGTTCAGCCAGAGTTTTTGCCATAGGACCGCCCCTGCGATTCCATCATAACAGGAGACAGTGTAATGCAATCGACAGCGATTTTCCACCTCAAGGATACGCGAAAAGAAGTCCCGCGCTTACACAGGTGGCAGCCAGACTGCATGAAGAACGTTCAGGAAAAAAGAAAGCACAAGCGCGCCGGAGGGCATCCAACGCGCCTGTGCTGTGTTGTTATCTGGATTGGCGGCTTAGTTCAGGCTTCGCGCCAGGCCAGTAAGATTGGAACGGACGCTGCCATCCACCACACGGTCAGCCGAGCGAACAATCAGGCCGCCAAGGATTGACGGGTCTACCGAGAAGCTGGCGGATTCAGCGCCGACCGCCGCTTGCACCCGCTGCTGCTCTGCTGCTGTCAGGGGCATCGCGCTGGTCACTTCAACATTCCCGCCGAGTCCCTTCGCCTCTTTCGGCAAATCGGCAATAAAGCTGTCAACTAATGCTTTTTGCTTGTTCTGGTTGATGCTTTCGCCCAGGATACGGCTAGCGACCGCTACCGAGATATTGAGAACCTGCTCACGCAAATTACCCAACTGCTGGTCACGCGCGACAGTGGCCTCCGTCTGGGCGTCAAATTGTATCTTGGCAGCAAACTGACGAGCTTCGCTTTCGATACTTTCAGCGACTTCCTCACCGCGACCGCGTGCTTCGTCAATGACCTTTTGCGCTTCGGCACGCGCCTGCGCCAGAATTTTCTCTGCTTCAGCTTCGGCATTTTCACGCGCTCTGGCTGCCGCCGCCGCATCTTCCAAGCCCTTGGCGATGCGGTTGCGGCGTTCGTTCAGCATATTCACCAAGGGGTCATAGATGAACCGCGTCAGCAAGACATACAGCACGATGAACGCGATAATCCATAGCAGCAGCGTACCCGGGTTAATGCCCAAATTATCAAGTGGACTCATGATTTCCTCCCCTTCGTCTCTCGCAGCCGACTAAAGCACGAAAAGGATAATCAGCGATACAACCAGGGCATAAATAGCGACCGCCTCGGCAAATGCCACCCCAAGGATCATATTGACCTGAATCGTCGCGGTATGATCCGGGTTGCGCCCCATTGCCTGTACCGCGCCGCCCACAGCGAGACCAATCCCAATCCCGCCGCCAGCGGCGCCAATCATGGCAATGCCAGCGCCAATCGCTTTACCCAATAAAATCGTTGCTTGTGCATCCATTTATGTTTCCTCCAGTTCTGCTTGTAGATATGTGCGAGATAATTGACTTCGACTAATGTGCTTCGGCATGGTCATCATCATGGTGGCTGATGGTTGCCAGGTTCATAAAAATAGCGGTCAGCAGGGCAAAGACCAATGCCTGAATAATGCCGACGAAAAACTCAAGGATGAAGAAGGGCCACGGCAGAATCGGCACCAGAAAACTCATCACAAACAGCAGAATCGACCCGGCAAAGATATTGCCCAGCAAACGGAAGCTGAATGAGAGGATTTTCGCCAAGTCACCGATAAGCTCCAGCAAACCCACCGCCACATCAATTCCACCCAAAGGCGACTTGAACAGGGTGCTGAAGGCGAAGAACTTGCGGAGATAGCCCAGACCCAATGCCCTGAAGCCGATAAACTGAATCATCACGAAGGCGATTAAAGCCAGGGACAAGGTCATGTTCAGGTCGGTTGAAGGCACGCGGACAAAGGGCAGAACCACCCAGGGCACCAGCTTGGCCTCCTCGCTGGATGGCGCTGGATGCAAGGGAATGCCATGATGTTCATCAGCATGGTCTTCCTCGTCATCTACAGCATCGGCATGGTCATCCTCATCGTGGTCATCGGTCGCGGCAGAAGCAGCCCAAGGCACTGGGCCCACACCCGTATAACAGCTGCGGTCGCGGCGTGCCTGCTTTTCGGCTTCGCGCCCTGCCAAGACCTCATCATAAGCAGCCGCAACAGGGTCATCATCCGCGGCAGCCGCAGAATCACCATGCGCGTCATCGCTGGCATGGTCGTCCTCGGCTGTTTCACCATGTCCGCCACCGTGCGCAGCCTCATATCGCTCAAACGCATCCTGCACCACCAGGTCAGCTTCAACCGCTTCGGCAGCGGCCTTAGCAGACAGGTGCGCGGCCGCATCAGCCGCGGCTTCGTCCTCGGCGCTAATCCAATCACATTGGCCATTGAGCGCATAACCGACAATGCTCGGATAAATCTCGTAGCCGTCGGTCGTCACCACCTCAAACTCGTCCGTCTCGGCATTATACACCTCGTCGACGTGCGGTTCGATAAAACCGATGGTATCGATGCCAGGCACCAATTCAAGCCAGTTGGAGAGCAGGACAATGAGGAATATCGTCATGAACATATTGAAAATCAGGCGGAAGTGTCTGCCGCCGGCAATGCCGCCCACAAAGCCCATCAAGCCTTCGAACATAGCCTCGAACATATTGTAGAAGCCGCCTGGCGGAACTTCGGTCGCGCTCTTGGGTCTGCGCCGTGAGATATAAACCGCCAGCAGCACCAGGATAATCCAGACCAGGATCCCGCCCACCAGGGTATTGGTTAAGCGAATCCCCAAAACAGGCAGGTCGAAGCCGGCAGGGTATCTCTCGCCCGGAAGTTGAATCACGGGGATGACTGGCGGCACTCTCAGCGCGACAAAAACACCAGCCAGAAACAAGATCAAGGCGACGAATCGGCGTTTCCCGTTCCAAAAACTATTCACTTATATCTTCCTCCTTCTGTTTAGTTGTGCCTTGGAGTTGTTTGGCTTTGTAACGGGTATAGGCATAAATCGTCCAGATACTCAAGGGAACGCTCACCAACAGCATCACAAACACAAATGCGGGTTGGGTCCCTAATGCCTCATCCAAGCCAAGACCAAGCAGCACTGTCCCCAGAATCACAAGCAAAATCAAACAGCCTACTTGCCCGATTACCCCTGCCACCAATCCGTATGTAGACAAGGGATTGTTATCTGGTTTCATACATTACATTACTTGTCATCAATAAACCAATGGCGGATCGGCATCCCAAAATGTTTCGGGAATTTTATCACAAATACCCGCCCTATGCCATAACGATTACAAGCCATTTGCGCCCAAAGTCGCCCAATCATAGATGGGCGTTACTGCAATCGTACCCAACAAGATAACCACAGCCGTCGTGATGCCCAATGCCCAGCCATAAGAGCGCGGAATGGCAATCGGCTTATCATCATCCGGGCTGACATCAACGTACATCACTTTGACGACAACCAGATAGTAATACAAGGCGACAATGGCGTTGGCAACCGCAATCAATGCCAGCCCCACCAGATTGGCGTTCACCGCCGCCTGAAACAGGAAGAACTTGCCAAAGAAACCGGCTGTTGGCGGAATCCCCCCCAGCGACAGTAAAGCGATGGTGATGGTCAATGCCAGCCACGGGCTGCGGCGGTTCAAACCCGCCAAATCCTTAATGTCTTCCGTGCCTGTCACGGAGATAAACAGAATGACGCCGCCAAATATCAGCAGATTGGTAAAGATATACATGAACATATAAAAGGAAACCGAAGCCACCGCCAGGCTGTCATCGCCGGCTTGCAAAGCCACTACGCCAATCAAGGTATAACCGGCCTGGGCGATGGACGAATAGGCCAGCAGGCGCTTGATATTGCTTTGACGCAAGGCTACCACATTGCCCAAGGTCATGGTCACAATCGAAATGACAACCAGCAGATTCACCCAGAAATCCTGGATAACGACGCCGCCAACAACAAGCTCAAGCGGGAAAACCGCCGTCATAAAGCGCAGCAAAAGCGCGAAACTGGCTGCTTTGCTGGAAACGCTGACAAATGCCGTTACTGGCGTCGGTGCGCCTTCATAAACATCAGGCGTCCAAAAGTGGAATGGCACGGCGCTGATTTTGAAGCCGAAACCCACAATCACCATCACCAAAGCGGTCATCACGGCAATGACGCTTCCCTCAAGCCCTTCACCCATCGCGGCAGCGATGCCAGCGAGGCTGGTTGTCCCCGCGAAGCCGTACAGCAAACTGAAACCAAAGAGCATGATTGCCGAGGCGAAAGAACCATACAAAAAGTATTTCATGCCGCTCTCGGAAGAGCGGAGGTCGCCGCGCCGAAAACTGGCAAGCATATACAAGGGAATGGACAGGGTTTCCAGCGCGACAAAGACCAAAATCAGGTCGCTGGCGCTGGACATCATCACACCGCCCAAGGTGGCTATGATGACAATCAGATAAAACTCCCCCTTGTTGCCGACGCCCTCGTCCGCCACGGCCATCAGACAGGTGACCGCGCCCGACAGCAGCAGCATCACCTTGAAAATCTGCGACAGCGGGTCATAGTTAATCATGCCGCCCCAAAGCAATTCGCCATTTTCAAACAGGGCGGGGTCGGGTGTCCATATCAAGGGGACGAATGCCAGCAGCGCCATACCCATAGCCGAAATATAGACGACATTGCGGCGGGTGGCAGACGAGCCGTAAATATCGGCAAACAGCACCAGCACTGCCAGCGCGGTCAAGCCAAGCTCTGGCAAGACGGACGGCAGCTGTGCCCAAAGATCAAATGCTTCCATTTAACCACCTCCCAGCAAGGCGATGACCGGTCGAATGCCAGCTTCAATCATGGGCGCCATAATCGGCGGATAAAGCCCAAGGATAATCAGCGGCGCTCCCAGCAAAATCAGAATAATGCGGTCGGTGACTTGAATATCGCCAACATCATGGAATTTTTCGGCGTCAAATTCGCCCAGGAAAACCTGCCCGGCCACACGCAGAACATAGGCGGCGGTAACGACAATGCCCAGCGCCGACAAGACCACAATCACGCTGTAATAATTGCCGAGTTCAAAGCGACCGATTTGCAGGGTGATTTGCTCCGAAGCCGCCCACATGCCTTGGAATATCGGAAATTCGGCGATAAAGCCACTTAGTCCCGGCATCCCCATACTCGTCAGACCGCCAATGACAAAGGCAACGCCCACCCAGGGCATCACCTTCATAAAACCGCCAAGACTGGGGATGTCACGGGTGTGCGCCCGGTCATAAACCATGCCGACGCAGCCGAAGAAGAGCGCGGTCATGGCGCCATGGCTAAACATTTGAATGCCCGCGCCAGTCATGCCAGTCAGGTTCATGGTCGCCCAGCCCATGCTGACCAGCCCCATGTGACTGACGGAGGAGAAGCCAATCACATATTTGAAGTCGCGCTGTCGGAAGGCAATCAGCGCCCCGTAGACGACATTGATTAAGGTCAGGAAGACAATCCAGGGCAGATGGGTTTGTGCGCCTTCGGGCAGCAGCTGCACCCCAGCACGCAAGGCGGCAAACGCGCCCACTTTCATCAGCACGCCGGCATGAATCATCGAAACGGCTGTTGGCGCCGCAACGTGACCATCGGGCGACCAGTTGTGGAAGGGGAAGACCCCTGCCAAAACACCAAAGCCAATAAACATCATCGGGAACCAGACCCTGGCAAAGTTCAAGTCGGGGATGCCCAGAATATCAATCGAAAATGCCCCGTTTTCCGCCGCCAGAGTCAAATGGACAATGCTCCAGCTGTAAGGCCGGCTGTCTGCGGGCAGCAAGCCGCTGTCCAGCGCCGCCTGAAAGACATCCGCGCCCGTGCCAGTAAAGAACGCGCCCGCCGCGAAATACATCGCCACCCCGCCGACCAGCGCAAACACAGAGCCAACCAAAATGTAAAGGGTCAGCTTCATCGCGGCATATTCACGCAGCTTGACCCAGCCCCAGCCGGCAATCAGCAGATACATGGGGAAGATTGACAATTCATAGAAAAAGAAGAGCATAAAGAGGTCCACCGCGATGAAGACGCCATAAACTCCGGCCACCAGCAGCATGAAAAATGCCATAAACTCGCGCAGGCGGTCCTCGATATTCCAGGAAATCAGCACGCCAGCGAGCGCCACCATGCCCGTAAGCAGCACCATCGGCGCCGCAACGCCATCAACACCGACATGATAGGCAATCCCCAGCGATTCCACCCAGACAATTCGCTGTTCAAAAGCCAGCGAATCAGCGAACATCTGCGTCCCGCTGATTTCGCCGCCGGCTTCGAGCAGCGCGGTTTGTCGGTCTGCCAAGCCATCAGCCTGCTTGACAAAATTGTCATAGCCAAAGAACACCGCGAACGACAAAGCCAATACCGCCGCCGCCGCCGTCACCGACACCCCGCGAATGAGGTCACGATTTTTGTTATCCAAAAACAGGATGACCACACCCGCGATGATGGGGATGAAAATGATTGCCGTCAGTACCGAAAATCCCGTCCCATCCATAATCCTACCCCGCTAATCCCGTGAACAAGGTCGTGACAGTCGCATTAATCATCGGCAGAATCCAGTTAGGATAGACGCCTGTAAGCAGCATCAGGACAATCAGCGGCGCCATGCCCAGAAGCTCGGCTCGCGTTAATTCCAGGTTGTAATCTTTCCAGCGCATGTTGAAGGGACCATGCAGGACAGCGCGAATCCCCTTGAGGATGTAGCCGCCGGTAAAGAACAAGCCAATCATGGCAATCACCGTCAAGCCGGTAAAGATGGGCCACGCCCCGCGCACAATCAAAAACTCGCTCACAAAGCCATTCAAGCCGGGCAAGCCCAGGCTGGCAAAGCTGGTGAACAGGAAGATAGCTCCCATCACTGGCGCTTTCACCCACAGACCGCCATAGTCGGACAAGTCGCGGGTATGTGTCTTGTGATACAGCGCCCCCGCGAGCAAGAACATCCCGGCCGAACTCAGCCCGTGATTGAACATTTGCAGCACCGTGCCGTTGGCGGCGATAATCGCCGTCTGCACATCGACATCCGCTTGCACGCCCGACCAAAGCTGGGCATAAATCTGCGCCATAACCGCAATGCCAATCCCCACAAAGCCCATGTGATTCACCGAACTGTAGGCGACCAGCCGCTTAATGTCATTCTGACCAAATGCCGCCAAAGCCCCCAGCACAATGCCCACGACCGAAAGGATTGCCAGCAGGGTGGCAACATTGACGCCAATCAGGACGACCTCGGACAGCCACACATCGGGGAAAAAGGGAATCATCAAGCGGATAAAGCCATAAGCGCCCAGCTTGAGCATGATGCCCGCCAGCAGCATCGAGCCAGCCGTCGGCGCCTCGCCGTGAGCATCTGGCAGCCAAGTGTGAAAGGGCCAAATCGGCACTTTGATGCTGAAAGCGACGAAGAAGCCCATAAATGCCAGCGCCTTAATCGTGCTGACATCCACCCCCAGCAAAGCCTCTCCCTGCCGAAACAGGGGCCAGCTTTCTGTCAAGGCCGCTATGCTGTAGGTCCCGGCCGACCAGCCAATCAGCTGAGTCGCCAGCAGCATCCCCAGCGTACCGCCGAAAGAATAAATCATAAACTTGGTCGAGGCATAATAACGACCGCTAAACTTGAGGCCGGCTTTCGGCAGGCTGCCCCACTGGTTAATCAGAAAGTACATCGGCACAAGCGTCAGTTCATAAAAGAGGAAGAAAACCATCAAATCCATCGCCACAAAGACACCCATGCTGCCCGTCTCGAAGAAGAGCAGCAGCGCCAGGTGCATATTGGAGCGGTCCTCAACATTCCAACTGGCGAGTATCGCCAAGGGCGTCAGCAAACCCGTCAGCAAGACCATCACAGCGCTGATGCCATCAATCCCCAGAGTCCAGCGAGCGCCAAGCGCCGCGAACCATTCCACATCCTGCGCTACCAGATATTGTTCTTCGCCGATTGCTGGCGCCGCTTGCTGATAATGCTGGAACACCGCCAAAGACACCAGCCCAATCAAGATTGAAAGTATCAGCGCCAGCCAGCGTCCGACAGTCTTGCTCGGTCCCAGTTGTGCCAGGGCAGCTACGGCAAATGCGCTGAGCGCCGGGCCGAAGACCAGCACCGAGAGCGCGTCAATCCCAAAAATATCAAACATAAATGCGTCTCCCTATTGCGCCGACAGAACCAGCAGGATGCCTATCAGGACTGCCGCCGCCAGCGCCAGCAGCATATACTGCTGCACCCTTCCGGTTTGCATGCGCCGCATCCAGCCGCCAAGATTGAAAATGGCGATTGGGATGCCATCGCCAACGCCATCAATCAGCCACAGATTCAACACCTTGACCAAATCGCCCAGCCAGGTGAACACGCGGGCAATCACATGCAAAATCGCGTCGATAATGCCGCGGTCAAGAAAGATGATGACCTGCCTGCCCAACCACTGCGACGGTTTGACGAAGAGCCATTCATACAAATCGTCAAGATAATAGCGCTGCTTCAGAATCGGATGCAATGGACCCAGCACCTCTTCCATCGGGTCGGGTTCACCGGCTTGGAGTGGCTTGCGCCAGTACATCCACCAGCCAAGCCCCAGTCCACCCAAAGCCACCAGGACGGATGCCGCTACTGGAACGATGTTAAAGGGCGGCGCCTGCGGGTGATAATTTGGCAGGGGAGCGTAGGCTGCCGTTGCTTCTGGCAGCGGCAGTGCCTCAATCACCAGATGATGGAAGGAATTATGCTCTGGTGACAGAATGAGTCCCAAAATCGGGAAATCGTTCGGGACGCCGACAAAGCCAGCAAAAAGCGCGAAGGCCGCCAGAATAATCAGCGGCAACGTCATGGTCAGACTGACAATCCCCTGACCGAGATTGGCATGTTTGGCCGCTTCCGTCCGCGCCTCGCCGCCAAAGGTCAGCGAAATCTGGCGCATGGTATAGAAGGCAGTCAAAAATGCGGCCAAGGCAAGCATCACAAAGACCATGCCATGCGCCCCGCTGCCATATTCTGACAAGACCAGCCAAGCATCTGCCAAAATCTCGTCTTTGGACCAAAATCCGGCGGTGATAATCGGCAAACCCGAAAGCGACAGCCCTCCAATCAGAAAAGTCCAGAAAGTCACTGGCATGGTGTGCCGCAAACCGCCCATATTGAACATATCCTGCGGGTCAAAATGGTGTCCGTGGCCATCATGCGCCTGATGTCCATGCTCATGGACATGATGCTCGCCGTGTTCCATGCCATGAATGACCGAACCGGCAGCCATAAAGAGCAGCGCCTTAAAGAAGGCGTGCGTAATCAGATGGAAAGCCGCGGCGACATAAGCGCCGATGCCCAACGCCGCCATCATAAAGCCCAGCTGCGAGATGGTCGAATAGGCAAGCACCGCCTTGACATCGCTTTGGGCGACAGCCATCGCCGCCGCCAGCAAGGCAGTGAACGCGCCAACCACCGCCATAAACGCCAGCGATTCGGTTAAAATGCCATGATGCGGGTCGCCGCCAGCGGCAAACAGGGGGTATAGCCTGATGAGCGAGAAGATGCCAGCAGAAACCATCGCCGCCGCATGAATCATCGCGCTGACCGGTGTTGGGCCTTCCATTGCATCTGGCAGCCAGACATGCAGGGGAAACTGCGCTGACTTGCCCACCGTGCCGACAATCAGGAAGATGCCAATGATGCTGGCGGCGCTCACGGCAAATCCGCCAAAAATAATCGGCGTGGTTGTTGCCAGCATATTCAGCGTTTCGGGATTGTACATAATCTCGCGGAAACTCAGTGTGCCGGTGATGGAATAAAGATAAGCGATGCCCAGCAGCATCACCACATCGGCGATGCGGGTGGTGGTAAATGCCTTGATGGCTGCCTTGTAAGCCGTTTCCTTTTCAAACCAGAAGCCAATCAGCAGGTACGAACAAACCCCCATGATTTCCCAGCCGACAAACAGCAGCAAGACATTATCCGCCACAACCAGCGTCAGCATCGCGCCCGCGAAAAGCGAAATCAGCGCGAAAAACCGCGACTGGCGCGGGTCGTGCGCCATATAGCCAATCGAATAGATGAAAATCATCAAGACGGCAATCGGCACCATGACTAACATGATGACCGTCGCCGGGTCAACCAGCACGCCCATGGAGAACGAGGATTCTCCGGTACTCATCCAGGCGACCGAGCTTTCCAGCACTTCCTCGCCGATATGATGAAGCTGCGATGCTTCCCACAAGGTCAGCCAGCTAATCAGCAAGGCAAAGATGACGCCGCCCAAGCCAACCGCGATGCTCAAGACACGGCTGATTCCCGTCACAACGGGAACGTGCATCCCTTCATAATCCGGATGATGCCCGCCATATTCATGGTGGTCAGTCGCAGACACGCTTTTTGATTTGTTGGTCAGCAGCGTAATGATAAGAAAGGCCAGCAAAGGACCCGCTGGAATCAACCAGGGCAATAAATTGGGGTCGGTCAGGAAATCCATAGGGTTCTTTATCCTTTCAGCGTATCCGCTTCTTCGGGGATGACCGAACGCCGATTGCGATAAACTGAAATAATAATCGCCAGGCCGACAGCCGCCTCGGCGGCCGCGATAATCAAGACAAAGGCGGTAAAGGCATAACCATTCAGCGAAAGCCCGCCGCCGCTTTCACCGTAGCGCCAAAAGGCGAGCAGATTGATATTGACGGCATTCAGCATCAACTCGATGGACATCAGGATGGCAACCGCGTTGCGGCGTGCCAGCACGCCAAAGACGCCAATCGAAAACAAGCCCGCGCCAACCGTCAGATACATCCACAGGGGTATCATGCGCTTCTCCCTCCCTGTCCGTCCTCATCACGGGCGATGAAAATCGCGCCAATCATCGCCGCCGTCAGCAGAAGCGATGCCAGCATAAAGGGCACCACATAGCCGTTGCCATCGACCAGCGCTGCCCCAAAATCACTGGTGGTTGCCACCGTCGCCGCCACGTCGGGCGTCTGACCGCCAAAAATCGGGATGGTCACGCCAGCGATGAGAATCAGGAACAAGACCAGTGCGCCAATCAAGCTGGGCAGGGTGCGGATATAACGTTGGCTGATGCGCGTGACACTGCGCGTCAGCATCACCGCAAACGTGATTAAAATGGCGATAGCGCCGATGTAGACCAAGATCTGCACCGCCGCCAGAAAGGGAGCGCTCAGCAAAACCATGTAGCCCGCCACGCCAAACAGGCTCACCATCAGCCAAATCGTGCCTCGAAACAGGTTGCGGGTGGTGACAACGCCCATACCGCCACCCAGGGTCAAGATTGTAAAAACGACAAATCCTATCGTGATTGCATTCCATTCCATCGCATCCGTCTCCCTAGTCCCCCGCGCCAGCCTGCGCCAAAGCGCCCTGGCTCGCCTGCGACTGGCGGCGTGCCTCTCGTCCGTGTTTGCGCAATATGCCCAGCAGCCAGACGATGGCAATCAGATTGACGAGCAGCATCATCAGGGTGGTCGGCAGCACATCGAGGATGCCGGCAGCGATAAAATCACGCGGCGCCAGTCCCAGTTCCTGCAAAATTTTCAGCACAGCCGATAAGACGACGATATTGGCAATCGACAGCGGTACCAGAACTTTCCAGTTGAATGCCATAATCTGGTCAATCCGCAGGCGCGGCACCGTATTGCGCAGCCAGAGCGTCGTCAGATAAATAATCGTGCCTTTCGCGCCTAGCCAGGCAAAGGCAATCAGCGGAGATTCGTAATACAAAGGGCCCATCCAGCCGCCGAAGAACAGCAGCGCCATCAGAATGCCATTGGTAAAGACATGCAGAAATTCCGCCGCGAAGAACATGCCGAACTTCATGCCGGAGTATTCGATATTAAAGCCAGCCACCAACTCGGATTCCGCTTCGATGAGGTCAAAGGGGGCGCGGCCGGTCTCCGCCTGCGATGAGATGTAAAAGATGGCAAATGCCAGTGGCGACAAGACCACAAACCACATACCGCTTTGCGCATTGACAATATCGGCCATGCTCATGCTGCCCGCCAGCATCACGGGCACCAGCAAGGCGAAGACCAGCGGCACTTCATAGCTCACCAGCAGCGCCACCACGCGAAACGCGCCCAGCAGCGCATATTTATTGTTGCTCGCCCAGCCGGCGGTCATAATCGCCAGTGTGCCCAGCGAGGCGACCGCTACAAAATACAAAGCGCCAATCTCAAGGTCAACGCCCATGTGGAAGGGCGTAAAAGGGATGACCGCCCAGATTAAAACCACCGATGCGAATGACACCAAGGGCGCGGCGTTATACAAAACGCGGTCGGCGGCGGTGGGCGTAATATCCTCTTTGCCCAGCAGCTTCAGCAAATCGGCGATGGTCTGCAACAAACCCACGGGCCCCACCCGATTGGGGCCAATCCGATCCTGAATCCGCGCCGCGACCTTCCGCTCGACCCAGATTAAGATAATCACAGTCAGCAGGGGTACGCCGCTCACCAGCAGGACACCCACCAGCAAAGACACGAACTGCGCCAGGCCACCGTTGACGCCTGCCTCGACCATCACCGTGCACAAGCCGCTACAAATCTCGTCCATCATTGTCTCCCGATACCCTTGGCCGGCGCTTAGCTCCAGTCCAGCGCCTTCTTGCTCCAGGCATAGAACAAGGCATCTGTCAATAAAAAGATGAAGAGGAAACCCGCCACGAAACCGAACAAGCTCATCTCGTTATAAGCGGCTGCCCACGGGAACAGGAATACCATTTCCACATCAAACACCAAGAAAATCAAACCATAGATATAATACTGAACCCGAAACTGCACCCAGGTATCCCCAATGGTTTCGACGCCGCATTCATAGGTCGAGCTTTTCAGGACATTGGGCTTGCGCGGGCGGAACACCCAGGCAATTACAATCGGCAGCGCCGGGAATACGGGCGCCATGACAGCAAACAAGCCGATAAAAGCCCACTCGTTCAAAACATTCATCGGAGCAACACCCCCGAACCAGCTAAGGCAAACAACACCTGACCACAGAGCCTCTCAATGACGCTGTGATTGCGCTATTTATCACAAACGGCATTAGTATAGCACACTATCCTGCAAGCGCAATGGATGAGTGCATTTGATATTTCCCATGGCGCAGGGATTTTAACATAAGGGCAATCAAAATCCTACACCCTGGTCAGCGAATCCAAGGCAACTTGAAGAGAGGCTTGCTTGAATTGGTTTTATGGCAGTGTGAGGGTTTATTTTGATGAAATGACTCTGAATGGGTCTATGAATTGGCGAAAAGCTGTCTCAAAATAAAATGATGACCCGTTCAGCCATGCCTACTTGCGAAAGCATCTCTGTCACCCATCCAAAGGCCCGTGATTGGGACCGGTTTGTCCGCCAGCAAACCCGTGCGCACCTCTTGCAGCTTTCTGGCTGGGGCGAACTCAAATCAGGATTTGACTGGGGTTCGCAAATCGTGACGCTCTCGCATCAAGGCGAAATCGTGGCGGGGGCGCTGGTCTTGCTCAAGGCGCTGCCGCTGCGCTTGGGGACGCTTGCCTATGTGCCGATGGGCGGATACGCAGCCGATGAATCACTCTACCCGTGCCTGTGGGAGGCGATTCAGAGGCAAACCCGCGCGACTTTCCTCAAACTGGAGGCAGGCTTCTTCATCAACCGCCCCCCGCCCGACTTTGCCGCGATGGGATTTCATCGCAGCCCACAAACGATACAGCCGCCGAACACCATCTACATGGATGTCACCGCTGACGACAGCGCCATCCTGAAGCGCATGAATCAAGGCACGCGCCGAAAAATCCGCAAGAGCCTCAAAAATGACATCCTGTATTATCAAGGTTCGCGCGATGACCTGCAAGATTTTAATCGCCTGATGGCGCAAACGGGCAAGCGCAACGCCTTTGCCGTCCACAGCGCCGCCTATTATGAGCGGGTCTATGACCTGTTTATTCCCGAATATGGCGCGATGCTGATGGCAAAACACGCGGGCGAGCCGCTGGCTGGCATCATGGTCTTTGCCCTGGGGAACACCGCCTGGTATATCTACGGGGCATCCTCGCGCAAAAAAAGCCATCTGTTTGCGACCTATGGCATTCAATGGCAGGCAATCCAATGGGCTAAGGCGCAAGGCTGCGCCTGGTATGACCTGTGGGGCATCCCCGACTGCGATGAAGTCACCCTCGAAGCACAGTTCCGCCAAAGGTCGGATGGTCTTTGGGGAGTGTACGGCTTCAAGCGGGGCTGGGGCGGCGAGGTACGGCGGTCGGCTGGCACCTGGGACAAGGGCTTCAATCCGCTAGTCTATGCGGCATATCGCGCTGCCCTGAAACTGAAGCGCTAGATAGAAAGGATGCCCGCCATTCTCACCCAGACTGAAATCACCGACCGCGGCGCCTGGAACAGCACGCTGCGCCAACTCCCTTGGGCGCATATCCTGCAAAGCTGGGACTGGGGCGAATTCAAGCGGGCAGCTGGCGGCTGGCAGCCGCAGCGGCTGGCGTTCAAGCGCGGCGCTCAGGTGGTGGCGATGGCAAGCGTTGCTTTGCGCCGCATGGGACCGCTGAAGGTGATGTATGTCAGCAAGGGGCCTGCGCTGGATTATTCGGATATGGGCTTGTTTGATGACGTCATCACGGAACTGGAAAACCGCGCCAGACAGCAGGGCGTGGTTTGGCTCAAAATCGACCCTGATGTCATCCAAGCGACGGGCCTGCCAGACAGCGAGGATGACCGACCTGACACAATCGGAACAGCCATCACCGCCAGGCTCAAGGAGCGCAAGTGGCGATTTTCGGATTCGCAGGTGCAGTTTCGGAATACGATTCACATCGATCTCACCCGGTCGAACACGGATATTCTGATGGCGATGAGCGGCAGCACCCGCCGCAAAATCCGCGTCGCAAGCAAAAAAGAGGTGCATGTCCGCGCCGCCACGCTGGCTGACCTGCCCGTCCTCTATCAGCTTTATCAAGTTACGGGGCAGCGCGACGGCTTTCTGATTCGTCCCTTCGATTATTATCGCCGCGCCTGGCAGGAATTCATGCGAGTCGGTCTGGCACACGCGCTGATTGCCGAGTATCAAGGCAGGCCGATTGCACAACTGCTTCTGTTTCATTTCGGGCAGAGGTGCTGGTATTTCTATGGCGCTTCATCCAATGAAGAGCGCCAGCGGATGCCCAACTATGCCTTGCAGTGGGAAGCCATCCAATGGGCGAAATCACAGGGATACGGCCTTTATGATATGTGGGGCGCACCCGATGTCTTTGATGAAAGCGACAGCCTGTGGGGGGTCTATCAATTCAAGCGCGGCTTTCGCGGTCAGGTCATCCGTCATATCGGCGCCTGGGATTATGTCCCGCGTCCCCTGCTCTACCGAGCCTGCACCGAAATGCTGCCCCGCCTTCTCCATCTGATAAGGTAAAATCGCCGCCGATGCTATGGCAGTTCCCTGCACAGCTGCCGAGCGCGTTGATATGCCCATCGGGCGCGGTCGAGTACATCGCCCCGGGCAAACAGCCGCCTAAATTCGTCAAAGGCAAATACCCGCTCTTTTTCACCCAGCACCGCCGAAAGGAAAACCCGCTCGCCATTGTCACAGAACTCTTGCAGCACCCAATCATAACGATAATAGGCCAGTCCAATCGGGTCAGCCTCTCGCTGCCCATAGCCGCACAGGAAGGCATCGACCGCTTCGGGCGCATGACCATCGGTGACAAAGAACATCAGGTCGCGTTCTTTGGGCGCGATGACCGCCTCATCCCAATCGACGATATGAATGGCAGCCGCTTCATCAATCATCATGTTGGCTGTGTGTATATCCGCATGGCAAAGCACCATATCAGGCGAAACCGCGCGAAGCTGCTCGCCCAATGCCAGGTATCGCTGCCTCGCCTGCTCGATTTCGGGCTGTTTCGCTTGCCAGACCTGCGCCATTGCCCGCGCAATCCTGCCTTGGTACGCGCCTGCCGTCACCTGCTGATGAATGCGAGCCAGAGTCAGCGGCCATTTGGAGTCGAACCGCTCGCGCGGGACCATCTCCGCAAGCTCTTCGGTGATGTCCGCGCTGTGAATGGCACGCATCATCACGCCACATTCCCTCCATTGTTGGGCTGACAGGCGCAGATGCCAGGCTGATGTCCCCTCTATCCAGGGATACAGAATGAGCGAAAAACCATCCAGCGGGGCGCAGAGTTGATTGGATGCGGTGGCACAGGGCGCGACTGCATGGACAATGCCCCTGCTCTGTAAATAATGCGACACATGCAAGGCGGCCCGTTTTGGCACACCCTGACGCAGCTTGAGGAAGTAATCTGCCGCCGCCGTCTCGATACGATAAACCCAGGCTTGGGCATCGTTGCCAATCGGCAGAAATTCCAGCGACCCAAGAATGCCATAATGCGCCTGAAGCGCCGCAGCGATGGCCTCTTCAGCCAGATTCGGTTTTTCCTGCACGGTGTTCTCCCTTGCAGCTTGCATGGACACGTTCTGGCAGATGATAGATGCTTAAATTCTTTACTAAACCCTTGAAGGACTCTAAAAACGCTTTAATAATAAAAATAATCTCTTATGAATGATGTTAATTTAGTGATGAAAGGAAGACAAGATGGCAAAACCACAGAAACTCAATATCAAACTAGGTGCGGTCTATAGCCGACAGGAAACCGCGGAACTGCTCGGCATCAGCCTGAGTACGCTCAAGCGGCTCATCAAAAACGGACATTTGCAGGTCAGCAAGCCCGAAGGCATGCGCCGCGTATTCATCACCGGCGCGAGCATCAAGTCCATGCTAAACGCCACCGCAGTAAAAAAGAAAGCGCAATAGTCATCTCTCATAGCAGATTCGTCATTGACTCGCAAGGGATATTGTGACATACTGACATACGGGTCGCAGCGACCCGCACCAAAAAGAAAACAAGGTAAGCTCCGAGACTTGTGGAAAGGAGGAAGGGCGCTGGCTCGCGCTCTGGACATCAGATGATGAAACACAGCCAAACTCAAATAACCCAAAACCTTCCTCGTCTTTCCGGTTTCTTCCCTGCTGTTATGGCATGGCAAGCGGGTTCAGAAGGCGGTACGCGCCGCTCTATCGCATTTGACCAAGGCAGAAAACCGTCGAAAACCGTCCGGGCAGATTCATTACTGAGCATAGGCAGCGGTAATGCCCCCGCCAAAGACGAGATGCGGAAAAGGTGTCGTTCTCACGATGAAAGAGGTTTCACATACAGACAGTGAATCAACCTCGTTCAAATCAAGCCACGAAAAGGGCGTGAGACCGCACAAAGTCACACGCCCTTTTTCATTCGATATCGACCTTAGCGAACAAGTGAAGCCGCCATGATGAACCTAAACAAAACAGCGCCAACGCAAATCCAGCTTTTACCGCGCGGCAGCCGCCTGGATTTCGTGTATGAGAGCATGGACGAACTGCATTCCGCCATCTGTGAAGGCGGGCTGGAAAAAGTGCCAGAATTTGACAATCCTGCTGACCTGATAAACTGGCTGCGCGACCTGATTTATACCGCACAGGAAAGCATCAACGAGTTGGAAAACGCTCAAGCCAAAGCTGGCGTCATGCTGCGGGTAATACACAAGCAGCCGAGACTCATCGTATTGGAAAAGGTGGAATAAAACCATAGGGCAAGTCCACGCTTTCATGTATATAATACAGGGAGGATTCTGTCGGTACAGTCGAGAGGCTCAAACAGTGTCCAGGTCAAGCATCTTACAATATCGGGTCCTGCTCCTTAATGGCAGCACATGGGAACCGCTGTCCATCATCACAGTTCAGCGTGCCATCAACCTGCTGCTTGCCGGCAAAGCCATCGCTGTCGAACAGACAGGACAATACCTGCGCACTGTTCGCACCCAATTCGAGATTCCATCCGTCATTGCCCTCAGGTCTTACGTCAACGTTCCACGCCGCCAGTCCCACTGGAGTCGCAAAGGCGTCCTGATACGCGACAGCTATACCTGCATCTATTGCGGCATCAAGCTGGGGACGATGCAAAAAGGGAAAGTCCTGAGCAAACGCGACTTTACTATCGACCACATCATCCCGCGTTCCAAAGGTGGCAGGGACACCTGGTCGAACACCGCCTGCGCCTGCTCAAAATGCAATCATCGCAAAGGCAACCGACTGCATCATGTCGCCGGTATGCGCCTTCAATGGGAGCCGAAAACCCCGCGCACCAGCTATCTCGTGATTGCCCTGGGTTCAGGGCCCGAGGTATGGAAACGTTACGTCGAGATTTAACCCGCCCGCCTGTAAAAGCTGTTTCCGCATCAAACTTCAGAATCTCCTCGAATCAGCTAATTCGCCCTTGCGCTTACAGAACATTTGTGCTACTCTTGCTGGACAGCAGCGTGGGACGAAAGGATAATGCCTATGCCCGGCAGTCACAGCATACTGAGCGGTCAAACCGTCCGCCTCTCAATGCCCTACCTGGAGGCAGACCGAGGAATCTATACCGTGGTTTATGTCTACAACAACGGATGGCTCGGTGTCTTATCGCACAGCAACGGGCGAAGTTACGATGTGCCGGCATTTGTCTGCCGCCCGATAGAAACCAAAGCGGACGATGACAATCAGGCGGCTGGCGGCCGAAAATGAACTCCCGCCTTGTGATTACCCCAAGGCCATTTGCAGGGTTTGCAGCAGCAGCGCCCCGCCCAGATACGCCAGAAAGCCGGCGCAAGCCAGATGAATCCAGCGATACACGCGCTGATTGAGGAGGCGGCGACCATATTCAACCACAGTCGCAAAGAAAAAACACCAGCAAACCTGCGCTGTCATAAAGCCGACAAAAAACACCAGCAGATGAATCGGCTGCGGATTGAGAAAACCCAGCCCGATAATTGTGCCGCTCATGCCCAGCCATGCCGTGATGTTCTGTGGATTGGACAGCGACAGCATCGCCCCAGCGACAAAATGATTTGACCGCTTGTCGCCCGCCGCCGCCATTTCGACATCGGAACGGGAGGCTCGCCAGGCTTCCCAGGCAAAGCGCAGCAGCAAGCCGCAGCCAAAAAGACCCAGCAGCAGGGTGATGGTCGGATTCTGAAACAGCACCGAGACGCCGGTCAGCGCAATCGCTGCCCAGACTCCATCGCCGACCAGCGACCCCAATTCAACATGTAAGGCAGCTTTCCAGCCATGAGAGATGCCGCGCCGCAGCGCTTCAAATCCAATCACGCCCGGCTGGATGGCAAAGGCAATCGCCATCGCAAATGCCGACAAAAAGAGGGTTTCCATGTGCAGGGTTCCGCAACAGTCCAATATGCAACGATATTAGCAAAGACCTGCTTCAGAAAAAGGGAACTATGCACCAAAACTTGACAGGAGAGCTTGTACCAATCTGACAAATGAGGGATTTCAGACTAATCCGCCCGATTCCAATCCATCAGGATGGCGGCAATCAGCGCCGCCTGTCGTGGCAGACTGCTGCTGATGATGTGTTCATGCAGAGCGTGCGCCCCGTCACCATGCGCCCCCAGCCCATCCAGGGTTGGAATGCCCATCGCGGCGGTAAAATTGCCATCCGAACCGCCCCCCGTGCCGCCTTCATAAATTGTCACGCCATATTGCCTGCCAATCGCCGCGGCTTTCTCGAACAGCCCTTGACGGCGTTCCATCGGCGGGCGATGCCCCTGACGGACACAGGATACCTTGGCGCCGGGCATCTTGGGATACAGGCTCGATAATGCCTCGTGCAATGCCTGCATCGCCTCCATGGTCATCACGCGGGTATCAATATGCGCCCGCACCTGCGCTGGAATGACATTGCCCGCCGAGCCACCCTCAACCAGGGTCATCGATACCGAGGTGCCGTATTTGAGGTCGTTAAGCCGATGGATTTCGAGGGCCTGTTGGGCGAACTCGATAATCGCGTTGATGCCTTCCTGTGGCGCGATGCCGGCATGAGAGGCCAAGCCCTCTACCACCAGTTCATACTTGCCACCCCCCTTGCGCCAGGTCTTAATCGCGCCTTCCTGGGTGGCGGGTTCCATCACCAGCACCAATTCACAGCCCGCCGCCTGTTCCTTAATCAGCGCTTCGGACAAAGGACTGCCAATCTCTTCTTCGCTAGTGACCAGAAAATGAATCGGGCGAGACGGCAGTTGACCCCGCGCCTGCAAACCGCGAATGGCTTCCAGCGCAATGACAGCGCCAGCTTTCATATCCAGGGCGCCAGGGCCATAATAGCGCCCGCCTTCGACTTGGATGGGCATGGCTTCCAATGAGCCAGGGGGATGCACCGTATCCACATGAACCAGAAACAGATACGGTTTGCCCGGCGCCTTGTCATTCCACTTTGCCAGCAGGAAATCCCCGACGCCATCTTGTGGATAGCGGTTCAGGGAATCCGCATTCATATCCCTGAACCTGGCTTCCATAAAATCCATCAGCTTATCGACCCGCGCCTTGTCGCGCGTAAAGGACTCCCGCCGCACCAGTTCGGTCAGCAAGTCGAGCATGGGCGCTTGCCGCGCCTTGAAATAATCCAAAAGTTCTGACATGGCCTGCCTTTCCAATCAGACTGGTCTGGCGAGGACAATCATGCGCTCACAGCCATCTTCAAAGGGCCCCCAGGCGGTATCGCCATAGACCGCCTCCACCTCAAAACCGCAGAGCTCGAGCAAGAGCGCAAGCTCGGGCTGAAAGAAATAGCGGAGACGATGCGGCGCAATCATCCGCTTGACCCGACCCTCATCATCCATCTCGTCATAAATCCAGTCCACATGCAGCACCTGCATAACGCGGTCAAGCCAGCTGACCGATTGCAGCATCACCAAATGCCCCGATTCAGGTTCGAGGAAGGTGCGCTCCAAAATGAGCGCATCCGTATCCTGCGAGGCGAAGACATCGCCAGCATTGGGCAGGTCAATCACCAGCAGGCCCGCATTCGCCAGCCAGCCCCGCAGCCGCCGCAGCAGAGCAATCTGGCTCTCCTGTTCCTGAAAGTGCATCAGCGCATTATAGCTCAAGAGTATCAGAGCAAACTCGCGCTCATAGCTGTAACCCAGCACATCAGCATCCACATAGCCGATGCTGTCCTGAAGATGTGGCATCATCTGGAGCTTATGCGCGAGGCGCTCCAGCATCGCCGAGTCCTTGTCAATCCCGTGAACCTGATAACCCGCCTGCGCCAGATGAATCAGCACGCGCCCGGTGCCACAGCCAACATCGAGAATGTCGCCCTCATAACCCGCGGCAAGACGGCTGTACATCTGCAAATCATCGGTTTTATCGCCTGTTTCGGCATCATAAAATCGCGCCACGCTGGTATAAAATGTGGACATCATCCCGTCCTGATGGGCTGGGCGGCTAGTTGAGATTCTGAAAAATGCCAGCCGCGCCCATGCCGCCGCCAATGCACATGGTGACCATGCCATAGCTGCTGTCGCGGCGTTTCATCTCATGGATAATCTGAACGGTCAGCTTGGCGCCGGTACAGCCCAGAGGATGACCCAGCGCAATGGCGCCGCCGTTGACATTCACGATTTCCGGATTCAATTCCAGTTCCCGCATGACCGCCAGCGACTGCGAGGCAAAGGCTTCGTTGAGTTCGATGATGTCCATATCCTCCAGGGTCAGTCCGCAGCGTTCCAGCACCTTCGGGACGGCTTTAACCGGACCCACGCCCATGATTTCGGGACGCACGCCAGCAACGGCAAAGCCGACAAAACGCGCCAATGGCGTCAATCCAAGCTGCTCGGCTTTACGGCGCTCCATCACAATGACAGCGGCAGCGCCATCGCTCAAGGGGCTGGAATTGCCCGCCGTCACCGACCCCTGCGGCTTAAAGACTGGCTTGAGCCCCGCCAGCGCTTCAAGCGTGGTGTCACGGCGCAGATGCTCATCGACATGGATGACCTTTTTCACGGTCGCTGGCATCCCGTCCGCCCCGACCACCGTCTCTTCCCATTCAAAGGGGACAATCTCTTGCGCGAACTTGCCGGCATCCGTGGCCGCCGCCGCCTTGCGATGGCTGTGACAAGCGAATTCATCCATATCCTGACGGCTAATCCCAAACTCCGAAACAACCCGTTCGGCGGTCAAGCCCATGCTCATGTACACATTCGGCTCATGCACTGCCATATACGGGTTGGGGCTGAGGTGATGCCCGGACATCGGCACTCCCGACATGGATTCGGCGCCACCGGCAATCACCACATCCGCCTGATTGGCAATGATGCTGTTGGCTGCCAGCGCAATCGTCTGCAAGCCGCTCGAACAGAAGCGGTTGACCGTCTGCCCTGGCGTATCCACCGGCAAGCCAGCACGCAAGGCAATCACACGGGCAAAGTTCATGCCCTGCGAGCCTTCTGGCATAGCGCAGCCTATGATGACATCATCAATGTCAGCTGGCTCAAGCCGCCCGTCGGTCTTTTGCATCAGGTCTTTGATGACGGCTGCCGCCATCTCATCGGAGCGGGCGTTTTTGGTGCTGCCGCGCATCGCCTTGCCCACGGCAGTGCGCGATATTCCTACAATGACTGCTTCACGCATAAGTGCTGCCTTTCTCTTAGTTCTTGCTATTTCGGATAAACCCGCAGCTGCCCTGCATCAACTAATTCCGCAGCGGCTTGTTGGTTTGCAGCATGTGCATAATCCGTTCCTGCGTCTTGCTTTCCATAATTAACTCCAGAAATGCGCCGCGCTCAAGATTGAGCAAATACTGCTGACTGACCCATTGCGGCTGCGCCAGACCCGCCCCTGTCAAAATATGGGCCAGTTTTTGCGCAATCAGGGCATCGTGTTCGCTGGCATAGCCGGCTTCCCTAAATCCGGCGACGGCAATCATCAGCGCTGCATAGGCATCACGACCCGCCGCATAAATCGGTTCGGGCTTTTGCGGGGCATAGGTTTCACCGAGCGCCAGCGCCAGCGCTTTTGCCTCGCCCAGCAAATAGGCGCGGTTCATCACAATTCTGTCGTCAGCAGCCAAAAAGCCCAGCGCTTTCGCCTGTTGGGCGCTTTCACTGACTTTGGCTGTGGCGATATTTTCAAATGCCTTCTGCAAACCCGCCATCACGCTTGGCAACTGTGAAAGAATATCATCCGAACCCAGCCGCGCCAACGGGTTCACCAGACGGCGCAGCAGTTCTTTACAGCCCCCGCCCGCCGGCACCAGCCCAACGCCAGCCTCGACCAAACCCATGTACAATTCTGCATGAACCACCGCCGCCGTCCCCGACATCACCAGTTCCGCGCCGCCGCCAAGCGCCATATTATGCGCCGCCACGACCACGGGTTTGCTCGCATAACGCAGCGCCTGCGTCAAATCCTGCAAGGCGACCAGGGTCTTTTCAATACCCGCAAGGCCTTCCATCAGCGCCGTCGGGTCAAGATTCGCGCCAACCGAAAAACGCTCGCCATCATTGCCGACAACCAGGGCCTTGTAGGCCGCGCTGTCGAGCCATTCCAGCGCTTTCCAGCCAGACTCAATCAAAGCGGCGGTGATGCTGTTCTGCTTGGTATGAAACTCCCACAGCAGCACGCCATCGCCCATATCATAAACATTGCCGTCGCCATTGCTCCAGATTTGGGCGCCGCCCGCTCGCAGGTCGGCTATCGTGATTTCGCGCGGGTCTTTGACCAGGGGCAGGTAATCGCCAGCCTGCGGGCTATAATAGCCGCTGACCTTGCCGCCCGCATCGCGCTGATAAAAGGTCGATTTCCCGCTAGCCAGCATCGCTTTAACCCAGTCCGCCACCGGATAGCCATCAGCCTCAAAGCGGTCAACCGTATCCGCAACACCAATGGCATCCCAGATTTCAAAAGGCCCCATCTGATGTCCGAAACCCCACTTCTGCGCATTGTCGACATTCACAATCGAATCCGTAATTTCTGGCACGCGATTCGAAGCATAAGCCAACAGGAAGCCATGGAGATGATACAAATACCGCCCGGCGCGGTCATCGGCACGCATCAAAAGACGGATGCGCTCGCCAAGCGGTTCTACTTTGCGGTAGCGTCCCACACTGTCAAAGCGGACTCGGCTCGGCGGTTCATATTCCAGCGTCTCCAGATTGAGCGCCCATAATTCTTTTTTGCCCCCCTCACGCCGCATGTGATAGAAGCCCTTGCCCGTCTTGCGCCCAAGCCAGCCCTTTTTCAGCAATTTATCGGATAGCGCGGTGTTTTTCGCATGGCGCAGCAATTCGCGTGCGGGGTCATCGGGGATGGCATGATAAAGGTTGCGGGCCACCCCCACGGCAATATCAAAACCGACCAGGTCGTTCAAGTTGAATGTGGCTGTTTTCGGGCGGCCAATCAGGGGACCCGTGAGCGCATCGACCTCCTCGACGGTGTAGCCATGGTCCAGGGCATAGTTGGTTGCCTGCATACCCGACATGGACATAAAGCGGTTGCCGATAAAATTGGGCGTATCCTTGCACAGCACCGTGCCTTTTCCCAGCTTTTCGGACCCAAACCGCAGCATAAAATCAACAATCTCGGCATCGGTGTCGGCGTGCGAGATGATTTCCAACAGACGCAGATAGCGCGGCGGGTTGAAGAAATGCGTCCCGAGGAAGCGTCTGGCGAATCGTCCCGGCAAGCCGGCGGCGATGCTTTGAATCGGAATGCCGGAGGTGTTCGTGCTGATAATGGCCTCATCCTTGACCACCTCGACCAGTCTGGACATCAAGCCGCGCTTGACATCGAGGTCTTCGACAATCGCTTCGATGACCCAATCGGCAGCCGCCACTTTTTCCAGGTCGTCCTCAATGCTGCCAAGGCGGATATTTGCCAAATCGTTCGGACTGAATAATTGTGGCGGCCGCATCCTGCCCAGCGCCTTGAGATTGGCCGCGACGATGGCATGGCGAACTTTCGGGCCATCTGCCGCCGAGGTGCCTGCGGGCGGAATATCCAGCAGGAGGGTCTCGATGCCGACCCCTGCCAGCAGTGCCGCGATGCCGCCGCCCATCGTGCCTGAACCAATGACCGCCGCCTTTTTGATTTCATATCCCATCTGAACCTTTGCCTTTCGCTTTTGCTTGATGACTGCGCTGCGACTCACCAGATATGCTCCAAGCCATCCCAACGATAAAACTTGCCCTGGTCGGCAGGGGTCAAGCCGCTGATGAGCTTTTTGAGGCCGCTTGCCGATTCCTGCACGGTCAGCGCCGCCGCCGACCCGCCCATATCCGTCTGCACCCAGCCAGGATGGGTGGTAACAGTGACAATGCCCGACATGGCGCTGTCCTGCGCCAGCACCCGCGCCGCCATGTTCATGGCTGCCTTGCTCATGCGGTAGGCATAAGACCCGCCACTGGCAGCCCCCAGCGAACCCATCGCCGACGAAATCATCACCACCCGCGGCTGATTCCCCTTTTTCAGCAGGTGACGGCAAGCCTGCGTGACCATCAGCGGACCAACCGAGTTGGTCATGATGACCTCGGCCAGGTCATCTGCCGACAGCGCTCCCAAATTACGCGATTGATGCTCGCCTTTGGGGAAGATGCCGGCATTGTTGATGAGCAGGTCTAACCCCGCAACCTCTGCTTCAAGCGTTTTCACCGCGGCATCGATGGAAGCGCTATCGTTAATATCCAACTGAAGCATCCGCACCTGCTCGGCATGATGTTTCGTCAGGGCATTCAGCTGCTCGGCTCGGTCAGGATGACGGCAGGCGGCAAACACTCGGACATCGCCATCAGCGACATACTGCCGAACAAGCTCAAAGCCGATGCCGCGATTTGCGCCCGTGATTAAGATGCGTTCCATGCGCTTAATCCTCCGCTTCAAATAGATATGTCGGTAAATACGGTGATAAAACTCGTTTTTTCATCGCCGCTTACTGTCCGCCCGTCACTTCAATCACCTGACCGGAGACATAATTCGACAATTCACTGGCAAGGAACAGTAGCGGTCCCGCCGCCTCTTCGGCTGTCCCCGCACGTCCCGCCGGAATAAGCAGCGGCGCCATCCGCCGCAATTCCTCAGGAATGCCCAGCTTGACGCGCTGCCCGGCGCGTTCGGTGAAATTGTTATCCGTTTTGGCTGCCGTCAAGCGCGTATCAATATAACCAAATGCCAGCGCATTGACCTGAATGTTGAAGCGCCCCCACTCTTTTGCCAGTGTTTTGGTCAAGCCAGCCACACCCGCCTTGCCAGCGCTGTAGTTCGCCTGCCCGACATTGCCGCGCGTCCCCGATATGCTGCTGATATTGATGATTTTGCGTGCCTTCGCCCGCCCGCTTTCGGCTTGTTCCCGCTTCGCCTGTTCGCGCATATAGGGGATGCAAGCCCGAATCAGCTTGAAGGGCGCCGTGAGATGCACCGCCAGCATGGACTCCCACTGCTTATCGGACATCTTGTGCATCATGCCATCCCAGGTGTAGCCAGCGTTATTCACCAGAACGTCAATCCCGCCAAAGCTCTCCACTGTCCGCCCCACCAGTTCATCGATGCTGCCCTCATCAGTGACATCAGCGGCCAGCGCAATCGCCCGCCCACCGGCGGCTGCAATCTCGGCTGCGGTTGCTTCTGCTGGCGTCAAATCAATATCCGCGACCGCAACTTTGGCGCCGTGACGGGCAAATAACCGTGCGGCCGCCGCGCCAATGCCACGCCCACTACCCGTAATGATTGCCGTTCTTCCATCCAATAAACGCATTCGACTTGTCCTCGCAGCCTGACTATTTATCGAAATTGCCGCGCCGCAGCGATGTCAGAAAAATATCGACCATCACATTCGCTATCTCTTCGCCAGACAAACGACCTTCCTCCTTGTACCAGACGCCCACCCAATTATGCGCGCCCAGGATGGCTTTCGCCACAATGGCACAATCTGCCTGACGGAACTCGCCAGCTGCGATGCCAGCCTCCAGCACATCTCGGAACAAGGCCTCGAAATAATCGCGGCGGGCAAAAAACTGATTGCGGCGTTCTATAAATTCGGGATGACGTCTGTTTTCTCCATTCCGGCCACTGGCGCTCACATGGAGCAGGGCGCGGATTTCAAAAACCATCGCCGCTCCCACAGCTACATTGCTGGTCACGCTCATCACATGAGAACGAATCATCCCCTCCAGTTTTTTGGCGCAGGACAAATCCGAAGTGACAATCCCTTCCAGCTTGTCGATGGTCAAGTCGAGCCCCAGTTCGAGCACATTCAGCAGCAGGAAGTCTTTGCTTTTGAAATAATGATACAAGCTGGCGGCAGTTAAATTGACCTGGGCGGCAATATCCTTCATAGTAGTGGCATCATAGCCATTGTGGCGCAGGACTTCGGCTGCTGCCCATAAAATATCTTCCCGATTGACCGATTGGTCGGCAGGTTTTCGTGCCAACAGAGCGCTCCTTCCTGTATTGGAGAATGGCGCGATTAATCTAATCAGAGTTAGATTATAAAGCAGGGCTTGCTGAGACTCAAGCGTAAGCAGCTGTCATTTGACGGCGCCCATGGTCAGCCCATTGACAACATTCTTGCGAATGAACAGGGCCAGAAAGAAGATGGGAATCATAACCACCAAACCAGCCGCCGCCATCTGTTCCCACATAATGCCGCGAGCGCCGCTGGTCGTCATCAAGGCGACTTGCATGGTTCGCATCTCGCGTCCAATAATCAGCGCAAACAGAAATTCGTTCCAGGACATGATGAAGGCAAATACCGAAGCGACTAAAATGCCCGGCCGAATCAACGGCAGTGATATGTAGAACAACACCTGGAAATCGTTGCAGCCGTCCACATAAGCGGCTTCTTCAATTTCGGTCGGAAGCGCATCGACAAAGCCTTTAATCATCCAGATGGCATAGGGGAGGACAATCGACATATTGACAATGATTAACCCCATTCGCGTGCCTAATAAGGATTGTCCCAGAATTTCAAGGGACCGAAACAGCGTAAAAAACGGAATGGCGACCACAATAGCGGGTATAAACTGGGTGGTCAAAATCCACACAAGCAAAACGCGGCTGCCCAAAAACAAATAACGGCTAAAGGCATAAGCGGCGATGGTTGCCAAGGGGATGGCAATCAAAATGGTCGCCCCGGAAACCACAACGCTATTGACAACACTGGGCAGCATATTACGACCCATTTCACCCCGCTGGCGTTCAGTTCCTTCATTGATAATCACCGATTCGTCCGAGAAAATGATGCGAAAGTTGTCCAGCGTTGGCTGAAAGACAATATCTGTGGTGTATGCCTTTTCCTGTGGTTTGACAGCAGTCAGCGCCAGCCACACAATGGGCAGCATAATAAAGAAAATAATGAGCATCAACGCCAGCATTTCCAATATGTGCGTGCCGCTGCGCTGAACCCGATTGACCAGAGGACGCTTTTTGAAACTCGTTGGATAGGCAGTGAAATTTGATGTCATCATCCGCATCTTTCGCCCGGTAGGCTTATTGGCGATTCAAAACAAAGGACACATACAAAGCCGCCAGAATCGTTAAGACAATGACCAAAATGTACGCCATTGCCGAGGCGTATCCGATGTCCAGGCTGCGCACAAAGCCAACCTGATGGATATAAAAGTTTATGGTTTGCGTTGCCCGCACAGGCCCGCCACCCGTCATCGTCACGACCTGGTCAAACATTTTTAACGAAAAAATCGCCTTCAGCATGGTGACAATCAAGATGACCGGGCGCAGCATGGGCAGGGTGACACGCCAAAAAATCTGAAAATTGTTCGCGCCGTCAATACGGGCAGCCTCAAATATCTGGGTATCGATGGATCCCAGAGCTCCAACAAACATGAGCGCAATCAATGGCGCCCAACCCCAAACCTCGCTCATGGCAAGCATAAACAAGGCCCAGAACTGATCGCCCAGCCAAACAACCGACTCACTTAGAACCGGGATACTGAGAAATGGCAATTCATTTGCCAATGCAATCAACCCGTTCAATGGCTTCACGATTGCGCTGTCAATGAGCAGGTCATAAATCCCGTATTCTTCGTTGAGCATAAATCGCCAGCTATAGCCCTTGAGCGCTGGACTGACAGCAAAAGGGAATATCAATAAAACTTTGGTGAAGGTGTGCAGGGTGCCGCCTTTTTGGACGACGACCGCAATGAACAGCCCGATGATGACCGACAAGGCGACACTGATGACTGTGAACCAGAAAGTAACCTGCAAACTGTTAATAAAACGCGCATCACTGAATGCCAGGGCATAATTGTCGAGTGACAGCAAACTCCAGTCAATCGTTATCAAGGGGTCGCCGGCTTCGCTGGCGAGTTGAATGGCCCATTGTGGCGCGCGGCGCAGGTTATACTTGTGAAAACTGAAAAAAAGCGCTGCCAAAAGCGGGTATATCGTCGTTAAAACGATGATGGTCAATGCTGGCGCAATCAGTACCCATGGCACCCAGCGTTTCTTGCGCATAAGATATTCCCGTCAACAAAATGAGCATCGAAAAGAGCGGGACAACTGTATATAAAACGAGGGTACAATAACTGCTATCATACCCTCATTAGAACCGCCGGGGGTTACGGTTTAGTCATAATACCCGGCTGCTTGCATGACAAAACGGACATCTTCGGCTGCAATATCCAATACAGCTTGAATATCCGCGTTTGGATTCGTTGCGATTTCATTGATGGATTCCGCCAGAATGGGGATAATCTCCGTATATTCCTGAATCAATGGAATGGTGCGTGCATCCGAAAGAATCGCAGAGGCAACCCCTTGCAGTCCATTATGGACTTCGTTGACTTCCTCATCTGCCAGGACAGACAAGCGAACCGCCACATTCGTATCCAGAGCGGGGTCTTCTTCATCAAGAACAACACGGCGCTCTGTAATCGGATGGGTCAGCCATTTCAGATATTCCAGGGCAGCATCGCGGCTGTCTGACTGGTCTAATACACCCACCGGCCACAAGTAACCGTAAGAGGCAATATCGCCACCTTCCCAACCGGGCGCGGGAGCGAAACCAGCGTTGTCCGCAACTTCGGGAAGGTCTGAATTAGTAACGCGGCTTGCCATCCACCACCAGCCAACGAACATGGCGGCCCGGCCCTGAACCATTTCCAGATTCGCTTCCTGCTCGTTCCATGCTATTGCCGATTCAGCCGTGTAACCGCTGCGCAGGTAACTCATGTATTGCTCTGTTGCCTGCACCCCCAGTTCGTTATTGAAAATGGGCTCCCAGTTTTCATCAAAAATATCTGTTCCTGCGCCCCACAGATGGCTGTACCAGTTGAACAGGTTTTGATCGACATTGAGTCCGTAGTACATCGCTATCGGTGAAATATCCATGCCACTCGCAACAATCGCTTCGCTGACGGCCGAAACATCCTGCCATGTTTGAGGAACATCCAAGCCCAGCGATTCAAAAACATCTGCGCGATAGAACAGCATTTGCGGATGCCCGCGGAAAGGCAAACCATAGATGGTATCGCTATTGCCAGACGATGCGCCTTGATAGGCGGGTGAATAATCGTCCCAGTCGATGCCGGCCTCGGCAATAAAGTCGTTCAGGGGATGCAGAAAATCGTAGATATTGGTTCCCCAGGCATCGACCCAGGCAACAAGGTCAAATTCTGTATTGGGGTTGGTGGCTTCCAGATACAGCTGCTCCTGGAAAGACCCGAAAGGCAAATCCCCCCAGGTCGCTGTGATGCCGGTCATGGCGGTGAATTCGCTGTTGGTTTTTGCCGCCAGCGATGCGAACTGCGGCGCTGTACTGCAGCAAATCAGGAATTGCAGCTCTGTTCCATCATAGGGTTTATCCGCGTTCAACCCGAAGGTGGCTGGATCCATGATGTCAGCATCCTGGGCAACCGTTGCTGCGATTGGCAGTGTCAAAAATAAAACAGCCATAATCAGATGCAAAAGTACACGTGGATTACGCATTACAAAACTCTCCTTAAGTTAGTTTGCTCAAACAGAATTATATTCAGCCGCGCACAGATATGCAAATTTTGGCGAAGCACCCTGACAGACAACTGTACACATTTAAGCTGAAGGGACTATAATGGTTTCGATTTGCTTGCCAGCCATGTAAGCCTGTCAGGGGGATACACCCGAATGCCAAAGACCCATTGGGCCAGCTATGACCTGATTTTTTTCGATTGTGACAGCACCTTGTCCAGCATCGAAGGCATTGATGAGCTTGCTCGGCTCAAAGGCAAGGCGGGGCGCGTCGGGCTGCTGACCAACAAGGCGATGAATGGCGAGCTTGACCTGGCTGAAGTCTATGGCAAACGCCTGAAAGCGATTCGCCCCACTCGCGCTCAACTGAAAGCGGTTGAGGAACGCTATTGGGAAACGATGGTCGAGGATGCGCAAGAGCTTGTCGCAGCATTGCAATTTCTGGGAAAGCATGTCTTTATCATTAGCGGCGGGCTGATTGACGCGGTAAAGGGATTCGGTCGGCGGCTGGGTGTCAATCCGGCACAGATTCGGGCGGTCGAACTGGAATATAATGAGCTTTCTGGCGAATGGTGGCGTTACCATGAGCCACAGGCGCAGCAATCCAAAACCTACCTGGATTACAACGAGGGTCCCCTGACCGCCTCCAGCGGCAAAGCCAAAATCATCAACGAATTAACTGGCGATTTGCCTGGCAGGCGGATGATGGTTGGCGATGGCTCGTCCGACCTGGCCACCAAGGAGACGGTTGACCTGTTCGTGGGTTATGGCGGCGTTGTCACCCGCGACAAGGTCAAGGCAGAAGCGGAGGTCTTCGCGCAGGTGGCTTCGCTGGCGGTCATTCTACCCTTGTCGGCGGGTCGCAAGGGCTGGCATGCCGTGCAGGCCACGCCACATCAGGCGCTTTATCGCAAAGGCATTCGACTGGCGCGACAGCGGCATCATCTGCTTTTCAGCAGCGCGAGCCAGCGCAGTGAATTTATTCAGGAATTCGAGGACATTATCTGAAAATGAGCTTTGCCGCAATTATCTTTGACATGGACGGCCTGCTGGTGGATTCTGAGCCAGTCTGGTATGAAATCGAAGCGAGCATCATCGAAGCGGGCGGTTACAGCTACACCGATGAGGTGCGGGATTTAACCGTCGGCTTGCGGGTTGAGGAATTTGCCGCCATTATCTGCCGCCATTATCCCAAAGTCGCCGCTTCGCCGGCCGAGGCAGCGGCCCGACTGGTGGCTGGCATGATGGAGATGCCGCGGGAGAAAATCAAACCGCGTCCCGGCGCCGAGGATATTATCCGCTACGCCAGCGAAAAGGACATCCCCCGCGCGATTGCATCCAGTTCGCCGCAATCCATCATCGAGCATTTTCTGGCTCTGCTCGGCTGGGACAAGTTCATTCCGCAGCGCTATTCGGCAGAATCTATGGCGCGGGGCAAACCGGCGCCCGACATCTATTTACATGCCGCCGCGCAAATCGGATGCCCGCCAGCGCAATGCCTGGCGCTGGAAGACAGTCCTGCTGGAACGCAGTCGGCGCTGGCTGCCGGCATGACCTGCTACACCGTGCCAGATTTATCCCATTCCAGCCTGGCTGACTTTGACGGCATCAACGACAGGCTCTACAGCAGCCTGCACGAGGTATTGGATGAGTTCAAAATGAAAGGCTGGTTCTCTTGACCCAAGAGCATATCTTGGTGGCGACCGACCTCACTTCGGCAAGCATCGCACAGCTTAAAGCCAGCGATAACATCACTGTGACCAGCGTCCCGCCCAAGACCTCCAATGTGCGGCAGGCATTGCAGTATGCCACTGCCATTATCACCCGTGACGATTTCAAGCTGGATGCCCCATTGCTTGAACATGCGCCCGACTTGAAACTGATTGCCCGCATGTCTGCCGGCTTAACCGGCATCGATATCGAATATGCGACCGAGCGCGGCATCCTGGTGATGAACATGCCGGGCGTGGGCGCTGTTGCGGCTGCCGAACACACCCTGACGCTGCTACTGGCGCTCAACCGCAATCTGCCAGCCATCCATGACAGCCTGCGTGAAGGCTGGTGGCTGTTCGACCGTCAGCAGCAGGTCGGCAGACAGCTATATGGCAAAACCATCGGCATTGTCGGCTTGGGACGGGTCGGACAGCGGGTGGCGCGGCTGTGCCTGGCATTCGGCATGACTGTCAGAGCCTACGACCCCTATATCAGCGAAGAGCAGGTCAGCGACCCGCGCATCCTGCTGGTTGGCCTGCGCGAACTGCTGGGTTCTGCCGATTATGTCAGCGTGCATGTGCCAGCAACCCGTGAGACGCAAGACTTCCTCACGGCGGACAGCCTGAAGCAGATGAAACCTGGCGCCTGTTTTATCAACACCTCGCACGGGGGTGTCATTAAAGAGGCCTTGCTGGCCGAGGCGCTCAAAAGCGGGCATTTGGGCGGCATCGCAGTGGATGTCTGGAACGAAGAGCCGCCCTTCAACAGCCCTCTGATTGGCTTGGATAACGTCATTCACACACCGCACATTGGCGACAACACGGCCGAAGCCCAGCAGGATTTATCCATGCAAATCGTCAAGCAGGTTGTGGATGCCCTGAACGACCGCGATTATCGCAATGTGGTCAATATGCCGTTGCTGCCAGGCGTGAACTATGAGCATATTCGCCCCTATATGCAGTTGGCGGAAAGCATCGGCGCCTTGCATCACATTCTGGCACGCAGTCCAGTCAGGCGGGTTGCTATTGAGATTATCGGCGAGGATATGAACGGCCTCATCAAACCGATGACCGTAGGCATCCTCAAGGGGTTGCTGATTCCGATTCTGGGCGACAAGGTCGGCTTTGTCAATGCTCCCGTGCTGGCGACCGAGCGCGGCTGGCAGATTACTCAGGTGAAAGGCATTAAAATCAGTGAATACAGCAATGTCATCACCTGTCAGATTTCGCTCGAAGACCACGAAGACATCAGCATCGCCGGCACCCTGCTCGACCGTCAGAAACCCTACATTCTGCAAATCAATGACTACCGCATTCACTTTGAGCCACGCGGTCATTTGCTCATCATGGGCAGTTACGACCAGCCTGGCGTGATTGGCAAGGTCGGCACGCTGATGGCGGAACACGGGGTCAATATCGCCAGTTGGCACACCGGCCGCGCCGAACCCGGCGGCCATACCCTGACGGTTCTCAACTTCGACGAAGCCGTCCCCGAGCCGCTGATGGACATCCTGCGGCAAAAAGATTTTATTCGTCATGTGCATCAGTTGAAAATTTAAGGAAATTTCTAGGGGGCAATATACTTCAAAAGTATCCGAGCTTACTTCCTCAACAAAAATAAGTATTCAATATTTTTATCTTCCTTCGGTCTTATCCACTCGTTTGTCCATCTCATTCCCGCCATCACATTCCGCTTATACTCAATTTCGGCAATCTCTTGGATCTCCCCGACTTCCTGAAGCATTTCCATCAGTTCGCTTGCGGTTGCTCTGCCACCTGAACTGTATGACAGCAAAACATACCTGGCAGGAATTTTCTCAATCAATCGCTCTATTGCTTCCACAGCCAAAAACCTGCCGCTCGGCCCACGCCGAAATTCCTCAAAGATTGAACCTGCCACAGTATCGCGTGTATCTACCCGCCGCCGCGCCTTGCCAAACACTTCGGGTCTATCATTGAGACATACCGTTGTCCAAATATGATAATATGACGCATACCGCACTCGTGATGGTGGCATCTTCTCGTTGTTTGAACCGTATGGCGGGTCAAGATATGCGAGGTCTACTTCGGGCATATTTTCTATGATTTTGAATATATCGCCACACTCAACACGATGCTTGCCTGCTGTGGCAATAAAAAGAGGCTCTTTGAGAACGAGGCTGTTGAATGAGCGCGGCGCCCACTCTTTCAAATAGGACGCAAAGTGTCCTAAAGTGCTATCCACTCGGTCAAGCGCCAGCATAAGGCTGGTTAGCGCGGTTGCCTCTTCCACTGGGGTTAGATTCATCTGGCTTATTCGTTCTCGAATGGCATCCAGTTTGCGGGTGTTGTGTTTTTGCCAGGGTTTCTTGTACCCGTTCACCACTGGCGTTTGCACCTCCCCGCCATAATGCTCGGTAAACCAGCCATCAACCGGCTCGACGCTATTGAGTTCTTCCAGTATGTCTTTGATGCCTTCACCGCGCTCATTTCGCAGGTAACAAGTTGCAAACACTTTCGACCACTTGGATATATCCACGGCGATAACATCACAGCCGATTTGGGCAAATGCCTGTGCAACCCGCGTTGAGCCCGTGAAACCATCCAACACTGAACGCGCACCAATTCGCATCGTGATTTCAAGGATATAAGGAAGCATTCGCAGCTTTGAGCCGATATATTTGATGCCTTCGGTTTTGACCTGTGGAACAGCACGGTCTGAAAATAAATCATATTGTACAAACACACGATTCACAAGCGCTCGCCCTCCATGATTTTCTGTATGTCCCGTTTAATTTCACGCAAGGCTTGCTGATGCCCATTCTCTGACGAAACCAGAGCATGAGAGAAGAGTTTAACCAGAACTAAATTATGAGTATAATCAATCCATCCATTGGTAATACTGTCAAAATGTTTAACAGCATTACGGGTATGTGTCCACAATCCGCGTTGCAGGGCATTTGCCGTGGCATCACCATACCTTACCTCGCAGATGTATCTTGCTTCATCGTCGAGGAATCTAAACACTGGATGTCTCCTGCCGCGTCCGCTCGTAACCTTTTCAATCACAGCCGTCTGATTTCTCATCGCATCAAAGTCAAAAACCATGATATTACATTTCTGTTGCTTTTCGTCATATATCAGAGGAAGAATATTCATTTCCCGAACATCTTGAAATGCTTCATCCTCAAGGATGACTTGAATTCTTTCACGCTCCTGGATCACATCATCGTCTTCAGCCAAGAGTCGAGGAAACATACGGGCGCTCTTGTCAGTGGACAGTTGGAGCGGCCCGACACCGTAGGCTTTCAGGCTGACAAGCATTTCCTTCTGAGTCATATCATTTCTAACACTTATGTCTTCTTCTTTCGATTTGGCGCGGTATAGATCTTTGCCAACATGAGTCGAAGTGAAGTCGTACATATACTGATTAACAAACTCGGATATGGCAATCTCGGCAAGGTCACCATGTGTCTTATTCCCAATCAAGCGCATGGTGAAAATATTACTCAAAGTCATTGTGATGAGGGCTGGGTGCTTACGAATCAACAGTTTGAGACGCTGAGTGAAGTCTCTGTAAGGATTCGATTCAGTCATTTATTATTTCCTTTTCGGTCTCGAAAGCCTGATACATAAAAACGCTTTCGTCCTATTCGATTTGTTACTTTAGCACATCTGTTTTATGTGAGCAACGCCAATTTCGACGAGCCGCTGATGGACATCCTGCGGCAGCAAAATTTCATCCGTCATGTGCATCAGTTGAAAATTTAAGGGATGATATATCCTAGCAAACAGAAAGCCCACTCATTGGAGTGAGCTTTTCGATAACGAGGCTCACTTTCGATACCACGCGAGCCCTGCCCTAATTGACTTGTTTATCGACGGCGACCGAAATAGCGAATAGCTATTACAATCCCTGCTATCCCAAATGCTAGAATCAGCAGCATATTTACAAGTTCAGGAATACCTAGTCCCATAATATCCATTTTTTCATGTCCTTTCCTTATGCCGATTTAGTACAGTTTTCATTTATCCCATTAGTGCTTATCAATATACCAGCAAGATAAACTTTCGCTGTACCATCGATGTATATGTCCACTGTGCGTCCAGCATCCTGGATGTAAGCATTTACATTGTAGCGGCTTTAACGAAGATATGCCAATCTGATTCATATATTTTGCACAAATTTATGCGTACTGCCCCAGGGCGCCCCCTTGTCAATCAAGATGACTCTTAATGGCGGAGGCGACTTCCTTGCTGATGCCTCTTACAGCCGATAGCTCGGCGATGCTGGCGCTTTTGATGGCATCAATCGAGTTCTCAAAGTGCTTGAGCAAGAGCTTGCGGCGCTTGGGACCAATGCCAGGGATGGTTTCCAGCCGACTTGCCAGGCTCATCTTGCGGCGGCGCTGGCGATGGCTGGTGAGGGCAAAACGATGCGCCTCGTCACGCGCACGTTGCACCAGATAGAGCGCCTCGCTGCGGCGTGGCAGCAGGATGGAGTGGGCTTTGCCTGGCAGATAAATTTCTTCAATGCGCTTCGCCAGCGATGCCAAAGGTACGCGGTCGCCCAGCCCAAATTCGTCCAGCACCGCTTTGGCGACATTCAGCTGTCCCTTGCCGCCATCAATCAAAAGCAAATCCGGCAGCCGCCGCCAGGTTTCTGCCCTGTCCTTGCCATCGGGCGTCAAAGTGGCTTCGGCTTCGACCGCGTTTTTCCAGCGCATGAAGCGCCGCGTCAAGGCCTCGCGCATGGACTGATAATCATCTGACCCTTCATGCGACACTGAGCGGATGTTAAAGCGGCGATATTCACTTTTTCGCGCCATCCCGCGCACAAACACGACTCGGCTGGCAACAATCGCCGTGCCTTGAGTGGTGCTGATGTCATAACATTCGATGCGGTTGGGAATCCGCGGCAATTCCAGCGCCTGCTGCAATTCGCTCATCGCCTGTTCGTGTTTGGTGGCATCGGCCTCATACTGCGCCCGCATCATTTGCAGGCTTTCGACCGCGTTTTCCTGCGCCAGTCGCATCAGCTTGCGCTTGTCGCCGCGCTGAGGAACATGAATCGAGACCTTGGCGCCAGCGCGTTTATCGCTCAGCCAGCGTTCGAGGATGCGTGCCTCCTCGACTTCGTTCGGCAGGATAAGCTCGCGCGGGATATTGCTGGCATTGGCATAGAATTGGCTGATAAACTGCTCCAGGACGGCTTCGTCGGATTCATCCTCGGTATTGTCAATCATGCGTGAATCGCTGCCGATGAGCTTGCCGTTGCGCACAAACATAATCTGCACCGTCGCATCCCGCTCATTCCGTGCCAGCGCAATCACGTCATGGTCAGTCATATTCTTGCCGACCGCCTTGTGTTTATCCGTGATGTAATCAATCGCCTGAAGCTGGTCGCGGATGGCGGCGGCTCTTTCAAAATTGAGCTTCTCCGCCGCTTGCATCATCTCGCCCATCAGGCGCTTCTGCACCGCTTCGGCGCGACCATTGAGGACATTCATCAACTCCTGAATCATGGCGCGATACTGCTCACGATTGACCGCCCCGATGCAAGGCGCGTTGCATAATTTGATGTCATGGAACAGGCAGGCGCGTTCATCCTGCCCGTCAATGTCACGGTCACAGGTCAAATAGGGGAAGGCTCGCCGCAAGACGCGCAAGGTATTCTGCACCGCCCACATGGCCGAATAGGGACCAAAATAACGCGCCCCGCCGCCTTCAATCTGGCGCGTTGTCTCGACTTTGGGGAAGGCATCCTGCCAGCTGACGCGAATATAGGGATAGCGTTTGTCATCCTTGAGCGCGATGTTATAACGTGGCTTGTGCTTTTTGATGAGCGTCTCTTCAAGGATAAGCGCCTTGAGCTCGTTCTCGGTGACAATAAAGTCGATGTCATCCACTTCATCGCGCAGACGCAGGGTCTTGCTGCTGCCATCTGCATTTGCCGTAAAGTAACTGCGCACGCGATAGCGCAGACGTTTCGCCTTGCCCACATAGATAATTTTGCCATCCCGATTCTTCAGCAGATACACACCAGGCTTCAGCGGCAGGTTCTTGAGGATGATTTCAATATGTCGGGATTTTTGGTATTCCATAACACATTGCAGTCAGTCTGACGGTCTTCGGAAATGGGTTTTATTGTAGCACGAATCTGTTTTCTCCATAAAGCATTCCGTTATCACCTGAGGCCCGCCAGTAGCAAAATGCGCTCTTTCTCTGTGTCCTCTTTTTAATAAACCACTTTGCCCGCACGAGCAGAAGGCTTATTATTTTGTGTAAGCGTGGTAGACCTAAGCGCTGCCGCCGAGCGGCTGTGGTAAAGTTTTTTCAACCGAAAAGGATACACAACCCGTGAGAACTCACATTCCCGTCTTGTCGGACTCCCTTGTGGATATGCTCCTGCCAGACGGAGGCGGCATCCATCGGCTTATTGACGGCACAGTCGGCGGCGGCGGTCATACCCGCGCCCTGCTTGAAGCCGGCCTTCGGGAAGCATTAGCCTTCGACCTTGACCCCGAAGCCATCGCCATCGCGCGGCAGAATCTGGCGGCTTATCACGACCGCGTCACCTTCTGCCATGCCAGTTATCTGCACATGCGCGAAAAAGCGCTGGAGCGAGGCTGGGATGCGGTCGATGCGATTGTCCTGGATTTGGGGCTGTCGTCGATTCAGCTGGACAGCCCGCAGCGCGGCTTCGCTTTTCAGCATGATGCGCGGCTGGATATGCGCTTTGACGCGGCTGGCAACAGCACGACCGCGCATGAATTGGTCAATTCGCTTTCGGAACAAGACCTTGCCGACCTGTTTTTTCGCTATGGCGAAGAAAGGCGCTCGCGCCAAATCGCCAGGCTCATCATCCAACATCGTCCCATCGACACCACCCGACAACTGGCTGAAATCGTCGCCCAGGCCCGGCCGCGACCGCGCGGCAAATCAAGGAAAACGCATCCGGCAACCCAGGTGTTTCAGGCACTGCGCATCGCAGTCAATCAGGAATTGGAGAGCATCGAGAACGTCCTGCCCATGGCGGTTGACCTGCTTCGTCCTGGCGGGAGGCTGGCGGTGATTGCTTTCCACAGCCTGGAAGACCGCATCGTCAAGCAGGCATTCAAAGAGATGGCGACTGCTGTCGTTCCCCCGCCCGGCATGGCATCCATCCAGGCGAAAAAAGCCAAGGTCAAGCTCGTCAATCGCAAACCGATTACCGCCAGCGCGAAAGAAATCAGAGACAATCCGCGCAGCCGCAGCGCAAAATTGCGCGTTATCGAAAAGCTCGAATCAGATTAAAGCTGTATTTGCGAAAAGTTCTGTTTCTGATACAGTTATGATGAGATAAATTGGCGACTGGCGGATTATGGCGCAAAATTGGTTTCAGCACACCTTGAGTCAGCGGCGCTTCCAGACTCGGAATCAGGCGGCGACCCTTGCGATTCTGGGGGCTGCCATCCTTTTGATTCTGGGCACCTTGTACTTGTCGCAGGTGGCGGCTTTTGCTACGACTAATCGCATCATCGAAGATTTGATTAGCCAGCGCGACCGACTCCGCCGCACCAATGAGCAGCTGATTGGCGAAATCGCCAGTTTGCGCACGGTGCCGCGCCTGTTCACGCGGGCGCAGGAAATCGGCTTCCGACCAGCGACCAATGCCGACATCGACTATCTGGTGATTGCGGGCTATAATCCCGACTCCGAACGAACGACAGCCCTTGTCGATTCGGCAAATACCGACAGCGCGGCCGAAATCGCAGCTGTCTATGACGAAACATTTAGCGGCTGGCTCGAACAGCAGCTGGCGCTGCTGCGAGACCAATTTGAAGCATTTGGTGGCTAGCGAGATATTCAAACCATGCAGGGACTTTCGCCACAGCAGGCAACCATCCAGTCACGACTGCCTTTTGTGATTATCTTCCTGGCGCTGATGGCTGGCTTCCTGCTGTTAAATCTGGCGAATTTCCAGTTTTATCCGCGCACCGTCCGACAGGAATTGGAAAGGCGCGGCAGCGCCAGCGTCAACTCCATCCGCCGCATTCCGGCTGAACGCGGTCTGATTTATGACCGCGATGGCGAGCCATTCGCGTTTAATGCGCCGCAATACCGCATTGGTGTCAGCCCGAGCCTGGTCGCCGACCCAGAGGGACTGGCGGGCGAATTGGCATTGATACTTGGGGCCGACGAGTATGATGTGCGTCAAACCCTGACTAGCGATGAGTTATGGAAAATGGTGGCGGGCCCCGTGCCAGCGCAGCAGGGACAGGCCATCGCTGACCTTGGCAAGACCGCCATCACCATTGAGTCGATTCCCAAGCGCTTTTATCCGCAGGGCACCCTGGCGGGTCATGTGATTGGCTTTGTCGTTGATGAGGTCCTGCAAGGCGTGATGGGCGTCGAGGGGGCTTATAACGATATTCTGGCGGGCCGCGTGCTTGACCTGTCGGTCAGCAACATTCCCCTCAACCTGCCAGAAGACATACCCACCCAGCAGCGCGGCCAGGATATTATCCTGACGCTCGACCGCGATATTCAGTTTTGGGTCGAGTCCGAATTGGGGCAGGCCATCCGCGAAAGCGGCGCATCGCGCGGCAGCATCATCGTGATGGACCCGCGAGACGGCGACATCCTGGCAATGGCAAGCTACCCCGAATTTGACCCCAATCATTTTATCGAGATTGAAGACCCCGATTTGCTCAGGAATCCGGCCATCAACGATGCCTATGAACCAGGAACGCTTATGCAGGTCCTGACGATTGCCAGCGCTCTCGAAAGAGGCGTCATCACGCCTTACTGGACTTACGAGGACCGGGGTCGTTTGGAAATCGGCGGGGTCGTCGTCAGAAACAGAAACTCGCAGGCCCACGGTACCTTGGATGCCGCCCAGATATTAATTCGCTCTTTCACGGTCGGCTCCGCGCAAATCAGCCTGGAGATGGGTTCGGATAATTTTTACAGCATGATGCAGGCATTCGGGCTGGGACAGAACACCGGCATTGACTTGTTTGCCGAAGCGCCTGGCAGCCTCGACATCCCCGGCGACAGCGCGTGGAGCGAAAGCGACCTGGGCACCAACAGTTTCGGTCAGGGGCTTACGGTCACGCCCATTCAGATGATTACGGCTTTCGCCGCCATCGCCAACGATGGCATCATGCGCCAACCGCGGATTGTGCGCCAAATCCTGACCCAGGATGGCGTACAGGAAGCGCAGCCAATTACCACAAGGCGCGTCATTTCTGCCGAGACAGCCGCGATTGTGACCGATATGATGATTCGCGCCGTCAACGAAGGCTCACCGCAAGCGATTCTGCCCGGTTACACTATCGCTGGCAAAGCCGGCACTGCCAAAATTTCAACGGCAGTTGATTATGAAACAGGACCCAATTCATCTATCGTCAGCTTTGTCGGTTTCCTGCCAGCAGAAGACCCGCAGGTTGTGGTGATGATTAAGCTCGACCGACCGGATAGCTATCGGGAAAGCTGGATTGCGGCGCCATTCTTCAGGCGTCTGGCAGACCGTCTGGTGATTCTGCTGGAAATACCGGTGAATCAGCAATCAGTCAGTGGCTAGGATGCTATGAACGGACAATTACCGCTTGCGCTGAGTATTGGCGGCGCAACTTTCCTGCTTGGGGTCATTTGGGGAGGACCCTTTGTCGAGATGCTGCGCCGACTCAATCTCGGCAAGCAGATTCGCAGTGAGTTGATGGACAGCGACCACAGTAAAAAAATCGGCACGCCAACTATGGGCGGCATTATGATTGTGCTGCCAACCCTTGCCATTACCCTCGCGCTCAATATCTCGCGGATTGTTCAGGAAGGCGTGGGACGCAGCATCATGCTGCCCCTCTTGGTATTGATTGGCTTTGCTTTGCTGGGGCTGATTGACGATTGGGAAGGGATCCAGACCTCACGCGGCAGCATAGGCGAAGGGCTGTCGGGCCGCTTGAAATTCGCGGCGCAGATTATTCTGGCGCTGGCGGCATCCATTGCCATGTCTCAATTCAGCTTTTCTTATGCCAACCAGGTGGTGCTGCCCCTGGTTCAGATTATCATCCCCCTGCATCCGATTGTCTTTGTGCTTGCCAGCACGTTTATCATCGTCGGCACCTCCAACGCCACCAACTTTACCGATGGCCTGGATGGGCTTGCCGGGATTATCACCGCCAGCGCCTTTGGCGCTTATGGTGTGATTGCGTTTTTGCAGGATCAGGTCTTCCTGATCGAACTGTGTTTTATTGTTGTGGGCGCCTGTTTCGCCTTTTTGTGGTACAACGCGCATCCCGCCCAGCTATTTATGGGAGACACAGGCTCGCTGGCTTTGGGCGCAACCTTGGGAACAGTCGCCATGATGACCGGGCAATGGCTGCTGCTGCCCGTTATCGCTATTGTGCCAGTGATGGAAATGATGAGCGTTATCTTGCAGGTGGCATCCGCCAAGCTGAGCCGCCGCTTTTATGGCGTGGATATTCGCCCCTTCCGCCGCACGCCCATCCATCATCATTTTGAACTCGGCGGCTGGAGCGAAACGCAGGTCGTTCAGCGCTTTTGGCTGATTGGCATGTTAAGCGCTTTTATTGGCGTCGCATTGGCGGTTATCAGCGCCAGCAGCTAACACAGGGAGGCATGTCCGCAGACGATGACACAGCGCGATGATTTGGCTGGCAAACGCATCGTTATCTTCGGCTTCGGGCGACAGGGCAAGGCCCTGGCTCGCTGGCTGCCGACCCTTGGCGCCGAAGTGGTCGTCACCGACCAGCGCACGGCTCTGGAACTGGGGCTGCGGCGGCGCGATTATCCCCATGTCCGTTTTTACCTCGGCGGGCATCCCGAAGATGTCCTGGCTGGAGCGCGGGCTATCTGCCTGTCAGGTGGCGTCCCGCTCGACTTGCCCGTGCTCGAATTGGCGCGAACGCGCAATATCCCCCTGACAAACGATGCCCAGCTGTTTGTCGAACGCTGTCCCGCGCCCATCATCGGCATCACTGGCAGCGCCGGCAAAACCACAACCACCGCCCTGGTGGCGCAGATTATCAAGCGAGCGGGTTACAAGGTCTGGATGGGCGGCAATATCGGCAATCCCCTGATTGACGAACTGCCAAAAATCAAAGCTGACGATATGGTCGTCATGGAGCTTTCCAGCTTCCAGCTTGAACTGATGACCAGCAGCCCGCAGGTCGCCGCTATCCTGAATCTCACACCGAATCATCTTGACCGACATGGCAGCATCGAAGCCTATGCCGCCGCCAAAGCCCATATCATTCGCTACCAGAATGCGACCGATGTGGCTGTTTTGGGCTGGGATGACCAAGGCAGCAAGGCGATGGAACGGCTGGTCGCTGGCGAATTGCTGGCCTTCAGTCGCTATGATATGATAGCGGATGGCGCTTTTATGCTCGGCAGTCGCATCCTGGTCGCTGGCTCCGCCAGCTATGACATGAGCCCTCATGTGGTTTGCGAACGCGAAGATATTCCCTTGCGTGGCGAACACAATGTCCTGAATGTGCTGGCAGCCTGCGCGATAACGGGTTCGATGGGCCTGGCGATTGACCGGCCAGGGGTGATGCCAGCGACCATGTGCGCGGCAATCCGCGCTTTCAAACCCGTCGAGCACCGTCTGGAAATCGTGCGTGAGGTGGCTGGCGTGACCTATGTCAACGACAGCATCGCTACCGCGCCGGAACGTCTGCTGGCGGCTTTGGCGAGTTATGAAGAGCCTCTGATTTTGCTGGTGGGCGGCGCCGACAAAGACTTGCCCTGGGAAACCGCCATCCAGCTTGCGCGGCAAAAGGCGCGGCATATTGTCGTCTTTGGCGAGGACGGCGACAGGCAGGTCTCGACCAAGGTGATGAAACTGCTGGTATGGATGCGGGTCGGCCAAGACCAGGTTTCACGGGTTCATTCGCTGGATGAAGCCGTCCAACGGGCTGCCGAAGTGGCTCGTATGGGTGATGTCGTGTTATTATCACCGGGAGGCACCAGTTATGATGCCTATCAGGATTTTGCCGAACGCGGTGAACACTTCCGCCAACTGGTATCCCGATTATAATTGCAGGCATAAAGAGAGATGGCATGACTGACCAGACTTTTGATGACGCCAGACGCCGCCGAATGCGCCGCCGAATGAGGCGGAATCCGCCTCGCACCTTGATGGCGAGCGAGGAGAACATCCGCTCGGCAGCGCGGCAAAAGCAGAATTTCTTTGCATCGCTCGATAAACCCCTGCTCGGCTGTGTGATTCTGCTGCTGATTATCGGGTCTTTGATGGTTTTCAGCACCACTTTTGACTGGAGCCATGCCGACCGTGGCAGCCCGACCGCCTTCTTTATCGAAGAACATCTGCGGAATGTCGCGCTAGGGACGGTGGGTTTATTATTGTTTGCCGCTGTCGATTATCGTTTTTGGAAGCGCTTTGCGATTTGGCTGCTTCTGCTGACGGTTGTCGCGCTTGTTGCCGTGCTGGTCATAGGCGATTACAAATTCGGCGCCCGGCGTACATTGGTTGGCGGCCGCTTCCAACCCGGCGAGCTGGCAGAATTTACCATCGTGCTTTATATGGCTGCCTGGCTGGGCTCCAAAAACACCAAAGTCGACAGTTTCTTCTTCGGGTTTGTCCCTTTCCTGACCATCGTTGGTCTCATCGCCTTTCTGATTACCCGTCAGCCCGACCTGAGTTCGGCGGCAGTAACAGCAATGACTGCCATCATCATGTTTTTTCTGGCGGGAGCGAATATCCTGCATCTGAGCGCAACCATCGGTCTGGGCGCCGCTGTTGGCTGGCTGCTGATCCAAGGCTTGGGTTATGCCCAGACCCGCATTGCAGATTTTACCGCTGGCCTGCTCGACCCCACCCAAGCCAGCTATCACACCCAACAGGCAGTCACCGCTTTTATGAAGGGGGGCTGGACGGGCGTCGGATTAGGTCGTTCGGAGCAGAAATTCGGGGCGCTGCCAGCGCCGCATACGGACAGCATCTTTGCGATTATTGGCGAGGAGCTTGGCGTGCTGGGGGCGGTGTTTGTGCTGGTCTTGTTTGCCGCCTTCGCCTTTCGCGGCTTCCAGATAGCCCGCCGCGCCCGGGATACATTTGGCGCTTTGCTGTGCATCGGCTTCACCTCCTGGGTCATTATCCAGGCGCTGTTGAACATTGCGGTGATGACTGCGCTCATTCCGTCCACGGGTGTGCCGCTGCCCTTCATCAGCTTTGGCGGCTCGTCGCTAATCGTGGTGATGGTTGGCGTCGGCTTGATGCTGAGTGTGCAACGGGTGGCAGCGCGGCGGCAGACGACATCCGAACGGAGAAACGAACTTGCGAATTATGATCGGGGCTGGGGGAACCGGCGGGCACGTCTATCCCGCACTAGCAACCGCCCAAGCACTATCGAAAGGCGATAAAGGCGGGCATCGGCTCTATTTTATCGGCGCGGTGGGGGGTATGGAGCGGGCGCTCGTGTCCCAATCAGACGTCCCTTTTTGGGATTATCACCAAGTCTACGCCGGACCCATTCACGGGGTCAATCCGCTCCGAATCCTGGTGAGCATAGCGAAATTGGCGCTGGGCAGCCTGCAATCCCTGGTCAAGCTGGCATCCATTCGTCCACACATTATCCTCCTGACTGGCGGCTGGGCCAATCTGCCAGTCGCGCTTGGCGGCTGGCTGCTAAGGATTCCGATTGTGGTTTATCTGCCCGATATCGAACCTGGCCTGACCATCAAGGTCTTGCAGCGCTTGGCAGCCCGAGTCGCCATTACGGTCGAACCATCGGCACGCTATTTCCCGCCAGCAAAAACAGTGCTGACGGGTTATCCCTTGCAAGAGAACCGACTGCAAGCAACGCGGGAGCAGGCCATGGCGCACTTTGGACTGGATCCATCACGCAAGACCCTCATGGTGTTCGGCGGCAGCCGCGGCGCCCGCAGCATCAACATCGCGCTGGGCGACAGCCTGCCGAAACTGTTGGGCGACGGCCTGCAAATCATCCACATCACTGGCGAACTCGATTGGGAACGCACGCTGCAACAGGTGGGGGAACTCAAAAATCATCCCCGCTACCACCCCTTCGCCTATCTGCACCAGGATATGGGGTTGGCATTTGCCGCCGCGGATTTGGCGGTATGTCGGTCGGGCGCCAGCGCTTTGGCGGAACTGCCCCTGTTTGGCTTGGCAGCCATCCTGGTGCCTTATCCTTATGCCTGGCATTATCAAAAAGTCAATGCCGATTATTTGAGCGACCGCGGCGCTGGCATCCGCCTCAATGATGAAAACCTGCCATCATCGCTCTACGCTGCCATTCAATCGCTCATCACCGATGACGAGCGGCTGGCAGACATGCAGGCACGAGCCAAAGCGCTGGCAAATCCTGGCGGCGCCCGGCGGCTGGCGGATGTCTTGATTGAAATTGGCGGGGCATAAGATGTTGGAAATCGTGACATTTGTTTGGGCATTTGTCGCCTTTTTTGCCTTGACCGGCTTCCAGCGCGGCTGGACAAAAGAGATTATCTCGATGGCGGGAATTATCCTGGGCCTGTTTGCCCTGCATCAATTTGATGTCCTCATTCGCGGTCAACTGCTGGCCGGATTCGCCGCCGACCTGAAGTTCGCCTCTCAAACGGGAATCTTTCTCGTGATTGTCTTTTTTGCCTACCAGACCCGCACCTTGATTGGCAGCGATGCCCGCGCGGCACAAGGCAGCGATGGGCGGGATGCCATGCAATCCAAGGTGCTGGGCGCTATCGTCGGCGCTGCCAACGGCTATCTTGTCAGCGGGTCGGTCTGGTATTTTCTGCATATTAACAATTATCCCCTGTCGCCTTATATTTCCGAACCCGCAAGCGGCTCACTCAGCTTTCACAATCTGGGAAATCTGCCTTTGTATATTCTGGCGCAAGGGCCGGGTTCGTCGGGCGACTTGCTATCCCTGATGGTGATTGTCCTGTTTATTGTCGTCCTGGTCTTGATTTGAAGGTGATGACGCATGATTAGTCTGTCGTCCCTGATGTGGGCGAGTGCCGTTTTTTTCGCGCTGATGGGCGCACTGCGTGGCTGGAGCCGAGAACTGGTCGGCACAATGGGCATCATGCTGGCTGTCTTCGGCATCTTTCAGTTCGACAGCCTGCTGCGCGGCAGCCTCTATGCCCTGCTGTCTAACGAACAGGTCTTTGTCATTCAGCTTGCCGCCTTTATCCTGATTGTCATTCTGGCTTATCGCAGTCGGGGGATTGTCCGCGCCAGCAGCCAGGGCCCAGGGCTGCGAGACGGCCTTCTGGGCGCGGCAGTGGGCTTTGTCAATGGCTATTTGGCTGCTGGTTCAATCTGGTACTTTCTGGATATGAACCTGTATCCCTTTTCGCAGTTTGTGTCCGCGCCAGCAGAAGGGTCAGTGAGCTTTCAAGCATTGGCATCCATGCCGATTGTCTTGCTCAGTGGCGGGCCGGCTGGCAGCGGGGACTTTTTGGCGATTGCCATCCTTGTCCTGCTGGCGATTGTCATTATGATTGTCTGATGGTTTTGGGTTCAGAAGGCGAAAGTTCTATGCAGCAGCTGCCACCCGGTCAGCAGGTTCATTTTATTGGCATCGGCGGCGCTGGTTTGTCCGCCATCGCCCGCGTGCTGCTGGAGCGGGGTTTCACGATTAGCGGCTCGGACCTGAACGCGGGCGAAGCCACAGCGGCTTTGGCGGCCGATGGCGCTCGCATTTATCGCGGGCATGACGCCGCTTATCTCGATGGCGCAGACTGGGTGGTGGCATCATCAGCGATACCCTCCGAAAATGTCGAAGTGCTGGCTGCCAGGGCGCGCGGCATCCCCGTCTATACACGGCGGGATATGATGGGAGCGGTCATGCGCGGGCATTACAATATCGCTGTGGCTGGCACACACGGCAAAACCACCACCACGTCCATGATTGTCCATATCTTGCAGCAAGCCGATAACGACCCCAGTTTCATCGTAGGGGGCAAAATGGGCAATACGGGCAAGAATGCCGCTGTCGGCAGTGGCGATGCCTTTGTCATTGAAGCCGATGAATATGATAATATGTTTCATGGTCTGCGTCCCGATATGGCAGTGATTACCAATATCGAACACGACCACCCCGATTTCTTCACGAGCATGGGGCAGGTCATGGATGCCTACGCAGCATTTGTCGATTTGCTGCCGCCGACAGGGGTCTTGGTGGCTTGCGCTGATGACAGCGGGGCATCCGCCCTGCTGCGCGACCGCATTCGCGCCAGTCTGTCGGTGGTTACTTATGGAATCACCCATGCCCAGGCGAATTGGCGGGCGACCCATCTTCACTATGCCGACAGAAAGACAGCCTTTACTGTGCTGCGTGATGGCGCTCGCCTCGGCCAGATAAAGCTGACCGTGCCAGGCGCTCATAATATCTTGAATGCGCTGGCGGCGCTAGCCGTGGCGGAAGGGCGCGGCATCCCTTTTGATGTCAGCGCGGAAGCGCTGGGCAGCTTCAGGAATACGGCGCGGCGCTTTGACATCCGCGGCCGACGTGATGATGTCATCGTCGTCGATGACTATGCTCATCATCCAACCGAAATCCGGGCAAACCTCCGCGCCGCCCGCCTGCACTATCTCCAACGGCAAATCTGGGCGGTCTGGCAGCCCCATACCTATACCCGCGTCCAACAATTGATGCCCGGTTTCCTGACTGCTTTTGCCGAAGCCGACCATGTACTGATTACACCCGTTTTCGCCGCCCGCGAAGAACCCATCGCGGGAGTCTCGAGCCGTGACCTAGCGCTGGCCATGCAGCACCCCAGCGTCCGCTATGCCCCTTCCCTGGAAGATGCCGTCTCGATGCTGCATGCAGGCATTGTTCCGCCCGCCCTGCTGCTCATTTTCAGCGCGGGCGATGCCAGCCGCATCGCCGATGATTTCCTGAACTGGAGCGAGCCAGCCCCATGAACCCGCCTGAGTCGCCATTTATGGAAAAGGTGCAAAGGCAGCAGGCGTTGGCACGCTATACAGCCGCCCGCCTGGGAGGCACGGCGGATTACCTGTATATCGCCAAAGACCCCAGCTTCGACGAAACCAGGACTGTCCTCCAGCAGGCCTGGGATTGCGATATGCCAGTGACGGTTATCGGCGGCGGCGCCAACATCCTGGTATCGGACAAGGGCATTCGCGGGCTGACCATCATCAATCGCGCCAGCCAGCTTGCGGCCGGTCAGGGCAGCGGCTGCCTGTATGTGTCTGCAGCCAGTGGCACGAACCTGATTCGGCTGGCGCGTTACTGTCAGGAACTCGGCTGTACGGGTATGGAATGGGCAATTGCCGTGCCGGGTACTGTCGGTGGCGCGGTCGTCAACAATGCTGGCGCACATGGCGCTGACATATCCGCCTCGCTTCAGCATATTCTGGTCTGTGAACCCTGCGGTACGCGCCTGTATCATGTGGAGGAATTGGATTATGATTATCGTTATTCGCGGCTGAAAGCGCGAAAAGACCGGCGCTTTATGGTCTTGCAAGCCAGCTTCAGGCTGGAAAAAGATGACCCGCAAGCCATACAGGCGCGAATGGATGACTACAATGCCTGGCGCAAACAAACCCAGCCGCCTGGCGCCAGCCTTGGCAGCATCTTCAAGAACCCGCCCGGGGATTATGCCGGCCGCCTCATCGAAGCCGCCAATCTCAAAGGGCATCGAATCGGTGATGTGCAGGTTTCGCCCATTCATGCCAATTTCTTTGTCAACATGGGCAAACACGCCACTGCGCAGGATTACCTGCGGCTGATTCGCAAGGTGCAGCAGCGCGTCAGGCAGGCTTTCGGCGTTCAGCTTGAGTTGGAAATACAAACTTTTGGCGATTGGAACTAATTTTGCTGGCAGAATTGCACAGAATCTCTACTGATAGTACACTTATCGATGAAGCGACTGAATTATCAATGAATAAGTTGTCGGAAGATTATTAGTGGCAAGTCACGTCCAAAGTCAAAAGCGACAGTCAGACCGCTCCCCTGGCATCTTGCATCCTTTTGGTGCGGGCGCGGCGCTGGAACGTCAAGCTGACGAGCGCGGTGAAAAAGTACAGTACGATGCACGCTGGCGTGTGATTAGCGCCCTTGCCCTGGTGATATTTGGCCTGCTGCTGACGCTGATTTTCACCAATGATTTATTTTATGTACAGTCGATAGAGGTGCGCGGGAATGTTTTTCTAACGCGCGAGGAGATTTTTGCCTTTTCGGGCATGGCGGATTATCATATATTCTGGCTTGACCCGACATTGATTCGCGCCAATATCCTCCGTTCTCCTTCGGTTGCCGATGCGTCGGTTGAGCTTGGCTGGCCGCCGACTATCATCACGATACAGGTCGAAGAGCGGCAGCCCGCCCTCATCTGGTCAGCAGCCAGCAATGAGGTTTGGATTGATTTGCAGGGGCGCGTCATGCCAGTTGGCGCGGATATGCCCGAACTGCTGCGGGTGACGGTGGCAGCTGGCGCATCTGACGGACAAGTCATGGATGTGAAGGAATTGGAAAAAGAGACGGTGCTGGGTGCGCTCCAAATGCAGGAATTTTTGCCCGGTGGCACGCATCTGGATTATCATCCAGTCTACGGCTTGGGCTGGACAAACAGCAAGGGCTGGCAAATATGGGTGGGGGACGGCGCTGGCATGAGCGAGAAAATCAGAATCTATGCGTTTCTGTTGGATAATCTCACTTCGCGCGGCATCGACATCGAAGAATTGAACATTGCCAATCCTGATGCGCCATTTTACAGGGTATTGTGGGGGCCTTAAATCCGTATGGGTGATTTAGTAGTTGGTGTAGATGTAGGTACACACAAGATTTGCACACTGGTGGGCGAAGTTCGACCCAATGACATTTTTGTCGTCGGTTTGGGCATTGAAGGTAGCGCTGGGATGAAAAAGGGCGTGGTCAGCGATGTGGGCGCCCTGTCCAAAGCGATTGCCAATTCAATCCGCAAAGCCGAAAAATCGAGCGGCTATGACATCAATCGCGCCTTTGTCAGCGTCGCTGGCAGCCATATCTCCTCCTTGACCAGCCGCGGGATTACCACCATCGTCGGGCATCACAGCGTACAGGCAGAAGACCTGGACAAGGCCATGGGGGTGGCTCGGGGGATTGCCATCCCGCACAATCGTGAGGTCTTGCATGTCGTGCCGCGCAGCTACACGCTGGACGGGCAGGATGGCATCCGCAGCCCGATTGGGATGCACTGTTTTCGGCTGGAGGTTGACGCGCATATCATTACCGCCTCGACGACCAGTCTGGCGAATCTTGAAGATGCCGTCGAATCGGCTGGCGTGCTGGTCGACCGCTTCATTCTGAATCCATTGGCGGCGGGCGATGCGGTGCTGACAAGCCAAGAACGCGAAATGGGCGCGGTGGTCATCGACATCGGCGGCGGCACCACCGACCTTGCCATATTTATTGATGGCACGGTCTGGCATACCGCCATTATTCCGGTCGGCGGCAACCATGTTACCGATGACATCACCTACTGGATGCGCGTTCCCTTCGGCTTGGCGGAAAAGGTCAAGATACAGCAGGGGCATGCCGACAGGCTGGCCGTCAGCGAAACGGAGGATTTTCCGGTCGAGACTTTTGGCGGTGAGATTTTGGAAGTTCCGCAGCGTGATTTGGCGCTGGTTATCGAAGCGCGGTTTGAGGAGATTTTTGATTTGGTGCAAAAGGAAATCCAGCGCTCCGGTTATGCCGGTCTCCTGCGTGCTGGCGCTGTGATTACCGGCGGCAGTTCACAAATGCCGGGCTGTCAGGAGCTTGCCTCGCGGGTTCTGGATATGCCGATACGGCTGGCGCAGCCCGAAAAGCTCAGCGGCATTGCCGATGCGCTCAAGAGCCCAGCTTACAGCACCAGCGTCGGGCTGCTGCGGGTGGGCTTGGGTATGGATCCTATCGGCGAATCAGAACCCAACAGCAAAGCCAAAAAATCGCCAGTGCCAGGGCTGGGACAGCGCATGAACGATTTCTTACGCCGTTTCCTGCCTGAAAATGATTAAAATTGTAAAATTGCTACTCTACTATTTTGCATTTGTCAGGAATACGTGTACAATGAAATGTTGCAAAATTGCTACTCTACTATTTTGCATTTGTCAGGAATATATGTACAATAATTAGGTGGATTTTATCGAAGCACATTAAATGAGCGTGTTGATTCAAAAAGGAACCCATTATGGTCAATGAACTACTTCCAGGTGATAATTTCGCACAAATTAAAGTCGTTGGCGTCGGTGGTGGTGGTGGCAACGCGGTCAATCGCATGATTAACGAGGGTTTGGGGGGAGTCGAATTCATCGCAGTCAATACTGACAACCAGGCGCTGATACTCTCCAAAGCCAAGACTCGAGTTCGCATCGGGGATAAATTAACCCGCGGTCTTGGCGCTGGTGGCAATCCTGAAATCGGAAGAAAAGCCGCCGAGGAAAGTTCGGAAGACCTGCTTGAGGTGCTTCGCGGCTCGGATATGATTTTTGTCGCCTGTGGGATGGGCGGCGGCACCGGCACGGGCGCTTCGCCCATTATTGCCCAGATTGCCAAGGAACTGGGCGCCTTGACGATTGGTGTCGTAACCCGCCCCTTCGCCTTCGAGGGGACGCGCCGAGCGCAGCTGGCAAAGACTGGCATCGAAGCGCTCAAGAGCCAGGTGGATACGTTGATTGTGATTCCGAATGACCGTTTGCTGCAAATGGCGGACAAGCGTTCGACCTTGCAGCAGGCATTTTCGCTTGCCGATGATGTGCTGCGGCAGGGGATTCAGGGCATCTCCGAATTGATTACCGTACCCGGTCTGATTAACCTTGACTTTGCTGATGTTCGCACCATCATGTCCGAGGGCGGCGCGGCGCTGATGGCTGTTGGTCGCGCGGCTGGCGATGACCGCGCCCGTCAGGCAGCCGACCAGGCTATCACCAGCGGCTTGCTTGATGTCACCATTGACGGCGCCCGCGGCATCCTCTTCTCGATTACCGGTGGCCCGGATTTGACCCTGTTTGAGGTCAATGAAGCGGCGGCGATTATTAAGGACAGCGCCCATCCCGAATGCAATTTGATTTTCGGTGCGCATATCGACGAGAGCCTGGGCGATGAAGTCAACATTACCGTGATTGCAACTGGCTTTGAGCGCAGTCGGCTGGAAGCGGGTATGAAGGAAGCGGGTACATTGCCAGTGCGCCAGTCGCCGCCCCTGCCCCATCAGCAGCCACGAAAGCGGCAGGTTTATGAAGATGTGGAAGTGCAGTCTCCACGGCAAGGCGGCAGCATATCAAGCGGCAGCGCACCTTACCAGCGGCGCTCGAGGCCGACATCCGCTCCGCAGGAAGACCCGCGCACTTATGAGAATATCGACCCGCAGAACACTGATTTGCCAGCCTTCCTGCGCAAACGGAATCGCGGTCAATAATTTCATGGCCGCACAATAATTTGGAAGTGGTTTAACCCACTCCATTTCATTTTGACAATAAGTCAGTTACGGGCTTATGCTCTGTTTTGTTTTGGCCGCTGACATTTGAAGCCATGTATTTTGACAGCAGGAATATCTGAATTCATCTCTCCAAAGTCGTGCAATATATCCGAAACATAATATAATCAATGTGCTAACCACTTAATTGCATCCAGGATGTCTATACTCATGGTTCAATCGCCCCTGCACGACCTTGGCTACAAGATTTTTCTTGACCGCTATGCTCAAAAGGACATGAGCCGCAACAGCCTGACGGTCGGTGACAAGGTGATTGTGGTCATCAGCGCCAAGACCGGCCAGCGCGAAATCGGCACTGTGATGGGCATCAATTTGCCCAAGGTGACCATCAAGCTGCTGGATGGCGAAACGGTTGAGCGTGATTTTGAACTGGTTGACAAACCCATCGAAACCGAGCCGCGGCAGATGATGGATCGGGTCGCGCGGGGGATTGCCAAAGCAGAAGAAGATGCCAGCAAACGGGAAGAGTGGACAGCGAAATTTCGCTGGCTGCTGGACGATTGGAAATTTGTGCCTGGCGGGCGCATCCTCACCGCCGCCGGCACTGACCAGGATTTGACCCACTATAATTGTTATGTGATTTCATCCCCACAAGACTCCCGCGACGGGATTATGGTCACGCTGAAGCAAATGACCGAAATCATGTCGCGTGGCGGTGGCGTCGGCATCAATATCTCGACCTTGCGTCCGCGCCATGCCTATGTCAGAGGCGTCAATGGCCGCTCCAGTGGCGCCGTATCCTGGGGCGCCTTGTACAGCTTTGTCACCGGTCTGATTGAGCAAGGCGGCAGCCGCCGCGGCGCATTGATGTTAATCCTCAACGACTGGCATCCGGATGTGTTTCACTTCATCAACAGCAAACGTCAAGCCGGCCAAATCACCAATGCGAATATCAGTGTGGGCGTCTCCGATGCTCTGATGGAAGCCGTCAAAGCGGATGATGACTGGCAGCTGCTCTTCCCGGATACCACCGACCCGGATTATGACGAGCTCTGGAATGGCGACCTGAATACCTGGATTGCATCGGGACGCAAAGTCACCCATTACAAGACGGTCAAGGCACGCGAACTGTGGGATGCGATTATCGAAAGCGCCTGGGCGAGCGCCGAACCTGGGGTCTGGTTCAACGAACGCAGCAACAAGATGGCGAATAGCTGGTACTTCAACCCCCTGATTTCGACCAATCCCTGCGGCGAGCAGCCTTTGGGGGCATTTTCGGTCTGCAATCTGGGCGCTATTAACCTGTCGCGCTTTTATGACGCCGACAGCCATGATGTCCACTGGGATAAACTGCGCCAGACCGTGCACTATGCGACCCGTTTCCTCGATAATGTCATCGACACCACCCCCTATTTCTTCGAGGACAACAAGAAGGTGCAGTTGGGCGAAAGGCGGATTGGCTTAGGCACTATGGGCATTGCCGAATTGATGCTTAAGCTGGAAGTGCGCTATGGCAGTGATGAATCCGTTGATTTAATCGACAAGGTGTATCAACTTATCGCCACCACCGCTTACGAAACATCGAGTGATTTGGCGCAGGAAAAAGGGGCTTTCCCGCAATTTGATGCCGAGAAATTCCTTGAGAGCGGTTATATGCAGACGATGCCGGCAGATTTGCGCCAGAAAATCCGCCAGCAAGGCATCCGCAATGTCACGCTGCTGACGCAGGCGCCCACTGGCACAACCGGCACAATGGTCAATACCTCAACTGGAGTTGAGCCCTTCTTCTCGTGGGTTTATTATCGCAAGAGCCGCCTCGGTCTGCATGAAGAAAGCGTGCCGATTGTCAGAGACTGGTTCGAGGCGCATCCCGAAGCGAAGGGGTTGCCTGACTTTTTCGTGACGGCCATGGAGCTCGCACCCGAAGAGCATGTCAAGGTTCAGGGCGCCTTCCAGCGCTGGATTGACAGCGCCATCAGCAAAACCTGCAACGTCCCCAATGACTACACCGTCGAGCAGGTCAGCGAACTTTATCGGTATATGTACGAACTCGGCTGCAAGGGCGGCACCATCTACCGCGATGGCAGCCGTGACGAACAAGTCCTGATGCTGAAGGGCGACGAACGCGCCGAGAGCGAGCTTGAAGAACTCAAGGCCGCCAGCAAAGGGAAAGCGGAACATGCCGAGCCAGCCACCACACCACATCGCGTCTATCCGCGCCCGGATCGTCTCGAAGGATTGACCGTCAGTACGCAAACGCCCTTTGGAAAAGCCTATATCACCATCAACCGCGACGACCAGGACAACCCATTCGAGGTTTTCATCGCTATCGGCAAGGCCGGCAGTGACCTTCAGGCAGATGCCGAGAGTCTGGGGCGGATGATTTCGCTGCAGCTGCGCACCACCGCGCCACACAACCGCCACGATATGCTGAAGCTGATTATCGAACAGCTGCAAGATATTGGCGGGGCGCGTTCCATCGGCTTTGGTCCAAAACGGGTGCTGTCACTGCCGGACGCGGTCGCCAGTGCGCTGCAAAATGAGTTTTTCCCGGAGGCACAGCCGCAGCAGCTTAACCTTCCGATGACAACAGCGAGTTTCACGGCGCAAGCGCCAGCAGCCAGCCTGAGCCATGCGAGCGAGAACAAAGCCATTTCAGGGGCAGATATGTGTCCTGAATGCGGTACAATTAGCTTGATTCGGGCGGAAAGCTGCCGCAAATGTTTGACCTGCGGTTTCAGCGAATGCTGATTGGCTTTCAACGAATGGTTGCAGGCCATTTTGATGAATTTTGCTGTCCTAAGCCTGCGCATTGCCAAGCATGCTTCGAGAAAAGATTCAAGGCAGGATAGAATTGCCCCTGTCCCGCTATAAATACGAGAAACACCCGATAAATAGATGAGGAACAAATGAAAAACAAAGGCAGAAGGACATGGAGACGTCTGCTGCTGTTGCTGCTGGGCGGATTGCTGTATGCTGCGGTCTTCATGGCGGCCATTCACATCGCCGGTACGACTGACACCACCGAAGCTGCGGATGTCATCATTGTCCTGGGCGCTGGCTTGCGGCGGGATGGCAGACCTGGCTGGGCGCTCACACGCCGCGCCAACCAGGCGGCGGATTTGTGGCACGAGGGCATCGCGCCTTATGTGCTGTGTACTGGCGCACAGGCAACCGGTTATCCACGCAGCGAAGCCGCCGCCTGCCGCGACATCCTCATCCGCGCTGGCCTGCCCGCAGCTGCCATCCTGATGGAAGAATCCAGCCGCAGCACCGAAGAGAATGCCATTCAAAGCCGCCGCATCCTCGAAGGGCTGGGGTTATCGCGCGTGGTTCTGGTCAGCGACAGCTATCACATATTCCGCGCCCGGTGGATGTTCCAGCAGCAGGGCATCACCCCCTTCACCAGTCCGATACCCGCCAGCCGCATCCATCATCCATTGTTTTATCCCTACTCGCTTTTGCGCGAATGGGTGGCATTTCACTGGCATCTGCTCAAGGAAACACTCCATATCCCCGTCACTCACCTTGACGGTCTGTGAGATTTTTGGATTATACTGGTGGCAGAACATTCTGATGATGGATTGGGAGACGGCTGATGTCGAAGTATGTCTGTATTGCCGTGCCTTATTGGCTGGGCGAATCAAAAGCTGAACGCAGCGAAGTGGAAGCCATGCGAAACAGCGGGATTGCGGCTGAACTTGGCGCGGACTGGGTGGAAATAGAGCCTGATTTCGCTGCCAGCGACAATCCCGTTGTCGCGGTCAATCGTGCGCTCGCCGCAACGGTTCAGGCACACAGCGACAGAATACCGGTCGTATTCGCCTCGGACTGCACCAGCTGCCTGGGGATGGTCAAAGGGCTGGAAGCGCAGGCCCCCGCCATCCTCTGGTATGATTCGCACGGCGATTTTAATACCCCCGAAAGCTCCCCCAGCGGATTCTTGGGCGGTATGCCCCTGGCGGCGCTGGTCGGGCGCGGCAACCAGCATCTCATGCGCGGATTGCAACTGAAGCCGATTGCCGAAACGGACGTGATGGTCACCGATGTGCGCAATCTTGACCCTGAAGAAGAGGTGATGCTGCGCAGCAGCCAGGTCACCATCTATGAGACCCTGGCGGAATTGCAATCGGCAGCCCTGACGGACAGACCGCTCTATATTCACTTTGATACCGATGTGGTGGACAGTGCCGATATGCCCGCCATGAATTATCCCGAACCCAATGGGCCCTCTTTGACCGAAACCGTCCAGTCTCTGAAGCATATTCTGGATAACAGCAGCACCATCGGCATCCTGTTCAGCCTGTGGAATGACACGCTCGACGGAGCGGACAGGGCGCTGGCAGCCACCCTCGAACTGGCGCGGACTTTGAAGCCGGGCAAGGGCGAATAGCTACAGTTTCATGCTCCGCAGTCTTTCGACCCGCTCTTCCGTGGACGGATGCGTGCGGAACAAGCCGCTCAAGCCGCCATGCAAGGGATTGATGATGTACTGATGGGCGGCAGCAGCTTGCAGTTCGTGCTTTGCGATGGCCTGCCCTTGAGGATTGCGCGACCAGTTTTCCAGCTTGATAAGCGCCTGTGCCAGCGATTCCGGATTGCCGTGGATTTTGGCGGCGGCGGCATCAGCTTCAAATTCACGCGAGCGCGAAATCGCCATCTGGATAATGAGCGCGGCAATCGGAGCGACGAATATCGCCAGCAGCAAGCCGATGAGGCCTAGTGGATTATCGTCGTCATCGCCGCCAAACCCGAAGAACAGCGACCATTGGGCGATATTGGCGACCATCGAAATCGCCCCAGCGATAGTTGCGGCAATGCTCGAGATGAGCGTATCGCGGTTTTTGATATGAGCCAGTTCATGCGCCACCACAGCAGCCAGTTCATCGCGCGACAGGATGCTCAAGAGTCCGCTCGTCACTGCCACCACCCCCTTTTCGGGGCTGCGTCCGGTCGCAAAGGCATTCGGCATGGCCCTGTCCATCACCGCGACCCGTGGCTTGGGAATCCCGGCATCAGCCGCCAATGAAGCGACCAGACGATGCAGGCTTGGCACTTCCGCTTCGGAGACTTCCCGCGCGCCGCTCATCCGCAGCGCAATCGCATCGCTGTACCACCAGGAGCCGATATTCATCAAAATAGCCAGCACAAAGGCAATCATCATACCGCCACTGCCGCCGATGAGCCCGCCAATCAGCACCAGCAGCCCCGTCAGGCTGGCGAGCAGAATGGCTGTTTTGAATGTGTTTTGCGAGTTCAATTCATCCCCCTCTTTTTAATCAACTGACATCTGCACAAGCAGCTGAAGTTCATTGTTTTGTATGAGCGCGAGAGAGCTTTCGCTCACGCCGCGCGGGTTGACAAGGATTTTTATCTAGGACATTCTTACTTTACCAACAATTTGTAAATTATTTGCCCTACCAATGTTAGAAAGAGATAAAATCGAGAGGATTCGCCATGACCCGATTTCGTGATTTGATTCCAATTCACAATCACCTGCCGACTGGTCGGTTCAATGCCATCACGGATGTGGCCGGGGTTCGAGTGGGGCATGTGACGCGCATTGAGGGAGAAGGCGAATTGCGTATCGGGCAAGGCCCCGTTCGCACTGGCATTACCGCCATCCTGCCCCACCCTGGCAATATCTTCCGCGAGAAAGTTCCTGCGGCAGTTTATACCATCAACGGCTATGGCAAAGCCACTGGATTCGAGCAAATTCGGCATCTCGGTGTCATCGAAAGCCCGATTTGCCTCACCAGCACCTTAAATGTCGGCAAGGTATGGGATGCCCTTGTCAGTTATGCCATCCGCGAAAACCCCGATATTGCCATCACGACCAGCAACGTGAGTCCGGTAGTGGGTGAATGCAACGACAGCTTCCTCAATGACGGACAAGGGCGGCATATCAGCGAGGCGCAGGTTTTGCAGGCCATCGACGCTGCCTCCCCTGCCCTGGTTGAGGAAGGGTGCGTTGGCGCGGGAACAGGCACCCTCTGCTATGGATTTAAGGGTGGGATTGGAACAGCATCCCGCCAGGTGATGGATGGCAGTTATACTGTCGCTGCGCTGCTGCAAACCAATTTCGGACAAAGGCCCGAACTGCGGATTTTGGGTGTCCCCGTCGGTCAGCATTTTGATGCGCATCCAGCGCATCCAGCCAATGGTTCGGTCATGATTGTGATGGCGACCGATGCGCCGATGAACTCGCGCCAACTCGAGCGGCTGGCGAAGCGGGCGGCCTTGGGTCTCGGTCGCACGGGAACTGTATGTCATCACGGCAGTGGCGATTTTGTGATTGCTTTTTCGACTCAAAATCGCCGCGTGCAGGATTCAGGCAAGGCCGTCAATGATGTACAGCAGTTCAATGAGGAGGCGAACCACGAGGGGCAGGCGCTTATCGACCACTTTTTCCGCGCTGTGGTCGAATGTGTGGAAGAATCTGTGTACAATGCCCTGACCACTGCCGAGACCACCACTGGACGCGATGGCAATACCTATGATGCCCTGCCGCATGACAAGCTGACAGAAATCATGCGGCACTATCGCCGACTGGATTAGGGAGGCTGTCTGTTTTCAGCGCGATAGCACATACTGGTTCATCCAACTCAACAAAGCCTCATTCTGCGCTTTCTGAACCTGAATGGGACCATTGATGGAAGCCACATGGGACATACCGGGAAATCGCAGCATCTCGACAATGCAGCCGTTCGCTTTGAGGTGCGCGTAAAATTGTTCAGATTGACCGGCAGGACAGCGATAATCCGCCTCACACTGAATTAACAAGGTCGGTGTTTTGCAATGGTGAGCATAAGTAATCGGAGAACTGCGGCGATAGACTTCGGGAATCTCATGGGGTTTGCCGCCTAGCTCACTTAATGAACCCCATGGACCCATATCGGCAGTCCCGTACCGACTGACTAAATCCGTAATCGGATTCTCGGCAACGGCGGCTTTGAAGCGGCTCGTCTGTCCAACGGTGAAACAGGTCAGAAAGCCACCATACGAAAGTCCGCAGATTCCAAGACGCTCCGGGTCAGCAAAACCCTTTTCAATCACATAGTCCACGCCGGCCATCAGGTCTTTGTAATCCATGACCCCCCAATGACCGGAAAGCGCGGTGGCAAAATCATCACCATAACCTGTCGAGCCGCGCGGGTTCACGAACAGCACGGCATATCCAGTCCCGGCAAGCATCTGGAAGTCGCTGCCGTATTGATGACCGTACCAGCCATGCGGGCCGCCATGAATGTAAAGTATCGTTGGATAAGGTGGTTCGCCTTGCGTCGGGATGAGCAGCCAGCCTTCAATTTGGATACCTGCTTCGCTTTCATAAAGCAGGTGTTTAATCTTGGGGAAAGCGATTTCATCTATGTGCTGTTGGTTGACATGCGTCATCTGACGTTCATTTGAGCCATCCAGCCTGGCGGTGTGAAGCTCACCGGGATTTTCGAGATTACCGGAGAGGAACAGCATTCGCCCGGCATCCGCATCTTGAAGCGTCAATGTTCTTTCACCGCCAAGCAAGGGCTGCCAATTCGGCTCGCCCGTCAGCGCGACTGAATAAATGCCTTTTGTCCCGTTTTTTACGACATTGACCAGGACCGCCGTCTCCGTGTTGAGCAGTTTCCCGGAACTGAACACGGGATACCACTGAACTTCGACGCCCCACTCCAAATCTTGCGTTCGGTTTTCGGCACTGCCGCCATGCCGGCTGATTATCCACAAGTCGTCTTTGGTTGCCATCGGCTGCTCGCCTATTGAAGCCACAAAGACGATTTTTTCACCATCCGGCGTCCAGCCACAATTTTTGATGAAGCCCCAATCGAGTCCCAAAATCTCATCCATGACACCCGCGAGATTAACAACCCGCAGCTTGGCAGAGAATAAGTCAGCGCGGTCAGGATCATGTGATGCCAGATAGAGAATTTCATCACCCTTGGGTGACCAACGAAGCGTGCGATCCAGGTGGGCATCGTCAGTTAGCTGTTTAAGATGACCACCATGAACCGATTGGACATAGATGTTCTGAATCGCATCATCGAGATACCCGGTGCCATCAAAGCGATAAACATGCCGAGTCACACGGTATGGTTCCATCGGGTCAATGGGTTCGGTATCCAGTGGAGCAGTAAAGGCAATCGTTTTTCCATCCGGAGACCAGACCGGGGGACCGTCCACGCCTTGCTTGAGGTCGGTTAGCTGTCGTGCTTCGCCGCCATTGGCTGGGAGCAGGAAAATCTGTTTGTTGCCACTACGGTCAGAAAGAAAAGCAATCTGCTTTCCATCTGGCGACCAGTCCGGTGCAACATCACTGTGAGCGCCGTGGGTTAGCTGTCGGATTTCGCCATTGTCGAGATTCACGCGCCAGAGCGATGAAAAAGTTTTGTCTTGCTCAAGGTCATTTCGGGTCACTTCATAGACTGCCGATTTGCCGTTTGGGGAAATGCGAGTAGTGCCGATACGAGCGTAACGCAAATCATCCAACAACCCAAAGCTGCGTTTTTGTTTTGTCTCTGTCATCTCAAGCTCCCGCTTGCCCAGCTATTAGCAACGAATATCAGCGCCAACCCCTTCTACGGCTTCGGGTGGAGTACCCGGAGCTTCACCAACAACGCCATACACAAACCAGTCCATGTCAGTATAGACATAACCCGAGGAGAATTTTTTGCGGTTTGCCAGCACCAAATCGCCATTTTGCGCTCGAACCGGACCATCCAAAGCATCCTTGCCGGTTTCATTCCAGGTGACGCGCCATTTCATGGGCGGGGCTTCCATAATGTGCGGAATCTGCTCGTAGTCATAGGGTGCCAGGTCAACAATGCCTCTGCCAAAGTTTTTGGTTGATGCCTTGCCGAGATATGCCTTTGCTTCCCATTCACCCTCAAGAAGTTCATTGACGCGCCGTTCATAATACCAGCCCCATTGCCAGATAATGCTGGTCATATTGGCAGCCGGTGCAAATTCGCGCATATCAAAACCGTATCCCATTGACCGCACACCCTTCTCCTCTGCGACCTTCTGCACTTCTGGACTGTAGGTATGCTGAACCAGGACATCAGCGCCAAGGTCAACCAGTTCCAGCGCGGCGGCTCGCTCCGCCTCTGGATCATTCCACGAACCCGTAAAACGCACATGCACGGAAATATCTTCACAAGTTCTGACCAGCAATGAGGAAAGCGTGATGGCGTTGATATGCCGAATCACTTCAACGGTGGGTTCCGGCGCTACAAAACCGATGATGCCAGTTACTGTCATCTCACCGGTATAACCGCCAGCAAGATAAAACATCTGATACATACGACCATCATAAGTCGCCACGTTGTCGGCTGTTTCATTCCCCTGCGCTACTTCAAAGTAAGTTTCGGGAAAATCTTCGGCAACCCTCAGCACCGCATCGCTAAATTCCGGTGAGGTGGCAAAAATCAGCTTGTGACCTTCATCGACAAGCTCGCGCAGAACTTGCTCAGCTTCTGCGACAGAGACATCCTCGACGAATTTGGTGCCCACATCAGGGAGTTGTTCATCCAGATATTGTCGCCCGATCTCATGCAAACGACTCCAGTTGTAATCATCAATAGCATCTTTATAAATAAAAGCGACCTGGCTTGTTACGGCACTGCTGCTTGACGTTTCTTCCGTAGCTGCACTACATCCCGCAAATACAAGCGTGGCAATAATCAGGAAAATAAACAAACAGAAATAATTGTTCAAGGTTTTCATCAGGCATCTCCTAACGATAACGAACCCATTCTACTTAGAGTTCAAATAAGCGGCGGTAGCCAGACCCGCACAGGTTTGCACACCGACAAGACTGCGGATAGGAAGCGCCCGGTAGTCGAGTTCGTTTTCAAATGCAACGCCTTCTCTTTCAAGCCGAGCAGCAGCGAGTTCTTTTGCAGACTGAATTTTCGGATTTATATTGCCTGCAGCCACTTCTTCCTCCAGCATTCGAGCAAACAATCCCAGATTGAGAAGTTTGTAAAATCGAGTTGTATAAAGGTTGCTGAATAATTCGGCTTGCGAAGCCGGCCGATTGGTTTCATCGGCAGTCTTCACCCACTCGCGGTCTGCCTCACGATATTGAGCGCCCATTTTAATAAAATCGTCAAGCGCACGCCGCACCGGCGTATCCATGCCAAGAGCATCCTCGACAGCTAATTTTTGATTCACTATCCACGAATCAAACTCACTTTGCATATCCATACTGCTCAAGATAGCGTCACGGCGCAGTGTGGCGGTCACAGACTGGTCATTCACACGCGGCTCATCAAAATAAGGCATCTCGACCACCAGAAAGAACGAGCCGTAACGTTCTGCATATTGTGCGCTGGATGCCTTAAATCCCATCACAGCTCCCGGGGCTGGCACACCATGACGTTCCAGATGGTCGTACATATCGACGCTGGTCAGCATACGATAAATCGCGGGCGCAAAGGGTTCAGCAACAGTCATCTCCGGTTCACCCAGATCAAGCGCCAGGTCAAACCATTCCGGAATTTTATGGAAAGTAGCGTACAAGGGCGGACAAGCATCAGACACATAATAATAGACGCCCCCAAAGCCGGCGTTGTGCAGCGAGTACAGAAATTTGGGTTGGATTTCATCAATCACTTGCATTAAGCCTCTGGTTTCTGGAAGTGGCTGATTAAATTGAAGTGTCTTGTAGTCGATGGGAAACGTCCACTCAACCTGTTCGTAGCTGGCTGGGCGATAAAAGTGGCGTACATAGTTGGTGGAGGTAAATGGACCCTTGAACCAGCCTTCGTTCAGGCGCATTCCGTCAGCGTCAATCGACTTGATAAAGTGCCAGGTATAACCGAGTTCCTGGCGTAATGCCTCATCCTCACAAAGCTGCCGCGAAAGATATTCGATGGTCATACAGCCGATAGGCTCATTCGGGTGCGGCCCGCCAAAGACAAAAGCCTGGGCAGAATCACCTGCTATCGTCAAGAGTTCAATCGGGTCGCCTGCCCGCGTCTTCCCGACCACTTTCATGCTCGCAATATCAGGATATTCCGCCACCAGACGATGGCTCGAAGCGCTTAGCTCATCGACTGTCAAGAAAGTTTGGTAATCCGGAATATCGCCCGCAATTTTCTGCAAATCCATGTTACTTCCTTTTTAATAAGGCTCGCGCAAAGCAAGGTATTCGACTGCTGTCTTAAATTGAAAAACATCCCGACCAGACTCGTGAGAGCCTGATCGGATGTGTTGTTATTCTATCGGGAAAGATCGGCACAGAATATCTGCCTATCTTTCATCTTCAGCGATCCAGACATTGTGGTCATCCGTGACCAGGTTCAATGTCCATTCACCGCCAAAGAAATCCTTCACATAGTTGTTCTTGACTGTGAAGATATTGAAGAAGCCAAAGGAGGGTTCCCAGTACAATTCTGCGATACGCTGGGTTACGGCTTGCAATTGACTTTCTCGCTCTTCTTCATTCATGTTGACAGCGGATTTATCCAGCAAGTCGAAAATCTCTTCATCTTCGTATCCCAGCGATTTAATCCAGCCGTTTCTGCCCCACAATGAGTTGGTGCCACCTTCGCCACACCAACCCTGACCAAGATAAATGCCCCATTCGCCAGCAAGGCGCGTTGCATTATTGGTACCCGAATCAGTAATGACTGGGTTAATCGTGAGACCGATTTGTGCGGCTGCATCTATCGTCGCCGCGACATAATCCGGTGCCGGATCAGAATTCCAGGAGTACATCGGGATGATCATGTTTTCGCCTTCCCATTCTCGCAGACCGTCGCCATTGGTATCGACAATGCCGATTTCATCCAGCAGCGACATCGCCAGTTCAGGCTCGTATTGGAAGAATTCATCGTAAAGCCCTTCGACATAACCGGCAACGCCTGGGCCTGCTGTGCCAGCGCCTTTCACGTGAGTAACACCACGTAAAGCCGCGTTGATTGCTTCACCATCGCGCATGACAGCTAGAGCCTTGCGGAAGCGGACGTCATCAAACGGTGCTTTATCTACCGAGAAGTAAAGGCGAGTTGAAACTGGACAACCAAAATTGATGAGAGTTATATTTTCGCTGTTTTTGAATCGATCAGCCGCATCCCCAGGTGTGACATCACCCCACCAATCAATGTCACCGGCTTCCAGCGCGATCATCGCTGCTGGAACGTCCGGCAGAACTTTGAAGATGACTTCATCCAGACATGGGTCGATGTAGTAATCCTCATTGGCTCGCAGGACAACTTCCTCATCTGGGCTATAAGAGACAAATTCAAAGGGACCGGAACCGAGCGGGTGCAAACCATAGTCATCCCCCCAGTATTCAATCGCTTCTTTGGCGACGATTGCCGTCATTGTTAGACCGCGTGCTTTGTCATATATGATGGCATCAGGAGCACTGAGCGTCAGCACGACTGTGTAATCATCAACGGCTTCAATCGACACAAAAATGTTTCTCAAATCCGCCGGAAGAATCGAGGCTTCGTCATTGACTTGACGCATAAGCGAATATACAACATCATCAGCCACCACTTCGCGGCTCTCTCCTTCCGGGAAGATCTCATTGCCATCGTGCCACATCATTCCCCGCCGCAGATACCAGGTGTAGACCGTGCCATCCTCGCTGATGTCCCAGGATTCTGCTAGGTCGCCGACCGGCTGGCCCGATTCGAGGCGAAATAACATGCTGTTGATATTAGTAATAGCGTAGAAGGTCCAGTCGTGTGCTGCGTCGTTAGGATCCATTGGCAAAAAGGTGCCAACACCTATAGTAAAGGTGCCGCCTTCTTGGGGACAATGTCCGTCGGCAACAATAGGAGCAACAGACACTCCCACCATAAGAATCAAGATACAGAACAGTAAAATGCTTAACTTTTTCATCATCCATTTCTCCATCAAAAACCTAAATAAATCAGTGAAACGATTTGGTTCTCACCCGTTTGATTTATGATTGCCTCCTTTCTGTTTTGACGGGCTGGTTATCTTGCGCTCGGCGGGCTTCTCTTTGAGTCATCATATCCCGAGGTTTGAGCCTGATGTCCGAGCTATTGACGCAGGGTCGGATCCAAGGCATCCCGCAAAGCATCGCCGATAAAGTTGATGGCAAGCACCGTAATCATAATCGCCACCCCAGGTGCAATAGACATGACCGGCAATATACGCATCAGTTCCTTGGCATTGCTCAGCATTGCCCCCCATTCAGCAGTAGGCGGCTGAGCACCGAGTCCCAGATAACTGAAGGCGGCGGCGGCAAGGATAGCTTCAGCGACACTGAATGAGGCTTGGACAATAACCACCGGGATCACATTGGGCAGGACATGGCGGAAGATGACTGTAACATTGGATGCGCCCAGCGCCTGAGCCGCAAGGATGTAGTCCGTCTCGCGCAGTGAAAGCACCATACTGCGCACCAGACGGGTGTACCATATCCAGGTAACAGCACCCAATACGAGCATCATATTGGATAGACTGGGACCTATAACCGCTACCATAGCAATCGCCAGAACAATAAAGGGAAAAGCCATCAAGATATCGACAATCCGCATGATAATCATATCAAGGATGCCGCCATAATATCCAGCAATCGCACCCAGCGGAACACCAATCGACATTGAGATGGCGACAACAATCACGCCGATCATAAGCGATATGCGGCTGCCATAAATCAAGCGGCTAAACCCATCTCGTCCCAACTCATCCGTCCCAATTAAATGCTGGATGCTTGGCGGTTGTTTGACATTTGAATAGTTCGTCTTATAGGGATGATAGGGAGCGATTTGTTCCGCAAAAACGGCGGTCAGCACGAGAAAGAACAGAATAGCAAATCCCAGAATCGCCATTTTGTTTTTGATGATCTGCTGAAAGGCAATACTGTAAAACGACTGCGGCTCGATTTTCTCAACGATTTCTTTTTCAGGGGTCAGTTCAACGATGCTCTCAGCCATCGGCAACCTTTTATTGGTATCGAATGCGGGGGTCGATATAGGAATACAATATGTCGGTTGCGAGGTTGACGATAATGACAATCATCGAGAATACCAACACAGTCCCCGTGACAACCTGGTAATCACGGCGAAAGACAGCGTCGACTGCTAACCGGCCAATGCCAGGCCAACCAAAAACCTTCTCAATGACAACCGCCCCGCCCAACAAGCCGGCAAACTGACCGGAGACGACGGTCAGGATGGGAATTAAAGCATTGGGCAGGGCATGTCGAAAATTAACGGAACGATACCCTAATCCTTTGGCGTGTGCCGTTCGAACATAATCTCGGCTCAGGACTTCCAACATGCTGGAACGCACCATACGTGTAGCCAGACCCAATAGAATCAGGCTCAGCGTCACAGAAGGAAGAACCAGAGACTTGGCAAATTCAATCGGTGTCTTGCCTTGCCCGACGGTTGGCAGCCAATCGAGATGAAGTCCGAAGATGAGCATCAGCATGATGCCAAACCAGAAAGCGGGTATGGAGACGCCAATCAAGGCGAATGTCATCGCCCCCGTATCAATCCAGGTGCCGTGCTTCAAGGCAGACAATATCCCTATCGGAAGGGCAACGATGATCACAATGAACATGGAAGCTGCTGTGAGGATGAGAGTATCGGGAAGCCTTTGGGCAATTTCATAGCTGACATCAGAGCGAGTCGTAATCGAAATCCCCATGTCCCCTTTGAGCAGATTTGTCATGTAACGCACATATTGAACTAATAATGAATCATTTAATCCCAGCGATTCTGCGATACGTTCCTTCTCCTCAAGAGTCAGTTGCCGAGTCCCGCCTACCATGATATCTATCGGATCGCCTGGTATTGAATGAATTAAAATAAAGGTGACTGTTGCAACACCAAACACAAGCGGAATCATTAATATCAATCTGCGGATAATATATGTTCTCACGGTTGGCGTCTTATCTGGCTATTCAGTAACAGTAACAAAATTATTGAGGGTTGATTGATTTTGATGAATGGCGTGAAGCAGTAGACCGACGCGGGCTATCAAAATATCAACACCAGCAACTGAATTATAAACTTTAGGCATACCCTTGTCAACTTTCGCGGATTGCGCGGCGCCCCCACCCTTGTTATTTCGGCTAAAAAACCATATCCTGTAGTTGTAGCCTGTCAAGGCGATACCTGTATAATGACAGAACTTGTTATAATGTTGAGGAAAAGACCTTTTGTACACCAATAATGAAATTTTATTCCCGCATGATGCCATTCCGGCGCTGCGGCAAGCTCGCGGCGAAAAATGGATGCAGCTGATTGACAGCCTGTCGCAAAAAAAGGAAACCAGCGTCGAAGTCCTTGCCTTGATGTGGGTGATGATTGAGCTTGATGGCTGCCTGTCCTGCGAGACCGACAGCTATCGGGCGATGCGTGGCTGCACCACCTGCGCCCAGCAAACCCTGCGGCGTTTTACTGGCAGCGATGAGGAACTGCTGCAAAAATATGAAAGTGCATTGGTCGAATTTCGTGAGTATGCCATTTGTTTTGATGATTAGCGCGATATTTGTCCAACTATTGCCAGGAAATCAGATTTGACAGGCATTTGCCAACTGTGTTACACTCTATTGGCGCAGTTATGACGATTGCCTTTATTTTAATTTACCTAGTTTAGCTGAAGGGTTGTGTGCCAATAGCAAGCTCACCACACAGAATCAACCGCAATATACGCGGTGTACATGAAGTCAGACTCATTGATAACACCAATACCAATGTTGGCGTGGTCAATATCCGTTATGCACAGGAACGCGCCGACCATGTTGGGCTGGATTTGGTCGAGGTAGCGCCGAATGCCAAACCGCCAGTCTGCCGTATTATGGATTATGGAAAGTTCCAATACGAACAGCGGCGCAAGGAACGCAAATCGAAGAAGAATCAGGTCAAGGTGACGGTCAAAGAGATTCAACTTCGTCCCAAAACGGACGAGTATCACCTTCAATTCGACATCAAGCGTGCTGCCAAATGGTTGCAGGAGGGCAAAAAAGTGAAGTTCCGCGTTCGCTTCCGTGGACGCGAAATCACTCACCAGTACATCGGGCGCAACCGCCTCAGCCGAATTGAAGAGGCATTGAAGGATGTCGGCGTCGTGGAGCAGCGCCCGAATATGGAAGGGCGGGACATGCTCATGATTCTGGCGCCAAACAAGGACAACAAGTAAAAATCGGAGAAGCAGCAGTGGCCCGCAAGAAGAAGACCAAGTACAAACTCAAGACGCATAAAGCGACAGCCAAGCGTTTTCGCGTGACTGGCACGGGGAAAATTGTTCGCACCAAAGGCGGGAAAAGTCATTTGCGCCGCCGCTCGGCAAAACGTGTCAAACGTCAATGGGACAAGATGCTGGAAGTCAACCAAAAGGCAACCCAGCGCCGTGTCCGCCGTCTGGCGCCCTATCTTGGCAAATATAAAGCCAATCCGCCCGCCTAAGCCCTTAACAAACAGCCAGCGCGAAAACAGCTGCTTGACCCCGATGCCATTTCGGGGGTTTCTATGTATGGAGAAGAGTCATCATGGCAAGAACAAAAACCGGTTTCGTCAGGCGCAGGCGACACAAGAAAGTCCTTAAGCTGACCAAAGGGCAGTGGGGGACGCGCAGCAAGCTGTGGAAACGCGCCAACGAGGCGATGATGCGCAGCCTTTGGTATGCTTATCGTGACCGCCGCCAGCGCCGCCGCCAGCTGCGCCGTCTCTGGATTCAGCGCATCAATGCCGCCGCTCGCCTGAACGGCATGAAATACAGCCAACTGATATATTGTTTGAAGCAGGCTGACATCGAGCTTGACCGCAAGAGCCTGGCAAACATCGCTGTCCATGATGCCGAAACTTTCGGCAAAATTGTGGCGCTGGCAAGGCAAAGCCAATAACCGACAAGCAGCCATGAGCATTGCATAAAGGGTCAGACCGATGACCCTGTTTTTGGTGGCCTGTGGATATTATCACCAGCACACAAAACAAACGTGTCAAATATGTCAAGGCGCTGCAAACAAAAGCCCGTCTGCGCCGCAGCGAGATGAGGCTGATTCTCGAAGGCAGGCGGCTGATTCACGATGCCTTGATGCGCGGTGGCAAAGCCGACCTGGCTCTGTATTCGCCAGAGCGTGCTGATTATGATTTAATCGCGCGGCTCCAGAACAAAAAATGCACACTCATGCCGGTCAGCGATGACATCCTGAAATATGTCAGTGATACTCAGCAGACATCGGGCATCCTGGCGGTCTTCTACATACCCAAGCCGCCGCTGCCCCGTCAAGCTCGCCGCGCTCTGATTATGGACAGCATCCGTGAACCCGGCAACATGGGAACGATTTTACGGGCAGCGGCCGCAGCGGGCGTCGATATTGCCATTCTGTCGCCGGGCTGCGTCGATCCTTATAATTCCAAAGCGCTGCGGGCGGGCATGGGCGCACATTTCAGGCTGCCTGTCGTCGAAGCAGGCTGGAACGAAATCCGCAGCTTTTGCGGCGCTTTGACCGTCTACGCCACTCGCGCTGATGCCGACACCGCTTATACGGATGTCGATTGGACGGAGGCATGGGCATTGATTGTGAGCAATGAAGCGCATGGCATGAGCCGACAAGCGCGGAACATGACACAAAACAGCGTCTCCATTCCCATGTCCAGCGCGACCGAATCGCTCAATGCGGCGGCCGCGGCGGCGGTTGTCCTGTTTGAAGCGCAGCGACAGCGACTGAAACAAGAGCAAGATTGAACAGCCCGTCTTTTATTTGCCGTGTCAATGCGGTAGACTGGCTGGGGCAGGCACAAAGAATCAGGAGAAAGCAACTCATGGCAAAAGAATTCGATGTCGTCGTGCTGGGAGCCGGTCCTGGCGGTTATGTCGCCGCTATCCGCGCCAGCCAGCTTGGACTGAAAACCGCCATTGTCGAAAAGAAGTATTGGGGCGGCATTTGCCTCAACGTCGGCTGCATTCCGTCAAAAGCGCTGCTACGCAATGCCAAACTCGTTCATCTCCTCGACAGCCAGGCAGCTGCTTTTGGCATCAGCGGCGAATTCAGCTTTGATTATGGCAAGGCATTTCAGCGCAGCCGCCGTGTCTCCAAGGGTTTGACCAAAGGCGTTCAGTTCCTGATGCGCAAGAACAAAATTGAATCCTTTGAAGGTTGGGCAACGCTCACCGACGCCAACAGCCTGCAAGTTGAACACAATAATGGCGAGAACGAAACCTTGGGCTTTAAGAATCTCATCATCGCTGTCGGTGCGACCACGCGCCTGATTCCAGGCAGTGAACTCAGCCCGCGAGTGGTCACCTACGAAGAGCAAATCATGGAAGACAGCTTGCCCAAGAGCATCATCATTGCCGGCGGCGGCGCGATAGGCATCGAATTCGCCTATATCCTGCGCAGCTATGGCGTCGATGTCACGATAGTAGAATTCCTTGACCGGATTCTGCCGCTGGAAGACCCCGACATCAGCCAGGAACTGCACAAGGTCTACCGCAAGATGGGCATCCGCATGATGACCGGCACCCGCGTGGAATCCATTCAGGATAGCGGCGAGCAGGTCGTGGTCACCGTGACCACAGCCGAAGGCAAGCTGGAACGGCTGGAAGCCGACCGCGTCTTGCAGGCTATCGGCTTTCAACCGCGGACTGTGGGCTATGGCTTGGAGAATACGGGTGTGGCGCTGACCGCAAGGGGCGCCATCGACATCAACGAGAAAATGCAGACCAATATCCCTCATATCTATGCTATTGGCGATGTAACGGCCAAGCTGATGCTGGCGCATGTCGCTGAAGCGATGGGCGTGATTGCCGCCGAAAACATTGCCGGCGTGCCAACGATTGCGCTGGAGTTTGATATGATGCCGCGGGCAACCTATTGCCAGCCGCAGGTCGCCAGCTTTGGTTATACGGAAGCGCAGGCAAAGGAACGGGGGTATGACATCAAGGTCGCCAAATTCCCCTTTCGGGCAAATGCTAAAGCCAGGGGTCTAAACGCCGCCGGCGGTTTTGTCAAAGTGATAAGCGATAAAAAATATGGCGAGATACTCGGCGCTCACATGATTGGGCATGATGTCACCGAACTGCTGCCGGAGTTGACACTGGCACGTTCGGCTGAACTCACGGCAGAAGAAATTGCACGCAATGTTCACGCTCACCCAACCTTGAGCGAGGCAATCAAAGAGGTGGCGCATGGCTTGCAGGGTCATTTTATCAATATCTAGCGCACCCAGCAATCGACAATCAGGCTGGTATAAACCAGTTGTCCGGCGGCATTGCGCGAATCATGCCATGCCGACCGCCTGACAAAGCCGTCCGCAGCCTGCCAGGCGCGGTGATGAAACTCGCCCGCCGCATCATAATACTCCAGCAGTTGAACATCATAGCCCTGCGCTGCCAGCAAATCGCCCATGAGGTCGCAAGTGTACAAAACCTTGTGGTCATCGGCGCCTTCGCCCAGCCCGCCCGGACGAACATGTTGGATATAGTCGGGGTTCGGGTGATAGCCATCGGGAACGGCAATCCGAATGCGCCCGCCATCCGCCAGATAGATGCGGGCAATCCGCAGGACATCTTGAAACTGCTCGGTGGTTAAATGCTCAAAGACATGCTCGGCGAGCATTCTGTCGATCGAATTGGGCTGAAACAGCCGCGCCCAGTTTTCGTGCTTGAGGATGTCAAAGGCCGGGATGTCGGTCGCAATCCAGCCTTCGTAGCGGGTCGAGCCAGCGCCGATAATCACCTTGAGCGCCTGCCCCGAGTCCCGCATCTCTTCGACCTGCGTCCGAATGGCTGCCCGCGCTTGCCTCAAAGCTGCCCGCCGCCGATAGGCTCTCACCAAGGGCGCGTACAGCGGACGCAACATCCGTTTCATCGGGGTCATCGGCCAACCTCGTTGATGGGGAATGCGTCAATCGGCAGAATCACCCCGGATTCGCCCGTGGTCAGGTCAACCCCATGAACCTTCACATTCGTCTCGCGGTCATAGACAATGACCACCACGCGATAATCGCCTGGCGTCAAGTCGGCTGTCGGCAGTTCAGCCACATACCACTTGAGTATATCATCATACAGATGACGGTCACCAGCCTGTCGCACATTCTGTCCGTCAGGCGTGTGAATCTGAATCGACACATTGTACTCATATAACAGTTGCTCATCCGCGACTTCCCAACCGGTGACCACCCGAATGACATCCCTCTCTGGCAGATAGTGGGCGAACATATCCACAATCATGATGCCCTTGTCATAGCGAATCGGCTGATACTCGCGGTCACAGGTCAGGCTATGATACACATAACGCTGCACAGACAGCTGCGGCTGTTCAAGAATGAAATCACACGGCTTATAGTCGCGCTCGATGATTTCGCGCGTCAGGTCAAAGTTTCCTGGTCGCTCTTGTGGATTGTGGGTGAATAGCAGGTAAGGATGATTGTCCAGTTTGGCGGGAATATCGACCTCCAGCTTTTCAGCGCTATAGTGAGCCGGTATGAAAGTGCCATCAATGCCTAACAAGGTTTCCATATAATAATCGGCCGTGCTTTTGCCGTGCTCGGTCTTGCCGATTCGGTTGACAAAGTTTGTATGGGTAAAGCCGACTACATAATCGTGTTCGGAGACCTTGCCATACAGCGCAGCGACATACTCGTGCAGGGGCGGATACGAACTGACGACGGAAACCGTGCCTTGATAGCCAACATAGTCTTCGGCAGTACGCAAGGCAAATCCAGACCCAAGATAGGCCAGTATAACCATTGCTGCCAGCCACCAGGGCCGCAGCCATGCCAATCCGCTGCCGATAACCAAGGCCCACAGCCCCCAGGCGATGAAGAAATAACGGGCGCGGCGCAAGATAAGCAGCCCGATGATTTCGTTTGCCGACAGCAGCAAGAGCAAAATCAGAATGGCGAGCAACCAAAAGGGCTTCACAGACAGCCGATACCTGCGCTGGCGCAAGGGAATCATGGCCGCGACCAAGGGAATCAGAATCACAAGCCAGTTGCCGTTGGTGAACAAGCGGACAAACACCTGCACCGCCTGCTCAAATGCCATCGCCTCGGCGACAGTATCAAATTTTGTCGTCAAACCTTCATAGGTCACCGGCCACCACGGCAGATACAAAACCCCGACAGCCAGAAATGAAAGCGTTATTTGAAACCAGGTTCGGGATTTAGGCACAAAAAACAGGTGATAGATGCCGATTGCCAGATGCACAAAAATCGAAAAGGGCTGTGTATAGAGGGCTAGCGCAGCTGTCAGAATCAAACCCAGCCAATGATGCCAGCGTGCCGCCGACTTCGCTCGGCTCAAATACAGATAATGCCACAGCAGCGCCATCAGCAGCATGAATTGCAGTGAATACATCCGTATTTCGTGATAGTATTCCAGCCAAAAGACGTTAAGGCCTAGAAACAGGCTCGCCCATACCCCAACCCGCCAGCCAAGAAAGTCCTTGCCGATGCGGTAAATCCATGCCAGCGAGATGACACCAAAGAAGAGAGGCAGCATTCGCAGAGCAGCGTGATGCCAGCCGACCAGCGCCCCCCAGCCGGCCGTCAACTCAAAGAAAAGCGGCGTGTGCTTGGGGCTAATCTCCCTTACTGATGCCAGCACATCAAAGGGCGAAAAGGGGCCGGTTAATCCGCCTGCATGGCCAATGGAGGTCAATTCGTCAATCCAGATGGCATCCGCATTTAAGCCTTGTGCGCCCAGAAACGCGGAGACGAGGAGTACCGGCAGCATCCAGTACCAATTGCCAGCCATACGAGATGCGCCTGTATCCCGACTTGAAAAACGCATATAGCTAAGGTTCGATTGTAAAGGTCAGGACAGGAAAGATATTGGCTGCTTCGCCTGTCGAGTCGATACCATTGACCTTCTTGTTGGTCTCGCGGTCATAGACAATGACCACCACGCGATAATCTCCTGCTGGCAGCCCTTCGGTTGACAATTCCGCCTCATACCACTTCAATACCTCACGCTCGTACAGATGACGGTCAATCTGTCTTACATTCTGCCATTCAGGCGTGATGATTTGCAAAGAGACGTTATACTCATAAAGCAAACTCTCATCGGGGACTTCCCAGCCAGTCAGGATTTGCACGACTTCCGACTCCGGGACATAGCGGGCAAAGCGGTCAACCACTCTGATGCCGTTATCATACGTAATCGGTGCATATTCCCGCTCGCAATCGAGCATCGGATTGACATAGCGCTGCACAAACAGGTCTGGCTCATCAACAATCACATCGCAGGCGGTATAATCCGCCTCGATCTTGCTTAGCGCGGAATCAAAGTGCTTGGGCTTGTCCTGTGGGTCATAGGTGAACAGCAAATAGGGATGCCTATCAATTTTGTCCCGAATATCTCTTGTCTGCCAGTCGCCATAGGCACGGCTCTGAATAAATACGCCGTTGATACCCAGATGCAATTCGGTATAAAAATCGGCGGCACTTTTACCATGTTTCAGGTCTCGATTGACATAATCCGCAAAGCTAAAGCCAAGCAGGTGATCCTCTTCGCGCACTTTCCCCTGGAGGTGATAAATGTAGTTTTGCATAGGTGGGTACTGGCGCGTTCTAACCATACTACTAGCATGGGCGAGTATTTTGTCTGAGCGATAAAACTGATAACCTGCCACACACCAAAACAGCAAACACAGGATTGCGATCCAAGGCCAGCGCGGCATCAGGCTCAGTCCATAGGCAAACAGGAGCATAAAGGGAACCCACAATATCAGAAAATAGCGCATCCGCGTTAAGGGAATGATGCCAAGCAGTTCATTGAGTACGATAATCAAGGGTATCATTGCCAGTGGTATCAGCATGAACTTGATGGCGACGGCATCCCGTTTGCGCCAAAAAGCAAATGCCAATATGCCAGCAAGCAAGACAAACAAGATTTCGGCGCCATTAACCAGCAAATAAACGAATGTCACCATCAACTCGCTAGCAGACGCAGCTCTGGTCGTAACTTTAAGGTTTTCAGCAGCGAATTGCAGCCCTGAAATTAGGAAGTGAAGGTAGGGCAAAAATAATAAAGCGCCTATACCCCAACCCAGCACCACCTGCAACCAACGCCGCGATTTTGCCACGAAGACCAGATGATAAATCCCCAGCCCGGCAAACCAGAGAAGTGAAAAGTAATGTGTATAGAACAGCGCAGCCGTTGTTGCCACAAACAAGCACCAGGTCAGGCGTGTTACCCGATACTCATGTGCGAGCCGCCAATAGAGCCAAGTGTGCATGACAGCAAACAGCAGCAAGAGCGTGTACATGCGGAAATCATGGAAATACAAGATCATGTAGGCGGATGTACTCATCAATAGCGCCGCCACCAGACCAGTGCGGCGGTTAAACACATCTGTTCCAAAGCGATACAGCCAGGCAATCATCAGCACACCCGCCAGCACCGAAATCAAGCGCAGCGAAAACTGCGACCAGCCAGCCAGCTGCGCCCAGCCAGCGCCTAGCAAGTAGAAGAGCGGCACATGATCCTGGCTGTATGTAGTGATTGAGTCAATGATTTGCGCCGGACTGTAAGGTGGTGGATCAAAGCCGCCCATATTCGAGACCGAAAACAATTCATCGGTCCAGATAGGGTCGGTGTTCAGACCGTTGGCGCCAAATGCAAATACCAGCAATAACACCAGCGTCATCAACATCCATCCAGTCCGATTGCCAACAATGCTATTTTTCAAGGTTTGCCATTCCGATCTGATAATTTCAAACTCCAATATATTATTCGAGCGGTTTTATGGTAAATATCGTCGATACGGGTAATATCTTCCCGACTTCACTGGTTGCCAGGTCAACACCATTGACCTTTTTTTTACCGGTTTCACGATCATAAACAATAACCACTACGCGATAATCTCCCGACGGCAACCCGTTGGTTGGCAGTTCAATGACATTCCACTTTAGCAAATCATTATACAGATGACGGTCTACTTGTCGTCCTGTATTCTGCCCCTCGGCTGTGAGTATCTGCATGGAGACGTTATATTCATATAGCATTTGCTCATCCGGCACTTCCCAGCCGGTCAGTATTCGCACAATATCGGCATTTTTATCGTATTCAGCAAACTTGTCAACAATCATAATGCCATTTTCATACGCAATCGGTTCATATTCTTCTCGCTCGCAACCGATTATCGAGCTCACATAACGTTGCACACGCAGGTTCGGCAAATCAATAATTACATGACAGGCGATATGATTTACTTGAATCGCACTTAGAACTTTTTCAAATTTTCCGAGCGGCGTATTCTGCGGGTCATAGGTCAACAGCAGATAGGGCTGACGGTCAATTTTAGCCCGAATGTCTCTTGCCAGCCAATCTCCAAATGCGCCTTGTCGAACAAACGCGCCGTCGATACCGAGATGCAATTCGGTGTAAAAATCGGCGGCGCTTTTTCCAAGCCGGAGAACTTCATTCACATAATCCAAACGACTGAATCCAAGCACATAATCCTCCGAGCGCACCTTCCCCTGAAGATGATACACATAGTCTTGCAGGGGTGGATACCCGCGTGCGTGAGCCATACCCCCAACATAACCGAGTATGTCGTCTGAGCGATAAAACCGATAGCCGGCCACACACCATAACAGTAGACACAGGGCTGTTATCCAAGTCCAGCTTGGCATCTTGCTCAAACCATAAGCAAACAGAAGCATAAAGGGAATCCACAATATCAGAAAATAGCGCATCCGATTGATGGGAATTAAGCCAATCAGTTCATTGAGCAGCACAATCAAGCTCATCATTGCTAGCGGTATCAGCATGAACTTGATGGCGGCGGGGTCTCGTTTGCGCCAAAAAACAAACGCTAACATACCGGCAAACAAGATAAACAACATCTCGGTGCCATTTGCCAGCAAGTAAAAGAATGTCGGGATTAACTCGGCAGGAGACGCGGCGACGCTTGTTACTTTAGCTTTTTCGGAAGCGATCTGCACTCCTGAAATCAGAACTGGAAGATAAGGCAAAAATAGTAATGCGCCGATACCCCAGCCTAGCATTATCCGCAGCCAGCGACCTGACTTCGCCACAAATATCAGATGATAAATCCCCAGCCCGGCAAACCAGATAATCGAAAACATGTGTGTATAGACGAGCGCAACCGCTGTTGCCACAAACAAGCACCAGGTCAGGCGCGTTACTCGATATCTGTGAGCCAGCCGCCAGTACAGCCAGGTGTGCATGGCAGCGAACATCAGCAGCAACGGATACATGCGAAAATTATGAAAATACAAAATCATGTATGCCGATGTTCCCATCAATGTCGCCGCTACCAGACCAGTGCGGCGGTTAAAAACATCCGTCCCAAAGCGGTAGAGCCAGGCAATCGTCAGCACGCCCGCAAAAACCGAAAACAGGCGCAGCGCAAACTGCGACCAGCCAGCCAGCTGCGCCCAACCAGCGCCCAGCAAGAAAAAGAGCGGTACATGATCCGGGAAATTATCAGCCACTGACTTGATGATTTCTGTCGGGCTGTAGGGTGGTTCAAAGCCGCCCATGTTAGTAACCGAGTACAATTCATCCGTCCAAATAGGATGCGCGTTCAGACCTTGCGCTCCAAAAGCAAATGCCAGCCATAATACAAGCGTCATCAGCATCAATCCAATCCGATTGCTGATGGTGCTATTTTTCGAGGGATGCCATTGTGGTCTCATCGTCTCACACTCTATACAGACACTTAGGACCCGATTGTAAATGTCAATAACGGTAATATATTGCCAGCTTCGCCGCTTGCCAGGTCAAGTCCGTTGACCTTTTCGCCGGTATCTCGATGATACACAATTATCATTAAACGATAATCTCCCGGCGGCAAGCCCTCGGTTGTCAATTCGATAACATTCCAAGGCAGCAGATTATCATACAGATGGCGGTCAGCTTGTCGTACATTCCGCCAATCAGGAGTGAGAATCTGCATTGAGATGTTGTATTCATCCAGCAAGGCTTCATCCGCGACTTTCCACCAAGTCAGGATTTGCAGGACTTCCGACTCTGGGACATAGCGGGCAAAGCGGTCAGCAATCGTAATACCATTATCATACTCTATGGGCGCGGGTTCATGTTCACATTCCATGACCTGGCTGACATAACGTTGTATCAATAGGTTCGGATTATCGACTAAAATGGTACAGGGCAGGTAGCCCTCTTGGATGATTTCGAGCGTTTTGGCATAGTTGAGCCGGACATCACTCGGATCGTGTGCCAGCAGCACATGGGGATGCTCTCGTAGAATGTCCCGTACATCCTGTTCGAGGCGGTAGCGTTTGAGGGTCGTGTGCAGAAAGGTGCCATCAATGCCGAGTTGGGCTTTCAGATAATAGTCCGCAGTGCTATGAGAGCTATTTGGCGATACTCGACTTACTCGCTCTTCCGTGCTGAAACCGACCAAATAATCCTGAGATTTTGTCTTGCTCAAAAGGTAAAAAACATATTCATGGAGCGGAGGATAAAGCCGATCTCGAGCCATCAGGCCAGCGTATTTAATGACTTCGCCAGAACGACCAAACTGGTAGCCTGCCAAGCACCAGAACAACAAGAACATCCCTGTTGTGATACGCCAACCGGGCATCGACGAGAGGCCGAAAGCGAACAATATCACAATGGCAAACCATACTATAAGAAAGTAGCGCAGTCGCGTTATCGTTATGACATTGAACTGCCAGCTTATCAGTAAAATAACCGTGATCATAAACAGCGTGATAGCCATCAATCGCAGGATTGCGGATTCACGCCGCAGCCACAAGGCATAGCCGATGGTAAGCAAAATTGGCAGCCACAACCAGATGAAGCCATTGACCATCAGACGGATGAATAGTGCAGCTACTTCGGGTGTTGCCAGTGGATTGACAGTAATTCCTTGATTAAAGCGAAGTCCAGCGACCACTAACGGTGCATAAGGCAAAAAAGACAGCGCGCCCAAAGCCCATCCAATCATGATGCGCCACCAGCGACGCGACTTCTTCACGAACATTAAATGATGGACGCCCAAACCGACAAACAGAATTGCCGAGAAATTATGAGTATAAAACAGTGCGCTCGTTGTCACGACGAAAAGAAGCCATGTTAGTTTTGTTACGCGAAATCCATGCGCCAGCCGCCAATACAGCCAACTGTGCACAATTCCCAGGCACATCAACATCGTGTACATACGAATGTCGTGAAAGTAGAGAATAGCAAATGCGCTTGTGCTCATCAGAAGCGCAGCAATTACAGCAGTGCGCCGGTTGACGACATCCGCCGCAAAACGATATAGCCAGGCAATCATCAGCACACCTGCCGCAAGCGATAAAAACCGCAGCGAAAACTGTGACCAACCCGCGATTTGCCCCCACAGCGCACCTAAAAAGAAGTAAAGCGGTGTATGATCCGGGCTGTATTGGCGTACTGATTCCACTACTTGAGACAGGCTATAGGGTGGATCAAAGACACCCATGAAAGTGATGGACGCCAACTCATCAGCCCAGATAGGATCGTAATTCAAACCATTCGCCCCAAAGGCAAATGCCAGCAATAAAATGAGTATCATTGCCAAGTGATATTTGTGCTGCTCGCGTTTTTGACGTTGATATTCCACTTGAACTAACAAGTCTCCTCTGGCGATTGTTCAAATCCTAGCATAAAAGTCCATGTTCATGTAGTCTCGCCGGCCTGTTCCAGCCAACGATATTCTGACTCCAGGATGCCAAACTGCCACAAGCTGTGAAACTGCCCGCGCCAGAACACACGCTCGCGCCAGGTGCCTTCCAGCGTGAACCCCAGACGACGCAGCAAACCAGCCGATGCCTCGTTGCCGACCGTTACATTCGCTTCAATCCGATGCACCTCCAAGCGATGAAAACAGAATCGCATCACTGCCGAAAGGGCTTCCGACATCAGCCCCTTGCGCCAGTGCCGATGATGCAGCTCATAGCCAATTTCGAGCCAGCGATGGGCTGGATGATAAAGATGAAAGCCACAAGACCCAATCATCCGGTCATTGGGCTTGAGGGTCACTGCCCAGCGGATGCCGGTCTTGCGCTCGAAAATTTCGTCTGCCCACTCGATAATTGACCCTACCTCAGTTTCATCGGGCGCCGTCTCGAAGTCAATCAGATAGCGCCTCACATCGGGATGATTCCAAATATCCAGCCAAGCGGACGAATCGTCAGCGCGGATGCGCCGCAACAGCAGCCGCTCGGTCTCCAATATCGGCACTGTTTCAAAATCAAAGGCTTTCAAAATGTTCACCCTCCAAAACAAAAACCCCTGCACAGCATCGACAGGAGTTTTATACAGGTCTGTTGGATAGATTCGCCAGCCAGCCACTACAGGCTGTCGGCGATTATCTCAGCAATATCCATGACTTTTGGCCCAGCGGCAACCTCATTGCCAGCATCCTCAAACATGCGCATACAGAAGGGACAAGCGACCGCCAGCGCCTCGGCGCCGGTTGCTTGGGCTTCCTGATAGCGCTCCATGCTAACTTTTTTGTCGCCCGATTCTTCTTCCTTCCAAAATTGAGCGCCACCCGCCCCACAGCAGAAGGAATTCTTCCTGTTGCGCGGCATCTCTACTATCGGGATACTGTTGACTTGCAAGACAGCCCGCGGAGCATCTATCACATCATTGTGACGTCCCAGATAACAGGGGTCATGGAAGGTGACATTGCTCCAGCCAGACGGATTGGCTGTCGGCGGCAATTTGCCAGAACCAATCAACTCCTCAATCAGTTGGGTATGATGCAGAACTTCGTAATGCCCGCCAAATTGATGATATTCCTTGCCGATATTATGGAAACAATGCGGACAAGTGACGACAATGCGCTTCGGATGGACCGCGTTGAGCCGCTCCACATTGGCAGTTGCCATCTCGACATACAGATACTCGTTGCCAGCACGCCGCGCAGCATCACCGGTACAGCTTTCATCATCCCCAAGAATGGCGAAGTTCACCCCGGCAGCATGAAGCACCTTGACCAAAGCCTGTGCGGTCTGCTGGGCGCGGGGGTCATAACTGACCGCGCAGCCCGTCCAGTACAGGACATCAAAATCGGGATTTTCGGCCACTGTCGGCACTGGAATATCCAGCTTGTCTCTCCAGGCTGTGCGCGATTCAGCGATTTGCCAAGGATTGCCCTGCCGTTCCATGCCATGAAACGCGCCCTGAAGCTCATGGGGAAACTCACTGCCCATCAGCACCGCATCGCGGCGAATATCGAGGATGTCAAACATCGGCTCGTTGCCCACCGGACAAATGTCAATGCAGGCGCCACAAGCCGTACATGCCCAAAGCGCTGACTCGCTCAGCAGGCTGCCCCCCAGCGACCAGTCAGAGGCTTGCCCGCCTGCCAGCGCATCCCAATGCTCTTTCATATAATAACGTTTGTTGATTTCCAAAGCCGCCGGCGACAGTTCCTTGCCAGTCACATAGGCCGGGCAAACATCCTGACAGCGATTGCACATAATGCAGGCAAAGCCATCAAGGAGTTGGGTCTTGTGCAAATCCTCCAGCCGATTCACGCCAAACTGTTCAATCGTCTCATCTTCAAAATCCAGCGGCGCGAGTTCACCGAGAGAGCGGCGCTGCGGACGGGTCAAAAAGTTGAGCGGCGCCATAAACAAATGGGCATGTTTGGTATGCGGGAAGTAAGGCAGAAAAATGAGGATGCCCCCCAAAGCGACCCACCACCACAGATGACGCATCACTTCCAGCGCATCGACATTCAGCCCCGCCCAAATCCCCGCTACCGCGGTCGCAAAGGGCATAAAGGCATCCGCGCCCTGCTGCGCCACCGCAACCGATTCGCCGAGAAAACGCGCACCAACATGCAGCAGGATAAAGACCGCGACAATCATCGAATCACGCCTGACCGCCCCCTGCTGCACCTGGGGATGCAAGAGGATATGTTCGTTGAACTGAAGCGCCTTCCTGTTGGGCAGATACAGACGGCGGAGGATGAAATAAATCACACCGACCAGCACCACCAGGCTCAGACAATCAGCCAGCAGACGATAAGCGTCATAAACCCCGCCCAGACTCAGCAGAGAATCCTCAAAATTCGGCAGAAAGCCCAGCAGCAAATCCAGCAGATTAACCAAAAAATACCAAGTAAAACCAAGCACGACCCCCCAATGGAACAGACTGGTCAGGCGGCGGGTCTTGAAGGTTGTGCGCTGCGACAGATAAATGATGAGCGCGTTCCATGCCCGGCGGAACAAGTTCCTCGAGCGCAGCTGCCCCTGCCCGCGCTGAACGATTTGGTACATCTCCAAAAAGCCGGAATAGCTGGCACCCAGGGCAAACAGCGCCAAGAGGATAAACAGCATCTTTTCTACATCCGTCAACATCGGTCATCATCCCCTTTCGCTATTTGATACAGCCCCAGTGTACCATCAGCTGCGTGTTTCACCAATAAACTGCCCCCATGTAAGGTTGCCCGAGTTCAATACATCCATAGTTTGAATATCACTAAACGATTGCCCGAAAGGAGCGTCCCGATGATTGATTTTTCACCCATGCGCGATGGCAGCCTGACATTCATAGAATATGCCGAGCAGGAAAGCATCACCCCCGCCGACCTGAAAAAGCACAGCGACGAAAGCATTGATTTCCTGCTGAGCCTGGCAGACGGACTGGATGATGCTGACATCACCTTTGAACCCGAAGACCCCGAAGCCGATGACCCCTATGCGGTCGAGGGCGAAGAAAATATCGGCTGGACATTTGGACATTTGATTGCCCATGTCACCGCCAGTTCCGAAGAAGGCGCCGCCTTCAGTTCCCTGCTGGCGCGTGGCATAGCGGCCGCCGAGCGTCCTCGTTATGAGACCCCCTGGCGCGAAGTCACGACTGTCGCGCAGGTGCGTCAACGTCTGGAAGAAAGCCGCCGTATGCGCAATGCCTATCTGGAAACTTGGCCCGATGCCCCCTTTCTCGATGTCCATCGCGTCATATCCGAGCGCTTTGTGGCAAGGTTCGGCAATATGAACGCCCCAGCGGCATTCCTGTTCGCCTTGTCTCACGAAGTCGGACACTATGACCAAATCGAGGATGTGCGCGAACAAGCGCTCGCGGCGCGGACGGCTGCCTGATAAGCGATTTTGATTTCAAACCCGGCCAAAGCGGTTCGCTTTTTGATGAGGGGGCGGTAAAATGAGACGCGCTGGTTATCATGGCCTGCCGATGATGCTGTCTGGCAGCGCAATTTAAGGAGCGCAAATGAGCAAACGCATCGCCCCCCGCACACCCAGGGGATTCCGCGATTTCCTGCCGGAGACCATGCTGCGGCGCAATTATGTGACGAATGCCATCACCGAGGTGTTTCATCGTTTTGGCTTTGAACCTGTCGGAACGCCAATCCTTGAATTGCATGAAACCCTGTTCGGCAAATATGGCGAAGATGCCGAAAAGCTCATCTTCAGCGCACAGCACGGGCGCAGCACCAAAGACCCCTTGGCCATGCGCTATGATTTGACCGTGCCACTGGCGCGGGTGGTGGCACAATACGAAAATCAGCTGACCCTGCCCTTCAAGCGCTATCACATTGCGCCGGTCTTTCGAGGGGAACGGCCGCAGCGGGGACGCTATCGGGAGTTTTATCAATGTGACGCGGACATCGTTGGCATCGCCGACATGCAGGCTGACGCCGAAATCGTGACGATGATTTATCGCATCCTCAAGAAGCTCGGCTTTCCACAATTTTCCATCAAGATTAACCATCGCAAATTACTGACCGCGATTGGCGAATTTTCTGGCGTTCCCAAAAAGCAGCTGCCCGACCTTTACCGCAGTGTCGATAAGTTCGATAAAATCGGCGCGGATGGCGTCAAACAGGAACTCATCGAGCGCGACATTGACAGCGAAGCCGTCAGCCGCATGATGGACTTGATACAGGCGCATGAACCCGGCAGCCGCAGTCTGGATGTCATTGCAGAGGCCATCGCCCCTGGTGACAATGGACTGGATGAACTTCGTGAACTGGCTGGCTGGCTGGCGGCCGCCAGCATACCGCCCGAAAATTATGATTTTGATTTCACGATGGTGCGCGGACTCGGTTATTATACCGGGCCTATCTTCGAGACCGTCATCTCCGAGCCCAATCTGGGGAGCGTTACCGGCGGCGGACGCTATGATGATTTGATTGGCATGTTTCGCAAGCGAAGCCTGCCGACCACTGGCACATCCCTGGGCATTGAGCGCATCATCGACTTGATGAACGAACTGGATTTGTATCCCGCCGCTCTCGGTGGCACGCTGGTGCAAGTGCTTGTTACCGTCTTTAATGAGGAGACCCGCCGCGCTTCCATGAAAATCGCCAGCCAACTGCGGCAGGCGGGCATCAACACTGAACTTTACTTTGAGGCGCGGAAGCTCGGCAGACAGCTGGCCCATGCCGACAAAAAAGGCATACCCATCGCCGCCATCGCCGGACCAGCAGAAATTGAATCAGGGACTGTCAAGCTGCGCCGACTGCGCGATGGCCAGGAAATCACTGCTACTGTCGAGGGGGCCGCCGCCACAGTCGCGGCGCTGCTGAACCACCGCTAGAAGACAGCCCTGTCGGCGCATATCCATTGCATCCGCTTCTCATCTCGATTATCATCCCTGCACCGTTCGACAAACGATGGTTCAGAAAATGCCCCTGCCCGCACGCTCAAGCGGCATTCTGCTGCATCCGACATCACTGCCCGGCCGCTATGGCATTGGCGATTTGGGCGCGGCCGCCTGGCGTTTTGTGGACTGGCTCGAGGCACAGGGACAATCCATCTGGCAAGTGCTGCCCTTGGGCCCAACCAGTTATGGCGATTCTCCCTATCAAACCCTGTCGGCTTTTGCCGGCAACCCCAACCTGATTAGCCTCGACAGCCTCGTCATGGATGGACTGCTGGCCGCAGGCGACCTTGCCGACAGCCCCGCTTTCCCCGACGACCGCGTTGATTTTGGCTGGGTGATTCCCTTTCACAACCAAAAGCTGGCGCTCGCTTACCATAACTTCGTGAGTTCCGCTCGCCCCGCGCTCAAACAGGAATTTGACGCCTTTGTCGAGGCAAATCGGTATTGGCTGGAGGATTTCGCCTTATTCGCGGCGCTCAAGGAAGCGCATGGGCTTCGTCCCTGGGTCGAATGGGAAAGCGCCCTCTCGCGGCGCAACTCCCAGGCGATTGCAAAAGCGAGCCAAGCCTGCGCCTGCGAAATTGACGAAGAGAAGTTCCGCCAATGGCTGTTTTACCGGCAGTGGACTGCGCTTAGAGCCTATGCCAAAGGCAAAGGCATCCGCCTGTTTGGCGATTTGCCGATATTCATCGCCCATGACAGCGCGGATGTCTGGGCGAACCAGCGCGAATACTTTCTCGATGAGCGCGGCAGTCCGACAGCTGTCGCTGGTGTCCCGCCCGATTACTTCAGCCCGACCGGACAGCGCTGGGGCAACCCGCTCTATCGCTGGGATGCCATGCGCGAAAGTGGCTATAGCTGGTGGATTGAGCGCTTCAAGGCCCTGCTCAGTCTGGTGGATTATATCCGCATCGACCACTTTCGCGGCTTTGAGGCCTATTGGGAAATCCCCGCCAGTGAAAAGACCGCCATCAGGGGACAATGGGTTGAGGGCCCCGGCCTGCCGTTTTTTCAGGCGATTAGGACGGCGCTGGGCAGCCTGCCGCTCATCGCCGAAGACCTGGGCGTGATTACGCCCGGCGTCGAAAAACTGCGCGATGCGCTGGGCCTGCCCGGCATGAAAGTGCTGCAATTCGCCTGGAGCGACCCCATGAATCCCTTCCTGCCCCATAATCATCCAGTCAACTGCATTGTTTATACCGGCACCCATGACAACAACACCACCCGCGGCTGGTGGGAAACCGAAATGGACGCGCCTGCCCGCGAGTTTGTCAAGGACTATCTGGGACAGGCGATTGATGATATTGTCTGGACGATGGCACGGGTCGGGATGCGGTCTTCCGCGCAGACTTTTATAATGCCGATGCAGGATGTGCTGGGCCTTGGAAGCGAGGGACGCATGAATACACCCGGCAATCCGTCCGGGAATTGGACTTGGCGCTTTGGTGAAGCTGCCTTTGAACATCCCGGCAAAGACGCCCTCGTCCATGTTACGCGCCTGTTCCAGCGTCATCCCGAACAGCAGCAGAAATTTTACGGGGATGCCGCTGTTTCGGGCTAGCGGCCGGATTCCCTGCCGCTTATCACAAAGGGGCTGCCTATGACGAGCCTGCCAGAATGGACACAGTATATTCATCACGACAGTTCTGAAATGTATCTGAGCGACATCCTGCCGCGCATCGGGGATGTGATTCGGGTACGGATTCGGGTGCCACTGGCGGCAGGCATTCGGGCGCTGTACCTGCGCAGCCGTCCAGATGGCGAATGGAAACGGATTCGGATGGCGAAAGTGGAATCGGACGGCTTGGCTGCCTGGTGGTCAGCCGAGATGCCCATCATCATGCACCACAACAACTACTGCTTCCACTTCCTGACAGCGAGCGGCTCCTTTTATTACAACCAGTTCGGTGTCAGCCCGATAGACAGCCCGGACTGGTTCAACTTCACCGTTCTGGGAGATTATGACGCGCCTGACTGGGTGCGCGAGCAGGTCTTTTATCAGATTTTCCCCGAACGTTTCGCCAATGGCGACCCCGACAATGACCGCCGTAATGGCGAAGCAACCTTGGTGGGTATGCCCGTTCAACAGCGCAGCTGGGGCGACATCCCCAAGCCGTGGGAGGAAAGCGCTTCAGCAGATTTTTTTGGCGGCGATTTGCTCGGCATCACCCAGCATCTTGATGACCTGCAAGAGCTTGGCGTGACCGCCATTTATCTGAATCCCATCTTTGACGCCGAGACCAACCATTTCTATGACATCCGCGATTTCAATCGGGTGGCGGCCTGGCTTGGCGGCGACATCGCGTTGCAAGAACTGCGCCAGGCAATGACCGAGCGCAATATGAAACTCATCCTCGATTTCACTCCCAATCACATCGGTTTTCATCATCCTTGGTTTGTCGAGGCAAAGGCCAATCCTGACAGCGAAACTGCCGAGTATTTTCATCGCCATCCCCAGACTGGCGAATTTGAACACTGGCTGGGCGTGCCGCTGCTGGTCAAGCTCAACTACAACAGCCAGGCTTTGCGCGATGCCATCTACCGCCAGCCAGACAGCCCGATTCGCAAATGGCTGAAACCGCCCTACAGCATTGACGGCTGGCGGCTGGATGTGGCGAATATGACCGGCAACTATTGGCACAGGCAAAACAGCGGCGAGGTCTGGCGCGAGATGCGTCAAGCCATCAAAGAGGAAAATCCGAAGGCGTATATGATGGGGGAATACTTTCAGGACGGCAGCCCGTGGCTGCAAGGTGATGGACTTGATGCCGCCATGAATTATCAAGGTTTTAATACGCCCGTTCGGCGCTGGATGGGCAAAAGCGATTTGGGCGTCGAGGAGAACAAGGCTGATGGCGACCGCAGCCCCTTCCCCACCGAGTCGCTGGCTTTGCAATGGCGACAGTATCTAACCGCCATTCCCTACGTGATTGCCTTGCAGCAATTCAATCAAATTGGCAGCCACGACATCAGCCGCCCCCTGCGAATTGCAGCCGGCGACCGCGCCATGGTGAAAGCTGGCACCGCCCTGTTGATGGGATTCCCTGGCACGCCCTGCATCTATTATGCGGATGAAATCGGCATGGACGGTGGACGCGACCCGGACAACCGCCGCTGTATGCCCTGGGACGAAAGCCAATGGGACCGGGACTTGCGCGATTTTCATCAAAGAGTCATCAGCATAAGGAAGAACTCCCATGCCTTGCAGCATGGCGGTTTTCAGATTTTATATGCCGCTGGTGATTTGATTGCCTTTCAGCGGCAATCGCTGATGGAGCAGATGATGGTCATCGTCTGGCGAGGCGGCGACGAAATGCCGCCCACCGCGCTGGATATGCTCAAGGCAAATCTCCGCGATGGCAGCAGCCTCACCGACCTGCTGACGGACGAGCATTTTACCGTCCGCGATGGCAGTTTGCGCCTGGAAGGGCTGGCACATGGTCAGGCCTTGTTCTTGAGGGTCAACTGAAAAGTGAGCACGATGGATCAGCGAAGCGTTTTTTTTGAGGAATGGATAAGCAGCTTGCGTGAACAATACAAATATGTCGTCCGCAATCGGGATAAGGTTACACTCCCCTCCTTGACTGCGGTCTTGCATCAGGTTGGCTTTACCGATGATGAACTGGCGCAGCTGCGAATCGAGGCGACCATGCACCTTGATGATGTCGGGGCGGATTATGTGGCTGACATGACCATTTTGGACTCCGCAAAAGCCGTCCAGGCGCATCCTGCTGAATGCAGCTGTCCGCAGTGCATTCCCATCGACGACAGCCAGTATGACGACGAGGGACAGCCCTTGGTCAACGATGACCCCGAAGCGGCATCCTGGGAAGGCGGACATATTTTCCCGGCCGCCCAATCTGACACAGGCGAAGCCGATGCCGAGACCCAAAAGGACGAACCCCTTACTTTCGAGGACAGTCTGACGGACAACGCAGCCGATGAAGGCGACCAAGTCGATGAGGCAGAGCTTGAAGAGCCTGCTGCCGAAGATGACCCTGACGACCCCCAGCAGATGAGCCTGTTCTGAGATGCCCATCACCGCAGACGACCGAAAATGGATGCGCTTCGCTCTGAAACAGGCTGAACGCGCACTGGACGCTGATGATGTGCCTGTCGGTGCGATAGCCGTTCATCGGGACCAGATTATCGGGCGCGGCTATAATAGGCGTGAAGCCGACCAAGACCCGACAGCCCATGCCGAGATGATTGCCCTGCGGCAGGCTGCCGCTGTCCTGGGTTGCTGGCGGCTGGAGGATGTGACGCTTTACTGCACGCTCGAACCCTGCGCCATGTGCGCCGGCGCCATGGTACTCGCTCGCTTGCCGCGCCTGGTTTATGCCACCACCGACCCCAAAGCAGGCGCCGCTGGCAGCATCATGGACATCACCCGCCACCACCGCCTGAACCATCGGTTGCAAGTCGAACACGGGCTGTTCGCTGCCGAAGCCGCCGAACAAATCCGCAGGTTCTTCCGTCAACTCCGCTCACAGGGACAAAAATAATTCAACCGAAAATTAGCGCGGCAGAATGGTGTTCATTTTTGCTGCGAATTATTGTACACTGATTGACTGTCGGGGAGAGGTGCCAGAGTGGACGATTGGGACTGTCTCGAAAACAGTTGTACCCTCCGGGGTACCGTGGGTTCGAATCCCACCCTCTCCGTATCCGCAAGGCGGGATTCTTCGAGACGGGCAGGCCTTGCCACCTGCCCGTCAAACTTTGAGACCTAGCTCGAGTTCATGGCCATCATCATGGCATAAGGCAAGATGACCGCATCCTCCGGTATTTCAACATCAACCGGCGCATTGAAGTCACTCAGGTCCATCGAGAAGGTGAGCGACATAGACAGCGTGTCCATATCCTCGACTGCAATGTCATCATCCAAAAAGACCGTGATGCTGTAAGTGTAGAAATCTTCCAGACCGATATGCTCGCGCACAGTAATCACAGCATCTTTGAGGCTTTCAGTGGTGACTGCGGCGGCATCCATTTCTTCCTGCCCAAGCCCCATCATGGCATACATCGCCGCCAAATCGAACATCTCCAGCATCGCACCATAATCAATCGCGGTTTCAAAGACAGCCACCGCTGCCCCATTCATCTCCTCGTCGGGCAAGCGGGTAATCGTCATGGCCTCTGCCAGTTCGCTGTAATCCATGTCCATCATGCCGCTCATGTCGCTTTCCATTCCAAACTGCGAAGCAAGGTCGGGGTTTTCCATCATGGATTCGGCTGCGCCCGTTAGGTCAAGGCCAAACCACTCCATGCCCTCCATGCCCATCATATCTTCGCCCGATGCTTCGCCCAGCGCTGCCATATCGAAGGCATAGACGCCATTTTCCATCACCAGGTTAATCGGAACTGTGGATACCTCCTCCGCGCCTGTGTCGTCGGTGGTGGTTTGCGTCAAGAGCAAGGCAAGCTCCCCTTCGATACCCGTCAGCAGGCTGTCCATCATCGCCATCATCGCCTCCGAATCGGCTGCATCCATCCCTTCCATGCCCTCCAGGGCGCTGGCCACTTCCGGATTAACAGCGAAACTTCCGCCCCCTGTCAGCAGCATTTGAATGTCGCCCCCTTCGCTGGGGGTTAGCAGATGAAGTGACATGCCCATCTCAAAGGCAAGCGCGTGAACTTCAGCCATCACCGCTTCATTCTTCACCAGAATCTGACAATCCGGCTCGGCTATCATCGCGCAGTAATCAATACTCTGGCCATTCGATTGTGCGCTCACACCTGCCAGAGGCATCAGCAGCATGACCAGCATCATCAAAACCAAACATTTCCCGAGCATCGCTCTCTCCTTTTGAATTTATCCGTCTACTCATACTATACGCTAAAATCCGCCAAAAGTTCCCCCCAAATATCAGGGGGTTGACGACTTCTTTCCAGGAGTCTGATATACTTTCAATCGGATTGACCATCAGCTGCTGACATAATGAATAATGAGGAAAAATGAAAATCATAACCGTCTACGGCAGTTCGCAGGTTCGCCCCGAAGATTGCATCTATCAAAGCGCCGTCACCATTGGGCGAGGGCTGGCTGAAGCTGGCTGGACTGTGATGACTGGCGGTTATCATGGCATTATGGAAGCCATCAGCAAAGGCGCGAACGAAGCTGGCGGGCATGTGATTGGCGTGACAACCGACCAGATTGGCAAGCGCTATCAACTGAAACCGAATGTCTACATCAAAGAAATCATCCATTATCAAGAATTGCGCGACCGACTGCTGTATATGGTGGAAAATGCCGATGCCTATCTGGCGATGCCGGGCGGAGTCGGCACCTTGCACGAGATTGCCGAGACTTGGGAGTTGATGCGAATCGGCGGCATACCCACCCGCCCCTTTATCTGTTACGGCAGCTTGTGGCAGGGGCTTGTGCGCGCCTTGCAGGACAGCCCTTATCTTGGCAACGGCTACGAAGGCATGATTTCCATAGCCCATGCGCCGACAGAGGTGATGGAGCGCCTCAAGCTCTAAGCGCATTTGCGAGCGGTCTGGCTGCTGTCAAGCGAGTGCGGTAAAATGGGCAGGATGAGGCACGATGGAGGAGTTATCCGGTGATGGTTCGCTTTGCGCTCATGTTGATTTGCAGCCTGTGTCTGTTCACCCTTTCATTGCGAGCGCAGGATGCCCCGCCACAAGGTTTGATGGCCGCCCCGCGTCCGCTAAAGGTTTGGATCCCGGCGCCCCTGATTGCCGATGAATCCAGCGATGTCTTTCAATCGCTGCGCGAACATACGCAGGTTTTCTCCAGCCGCAACAATCTCGCTGTCGAATATCGAATCAAGGATGTGGGTACAATAGGCGGCATTATGTCCACAATCCGCTCCGGAAGCGAAGTCGCGCCGGGCGCCTTGCCGGACATCACGCTGATTCGCCGCCGCGATTTGACGCCCTCGCACGCCAGACAATATCTGCAATCCATGGAGACCTTGTTCTCTTCATCCCTCATCAATGAGCTCGGCAGCGCCCTGGAGTTTGGTCAGATTCCCCTGGAAGATGGCGTTGCGCTTTATGGTTTGCCTTACTTTTTCGAAGTGCTGCACACCGTCCACACCCGGCCGCTCAACAATGCCGACAAGCGCTTGAGTTTTGAGGATGTGCTGGCCAACCGGGCTTCCCTGCTGTTCCCGGCTGGGCGCACCAACGGGCTGAACCAGACCTTTTATCTGCAATATCTGGCGGCTGGCGGGCTAGCGCCCGATAATGGCGATATGTCCATCGACGAGGCAGCGCTCGGCAACATCTTGGCATTCTATGAGCAGCTTGTTGACCAGGATTTGATTACGCCCGATGTCCTGACCTACCAATCAACTGCCGCCTACCAAACCGACTTTATCAACCATGCCGACCAACTCCTGCTGGCAGTTTTTTCCTCCAGCGAATACCTGGCCATGCTGGAGCAGCAGAACCCGAACCTGCTGGCCGCCAGCATCCCCACCTCCGATGGCGACAGCATCACGACGCGGGACGGCTGGCTGTGGGTGATTGTCACGCCCGACTTGACGCGGCGCACCTTGTCGGCTCGCTATCTGGAATGGCTGATGCAGCCCGACTTTCACGCCCGCTTGGCGATGGCGCTTTATCAACTGCCGTCGCAGCCGGCCATACTGGGGGACAGTCTGCCCGATGGCGTCGATGACAGATTCATTGGGGAACTGCTCGACAATGCCATCCTGCCCATCCCCGAGAGCGAGGGCGGCACAGCGCCCCGTCTCATGCAAGAGGCGCTCACGCAAGTCTTGCACGGAGACACCGCCGCCACCGCCGCCCGACAAGCCCTCGACCAGTTTGCCGAGCGCTAATTGTCCAGCGATTTCTGATAAAAACGATGGGTTTTATAGATTCGACTGCCCAGATTGAGGCTGATTGAAATCAGCGGATTGGTTTCCAAAATCCAGCCTGAATCCAGATAATCATATCGGGAGGGCAGCAGCGCCTTCATCAATTCGAGGAACATCGCCAGTTCAATCCCCTTGTTGCGATGTTCCTTTTTAACGCCCATCAATGGCATGCGCACACCTTTAATCGCCCTGCGGACTTTCCAGTGCCAGGCAACCTGTGCCAGCGTGAACCATTCCGGGACGCCGGGGCGCGGATAGGCCTGGTGCAAGGCTTCATTGAAATTGGGAATCGAGAGGGCAAAGCCAACTGGCTCACCGGCAATCTCGGCAAAAAACGCCAGTTCAGGCTCGACCAACATGCCCAGGTCAGCCACCAAATCCGCCAATTCCTCATCATTCATCGGGATAAATCCCCAGTTTTCCATCCAGACCGCGTTATAAATATCGCGGAACAGCTTAAATTCCGCCTTCTTGTGCCGCGCCTTGAAATGGCGCACCGTGATGCCGCTGCGCCGCGCCGCGCGTTTGACCAGTTTTTCCAGCCGCGCCAGTGTATCGCTGGCTTCAATCAGCGCCCTGTCCATATACATGCAATGGACATCCATCACCTTCTCGAAGCCGGCAGCTTCAACCAGTTCTTGATAGTAAGGCGGATTGTAGGGCATCATCACCATCGGCCTGTCGAAGTTTTTGATGAGCAGGCCGCATTCCTCGTTGGTGGTGAAGTTGGCGGGCCCGCGAATGGCATCCGCCCCCTGTGACCGCACCCACTTGCCGGCAGCATCCAGCAGGCCAGCAGCCACCTCACGGTCATTGACCGTCTCGAATATGCCGAAGAAACCGATATTCTCCTGATGATAGCGATTGTGTTCGTGGTTGATGAACGCGGCGACGGTGCCGACCATCTGGGCATCGCGCCAGGCAGCGAAAAACTCGCCATCCATATACTTCCAGGCTGGATGCCGGGCTGTGTCCAGCAGTCGGCGCCGCATTGACAGCAGCGGCGGCACCCAGTTGGGGTCATCGGCATAATGCCGCCACGGGAATTGGAAGAACTCGGTAAATTGCTTTCGGTCAGCAAGCGGGCGGATTTCCATCAGGCAAATCTCTCATAGTCGCCGCAAAAGCCAGCGATTCGTCAAAAAAAATCTTGACAGGCACAAATGACTTTGATAATATACTAAAGTCGCATTCCGTAGTAGCTCAATTGGCAGAGCAATCGGCTGTTAACCGATCGGTTCTTGGTTCAAGTCCAAGCTACGGAGCTTGATGAATGCCCCTCTAGCAGGGGCGTTTTTTTATGGCCGCTGGTTCATCTCATAAATCAAACGCAGGCCGTCCAGGGTCAGTTCGGGCGCAACATGGTCAATTCGGGGGATATGCTCTGCGAATACTGGCGCCAGCCCCCCGGTGGCGATGACCTGTATGTTATCCGCATGGAGTTGTGTGATGATGCGCCCCAGCAAGCCCTCAATCATGCCGACATAACCCCAGAATAAGCCCGATTGCATGGCGTGAATGGTATTGCGGCCGATGGGATGCGGCGGCGGCGTCAAATCGACTTTGTGAAGCTGTGCCGCGCGGCTGACCAAGGCATCATGCGCCAGTTGAATGCCTGGCGCCAGCGCCCCGCCGATATATTCGTCCGCCGCCGACAGCACATCAAAATTGGTCGATGTGCCAAAATCAATGCTGACCGCCGGCGCACCATAGAGCTTGGACAGGGCGACCGAGTTGCAGAGGCGGTCTGCGCCCGCCTGTTCGGGCATATCAATGGCAATGTCGATGCCCAGATGGGTTTTGCTGGTGACAACAATCGGCTCTATCCCAAAATAGCGGCGCACCAGCTGCTGAAAGGCGGGGGTCAGCGCTGGCACGACGCTGCTCATCATAACACCGCTGACCGCTTGCAGGCCTACATCGGCCGTATCGAGGAAATTGCGCACCAGGACAGCATATTCATCAGGCATCTTGTCGGCGACAGTACGGGCCCGCCAGGATAATCTCCAGCGGTCATCCTGCCACAATCCCATCTGAATGTTGGTGTTGCCAATATCAAATGCCACCAGCATATCGCGCTCCATTGCACACAATCCAAGTCTAACGAGAATCGGCGGCGCTGACCACTCCCTGGCGTGGGGCAATGAATGATAGGCCTTCCAGCCGATTTCGATGCGCCTTCAAAACCTTGCTGGAAAAAGTTGCAAGAATGCCGTTTTTATGTTAGCTTATGGGTACGGTCTTCCATGACCCATAGCTGAGGTTCCTGTGGCAGATATTGGCTACCGACCGGTTCTGCCACAGGAAGCGCAAAAACTCGAAGACTCGAAAGTCTTCGCTGCGAGTGTACCTCTTTTCCGAGCGTCATGGAATGCTTTCTCGTCTTGAGCATGAGGTTGCCACCCATGAACCGAATCCTGTATGCCGCCGACTGTCTGGACGTCCTCAACGATGCCGATGAACTGCCAGACGAATCGATTGACCTGATTTATCTCGACCCACCTTTCAACTCCAACAGCAATTATAATCTGCCGTTCAAGGGGCGCGACAAGAGCCTGAAACCGGTTGAGGCCTTCAAGGACACCTGGGAATGGACGCCCGATGACAACGGACGGCTGAATGAAATGGAGCGCGACCCGCGCACCCGCTCACTGGCAACCATTGTCAAATTTGCCCAGGAAGTCGAGCAGGTTCGCACACGCGGGCGGGCAAAGTCAAGTTTGGCGGCCTATCTCGTCAATATGTCGCTGCGACTGCGGGCCATGCGCCGCGTGCTGAAAAAGACGGGGAGTATTTATCTGCATTGCGACCCGACCGCCAGCCATTATCTCAAACTGGTGATGGATGGGATATTTGGGAAGAAGCATTTTCGCAATGAGATTGTATGGCACTACGGTAAAATGTCTAACCCTTCCAAGAACTTTCCCGCAAACCACGACATCATTTTGAGATATAGCAAATCGGATGACTTTACATTTAACTTGATTAAAGGCGGGGATTCTGAATACAAGGAGCGATACAAGCGATTTCTCACAGGCAATCAAGTTTTATATGGGTCGGTAAAGCATAAGACGGACAAACTTGTTATTGGGCGCATCAACAAAAAGAAGAAAGAGTTAAATCGTCCATTGGTGGATGATGATGTACTGTTTGATTTCGATATCGAGTTCAAAGTCCAGTCAGATGTTATCTACGTTCCTATCCTTAAAGGAAACTCTAAGGAACGCACAGGCTACAAGACCCAAAAGCCCGTCGCCCTTTTGAAACGCATTTTAGCGGCGTCCAGCAATCCAGGCGACATCGTACTCGACCCTTTCTGCGGCTGTGGCACAACCCTTCACGCCGCCGAAGCGCTGGGACGCAGATGGATGGGCATCGACATCTCGCCCTTTGCCACCGGATTGATGCGCGAGCGCATGGTCGATAACTTTCCCCTGCTGTCCAAAGATGACATCCTGATACGCGGCATTCCCCATACGATTGAGGATGCCCAAGCCCTCGCCAAACGCGACAAATTCGAGTTCGAGAAGTGGGTCTGTGGCTTTATCGGCGCCGAGGGCATGTTCCGCGAACCCGGCACGCGCGGCGCGGATGGCGGCGTCGATGGCTTATTAAAGTTTTATCGCTTTGTCCCCAAGAAAGTCGCCAAAGCTGAATACGCTATTGTGCAGGTCAAGGGAGGGCGCGTCAGCCCGGATGCGGTGCGTGCCTTGCGCGAAACCGTCGACCGACTGGGCGTGACGGCCGGCGTGATGGTGTGCTTCGAGCAGTATATGCGGACGGTGGAAAATCAGCGCAGCCGCGACAGCTTTGAGGATGTCTTTGGCAGCTATCCGGTCATTCAGGGATACAGCGTCGAGAAGCTGCTGGCGAATGCGCCATTGGACTTGCCCACTTATGGACGCAGACGCAAAGGCGGACTGCTCGATTTGTAGCTCTCCTCCGCCTGTTCCAATCATCTGAAACGCACCTGCTTTAAGACAACGCATCGACCAAAGAGCATGGCCCCAAATATGCTTGAAAACATGCCGATTGCCCGATTCCGTTATACAATAGTAAAAATTGGGTAAGTCATTGGCAACATCCCAATCAGAGGACTTGATATGCTGGTACGACAGGCAACACTCGATGATGCCCGTCAGATTGTCGAACTCTTTACCGCGCGAATTCCAATCTGGCAGCGGCTCAATGCACGCGGTCAGGTTGAAGACCTGCCTTATGATGCCTTGACGATTTACGAACGCTGGCTGCATGGCGGCGCCTGGATGACGCTTGAAACTGGCGCCATCTGGCTGAGCCATCTTCTCAATGGCAGCGGATACGCTTATGTGCTGGAGATTGACAGCGGCATCCTGGCTTATGCCGAAGCCTTCGGCAACCAGGAGTCTGCTCCAATGAGAAGCCATTTGCATCTTTCGCAAATGCTGGTGCATGACGGTTGCGATGATGAGGTACATCATCAGCTGGCTGATGCGATTTTGCAAGACGCCCGCCGCTTCGGGCGGCTGTCGGTGGCCTATCCGGAATATGACAGACAGCAGGCGACCTATTATCGCAAGTACTTTGGCACTAATGAAATCCTGCGCCTGACGCGCTATATGCTTTCCGCCCAAATCGGGCAGGGCTTCTACAAGCGGTACGATTATGATAAAACCGCCGCCAGCGCGATTGGAGGCTGGCAGATGTCGGTGGGGCGCTGGACAAGTCCGCGTGCGCTCTGGGAAACCCAATGGGTCGAGCACTGGAAAGCGATTCCACAAATCATCGAACGGGGCAAACAGCGACAATACATCAATGCTTCCGGGCATGAGGCGATTGTCTGCTATCATCAGCAGCTATACAATGTTCGCAATGCGTATGTCTACTGCTGGTCGCCCAGGAGCCTGAGCGCACAGTTGGTTGTTGCCATACGCGATATGGGACATCGGGTTGGCTATCGCACGCTGATATTTGCCGTGTCGGAAACTGCCGCCAAACAGCTGCCCCCCGAAGCCACCGCCGAACCCCATCAGCAGATTATCGCCAGCGTGGATGTTTAGGCCATCGCTGGCATCGGCGGGGGGTTCGGGTTATCATCGTGCTGACGCATTGACTGAATCAGAAGGACGAACCCATGCGACCCAAAGCGGACATTGCCGATTGGCTGGATGAGCATCAGATTCGCTTCACCGCCATGTCAGACGAAATCTGGGACAATCCCGAACTTCAATTCATGGAGTTCAAAGCCTCCAAGTTGCAGGCGGATTTTTTGGCGGCGGAAGGCTTCGACATCACCTGGGATGTGGGCGGCATCAGCACCGCGTTTATGGCGGAATGGGGCGCAGGCAAGCCGATTATCGCCTTTGCCGGCGAATATGATGCCCTGCCCGGTCTATCCCAAAAAAATCAGCATAAGCCCGAACCTGTCACTGTCGGCGATGCCGGCCATGGCTGTGGACATAATTTGCTGGGAACTGGCTGTCTGGCAGCCGCAGTCGCCTTGAAAGAATGGCTGCAAGGCAGTGGACAGACCGCAACAGTCAGATATTTCGGCTGCCCGGCTGAAGAAGGCGGCAGCGGCAAGGTCTTCATGGGACGCGCTGGCGCCTTTGATGACCTTGATGTGACCTTCAACTGGCATCCCTGGTACATCAACTCGGCCATGAAAGGCAGTATGTTAGGCGTCAATCGCTATTTCTTCCGCTTCAAGGGTACGACCGCGCACGCGGCCGCCGACCCCTATTCGGGGCGGTCTGCTCTGGATGCCTTGGAGTTAATGAATATAGGCGTCAACTATCTGCGCGAACACGTTACCGATGATGTCCGCTTGCATTATGTCATCCTTAGCGGCGGCCTTGCCCCCAATATCGTCCCGGATTATGCCGAAAGCTATTATTATGTTCGTGCCTATGACCCCCAAAATCTGCAAGATGTCAGCCAGCGCGTCATCCGGATTGCCAAAGGGGCGGCGATGATGACGGATACCGATGTCGAGATTGTCTACAAATCCGGCTCTACCCGCGTCTTGTCCAACCAAACCCTGGCTGATTTGCAATATGAGATTATGCAGGAATTGGGCGGCATCGACTTCACCGATGAGGAGCGTGCCTACGCAGAAAAAATCAACGCCTGCTTCAGTGAGGCCAATGTGCGCACGCTGGTCAATCGTTACGGCATCGCCCCGCAAAAGGCGGAACAGCCGCTGATTGGCGATGTCATGCCAAGTCGGGACGAAGGCTATGTTTCGCCAGGGTCATCGGATATGGGGGATATGAGTTGGTACGCGCCTTGCAGCATGCTCCAGACCGCCACCTGGGCGAGCCGTGCCGCCGCGCATTCATGGGGAGTTGTCGCCACTGGCAAAACATCCATCGGACACAAAGGCATGATGTACGCCGCCAAAGTGATGGCATTGTCCGCCGCCGAATTAATCCTGTCGCCGCCAAAGCTGACGCAGGCGCAGGCGGAATTTCAGGCAGCCACCCAGCGCACACCCTATCAATGCCCGATACCCGATGACATACCAGCGCCCTGCCATAAGCACCCACTGCGCTGATCGTCAGCCTCTTTGGAGCGGAAAGTGCCGCGAATCCTGTTTTGGAATATCAAGCAAGGCGGTGGAAAACGAGCCACTGGCATTGTTCGACAAATCCTGAAATGGGACGCGGATGTTGTCGCCCTCTGTGAGTTTCGGGATACGCCGCCCAGCCAATCCATCGCCAGAGACTTATTCCAAGCGGACTTCATTCATCAGCTGACAACCGCAGAATCGGCACACCGTACCCGAAACAGCCTGTTACTGGCATCCCGCTTTGAATTGACGCAGGTATCTCTTGAATCCGCGCCCAAACCTGACCATCTGTGGCTGCTCGCTCAAGTTTATACAGAACCGATATTTCATATCGGTGTGATGCACATTCCCTATAGCTTTGCCAAAGGCAGAATTGACTATTATCAGGCAGCGCGAGACTTCGCCAAAAGTTGGAAGCGAGGCGCGGCAATGTTGATTGGAGATACCAATTCCGCCTTGAACAGCTTTGATGAAGAAACTTATTACTCTGACAACTACAAAGACATCTTTATGAATCCTGTCGAGAACGCAGGCTGGCGGGATATATTCCGCGCATTTCACAAGGACACACCCGCCCCTACCTGGTATTCCCCTGCAAAAGTCGGCTTTCGGCTGGATCAGTCTTTTGTCAATACGGAACTGCAAGAGCATGTAACCGCCTGCGAATACGAATGGGGACAAGCAGGCGACAATGCACAACTCAGCGACCATGCGGCGATACTGCTTGATATAGAAGCCACTGCATAAATCAGGCGCGGACGAGATGCCCATCATAACCCAGCGCGACTAGCCGCTCAAAGGCATCCCAGGCGGCGAGCGGGATTTCCTGCGGCGCCTGGAAGCCATTGTCGCCATAAATTTTGATGCGCTGGAAATCGCCAACGATATAATGAATCAAAGCATCCCGCGGCAGGTCGCCATTCAGATAATCGCTGCATGAGATAGGTGGCGATGTGACGACAAAATCTTTGTCGCGCCAAAGCCGAAGCGCGGTCGCCAGCACCCGCCGTTCCATGAAGGGTTTCTGCACCAGCACGAAGGATTTGAAATCCCGCCCAAGTCCCTCCAGCAGCGTTTGAGCGCAGGTGAAGTTCTCGCCGGTGTTCATCGCCCGATTTTCAACCAAAATGCGGTCGGCAGGCACGTCCTTTTCGCTGGCGTAGCGGGCGAAATACTCGGCTTCGGGCTGGTCCCAATGGATGTTCAGCGACTTATTTTTCTGAATCACACCGCCAGAGAACAGCAAATAAGGCGCGTAAGCCTGCTGATAAAGCTCAATCGCGTAATCTGCCACGCGGATGTCATAGCTGCCGAGCATAAAGATGCAATCTGCCTGACGCAGGGAATGCCCCACGCGCATATAATCCCAAAGCACTTGCACCAGCGCACTGACATCAGCCATTGCCCGCTCCGCCGCACCAGTTTTTACACGGGGAAAATATCCGCCACCCGAACTTCAAATCCGGGCAGGACGTCGCCGCCTGATAGTATGTCCGCTTCTTCGTGGGTGATGGCGCCGGCGGGGGTATGAACAACCACCGTGCGCGTTTCGGCATAAACAATCCAAATCAATGTCGTTCCAGCCTTGAGCAGTTCACGGACTTTCTTGTGAATGTCGCCTGCCAGATTGCCGGGCGAAATCACTTCTACCGCTAAGTCAGGGGCAAGCTCAACCCATGTGGGCGGCAGTGGTTTTGGCGCTTTCGCTCTGCTGATGAAGGCGATGTCCAGGCCGCGTACCGTATCTCTGCCATCCGGATTGCGCTCAAGGACAAAGCCGGTCTCTGACGCAGCCACCCGACCGAGTTCATTCTCGAAGACATGGTTTGCAATTTTCACGCCCAGCCACATTGTAATCTCGCCATGTTCCCCGGTTGGCTTCGACATCTCAATAATTTCTCCTTCGACAAGCTCAATCAGGCGGTCTTCATATTGCGGCTGTTCCGCCAATTCCAAAAATTTTTCCGCATTGATGTATTGTTTTGCTATTGCCATTCGACACCCTCATCTATGCCTCATGCTACAGCTATTATACACAACCTTATTCGGGGTTAATAAATGGTTTGAGGACCTGAAAATCGGCTTCAAGCGTCGAGCGCTGATTGGGATTGTAAAGCACAGCGGCGGGATGGAACAATGGCACCACCGATGCTTGACCATAAACTGTCCTGACTTTGATGACTGTGCCATGCAGTTGGCTGATTTTTTGGCTTGCCTGAAATGCCTTAAACCGTTTCAGGATGAATGCCATCGAGAAACGTCCCAGGGTGGCGATGACCTGCGGTTGGATAATGTTGATTTGCCGCAGCAGAAAGGGGGCGTACAAATCAATTTCGCTCTTGAGCGGATCTCGGTTGTTGGGCGGGCGGTCCTTGACGATATTCGTCACATAAACCTGCTTGCGCTCCAGGTCAATCGACTCCAGCAATTCGTCAAGCACACGCCCAGAGGCGCCGCAAAAGGGACGCCCAGTCTCGGCTTCATTTTTGCCTGGCGCCTCGCCGATAAACATGATGTCGGCATAGTGATTTCCCTGACCAATCACGGGGAAATAGCCGTTTGCCTTTCGATATGAATAAAGTGGGGATTGGGTCAAGTTGACAATTTCGTCTTTTATCGCGCGAAGCTGCTCAGTACGGTCAGTTGACATTTTGGGAACTTTCTATCTGTCGAACGAACATATCCAGTTTAGTATATTCGATTTAACTGCTCCAAGCAAAATTAGCTGCCGCTTGGGGATAGGCTGTTCACGATGGCGACCAAGTCCGCGCCATAGGTTTTGCGCCGCCAGGGACCGAGGCCGCGGATGCCGTTGAGCTCGGCTATGGTGGCAGGCTGAAGCCGCGCAAGTTCCCAGAGCGTCTGTTTGCTGATGATGACATCCGATGCCACGCCGCGCGAAAGCCCCATCTTCCGCCGCCAGCTGTGCAGCGCCTTATAGCGTCCGACAACTGCGGGCGGCGGCGATTCTTGGCGCGGCGGCCGCAGCGGCAGACGGCTGATGCGGCCATGCGCGACCGCCTCGATAATCTCATCGCCGCTGCGGCGCACCAGCCAAGCCGGCAAGCCCCGTATCCCGTACAACTCCCGGCGCTGGCGCGGCAGCTGGCGGGCAATCGTCAGCAATGCCTTGTTGCCCGTCAGCTTGTGCGCCGGATAGTTATACATCTTGGCAAGCTCATCACGCAGGATATAAAGCTCGCGCAGGACCGCCATCTGCTCTGCGGTCAGGGTATCGGGACGGCACAAGTCCCAAAATCCCTCTGGGTCAAATTCCTGCGATTTGACCTCGAAGGCGGTCACATCGGCAAAGTATTCCTGCGCCTCTTCCAGGCGGTCGGCTGCCAGCAGTTCTTGATGCAATATGTCTCGCAGGGGCAGCAAAAAATGGGTGTCCATTTGAGCGTATTGCAGATGACTCCATGGAAGTGGACGCTGCGCCCAGTCATCGGTTTGATGGGTCTTGGTGTGCGTGATGCCCAGCAGCACTTTCAGCAGCGCAGTCAAGCCCACCCGCCGATAACCGCAAACCCGCGCGGCTGCCATCGTGTCGAATATGGCGCGAACATCAAAATCAAAGTCGCGCTTCAGGCAAATCAAATCGTATTCGGCGGCATGAAAGACCTTTTCGATTTTTGGGTCGGCAAAGACTTCCCCTAAAACTGTGATGTCATCTATCGAAAGCGGGTCGATGAGAATGTCTTCATCCGGGGTGGAAAGCTGAATGAGGCAGGTCTGTCCGCGATAGGCATAAAGACTGTTGGATTCGGTATCAACCGCGATTCGCGCTTGCGTTTGCAGATGCTCGACGCATTGGTGAAGGTCAGGGGTATTGTCGATACAGGTCGGCTTGGGCAAGGTCATAACCAGTTGCGCCTGTGAAAATAGATGAGCATCAGCAGGGCAATCACAATCATAACCCCGGCGGTCAGCCCAAAGGCGCTGGGATGAGTGGCAAAGGGAAGCTCGATGTTCATGCCATAGATGCTGGAAATCAAGGTCAGTGGCAGCATAATAACCGAGATGACCGTCAGGATGCGCATGACTTCGTTAATGCGATAGCTGGCGAGGGTATCGGCAGTTTCGGCAAAGCTGTTGATGATTTCATAATTTTCTTCGATGATGTCGCGCTGTTTGAACAGGTGATCCGCAATATCGCCAAAGTATTCCTCCATGTCATCGTGCAGGATGGGATGCTGGGTGCTTTCGAGTTGCTGGACGATGGGAATCTGATGGCGAATGATGCGCCGCAGCGAGATAATATCGCGGCGCAGCAGGGCGATTTCCTGAATGACGCGCTTGGCATTGGATTCAAAGAGGTCATCTTCGATGGCATGAACGCGCCGGTCAACTTTGCCGAGGATGGGGAAGATATAATCCACCAGCTGGTCAATCAAGGTATGAAGCGCTCGGTTGCTGCCACGTCCCAGCAGGCGCTTGCGTTCATGTTCGTCGCTCTGGCAGCGCTGCACCATGCCTTCGAGCGGTTTGAGAGTGCCGTTGTGGACGGTGACGACATAATCGCGCCCGACAAAGAAATTGACCTCGCTGGCGCGTGAGATTTCGTGACGCGAATCCCACAGGGGAAAGTGCATCACCACAAAGAGGTAGTGGTCATCGTTATCCACCTTGGGGCGTTCAATCGGGCTGCGAATATCCTCCAGGTTGAGCGGATGAAAATAGGGAAATTGAGCTTGCAGCCAATCTACTTCCTCAGCAGTCGGCAGCACCAAGTCCACCCATTGAACCTCATTGTAGTCGATGATTCTGGTAGTCATGCGCCTATTATGGCGGAGAATCGCTTAATTGTCATCCCTTGGTGTCTGCGCTCCATCAAAGCCCGTCAAGCACGAAGTCGGCAGACTGATTAACATGAAATCAATCATTGAGCAGGCCGGGCATACAGTGGCTGCAAAAAGTTGCGAATTGCACGGGTTCGTCTTTGACAGCCTATAGAGATTGTGATATATTTAACATACTCATGTTCAAGTGATGTAATGTGATTTGTGATACTGGCAAAATTGTCCTGTTTGATGTGGAAGGACAGCGATAGATTATGGCAACAGCAAGAACCGCAGGAGCAAGCTCCCTAAGCACGGTCGCAGCAAGGACAGCAGCGGCGCCGCGTATCCAGGTGGCAGCGCCGAGCCGCCGCGAATTTTTGTATTATATCTGGGTGGCGTCGATGGCACTGCTGCTGGGCGAAACCACTGCCGGGCTGATTTGGTTTGCCTTCCCGCGCTTTAAGGAAGGCGAATTTGGCGGGACTTTCGCTTTCAATCCGGAAGAATTGCCGGCGGCTGGCTCAGCGCCGACTTCGGTCCCGGCGGGACGTTTCCACGTGACGCATACCTCCGAAGGCCTGCGTGCTCTCTACGGGGTTTGCACACATCTGGGCTGTCTGCCCAAGTGGGTGCCGACTAACAATCGTTTTGAATGCCCCTGTCACGGGTCGAAGTTCCAGCTAAGCGGTCAGTACATCGAGGGGCCGGCGCCGCGCAATCTCGACCGCTTTATCGCCACAGTGGTTTATGCGGACGGGACGACCCTGGTCACGCCGGCTGACGGCGGCGCGATTCCCCTGGATCTCAATCGTCAGATTACCAGCATTCAGATTGATACCGGCGCGCGTATCCTGGGACAGGGTCATTAGGATTTTGCTGTTCGTGTGAATTGAGACGAGGAGTTTGTATGACCATTCTTCCATTCCCGTCATTCCTCGATGACGTCAAGGAAAAAGGGTTCAAAAAGGCGGTTTTTGAAGGCATCGACGAGTCGGTCGAACGTCTCACCTCTGGCCTGAATGTTCAGGATATTCGTGAGGCTTTGCGCGGCGAGCAGCCAGGCCGCCGCCCCAACCCGCGCCTGACACCACATGCCGATGGCTTCTGGCTGCACATGCGCCCCTCCTATTTCAATCGTGATGTGACCGGCATTTACCCCAGCTTCCGATTGGGCTGGCTGGCGACCTATTTTGTCTTCTTCGAGACGATTACGGGCATTCTGCTGATGCTGTGGTACACGCCCTCACCCGAAATTGCCTACGGGGATATGCTTACCATATTAAGCAATGTGCCGCTGGGCCAGCTGATGCGCGACATGCACCGCCTCGGCGCTGAGTTTATGGTGGCGGTGGTCGCCTTGCACATGATGCGAACGTGGATTACCGGCAGCTACAAGAAGCCGCGTCAATTCACTTGGTTTACCGGCCTGCTGCTGTTGGTGATTACCGGTTTTTTGAGTTTCTCTGGCTATTTGCTGCCTTGGGACCAGCTGTCGCTGTGGGCGGTCACGATTGGCGCATCCATGGCCGAAGCCACCCCCGTAGTTGGCGACCAAGTGAACCTGCTGCTGCGCGGTGCGCCAGAATTGGGCGCCAATGGTCTGCTGCGTTTTTATCTCCTGCATGTCCTGGCATTGCCAGCGCTGCTGTTCGTCTTCACTGGGGTTCACTATTACAAGGTCATCATCCACGGGCACAGCCTGCCGCCGCAAAAAGAAAACATTGGCGAGGACACCGCCAAGCGCGTCCCGCTCGACAAACGGGTTTATTTCATTCCCGATGTCCTCACCAACGAATTGATGTGGCTGGGCGTGACGACCTTTATCATCACGGTGTTATGTATCTGGTTCTATCATGCCCCCCTGGAAAATCACGCCGACCCGCAGGTGACGCCATTGGGAACAACCGCGCCCTGGTATTTTCTCTGGATTCAGGGGGCGCTGAAGCTGGGGGACAAGTTCATCTGGGGCGTTGCCTTCCCCACCATTGCCCTGGGTGGCCTGGCGGTGCTGCCTTATGTGGATATGACCGTCAGCCGCCGCTTCGCCCATCGGCGCGTGACCCTGACGATTGCGATGCTGCTGGTCTCGGTGACCACCATTCTGAGCTATATGGGTCTGGCAAAGTTTGCGGTTAAGACCTCGGCAGAAACCGAGATTGTGCATGAACTCACCTTTGAGCCAGCGCACAGCAAAGTCGGAGTCGGGCGAACCATACCCTTCGACCAGATGATTGTCGGCGCTTATACAACGGCGCAGCTCCACGAGATTGAAGGCCTGGCGCCGATTGACATCGTGAACATTTTTAACAATGAGACCGCCGAAAACGGTCAATTTAACCAACTGCTGCAAGAACTGAAGGCGCAGCATTTGAGTCCCAACCAGCTGCCAGCCCGCTTTCGCCTCATTCCGTCACAGGAAGCGCCCGTGTTGATGCGCGTGATGGAAGAATTCAACCATCATCTGGAAAAAGTTCCCCAGGAACTGCCTGGTGTATGGGGTGCGCTGGTCATTACGGATAATCAAAAGGGTCTGAAACGGCTGGACTGGGTGGTTAGCTGGGATGGCGTCGAGATTGAGGGCGGTCAGGTTAAGCTGGACGACGAGGGCACTCCCGTCTTCATTTATACAACCGCTGAAGACGGCAGCCTGGTGCCCGAACGCCGCATCTTCAGCGAGCATCTCTTCATCCATGAAGATTCGGCTTACTTTGACTAACCTGCTTGGTGGGAGCGCACAGCCCGCCTGATTTAGTGAATGAGGAACAGGAAAGAACATGGATCGGTTACTGATTAGGTCAATCGAAGGTCGCATTCTGGCGGGCATTTCGATGTTTGTTGCCATCATGATTCTAGTTGGATGGGTCGCCATCAACGAGGAAGCGCGGATGCAGGCTTTTGTCCAGCAGCATACTGGACGGTCTATCGAGCGCGGCGCAGAATTGTTCGCTTCCCTCTGTGCGGAATGCCACGGTGAGGAAGGTTTTGGGTCGGGTGACCGTGCGCCAGGCTTGAACAACCCACATTTCTTCGGGTTTGACCCCGTAGCCGAGCAAACCAGCGCTATCATCAATGCCAATCGCGCTATCGTGCGTTTTAATCAATTAAGCGAAGAACTGCTGACCGAGTTGACCGACAGTGAAAATCCACCCGCAGAAGAACGGCAGGACGAAATTTTTGTCGAGTTGGAAGAGCTTGAAGCGCAAATTGAGACTCAGGAAAATACCATTGCCCAAGCTGTCATCGCCCGCGCCGACATTCTCGAAACGCTGGGAACGGCGGTTGACCGCGACCTCTTCCCGCAGTGGGAGTCGGTGCAGGACATTGAATCGACCGGCGACAACGAAGTCGAGATATTCTTTAACAACAATGGCACGCGGCTGGCGCAGGTGGGCTGGGCTGGCGATTTGCATGGCTATATCGTCACCACGCTGATTCACGGGCGGCCGGGCAGCCTTAACGTTTGGCCCAACAGCGCCGGCGGGATGGCAGCCTGGTCACAAACTGCCGGCGGTCCCCTGCGTGAAGACCAGATTGAAGACATCACCGCTTACATCCTCAACTGGGACAAGGGCAATGCCTGGACGCATGAAGATTTCATCGCGGTGCAGCAGTACGGCAAGCCGCTTGCGGATGGCTCACTGCCCAGCGAGCCGCCACCGCCACCAGTCGGGGATAATGTTGAGGGCATCCTGGCGCGTTGGGCGGACGAGGGCATTGTCGGCAATGCGGTCAGCGGCGCCGACCTCTATGAGAACGAATACAAGTGTTCCGATTGTCATCGCGGCGGCGCCAGCGCACCCGATACCATCGGCACTTGGACGCGCATTCAGAGCGAACGCCTGACCCTGCCGCAATTCGAGGGCTACAGCGGCGAAGCCTATCTCATCGAGAGCATCGTTCGACCCAATGATTATATTATCGATGGCTACAATTCGGGTGTCATGCCAGAGAACTTCGGCATTCGCATGGAGAATCAGCACTTGGCCGACATCATCGCCTTCCTGATGACACAGGAATAATTGACGACAGCAGGATAAGGACAAGCCCTCGCTTTCGGGGGCTTTTTCATTTTCTGAATGTGGAGTGCTTAACGATGAGCATATACAAATCGCTTTTGCCACTCATCCTGTTTATGTTATGGATGCCGGGCATGGCGCAGCCCGCCGCGGATTGCCTGCCGAATAATCTGGCACAGCAGCAAGATGCCTTCGCCCAATTCCTGACGCTGGATTTCGCCGGCGACAGCCAGCAAGCCCTCGCCAACCTGTTTCGGCTGGGCGCAGCCTATCAGGCGATGGCTTTGCGCTGTGGCTATATCCCCAATGAGCCAGAAGTCGCCGTCATGCTGGAGCAGACGCTGGCATTCGCCTCCCTGGACGAATTGATTGCCGTGCAGGCTGTGGGGAACGATGTCGAAAGCATTCTGGTCGAATTGGAAAATTACTTCGGTGACCCACTGAACGGGCAGCTGCTCTACAATGGATTAGAGCCGGCATTGGGCGGCGCCGTGCTGGGCTGTTCGGGCTGCCACGAAAATGAAGCTGTCGCCCCGCTGACCGTTGGCACTTGGACGCGGATTAACGACATTCGCCTGCGACTGCCCGAATTGGAGGGCTATGAACACCAGCGCTATCTTGTGGAAAGCATTGTCCAGCCGATGGTTTATATCGCCCCCGATTACCCGCCCGTCATGCCCGATATTTACGGCAGCCAACTCACGTCACAGCAGCTTGCCGACTTGGTCGCTTATCTTGACAGTCAAGACCAGTGGCTGGATGAGGAATAATCATAGAAATTCAATCCAGAACATGCTAAACTCATCTCAACATCCGATGTCTGACCCGCAGGGGCGATGAATATGAATCTCAGCCGCGCTGACAGTGTGATGAGCCGCCTGCTGTTGATTGACAGCGCAGCTAACAAGACAGCACAAGGCAATGTGACGGCGCAAACCCGCAGCGCAGAAAATGCCCTCACCCTGTCGCTGATGTTTTCGGGCCTGCGCTGTATCCTGCAATATGCCTTGCTGCCCTTTCTGCTGCCCATCGTGGGTATAGCAGCTGATGCGGCCATACCCATCCTTCTGCTCATTAACCTGATTGCCATCGTGTCGATTTTTTTCAGTCTGCGCCGCTTTTGGACGATTGCCTATAAGCATCGCTGGCATTATCTGGGGGTCGCGCTGGCGGCATTGACATTGCTGCTTGCCTTCACCCTGTATGACATCATCAAGCTGCAAGCTGCCTAAGCCCCTCTTGGCATTCGACCGATTTGCGAGTACAATGAGCGCAGAAAGAAACCCATTCGGAGCAGCCACCATGATTGTCTCATTATCACGCCCGGCGAGAGCCATCTTTTTAGCGTTTGTGATCTTCATGATGCCCTTGGGCATGGCATTCGCCCAAGATGGCGAAACCTCTTCCACGCCGGCCGGGCTGGCGATGCTGGTCTTGTTTTTGGGGATTGGCGGCATCGGCGGCGTGTTCGTCATTCACTGGGGGCAATCCGCATCCGAGGACGATGAATAAGACGGCATCATTCGCAAAACCAAAATCTGAGGCCTGCTCACTGATGATTAGCAGGCGCTTTTGTTTCCCCTAACCGACTGTGTGACGCTTATCGCAAACTGCTTGCATCCGACAGCGGCAAGTGCTAAAATAATAGTGAGGTGTTAAGTTAGTTATCTGGAGCTTATTGATGTCAGAAACTAATCGTTCACCAAGTCTGTTGGCTTCATCGCGCCTCGTTATCCTTGGCATTTTGGTGGTCATCGTCATCCCTGCGCTGGCATTCATCATCTCCGCCATCGGACAGAGCATCAGCCCCGAGTCGCAAAAGACATCATCCGTTCCCCTTGACCCCAGCAATCGGTGTGTCGCCTGCCACCAAAACACCACGCCTGGCATCGTCGAACAATACAGCCGCAGCACCATGGCCGCCGCCAATGTCACCTGTCAAAGCTGCCATGAGGTCGAAGCAGGCTATCCAGGTTCGGTTGAACATGAAGGCACATTTGTCTTGCGCGTGCCAACAACCACCAAATGTGCAACCTGTCATCAAACCGAAGTCGCTCAATTTAATCAAAGCCGCCATGCCCTGCCCGCCTACATCGCCATGTGGGGCTCGCAGGATTTGAGCGCCGAGCATATCGCCATGTACGAATCCATACCCGAAGGCACATTCAATCCCGACCGTATGCGCAATGCGCTCTTCCAAATCGAAGGGCCGGCCATTACCCGATTCGCCTGCGAGGGCTGCCACAACATTGGCGCACCAGCAGCCGATGGCTCGGTCGGGCAATGTCAGGATTGTCACCTGCGGCACGAATTCAGCCTCGAGCAGGCACGCAAGCCGGAAACCTGCAATCATTGTCACATCGGCCCCGACCATCCCCAATACGAGATTTATATCGAATCTTTCCATGGCATCGCCTATCAGACTGGCGGCGATGACTGGAATTGGGATGCCGAACCTGGCACACTCACAGTTGAGGATTTTCCCGCGCCGACCTGCGCCATTTGCCACATCAGCGGCTTTGGTGAAACCAGCACCACCCACGATGTCGGCGACCGCCTCACCTGGTATCTGTTTGCGCCCCAAAGCCAGCGCCGTCCAGCCTGGCAGGACAATCAGGTTCGCATGCAATCGATTTGCACCGAATGCCATCATCCGAGCTTTGTCGAAGAATTTTACCGCGATGCTGACGCCCTGGTCGAAGAAATCAACCGCCGTGTCCAAATCAGCAACGACACCATCGCCCCCGCCCGTGAAGCTGGTCTGCTCACAGACGCGCCATTCGACCAGCCGATTGACTTTGTGCATTTTGATTTATGGCATCACTGGGGACGCACCGCCAAATTTGGCGCCTGGATGGGCGGGCCCGATTATACGCAATGGCATGGCGCTTACGAGATTCTGCGCGACCAGGCCGAACTGGAACACATGGTTGCCGAGTTGATGGAAGATGCCGGCATCCAAACAGAAGCCGACGAAAGCTAATCAGCCATGTATTATCTGGCACAGATTGTCCCCGGTGTTCGTCGGCTGCGCCTGCCGCTCAGCCGCGACCAGCTTTTTCTCTTGCTGGCGGCTTTCAACCAACTGTTCATCAGCCTGGATGCCTATCTGGCGCATAGCATTTCTGGCGGAATCAAACCGGCAGAATGGATACCGATACTCTTTGGGGCGGCGGCTGGTTTTGTGCTGCTCGCCGCTGGCGCCATCGCCACTCGCAATCGCCCGCTTGCCTCGGTGTTCGCCAACTTGGTATTTATCGCCAGCATCATTGTCGGGCTGCTGGGCATCTATTTTCATTTGAACCGCACCATCTTGCTGGATAGCGGCAGACTCGTAAGCCTTGAGGCGGTCAACGCCTTAATCTGGGCGCCGCCAGTGATAGGCCCGATGTTCTTCATCCTGATTAGCATCCTCGGCATCAGCGCCGCCTGGATTGAATCGCCAGCAGACAGCGGCACACTCCAACTCCTGGACGACCGCAGGGTTCAGATGCCCTACAGCAAAACCCGCGCGTATCTGCTGATTGTCGCCATCTTCATCCTGGCGACGCTCATCAGCAGCATTCTCGACCACGCGCGTTTCGGTTTTGATAATCCCTGGGTGTGGCTGCCAGTGGCTGCGGGATTGTTCGGCTTCACGACCTGCCTGTTTATCGGCATCATCGAAAAGCCCAGCGACAGTGACATCGCGGTGCATTCGGTCGCTATGCTCTGGCTGATTCTTGTCGGGGTCATCGGTCTGGCTTTGCATACCGAATCCAGCCTGACCGCATCGGGGCAGATTGTTGTCGAGCGTTTCCTGCGCGGCTCGCCACTGCTGGCGCCGCTGCTGTTTGCCAATGTGGGCCTGATGGGATTACTGGCGCTGCTCGACCCGAATGAAGGATAGTCTCGTTCGTGACAAATATCACAAATCGGGTATAATTGAAAGCAGAAGGGTCGCATTCACTGGTATCAGGAGCAGGTATCCAGATGGCAGAACTAAGCTGGGAAAAGCCCAGGCAACTTGAAAAGCAGAGCGTAGGTCTTGGCGTCGAGCGCCTCAAATTCCTGATTGGCGGGGGATTGATTCTGGCGGCGGTTCTCTATTTGCTGGTTTCGGGTACTTTGCAGGGCGCTCGATTTTTTATCACGGTGGAGGAAGTGCTGAGGGACGCATCCTATCGCGGACAAACGGTGCGCGTTTCTGGCGCTGTTGATGGCGAAAGTATCGAATATGACAGCGAGAAGGCGATTATCCGCTTCGAGATTGTGCATATCCCGACCGAATTTGACGACCTGGCGCAGGCGCTGCACGCGGCGCTCGAAGACCCGAATGCCGCCCGCATGAACGTCCTGGTGGAAGACGCAGCCATCCCCGACCTGCTGCAACATGAAGCACAGGCGATTCTGACTGGCGCCCTGGCATCGGACGGCCTATTCGAGGCCTCCGAACTGCTGTTAAAATGTCCGAGCCGCTTTGAGGAAACCACCCCTGACGGTTTGAATAGCATTCCGGAACACAGGTAATGCTGGCAGAGATTGGGCTTGCATCACTCGCCTTGGCTTTTTCGCTGGCGATTTATGCGCTGATTGCGTCCGTGAGCGGGGAACGCAGTCGCCGCGAGGCACTGCTTCGCAGTGGGCGCAATGCCGCCCTGCTCACCTTCCCCGCAATCCTGCTGGCCACGATTGCGCTGGTCATTGCCCTGATGACCGAAGAGTATCAACTCAGTTACGTCTGGTCCGTGACCGACCCGCAAACACCGGCTGTCTATCGCTTCACGGCGCTTTGGGGAGCGCAGCGCGGCTCGCTTTTGTTCTGGTCGCTCTTGCTGAGCGTCTTCATCTTTGTCGCCATCTGGCTCAACTGGCGCAGTGAAGAGCGGCTCATGCCCTACGCCACAGCTTACATGATGGCGACTCTGGCATTCTTCCTGGGGCTGTCTCTGTTTCTGGAGAATCCCTTTGAGCGCTGGTGGATACTGCCCGACCTGCCGTCAGCCGAGCAGGTTGTCGAAGCTGCCCTGATTCCGCCCCGCGCAGTCGCGCCAGACCCCGCCAACCTCGCCAGCACAGCCACCGGATTGAACCCGCTGTTACGGCATTTTGGCATGATTATCCACCCGCCGATGCTGTACCTTGGCTTTGTTGGCTTCACGATACCTTTCGCCTTCGCCATGTCCGCGCTGGCATCGGGCGATTTATCGACTGGATGGATTCGCATAACCCGACGCTGGACGCTGGTCGCCTGGATATTTCTCAGTCTGGGGCTGATACTTGGCGGGCGATGGGCATACGATGTCTTGGGCTGGGGTGGATACTGGGGCTGGGATCCAGTCGAAAATGCCGCCTTTTTGCCTTGGCTGGTGGGCACCGCCTTTATTCACAGCGTGATGATTCAAGAAAAGCGCGGCATGCTCAAGGTCTGGAATATGGTCTTGGTGATTGCGACTTTTTCCGCCGTCTTGTTCGGCACTTTCGCCACCCGCAGCGGCGTCATCGAAAGCGTCCATAGCTTTGCCCGCAGCGAAGTCGGATTCCCGATGCTGGGATTCTGGGCGGTGATGACAGTCATCTCACTGACGCTGCTGCTCTGGCGCTGGCAGCGCGGCGAATTGCGGGATGAGCATCAATTCGCCAATATCCTCAGCCGCGAATCGATGTTTGTGCTGAACAATGTCGTTTTCATTGCCCTGTTCGTGGCGATTTTTTGGGGGAGCTTCGGTCTGCCGATTGCATCGGAGTTGTTCTTCGGCAAAGAAGTCACCATCGGCGCAGAAACCTTTGAATTTTATGTCGTGCCACTGTTTATCGCCATGTATATCCTGATGGGCATTGCGCCGCTGTCGGCATGGGGGCGGATGTCCGCTAAACGGCTGGGCAAGGCGGTCACCATCCCCGTCATTATGACCCTGGCCAGCGTCATGCTGGCGATAGCTGGCGGAACGCGCCCCTTGGTTGCCATTTTGGGTTACGGCGTGGTCTTGTTCGCGGGCTGGGTCGCTCTGTATGAGATTTATCGCGGGGCAAAAGCGCGTCATCGGGCCACGGGCGAAAACCGACTGCTGGCGGTGATTGCCCTGTTTCGCCGCAATCAGCGCCGTTATGGCGGTTATATCGTGCATCTGGGCGTGACGGTGATTGGCATCGGGATTATCGGCAGCACGATTTTTCAGACAGAAGTGCAGTACACGTTGGCGCGGGGACAGCGAGTTGCGGTCAATGATTACGAACTGCGCTATGATGATTTCACGCGGGCGCAGGCGGCGGATGGCCGCATGATGAACATCGCCACCGTAACAATTTTCCGCGACCAGCGGCAAATCGCCGAAATCCGCCCGCGCATTGACGATTATCCAAATATGCCGATGACGATTGCCGGGGCGCATAGCACGCTTGAAAATGATTTTTATGTGCTCTTGATTGCTAGCAGCGCCAATCAAGCCACCTTTCGCATCTACATCAATCCACTGGTGAATCTGGTTTGGTGGGGCGGCATTGTGCTGATTATCGGCACGGTGATCGCCACCTATCCCAAGGTGACGCCGGCGGCGAACCGCCGCAAACGCGCGGCCGGGAGGGCAGCATGAACCGATGCACAGTCGCCTTGCTGCTGGTTTCGATGCTGATCATGTTGGTCGTGCAGGCACAGGACAATGAGGTTTCTGATAATGCTGTGAACCGTGTAGCGCAAAAGATGTATTGCCCGGTATGCGAAAACATCCCGCTCGATGAATGCCAAACCCCCACCTGCATCGAGTGGAAAGAAGAGATTCGCGTTCAGCTGACGGCAGGTCAATCGGAGCAGGAGGTCATCGAGAGCTTTGTCCACCGCTTTGGCGACCAGGTGGTTGGCATTCCGCAGGATCCAGTTTTGCGTGCGCTGACGGTGCTTGTCCCCATGCTATCTGTCATCCTGGCGATAGCTGTCGGCATATTTGCCTTCACCCGTTTCGGTCAGCATCAGAAATTAACCCTGGCAGGAGAAGGCCGGCAGGCAGGCGCGGCATCGGATGAGCAGTATCGCCAGCGTCTGGAAGAAGACCTGCTGGCAAGGCGCTAGGGGGATGGCAGCCGACAAGATGAACGACGTTGAGCATCTCGAATTTCTGGAGTCCGCCAGCCCTGAAAGGGCCGCCGAACATCCAGGCAGGCGGCTGAGTTGGGGGACTGTTGTGCTTGTCACTGGCATGATTGCGATGGCAGTTGTGCTGGGCCTGCAGCTGGCCCGTCAGAACGCCAGCCAGCCCCAAAGCGGTCCCGCGCCAGATTTTTATCTGAAGCTGTTTGATGGCTCTGACTTCTGGCTGTCAGATTATCGCGGTCAGGTGGTCTTAATCAACTTTTGGGCAAGCTGGTGTCCGCCCTGCCGTGAAGAAGCGCCCGAACTGCAAGCGCTCTATGCCGATTATCAGGACGAAGGATTTGTGATTGTGGGCGTCAATATGCTGGAAAGCTCGCAAGAGAAAGCCATAGAGTTTATTGAGGGCTTCGGCATCACCTATCCGAATGGCGAAGACAAGGGGCAATGGATTGCCAATTTGTATCATATCCAGGGGCCGCCAGAGAGCTTTCTCATTGACAGGGACGGCAGCATCCAGCGGTTTATCCTTGGCAGCCTGCGCTATGACACTTTGAGTGCGACCATCGAAGCATTGCTGGCAGGCTGACGATGAGTATCCTGGGTCTCCTCATTTCCCTTGTTCTGACAGCCCTTGCCGTCTCGCTGGTGGTCTATCCCTTGATTAGACCATCGCGCGAGCGGAACTCGTCGCAAGACAGCATTCAACAGCAAACCGACCGCGTTCAGGCTTATTATGAGCGCGTTTTGACCAACATCCGCGACCTTGATGAAGATTTTGCAACGGGCAAAATCAGGGAAGCCGATTATCAGGAGGAACGCGAAGTCTGGGTGCATCGTGGCATCCGACTGCTGCGAGTTCAGGACCAACTGGATGCACAGCACAGCCTGGTTGATTCCGCCAGCGCTGATGCCGAAAACATCGACCGCGCCATTGAAGCCACCATTCGCGCCTATCGTGATGGCGAAGCGCCAGCTTACCATGATTTATCGGCCGGAGAAAAAACAGGGTCATCATGTTACGTGGACTGATTCTATCGCTGCTGCTTTTCAGTTTGTGTTTGACGGCTTGTGGCGGGCTGGGCGGCGAACCCGAAATCATCGCCACAGTCGCGCTGCCCCAGCCGACCCTGGCGGCGAACACCGAGGAGGGGGCATTCCCGCAGGCGAAGCCGAACCTTGCCGAGGGCGCTCGCATTTTCGCTGAACATTGTACAAGCTGTCATGGCAGCGCGGGCGATGGCCAGGGGGAACTGGTGCTGGCAGGCAGCATCCCGCAGCCGCTTGATATGACCCAGCTTGAGCTAACCCGTCACAAGACACCGCAAGACTGGTACGAGATTATCACAAATGGCAATATCGAAAAGCTGATGCCACCCTGGCAGGCTGCCCTGACGCAGCAGCAGCGCTGGGATGTCGCGCTGTATGCCTACAGCCGCGGCTACGATGAAACCTTGCTGAAATCGGGTGAGCAGGTCTGGGCGGAGAAATGCCCCGGATGCAGCCCTGCCGAGTATTTTACGGATTGGGAGGCATCGCTTGCCGTCAGTGACGCGGACTTGGGCTGGCAAATCAATCGTGAGGATTTCGCCTCGCTACTGAAGCCTGAAGAAATTTCGGCGGCTGTCGCTTATGCGCGGATGCAGTCGCTGGCAAACATGGTCGGAACGGACAGGGCAGCCGCCAATCCGACTGTCCCGATTGGCAGTTTCACTGGCAGGGTGCAGCATGGAACTGTCGGGGGCAGCCTGCCAGCGGATACGGTGGTGCAGCTGCACTATGGCAATCCCGAACTTGGGTTCAGCTTTGCCGAAACCACCCTCGATGAGGACTTCAACTTCCGATTTGAAGGCATTCCTCTGACGACGGCATTCACCTACAATGTGGGCGCAATTTATCTTGACCGCCTGTTCACCCGCCGCCTGCTTGTCGGACATCCCGAAGACACCGCCTACCATCAAAACATTACCGTTTATGACCTGACCAATGACCCCTCTGTGGTCAGTGTCTCGCGGATTGAACTGTTTATTGAGCCGATTCAGCCAAATCATCTCGGCTCCGGCTTGTTCGTCTCACAGATTATCCGATACCGCAATAGCTCCGACCGCATCTACACGAGCGGGCGCGGCTTTGATGACGGGCGGGAAGCCACCCTGCTGATTCACTTTCCGACAGGCGCTCACATTATGAGCGGCGATGAGAACGGGCGCTATGTGGTTGTTGAAGACATGGAGAACGTGCCCGACCTGATTATTGATACCCTGCCGATTCCCCCTGGCGATTCGCATGAGGTCATCGTTGAATACTTTATCCCCTATGTCGATGGTCTGATGCTGGAGCAGGCTTTCAACAATGTGATTGATGGGGAAGTAACTGTTACCCTGTCGGATAGCCTGAACGTCATTAGCGACTGGCTCAACCTGAATGCGGATGAGGGCGGTTGGCGCGTCTTTTCTGGCAGGCTGCAAATGGACACTCAGCCCAACCTTGCCTTCAAGGTAGCGGGAGTTCCCTTTGCCACCAGCAGCGATGACCAGAACGTGATAACCAGCGACATCCTGCTGCCGCTGCTTGGCGCTGTAGTGCTTGTGGCGGCGGTGACGGGCGGCATTCTGCTTCGCCGCAGGCAAGAACCATCGCGGCAGATTGACCACCTGATTCAGCAAATCGCCCAGTTGGACGAAAAGCATGACCAGGGGCAAATCAATCACGATGTGTATCAGCGGCAGCGGCGCATCCTCAAGGAAAAGCTGGGGCGTTTGATGCCGACGCAAAAAGCAGACGATTCATCGCAGCAGGATAAGTAAGCGTCTATGACTGACAACAGGCTGATTATCGAGGTCGAAAATTTGACGAAGGTCTATGGTTTGCTGCCAGTGCTGAAGTCGGTCAGCTTTGACATCGCCAGAGGCGAGTTTGTCGCCCTGCTCGGGCCCAACGGCAGCGGCAAATCGACCCTGCTGCGACTGATGAGCGGATTGAGCAAGCCGACCCAAGGAGACATTCGGATTGGTGGCTGGGTCATGCCACGTGAAGCTGTGCCAGTCCGCGCCCAAATCGGGGTCGTCAGCCACAAGCCGCTCTTATACGAAAACCTGAGCGCACGGGAGAATTTGCGTTTCTTTGCGCGGCTCTACAATATCGGGATGGCAGAACGCGAAGGGCGCATCCAAGACCTGCTGCGGCAGCTGGGATTGCATCAACGCGCCGACAGCCTGGTGCGGACTTTTTCGCGCGGGATGCAGCAGCGCCTCAGCATCGCCCGCGCCCTGCTGCACCAGCCAGATGTCCTGTTCTTTGATGAACCCTATACCGGACTCGACCAGGATGCCGGCGACCGACTTGACGTTCTGCTCAAACTGGCGCATCAGCAAAGCCGCACCCTCCTCATCAGCACGCATCAGCTGCCGCGGCTGCCTCATCTGGCAAGCCGCGCTTTGATTTTGTCGCGCGGTCAAATCGCTTTTGACGGCAGCATCAAGCGGATGAGCCATCGGGAGATAAGCGACATTTACGCACAGGCAGTCAGCGGCGCATGAAAACCCCTTTCAGAACCAGTGTGCTGGCGATTGTCGCCAAAGACCTCCGCGCTGAAATGCGCTCGCGGGAGTTGATGAGCGTGATGGGGTTGTTCGCATTTTTGAGCCTCCTGGTCTTCAGCTTCGCGCTGGAGTTGGATCGGGCCGCGCGGGAAGAGGCGGTCAGTGGCGTGCTGTGGGTCACATTGATTTTTGCCAGCCTGCTCGGTTTTAATCGCAGTATGGCGCTGGAACACGACCAGGGTACGCTGGATGCGATGCTGCTGGCGCCAGTATCGCGCGCGGCTGTTTTTGTCGGCAAGCTGGCTGGCAATTATTTGTTCACATTGATAGTTGGATGGGTTATACTGCCGGTGATGACGGTCATCTATAACAAAAATATGCTGGATGGTCGGCTGATATTGACCCTTGCCATTGGCGTTTTTGGCTTTTCGACCATCGGCACTTTGCTGGCGACCCTGACAGTGCAAACCCGCGCCCGCGAGGCGCTGTTGCCGATTGCGATGCTGCCGGTGACGCTGCCGTTTTTGCTGACCGCTGTCCGTGCTACAACCGACATTTTGAGCGAAACATCTCAGTCAGATTGGCTGGTTTGGCTGCGGCTGCTGGGGGGAATCAGCGTCATTTATCTGGTGCTGTGTCTGCTTTTGTACAATTTCGTGATTGAGGATTGAAGATTGAAAGGTCGCTTGTCGATGGTCACCAAAACAACACCTCCGTCCATTGAACCCCAAATTGAAACCGCCCCGATGCCTCCCCTGCTGCGGATTGTGACGATTGTCACCGCTCTCGGATTCGCCGCGACGCTGTTTCTGGGTCTCTTTGTTGCCGGCACGGATATTCAGCAGGGCGCGATTCAACGAATCTTCTATGTCCACATGCCCTCGTTCTTCGGCGCATTCACGGCATTCGGCGCGACAGTTGCGGGTGGCGTCCTTTATCTGTGGCGCAGAAACGACAAATGGGACAAGATTGCCTTGGCTGGCGTCGAAGTCGGCTTGGCTTTCTCGGTGGTTAATCTGGTGACGGGCGCAATCTGGGCGCGTCCCATCTGGAATACCTGGTGGACCTGGGATCCGCGGCTGACCTCGGCGGCGATTATGGTATTGACTTATGCTGCTTATCTGATGCTGCGGGCGGGTATTGAAGACTCGAACCGCAAACGCAGATTTATGTCGGTTTATGGCATCTTTGCCTTTGTCAGTGTTTTGACGACCCTGTTCATTATTCGGGTTGTGCCGGAAACCATCCATCCGGTCATCATCGGCGCCAGCCCCCAAAACGCCCAAGGCAGCTTTGAAGCCACCCGTGGCGTCGTGATAGCGCTGATTCCCAGCTTGATTGTGTGGCTGGTCTTCATGCCGCTGACCTTGATTTGGCATCGCTATCGTCTCGAAAATCGGATTGAAGCCGCCAATCGGCTGAAAGTCCGGCTTCTCAGTGAATAAGTGTGGATTGATTATGCAAGCAATTAGACTTGTGATTGTGCTGCTGTGGGCATTGTGGACAGTCAGCGGCTTGCTGGCACAAGATGAAGCTGCCATCTCCTATTTTCAATCGCCAGCTTTTAATGTCCCCATCCCCGAAGGCTGGGAAAATCAAAGCAGCGAGCGCATCGCCCAATTCTATCTGGCAGATGCACAGGCAAGCATCCGCGCCGCAGTTGTCGATGCGGACAATGTGGTCAGCGCGGTCGAGCAAGACCTGCGAGCCAGGCTTGGCAGTCAGGTCGAGGCGCCTGTTTATCAGGGCAAGGTGAATCTGGCGGATGGCACCTGGGCGGTGCTGGTTTATCAAATAGACGCGGACACAACCGCCTCGGTCATGGCGCGGCAGGATGAGGCGAGTACGATTGTCATCAGCTTTGTCGAAGACCATCCCGAAGTCAGGATTGTCATGGCCGCCATCGCGCAGAGCGATGATGCACAGGACAGCGCCAGTGCCGAAATGGCTGCTGTCGTTGAAACATTCAGCGCCGCCAGCCGCGATGACCTGCGCGAGCCGCAAACCGTGACGCTGCCAAGCGGCGAATGGCTGCTGCAATCCAGCGAGACGGTTTCGGTGACGGGCTGGGTCTTCGGCAATGACAGTTATTTGGGGTTTGCGGAGGGGCCTGTCGATAACTTGCCCGAACTCGCCAGCGCCTATCACAGCAGCCTGCTGGGATTCTTCGTCACACCCGACAATTCGGATTTCCTGCTGCTGGGTCTGGCGGCGGTCTTCGGCACATTGGGCATCCTGTTATTCAGCTTTGTCTGGCGCGGGCGCGATTTGCAAAAGGAACTCGCCATGATTCAGGAATTGGCGCGGACAGATGACTGAGCCTGCCAGTTCTCAAATCAACATTCGATGCAACTACCTTGCTTGGCAGGCGTATAGTATAGTAATGAAATGATTGGAAGCAGTTGAGGAATGATGTGATGACCGAAGCGACAAATCCCGCGCCGGAAGAACAGCCTGAAAGCGAAGATGCCAAGACCCCGCTCGAACAGTTCATTTTTCATCAACGGCGCGGACTGGAAGAGTTTGGCAAGGCGATGGAGTCATTGCTGCCGCCCGGCTTCAGAGAACATACGCAGGCAGCTGGCAGCGAATTTGCGACCGGTTTCCGCGTTTTGATTGACGCCGCGATTGATGAAATCAAAAAAGCCAGCGAAATGGAAAACACCACAGCTTATAGCGGCGCTGAACCAGCCCCCCCAACCCGCGCCAATTTATCATCGGACGATGAGGATACCGCCAGCAGCGGCACTGGAAAAATCAAAGTCGAACTGGATGACTGATTCGGACAAGACCCGTCGGTTCAGGATGTTTGCTCTTCAAAGCGAATGTTGAGGAACTTGTTCTCGAATTTTGCGCTGGTGATTTCCAAGTCCTGCAATTCATCTGGCAGGACGATATTGCGGCGATAGGGACCAACGCTTAATGTGATTTCATCGCGCGAACGGTAGAGGTCAAGCTGTTCTTTGCGGGCAAAGCCAATCGGGACACGGAGCATCCAGGACGAATCATAGTCAAGCTGTTCAAGTTTGTGCACCACACCGTCAAACATGCGCTCGGCGGGATTTCTCTCACCGTACAATTCATCGGCAAGGCAGCGCAGCATTTCCAGACCGCCCATCTCTTCGCCAAAGAGCGGCGCCTTGAACATCGGCAGAGTGCCAAAGGCCTCACGGATAAATTCGATATTCTTCGCCTGACGCTGTTTCCACACTTTGAAAAAAGGGTCTTGAATGCTATCCGGCAAGATGCGGTTGACGAGGATGGCATCCGTAGCGTAATCATACAGATTGAGATAGGTATAGGTGCGCTGTGTTTCCCGAATGACCATGCGTTCGGGATTGACCACCAGGCGGATGCTGGAATGTTCGGGGTCGGTCAGCAATTCGCGCACGCCATCCAGGGTATCGAACAATAATTGAACCTGGTCCCAGGCGTTTTCGGCAATGTCGAGGCCGGCTTCGTTTTTCTTGCCGCGATTGAGCAGATTCTTGACCGGCCGAATCACGCTGTCTAGACCGCGGGCAATTTTCATCAGACGCTCCACCCACCAGCGCGTCACATCTGGCAGGCTCAAGAGGCGAATGGTTTCGGCAGTGGGCGCGGCATCGACAATGAGAACATCGTATTCATTCCCTTGAAAGTATTCGCTAATCCAAAGCAGTTGGGCGCCTTCTTCCAAGCCGGGAATAATGGTGACCTCGGCGGCGTTGACGTTGGCGATGCCCTCCCGATTGAAAAATGCCCCCAGATATTCCTGAATCTTGCCCCAATACTTTTGCATCGAATAGCGCGTGTCAAACTCTTGCGCCCAAAGATTTTCTGCGATTTGGGTGGGTTCGGGACCGACCTCCTTATCGAGCGCATCGCCAAGACTGTGCGCAGTATCGGTACTGACAACAATGGTTTTCAAGCCCATCTCAGCACAGCGCAAAGCTGTCGCTGCGGAAATGCTGGTTTTGCCGACCCCGCCTTTGCCGGTATGCACGATGACGCGCATCAAATTCACCTCGATTTTCTCATAAACAGTTCAATACCATACACAATTATACGCGGTACAGGAGGAAAAGTAGCGTTAGACTTTCCATAGAAGACAGCTAGATTCGGCTTAACAAAACAAATAATCTATCCCTTTACTAACGTAAAACTATCCATATCTTTACTTGACAGAATAGAACAAATAATCTATTCTTTTATTAACGCAAGGCAATCGCCATCATCAAAGGAGACTATAATGAACCCGCGTTCAATCGTTCACATCGAGATTCCATCCGCGGACGATGCCCAAGCCAAATCATTTTACAGTCAGTTATGCGGCTGGGGTGTTGAAGAAGTCCCATTTTCGGCAGACAATGTTTATGTCATGTTTCATACAGGCAATGTCGGCGCTGCGCTAAGCAGCATCGGCGAACACACCCAACCCGGCGATGTGCTGATATACTTTCACAGCGACGACCTCGATGCCGATATGGCGCGAGTTAGCGAATTGGGAGGTCAGGTGATATTGCCACGCCAGGATGTTGAAGGCTTTGGCGCACTCGGCATCTTCCTGGATCCAACAGGGAATCGCATTGCCTTCTGGCAAAGGGCCGGTTCAGATTCATCCGCGTAGCCATGGTCCGCATTCGACCAGCTAGCTGTGGTTGGCTGGCAATGGCTCGACGATGACCTTGACAAACTCGAAACGCTGTTTGTTTCTCGGCTGGTTATTGGCGGCATGGTTAAGCTCCACCAGGGTGACAATCGTGCCAAGCCCATCCAGAACAAATCTGGTATGCCATTCACCGGACGCCTGTACATTGCGATAATAGGCAAGCCGCCCTTTTGGGTCCATCCGCGCCAGTTTGCCCTTGGCGCGGTTGAACTTCATCGTCTTGAGTTCATCCAGCAGTTGGTCGCGTTCTTGTTGGTTGAGATATGCCATTGTGAATCCCCAATAGATTATCCAGGCGAAACCTGACATAATTGTAACTTCCGAAACGGCTGGCAGCAACAGGATTTATCTGAAATCATCATGCAAACTTTTTCGGTGCGGGAAATCACCCGCTACATCCACAATATGTTTGATAAGGACCCCACCTTGGACAGCCTGTGGGTGCAGGGCGAAATCTCCAACTTGACGAAAGCGGCCTCGGGACATTGGTATTTTACGCTGAAAGACGCCAGGGCGCAGCTACGCTGTGTCATGTTCCGCAGTGCGGCGCAATATGTCCGTTCGAATGTCAAAGCGGGAGACGAGATTCTTGCCCACGGACGAGTCAGCGTCTATGACGCCCGCGGCGAATATCAACTCTATGTCAATCAAATCGAGGCGGTCGGCGGCGTCGGCGACCTCTACCGCCAGTTTGAAGCGCTCAAGGCAAGGCTCGATGCCGAAGGTTTATTCGACCAAGCCCGCAAAGCTCCCATTCCTGGCTTCCCGCGCCAAATCGGCATTGTCACCTCGCCAACCGCCGCCGCTTATCAGGATATGCAAAACGTCCTGCGCCGCCGCTTCCCCCTGGTCAAGCTCATCCTGAGTCCCACGCAGGTGCAGGGGCAGGATGCCGCGCCCCAAATCGTCAAGGCGCTGTGGCGCCTCAATCAATATACCGATGTGGATGTCATTATTATTGCCCGTGGCGGCGGCTCGATTGAGGATTTGTGGTGCTTCAATGATGAAAGGGTAGCGCGGGCAGTCGCAACCAGCCGCATTCCGGTGATTAGCGGCATCGGACACGAGATTGATTTCACGATTGTGGATTTCGTCGCCGATTTGCGGGCGCCGACCCCCTCGTCCGCCGCTGAACTGGCAACTCCCAATCAAGAGGACTTGCTGATTGATTTAGACCGCCGCGCAGCGGAACTGGATGTCCTGTTCAGCGGCAGCCTGACGGACAGGCAGCACGCGCTGGCACAGGCACGGCAAAGTCTGGCTTATGCCGCGCCGATGAAGGCAATCCAGCAGACGCGGCGGCAGCTTGCGCAGCTTAAAAGCCATCTGCATCGCACCATCAGGCAGGATATGGAACGGCTGGACGAGCGGCTGTCTGCCCGAATCAAAGCGCTCGATGCGGCCAATCCAGCCCATATTTTGGCGCGGGGTTATGCCCTTGTCCGTGATGAAGAGGGCACGATTATCCGCTCCGCCAGTCAGGTCAGTTTTAATCAGCGCCTGACCGTACAATTACACGATGACCCAATCAGAGTCAGGGTAGAGAAATAATGGACAGCATCGACAAGTTGAGCTATGAAGCGGCATTTCAGCGATTGGAAGCGGTCATCAGCGCATTGGAAAGCGGCGAACTAACGCTGGAGCAATCGGTGAAGTTCTATGAGCAGGGTCAGCGACTTTCGGCACACTGCCAAACCCTGCTGGAAGAAGCTGAGCTCAAAATCAGGCAGGTGGATGATGTCGGCGGCATCGAATAGACATCGCATCCATCCATGATTGATTTCGCCCGGCTCCCCATCCTGTCCGACAAAAACATCGCTTTTCGTGTCAAAGCCGCTGCCGAACGCGCTATTCGGCAAGGTCATCCCTGGGTGTACGAGAACGCGATTGTCAGGCAAAGCCAGTCGGGTCAGGCGGGCGACCTGGCAGTCATTTATGACCGTGCCAAAAACCGATTTTTGGCGGTCGGGCTTTATGACCCCTTTTCGCCCATCCGTATCAGAATTTTGCAGGCACACAAGCCAGCGGCAATCAATCGCGCCTGGTTTGCCTGCAAGCTGGCGCTGGCGCAGGCCCGGCGGCAAACACTCATCGAGAGCGGCACAAGCGGGTATCGTCTGGTTTATGGCGAAAGCGATGGTTTGCCGGCGCTGGTGATTGACCGCTACGATGACACGCTGGTTATCAAGCTCTATTCGCTGGTGTGGATACCGCATTTGCCCGACCTGATGGCGGCGCTCAAAGAATCTGTCGCTTTCGAGACCCTGTACCTGCGGCTGAGCCGCGCATTGCAATCCAGCCGAGCCAACATGCCGGAAGGTTATCGTTTGCGTGACGGCCAAGTTCTCATGGGCGATTTGAATCCCGCACCGGCGACCTTCATCGAAAACGGACTGGCATTTGGGGCAGATGTCCGCTATGGACAGAAAACCGGCTTCTTCTTCGACCAGCGGGACAATCGGCAAAGGGTGCGCCAACTGGCTGCGGGACGGCAGGTGCTGGATGTTTTCTGCTATGTTGGCGGCTTTACGATTTATGCCTTGGCCGGCGGAGCGAAATCGGTCACGGCAGTAGACATCAGCCAGGCTGCCATCAAGGCGCTGGAAGGCCATGTTAGCAGCAATCAGCTTGAGCTTGAGCGCGTGGAGACGCGGGTCGCAGATGCTTTCGTCGGGATGCAGGCGCTCGCCAGCGAGAGCAGAAAATATGAACTGGTCATCGTTGACCCGCCTTCCTTCGCCAAACGTCAAGCAGAAGTGGCGGGCGCGTTAAGGGCGTATAGGCGATTGCTGCGGCTGGCGCTGAAGTTGACCGCCAGGGATGGCATTCTGGTGATGTCATCCTGTTCGAGCCGCATCCAGCCGCGCCAATTTTTTAATCTGATGGTCAATACTGCCAATCAAGCCGGCTGCCGACTGGAGATGATTGCGCAAAGCTCGCACGCTCTGGATCATCCGATTGGCTTCCCCGAGGCGGAATATCTGAAAGCACTGTTCGCCCGCGTGAAGCGATAGACCTACTGCGAATCGCGCCGCATTGCCCGACGAAAAAGCGGGCCCAGCAAATTCCGCGTCTCCCCCAGATTGAAGAGGTAGCCCAGGCCAAAGAAGACGACCGCTCCGACCCCAGCCCCGACTCCCGCAGCTGACCAGTGCGCGGCTGGCATAGCGAGCGTAACCATCCACAGCGCCAGCGCCATGACAAGCGACAGGAGCATGGTCCCGCTCGTGCTGCGAAGGATGGCGGTATCGCGGAGGCCGCTGACCCCTGTAACTTTGCCAAGGCGGCGGCGCATCAGCCACCATAAAACAAGGGATTCAAGGATAGTGGTCAAGGCATTCGCCAATGCCAGGCCGGCAAAAGCGCCGCGTGCCAGGCTGGTTGGGTCGCCAATCAACTGAATGAAGAGCAGATTGAGCATGATGTTGGCGAACATTGCCAGAATGCCGATGGCTACTGGCGTGCGGGTATCTTCCAGCGCATAAAAGGCACGCGACAAGACCTCCAGCAGGGTAAAGCCAGCGATGCCGACAGCATAAAACCCCAATGCCCAAGCCGCCGCCTGCGTACTTTCGGCTGTCCATTCGCCGCGTTCAAACAGGCTGACAATCGGCTCGCTCAAGAGGATAAACACAACCGTCGCCGGCAGGGACAAATACAGCACATTTCGCATCGCTGCCGCCAAGCGGTCTTTGAAGCCCTCGTAATCATTTTCTGCCCACAAAGCCGACAGGGTTGGAAACACGGCTGAACCGATGCTTTGCCCGATAATCCCCAATGCGAAGAACATCAGCTTAAAGGCCGTATCCAGGGCGACCACACTGCCGTCCACCATATTGCTTGCCAGATTGATATTGACCAGAAAATTGACCTGCACCACCGCCAATCCCAGCACACGCGGGCCCATCAAACCGAGGACTTCGGACACACCTGCCATCCTCCAGGACAGCAAGGGACGCATCTCGGCGCGCAGCCTGCGGAGGCCTGGCAGCTGCACGACCAGATGCAATATGGCGCTCAAGACCGTGCCATAAGCCAATCCCATGACATTCAAATGGCCAACCTGCCCAATGTTCGGATGCGCGGGCAGCAGGGGAGCCATCACCAGCGCACCCGTTATAATGCCGATGTGATTCATGCTGATGGCGATAGCGGGCAGCCAGAAAGCGGCATGTGACTGCAAGATGCCCATCACCAGGCCGCTGATGCTGAAGACAAAGGGGGTCAGCATCATCAAGCGCACCATCTCGACGGCAAGCTGCTGCTGTTCGGGCGGGCGCCCGGGTAAGAGGATGCTGCTGACAAGCTGCGGGGCAAACAGCGCAGCCAGCAGCCCGAGCGCCGCCGCCGCTATGGCCGCCAGGGTCATCACAGCGCTTGCCAGCCGCCAGGCCTGTTGTGGGTCTTGCTGGCGATATTTGGCATAAATCGGGATGAACGAGGAGCTTAATGCCCCGCCGGCTACCAGCACGAAAATCATCTCCGGAAGCCGCTGCGCCGCCAAAAAGGTATCCAAGGCGGCGCCGGTGCCGAACTGCCCAGCCAGCACAGCCGTGCGGATGAAACCCAGCAGGCCGCTCGCCAGAAAGCCAAACAGGACAATCAGCGCCTTTTCGATAACCTGTCGATTGTCCAGTGCGCTGGTCTCGGTCATACCCCTGCTCTGCTCAGGATTGCCACTTGGCATCGCGGCCGACATTGCTATAATATACAAGTTTAGTCAATAGCAAAGTCTCTCGGCTGGTAATGAAACATCGAGATAATGTGAGGATAGAGAAATGGATGTTATTCTGCTCCAGGATCTGTACAAGCACGGGGTCGCTGGCGAAGTGGTCAAGGTCGCTGACGGGTTTGCCCGCAATTATTTGATTCCACGCAAGCTGGCCATCAAAGCCAGCAAATCTGCCCTGCGCCAAACTGAAGCGGTGCGCCAAAATGTCGAAGCCCGCAAAGCCCAATATAACAACATGCTCAATGACCTGGCACGCCAGATTGACGGCGTCGAATTGATTTTTGGTCGCCGTGCCGCATCCACTGGCAAGCTGTTTGGCTCGGTCACGACGCAAGAAATCGCCGACGAACTGGACCGCACCACCAGCATTGACCTCAACCGCCGCCGCATCAGCCAGCAATCGCTGCGTGAAATCGGGACGCACTATGTGCCAGTTCGTCTCGGCACCGAGATTTCACCGATGCTCACCATCACCATCGTACCCGAAGATGAACTGCAAGAGTTCCTGGCGGCGCGTGAACGCGGTGAGCAAGTCAGCGCAGAGGACATCATGGCTGAGGGCTTTAGCTATGCCACTGCCGAAGCGGATGACAGCGGCGAAGCTGCAAGTGATGCCGCCGCAGAGCCAGAAGCCGACGCCTAGGCGGCTCGCCGTCAGCGAACAGCCATCCCGCGTACTTGCCCAACAGCAGCCAAGCTGCTTTGCGAGCGCTCATCCAATCAGAAATCCGGCATCTCCAGCCCCGTTGGTCATCGGTTGACAGGCGGGGCTATTTTGGCTAAGGGTCATCGTCTTATATGGATGCCTATGCACTCGGACAACACTTGCGTGAATCGCGCGAGGCCAACGAAATCGAATTGGAAGAGGCTGTCGCCAAGCTGCGGATTCGGCGGCCGATTCTGGAGGCTTTTGAGGCTGGCGAATTTGCAGCAACGGGCATGTCAGAGATTCAGGTGCGGGGGATGCTACGCAACTATGCGCGGTATCTTGAGCTTGATGAGGAGCATATTCTGCAACTCTATGATGCCGCTCATTATGACGGAACAGCGCAGCGCGGCCGCCGCCGCAGACAAGCGACACCAGGGGTCATGCCGGCCATCGACCTCGCCCAAACACGGGCCGCCCGCCGCCGCAGTCTGTCGCGGACCGTCACACTGCTGACTGTCTCGCTGGCAGCCATCGCCATCATCGTTTTCGTGACCTGGCAGCTGATTAGCTCGGAAACCCAGGATTTGCTGCGCAATGGATCCATAGTGCCTGAATTTATTGCCGACATACCAGCGACCATGACCTTCACCCCCTCGCCCACTTTCACGCCGACGATGCCAACCGCAACCCCGTCGAATCGCGCTCGGTACAGTGGCAGCGGCGTGCTTGCCAGCATTCAAATCAATCAGCGCACCTGGCTTCGGGTCAGTGCCGATGCCGTTGAGCAATTTGTCGGTGTCGCCGCGCCAGATACCCTGCTAGAATATGATGCCATTAGCGAAATCACCTTGACAGCCAGTAACGCCATGGCACTTGATATTATCTGGAATGGTCAGCAGCAGCAGCCGTTTGGCGGGCGCGGTCAGCAGGTGGATATTGCCTTCACAGTTGACGAAGTTCGTTCCATCACGGGAGCAGGCGCGGCGCCTTCACCGGCAATAAGTCCAACGCTGGGACCTTCAGCCAGCACTGTGCCCCTGCTGGCGCAATTAACACCGACCAGCGCCCCAGGGCCCAGCCCAACGCCGACCCTGACATTCACACCCAACGATACACCGACCCCGACATGGACGCCCAGCCACACACCCACCAGCACCGCAACGGCAACCGTGACCAACATCCCAACCATCACGCTGACGCCGCCGCCGACTGCGATTTTGCCACCGCGTGTCACCCAGGTGGGGCTAATGCCGACTAAAGCGAGAAGTCAATAACAGGAAACAGACCATGAGAAAAGAAACAGCAGGCAAACAAACCGACAAGTATTTTCTGGTCAGCCTTGGCTGCTCCAAGAACACGGTTGACAGCGAAAGCATGGCGCAGATTCTCCAGCAGCAGGGCATGAGCGGCGTCGGGGATCCCGATTCGGCCGAGGTGATGATTGTGAATACCTGCGGCTTCATCAATTCCGCCAAGCGGGAATCCATCAATATGCTGCGCCAACTGGTGGACATCAAGCGGGCTGACCAGATGGTGATTGCGGCTGGCTGTCTGTCGCAGCGCTATGGCGATGCGCTGGTGCAAGCGGTGCCCGGCTTGGACGGGGTGATTGGCACGCGGCGCTGGATGGACATCTTTGACCTCATTACCCGCCTGCGCCAACGGGCCCATCCCCGTGCGCTGTATCATTTGCCCGACGAGGCCAAGGTCATCGGGCTGGACGAAAGAGGGGTGCTGCGTGCCAGTGTGCAGGGCGCTTATGCTTATCTGAAAATCGCCGATGGCTGCCGCCGTCCCTGCGCCTTCTGCGCCATCCCCAAAATCAAAGGCACTGCGGTCAGCCGCCCGCTGGCATCTATCGTTGCCGAGGCGCGGCGCCTGCGCGATATGGGCATACAGGAAGTGATGCTCATCGCGCAGGACAGCACCGACTACGGTTATGATTTGGGCTTGAAAAATGGGCTGGCGGGGCTGCTTGAGGCAATCATCCAGGCTGCGCCCGAAATCCCGTGGCTGCGGATTATGTATGCCTATCCAGGTTATGTCACGCCGCGCCTGATGGAGACGATGGCGAAGCAGCCGCAGATTTTACCTTATCTGGATATGCCCTTGCAGCATGGACACCGCGAAACGCTCAAACGGATGAAACGCCCGGCAAAAGTCGAATGGGTCTATGAAACCATCGGCAAACTGCGTCAGATGATGCCCAATCTGGCAGTGCGGACGACCTTTATCGTCGGTTATCCAGGCGAGACCGAAGCCGAATTTGAGGGCCTGCTGCGGATGGTGCGCGAGCTTGAATTTGACCGCGTTGGCGCTTTCCAATACAGCTACGAACCAGGGACGCCCAGCGCAACGCTGCCCAATCAGGTTGATGACGACATCAAACAAGAGCGTTATGAGCGGCTGATGGAAACCCAACAGGGAATTAGTCTGAAGAAAAATCAGGCCCTGGTTGGCAAAACCCTGGATATTTTGGTGGAAGGCCAAGGCATGGGTGAAGACGAAGCCGGGAACGAAACTGGCGATGTGATTAGCCTAGGGCGCAGTTATCGTGATGCCCCCGAAATCGACGGTTATGTTTTGGTTGAGGGCGAACTGCCGGTTGGCGAGATTGTCCCAGTGCGCATCACTGGCGCAACCACCTATGATTTGATAGCACAGGCAGATACCCAGCCAGCCAGGATTATCGAACCCGGTCAAGTCTTTGGCGCAGGTATGATTGACATCGACAGCATCGGCTGGGCTTGAAAGTCTGCGGGCTGAAGTCAAAACAGTGAAGTGGCTCATGCCGAACCAATGGATGGCATCAAGGCTCAAGACACTTTTACAGCCAGCGCGAGACCATCGCCAACTTCAAGAATCGTGCTTTCCAGTGAGGGGTGCTGCGCCAGCGCTTGATTAAAAGCGACAAGCTCGCGGTCATCCTCGGATTCGGGCGCGAAAATGCGACCGCCCCAGAAAGCATTGTGCGCCATCACGGTTCCGCCAACTCGCAAATGCGCGACAGCCCATTGGAGATAATTGGGATAGTTGGACTTGTCGGCATCAATAAACATCAGGTCATAAGGGGCATCGCCTTCCAGTGTCCGCAGGATTTGCATGCCATCTCCCTGCAAGACAGTCACTTTATCGTTCAGCCCGGCGCGGTCAAAGTGGGCGCGTGCCAGGCTAGCATGTTGGCTGCTCTTTTCGATGGTGACCAGCTTGCCGCCTGCTGGCAATCCACGAGCCATCCAGATGCCGCTATAGCCGGCGAGTGTCCCGACTTCGATAATTTTCCTGGCGCCGCTCATCATCACCAGAAGCTGCATCATCCTGCCTTCGTAGGGCTGGAGGTTGATTGGCGGCAGACCGTGTTCGGTGGTTTGCTGGCGCACAAATGCAAGCATATCGTCCTCGCGCACAAACAGTTCGCTGACATAATCGCTTAGCTGGCCTGCCAAAGCATCGCTCATATTTATTCTCCTTCCGGTAAATTTTCATGGGCAGCCTGCCGCGGCTGCGTTTCGATTTTCTGGGGCAGTTTGTCCCGAAAGATGGCAAAGTGGTCAAGGTCGCGCACCACATAAGAATTGGGGAAGCATTGGCGTGCCTCGCGGATGACTTCAAATTCACGATAGCGCCGCGAAATATGCGTCAAAAACAGGTATTTGACATTGCAGGCCAGCGCCAGTTCTGCTGCCTGACGCGCGGTAATATGCCCAACCTGAGCGGCAACATCGGCATCGACATCGAGATAGGTGGCTTCGATGACCAGGGCATCGGCATCCTGCACCGCCTGATGAATCGTGTCGGTGCGCCCCAAATCACCGGTGATGACTACTTTTGTGCCTTTGATGACATCGCCCAGGACTTGGTCGGGGTGTATGCGCCTGCCGTTTTGTAGGGCAATCGACTTGCCAGCAACCAGTTGACCCCGCTCGGGACCCGCCGGTACACCCAGCGCCTCGGCTTTGGCTGCCAGAAAGGGTCGGCGCGAATCCTCCTCAAAAATATAGCCATAGCATTCCCGACCGCGGTGCGGCACCGGAAACGCCCGTACCGAGAACTTGCGCCCCTTGAACAGGATTTTGTTGGGCAGCGTTCGGATGAAATAAATAGGAACAGGTGGCGTCTCCTTGCGGAAAACCACCTCATACACCAGCGATTGCACGCGCTCAATCGCTGGCAGCCCGCCCCAGATAAAAATTTCGTCCAATGCTTCCCAGCGTCCAAATGTCGATAGCAGTCCGCCCAAGCCAAGCAGATGATCCAGATGCGCATGTGTCAAGAAAATGCGGTTGAGCCGCTTGAACCCGATGCCGCTGCGTAGAATCTGCCGCTGCGTGCCTTCACCGCAATCCACCAGAAAACGCTGCTCTCCAGCCAGCACCGCCACCGCCGGCAGTCCGCGATGGATGGACGGCGCTGATGCTGATGTGCCTAAAAACACCAGTTCAAACATTAATTTTCACTCTCTTCGGTTTCAGGTTCGGGCAAGGGCAACTCCTCAATCGAGTACAAAAAGATGCGGTCGCCGAAGGGTTCGCCATCTTGCAAAGCCAGCAGACGCGGCTTGTCGGGGGATGCCTGGCGGTAAGCGCCGACCGAAACGTAGTATTCGCCTGCCAAAGGGACTTCTGGCAGCTGAACCTGCGTGACCTGCACAAAGACATCGCGTTCTTGCAGTCGGTTTGGATTGACATGAACCACATCACTGCTGGCAATGATGGTGACGGGGTCCGACAGAATATGCGTGAACAGGGTCAAATCCGATGGCAGCCTGCCTTCCACCCGCCAGTAAGTAATCACATCGACCCTATCACCCGACAGATAAGTCCGTTTGACATCGGGCGGATAACCGAGGAAGGTCAGGTTATCGGCAAAGCGAATCGGCGGCGAAATCGGCTCAAGCACACCCGTCACTTCGGGGGCATAGGAGACTGGCGCCGTGGTGATAAATTTGCCGGCGGTGTCGGCAAGAATCTGGCTGGTTTCAAGCTGTATGATGGTATTCCGCGGCACATTATCCGTCAGCGCCCGCCCCAGAGACAGCCAGCCTTGCAGATGCGGATGGATGGCATCGTAGCTGTCGGCGTCAAAGAGGACAATCTGCTGCAAGGAACCGCCGTCAATCAATACCAGGCTGCGGGCGCAATCCGCCTCACGATATTCAAAATCCGCCTGATTCATCATCAGCAGAGTCTTGTCACTGTGGCTGAGAGATGCCTCAGGTTCAGTGTTGTTCCAGTTGGCATGGCATAAGACGGTGGGCATATCATCCCCGGTCACATCGAGATGATGCGCGATTTGTCCCAGTTCGCCATTGACCAGTGGGACAACCGCTTCGTTATCGCGCCAATCCACAAACAGGTCTTGCCAGGTCCAGAGAAAGTTAAAGGCAAGCAATGCGATGACGGCCACGATTGCCATGCGGCGGAAAACGAGGTCGGCAAAAATTGGCAGGCTTAACATACTGAAAGCGCCGATGCCGAAAAAGACAGCCAGCTGCGGCATGATGACCGCAAAGCGGGAAAAGTTGGGGCTGTTTTCCACAATGAGCGCTGCTGGCAGGGTCAGAAACCACATGATGAGCAGGAGCATAAATTGCGCTCTGCGCCAGTTTCGGAAGGAAGTCCCGACCCCAGCCAAAATCAGCAAGGCGGTGAATATGCCGACCAGGGGACGGCCAGGCAGATTATTCAGTGGATTGGCATCGCCCGCCCGCAGTATCGACAGCAAGCCATCCACCACCGAACGCAAAAGCCCGTCGGTGTACTGAAACAGACGCTGTGCCGCCGCGTACTGTGGCAGATTGATGGAGGAAATCAGATAAGGCATAGCGATAATCAGCATGATGAGAATCGCAAAGCCGGTATAGTTGCGGCGCTGATGCCACATCACATCGCGGAAAAAGAGCAGGTGGTAGGCAATATATGTCATGCTCGCCAGCACGATAAGCAGGCTGGAGGGGTGCATGTAAAAGCTGAGACCCAGCAATACGCCCAGCGCCGCGAATGAAATGATGTTGGCGGTGACCACCCGTGTGCTGCGGTAGACCGGCAGCGACCGTGCCAAAGCCAGCAGGGTTGCCGAGACCAGAAAAATAACGACTGCATCACTGGAAATCGCGCGGGCCAGCAGATTGTTGCTCAAATTGACGGCCAGCATACCCATTGCCATCACCGCAGCCACTGGATTAAAGAGGTGCAGCGCCAGGGTATAGACGATAGCAATCGACAGCAGGCTCAGCCAGACCGACAGAATCCGATAGCCGATGGTGCCCTCGCCGGTAAAGGCGGTGACCAAAGCCGTCACGACATGGTACATCCCTTCGCGCCCGCCATCCTCACCCGGATAGAACACATAGATGTCGCCCTGTCGGACGTTATCGACCAGACGCATATTGATGATTTCATTGTCACTGATGCCCTGCGGCACGGTCGCCAGGTCGGTCATTCGCAACAAGGCTGACAGCAGCAGCAAAATAACTGCAATGGCATAACCCCAGCGACTCGTTAGCAAAAGAATGACCTTTCAATCTGCTCTTCGACAGACAAACCCAGCGACATCATTGTAACCGATTCCAGCCACCTAAAACAGGATTGAGTGCCGGCGAAAGCAAGACGCTAGGGGCAGATGGGCGCTGGCTTCTGCCCGCGTGCTACTGGGCTGTCGGCGGCCCGCGCTGGAATAATGTAATCGCCGCAAACCTTGCGCATATTGGCCAGGACAAAGAAAGCCGGGCGATGGTCGCCGGCTTTTTCTGGTTTGGTAATTGACCACCAGTATTCTTCATCTTCCGGCCTCCACTTGGGGTCGGGCATATAAATCAGGGTCATCAGGCCGATCCATGGCCGCCAGTTCTCGATGGCGTATTCATAGGCACGCAAGAGCATATCCGCTTGTTCTTCATCCGATACCCGAAACCACTGATACTTCGGATTGCGCGTGTCGGTCGTATAGCCGAACTCCATGATTGCCATTTGACGCGCCTCATCGCCATAAAGCAGCATGATTTTACGCAGGTCCTCGACTCGCCGAAAGGTGAACCAGCGATTTTTTGCTTCGGCATCATCGGGTCCGATTTCGGGCGCGTCAAATCCGGGCGCATGAACACCGACCACATCAATGTACTGCTGAAAATCGCTGCGGTACATACGGTCGAGATAGACATCATCGGGTAAGGCGGTATCATCGTTGTTGCCGGTGGGCGCCAAACCGGCTGAAATCAAGATGGCGTTCGGGTCAGCCTGCCGAATTGCCTGACTGCAAACCGCCAGCAGTTCGACGTAGGCGGCGGCATCGGGCGGCTGATTACCCCATTCGCGGCTGAGATTGGGCTCATTCCAGATTTGATAAGCGGCGATTTGCCCGCGATAACGCTGCGCCAGGGTAAAACAAAATTCAGACCAGTCTTCCATTTTCGCTGGCGGGGCATCGTGGGCAGATGTTTCGCCATCACCTGCCAGCGCCCATTGGGGGACCTGTCCCAGCCGCGCAATCAGGCGCAGCTTGCGCTTGTTGATTTCAGCAAGGATGCGGTCTGCCTGTGTCCAATCCCAGACATCCTGAAGCGGCTCAATATCGCGCCAGGCGAAGGTCTGCTTGACATGGCTGTAAGACATCAGGCGCACCCAATCGAGATGCAGTCCGGTTTCGCCGCCATCCCACCAAGTAAAGACCTGGATGCCATAGGTCAGCGATGGAAAAGTCGGATTCACAATCGCCGCAGCCTTGAATGGATCGGTCTCGGGCTGCAAGCTGCGCCATCCCAAACCGGCGACAAAAATTAGCGCAAGCAGCCCGGCAGCCAGCTTCCTTGAACATGCAAATGGCATATTACGCACCCGTCCGCGCCAGATAATCCCGCTGCCAGGCACGGATGGCATCATAGGCGGGTCTGAAGGTAAAATTGGGACCAATCAAGGAGTAAGGCACATTATCATTATCGGCTGCGTAACCGGCTTGAGGGCCATAGTTAAAGTTCCAGACAAATGCCAGCCAGATGAAACCCCACTTTTCCATATTGTCCATCGCCTTTGGAATCCATTGCGCCTGTTCCGTCAGCATATTGTCCGCCGCGAACTCGAACCCGAGCGGGAAGCCAGCCAGGTCTTCGGCAGTGGGCCAGCCAAATTCGGTCACACAGAGCTTGGTATCCCGCCCGGCAGCGCGGATGCGGTTGGCATAGCCTTCCAGCGTGCTGCGGAAGCTCCAGCTATGATGGGGATTGTCGAAGGGGCCGCGGAAAATAGCGTCGGGGTCATCGGGGATTTCGTTGTAGCGGTGGTCGGGGCTGATGTTATAGCCATTGTGATGCGCCCCGACGCAATCTGCCCAATCCAGCATATCGGCGGCAATCATTTGATCCATATAGCTGAAGTCGTCGGATGCCTGAATGCCATCATTCACGCCAGTCGGGGACAAGGCGCCGCTGATGATGATGATGCCAGGGTCGATGGCTTTGACCGTTTCGTAGGTTCGGCGCAAGAGCGCAACATAGTGGCTGGCGCTTAATCCGGCGGTGGATGTCCATTCGCGGTCGATGTTCTGCTCATTCCAAACTTCAATGGCATGAATCTTGCCCGGATAACGCTCAAGAATCCGAGCGACAAAATCGGCAAAGGCCTGCGGGTCTGCTGGAGGGCCGTGCCTTTCAGTATCGGCGTCCGGTTCACGCGCCCAATTCGGCGCTGTCACAATCGAGAGCATGAGCTTGAGGCCAAATTTTTCGGCGCTGGGCAGCACCAAATCCAAGACGCTCCAGTCGATAGCCCCACGTTCCGATTCCATCAGTTCCCAGCGCAGCTGCTGCTTGACCCAAGTCATGCCAAGGTCCTTGGCGACCGAGTTGAACCAGCCATCCTGATTATTCGGATTGAAGTCGAGTGAATGCTGCACCTGAATGCCGACCTGATAGCGGCGGTCATCGATGGGGCGGCGGGTCGGCATCGGGCTGGCAGCAGGGGTATCCGTTGGCAAGGGCATCCCGACTGCGACCAGCGGCGGGGCTGGGGTTGGTGGGGATGGTGAGAGCGTGAAAGTTGGCGCTGGCGGGATGCTCGGCAAGACGATGAGCGCGGCTGCGGCTTTCTCGCCGCTCGCACTGGCTGTATTCAAAGGCAGCGGCTTGCCAGCGCCAATATCCAGCGCTGTCGGATTATAGGTAGAATAGACCGCCAGGAAGGTAGACAAGCCCATGATAAGGGTAATGGCTATCCAAACAATGACAAAGCCGCGAATCTGTTTGCGCACAGTCGAACCTGCTGTCATGTCAGTCTCCTTATCTGGCTTGAGCCAGCGTGGCACATGCCGGGCAGGACCCGTCGCGCCGGATAATGGCATAACCCGCCTGTGGGTCGCTGTCATAACGGGTAAAGTCGATATTCCAGACGATGAATAATGGCACTTGTCCGCTCTGCGATGCCAATGCGGCGGCTTCCGCCAGCCAGGCGGCCTGCTGTGCCACCGTTACATTTTGCGCCCAACCGAAGTAGCTGGACAGGGGCGGATAACCCTCGGGCGTCAGATAACCAAGCTCAGTGAAGCATATCGGTTTGCGTGTAATGCTGATGTAACCATTTAACATGCCATAAAAATAGCGCGTGTAATAATTGTCGCCGCGCGGGTCGCCGCTGGTTTGGCTGGGCGGAATGATGCCCTCATTATAATGTGCGCCAACGCAGTCAAGGTAGTCTAATCCGCCCGCGGCGACCATCTGGCGCAGCCAAGTATTATCCGGCATCACCTGTTCAGGATTATCAGAAACCCCAGTGGGCGCTGGCGCGGCGCTAATCACCATGGTGGCCGGGTTGGCTGCCTTGATTTTCTGATAGGCGGCTGCCAGCATTTGGGCATAAGCGGCGCCGCTGATTTGACCGCGCGGCCACTCACGGTCCAGATTCGGCTCATTCCAGACCTCAATGGCGTCCGCGCCCTGCCCCGCAATCCGCGCCAGCCAATCCGCATAGGCATGGACATAATCCTGTCCGCCCCGCGCCAGTTCGCTTGGGTCGCCGACTGTGCCGACCACTATCTTAAAGCCGCTGCCATGCGCCTTGCCGATGGATTGACCCATATCTGGCGGGCCGTTGCGAGAAAAGCGGGCTTGAATCTTCAGCCAGGTCATGCCAGCCGAGCGCATCGCGTTAATGGCGCGGCCGCCGATGTGATTTTCTACATGACCGCCTATTTCGATATGGATGCTACCGGGCGGGGGGACGACGGCCGCGAAGCTGCCGCTGGAGGGTGCGCTGCCTGTATTTTCGGGAGGCACATACACAATCGGCGCTGGCGTCGCGGTCGGGAGCGGGGTCGGCGTTGGGGTTGGTGTCGGAGTCGGGGTTGCGGTGGGGGCAAAAAGCGCGAGGCCCGCCCCTTGCCGCTGGCTTTCGGATGCCGCGTCCATGTCAATGACAGCCAGATTGACGGCATAATTGCCATCGGGCGCCACCAGTGTCACTATCAGGTCTTCATTCAAGCCAGTGATGACCTGGTCAAGCAAGCCCTCGCTCCCCTCGATTGACCAACGCAAAGCCAGGTCGCTGGGCGAAGCTGCCAGCGGCGCCTGCGTCTTGTAATGCAGGATGGCCTGCGGCAAACCCGGGAGCAGGTCATCTTCCAGCAAATCATCAAAGGCGACGCCTGCCAGCCCAAAGGGGAGCGCGTGTTCCATGCGATGGTGCAGGGCGGCGGCGTTGGTCAGCCAGATGCGTGCCGACCTGTCGCTGGTTGCGTCCAGATAATCCAGAAAAGGCGCTTTCAGCGTGGCATCCAAGCCGACAAGCACCTCAAAGCCATCCAGGGAAGCGTGGATTTTCGCGCCAGGCTCCACCGAGCCCGTCTCGCTGACATGCTCGGCAGACAGCATGACATCGCCCAGCCCGGCAATCGCCTCGTCATAGCCGATGCGCGTCCAAACACCTGCCACCTCTCGAATGGATTGTGCGCTTAATCCGAGCAGAATCTTGTAGCGGTCCACCTCATCAACCGCTCGGCGCAGCATGGCATTGACCGACTGCGAGACTTCGGGTCCAAAGTTGCGCGGATTGATGGGGGTACGGAGCTTGAAATAATCGGCGGCGGCCCCAAGCGCCCGCCAATCATAAGCGCCCGTATCCCAATCGCCGTCCTTGTAGAGCGCGGGTGGCACAGCGATGCCCAGCCGCAGCCCCTGCTCGGAGAGACTTGCGCCCAGCTGCGCAATAAATTGGCTGAAGTCATCACGCGCCGCGCTCGATAAATCCCGATAATCAATAAATACGCCGTCAAAGCGATTGTGGCTGGCGACGGCAGTAATTTGTGCGATATGTTCATCGCGCAATGCCGGATTGCCGATAATCAACTCAACCGTTTCGGGGTCGGTGGCGCGAGGGTCATCATAATTGCCAATCAGCGGCAGGAACAAATAAGTGGAATCGGCATCCGCGCCTGGCGCCAGACTGCCGATGAGGCTGCCCTGCCGTGAGGGCTTTAATCCAGCCGGGCTAATGAGGGTTGCCAGGCTGGCGGCCTCCGCTGTCAGTTCCTGCCGAATATCATAAGAGACGGCCACAATCGGCGCTGTCGGAATGGTCTGAAAAATCGCAACTGCCTGTGGCAGGAAACTGGCGATGCCCTGCGCTCTGCCCGCCGCTTGGGTGGCAGGGATAAAGCGCCATTGGCTGCCGTCCCAGCCATACAAGGCAAGCATTTGGGCTGTGGCAGCACGGCGTGACAGGCCAAGTGAGAATTGAAGCTGGTCGGGTGTCGCGCCACGGAACTCGAGCGTATAGACCGAACTTTGCAATGCTAGATAATAAGGCAAATGGTGTTTTGCCGCCGCCAGCCAGTCCTTGCCCTCGACCTTGTTCGTCTCAAAATCCACCCGCGACACCTGCGACAGTTGCAGCGCAAATTCAGCGCCGCTGTCATCGCCGACGAGGCTCACCGCGAACTCGCTGCCCAGTGACAGGCTTGGCATCTCGGCGTTCAGGCTTTGGTATGGCAAGCCAAGCAGACGGTCAGGCAGGCTGAAGGGGGGCAGCAGCAAGCCAATCAGCGCCAGCATCATGGCAAGCAGCAGCGAGCCAAATCCCATCAGCCAGCAGCCGGGGCCCTTGCCTCGATGGGATGCACGCACCGACTCGCGCCCGCGTTTGTGAGTAAGATTTTCTCCGCTTGTCCCCATAATGCTAATATGAATCAGCCTTCTCTCGACAATTCTTTTAAGTCATTGGCCAATTCACTTATCAAACGTATTCTCGACTCTTTGCCTTTATACAGGTAATCATCGAGAGATACGTTGGATGTGTTCACAATATATGTCGCATCAATATCCGTTTCTAATATCGCACGCTGCTTGTTAGACGCACGATTGCTTCTCAGAATATCATCACTGTTAGGGGTCAACAGAAAGACTTTCACATTCCTCGTTTTATCGGAATCCTTAATTTTGTTTCGCCAATAAGCAGTTTGCGTCGCCCTTTCTCGAAGCGAGGTCTTGATTGAGAGTATAGCAAGAACCCGATGCTTGCTTTGCTGATAGACAACCAAGTCCACATCAGGATAATGCTGTCCATATTCTCCAAAATCCAGTTTCAGCAAGTCTCCGACGTCGCCCAAATGGACAAGCTCCAAGCCCACTGCTTGGAGTTGCTGTTTGAGAATATATTCTATGACCTTTTCAAGTCCCCGTCCTTTTACTGCACGCCACGATTGTTCAAAGTTCTTTTCCGAGCTAAAATCCTCACGATGTCTTTCTCTAGCTATCTCTAACAACTTGGGTATCAATTCGTAATGCGTTGCGCCCAGTTCAATATAAAGGTCAACGAAGTTTTCTGCTTTTAATGGCATTTTTCAAGCACCAAAACAAATTCCGTTGGATATGCCAACGTATCGGAAGACGAAGTTTTTGCAAATCTCCCGGTTGCTTTGTCTCTGGTTGAAGGCAAATTCTTGGATGGAATTTCGCGTTTTATCACGTCAATCAATTTGAAGCCCAATCCTTGCAATTGTTCAACAAATACCTCTGCATTGGTTATTTCAGTGCCTTTCAGGCTCGTATTGCCAATCACAATACAGACCTTTCCACCGATGCAAACGACTCTGTGAAGCTCCAGCCATATTTCATACATGGATTTGAAGTATTTAATCACACTTGAAGCTGTTTTACTATCTTGCCTTTGCAGTTTTCTGCCGATATTAGATGCGATGGAACTATGCGTGAACATTTGAGATTCTTCAATCTCGGATTCGAATCTCTTTAGAGATGAGCCGATGAATTTCTCACGGAATCCCCTCAAGTCAGTCAGCCCCTCCAACCACAACATGGAAAGTTGATGAAGATCACCATATTCATAAGAGGTTACGTATGGGGGCGATGTTACAACCAGGTCTATGGATTCATTTTCTAATGGCAGCCATCTTGCATCTCTGCATTCCGCTATTGATGCGTAAATCTGTCCATCCATCAAATCGCAAAATGCTGCATTGCCTTTCATCATCATGCGAATTTGGCGGCTGAATGTCCGCATAACATCAGGAATTCTCTTGTTCAGGTCGCGGGTAGGTTTGTTACTTTTTTGATTCCAGATTGAGCAATTTTTAAGGATGTTGGAAAATCCGCAAAGGAAGAACAGGCGTATATTAGCATCAGACAAATTTTGTATTGAATTTAACAGTTTGGATAAATCCATTATCTGTTCTTCTTTGAACCAATATGCAATTCTCTCATTCTCAGGTGGCGCGACTGTAAATGTAGAAAACAGCGGCTTTGTCTCAAACCATATCTGATTAAAAGCAATCTCAAGGTCAACTGGATCGAGATACTGTACCTTAGCTTTTGTCATCATAATAGCAATCGGGTTAATATCTGCGCCATAGGAATGTCGCTTTGCAACGACTGATTCAACCAGCGTTGTGCCGCAGCCACAAAATGGGTCAAGAACCTTGTCATTCGGTTCAGAATAATTCTCTATGAGACGTCTGGCTAACTGGGGTATGAACTTGGCTGGATACCGGTGATAGCCATGCGTGATATAGCTTGTATCAGACCGCTTTGCTTCACTAAATGCCCAGTCTTCTGATATTGGAATGTTCTCAAAGCTCGTGATGGGTTTCTCTGCATTTATAGTCATTATTTGAAATCCCGATACATTTCTAATCAAATCCCCCCGCACAAGTCCAGCCATTTGATGTTTCGCACCCAAGCGGTCATGGCTAGTCGATGTTCAAATCGCCAAGTGTGTCAATCATGGGCAGGATTACAGGGGCAACCATTGAGGTAAATTTTGCAACAAGCTCCTCGGGATTATCTTCATTCTTAGTCGTCTCTTTGAGAATTGCCAATCCAATCAAGACCATCGCGTACTTAAATTTGGATTGTAGCAGCTTCGGCTTTTCATCTCGAGCCAGTGCTTTCAATTCTACGTTCAAATATAGATTATCCATGTTGATAAAGTAATCGTAGGTATCATCTCCTGTGCCTTTCACACTGAGCGCAGAATACTTGTTAAACTCATATTTTCCCCATTCTTCTTCACGCACTTCAAAGACTTTGGGCAAAGCCATCCTGTCAGGTTGAATTCTGTCACCAACACCATTACCTGCGGGTGGCACTCGTTTGCCACCACCGGAAACGCTTGAAACAGCTTTGATGATGCGTATGTTAAATTCGTTGACAAATCGCTCTGGCTCCAGTAGAAGCTCATCACTTAGTCGCGCATTATAGTCCAAACAGTCTCCCACCTTTACATTCTCAGGTAGCGCAACGTTAAGTGTTGCAACTCCATTGTGTAGATTGAGGCTGTAATCGGACACTTGTCGGGAATCATAGTAGAGTTCAAAACTGCCTGAATCTATTTCACGATCAAGGTAATCGTTGACTGCATCGGTTTCAAATTGCACCCGAAATTGACGACGATTAATTGGCCGTTCGTTTGACTTCCGATACTTTTTCATCAACCTGAAAAATGTCGGAGTGTACTTACCAGTGAATTCCTCCTCTGACTTAACGTCCACAGCTCTTGATTTAAAAGGATTGCTAAGATCTTTCCCTGTGATAAACAATGCCTCCAAAGAAGGTGAACTCTTCAGAATTTTATCTAAAATTTCCTTTAGCGGTTTGGCGTCTGAAATTTTGTCTTGAATAGCTTCACGCCGTCGCTGCTCTCTGAGCGCTCTCAGCGATGGATCTTCACGGATGATTCTCTCAAGTTCAGCCTCAATCGCAGAATACAATTCACCGCGCCGCAATCGGTCTCTGCTGTTCATAAACAGGTCTTCCCGCGCACGGGCAGAAATACTGGTTGCATCCACAAGAACCAAAATCGAACCGGCGATATAGCTCATCTTTACCTTGTGCCGCGAAAAGAAGCGTTCCGAGAAAAAGCCATGAGTTTGCCCGTTAATCATAAAGATAATGCCCTCATTCTTCCGATAATTTTTATCACGACCTTCCCTAAAAGCATAGATATTAAGGCTCATGGATTCCCCCATGACCTGCATCGTGTAAGACTTGGGAAAACCCTTTTCTACGTTCTTGTTTCTGTCGTCTTGCAAGCGAACATGAAGTCCTGCCATAGTGGTTTCAGGGCTGTTCTGACGATAATTGCGAAACTCATAAAAGCGAACAGGCAAACCGGGGCGAGGCAGCAAGAGCGAAATGGCATCACACAAGCCAAATTTTATATTGGTTCGATACCCCGTCATTTTATATTCAAACATCTTGATGACCGTGCCCCATTCAATTTTCGGCGCACGAGAAACATCTTCATAACCATGCGGCAAACACAAGCAGTCACTATCAAAGGTCAGTATCTCATTATCGGGAGCAAGGTAGGTAAAAATCGAACTGCGTGCGCCTTGTGATGGTTCTTGCCGCCGAACAATCGTAAAGCCCCAATAGGGCGCTGTAGAGTCATCGCTGTCAGCAATTTTTGGGCATCGGCGGGAGATGACAAGTTGGAGATTGTGCTTCCCGCAATATGGCAAAGCGCCTGTGCCGCCCATATTGAACTTGCCCTGCACAAAGGGAATCCGTAATTTGTTTGACTTCGACAAGGAAAGCAGGGTGTCTGGCATGGTAAGCGGGGTTTGTCCTTCGCCACGGTCGAATACAATATAGTTCGGGTTGTCTCTTCGTCCTGTCGCCATGAAACCGATATTATTTTTGGCAAGCTGTGAGCGAGTAGTGGGGTCGATGTTTGCCAGGTTTCCATTTCGAATATCAAAGAATGTTTCCAAAGCATCGGTTATTGACTGGGGTGCCTTTGAGCTTTCCGGGGAAATGCCGCGCTCCTGACATTCACGCATCAGAACTGCATCAATAGAATTGACTAATTTTTCGACCATTGCTGCAACTGGATGCCCCTGCTGATTACCAATTTGCGACCAGTTGTTCTCATTGTCGCCAAATGGACGCCAAACGGTGTCATCATTCCAATATCCTGCGCACTTTAGAAAACCTATAACGGCTTCTTCGGATTCAGCGGATAGCAAATTCAGGCACAATTTCCTATTGTCGTTTCCTAAAGACATACTTTCTCATTCACTTTCGTTCGATTACTGTTGCTAAATCAATTCTCTGACGATGATATTAAACAAGCTCGCCGTCAATGTAGAGATCATAACACTCAACCATGATACTTCCTATTCAAACAAATTCGTTCAACCCTCCCGTGCTGCCTGGACCGTATTGACCAGGATTCGCGCCCGACTGCGCAGCTTCGACCGCGACCAAGTGCCGTCACCGACCAGCCAGCCACCCATGCCACAAGCCACTGCCCCCGCAGCCAGAAACTCACGCGCGTTTTGGTCGGTCATGGCGCCGTTGCACATAAAGCTCATGTGCGATAGCGGGCCGAACATCGCTTTGAAATAATCCAGGCCGAGCGCACCTATCGGGAACAGTTTTAACAATGGCACGCCCATATCCCAGGCGGCAACTGCCTCGGACGGGGTAGCGACACCAGGACCTATCAGTACATCCTGCGCCAAAACTGCCGCGACCACATCCGCCTGAAATGCTGGTGACACCACAAAATCCGCCCCGGCATCCAGCACAGCCTGCGCAGTGGCTGCATCCAGCACCGTGCCCATGCCCACACAGGCTTCGTCGCCATATTCGGCTTTGACAGCTTGCATGGCTGCGATTGGCTCTTCCGAATTCATCATCAATTCAAAGACATGAATGCCCTCGGTCATCAGGGTCTCGGTGACATGGAGCGCGACATCCGGTGGGAAAGCCCCACGCATCCCCGCCACAATCCCACTGGCTTTTATGGTTTGAAAGGCTGTTTGACTGTTCATTGGCAGTTCCTCGCAAAATGATGTCATCCCTCCAGCCGAAGCCACTGGAAGGGAAATATCGCAGTATAATAGTAGTTCAAGCTCATTTTGCCAATGAAAGAACATCGCATGAAAATTCTCATCGCAGCCAACGCCTTCAAACACAGCCTGACCGCCACCGAAGCCAGCGCGGCAATCTATGAAGGCTTGCTGCAATCGGGTCTGCCAGCCAGCTATCAGCTATTGCCAATCGCCGATGGCGGCAACGGAACTCTGGACGCTTTTTTGGCGACTGGCGGCGAACGAATCAGCCTGGAAGTATTTGACCCGCTCCTGCGTCCGATTCAAGCCGACTACGGCCTGCTGCCAGATGGCAAGACCGCCGTTATCGAAATGGCGAAGGCATCCGGGCTGGAACTGCTGGCGCCGCATGAACTGAACCCACTCATCGCCAGCACTTACGGCACTGGTCAGCTAATGGCGGATGCGCTTAACCGCGACGTCAAAAGCATCATTATCGGCTTGGGCGGCAGCGCGACAGTGGACGGCGGGATGGGCTGTTTGCAGGCATTGGGCTTGCGGCTGCTGGATGCGCGGGGAGATGAGGTTCGCCTTGGCGGGGGTGGCTTGGGCGATATTGTGCGGGTGGATGCCGCGGGCATAGATTCGCGCTGGGGAGATGTTGAAATCATCATCGCCTCGGATGTTGAAAATCCAACTCTGGGTGAAAAAGGCGCTGCGCGTGTGTTTGGCCCGCAAAAGGGGGCTGACCCCGCCACGGTAGAGATTCTTGAGCAAAACCTCCGCCACTGTTTTACGATTCTGCTGGAGCAGCGGGGCATCGACCTGCGGCATGTCCCTGGCGGTGGCGCGGCTGGCGCTTTTGCGGCTGGGTTGATGGCATTTTTCTCTTGCAGGATGGTCTCTGGCATTGAGCTCGTGCTGGAACACAACCGCTTTGTCGAACATTTGGCGGACAGCGACCTGGTGATTACCGGCGAAGGTCAGATGGATGCTCAAACGATTGACGGCAAGGGACCTGTCGGCGTGGCGCGACTGGCTGGAAAGTATGGCGTGCCGACCATTGCGCTGGTTGGCGGCATCAACATTGACGAGCGGCTGCTGCACGAAGCCGGCATCCAGGCGGCTTTTTCGATTGTCGATAAGCCGATGAGCCTGACGGAGGCGCTCGACGATGCCGAAGACTTGCTGCGGCGGGCCGCATTGAGGCTGGGCTATGTGTTGCAGATAAATACAATGTGATTTGAAGGATAGACCAAGCGGGAAACAGCCATGCAGCGAATTGTTGTCAAGCTGGGGACAAGTGTGCTGACCAAGGGGACAGCACGGCTCAATCGGCAGCGCATACTGGAGATTGTGCAGCAAATTGCCGCCTTGCATGAGCAGGGCTATGAGATGATTCTGGTCTCGTCAGGCGCACAAACCGCCGGGCGCGAAGGGCTTGCCTTTCCTGATTTGGGCAAATCTGTTCCCGCCAAGCAAATGCTGAGCGCAGTCGGGCAAAGCCATCTGATGCGCGTCTATCAAGACCTGTTCGACATCTTTGAAATCACTGTCGCCCAAGTCCTGCTGACACGCGATGACCTCAGCCACCGCGTCCGCTATTTGAACGCGCGTGATACCCTGCGCACTTTGATTGAGCATCAAATCATCCCGATTGTGAACGAAAACGATACCATTGCCACCGATGAGATTCGCGTGGGGGACAACGACAACCTTTCGGCATTTGTTGCCAGCGTTGTCGATGCTGACCTGCTTATTATCCTCACTGACCAGCCGGGCATCTTTACCGATGACCCGCGCAAAAATCCGCAAGCCGCGCTGATACAGAGCATTGAACATATCTCGGATGACCTGTTTAAGCTGGCAGGCGATGCCGGCACGCAGATGGGCACTGGCGGTATGGTCACCAAAATTCAGGCGGCGCAGATTGCCAGCCGCAGCGGCATCAAGACGATTATCGCCAGTGGCAGCGAGAGCGATGTCATCAGGCGGTTGGTCGCTGGCGAAGATATTGGCACGCATATCGCGGCCGCCAGTGACCTGTCGGAAAGCCGCAAACGCTGGCTGCTGACTGACCGGACGCAGGGTGCGCTGACTGTTGATGCCGGCGCTGTCAAGGTGCTGATGCAAGGGGGCGCCAGCCTGCTGTCGGTCGGAATACGCTCGGTCGCAGGCGACTTTGAGCGCGGGGCAACACTCGCTGTCCTGTCGCCAGAAGGGCGCGAAATCGCACATGGTCTGACCAATTACAAAAGCGATGACCTGCGGAAGCTGTGCGGCAGGAAATCCCGCGAGATTGTGGATATTCTCGGTTACAGCTATGGAGATGCCGTCCTGCATCGCAACAATATGGTCGTTTTGAAATAAATCTGATGCCGAAGCAGACTGACAAAACTGTGATAGACTGTAGTTGAGAAAATGAGCAAGGCAGAGACGAACATGGTCATTGAACAGCAGTTATACACCGCCAATGATGTCTGGGAGATGGTGCATCAGGACGGCAACCAAAATCATTATGATTTAATTGATGGTGAGTTATTTGAGATGCCGCCTCCTGTTTATGTTCACGGACGGCTTGCTGCGCTTATTGCGCGTTATATTTTCGACTTCATTGAGGAGCATAGCTTGGGTACAGCTACCGTGGCAAGCGGCTATCATCCGCCCGATAACCGCCTCACCCTGCTTTCACCCGATGTCGCTTTTTTGAGCCGTGCCAAAATGTCGCGTCCGCTCCCGGACAAATACATCCCCCTCATGCCCGATTTGGCAGTCGAAATCCTTTCGCCCAGCGACACGCTCAAGCAGGTGCGCCGAAAGGCCGCCGTTTATTTGCATTATGGCACGCAGTTGGTTTGGATTGTGCTGCCGACTGAAAAGGGCGTCGATGTCTGCCGCTCTGTGGACGGGTCGCGCCTGGACATCGAATTTGTCGGACAAGAAAGCAGCTTGTCTGGCGAGCAGGTCCTGCCCGGCTTTGCGTTAGAACTCGCACGCTTGTTTCCAGCCACAGAAAGCTAACTTCTTTCGCTGAGCTTAGCCTCCGCTGTTGTCAAGGGCTGAAATCGGCTGCTAATCCGCGCTCCCAGCAGATAAATCCAATACATAATGAACAACACCAAATACTCGATAAGCGGAATGCGTATCACCTCATTGATTTGGTAAGGCTCACGCAGGACAAAATAGACATAAAGCATTACCAGCAGGAAAGAGCCATAGAAGAGTCGCCTGACCCAGGGTTTGAGCCTCAAGCCGTGCATCTGCGTGACCAGAAAGATTGCCGCAAAACCGAAGAAGAACATGGGCCAAAGGTCGTTGCCCTGATTAAGCGCGACCTGAAAGGCATGAGGCAAAACAAGAATTTCCAGCAGGAACATCCATCTCTTGTTCAGGTGAACCCGCATAAACATCAAAGAGCCTTGCGTCATCACCAAAATCACATGAATAAAGCCAATCAAATGTCCCCAGGTCGGAATCATAGGATGAAACCAGAAGGTATAGATCACTGCGAAGCTGAAGAAATAACCGTGATATTTGCGCAGCCCATCGGTAAATGCTCGGCGGAGTTTGACCTTCTTGCCGAAGAATAAGCCGCGGCGCTGATTTTCGATGCCTAAAATGACAATGAGCATCAAAGCGACGGCAAATTGTGCTGTCCAACTGGGAAGATCTTGCGCAATGGCATCATAGAAAAACATCGTCTGTAAATAATGCAGAATAACAAACACCAGGTTGATGCCTACTGCCCATAGGTTGACTGGACGGAGTGTATGGCTATAGTCACGCTTGTTATAGCGTTTTTGAGCGTAGTAGATTGTGCCCCAAATCAGCAGTTGGTGCAGTGCAAATCCCAGCCAAGCCGTTGCCTGTGCCCATGAAGACGATTCCGCCAACTGCCATTCATAGACCAGCCCGTCCTCCGGCAAGGGGATCACCTCAAATTGAGCCAGTACACCTCCCATAGCGACAATCGCAGCACACAGCAGCACCGAAAAGATGATGCCCCCATTTACAATGTGCTTGGCATCCAATCGAGAAAACAACATTCCAGTCCCTTTAGTCAAACGGCTGCCCGACACTGGATAGTATAGCATAAAACCCTGTACGATTGATAAGGTATGGGTATAATATCTTCCGAGACAGTCGGCAGTCTAGGGCTGAATATGAGATAGTTTATCCTCGAAATCATTTGCCATCAAATAAGGAAGCATTATGGTTGAATCATTTATCGAAGTCGTTGATTTAGTCCAGATGGGGAAGCAGGCAAAAGCTGCCGCCGCCATCCTGGCACAGAAATCAACCGAAGAAAAAAATGCAGTGCTGGTCGCTATTGCCGATGCGCTGGAAGCCAACACGCCCGCTATCCTGCAAGCCAACCAAAGGGACCTTGACCTTGCCGCCAGCAATGGGGTAGATCCAATATGGATTCGTGACCGCATCGCGCTCGAACGGCGGATGACGGGGATTGTTGCCGATGTGCGCAAAGTGGCTGAATTGCCGGATCCGGTTGGTAAGGTCATGCTGGAATCGACCTTGGACAATGGCTTGCGCTTGACAAAACGCCGCACACCGCTCGGCGTACTGGGTGCTATTTATGAATCGCGCCCCAATGTCACTGTCGATATTTCGACGCTGGCGCTCAAGACCAGCAATGCCGTTATCCTGCGCGGCGGCTCGGATGTGCTTAACAGCAATATCGAACTGACCCGTCTTTTGCAGGATGTCCTGGCGCATCATGATTTTCCGGCGGATGCCATCCAATACATCAACAGCAAAGACCGCAAATATGTCAGCGATATGCTGCGCTTGTACGAGTATATTGATATGATTATCCCGCGCGGCGGCAACGGTCTGCATACCTTCTGTCGTGAAAACAGCAGCATTCCCGTGATTACCGGCGGCATTGGCGTGTGTCATATCTACGTTGACGACAGCGCTCGGCTTGACAAGGCGATTCCGGTCTTGGACAACGCCAAAACGCAGCGTCCGGCGGTTTGCAACTCGATGGAAACCCTGCTTGTCCATGAAACTGTTGCGGATGAGCTTCTGCCGCGGGTCGTGGATATACTCGGTGCGGCAGATGTCAAGTTCCATGCTGAAGCCCGCGCTTATGCCATTGTTGGCGAGGATGAGCAGGTTGTGGTGGCGAGTGACGAGGACTTCGACACGGAATGGTATAACCTGACGCTTAACTTGAAAGTTGTCGATAATGTGGACGAAGCCATAGCGCATATCGCCCAGCACGGCACGCAGCATTCGGACAGCATCTTGACCGAAACACCTGAACATGCCGAGAAATTTCTGAACGAGGTCGATTCGGCGGCGGTGTACTGGAATGCCAGCACGCGCTTCACGGACGGGAGCGCCATGGGCATGGGGGCGGAAGTTGCTATCAGCACCCAAAAACTGCACGCCCGCGGGCCGATGGCGCTGGAGGAACTGACCACCTACAAGTGGATTGTCAAAGGCGATTATACCTCGCGCGATTAGGGTTGCCGGGCAGATAGCCAAACAGCATGAGCATAAATGTCTTGCAATCGTCGGGACAGTCAAAACACAGCAAGGCCAACCGCGACATCTTAAGCCACTGGGGGTGGGCTGTACCCGTCTTGCTGGTCGTCGCCGCGCTGTCCATTCACCAGATTGACCTGTATCCGCCGACCGTGGATGAATTCCATTCGATGAACAACGCGGGATGGCTGGTCAATGGTCCCTATTCACCCATTGAAATCATCCAATCACTTCAGAAGAATAGCCCAAACCACACCCCCGGATACTTTATGTTGTTGAGCTTGTGGGGCAATCTCACGACATACGACCTTGCGCTGGGGCGGGTTCTGACGATTTTCATGGGTTTGCTGTCATTGGCGATTGCCTATCGGCTGGCGCGTGATTTTGTGGCTCCCGCAGCGGGATTATTTATGTTGATCATCGTGTCCAGCAATGCTTTTTACAATTACTACATACCGTTTGTCCGCTTTTATCCGCTCCTGGTATTCACAAGCGGTGTTATCCTCTGGCTGTATTTGCGAATCATGTTTCGCGTCAAGTCCACAAAAGCCTTGGACTATTTTTCGCTTTTGCTTGCGATTTTTGTGCTAGAGAATACTCACCTGTTTTGCGCAACTTTTCTGGCAGCATTGGGCATCTATCATCTTCTGTTTGCTCCCAAGAATCGGCGCTGGCTCTGGGTATCTGTAACAGTTGTAACTGCCGCTGTCATGTTCCTGCCTGTTCTTATGAACATGGCCAGTGGCATCGAGTGGGCTATCCAAGTCAAGTCTTCCAGTCCTATTGACGGTATGACCGCCCTCGACGCTTGGATCACGCTTATGCTGAACAACCAACTTGGATTGCTGACCGTTGTTATCGCAGGATTGCTGCTGGGATTCTGGCATAAGGTGATTTTCCTCACCCCCCGTTCACACCTCTATCTGTTACTCAGCATTATCTTTCTGCTCATCCTGACGCTCATTGCTGAATTCTCCGGATTCATCAGATTGGTGGAGATGCGCTATCACCTGGTGGGGATGCTTCTATTTATGTTGATAGTTACTGCCGGGCTTTACAGCTTATATTCATTTCGCCGTTGGCTGGGATTGCTCGTTCTGCTGTGGGTAATAGCCGGGCTTTCTTTCCAGTCAGGCGGTGATTGGCGTTACTTTGTTGCGGGCCAACTGCCAGTATTGCCGTTGCCGCCTTGGCAAGTGATTTCACGACTGGCTTTACAAGCGGAACAGAAACCGACCATCATCGGTTACCACCTTTCCCGCGGCATGCTGGAACGACGAAATAAAAAGAGCTACTCACAGAAACAGCACTATTTCGACCGGCACCATATTGAACTAAAGCTATTCGATCATTCAGAAGTCTTTGACAATTACATCCGCCAACATGCCATTGTCCTGCCCTCAGTATGGCTTGTCTATCAAACTGCTACGACAATGCCGCATGAGATCGCCGACCTGCAAATGATATTGGATGACCTGGATTATCATCTGTGCGATACCCTTGAAGCTGCCGTCGATATGGTTATCCTGCAATATGCCTGGAACACCCTGAATTGTTCTCCGCCGCAGCTTTTGGCGAGTTATCAGACCGACACCATTGACTACCAATTCTACGGCGCAGAGTTAGACACAACCAATTCAACTATCTTGTTCAATGACCAATGGACTGCGCGGGGAGATGATGCCCTTGACCATTATCATATATCCTATCAACTCATCACACCCGATTGGGACAACGTCGCCCAACTCGATTTGCCACTGGTGCATCCAGAGCAGCTGCGTTTGTTCTCCATTGATATAGCCAATGTCCCCGCCGGAACCTATCGCTTGATGGCGATTCTGTACGATAAAGATTCCGGCGAACGACAGGATTGGCTGAACAATACCGGGGATTTGCCTGATATGTTAATGCTAAACGAAATTGTCATCCCTTGAATCAGGTGACAATCGGCTAGGCAGTTTCAGACAAAAGAGAACTAAGATGAACTTCTTACGGACATCAGGACAATCCCACCACAAGAACAACCGCGACATCCTGAGCCACTGGGTTTGTGCCGTGCCAATTCTGTTAATTGTCGCCGCGCTGTCCATTCGTCAGATTGACCTGTATCCGCCGACCCTGGATGAATTCCATTCGATGAACAACGCGGGGTGGCTGGTCAATGGCCCCTATTCACCGGCAGAGATCTACCAGTCAATCCGACAAAACGGCCCAGACCACACGCCTGGATACTTTATGCTGTTGAGCCTGTGGGGCAATCTCACAACATACGACCTTGCGCTGGGACGGGTTCTGACGATTTTCCTGGGTTTGCTGTCATTGACGATTGCCTATCGGCTGGCGCGTGATTTTGTGGCTCCCGCTGCAGGATTATTTATGTTGATCATCGTGTCCAGCAATGCTTTTTACAATTACTACATACCGTTTGTCCGCTTTTATCCGCTCCTGGTATTCACAAGCGGTGTTATCCTCTGGCTGTATTTGCGAATCATGTTTCGCGTCAAGTCCACAAAACCTTTGGATTATTTTTCGCTTTTGCTTGCGATTTTTGTGCTAGAGAATACTCATCTGTTTTGCGCAACTTTTCTGGCAGCATTGGGCATTTATCATCTTCTGTTTGCCCCGAAAAATCGGCGCTGGCTCTGGGTATCTGTAACAGTTGTAACTGCCGTTGCCATGTTCCTCCCTGTTCTTATGAACATGGCCAGTGGCATCGAGTGGGCTATCCAAGTCAAGTCTTCCAGTCGTCCTATTGACGGCATGACCGCCCTCGACGCTTGGATCACGCTTATGCTGAACAACCAACTTGGATTGCTGACCGTTGTTATCGCAGGATTGCTGCTGGGATTCTGGCATAAGGTGATTTTCCTCACCCCCCGTTCACACCTCTATCTGGTACTCAGCATTATCTTTCTGCTCATCCTGACGCTCATTGCTGAATTCTCCGGATTCATCAGATTGGTGGAGATGCGCTATCACCTGGTGGGTATGCTTCTATTTATGTTGATAGTTACTGCCGGGCTTTACAGCTTGTATTCATTTCGACGTTGGCTAGGATTGCTCGTTCTGCTGTGGGTAATAGCCGGGCTTTCTTTCCAGTCAGGCGGTGATTGGCGTTACTTTGTTGCGGACCGACTGCCAGTATCGCCGTTGCCGCCTTGGCAAGTGATTTCACGACTGGCTTTACAAGCGGAACAGAAACCGACCATCATCGGTTATCATCTTTCCCGCGGCATGCTGGAACTACGAAACAAAAAGAGCTACTCACAGAAACAACACTATTTCGACCGGCACCATATTGAACTAAAGCTATTCGATCATTCAGAAGTCTTTGACAATTACATCCGCCAGCATACCATTGTCCTGCCCTCAGTATGGCTTGTCTATCAAACTGCTGCGACAATGCCGCATGAGATCGCCGACCTGCAAATGATATTGGACGACCTGGATTATCATCTGTGCGACACCCTTGAAGCTGCTGTCGATATGGTTATCCTGCAATATGCTTGGAACACCCTGGATTGTTCTCCGCCGCAGCTTTTAGCGAGTTATCAGACAGATGACATCGACTATCAATTCTACGGCACAGAGTTAGATACAGCCAACTCGACAATAATGTTCAATGACCGATGGACTGCGCGGGGAGATGATGCCCTTGAACATTACAAGATGTCGTATCAACTCATCACATCCGATTGGGACAACGTCGCCCAACTCGATTTGCCACTGGTGCATCCAGAGCAGCTGCGTTTGTTCTCCATTGATATAGCTGATGTCCCCGCCGGAACCTACCGCCTGATGGCGATTCTGTACGATAAGGGTTCCGGTGAACGACAGGACTGGCCGAACAATACCGGGGATTTGCCTGATATGTTAATGCTAAACGAAATTGTCATCCCTTGAATCAGATGACAATCGGCTAGGCAGTTTCAGACAAAAGAGAGCCAAGATGAACTTCTTACGGACATCAGGACAATCCCACCACAAGAACAACCGCGACATCTTGAGCCATTGGGGGTGGGCTGTACCAATCTTGCTGGTCGCCGCCGCACTGACCATTCGTCAGATTGACCTGTATCCGCCGACCCTGGATGAATTCTATTCGATGAACAACGCGGGCTGGCTGGTCAATGGTCCCTATTCACCCATTGACATCATCCAATCACTTCAGAAGAATAGCCCAAATCACACGCCAGGATATTTCATGCTGTTGAGCCTATGGGGCAATCTCACCACATACGATGTCGTGCTGGGGCGAGTTTTGACGATTTTCACCGGCTTGCTGTCGCTGGCAATGGTCTATCGGCTTGCCAAAGATTTTGTCGCGCCAGTCGCCGGGCTGCTTGCGCTCATCATTGTTGCCAGCAACGACTTTTACAATCTCTATTATGCTCATGTTCGCATGTATCCCTTGCTCGTTCTCACTTCAAGCATCGTGCTATGGTACTATCTGCGCATCACCTATCAGCAGAAGAGGGTCAAACGAAGGGACTATCTCGCGCTAGGCGCAGCTGTCTTTGGTCTGGTCAATACACATGCCTTTAGCGCCACATTTCTCCTCATGCTGGGCATCTATCACCTGCTCCTCGCCCCTAAGAATCGACGTTGGTTGGGTGTTTCGCTGGCTGTCGTGGCAGCTGTATTACTCTTTTCTCCGTGGATACCTATCCTGATTTTCGCAGGCATTGACCGAATTATGGAGAATTCGGATGACCCGCCTGTAGGCGGCCTTACAGCCATCTGGACCTGGTTGACTGTCGTCTTGAACAACCAGCCTTTCTTGCTGCTGCTGTCTATTGTCGGATTCGGACTGGGCGTCTGGAAAAGGAAAATTATCTTAAAGCCCTGGCTCATCATGTTCATGCTCTTCTTGCCTGTTCTGGCATCCTTTGCTCAGTTCACATCACTGATCACAGCAAGCAAGATGCGCTATCTGCTGGCCGGTTGGCTACCCTTTATATTGTTTATCGTGGCTGGATTGTATGCCTTGTATTGTTTCCGCAAGTGGCTAGGCTTGCTAGTTCTGTTTTGGGTGATAGCAGGTCTTATCTTCCAGATGACTGCCGATTGGCAGCGAACCACTAGAGGTCAAAGCATGAGTTATGCGCTGCCACCCATACAAGTCATTTCACGGCTGGCCTTGCAAGCAGAACAGAAACCAATCATTATCGCTTATGATTATTCTGCACCTCTGTCCGGTTCTATCAAATACTCACAGCGAGAGCATTACTTCGAACAGCATGATATTGCATTCGAGGCTACCAGCAATCCAGAGTGGCTTAAGAACTATGTTCTCAACAGAATCATCACCGAGCCTTCATTATGGGTATTTTATCAAACAACCACGACTGATGCCGCAGAAATCGCCGCAATCGAAGCCATTACAGACGACCTGAATTATCAGCTATGCGAAACGGTTGAAGCGGGCATTGATACGGTTATCCTGCAATATGCCTGGAACACCCTGGATTGTTCTCCGCCGCAGCTTCTAGCGAGTTATCAGACCGATACCATCGACTACCAATTTTATGGCGCAGAGTTAGATACAGCCAACTCCAAATTGTATTTCAACGATTTATGGACCGCACGAACAGACGACGCCCTCGACCATTACTATATGTCCCATCAACTCATCACACCCGATTGGAACAATGTCGCCCAACGCGATTTGCCGCTGGTGCATCCGGGAGCGTTGCGCTTGTTCTCCATTGATATAGCCGATGTCCCCGCCGGAATCTATCGCTTGATGGCAATCCTGTACGACAAGAGTTCCGGTGAACGACAGGATTGGCTGAACAATACCGGGGATTTGCCTGATATGTTAATGCTAAACGAAATTGTCATCCCTTGATTCAGATGACAATCGGCTAGGCAGTTTCAGACAAAAGAAAACTAAGATGAACTTCTTACGGACATCAGGACAATCCCACCACAAGAACAACCGCGACATCTTGAGCCATTGGGGGTGGGCTGTACCAATCTTGCTGGTCGCCGCCGCACTGACCATTCGTCAGATTGACCTGTATCCGCCGACCGTGGATGAATTCTATTCGATGAACAACGCAGGCTGGCTGGTCAATGGTCCCTATTCACCCATCGACATCATCCAATCACTTCAGAAGAATAGCCCAAACCATACACCGGGATATTTCATGCTGTTGAGCCTGTGGGGCAATCTCACCACATACGATGTCGCGCTGGGACGGGTTTTGACGATCTTCACCGGCTTGCTGTCGCTGGCAATGGTCTATCGGCTTGCCAAAGATTTTGTCGCGCCAGTCGCCGGGCTGTTTGCGCTCATCGTTGTCGCCAGCAACGACTTTTACAATCTCTATTATGCTCATGTTCGCATGTATCCCTTGCTCGTTCTCACTTCAAGCACCGTGCTATGGTACTATCTGCGCATCACCTATCAGCAGAAGAGGGTCAAACGAAGGGACTACCTCGCGCTAGGTGCTGCTGTCTTTGGTCTGGTCAATACACATGCCTTTAGCGCCACCTTTCTCCTCATGCTGGGCATCTATCATCTGCTCATCGCCCCTAAGAATCAACGTTGGTTGGGTGTTTCGCTGGCTGTCGTGGCAGCTGTATTACTCTTTTCTCCGTGGATACCTATCCTGATTTTCGCAGGCATCGACCGAATTATGGAGAATTCGGATGACCCGCCTGTAGGCGGCCTTACAGCCATCTGGACCTGGTTGACTGTCGTCTTGAACAACCAGCCTTTCTTGCTGCTGCTGTCTATTGTCGGATTGGGACTGGGTGCCTGGAAAAGGAAAATTACCTTAAAGCCCTGGCTCATCATGTTCATGCTCTTCTTGTCTGTTCTGGCACCCTTTGCTCAGTTCACATCACTGATCACAGCAAGCAAGATGCGCTATCTGCTGGCCGGCTGGCTTCCCTTGGTGCTGTTCATTGCGGCTGGACTCTATGCCTTGTACTGCTTCCGTAGCTGGTTGGGATTATTATCTATCCTGTTCTGGGTGATAGCAGGTCTTATCTTCCAGATGACTGCCGATTGGCAGCGAACCACTATAGGTCAAAGCATGAGTTATGCGCTGTCGCCCATACAAGTCATTTCACGGCTGGCCTTGCAAGCGGAACAGAAACCCATCATTATCGGTTATCGTCTTTCCTACAAAACGTTCAAACAACTAAAAAGAATAAACTACTCACCAAAACAACACTATTTCGACCGGCATCATATTGAACTAAAGCTATTCGATCATTCAGAAGTCTTTGACAATTACATCCGCCAACATGCCATTGTCCTGCCCTTAGCGTGGGTGGTTCATCAAACTTCCAGGACGCTACCACATGAGATTGCTGACCTGCAAACGACATTGGACGGCATGAATTATCAGCTATGCGAAACAGTTGAAGCCGGCATTGATACGGTTATCCTGCAATATGCTTGGAACACCCTGGATTGTTCTCCGCCGCAGCTTTTGGCGAGTTATCAGACCGATACCATCGACTACCAGTTTTATGACGCAGAGTTAGATGCAGCCAACTCGACACTATTGTTCAATGACCAATGGACTGCACGAACAGACGACGCCCTCGACCATTACCATATGTCCTATCAACTCATCACACCCGATTGGGACAATGTCGCCCAACTCGATTTGCCGTTGGTGCATCCAGAGCAGCTGCGTTTGTTCTCCATTGATATAGTCGATGTCCCCGCCGGAACCTATCGCCTGATGGCGATGCTGTACGACAAGGGCTCCGGTGAGCGACAGGACTGGCTGAACAATACCGGGGATTTGCCTGATATGTTAATGCTAAACGAAATTGCCATACCTTGAATCAAGCCCACAATCCTGCGTAAGCAAGCCTTGACAGCCACCATGCCCGCGCTGCATAATAGGCACACAAAGGCAATGACGAAGACAGTCTGCAAGTGCATGGCATCATGCCTGTATCTACAGGGAGTGGGCGTCATAGACTGAGAGCGCTCATCGGACACAGTTGCAGAATTCCCTTCCGAGTCGACAGGTGAAATGGTCATCGCAAACCAGAGTAGTCTGCTCCGCCCGTCCAGCGTCAAAGGACAAACAGAGTGCAGTGCTGGGCATCAGCACTGAAACAGGGTGGTACCGCGGGAACTTCATCGCTCTCGTCCCTACGGGGATTGAGAGCGTTTTTATTGCGTTCAGGCACAATCCAAGAAAAGGAGTTTGTATGTCCATTGAGGAGATTCGCCAAGAAGCACTCAGCGCATTGGAAAGTATTCGGGATGCGACGGCGCTGGGCAAATGGAAAAGCCAATATCTTAGCAGAAAAGGTGCCGTTGGCAAGCTGTTCAGGCTCATCGGCAGCCTGCCAAAAGAAGCACGCGCCACTTTTGGCCAAGATGTCAATGCCTTGCAAAATGAACTCGGCGCCGCCTTCGAGGAGCGCGAGTCGCTGATACGGGAGCAGCACTTGGCACGCGACCTGGAAGAAGGCGAAATTGACATTACCTTGCCAGCTTATCCGCGTCCAATGGGCGGACTGCATCCCTCGACTCGCACCCATCGGGAATTCCAAAGCATTTGGGGGGATATGGGTTTTCAGGTGTATCAGAGCCCTGATGTGGAAGAAGACGACATCAACTTCACCCTGCTTAATCTGCCGCCACATCATCCAGCGCGTGATATGCAGGACACATTCTATACCGCCAATCCCAAGATACTGCTGCGCACCCATACCTCGCCAGGGCAAATCCGTGCCATGCGGGAGTTGGGAGATAGAGGCAGCAAGCCCATTCGCGTTATTTTGCCCGGCATGTGTTATCGTCAAGAGCAAGTCACCGCCCGCAGTGAATATCAATTCACTCAGGTCGAAGGCCTGGCAATTGGACGAAATATCCGCATGAGCGACCTCAAGGGGACCATCACCGAGTTTGCCAAGCGTATGTTTAATCCAAATGCCAAAGTCCGTTATCGCGCCTCTTACTTCCCCTTCACCGAACCGAGCATGGAGGTCGATGTCGAATGTTTTTTGTGTGGGGGTGAGGGCTGTCGGGTCTGCAAGTACACTGGCTGGCTGGAAATCGCTGGCAGCGGCATGGTTCATCCCGCCGTTTTGCGCCATGGCGGTTATGACCCCAGCGAATGGAGCGGCTTCGCTTTTGGCATGGGACCGGAGCGCATCACCATGCTGAAACATGGCATCCAGGATATTCGTTATTTCTGGGGCAATGACCTGCGCTTTTTGCAACAGTTCTAAATCAGGGCGAACATGAGCTTCTTACGGACATCAAAACAACCAAGCCAAAACAGGAACAACCGCGACATCATGAGCCACTGGGGGTGGGCTGTACCAGTCTTGCTGGTCGTCGCCGCGCTATCCATTCGCCAGATTGACCTGTATCCGCCGACCCTGGATGAATTCTATTCGATGAACAACGCAGGGTGGCTGGTCAACAGTCCCTATTCACCCATCGACATCATCCAATCACTTCAGAAGAATAGCCCAAATCACACGCCAGGATATTTCATGCTGTTGAGCCTATGGGGCAATCTCACCACATACGATGTCGTGCTGGGACGAGTTTTGACGATTTTCACCGGCTTGCTGTCGCTGGCAATGGTCTATCGGCTGGCGCGTGATTTTGTCGTGCCAGTCGCAGGTTTGTTTGCGCTCATCGTTGTCGCCAGTAATGCCTTCTACAATTTCTATTATGCTCATGTTCGTATGTATCCCCTGCTTGTTTTCACTTCCGGCACTGTGCTGTGGCTCTATCTACGCATCATCTATCAGCAGAGCCGGGTCAAACAAAGAGACTATCTCGCGCTGGGTGTCGCTGTCTTTGGTCTGGTCAATACACATGCCTTTAGCGCCACCTTTCTCCTCATGCTGGGCATCTATCACCTGCTCATTGCGCCTAAGAACCGACGCTGGTTATGGGTTTCAGTGGCTGTTGTGGCGGCTGTATTACTCTTTTCTCCGTGGATACCTATCCTGATTTTCGCAGGCATCGACCGAATTATGGAGGATCCGAATGACCCGCCTGTAGGCGGCCTTACAGCCATTTGGACCTGGTTGACTGTCGCCTTGAGCAACCAGCCTTTCTTGCTGCTACTGTCTATTGTCGGATTGGGACTGGGTGCCTGGAAAAGGAAAATTACCTTAAAGCCCTGGCTCATCATGTTCATGCTCTTCTTGTCTGTTCTGGCATCCTTTGCTCAGTTCACATCATTGATTACAGCAAGCAAGATGCGCTATCAGTTGGCCGGCTGGCTTCCTTTGGTGCTGTTCATTGCGGCTGGACTCTATGCCTTGTACTGCTTCCGTAGCTGGTTGGGATTATTATCTATCCTGTTCTGGGTGATCGCAGGTCTTATCTTCCAGATGGCTGCCGATTGGCAGCGCGCCACTATAGGCCAAAGCATGAGTTATGCGCTGCCGCCCATACAAGTCATTTCACGGCTGGCCTTGCAAGCAGAACAGAAACCAATTATTATCGCTTATGATTATTCTGCATTTCTGGTAAATTGGTCCGGTTATATCAACTACTCACAGCGAGAGTATTACTTCGAACAGCATGATATTGCATTCGAGGCTACCAGCAATCCAAAGTGGCTTGAGAACTATGTCCTCAACAGAACCATCACCGAGCCTTCATTATGGGTATTTTATCAAACAACCACGACTGATGCCGCAGAAATCGCCGCAATCGAAGCCATTACAGACGACCTGAATTATCAGCTATGCAAAATAGTTGAAGCCGGCATTGATACAGTCATCCTGCAATATGCCTGGAACACCCTGGATTGTTCTCCGCCGCAGCTTTTGGCGAGTTATCAGACCGATACCATCAACTACCAATTTTATGGCGCAGAGTTAGATACAGCCAACTCCAAATTGTATTTCAACGATTTATGGAGCGCACGAACAGACGACGCCCTCGACCATTACCATATGTCATATCAACTCATCACACCCGATTGGGACAATGTCGCCCAACTCGATTTGCCACTGGTGCATGCGGGGCAGCTGCGTTTGTTCTCCATTGATATAGCCGATGTCCCCGCCGGAACCTATCGCTTGATGGCGATGCTGTACGACAAGGGTTCCGGTGAGCGACAGGATTGGCCGAACAATACCGGGGATTTGCCTGATATGTTAATGCTAAGCGAAATTGTCATCCCTTGAATCAGATGACAATCAGCAGACAGCTTTCAGACAAAAGAGAGCCAAGATGAACTTCTTACGGACATCAGGACAATCCCACCACAAGAACAACCGTGACATCTTGAGCCACTGGGGATGGGCTGTACCAGTCTTGCTGGTCGTCGCCGCGCTGTCCATTCGCCAGATTGACCTGTATCCGCCGACCCCGGATGAATTCTTTTCGATGAACAACGCAGGGTGGCTGGTCAACAGTCCCTATTCACCCATCGAAATCATCCAATCACTCCAGAAGAATAGCCCAAATCACACGCCAGGATATTTCATGCTGTTGAGCCTGTGGGGCAATCTCACCACATACGATGTCGCGCTGGGACGGGTTTTGACGATCTTCACCGGCTTGCTGTCTCTGGCAATGGCCTATCGCCTCGCTCGAGATTTTGTCGCGCCAGTCGCCGGGCTGTTTGCGCTCATCATTGTCGCCAGCAATGCCTTCTACAATTTCTATTATGCTCATGTTCGCATGTATCCCTTGCTCGTTCTCACTTCAAGCATCGTGCTATGGTACTATCTGCACATCACCTATCAGCAGAAGAGGGTCAAACGAACAGACTACCTCGCGCTAGGTGCTGCTGTCTTTGGTCTGGTCAATACACATGCCTTTAGCGCCACCTTTCTCCTCATGCTGGGCATCTATCACTTGATCCTCGCCCCTAAGAACCAACGCTGGTTATGGGTTTCAGTGGCTGTTGTGGTGGCGGTGCTGCTCTTCTCGCCGTGGATATGGGTATTGATGTCGGAAGGGATTGACCGAGCTATTCAGCAGTGGGGGACGAAATCGGTAAATGGACGAACAGCAATCCATACCTGGTTAACCGTTACGTTGAACAATCAACCGCTCTTGCTGTTGCTGTCTATCGTTGGCTTGGTTGTGGGTATTTGGACAAAAACAATTAGACGCAAACCCTATCTCATCCTGTTTGTACCCTTCCTGATTGTGCTAGCGCTTGTTGCACATTTTACAGACTTGATTGTCGAGAGCGGTATGCGCTATCAGTTGGCCGGCTGGCTACCCTTTATATTGTTTATCGTGGCTGGATTGTATGCCTTGTATTGTTTCCGCAAGTGGCTGGGCTTGCTAGTTCTGTTGTGGGTGATAGCAGGCTTTAACTTTCAGATAACTGCGAACTGGGGAGAATATCTGGCAGGACGGATAGCTGCTTTTCCACTGCCGTCCGTGCAAGTTGTTTCACGGCTGGCTTTACAAGCGGAACAGAAACCAATCATTATCGGTTATCGTCTTTCCTACAAAACGTTCAAACAACTAAAAATAACAAACTACTCACGGAAACAGCACTATTTCGACCGTCACCATATTGAACTAAAGCTATTCGATCATTCAGAAGTCTTTGACAATTACATACGCCAACATGCCATTGTCCTGCCCTTAGCGTGGGTGGTTCATCAAACTTCCAGGACGCTGCCACATGAGATTGCTGACCTGCAAACGACATTGGACGGCATGAATTATCAGCTATGCGAAACAGTTGAAGCCGGCATTGACACGGTTATCCTGCAATATGCTTGGAACACCCTGGATTGTTCTCCGCCGCAGCTTTTGGCGAGTTATCAGACCGATACCATCGACTACCAATTTTATGACGCAGAGTTAGACGCAGCCAACTCAACAATAATGTTCAATGACCGATGGACTGCGCGGAGCGATGATTCCCACCAGAACTACAAGATGTCATATCAACTCATCACATCCGATTGGGGCAATGTCGCCCAACTCGATTTGCCGTTGGTGCATCCAGAGCAGCTGCGTTTGTTCTCCATTGATATAGCTGATGTCCCTGCCGGAACCTATCGCCTGATGGCGATGCTGTACGACAAGGGCTCCGGTGAGCGACAGGACTGGCTGAACAATACCGGGGATTTGCCTGATATGTTAATGCTAAACGAAATTGTCATCCCTTGAACCAAATGACAGGAAAGGACAACATCATTCATGCTGGTACCGATTTCATGGATTAAAGATTATGTGGACATCGACATCCCGGTCGAACTGCTGGCAGAGCGGCTGACAGTCGCCGGGCTTGAAGTCGCGCACCTCCATTATATTGGCCTGCCGCAAACACAGGTCCCTGGCGTGCAGATGCCGACTTCTGACCATCTGGTTTGGGACCGCGAGAAGCTGCTGCTAGGGCGCATTGTCGAAATCAAGGCGCATCCTAAGGCCGACAAACTGGTTTTGGCCATGGTCGATTATGGCGGCGACGAATTGGAACAGTGCGTCACTGGCGCTCCCAATCTCTTCGATTATACGGGACAGGGCGAAATCAACCCGCCAATCTGGGGCGCGTTTGCGATGGAAGGGGCAGCCGTCTGGGATGGTCACAGCGACAAACCCAGACAGATGACCCTCAAAGGCAAGACCTTGCGCGGCATATACAACAAGAGTATGGTCTGCTCGGAAAAAGAACTGGGCATCTCCGACGAACATGAAGGTGTCATCCTGATAGACCATGAGGACCATTATGTCGCTGGGACGCCTCTGGCGGATGTCTTGGGGGATGTCGTGCTGGATATTGAGCTCACGCCCAACCTAGCACGCTGCTTCAGTATGATTGGGGTCGCCCGCGAAGTCGCCGCCATCCTGGGCAGGGAGATGAGATACCCGTCTTATGATTTTCTGGCAGAAGGCGCCGCCATTGAGGGGCAGGTCAGGCTCGATATCCGCGAGCCGGAATTGAACCCGCGCTTTACGCTGACGCTCTTAAAGGATACTGAAATCAAGCCTTCGCCCTTCTGGATGCAGCATCGTCTGCGGCTCATTGGTCAACGGCCTCGCAACAATATCGTTGATGTCACCAATTATGTCACCTTTGAATTGGGTCAGCCGCTGCATGCCTTCGATTATGACAAATTGGTCGAACGCGCTGGCGGCATACCGACCATCATAACCCGCCTGCCGACTGCGGGAGAACAGCTGGAAACCCTGGATGACATCCAGCGTGACCTCGGCACAGAAACGATTCTGGTTGCCGATACAGCCGGCGCCCTGAGTCTGGGTGGCATCATTGGCGGCGGTGAGACTGAAATCAGCGCCAGCACCCGCAATGTTCTTCTGGAATCGGCGGCCTGGGACAACATCAACATCCGCAAAACCCTCAAAGAGCAGAGGGTCTATACCGAAGCCTCCGCCCGTTTCAGTCGGGGGGTGCATCCCTCGCAGGCGATACTGGGCTGTCAGCGCGGGATTGAACTGATGCGGCGGCACGGCGGCGGGACCGTGGCGCAGGGTGTCCTGGATGCCTATCCCAACCCGCCGCAGGCCATCAGGGTCGATTTGCCCATCGCCAGAGTGAACCGCCTGCTGGGCATGGACATCTCCATCGAGAAGGCCGCCGACATATTGAGACGTCTCGAATTTGAGCTTGAAATCGAGGGCGATGTCATCTGCGCCGCCGTCCCCGACCATCGTCTCGATATCAGCCATGATTCGGTCATCGCTCAGGCTGACCTGGCTGAGGAAATCGCCCGCATTTATGGTTATGACAACATTCCGAATACGATGATGGCTGACGAAATGCCGCCCCAGCGTGAAAATATCGCGGTCATGCTCGAAGAGCGCATTCGGGATATTCTGGTCGGCTTGGGATTGTACGAGGTCATCAACTATCGCTTCACCCATCGAGACATTGAAGCCAGGCTCGTACCCGAGGGCGAAAAATCCTGCCTGCCAGCGGCGGATTATGTTGAAATTGTCAACCCATCCGCCAGCGACCGCAATGTCTTGCGGCACACCTTGATGGTAAATATGCTCGACAATGCCCTCAACAACGCTCGTTACAGCAAGCGCCAGCAGATTTTTGAGATTGGCAAGGTGTATCTGCAAAACAGCGAATCGCTGCCAGATGAGCCGCTGCATCTTGGCCTTCTGATGACCGGCCTGCGCAATCAACCCTCATGGCGGGGTGATGAGCCGACCACATCCTTTGATTTCTTCGACTTAAAGGGGGTGGTAGAGGCGCTGCTTCATGGGCTGCACATCACCGATTTCAGCTATGAGCGTGGCACGCACAGCAGCTTCCATCCAGGGCGTTCGGCTAATCTGCTGATTCGGGGCAACTCAATCGGCAGCTTTGGCGAGATTCATCCCAAAGTCGCGCGGAGCTTCAAACTGACGGAGACGCCGCTTATCTATGCCGAATTTGAGGTGGCGCCGCTGGTGCGCTATCATCAGCGACTGCACGCGGTGCAGCCCTTGCCGACGACGCCAGCGATACTGGAAGATATTGCGCTGATTGTGAATGCCCATACCCCAGCGAGCGAGGTTGAGGCTGTGATTCGGCAAGCTGGCGGCCGTCTGCTCAAAGATGTGATGCTTTTTGATGTCTACACTGGCGCCCCTGTTCCGGCTGGCAAGAAAAGCCTTGCCTATGCCCTGACTTACCAGGATGACGAGAAGACGCTCACCGACAAGAAGGCCGCCAGGGTGCGCCGGAAAATTATTGGCGCGGCGCGGCATCGCCTCAAGGCAGAATTGCGCTCCTGAAGAGCCAGCGGCTAATAGCCCCTGGAGCGGTCCAGTTGATTCAGCAGGGGGCGGTTATCGAGATAGCGGCGCAGATTTTCCTTGAAAACCCGAGCGACTTTTTGATGATAATGCCGCGTAAAGCCGGATATATGCGGCGTGATAATCACATTGTCGAGCTTCCACAAGGGGCTGTCGGCGGGCAGCGGCTCGTGTTCAAACACATCCAGCGCCGCGCCGGCAATTTTACCGGTGGACAAGGCGGCGATAAGCGCGGTCTCGTCCACCACTCCCCCGCGCGAGATATTCACCAGAACAGCCGTATCTTTCATGGCATCGAAGACAGCCGCGTTTATCAGATGTTTCGTCGCCGCGGTCATCGGCACGGTCACCACCAGATAATCGCAATCCTTCGCCATGGAGGTCAGGGTTCCCGCCGGATAGATTCGGTCGGGAATATCGCCAGTCGGGTCGCCGATGCCGTGTATGGCATAGGCTTGGGTCTCGGCAGTCTGGCTGATGTCCCGCTTCGATGCCAGAACGGTCATGCCCATGGCGGCAGACAAACGCGCCAGTTCGCGTCCGATGCTGCCATAACCGACGATGCCGAGGGTGAGACGTTCCATCTCCATCGGCGACAGCAGCTGCATTGAATTGGGGGGCCATTCGGCGCGGCTCTGCAAGTTGAGTAGGTAGCGCATCTTGTAATTGAACATGAGCATCATCATCAGGGTATAGTGCGCCATATTGGTCGCATGAACCCCGCTCATGGAAGTTATCAGGATGTCCTCTGCCTGGGCCACGCGATGAGGGAATGCGTGATTCATCCCGGCCGAGTGCAGTTGAATCCAGCGCAGCTTGAGCGCCTGCTCAGGTTCGGGAAAATAATCGTTGGTGTACAAGACTTCGGTTCTGGCAATCACTTCGAGCGGGACTTTCGGGAAATGACGTTCAACCTGCAAACGTGGAGAAATCTCGCGCAGTTCGGTCAGAATATCATCCTCAAAGTCCATGACTGTCGTCACATGGATAAGTTCGCCGTCGGGCATAGATGGCTGCTCCTGTATCATCCGCGATTGAACCAGCGCGGATTAACCGTAGCTCGGCGGGCAATCGCGTGTTAGATTATGGGAATTATACATAACAGCCAAACATCATGGAATATCTGATAGCCTCTGTGCTAAAATCCTGTTATGCGCGAAACCATTGTACTGTGACATAAGGGCAGTGTTTGCCAGCATAAACTCCGCCGACATCTTGAGGGGCTTATCGCCGCTGTCTGCGATATGATGACAATGGATAGATAAAAGGGAGGGAGAAGTGGGCTTACTGGAAGGAAAAGTCGCGCTCATTTTTGGCGTCGCCAACAAGAATTCAATCGGATGGGGGATTGCGCGGGCCTTGCAAGGCGCGGGCGCGACCATTGTCTTGAGCTATGCGATGGACAAACTGGAACGCCGCGTTCGCCCTCTGGCCGAATCCATCGGCTGTCAGTTGATAATTCAGGCGGATGTCACCCAAGCGGATGAAATGGATGCGGTTTTTGCGGCTGTCGAGGAAAAATACGGCAAGCTGGATGTGCTGGTGCACTCGGTCGCTTTTGCCGAACGGGGGGTGCTGGGCGGGCGTTTTGTGGATATGTCACGCGAAGGGCTGCTCCAGGCGATTGATGTCAGCGCGGTCAGCCTGATTGAGCTAACGCGCCGCGCCGAGCCTCTGATGAAGGAGGGCGGCAGCATTATGAGCCTGACCTATAACGCCTCGCGCAAGGTCATCCCCAATTACAATGCGATGGCGGTTGCCAAAGCCGCTTTGGAAGCCATTACCATGTATCTGGCAGCCGATATGGGCCCGAGCAAAATTCGCGTCAATGCCATCAGCGCGGGCGCGATTAAAACCCTGTCGGCAGGCGGCATTGTCGGCTTCCGTGATTTGCTCAAATATGCTGAAGCCACCTCGCCTATGAAGGAACTGGTCAGCCAGGATGATGTTGGCGATTTGGCGCTCTTCCTTGCCTCGGATTTGTCCCGCCGCATCACTGGCGAGGTTATTTATGTGGATGCCGGGTACAGCATTATGGGTTATACCGATGTTGAAGGCTTGATGAAGCAGGTTCAGTAAAGCAGCAGGCGACCGATTGATATTACTGTAACATTGGTATGCTGGCATAATGAAGGCGGAACAAGCGAAACACGGGGAAGCCACAGATGCGATTGTACTGGATGTTGTTATGTCTTTGTCTTTTGATGGCTGCCAGCGCTTGCAATCTGGCCGCCGGGCAGCCAAAAATCATAACCATATCAAGCTCCACGCCAGCTCCGGCAGCGCCAGCCACCCGCACGCCACGGCCGACTGCCCAGCCGACTGCCAGCGCGACGCCCTCCCCTTCAGGAAACGCTGAGGCTGCCATTATCGAAGCCAAGCGCAGCATTTGCGTCCAGCCAGACGATTGGACGACCTATATTGTCGATGTTGGCGATACTTTGTACTCGATTGCCAGACGGAGCAATACCGATGTCGACACGCTGGCTGATGTGAATTGTCTGGCGGACGCCAGCCGCATCGATGTCGGGGAGATACTGTATGTCCCCTTCGATTTATCGCCCACCGAAACAGCCAGTCCGCCAGCCGATATGCCGCGCTCAAGCTCGGCGCCTGCCCTGCTGGACGGCAGTCTGGAATTATGGTGGCTCTTGCCCGATGACGCGGGCGTCAGGGGGACGCTTGCTGGCTGTGGCGATTCGCTCATCCTTGTGCCAAGCGGGATTCCGACAGATTTGGACCCCGCTGACCGCCTGAACAATGCCCTCGCTTTTTTGACAGACCCCGCGCATGGCGAATCCATCAACGGCGGGATGAATCTCATGGCGCAGACCGAACTGACAGCCGTCAGTTACCGCATTGAGAACAACCATGTTATTATGAATCTCGAAGGTCAGCTAAACCTGAACAGCGACTGCTTCAATGCGCGGCTGGAGTCGCAGTTGGCCATGAATATCCTCAGCTTGACCGATACCGAGACGGCGACCATTTTGGTGAACGGAGAAAATCTGCGGCAGGCGGCGGATTTGTCCGGGCGCGAATCGCGCACCATGTATTCACGGGCGGGGATGCAAAGCGGGGATAAAAAGACGATTCAGTTCTGGGTTGGCGACGAGAGCGATTATCAGTCTGCTGGCTTCAAAGTCGGCTGCGACAGTTACCTGCTGCCGGTGGATACAGGAATCCTGCGAAGTGACGATACCATCAGGGACTTGAGGCTGGCGCTCGAGGCTTTGTTCAGCCCCGCCCAGAATCATCCAGTGGTGGAGAACGTTTATGACTGGGTGAAGGAACTGGAACTTATGGTGGAGGATATTAGCATCCAAGATGGCGAGGCGCGGGTTCTTTTGGCGGGGGGGCTGAGGGGCATTGGCACTTGCGGCGATGCTGTGCTGGAGGCGCAAATCATCCAGACGGTCTTCCAGTTTGAAACGATTGAGCGCGTGATGGTGACAGACGGGGTGATGAACCTGCTCGAAATCACCGATATGAGCGACCTGCGCAGCCAGGAAGAGCGGGCGAATTATGTCTACACCCGTCCCGAAAATTAAAGACGGGTCATCCCCTCATATTATCCATAAATTCAATCTCCTGCCCCTGGGCAAACATCTCAATCACCTGTCGGTCGGGATGGTTCGCCAGGATTTCGGCTTTGACCTCTTGGTTTTCATAATAAACTGCGCCAACAATCTCGCTGTCGAGATAGGGACTGGTCACGGCCATCAGCGTTCCCAGAGAATGCCATCGCGCCCGATTTTCGCCACTGTCTGCGCCGCCCACCAGCGCCAATAGCGGCTGATTGTCCACCTGGCGCGATTTTATCGCGGTGATGATGTCCGGGTGGATGCGATGATAGCGATGCAAAACCCCGACCCGTGGCAAGCCATAACTGAAAAGGCTGAACAGCAGAACCGCCGTCAGCAGGAGATACACCAGCCACCGACTGAATCTGCGGGCGAGCCAAGCGAGGGGCAAGGCACTCACTATGGCGAAAGCGCCCAATCCCTCGAAGTAATAGCGCGTGCTGTAGCGCTGAAACCCAATCCAATAGGTCATGTGAACCAGAACCAGCGCCAGCACGACACAAACAAGCAGCCAAACCCAACGGGTTTGCCAGCAGCGAGCATCTCGCAAAAGAATGAGCGGCGCACACAGCCAGACAGCGGCCGTCATCACCCACTGCCAGGCGAAAGCGGCATTGTAGACGCGGGGCGAATCGCCGTCGAGGGCCAAGGACAGCAGCGCCGCCACCCCAACCAGCCAGATGAACTGCAGGACGACCGCCAGCCATCGCCGCGCTGGACGATGTGGCAGAGCGAGAAAACCCAGCAGGATACCAAAGGGGAACAGGACAAAACTCAAGCCGAGATTGGGATAATAATCGTTCTCCTCCAGCAAGTGCTTTTTGGCTTCGGCGTTTAATTCACCGATTTGCCAGCCAAAGGTGTCCGCCGCCGTCAGCGACAGGTCATAGCGGGTGTGCCAGACAGCCTTGTAGAGCGTATGACCGCTGCGCCCGCAGCATTCGCCAAAACCAGGCTGATCATATTCCCAGATATAGGTATAAAGATTGCTGCTGGCATCGCCAGTGGCCGCATAATTGTGAAGCGGTATCATGGTGGCAATCAGGAGTGTCACGAGCGAAAGCGCCAGCAGGGGCAAGAGCGTTCGCCAGGCCTGAAGCCAGCGCGAGGACTTGGCATCGTTAGGAAGCAGGGAATCCAGCAGGCGCAGGGCGCTCCAGATGATAAAGGGCAGGGCGATGCCGAGCGCGGTCATCGGTCGCAGTATGAAGACCCATCCCAGAGCCACCCCGGCGGCGATGCCCCAGCGAAGGCGGTGGGTTTTCTCGATTTGTCGATAGGCCAGGAGAAACAGCATCGTGAAAAAAAAGGTGGCGGCATGTCCCATCAGCGAGCCATTCAACAGCAGGGCCATGGGCGAGAAGGTCGTCAGGCCAGCCGCCATCAAGCCGACATCCCGATTGAAGAGTCGGCTGCCCAGCTGCCAGACAAGCGGCACCGCCAGCATGGCAAAAAAGGCATTGATGACCCAGGGCTGCCCCATATTGAAACCCAGCGACAGCAGCATGGCCCAGCCAGGCGTATATTTGGAAAAGCGTTTGCCATTATGGTCAGCGACAAAAACCTGCCAGTAGGCTCGGGGGGGGTATGGCGTTTCGACAGCGAGATTGCCACGCGCAAAAATTTTTGCCTGATAAAAATAGGCGATTTCGTCTTCCATGTGTGGCAGACGCTCAAAAATCCGACCGCTAATCATCGCGCTCAGAAAAAAGGCGGCAAAGGCCAGCACAGCGACAGCGGTTCGATAGGGTGCGAGTTTGGCAGGGGTTTGCATCGGGATACAAGGATTTCCGTCTGACAGTCCATACAAGATAGTGGCGTATTATATTGAGGATGGCAAGTCGCGTCTACCATCGCAGTCGATCAATTTACTGATTTGCCCCTAATCCATCGCGCCCGCCAGCACCGCCGCCAGTTCGGCATCCTGCTTGACATCCGATTTGTAGTCTGCCAGGTTGACCTGCTTCAAGGCGAGCCAGGCGACCAGCAAACCGATAAAGCCAAGCACAAAGGCGAAACCATAGGCGACCGAAAACTCCCCCGACAGACTTAATGCCACATCGCGGACAACCCCGCCGCCAGCCACACCCAAGCCGCGGGCAAAAGTCACGCACAGTGTCCAAAAGCCCAGAAATGTGCCGGCACGTCCTGGCGGACTCATATCCATCATCAGCCCTAGGGTGCCGATGTTCCAGCTGCCCAAGCCAATCCCCAGCAGAATAAGCCCCGGCGTGACCAGGCCGCGAATCTCTGCCAATGATGAAACGGCAAACAGGATATAAGCAAAGATTAAGATAAAGACCCCGCCCTGCGACATCTTTCCGTTGGTCAGCGCAGGATAGCGGCGCGACAAAAACAGCAGGCCAAGTGAACCCAAGATGGCCATGCTACCCCAATAGGCTGAAAATCGGTTGGTAATCCTTGCCTCCATGCCGAAGACCTGCCCGGCAAAGGGCTCCAGTATGGTATCCTGCAAAAAGGCAAACATCATCGAGAGGGTCAGATAGAACAAGAAGCAGCGCATCGGGCGGCTGCGCCAGACTAAGCGCAAATCGCGCAGCAGACTCGTCTGATGATGTGGCCGGGCGGCGGGCATCCTGTCAGCCCGTTTTTCTTCGCCAAGCAGCGAGAAAAACCACAAGAATGCCAATAATCCCGCCGTCACCAGAAACAGGGTTTGCACCGACTGCGCTGTGAATGCGAACCTGCCGGCGTCTGCCTGTGGCAGCATCAGGCTGAAGAAAATCCCGCCGACCGTAAATCCAAGCAGCAGGAATGTCCATACCACGCCGACGGCGCGACCCCTTTGATGTTCAGCCGAGCGGTCATAGACCAGCGCCAGAAAGGTGCTGCCCGACAGGGCATTGCCCAGGCTGAACAGCAGAAAGGACACCATCAGCACCAGCCACAGGATTATCGGCGCGGGTTGATGGGTCTCGGACTGCGCCAGCCTGACGAGTTCAGCCGTGGCGAAGCCCAGTGAAACGGTGCTTAGCGCCATCATGGCACGGCCCAGCCAAATCCAGAACAGACGGCGAAAGCCGCCCAGGGTATGCGTATCCGAAAAGCGTCCCGCCCAGACACCCAGCGGCGCCAGAAAATAGCGGAGACCCGTCAGGAGGCCAACCCATGTGGCGCTGAAGCCGAGGTCGGCGACCATAATGCGATTCCAGACCCCGGTCGCCAGCACATCCGCCATGCCCGAACCCAAGTGGAACATGCCGATTTTCAGATTGCGCCCGAAGGATAAATTTGGCTGTGGTTTATCGGTCATATCATATAGGATTTTATAGATTTATACAGATTTTGATGCAGAATTATACAGGTTCATTAGAATTGATGTCAATAGCGTACACGAATGAAGTTTGTGATACAATGCGATGGTGAGATTCATTGCTTACCGAGGGAGGTTCAAATGTTCAAGCATCGACCCTTCAAAAAAGTTGTCGTACCCACCGATGGCTCTGCCTGGAGCGAACGGGCTATTCCCTATGCGGTCGATTTTGCACGCATCAGCGAAGGGGAAGTGACCCTGCTGCATATCTTCACACCGCCCATGCACGAATTTGTTGATTCGCTGGCCATCGCCGGGGAATATGAACTGGCGAATCGGATTCGAGAGGAAATCAAAATCCATCTGCTGGGGCTGCGCAATGAAATCCGCGCTGAAGGCGTCGGGTGTCAGCTACGAATCATTGATGGCGTCGGCGTTGCCCACCACATCTGTGATTATGTGCGGGAAGAGGGGGTGGATTTGGTGGTGATGAGCACACACGGGCATTCGGGTTTGGTGCGTTTTCTCTTCGGCAGCGTGGCGCACAAGGTCATGCACGATTTGAAAGTGCCTGTGCTGGTTATTCGTCCCGATTTGGATGTTTGAGGCTCGCCGCAGTCTCGTCTGGAATCTCGTCAAAGGGAGGGCGGCGAGCCTGCACCATCGCCTTGATGGCATCCACCGCCTCCCAGGCGGCCTGCTGTTCTGATAATGACAAGTTCAGCCGCGCAAATTCGTCTTCGTCAAGCAGCAGCGTTCGGCCATCGGGATAGACAAACACATCCAGCCCCAAATCATCAGCCGCCACCTGATGCGACTCGATGATGGCGGGTCGGGTAATGTTGCAATACCATCCCTTGACCTGCCTGCTTGCCGCATCCTGCACCCGAAAGATATTAAACCAGCAATCGCTGTAAAACCATTCGCGGAAGACATCGCCACGCCGCAGGTGCATATAGCCGAGGTCGCGGTCAGAAGAGGCAAATACGGCCTCAATGCAGAGGAAGCGGTCATTCCGTTCGCGGACGATGCCACTGTATGACAGTTCGTCATTGCCTTGCGCATCGCGCTTGATGACCTTGAAAGCCGCCATTATGCCCGTCCAATGGTATGAACCATGAGCAGCATACCCTGGCGAATATCGATGCCGGCATGGTTCGTCTGCATGACATTGCTGATGCCGCGGGCGGGGCCGAATTGGAGCGGCTCATCGCGCAAGGGATATTTGAGAGCGGTCGTGGTAATGCCCTTGGTCGCCCCGCCTATGGGCAGCAGCGAAATGGTATCGCCAGCCTGCCCTTTGACCTGATGCCGCCCGGGCTTTAGCAGGCGGATGGACTGCTCGGCATCCACCACTTCGATATGAATGCCATCCAGTGCGGGCAATGCCAGCAAATAGATGTTCGCCAAGGTCTGGTCGAAGCGCCCACCCAATCCACCCACCATATAAACCGCGGCCGCCCCATGCCGAAGCGCCCAGTACAGCGCCAATTCGAGGTCGGTCTCATCTTTCTCCGCGGGATAGCGAACAAGCTCGGCGCCCTGCGCGGCAAACTCGGCAGCTTGCAGGTCGGTCAGCGAATCCATATCGCCCACAATGGTTTGCGGAGTCTGATTAAACTTGAGCGCATTCAAAGCGCCGCCATCAGCGCATAAGATATAGGGCGATTCCACGTCGTCCAATACGCGCTGAACCATCGACCCCGGATTGGCCTCGCCATTGGCAAACAGCAGAACTTGCATCTTGCCGACCTGTCCGTCGTTTTGCTGGAGCTTCATCTTAGCATTCGCCGCCCGACGAGGCGACAGGCAAAATGCGAGTTGCAGAAATGCCAATTTTATGTTAGCTTGTGAACAAGGTCTTCCATGACCTGTCATTGAGGCTTCCTGCGGCAGATTCTGGGCTACCAACCTTTTCTGCCACAGGAAACACCAAATACTGAAGGACGTAAAACGCCTTCAGCGCGAATTATACCTCTTTACCGAGCGTCATGGAATGCTGGCCCATTTCCCCGGTTTTGGCGCGAGGCTGCTTGGCATGGACCGTATCCTGTATGCCGCTGACTGTCTGGACATCCTCAACGATGAGGCTGAACTGCCAGACGAGTCGATTGATTTGATTTATCTCGACCCGCCCTTCAACTCCAACAGCAATTACAACCTGCCTTTCAAGGGCAGGGACAAAAGCCTGAACTCCGTTGAGGCATTCACCGACACCTGGGAATGGACAACGTCGGAATATCAGGACTGCTTATGGAGTAGGTTATGTCAGCGAATAGGCACTTGCATACGGCAAAATTGAACAAGAGAGACGAGTTTTACACCCAGCTATCGGATGTCGAGAACGAACTGCGACATTACGCAAATCATTTCCGCGACAAAATTGTCTACTGTAACTGTGACGATCCCAGAATAAGCAATTTCTTCCACTACTTCTCATTGCAGTTTGACATGCTTGGACTTAAGAAGTTGATTGCGACCTGCTACAAGAATCAGCGTATGGATATGTTCAGTCAAAACAAATCAGAGAAGGCAATCTGGCTAGAATATGATGGCACGAGAAACAGAAATGGAGTTCCGTCGCCAGAAGAAATTGGCATACATCACCTTGAAGGAGACGGAGATTTTAGAAGTCGGGAATGTGTCGAGCTATTGAAGCAAGCCGATATTGTAGTGACAAATCCGCCTTTTTCGCTGTTTAGAGAATATGTGGCGCAGTTAATTGAATATGGCAAGAGCTTCCTCATTATTGGAAGCATGAATGCGGTAACGTACAAGGAGATATTCCCTCTGATTAAGTGCGAAAAGGTTTGGTTCGGTATGAATAGGGGTGTGATGGTTTTCGGCACTCCCGAAAACAGACGGGTCAAGATGGGGAATACTCGCTGGTTCACCAACCTTGACTACAGGCAGCGACATGAGGAATTGATACTATACAAGCGATACACACCAGAGAAATACCCGAAGTATGACAACTATGATGCTATTGAAGTATCCAGAGTCGCAGACATTCCCGTAGATTGGGAGGGGGGTATTGGTGTGCCGATTAGTTTCTTGGATAAGCATAATCCTGAGCAGTTTGACATTGTTGGGGCGGATACTTGGTTCACGGGCAAGCTAGGCAGATTCTATGTCAAAGGCAACAGAAAATATGCTCGCATCGTTATTCGCCATAAGAGGGCCTGACAATGAAAATAGAACAAAAAGAAATCACGGTGCGCGAACTGGTCGCGGGCTACTGTTTAAGGTGATGTGCTGCCTATAAAATTGGCGCCGACTATCTAATTGGCGTTCCTTTTGCGCCGCGAACCCCAAACGCTTGACGCGGCTGGCTGGCGGTCATTGCCTTGCATCTGGCTGGTTTTGTGATAGGTTTTGGGGACGGTGATGAGTGGGTGAAGCGGGATAAGATGCCAGTCGATGCGATTAGCCTGGAAGTTTTTAAGAACCTGTTTGCCGCCGTCGCCGAGGAGATGGGCGTGACCCTGCGCCGCGCCAGCTTCAGCCCCAATATCCGCGAGCGGCTGGATTTTAGCTGCGCGGTATTCGATGCCGAGGCGCGTATGATTGCACAGGCGGCGCATATTCCAGTGCATCTGGGGAGTATGCCGGCTTCGGTCGCGGCGGCGGTCGCGGAATTTGAGGAGTTCTTCCCCGGCGATGTGATTGTCCTCAATGACCCTTATCATGGCGGGACGCATCTGCCTGATATTACCATGATTTCACCCGTGTTTGCGGGGGACAGCCTGCATTATTTTGTCGCCAGCCGGGCGCATCATGCCGATGTGGGCGGGATGTCGCCGGGGTCACTGCCACTAAGCACCGAGTTGTATCAGGAAGGGATTATTATCCCGCCCATCAAATTTCGGCTTAGCGGCTGGATGAACGATGGCGTGATGGCGCTCATTATCGCCAACAGCCGCAATCCGCAAGAGCGGCTCGGTGACATCGAAGCGCAGCTGGCGGCGCATCGCGTCGGCGAGGGGCGTCTGCGCGATATGATGGTCAATCATGGCGTTGAAAGCACGAACGAACATGCCACTGCCCTGCTGGATTATGCCCGCAAAATGACCGAAGCCGTCATTGCCGACATTCCCGACGGCATCTATCGTTATCAGGATGCGCTGGAAGGCGACGGGCAAGCGGAGTTCGAGATACCGATTCAGGTCACGCTTGAGGTCGATGGCAGCCAGATGACTGTCGATTTTGCTGGCAGTGCGCCCCAGGTTATGGGCAATGTCAATGCGGTCAGCGCCATTGTCCAGTCAGCGACATGGTATTGCGTGCGCTTGCTGGCGGAAGAGGACATTCCCGTCAATCATGGATGTTTTCAGCCAGTCGCGGTTATCACGCCCGCGGGCAGTTTCCTGAACCCGCGATTTCCGGCGGCGGTGGCGGTCGGCAACACGGAAACCGGCCAGCGCGTGGTCGATGCGGTGCTGGGCGCACTGGCGCAGGCTTTGCCAGCCAAAATTCCAGCGGCATCCCAGGGGACGATGAACAATTTCACCGTTGGCGGCTTCATGGGGGAGACGCAATTTGTCTATTATGAGACCCTTGGCGGCGGACACGGCGCTTCCAGCCAGGGCGACGGCGTCTCGGGACGGCACAGCCACATGACCAACACCCTCAATACGCCCGTCGAGGCGCTTGAGTTCAGCCTGCCCTTGCGCGTCTTGCGTTATCATCTGCGCGAAAACAGCGGCGGGCGCGGCAAATATCGCGGTGGAGATGGCATTGTTCGGGAGTATGAATTTTTGGTGCCGGCAACGATTACGCTTAATTCGGAGCGCCGACTGCGAGCGCCTTATGGCATCCATGGCGGCGCAGCTGGCAGGCGCGGCGTCAATGCCATCATTCGTGCCGGGCAAGCGGAAAGGGTCAGCGGGAAATATACCAGCCAAATCGAGGCTGGCGACCGCGTAAGGATTGAGACGCCTGGCGGCGGCGGCTGGGGGAAAGCGCAGGCTTAGCCTTACAGCAGCCATCGCGCCGACCGGACGAAGCCACTTAACACGCAGCGAGCGGTGGATGTCGCTCCACCGCTCGGCACTGCAAGGAAAATCAGGGTACGCGCCTAGTTTTTGGCGGCAGCCACATTGACGGGAATCTGGCGCGGCTTGGCTTCTTCGGCTTTGGGGATACGGACATTCAGGACGCCATTGTCAAAGTTTGCCGCGACAGCATCCCCGCGGACATCGACCGGGAAGCGCAGGCTGCGCGTGAACTTGCCGCGGCGGCGTTCGCGGATTAAGACGCGGCTGTTCTCATCCAATGACTCGGCGGCGGTTTCGGCAGAAATGGTCAAGACATCATCATGGATGTTGACGCTGATGTCTTCCAGCTTGACACCTGGCAAATTGGCGCGGAGGATATAGGCATCCGAATCTTCCTCGACATCCAGCGCCAAACCGTAACGGCGTCCTTCGAATTCGTTGGCTGTGCCCAGCCAGTTGTTGACCAAACGGGCATAGGGGTGCGTGCGAATCATCATGTTGGCTTCTCCTTTTTGTGCATCATTGCTTGACATTCATAGCATAGAGCGGGAATGTATGAACCATAAAAGCGGCGCGTATGAAGCGCAATAGAAGGACATAAGCAAATGATAAACGGGCAGCGTCCATTCTAATTTGGCAGGTTCACTTTCGGCATGTTGGTGTTATGATTCAGGGCAGGACTGGATCCAGCTTGGGCAAGGATTTTTGATGCAGGCGGGCGTTGATATTGGCGGCACATTTACCGACCTGGTTTTGAGTGACCGCGGGCGACTCAAGATTCACAAACTCTTGAGCAGCCCGCATCATCCAGCCGAAGCCATGCTCAAGGGCCTGGCGGCGATAACATCAGGCAGGATGGCGGCGCTGACACAGGTCGCGCATGGTTCAACAGTTGCCACCAACGCCATCCTCGAACGCAAAGGAGCGCGGACTGCCCTGATTACCACGCAGGGGTTTCGGGATATTTTGTTCATCGGACGGCAAAACCGACCGGTTCTTTATGCCCTGCACCCCACCTTGCCGCCGCCGCTTATCCCGCGTGAACGCTGTTATGAAGTGCCAGAGCGGCTCGATTATCGTGGCGAAACCCTGATGCCGCTGGATATGAAGGCGCTGGATGACGTGCTTGAGCAAATCAGCCGCGACCGGGTGGATTCGATTGCGGTCTGTTTCCTGTTCAGTTATGTCAACGCCGCCCATGAGCAGATGGTCAAACAGAGAATTGTTGAAGCTGGCCTCGTGGCGGATGACTGGCAGATTGTCCTGTCCTCGGAAGTGCTGCCAGAGTTTCGGGAATATGAACGCGCCAGCACGACTGCGCTGGAAGCCTATGTGCGCCCCGTCATGTCGCGCTATATCGGTCAGTTGGAAGTGGAACTGCCCGACAGCACTTCACTGCGCATTATGAAATCCGACGGCGGTGTCATGCAGGCAAGCCGCGTGCGTCAGCAGGCTGTCTACACGGCATTAAGCGGTCCGGCGGCAGGCGTGATGGGCGCTTTTCATGTCGCCAAATTCGCTGGCTATGAGCAAATCATCACCCTGGATATGGGCGGCACCTCAACCGATGTGGCCTTGATTGCCGGCCAGGCGCAGCCACGCCCCGAATCGGAGATTGACGGCCTGCCCTTGCGTGTTCGTATGCTGGATATTGAAACCATTGGCGCTGGCGGCGGTTCGATTGCCCGCCTGGATGCCGGTGGCGCATTGCGGGTCGGTCCCGAATCGGCCGGCGCCAATCCGGGCCCGGTGGTTTATGGTCAGGGCGGCAAGCGTCTGACCCTCAGCGATGCCAACGCCATCCTCGGACGCCTGGATGCGGAACATTTTCTAGGGGGCGCGATGTCGCTGGATATGGAAGCGGGTCATCGGGCGATGCAAGACCTCGCCAAACGGGCCCATTTGAGCCTCATCGAGACCGCCAAAGGCGTGGTCGACATCGCCAATGTCAATATCGACCGCGCCATCCGCCGCGTATCCATTGCCCGCGGTCACGACCCGCGCGATTTTACTTTGGTGGCTTTTGGCGGCGCGGGCCCGCTTCATGCCTGCGAAGTCGCCCAGCGTCTGGAGATTCCGCGCGTCCTCATCCCGCAGTCGCCAGGCGTTTTATGCGCCTTGGGCCTGCTCATCGCCGATGTCGCTGTCGAATACAGCCAATCCGTTATGCGTTTGGCAAGCCCGGAGAATGTCGCGCGGCTTCGCGCCAAACAAAGCGAGTTGGCGGCCGTCGGACAAGCGGATTTATATCGGGAGGGCATCGCCAGGGAAAATATGATATTCGAGGTCTCGCTGGATTTGCGCTACGAAGGTCAAGCATACGAATTAAATATCCCCTTTGGGCAATCTGTGATTCGTGATTTCCATGATGCCCATGAACAGACCTACGGTCATGCCCTGCGCCAGCGACCGGTGGAAATCGTGAATCTGCGCGTCCATGGCATCGGCATCATCGAGAAGCCGACCTTCAGCCCAGTCCGCGCCATCCCGATGTCCGCCACCGCATTCGCCCAAAAAGATTCCCCCCTGAATGGAAAAATCAACCTATTCAAACGGGCTGCGCTTGGGGCTGGCGCAGCCTTCTCTGGCGAGGCGCTGGTTTTCCAAATGGACAGCACAACGTATGTGCCAGCTGGCTGGCATGCGCAGGTGGATAGCTATATGAACCTTATCCTGGAACAAAGCTGATAACGCATTTTCCGCACAGGCAGGCTTTAATCTATGGCGACCAGCGCCTCAATCTCGACTGGCATATTAAAGGGCAGCGCCGCCATCCCGACCGCAGAACGCGCGTGCGCCCCGCGCCGCTGGCCGTAGAGATGGAGAATGAGGTCGGAGAAGCCGTTGATGACTGCTGGCTGCTGGGTAAAATCCGGGCTGCAATTGACCATGCCATGCACCCGCAGCCATGCCTGCACCCGATCCAAATCGCCCAGTTCACGCTTGAGGCTACCGAGCATCGATAATGCGACCTGTTGGGCGGATTCATAAGCCTGCGCCACCGTCAGGTCAGCGCCAACTTTTCCAAAGGGACCCGCCAGCGTGCCATCCGGGTTTTGTGGTCCATGTCCCGCGATGTAAGCCCGCCCGCCATAGACGCGAACAAAGGAAAACGGGAGTTTCACCCCTGCGGGTACTTTGACCGCCGGCGGCAACTCCAATCCCAGCTTGTCCAGTTTGGCTTCAATCTCCATGTGATTTACCCCCGCTTAATTTGGCGGTCGTTTGTACAGGCAGACTTGATTTAATCAGCGCTAACAATATTCACATATTACATTTCAGGAACTCGAAGATGCTCTTGGGGATTGGACTTAATTTAGGCCCTAATGATCTTACAATGTCATCTTCCTTTAGTAGACCTTGTGAATATCTTATCTCAATCTGCATATCCTTTTTAATAAATTTCGCTAGTGCTTTAGCGAACTTCACGAAAAACCAAACTTCAAATTTGCCTCTTACGTATGCTTTAGGAGATAACTCTTCAATTAACTCTAAAATATCCTTTTCCTCATCCCCAAGTTGAGTTGTTTCTATCTTACACATTTTATCCAGTTCATTCACCAAGTTTTGAGTACCTTCTCCAATTTTCCGTGTTAGTTTTAGTTCCTCATTGACTGAGAATAGTTTATGCAGTTCAATGTCGTCAAAATCAAAACTGGTTTTATTTCTTTTGTGATATATTCCCCACACCATTACAGGACGTATGTATTCATAAAAGCGTTGTAATTCCACTTGGAACTCATTGAGAAATGAATCAAATTTTGGTCTATCTTTACCATAAAAATTGAAGATATCTGTCCATATAATCTCTAGCATTTCTCCAGATACAAGATAATTTTCGATGGAATAATAATCTGTGACGAATATATCTGTAGCAACTGGATAGTCCTCTTGTAGTAGATCTGAAAGATCCTTATCGACAAAGTAAAGAATTACCATCGTTTCCGACCAAGCGGGTGGATCTTTTCTAGTGATGATCTTGTTACGTGTCTTATACACTTCACTCTTTCCGCCACAATCATAAAACTTCGGGTTACTAAACTTGTCAAAATATGGCTCAAAGAACTTTCGATAAAATGATGAATCACTATCGCCTTCGACAAAGATATGTAGTGAGTCACGTTTTTGTTGGTCTAAGAACTCACTATAGGCTGTTGCAGGACTTAGACGGCTATTTCTTAATTCATCTAAAACACTCATTAGGTGTATACCCAAAATTCTTCGATATCATGTGCGTAGACATCTAGTTCGTTATCAAAAATGAACGGAGAATGTGTCACAGCTATCAAACCAGCGCATTTCTCTGTCGCAAGAATATCCGGTAGGAATTTCCTTTGCCAAGGAACAGACAACGATAGTTCAGGTTCATCAATTATGACGAAATAACCTTTCTCATCCGATAAATATATCTGTGAAAATAATGATACTATCTGTTTTTCACCCGAAGAAAGCATACCCATGTCAATATCTTGTTTTGTTTCTTTTTCTTCCTGAGCTTGATCAATATGGATTTCGAACTGAGTATTGTCAAAAACCAGTTGTTTATCCCTCAAGTAGTTGTTGCAAACTTTGACAAACTCAACAATCGCCTGTTCATTTGCTTCTTGTTTTTTGTGAAGCTCAACCAGACGTACCAAAAAATGTATAATTACTTTGTTACGATCTTCTATATCAGCCTCACTATTAAGTGATTTAATGATTCGCCTTAGAGTCCCTTTTTCCTCATCGGGTAACAAGTTTTCCCCAACTTTATCTAATATGTCATTAATTTCTTCTTCGTCTAATTCTAGTAATGGTTTAAAGTCAACGTCCTCATATTTCCTTTGAATCACTTCTCGCAGGTATGTCCCAGTTAAATCATTAAGACTTTTGCGAAGTGTTTCTTTGAGCCTGTTCATAGTCTTATCTATTGTTTCTTTAACATCTTTCATCCCAAATTCAACCAGCTCGATATATGGTTTGTCAACGCGATCAGGCAGACGTCTCCTGAGTCCTCTGTATTTATATTCATCAAAATCAATCCAAGGGAAAATATATTGCAAGTCTCTTTCGATTCGACGAAAAGTTGGTAAATAAAGAAACGGCTCTTTAATCGTTTCAGATAACCGACTATCAACATTATCAAGTCTTTGAGTGTTCGAGTCTTGGTCGTCATCCAACGGAATGAAATAATCAAGCAATCTTTCCGGAATTCCAAGTTGATAGCTAAGTTGCTCACGCAGTGTCTCATTATTAAGGACATCAGATGGATTGAACCGCGATACGGTTCGTTCAATACGTCGTTGCATGTTCATGGATATGGGTAATTCACGATGCTTCTCAAGGAATTTCCGTGATGTGGTCTTACTGCGAAGAATGTCCTGATAACTAAGATAAAACGGTTCTTCTTCGGAGTTAGACGACATTTCGATAGACTCAAATCTGTACGATGCCATCCGATTCCATTGTCTTGTGAGAAAAAAATAAATAAGGTTTACTATTGTGGTCTTGCCAGTCCCATTTTCTCCCACAAGGATTAACTTGTTATCTGTAATAGGAATGTCAACTGTTCTAATCCCATGTAAGCCTGTAATCCGAAATCTGTTTAGTTGAAATGCCATGTGAAATCTCCCATTTCATAGGAAAGCTATCGACACGCAATTTTAGCACCATTAAGACAACTTAACATATAATTTTTTATTCAAAATCACAAGCCTATCTGTAAGTATCCTGTAAGTATAATTAAAGCAACTCCTAACCCACTACCACGCATACTGCCGCAGCGCCCAATCGCGCGAGTAGCTGCCACTGCCGCCCTCCTGCAAGTCCCACATGTGCATCAAGATGCCGCGGTGCTGCCCAAACTGCGGCAGCTGCGTCACCCAAAAATCGTCAATCGTATGTTCAGTCCGATAGCCGCGCATAAAGGCCTCACGAAATCGGCGGCGCTGCGCTGGCGGCTGATTGGACAATTCCAGCAAGGCCCGCGAAATATCGGCAATGTACCAGTGATAATTTGGCTCATCGAAGTCAATGGTACGCGCGGTCTCACCATCCCAAACAACATTGCCCGGCCGATAATCGCCATGAATCAGCCCGTAATCCTGACGCGGCAGGCGCTCCATGTAATCCGTCAACTGGGCGTAGGCCTGCTGTAACTGCGGGGATGCCGAGCGGACAGTTGCTTCAATGTTTTTCCAGAAGCGCTGCACGGTTGGGAAGGCATAATCAATCTCGGCAGCGGGGCGATAACGCCGCGATGCAGCATGGAGTTTCCCCAGCGACTGTCCCCAGGCTTCATAGACCGACAGGTCAAGCATGTGCGCGGACATTTCCTCGCCAGGCGCCGCGGTCTGTGCCGCAGCATAATAGCCATCGTCCAGGATTTCAATATAGTTGCCATCAACCGAAGGTATAGGTCTTCCAACTGGCACATGACTGTCTGCCAGAAATCGCAGAAAGTGCATGACTTGGTGAGCCTTTGGCAGGGGATGCAAGACTTGATGGCAAATCCGCAGATAATAAGCCGCCCCCTCGGCCTCAAAGCGATAGACGATGTTATAAGCCTGCCCGACCCATTGCAGCGATTCTGGCTGCCCGCGCCACAATTCGCGGATAATCATCGGCAACGACAGTTGGTCAAAGCTGTCGCGCTTGCTCTGCCAGTCCATCCTCAATCCTCATGCTTTCCTGAAGACAAAATCAAGCCTTTCGCCATAGTCGTATGCAGAGGGCTTTCGATTGAGCTTGTGGTTTGAAATAGAAAGGTATGGGTGCGCAGCTAAAGCAGCTGATATTCGGCTGGGCTGCAAACGCGCAGAGTTCCCGCCAATTCATGCCCGAGAAAATGCGTCTGCCCATCAACTTCCAGTTGCAGCGGGCCATGAAAGGGGGCGCGTGCTGCCAGTCGGAAGCGCCTGCCCGGTTTCAGGCGCAATTCACTGAAATACCTGAGTTTGTTTTCGTCGTGTGTATGCACGCGGCTAATCATGTATTCGCGGTTCACCTGGACACCCGAAAGCGGGTAATCCACAACCTGAGGCATCGTGCCATCGGCGCTGGGGATGGGTTCACCATGCGGACAGCGTTTGGGATAGCCGCTCATTGCATCCATTTTGTCAACCAGGATGTCGCTCACCACCAAACCGAGGTCATCGGCATCGTCATGCACCTCATGCCAGCCAAAACCCATCACATCAACCAGAAAGCACTCGACCAGCCGATGGCGGCGGATGTTGGCCAGCGCCTCACGCTCGCCAGCTTCGGTCAGCTTTATCCCGCGATAAGGCTTATGCTCCAGGAAACCCGCCAGCTTGAGCCGCTGCACCATGCGGGTCACTGCTGGCGCCGAAACATGAAGTTCATCCGCCAAAGAAGAGGTCGAAACAAAGGGGTTATCAGGTTGATAATAAGCAATGCGATAGGCTTCCGCTAGATATTCCTGCATGGAGGCAGTCGCGGTCATATCACCCTCAATCCACCGCTAGTCAAACAGACATTCGCCATCAATATACCCAATCAATGTCCCTGTTCGCAAGCGTTAAACCCACCATTCAGCCTCGGCTAAACCGAATTGTAGTACAGAATGGGGCTTTGTCAACAACAGCCCGGTTTATTCAATCGGCGGCACAGCGCCATGAGGAGGCGTAAATCGCAGCTTGCCCAGCAAGTCATCAAGCTGCTTTAGCAAATCGGCGGGCGAACTGTCGTTCAGCAAGGTGTAATCGGCTATGGCGATGGGGCCGCCCTTTTCCAGCCTTTCAATCTCGTGAATATCACGCTGCTGCGCCTCTGCGAGGGTCAGCGGACGGATTGGGCGGGACGCCAGCCGCTCATAACGCAAGCGGCGAGCAGCCACAATGGCAACCAGAACCAACGGCACTCCCAACTGTCCATGCAGCAGCTTGTATTCGCTGAAGCTGTACAGGCCGTCAATGACAATTTGCTGATGGTGTTGCAGCGCGGCTTTTAACTTTGGCAATGAACGCAGCGCCATCACCGACATCCCGTATTGATTTCGCAATTCCTCACGGACAATCCGCTCGTTTTGCGGATTCAGTTCCCAGCCTCGCCGCCGCACTTCATTTTCGACCACCGCGCCAAAGCGCAGTTGGAAGTAGCCCTTGTTTTCGAGATGTCTAGCGCACAGGGTCTTGCCCGCCCCTGGCATCCCGACCAATGCCAGCGCACAAGAGTATGTTGGATATGAGTTCATAAGTTCAGGATTCGTTCGCGTGTGCCTACATTTTTCCCATGCAGATGACGAACATCCACACAAGCGCCAAATTTCAAAAAGTGGCCTTCAAAGCGCTGGTATCTTGACCCCCAATATATCATGGCGCAGGACATTGGAGCGCCCTTGCCGCCTTTGATGCCTCTTACCAGAAACTTCAGCCGTGTATCATAAAGAAAAGCGATTCCGGTTGCCGCGCCCCACACATATAATTTCCAGTGCATCGTATTCGTTGCAACCGGTACCAATGCCAGTACTTCTGCATTAAAATCCCTGTGTGATACAGCGCACTTTCGCAGCCAGTCTTTAATTTTTGTCCCACGAAGGCGGTCTGCTCCATAAGGTGGATTCACAAAAACTGTTTCATAATCCCACGGCAAGGCCAATCCGTCATGCTCAGGGAGCATAAACTCTACTTCGGCTTCAACAATAGAATAAGCATTAGAACAGGGGTCGAGATGGATGATGCCGCCAAAAAAGGCACGAATTGCGTCAACATATTTGGGAGGCGTACACCAGTCCTGGCTTTGGGAAACTACCTGTCGGCCCGCAGTCATTTCTCGCAAATGCCCTTTCAATTCTTCTTCGCAAGCGTCACCAAATCATTGCGAAGACTTGCGATTTTAGTATCTTTTGGAGAAATGACATTGTACCAGCTTTCTATTTCATCACCATGCTCGTGAAAATAGCGTCTAATGGCGAGGTCTGCCATCCAATCCATTTTCACTTTTGTAAAGCGATTTCTGCCTCTTCTTCCCGAATAACTTTGCAGAAAGGTTTCCCGCACGACTTCCAAACCCTCGCCTGGATTTAGAATAAATTTGTCAATAAACTGGGAAAGTCCGAAGTCTGTAAGAAACAGAAGCCAATCATAAGACTGTGCCAGAACCTTGAGTTCCTTATTGTGGTTCTGTGAGGTGAACCAGTTTCCATGATTGCTAACGACTCCTATTGTAAGGATGACTCCATCAATAAGGGCTTGGTCAGTGCTATGAATAACCTCTTTTAATAAAACATCATAAGGCTTGATGTAAAGACTTCCATCGGCTTTCTCGATAATCCCGTCAAACAAACCATCGCGTCTGCGTATTTTTTGCATAGAGGATACCGAAAGCGCAACATAAGCTCCTTGCTTTGCTTTCTCGATAGTTTGCGGGCCTTTTTTCATCCCTTCTTCAACGCCAACCCGCTTGCATTCCACAATCGCAAATGGAGCTTTGGAAAGCTCACAAATCGACAATGAGCACTTTCCTTCACTCTTGAGTATATCATCAACATGAGCCGTCACGGGACCGTCTGGGTTTTCCCATAAAACGCAGGCATTTCTTAATGTCCAATCACTGCTGATTACCTGGTTCGTTTTCGGTTCATTGTCCCTGATATAATTTCCGGCCCTCCAAATCTTCTTTGGGGTAAGAGGCAGTAAAAGTGGTTCAATATCAAGGCGTTGAGAACGCTGAATAGGATGCAGCGAGAATTCTACGTTATGGATAATTTCAGGATTTGCAAATTCTGGAACAGGCCGCTCAATAACAATGTGATTTCGAAGTTCCCATACTTGTAACGTGTAGAAGGTGATAATCTCGACAAGTGTTCCCAGAGCGCGACCCGCCGCCTTCTTCCGATGAGAAGCGTAGTGAAACACATCATTTGCAAGTGCTTTCTGAAGGCTGTCCACCGATTGATACTTCAACGATTCGCCCTTTTGTCTCTGTACAGTTTCCCAAGTGCGGGTCTAAACAACTCCCTGTTGCAAAATTGTAGCCTGACTTTGGGGATGCTTACAGTTCCGATTCCTGAACAATGCGAATAGGTACAGATTCAAGTGTATAAAAAGCTAAACTTCAGTTGTCTGCACGCACGAGTTTATCGAAGGAGAAAGCCATGCCAGCCTGCCACAGTTGTGAACTTCTCGCACGGCGCGATAATGGAAGGGCCCCATTGTGGGATAACATCTTCCGTACTGATTATTGGGATGTCGTCCATGCCTATAATACCTCCTGGCTCGGCTGGCTGGTTCTGGTTGCAAGGCGGCATATAGCAGCGATTGATGAAATGACCGCAGCCGAAGCGATTGAACTCGGCAGCTTGCTGTGGCAGGTTTCGCAAGCGCTCAAGCGACAAATCGGCTGCGCCAAAATTTACGTAGCGCAGTTTGCCGAAGCCCCGAATCATCCCCATGTGCATTTTCATGTGGTGCCGCGGCTGCCTGACCAGTCTCCCGATGACATCGGGGTTAAAATTTTCCGACACCTTGGTGTATCCTTGGAGCAGCGCGTCAGCGAAAATCAAATGATGGTTCTCGCCAGCAGCCTGCGCCGCCAACTGGAGGACATGCGGTCATAACCAGACAGCCATGATTGAGAACGAACATACCTTCCGAAACAGCGAGGAGATGCCCATCTTTTACCGCGAGTGGCTGCCTGACGAGGGCGATGTTCGCGGGTTGGTCTTTATCGTTCATGGTCATGGTGAACACAGTGGACGTTATCGGCATGTCGCCCGAGCGCTGACACAGGCGAGTTTTGCCTGTTATGGCATTGACCACCGCGGACACGGCAAGAGCGGCGGCCTGCGTGTTTTTATCCCCGATATGCGGCTGGCTGTGGATGATTTGCGCCAATTATTTGACAGAGCCACCGCGCCATATCCGCATCAGCCAGCGCTGATGTTCGGACACAGCATGGGTTCGCTGATTTCACTGGAATTTGCCTTGTGCTATCAAGGCCGCCTGCGGGCGCTTGCCTTGAGCGGCACCGCCATTACTGGCGAGGAGACACGACCCGCTTGGCTGGTTGCGCTTGTTCTGAAAGCTGGCAAAATCCTGCCCAAACTTCGTCTGTCCCTGCCAGGACCGCCAGGCGCACTGACCACCGATACCGCCGAACTCGAACGCTGGCAAGCCGACCCGCTCACGGACAAGGGGATGTGGCGGCTGGGAACGACGGCCGCGATGGTGTGTTCGGGTCGCCGCATTCGTCAAGCGGCACCTCAACTCACCCTGCCCCTGTTGGCATTACACGGCGGTGATGACTGGCTTGTCCCACCGTCTGGCGCCAGGTTTCTCGCGCAGCACGCGCAATCTGATGACCTGACCGTCAAAATATACGCGGGACTGCGGCACGAGCCTGTCAACGAAGTCGGCCGCGATGCCATCATCAAAACCCTGACCGACTGGCTGGCTGCCCGCTCCCATTCTCACAGCGATTAAATTTGCGGATTTTAACTTTCTTTGTTATTTTAGTGAGCAAACAATCCAATCCGTGTTAAATGACCGCTGATGTCATCCTTGCCGAGTCTCATGCAACGGGTTATGAATTAAAATGCGAGGATTTTCGTGCCAGTCAAGCTGCATGTCAACAGCATTTCCCTGCGTTTTGGCGGTATCCAGGCTTTGCAAAATGTGGATTTTCAGGTCAATGCGGGCGAGATTTACGCGGTCATTGGTCCCAACGGCGCCGGCAAGACCAGCCTCATCAACAGCATCAACGGCTTTTATTCTCCGCAGGAAGGCAGGATACTCTTCGAGGGCCGGGATATTTCCCATGTGCCGCCCTTCAAACGCGCCGCGCTCGGTATCTCGCGCACCTTCCAAAACATCGCGCTGTACACCCATGCCACCGTACTTGACAACCTGATGGCAGCCCGTCACATCCACATGAAAACGAATATGCTGACCGGCGCCTTGTTCTGGGGGGCAGCACAGCGCGAAGAAATCGCCCATCGACAGCGCGTGGAAGACATTATCGACTTTCTGGAAATGGAGGCGATTCGCAAGTCCATCGTCGGCACTTTGAGCTACGGCCTGCGCAAACGGGTCGAGCTGGGTCGCGCCCTAGCGCTCGAACCCACACTGCTGCTGCTGGACGAACCGATGGCGGGGATGAACGTCGAAGAAAAGGAGGATATGGCACGTTTCATCCTGGACATTCACGAATTGCAAGGCACAACCATTATGCTGATTGAACATGACATTGGTCTGGTAATGGACATTTCACATCGCATTGCGGTGATTGATTTTGGCCTCAAAATCGGTGAGGGGACGCCGACTGAAATCAGCCAGAATGAGGCCGTCATCAATGCCTATCTCGGAGAAGGGGACTACTAAATTATGGTTGCCACCCAACAGCGAAACATCCCCTATCGCGCCGCCGCCCCTGGCAGGGTCTTCATTTCCAGCCTGCCCGGCAAGGTCATCGCACCCGAACTGGATACCCTCTCGAAGAGCTTTCTCAGGCAGGTCGAGAAACTGGGTGACCAGGTGGCGCAGCGCAAAAAACGTTATGGCATCTGGCAGGAATATAGCTGGAACGAGGTTTATGAGCATGTCGTCAACTTTGGCATGGGCTTGCTCAAACTGGGATTGCAGGCTGGCGATACGTTGGTCATCATCGGCGACAACGACCCTGAAATGTATTGGGCGCAAATCGCCGCCCACGCGCTCCACTGCAAAACCTGCTGCGTCTTCAGCGATGCCAGTCCGCAGGACCTCGGCTTTGTCGTCCAGTCCACCGATGCCAGCTTTATCTGCGCCCGCGACCAGGAGCAGGTCGATAAGGCACTGGAAATCAAGCCGCGAATCCCGCAGATTCACAAGGTCATCTATTGGGAAGAGCGCGGATTATGGAGCTATGCGGATGACTGGCTGGCAAGCTATGAGGATATTGAAAACATCGGTCGCCAGCATCGCCAGCAGCAGCCCAAGCGGTTCACCGATATGGCCAAGGCAACTCAAGCGATGGATACGGTCATCCTGAGCATGACCTCTGGCACGACCAGCCTGCCCAAATTTGCCGAAATCACCCATCATCAGTTGGTCTACGGCAATGCCATGAGCTTCGATTATATCGACAGCCTGCCATCCGACAACTGGCTGTCATTCAGCCCGATGGCATGGCTGGCGGAACAGGCGTTTGGCTTCACCGCCCACCTGCTCAACGGCCAGCAGGTCAATTTTCCCGAAGGACCCGAAACCGTGCCCACGGATATGCGCGAAATCGCGCCAGCTGGCCTCCTTTTCCCCAGCCGCATTTGGGAAAATCTGGCGCGTGTTGTCCAGTTTCGCATCCACGACAGTACCTGGCTCAACCGCAAACTCTACCAATGGTTTATGCCGGTTGCCTACCGCGCCATTGATTTTGAAGATGAACAGCGTCCGATTCCGCCGCCGCTGCAATTTTTGCGCTGGCTGGGCGAGTTCGCCGTCTTTGAACCCCTGCGGGACAAGCTCGGCTTGACCCGCGCCCGCAATGTCCTGACGGCTGGCGCGATGTTAAGCGCCGATGTGATTCGCTTCTTCCGCGCCATCGGCATCGAACTGCGCCAGTTCTACGGCTCGACCGAGAGCTTCGGCACGCTTCATCTGCGCGGTGATGTGCGCTTCGAGACAGTGGGGGTGATTATCCCTGGCGTCGAAATCAAAATCGCCAACAATCAGGAAATCCTGATACGCACCGAAGCGCAGTTCAAAGGCTATTACAAGAATCCCGAAAAAACAGGCGAAGCCCTCGACCGCGAGGGTTGGTATTATACCGGCGACGCTGGCCACATCGACGAAAAGACGGGACATCTCATCTACCTGGAGCGCGTAGCCGATTTGATTGAACTGTCCAATGGCGAGCGGTTCAGTCCACAGTACATTGAGGGGCGCGTCAAGTTCAGCCCCTATGTTCAGGATATGATGACCATCGGCGGCAGCGATATGGATTTCGTCGCGGCGATTATCGTGATTGACTTCCAGAATGTGTCGCGCTGGGCGGAGAAGCAGGGCATCGCCTTTACCACCTATGTCGATTTGTCGCAGCGGCCGGAGGTCTGTCACATCATCCGCGAGGAACTCAAGCAGGTGAACGACTCGCTGCCCCTGCATTCGCGGGTCAAGCGCTTTGTGATTTTGCACAAGGAATTTGATGCCGATGAAGCTGAACTCACCCGCACCCGCAAGCTGCGGCGCGGCGCCCTGCAAGAAAAATACAGCGAACTGCTTGAGGCCATCTATGGCGGGCAGCGCCATGTTCACGTCAGCGCCGAGGTGAAATACCGCGATGGCCGCATGGGAACCATCGAAACGGAACTGCGCGTATCGGATGTCTGATATAAAGGAATAAGCCAGTGGCGGAATTTGTCAATCAATACAAAAAGCAGCTTACATGGGCGCTCTATGTGGTCGGGGCAGTCGTCATTCTGCTGTTCCTGCAAAGCCAGCTGGCGGACAAAAAAGCCGCCCGCATCGTCCAGACACTCATTTCGGGCATTCTGGTTGGCGGGGTGTATGGCCTGGTCGCGCTGGGCATCGTGGTGATTAACAAAGCCTCTGGCGTGTTCAACTTCGCTCATGGCTGGATGATGGTCGTCGGCGGGATGATTTTCTGGAGCTTCTTCACAATGAGCGAGATTTCGGTCCCTGGGGCTGGCTTGCTGGCGGCCGCCGCCATGCTGATGGTGATGACAACCGTCAGCAGTCAGCGCCTGCTGGCGCCGCGCAATCTGATGATAACCGTCGGTGGCATCCTGCTGCTGACCTGGCTGATGACCTTCGGGGGAATCGCCTGGCGATGGGTGCATGCCCTGACGGGGACATTGACGGGCGCTATCCTGACGGGCCTGGTGGTCGAACGATTCACCATTCGTCCGCTCATCGGACAGCCCTTCTTTACCGCCGTCCTGATGACGCTTGCCATTGGCGAAGTGCTGCATGGTCTGACCCAGATTGCCTGGGGAACGGTCGAACTGAACCTGCCCGTCTTTGTTGACCCGAATACCAACAGCAAATTCAAGCCGATACGGCTGGACGCTTTCAGGGAAACTCTCGATGGCCTTGCGATTGTCCGGGTGGAACTGGTGATTGCCTTTGTCCTGGCGATTGTCGCCTTCATCGGATTCATCCTGTTCTTCCGCTATACCAGCATTGGGCTGGCCATGCGGGCGACATCGGAAGACCAGCAGCTGGCGCAGTCGGTCGGATTGCGCGTTCGGGTCATTCTCGCCATTACCTGGGTGGTGGCGACCTTTCTGGCAAGCATTGCCGGCGTCTTGCAAGGGGGCGCGGTTGGCTTGTCGCTCAACATCAATTTTGTGGTGCTGCGCGTTTTTCCGGCGGTGCTGCTGGGTGGACTGGAGTCCATCAGCGGCGCCTTAATTGGCGGGATGATAATCGGCATCGTGGAACAATTCGGCACATTACTCAATTCGTCAGAGCAGGTCGGCACAAACCTTGCGCCTTATGTGGTGCTGATGCTGGTGCTGGTCATTCGACCGGATGGCTTGTTTGGCGAAAAGCGCATCGAGCGCATCTAGCTGAAGCTCTGCATGGAGAAGCGATGGCAAACATAAACCCGGCGGGGATATTTGATACCCGCTACGAACAGGATATGGCGATTGACCGAACGCCGCGCGACAAAATGTGGAAGAATCTGGCATTCCTCGCTTTGCTGCTGCTGCCTTTGCTGTCTGTTTCGGGGCCTCTGGGCATCGGTCTGATTGGCGACCAGTACATCGGCTTGATTGCCCGCATCTCCATCTTCGTGATTGCCGTGCAGGGCTTGAATCTGCTGGTGGGTTATACCGGGCAAATCTCGCTGGGACACGCTGCCTTTATGGCTATCGGCGCTTATGGCTCGGCTATTCTGGCGCGAGAACTGGGCTTTTCCTTCTGGCTGGCATTGCCGGCCAGCGCCTTGCTGACAGGTCTCATCGGCTTGATATTTGGCCTGCCCTCCCTGCGCGTCAAGGGCTTTTATCTGGCCATGGCGACACTGGCGGCGCAATTCATTATCCCTTGGGTGCTGCGCTATCCCATGGAAGATTTAACTGGCGGCACGCGCCCCTTGAACGTGCCAGCGCCAATCATCGGGCCCTTTGGCGCTTATGCCGAGCATGTCCTGAATGATGAGACGCCCCTGATTTTCCAGGCAGGCGACGTTTATTTTGTCGATGTCATCTCCGTCCGTTTTGCTGCGGTCGAGGGTGGCTATCCAGCTATCGAACTGCGCGGCGCCAATGGAGATATTGTGCGAGCCGGTGATGTCAATATGACCGTGATGGAAGATGCCACTGGCGAGGTCACTGGCTTGTCTTATATCGCCAGCAAATCAGGCGAATACCGCGTTGCCATCATCGCCGACGAGGCATCGGGGGACTTCCGCGCCATCGTCACACGCAGCAAGGCATTGAGTTTCGCCAGCGATATTGCCATGTATTACATTATCGTGCCGCTTGCTGTCCTGCTGATGTTTCTGGCACGCAATATCATCCGCACGCGCACCGGCCGCGCATTTATCTCGGTGCGCGACAATGACCTGGCGGCGGAGCTATTGGGCATCAATGTGTTCGCCTACAAACTCCGCGCCTTCTTTTTGAGCGCCGTTTATGCCGGGATTGCCGGCTGCCTGCTGGCATTCGAGCGCAACAGCCTTTCGCTGGATATGTTCCAACTCGACATCTCGATTGAGATGCTGGCGATGCTGATTATTGGCGGCGCCGGCTTCCCGCTGGGCGCGATGTTTGGCGTGACCTTCATCCGCGCTCTGCAAGAAGCCTTTATCCCCATGATTCGGCCGACACTGACCGACGTCCTGCCGGCGCTGCTGCCCTTTGTGGATAGCGTGAACATCACCAGCGCCATCAATCCGATTGTCTTCGGGGGGGTGCTCATCATCTTTTTGGTGCTGGAACCGCGCGGCATCGCCCATCGCTGGGAAGTGCTGAAAGTCGCCTGGAAAATCCGACCCTATTCGTATTAGCTGCTCGAAGGCATAATCTGGCATAAGCTACTGTTGAAAAGCCATACATTTTGTTAAGCTGACCAAAACCATTTAACCTGAAAGGATTCCAAGCCACATGAAAAAATCAAGTTTCCTGCTCACCCTCGCGTTCATCATCATCATCGCCGTGCCAACCCTGGCACAGGATATGGTTGACTATCCGAGCGACCTGACAGCATGTGAAGTCGATTTGACCGGCGAAACAGTGACCATTTATCACTTCGGTGATTTAAGCGGTCCCTATGCGTTTATCACCCAGCCGATTGTATCGGCGCTAGACGATGGCATTGCCTACTGGAACAGCCACGGCGGCATTTGCGGCGCCGAATTGCAGCAGGTTTATGAGGATACCGGCGGCAACCTTGAGGCGACACAGAGTGCGTATGACCGTTTCACCAGCGAATACGGCAGCGACCTGGACTTGCTGGTGCTTTACAGTTCATCCGATGGCGAACTGCTGCGCGAGCAGCTGGCGGAAGATGAGATTGTCGGGCTGATTTCAGCAGGCTCAATCGAAAGCCTCTATGGTGAAGATGGACAGACACCAGGATGGCTCTTCGCTGGCAATCCACTTTATATCAACCAGTTCGGTTCATTCTGCGAATTTGTCGCCAGCAATCCCGACACCTTCCCCGCCCCCGTTATCGGGCATGTCACTTGGCCGAATGCCTTCGGGCTGTCTGGCACTGAGCCAGCCGCCGATGCCTACTGCACCAATCTTGGCGTCGAAGTCCTTGACGAACCGCAAACCTTCCTGCCGACCGATACTGACATCCTGACGCAAGTTCAAAACGCGATTGACGCTGGGGCAACCATCATCTATACCAATACGCTGGCAACAGGCCCCACACTGATTGCATCGACCCTGGTGGATTTGGGCATGGAAGACGAGATTGCCCTCGCCGGTGTGAACTGGGTCATGGATGCCAGCGTTGGGCTGCTGGGTCAACGCGCTTTGCGGGCAGACGGAATGCCCTCCGTCAACGGGATGTACGGTTCTATGCCCTTCCGTTGGTGGACGGAGACCAGCGAAGCCTCGGTTCAATTCGTCACGATGCAACATGCCGCCAATGAACGTTCGATTACTGAACGCAATATCGCCTATCTGGTGACCTGGGGGTCGCTCGACTCGATTATCGAGATTTACCTCCGCACAGTCAACGAAGTCGGCAGCCTGGCAGAGCTTGGCGGCGCCGACTTGCGCAACACCATCGAAAGCATGGACTATGAGGTGCTTGGCGGTCTGTTCAACTTCTCATATCCGGAAGGCATGCGCGATACCAGCGAAAATCGAATCGCTCAAATGGCTTTCGCCAATGCCGATATGTCGGGTCCAGCCACCAGCCCGGCAGATGCCCTGCTCATTGACCCCGGCGACGGCAGCAAAATGTTCGTCCCCATCATTATCCCCCTGACCGATTTCCAAACCGTTCCCAACCTGCGGGGCGGCGAATAGCGGGTCGAGGGTCTTATTGACATCTTAACAGGGTGACTTCGGGTCGCCCTGTTTTCGATGTTTGCCGATAGGTGATTCGAGAATGTCGCTGACCATCAAGGAAAAACCGAAAGAACTGACAACAGTCCGCACCTTGTCTATCCAGAATGTCGAGGTTGTCTATAACAGCGTCATTCTGGTATTGCGTGGCATCACCCTGCAAGTGGAGCCGGGCAAGGTGGTATCGCTTTTGGGACCGAATGGCGCTGGCAAATCCACCACCTTGAAAGCCGTCAGCGGCCTGCTGAAAAGTGAATTGGGGGAAGTCACGCGCGGTCAAATCCTGTGGGGCGATGAACGGCTGGATACCCAATCCGCCGAGGAGATTGTGCGCAAGGGCCTGGTGCAAGTCATCGAAGGTCGCCTGCTCTTCCGCCACCTGACCGTCGAGGAAAACCTGCGCGTTGGCGGCATGGTTTATCAGCGTGGGCGTCATATCAAAGCTGACCTGGAACGGGTGTATCACTATTTCCCCCGCTTGCGAGATTTATCGCGGCGCGTCAGCGGCTATCTGTCCGGTGGCGAGGGGCAAATGCTGGTCATTGGCAGAGCCATGATGGCGCACCCGCAGTTAATCATGCTGGATGAGCCATCGCTGGGGCTGGCGCCGATGCTGGTCAAAGAAATTTTCCAGATTATCCGCGATATAAACAGGCAGGAAGGGATGTCGGTCTTGCTGGTCGAACAGAACGCCCGCGCCGCGCTTGAACTAGCGGATTACAGCTATGTGATGGAAGACGGGCGCATCGTCTTGGACGGCCCCGCCGCGCAGCTGCGCGAAAATGAGGACATCCGCGAGTTTTATCTGGGTCTTAATCAAGCTGGCGGGCGCAAAAATTATCGTGAAGTCAAACATTACAAACGGCGCAAGCGCTGGCTGGGATAAGCCGCGACAGCCAGAGGGAGGAAGCCTGTGACAGACATCCATCAACGGATCCGCGATCTTGTCCAATATGCCTATGACCATGCGCCCGCCATGACTGATTGGATGGATGCTGCCGGCCTCAGGCCGACTGACATTCAGACAGCGGATGACCTCGCCAGGATTCCAGTCTTGAGCAAAGACGCGCTGGTGGAAATCCATCGGGCAAATCCGCCCTTTGGCGGTTTCCTGACGATTGACCCGCGCGACCTGCCGCGCATCTATATTTCGCCCGGCCCCATCTATGACCCTCAACCCCCGCCCGAAGATCCCGAAGCCTCGCTAATGCCTTTCAAATACATCGGCATCCAGCGCGGCGACCGCGTCCTCAACACCTTTATGTATCACCTGACGCCAGCAGGCATCCTGTTCGACGAAGGCATTCGGCGCTGTGGCGCAACTGTGCTGCCCATGGGGCCAGGGAATACGGATTTGCAGGTGATGATGATGATGGCGCTGGGGGCGAGCGGCTTTGTCGGGCAGCCCAGCTATCTGATGACCCTCCTCGACAAGGCGCAGGAGATGGGCATAGGACCCGCCGCGATGCCTATCAAAAAAGCCCTGTTTTCGGCAGAACCCTATATCGCCAGCCAGCGTCAGCGCTTTGAAGGCGAATATGGCATGAAGACCACCTCGGCATACGGGACGGCCGACCTGGGTTTGCTGGGCTTTAGCATGGAGGACATTCAGGGCTTCTGCATCATGCCCAATGTGTACCTTCAAATCTGCGACCCCGATAGCGGCGCCCCCCTGCCTGATGGCGAAAGCGGGGAGATTGTTGTGACAACCTTCAATAAGGCCTATCCACTGATTCGCTTTGGCACGGGTGACCTGGGGTCCTTGGCGCCACAGCCCCAATGCGCGGGGCAGCAGCTGCTGGGCTTGTTCGGGCGCAGTGGTGATGCGGTCAAAGTGCGCGGCATGTTCCTGCATCCGAGTCAACTCCAGTACGCGGTCATGCAATTCCCGCAAATCAAGGATATTCAGGTTCTTGTCACCCGCCCTGAAAACCGCGACATCGTTACCGTCCATGTCGAATTGCAGGCGGGCGCATCCGAGCAGGGCGTGGCCGACAAGCTGCGGGCGCTGGCACAGCAGGCGGTTAGGCTGCGGATTGATGCGGTTCATTTTGTAGCTGCTGGCAGCATCGACAGCCAAGCTCGCAAGATACTTGACCAGCGCGACTGGGATTAGCGGCGCCGGCTATTCGCTCTCGCTGCCATCTGTCTCCTCAAGAGCTTCCTGAATGGTCAGGCTGAATGTCTGCGGCTGGTCCGTATTCTTGACCCGCACTTCCAGCACCAGCACAAGGGGTTCGCTGCCAATATCGAGGTCGGTTAAAGCCGAACCCCGTATGTCGCTGTTGGCATCATCGTTTTCAGCCAATAGCTGCGAGCCAGTCTCGTCATAGACACCCAGCACCATATCGACCGAATCATCAAGGCCGCGCAGATAGATGCTGACAACGCGCTTCGCTGGCAATGTCACCCGATAATGCACGCGCTGGTCGGGCCCAACGATGCCATTTGCCTGCACTTCGGTGCTGCCCAAGCCGAGCGCCAATTCGCCGCCTTCAATTTTTTCGCCAAGGATGACCTCAGTCAGATAATCTTCGGCAGCGCCCAGCAGAAAATCCTCTTCGCTGAACACGCTTTCAAGCGTCACTGGCACGCGGACAGTCGGCTGAACTCCTTGCGCCTCAATATGAATGTTGTAATCAGGGTCAACCGCTCGGCTGACTGTGAAGCGGATTGTCATGTCCTCCGGCATCAGAAAATCATCGACGCCGCCCCCCAAGCCGCCAGTTGGATAATGGGCAATCACCGCCGCCCGCTCGTTAATCGTCATGTTATAGGAGAAAAATTCGCAGGCGCTAAAGCAGCCCGGCGCGACCATCACGACAACTTCGCCATCATAGCGCAGGGCTTCGGGCGGCAAGATGAACCTGTCCACCGCCCGCGGGTCAAAATAGAAGTCATCAATCTGCTGATTATACAAAGCGGAATAACCCAGGATATGCTCTTCCTGGAAGAAATAGGCAGCCAGCTGGTCGGCCAGGAAGCCGCTCCCGCCGCCGTTAAAACGCATATCAATAATCACGCCCGGCACTCCCGCCGCCATAAAGGTGTGCATCATCCGCTCCCATAATTGCACGGTCAGCCGCTCATTATCGCTAAACGAATAAATGGCAGCATAGCCATAACCGCTCGGCAGTATGTCAAACTCAACTGGAAGCTCCAGGCCATCAATGCCAGCAAGAAAGGAGGATTGGGAGAAACTGACGCGCTCGTTCACGGCTTCCAGGGTGACCGATTGCGCCTCGTCGCTGTTAGGATTGCGAAAGGTTATATCGACCTGCGTCTCCAATGGAAACCGTGTGATATAACGCAGCTGCTGCAAGCGCAGGGTATGGGGCGTGCTAAGCGCCTGATGCGCCCAGACAAATTCGCTGTCCATCGCCGCCTCAATCGAGCCGCCGTCCCATTCAAGGATTTCAGCGCCAAGCTGCATACCGACTTCGGCGGCGGGACTGCCTTCCAGCAGGAAACTCACAATAATCTGGCCATCGTCCAACTCTGCCAGCGAAATCCCCAGCCCGCCATCTGTCTCCTGACGAAACAACTCGCTTATCAAATCGAAGGGCATACCGACATGGCCGTCGGGGATTTCCCACAAGAAATTGCGCATGGCCAAGGCATAAGCCTGCGGGTCATCGTCGATTTCCGCTTCTGCAAATCGCGGGCTATAGGTCGCAAAGAGCGCATCCCAATCCAGTTCATACAGTTCGGTGAAGGCATATTCCTTGCGGAAAAGCTCGACCATCGCCGCAAAGGCATCGGCATAGCCCAAGTCGGAGAAATCGTGGATGGCTGCGCCTTCTGGCTCAATCAAGTCAATGACTTGCCGGGCGGCGCGGTCAAAGCGGAAGGGTTCGACATCCATATCCACCACTGAATAGCCCGGCGGCACGGTCACAATCGGGTCATCGGCGCTAAAGAGCAGGCCGTCCGCGCCAAAACCGGAAGGAAAGCCCTGTCCCGCTTCTGGTGCATAGATGATAAATTTTCCGCCAATAATCTCCAGACGTGTATCGACATCCGAACTGGCGCGGGTGGAGGCATAAGCGGTTGACCAGCCACCGCCGTAGAGGTCGCGCTCTTCCAAGAGGATGTCGCCAAACTTGTTTGTCCAATAAGCGACTGAAAATATCATCACACCGACATCGTCACTGCCATTGTTGTCCACATCGCGCAAGCTGCCGTTGGGCATCTGCGGCAATGACAGGCTGTACGAAAAGGGAGAGCTCAAGAAATCCGAGGTGATTTGCCCCAGAACTTGCGATTCCAATGGGAGAATGTAGTATTCGTCACGATCCACAAAACCGGCCTGGTCTTCCAAGATAATGAGCGGTTCGGCGACGCCACTCGTGAACAGGGCATTGGTATAAGCCAGGCTGCCAGTGATAAGCACGGGGCCGCCCTCGTCATTGACGACCACGGCAGTTCCAGCCGGCCTGACCGCTGCTGTCGGCTCATCGTCATCTTCTTTCTCGCCAATCGCCATCACAGACCCGCTGCCCAGCATCAGAAGCAATGCCAGCCATATGATGCTCACCAGAGATTTTTTCTGCATCAAACGCTCCAAATCATAATTCATGGACAGTTTTATTGTACCTTAGGTTGGTGAGCTAAGGTTAAGAATGGCTTTGAAACAAACGCGGACAAGCCAGCTTTGTTTCCTAAGCATTGAATGTTTGATAGCCATTTGGTAGGTTTTATAAATCTGTAACATAACGAAGCGAACTATTGAGGAACGCGCGGGCATGTCACGAATCCGCAGCACACTCGGCAATCATCTGCACTTTATTGCTGTCGTCTCCATTCTGATTGTCGTGATGACTTGGCCAACTGTTGTGCATGTCTTTGATGCCAGCGTGTTCTGGCTGCCCCTAGACAGTGGCGATATATGGATAAAATTTTGGGATGCGTGGTACGGCAAACTGATTATCAGCGGTCAAGCAGAATTCTATTTTACGGATTTATCCTTCTATCCAGATGGACTGTCTCTTGCCTATCATATTTTCACCATTCCACACATGATTATCTTTGGCGGTCTGCAACTTTTCATGCCAGCATCCAATGCTTACAACCTGACTTATTTGTTCATCATCTTTTCAACAACGCTATCAGCATATATTTATCTTTTATACTTGATTAAAGATAAATGGGTGAGCTTGTTCGGTGCAGTCATATTCGGTTTTAGTGGATATATTGTGGGCCGTCCGCCCCATCCAGGAGAAACATTTCTCATCACCCTGCCCCTGGCGCTCTATTTTTTCCATCGCGCCATACTCGAAAAGCGGTGGTTATTGATTGGCATATCAGGCATTTTGATTGGCGCGACAGCATTTATTGGGATCTATGCTTTTGTTTGCCTATTGATGACCTTGGGCGCATATATCCTCTATTTTGCGATTTCGAGATGGAGAAGCCAGCATTTTTGGTTGATGATTGTTCTCTTGCTTGCCATCATTGGGTCTATAAGCATCATCCGCATCTATCCCATGCTTGATAGAACGCAAGATTTGGAAGGCATTCTCGACAAACGTGGCGGTCAAGAGCAAGAAAACGATTTACTTCAGTATTTTATCAATTACGAAAATCCAATCGTCAACAGGCTCATCACCAATCGCCTCACCACAAGCATCATCCAGCTGGCCAATCCTGGCAGATGGAACTCAGCTTATTTGGGATATGTCCCGCTGATACTGATTGGCTTGGGCATGGTGCGGGCAACATATCGCCGACAAATGCTACCTTGGCTGATGTTAATTCTACCTTTTCTTGTGCTAAGGCTTGGCTCCATCCTTACGATAAACAATCAGCAAACCGGCATATTCTTGCCTAAGCATTATTTGGACGATATCTTTCCGGCAATCTTTGAAGGATTTTATGCACCTGACCACTTTCAAATCGGGGTCATCCTGCCCTTAGCGATATTATCATGCTATGGACTCATGGCATTTCTGGAATCCGTATCGGCACAGCACCGCTCCCGAATCATTTTGCTTCTTGTCGCTTTGGTCGCGCTTGAATACTACAGACCGCCAGAGGGCAAAATTATGACGGATGAGCAAACCGAATTCCTGGACTGGTTTGCAGAACTGGATAATCAGGATTCGATTCGCCTGATTAACCTTCCCATGAATCGCGGGAACTCAAAGTTATACTTATTTTATCAGACACTCAGTGGCTATCCTCAAGTAGAGGGGCTTGCTACACGCACACCGCCCGCTGCTTACAGCTACATAGAAGGCAACCTCTTGCTGGCGACTTGGCGTGAAAAACAGAGCATCCAATGCTTGCTGGAAAATCGGGAGGCATACCTGTCTGCCTTGAGCCGCTTGCTTGATGACGGGTTTTCGCATATCGTTTTGCATCATTCACGTTCTGGCGCGGGCAGTGTGGCTCAAAGTTTTCTGGCTGTAGAGCCGTCTTATGAAGACGAGTTCACCGTCATTTATGAACTGGCAGCTTTGCACGGCAGCTGCCCACAAAATTAGTCATTCCCAACAGTAAATCTGGCGATTTCTATTTCGCGTTCAAAGCGCTGTTGACTGCTGAGAAAAGTACCCGGCTGATTGACTTGCGTGATGGAGTCATAGACAATCAACTTAGCCACATACTCCCCTCCATCCAACATCGAAATATCAAGCGCATCAACACCAAGAGGGTCAACACCTATCACTTCATCATGCTGCTGAACCTTTTCGCCTTGCACATTAAATAGCTGTATCGAAAGGGCAGATTGTTCCTGAAGCGTGTCTAACCACCGAAAATAAAATGTCAATTGACCGGCATCCACTTCATACAGCAGGTTGGAAAGATGCGTTCCGTTGTCGTAAAGAACTTCAAATAGAGTTTGAGTTTCTATTACAGCGCAGGGTATCGAAGCCCTAACATAATAGTCAATGATGGCATTGCCGTCTTCGAGGAAACGCCTGCAAGATTTGTAATGCTGCGATAACCATTCTGTGTACACAGGCATTGCCTGCAAATTGGTTTCCTGCGGATTATAAATCAGCCAGATAGCATTGTTGCCAGATGCGATGCTGTTCAAGTCCAGAAACGCGGGATTTGAGCTTCGGATATCGATCTCATTTTGCTGGTCATAAAAAATATGTATCAAACCTCTCCACTCATATAGCTCTGAGTAGTAAGTGAGCGTCCTCCAAACGATCTTATGTGTGGGATGTAAACTCAAAATGGTTTCATGGCTTCCGGGTATGATTGAGGGCATATATGAAAATTTTTGATAATGTGGCATGGTATGAAAATTTTGTATTGCCCGATTGGTATAAACGTATAGCTCCTGGGAAGCGGTAAAATGAAAAAATGAGCCAACCCAAATCAACAATAGCGGCAACAAAATGATTCTTCGTTTTGGGATGAACATCAATCCAATCGCAAAACTGCATGACACAAATACTGTGAACAGGGACGTGTATCGCATCCGCCTCTCAACAATAATTGGCGTGAATTCATTCACAAGAATCATTGCAGAAATAGCCAGGCAAGTCAGGATCAACAGGTATTTGTGGGGTTTAGCCAAGCGCTTGAAATTCCAAAGTATCAACCCAGCCGATACAATCGGTATGAACCACAGCCCATTCGAGTAAATTGTTAGGATGGTCTGAATCGATTCAAACCATGTTAAGCGATCACTCTCAAGGTTTACCCGTGTCTCAAATCCCTGTATGGCTGTGGGTAGCCATGGCAAAAACATCAGACCACCAGCAATCATAACGAGGCTGATTTGAAACCAGTGTTTGTTTTTGGGGACAAAAAACAAGTGGTAGATACCCATTGAAGCCAGAACTATGATCCCGAAATAATGCACATACAAAATCAGAGCAGTGCCGATGAAAAGTGACAGCCACTTCCACCAATGAACCCTGCTGCGGGATGACAGAACCAGCCAATATGACCAGACAATCCATGCAGAGACAAATGGTAAAAGCGTGTACATCCGCATTTCATGCGTATAAAAGATGAAAAACGACATGAATGTCGCTATCAGCACAGCATTAACCGCGAGCCTGGCATCTCGGGTCAACAATGCCAGGCGATAAACCACAGCAATCGTCAATAACCCAAAGTACAGGGACAGCAAGCGCAATGTAAAGGCATCGTCGCCTGTCAACCTGCTCCAAACATTTAACAAGACGAAGTACAAAGGGCCATGCTGCTCACTGTACAAAGCCACACTTTCAATAGTTTGAGACAGGTCGAAAGACTGATTGAAAGAACGGGAAAAAAGATGTTTTACTGTTTCATATTCGGGAAACGCTAAGGGGTCGCTTTTGAGGTTGCTCAGGCCCATGACAAACACCAACAACAAACAAACGGACACCACCACAAGCCGCAAGGAAAACCCGCTATCCCTTTTCACTCAGCCCGCTCCCAACAGCCAAAATGCAAAAAGAGAGGGCACTCAGCACCGAGAAAAGGTTGGCAACGACATACTCTCCCACATCGCCTACAATGCAGTACCATCTGCGCTCGCGGGCTTAACTGCCGGGTTCGACATGAGACCGGGTGAACCCCCGCGGCTCTAGCCACCAACCTAACTCAATTCCAAGCACCCTCTCGCAACCAAACTCATCAACACAACCGCAATAAACAATCACGCAAATAACCACACACAATCCAAACAAGCCCGCAACCCCGCATCATATACAGTGAAAGCCCTCGACCATTAGTACGGGTCAGCTGCACACATTGCTGCGCTTACACCCCCCGCCTATCCAACTGGTCGTCTCCCAGCGGTCTTACTTGGTCTTGCCAATGGGGAATCTCGTCTCGGGGAAGGCTTCCCACTTAGATGCTTTCAGCGGTTATCCCAACCGAAGATAGCTACTCAGCTATGCCACCGGCGTGACAACTGAACCACCAGCGCTTCGTCCATGCCGGTCCTCTCGTACTAGGCACAAATCCCCTCAAATTCCCAACGCCCACAGCGGATAGAGACCGACCTGTCTCACGACGGTCTGAACCCAGCTCACGTACCGCTTTAATGGGCGAACAGCCCAACCCTTGGGACGCGATCCCGCCCCAGGATGCGATGAGCCGACATCGAGGTGCCGAGCCTTGCCGTCGATGTGAACTCTTGGGCAAGACTAGCCTGTTATCCCCGGGGTAGCTTTTATCCGGTAAGCTACGACCATTCCACTCTGTATCGTAGGATCACTAAGCCCGACTTTCGTCTCTGCTCGACATGTCCGTCTCGCAGTCAAGCTGGCTTCTGCCTTTACACTCTGCGATGGGTTCCCATTCCATCTGAGCCAACCTTTGGGCGCCTCCGTTACCTTTTCGGAGGCGACCGCCCCAGTCAAACTGCCCACCTGAAACTGTCCCTGATGTGGATATACACAACTAGGTTAGGGTCAAAGCGCCACCAGGCTGGTATCTCAACAACGACTCCACGCACGCTGACGCGCACGCTTCTAAGCCTCCCAGCTATCCTGCACAAACAACTCCCTAACGCAATCTCAAGATGCAGTAAAGCTCCACGGGGTCTTTTTGTCCTGCTGCGGGTAATACGCATTTTTACGCATACTTCAATTTCGCCGGGGCCCCTGCTGAGACAGTGCTCCACTCGTTACGCCTTTCGTGCGGGTCGGAACTTACCCGACAAGGAATTTCGCTACCTTAGGACCGTTATAGTTACGGCCGCCGTTCACCGGGGCTTCATTTCCAAGCTCTCACCCTTCCACTTAACCTTCCGGCACTGGGCAGGCGTCAGCCCCTATACTTCAGCTTGCGCTTTCGCAGAGACCTGTGTTTTTGGTAAACAGTCGGCAGAGCCTTTTCACTGCAACCTAATCCCACAAGATCAGGCGATCCTTCTCCCGAAGTTACGGATCCATTTTGCCTAATTCCTTAGCAGAGGGTCTCCCGTTCGCCTGGGTATACTCTACCCGTCCACCTGTGTCGGTTTGCGGTACGGACGGCAAACTTCTAAATGTCCAATGCTTTTCTCGTCCCTTGATTCCAGCCACTTCCTGCCCGAAGGCACGGCTTCACGGCATCTCACCGCTTGCCACCTCAATCCACTCAGAGGCTGACCCTACCAAAAGCAACACCAAACACTCCATCTACCGGTACGGGAATATTAACCCGTTATCCATCGCCTACGCTTCTCAGCCTCGACTTAGGACCGACTAACCCGACGCGGACTGACCTTCCGTCGGAAACCTCGGACTTACGGCGAATAAGGTTCTCACTTATTTCTCGCTACTCATGCCAGCATTCGCACTCCTGCACGCTCCAGCACCCCTCACAGAATACCTTCACCGCATACAGAACGCTCCCCTACCATCACTTAAAGTGATCCCTGTCTTCGGCAGGATGCTTGAGACCCGTTACATTATCCGCGCAAATGCGTTCGACCAGTGAGCTGTTACGCACTCTTTCAAGGATGGCTGCTTCTAAGCCAACCTCCTGGCTGTCTCGACACATTCACCTCGTTTCACACTTAGCACCCATTCCAGGACCTTAGACGAGGGTCCGGGCTCTTTCCCTCTTGACCATGTAACTCATCTCACACAGTCCAACTGCTGTGGCAAGCATGCCGGCATTCGGAGTTTGCTTGGGTTCAGTAAGCTCGACGCCCCCTAGCCCAGACAGTGCTCTACCTCCGACACCCTCTCCACAACGCCAGCCCTAAAGCTGTTTCGGGGAGAACAAGCTATCTCCATGCTCGTTTGGCATTTCACCCCTAACCACAACTCCTCCCCCAATTTTGTAACATTGGTGGGTGCGGACCTCCATTACGCTTTACCGTACTTTCGCCCTGGCCATGGTTAGCTCGCATGGTTTCGTGTCTAATATGTGCCACTTCAACGCCCTCTTCAGACTCGGTTTCCCTGCGCCTACGACTGACCTGTCTTAAGCTCGCCACACACATTAACTCGCTGGCTCATTCTCCTAAAGGCACGCCGTCAGCAGCTCGCGCCACCTCCGACCGGTTGTAAGTACACAGTTTCAGATTCTCTTTCACTCCCCTCGCCGGGGTTCTTTTCACCTTTCCCTCACGGTACTGCTGCGCTATCGGTCATGTCGTGTATTTAGCCTTGGAGGGTGGTCCCCCCAGTTTCCCACAATGTTAGCGTCTATCGTGGTACTCAGGATACTCCAAAAGACTTCCGCCTGCGCATACGGGGCTCTCACCCTCTATGGCAAACCTTCCCAGATCCTTCCGCTTCAGCTTCCGTCCTTCCAATAGAGTCCTGCAACCCCGCCTGCCGCAGCAGACGGTTTGGGCTAATCCGCTTTCGCTCGCCACTACTCGCAGAATCTTCTCTTTTCCTCGCCCTACTCAGATGTTTCACTTCGAGCGCTTACCCTCCCTCACGGGATGCTGAGGTTTGAACCCCAGCGGGTTTCCCCATTCGGACATCTGCGACTCTTGCGGTCTTATGCACCTCATCGCAGCTCTTCGCAGCATAACACGTCCTTCCTCGGCACGACATGCCTAGGCATCCACTGTGCACCCTTCTTCGCTTTCCACCATATATCATGCGGAGACACCGACTTGCTTGACTCGCGTTTCTTGCTATTACCTGCGCGTTGTTTATTCAGCTGTCAAGACGCACTCACTACCATAAGGCAGCAAACCCTGTGGAGACAAAGGGACTCGAACCCTTGACCTCCTCGGTGCAAACGAGGCGCTCTCCCAACTGAGCTATGTCCCCTCACAGGAAAACTTATTTTGACACATCATCATTATCCTGTCAAGGGGTGTTTCAAACCAAATCGAAAACCACAACCACAATGACAACTGGCGGCTACGAAAGACTAAACGCTCATTGAAATTGCTTAGACAATGTGATACCCTGCCCTTGCGGTGATATTTGCCCAAAGCGTTTTATACCATTTTCTGTACCGTATTACTTCGGATGCTGTCAATAATGTATGATTATCTGCTAGTAGTTGGACCAGGGCGGTCTGGAAGCGAGTTCCTCTACCGAATCCTGAAAAGTCATACGAACTTCGTCTTTCCTGAAATCAAGGAGGGCGCGTATTACTGCTCATCAAAGGCCTTCAAACGAGTTTGGCGGGAACTGCAAAGAGAACCAGGGAAGCTGCTTTGCGATATAACAAACAACGCCTACAGGGATCCCGCCCTGTTGTCTGGTGTTACAGCGCTTCTTGAGGAAGAAGGCCTCAAGATACTGCTGGTTGTCCTTGTCAGAGATTATCAGGAGCGAGCTCTTTCCATGATGAAGTTCAGGAAGAGCCGTGGAGAGCCATCAGCCCTCTTTGGCGACAGACATCTGGAGAGGGCGGTGGTGCGTGACAGGCTGACCCCGAAGAAGCTCGGGGATATTTTCCGCATCGAGACCGACATTCTGACCTTCTACTTTCCCGCACTTGTCACAGAGACGGACGCCGTGCTGGAGATCTTGGCTTCTCTTTGCGGGACTCCGAAATTCGAGGGCGTTCCGCAAGGAGTGGTGAACGCATCGGTCAATCCGAGGCACATCTGGTTCTCGACCTTGGGGTGGCTGTTCGGCAAAGCGATATACAGGCTGGGATTCAGGCGACTGAAGCAGCGAATCAAGGATAGCGAACTTGTGAAAAATGTGTTCTTTGTCACGCCATCGGGGGATAAAGGCAAGCCGTGTCTGTCTGAAGAATCGCGGAAGATCCTGGAAGATTCATACGTTGAATGCCGATTAATTATAGAGAAGACATCGGAGAAGCTGAGGGAAGGCATCTATTTTCGGAAATTCAGTTCCACTGGCGTGACTTCACACGAGGGCAACCGGGAGCGCAATCCTTAGTCATTCCAGTGCCCATTCCAATGAGAATCCAGGCACCCCCCAAGAGAGTGCCGGTTGCAACATAACATCTAGTTTATTTTGACTAATTTCACCGAATCTTGAGCGTAGACAAGCTCGAATCGTCCGGCTTCAAAGTCAAACAGCATATCCATCATATGACTGTATTTAGGATCGAAAAGCAAATAATCAATATCATATTTGTCAATAATGCTCAGCTTTTCTTCTAATGAGACATAGCTATTAAAAAAATGAAGATTGTCATCAATTTGCATCGCCGCCTGCTCTTGCGAGATGCCGGAATGCAATATCATGCGCAAAGAATTGAAATGCGAGAGCGTTATTGCTTTTGAGCTTATCGAAGGGATTACATTACGATAATCAGGACTTCCTAGAACCCAAACTCGCTCATCATGATTGGATTCAATATATTCAGCAACCTCCAGCAATTCTTCCTCTCTTTCAAACGCGGATACTATATCTCTCGAGAAATCAACATTGCGTTGAACGTTGAGCAATATCACAGTAACCAGAATGGTCAGACTAAGAAAAGGGATGACCACCTTATCCTGCTGCAGCCACCTCGTTTTGTCTCTGATTCGGGGATTATAGCTGCATAATATGTCCCAGCCTGTTTGCAAGACGAAGCTCAGCATATATCCATAAGGCAGAAGCCAAAGAACACGTATAATGTGCGGTATCGATACCAATCGACCATATATCCAGGCGGTATAGGGTATGAGTCCAATTCCTGCTGTGAGCGCCAATGCCAACATTAACATACTCTCGTTATTGAATGGCTTACGCATCCTCGCTCGCAAAACAATTGCGGCGGAGACTGATAACAAAAGGGTATAAGTTAAAGTGCCGGCTACGTTCGGATGGATTATATAAAACCCGCTTTCTTCGTCAACAAGCACCTTCTGCCGGGCTGGAACTGTCTCATCGCCATAATTATAAATACTCGTGTCCGTATTCAAGCGAAGAAAGACCGCAGGAGAAAAGATGACAGCGGCAATCAGCCCAATAACAATTGCATTTAACCTGCCTTGTTTGTCCAATACTAGCCGAACCAGACACCAAATCCCGATAGCAACAAGGACAAATCCCGCCATCATGACATGTGCAAACATCATTGAAAGAAACGACAGCGCAAAACCAATGTAAGCAAAGCGACGACGTGATACAGCACAGATATAAGCGGTGGATATTGTAATCGGTGCTAAAACAAAACCGGCAACCAACTTGTCCTGTATTGGACGCCGGAAAAACTGCGCCCCCGCCTGACGACCATTTTGGGTCAAAACGCTATAACACAGCAAACTAAGTAGGACAATGATTAAAGCCATCTTGGGATCATGTCCCAAATTTCTTGCAAATATGTAGATGGCAACCGTCGTCAACAGAACCATCAAGCCATTAATCATGAGTTGCGCTTGCAAAATATGAACACCGCTTATATCCACCATTAACGATTGTGCCAGTGTCCAATATGACAAATAAAAACGATCTGAAATCAAATTGCCCGTATCATAATAAATCTCTAACCAATCCAGCGGCTCTGCACGCAAGAAATTGGTTACTTCTGCATCGTAGGTAGGCTGGTCAGAATTTATAACAAAAACACCACTATAAGCAAAGAGCAACACCTGAACCAAGATGATCGCCAATAATGCCTTGGAAGATGTGCTAAATTTTGCAAGTCTTGCAGAGCGATTTTTCATTTTAAGGGAGAATGCTATCAAGCCCAGTATAATCAGTCCGTACCAGAAAATCTCAATGAGGTCGAAGGTCCAATGGAGCGTTCTGGCTAGCAATCCCAATATGCCCATCAAAACGAGCGAGATGGCAAATCCATATCCTGCAAAATCAATGACATTCCAGGAATCACGCACCGGTATCAGTGAGAAAATAAATCCGCCAGGCAAAACAAATAGGACACCGGCGAAGGCAACTCGCATCGAGAGCAGAATATGAGGGGTGTCTATCAGAAAACTCCCAATGCCCAGCAGCCCGACCACGCCAACAGAAACAAAAGGAGACTTCCAAATTCTCATCCTGTCTCGCATTTCCTCAACGGTCACAACTCATGTCGTCCCTCTAAAGCTCGCATCAACGTCACAGCATCGACATACTCCAAATCGCCGCCAGTTGGCAAGCCACGCGCCAATCGTGTGATTTTGACGCCCGTACCTGCCAGTTCCCGTTGCAGATACATGGCCGTTGCATCGCCTTCCATACCGGGATTGGTCGCAACAATCACCTCAAGCACCTTGTCATCTTCGACGCGCTTGACCAACTCGCGTATTTTGAGGTCATCGGGTCCAATGCCGTTCACTGGCGAAATCGCGCCATGCAGCACATGATACCGCCCTTTATAGATGCCAGTCCGCTCAATCGCCATCAAGTCCAGCGGCTCTTCGACGACTGCAATCGACTCGGTTTCACGCTGCCGCGAACTACAGATAGGACATGGGTCGCCTACTGTGATATTGAAGCAAACACTGCAAAATTGCGTTTGTGCTTTGAGATTCGTCAGCGCCGTTGCCAAACTCAGCGAAACATCGTCAGAAGCACGCAGCAGATAATACGTCAATCGGGAAGCTGTCTTGGGACCTACCCCTGGCAACTGCGAAAAGGCTTCGACCAACTTGGTTACAGGTTCCGGAATGGCACTGTTCATAAACGCACCCCATCACTCACCATCGCTAACACAATCTAACCGAGCAAACCGCCCAAACCCGGGATATTGCCAAGCCCACCCGTGATTTTTTCCATGCGTTCTGCTGCCATCGTCTGACTTTGTTCAATCGCCTGATTGACAGCCGCCACCAGCAAATCTTGCAGGTCGTCGAGCCATTCTTCATCATCCATGTCAATGATGTCAGGATTGACCTCGACCGCCCGTACCCGTTGATGTCCGGTGATAACAACTTTAATGGCGCCACCCCCGACCGTCACCTCCAGGGTTTCTTTTTCGAGGCTTTCCTGCGCCTCGGCCATATCCTGCTGCATTTTCTGCAACATTGCCATCGGATTGCCACCGCCGGGCAAGCCAGCCGAAGAACCGCGTCTACCACTCCGTCGCCTTGTCATGTCTCATCTCCCGTTACTTGTTCTTTCGTTCTATTAAACCTGCCTAAGGTCAGAATACAAAAGTTATCGTCTCGCTTCCGGGTTCAGCCAATACACATTAGCGCCATTACCCGCGTGTTCATAGACTAATCGGCTGCCGCGCTGTTGCATGATTTCGGGACTGATTTCCTCATCTTTCACAACAGCATACATCGGACGCCCGGGCAGGCTGCCTGTCATGCGTTCAATCAATCTTTCATAATCATCCCAGCTTGTATCCTCATTGTAGAATATCTCCAGATGGTATGCGCGTTCGTGATACGCGAGAGCGCTGGCGGCAAAATGCAGTTGCAGCAGGCGCACATACAGCAGCCTTTCATGATACAGGTTTGAATGGATGGATGGAATCAGCGGCAGGACAACAATCGCATCTGACGGCGTATAATCACGAATCCAGTAATACGCAGATATTCTCTGATCGGCATCATCCGTATTTTCAATATGAATGCCATCAAAGCGATGCCCCATGTCTCCAAAGGTTTGGACTTTGTTGACAAAGTTGCTGGAAACGTAAAGCACTTGTGACAGCACCAGGACAAAATATGCCGCAGACACCAGCCAGCCCATGCGCCGCCACCGACCGCTACCGCTGTTTTGCAACTTTTGCAAGGCAAGCAAGCTGGATATGGCCATCATCGCAGCCAGAAAATAAATGCCTTTATATTGATTCCCGTCGGGCAGATACAGCACCAAGGTCACTGAAGCGATGATGACCGCGCCCAGTATAAGGAATGACCCAGCACGATTTCGATTCTGCCAGACGAATATACATTGAAGCATATAGAGCGGTATGAACAAGAGAACCGCCGTGACTATCTTGTTGACATTGACCATATTGGGAAAACCAAAGGGGCGGCCGGATTGAAAACTGCTGACAATATCGAGGTTGTACTTCACTAATGGAAGCGACAGCAGGAGACTGACAGCCAACCAGAGCAGCAGCATGGTCGGCGAAACCCTGCTGGTCAGGTCTCGCCAAAATATCCGAGCCTGTCCGGCCACGTCACGAGACCGCAAGCCATGCAACGCAGCCATCAGAGCCATACCGCCCAACAGAGCCACAACAATATGCAGGGCAGCAATCTCGCGCACCGCCAGGGCTGCTGTGCCGCAAGCGGATAACAGGATTAGCGTGGCAAGTTCAATCTCGAGCTTCACCAGCTTGACGCAGGCGTAAAGGGCTGCGTTGAATAGTGTAATCCCCAATGTTACGCTGGTAAAGTTCAGGACTTTGCCAAGCACACTATGCAGGCGGTCGTCCCCCCCGTCAAGCAGCATAATATCAAAGGCATGGGGTGAATACGTCCCGTTCAGCACATGCCCCAAGATGGATATAACGCCGGTGATATTAATCGAAAAGTACACCAGCAAGATCATCAAGCCCCAATGAATGGTGCCGGGCTTGCCGAGCTTGAGGATTTTCAAAGTCTGACCAATCCAGGCGAAACTGCTGAATATGGCAATCACATTCACCATTGAAGCGACCGTCGGCGGACTGAAAGAGGTTATTTTGACAATGGCGGCTAAATAAGCGTGGTATAACCAGTAGTAATTGCCAGGATACCCGGCGACAAACACATTCTCAGGCGGCGCGGCGCCATAGAGCAATTGATGGATATAGCCGACATGGACATTGGCATGGTGCAAAATCTGCATGGTCGGATGCGCGAACTCCGCCCAAATCGCCGGCGCCAAGATAAGCAGCGGCAGCAAAGGCAGCAGCGTCCGCCAGGAAGCCTGACTTTTGACAGACACGCCTCGCTTCCACTTGGCATAAGCCCCGGCCGCAAGCCAGACCAAGGGAACAAGCGTGCAGACGACAAACACCGTCACCCAATGCTCAATCCGTACTGGCATCAGCAACGTAAGGATGTAACCCACGCTCACAAACAGCGCCAGCGAGATGATAAACAGAGGGTTCAGAACGTCCGTTATGAATGTCCCCATAAACCAGGCACCCAGCTTAGCCTTGCTCATCAATCACCCCGCCCAGTTCTTTCCCTTTGGCGAGCAGTGGGTCATCCTCATCGCCATTCTCATCAAGCGCTGCATTCGGCACAGCGACGTCATCCACAACCTGAACTTCTATGCGCAGCTTGACACGGTGCAGGTCATAAATCGCCTGTTCGATGTATCGCGCTCGCTGCGGGTCGGCAATCTTCTGCTGAAAAAACTCGGTTGGCACTCCCAATATCAGCCGATTCCCCTCTATCGTGCGGACATGAGCATGTTCCAAAAGCGGGGGGATATTGCGATTATACTGGTTGATTCGCGTTAAAATCCGCATCCAGCCCTGGTGGATTTTGCCGACCGAATAAATGGGCGCTTCGCCAAGAGCAGTTGTTTCAGCACGTTCAAAATCGCTGCCCGCTTCCCCCGCATCCGCACCTTCAGCAGCCACTTTCGCCTGTTTCGAAGGGGATACGGGACGGCTCGGCGGCGGCGGCGGCTTGACCGCTTGAGCTTCAGGAGACTGCAAAATGTCAATCAAAGCCAATTCCAAGGCCAACTGCGGCTGCCAGCCGCCGGTATAATTATTGACCGCCTCGTTAAAGGCGCGAATCGCCTTGAGCAGACGCGACCGACCGATGCTGCCAGCAAGCTGGTCGTACATAGCCCGGTCTTCCTGCGATGCCTCGACCAAATCGGCGCTGGCTGTTTGCGCCAGCATCACATTACGCAGACATTCAACAATTTGCTGCCCAAATTGCCGCGGGTCGCTGCCCGCATCAATTGCCTTATTGATGATGTGAATGCCCAGCGCCACCTCTTCGTCAACCAGCGCATGCACCAGGTCCCTGACATAGATGGTATTCGCTGTGCCAAGCATCTTCTGCGCCAGTTCCAGGCTCACTTCTTCCTGCGGGTCGGTTACAATCTGGTCAAGCAGACTGATGCTGTCGCGGACGCTGCCCGTCCCCTGACGCGCAATCAATTCCAGCGCCGCTGGCTCAATCGACAGCTTCTCGTTAGCGGCGATAAAAGCCAGCCGCTGGCTGACCTCTTTCATGGAAACCCGCCTGAACTCAAATTGCAGACAGCGGCTCTTGATGGTCGCCGGCACTTTGTCAATTTCGGTGGTCGCCAGCACAAAAATCGCATGAGCCGGGGGTTCTTCGAGGGTTTTCAGCAGGGCGTCAAAGGCATTGCCGCTAAAGCGATGAACCTCGTCAATGATATAGACCTTGTATTTGCCCTCGCCCGGCGTAAAGGCGATTTTGTCGCGCAGGTCACGGACATCATCCACGCCAGTATGCGAGGCGGCGTCAATCTCAATCAAATCAAGAAAGCGCCCCTCGTTAATCGCCATACAGTTGGGGCAGGCATTGCAGGGGCGCTGGGCGGCATCCTCATGGCTGCAATTAACCGCTTTCGCCAGCAGGCGGGCATTGGTCGTCTTGCCAGTTCCGCGCGGACCGCTAAAGAGATAGGCATGGCGAACGCGCCCGCGAATCAACGAATTGCGGAGGGTGCGCGTGATATGCTCCTGTCCCACAACATCATCAAAAGAAAGGGGTCGCCATTTGAGGTACAGGGCTTGTTCGGGCAACGATTGTCCTCCACATCTCTGGTTCGGCTTGAATAAACCCGTTTTCCGCAGGACCCGGATCATGTAGTCTAGCACTTGGGAACTGGCCTCACAAGTGCCGAATCCCGCACAGCGAAGGGGTTTGTTCAACAAGGGCTGCTGGCGCATGTTCAGGCATCAGCCGGCCGGCCCATAAACAAACAGCTTGAGACGTGTAAAGCCGGGCACCTCGACCAACCGCTCGGAAAGCGCCTCTCGCAGCGCCGCTAAGTCGCAGCCTGCGCCGCTGGCGTAGGGACGTTCAATAATCCATAGCTCCGAATAATCGTCGAGCAGGGACAAGAAATCATGCTGCTCACCCTTCCGCGTCCACTTCGAGACCCTGCTGCCGGCATCATCCAGGAAGGGTCTGACCACAACATCCAGGCCGCCGAATACCGTTAGCTCACGCTCATGGCGGCGCCAGTAGTAGTTGAACGGAAAGATCACCCAATCCGGGCATAGCACGACCGCGCTATCGTTTGAAGCCGCTTGAGCCACGGTCTGCGTTATCCGATCCCACGATTCGCGGCTTCGTTCGTATTCGTTCAGCACCCCGTACAGATTGCACAGCAAAAGCACCGCCAAAACGACAGGCCGCAGACCCAAGCTCGGCAGCCGCACCAGACCCACCCCACAGGCGACATAAAACGGGATCGTCGCCCAGATAATGACGCGGTCGATAAACACTTGCCCAAGGATCGCGGACACGACCAGCAGCATCAGCGGCAGTCCCAGGGTCCCCAGCAGGGTGAAAGCGCCCCAGCGCCAGTCTCCCCGCCGCCGCCAGCCCCACAGAGCAAAGGCACAGAGCGTCACCAGCACGAGAGCCTGGACAGGAAGGTATTCGTTCGCGTAGACTCTGACAAAGTTCCTTTGAATCGCCGGGAAGTCTATCAACGTTGGCTGCCGTCGCGCGAAACTCGCGTCGGCACTGGTCAGCAGCCCAGGAAGATAGAACCCGTACAGCGCCAGCACGATCAGGTTGGCGATGATGAGATTCCGCAGCCGCAGCCATCTGAACTGGGATGCGGCGGCAATCGCCACCAGAAAAATCAGCGTCGTCACCACAGGCAGCAAGATGGCCGTATTGTGAGTGAACATCGCGCCAAGCACAGCGACCATGTAAGTGAGCCAAAGAAGGTCATCGCCCCCCCCCCTGAACAATTGTTCTAATTATCGGCAGACGCACAGCGCTTCCCCTCCACTGACGCCACAGACGGCGCAAACCCGCGCCAATCACCGGCGGCGGCTGGTCGGACTGTCGGGAGATAAGCAGCGCAGCGCTCATCAGCGCCAGACTGCAAAAGAAGGTCAGCAGGGCATACATCCGCGCTTCGCGCGCGTAACGCATCAGAAACGGCGCTGTTATCACCAGCGCGACCGCATATAACCCGGCTCGCCGATTCCCCACCGTCCGCCCGATGACATAGACAACTGGCACCGTGAACACAAAGCACAGCACCGACAAGAACCGCATCCAAAACTCGCTGTCCCCCAAGCTGAGCCAGACCTTCATCAGCAAAAAGTAGAAGGGATTATGTCCTCTTCGCACACTGTCCTCCACCAGTTTAGGGATAGGCAGATGCGCCCGATACCAGGTCAGCGTCTCGTCAAGCCAAAGTGACTCGTGGTCGAGCCGAATGGCAGCCAGACAGGCAGCGATTATCACCGCCGCCGCCAACATCAGAATCAGCCGCGTTCTTTGACTAGGCATGGCATTCCTTACTGAAAGATGTATCAATCACAGGGCAAAGCATAAGCGAAGTTTATCAATCTTGCAATCTGCCGGCTGGCGCGTCAACGTCGGGCGTAGCCAAGCAGCCTGAGGTCGCCAAACCGGCGCTCGGCAACCAGCATCCCGTCTTCGGGAATCGAAACACAGTGGGCTTCAGAGGCATGGGGAGCTACGCGGATAACCAGCCACAGCAGGGCATAGTCGTCCAACAGGCCCACCAAATCGCGCTTCTCACCCCGCTGCCGCCACTTCGAGACCTCGCCGTGAGCCGCTTCCAAGAAAGGCGCGACCGTCTCACCCCAAACCCTGCCGAATACAGCCGTCTCGCGCTCATAATCACGCCAGTAATAATTGAAAGGCTGGATGGAGAAATGCGGACAAATCACGACCGCAGCAGCATCCCCCGCCACTTCAGCCACCGCCGCCGTCACTTCATACCAGGGTTCAAAAAAGACACGGCTGTATTCCCGTCCCACCCCATGCAGGTTGACCAGCAGCAAGCCCATCAGCGCCAGATAGCGCAGACTCGCATACGGCAGCCGCGCCAGCCCCACCCCACAGGCGACATAAAGCGGAATCGCCGTCCAGATGATGACCCGCGGATAAAACACCTGGCGATAGACCTCCGACGCGACCAGCAGCAGCAGTGGCAGTCCCAGGGTCCCCAGCAGGGCGAACGCGACCCAGCGCCAGTCTTCCCGCCGCCGCCAGCCCCACAGCGCCAAAGCGCACAGCACCAGCAGCGCGATGGCTTGGGTAGTGTCTCCATTAGCGTAGACTTTGAGAAAGGTTTTGCGTACTGGCGCGGGCAGCCACGGTTCCGGATTCCCGCTGTTCAGCAGACTGGGAATCCAAAAAGCATACAGCGCCAGCACAGCCAGACTGGCAATGATGAGATTCCGCAGCCGCTGCCACCTGAAGCGCGGTGCAGCCGCAATCGCCACCAGAAAAATGAGCGTCGTCACGATGGGCAGCATGATGGCCGTATTGTGAGTGTACATCCCGCCAAGCACAGCCAAGATGTACACCAGCCAAAGAAAGTCGTCTTCCCTGAGAAAGGCTCTCCAAGCTGAAAGCCGCGCGGTCTTTCCGCGCCACAGACGGCGCAAACCCGCGCCAATCACCGGCGGCGGCTGGTCGGACTGTCGGGAGATGATTAAGGCAGCGCTCATCAGCGCCAGACTGCAAAAGAAGGTCAGCATGGCGTACATCCGCGCTTCACGCGCATAGTGAAGCAGAAAGGGCGCGGTGGCCACCAAGCAGGCGGCATACAAGCCAGCCCGCTTGTTCCCCACAGTCCGCCCGATGACATAGGCGATTGGCACCGTGAACACAAAGCACAGCGCCGATAAGAACCGCAGCCAAAACTCGCTGTCCCCCAAGCCGAGCCAGACCTTCATAACTCCATAGTAGAAGGGCGTATGACGACTATCAATGTTGTCCTCTACCATATCGGGGATGGGCAGCTGCGCCCACCAAAAGGCCATAGCTTCATCAAGCGACAGCGACCTGGAACCCAGCTGCATGGTGGCGAGGCAGAAAGCCACTATCATTACCGCCAGCAGAATCAGTCGCGTCCTTTGACTAGACATGGCACTCCTTACTGAAAGATGTATAAATCACAGGGCAAAGCATAAACGAAGATTATCAATCTTGCAATTGCCGGCTGACGTAGCCAAGCAGCCTGATGTCGCCAAACCGGCGCTCGGCAACCAGCATCCCGTCTTCGGGAATCGAAACACAGTGGGCTTCAGAGGCATAGGAAGATACGCGGATAACCAGCCACAGCAGGGCATAATCGTCCAACAGGCTCACCAAATCGCGCTTCTCACCCCGCAGATTCCACTTCGAGACCTCGCCGTGAGCCGCTTCCAAGAAAGGCACGACCTCTCTAGCCCGAACCCTGGCGAATACCACCGTCTCGCGCTCATAATCACGCCAGTAATAGTTGAAAGGCCGGACGGTAAAATGTGGACAAATCACGACCGCAGCAGCATTCCCCGCCACTTCAGCTAGCGCCGCTGTCACTTCATCCCAGGGTTCATAAATGTCTCGGCCGTATTCCCGTCCCACACCATACAGGTTGACCAGCAGCAGTCCCGCCAGCACCAGATAGCGCAGACCCGCATACGGCAGCCGCGCCAGACCCACCCCACAGGCGACATAAAGCGGAATCGCCGTCCAGACGATGACCCGCGGATAAAACACTGGGCGATAGACCGCCGACGCGACCAGCAGCAGCAGCGGTAGCCCCAGCCAACCAGCCAAGGTGAAGGCGACCCAGCGCCAGTCCTCCCGCCGCCGCCAGCCCCACAGCGCCAAAGCGCACAGCACCAGCAGCGCCAGCAGGGTGGCTTGGGCAATGCCTTCGTTTTCGTAGATTCCGTAACTGGTGTAGGCTCTGAGAAAAATCCTGTCTATGGGCGCTAGCCGCCATTCCATTCCTTTCCCGGTCTCGAGGACTTGCAGCAGACCGGGAATCCAAAAGGCATACAGCGCCAGCACAGCCAGACTGGCAATGATGAGATTCCACAGCTGCCGCCATCTGAAGCGCGGCGCGGCCGCAATCGCCACCAGAAAAATCAGCGTCGTCACGATGGGTAGCATGATGGCTGTATTGTGGCTGAACATCGCGCCAAGAACAGCGACCATGTACGTGAGCCACAGAAGGTCATCGCCCCCCCCCCTGAACAATTGTTCTAACTATCGGCAGTCGTACAGCGCTTCCCCTCCACTGACGCCACAAACCGCGCAGACCCGCCCCGATGACAGGCGGCGGCTGGTCGGACTGTCGGGAGATGAGCAGCGCAGCGCTCATCAGCGCCAGACTGCAAAAGAAGGTCAGCATGGCATACATGCGCGCTTCACGCGCATAGTGAAGCAAAAAGGGCGCGGTGGCCACCAAGCAAGCGGCATACAAGCCAGCCCGCCTGTTCCCCACCGTCCGCCCAATGACATAGACAACTGGCACGGTGAACACAAAGAACAGCGCCGACAAGAACCGCATCCAAAAATCGCTGTCCCCCAAGCTGAGCCAGACCTTCATAACTCCAAAGTAGAAGGGCGTATGACGATGCTGAATGCTGTCCTCCACCATATCGGGGATGGGCAGCTGCGCCCGCCAAAAGGTCATAGCTTCATCAAACCACAGCGGCCTGGAACCCAGCTGCATGGTGGCGAGGCAGAAAGCCACTATCATTACCGCCAGCAGAATCAGCCGCGTCCTTGTGCTAGACATCATATCCCTCCCTTACTGAAAGATAGATGAATTGTACGGCTAAGCATAAGCGAATATCATCAATCTTGCCATCTCCTGACTGCAGCTGCTGGCGCATGTTCAGGCATCAGCCGACCGCCCCATAAACAAACAGCCTGAGACCTGTAAAGCCGGGCATCTCGACCAACCGCTCGCGCTCGGAAAGCGCCGCTCGCAGCGCCGCTAAGTCGCAGCCTTTGCTGCTGGAGGGACGTTCAATAATCCATAGCTCCGAATAATGGTCGAGCAGGGACAAGAAATCACGCTTCTCACCCTTATGTAGCCACTTCGAGACCTCGCCGTGAGCCGCTTCTAAGAAAGGCGCGACCGTCTCACCCCAAAATCTGCCGAATACCGTTAGCTCACGCTCATGGCGGCGCCAGTAGTAGTTGAACGGATAGACCACGTAATCCGGGCATAGCACTACCGCGCCATCGCTTGAAGCCGCTTGAGCCACGGTCTGCGTTATCCGATCCCACGATGCTCGGCTTCGTTCGTATTCGTTCAGCACCCCGTACAGATTGCACAGCAAAAACACCGCCAAAACGACAGGCCGCAGACCCGCATACGGCAGCCGCGCCAGCCCCACCCCACAGGCGACATAAAGCGGAATCGCCGTCCAGATAATGACGCGGCCGATAAATACTCGCGTAAGGAGCGCGGACACGACCACCAGCATCAGCGGCAGTCCCAGCGAACCCACCAGGGTGAAGGCGACCCAGCGCCAGTCTCCCCGCCGCCGCCAGCCCCACAGAGCAAGGGCGCAGAGCGTCACCAGCATGAGAGCCTGGACAGGAAGGTATTCGTTCGCGTAGACTCGGATAAAGTTCCTTTCAATCGTCGGGAAGTCTATCAACGTTGGCGGCCGTCGCGCGAAACTCGCGTCGGCGCTGGTCAACAGCTTAGGAACATAGAACCCGTACAGCGCCAGCACGATCAGGTTGGCGATGATGAGATTCCGCAGCCGCAGCCATCTGAACTGGGGTGCAGCGGCAATCGCCACCAGAAAAATGAGCGTCGTCACGATGGGCAGCAGGACGGCCGTATTGTGAGTGAACATCGCGCCAAGAACAGCAACAATGTAAATGAGCCACAGAAGGTCGTCCTTCCCCCCCCCCCCCCCCGAACAATTGTTCTAACTATCGGCAGACGCGCAGCGCTCCCCCGCCACTGACGCCACAAACCGCGCAAACCCGCGCCAATCACCGGCGGCGGCTGGTCGGACTGTCGGGAGATGAGCAGCGCAGCGCTCATCAGCGCCAGACTGCAAAAGAAGGTCAGCATGGTGTACATCCGCGCTTCGCGCGCGTAACGAATCAGAAACGGCGCTGTTATCACCAGCGCGACCGCATATAACCCAGCCCGCCGATTCCCCACCGTCCGCCCGATGACATAGACAACTGGCACCGTGAACACAAAGCACAGCGCCGACAAGAACCGCATCCAAAACTCGCTGTCCCCCAAGCTGAGCCAGACCTTCATCAGCAAAAAGTAGAAGGGCGTATGACGATGCTGAATGCTGTTCTCTACCATATCGGGGATGGACAGCTGCGCCCGCCAAAAGGTCACAGCTTCATCAAACCACAGCGGCTTGGAACCCAGCTGCATGGTGGCGAGGCAGAAAGCCCCTATCATTACCGCCAGCAAAATCAGTCGCGTCCTTGTGCTAGGCATGGCATTCCTTACTGAAAGATGTATCAATCACAGGGCAAAGCATAAGCGAACTTTATCAATCTTGCAATCTGCCGGCTGGCGCGTCACGGCGAGCGTAGCCAAGCAGCCTGAGGTCGCCAAACCGGCGCTCGGCAACCAGCACCCCGCCGGCGGGCAGCGAATCACAGTAGGCTGAAGTGTCATAGCGAGATACACGGACAACCAGCCACAGCATGGCATAGTCGTCCAACAGGCCCACCAAATCTCCCCACTCACCCAACAGCATCCACCTCGAGACCTCGCCGTGAGCCGCTTCCAAGAAAGGCGCGACCGACTTAACCCAAAATCTGCCGAATACCACCATCTCGCGCTCATAATCACGCCAGTAATAGTTGAAAGGCCGGACGGTAAAATGCGGACAAATCACGACCGCAGCCTCACCCCCCGCCACTTCAGCCAAGGCCGCCGTCACTTCATCCCAGGGTTCAAAAAAGACACGGCTGTATTCCTGTCCCACACCATGCAGGTTGATCAGCAGCAGTCCCGCCAGCACCAGATAGCGCAGACCCGCATACGGCAGCCGCGCCAGACCCACTCCACAGGCGACATAAAGCGGAATCGCCGTCCAGATGATGACCCGCGGAAAAAGCACTGGGCGATAGACCGCCGACGCGACCAGCAGCAGCAGCGGCAGCCCCAGCCAACCAGCCAAGGTGAACGCAACCCAGCGCCAGTCTCCCCGCCGCCGCCAGCCCCACAGCGCCAAAGCGCACAGCACCAGCAGCGCGATGGCTTGAGCAGTGTGTCCATTAGCGTAGACTGTGAGGAAAATCCTGTGTATGGGCGCTAGCTGCCATTCCATTGTTCCCCGGGGAAGGGCCTGCAGCAGACCGGGAATCCAAAAGGCATACAGCGCCAGCACAGCCAGACTGGCAATGATGAGATTCCGCAGCCGCAGCCATCTGAAGCGCGGCGCAGCCGCAATCGCCACCAGAAAAATGAGCGTCGTCACGATGGGCAGCATGATGGCCGTGTTGTGAGTGAGCATCCCGCCAAGCACAGCGACAATGTAAGTGAGCCACAGAAGGTCGTCCCCCCCCTGAACAATTGTTCTAACTATCGGCAGCCGCGCAGCGCTTCCCCTCCACTGACGCCACAAACCGCGCAAACCCGCGCCAATCACCGGCGGCGGCTGGTCAGACTGTCGGGAGATGAGCAGCGCAGCGCTCATCAGCGCCAGACTGCAAAAGAAGGTCAGCAGGGCATACATCCGCGCATACCGCGCATAGTAAAGCAAAAAGGGCGCGGTGGCCACCAAGCAAGCGGCATACAAACCAGCCCGCCGATTCCCCAGAGTCCGCCCAATGACATAGGCGATTGGCACAGTGAACACAAAGAACAGCACCGATAAGAACCGCATCCAAAACTCGCTGTCCCCCAAGCTGAACCAGACCTTCATAATTCCAAAGTAGAAGGGCGTATGACGATGCTGAATGCTGTCCTCCACCATATCGGGGATGGGCAGCTGCGCCCGCCAAAAGGTTATAGTTTCATCAAGCGACAGCGACCTGGAACCCAACTGCATGGTGGCGAGGCAGAAAGCCACTATCATTGCCGCCAGCAGAATCAGTCGCGTCCTTGTGCTTGTGCTAGACATGGCACTCCTTACTGAAAGATGTATAAAAAGCATAAGCGAATATCATCAATCTTGCAATCTCCTGACTGCAGCTGCTGGCGCATGTTCAGGCATCAGCCGACCGCCCCATAAACAAACAGCTTGAGACCTGTAAAGCCAGGCACCTCGACCAACCGCTCGCGCTCGGAAAGCGCCTCTCGCAGCGCCGCTAGGTCGCAGCCTTCGTCGCGGTAGGGACGTTCAATAATCCATAGCTCCGAATAATGGTCGAGCAGGGACAAGAAATCACGCCACTCACCCTGACTTCGCCACTTCGAGATCTCGCTGCCGGCATCATTCAGGAAGGGGCTGACCACAACATCCCAGCCGCCGAATACCGTTAGCTCACGCTCATGGCGGCGCCAGTAGTAGTTGAACGGAAAGATCACGTAATGCGGGCATAGCACCACCGCGCCATCGTTTGAAGCCGCTTGAGCCACGGTCTGCGCTATCCGATCCCACGATTCGCGGCTTCGTTCGTATTCGTTCAGCACCCCGTACAGATTGCACAGCAAAAGCACCGCCAAAACGACACGCCGCAGACCCGCATACGGCAGCCGCGCCAGACCCACCCCACAGGCGATATAAAACGGAATCGCCGTCCAGATAATGACGCGGCCGACAAACACTCGCGCAACGATCGCGGACACGACCACCAGCATCAGCGGCAGTCCCAGGGTCCCCAGCAGGGTGAAAGCGACCCAGCGCCAGTCTCCCCGCCGCCGCCAGCCCCACAGAGCAAGGGCGCCGAGCGCCACCAGCAGGAGAGCCTGGACAGGAAGGTATTCGTTCGCGTAGACTCGGATAAAGTTCCTTTCAATCGTCGGGAAGTCTATCAACGTTGGCTGCCCTCGCGCGATCACCCCGGTGCCGGTCAACAGCCCAGGAACATAGAACCCGTACAGCGCCAGCACGATCAGGTTGGCGATGATGAGATTCCGCAACCGCAGCCATCTGAACTGGGATGCGGCGGCAATCGCCACCAGAAAAATGAGCGTCGTCACGATGGGCAGCAAGACGGCTGTATTGTGAGTGAGCATCCCGCCAAGCACAGCGACCATGTAAGTGAGCCACAGAAGGTCATCGCCCCCCCCCCTGAACAATTGTTCTAATTATCGGCAGACGCACAGCGCTTCCCCGCCACTGACGCCACAGACGGCGCAAACCCGCGCCAATCACCGGCGGCGCCTGGTCGGACTGTCGGGAGATGATTAAGGCAACGCTCATCAGCGCCAGACTGCAAAAGAAGGTCAGCAGGGCATACATCCGCGCTTCACGCGCGTAACGAATCAGAAACGGCGCTGTCACCACCAGCGCGACCGCATATAATCCGGCTCGCCGATTCCCCACCGTCCGCCCGATGACATAGACGACTGGCACGGTGGACGCAAAACACAGCACCGAGAAGAACCGCAGCCAAAAATCGCTGTCCTCAAACTGGAGCCAGACCTTCATCAGCAAAAAGTAGAAGGGCGTATGACGATTCTCAATGCTGTTCTCTACCATATCGGGGATGGGCAGGTTCGCCCGATACCAGGTCAGCGTCTCGTCAATCCAAAGTGACTCGTGGTCGAGCCGAATGGCAGCCAGGCAGGCAGCGATTATCGCCGCCGCCGCCAACATCAGAATCAGCCGCCGATTGTTGGACATAATATAACCTTGTGCGATCTTGATATGGACAATGCAAGGGAAGCAGCTTGTATTCTATCAACTGCCAGTCACCGTGTCAAATCCCGAATGCTGTCCCGCTGTCCTTTGGTACAGGCAAGATTGTTCCTTTATGCGATGAAAAATCGATTATGATTATAATGAGGCATAATGATAATGAAAATCAGCATGGGAGATGATTATGGTCCTGGAAAAAGATAATACGTTTGTTCGGGTCGCAGGTCTTGAGGAACTGCGCGACAGAGGCAGCATCACCGTACATCCCAAGGGCAAACCAGTCGTGCTGTTCCTTTATGGCGAGCGCGTCTATGCGGTTGACAATCGCTGTCCGCACATGGGATTTCCGCTTGACAGAGGCTCAGTCGAAGAAGGCATCCTGACCTGTCATTGGCATCATGCCCGCTTTGACCTTGCCAGCGGCGGCGCATTTGACCTGTGGGCGGACGATATCGATGCCTTTCCGGTCGAAATCCGCCATGGCGACATCTATGTCGATACAGAAGCAAATGGCAAAACAGTCGAACACCAGCGGGCTCGCCTGCGCGATGGCCTGCAGCACAACCTCAGTCTGGTTGTCGCCAAGGCCGTGATTAGTCAGTTGGCGCAAGGCGTGACAGCTGATGAGCCTTTCCGCATTGGTCTCGAATTTGGCACGCAGTATCGCGGCATGGATTGGGGGCGCGGCTTAACCACCCAGGCCTGTACCATGAACCTCATTCCCTATCTGCACCCGCTTGACCATCCACTGGCGCTGTTCCATGGCCTGGCAGATGTCGCCAGCGATACCGCCGGCATGTCGCCCCGCTTTAACCCGCGCCCGCTCCCCAACAGCGAAACCGACATCCCGACTCTGAAGCAGTGGTTTCGTCAATTTGTGGAAGTGCGGGATGCCCAGGCTGGCGAGCGGGCAGTCGTGTCGGCATTGCGGGCTGGGGCTGATGACCGGCAAATCGCTGATATGCTCTTTGCGGCGGCAACCGACCACCGCTATTTGGACGCGGGGCATACCCTGGATTTCATCAACAAGGCGCTGGAATCGGTTGACAAGGCCGGCTGGGATTATGCTGAACTGGCATTTACCAGTGTTGTACCGAATCTGACGGATGCCCGCCGTATGGAAGAATCCAATGCCTGGCGCAAGCCGATTGATTTAATCCTGATACTGGAAGAGGCTTTCGCTCAACTGCCGCAGGCCGTCGCAGACGGCAAAAACAAGCGCAGGGTCGCCGATATGGAGGCGCTGCTGACGCCCTTGCTGGGGGATGACCCGCAGGTTATCGCCGATGCGCTGCTGGAATGCCTGCGCGAAGGCTTGCCGCCAGTTGACTTGGCTGGTGTGGTTGTCTTCGCCGCCGCCCGCCGCATCGCGCACTTCCATACCAGCAACGAGTTCGGCGATTGGGATACGGCGCTGCACACCCTCACCTTCGCCAATGCCGTACATCAGGGATTGCAGCGGATCGAATCGCTGGATTTGATGCGCGGCATTTTCGATGCCGCCATGAGCGTCTATCTCGACCGCTTCCTGAATGTGCCAGCCGTCAAACTGCCGCAGCCCGCTCCCGTCGAGAATCCCGATATGCTGCTGGATAAATTGGAATCCATGCTCAATCTACAGCAGCAGGTCAATCAGGCGGGTACATTGGTGGCGCAGTATCTGGTCAGTGGCGGCTCGCCCGAAAAACTGATGGCGAAAATGGGCGCTCTGCTCTTGCGCGAGGATCGCAATTTCCACACCATCCAATGCGTCGAAGCCTGTTTCAATCAATACAGCCTCATCAGCCGCCATTCACCGGAGATTGCCCGTCAAGTCCTGATTGCCGCCGCCCGCTATCTGGCAGCACACGCCCCGACCATGCGCTCACAGTTGCAGACCTTCACCATCGCCCGGCGCCTGTCACATGGTGAAAATCTGTTTGAAGAATAGAAATCGTGGCAGGGCTGAACCGGCCACTAGCGATTATAGACGATGTAGGTCTCGCGCAGTTCTTCGCGCAGATCGAGATAATTTCGATAGCGCTGTGCGGCAATCTGGCCCGCCTTGACCGCCTGCCGCACAGCGCAGTCGGGTTCGGTGGTATGGGTGCAGTTGCTGAATTTGCAGCCCAGCACATAGGGCGCAATATCGACATAATAAGCATCCAGTTCATCTGGCTCAATATCCCAGACAGCGATGGAGCGGATTCCCGGCGTATCTGCCAGATAACCGCCGCTGTCCAATCGAATCAGGGCGCTGTCGCGGGTGGTGTGAACCCCTTCTTCGGAGAAACGCCCCACCGACTTGACTGACCGCGCCAATCCGGGCTGCATCCGATTCAAGAGGCTGGTTTTCCCAACGCCAGAGGGGCCCGTGAACACCGAAATGCCTTCCCGAAGCGCCGCTCGCAATTCATCCATCCCGTCCCCGCGCAAGGCGCTGGTCTTGAGGACGCGATACCCCATGCGCTCATAGGGGGCAAAGGCAGTGGTGGATGCCTGCAAATCAATTTTGTTGACCACAATCACCAGTTCAGCGATGTCTGATTTTTCGCCTGTCACCAGCAGGCGGTCCAGCATCTTCATGTTGGGGGCGGGCTGTGCCGCTGCCAATACAAAAAGCGCCCGGTCGGCATTGGCGATGATTACCTGCTCGCGCTCCGCTTGACCGGCGCCGCGCTTGCCCTGCGTCCGAACCGCACGCGACAGCACAGATTTGCGGGCCGCCAGTCTTTCAATCACGCCCATCAGAACCTCGGTGCCTTCCTCTTTCCGCAAGCTAATCGTCACCCTGTCGCCGATGGCGGCGATGTCGGATGATTTCGCCTCCTCTTTCAGGCGGCCGCGCAGCTGGCACATATAGATATTTTTGTCCTCTGCCTCGACCCAATAGAATCCACTCTGCTCCTTGATGATTAACCCGGCAAGCAGTTTATCCAAGCGCCGTCCTCCTTAAAAATATCGACCCCGTTCTTGGCATTATTCATTATAATCACAAATTGGAAAACGCAAGCAAAAGAGATGCCAGATAGCGAGTAGGCAGCCATCAAAAACTCCTGTACACTAGGAAGCAGCGCATAACAGACGAATCCGAAGGAACGACTGTGCCTAAATCAAACAGCCAGCCGCAAACCGTCCCCGAAAAGAAAGCTGACCAAGTGGTCGTCATCTCCAAAATCACATTCAATTATATCCTGATTGCGATTACCTTTTTGCTGGTCGGGATGTTCATTGGCGCTTGGGGTTGGAATGCCAACAGCAGCATCGCCATCGATGACGAACAGCTTAGAGCGGCGCTGACCAGCGTTCTAGCAGATATGGAGTTCGGCAGTGAGGGCGCCGCCGACCGCTTTGCGCTGGTGGATGATGACCCCTACCTTGGGGATGAAGATGCGCCCGTGGTGATTGTTGAGTTCAGCGATTTCTTTTGCGTCTACTGCAAGTATCATTTTGACCAGACCTTTGTGCCACTGCTGGAAAACTACGGGCAGCATATCCGTTATGTTTATCGTGATTCTGCTCGCCTGAACCCAGAATCCGTGCCAGCCGCCGCCGCCGCCCAATGTGCCTTTGAACAGGGCAAGTTCTGGGAATTCCATCAAACGTTTTTCAGCAGTCAAGCTGCCCTCAACCGCGATTTTTATATCCAGACTGCCGAACTGCATCGGCTTGATGTGGCGGCATACACCGCCTGCCTTGATGAAAACCGCTATCTTGGCGAAGTCGAATCGGATGGATTGGACGCGCAGCTTGAAGGGGTGCATGGCACGCCCGCTTTCTTTGTCAATGGACAGCTGCTTAGCGGGTCGCAGCCTTACGGCATCTTCGAACGCCTGGTGCAGCGCGAGCTCGACGCGGCCGGCATCAGCTATGCTGCCAGCGGCGGTTGAGCAGGAAAGAGGCCCACCGTGGAAAATGTCATCGCCAACTGGCTCAAGTCGCAGTTCCGCGATATACAGGATGTCAAATATGCGACAACCCGCCCCGAAGCGACTGTCACATCCCGCAGCCATGAACCTGATGTCATCGTCGAAACCTGGATGAACAGCCGTCTCTATGTCTATATCCTCAACCAGGCGCCCAAATCCCGAACCATCAAGGCGGTTCTCAAGCAGAACACCAAGGCCAGTGTGGGAACACTCTTTTTGGTCAAGCTCCAACTGCTGCCCGCCGACAGTTATATTGGCAGGCTGCGGGATTGGCAGGACAATTTGCGCGTGATGAACAAGGGCAGCATTTATGCCATCGGTTCAGTCGATGGCAGGCACAGCGTGATTCAGGTCAACTTTGATGAGACCACGCAAAGCAGGGAGTATTATGTATGGCACACCACCGACTTTCCCTTTGATGCCGTATCCGTGCGCCGCCGCGAGTACAACTCCAATATCAAGGGAAGCTGGTACATCGGTGAAATCGCCTCGCCCAAATTCAAGCGCCGCCTCAATGAAGAACGCGCCCGCCAGCGTTTCCATTATCACACCAGACAGACGCAACAGGTCAAGCTGGCGGCTGCCGAGCAGATTAATGCCGCTTACCTGGCGCTAGAGATTGAAGTTGGCGCCGGACAAAGCGCCGTCAAAGAAGCCTTCCGCAAGCTGGCACGCAAGTATCATCCAGATGTCAGCGAACACGAAAAGGCAGAAGCCGAGCAGCGCTTCAAAGAGGTCAAATCGGCATACGACCAAATCAAGTCTCATCGCCGCTGGCATTAAGCCAACAGCACAAAGAACAGCGAGAATGGACGAATGAATGCAGATTTTGAAGCGATTGCCCTGCGGCTGCGGCTCACTGAACCCGACTGTTTTGGGGAGATGGGTCCACCAGGACTCGAACCTGGAACCAATCGGTTATGAGCCGACTGCTCTGACCATTGAGCTATGGACCCGATTTGCCTGTTTATCATATAGACAGCGCGACAAAAGCGGGTAACGGGATTCGAACCCGTGCTGACACCTTGGAAGGGTGGAGTGCTACCGTTACACCATACCCGCATAAGACCATGCTCGCTTGTCGGGGCGCCCGGATTTGAACCGGGGGCCTCACGGACCCAAACCGTGCGCGCTACCGGGCTGCGCCACGCCCCGAATACCCCAGTATGCTACTGTAGTCTGGTCGCAAAGTAAAGCCACAGTTTCATCGCACATCGCTGCCGAAAATATCAAGCCAGTCATCGACTTCATCATCGGAGATTTTGGGGTCAACTGCTTCGCCGCGCGAGTCCCGCTGGCGGGGTTCGCGCCGCAGCTGCTGCGAGAATGCCGCCGATGTCATACACTTCATATTGTGCCTGCGGGCGCAGTCAAGCACCTCTCTGTCGGAGGACACCAAGGTCCAGTTGGCGGCATCGCGTGTTTTGCGGATGCGTTGCTTGAGCAGATTGTCGGCGTTGGTATGTGCTGCCGAAGCAAATATCACTGTCACCGCGCGGTTCGAGAGTTTGGAAAAGCCGCCGGGCAAGCCGCCGTCAAATATCACGGTGCATGCCTTGCCTTGTCTGGCAGCGAATCCACGCAGCCTGTTCACCAGTTTGGCTTCATCGTTGGGGTCTTCCAGGTGAATATCCGGCAATTGGGCGATTAAGTTATGTCCATCGATCAGGTAGGGCATCAAGCACACCTGTAACCGCAAGCAAACAAGACAAGTGTACCACGAGAAGGGGACATTTTACCAGCGCTGGCAGATGGGCTATTATAATGAACGTGTACACAAAGCAGCAGGGCGGCGAAAGGCGATGCAGAATGTAGCCCCAACGCGCAGGCTGAGTCGGCGTTCGCGGGACTTTTTGATGGCGGCGGCAGTGGTTTTTTGGTTGGGCGCGGCCTTGTCTGTGCTGGGTCTTGCCCTGCACGCTATCAATCTGGTGGTGTCATCCAACCCGGGTTTCGGGGTTTATGACCTCACCCGAAAAGCGATTGTGTCGCTGGGCATGGGTATCATGTTCGTCTCCTGCGTGATGGCGCTGCGAGCCGTCACATGGAAAACAGACAACGCCCTCGCCCGGCAAGTCGGAGAACAGCTTGGGGCCTGCCTTGACCATCGATTTGTGTTCATCCGCAACATCAGCAAAGGGACTATCGGGTATGTTGATGCGGTTCTGGTCAGCAGGCATGGTGTGCTGGTTTTGCGCATTTCAAATCGCAGGGGTGTGTATTTCAACGAAAAAGGGCAATGGCTGACGCGGAAGCGCAAGGGCAAATGGAAACCGATGCGCTGGAATCCGACCCGTGAGGTGGTTGAAGACGTGATGAATATCCGCGAATATCTGGCGGATTACAAACTGCCGGGGATGCCGGTCTATGGTGTGATTGTCTTTACCCGAGAACCCCCGCTGGCACAGTTGAGCCTGCGAGAACCGACTGTTCCTGTTCATCATGCCAGCCAGCTTGTCGAGCGCTTGCAAGACAGCTATCTTGCGCGGGAACGGCTTGAGGCAAAAACCGTGCAGGAAATCGTCAATCTGCTCTATCACTAGGGGGCGCATCTGATGAATAAAGCGCTCCGATTTCTGCTGCCCGACTGGGCGCGACCGGAGAACCCGATTCTGCAATATGAGTTGGCGCAGGCCAAACAGCCGGCTTCGCGGCGGATGCGCTTTGTTCAACTTCTGGTCATCGCCTTAATGCTGGGTCTGCCTGGGCATCTTTATGCGACTCATATCCATGACGCGCCAACCGCGGGCCATATCAGTGATTTGGCATGGCGCAGCCTGTACTTTCCGACTTTGCTGGTGCAGGTCGTGACCGCCGCGACCGCCTTGTCGCTGGGCATTGGCTCGGTCGGGCAGGAACGCAGCCGGCAAACCTGGGATCATTTACGGGCAACCGCAGTCGGCGCCAGCCTGACCCTGCGGACTCGCTGGATAGCGATTTTATATCGCTTGCGGGCGCCGATTCTGGCAATCCTGCTGGTGCGGCTGATTCTGCTCATCGGTATGCTGTATGACCTGACGGCTTTTGGCGGACTTTATGTCGAGATGCTAAGCGGGAATGCCACCCCGACCTTAGCCGACTGGCGAATTGGCTTGCTGGTCATCGCGCTGATGATGGCCGTCAGCCTCTTGCTGCCCCTCACGATGATTGCAGCCAGTGGCGGCATTGGGATTTTGATTTCAGTTGCCGTCAAAGACCGCGTTTATATCGTGATGGCACAGGTGACACTTGTGCTGGCTCAAGTCGCGCTGGCTGTCGGGCTGCATCTGGCGGTCTCGCAGGTCCTCCTTGGCAGCATCAGGCTGTCCGACAGCGCCCTGTTTGCCCTGTTTCTGGGTTACAGCAGCTTTGGCGATTGGGGTTTGCTCTTCGCCCAACTGGGCAGCCTGGGCGAAATCTGGGCGCTTGTCCCCTATGGCATTTTCATCGGGGTCGGCTTGATGGCCGGGATGCTGCTTCAGGCTGCGGTTGCTGATGGCATCCTGTGGCTGGCAGGGCGTCTGTCCGAGAGCCGCGAATGATGTCTATTTGCGGGCTTCCTGAACTTGGTTCTTGAGTTGTTCATGTTCATCTTGAGCCGACAGCAGCTTGCGATAATTGCCGCTTCTTATGTCATGGACAACGTAGACAATGACAAAAATGGCGATTAGCAATAAGGCAAATAATACCATCACTACAAATTCAAGACTCATGATGCTGTTTCCTGTGTGAGCTTCTTATAACGAGTATATCCAATAGGTCAGGTGAATACTCGGATGACTCGACTTTCGATGCCATACAAACTATTCCTTTAACACAGACAGGCATTATCATTTTAATCGAAAGACAATCTATTGCATAGATAAGGGTTAGCTGGACACCCCATGCCACTGGATAGCCGCGCCTACAAAAACATGACCGATTATCTGCGATACCTGTATCAATGCGAGCCTTTTGCACGGCACAGGATTGAGCATCCGGTCACGGTTTATTATCCTGCCGCCACGCAAATTCGGGATGTGGACAGTGTGCTTGATGCCTGGCTGCCAACAGCCGAGGAGCGCGATTTTGCGGCTTATGATTACAGCTATCTGCATGACCTGCAAAACAGCAAGCGCGGCTTACACAATGGCCGCACCTTCACCTTAAAATATATCCGGGAAAACCCACTCAAGCTGCGTGGCGCTGTCGGCCGTTATTATGATATGCTGGCGACATGCGCTGCGCTTGAGCATGAACTGCGCGACGCCGCTGCTGAAGGCTGGATGCGTGTACCCACCCGAACCACCTATCATCGGCAGGTCGAACCGCAGCAGGCGCTCAGGCGCGGGCTGAAACGCAGTGCAGCTATCGGGATTGGCACACTGACGGTCTTCAACGACGAGGGCGTCTACAAGGCGATTCTGGCGCGGCGCTCGCAGAAAACCGCCCTCGACAGCGGGCTGTTTCATGTGCTGCCCGCGATGATGTTCCAGCAGACGACTGCCGATTTCGCTCATCCGCAAGAATGGAGCATCAAACATCAGGTCTGGCGCGAGGTGCTGGAAGAGATGTTCAATATGCCAGAGCAGACCGCGCCAGAGCGTTGGGATTTCTTTTATGAGCATCCCGCTTTGCTTTATTTGCAGGACTTGATAGACAGCGGGAAAGCGCAGCTTTATCTGACGGGCATCATCCTCAACCTGCTTACCCTGCGCCCCGAAGTCGGCACGCTGCTGCTGATACATGACCCGACATGGTATGCGCGGATTACGGACAAAGACAGTGACATCCCCTTTATGACCGCCCATGAGACCCTGCGCGGCAGCGTCGTGGCTGCGCCAATGATGACGGATGCCGAATTCCTGGCACATTTCCCGACTGAACTGCACTTGAGGATGCCGGCACAGGCGACGGCGACGATGTGGCTGGGCATAGATTTGGCGCGGCAGGAAATCGAAAAGCCGCATTCCTCATCTGCGGCTCATCATTTTCGGCTATAATCTTGAGTGCATATCGATTGACCTTGGCGAAAGGACGAGGGCATGCCAGCCATAGGAGACATAGCGCCAGATTTTGAATTGCAGAACCAGCATGGCGAACTGGTGAAATTGAGCGATTATCGCGGCCGCAAGGTCTTGCTGTTTGCCTATCCGAAGGCGGGTACTTCCGGCTGTACCGTGCAGGCTTGCGGCTTCCGCAATCATTTCGCGCAAATCGAAATGGCAAATGCCGTCGTGCTTGGGCTTAGTCCGGATGCGCCAGCCGCGCTTGTCAAATGGATTGAAGCCGAATCGCTGCAATATGACCTGCTGTCCGACCCGGAACATCGAGTTCTTGAAGCCTGGAACGCATGGGGCGAAAAATCCATGTACGGCAAGACCTATCAGGGGGTCATTCGGTCGCACTGGATTATCGGTGAGGACGGTCGAGTGCTGGATGAACAAATCAAAATCAGCCCGAAGAAAAGCATCGCAGCCGCCTTGAAGTTCCTCCGCGGGGCGGAATAGAAGGTGCCAAGGCGCCGCCTTCAATTTCAAAAGACGGGTTATCTGATACAATGGCAGCGTTTATTGGCTGCTTTCAGGCTGGAAAATTCGGGTATGAGAATGCACATGGTCGCTGTGCTGCTGATTGCTTTGGCAGTCGCCGCCTGCACTGCTAAAGAAGACGACTCACGGCTCACTGCGATTGAAGAGCAGCCGGCCACAGCCAATGTCCTTTACGTCACCCCTACCTCAGTGCCGACTCTGGTGCCAACGGCGGTGCGCCTTGTCGCCACAGCAAGCCCGACAGCGGCGTTGGCGCTTTCCCCAACAGCAAGCGCCGCTTCAAGCTCTGCGGTGGCTGTCTGTGATGCCGAGCTTGAGCAGCTATATGCTCATGCCAGCGATTTGTGTCTGACTGCGCCAAGCGGTTATTTTTGCAATGGCGGACTAGCGCCCGAGGTGGCGCCGTCGGGAGCCGCTGCGAATGCCCTGAGCGCACCTGGGGGGCTGGTCGAAGCCACTAAAATAGACAGCCTGCAAACCGCTCCGCCTGCGGTCAACAGCAGTGGCGGTCTTGTCTGGCTGCGCCTCGAAGAGGACATTCTGATGGATGCCCTGCTCATCGGGGGGATTCGCATTAGCAGCAGCCTGCCCGCCGCCAGTAATTCTGCCAAGTGGCAATCCTTCACTATCGAAAGTCGGGCGGTCGCCTCGCCCTGTGCCGAGATACCCGAAACCGGTGTGCTGGTGGCGCAAGGTCTGTACGGGCAAAGCCCTCGTGTCGCTATTAACGGAGTATCGGCCGAAATCAACGGAACGATTGTCGTCCTGACACAAGCGAACATCACCAAATTCATGGCGATTGAGGGGCAAATTCGGCTGATTTCGTCTGGTCGTCTCGTCACCCTGAATGCTGGTGAGCAGCTGGATGTCAGTTACCCGGCCGGTGACTGGACGGCGCCTGACGGGCTGCCCGACGAACCGATTCTGCTGGAATATGAGCTCATCAGCCATTTGCCGATTGTGCTGTTTGACCGTCCCGTTGTCATCCCGCAGCCCGGCTTTGTTCAAACACAGGGGCGCGTGAACATGCGGGCGGGACCGGATATTAACTCCCGCTTGCTGTTTCAGGTGCCGGCTGGCGAAACCATGAGCGTACTCGGCATCAGCACCAATGGCGAATGGCTTCACATTCGCTTGGGCAATGGCGAAACAGGCTGGATGAGTGCGCCGCTGCTGGTGCAGAACATCGGTACTATCCAGCAGGTCTACGATGCCACGCCACTGCCGCCGCAGCGTTATGGCGAGCTTGCCAGCCGAGCCAGAGTCAATGTGAGCGACGGCGGCAACCTGCGCGAAGCGCCTGATGTCGCCTTCAGGGTCAAAAGAACCATCCCCTTCGGCGAGGAACTCAAGCTGCTGGCACGCAGCCCCTACAGCCCTTGGGTCAAAGTGGATGCGGGGGGCGATATTGGCTGGATGGCATTGTTCACCTTGCAAACCAAATCGGTGATTGGCTCACTGCCGATTGATTATCAGGTGCCGCTGCCGCCACGCCCAACCTCAACGCCCTCGTTCAGCTACGGCGGCGGTCACGCTTATCCCAATCCCAGCGGCGGATTTTAGAGGAACTTTAAATATCATGCCCAGATAAGCCTGCGGATGCCGCGAACGGTATCCGCGAATGTATAACCAGCCCGCGCCGACAAAGCCTGCCAGCGCCAAAGTCGCCTGCGCAATCCCCGCAACCGCAGGCTCGCTCCGTCCGTTGATGAGGCTGGCATCGTGAAGCGGCGGCAGCCAGGATGATGCCGATAGGCCCATGCCCAGCAGAATCCCCACGGCTGCGATTGCCGCCGGACGCCAATCCATGCGGCTTGACTCGCGGTTCAGATGATTGACCAGCGCTTCGCATATCACCCAGGCCAGCGTGATGAGGGTCAGGATGAGCGCCATGAAAGGATGCGCATAAAACAGCGCCGCCTGAAAAAGAACCAGCCAGACAAAGTTGAGGGCGGCGGGTTGGTCTCGCAGGACGTCAACGCGCCACAAAAGCCACGGGAACAACGCTAGCGCCAGCAATTCGGGATGGCTGCCGCGGGCATAAAACATATCGGGGCTGTAGACATAGAGCAAGCCAGCCATCACCGCGCCCAACCGTCCGCAGCGGCGCTTGACAAACAGATACATGCCACCGCCGCAGACCAGACGATAGCTGTGATAAAGAACATCCACGTCATCGGACAAGAGCGGGATGGCGGCGAACAGCGTCAGCGTCAGCACCAGGACAAGGCCAGGGTCAAGCGGGTTTCGGTTGCCGCTGGGGGCAGTCGTTTTCATGGTTCATGCGTCCACACGCTTTGTATGAGCTTATTCTGCTACCAGGCAGCTTCTAATTGTAGCAAAAGCTGCGGGCAGACGTTAGTTGAAATCCATTCCACAGCGACAGCGACTTCCGCCAAACGATGACTTGGATGCGATTTGCAGCTTCCATTCGGTTTTGGCGCTGCTTGGTGTTATAATGAAGGTGTTTTAGATAATCGGTGAGATACAGAGGCATGACAAGTCAAAGACAGCTTTCGGATGAATCCGGCTACAAACGGCGCATCAATGCCTGGGCGATGTATGACTGGGCAAACTCTGCCTTTGCCACCACGATTATTGGCGGCCTGCTGCCCGTCTATTACAGCACGGTCGCTGGCAGCACCCTGCCCAGCGAAGCCACCGCCACTGCCTACTGGTCACTCACCATCAGCCTGTCGCTGTTCATCCTGGCGATTCTGTCCCCTGTCTTAGGCACGCTCTCGGATGTGATGCGCAGCAAGAAGCGCTTTCTGGCGATTTTTATCGGCATAGGCGTGGTTGGCGCCGGTTTGCTGATATTCGTCAGTACCGGCGACTGGCTGCTGGCATCCCTGTTCTTCGTGCTGGGACGCATCGGCTTTGGCGGGTCGCTTATCTTCTATGATGCGCTCCTGCCCCATGTCGCTCGCGCAGAAGACCGCGACTGGGTATCCACGCGCGGCTATGCGCTCGGTTATCTGGGCGGCGGCATTTTATTGGCCATCAATGTGGCGATGTACTTTTTCATCCCCGAAAGCCTGTTCGAGAATGCCGGCCTGCGTCTGTCATTTTTGAGCGTCGCCATCTGGTGGTCGGTGTTCTCGCTGCCGATTTTACGCCAGGTTGCCGAGCCGCCTTCCGTCACCGCTGTCCTCAAATCGGGTCAGACGGTCCTCGGCATGAGCTTCAGCAGGCTGCGCCAGACCTTCCGCGACATCAAAAAATACCGCGAACTGTTCAAATATCTGGTCGCCTTCTTGATTTACAACGACGCTATTGGCACGATTATCGCTGTGGCGGCAATCTATGGCGCCGAGCTTGGTTTCGGCCTGGTGGAACTGGTGCTGGCGCTTTTGCTGGTGCAATTCGCAGGCGCACCCTTCAGCATCATCTTCGGTCGCCTGCCCTCCCGCGATAACAAACGGACGCCATTCTATCTGGCATTTATCCTCTTCAATGCCATCGCCCTACCGATTGTCGGCCTTGCGCTTGTCAATATCCTGCCCGCCCATGTCACTGGCGCGTCGCCTTCGCCTTATGTCACCGAGGGGAATCATGTCGGTGAGGGGGACTATCTCATCAGTGGCGCTGCCTTCACATCCACCGGCCGCTGGAACGAACTGCGCGTATCGGGGGATGAACTGAGCGGCGAGGGACTGTTGGGCAGCATAACCACCCTGCTGACCGGCCGCCCCGATGACCTGAGCTACTTCACGACCGACGAACCTGATGCCAGCCAGACATTCATGTTTAACGGAAAGAATCTCGAGCTGCGTTATCGGATGTCGCCCGATGGCGGCCGCATCGGATTCCTGCTGGACGGACAAACGCTGACCGAAGCCGAAAGCGATACGGCTGTCATCATCGACACCTACCATCCGACCGTGCGTTATGAGGCAATGACCGTACTGGAAACAGCCGTGGCTGGTCAGCACAGCCTCGAGATTGTCAACATTTCCGAACAAGCTGAAGGCGCAGGGGGCAGCATGATTGCGCTGAGTGGCATCGAAGTGCAGGCGCCGCAGCGCCAGAGCAGCCTGCCGACCATTGTTGGCATTTTGGCTGTGTTTGAAATTTTTGCCTTGCTGCTGGCATGGCTGCTGAAATCCCGTTTTGTCGCCTGGGCTAATCGGCTCGATACGCGGCGCAGCATTCTCCTGTCGCTGGCGGTGTACTGCATCATCGCCTGCTGGGGATTCATCCTTGATGCCACGCTGGAATTCTGGCTGCTCGCCTGGATGGTCGCAACCGTGCAGGGCGGCAGCCAAGCGCTCAGCCGCAGCCTGTATGCCAGCCTGTGTCCAGCCACGAAAAGCGGCGAATTCTTCGGCTTTTACAGCATCATGGAAAAATTCGCCTCGATTATCGGGCCCCTGATATTCGCCTTTGCCGGCATTGTATTGGGCAGCAGCCGCCCGGCAGTTCTCAGCCTGATTGTGCTATTTGTCATCGGCGGTTTTCTGCTTAGCCGCATCAATATCGAAGAGGGTCAGCGGGTTGCCCGCGCCGACGAAGCGGCGCATGGGATGACCTAGCGCTCGAGAGGAGACGCACCATGCCAACCGTCGCACAGCCAGCGCCGGACTTTGAATTGCAAAATCAAGACGGCAAACCCGTCAGGCTCAGTGATTACCGCGGCAGGAAAGTGGTCATCTTCGCCTTCCCCAAAGCCAACACGCCGGGATGCAACCATCAAGCCTGCTCATTCCGCGATGTCTTCCCGCAGATTGAATCCAGCAGCGCGGTCGTCTTGGGTGTCAGCACCGACAGCGTGGCCGAACTTGCCGCCTGGAAAGCAGCGAAAAAACTGCCCTACGATTTGCTCTCTGACCCCGAACACAAGATGCTGGATGCCTGGGACGCCTGGGGCATCAACCTGATGATTTTCAAGCTGCCCCTGGCGGCGACCCGCTCTTACTGGGTCATTGACGAGAAGGGCATCCTGGTCGACGAGCAGATTGGAGCGCGTCCGCTTGAGAGCGTCCAGAAGGCGCTGGCAACCCTCGACAAGCTCAGCCAAGCCGATTAAATCAGGCTGTTCCAAGCACCCCAAGTCCATGTATCATAGGCGGTCGGACTGACTCGCTTTGATTTGGAACGAAAAATGAAACTCATTCTGATTGGTTTTGGTGTGGTTGGGCAGGGTTTTGCTGAAATCCTGCGCGATAAAGCGGCTGAACTGGGGCAGAAGCATCGTTTCTCCCCGCGGATTGTGGGGGTTGTGACCGCTTCCAAAGGCAGTTTGTACCACCCGAAGGGGCTGGATGTGCCGCCGCTGCTGGAAGCGGCTCAAGCTGGCACCTTTGCCAGCTATCCTGCCAGCGCGGACCTTCAGCGAAACTGGACAGCGCGCGACATGATTCTCAAGGGACAGGCGGAGGCTCTGGTCGAGGTCAGCCCCACCGATTTGAAAACCGCCCAGCCAGCTTTGGAACTATGTTATCTGGCGCTTGACAATGGGCTGCATCTGGTTCTCGCCAACAAGGGGCCAGTGGCGCTGGATTATGAGCGCTTGAAGTCCAAGGCTGAATCCAAAAAGCTGCAACTGCGATATGAAGGCACGGTGATGGCTGGCACGCCGACCCTGCATCTGGCTGAAGAGGCCCTGGCTGGCTGCACGATTCGTTCGGCGCGGGGCATCCTCAATGGCACGACCAACTATATCCTGACGCAGATGGAGGCGGGCATGTCTTATGGTGATGCCCTGGCAAAAGCGCAGGCGCTGGGATATGCCGAAAGTGACCCAAGCAGCGATGTGGAAGGCTGGGATGCGGCCGGCAAGGTGCTGATTCTGGCAAATGCCCTGTTTGGCGTCCCGCTAACCATGCAAGATTTGGAGGTCAGGGGCATAACCGACATCACCGCCGCCGACATCGCCGCCGCCAAGGCACAGGGACAGCGCTATAAACTCATCGCAGCGGCAACAGCGAGCGGCGGAAGCGTCAGCCCCCAGCGGCTGCCGCTAAGCGACCCGCTGGCGAATGTGGGCGGCGCTACCAACGCGATAACGCTCGAAACCGATTTGATGGGCGACGTTACTTTGATTGGGGCGGGCGCTGGCAAGCTCGAGACCGGCTGCGCCATCCTGTCCGACCTGCTGGCAATTCATCGCAAGCGGGCCTAGTCCCTGGCAATTTGGACGAACGATGAAACTTTTGACATCAAAATCGCGTAAGCATAACTGATAGAACCTTTTGATAAAACCGCCATCGCTATGTTATACTGGGTCAGTATCATTTCTACTGAAAACTTAGGTCTGTGAGGGGATAAGCCCACTATGCCATCCATATTACAAAAAGTCCAAACTCTGTTCAGAGCCAATATGCACGGCATGATTGACCGTGCTCTGGAAACCAATTCGCTGAAGGTCATGGATGAATACATCCGACAGGTCGAACGCAACCTGGAAGCGCTGGAAGACTCGGCGGCAACTGTCGGCGGGACTGTGCGCACCCTGAAGCGCAAATATGATGAGTTCTCCAACCAGTCGGACAAGCTCGACCGCGACATCGACACCCTGATTCTGCGCGGCAAGAGTGACCTTGCCGCTGCGGCACAGGCCGAACTGAACACCAAACAGGAACTGGCGCAGGAATACTATGAACAGTGGCAGTCGCAGGAGGGGCAGTATCAGGGCATGTTGAATATGCGCATGAAACTGGAAGGTCGTCTGACCACCATCAAGCAGGAACGCGAAAAAATGCGCTCCCTGCTCGAACTGGCAGAGACCAAGAAGGTGATGACCAAGACCCTCAAGAGCATGGACAAGCTCGATACCTCTGGCGACCAGGAAATCGATGGGCTGCTGGATTCCATCTATGCCCAGATTGACCAGGAAGATGCCCGTGCCGAACTGGCCAGCCGCAAACTTTCTGACCAAATCGAAGACACGGTTGGCATCGGTCAAGTTGAACTGCAACTGGAAGAACGCAGGCAGCGTCTGCTGGGCAGCAATTAACCCATCTCAATCGGATGCTGGGCGTGCAACCTGCTCAAAGAAAAACCGCCGGATGGCTCTGGCGCGGGGTCAAGTGGAGTTGGGATAACCATGTCAAGCAATGACAATGCACGGCAAAAGGTCTTTGGCACGCTGCTGGCGAATGCCCTGCTGCGCTGGGAAACGCTGGTGACGGTCATGGTCACGGCCATCCTGTTTTTGTTTGTGCAGGATGTGAACCTCCCGTTTATGGAATGGCAGCCCTGGTTCTGGCTGGTCTTGGGTGGGCTGGCCGAGGCGGCCTTGATTGCTGCCACCCTCACCGACCCCGAAGCGACCGAGCAGGCGCTGGCAGAAGACTTTGAACGCGAATATGACCTGCGCAACATCCGCAACCGCGTTTCCCGCGAGCGTCTGCGGGATGCTTTTGAGTATCGCCGCAATATGCTCAAGCTGATTGACCGCAGCAAAGGCGCCATGCGCGCGCGCCTGCGCACCCTGGTCAACGATGTCAGCGACTGGATTACCTACATGTACAACCTGGCTGAGCATATTGACCTTTTCGAGAGCAACGAACTGGTGATGCGTGACCGCCAGCAGATGCCAGAGCAAATCAGAAAAGTCAGGCAGCGCATCGAAAAGGAAGCCGACGAGCGCGTCAAACGCGATTTGGAAATCCAGTTGAGCCGCCTTCAGCAGCAGCAAATGAACCTCGAAGCGACTTTCAGCAACATCAAACGCGCCCAGATTCAACTGGAAAGCACTTTGTCCTCGCTGGGTACAGTGTATGCGCAGATGTCGCTGCTGGGCACCAAAGAGACCGACAGCGCCAAAGGTCAGCGTTTGAGCGTCGAGGTCAAAGACGAAATCGACAAGCTGCAAGACACCATTGATGCCATGGACGAGGTTCAAATGCAGAGCCTGCGTTTCCAGTGATTGCCGCTAATCAAACGACTCCACAATAGCTTTGCGCTTCCGCTTGCCGCCCCGCAATTCACTCAAACGCTGGATGAATCTGGGGGTTTCGCGGTTGATGTTGATGGTGTCTTCGAGCAGATTGACCAGCGTGGAAGCAATGATGACCAGTGTCAAATAGATAAAGGCAACCACCGCATAGGTCTCGACATAGCGGAACGAACGTCCCGAGGATGTCTTGGCGATTTGCGTAATATCGCGCACACCGAGGAATGCCAGCAAAGACGAGTCTTTAATCATCGCAACGAAGTCATTGCCCAGTGGCGGCAAGACATTGCGAAAGGCCTGTGGCAAAACAATCAGCCGCATGGTTTGCCAGTAGGTCATGCCAACGGAATAGGCCGCTTCGAACTGACCCTTGGGAATGGATTGTATCCCCGCTCGCACCGTCTCTGACATATAAGCGCCGTAGGTAACTGCCAATGCCATAATCGCCGAAGGCGCTGAACTGCCGCGCCAGATAAAATCAGGAATGTCGGGATTATCGCTCAGGCTGCGTATGCCAACCACGACCGTATCGTTAATCGGGTCACGCAATGCTGGCACGATAATAAAGGCGGTCACCAGCAGCACGATGAGTATCGGAATGCCGCGCATCACCGATACATAAAGCGTACACAGATTGTAGGCAAATATGCGGAGCACCCGCACAGTCGCTTTCCAGGCTGTTTCCGAAGTTTGCGGCGGCGCTGGTGGATTGGAACGTATAATCCCGACCACAATCGCAAACGACAGCGCCAGCCCATAAGACGCGATGCTGACAAACAGGGTCATCAGGATGCCCTCTTTCAGCTGGTCGAAGATTTTGGCGTAAATCGCGTCGGTGATGATGCTGACTGCTAATAGAATCCCAACAATAACCAAAAAAATAAGCCAGTATGGCAGCGTGTACAAAGGTCTATAACGCATCGCCCGCGCCCGTGAGGCCGCCATGACCTCGTCTAAATCCGCCGGGCGTTCGTCATGGACAGGCTCAAAGGCTGAGGACATAAATTATTCCTTTTTAATAAACAAACTCGTGCCCGCGCAAACCACCGAAGTTCTTTTAGCTTATCTTAGCACGAGATTCCTGTTCGCTCTCGCCGTGCGGGCTTTTGCATATAAAAGCAGGACAGGGCGAACCCTGTCCCGCAACCGGCGCATTGAATTGTCAAAAGCGACATCGCCGCGCGGTTCATCGCCGCGTTTGTCTGAAGCTATTATTCGCTTTCGCCCGAACCCATCCATTTGTTGTTGATTGCCAGCAACGTGCCGTCCGCTGCCATGCTTGCCAGGGCTGCATCAAAGGGTTCGACCAGTTCGGAGTCCAAGGCGTAGATGAAACCCAGTTCTTCGTCAGACAGGATCTCGGGGAGCAGTACAATGTCTTCAGCATTCACACCGACATATCCCTGACCAGCCACATCATCCATCACCACCGCATCCACATCGCCGGCAATCAATGCTTGTACCGCAAAGCCAAAGCTGTCATAGGCAACGGTGCGTTCTTCGCCAACCAACTCTTCGGCAACGAAATAATTGGTCGTCGCTACCTGGACACCAATCACATAATCGCCAGCGACAAACTCTTCAACGCTGGCAAAGCGGTCCTCGTCAATTTGCACCATCATGCGCTGGGCTATATCAACATACCCCATAGAAAAGGCAACAATTTCAGCCCGTTCTTCGGTGATGGTGATGCCACCGCCAGCCATATCATATTCACCATTGGAGACCGCCAGAATCATACCGTCCCAACTGGTTTCGATGTATTCCGGCACACAATTCAGCCGCTCGCAGATTTCGCCAAGAGCATCATAGTCCCACCCTTCGGCTTCGCCAGTTTCCTGGTTAATAAAGTTAAAGGGAATGTAGGAAAGTTCAACGGCAACGGTAACGACGCGCCCGCCAAGGTCGGGAAGTTCGGCCGCTTCTTCTTCACCAGCGCCCAGCCACTTGTTGTTGATTGCCAGCAACGCGCCATCCGCCGCCATGCTCGCCAGAGCCGCATTGAAGGGCTCCACCAGGTCGGAGTCCAGCGGGAAGATGAACCCCAACTCCTCATCTGACAAAGCCTCTGGCAGCAGCCGTATCGACTCTGCATTCACACCGACATATCCCTGACCAGCCACATCATCCATCACCACCGCATCGACATCACCCGCAATCAATGCCTGCACCGCCAAACCAAAATCGGTGTAACCAATAACCCGCTCCTCGCCTACCAAATCCGTAGCCGTAAAGTAGTTCGTCGTCGCCACCTGAACGCCAATGATATAATCGCCCGCAGAAAATTCCGCCGTCGACCCAAAGCGGTCTTCATCCAGGCGCACCATCATACGCTGCGCCAAATCCACATAACCATCCGAAAAAGCGACTATCTCCTTACGCTCTTCCTTGATGGTGATGCCATCCGCCGCCATGTCGTATTCGCCATTGGAAACCGCAACAATCATCCCCTCCCAACTGGTTTCGATGTATTCCGGCACGCAATTCAGCCGACCGCAGATTTCGGCCAAGGCATCATAATCCCAGCCATCGGCTTCGCCAGTTTCGTCGTCAATGAAGTTAAAGGGAATGTAGGCATTTTCAACTGCGACCGTAATCACGCGCCCGCCAAGGTCCGGCAACTCGTCTTGAGCCAGAACCATCGAAAAGGGAAACCCCAAGAGTAACAAAACCGCCATCAAAATGATTCTTCTAAAAACTTGCATGTCATTCCTCCCAAGCAAAAATGTGAACGAACAATAGATGCACAGATATTTTAACACGGCTTTTATGGTTGCGATAGAGTTTGGATATATCTTTCGCATCTGCAAATTGGCGGTTATTATCAATTTAAGGACAATTCCAAAGCAGGCAGATAATGACAAGACCGAGCCGAATTGCATTCATTGAAGCCATTGCAAAGCAAGACCATGCCTTCGATACACTGGAAAAAGAGATTAACAGCATCACAAAAGAAGACCTAAGTCTGGAGTTATTGAATTGTGGCATGATTCCAGAGCGATACGGCCACGATTCTTCCGAAGAAAAGCTGTGGGCAAAGTATTGCGATATACTGTTAAGTCTGGCTTTTAACTTTCTGGGCATTCGGTCTCAAGTTATTCGCGCCAGAGGTGATTCGGCTGATGTATTTGGCAGTGCCGCGAATTACTCAATCGTTGCCGACGCCAAAGCCTTCCGTTTGAGTCGCTCGGCAAAGAATCAGAAGGACTTTAAGGTCGCTGCACTTGATGATTGGCGGCGTGAAGATACCTATGCCTGTTTGCTTGCTCCATTATATCAGTACCCAAATCGCTTCAGCCAGATTTATGCTCAGGCAGAAGAAAAAAATGTGACACTATTGTCATATATTCATCTCAAGTTCTTGTTAGACTATTCTTCAGGTCAGCCACTCGACACCCTGTGGAATACTGGTCGGCGCCTGCCACCATCGAAAAATGCCCGTCGCTATTGGGAAGCCATTGACGATGCGGTTGTGTTGATAACGGAAACAAACTATCAGAGCTTGCAAAATTACAAACGGCTAGAGATGAAAGCAGCAAATCAGGTCGGTCAGGAAGGCATCCTGTACTGGCAATCTGTCATGCAAGGTTATTATCAGCTGTCCAGAGATGAGGCAATCCAGCGCTTGATAAAAGCAGAAAAGATTGAACAGAAGATAGAAGTCATTCGTAAATCAATAGATAAAGTGAGCCGAACTCTTGATGGATAGCTGCCTGAACACCATTACATTAGGGGATGCCCTGTCCTTAATCCCACAACTGGACTCGGATAGTTTGCATTGCTGTATATCCGATATTCCTTATGGCATCGGTTTAGATGATTGGGATGTTCTACACAGCAACACCAATTCCGCGCTCCTGGGGCAGTCGCCAGCGCAAAAAGGCAAAAGTGGGTTCAAACGGCGCGGGAAACCCATTCGCGGCTGGAGCGAGGCAGACCGCAAGATTCCCAAAGAATATCAAGATTGGTGCTATCAGTGGGCTTTGTCCTTGTACCCAAAGATGAAAGATGGAGCGAGTCTCTTTATTTTCGGCGCCAGACGAACCCTGCATCGGGCAATCGTAGCATTGGAGGATAGCGGATTCTTGCTCAAGGATATTTTAGCATGGGAAAAACCCAACGCTCATCATCGCGCTCAGCGCATCAGCATCATTATGTCGCGGAGAGGATTGGAGAATGAGGCAGAAAAATGGGCAGGATGGCGGTTGGGAAACCTGGCGCCCATCTGGGAACCGATTGCCTGGTTCTTCAAACCGTATTCGCATACCATCACAGATGCTGTGCTGGAAAATGAAGTCGGCGCAATGAATGTAGAAGCCGTGCAATCCAACGGAAAAAATCCAAATAATCTGCTCAGGTTTTGGTTTGATGAAAACGAGGAACGTCTGCATGAGGCGCAAAAGCCGCTGTCGCTACTTCAGTTTCTCATCAAATTGTCAACGCGAGAAGGACAAATTATACTTGACCCATTTGCAGGCAGCGGGTCTACCGCCGTCGCCTGTCGAGGTCTCAATCGTCAGTTTATCGGCTTTGAGATAAATCCCGACTATGTTCAAATCGCCAAGTCACGCTTGTCAGCGATGGCTGACACAAATTCACCTTCACCGACGCAGATTTCTCTTTTCTAATTGGCCTTTTATTTCACACAGGATACCCAACCCATGACCGTTTCCCATTGGCAGCAAGTACAGCAAAAAGAACGCGATGTTGATTTTTTGGTGGTTGGCGCGGGTCTGGCAGGCAGCGCTGCCGCCTATTTTGCCAAACAGGTGCATCAGCGAGAGGTGGTCGTTACCGATGCCCGCGATGTCGGGCTGGGCGCGAGCAGCCGCAATGCCGGCTTTATGATTAGCGGGCTGGATACCTATTATCACCGCGCGATTGAACAGTATGGACGAGCCGTCGCCCGCGAAATGTGGGCGCTTTCAAGGCGCAGCATGGCCTATTGGCGCGAGTTCATCAAAAACAGCCCCTTCGAGGTGCCGCTGGACAACAGTGGCTCGATGCTGCTGGCAGAAACGCCGCAAGAGGCAAAAGAACTCGAAGGAGCGGCGGCAGCCTTATCCGCAGACAAAATCGATATCGAATACTATAGCCAAGACCCGCTTGGACGCGGCTATTATGCCGGCATTGAACAGCCCGATGATGCCGCTGTTCAGCCTTATTTGCTGACAAAGTCAATCATGGCACAAAGCGGCGCCGAGCTCATCCCCAACAACGAGCTTTATCGCATTCAGCAAGACGAGGCGGATTGTGTGTGGGTCTATACCCGTCAGTTTCTCTTCAAGGCCCGTTATGTCATCCTGTGCACCAACGCCTGGTCGCCTCTGATTGACCCCTATTTTATCGGCAAGGTCATACCCACCCGCGCTCAATGCCTGGTCACCGAAAGGCTGGAGCATGTCCCGATTCCCTACTGTGGCTATAGTGACTATGGCTATATGTATTATCGCAGCACCTTTGACGGCCGCTTTTTGCTGGGCGGCGGCCGCCAGAACTTCAAGACAGAAGAGGCCAACACCACCGAAGACCGTCTCAACCCCCATGTCCACGCCTACCTCGATGATTATCTGGCAAAATACTTCCCCGATGTGACGGCCGCCGTTGCCCATCGCTGGAGCGGCATCATGGGTTTTAGCATCGATGGCCTGCCGCTGGCTGGCAGCTTGCCGGGCAAACCGCGGGTTGGCTTTGCGGTGGGATTCACTGGACACGGGCTGGCGATAGGCGCAGGCACTGTCGAGCGTGCGGTGGACAGGCTCTTGAATGGCGTTTCTGCTGGCGCGGTCGATGTGGCCCGTTTCGATTAGGATGGGGGACTGCTAGGCCTCGCGCAAAACATAGCCGACGCCGCGCACCGTATGAATGAGACGGCTGTCTGCCTCGCCTTCGATTTTTTGGCGCAGATAGCGCACATAGACTTCGATAATGTTGCTTTCGCCGCCAAAATCGTAGCCCCATATACGGTCAAAAATCACATCGCGGGTCAACACCTGGCGCGGATTGCGCAGGAACAACTCCAGCAATTCATACTCTTTGGCAGTTAAATCAATGGCACGCTCATTGCGATAGGCGCGATACGTCCCGGTATCCAGCGACAAATCGTCAAAGCGCAGCACTTGGGGGCGGGATGTCGGTGTGGCGCGGCGAAACAGCGCCCGCACCCGCGCTATCAATTCATCAATGGAAAAAGGCTTCACCAGATAATCATCGGCCCCGGCATCCAGCCCGACCACACGGTCTCTAATATCATCTTTAGCGGTCAGCATCAATATCGGCATATCGCCGGCCGCACGCAGACGCTTGCAAACTTCCAGGCCGTCCAGCCCTGGCAGCATCCAGTCCAATATGACCAAATCGGGTGGATTGTCACGGGCAGCCACAAGGCCTGTTTGACCATCGCGTGCCACACTGACGCGATAGCCCTCATAAATCAGCCCGCGCTCGACAAACTGGGCAATCCGTGCCTCGTCTTCAATAATCAGTATCCGTTCTCTGGCCACGATTTCCCCCATGACAGGAATCCATACTGATATTTTAATTGCCTTCTATGAGTAACAGTTAAGGATTAGCCTGAAAAAACATTAACATTAAATTTTTTAAGAGATTCAGCCAACATGACTACCACTCGGCAACTGAGCCGTCCTTTCGCCGCCAGAGGGGGCTGCGCCAGCGAAAGCTGTCATCCGCAGCCGCCCGCACTTTGCCTTCATCCATCTCAATGCCGAGCCCGGCCCCAGTCGGCACGGACACATAACCCGCCTGATAATCGAAGACGGACCTGTCTTGCAGATAATCGAGCAAATCGGTCGCCTGGTGGTAATGAATGCCGAGGCTCTGTTCCTGAATCAGCGCGTTGTAGGCGAGCGCATCCACCTGCAAGCAGGCGGCAAAGGCAATCGGCCCCAAGGGGCAATGCGGCGCCAGAGCCACATCATAAGCCTCGGCCATCGTCGCAATCCGCACCACTTCGGAGATGCCGCCAGCATGGGACAAATCAGGCTGAATAATATCCACGCTGCCCGCAGCCAGGATGCTCTTGAAATCCCAGCGCGAATACATCCGCTCGCCAGTGGCAATCGGAATCGAGCTGGCCCGCTTAAGCTCCAGCAGCGCCTCGTTGTGGGTCGGCAAGACTGGCTCTTCGACAAACATCAGATGATAAGGCTCCAACTCCTGGATGAGCATCTTGGCCATGGGTTTATGGACGCGCCCATGAAAATCGACGGCAATGTTGAAATCGTTGCCCACCTGCTCCCGCACCGATGCCACGCGGGCAACCGCTTCATCAATATGCTTATAGGTATCCATATAGTGGACTTCGTTCACGGCGTTCATCTTGACGGCATTCAATCCGCTGTCCTTGCGTTCCTGTGCCTGCCGCGCCACATCCGTCGGACGGTCTCCCCCGACCCAGGCATAGATTTGCACTTTGTCGCGCACTTTGCCGCCCAGCAATTCATAAACAGGCACATCGTGGTATTTCCCCTTGATGTCCCACAAAGCCTGGTTGATGCCGGCAATCGCGCTCATCATCACGGGACCCCCGCGATAAAAGCGGCCGCGATACAGCGTTTGCCAAATGTCCTCGATTTGACGCGGGTCGCGCCCCAGCAGATAATCCGACATGTCCTCCACCGCGCCGCGGACGGTGGCAGCTTGCCCTTCCACAATCGGCTCTCCCCAGCCATAATAGCCGTTATCCGTGGAAATCTTGAGAAACAGCCAGCGCGGCGGGACATTAAAAAGTTCGAGTTGTGCTATTTTCATCCCTACAGCCTATTGATTATCATTGACCCAACTTTCAATAGTTGGCTTATCGAATTATAATGGAGTGGCGAACGCTTTCCAAATGTGTAGTGAAAGGTGTTTTTCCTTGAATTCTTTGAGCGGACTATTTTCAAAGCGTCTGTTCACCTTGGCACTGACTTTTGCCTGGCTTTTTCTGATGACGCAAGTCGCCGTCCTGGCAGAGGGCAATGAAGACCATGCAGCCGCAGTCAACTCGTTTATTCCCTTGATGTTTGCCCTGGGGGTTATCCTGCTGGCATCCCGCGTCGGGGGTGCGCTTGCCCGCCGCTTCAATCAGCCGCGGGTGCTGGGACAGCTTATTATCGGCGTCGTATTGGGTCCCACCGTGCTGGACATGCTGCACTGGAGCATTTTGCAGGGTGTTGATTTGCAGCATACCATCAAGGAATTTGCCGAACTGGGCGTCTTGCTGCTGATGTTCAATATCGGTTTGGAAGTCCACCTGAGCGAATTGGCGAAAGTGGGCAAGGTAGCATTGTTTGCCGGTTTTCTGGGTGTGGCTGTTCCAGTCGCATTAACCGTCCTGGTAGTGGTGCCAGCCGGATATGGCTGGCTGCCAGCTTTGTTTGCCGGTGTGACCCTGGCAGCGACCTCGGTCAGCATCTCGGCGCAGGTACTCCTGGAACTCGGATATTTGCAGACGAAAGAAGGCAATGCCCTGCTCGCCACCGCCTTGATTGACGATGTGCTGGCGATTCTGGCGGTGTCGCTGACCCTGGTGCTGGCTGGCACGGACACGGCTGACGGCAGCAGCGACCTCAGCCAACTCATCATCATTATTGTACAGATGGCGGGTTACATCATCGTCGCCTTTTTGATTGCCTGGTATGTTCTGCCGCGCCTGCTGGAGTGGATACAGCGGCGTCCGGAAGTGTCACAATCTTACGGGATTCCGATTTTCGCCTTGATGGCCGCCCTGCTCTTTGGCTGGTCGGCAGAGTTTCTGGGTGGCGTGGCTGCGATTACGGGCGCGTTTATCGCTGGCGTCGGCTTGAGCAAGCTGCAAAACCGCAACGTGAAACACGAAATGGAACAGGCTATGAGTCATCTTGCCTATGTCTTCCTCGTCCCGATATTTTTTATTGATGTCGGTTTGGAAACGGACCTCAGCACCTTCCCGCTGGAAGCGATTCCCTTTATGCTGGTCTTGCTGGTGATGGCGGTCATCAGCAAAGTATTCGGCGCGGGATTGGGCGCACGCATGGGGGGCTTCAATACCTGGGAATCGCTGCGGGTTGGCGTTTGCATGGTATCGCGGGGGGAAGTCGGCTTGATTATCATTTCGATTGGCTTGTCAAGCGGCATCATTGATGGCAGCAGCGAACTTTATGCCGCGCTCTTTATGGTGATTCTATTAACAACCGTGCTGACGCCGCCTTTGGTGCGCTGGGTATTCCAAACCAATCAGCAAGGCACAGCCGGCAGCCCGACGCTGGCGAATTCAGCGACAGGAGAATAATGTATGAAAATGATTATCCTTATCACCTCTGATATTGAAAGCGGACTGGAAGTTGCCAATCGCTGGCAGGATGTCGGTGCGCCAGGGGTGACGGTCATCAAAAGCGTTGGGCTTTACAGCCTGCAGCAAAGAATCAAACGCAACAGTGTAGAAATACCCTTGCACATGGCAAGCTCAATGGCAAGCATGATGGCTTATGTGCTGGGCGAGATGCAGCATACCAACCATGTCTTGCTGTCGGTTGTTCCCAAAGACCTGATTCCAACCTTAATGGACGAAGCCCGCGCCGTGATGGGCGACTTGCTGCAACCCAATCATGGGGTCGCTTTTGTCGTGTCATTGGACGAGGCAATCGGCGTCCGAAGCCACAGCGATGCCGACAGTTAGGAGAGCTAGCGCCAAGCCTGCGACAATTTGAACCTTGAGCATCGCCGCAAATTTGCTATACTGTCTTTTATCAGCTAGCGAGGTAGCTCAATTGGCAGAGCAGGTGCCTTTGGAGCACAAGGTTAAAGGTTCGAGTCCTTTCCTCGCTGAAAAACGCAAAACAAAAAGTCTGTTCAGGTAGGCAGGCTTTTTTGTTGTAAGATTAGTTGAAGATTATGGGAGGAATGTGTGAATCATTGGCTCGAATTAAGCATAGACTATGCCAACCAAAGAAGTTACCTTGACGATCTTTTCCGTGTATATCCTACGATACCTGAAGGAATCAGGGACGTAGACAATGAACATTGGGAGAATATTAAAGATACTTTCTATAAAGGGGACAATGTTGCTTTGCTCGAAAGTTTGTTGAAGCTGGAACTTTTTCCGATAAAAGATTCTTATGTAGCGTATTTAAGAAAAGACAGCGGAGCATTGATACGTAATCCTGCAACTGTAGATCGCCTTTGCGGTCGTCTCTATGAAATGGGACTTGACAAAATCTATGAACGGGCAACCGAACCCAAAGAAACCAACCGCCAAATCGGGCCACTTTTCCGCAGATGGCTAAACAAAAAATCGTTGGGCATACAACCCGTTAAGCTGAGCGAATTTATTAGCACAAAAGAAAACGCTATCTTGGATGCAAGCGATGCTATAATGCAAGAATATGCCCAAGAACATCTTAACTACAGACGGAACAAAGGACCCGACTTGATAGCCCGTTTCAATGGAAAATATGTCATAGGCGAAGCGAAATTTCTTACTGATTTTGGTGGACACCAAAATGCACAATTCAGCGACGCAGTGGAATTACTGAAGCAAAAGGATGTTAAAGCCATCCCAATCGCCGTCCTCGACGGTGTGTTATATATCAACAAACGCAAAGCCAAAATGCGCAAAGAAATTACAGGTAACTTGAAAAACGAGAATATTATGAGTAGTCTAATTCTAAGAGAGTTTCTATACCAAATATAGAGCGAAGGTACACTTATGTTCCTGTCCTATGAAAACAAGAAATCAGAAAATGACATCCTGCAAAATACACCTAGGGCAGAACTGCAATCCGTCTATGGTCAAGGCGCAGCCAGCAAACTCATTCAGGGGAATAACCTGCCCATTCTGCGCAGCCTGCTGGACACCTATCAGGGCAAAGTCGCGCTGGTCTATATTGACCCGCCTTTTGCGACCAACGGGGCGTTCAGAATCGGCAGCGACCGCGTCAGCACGGTAAGCAGCAGCAAGAGGGACAGGTTAGCCTACAGCGATACCCTGCTCGGCGCAGCGTATTTGGAGTTTCTGCGGGAGCGGCTGATTTTCCTGCGCGAACTGCTGTCGGATGAGGGGTCGATTTATCTGCATATTGATACCAAAATGGGGCATTATGTGAAAATTTTGATGGATGAGGTGTTCGGGGCGCGGAACTTCCGCAATGACATCAGCCGCATCAAATGCAATCCCAAAAACTTTCATCGCCGCGCCTATGGCAATATCAAAGACCTGATTCTGTTTTACTCGAAGACAGGCCGCCCGATATGGAACGACCCCAGACAGCCTTATTCTGAAGAAGATGGCGAACGCCTGTTCCGAAAAATAGACGAAAGCGGGCGCAGGTACACCACGATACCCCTTCATGCGCCTGGCGAAACCCGAAATGGCAGCACCGGACAGGTATGGCGCGGCATCGAGCCGCCCAAGGGACGTCATTGGCGGAGTAACCCGCAAGTGCTGGAGGCCTGGAATCAACAGGGATTGATTGAATGGTCAGCCAATGGCGTTCCCCGCAAGAAAAAATATATGGACGAAAGCCAGGGGAAAAAAGTCCAGGATATTTGGGAGTTCAAAGACCCCCAGCATCCGCTTTACCCAACCCAAAAGAACCTTGACCTGCTGAAACGGATTATCGCGGCATCCTCCAACAAAGGCGACTGGGTGCTGGATTGTTTTTGCGGTTCGGGGACAGCCCTGCTGGCATCCCAGGCTCTCGGACGCTGCTGGATTGGCATTGACGAATCCGAGCCAGCCATCGAAACAGCCCAAGAACGGCTGGGCATGATGCACGATGGATTGCCGCCTCCGCCACAGCATGAGTTCTTGAGGGGCTTTAGCCAGGAACTTCCAAATTGTGCCTGTGATGATAGTCAAAGGTCAGAATGCTGCGAATTGCTTGATGAGCCGCCTGTTTCGGCTTAATCGGTTCAGCCTGATGCCACAAGAGGCGGTCGTTGAGCAAGTATGAATCCATGATTTGGCTGAGGCGATACCTGGTCAGCAGGTTCTGGTCATTGTCATAGACGGATACATCGCCGCCTTCGGCATTCACCAGTTCTGCCAGATGCACCGTCACAAATTCAGCGCCGTCCTTGTGAATGCCTTCGGGGGTTGGATGTCCCTGCTCTTCTGAACTGGCTGTCACGCGAATCAGATGCACCTGCACCTCCCAGGGGACGCGCTTCATGTCGTCCGCCAGCGGAAACTGTCGGAAATCGAAGCGGATTAGCTCCTGCAAAAAGGCATTGTCAAAGGTAGTATCCAGCAGGGGCGCGAACTTGCGCACGAACCCGCCCGTCACCCTGTTGATGTCGCTGCTCTGAAAATAATCCTCGTGTGGCAGGCGGGTCAATTCTTCGCTGGCGGGCAGAAAATCATAACGCCCATAGCGGCGAAAGCGATACCGGGCATCATTCGGCAAAAAATCATCCGTTGGCAAATCGGCATAATCCATCGTCAGACTCAGCCATGCCTGCCGCAGTTTGTCCGATATGGACAATTCTGTCGCCCGCACCAGACTGTACCCTTGGTTTCTCAATTCCTGCCGAATTGGATGGGTGGTGGTGATGTGCGCAGATTGCATTACTCGGCTTCCAGTTGCTTGATGAGCCGTCCCAGGATTTCGATGCCCTGACTCATCTGCCGATGGGGTACAAAGCTGAAAGACAGGCGCAGATGATGCCTGCCATCGTTCGGATTGACAAAAAAACCTTTGCCAGAGGCGAAGTAGACATCCTGCTGACTGGCTAGGCGTTCAAGGTCAGCTATCTGCACCGATGGCGGCAGGGTCAGCCAGATGAAATAGCCGCCTTGAGGCCGTGTCCAGCGGACAGAGGGCGGCATACTGGCTTGCAGCGCTGCCAGGGCCGTATCACGCCGCGCTCGATATTGAGTACGCAGCCATTGAACATGGACATCCCAGGCGCCGCCAAGACAATAATCGGCGACGACGCTGGCGGTAAAGGGGTTGGCGCCGCCGCCCATGCAAAGCACGCCGCTGCCGACAAAACCTTGAATGCGCTTCGGCTCGGCAACCAGCCAACCCACACGCATACCAGGCGCCAGCGTTTTCGAGAAGCTCCCCAGCCGCAGGACATTTTCTCCCTGTGCCAAAGCATAAAAGCTGGGCGGCAGCGCATCGACAAAGCGAATGTCACGGTAGACATCATCCTCAAGAATGACAAATCCGTAGCGCCGGCTCAATTCGACAATCGCTTCCCGCCGCGCCCGCGAGAAGGTGATGCCGGAAGGATTCTGAAAATTGGGAACGACATAATAAAACTTGGGCAGCCGATTCATGGCTTTTAAGGCTTGCAGGCTTTTCTCCATGTCCTCAACCATAACACCCTCGCCATCCATCGGAATGGCGACCATCTCCAGCTGTCTGTCGCGGAAAATGTGCAGGGCATCACGATAAGAGGGCGCATCCACCAGAATCAGGTCTCCTTCAGCCGTCAGGTGGCGGATAATCATAGCCACGCCCCCAGTCGAGCCGCCGACAATCATCAGGTTGTCGGGGCTGATATTGAGGGCTTCGCTTTGGTTCAGACGCCCCGCCAAAAACTCAATCAGGCGCGGGTTTCCCTGCTCGTCACCATAATTGAACATCTGGACGGCTGTCGGTTTGCCCCAGAGAGCATCGACTGTGCTCTGGACAGCCGCTATCGGCAGCAGTTCATAGGCGGGGTGTCCGGCAAATAGCGGTATGCTGCCGGCGACAACTCCCTGGGGTGTGTTCCGTTCCATCATGCTGTTTAATGAACCCGCGTTTGCGCCAGCAAGCAAGGGGCGCTGTGTTGGATAAGCATGGGATTGACCTTCGCAGGTTATTTGGGTGTGGCATCGGGTGGCAGCGGGCTGACATATTCGCGGCCATCCCGCGCTATCCCGAACTCAGCTTTGGCGCTTGCCAGCAAAGTCGGCTTCGTCAGCAAATCCAGCCCGGCCAGCGCCATCGTTTTAGCAGCGAAAATCATGCCCTTGGCGCCAATCGTCGAGCCGCAGGCGGCCACTGTCTGCCAACTGTGGCCGGGCGTGCCCAGCGGCCAGCATGTCGTTGTTATTTGCCCGGTAGGCGTAATCCAACTGACATCGGCAACCTCGGTCGAACCGCCCATCAAGGGGGGCGTCGGTGAATGCGGCAGCACCCGCTCCCACAAAGGGTCATCCATCTCGGCAGGGGCGAGTTCGGCGCTGCTCGATGCCTTCATCCCGTCGAATCCACGCTGTACCGACCCCTCCGGGAAGCTCGCCTGCAACTCTCTGGCGAATGCCCGTTCCTGCTCGGTGAATTTCATATCATCAATTTCCGCCATCTTCTCATAGAGCAGGTCGGACATAACCGCATTGGGCAAGACATCATAGCAGCCAGTGATGAAGTCAATCTCATAGCTGGTGCCGCTCATCAAGGCCGCCCCCTTGGCAATATCCTGCATCCATTGATACATCTCTTCGACCTGTCCGCGATGCGGCGCCCGAACAAAGTACCAAACCTGCGCGAATGCCGGCACGACATTGGGCGCTTGCCCGCCGCTGGTCACGACGCTGTGTATCCGCGATTCTGGCGGGACATGCTCGCGCATATAATTCACGCCCGCATCCATCAGCATGACGGCATCCAGCGCACTGCGCCCCAGCCAGGGTGAGCCGCCAGCATGAGCCGCCACGCCATAAAAATTGACTTTGAAGGAGTTCATCGCCAGCGATGAGCCGTTCCAGGTGATGTTGGTAGCGCCTGGATGCCAGCTAATGGCCGCGTCCAAATCGTCGAAGACGCCATCGCGTGCCATAAAGGTCTTGCCAACCAGGGTTTCCTCGGCCGGGCAGCCATAAAAGCGAATGGTGCCGCCGATGTCATGCTGTGCCATGGCCGCTTTCAGCGCCATCACCGAAGCCATGCAAGCCGTGCCGAACAGGTTATGACCGCAGCCATGACCAGGCCCCCCGGCTTCAATCGGCTTTTTGACGCTGGACAAGGCCTGCGACAAACCGGGCAGCGCGTCGTATTCGCCCAGCCAACCGATAATCGGCTTGCCCGCGCCCCATTCGGCCACAAAGGCGGTTGGCATCCCGCCCGCGCCCCAGTCAATCGAAAAATCATCCGCTTCCAGTTGGTCAGCCAATAATCTTGAGGCATATTCCTCTTGCAGCGCCACCTGCGGATGCTCCCAGATTGCTTTGGCAATATAGCTTAGTTCTTCATCTTGTCCCTTGATATGCTCAAGGATGATTTGCCTGGCGTCCATACGATACCCTCTTTATGATGTCAAACATTAAACTGAGATTATCGCATTCGAGCCAATTTGACAAACTCGACGGCAGCCATCACAACATGCTGGAACGCGAAACGCCCCGCAGGGCGCGGGGCGTCGTGGGGGTTAATAAATTTGATTTTAATAAATGTATTTTATACGTAGATTATGACACACTTTGATTTTACTTGTCAAGCATTTTCGCCAAATTCGTCCAAATTGCTCGCTTAATCGCCAGCAGGGCGCAATTCGCTTGATTTGCCCAGCGCATTCAGCATATCTTCGACGCGGGTAAATTTAACGCGGCTGCGACCAGCGGCAGCGCCACGCTGACGTTCGATGGCGTCAAGTTTCTCCCAATCGGCAAAGGTCACATAATTGGGCTGACGCGACTGTATCAGCTTGAGGATGCTTGCCCTGCTCGTGTCACAGGGCTTCAGCACCTTTTGCGCCCGCAAATCTTCGAGGAACAGATTGGCGGATTCGATGGCATCGGGTTTATTGGTGCCGATGATGCCCGTCGGGCCACGCTTAATCCAGCCGACAACGTAATTGCCAATGAGATACTCCCTGCCTTCATGCTGGGTCAGAACACGCCCGCGTTCATTGGGAATAGTCCCCCAACGGTCATAAAAGGGCACATCTGGCAGGGCAACGCCACGATACCCGACCGAGCGGAAGACCATATCCACTGGCAATATCTCATATTCATCCGTGGCACGCGGGCGCAGCCTGCCCTGCTCATTCCGATAAAGTTCATTGCGGACGATTTTTATCGCCTCGACCTTGCCCTCACCGATGATTTCCACTGGCGATGCCAGAAAACGCATGACAATTCTGCGCGATTTGCCCCGCAGCCCGCGCTCGGCATACGACTTGAGAATATCGACGTTGCGCATGGCCGCGCGGTCACCGCTATGCTTCAAATCCTCGGCGCTCAATTCATCCAGGGTCACATCATCCCGCGCGACAGCAATATCGGCATCCGCCATTTCGCCCAATTCCTTGATTTCAGGATGGGTGAAGGCCGCCTGTGCGGGACCGCGGCGACCCAAAACAATCAACTCTTCGATTTCACTGTCCCGCAACGCCGCTAGAGCATAATCGGCAATATCGGTTTGGTAAAGTTCTTCGCCAGTACGCGCCAGAATACGGGCGACATCCATCGCCACATTGCCAACGCCAATCACCGCGACTCGCTTGATGCCGGTCAAATCAAAATCATAGTGGCGATAATCCGGATGCCCGTTGTACCAGCCAACAAATTGCGTGGCGGCATAGCTGTTAGGCAAATCCTCGCCGGGAATGCCGAGCTTTTTATCGGTTTGAGCGCCGACAGCATAGATAATCCCATGATAGTGACGGCTCAAATCGGCACGGTAAAGGTCGCAGCCAAACTCGATATTCCCGAAGAAATTGAAACGTTTGCGGGCGGCGATGCGGGTGTAAAGTTTGGTCACGGATTTGATTTTGGCATGGTCTGGCGCGACCCCGCCCCGCACCAAACCAAAGGGGGTCGGCAGGCGTTCGTACATATCGACATGAATGAGCGGCGCTTTCTGCTTCAGCAGATGGTCAGCCGCATAAAAGCCAGAGGGACCAGAACCGATAATCGCAACCCGTATCCGCTCCGATTGTTTTTCTGCGTCGGTCATGTCCCCAAGCTCCCAAGTCACTTTCCCCAAGACTTTCATACAGACATGACGCCTGTCTCGCTGTCAGCCGAAAAGTTCAATTTCCATCCTAGCCCTTGAGCGGTATCACCAAATCCTTGCGGAAGGATGTCAGGGAGACCAGTTCGCCATTGGCATCAACCAAAAAAGAATCCTCGACTCGCACCCCAAAACCACGTTCAGGATAATACAAACCTGGCTCAATGGTCAAGATGTTCCCGATTTGAAATCGGTCGCCGCGGTGAATATGGCTGATGGAGGGGCGCTCGTGGATGTCGATGCCGACGCCATGCCCCAGGCTATGCACATAGCCTTCCATCGTGCGCGAGTCCGAGCGGGCGGTCGCATGACCCTGCGCCTCAAAGTAATCCAAAACGGCTTCCTGCATCAAGTGGGTCGGCTTGTTCAGACCAAAATTCTCGACCGAAATATCAAAAGCCTCCATCACCGTATCATAGACCTGCTGCACTTCCTGCGGGGCGTAGCCAATGCACCAGGTTCGCGTCATATCATGGTGATAGCCGCCCCCCAGTTCGCGCGGGAAGAGGTCAAACACAATCGCCTGACCGATTTGCAGCGGCATCTCGGCTTCGCCGCGGCTGTGAGGGAAGCCGCCATCGCGCCCCTGCGCGAAAATCATACCGGTGTCCTCCAGCCCGCGTGCCATCAATTCCCGCCGCACCAGGCTTTTAATGTCGCCAATGGTCACCTGCTGCCCGGCGGCGTCCAGCAGATATTCGCCATCGGCTTCCAGGCCGGCGATATACTGCCAGGCAATTTCCATTACCGCGTTGGTGCGCTCGGCCACCGATTGGATGCGATTGATTTCAGCCTCATCCTTGGTCAGCATGGCCTCATCAAACAGGGTGGGTTCGTCTTCGGCGACGAAGTTGTACTGATTCAACTCCGCAGACAGAAGGCGATAGAGGGCGATGGTCTTGTTGACCTGCCAGGTGCCATACAAGCCGATGCGCCCGGCGGTCAAGCCCAGCCCTGCCAGGATTTTCGCCCAGAACGAGACGGTCGCCTTGAGCGCATCGCCCTCTGCCTCCTTGAAAATATCGTAATAACCGAGTTCGGCATCCGTCTGCACTCGCAAACCGCTCTTCGCCGCTTCCTCAAGCTCCATGCGGCTGCACACCAGCAGCGGCTCGCTGCCAGCCAGCTTAAAAATCGTGCCGTGCGTAATGCGAGCGCCATTGCTCAGATAATAGCGAACCGTATTGAACTCCTCGCCTCCAAGGATGATAAATGCGTCCAGCTGGCGGGCTAGCATCAGGCGGTCAAGGTCGGCTTTCATGGGTCATTCCTCCCTACTCGGACAACTGGGACAGCAAAACTTTTATCAAGTCCATTTCCTGTTCGGGCAGCACAGTACGGGGGTCAAACAAAACCCGTCCGCCAGAGACCCGCGCAATCACTGGGGGGTCAGCCTGACGCAGCCGCGCCATAAATTCATGCGGCGCCGATGTTTCGATAGCCAGCAGGGATGTCGGCAGCGATGCGCCGGGCAAGCTGCCACCGCCGACGGTCGATTCCCCCGCTAAAACAAGACCGCCAACCTGTTCAGCCCAATGTTCGGCTTTGGCAGTAATATCGTCAAGCGGACGCGAAATCATCTGCCAGACCGGAATCTGCGTCAGCGCTTCACCCCGCTTATAGTGCTGGAGCGTGGCGATTAAGGCGGCGTAGGTCAGCTTGTCAACCCGCAGCGCCCGCGTCAGGGGATGTTTTTTCAGCTTGGCGAGGACGGCTCGTTTGCCGATAATGATGCCCGCTTGCGGCCCGCCAAGGAGTTTGTCGCCGCTAAAGCAAATCAAATCGGCGCCAGCCTGGACGCTCGTTTGAATGGTCGGCTCGGCATCCAATCCAAACTGCGCCGTATCCATCAGCGTCCCACTGCCCAGGTCATCCACTGCCAGCAACCCGTTTTGATGGGCGGTCTCGACCATATCGCGCAAGGATGGCTGCTCCACAAAACCGACTTGCTTGAAATTGGAAGCATGAACCCGCAGGAACATCGCCGTCTGCCCGCTCACCGCCGCGGCAAAATCCGCGATGCGGGTTCGGTTGGTGGTGCCGACCTCGACCAGTTGAGCGCCGCTCTCTTGCATAATAGACGGTATCCGAAAGCCACCGCCAATCTCGACCAGCTGCCCGCGCGAAATGACGACCTCCCGCTCGGCTGCCAGCGCCCGCAAAATCAGAACCAGCGCCGCGGCATTGTTATTGAGGACGATTGCATCTTCCGCGCCCGTCAAGTCGCGCAGGAGTTGGCTGGCATGAAGCAGGCGGCTGCCGCGCTTGCCCTTATCGAGGTCAAACTCCAGCGTGTTATAGGCGCCAGCCACCGCCAGCATCGCCTGCTGTGCCGCTGTGGATAGCAGCGCCCGTCCCAGATTGGTATGCAGAATCACACCCGTAGCGTTAATGACGGGGCGCAGCGCGGGCTGAAACTGCTGCCGCAGATAAGCCGCAATCCGCTCCAGCAGGGCGCTTGGGTGCAGGTCGATGTCTTTGGCTTGCAGGATATGCTGCCGCGATTCCTCCAGGTTTGCCCGAATGGCATCGACCACCAACTCACGGCTGTATCTTTGCGCCAAGTCTTGCATCCGGTCATGCGTAAGCAGGCTATCGACAGATGGCAGGCGGCGCAGGCGGCTTTGTTTATCGTTCATTCGCCGGTTCTCGGTGGCGCAGGAAAATCTCAATCACCACAAACATGAGGATTAAAATCAGAACAAAGGACAGCGAAAGCGCACGCGGAATCAAAAGCCAGGCACAGGTGACGACCATAATCCCAACCCAAACGCTGCGCCGAACAATGACGCCTGCCAATGGCGCCGCGGCGAATGCGGGCTTGAAGCGCATCGTTAAAAAGCCTACAATCGGGATGGCCGTTCCCGTTACCGCCACTTGCAGCAAAATGAAAAAAAGCCAAATCTCGCCGCCAATGCGCGGACGGGTTGTCATAATTAACTGCACCAGCCCGACCCAGCCGACAACCATCATGACAGCCGCCGCCAGCAGCACACCCCGATAATCCGACGCAGGTGCTTTTGGCGTCAGGTTTTCTGTGGATTGCGCCCGGCGAGGCGCGAGTCTGTTTGGCAGCATAATGAACACTCGCATTCTGCTGAATCAGGAAATCACAATAAGCCAAGTATATCAAACAGAACCAGCAAAAGCGATGTATTCGGCTGCCAGCATCAAGGTCATCACCTCGCTGGCACTGAACCTGGATTGCGTCAACAGCTTGGCCCTTGCGCCATGACTGCGCTTCTCTTGATGCCAGCCGTCAATTTCCACAAAAAGGGTGGGCAGCAAGGTCTCAATGGCTATATAATATCCTGCGAATCCAGGGGGCATGATGATGCCACTGCAACGAAAGGGATTTCCCATTTTGAAAAAACCCAAACCGCTGCCGATTGAGTTGTGCCTGCCTGATGAGTAGAAACGGTAATCGCTTGCAGCGGGCTGCCAGGCTGCTGCTTCGGCTTGAATGGGTCTGGATAGCTGCCATGATTTTTGCCTACTGGCATATCAGTCCGCCCATCCGTGACCGCTATGTCTTTCTGCTGATATTTGCGCTGCCGATATATGGCTTGCGCTGGCTGGCGCACCGCCGCCTGTTCACTGGCACCGCGCTTGACCTGTTTTTCCTGCTCTTTGTGCAAGTCAGCATTTACAACTTCCACCATGCCCCCTGGCCACGCGCTGATTATCTGGTGGTGGCTTGTCGATACTTTCTCGGTATATTCATGGTGTTTTACTTTGTTGAACATGCGCGGCAGCATCAACATTTGCGCTATTTAACGCTGGCAACCATTTGTCTGGGAATCCTGATAAGCCTGGTGGCGCTGGTCGCGTCTCAGTGGACGGCGACACTCGGCAAATGGGATATTCTTTCCTTTGTGACCGACCACCTGCCGCGGCTGGACTCCAAACGGATATTGCCCGATATGCTGCTCAGCTTCAATCCGAACGAAATCGCCGGCGCAGTCAGCTATTTCTGCCCCTTCATGCTGGCAGTCGCTATCGGCTCCTTTGCTGCACCGCATGAGACCGAAGACCGCCCGCTGTCCCCGGCCATCACCAGCCTGCTGCGCTGGGGCAGCCTGCTTGGTTTTGCGCTCAGCCTCAGTGCGCTGATTCTGAGTCAGAGCCGTTCCGCATTAGCTGGCGCGGCTGTCACTATACTGATTGTCCTGGCTTTGCTGCTGCTTGGACGGAAGTTCAGGCGCATCGCCATGGCGCTCTTGGGATTGCTGGCATTGTCGGGGATATTGTTGATACTCACGGCTATTATCAGTGGAAGCAATGCTTGGAATGACACCGGCAATTACATGAACTTTACCCATGGTGCCGCGCTGCACTTGGAAAAACCTGATATAGATTGGTCGCGTGCTGTCACGAATCTGCAAATTAGTGCAGGCCGCAATGATGAGTCGAGCAGCAGCGATACGGGTTACTTCTTTGCTTATGCCTTTGGCACAGAGCGACAATTTGGTATAGGCGATGGGCAGATCAATCATATCAACGACTTAGACAGTGGGCATGCGGTCGGCTTCGATCATCGCGGTAACGATCAAGACTGGAGCTTTTGGTATGCGAAACGGGCTGCCTATCAACCAGAGGCTTATGCTGATATTACCCCTGTGAATGGCGCGTGGGCTGAAACAATATGGCGCAAAGTCGTTTATCTTCCCGACAGATTTAACAGTAGCAATATCATCAACTTTGAGATTATCAAGGCCGGCAATCGAGTGGAGTTCTACGCCGGGCTGCCTAGCGACACGGAGGTAACGCTTTATGGCTATGTGGATTTGCCCGATAGCAACATCAATAGTACCGATGGGCGATACTTCGGGTTTTTCTCCTCGCAAGCGCCTAACCGCTTTAACAGATTGCACGCGGTAGCCATTGGCAACACCGATGCAGTCGAAACTATTGATTTAGCATCTCTGACGCCACGCAGGAATAGTTTGAATGCCCTTAACTTCAGCCTGCGCGACCAAAACGTCGTCGAGATTCGATTTCAGATTTGGGATCGAGCGCTGCGGATAATCCAGGATTATCCGGCAACCGGCAGTGGCATCTCCACCTACCGCAGTATGGTTACATTCGACAAATATAGGGTCCCTTATTATGCGAATAAAATACTTCCACATGCCCACAATGCCTTTTTGCAAATGGGGGCTGACCTGGGGGTGATGGGGCTGTTCCTGTTTCTTGCCTGGTATGGCACCGTCACCTGGATGGCTGTCCAAAGTTTTCGGGGCGAAAATCGGCATGCCAGAACCATGGCAGTCGCCATTGCAGCCGGCATCGTGGCTCACATGATTTATGCACTCAACGATGCTATCCCGTTTTGGGACCGCTTTGCCTTCACGCATTGGTGGTTTATCGGGCTGATGACCGCCCTGTATATTCTGAAGCGCCCCACTGGTTCTTTTTGGGTTAGAGCTCTTCAATCATAATCGTGTTGATTCTATCGGGAACAATCGAAGGATTGGGACGCTGTGGATTCACCCGTTGCAGCGCGTTCAAGACTTTCAGGCTTTCATCATCGGCAACGCGACCGAATACCGCATGACGGCCATCAAGATGCGGCGTCGGGACAAAGGTGATGAAGAATTGCGAGCCGTTGGTATTTGCGCCTGCGTTCGCCATGCTGAAGGTGCCAGGAGCATCATGACGAATGCGCAAAGCCGAAACTTCATCATCCCAGCGATAGCCCGGACCGCCGCGTCCGGTGCCGGTTGGGTCGCCGCCCTGCGCCATAAATCTTTCCAGCACACGATGGAAAATCACACCATCATAAAAGCCATCCTTTGACAGAAACACAAAGTTGTTGACCGTAATCGGGGCGCGGTCGGCGTACAAGTCAATCACAATCATGCCTTTGCTGGTGTCCATCTTTGCCCTATAGGTCTTTCGCGGGTCAATCATCATCGCCGGCGGGCTGTTGTATTGCTTCGCCATGCAAGACTCCTTTTGGTTTGGGTTAAAATATCAGCATATCAAAGAACGTTTTGCTTTGACAGTGTTGGCTCTGCCTGGCAGGGTTGCCGAGCGGATATTATAATTTTGTTAATCAATTGGGATGATTGTCATGGTTGCTGTAAATCCTGAAAATCTAATATGGGCGCGGGAAACCGTCGGGTTGTCCTTGAAGGAAGCAGCCAAAAAACTTAATCTAAGAGATACTAAGAAACTTACAGCTATTGAAAAACTTAAACTGCTGGAAAGCGGCGAGAAAGAACCCACCCGCGCACAATTAAATAAAATGTCCAAGGCATACTACCAACCGCTTCTGGTATTTTATCTCAGTCAGCCACCCAAAAAGGGCGACAGAGGTCAAGACTTTCGCACTCTGCCGCAACCTGCCGACCCAAAACACGATGCCTATTTGGATATATTGCTTCGTAACCTGCATTCTGTGCAAAGCCTGGTGCGAGACTTGCTGGAAGAAGAGGAGGCACAAGCGCTGCCTTTTATAAACTCCGCTACAATGTCAATCGGTTATGAGAAAGTAGCACAGGACATCGCTGCGACTCTCGAATTTGACCTAAGTCAATTCAGAGCAAAAACGACAGTTTCAGACGCATTCGCTTATCTTCGGGATTGCATCGAAAGCAAGGGCATATTTCTGCTGCTGCTGAGTGATTTAGGCAGTTATCATACAAGAATCCCGGTCAGAGTTTTTCGGGGATTTGCGATTGCCGACCCCATCGCACCCTTTGTCGTCATCAACAACCAAGACGCCAAATCTGCCCGGTCTTTCACTGCCTTGCATGAGATAGCGCATTTGTGGTTAGGCGCCAGTGGCGTCAGCGGTGCTTGGGGTGAACTGCAAATAGAAAAGTTCTGCAATCAAGTTGCGGGGAACTTGCTCCTGCCGCCGTATGATTTGAAGGAAATTGCATCAATACAATCTGCCGCTTTTGAAGATATGGTCTCGCAGATTAGTGCCTTTGCTGAAAAGAAAAACATCAGCCGAGCGATGGTAGCTTACACTTTACGATTAGACAATAGAATCAGTGTTGTTCAATGGCAGAAATTGCAGGAACAATTTGACAGCGACAGGCACGCACAGAAGGTGAAAGAAAAAGAGGGGAGCAGGGATCAGGCAGGCGGCCCCAGTTATTATCAAGTCCGTCGTTATCAACTTGGTTCTTCCCTGATTAACCTGGCTCGCAGGTCAATGGATGCCGGAGTGCTCACTCCCAGCAAAGCCGGGATTATCCTTGGTGTAAAACCAAGAAATGTCGAAGCATTGCTGAATCCCGAATGAGCTGGAAAGGGCGCTTAGTGCTATATCTGCTGGATACCAGCGTATTCATAGACGCAAAAAACAAGTATTATCCAATTGAGCGTGTCCCTCAATTTTGGGAATGGCTGATACACAATGGAGAACTCAACCACCTCAAAATACCTGCCGAGATATTGGACGAGATTGAAGCCGGCAGAAAAGAAGATGAGCTATTTGAGTGGATTAAAAAGCATGGGAAAACCTTGTTGCTGGGTGAGGATGTGAATGAATCTCTCAAAAATAGGGTAATAGAACAAGGCTATGCGAACGACCTTACAGATGCCGAGATTAATAATCTGGGCAACGACCCGTTTTTAATCGCTTATGCCATGGCAGAATCGGATAGATGCGTCGTTACCTTAGAAGTGTCGCGTCCCAGCAAAACACGGGCAAATAGAAGGATACCTGACGTATGCACCACGTTCAATATACGCTGTATTAATACTTTTGAGCTTATCCGTGAATTGGATTTCAAAATCCCAACAAACCACTAAAACGCAAGCGTCAGGCTAATCGGACAATGGTCGCTGCCATGTACATCGGCATGAATCTCGGCGGCTGCCACCTTATCGCGCAAATCAGGCGAGATGAAAAAATAATCAATCCGCCAGCCAACGTTGCGCTCCCGCGCACCGCTTCGCATCGACCACCAGGAATAAGCCCCTTCCCTGTCCGGATTCAAATCGCGGTAGATGTCAAGATAGCCCTGCGCGACCACCTTGTCCATCCAGTCGCGTTCCTCGCGCAGGAAGCCGGTGGTTTTGCGGTTCTGCTTGGGACGCGCCAAATCAATTTCGTTGTGCGCCGTGTTAATATCACCGACAAAAACAACCGATTTGCCCGCCGCACGCAAGCCATTGGCATAATCAAGAAAAGCCTCTTTATATGCCATCTTGAAAGGCACGCGGCTATGGTCGCGGCTGCCGTTGGGCAAATAGGTGGTCATCAAGGTAAAATCATCATATTCCGCAATAATCGTGCGGCCTTCGCTGTCAAATTTCTCAATTCCCAAACCGAGCCTGACATCCTTCGGCTCGGTCTTGCTATAGAGGCCGACACCGCTATAGCCCTTCTTCTCGGCGCTGACCCAATAGGTATGATAGCCCGGTGGCTGACGCAGCGCATCATCCAGCTGTTCGGGACGCGCCCTGGTCTCCTGCACACTCAAGACATCCGGCTGCGCGGCATGAAACCAATCCAGAAAGCCCTTTCTCTGGGCGGCGCGGATGCCATTGACATTCCACGAATAGAGTTTCATTCAATTCTCCACTGAATTATCAAGCGAAACGCACCGCTATAGCAGCCGCAGACGCCAATTGCATGCGCCAGCCTCATCGAACTGATAGCCAGCAGGGCCTAGACGCCAGTCGGCACCCAGATATTCTTGACTTGTATCGACTGATGAAGAAATTCCTCGCCCGCGCCCTGCTGCGGGTCAAGCCAATCGCGCTTTTCGCCATAATTGACCCAGGTGCGCTTAAGATTGAATGCCGAGCGCTCTTCGACCTGTCGGCTGCCTTCGCTGCTGCCAAAATACCACAGGCAATCGACATCATCATGCTCGACTAACGTCTTGACCAGATGCTCCCGATTGCCCGTGATGATGTTGACCACACCCGCCGGCAAATCCGATGTGTCAAACACCTGGTAGAGGTCGGTTGCGCTAAGCGGATAGGATGGCGACGGGATGCAGACAACCGTATTCCCGCGTGAGATGGCTGGCGCAATCAGCGATACAAAAGCCAGCAAAGGAAAGGCATTCGGACAAGCCATGCCAATGACGCCAATCGGCTCATGGATGGCGGTCACCAGACCGCGCAGGGTGGTTTCCTGCACGCTGCCGCCCGATTTATCGGCCAAGGCCGCCCAATGGAACAAACGATGGATGGCGGCATCCACCTCCTGCCGCCCGACCGTCATTTTGTCGTCGGTCATGGCAGCAATGCGGCGGGCAAATTCTTCCTGACGGGCGGACAGATTTTCAGCAATGTAATACAAAATCTGCGCTCGGTTATGGGGCGAATAATAAGCCCAGTTTTTTGCCTTGTGAGCAGCCTCGACAGCATTGCGCACATCCTTGCGGTTGCCGTCCCCTACCTGACCAGCCAGCTTGCCCGCCGGCGACAAAACCGCGCGGGTATAATTGCCATCAGGACGTTTTTGGGCGCCACCGATATACAGCTTGGCAGTGCGGTCAAGATTTAGGACGCTGCTGCCATTAACTCCCAGGCTAATCGGCGCTGGTGGCAGGTTCGCGCCCCAATCCGGCGGCGGAACGCCCAATTCGGGCTGTGGGCGCCCCATCCAGGCTGGACGCACATACTCCAACAGCCCCTCTCTGCCCCCCTCACGACCGAAGCCGCTTTCCCGATAACCGCCAAAGCCCGCCGCCGCATCAAATAGATTGGTGCAGTTCAGCCAGACGCTTCCGGCTTTGATTTTGCGAGCCGTGTCCAATGCCAGGCTGATATTCTCGCTCCAGATGGATGCCGCCAGACCATAACGGCTGTTGTTGCCCAGCGCCACGGCTTCGCTGGGGGTACGGAAGCTCATCGCCACCAGCACCGGCCCAAAAACCTCTTCCTGCGCCACCCGCGCCGATGCCGCAACATTCGTCAAGAGCGTCGGCGGATAATAACAGCCCCTGTCCGGCAGGTCGATCTTTGGCTGGAAGATGTCCGCGCCTTCTGCCACGCTCTGCCTGACCCAGCGGTCAATGCTTTCGTATTGAACGGGGTCAGCCACCGCGCCGATGTCAATGCCCTTGTCCAGCGAATCCCCCACCCGCAGGCGCGACATGCGCCATTTGAGCTTGTTAATGAATTTGTCGGCGATATTTTCTTGCACCAGCAGCCGCGACCCGGCACAGCAGACCTCGCCTTGATTGAAAAAAATCGCATCCACCAGCCCTTCGACCGCGCCATCCAAATCGGCATCGGCATAGACGATAAAAGGCGACTTCCCGCCCAGTTCCAGCGAGAGCTTTTTGCCGCTCCCCGCCGTCACCCGCCGAATCAGCCGCCCGACCGGGGTCGAGCCAGTAAAAGCAATTTTGTCAATATCGGGATGCGCCACCATCGAGGCCCCAGCTTCATCACCGCCAGTCAGGATATTAACCACACCCGCAGGCAATCCCGCTTCGGCAATAATCTCGGCAAAGAGCAGCGCGGTCAGCGGCGTATAAGGCGCTGGCTTGATGACCACCGTATTGCCCATCGCAATCGCTGGCGCGATTTTCCATGCCAGCATCAAGAGCGGGAAGTTCCACGGAATCACCTGCCCCACCACACCCAGCGAGCGATAATCGCGCAGTTCGCTGTCCATCAACTGCGCCCAGCCCGCGTGATAATAAAAGTGACGCGCCGCCAGTGGAATATCAATATCCCGCGACTCGCGGATAGGCTTGCCGTTATCCAGGCTCTCGACCACCGCCAGCAAACGTGCATGCTTCTGGATATTGCGGGCCACCGCATACAGATGCCGCGCTCGCTGATGCGGACTCAAGGCGCTCCATGATGAATAAGCAGCCCGCGCCGCCTTGACCGCCTGGTCGATGTCTGGCGCTTTGGCATCGGCGACCTGCGCCAGGGGCTCGTCCCGCGCTGGATTGCCCACCGCTAGATAACCCGCTTCGGTCGGCTGAACCCACTGATTGTCAATGAACAGGTCAAACTGCCGCCCATGCGCCTCCAGCCAGGCTTGTGCGCTGGCGGAAGATTCAGGAGCGGGGCCATAACTCATGGCTTGATACAATTCAGCTATTTGGGGCATGAGCTTATTCCTTGTGCTGTCGTGCGTGTTACTTTGGATTTTAGCACAAAGGCGCAAAGGACACAGAGGTTATTGGCTTGGGCGATCCCTCGATATGAGTTCACTGTGGATATAAGCTGTAGCGTCCCCATGATTGAATTTGACCCACTCATCGCTGCCATAAACCATTTCGCCAACAACCCGCTCCACCGATTGAATCTTCGCTCCATGCTCTAATCCACCAACGACGTTGCAGCTGGTTCTCGGGCAGGCGCGGACGAAAGCGCTCATGTTATTGCGAGTCGACACATACAATGTCGCGCCAGCAACTTTTGTTGCTGTTGACGTCTGACTTGACGCTGTTGTCTGGGTTAATGTCAGCCTTCGTGTATCGGTCGCGGTTGCCGTTGGAACATCAGTATCAGTCGCAGTCAGCGTGGGCGTGTCAGTCGCGGTTGCCGTTGGAACATCAGTGTCGGTTGCGGTCGGCGGCGGCGTATTTGTCGCGGTCAACGTGGGCGTATCAGTCGCGGTTGAGGTCGGACGCTTGGTCGATGTCAGCGTGGGTGCATCGGTCGCAGTTGCAGTCGGCGGCGGCGTGTCAGTCGCGGTCGATGTGGGACGCTTGGTCGATGTCAGCGTGGGTGCATCGGTCGCGGTTGCAGTCGGAACATCAGTGTCGGTTGCGGTCGGCGGCGGCGTATGGGTCGCGGTCAACGTGGGCGTATCAGTCGCGGTTGAGGTCGGACGCTTGGTCGATGTCAGTGTGGGCGTGTCAGTTGCAGTTGCAGTCGGAACATCAGTGTTGGTTGCGGTCGGCGGCGGCGTATGGGTCGCGGTCAGCGTGGGCGTGTCAGTCGCGGTCGATGTCAAGGTCGGAAGCGGAGTTGACGTGGGACGCTTGGTCGATGTCAAGGTCGGACGCCGCGTGCTGAGGCTTACAGATGAACCCGCATTGCGGCTTCGATTGTCCGATGAAGGCGGCAGGGTGTTATCCACCCATCCGAAAGCGAACACGAACACTGAAACAACAACAGACGCAGCGAACAGCAGCAGAGCCACACGTCTGCAGTTGACGCCTTGACCCTGCGGGGCGCGAGAGTATGTGTTTTGTGCCGGCGTCCGCCGCTGGGGCGCCGCAGCGACACTTTCGGGCGATGGTGACCGGACTTGATAGTTCGACATCAGGGCCGCTAACGACACGGACTGCTGCCGTTCCGATCTATGGGTTTCTGGCAAAGGCTCCTCTAAATCAAAGGGCGCTTCCCTTTGCCGATCCTCGGCATCGTGCTGTCTCGACGAGGTCAGTCTGCGGATTTCCCACAACTGCGCCTCATCCAAATCGAACCACTCCCCCCTTGCACTATGCTTGGCATAGCGCTGGTGCAAATAACGCTCGCTGGCGGCGACATTATTTGTTTCTGCGATGTAGGCGATTTGCGTTTTGAAGGGCAATTCAGCCTTCAAACGACCAAAATCAGTTGCCGGGTGATTCATCCGTTCGATTTTGTAACGGTTGTCGTAATCCATATCCCGAATGAGACATACATAGCCAGCAGGAGACTTGAGCCTAGGCAGCTTTCTATAATCGCGGATTGGAATTCTCTTTACTTGACCCTGCGGGGCGCGAGAGTATGTGTTTTGTGCCGGCGTCTGCCGCTGGGGCGCCGCAGCGACACTTTCGGGCGATGGTGACCGGACTTGATAGTTATTCGACATCAGGTCACTTAACGACACGGACTGCTGCCGTTCCGATCTAGGGGTTTCTGGCAAAGGCTCCTCTAAATCAAAGGGCGCTTCCCTTTGCCGATCCTCGGCATCGTGCTGTCTCGACGAGGTCAGTCTGCGGATTTCCCACAACTGCGCCTTATCCAAATCGAACCACTCCCCCCTTGCACTATGCTTGGCATAGCGCTGGTGCAAATAACGCTCGCTGGCGTCGACATTATTTGTTTCTGCGATATAGGCGATTTGCGTTTTGAAGGGCAATTCAGCCTTCAAACGACCAAAATCAGTTGCCGGGTGATTCATCCGTTCGATTTTGTAACGGTTGTCGTAATCCTTATCCCAAATGAGACATATATAGCCAGCAGGAGACTTGAGCCTGGGCAGCTTTCTATAATCGCGGATTGGAATTTTCTTTAATTCCCAACTGTCGGACAACTTCATCCCCGCCTTCCCAAAACCAACAGGAAATACAGTATAACATAAACGCAACCCCAACTTCCCGCGTCACCAGAGCAATCAATCGCACCAGAATTGATTTTTAAATCATAAGAGGTCAAAAAGTGTTTAAGGTGTCCATGTATTTTTGCGATGAAGCCTATACAAACAACCTTTTGAGACCCATAATGATATGGTTTTTATTTAGCATGCAATTGCTCTGCTTGGGCGGGCTTTAGCTGACTCATTTTGAGGGAATTGCGTATAGGTGCGCAAGGATAGCGAAGGAGAGCCATGAGGGCCTTGAGGATTTTTATTTTTTGCATTCTGCTATTGGTGAAAGTGGTTTGGCCGGAGTTCTTCGAGCAGTCCCCATGATGGAGTTGAGCCCGTTCATTGCTACTTTTTGCTCAGGTCTCCCCGTCGACGGTGCAGATTTGCTGCAATTGAGATCCGTTTAGCCTAAACCATTCCCAATCGGGTCGAATTCGAACATTGTTAAATTGATCGTGCCAGTATTTCTCAGTTCTCTCAGCATCATTCGTTTTTATAATGTGAACGTACTCCAAGTTGCGTAATTCGCCTGACATAGTTACAGACAATTCCTCGATACGGTATTTGGGATTTCGTCGCGTATATCCGATTTTGTAGTTTCTGGAATTTCTATCCCTGATTACATAGACATAGCCAGCAGGCTCCCTGAGTCTGGGCAAGTGTTCATAGTTGTGGATTGGCGGATATAATTCTAGATGCTTATTTTTTTCTGTTTTCCTAGCGGGTGGATATGATTTTAGATGCTTATTTTTTTCTGTTTTCTCAGCGATTGCACCAATTATGATTAGAACGAATATAATTGCACCTATTACAATAATCACATCCATTGCCACTCCTCCTTCATGGTAAATGTGATATGCTTAATATGGGAGCGATAAGTTCCCGTATAGCTAGATCGTTTCCTGTGGCAGCGAATGGCTGTCAACCTTAATGCCACAGGAAACCTCTAAAATATCGCCTAAAAAAGGCACAGACAAAATAACACATATCATTCCCATTTGCAAATGGGAATATCAAATTAGTTATGATGTCGTCATCCTGATTATGGATTTTCAAAGAAGACTGAAATGTCTGCACATGACAATTAAGGGACAAGCGCAGTCAAATCCACAAAAGTCCAAAGAATGACCGATATATCCATCAACTGATACTTAAACATAGTTCCCTATTAAAATATCCCTCAAAAACTGATAATTCCACTGCTTAGCATATAGTTGGAATGGGATGGGTCAAAGCAAACCAACCGCCTTCCTTCGCGCCTTTGTGTCTCGGTGATGATTTACGGCTATAATAACGGCATGAACATCCAACACATCATCCACTACAGCTTCAACGATGCGCTGTCGTCGCTGGTGATGGGCACTTCGCCGCGCTCGCTGGCACGCGCCCGCGAACGGGTCTTTTTCAAAGCGCTCGCCGCGCAGCTGGAAGCCGCGCTCACGGATGCCGACATCCGCGTCTTCTCGGCTTATGGGCGCGGCAACCGGGATGATTTTGGGACGGAGCATCTGCTCTATGACATCCAGGTCTGTCGCATCAGCAGCAGCCACACCGCCGACAGGAAACGGGAATCCTTTTATTACATCGCGGCTGCGCTCTGGCAAATCGAAATCGACTTCTCGCGCGACCTCCGCCGCGCCATCTTCGCCATCAATCGGCTGACTGGCGGCGCCGCCGAAAACAAGCTCATCATCGCCGCGCAGCCTGAAAGCGGGCGCAAGACCTTTATCAATACGCTCAAAGCGCCCGTCGCAGCCTGTAGCGGAGAGCGCTGGCTGGCCCTCATTCCACATCCGCAGGATTGGGATGACGACCGACAGCCGCTTGATATTTGGCAGTTTGACAGGGGCGACTGGCTGGCAGCGCAATAGCCCTGAACGTGAACTATTTGCGAACGAAAAGACTGCTTTTCAGCGTTTCAATAAGTCAGTGAAAAGCACAAAGGAGGTACTATGACCATGCTCAAGTTGCGTTTCATTCTCGGTCTGCTGCTGTTCTGCCTCAGCTTCTCCGCCCTGATGCAGGACGAAGAGGCCCGCAGCTATCGCATTCGCGGAGCGGTAGAAAATATCAGCGCCATTCTGCTGGAAGGCGAGGCGGGCGCCAGCGCAGTCTGGCAGCTGACGTTCACAGGGTTTCAGGACGATGCCTGCCAATCCGATTGGCTAAGCCAGCAAGCCGCTTATCCACATAACATCGAGATTCAACTCTATCGCCAAATCCCGCCTACAGCCGACTGCATCCGCGAGGAAAGGCCCTTTGACGTCCATCTCGCGCTGGAAGCGGATATGACCGCGCCCTATCTGATTGTCAACCATCAGGTTTGGGAAATCAGCTATCCCGACAGCGATTCGCTCACCCAGGGCGCCGTGCTGCGCTTCAAAGAATTAAGCCTGCGCGAGATTTTCGTTGATGATGCCGCCCTTCGTCGGGTGGATGGGGAAAGCCCACGATACGAACTGACGATACAAGGCAGTCATGCCGTCGGCTGTCAACTGCCCGTCCTTTACTCGCGGCACGAAACGGCAGAAAGCGTCCTGATTGGCGCGTTTAATCCGATTGCCGCGGACACGGTTTGCCCGGCAATGCTACTCCCTCTCGATGAAACTCTCATCCTGCCTGCAACCCATCTTGCAACTGATGCGTTATTTGGGGTGAATGCCTATATCATTAACGAATTGGAGAACCAACCCATGAGCGATTCAACCCAAGTGATGACGCTTGTCAACAGTGTTACTGTTCATGTCAAGGAATCATTTCCGATGCAAATCAGCCTTGATGTTGTCGGCGAGCATCCTGACGGCTGCGATTATCCGGTGGTCATCGAGCAGTCTCGCCAGGGGCATATCATCAAGGTCGCGGTCTACCGCGAGGTGCCGGTAGATGTCGTCTGCCCGATGATACTCCAGCCCTACCAAAGCACGGTTCGGCTTCATGGCAGCTTTGAAAGCGGCAGATATATCATCAGGGTCAACAATCTGTCGCAAACAGTTGACATCTAAGGAGAACCCGCATGCAAAAGCTGTGGTTTGTTTTACTTTTCGCGCTGCCATTTGGCAGCCTGTGGCCTGTCGGCGCACAGGAATCGAGCGGGAGCATTGCCCTCACCGTCTATAATCAAGGCACGGCTCTCATTCGTGACCAGCGCAGCCTGTCCCTTGAGGAAGGCATCAATATCATCGACTTCAGCGATGTCGCCGCCACCATCGACCCGACCTCGGTCAGCTTTCAATCGCTGAGCAATCCCGATGGCACTTTTGTCCTGGAACAGAATTACAGCTACGATTTGGTCAATCGGGCGGCTTTGCTGTCGCGCTATCTTGACGAGACCATCCACATCACCGCCGCCGATGGCACGGTCTACCAAGGCGAACTGCTTAGCGGGCGCAATGGCGAGGCGATTTTGCGGGTCAATCGTGGCGAAATCGTGGTCATCAATCTGGACGACGTCCGCGACATCCGTTTTCCCGCCCTGCCCGATGCCTTGATTACCCGACCGACCCTGCAATGGCTGTTAAGCAGTTCTGCCAGCGGCAGCCAGGAAGTTGAACTGACCTATCTGGCGGGGGGCATGAACTGGTCTGCCGATTACAATATCCTGTTAGGCGGCGATGAAAGCAGCCTCGATATCAAGGGCTGGGTGACGCTTAACAATCACAGCGGACGCGCTTTTAACCAAGCGCGGCTCAAACTGGTCGCTGGCGGCATCCAGCGGATTCAGCCGCCCGATATGATAGAGGAAAGCCGCGCCCTGGCATTCGATGCCGTCGGGAAAGGCGGCGGGGTTGAACAGCGCGAATTGTTTGAATATCAACTCTACGAGGTCACGCGGCCGGTCACCGTCAACAACAACGAAACCAAGCAAATCGAGTTTGTCAGCGGCGCCGACATCGCCGCGACCAGCTTTTTCGTCTTTGATGGCTCGCCGCAGTTCGGCGCTTATTATGCCCCCGTCGACTATCCCGAAGGCTATGGCACTTACAGCCAGGGCGAAGTCCTGACCTTTCTCCAGTTCAACACGGGCGGCGAAAGCGGCCTAGGCGCTGACCTGCCCGCCGGGCGGATGCGGGTGTATCAAGCTGATGCGGATGGCGCCGCTCTGCTGATTGGGGAGAGTTTCATCGACCATACGCCCACTGGCGAGGATGTTCGCATCCTGCTGGGCAAGGCTTTTGACCTGGTTGGCGAACGCACGCAGACCGATTTCAAAACGGTCTCCCGCGATGTCATCCAGGAGACTTTCGAGATTCGCCTGCGCAATCGCAAAGACAGCGACACCGTCGAGATTCGGATTCCCGAACGGCTCTATCGCTGGAGTGACTGGGAAATCATCGACAGTTCCGCGCCCTATGAGCAGCAGAATGCTTCCACCATCGAATTTCGGCTGGAGCTTGCGCCCGGCAGCGAAGAGGTCCTCACCTATACCGTACAGTACAGTCTGCCGCGCAGCCGCTAGGCAGCAAAAACATCGGGGGCCGGCCCAGCCCCGTCCCCGACACGGATTTACAGGGCATAAGTCGGGGCTTCGTCCACCCCAAAGCTGTCCCTCATAAATTCCACATGGGAATCAAAGGCATTCGGGTCAACCTTGTCCCAAAGCTGTACATACTGCCCTTCAGGATTAAGCTCCCAGGCATTTTTCACATCCAGCAGATTGGTTTGCAAAATCCGCAGCACCCGACAGTGAATCCGCGGATCCAGTATCGGAAAAACAACTTCGACGCGGTTGAGCAGGTTGCGCCGCATCAAATCCGCGCTGCCCAAGTATAGCTGCTGCTGTTCGGGCGCGTTGCGGAAATAATAAATGCGGCTGTGTTCCAGATAACGCCCGACAATGCTCTTGACCTTGATGGTTTCGCTAAGCCCCGGAACGCCCGCCCGCAAACAGCACAAACCGCGAACAATCAAATCAATCTGCACACCTGCCTGCGATGCTTCATAAAGTTTCTGAATCATCCCGTATTCTTCCAGCTGATTCATCTTGAAAATCAGATGGGCATCCTGTCCCCGCCGAGCAGCTTCGATTTCGTTGTCAATCAGCGCCATCAGGGTATCCTTCAGATATTCTGGCGCTACCAGCAGACGATTATACAATGTCTCTGGCGCATAACCGGTCAAGCGGTTAAACAGGCGCGAGGCATCATCGGCAATCTGCTCATTGGCAGTGAACAGACCAATATCGGTATAAAGCCGCGCGGTGGCGGCGTTATAGTTGCCCGTCCCCAAATGCACATAGCGCCGCATCCCGTCTTTTTCGCGGCGGACAATCAGCGATATTTTGGCGTGGGTCTTCACTGGCAGTTCTTCGACGCCATAGATGACATGAACGCCCTTCTCTGCCAGCGCCGTCACCCACTCCAGATTGTTCTCTTCGTCAAAACGTGCCTTGAGCTCGACCAGCACGGTGACCTGCTTTTGATTGTCGCGGGCTTCCATCAGCGAATGGACCACCGGCGAGTTCTTGCCGGCACGATACAGCGTGGCTTTAATCGCCAGCACATCCGGATCCCGCGCAGCCTGCTTGAAAAAGTTTTCGACTGGCGCAAAGGAATCATAGGGATGATGCACGATGACATCCCGCTTGCGGATGACCTCAAAGAAATCCAGGGATTGCGCGAAAGGCTCGGGCATGCGCGGGGCAAAGGGCGGATCCTTGAGGTCGGGACGGTCTACTTTCAGCACCTCAAATAAATCTGCCGTCCCCAGTTCGCCCTCAATGGCGTAGACCTCGCGGTTGGAGGGGACTTTCAGCGAGCTTGTCAGGCGGCTGAGCATACGGTCGCTGATTCCGGCTGGCACACTCAAACGCACCACCGACCCGAAACGGCGTTCGCGCACCCCCTGCTCAATGATGGATTTGACATCCAGCAAGTCCTCGTCCTGCTCATGCTCATAATCAATATCGGCATCCCGCAATATCCGAAAGGGGAAGGCTTCGGCAATGGTCATGCCCGGAAACAAAGCCGACAGATGCTCGGCAATAATGTCCTCGATCCAGAGAAAATGATAGCCATCACAATCTATGCCGGCATAATCCGCCATGACTGCCTCAAGATGAACAATGCGCGGCAGGACGCCCACTGGTACTTTGATGCGGGCAAAATCAAAGCCCGATGCCAAATCATGGGTTTCGCGCTCCAGATACACCCCCAGGTTGAGGCTGCGATTGGAGATAAAGGGGAAGGGCCGCGCATGGTCGACCGCCAGCGGCGTCAAGACCGGGAAAATCTCCGTCCGAAAATAATGCGACAAGGTATCGCGCTCGCGGCTGTTGAGTTGATGGGGCTTGATGAAGTGGATGCCCTCCTGTACCAGCAGGTCAAACACAGCCTGCCGAACTCGGCGCTGCCGCGCAATCAATGCGGCGACCTCTTCGCGGATGCTCCGCAGCAGCTGCATCGTCGTCAAGCCGTCCGGGCTCGTTTTTGGATTGTTCAGGTGCAGCTTTTGGAAATAGCCAGCAACGCGCACCATATAAAATTCATCCAGATTGTTGCCGACAATAGCGATAAATTTCACCCGTTCCAGCAGGGGCGTCGATTCATCCTCCGCAAGAGCCAGCACCCGTTTTTGAAAATCAACCGCGCTCAATTCACGATTGATAAAATTGTCAGGGCCGAGTTGGGGCGGTCGGCTGTCCAGCGCTTTGACCATAATACATCCTTCTTTAGCACAAGCATTCGACATTCAGTCATATCTTCATCATAATAATACAAGATTTGCAGAAATGCGAAACAGGGCGCGGCTGCCACAAAAACGCGGGCGCTCGCAACCCAAACAGGAAAAACGCGTATGTGTATCATAGAAAACGCAACGGATGGAGGCACTTCACTATGAATATCAAAATTGGCATTTTGGTCGCCATTATCTTGGTTATAGGCGCGTTAATGCTATCGGGTTTGTTCGGCAAATTGATAGGGCTGGCGATTTCGCTGGCGGTCTGGGGCTTGACCGGCTATCTGGTGGGCAAACTCATGCAGGGCGAGGGCTACGGGTTGATTGGCAATATCATCATGGGCATCGTCGGCGGCTTTGTTGGCTCGCTGCTGGTCAGCATCCTCGGCTGGCTTGGCATCATCAAGCTGCCCTTCTTCGGAGGCATCCTGGCTGGTGTGCTGGGCGGCGTGGTTGTGGTCTTGATTGGGCGCTTGTTCGCTAAGGAGCAGGTCGCGGGCTAAGCGGGCGGCTAGATGTTGCCCTGACTAATCCAGGTTAGGAACTCATCCACGTTAAAGACATGGAGAAGTTTGTCGTCTACCTGATTTCTCACCCATTTTTCAGCGCCTTTTCTATAGCCGCCGCCGTCCATAAGCAGAATCGTTCCGTAGGAAGATTTTTTGATACTGAGCACCAGAAAAGGGTATTTCTCATCGACTGAACCGCTAACTTGTTGCCATTTCGCCTCAATCACTAGACCTTCTGGCCATTTTTGGGGATGATACAATAGGAAATCACAACTGCGTTTAGTATCGTAAATGTTTTTGCCGATATTTACTTCCCTTGAGTAGGTTGGTTTCTCTGATATTGCCATCGTGCTTACAAAGTTCTTCTTGTCAGCAACTTTGTTATAACCACATTCAATTAACTGTGCTTCTATAAATTTCTCGAAATTTTTACCCGTAAAATTCGCTTTGCCACCTTGAGAATCAACCACAACTCCCCCTAATAATTCGTGATGAGTAGCTCATTAACCGCCCCTCGCTGGTCTGCTTTGCAATTAACCATGCGCGGGGCTTGCACAGCGGCGATGTTGAAGATTGGGTTGCTGTAAAGGTCGCGGATAAATGGGGTGCTGCTATTGGAAGTCATGAGCTTGACGCCTTGCTTGTGGAGGGCGAGGCAAAGGTCTTTCAGCGCCATCTGGTCATCTGGGGTGAAGCCATTCTTGGCATAGCTGGTAAATGAAGAAGTCGCATTAAGCGGATGATAAGGCGGGTCAAAATATACAAAGTCATCTTTGCCAGCCTGGGTTTCTCTAAAATCCTGCTGTCGAATGTCAACACCTTGCAGGGCAGCATGGCAGGCTCGCAGGTTGTCTTCCTGGCAAATGGCGGGATTTTTATAACTTCCTATCGGGACGTTAAACTCGCCCTTGCTGTTGACGCGCCACAAGCCATTGAAGCAGGTTTTGTTGAGGTAAATAAATCTGGCGGCTTTTTCTATCGGGTCTTTAAGCTGATGCTGCGTTCTGAGGTGGTAATAATACTTGCGATTGTGCTTTTGGTCATGTTCTTGCAGCTTTTCAATCAGGGGGGCGACATCACGCTGGATGACTTGCCAAGTGTTGATTAAATCGTGGTTGATGTCACTTAGACAAAGATTACCCCCCCCCCCCCCGTAATACTTCGTAATGTAAAGAACAATGCGCCGCCACCCAAGAACGGCTCATAGTAGTTATTAAAGTCATTCGGCATACGCTTCATCAACTCTTTGATGAGGCTGCGTTTGCCGCCGACCCATTTGACAAAGGGCTTGGCGCTGACATTTCCTGTTGCATCAAATTTGGAAGACAATGACATTTGCGTGTCCTTGTATTCTCGCTTTCGGAGTCCTGCGGTCAGGTTCAGGCTGAGCATATCATACGCACATTTGATCTACAAGCAGAATCCGGGGCTTTTCTGGATGCAGCAAAAGCCAGAATACAAAAACTTGCGGTTTGTATGTTATACTAGGCGCTCTATACAGAAACGTTGAAATGACATTGGGACAAATCTATGGCATCACCAAACAAAGAGATGCTGCTGGACTGGTATCGGCAGATGGTGCTCATTCGGGAATTTGAGGAAACCTGCCATCAGCTTTATGAAGAGAAACGAATCACTGGCGTCTACATGCACCTGTACAGCGGGCATGAAGCCAGTGGCGTCGGCTCCATCGCGGCGCTCCGCCCCAGCGACCATGTTATCACGGCCTATCGTGACCACGGGGTCGCCTTGATTTTGGGCATGGATCCGAAGGCCGTCATGGCCGAGATGATGGGCAAGGCAACTGGCTCCAGCGGCGGCAAAGGCGGCTCGATGCACCTGGCTTCAAGAGACCATAATTTCTGGGGCGGTTATGCGATTGTAGGCGGACACCTGCCACTGGCAGCGGGCATCGCCATGGAAGCACGCTATCATGGCAAGGACGATGTCACCATGACCTATGTCGGCGATGGCGCTACCAACAACGGCTACTTTCACGAATCCCTCAATATGAGCGCTATCTGGCAGCTGCCAGTCATCTGGGTTATCGAAAACAATGGCTACGGGATGGGAACCGAGGTGCATCGCGCCAGCGGCCAGGTCGAACTGCACCGCAAGGCAGAGGCATACGGCATCAAGAGCTTCGGGCAAGTGGACGCCCAGGATGTGCTGGAGGTCTATCAGGTGGCATCACAGGCGGTAGCTTATGCCCGTGAACAGGGGCCAGCGGTCATCGAACACATCACCTATCGCTATCGCGGTCATGGCGTATCCGACAGGCAGTATAACGCCCGCGACGACATGTCGGCAGAACTTAAAGAGTGGCGGGAATACAAAGAACCCATCAACATCCTGCGCAATGATATCGAAAGCCAATACAACCATGTCACCGACAGCTTGCGCCAGCATGAGCTTGATGCCAAGCGCATCGTCAGGGAAGCGGTCGAATTTGCCGAAGCCAGCGAATTGCCAGACAGCTATCAGGAACTTATGCAAAATACCTATGTCGGCTCTGACCTGGTTCATAAAACCGACGACAGCGTTGGCGCCGGCATTGATTAATCCGAACAGGCCTGCTCGGTATCTGTACTTCGCGCGAGTTTTGCTGCATAAGCCCCGCCGGGCGGGAGCGAATAGAAATCTCGCGTTGACACGAAATAACCAACCTTGTCTGCCTGCGCAGACAGGAATTGACTAAAGTAGGGAGATGCAATGGCAGCAAGAAATGTCGCCATGCGGGAAGCCATCCGCAGGGCACTCATAGAAGAAATGCGCCGCGACGAAAATGTCTTTGTCATGGGCGAAGAAGTGGCATACTGGCAGGGAACGCATCGGGTCACGCGCGGCTTTCTCGAAGAATTTGGCGAAAAACGGGTGCGCGATACCCCCATCAGCGAAATGGCCATCGGTGGCGTGGCAGTCGGTGCGGCGATGGCGGGTTTGCGCCCGGTGGCGGAATTTATGACGATTAACTTCGCCTTCCTGGCATTGGATGCGATTGCCAATCACGCCGCCAAAGTCCGCTATTTTTTTGACGGGATGTTCAAGGTTCCCTTGGTCTATCGGGCCGCCAGCGGCTGGGGAAATCAAGCAACCGCCTCGCATTCGCATACTCCCGAGCCGATATTCGCCCACTTTCCCGGCATCTATGTCGGCTGTCCGGCCACTTCAAGGGATGCCTATGGGATGCTGAAAACCGCTATTCGGGATGACAATCCCGTCCTCTTCACCGAGAGCATCGCGCTTTATCCCAAACCCGGCCCCATGCCCGACGATAGCGAGGGCGATTTTCTGATTCCGATTGGCAAGGGCGACATCAAACGCGAAGGCGGCGATGTCACCCTGGTCGCTTATGCACGCGGGGTGGATTGGGCATTGCAAGCCGCCCGCGAATTGGCGCAGGCGGGTGTCGAAGCCGAAGTGGTGGACATGCGCTGGCTGCGCCCCCTGGACATGGAACTGGTCTACCAAAGTTTTAAGAAAACCAATCGCTGCGTCATCGTCGAAGAATCCTTGCCGATGTACAGCTTTGGCAGCGAAATCGCTGCGCTCTTGCAGGAAAACATGTTCGATTATATGGATGCGCCCATCAAACGGGTCGCCGCCGAAGATGTCCCCCTGCCCTATTCCAAAGAAATCGAATTGCTGGCGCTGCCGAATGCCCGCAAAGTTGTCGATACAGTCAAGGAGATATTGTAAATGGCGCACGAAATCAAACTGGCGATGGACGGCTTGCTCATCAACTGGCTCAAAGATGTGGGAGAGACTGTCGCCGCCGATGATGTTATCGCAGAATTTGAGGCCGACAAAGCGACCGTGGAAGTCGAAGCTGGCACGAATGGAACACTGCTTGAATTACGCGCCGAACCCGGCGACGAACTCGATGAAGGCGCTGTCATCGCCCTCATCGGCGCTGCCGACGAAACCCCTGTTCCCGCCAAAGCAGCGTCAGCAGACACAGAGTCCAAAGCCACAGCGCCCGCTCCGGCATCGCTCACCAATGACGGGCGCATCAAGGCATCGCCGCTGGCACGCCGCATTGCCGCCGACAAAGGCATTGACCTGCGCCAGGTTCAGGGAACAGGTCCCACGGGGCGCATCGTCAAAGCCGATGTCGAAAACTGGACAGCCGATATGGCAAAACCAGCCGCAGCTGCAAGCGCACCCGCGCCAGCAGCAGAGCCAACCTGGGGCAAAGTGCCGACAGAAGATGTCGAAATCCTCGAACTGACGCGGATGCGCCGTGCTATCGCCAACGGCACTATCAAAAGCAAAGGCAATATCCCGCATTTTTATGTCACCGTCGAAGTCGATGCGGCTCCCCTGCTGGCATTGCGCGGACAAATCAACGCCGCCTTGGCGGACGAAGGCATCAAAGTCAGCGTCAATGATATGCTCATCAAAGCGCTGGCGCTCACCCTGGTGCAATTCCCCAACCTCAACACCCACTATTATGGCGACAAACTGGTGCATCACCAGCGAATCAACATCGGCATATCTGTCGCGCTGCCCGACAATGGTCTGGTGAACGTCGTCTGCCATGATGCCGACAAGGTCGCCCTGCGCCAGATGGCTGTTGACAACAAGGCGATGTATGAACGCACCCGCGCCGGCAAAATCAAGCCGGAAGATATTCGCGGCGCCACCTTCACCATCAGCAATCTCGGGCCCTTCAATGTCAAAGACTTCTCCGCGATTATCAGCGCCCCTGAAGCCGGCATTCTGGCGGTTTCCTCGGCGCGGAAAGTCCCGATTGTGCTGGAAGATGGCAGCCTGGGCATCGGCACGCGCATGAATATGACCCTTAGTGTTGACCATCGCGTCAGCAATGGCGCCGAAGGGGCTGCCTTTTGCAATCATCTGCGTGAATTGGTGGAAAAACCGATGCGCCTGCTTGTTTGATTGGAAGGGACAAGCGCGTAGGGGTGAACCGATGCAGGGGACGCGGGTTTTATTTGTCACGACTTTGCACCATCCCGAACAACTCCAAGAGGACATCCGCAATACCCTGGGCAAGCCGCTGCCCTTGTTCCCCAGCAGCATGGGGCAGCATTTTTGGGAACGCGCCATGCGTCAGCGGGGTTACGAATTGGATGTGTTCTGGCGCAATCTGCCCGGTTTGGGTCGGCGCGACATCAACCGGCTGCGCTCGCCTGTTTATCGAGAGCGTCTTAGCCCGGGCAAGCTGCTGGCAGCGCTTTGGCATCGCATCCCGCCCCATCTCAACCCTGACTGTCAGCGCCGCAACCAACTCCTGCTCCAGCAGGCGCAAACGTTCGAGCCTGACATCATCTGGCTGTCCGGCAACAATCGCCAGATTTTGCCGCAAACCCTGGCGCGTCTGAAAAGGGCGCATGGCTGCAAAATCGTGTATGTCAGCGGCGTATCGCCCATTGTTTTCTCGCATCCCATCGAGCGCCAGGCGGCCCCGCTTTATGATTTGGTTTTGGTCAACGATTATTATCACGGGGTGCAATGGCTGGAACTGGGCGCGAAACGGATGGAATGCCTGCCCTATGTCGCCATCGACCCCGACTTTCATTATCCCCAGCCCATCAGCGATGTCCCCCGCAAATACCTCTGTGATGTCGGCTTTGTCGGCACGCTGCTGCCAGACAGCCTCTACAGCGAGCGCGCCGCGGCTTTGGTGAGCCTGCGCGAGTTTGATCTGGGCATCTGGAGCATGCACGAAGTTCCAGCCGCGCTCAAGGCATTTCATCGTGGCACTGCCTTGGGCAAAGAGATGATGCAGGTTTTGTCCTCGGTCAAAATCAGCATCAATGTGCATGGCAATTTTATGCGTTATGGCGGCAATATGCGCCTGTTCGAGACCGCCGCCATCGGCGCTTTCCAGATTGTCGATGACCGCCCTGGCATCTCGGATTGGTTTCGGGATGGCGAGCATCTGGTGACCTACAGCGACCTGCCCGACCTGCAAGCCAAGGTTCGCTATTATCTCGCGCATGATGAGCAGCGGCAGCGCATCGCCCGGCAGGCGCGTCAGCATGTCCTGGCGCATCATCGCTATGACCAGCGACTGGAACAGGTGGAGACGCTGCTGGCGCGGCTTTGACCCTGCCCATCCCCGCAAAAACCCCCAATTATTGGGGGGTCAGTAAAATTGACAGGCCCGCCCTGTAAAACTTATACTTCAGCGTAAATGTGCACGAACTAGAATATAAAGGGGGAGTGAGATGGATTTATTCAGTGTAATCGGAGACGTAATCAAGGGCTTATCAGGTGCAACCGAAGCCATTATCAGAGGCTTATTAGGTGTAACTGGAGACGTAATCGTTGGCATAAGCACATCCTTAATTATTTTTATTATTGCGTTGGTCATCAGCATGATCATTGGCGTAATCGGTGGCATGATCGTTGGCACAATCGTTGGTGTAATCGTTGGCGCAATCATTGGCGCAATCAGAGGCAACATTGCACTTGGAATCCAAGGTGGAAGCCGCGGTGGAAGCCTATGTGGAAGCCAAAGCGGACTTTGGATCACACTCACAATTCTATGTACAATTGCGATCGGAGAAATTGAAGTTAAAAACGTAGATGCAGGCGCAATGATAATCGTATCAGGAATCATTGGCGGCGGAATCATTGGTGCAATCAGAAGTAACATTGCGCTTGGAGGCCTAGGCGAAAGCGGGTGCGGATGCATGGCCGTAATTATTGGCACAATCCCAACTGTCGTAATTGCAGATATGATCGGAGTTAAAAACGTAGATGCAGGCGCAATCATAACAGTATCAGTAATCATTGGCGGAATCTTTGGCACAATAGGCTCAACTGAAGACCTCAGACCCCAAGCCAAAGTCATACCCAAAGCCAAAACTAGAGAAAAACGTGCCATACCACCATTACATGCATTCAATGTACCCATGTACAACTATAAATACTTGCCCAAACTTGAAACGCCGGAAGGTTATGTGTATTTTGTTCAGGATGTGGAAGTCAGCAAACACTACAAAATAGGACGAACCACCGCCCCTCAAACCCATTTGAAGAGGCTTAGCATAGATCTGCCCATTAAAGTAAAGGTGATCGCCATACTCCAAACAAACAATGCTCCAGTGTTAGAGCAAAAAATGCACAAATTTTATGCTGCCCAAAGGATACAGGGGGAATGGTTTGCTTTGACGGACAGGCAAATACAAGAAATTCGCAGCATATAAACATATAAAGGGAGAGTGAGATGGACTTATTCAATGTAATCAGAGGCGTATCAGGATTCATTGGCGCAATCTTAGGTAAAGCCAGACGCGCAATACCACCATCCAGATTAAATGTGTCAACCCATAACTACAAAACCCTTCCCAAACTTAGAGCGCCGGCAGGTTATGTGTATGTTATTCGGGATGTGAGTCACACTGGACAATACAAAATTGGGCGCACAAATCACCCGGCAACCCGTTTGAATCAGTTTGGTGTAACCTTACCCTTTGAAACAAAGGTCATTGCCATACTCGAAACAAACGATGCCCCAGCATTAGAGCGAGAACTGCACCAATATTATGCTGCCCGAAGGACACGCGGTGAGTGGTTTGATTTGACGGACAGGCAAATACAAGAAATTCGCAGCGTATAAAGGAGGAATGAGATGGATTTATTCAATGTCATCGGGGACATCATCAACGGCTTATCAGGTGCCATCGGAGACGTGTTCAGCTTCTCCTTCGCAATCAAAGCCGACATCGTTGGCGCAATCGGCAGCCCAATCGGAGACATCATCGGAAACTCAATCGTACTCATTACTATCGCAATTTTTGGCGCAATCGTTGGCGCAGTCATTGGCGCATTCATTAGCGTAATCAGAGGCAACATCGCATTTGGAAGCAGAGGTGGCGGCTTGGGTGGGGGCTTGGGCGCAATCCTGGGTGGAATCGCAACTGTAGTCGGAGTTGCAAGCGCAGATGCAGGTGTCTACCAGACGGTATCAGGAATCATCGGCGGCGGAATCATTGGCGCATTCATTGGCGGGAACGAAGCAAAACGCAAAGCCCAAGCCGCAGCAGAATACGACGCCATCATAAGCCAAGCCATGCGCAAAGCGGACGTCATTATAAGCAAAGCCAAAACCGACGCCAACGTCATCATACGCAACGCCCAAGCCGACGCCACACACAAAGCCAACGCAGCAGCAGAAGCCGAGCGTAAAGCCGAAGCTATCGTAAGCAATGCCCAAGCCGAAGCCAACGTCATCATACACAAAGCTGAAGCCGACGCCACACGCAAAGCCGAAGCCGCAGCAGAAGCCGAGCGCAACGCCCAAGCTGCCGCCCAAGCCATGATACGCAAAGCCAAAGCCGAGCGCGAAGCTGAAGTCGAAGCCATGCTCAAAGCCCGGGACGAAGCCAAGGCCGAAGCCGACGGCATCATACACGAAGCCGCAGCCCAAGCCGAAACCATGATACGCGAAGCCGAAGTCGAGCACGCAGTCATCATACGCGAAGCTGAAGTCGAGCACAAAGCCATCATACGCAAAGCCAAAAGCGAGATAATGCTACATACAAGCAATGTACCCATCCACAACTATGAACGCTTGCCCGCACTTTTAGCACCGGCAGGTTATGTGTATGTTATTCAGGATGTGGACGTCAGCAAATGCTACAAAATTGGTTGCACGACTCACCCGGCAACCCGCATGATGAATTTTGGTGTACAGTTACCCTTTGAAACAAAAGTGATTGCCATACTCAGAACGACCAATACGCTGGTATTAGAGCAAGTATTGCACGAACGTTATGCTGCCCAAAGGACACAGGGAGAGTGGTTCAAGTTGACGGACAGGCAAATACAAGAAATCCGCAGCATATAAGAATATAAAGGAAGAATGGAATGGATTTATTCAATGCAATCAGAGACATCATCGGCGGCTTATCAGGTGCAGCCGAAGACGACGCCGACCTCAAAGCAATAGACAAAGCCTACGCTGAAGCCAAAGCAGAAGCTGAGGCCGAAATCAAAACCATCATAGGCGAAGCCAACGCCAAAGTCGAAGCCATCCTAAACAACGCCACAACCGAAGCCGAAGCCATCATACGCAACGCTCATGCCAACGCCAAAGCCGAGCGCAAAAACATCATACGCAAAGCCAAAGACGAAGCCGAGCGCGAAGCTATCATACGCGAAGTCACAACCGAAGCTATCATACGCAACGCCAACGCCAACGCCGAAGTCAAGCGCGAAGCTATCATACGCAACGCTCGCGCCAACGCCAAAGCCGAGCGTGAAAACATCATACGTAACGCCCATGCCAACGCCAAAGCCGAGCGTGAAACCATCCTAAACAACGCCCATGCAGAAGCTCAAGCCGAGCGCGAAACCATCCTAAACAACGCCCATGCCCAAGCCAAAGCCGAGCGCGAAACCATCCTAAACAACGCCACAACCGAAGCCAAAGTCAAAGCCAAAGCCATCATACGCAAAGCCCACGCCCAAGCCGAAGCCATCATACACAAAGCCCAAGCTGAAGCCGAGCGCGAAGCTATCATACGCGAAGCCGAAGTCGAAGCCATGCTCAAAGCCGAAGTTGAAGCTATGCTCAAAGCCCAAGACGAGCGCGAATCCGCAGCCAAAGCCAAAAGCGAAATACCACCAAATACATCCAATGTATCCATCCACAACTATGAACGCCTGCCCGTACTTAAGGCACCGGCAGGCTATGTGTATGTTATTCAGGATGTGGACGGCGGCAAACGCTACAAAATTGGGTACACAAATCACCCGGCAACTCGTTTGAATCGGTTTGATGCTGCCTTACCCATGGAGATAATGGAGATAAAAGTGATTGCCATGCTCAGGACGTCCGATGCTTCAGCGTTAGAGCAAGAATTGCATGAACGTTATGCTGTCCAAAGGACACAGGGAGAGTGGTTCGAGTTGACGGACAAGCAAATACAAGAAATCCGCAGCATATTAAGAACATAAAGGAAGAATGAAATGGATTTATTCAATGTCATCGGAGGCATCATCGGCGGCTTATCAGGTGCAATCGGAGACGTGTTCAGCTTCTCCTTCACAATTAAAGACGACATCGTTGGCGCAATCGGCAGCCCAATCGGAGACATCATCGGAAACTCAATCGTACTCATTACTATCGCAATCGTTGGTGCATTCATTGGCGCAGTTATTGGCGTATTCATTGGCGCAATCAGAGGCAACATCGCATTTGGAAGCAGAGGCGGCGGCTTGGGTGGGGGCTTGGGCGCAATCCTGGGTGGAATCGCAACTGTAATCGGAGTTGCAAGCGCAGATGCAGGCGTCTATCAGACGGTATCAGGAATCATCGGCGGCGGAATCATTGGCGCATTCATTGGCGTACACGAAGCAAAACGCAAAGCCGAAGCGGAACGCAGATTTAAAGCTGAAGTCGAAGCTATACGCAAAACCAACGCAGCAGCAGAAGCCGAGCGCGAAGCCCAAGCGGAACGCAGATTTAAAGCCGAAATCGTAGCCATACACAAAGCCGAAGCTGAACGCAAAGCCCAAGCTGAAGCCGACGCCAAAGCCGAACGCGAAGCTATCATCCGTAACGCCCACGCCATCATTCGCAACGCCAGAGACGAAGCCAAAGACATCATACGCAAAGCCGACGCCGAGCGCGAAGCTGAACGCGAAGCCATCATAAGCGAAGCCGAGCGCAACGCCAAGGCCGAAGTCCAAGCCGAACGCGAAGCTGAACGCGAAGCCATGCTCAAAGCCCAGGACGAGGCTCAAGCCGAGTGCGACATCATCATACGCAACGCCAAAGACGAGCGCGAAGCTGAACGCGAAGCCATCATAAGCGAAGCCGCGCGCAAAGCTAAAGCCGAAGTCCAAGCCGAACGCGAAGCTATCATACGCAACGCCCACGTCGACGCCAAAGACATCATACGCAAAGCCCAAGCCGAAGCCAACGTCATCATTCGCAACGCCCGCATCAACGCCAACGTCATCATACGCAAAGCTCAAGCCGAGTGCGACACCATCATACACAACGCCCAAGCTGAAGCTACACGCAAAGCCAATGTCATCATAAGCAAAGCCAAAGACGAGCGCGAAGCTGAACGCGAAGCCATCATAAGCGAAGCCGCGCGCAAAGCTAAAGCCGAAGTCCAAGCCGAACGCGAAGCTATCATACGCAACGCCAAATTCGAAGTCAAAGCCATTATACGCAAAACCGAAGCCGAGTACGACACCATCATAGGCGAAGCCAACGCCAACGCTGAAGCTATACGCAAAGCCGAACGCGAAGCCATGCTCAAAGCCGAAGCCATTATGAGCGAAGCCGAGCGCAAAGCCAAAGACGACGCCAACGTCATCATTCGCAATGCTCAAGCCATCATGCGCGAAGCTAACGCCGAAGCCGAAGTCATCATAAGCAACGCCAAAGACGAAGCTACACGCAAAACCAAAGTCATCATACGCGAAGCTAACGCCGAAGCTACACGCAAAGCCAAAGACATCACGCGCGAAGCCATGCTCAAAGCCAACGGCATCATACGCAACGCCGAAGCCGACGCCAAAGACATCATACGGGAAGCCACAACCGAAGCTACAAGCAAAGCCCAAGCCAAAAGCGAAATGCCACTACTTGCAATCAATGCACCCACCTGCAACTATGAACGCTTGCCCAAACTTAAAAGGCCTTGCGGTTATGTGTATGTTATTCAGGATGTGGACAGCGGCAAACTCTACAAAATTGGGTACACAACTCATCCGGCAACCCGTATGAAGAATTTTGATGTAAAGTTAAAAGTGATTGCCATACTCATAACGTCTAATGCTTCAGCATTAGAGGACGAATTGCACCAACGTTATGCTAAACTAAGGATACGGGGAGAGTGGTTCGAGTTGACGGGCGCAGACATAGAAGAAATTCTCAGCATATGAGACAAGCTCCAGCCCTTTTGGTTGTCTTTGTGGCAAAAAATCAAGTCCCGAACAAGATTCGCCTCATTCATCAACATGAAGCGTCCCCAGCACGACCGTATTGTTTTGCGCCCCTTCGACATTCGTCAGCACATCGTAACGAATGGCATCGGGCAAAGCATACCAGCCGGTTAAAACCAGATAATCGCCGGCGGGCAGTCCGTTCAGGTCAAGCAGCACCGTTTCGGTGCGCTCCGACATCGCTTGAATATCCCCAAAGCTGTCATCCCTTTGGGTCATTAGACGGCTGTTTTTGTCCAAAACATGAACAAAGCGGACATCATTTGCCGAGCGTTCGGATCCAAATTGCCACCAGAAACGTATCGGGAAGGTTTCGGCAAACTGCTGGGGCATATAATAGCCCGCCAATTCGATGTCGGCTTCAATTCGGATCGGGTCATAGATGGGCCCTCGGGTCAATGCCTCAAGTTCGACAGCCTCCAGCGCAACATCGTGGCACAGCAGTACCGTGGTGTCGATATGTTGGGGACAGGGCGGATCCAAGGCGATGCGGAAAGTATGATAGCCTGGCCGTGCAATCGGCAGCGGCAGGGATAAAGCGGTCTCGCCGTTGATTATCCGTGTTTGCAGGATGACATCATTGAGCAGGAAGTGGACGCGGCGGTTTCTCGCTTTTAAGGTGGCGCGATACTCCAGCCAGCCAGACTGCTCCTTATAGATAAAGGTCAGATGCGGCTCTTCAGTCGGCGTGACCGAATAGACGGCAGCCAGGGCGGCATGGGGCAGCGGATTCTCGAACAGGGCAAAGCGCTCGTCTTCATAGAATGGCTCGCCAAGCTGGAGTCGGGCTCGCCCGAACAGCGTCTCCAACTCTCCGATTTCGGCGGCGCGTGCCTTGTTAAGAATCACCATATCGACACCAGCCTCCGCCAGCAGGGGCGGCTGAAAGTTGGCAAGCAAGGCCAATCTGGCGGGGTCTACTGGCGACTGGCGTGTATCCTGCCCGCCGACAAGCGCCTTGCCATGCGCCGTTTGCAGATAAAGCGCTTCCTTGGCCGCCAGGAGATGCTGATAGGGCGCATTGTAAATCACCCGGATGTCATCGCGGGCATTCAGGTCATGTATCGCCTGGGGGATGTCCGCTGGAACGGTCGGAAAGCCATCGAAAAATTGGTAGTCTTTATACAAAAGGATGGCGAGTGCGAGCGCGAAGCCATAACGCAAATAGCGATTCCGTTGGGAGATGATGCGGCTTGACCACAGGGTGGACATGCCATAGCTTGCCAGCATGGCAAAGGCAGCCGCAAAGAGGAACATGAAGCGTCCGGGGGTGCGGGCAAGCTCAAAGACTGGCAGATGGATGACGAGCGCATAAGGCAGCGGCACAATGGCATCATAACCGGCAATCGACAAGGTGAGGGGCTGGTCGAAAACTTTGAGAACGGGTCCCAAGGCCAGCAGCCAAGATATGAAGGCGACCAGCAGCCACCAGCGCGTCTTGCGCTTGCTCAGGACGCCGATGAGCGCCAGAATCGCGCCCAGCACACCGATATAGCTTGCGCCTTCGCCCAGATTGCGCCCCAGCACCGCATCCGAATACAGCATGATATGGCCCCAGAAGGGATTTTCGAACGAGGGCGAGACCAGCCCCAGCAGGTCGATGCTATAGCGCACGAATCCGCCGGCCGCGGCATATTGCTGCGTCTGCCCAAGGACGGGCGCCAGGAACAGCAGCAGCAGTCCAGCCCCCAGCAAGCTGACCGATGCAGCGCGGGTCGCGCCCACAAAGTCCCGCCGAGCCAGACGCGTCAGCACGAACAAAGCCGTCAAGGGCGTCAGTGCATAAATAATCTGCAAGGCATGGCCCATGCAAGCCAGCAGAAAGAAGAGCAAAGCCCCCAGAAACCAGCGCCAGCCGCCCCTGTCGGCATATTCAAACAGGCACAGCAGCAGCAAGGGGAGAGGCCATTGCACCATCAATCCGATATGACCGTCAAACAGATGCCCCTGAAATATCGGGAACACCATAAACACCAGGCCCGCCATCCAGGCTGGAATCGGGTGGTCATCCGCCAGTCGGCGGCGTGCCAGCAGATACATGGCACAGCCATTCAAGGTCATGTTGAAGAGGATGGTCAGATTGTATGCCATTGGCAGCGGCATCATAAAGGCAAAGAGCCAAGCCGGGAAGAATTGCAGGGGATGCGCCCATAATTGCAGGGCGGCAAAACCTTGGGGATAGCCGAGGTTAGTATGCCAGAAAATATCATCGCCATTCGCCAAGGCTGTGCGAAACCACCAGATATGACGGGCCATTTCATAAGCATCGCTGGTATCTCCTCCCAGAAACTGTGTCGAAAGAGAGGTCAGAATGGGTGAACCAAGGTTGAGGGCGACGAAAAAATAAGCCAAACAAGCGAGGATAAAGTGGCGCGTCCGTCTGGGCAAGGCAAATCCTTACGGGCTGTTTTGACGCTTGGATGCCACATTGTAACCAGGACGATAGCATCTGTGTAGGGGTTAGGCGAGCAGGCTAAGGGAGAGGCTCGGCGGACAGCAGCACGCCCGACAAGCGGGTTCGGTAAATGCGATAGGGCGCTTCGTGCCTGAACACCAGAAAGATGTCCTTGTTCACATACAGGCTGACGCCATCGATGCGCAGCAGATAATTGTCCCGCTGTCGCCCGCGCCGCAACACCCGCTCGACCCCGCCTGCCAGCACCTCGATGCCGCCAGAGCGCAGGTCGCTGGCGGTGCGCATATACAAACGGCCTAAACTGCCTGTCATCACGGCATTAACCACCGTCAGCAGGCCGCCAGCCGCGCTCAAAATCAAGCTCTGGTCTCGCTGTCCGAAGAAGATGAACAGGGTTGCCGCCAGCGCCAGCGCCAAAAACAAGGCAGCAGCCATGGAGATATGCCGCCGCCGCATCGCTTTGATGCGCTCAATCTGTGCCTGGCTCAGATGCCCCTGACGGTTGGCAGTCAGGTCGGCTTGGGTGAAGTTCATCGCCGCCATGAGCGGGGCAGCGCTTGGGGTCATCGTCAGCCATCCCCGCGTGCCTGCTCGGCCGCAGCCCCTTCCGTCAATTCAGCCGACATGTGCGCGATTTGCTGCTCGGCATTCAGGGAGGCGGGCAGATTCTCGATATAAATGGATTGGCTTGGGAAGGCGAAGCTAAGACCCAGCCCTTCGACAATGCCCATGATTTCCAGATACAAGGCTTCTTTGCGGGCGGTGAATTGCCGAAAATCGGACAGCAAGACCTGACAAATCACCAGAACATCGAGCGAACTGGCGCCGAAATCCACAAAATGGACGATGACCGACTCTGGATCGACATCATCAGCGTTTTGGAGCATGTCACGAATACCCTGCACCAGCTGGCGCATTTGTTCCGATGTCGTGCCATAAGTTACAGTCAGCGTAACGTTCAGGCGGCGCTTCTCCAGCCGTGACCAGTTCAGCACGATGGCGCTGCTCAAGAGGTTGTTCGGCACGGTCACCAAGCCCTGGTCAAGCTGTCGAATGCGGGTCGAGCGCATGCCAACCGATTCCACGATACCAGTGACAGCCTGCGTTTTGATGAAATCCCCCACTTTGAAGGGATTATCGGAGATGATGGCGGCAAAGCCGAAGAGATTGGCGACGGTGTCCTGCGATGCCAGCGAAATGCCGATGCCGACCACACCCAGCGAGGCAATGAGCGCGGTGACATCAAAATTGAGTTCTTGCAGGACAAAAATCGCGCCCAGAGCAACAATCAGATACTGGGCGACCGTATTCAAAAAGGGCAGCAGCCGTTCGGGGATGGTCAAGCCCGTTACCTGTTTGAACCAGACTGGCCGCAGGGAAACCAGGTCAAACAGTTTGACTGCGGCATAAAAGGCAGCCCCAATCATCAAGGTACGCGCCAGTGTCTCGACAATTTGCTGGATTTCGCTGCCGAAGTTGAACAGATTGACGGTAATTATCAGCGCGATGCCCATTACCGCAATCCGCAAAGGCGACAGCATCTCGTTCACCAGCGTATCATCAAAATCAGTCTGTGTGCGAGCCGCCAGCAGACGTATGGGACGCACCAGAATCACCGTCAGCAGCTGGCGCAAGACCAAGGTCATCAGCACGGCCACAATAAACAAGATGAGATTGAGGATAATATCCTGAATAAGCGGCGGCAAATCTTTCATGAATGGGAGTTGATTGATTAAATCCATTATCCGTCTGACCCTTTCAGCTGTCGTGATTAGAATCCGCCCAAGGCGCTGAAGAGCAGCCTGGACAACCCTGAAACAAGCAGCAGCGACAGTACCGGCATGACCAGAATCGCCAACAGCACCAGGATGCCAACCACCACCAGCACCACACCCACCATAAAATAAAGCGGCAAATCCCTGAAGGCGATTTTGGCGGCGCTTTCATCGTCGTTTTTGGGTTTGCGCTTGCGTTTGCCTTGATGCCCGGCCGCGAATTTCAATCGGTGCGGCAGCGGCTCCGCCAGCTTTGCCGCTGGCGCGTCCTCAGCGACGGCATCGCTCACAGAGGCCTGCCGCGCTTTCTTTTGGATATAGAGCCGCGCCAGCCGCGCCAACTCCCGAACTTCGGCATCATCGTCGTGCTTGTAGATGGCTGCCAGATATGGCAGCGCTTCTTGCGTGCCAATGCGAGCCAGCTGTTTCACCGCGTCAAGGCGCACCGAGGGATTTGGATCCTCAATTCGATTCAGAAGTTCTCGGTCAATCATCACCATACAGCCTTATGGTCTATAACTGGATGCCTTGGCGATAATTGACAACCTTGCGGCCATAATTATCAATATACTGTTGGAGTCTATTTTCAAGTTCCTCCCACTCGGCGCTCTGGAACAGCTGATACAAGACCTCGGCGCTTTCGGTTACAAACTCAATCCTGCGCATCGGATAATCGCCATAGGCGACATGCCAAACCATGTGCATATAGACGCCCAGTTTGCGGATAGCTGGCAAAAAGCTGTTAAGCATATAGCGTCTGTACTGGTCTTGTTTATCGGGTTTGATATTGTAAAATAGGATGAGCCTGTATCTGGGTCGGATGTGTTGGGGTGCTGGCATAGTTTGTCTGTCGCTGTCGAAATAAAGATTAGTCTAACTGTATCACAGATTTCCGCGAAGTGGTAATGGGCTTGCTGATTTTCTGGCTTGGGTTTGCGGACAATGCCAGTTTGCGCTAAGGTTGGTTAAACCGCTGGATAAGAGGGATGCAATTCATGCAAGATTTGCAACTGGCGATTGACGATTTGCGCCGTCGGGCGCAGAACACGACCGACCCCCATGCCCTGGCTGAACTCGAACAGGAAGCGCGCGATTTATTGACCGAAGCAAAAAATACGCCGCTGGAGGCGGACGCGCAGGCATTGTTCTCCCAGATTGCTGGCAGCAATCATCCGGCTGGGTCTCATACCACCCGAATCCGCGGTTTGGTGCGCCGCGCCCGCATTCGGATTGAAATCGCGGGGAATGACGACGATATTGACGAAGCCATCGACATTCTGGCAGACGCGCTGCAACTGGACGCCAGCCATCCCGATGTCATCAGCCTCTTGCAGCAGGCTGGCTCTCACAGCGCCCAATTCAAACAGCGCGTTCAGGAATTATTCGAGCGTCATCAGGTGGATTCCGCGCCAGCGCAGGAAGCTGCCCAGCCCGCGCCCGCGCCGACATTCGACGCCCCGACTGACCTGCCGTCACCGCAGTATGCGAGCTCGTCCAGCTATGCCACCGCCGAACCAGACAGCCAAAGCGAAGCCGCCAGCCGCCTTGACCGCGCTGAAGGTGAACGCAGCTTTCAAAGCACGGCAACGTTGGACGAACTGCTTCCGCGTTTGACCGAGTATTATTATTCGGGCGAGTATCAGCAGACCATCGACACTGCCAATCGCATCCTGGCGATTCAGTCGAGCAACCCGACCGCCCTCGAATACCGCGAGAAGTCCGAAGACAATCTGATTCGGGGCATCGTGCCTGACCATCGCATTCCCTTTGAGGCGCGGGTCGCCTATAACCGCGCCAATTCGCTGGTGCGTGCCGGCAATTATGAGGAAGCCTCTGGCTTGTACAAGGAGGCACGCCAAATTGCCGAGCGCGATGGCATCCTGACCTGGAAAGATGTCGAGCAGGCTTTGCTGGATATTCAGGATTTGGCGCTGGCACGCGAACTGCTGGTGGATGGCGACCGTCTGATGGCAGCCGACAACTGGTCGGAGGCGCTGCGCAAATATGAAGGCGCCCTGCGAGTCGTGCCGAATGACCCGCAAGGTGAAGAACGGGTCGAAATGGTGCAGCGCATCCAGCAGGATATTGACCAGATTTCGGTCAATATGCACACCATCGGCGGCACGCTTGAAGAACAGGTGGCGCAAATCGCTCATGTTCGCAGCCTGCTGGCGCAAACTCGCCAACTGCTGCCCAACAGCCAGCGGCTGGCACAGATGCAGCAGGAAGCCGACACCAAACTTTCCAGCGTCCGCGGACAGCTAAGCGACCAGGCGCAGATGGCTTTCCATCATGCCAACAGTTCAACGACCCTGGATGAGCGTGCCATGCTGATGAGCGACGCCATCAAGCTGCTGGAACTGGGGCTGGAACTCGACCCCTCGGATAGCTCTATCACCGAAATGCTGATAAATGCCCGCAATCTGCATGCCGACATCGCGCGGGCGCAGCAGGTCATCAAACGAGCGCAGGCATTGGTTATACAGAACTTCGATGCGGAGTTGTCGCAGGCGCGTCAGATGTTAGCTGACCTGGCAGCGGATTTTGCACAGGATGAGCGCTATCGCAGCACCGTCAACGACCTCTTCACGCGCTATTTTGAACGCGCCGAACTGGCATTGCAAGAAAATAACATCCGCGAAGCGCAAACCTGGCTGGATGCCCTGCGCGAAGACCCCTTTCGCATATTGGGGCGGCGCACCGAGCTTGTTCGCATTGAAAGCGCCATCCGCGGTCATCGGACGCGCGGGCGCATTGTCCTGCTGGTTATCCTGATTATTCTGCTGGGCGTCGGTGGCGTGGCCGCCGCCTTCACGCGGCCGCAATGGGAGCCGGTTCTGTTCCCCACAGCCACGCCCACCAACACCGCCACCTTCACGCCGACCATGACCTTCACACCCAGCATCACGCCAACCCCAAGCGCGACCTTTACGCCCTCGCTGACACCGACAGCCACCCATACTCCCACTCATACAGCCACAGCGACCGCGACTTATACGCCGACCTGGACATGGACGCCATCGCACACGCCCACCGCGACTCCAACACCAACCATTACACCCACGCCCACCGCCACACCCACCATCACGCCAACGCCGCTGGAATTGTGTCAGGTCGTGGTGCTGGACGAACGCGGGATTTGGATGCGCTCCCGCCCAACCACCGCAGGCAGACAGGTAACAACGCTTCCTGTAACAACAATCGCTAGTGTCTTGCAGCAAGCGCGGCAAGAGAACACCACCAACGGGCCCATCTGGTATTTTGCCCGTGTCAAATTCGATGACAGTGAGTTCACCGGCTGGATTCTGAGCGATATTGTAACGCCCATAACGGATTGTCCCAGCATATCCTGAACCACGATGAGCATGTGGCGCGGGTTTGGCGCAGGAGAGAAGCTGTCAAATGAGTGACGAAAAAAAGATGGCAGAAATCGCCGCCGTTCAAGCCAAATACAGCGACCAGCTGATGGCTTATCCCCATGTCGTTGGGACTGGCATCGGTCTGCGCCAGTGCCGCGGCAAAACCACAAACGAGCTTTGCCTGGTGGTGATGGTGGCGCGAAAGCTCCCGCCCGAACAGCTGCCTGCTGGCGGCATTCTGCCGACTGAACTCGATGGCGTCGCTGTTGATGTCATCGAAACAGGCTCGTTTGCCGTCTAGCTACCAGGATGTATAGCCGCCGTCAACCACCAGATTGGTCCCCGTCGCAAATTTGGCAGCTGGCGATGCCAGATAATGAACCGCACTGGCAATGTCTTCGGGCGCACCTACCCGCCCCATTGGCGTCATCTCCAGCCAAGTCCTTTTGTACTCGGGTATATTCAAGCTCGCCTGGGTCATGGCTGTGCCGATGTAACCGGGCGACACGCAATTAACACGCACCCCGCGCCCAGCCCACTCGGCTGCCAGAGATTTGGTGAGCATGATGACCGCCGCCTTGGAAGCATTATAGGCAGCTTGGGGTTGAGGCTTGTTGACAATTATGCCCGACATGGACGCAATGCTGACGATGGCCCCGCTGCCACGCTCCAGCATGTGCCTGCCAATCGCACGGCAGCACCAGAAAACCCCGTTGAGGTTGACATCCATCATATTCAGCCAGTCTTCATCAGTCGAATCTTCGGCAGGGATGTCCTGAGCGATGCCGGCATTGTTGACCAGAATATCAATCTGGGGGAAGGCTTCCAGCGCAGTCGCCGCCATGCGGTTCACGCTTGCTGGCTGACGAACATCAACCTCGATGAACATGGATTTTCGCCCCAGCGCTTCAATTTCCGCCACCGCTTTATGACCATTTTCCACGATGTATTCGGCAACAATAATATCTGCGCCAGCAGTCGCCAGCGTCCGTGCTGTTGCCAGCCCAATCCCCCGCCCGGCGCCGGTAATCAGCGCGGTTTGTCCGCTTAAATCAAAGTCAGCATGGCTCATATCGGTTCTCTTTCTGTACCTGTCATTAACATTGCAACGGGGGCGACAATACCATACATTCGGCAGGGATTGCAAGTTGCAGAAAAGCGCGGCAGCTAGCCGCCGATGTGGTACATCTCGACCTTTTTGCGGCGGTCACGCATTTCTTCAGTCAAGGAACTGCGGATTTCTGAATAGCGGTCAGTCCGATGTCCCCAGGTACGATGGATGATTTGCTCAAGCTCCTCATCGCTGGCGCCAGCACGTATGGGGTCGCGCAAACTGATGCCCTTCGTGCCGAACAAACAGGTAAAAATCTGACCTTCGGGCGAAAGCCGCATCCGCGTACAAGAGCCACAAAAAGCCTGTGTGACCGAGGTAATCAGACCAATCTCTCCATCCCCATCGGCATAGCGGTAGCGTCGGGCGACCTCACCGTAATAATTGCCAGCCACTGGCTCCAGCGGCATCTCGGCATCAATCAGCGCCACAATGTCTTTGGCAGGCACGACCTGTTCCATGCGCCAGCCATTTTTATTGCCCACGTCCATATACTCAATAAAACGCAGGATATGTCCGCGCTCCTTGAAATAACGCGCCAAATCAACCAGGGTATGGTCGTTGACGCCTCTTTGCACGACCGCATTGATTTTGAGCGGGCGATAGCCAGCTTCTTCCGCCGCGACAATCCCTTCCAGCACCCTGGCAACACCCGAACGCCCGCCGTTCATCTGGCGGAAAACCTCATCGTCGAGGGTGTCCAGGCTGATGGTCAGCCGTGCCAGACCGGCCGCTTTGAGCGCATCGATCTTCTGTGGCAGGAGGTAGGCATTGGTGGTCATCGCCAGGTCGGCGACACCCTCAAGCCCATTCAGCATGGCAACCAGACGTTCAATATCGCGGCGCAACAGCGGCTCGCCGCCGGTCAGGCGGATTTTCACCGCCCCCAGCCCGACAATGATGCCAGTCAGCCGCGCAATCTCCTCGAAACTTAGCAGCTGGGGCTTGGGCAAAAACTGGTAACGCTCACCAAAAATATCCGCTGGCATACAATACGGGCAGCGAAAGTTGCAGCGGTCCGTCACAGAAATCCGCAAATCACGAAGCGGTCGGTCTAATTTGTCGTGAAGGCTCATCATCAATCGTCAACCGAGCTTATTGGCTCATCAGTGTATAGAGATACGGCGTTTTAATCAAGTTCGCCCTCCTTGCTGCGTGGCGAAAGCAATTCATCCCTCTTAATGCGCCGCGATTTCCGGCGGAATGACTGCGGCAGCCACAGGGCTTATAGAAAGTATAACAGAGTTCGCTTAGAATGAGATATGAATCATGATGAGAGACGGGATGAGCGATGGCAAGAATACAATGCAACGACTGCGGCCAGTTCAGCGCCGCGCTGGCCTGGCGGTGTCGGGCATGTGGCGGCTCACTGGATTTAATCGACCTGCCGCCCTTTGATGCCGCTCAAATTGACCAGGGTGATTTTTCCTTATGGCGCTATGCCGCGATGCTGCCGGTCAGCAAGCGCTTTACTCTGGGGGAAGGCATGACGCCGCTGGTGTCAGCTTCGCTGGATGGCTGGCCCTTTCATGCCAAGCTCGAATATCTGAACCCGACTGGCTCTTATAAAGACCGCGGCACGACAACCCTGCTGAATTATATCGCTGGCTTTGATGTGTCTGAAGTTATCGACAATTCATCTGGCAATGCGGGCGCGTCTCTGGCTGCCTTTGCCAGTGTCGCGGGTATGACGGCAACCATCTTTGTCCCCACGAAAACCGCCGCCGCCAGCAAGAAAGCGCTGATTCACGCCTTTGGCGGCAGCATCATCGAATCACAGCAGCCGACCCAAGATGTGTATGCCGCCGCCGAAGAAACCATCTATGCCAGCCACGCCTGGAATCCCTATTTTGTGCTGGGTCAGATGACCGCTGCCTGGGAAACCTGGGAGCAGCTGGGGCAGCGGATACCCGATGCGATTGCAGCGCCCGTCGGACACGGGGGTTTATTTCTCGGATTTTATCGCGGCTTTAAGGCGCTGCTGGATGCGGGACTGAGCGACAGCATGCCGCGGATGATTGCGGTGCAGTCCGTCGGCGTTGACCCGATTGTGCGTGGCTGGGAGCAGGGTTCGGACAGCCCTCCCGCCATCACCCCGCAGCACAGCATCGCTGACGGCATCCTGGTGGATGTGCCTGTGCGCGGCAGGCAGATTTTGGCGGCGCTCTATGAGACTGGCGGTTATGCTTTTCGAGTGGGCAATGATGCTATTCGGAGCGCCCAGGAACGCATGGCATCACGAGGCTTGATGATTGAAGCGACCAGCGCGGTCACTGCCGCTGCGCTGCCACAAATCCGTGAGCAGATTGGGGATAAGTCCGAACTTGTGCTGGCTTTTACTGGCAGCGGTCTGAAGAATATCGGGGCAGCGCGGTGAGCGCCGAGCGTAGCCTCGTTTTTGGATTCTGCGGTATAATGGCGCGTCAGTCATTTGCACCGCAACAGGGATGAGCGTTTATGTCCATGGATTTATTTCGCCAACTGCTGGAGGCGCAGCGTCTGTCGCAGGAAGATTTGCTGCGGCGGCGGGGCGTGGTCGGGGTGGCGATTGGCTTTCGCAACTACAAGGAAGAATTGACTGACCAACTGGCTGTTGCCGTTCTGGTCGAGCAGAAGAAACCCATCGAAACGCTTCGAGAAGAAGACATCGTCCCCTCCGATTTGGATGGCGCTCGTACTGATGTCATCGAAGTCGGACGCCTCGAGGCACAGATTAATCCCCGTGACCGCTTTCGCCCCAATGTGCCAGCGGGAGTCAGCATCGGGCATTACAAAGTCACGGCGGGGACCATCGGCGCTATTGTATTCGACCGCAGCACCGGCGAGCCCTTGATTCTGTCGAATAATCATGTGCTGGCCAACAGCAATGATGCGGTGATAGGCGATGCCATTCTCCAGCCAGGCCCCACCGACCACGGCGTCCGTCCCGATGATGCCGTCGCCAAACTGCATCGCTTTGAAATGATTCGTTATTATGGACAATCCCCTGGAACAAGCCCGGCCCCCTCACCGGGCAGCCCGCCCTCGCCGCCGAGCAACTGCGACATTGTTGATGTGTTTGTAACTGTCGGCAACGCGCTGGCAAGAATCAATGGCTCGGCAAGGCGGCTGACCGTTATCCCCGCGCCGCAGGCAGAAGCGCCCAACCCGATTGTTTTTCCAAATCGGCTGGATGCCGCGCTTGCCCGCCCCAACAATCCCATGCTCTTCCAGCAAAGCATTGCCACCATTGGTCGCCCCAGCGGCACCAAACTGGCGCAGCTGGGGATGCAGGTCAGAAAGCACGGCCGCACAACTGGCTATACCGAAGGCGTTGTCACGCTGATGAATGCGACGGTGGATGTCGCCTATGGCGATAACCAGCAGGCGCGTTTTGTGGGTCAGGTCATCGCCACGCCGATGAGCCAGGGGGGGGATTCGGGGGCTTTGGTTATCGAGGTCGGCAGCCTGGATGCGGTGGGGCTGCTGTTTGCCGGCTCGCGCCGCGCCACGATATTCACGCCCATTGATTTGGTGCTTAAGACCATGGAAGTGACCCTGTGACAGACCCATCAAAGGGCTAACGCGACATCCATACCCGCAGCCGCCCGTCCGCTGTGCCGACCGCCAGCGCCAGGCGGTTTTCCAGCAATTCGACTGGCGCGAAATTGCTGGTGATTTCGTGTCCGGCATCCAAACGCCAAACTTCTTTTGCGCCGGCTGCATGGCGCTGCACCGCGACGACCTGGCTGCGGGACAAATCCATCACCAGCACCTCGGGAGGACCATCGCCATTGAAATCACCCGCCGCCGTCTGGTCAAGGTTGCGCGAGCCGATGCGGTGCGTAGTGACCCCGCCCAGCCGCGCGGCAATCCGCAATGAGGCCTCATCAAAGCGATAGAATTCCAGCGTCCCGCCGATATGCGGGGTCAAGACAGCCGCGATTTCGATTTCGCCATGGGGGCCAAAAGGCGCCGCCGTCAGTTGATGCCGCCAGCGATTGCCTCTGCCGATTGCGGGGCCGTCCACCTCTTGCCGAATTTGTCCCCCATCCCAGAGATAGGCTCGCAAACGCGCCCCCAGCGAGCCATTGGCAACGGTCGTCACCAAATCTTCCCTGCCGTCGCCGTCAACATCCGCCCAGAATGGCGCGATGCCCTCATAGACATCTTCACCCGGTAAATCCATCCGCGCCAAGACCTGAATCTGGCTGTTTCTGACTTCGAGTATCAACAGGGTGGCGCCCTCCAGCCGGTCGCCCATGATGCCATGGACATAACGCTGGTCGGTGGCATTGGCATACAGGGCAATCTGACCGATGCGGTTCACCACCAGGCGGGCATCTGGCTGCGCCTTCACTGGCAGCCTGGCAACGACGCCAGCTTCCTGCCCCAGCACAAGCTCCCCCAGCCGATTCACATACAGCACTTCAAAATCGTTGACCGGTATCGGATGCGACCAGGGCGACACCGTATCGTCACTGCGCATGACATAAGTGCCCTCGACCATCGAGACGCCGACCAGCGGCGGCTGCGCCGCGCCAAACCACCTCGCCTGAAATCCCAGCGTGGCCGCCGTCCCGTCCGGCTGGAGTTCGACGACCTGCAAGTCGCCATTATCCATAACGATATGCCAGACCGCAGACTCCATCGCATAGCCGACAGCCCAGGCGGGTTTGCCGCGCAAGGGGATGTCAATCACCTCGACATCGGGGAAGCTGCCGCTGCCGCGCACGAGGTGACTGCCGGCGGGATTGTGAAAGGTATAAAAATAGCGGTCAAGCAAGGGCAAAACCTCAGCTTCATCCAGCGCAAGCGCCAGTGTAGCAGACAGGCACAGCAGGGTTAATAGCCATCTGTTCAAGCGATTTATGCGTTCCTTGTCCAGGTTTGAGTGTATGACAGACAAAACTCAAAAAGGCGTCCTCCAGCGAGAACGCCATTTTGTCATAAGCAGATGTGCGGGTTTGCTGTGCCAGCGCTGCCTTAGCTGCTCTAATTCGATTCCGTCAGTTCAAGGTCGCGTGTCTCCGGGGCTTCAAAGTCCGCTCCGAGTTCAGTGAAATCATCGACATTGAAGATAAAGGGTGAATCCGAGGGCAGCAGCGCGAAGGAAACATTATCGGACAGGTTGGCGACATACAGATATTGGATGAGATTGGGGTTGGCGGCAATCTGGTCGCTGATGACGCGCAAGGCCTGCGCTTCGGCTTCGGCCTCAATCAAGCGGGCATTGGCGCGACCGCGGGCGGCTTCTTCGGCGGCATCCGCTTGACCGCCTGCCTCGGTGCGAACACGTTCGGCTTCGGTGCGGGCACGTTGCAGCTTCTGTTCCTCAATCTGCTTTTCCTCGATGGATTGGGCAAAGGCATCATTGAAGTCGATTTGACGCACCAGCAGCGAGGTCAGGGTCAAGCCTTGATCCAGCATCCTGAGGCCAACCTGTTCCGAAATCTGTCCGCCAAGTTCTTCACGTCCGAGACCATAGATGGCCTCGGCCTCAAATTGTGAAACGACATCGCGGGCAACCGCGCGAACCGTCGGGCGAATGAAGTCCGATTCGTAACGATTCTGCCAGTTCAGGTGAATTTGATTGACATCGACACGGTCAACGCGATAGAGAACCGTGATGTCGAGGCGGATTTCCTGACCATCGACTGTCAAAGCCTCCACAGCGTCATCCCCTTGTATCCGCCCTTCTCGCGTGATGCCAGACATAGTGTATTCCTGCTGGTCGGTCGGGTAGATGATGTATTCCTGCAAACCGGGGATAATGATGGATGTGCCTGGCGCCCGTGCCGGGTCTTCCAGTTCACCGGACAGCACATTGACGATTACAGCCGCACGAGCCGGCTGCACAATCAGGATACCGGAACTGACGACAAACAGCAGGATGCCAGCGACAAATCCCACCAGCGCGAGGAGAATACCGCCGCGTGCCGACCGCCCTTGTGATGCCAGGGTGAAAGCGAAGGCAACACCGAGGATGCCTACCCCGAATGCCAGTATTGCAATAACTTGCAGTAGTGAACCAAAGTTCATGATTGCTCCTTCATCATATTGTTTTCGTTTGCTATGCTCATTCTACAGTCTGATTATATCATACACAAGCAATTTCCCCGATATGACCCCCAATAAATGAGGGTCTTTGAATCATGCACGGCGCAGACTGCCTCTGCCTTATTATCTACGTACAAAAAACCGATGGGTTGCATCAGGCTGATGTCCAACCTGGCCCCCGCACCACTCGGCCAGGGAGATTGCCGCTGTGAACCCCGTCTTTGAGTACCTGTGTCCCGTTGACAAAGACATGAATCATGCCATCGCTATACTGATGCGGATTGCCCGGTACGGAATAATCCTGCACTTGAGACGGCTCAAAAATGGCGACATCGGCAAAATAATTCGGCCGGAGATAGCCGCGCCCTTTGAGCTTGAGATTGTCGGCGGCCAAGCCGGACAGGCGGCGAACCGCATCCTGCAAGCTAAGCAGCCCTTCGTCGCGCACATATTTGCCAAGCACACGGGCGAAGCTGCCATAAGCACGCGGATGGGGATGATAACTCAAAAATGCGCCTTCGGTGGCAATCGAACCCGCATCGGAGCAGAAGCTCACCCAGGGCAAAGCCACTTGCTTGCGCAGGTTGTCCTCTGACATGTTGAAGTAGAGCGTGAAGATGCGGCTGTTATCCTCAATCAGCAGGTCCAGCACCGTATCGGTCGCTGATGTGCCGCGCTCTGCCATGACCTCGCGCAGCGTCCTGCCCTGATACCGGCGCAGTTCAGGTCGGGCGAATCCTGCCAGCAGAATGCCATCAGCGCCGTTTTCATAAAACATATTTTCCCATTCGTCCGCGGGCAAGGTCATTTCGGATTTGATTTTTGCTCGGGTTTCGGCATCTTTCAGCCGTTCAATCAGCTTGTGAAAACCACCATCATGCGCCCAGTCGGGGATGCAGGATGTCAAACCGGTGCCACTGTAGGGATAGGTGTACATATCCGCCGTCAATGCCAGGCCCTCCGCCTGCGCTGCTTCGATCTTTGATATTGCCGCGTCCATCTTGTGCCAGTTGAGCCGCCCCGATGCCTTGAGATGATAAACCTCGCCGGTCACGCCAGTTTGGCGCATGATGTCAATCATCTCATCCAGCGCCTCGATAAACTGAGCGCCCTCGCTGCGCAGATGCGTGATGTACATCCCGCCGTATTCGGCAACAACATGGCACAATTCCACCAGTTCGGCCGTCGTTTGATAAGCCGCCGGTGGATAAATCAGGGCAGCCGACATGCCCATTGCGCCTTCCTGCATGGCTTGATGCAGCAGAGCCTTCATTGCCGTCATTTCGCTCGCTGTGACCTCGCGGTCATCATAGCCGGCGGCATGAATCCGCAAGGTGGATGAACCCACAAAGGAAGCGACATTGGCGGCCACCCCTCTGCGCTCCAGAAATTCCAGATATTCGCCCAGGGTCGTCCATTCGATGTCATAGCGAATATCGGTCGTCGAAAGGATGGTATCGTGATAGGCCTTCATCTCGTCGCTCAGCGGGCCCATGGATGTGCCTTCGCCCATGACTTCGAGGGTCACGCCCTGCTTGATGTCGCTCATGCTGCGCCCGTCTTCAATCAGGGATTCGGTCGCCCAACTGAGCATATTGATAAAACCTGGCGCCACCGCCAAGCCATCCAGGTCGATGACCTGGGCTGCGCTGGCATCCGCCAGAGCGCCAACAGCCGCGATTTTATCCCCATAAATCGCCAGGTCGCCTGTGAAGGGCGCGGCGCCTGTGCCGTTGTAAATCGTGCCATTGCGCAGCAAAATATCGTAATCGGACATGGTTCATTCCCCTGTCTGCTAGATGAGCAAAATAACGCGGTCTTTTCCGCAATCCATAGATTTCTCGCTAAGCCAGGCTTTCGTTCAAAATGCGGGTCAACTCCCGCCGCACCAAGCCCGGACGCTCATCGCGCAAGAGCGGCAGGCGGGCGCGTGTGCGATGCAGCTGGTTGAGGTCAATCTCCTGGGTGATGAGCGCCTCTTCAAAATACAAGCCGTGCGTCATAAACTCGCCATCGGGGTCAACCACCGAGGAGCCGCCCCAGAAATTCTTGCCATCTTCATAGCCGACCCGATTGCAATGGAGGATATAGCTGGTGAACATACTGCCATAAGACTGATTCACCAGTTCAACCCAACGTGTGCCAGCCAGACGTTCACTCTCGCTGAGGCCGCGCGATGGGCTGGAACTGTTCAGGATGAGGACATCCGCGCCATCCAGCCACAGCAGCCAAGCTGGCGAGACATGCCAAAAGTCCTCGCAAATCAGCATCCCCAGACGACCAAAGCGGGTATCAAAGGCGCGAACCCGATTGCCCGGCGCAAAGTAACGCGATTCATCGAACATAGCATAGGTCGGCAAGTAGAGCTTGTGATGGATATGCAGCACTTCGCCCGCCGACAGATAGGCGTTGGCGATGTAAAAGCGCTTACGGTTATCCTCATGGACAAAGCCAACCACGATGTCAATTTTTTGGCTGGCGCGTAGCAGCTGCGCAAAAATGGGGTCATCGGCTCCGCTGTGGATGGCAACTTCTGGCACCAAATCCTGCACCTGATAGCCCGTCAGCGACAGTTCGGGAAAGACAATCAAATCCGCCTGTCGGTCAAGCGCCTGCTGGACATAATCCAGGTGTTTATCGAGGTTATGTCCGAGGTCTGCCAGTTTCGGATAGATTTGGGCGAGGCCCACCGTGATGCGCATCGGCGCTGCTCCTTTGCCGCGTATGGGACGCTGCGGAATGTCCTCATCATAATGCACAGCTGCCAAAGGCACAATTCTTGAGTTTGCTGTTGTACAGCCAAATCAGGACGAGCCAGCGCGGCGCAAAACAAGATAAAGGGCATAGAAAAAAACGATGCCATCCAGATATTGCGATACCCGCAGCTGATTAACCCGCAGGTGATGCCCCCCTTGTAAAAAGCTGATGAAAAACAGGCTGGCGGCAATCAGCATGATGACCAGCCAGAAGCGGCGATAAACCAGCCGCTTTTGCCAAAACAAGACCAGCGCCATCACCAGCACGATGCCCGACGAGACCATCCCCAGCCATTGCGTGCGAAAGCGCGGCGCATCCGTGCCGAAAATATCGCGTCCCTCCCAGACTAGCCAGGCAGGATAATCCGCCAGGGTCGCCACTTCCAGCCCATAACCGCAGGACGCGCTCCAGCAGCCCCACCAAAGCGCCAGTGCCAGCAGCGGCGGCAGCAGCGTCAGGCTGTCTATAATGGGGAGCAGCGCCAGCTTGTGCCAACGGGAGACGAGCACCATGCCCAGCGCTGTCCCGACAAGCGCACCATGCCAATCCAGCCCGCCAGCCTGAATCTGTGCGATTTCGCCACGATGAAAGGAGAAATGAGCCGGGTTTAGCAGGACATGTTCGGCACGGGCGATGATGATGCCACCTACCAGACCGCCGATGAGAACATCAAAAACTTGCAGCCGATTTTCTACTGGGGCGCGATACAAGGCAAAGCCGCCCCCAACAAACAGCGCCAGTGCCAACAGCGCGGTATAGGTGGACAAGGTGATGAAAAGGATGTGGATGGTGGGATTCAACATGCCGCTGTCTGTCGGGTCGATGGCCGCTGCATTTTATCGGCTTCTAGGGGCGGTCAGCGAAAAGGTCGGGCGGGCGCTGTGTGAAGCGGTATCCCTGACCGCGTTCGGTGCGGATATAGTAAGGATGATGAGAATCCGCTTCCAGTTTGCGGCGCAGGCGGTGCATGTGTACCCGCAGGGTATCTTCATAAACATCCTGCGTAGGCCAAATCCGCGCAATTAACATCCGATTTTCGACCACTTGTCCGGCTTTGCGCAGCAGGACATACAGCAGGGCGGACTCGGTGGGGGTCAAGCCGATGGTCTCGCCGCCAACGACAATGCGATGATGGGCAAAGTCAATGCTCAGGTTTTCGTCCACGCGGATGAGGGGTTCGCTGGCATAATCAAAGCTGGGCATCCGTGCCAGCACCACTTGAATCCGCGTCTCTAATTCCCGCAGTTCAAAGGGCTTGACGATAAAATCTTCAGCATACTGCTTCAAACCCTGCACAATCGTCTCTTTATCATCTGTTGAGGTCACGAAGATTATCGGCACATCCGCCATCAACTTCAGCTTGTGCGCCAACTCAAAGCCGTGCATGCCCGGCAGTGACAAGCTGACCAGCGCGATATGCGGCAAGCCTCGCTGACGCACATATTCCAATGCTGGGGGACCATCGTCGAGAACGGTGACATCATAACCCGCTGCGCCCAGATAATTTGCAACGGATTGGCTGACTTGCGCATCGCCTTCAATCATCAGGACCTTTGACTGCTTCATTGATTGACCTGCTTTCATTGATTTTGAGAGGGATGGTTCGCAGGCTACGCTATAAGAAATATACACCGATTGTAACATTAAATCAATCGGAGCAAGACCAATCCATGTAACAAATGCACGGGCAGCTTATTGAAGTTCACGCAGGTAATCGAGGTTAGCGATAATCCAGTCGCGCATTTCGGGCGTCTTGATATGGATGCGAGCCAAATCCAAGACATCCAGTGGAATTTCTTCGGGGATGAACTCACCACGCTGCGGGTCATCGAATTCGGGACCGTAACGTTTGCTGAGGTCATAGTCATTCAGGCGGCAGATAAAAAAGTGTTCTTCCAGATGCTTGCCCGCTTTTTGATGCTCAAGGATGAATGCGGTTTCCAGCACAGTTGCAATCGCGCCCAGTTCCTCATAGAGTTCACGTTCCAGCGCGGCAAACAAATCGCTGTCGTCATGTTCGACGCCGCCGCCAGGCGCTACCCAGTAGGGTGCGCTGTTATGCGGTTTGACGCGCTTGATAAACAGCAGCGAATCCCTGCCCGTCAGCAGGATGGCACGGACACGCTGATTGATGGCGCAGCTTTGTTGGGTCTTAACTTGCATTGTTCTCATGGCAGGCACTGTATGACGAATTTCGTAGAAACCTCTCTCGGCGATAACAGAGAAAGGTTCAACCGACTTTCATCCCCCCAGATTATTAAATTTTAGAAATGAGGCTTAACTATATCATGCGGGGTCAAAAAATTCAACCAGGATAAATGATGCCATGGTATGACCAATAATCATCGGCATTCCCGATTGTATTTTCAAGGTAATCGGGCCATCAAAGGGGTCACGGGCGATGACTTCCAGCGCCTTGTCAATGGTCAGGCCGCGTTCCTGCGTATATTGCAGCATGTCCGGGTTGTCGGTGATAAAACGGCGAATCCGTGCTGGCTTGTTCAAGTCCAGCTTGGACAAGGGCTGCAAATCGCGCTGGGGCATGATGCCTTCGATATTGGGAATCGGGTCGCCATGCGGGTCATATTTCGGGTTGCCCAGTTTGACCGCAATCGCCTCGATAAAGCGGTCAGAGACCGTATGCTCCAGCGCCTCGGCCTCGTCATGGACTTCGTGCAGTTGATAACCCAAACCCTGCACCAGATACAACTCAATCAGCCGATGCCGCCGCACCATCTTCAAGGCAACCTGCCGGCCTTCATCCGTCAGGCGCACCCCCCGATATTTCAGATAATCGACCGTGCCTTCCTCGACCAGGCGCTGCGCCATATCGGTCACGGCTGGCGCGGTGATGTTCAGCACATCCGCCAGCGCATTGGTCGAAACGCGGTCGCGGTCTTGCTGGAGGGTGAAGATGGCTTTCAGAAAGTCTTCCACCGATTGGGATGAGCCTGATGTGATTTTGCGTTTGGTCATCAGCATTTTCCGAAGATTGCCAGATTGAGCAAGACACACTAATCGTATCATATCACGGCAAATGACTGGCGGCTGCCACAAACCAGCCAGCAAAACCAACGCAATTCTAACGAATCTGCTGTAGACTAAGAAGTAGCTAGGCAGGCATTCCCACTCATTTATTGACGCTTTGGCATACAAGTCGTACAATAATCGCACAAAGGGTTATCAAGTTATGATGGAACAAACCCATGAGAGATTACTACGATGTTCTTGGCGTGAACCGCAACGCCAGCGAAGACGAAATCAAACGGGCGTATCGCCAGAAGGCAAAGCAGTATCATCCCGATGCCAACCCGAACAATCCCGGCGCCGAAGCCCGCTTCAAAGAGGTCAATGAAGCCTACGAAGTCTTGCGAGACGATGACAAACGTTCGGCATACAATCGCTTCGGGGCAAATTGGCAGCATTATCAGGATTTCAATGGTCAGCACCCCTTCGACAGCGCTGGCAGGGGCGCCGCTCATACGGATATATCTGACATATTTGAGACGATATTTGGCGGTGGCAGGCAGCGCAGCCCAGGCACGGGCTTTGGCGGATTCCATGCTAACAGTTATCCGCGTGCTGGCGACGACATCGAGCAGGCCATCACCATCAGCCTGCATGAGGCATACGAGGGCACCCGACGCATCATCAGCAAAAACGGGCGCGACATCACGGTTCAGATTCCGCGCGGGGCAGCAACCGGCACCAAGGTGCGCCTGCACGGGGAGGGACATCCAGGGGTCGGCGGCGGCGCAGCGGGGCATCTGTATCTGGTAGTTCATGTTGCCGAAGACTCGCAATTCGAGCGCAGGGACGATGACATCTATGTCGATGTCAAAGTGGATGTCTTTACCGCTATGCTGGGGGGTGAAGTCGAAGTCCCGACGATGGCGCGGCCGGTGCGCATGAAAATACGAGCCGGGACGCAATCGGGTCAAAAGCTGCGCCTGGCTGGCAAGGGTATGCCCAAACTCCGCCAGGACAAAGCCTTTGGCGACCTGTATGCGCGAGTGATGGTCACCGTGCCGCATCCACTGGATGCCGCCCAAATCGAATTGGCAGAGGCACTGCGCGACAGCTTGCGCTAGACGCCCAAGGAAATCGGAATGCGCCTGATTGTTCCTCTGATGATTGCGCTGGTCATGCTGACAGCCTGCGACAGTCGCCTTCGTTCGGAAAGCATGGTCAGCAGGCCTGAGGGGGTTTTCCCGATTCAAACAGATGGCTCTGCCAGCGCTGGCATACCCACCGCCGTTTCGGATGAGATTGTGCAGGCAGCCGATGCCGAATATCTGCTGTTGACGAACCTCTATCAACGCGCCAGCCCGTCTGTTGTGAATATCGAAAGCCAAATCCACCATGGCGCGGGATTGGCGGCTGACATCAAGCGCGGCTCGGGATTTATTTATGACCAGCACGGACATATCATCACCAACGCTCATCTTGTCAAAGATGCGGACGCGCTAAGCGTGACCTTGCAGAATGCTTATGTGGTCGCGGCGCGGCTGCTGGGCTTGGACAGCTTCAGCGACCTGGCGGTTCTCAAGGTGGATGCCCGGATGGAGCGCCTGCCCCCCTTGCCCCTCGGCAATTCGGCTGCGGTAGAGGTCGGGCAGCGTGCCATTTCTATCGGCAATCCCTTTGGCTTGAACAGTTCGATGACCCTGGGCATTGTCAGCGGCTTGGGTCGCTCCCTGCGTTCAGGCGAGTTCATTGATTCCAGCCTGATGCCCGGCTTTGACAATCCGTCCATCATTCAGATTGATGCGCCCATACATCCGGGCAATTCGGGGGGACCGCTCTTGAATTCTGAGGGGCTGGTGATTGGCATCACCACAGCCATTCACTCCGTCAACGGGACTTTCCAGGGAGTTGGCTTCGCTGTGCCGGCGGATACCATTCGGCGCGTTGTGCCTGACCTTATCAAACAGGGTCGGGTCGATTATCCCTGGATGGGAATTTCGGTGATGCCAGAAGAAGGCGGTTTCAGTGTCGCCGGGCTGAGCGAGGCGCTGGGGCTGCCAGTTGAGCGGGGTGTGCTGCTGCGCGGCGTGACCGAAGGCTCGCCAGCGTATTTGGCCGGCTTGCGTGGCGGCCAGACGATGGTGGATGTGCGCGGGACGCCAGTCTGCGCGGGCGGCGATTTGATTGTCGCCATCAACGATTATCACATTCGAAATCTGGATGATTTGCTGTCATACCTGATTCTGCATACCCGCCCTGATGATGAGGTCGAATTGCTCGTCATCCGTGATAAAACTGCCCTGGAAACTTCGTTGACTTTACAGCAGCGTCCCGGCACCATTGAGGGGCGCACGATGGACTGCAATACGCAGGAATGAAAGGCTCAAGCTCCATGGAGCCGCGGGTTCTGGAAGCTGAAACTATCCGAATGCGTCCACTTGAAAGCGGTGACATCCCGCATATTCTGGAGTTGGCTTCGGCCGCCGAGATTGCGGAGAATACCTTCGTGCCGCATCCTTATCCTCCCGAAGCAGCCGCCGAGTTTGTCCATAAGGCTCGTGAACGCTGGCGCTATGATGAAGGTTTTACCTTTGCGATTATTGACAAGGACGCGAATCAGTTCGTCGGGGCGATGGGCATTCATCCTAAGGGGGAGCATCATACTGCCGAAGTCGGTTATTGGATTGGCAGGCCCTTTTGGGGGCGCGGCTTGGCGACAGCGGCATTGCGTCTGATTATTCAGTTTGGCTTCGAGCAGCTGGGGCTTAATCGCATTCAGGCGGGGCATTTTCGGCATAATGCGGCTTCGGGGCGGGTGATGCAAAAGGCGAATATGCGTTATGAAGGGTTGCAGCGGCAGGGGATGTACCACCGCGACCAATACAAGGACATCGTTTGTTATGCCATCCTGCGCGAGGATTATGCGCCGCAGCATTCGTGAAACGACTCAAATGCTTAAAAGAGTCTGTTCAGAAATTTTATTCTCAAGTTTCGCAATAAGAAAATCAAGTTCAACTTTTTGGCTCGCTTGAAGCCCCAAGGCTATTGCCATACCATTCGCGTCGGTGCTGATCCTTGATGCGAGACTTAATTGATATTCGTTATTGACGGTTTGCTTGAACGAGTATGAATGGAAATGCAAGGAATGTCCAAGTTTTGCAGACTTAATGTGATCGAAGTTAAACTCATTCATCATATACTCAAGTAATACGTCCTGCATGACAAGCACCAGGTGTTTTCCAAGTCCCTCGAAGGTCTCAATCTTATGGTGCATTTGCACCAGAATCGTCTTGGCGGTCATTTTCCAATTCATGCCAAAGGATTTGCTTGAATCGAAATCATCAATGCCTGGCACACCAACCGATTCCAAGAATTGCTGTCGTGTTGGCCAAACTGTTCCGGTTGTATCCAAGGTTTGCAACTCAATACCTACAAAGTCAACAACTTTGTTGTTCTGTACAGACACAAGAAAATAATCCACATTACCGCCCGGTATTTCAACTTGGGCTATCTTATGCAGTTGATTGCCAGGTTCATGGAGCCTAAGCAGATGAAGGCAGTCCATAAATATCTGTCCGTGTCTCAATAAACGATGCGGACAAATTAAGATATCCTTTGGATTTCGCACCCCATATTTCACCGAACAAGTCCCGATAGCAATATCTGGTTGACTTTTCCGATTCTTTAGACACTTTCTTTCCAAATAAGGACAGTTCTGTTCCGCTACGACTCTATTCCAATCTGTATTTCTGTCTAATACGGAAATACCAAATAATTCAATCATATTATTTCCGTTCATAGCAAAATCTTGCATCTCTCGGTGGCGTATTTAATGTAGTCTTTAGATATATCAACACCGATTGATTTGCGTTCCAGTTGGAATGCCACTAAATTTGTTGTGCCAGTACCACAAAATGGATCCAGGGCAATCCCGTCGAGTGGACAAGTCGCTAAAATTGGGATTTTGCAAATATCTTCCGGGTACGAAGCATAATGATGAATCCCACGCTTGGATGTATCTTCGGGGACTATATCCCAAACATCGCTCGGTTTGCTACCTTTCGGATGATAATAAAGGAAATAAAATCCTTTGTCAGTTAATTCTTTAGCACGACCAGATACACGCTTGGAGTTTGAATGAGTCGTCCGATGCTGTTTACGTATAACCATGCGAAAATCAGATATCTCACCTTTTTCAAGTCGATGCAAGGTGTTACCCAAAGCCTTCTCTGCTTCAACTTTTTCTCTTTCAGTCAATGCCGTCGATAATTCAATCTGTCTTTTATATTTCACACCTGTAACCCCGGTCCCGGTAATAATCGCACCGTTTTTCACCTTCACCTGACGGGGCTTTGTTCGGATTGCATCCAGGTCATAGAAATACTGATTTTGTTTCACAAAGTGAAAGATATATTCATGTACCGGTCGCAGTTTATCCTTTGATGTGTCCATGCCCTTTAACTTATGCCAGATGACATCATTCCGCATAATCCAATCTTGCTCATCCATTAAAGCCAGCGCCACCCGCCAAGGTATGCCCAGCAGATTTTTATTAACATAACTATCCCCAAGATTTAGCCAAAATGAGCCTTCACCCTTCAGCACTCGGTATAATTCTTGCGTTACCCGCAACAGGTTGTCGATGTAGATATGATAATCAGCTTCCAAGCCGATGCCACCATTACTGTACTCTCGCTGATTCCAATAAGGTGGGCTAGTCATGCAGCAATCAATGCTTGCGGATGGTATGGATTGCAATACGTTCAAAGCATCATCACAAAAAAAGATGGGGGCTTTTTTACCCGCATTGAGATAATCTATAAAATAATGGCGATAATCCATCATCAATAACCCTGAAGATAATTTTGTTTACCATTATAATTATAATCAAAAAGACCGCAGAGGATAAGTCTGCGGTCCTGACTGTCAAATGCAGTCTTTTGGTTCAGCGGGGTCACCCCCTAACGGAGTTTCCCTTAGAGGTGTGACTGAGTTAGAGGGCAGCCCCCTTAGCACCTGTCATATCCAATCACCTCCTTTACTCACCCGACGATGACAAGAGCATAACATATAAAAAGGGGGAATGCAAGCCCTTCTGCATTCAAATCCAGCCAATTTCGGTTCAATATGGCGATTAAGAGGTCATAACAGCCGAAACAGCTTGTGATATAATGTTAAGCGATTGATAAAGAAGGTGAGGGATTTATGCAGGCTCATCCTAATCCCGCGCATCGCCAGCAGGTCTTGCGGTGGGCGCAGAACTTGATGGAGCGCGGTTTTTATGTGCTGGATACCGAGACCACCGGGCTCGGCAGACGGGACGAAATCGTACAAATTGCTATTGTTGACCGGGATGGCAACACAGCCATGGACGAATTGGTCAGACCCACTATCCCGATTCCCTTCGGCGCATCACAGGTCCATTGCATCTACGACCGCCATGTCGAGGCAGCGCCCGATTTCAGCTACATTTATATCGAGCTATCGAAACTGCTAGCAGGGCAGGTGGTGGTTGCTTATAATATGGATTTCGATTGGCGTATGCTGCGACAAAGTAGCGCCAAATATCGTCTGCCGGATATTCGCCTCGGCAGGCGCGACTGTGCCATGAAGCAGTACGCTCGGTACAAGGGCATACGGTCAGGCAGGCGGCGCGGCTATAGCTGGCACAAGCTGGGAGATGCGGTGGCACAGGAGGGCTGTCAGGTCGTCAATGCCCATAACGCGCTCGGCGATGCCCAAATGACGCTGACACTCATCCAAAGAATGGCGCAGATGGGATGAGCCGCGTCGACCTGCATAGCAATCGTTTGCATATCCGATATTTTGAGCAAAAAGACCTGGAGAATTGCTATCAATTCAGAACGCAGGTCTTCAAAATGAAGCCAGCCCTGTCAGAAGTTCAAGGCTGGCTCAGTTGGACCATCGACAGTTACCGCGAGCTTGTCAACCTGTTTCAACTCCCCTACAGCGATTATGCGATTGAATTGAAACCCAATGGCGAGTTCATCGGGTCGGTTGGCATTGTGCCGTCGGTCGTGCCTTGGGGGGTTCTGGAAGACACGGCAGCGATGGGTCATCACCGCCTGCTCAAGCCAGAGGTCGGGCTGTTTTGGGGCATCATGCCAGCCTTTCGGCGGCAGGGCTATGCCAGCGAAGCTGCCGCCGCTGTCATCCATTATCTTTTTGCGGAGTGGAACTTGCAGCAGGTTGTCGCCACCACCGAGCATGACAACATCGCCTCGCAAAAGACGATGGAAAAGCTGGGCATGACCCTGTATCGCAACCCCGCCCCCGAGCCGCCCTGGTGTCAAGTGGTCGGGCGGATAAAAAATCCCAAATTGCGGTAATCCTGCAATGTGGTATGCTATAAACACAATGGGAGGCGGTGAACTTGCGCTGTCTCGTCACCTGGGATGGCGGGCGCGGCAAAACATTCTTAACGCATTTGCCATACCGATTTAATCTGTCATCTCCATCATAAGTTCGCAGCAAGATGTTTCCTTATAATTATTTTAGGTACGGAGGAATCAATGAATCGCAAGTTAATAGTAACTTTTGCTCTGCTGCTGCTGTTTGCCAGCCTGATTTCGGCACAGGATGACAGCTATTCCCTGACTATCATGCACACCAACGATGTTCATGGCCACCATGAACCGCAGCGTGATGGTCACGGCGGCGCTGCCCGGCAGGCGACAGTTGTGCAGCAGATTCGGGAAGAGGTTGACAATCATCTGCTTTTGGATGGCGGCGACCGCTTCACTGGTACCCTGTTTCATATACAGTATCGTGGTCAGGACAGCGTTCAGATTATGAATGCTATTGGTTATGACGCCATGGTGCTGGGCAATCACGAATTTGATGACGGCAGCGAAGTGCTGGCAAACTTTGTCAAAGGGCTGAATTTCCCGGCGCTGAGCGCCAATGTTGATTTCAGCGAAGACCCCTTTCTGGCGGGCTTGATAGAGCCATCGGTTATCCTCGATGTCGGCGGCCAACAAATCGGGATTATCGGTCTGACCACCCCCGAAACCGAGATTCTGGCGAAACCGAGCAAGTCGCTGGTCTTTGAATACAACCTGATTAGCATCGCCCAAGAGCAGGTCGATATGCTGACTGCCGCTGGCGTCAACAAAATCATCCTGGTCACGCATATTGGTTACGGCGCCGACCTCGAAGTCGCGCAAGCGGTCAGCGGCGTTGATGTCATCGTCGGCGGGCATACCAATACTTTCCTCAGCAACAGCTACACCGGCGCTCTGGGTGAATATCCGACTGTGCTGGAAAGCGCGAGCGGCGAGCCAGTGCTGGTCGTTCAAGCCAGCACCAAGACCATTTATCTCGGTCGCCTTGACGTCGAATTTGATGCCGATGGTCTGCTCTCCGACTGGGAAGGCGATGCCATTCTGCTCAGCCGCTACATCACCCCTGACCCGGACATCAGCGACTTGATTGCGGGGCTGGCAGAGCCTATCGCTACGCTGCGTGCGCAGCCGGTCGGCGAGGCTGCTATCGCCCTGACTGGCACCAACCCGCGCCTGTGCCGCATCGAGGAATGCCTGCTGGGCAATATGATTTCTGATGCTGTGCTTGAGGAAACTGGCGCTGACATCGCATTCCAGAATGGCGGTGGCATCCGTGCCGATATTGACGAAGGCGAAGTCTCCTTGGGTGAAGTCTTGACGGTGCTGCCCTTTGGCAACCTGATAAGCACCTTTGAATTGAGCGGCGCTGATGTGATGGTGGCGCTGGAAAACAGCGTCAGCCGCATTCAACTGGATGAGAACAACAATCCGATGGTCGATGGCGCTTCCGGTCGCTTTATGCAGGTTGCCGGTCTGCGCTATACCTTTGATGCTACGCAGGAAGTCGGCAGCCGCATCGTCAGCGTCCAAGTCTTGCAGGATGGCGAATATGTCGACATCGACCCGATGGCCACTTACAGCATCGCCACGAACGACTTTGTACGTGCCGGCGGCGACGGCTATGCGGTCTTTGCCGACAATGCCATCAACCCCTATGACCAGGGCAGTCCGCTGGATCAGGTTGTCGCCGATTATATCGCCGCCAACAGCCCGATTGCAGTCGAACTCGAAGGGCGCATCGTGCATCAGGCAGGCCAATAAGCCAAAACAGCATGGGACAGCGCCGCATCGCGGCACATTTCCCACAGAAGACCGTCAGCATGTGCTGGCGGTTTTTTGTTGGTCGAAGACAGCGATGCGATTGTCACTATGCTATACTAAAGGATAAATTCAACGTAACTGATGAACCATGCTCGACGTCAAGAATCTCCATGACATCTTCTTCATCTATCACCCGTCCGACCTTCGCTTTGTGCGGCATCTTGAGGCGCGTTTGAGGGCAAAAGGGGCTAATTGTTACGTAAATGTTGACGAGCCGGGCGACAGCGGCGAAGGGATAGAGGAACTCCAAGCTGGCATCTTGCGCTCGCATCTGGTCGTCATTGTGCTGTCTCCCCAATCTGCCGAAAGCCCGGCCTGCAATGCGCTCATTCAGTTCACCGTGGACAAGGGCAAACGTTTCGCGTCCTTGATTGTGGATGAAGATATTGAGGCGGATGTCCACCCGGCCATTGCCGAACATCCCTACATTTTTTTCCGCGAGCAGGATGTCCTGGAAGATGGCATTCAGGCATTACAGGAACTGATAGTAGCCAATCGGTATGTCAAACTGCACACCGAACTGTTGATTTATGCCACGAATTGGAAACAGGGCAAGCGAGCCAGCCATTTGCTGCTGCCATCGGAGCGCGTCAATCAGGCGCGTCAATGGCTGGCAGAGGGCCTGCATCAGCAGCCCAAACCTTCGGAGCTTCAGAGCGAATATATTCACGCCAGCCACAGCCGAAAACCGACCGCCAGATATGGGTTATTGGTTTATCTGGCATTGGCGCTCGGCATTCTGATTGTGAGCGCTGTTGTGATTGCCTCGCTGCAAAATGCTGCCGCCAGTCAAGCGGCGGCAACTGAAACCGCCGTCGAGCTAGCAAGCCGCCAGACCGAGACGCAGCTGGCGCAATCGGTATCGGATTCAGCCACAGCCGAAGCCACCGACTCGGCATTGGTGCTGGCAGACATCGCCACCAACAGCGCCAGCATCAAGCAGACCGTTCAGGCAGATGCGCCGCCCCAGGCAAGCGCAGCAGCCGAAAGCGATGCCCCGCCCATCCTCCTCAGCGCCGAAGGTGCGCTCGAAGCTGGCGCCGCCGATTTGGCGCTGGCCTTGGCTGCCACGGAGTCCCTCGATGACACCGGCCAGGCCTATCGCATCTTGAGCCGCGCAGCCGCATCAAGCCCGACTTTGACGCTGCATGATGTCGCTCTGCTGCGCTTCAATCCGGCAGGCGCCGAATTCGCCCTGATTCCACGCTCATTGGACCGCGTGCTGGTTTATGATACGGCAGCGCGGACACTGAAATATGACCTGACCGACTACGAGCATGATGTCGTCAGCCTGGCATACAGCCTGGATGGACAATTCCTAATCACAGGGGCGCAGAATGGCGAACTGGTCATTCGGTCGAGCGCAGACGGTGCGCCGCTTCATCGTCTGCGGCGACATCAGGGCAGCATCACCGCCATGGCGATGTATCCCGCCGACAATCGGATGGTCACCGCTGGCACGAGCCCGATGCTGGTTAGCTGGGACATCCGCACTGGCGACGAACTGGGCAGTTATTCGGCTGACGAGGGCGCGGAACTGCTGGTGGAGGACCTGCTGGTTACGGCCGATGCTTCGCGCATCATCGCCTGGTCGAATGCCAGCGGCAAGTCCGTGATGTCCCAGTGGTCAGCCGACAGCCTGGATTTGCTGACGGCAGATAGCGGCGGACAGGTTTATCGCGGTTATCATCCGGCGGGCAGCATCGCCTTTAGCGGTGGACGCGCCTTGCCCGCCTATGCCGGCGACCCGAATATGGGTGACCTCATTTTCTGGGATTTGGCATCCGCGCAGCCAATCGCCCGCTTGACTGACGGCTTCAACTGGTCCGTCCTCAGTGGTGGCGATATTGCCGCCGCCACCGACAGCCTGCTCTTTATCGCCTTTCAGGATGAAACTGCCCTGCTCGGCATCCGCAGCAGCGGCGGCGGACAGCGGTCGGTTCTGGTGAATATCGCCGACGGGGAGGTGCTGCGCAGCTATGAACATGAGGCTGAACTCACTTGGGCGCATTTTATCAACGCTCGGACCCTTTTGTCCGCCACGCGCGACAATCGTCTGGTGTTATGGTCAAGCGAGGACGGCGCTTTGATGCAAGAGGTCGGTTTGGCGCCGCAGCCCTTGCGGGCAATCATGGTCAATGCCGCCGGCGATGCGGTGCTGGGGCAGGCAAATGACGGCACAGCTTATCTGTGGTCAGTTGCCGAATCTGCGGCGGCGCTGGAACAGGTGCTTGCGGATGCTGTAAGCGGCACTGCCCTCAATCAATCGGGCGCCGCTTTATTGATTGTCAGCGACAGCGGCGTTACCTTGCAGAACACCGATACCCAGGAGAGCATTCTGACGCTCACAGACAGCCGCATCATCCGCATGAACCCAGGCGGCTCGCATTTTGTCAGCCACACCGAAAACCGCATCACCGTCTACGATGCGGCAACCGGCAACGAACAATCGTCCTGGACAGTGAACAGCGATGATATTCAAGACCTGACTTTGGCGCCAACTGGCGATACGGTCCTTTTCAGCACCCGCGGCGGTGAATTATGGCAGCTTGAGCCTGAGAGCGAGAGGGCGCGGCGCTTGCCAGCCAGCGGCTTGGGGCCAGCATGGCGGGTCGAGTTTGCCGCCGATGGCAGCCTGTTTCTGACTCTCCATGCCGAGAGCGCCATCCTGTGGGAAAGGGCGACCGCATCCCCCCGACAGCGCTATCCTCTGGGGGTGCCGCCTGATTTCCCCTTAACCGAGCGGGTTGACATCGCTTTGAGTCCCGATGGAGACAAGCTGTACTTCTTTGTGCGGCTGGATGATGATTTGGCGGGACTAACGATATTCTCGCTGGATGACAGTTCGGTCAGCCGCCATACTTTTATTGACGTCCAGCATGGCGAACTGACGCCCGATGGCGAGCATCTTTTGCTGGCATCAAGCAACCATCGCATTCAGATTATCGACACCTCAAGCGGCGCGGTTTTGCATCGTCTGGGCGGTCATCAGGATGCCATCCGCAAACTGCACTATCAAAGCGAGGCCAAGCGCCTGCTATCCGCCGGGGACGATAACAGCCTGAACCTTTGGGATGTGGAAGCGGCTGCGATTCAGCAGCGTTATCTCCATCCAACGGCTGTGATTGATTTCAGCTTGGGTGATGACAGTCAGCGCATTCTGTCGCGGGACAGCGCGGGGGTTTATCGGCTCTGGCAAATCGAAAGCCTGCCTGAACTGATTGACCGCATCCAATCGACCTTCAGCCCCCGTGACCTGACTTGCAGCGAGCGCCAGCAGTACCATGTCCCCCCCTTGTGCGAATAGCCATCACAGGCTGAAACGATGAAGCGGATTCTGTTCGCATCCTGGTACACCGGCCTGGGCGGCGGCGAAACGGACCTGCTGACCCTGGCCGAATCGCTGGATGCAAGCCGTTACGAACCCCACCTGCTGCTGCCCTCTGATGGCAAATTGGGCGAGCGCTGGCGTGCGCTGTGCCGAAAAACGCATATTATCCCCTATCGCGGCGCGACAGTCTGGTTTGTGCCGCAGTTTTGGTCAAGATTTCCGGTGGTGCGGCGCTTTGCCAGGCTTATCGAAGCCGAGCGCATTGAGCTTGTCCACAGCGATTATCATACCCTGCCCCTGATGACCGCGGCAGCGCGGCAGACCGGCATTCCGCTTGCCTGGACGGTGCATGGCTGGTGGTTCAAGCCTAAAATCTGGCAGCGGGGATATTTCCGCAGGATTCCCAGTGTGGCGCGTTCCCGCGTCATTCGGGACGGGTTTTTGGGTGCGCCGCCTTTTATGCCCGCCGAGCGAATGCCCGTCATTTATTCCGGCGTGAACACCGAGCGCTTTCATCCCGAACTGGACGGCAACCAACTGCGCCAGGAGCTTCATATCCAGCCAGAGGCAAAAATTATCGCCATGGCGGCCCGTTTTCAGCGTGTGAAGGGGCATCAGGTTTTTCAGGCGATGGCGGAACAGGTCGCTCGGCAAGAACCCGCAGCCCGATTCATCGTCGCTGGCGATGATGTTTTTGGCGTGGTCGCCGATGAGCGCTATCGTGATAAGATGCTGGCGAAAGCAGACGGCAGCCCGCTATTGCGGGAGCGACTTCATTATATCGGCTTCCGCGATGATGTGGAACGGGTTTATGCCGCCGCCGATGTGGTGGTCTGTGCCTCGGATTTTGAAAGCTATGGCAAGGCGAATCTGGAAGCGATGGCTTGTGGCAAGCCAGTCGTCAGCACGCGCAGGGGCGGCCCCGCGGAGACAGTCATAGATGGCGAAACCGGCTTTCTGGTTGACCCTGGGGATGCGGATGGCTTGGCGAGACAGGTTATTCGACTGCTGCGCGATGCCGAACTGCGTCAGCGAGTTGGTCAAGCGGGACGAGAGCATGTCAAGCGGCATTTTTCGGCTGTCGCGGCGGCGGCGGCCTATACGCAGGTTTTTGAGGATTTGCTGCGCGGGCATAAGCCCTAGTTGACAGTTTTGTTGCGCAGGAACTTCGCCAGCGTATCGCTAAGGGTGTTATCGTTCAGATAATCGATATGTTCGCCAGAAAAGGGAATCGGCTGGATGCCGAAGTGATTGACCAGGGCATTGTCGGCGACGGTGTTGGGAACGGACAGCAATTCGAGCAGGCTGGTGCTGACGGGCGACCCAGGCAAAAGAGCCTGCATAACCAGCACTGCCGGACGCAGCAGGAACAGCGGCGTCGGCATCAGCAGGCGGCGGGCGTTCATGGCCTGAATAATGCGTCTTTCGATTTCCCCCAGGCTCAAGACCTCGGGTCCGCCCAAAGCCAGTTCTTTGCCAATGGTGCTGTCGTCATCGAGACTGCGAATCACCGCTTCGACGACATCATGCACTGAAACTGGCTGGAAGAGAGCCTTGCCACCACCAATCAGCGGAAAGACAAGCGGGGTGATTTTCAGCAGACGGGCGAAGGTGTTGAAAAATTCATCCTGCCGCCCAAAAATGGCGGAGGGGCGCAGCGCTGTCCACTGCATATCCGACGCAGCCACATATTCCTGGGCGCGGCCTTTGCTGGCGAGGAAGCGGTAGGGCAAATCGCTGCGGGCGCCGTTCTGGCTCATATTGATGAAACGCTGGACACCGGCGGCTTTTGCTGCATTGAGCAGGTTGACGGTTCCCTGATAGTTGACCTCCTCATAAGTCTGTCCGCCCTTCTCCATCGCAATGGCAACATAATGAATCACCGCGCTCAGATTTTCCATGACCCCTGACAGACTGTCCGGGTCAGTAACATCCCCGATGACGATTTGGATGCTGTCAGCCACATCCCGCAGGCGGGTTTCGGCTTTCGCGCGATGACGCACCATCGCCCGCACCGGCCGCCCCAGGGTCACCAGTTTTCGGACGGTTTGATTGCCCAGGTAGCCAGCAGCCCCCGTGACCAGAATTGTCATTGAAGATTCCCCCGTTATCAGCAGTCGCTCAGATGATAAAATAAGACAAAAATCAAAAATGCTCAATACCGAATTGCGAAAAGCATTGATGCACGAACCTTATCTCGCCCCAACCAGACAATACCGCGTCCATCCGACAGCGCCCGACCGCGACATGATTCAAGCGGCGGGAGAGGTCATTCGGCGCGGCGGGCTGGTCGCCTTCCCGACGGAGACGGTTTATGGGCTGGGCGCGAATGCCTGGGATGAGGCTGCCGTCAGCAAAATTTTCCGCGCCAAGCGGCGTCCAGCCAATGACCCGCTGATTGTGCATATCGCACAGCAGAGTCAACTGGCGAAGATTGCCCTGGATATTCCTGACATCGCCAGCACATTGAGCCAGCGCTTCTGGCCGGGGGCGCTGACGGTCATATTGAAAAAACAGGCGCGGATTCCCCCCAATGTTACCGCCGGGCTGGATACGGTCGCTGTCCGTATGCCCGACCACCCGGTCGCGCTGGCATTGCTGCGGGCTGCGGCTGTGCCCATCGCTGCGCCGAGCGCCAATCAATTTTCGCGCCCCAGCCCAACCACCGCAGGGCATGTCATGGATGATTTGAAAGGGCATGTCGATGTGCTGCTGGATGGGGGCCGCGCCTCTATCGGCGTCGAATCTACCATACTTAGTCTGGTTGAGGATGTGCCGCGGGTCTTGCGTCCGGGCGGCGTCTCACTGGAGGCATTGCGTCAGGTGATGCCGCAGGTTATCTATCAGGCCTCTTATCTGGCGGAGGATGTCGCGGCCGCGCCGTCTCCGGGAACGCTGCTCAGGCATTATTCGCCCAGAGCCAGGGTCATGCTGTTTCGGGGTGAGCATGACGAGGCTGTCTTTGCTGCCATGCGCGGCGTCATCGCCGACAGCGATAAGGTGGGCGTCATGGCGCTGGATGGGGACGCCGCGCAGTTTGCGGGGCTCGATGTCAGCATCGAAGCGCTGGGGGCGACTGTGGACGAAGCAGCCAAGCGCTTGTTTTCGGCATTGCGGACGCTTGACCAACAAGGCCTTGATTTGATTTTGGCGCGAGCGCCGCAGCCGAGGGGGCTGGGGCTGGCGGTATGGGACCGCCTGCTGCGGGCGGCGGTCGGGCAGGTGGTTGAAGTTTAGCCGCGCGTGATATAATGCTGTGTATGGATTGGCGCATCAAGGGACAGAGGACTGTGGCAGAAGTCATCCGCATTCAAGATATTGCCCGCTATGAGGGACAAGAGGTTACTGTGCGCGGCTGGGTCTATAGCAAGACCGGCAAGGGCCGCCTGCAATTCATCCTGCTGCGTGATGGCAGCGGGCAGGCGCAGTGCGTCGCCTTCAAAAGAGAGATGGATGCCCGAGAATTTGAAATCGCCAGAGGGCTGACGCAGGAATCGTCCCTGATTGTCACGGGCTCGGTTCGTGCCGACAAGCGGGCGCCTGGCTTCCCTGGCGGCTTCGAGATTGGCATCCGCCAACTGGAACTGGTGCAGCAGTCGCAGGAATATCCGATTACGCCCAAGGAACACGGCACTGAATTTTTGATGAACCAGCGGCATCTGTGGCTGCGCAGCAACCGACAGTGGGCGATACTGCGGATTCGGGCGACGATTATCAAGGCGCTGCGCGACTGGCTGGACAGCAACGACTTTTTACTGGTCGATACGCCTATTATCACCCCAGCCGCTGGCGAAGAAACAACAACCCTCTTCGAACTGGATTATTTTGGGGAGCCAGCTTTTCTGGCGCAGACCGGCCAACTCTATAATGAAGCCAACATCATGGCTTTCGGCAGAGTCTACTGCTTCGGTCCCACCTTCCGCGCCGAAAAATCCAAAACCCGCCGCCACCTGATTGAGTTTTGGATGCTCGAACCCGAAATCGCCTTCTGCACTCTTGAGCAGCTTATGGAAATCCAGGAGCAGATGGTCGCTTATGTGGTCGAGAAGGTGCTGGAAAAGCATCAGCAGGAATTGGAGATTATCGGGCGGGATGCGGAAAAACTGAAAGCGATTGCCGCGCCCTTTGCCCGCATCAGTTATGATGAGGCGGTTGAGCGCCTGAAAAAGCTGCACGACCAAAGCGATGACCCGCAGCAAAAAGCCGAACTGGCGATTGAATGGGGGCAAGACTTCGGCAGCCCGCATGAAACCGCGCTGGCAGAAATGTTCGCCAAGCCAGTCTTTGTTTATCACTACCCGACAGCCATCAAAGCCTTTTATATGACACCGGTAGACGGTCGTCCGCAGGTGTGCCGCAGCGTCGATTTGCTGGCGCCAGAAGGTTATGGCGAGATTATCGGCGGCAGCGAACGCATCCACAACCTGGAACTGCTGGAAGAGAACATCGAGCAGATGGGCTTGGGGCGCGAAGCCTACGAATGGTATCTTGACCTGCGCAAGTTTGGCAGCGTGCCTCATGCCGGCTTTGGCATCGGCATCGAGCGCACAGTGGCATGGATTTGCGGCCTCGGTCATGTCCGCGAGACCATTCCTTACGCGCGTTTGCTCAATCGCAAATATCCCTAATTCGCTGGCAAAATGACACGCAGGGCATCGGCCACGCTGCGGACTTCCAGCAGTTGGATGCTGCGCGGGATGTCTTCGGTTTTGCGGCGAATCCGGGGGATTAAGGCGCGTTTGAAGCCGATTTTAGCCGCCTCGTTCAGTCGTGCGCCCAACTGACTCACCTGCCGAATCTCGCCGCTCAAGCCGACTTCGCCCACTATGGCTAAATCCGCCGGCACCGGGCGGTCATAATAACTGGAAGCAATCGCCACCGCCATCGCCAAATCGGAAGCCGGCTCGCTGATTTTCAACCCGCCGATGACATTGATAAAGATGTCCTGTTCCCAGAGCTTCAGCCCCATGCGTTTGGTCAGCACCGCGCTAAGAAGCAGCAGTCGGTTCATGTCGACGCCGTTGGGGGTGCGGCGGGCGTGACCAAAAGCTGTCCGGCTGGTCAGCGCCTGCAATTCGACCAGGAGCGGGCGCGTGCCTTCCATGGTAATCGCAATCGCTGAACCAGGGGCATTCACCACGCGCTCTTCCAGGAAAACCTCCGAGGGATTTTCGACCTGCACCATGCCGCGCCCCTGCATCTCAAAGACGCCCACTTCGCTGGTCGCCCCGAAGCGGTTCTTGACACAGCGCAGCAGGCGGTACTGCTGGAAGGGGTCGCCCTCGAGGTAGAGGACGGTATCGACAATATGCTCCAATGCCCGCGGCCCAGCAATGCTGCCCTCTTTGGTCACGTGACCAATCATCAGCACGCTGATACGGGTTGATTTGGCGAGATTTTGCAAACGGGTGGCACATTCGCGCACCTGCGACACCAGGCCAGGCGAGGAACTGAGTTCGTCGGTGTAGGTCGTCTGAATCGAATCAATAATCACCAGCGCTGGCTCGAGCACCTTAATTTGGGCGAAGATATTGCCCAGATTGGTTTCGTTCAGCAAATACAAATCGGGCGCATTCAGGCGCAGGCGGTCGGCTCGCATTTTGATTTGATGGGCGCTCTCCTCGCCACTGACATACAAAACAGGGCGGCTCGGGGTTGCCAGCAAGGCCGACAATTCGACCACCAGCGTTGATTTGCCGATGCCAGGTTCGCCACCAAGCAAGACGAGACTGCCTGGCACCAGCCCGCCGCCCAAGACGCGGCTGAATTCTTCAATCGGCACGGGAATGCGCGATTCATCTTCCCGACTGACCTCCGTCAGCCGTGTCGGAGTCGCTTGGGAGGTGCCAATCGGCTGACGATTCTGCCGCGTGTTGCTTTTCGATTTTTCAACATGCTCTTTTATCGTGCCAAATTGGCGGCATTTTGGACAAATCTTGAAAGTTCCAGCACTGCGGTTGCCACAATTTGAGCAGATATAGATGCTGCGTGTCTTTGCCATGATGTCTTGGCTTTCTTCTTCAATGAAACCGCGCGGGATTTCTGTTCGTGCCCGCCGCCGTGTGCTGGCTGGCGATGCGGAACATCCGTGCGATTATAACACAAATCGCGTAGGGCAAGCGTAGGAGTTCCGTCATTTTCGCAGCGCCGAAATGTATTATAGTAAGTATGGTCTTGGTTTAATGTCCCCCCACATTAAACCAGACAGCGATAAGTTACCCCCACTTATCAAGCGTCCCATGATTTGATGGGGCGCTTGGTGTTTATGGCATCTTGACCCCTTCGCAGTCCGACAGGATGCCCAGCGCGGCAAGTCCTTTCCCTTCAATCAACACGATTCCGATGTTCCTCCCAAGCCGCTCAGAGGATATAATGATTTGTAATGGTCATCAATAGTCCTTGAGTTCAGTTTTTACCTGCCCCAGTTTCATCAGACGGCACAAGGGATTCATTAAGGACTTCTTATCAAAAGACAGTTTTTAGCAAAGGACAGACATCGTATGCAAAACCTGCTCAAACTCCTATCGATACTCTTGTTCACTCTGGCAGTATGGCTGATGCCGATTCAGGTACAGGCGCAGCTCACCTGTGATAATCCGCCCGACCCGTTTGACGACCCCAATGTGCTGGCAAATTGGCAGCGGGTCTGGGATTTGATGGATGTCTGCCAGCAGCAAGAAGGCATCTTCGATGAGATTATTTCGGGAGGCGTCGGGCGCGATGGCATTCCACCGATTGACCATCCCGACTTCGAGAATCAGACGGACGCCGATTGGCTGCATCCAAGTTCGCCCGTGATTGCCCTGGAAGTCGAGGGCGTGGCCCGTGCCTATCCACTTGCTATCCTGACGCGCCACGAAATTGTCAATGATGTCATTGGGGAAACCCCCGTGGCGGTTACATTCTGCCCCTTGTGCAACAGCGCGATTGTCTTCCATCGTCAGGTTGGCGATGCCGTCCTGCGTTTTGGCGTGAGCGGCCTCCTGCGCAATAGCGACCTGATTATGTGGGATGACCAAACGCAGTCGCTGTGGCAGCAGTTCACTGGCGAAGGGCTGGTCGGCAGCTACACCAACACGCTGCTGGATATTTTGCCCTCACAGTTGGTTGGCTACGCCGCTTTTAAGGCGCAGTATCCGCAGGGCGAAGTCCTGTCGCGGCCGATGGGACGATACTATGGCAGCAATCCTTATGCCTATTACGACAGCAGTTCTCGCCCCTTCCTGTTTTCTGGCACGCCCGACGACCGACTGTTTGCGACCGAGCGGGTGCTGGCTGTGACCCTTGATGATGTCAGCGTCGCCTATCCTTTTGAGAAGCTCGTCGAAGAAATCGTCATCAACGACACCATTGCCGATGTCGATGTGGTTGCGCTGTGGCAGCCTGGCTCCTTGAGCGCCCTGGATGCGTCCAGCATTGACCAATCGCGCGATGTCGGCATGGCAGTCCTGTTCGACCGCAGCGTTCAGGGGCAGATATTGAGTTTCCGTGTCGAGGATAACGCGATTGTCGATGACCAGACGGGCAGCCGCTGGAATGTATTCGGCAGCGCGGTTGACGGTGAGCTTGCTGGCACGCAGCTGCGGCAAATCAATGCTTTCCCGCATTTCTGGTTTGCCTGGGCTGCCTTCCATCCAGATACCGAAGTTTATGGCTGAACTCGCGGAGGCAGCTTGTCTATCCAGCTGCCTCCATCATAAAACCTATAAAATCTGGTCGAGGAATTCCTGCGTGCGCGGATGGTGTTCGATGTCCGGGCTAAAGAAATTTTCTGGCGGACCCTGTTCGACGATGCGCCCCATATCAAAGAAAATCACACAGTCAGCCACCTCACGGGCAAAGCCCATCTCATGGGTGACAACCAGCATGGTCATACCGCTCTTTGCCAGTTCTTTCATCACATCCAGCACTTCTTTAATCATCTCTGGATCCAGCGCCGAGGTCGGCTCATCAAAGAGCATGATTTTCGGCTCCATGGCCAGGGCGCGGGCAATCGCCACACGCTGCTGCTGACCGCCCGACAGCTGACCGGGGTATTTGTAAGCCTGTTCGGGTATGCCCACCCGCTCAAGCAATTCCATCGCACGCTGTTCGGCTTGGTCGCGTGACCAATGACGCACTTTCATTGGCGCCAGGGAGATGTTGTCCATCACGGTCAGATGCGGGAAGAGATTAAACTGCTGGAAGACCATGCCGGTTTCGCGGCGAATCTCGGCTATATTTTTCACATCGTGGCTCAGTTCGATGCCATCTACAATAATCTGCCCGTCCTGATGTTCTTCCAGCCGATTGATGCACCGAATAAACGTGGACTTGCCAGAACCGGAGGGCCCGATAATGACCAGCACTTCCTGCGGCATCACCTCCAGCGATACATTGCGCAAGACATGAAAATCGCCAAACCACTTGTTCATGTCACGACAGATGATAATCGGCTCGTCGCCCGCCATCATTTGCCTGCTGCTGTCTTCCATAATCAACCTCCATAACCCAATTTTTGTCAGGCAGCCTGTGATTGCACATGCTAAATCTGCTGGGCGCGGGCTGCCCCCGAACCTGTCTCTTCAACCCGGCGGCTGATATAAGACATGATATAGCTGAATACGAAGTAGATAATCGCCACATACAAAAAGGTTTCCTGCCGTTTCTGCAAGAACTCTGGCTGGGCGACCACGCGCACGGCAATGCCCGTAATTTCCGCCAGCCCGACGATAAATACCAGCGATGTATCCTTGAAGAGCGAGATAAACTGCCCCACCAGCGCTGGAATAACCGCCCGCAGCGCTTGCGGCAGCAGAATATGCAGGGTCGTCTGCCAGGCTGACAGGCCAATCGCCTGCGCCGCCTCGGTTTGTCCTATGTCAATGGATTGCAGGCCGCCGCGCACATTTTCCGCCAGATAGGCGGCGCTGAAGAGGGTAATGCCGACCCAGGCTCGCACGGCATTTTCGATAGTCGCCAGTGTCGGGTCAATCAGCGGGACGAGCAGCGTCGCCATGAACAGCACCGTAATCAGCGGCACGCCGCGCACTGTTTCAATATACAGGACACAGGCATACCTGACCACCGGCAGGCTGCTGCGCCGCCCCAGCGCCAGCCCCAAACCAATCGGGAAGGAGGCCACGATGCCCAGGATGGTCAACTGCATCGTCAGCATCAAGCCGCCCCAAAGCCGTTTATCCGACAAAGGCAGCAAATCGTCAGGCGATGTTTGCAGCACCCCCTGCGATTCCAGGCCGAGTATCAAAGTCGGGATGATAAACAAGACCAGCAGCCACCCCAGCGCCGTCACGAACATGCCCGGCATGGCAAAGCGATGGAGCGGGTTGCTCTCAGCTTTGCGCTGGTCGCCTTGCGCTTCTTCGCCGCGCTTGAAGGCCAGCGCTCCGACGGCAAGCCAGACAACAAAGTAGATAATCGACCAAGAGTCAACAGCAGTCCAGGTCTGCATCCACAAAAACGTCAGCAAAAGCAAGCCGACCATGACGCGATTGGTGCTCCAGTATTGCCCTCCGCTAAAAAACATCCAGCCAAACCACAGGAAAAATCCAAATCCTGCCAGCGCCAGCGCCATCGGGTCATTGGGCTGCTGAAGCAGGTTGGTGTTGACAAAGACAAACACAAATGCGCCGCAGGAAATCAGATAGCCCACGCGCTTGGTGGCGGCATCCATTCTATTTTTGAGCGACAGGCCCCGCAGCCCCAGCCCAATACCGATGACTGCCAGCAGCAGCCAGATAAAAATGGCGCTGACCGAATCATCCGTCCAGCTGTCCCAGACCATATCAAGGACAAATGCCTGAGCAATTTGCAGGAAGAAACCAGCAATCAGCAGCGCATAACCCATCATGCCCTTGAAATTAAGCCCGATGAAGTACATCAGCAGCAGCCAGACCAAGCCCCCCGCCATACTGCCGACTGTCGCGCCCGACAGACCACCGACGCCCGAGGTCAAAACAAACATGACAAGGGGATAAATGCCCCAGCCATAAATGAGCAGTCGGGTAATCGAGGCTTGGGCATCTTCGCCCCGATTGGTTCGCTGGAGCCAGTCCTCAATACGGCTCACCAGAACAACCACCCCAACCGCGGCCGCGATTTTCAGAACCACCGCCACTATGCCGGTCATCGCCTGGTCGCCGTCCAGCAAGGCAAAATATGCCAGCAAGATAAGCAAGGGGGACATTGACCGGGCCAAGACGACCGCGCGGCTGTCAGGGCTGTTAAAGAGCGTATTCGCGCCGAGCAGGTGCGAAAGGGCGCGACCCAGGATAAAGCCCCAGGCAAGGGTGATAAAGAAGGGCAGCAGCAAAGCCTCGATTTGTTCAAAGAAGAGCGGGACAAAATGAACCAGATAGGTTTGCAAATCGCGCAGGCCACGGAATTGATTGTCAATCAAAACCACAAAGGGTATATTCGAGCCGTCAATCTGCGGGCGGCCGCCAGTGATTTCCAGTTCGTTGTCGGTCAGACGGAGATACAGCGACTCGGTCGCGCTTAACGTTCGTTCCACGATAGGGAAGATGCCATTCACCCGCAGAATCGCCGTTCCCTCATCGCCTTCAACCGCATTTTTGGATAAAATATACCAGCCATCGGCGGGGATTTCGACGGAGACCGTCTCTCCCGCCGCGCTCAAGACGCCCTCCGCCAGAACTTCCCGCGTTTGACCATCGCTGATTGCCACGTGCTTCGGCGTTTGACCCAGTTCATAGATGTCAAGAACCGATTGCGGCGACAGCAAACGCACAAACATCTCACGCAGGAAATCAGCCTCGTCGAGCGAAGGCCGGATGAGCTCTTCATCGTCATCGCTCTGTCCGGCCTCGCCGATAAGGTCTTCGGACAAATTCAGGACCAGCAGTTCGCCCAGTTCTTCAAGCTGTTCGCTTTCAAGGACGGTAAGCGTCAGGCTGTTGATGGCCTCGCGGACATCGGCGGTCATACTGTCCTGAACCGAGAGACCGTCAGCCGCATCCTCGGCAGCTTCCAGCGCCGCGAGGATTGCCTCGTCCTCTGTTTCCAGCCCTTTGACAGCCTCCTCAAGGCGATTCAGCCAGATTTTCATCTCTGCCAGCGACCCGTTTTCGGTCAGGACTTCGCCCACATAGCTAACATAATCCGGCGTGGAGGCAAGCATGTCGTTGGTGCGGGTGAAGGTGCGAATTTCCAGACGGGTGCGTTCCTCCAGCGCCTCGGTCAATTCACGGCTGACCATGCGGTCAAAGGCTGCGCCAGTTGTCTCTTGCTGTTCAAGGCGATTGCGGGCGGCATTCGCCAGCGCATTGGAGGCGCGGTCAGAAAAACCCGCCAGCCCGCTCAGGGTTTCGATATCGGCAAGCTCGCCGGTCGCCAGGCTCAGCGAGACCCTCTCCCCCGCCTGGGCAATGAAAGCCAGTTCCTCTTGCGGTTTCAGGATGGAGGCGCGGTCAGTAATATCGACGTTCCCTGCTGCCAAATAAGAGGGTGGCGGCGGTAGCGCCGCTTCGATGAGCGGCGGCAGCACAGCGATGACAGCCAGTATGCCCAGAGCCATGAAGGTCAAGACGCGCAGCAAGCCCCTTGCCCAAGCCGCGAAACTCATCCCCGTGAGCAGGGCCGAAAGCAGAACTGTTATCGCAATCCGCCATTCAAAGGCACGTTCAAAGGACTCCATCATAAACAAACGCTGATTGTTGATAATGGCGAACCAGTTTGCCGAACGAATTGCCCAGCTGAAAAAACTGGTCACCAGCGCAGCAATGAAAAGCAATGCCACGATGGTAATGACAATATCAGCCGGCGAGCCAAACAGATTTTGGCGCAGCCAAGCAGGCAGCCCGACTTCCAGTGTGGGTGGCGGGCGGGAGGGTTCGTCTTGATAGTGAATAATCGTTTTTGTGACATCAACAGGTTTATTCTCTGACATCCGACACCTACCTTGTCACCAGTTGGAAACGTTGATTAATCAGGTTCATCAGCAAGGATATGGTCAGGCTGATGAACAGATAGGAAAGCATGACCATCACAATGCCAGTGACGGATTGCCCCGATTGATTGATAATGGTATTCGTCACCTGAAAAATATCGGTATAGGAGACCGCGATTGCCAGGCTGGAGTTCTTGGCAAGATTGAGATATTGATTGCCCAGGGGCGGGATAATCACACGCAAAGCCTGTGGCAGAACAATCACACGCAGCATCTCGCTTTGTGAGATGCCGAGCGCCCGCGATGCCTCCAGCTGTCCCTTGGGCACCGCCTGAATGCCCGCCCGCACAATCTCGGCGATAAAGGCGGAGGTATAAATCACCAAGCCCAAAAAGACCGCCAGATATGCGGGTGAGATTTCGATGCCGGTTTCGATATTGCGCCCGCGCCTGTCGAGTGTCGGCGGGCGGAAGATGAGCGGCTGGCGGGTGAATTCCAGTTCCTGTTCGATGCTTAACATGCCCGATTGGAAGGCATCTTCATAAGACATCTCGATGATTCTGTCGGCTTCTTCGTCCAATACAGGAATGGTCGCGGGCGTGGGCCGCATTCCCATAATCAGCCAGCCCAAAAGCGTAAAGCCGATAAGCGACAGGCTGGCATAGCGCATACGCGGAATCGGACGCCCGGTGGATTCGGTGACAAAACCGAAGTAGCGCCATAAGACCGCCGCCACGACGCCGCCCATCACGACAAACACCATCCACATGCCAAAGAGCGATGAGGGAATCAACTCGAAGATGGCAACGCCTTTGATGCTGATATACACGCCCGGGCGGAATTCAATCGGGCTGCCGGCTCCGACCACGACAATGCCCAGCAGATTCACCAGGAGAACAATGGCGATGCCCCCCTGACGAACTCGGGTGCGCCAAATCTGATTGCGGAGGCTCTCGCTGTACTGCCAGATAAAGGCAATGAGAATCAGCGACAGCGCATATTGCATCAGAGGCAAGCTGCGGATGCCCTCTTGCGGGAAGGCAATCGACTCCTGCTGGGAGGGCAGCGAAAAGATGACAATGAAAAACCAGGCATATATTTGCAGCAGGATGGGTGTATTTCGCAGCACCTCGACATAAACACGCGCCAGTGTCCGCACCAGAAAATTGCGGCTCAGGAGAGCAATGCCCACCAGGATGCCGAGGACCGTTGTCGCCAGCAATCCGAGCAGAACCACCCGCAATGTATTGATAAAGCCGACCTGAAACGCATCGATATAGCGGTCATCCGAGGAATATGAGCCAGAATCCGCAAGGGCAAAGCCGGCTCGATTCTCCAGAAATTCAAAATTCGGCGATTGATTGGTTGATTCTAGGGCCAAATTAATTCGGCTGCCCAAATCATTCAAGACCAAAACCACAATAAAAACAAAGATGAGTTGGGCAAGCCCCTGCAAAATACGCTCATCCCTAAAAACCGCAGGTAACAAATTCTCTTGTTGTATGCCAGTTTTCGCCTTCATAGGCTACCTCGATGGTTCTTGCACGACAATTATAGTTTATCCGCATTATCGATAAAATCCAAACACAAAACGGGCTGCGGCACCTTGTAGATGCCGCAGCCCGCATGAATGTCAGGTTAGGATGACCTTCGGTTTAACGGAATGGCGGCGAGTAAAGCAGACCACCATCGTTCCACAGCGCGTTGAAGCCGCGCGACAGACCGAAAATCGTATCCGGACCGAGGTTGCGGTCGAAGATTTCAGCATAGTTGCCGACCTGGGTGATGACATCAACCATAAATTCATCGTTGATGCCCAGGTATTCGCCAGAGATGCTGTCGCCAAGCCCCAGCAGACGGGCAATGCCGGCATCTTCACTGTCCATGAAGTCACCGATATTCATGCTGTCGATGCCAAATTCTTCCGCCGTCATCAAACCCCAGACCGTCCAGCGAATGACATCGGCAAATTGCGCATCGCTTTGCGGGCTCAAAGGACCAAGGGGTTCTTTACTGATGGTGCCAGGCAGGATGAGGTGGGCCGCTGGATCGGCTGAGGTTGCCTTGCGCGACAGCAAACCGCTCATATCAGTGGTGACTGAATCACAGGCATCCGCTTCATAAGCATCCATCACCGCATCAAAGTCTTGGAAGGTGTTCAATTCCCAGTCTGCGCCCATGCTGTCAGAAAGGTCGGTGATGTTCAATTCGGTGGTGGTGCCGGCGTTGGTGCAGATGGTGATGCTTTCTTCGGCAAGCTCGCTAATGGTGTTGACGCCGAACTCAACCTTGACCATGACGCCTTGACCATCGTAGAAGGTTGTCGGACCGAAGGTCGCGCCCCATTCGGTGTCGCGGCTGAGCGTCCAGGTGGTGTTGCGGCTAATCATATCGACTTCGCCACCTGCCAGGGCCGTTGGGCGTTCCGCCGCCGTCAGGGGACGGAATGCGACCGCATCGGCATCGCCCAGAATCGCCGCGGCAACCGCGCGGCAGACATCCACATCAAAACCGACAAAATCGCCGGCGTCGTTTTGCGTGCCGAAACCGGGCAGCGCCACATTGACGCCGCAAATCAGTTCGCCGCGTTCCTGAATGCGTGCCAGAATGCTGCCATCGTCCTGAGCAGCCGTCAGGCCAGCGCCAACGGCAAGTACAGTTACCAAAAGTAACGAGATTACAACGAGACGTTTCATGTTAAGCTGTGCTCCTTTATAGATATTTGATAGTTTGGATACGTAATGTCTTGCAACGTGCTAGTCTACAGGAATATCTGTATCTGGCAAGGGTGAATCCAGCCTGTTAATGAGGCTGAAAGACGCAACCAAATCTGAACCCTGCCTGGCGGGGCTTGTTACATAGTGAATGCGAAACTGAGATAAGCCGCAGGGAAGGCTGGCTTCCCCGCGGCCCTTTTGTTAATCGCCAGCCAGAGCAAAGTCAGCCGGGCGCAATGTATTCAGCACCTTCATAATGCCCGCGCGGATTTCCCCAGCCTCGGCATGACGATTGACTTGCTTCTTGGAAAAGATGAGCTCATCATTGACCCAGACATCAAATACCCCACCGGTACTTGGAATCATGTGCCAACTCTTGACAAAAACTTCGATTTCGCGCTCTTTGAGAATTTCGTCCGTCAAACTGACGGCAATCGGTGTGTGGTTTCAAGTCGCGCAGTATTCAATGACAATATCCATCAACCCCTGTTGCATTGGTCTCTCCTTTATTCAACTATTCGATATAAAATATACGACACTATAAGCATAGCCTACATGAGCGCAAAAATCAAATCCATTTTTAGGTCAATGCCCTTCTGCACGCTGCCTGTTTGTTATGGCTGCAGGAAATGTCAGTGAGCAGGAACAGGCCCGCCCACCGCATTAAATCACGATATTGATTTTGGGGTCAGTGCCATTCCGTCCGGGAATAAAGACCAGGCGCGTTGGTGATTTGCCAGCCAGGAAGCGCTGTGCCGTCTCGCTCGCCAATGCCATTGCCTGCGCCTGCCCGGCCTCAATATCGACAGCGACCGACAGCGTTTCGCGCGGCTTCCCGTTGACCATCACCACCAGTTCAACCATCTCCTCGCGTGCCAGTTCGGCATCATATTCAGGCCAGGGCTGGGTATGCACGCTGTACGCCCAACCCAGCCGCGCCCACAATTCCTCGGCCAGATGCGGGGCAAAGGGCGCTATCAAACGCAAGACCTGATTCATCGTCCTGTTCCACATCTCGGCGCCAATCTTGCCCTCGCGCAGGGCAGCTTTGAAGGCGTTCTTGAACTTCATCTGCTCGGCTATCGCTGTATTAAAGCTGAACTCCTGCAAGCCGCGATTGATAACCGCGAGGGTCTGATGCAATTTGCGTTCGATATCGCGCTCTGCCCTTTCATCGCCGTTGACGGCGGGCGCTCCCCGCAGCGCAATCTCCCAGATGTCATTCAGCCAGCCCTGCGGCCCTTTGATGTTGTTCTCATTCCAGGGACCGCCCTTTTGCCAGTCAAAATTGAACATCAGATAACAGCGCATGACATCCGCGCCATATCTCGACACCAGTTCATCGGGATTGACCACGTTGCCCTTGCTCTTGGACATGCGCTGAATCTCCAGATGATGCTTGAGTTGATTGATGTTGTTTTTGCCTTGGATGTCGGGGATGACAATCTCGGCATCCGGTAAAATCTCGACCAGCTGCGTGACCCCCGCCATATTGATGCGCATGACATTTTCGGTGCGCTGCATGATTTCGCCAAATAGGCCCTCAAAGCCGACTGGCACTTGGTTGTAATCGGCTACTTCGACGCGGCTTGCCAGCATTTTGCCGCCCGCCAGTCGGCCGCTGCACAAGACAAAATCGCCCTGCCGCTCACCGCCCAGCACCTGACCCTGATTGCGCAGGACAATCATCGGCTCATCAAAAGCTGCCTCGGGGTCGCGCCCCTTGGCACGCATCACCGCGGCGGCATCCTCGAAGAGCTTCATATCGCGCAGCGCCTTGGTGAAGAAACGGGTGTACAGCAGGTGCATCACCGCATGTTCGGCCCCGCCGGTGTAGACATCCACTGGCAGCCAGTAAGCCGCTTCTTCGGGGTCAAAGGGCGCGGCATCATTGTCTGGCGACAGGTAACGCAGCTGATACCAAGACGAACACATAAAGGTATCCAGCGTATCGGTCTCACGGCGAGCCGTCTCACTCGCCCTGAAAAAAGGTTCGTGATAGGTCAAGGGGCTGCGGCCAGTCGGCATGAAATCCACATCTTCGGGCAAGACCACCGGCAAGTCCTCATCGGCGACAGCCCGAATATCCCCATTCTCGTACACAATCGGAATCGGACTGCCCCAATAGCGCTGACGGCTAATCAGCCAGTCGCGCAGGCGATAGTTGACCGCCTCTTTCCCCTTGCCTTCAGCCTCCAGCCAATCCAGCACCCTGGCAATGGCTGGATTCCTGCGCCCCTTGGCTTTGGTGCTGATGCTGCCGCTCATCGCGTCGGAGTTGACCATCATGCCAGGCCCATCATAGGCTGCGGCCATCGCGTCGGCGGTGTCATCATCCTCATCGAGCGGCTGAATCACCACTTGGATATTCAAATCGTGCTTTTTGGCAAATTCAAAGTCACGCTGGTCATGCGCTGGCACTGCCATAATCGCACCCGTACCATAGTTAATCATCACATAATCCGCAATCCAGATTGGAATCTTCTGGTCATTGACCGGATTGATGGCATAGCCGCCGGTGAAGACGCCGGTCTTTTCCCGCTCAGCAGACAGGCGCTCCAGTTCGGTCGCCCTGGATGCCACCTGGATATAAGCCGCCACCGATTCCCTGTGGGCTTCGCTTGTGATTTGCTCGACCAGGGGATGTTCTGGCGCTAAGACCATGAAGGTCGCCCCCCACAAGGTATCCGGCCGCGTGGTATAAATCTCAATCGGATGATGGCCTTGGACAGTGTGAAAGGTCACGCGGGCGCCTTCGCTGCGTCCAATCCAGTTGGTCTGCATGATTTTGATGGACTCGGGCCAATCCAGGCTGTTGAAGTTCAGCAGTTCATCGGCATAGCGGGTGATGGCGAAGAACCACTGCTCCATCAGTTTTTGCACCACCGGCTGGCCGGTGCGCTCATCCTTGCCGTCAATGACCTGCTCATTGGCAAGCACCGTCTGCAAGGACTCCGACCAGTTGACCCGCGCCGAACCGCGATAAGCCAACTGGTTCTCATAAAATTTCTTGAAGAACCATTCCGACCATTTGTAATAGGCTGGCGTGCAGGAGATGGCTTCGCGTTCCCAATCGAACATGGCGCCCATGCTGCGCATCTGAACCCGCATCCGCTCGATATTGCTGTAGGTCCACTTCCAGGGATGGATATTGCGGGAAATGGCGGCTTGTTCGGCAGGCAGGCCAAAGGCATCGAAGCCCATCGGGAACAAGACATTATAGCCGCGCATCCGCATCCAGCGGGCGCGAGCATCGGAGGGCGCCATGGCAAACCAATGCCCGATGTGCAAATCGCCCGATGGATAGGGCAGCATGGTCAGGGCGTAATGCTTGGGCTTGTCCCAATCGACTTTGGCACGATAGAGTTGGGTCTCGTCCCATTTTCGCTGCCATTTGTTCTCAATTTTTTGTGGCTGATAGGTTTCATTCATGCTGTTGGTCTTCTTCTCCAGTTAGCTGCTGTTGACAAGGGAATAGCCATCACTGTCGCTTTTTGCTCAATGATGAGTCGTTTTGAAATCGAATTAAAGTGGGAAAGAAGCGGGGGTGCGCGGTAAGAGCAGGGACTGCCAGCTACATAAGGAAAGAGCGGGCTACCCCGAAACCCGAAGACATCTTGACTTTCATCTATCGCCTGCTTTCATCAACTGTTCTTATTGCAGTTTGCCCAGCATAAATCAAAATGCCGGTTTTGTAAACAGGCATTTTATCTCAAGTTCGAGAGATACAGGTTGCAGGAATCCCAATCCTATGTTAGCTTAGGGGTAAGGTCTTCCATGACCTACTTATAGGGATTCCGATGGCGGACATTTGGTTGGCGCCTAACCCCGCCATCGGAATACCAAATATACGAAAACCCGAAGGTTTTCGTTGCGAGTGTACCTCTTTTTCGAGCGTCATGGAATGCTGGCCTGTTTGCTTACCTGCGGGACTGCGACACATGAACCGAATCCTGTATGCCGCCGACTGTCTGGATATTCTCAATGATGAGGATGAACTGCCGAGCGAGTCGATTGACCTGATTTATCTCGACCCGCCCTTCAACTCCAACAGCAATTACAACCTGCCATTCAAGGGGCGCGACAAGAGCCTGAAACCGGTTGAGGCCTTCAAGGACACCTGGGAATGGACGCCCGATGACAACGGACGGCTGAATGAAATGGAGCGCGACCCGCGCACCCGTTCGCTGGCGACTATTGTCAAATTTGCCCAGGAGGTCGAGCAGGTTCGCAGAGGGCGGAGCAGAAAGCCAAGCCTAGCAGCTTATCTCATCAATATGTCGCTGCGACTGCGTGCCATGCGCCGCGTGCTGAAAAAGACGGGCAGCATTTATCTGCACTGCGACCCGACCGCCGGGCATTATCTCAAGCTGGTGATGGATGCAGTGTTTGGTCCCGATAACTTTCGGAATGAACTCGTATGGCATTATTTCAAGCCACATGCTGGGAAAAAAACTTGGCCGCGGAATCACGACAAAATACTCTTTTACACTGAAGGGCGGTCATGGTTTTTCAACCCTGATGCCACCTTGTTTGAGTATGATGACAAAGCTGTCAAGCGCTATGACAAGATAGACGATGATGGCAGAAGGTACAAAATATACAAAGAACGCAATGGAAAGATACGCCGTGCTTATATGAAAAAAGGGCGTGCTGATGGCGTATTGCGAATACCGTTCGTTCAGGGTACGAGTAAAGAACGACTAGGCTATCCCACGCAAAAGCCACTTGCCTTGATGGAGCGCATCATCAAAGCGTCCTCCAACCCGGGCGACATGGTGCTGGACCCTTTCTGCGGCTGTGGCACAACCGTTCATGCCGCCGAAGCGCTGGGGCGCAGGTGGATGGGCATCGACATCTCGCCCTTTTCAACGGGGCTGATACGCGAGCGCATGGTCGATAACTTCCCGCTGCTGTCCAAAGATGACATCCTGATACGCGGCATTCCGCATACGATTGAGGATGCCCAAGCCCTAGCACAGCGCGACAAATTCGAGTTCGAGAAGTGGGTCTGCGGCTTTATCGGCGCCGAGGGCATGTTCCGCGAACCCGGCGCGCGCGGGGCGGATGGGGGCGTCGATGGGCTGCTCAAGTTTTATCGCTTTGTCCCCAAGAAAGTCGCCAAAGCTGAATATGCTATCGTGCAGGTCAAGGGCGGGCGGGTCAGCGCGGATGCGGTGCGTGCCTTGCGCGAAACAGTCGACCGATTGGGCGTGACAGCCGGCGTGATGGTCTGCTTTGAGCAGTATATGCGAACTGTGGAAAATCAGCGCAGCCGCGACACATTCAAGGATGTGTTCGGCAACTATCCGGTCATTCAGGGTTACAGCGTCGAGAAGCTGCTGGCGAATGCGCCGCTGGACTTGCCCACTTATGGGCGCAAGCGAAAAGGCGGGCTGCTCGATTTGTGAGCTTGCCGCTTCAGCCTTTCCAGGTCTTGCGGAGTACCCGCAGCCAGTTTTCGTGGCTAATCATTTGAATCAGGCGGTCGTCATAACCCGCGTTTTGGAGCGCGGCAATCAAATTCGGCAGTTTGGAGACATCGCCTACCTCGTTCGGCACGCGAGCGCCATCATAATCCGAGCCGAAACCCACCCGCGTTTCGCCCAGCCGCTCGACCAGATAATCAATGTGCCTCACCATGATGTCGAGCGGCGTCTCACTGTCCCAGCGGCCATCTTCATTCAAAAAGCCGGTGGCGAAGTTCAAGCCGACCATGCCATCCGATGCCTTGATGGCATCCAGCTGCCTGTCGGTCAGGTTGCGCGGCGTCGGACACAAGGCATGAACATTCGAGTGGGTGGCAACCAGAGGCGCCGCGCTCAACTCGGCCACATCCCAAAAGCCCTTCTCGTTGATATGCGATAAATCCAGCATAATGCCCAGTTGATTGCAGCGCTTGACCAGCCGCCGGCCGGCATCGGTGAGACCATCGCCTGTATCTGGCGATGAGGGAAAGGCAAAGGGAACGCCACTGGCAAAAATAGTCGGGCGGCTCCAGACAATGCCCAGCGAACGCAAGCCCGCCTGATAAAACACCTCCAGGGCATTCAGGTCTTCGTCAATCGCTTCCGCCCCTTCAAAGTGGAGGATAATCGCAAAAATGCCCCTGGCGATGCAGGCTTGCAATTCGTCGGCGCTGCGGACGACCTTGACCTGTCCTTCGGATTCGGCTTCCAGCTTGAACAGGTCCGCCATCATGCCCAGCGTGAATCGCTGTGCATAGGCACATTCCAGCGGCGGTGGCAGCTGTGGGTCAGGCACATAATCCGGCGTGATTTTCATGGCGGGGTTGGGGACAAACACAGCGAAAAAGCCGCCGGCGAAGCCCCCTCTGCGCGAGCGCGGCAAATCAATATGACCCTGCTCCATTTCAGTCAAGAAATCGGCATAGGTCAAATCGTTATGCTGATGCAAGCGCAGCAAGGTATCATTGTGTCCATCAAAAATCGGAAAATCGGGCATAGTCATTCATCCTTTCTCATACATGTCAAGCTCGCCTAAAACAAAGAGCGCAGTCCAAGCGAACTGCGCCCTGCGAATTGTCGATATTGTCTTGCCATCCTAGCTCTATTCGCGGGAAGGGTCGGGTTTGCGCGGGTTATTGCGCAGGGGAATCGGCACACGGGCAGGCTTGCGCGTTCGTTGGGGTTTTGGATCCAGAAACTCATCCAGTTCCTTCAGTATCCGCCGCCCGACTTCAAGCAATTCATCCCAGACATTCCGCTTGTGTTTCGCCACGATACCGACCTTTCACAACGTCACTATGAGCCGCTTTTCACGCAAGGCTTGCCTGATGGACCTGAGGGGACTCGAACCCCTGACCTCCACAATGCCATTGTGGCGCTCTCCCAACTGAGCTACAGGCCCTGACTGGATAATTATTTTAACGCCAAGCTCAAAAGCTGTCAACAGACAATCGCTTCAAAATGAACCGCCGCAGTCTGTCTCCCTGCCCTTTGTGATTTGGCGATGAAAAACTGCTCCAAAGGCAGTGTGCCAATAGTGGCCACTTTATGGCATAATGACAATGGATTATTTCGCCAGGAGAGAGTGAGTCATGGCTGAATCGAAAGAAACCTTCAATGTTTTTGTAACTGGCGGTTCGGAGAGTGCCGGATTGGCGACCGTCAAGGCGCTGCTTCGGGGCGGACATCGGGTCGTGGCAACGGCAGGCGATGCCGAAGGCGCCCTGGCGATTCGTCAGGCGGGCGCATTGCCGGTTTATCCTGACCTGCGCCGCGAAGGCGAAGTGCTGAGCAGCCTGCGGATGGCAAATGCTGAGGTGCTGGTGCATGCTGCGCCACAGATTCTTGGCGGCATTCCCCAAGCCAATTGCAATTACGAATCTCATGCGGATTGCTTGGTCGCAAGCAGCCGAGCCGTCCTGCGGGCGGCCAGGATGCAGAAGCTGCAAAAAGTGATTTCGATTAGTTTCGCTTACTTATATGACGCGCATGACGGCGACTCCGCCAGCGAAGGCACGCAGGACATGCACGGAAGCGATTACCAGCCCATGCTCAGGGCCGAAGCCGCCTGGCTCGAAAGTGGCATGAACGTTACTGTGCTGCGTGCCGGTTACATCTACGGCGGCAACAGCCACGCGACCCGCGCTCTGGCACAGCTTGTCAAAAGTTCGCGTCCCCTGAAAAGCGGCAGCCACCAGGCCTCGTGGATCCATGAAGATGACCTAGCGGCGGCGATTGTCACGCTCATCGAAGCCGAGAGGAATCAGAGCGGGGCAGAAATCCTGAACGCGGCTGCGGACAAGCCGGGCAGCCCGAACGACTTCGCCATCAGTCTCAGCCATGCGCTTGGATTGAGTGCGCCTGGCTTTGCCTCGTCGGGCTTGATGACCCGACTGTGGGGCGAAACCCGGCGCGACAGGCTGCTCAAGCGCGAGATTGTCCTCAACAGCAGCAAAATCAGAGAGGAATATGGCTGGCAGGCGCGTTATGCCGATGTCGAACAGGGTCTGGAGGCGACAGCCCTGGTCTGGCGCATGCAAGATGCCATCAACCCAGCGGACTTCTACGATGTTTATGAGGACAAGGCCGCCGCGGCGATTGAAGCGCTCAAGAGTGAACGGGCATTGCCCGCCCCAGCGCCAGCCGCCGCAGAACAGCCAGCCGCCAAGGTCGTGGAAAAACCGGCGCCCGTCAAAGCAAGCGCACCGCCGCCCTCGGACGGGCCGACACCGTGGAATGAAGATGAAGCCAAGCGCGAAGAACGCCGCCGCAAAGCGTTGGAACGCAAGGCAAAGCGGGCCGCAAGGCGCGCCGCTGGGGGTTAAGCGCGGATGACAAGCCAACTCAAAGGCATCCTCTTCGACTTTGACGACACCCTGATTGACTGGAGCGGGGTCAAGCTCGGCTGGCGCGAAATCGAGACGCCGCGCCTGTCCCAAGTCCATGCCTATATCAACCGCGACCTGCAAAGTTTCAATGTCGGGATTGACCAACTGGTCGACCGCTATATGGAACACACCCGTTCGGCATGGGAGGCGGCACGGGTTACGCTCCGCGCTCCCAATATGCCTAGGCTGCTGCTGGCGACCCTGATGGAGTTGGGGGTCGCGGCGGATAAGCTCATCCCCTCAGAGGTCATCAAGGCCTATGATTGGGGCGCTGTGCCAGGGACAGTCGTTTTCCCCGATGTGCCGCCCATGCTCGAAACACTGGTCGCCAGGGGCATCAAAATCGGGATTGTGACCAACGCCTCGCAACCGATGCGGATGCGCGATGCCGAACTGACAGCCCATGAGTTGATTGATTATTTCCCCGACTGTCGGCTTTCGGCTGCCGATGTGGGCTATCTCAAACCGCATCAGCGCATTTTCAAATCCGCGCTTAATCTGATGGGCACCGCGCCTGATGAGACCGTGTTCATTGGCGACAATCCGATTGCCGATATTGGCGGCGCACAATCATCAGGGATGCGTGCCATCCTGCGCCTCAAGCCAGGCCATAACAGCTATCGCGGGCTGGCCGTGCCAGATGGCAGCCTCCATTCCCTTGATGAGCTGCCGTCTATCTTGAGCGAGTGGTATCCGAACTGGCACAGCCATGACGACTGACCTGCCCATCCTTGACGACCTCAACCTGATTGTCACCGGTTACATCGAGCCGAACCGCCCGCGCATCTCGCGCCAGCTTGCCGAACGTCTGGGTTTGGAGATGGTCGATGTCGAGCGGCGGATTGAAGAGCGCTTCGGCGATTCCATCAAAAATATCCGCTCATACTATGGCGAGCGGCGCTTGAAAGCTGTCGAAAGCGACATCATGGACGAAGTGGTTTTGCATCGCCAGGCGCTCATTCGCGTCTCTGGCAGCACCCTGCTGAACAGCGGCCGCCTCGAAGATTTGCAGCGAAGCGGCGTCGTGATTTGCCTAGTTGCCACGCTGGATTCGATTCTGCGGCGGATTCATCTCACACTGGGCGCCCGCTACCACAATCCCGTTGAACGTTCGCTTGCCATTGGCGAATTGCAGCGGGAGTGGAAAATCCGCGAGCTTGACCATATCGTCGAGTTCGATGCGACCTACATCACAGAATCGGTCTTGATTGACAAGATTGCCCATTTCTGGCGCGAGTTGGCATTGCGGCGGGGGTAGATTTTTTGCCACAGAGCTTCATCGCCTGCGCCTGATTTTGCGTTTTTTCTTGCTGGCGCGGCCGCGGCTGATATTCTCCTCATTTTCCCGCTTCAAATAGCCATTTTGACGATTCTGTGCTTGCAGTCCCGACAGGGTAAGTCGGTCGCGTTTTTCTTTATTGCAGGGCGGGCATAAGAGGGTCAAGTTGTCATAAGCATCCGTTCCGCCATCAGACTTGGGGCGAATATGGTCAACTTCCAAGACACGCGGGTCAAAGCTGTAATTATGCCCGCAGCCCTGACAGTATGTACCGAGGTCCGTCAAGAGCCTTTCATGCTGTGAGCGCGGGGGCGGGTGTCGCTTGGATACACGGCCGGTGGGCGTTTTGAGATGCAGTGTCGCTGGCTCGCCGTGGTCGGTTCGTATGGGGGCGACTTTGGAATAATGCACATCCCCAAACGTCATCAGATGGGGCTGCTTCGCTTTTTCAGCCTCAAGGACAGCCAGCTTTTCCTGTTCCAGCCGTTCAAGCACGATTTTGTAGGCCTCTTGCCACACATCCATGCCGACCCACTGCCTGCCCAGCCGTTCGGCGGCAATGGGCGTTGTGGCGCAGCCGCAGAATGGGTCGAGTACGATGTCGCCTTCGTTTGAGGATGCTTTGATGATGCGTTCGTACAAAGCGAGCGGCTTTTGGGTGGGGTAGCCTGTTATCTCATTTCTGTAACTTTTCATTGCATATATATCCGCCCACCAATCTTCAGGTATTTTGCCATCAGGATGATTCTTCCTAACATTAAACCGCATCCCAACAGTTGGTGAGCCCTTATATTTTGTCCGTTCAACAGAAGACTGTGCATAAGGAACTCGAACTGCGTCCCTATTAAATTGTGCATCATCACTTTTGACATAAAACAGAATAGTATCATGTTTGCGCGGAAACCAGCGTTTTGTATTGCTTGGGCCCGTATAGCACCAGACAATCTCATTGCGAAAGTTCTTGTACCCGAAGATGGCGTCCAACAGGGTTTTCACATAAGCGTGCGCTGTATGGTCAATATGCAGATACAGGCTGCCGTCCTCTCGCAATACGCGGTGCATCTCCAGCAAACGCACACCCAGCCAGCAGAGATAAGCCGCCATGTCATCGCCATAGACAATTTTGGCGGAGGCTATCACACTCCATACTTCGGGATAGTCCTTGATGATTTGGTTCAGCCAATCGCCTTGAATATCATCCCGCCAAGACCATCTGTCTGGAAACCTGGCGCCAGCGGCCAGGCTGTTGGGTGTGGCATGGAAATCGCGCCCCTTCTTGAAGGGCGGGTCAGTCGCAATCAGATGCACGGTCTCGCTGTTCATCCCGCGCAGGAAATCCAAATTATCGCCATGATATAAGGTGCGGTTCTTGAAGTTAGGCGCTGCCATGCTGCTTTCGTATAAGTCCCGTAAATAAAATACGCCAGCGTTTCATGGAGCTTCCAAATGGGCTATACTCATATCGAAAACCTGAAGGTTTTCAAAGTGTCTGGTCTCCTGTGGCAGAAGAGTTTGGACGCCTACTGCCACAGGATTCCCATAGAAAAGCCATGAAAGGCTTGTCATTAAAATAATAACCTGTTTTCGTGCGCTTTGCAATAGAACAGACGTTTTTATCGTCAGCGCATCAAAACGAGACGCCTATTAGACCGCGCGTCACCTGAAAATCGTCCGTGCCGATTCGCTGATGTTTGGGGGTATGCTCACCGCGCAGGGTCGCCACAATCAGCCGCAGCAAAGCCCGGTGCAGCGCGGCGTCATCCGCCAAAACAGCATCCATGTCGGCTGTCGCGGCAGCTTGGGTGGTCACCTGCAAGACTGGCACCAGGGGATGCCCTGCCAGTGGATGTTCGCCCACAGCCGCCAGCATCACCTCGACGCCGGCAGCCCCCAGGCCGGTCAGGGTCTCGCTCCAGTGCTGGCGTGGCGCTGCCATCAGATGGAAGCCGGCTTGTGTGATGCGCTGTCCGTAAGCCAAGGTTGCCGCCGGTCTGGCGGACAAGCCCAGCTGCGGCACAAAGGCGCCCTCCAAGAGCGCATCTTTATCGGAGACAGCCACCGTGCCGCCGCCGCCGACAATCATTTTGCTGAGCTTGGCCAGTTCCCGCGCGACGTTATCGGATATGCTCCCATGTGTCAGCAAAGCAACCCGAACCGCTTCCATGCCGGCGATTTTGCGCGGCGGCGGGGCATCATGCCGCAATCGGCTGGCGAACCAAGCCGCCATTTTCCGCATGACCGCATCAATGCCGCCGTCCAGTTGAATGCTCGCCCAGCCAAACTGCTTGGGGTCAAGGCCGCGTTCCACCATCAACTGACGAAAATAGCTGTTGTGCGTGATTTCGCAGCCGTGTTCGAGCAGCAGCGCATGACGCAGTTTGGGGTGCTGCAAATAGCTGATGAGCGTCTGCTTGAATTCGGGGACGACTGTGCCGCCGCAGCCTTCGGTATGCACCAGGGTGGCAAAGCGCGACAGCCCGGCCGCGCGTCCCAGCTTCCCCGCGTTCAGGCTGTCGGTGGTCAGCCGCGCAATCTGCCCCGAACACAAGCTGGTCGGCATCACCAGTCCAATCTGCTCGCTGGTCAGCACCCCATCGACTTCATAAACCGGAATCCGCAACTCAGGCGCTTGCAGGTCAGCGTCAATCGGCAGCGGCCGGCCATCATAGGCTTGGCTTTCCAGCAGCGCGACATTCACCGGACGGGTCTGCTGCCAGTCGCGCCAGATTTGCACCTGATAATGCCCGGCTCTTTCGCCCAGCGAGCGCTGCCCGCTCGCCACATCGACCGTCAAATCAAGGGTTCTCAGGCCAACATCATCCAGGGCGCTGCCATCCAGATATTCACCGGCGTTGACATCCATATCATATTGCAGCAGGTCATAGCGGGCGCTGGTGGTCACGATTTTGATGGTCGGCACAAAGGGAAAATTAGTAATCGAGCCGTTGCCAGTCACAAAGAAAATCATGTTGCAGCCACTGGCGACCTGCCCGGCAACGCTTTCCAAATCGTTCCCGGGGCTGTCCATAAAATAGAAGCCGGCGCTGGTCATCGGCTGGCTGTAGTCGATGACATCATGCAGCGGCACATCCGGATGACGTTTCGCCGCCGCGCCCAGCGACTTGAGGTAGATATTATAGAGGCCGCGATACTTGTTGCCGCCAGAGGGATTGCCCTCTGCCGTTTGACCGTGCCAGCCGACCCATTCCTTGTAGCGTTCGACCATCGCCAGGAATTGATGCGCCGTCTCAAGCCGCTCAACCTTGTCCAGCACATAAGATTCGGCGCCAATCAGTTCGTCCGTCTCCGCCAGGTTTGCCGAGCCGCCGTAACGAATCACCTCTTTGGCGACCCAGGCCGCCAGTGGATTGCCGCTGATGCCCGAAAAAGCATCTGAGCCGCCGCATTGCAGGGCGATTTTGAGCTTGCCCAGCGATTGAGGGCCGCGCTCAATCCGATTCACCTGTGGCAGCCATGCCCCCAGCAAGTTCCTGAACCATTCGACATTCGCCTCGAAGGCATTCGACAGGGAATAAAATTGATGTATGACCGATTCCAGTGGATAGTTATGCCGCTGCATATAATCGCGCAGCGTTTGATTGGTGATGGCTTCGCTGCCATAATCCACCGCCACCACCGCGCCAACATTGGGATGCACCATAAAGCCGGCCAAAGTCCGCAGCAGCAGTTCACGATTGTTCGGGTCACGATGCCCGCCTTCGGTATGGGCAATCGGCACAATGCCATCGACATGCTCCCAGGCATCCGCCATGGCGGCCGTCAGCTGCGTCAGCGTTCGCACAAACCCGGCCACCAGCGACGACGTCCCCAGCACGACAATCATGTTGCGCGTCCCCACGCCGCGGCCGCCCGCGCGGGCATATCCCATAAAGCGGCGCATCTGGCTGTGCCTGGGCAAGGGCTGCGCCGCTTGAAATGCAGCCGCGTCAAATTGATAGGGCATAATCCGATTATCGAAGTTGGGTTGGGGCGGCAGCCCAAAATCAAGCTGACGGCGGCCCAACTCAACCTGCACACCGCGATTCATCACATAATCGCCAGCTTGAATATCTCGCAAGGCCACCCCGAATCGCTGTCCCCAGGATGTGAGCCGTTCGCCTTTCGGGATGGCTCGCACCGCAAAGCGATGCCCCTCCAGCACCTTGTGCGATAAGGCAAACTCCGCATCATTCCCCCTGACAACTGTCCCGCGCTCCAAATCCCGAATCGCAATCGCGCAGTTGTCGGCGGGGTCGGGCAAGCGTCCGATGTCTTGTAGCTGTGGCATGGCATTATCCTGTTCGATTAGGCTGATGGATAAAAAATATAGCAGACTTCAAGCGCGATGACAAAGCATGCCCGCCCAATTTATGCTTGAATAGTGGCGACCTGTCCCGTATTGTAGGGGGATAAATCCACGACGGCGGGAGCGAAACAGCAGGATGATTAAATTCATAATTCTATTCCATCAGCCGACAGATTTGGACAGCTTTGAACAGGTCTATCAGGATTTTCTGGCATTGGTCGAGCGGATGCCGCATATCATCCGCCGTCAGGTGGTGCATATCACTGGCAGCCCGCAAGGCACAGCGTCATTCTACCGCATCCTCGAGATTTATTTTGAATCCCCGCAGCAGCAGCAAGAAGCGCTGATGTCCAAAATTGGGCAGGAAGCCGGGCAGGAATTGGGACGGCTGCCGCGCGGAACTTTCCAATTATTGTATGCCGATGTCTATGAAGAGGCTGGCGGCAGCACGCCCGCGCCAAGCATTGACCCGCAAGGTCATTTTTGAGCGTGTCTATGTGCGCTATCTGCGCCAAAAATCGCCTTCAAGCCAGCGACAAAATCGTTTTTGCCGCCCTGCGCTGGATGTCGGACTTTGGCGCAGTCAATCGCGGCGGCGCTCAAGGTCTCATGCGCGACATTTCCAACCGCGACAATGCGCTCGAACCGCCACAGGTCAAGCACCTGCCGCAACAGTTCCATACCCAGCCGCGTTTCCGCTTTGCGCGGCTTGCGGTTGCTGAGCGCTTGCCCTTTTTTGTGCGGATGGAAGGGAAAAGCATTCCAGATAAAGGGCAGCCGCGCCAGGCTGGACAGCGTGTCCCAGACAATCGTCGCCGTCTGTTCGCCATAGACGCGCTCAAAGCCCGGCTCATCGACATCACGAAAGCCGGCAGCCGCGCCAAACATATTCAGCGCCGGCACGCCTTCCAACAGGATTTTTCGGCTCGTTACCGGCACGCCAGTCAAACGGCAGCCGCGATAGCCAGGCGCTTCCATCACCAGCAGAATGGACGGCAGCCGCACGGCCATCGCCTGTAGATAGAGCCGAAGATTCGCCCGCCGAATCGCATTATTCGGGTCGGTCGGACCGTATTCATTGCAGGCATCGGCGGCGGTTTTGACGCTTGCCAGGCTCGCAATCAGGCTGTCAATCTGCTTGTCATCAGGCGCTTTCATCAAACCATCCCTCTCCACTGTCATGGGCGTTTCTTCATGCGGCAAGGTTTCGCAATCTCCCAGTTCAAGGTATAGTAACAGGGTAAAATCCACAAGTTGGAGTTCGCTCATGGAGTATGATTTCATCGTGATTGGCGCGGGGTCAGCTGGATGTGTGGTGGCATCGCGCCTGTCCGAGCAGCGGCAGCATCAGGTGCTGCTGCTGGAAGCCGGGGGACCCGACGACCATCCGGATATTGCCGTGCCGCTGGCCTGGCGCAGCCTGCGCGAGACCGAACTTGACTGGAATTATGTCACCACCCCACAGGCGCATTGCAATCATCGTGTCATCAAGATGCCGCGCGGCAAAGTCTTTGGCGGCTCCAGTTCGACCAACGCCATGATTTATCAGCGTGGCAGCCCGGGCGATTATGACGGCTGGGCGAAGCTGGGCAACCGCGGCTGGGCTTGGGAAGAGGTGCTGCCTTATTTTATGAAATCCCAAAATCAGGAACGGGGCGCATCGGACTTTCACCGCGTCGGTGGGAGGCTGAACGTGGCTGACTTACGCGAACCCAATCCATTGACAGTCGCCTTTGTCGAAGCGGCGCAGCAAGCTGGGTTGCGCAGGAATGATGATTTCAATGATGGCGAACAGGAAGGCGTCGGCTTCCATCAGGTGACCCAGAAAGACGGGATGCGCCACAGCAGCGCCCGCGCTTTCCTGCATCCGGCGCTCAAGCGCGACAATTTGTGCGCCATTCCCCACGCTATGGTCACCCGCCTGCGATTTGAGGGCAAGCGCTGTACTGGCCTCAGCTATCGCAAAGATGGCAAGGCGCATGAGGCGGTGGCGCGGCGGGAAGTCATCCTCTGCGGCGGCGCCATCAACTCGCCGCAGCTGCTGCTGTTATCCGGCATCGGCGACGCCGCCAGCTTGAAAAAATTGGGCATCGAGGTCGTCAAGGATTTGCCTGGCGTCGGCAAAAATCTGCAAGACCATGTTCGCGTATTTGTATCGCATTTTTCCAAAGCGCCGGTCTCGCTGGCTCGCATGAAAGACCCGCAGGAGCGTATGCGCTATGATGCCGAGCAAAGCGGCGTCTGGACTTCCAATCTTGGCGAGGCAGGCGCTTTTGTCAAACTCAACCCGGCCTCGCCCGTGCCAGAACTGCAACTCATCTTCCTGCCCCTGCTTGATAACCCCGCCAGCCCGAATGCACACGGCTATATGCTGGCGCCAGGGCTGGTCGCCACCAAGAGCAAGGGCTGGCTGGAACTGCAATCCCCCGACCCCTGCCAGCCGCCACGGATTAACCCGAACTATCTGGCGGAAGAAGAAGATATGCAAGTGCTGGTGGCCGGCGTCAAGCTGGCGCGTCAAATCCTCGCTTCAGCGGCTTTTGCGCCTTATCGCGGCGCCGAATGCCTGCCAGGCGCTCATGTTCAGTCTGATGACGGCATCAAGGCATTTATCCGAGCGCACCTCGATAATATCTTCCATCCGACTGGCACCTGCAAAATGGGCAATGACCCGCAGGCGGTGGTGAACGAGCGCTTGCAAGTGCGTGGCACGGCGGGTTTGCGGGTGGCGGACGCTTCCATCATGCCCTGGATTGTCAATGCCAATACCAATGCGCCCTGCATGATGATTGGCGAAAAATGCGCCGCCATGATACTCGATGAGATGCGGTGAAAATTGGCCGGCTGCGGGTTAAAAGGACAAGATGTTTTTGATTTTTTGGCAGCAAGGTCCGACTTGGAAAACCATCCAAACAGGTTTATAGTTAAGGCACGAGCCTGTCCGCAAGGGCATTTCGGTTCTGATGGTTAAGGGGCTTCGGCAAAGGTTTTCGTGACATGGCACGCTGGAAAGTTTTGGTTTGCGCCTGGATGATATGCTTCGTCGGCATGGCACAGTCCCCCGAGCGGGATTATGTGGTGTCACCGCCCTGGGTGAGCTATGCCGATGATGGCGCGACCGCCACAGTGACCTTCACTGTGCGCAACGAGGGCGGCGATGCCATCGAAGAAACCCAAATCAATGTGCTGCACAACGACAGCGGACGCACCCACATCAACCAGATGCTGCCTCGTCTTTTCGCCAGCGATGAAGTGACGGTTGCTTTTGAATTGAACCTGGCGGATTTTCCAACTGGCGACAACTTTTTCACAGTCGAGGTCGGAATCGACAGCTATGAGTTGGCTGACAGTCCGATTGCCCTCAATAACAGGCAGCTGTTCAGGGTCAGGGTGAGCGAGGATGTCGCTTATGATTTGGTGATTCCTGTCATCGACCTGGGCATCGGTTTTCGCGCGGACGGCATTCGCCTGAATGACAGTCAGTATTCTATCGCGCAGATTTTGATTGGGCTGGTGATGGTCGTTCTGGTCTTGTTCCTGCTCTGGTTTTTGAGCCTGCTGCTGCGTCTGCTCTTGTATCCGACGCCCAAATTCGGCACATGGTATCCGCCTTATGCGGTCAATAACTATCACGACCCGGATTCGACGGCGGGCCGCCGGCAAAGCTGGCAGCAGCACGCCCAGAACAACCTGATTGTCGCGCCCTGCGCCCCCAACCATGTGGTGGTGCTTAAACGTCTTGTGGATATGGAAGGCTTTCCGCTCGGCAGTTGGGTCATCAAGGCGATTCGCACGGCGCAGTATGATACGTATGGGCGCATCAATCGCACGGAAGTGATTATGTCCGCGAAGCTCACGCGGCAGCTGAACAAAGTTGTCCGCCGCGCCAGAGAGTATGACTATCAGCAGCTTCATCAGGCTCTGCTGCCTGTCGCCAGACAACTGAGCAAAGCCGCCCTCAAACCCGTCAGCAAGCAGAACAGGAGGCTGCCGATGGCCTTGGAGTTGCGTTTTGAGGGGCAGCATGGCGAGGTGCGCATCGTGTTCGAGTTGCATCAATGCCGCGACAATGCCTGGCATCTCATTGACCAGTGGGAACCGGAGTTCGGGATTATCGGCGCCCGCATCCCCGAAAGTTATATTTATACGCTTAACGGGCTGCTGCTCGACGAGACTTATCAAGCATACAAGCGGCGTCTGGCGGAGGATGTGGCTCGCCTGCTTGGCAGCTTGCTGCATCATTATCATCCATCCGAGCAGCCGAAAGAGGGGCTGACTCTGGGGGAACTGCTCGACGGCGGGGAAGCCAGCGATGCTGAAATGGATGGCAAAGGTCCGCTCGTCCCCACCGACTAGCAGCGCAGCCTGTCCCCACCTGTATTTTAGGCAATCTGATTCAAAAAGGAGCGCAAAACCATGTCCGCAACCATCCCCGACCATCTCAAAGACCTGCTCGAAAGACCCATCATCGTCGCTTTCGCCACCACCAATCCCGATGGTCAGCCCCAGGTGACGCCAGTTTGGGCAAGCCTAGAAGGCGACCAAGTGTGGATTAACTCGGCAGTTGGGCGGCGCAAAGACAAAAATGTTCGCGCCAATCCCAAGGTCACTGTATTGAGCGTTGACCCGGGCAACCCGTTTCACTGGATAGAAGTTCGCGGTGAAGTGGTCGAATTGGATGAATCGGAGGCTGCTCTGGCGCATATTGACAAGCTGGCAGGGATGTATGCCGGCAACGACGACTACTATGCCTTTAATCCGGAGGGCAGGGGCAAAGAGCAGCGCGTCATCTACAAGATTCAGGTCTCCAGGGTCAATGGGGTGTAGGAACGCGGCTTGTTAAACTTTGCCAGCGCGGCCGGTGTAATCGCGCAGATAGAGGAAATCATGCCCAATGCTGCGCTTGCTGACTTTGGCGATGTTGGGCATCGTGCGTTTATAGTGATTGGCTTTGACGCGCTCCCAGATGCCAAAGGCGAAGTCGCGGTCAAAGCCTTCTTCAGCGACCTCATCGACCGTATAGCGCTCGTCCACCAGCAGAAACAGGACCTGGTCGGCATCATCATAACGAAAGCCAAGTTCATCTTCGTCGGTCTGCCCGACCCATAAATCGGCAGAGGGCGCTTTGTCGATAATCGAATGGGGAACGCCCAGATGGCGGGCAAGCTGACGCACCTGAACTTTGTACAGGTCAGCTATAGGATGCAAGGCGACGCCGCTGTCGCCATAGATTGTGCTGTAACCCAGCAGAAACTCGGTCTTGTTGCTGGTGCCCATCACCAGGCCGCCCCAAGCCACCGACTGGTCGTATAAGGCAATCATACGCATCCGCGCCATGATATTGCCTTGACGCAGCCGGCTCATTTTGGGGAAGCGCCGAATCAGGGGGTCAGCCATATCGGTAATCGGCAGGGTGATATGCGCCAGCCCCAAATCCTCAATCACGGCTTCGGCATCATTGAGGCTGTCGGCAGACGAGGTTTTGTAGGGCATCCGCACCGCCAGCACATTCTCGGCGCCGAGCGCTTTGGCAGACAGATATGCCGATAAGGCCGAGTCAATGCCACCCGACAAGCCTACCACAGCACGGGACATCCCCGCTTTGGTGATGCTGTCGCGGATAAAGCCCGTCAAAATGCGGGTGGCAAGTTCGGTATTGATGCTGAGACGATGCAGAATCGGGGTCTTGGGCATGGAGCATTCGCCTTTGCTATTCATCCGCTTCGATGGGCAGAAGCGAGTAATGCTTGATTTGATGCGGATAATTCTCGCCAACAATCAGCTTCAGGCGCAGCCGGGCAGCGCCTTTTTCGGGCGCCATGACAAGCTGAAGCGCATATTCTTCAGCCGACTCGACCGCCGCCACCTTGAGCCGCCCGTGCAGCTTGCGCGTCACTTTCAAGTCGAGCAGGCGGCGGTCAACTGGATTCGCCATCAGCACAATGTCATCATAGCCGCTGTGCATGAACTGACGCAGACGCTCAAAATCGCCCGCATTATACAAGGTCATCTGCGCGATGAACCGCCGTCCGGCCTTGCTCGCCCCGATTTGTCTGGCATGGTCAGTCATCGTTTGGCTCATTACCGATTTTATCCACCCAGCCTATCATAGCACAATCAAGGCAAAATCAGGTATGATAGGGTTTGCGTCATTGGAAGGGTCAGGGACCGGCATGACAGACAGATTGGCAAAAATCCAGCAGACGATTGACAGCTTTCAGATGGATGCCGCGCGAGCGCTGCTGCGCGAGGAACTAGCGGATAACCCCAGCGCCGCTGCTTATTATCTGGCATCGCAGGCAGCGGTGAACCATGGTCAGCGGGTCGAATTTCTGGAAAAGGCGCTGGAAATAGATCCCGCCCATCCAATGGCGCAGGCTGAGCTTGCCGATATTATCCGTGTGCAAAGTGATGAGCCGCCCGCCCCAGTCCAAGAACCCGCTCGGCCCCAAATCAAGCTGGCATCCATCGGCAAACGCTGGCTTGCCATCCTGATTGACGGGGTTATTGTGGCAATCCCGACCATGATAGTCATGGTCATTATCGGGGGCTTCCTGACGCTGGAAAGCGCGATGCTATCCAGGGATGAGGCTCTCCTTGCTGAGGCCATCTCTCAATTCCAAAATGATTTTTTCATCATCAACCTGCTTGTCAGCGCCGCTTACAATCTGTTTTTTATGACGCGCTTCAATGGACAGACGCCGGGCAAGATGATGCTGGGTCTGCGTGCCATCAAAAAGAATGGCAAGCGCTTCACCCTGGTGGATGCCCTGCTGCGCAATGTCATCGGCTATACCCTGAGCGGGATGTTCCTGCTGGGATACCTGTGGGCATTGCTGGACAAGCAATCGCAGACCTGGCATGACAAAATTGCGGGAACCGTGGTTATTGACGAGCGCGTCAGCACTCTTGGAGCAGAGACAAAAGATGATGCACCGTAGAAACAAAGAGGAGGCTGCCATGAACACCATAGAAAGCATCAACCTGATTTATCGCAACCCGAAGATACGCGGCGGTCGTCCCTGCATTGTTGGCACTGGCTTGCGGGTGACGGATGTGGTGATGTCCATGCAATACGGTGAACGCAGCCCCGAGCAAATCGCAGAGGATTTTCAGATTACATTGGGACAGGTGTATGCCGCCCTGGCATATTATTACGAGAACAAAGACGAAATCGACACAGACATCCGCGAGGACATCAGGATTGGCAGGCAACTGGCAGAGGAAGGATTTGGCAAGCCGACGAACTCAATCTTTCCGCTGTCAACTGCGAATGAGCGAGCGCTGGCTCAAGCGCTCCTCGACGAAGAAACAGCCTTCGTCGAAATGATAGATGACAGTATGCGCAAGAAGTTGCAGGAGTTAATGGAAGAAGTTGACCGACCGGAAAATTAAATTCTATCTTGACGAGAATATGCCGGTTGAACTTGCAGTGCAATTAAGGCGGCGTGGCATTGATGCCATTACAGTCCGCGATTTAGACAAGCTGGGCGATGGTGACCTGATTCATTTGCGCCGCGCTGCCGAACAGGAGCGCGTATTGTGTACCTACGATAAGGATTACATTCGGCTTGCCAAACAGGGTATCGAGCATAGAGGTATTGTGTTCATTTACGGCGCACATCGTGACATTGGCGTTTTGGTCAACCACTTGGCATTGATGTATTTGGTCTATACAACAGATGATATGCAAAACAAAGTGGAGTATTTATAGATTGTTGCGGTTGTGATTCATTTTCACATCATCTGACAACATCCCCCAGCCAATCAAACGAACAAATAAAAAGAGAGCCAATCCGAAGACCGCTCTCTGTGTCTTTTGACCTTAGTCGGCTTGCCCATAGCGCCGCAGCCGCAAGTCGCACTGCTCCTTGTGTCCCATAAAGCCTTCCAAATCACACAGCCGACTGCCATATTCACCGATGACCACACTGGCAGCCTCGGTCACGCGCTGGTAAGTTACCGTCTTGATAAACTTGCCGACCCACAAGCCACCGGTATAACGCGCGGCTTTTTGGGTCGGCAGCGTGTGATTCGTGCCGATGATTTTGTCGCCATAAGCGACATTGGTCTCTTTGCCGAGGAACAACGCGCCGTAGTTGGTCAGACGCTCCAGGAAATATCCCGGATCGCGGGTCAGGACTTCGACGTGTTCGCTGGCAATCTCGTCGGCGACCCGCGCCATTTCTTCGTCGCTGTCCACCAGGATGACCTCGCCATAATCGCGCCAGGCGGCACCTGCCAGGTCGGCGGTCGGCAGCCTTTCCAACTGGCGTCCGATTTCCGCTTCAATGCTGTTGGCAAGCGCTTTGCTGGTGGTCAATAAAACGGCGGGCGAGGTGGGACCATGTTCCGCCTGACCCAGCAAATCGGTCGCGCAGATTTCGGCATCAGCCGTCTCGTCGGCAATCACCAGAACTTCGGTCGGGCCCGCCAGCAAATCAATCCCGACCCAGCCGAACAGCTGACGCTTGGCTTCGGCAACATAGGCGTTGCCCGGACCGACAATCATATCCACTGGCTCGATTCCAACCGCACCATAAGCCATGGATGCCAAAGCCTGAACACCGCCAAGGACATAAATCTCATCGGCGCCGCCGAAGTGCATGGCGGCTATGGTTGCGGCAGGCAGTTCGCCTTTGATGGGTGGCGTGCAGGCAATAATCCGCTTCACACCGGCAACTTTGGCAGTGACAACGCTCATGTGCGCCGAAGCCACCATCGGATAGCGCCCGCCTGGCACATAACAGCCAACGCGACTGACGGGGATATTCTTGTGTCCCAGCACGACGCCGGGCAAAGTCTCGATTTCAAGGTCGCGCAAGGCAGCCCGCTGCGCCTGGGCAAAGTTGCGCACTTGTTCCTGAGCAAACTGGATGTCGGCAACCGCCTGCGCTGGCAAGGCAGCGACAGCCGCTTCAATCTGCTGGGCGGACAATTTGAAGCTGTCCGGATTCCAACCATCGAAGCGCAGCGAGAGTTCCCGCACTGCTTCGTCTTTGCGCTCGCGGATGTCCGCCAAAATGCCCTTGACGACATCCTGCACCTTGGCATCCGCTTCCGCCTGCTGCTCGACGGTTTTCCCCTTTTTAATGATTGTAATCGCCATCCGTACCCTTTCTATAAAATGAATCCCGATTCAGCCCCAGAGTTTGGCGCTGGCAATCCGCGCACCAGCAGCCAAAGCCTCCAGTTTGGCATAGGCAATATCGGGATGTATCGCGCCAAAGCCGGCAAATGTGCCAAAGCCGCAGTCAGTGCCGGCAATCACCCGCTCCTTGCCTACGATATTGCTGAAACGTTCAATCCGTTCGGCAACTAGATGCGGATGTTCAATGAAGTTGGTCGTCGTATCCAGTGTGCCGGGAATCAGGATTTTGTCATCGGGAATCTTCGCCGCCGCCCAGATTGCCCATTCATGCTGATGACGCGGGTTGGCAGCTTCAAATTGAACCGCCTGCGGCTTGGCAGCCAGCACAATATCAATAATCTCATGCAAATCAACATCGTGGTGATGAGGCCCTTCGTAATTCCCCCAGCACAGGTGCATGCGCACACGGTCGGCTGGCACATTTTGCAGAGCATAGTTCAAGGCCTCCACCTGCGCCTGCGCCGCCTTTTTGAAGGTGGCGGTATTCACATCACGAAAGCGGATATGACGCCCCATCGCCAAATCAGGGCAATCGACCTGTAACAGCAAACCCGCCTCGGTAATTTTTTCATACTCGACCTGCATCACCTCCGCCAGCGCAGCCAGATATTCCTCATCTGTCTGATAATACTCATTGGGCTGGAAAACGGCAATCACGCCCGGAGAAGCCGCATTCATAAAGGCTTCGGCGGCGCCGGCTGCTTCTTTGGCTGCCAGCAGATTGTCAATATCCTTTTCCAGCGGCCCCAAATCCTTGATTTTGATGGCGTCCCGCACCACCGGCCGATGATATTTAGGCGTGCCGCCGGCTTCTGCCAAGCGCTGCTTGAAGGCGGGGAAATCATCCAAATCTTTCGGGGTGGCACGCGGGACTTCAGCGATTTCAAAGCCCGTCAGGCGATGCCGAATATAGGTGGCATAGCTGATTTTGCTCATCTCGCCATCGCTAATCACATCGACGCCAGCCTGCACCTGCTTTTGGGCAACTTCGCGCACTGCCCGACGCATCACTCGGTCAAACTCGGCCGGGTCATAAGCCTCGCCTTGGTCTTGCGCGAACAGCTGGTCAACGACATACTGCGGTCGGGGCATACTGCCAACATGGGTAGTCAAAATGCGTTCGGTACTGGTTTTCATCATATCCCCGCTTCTTTAATAAACTAAATCGTGCTTCTATTTCGGCGGCCGAAAATCCTGCAAATCAACGCCCGTCAAGTCCTTGAACTTGTTCAAGAGGTATTCGTTCTGTCGGACCTTTTGTTCTTCATAATCGGCTGGATGCTGCATCTTGCCGCGGGCATCGGCTTCATATCCATTGGATTTGGCTTGCGCTTCGACCTGTGGCGACCAATAAGGGTCTTTGCCCTCATAAACCTGATGCGATTCCAAAACCGCGAAGAACCAGCCAATCTGGTCGCCAGAATACTCAAAGCTGCGATACATGCCGGCCGGCAGGGAAATCATATCCCATTCGTCCAGGACAAACTCCCCTTCGACTTTTTCGGGGTCATCCTCATTCCCCCAATAAAACGTCCAGGGGCCCGTGAGGATAAAAAAGGATTCGACATAATCGTGAGTGTGCCAGGCCGGGCCGCATCCCGGGGGCGCCCAAGCCATGCCAATCTGGTAGTTATGCGGCGCGGTTATGGCGCGTTGAACGCTGTAATCAGGATTTTCGCTGGCGGTATCCCCAATCACCGCATAGTTCATCCGATGATGTCCGGGCAGCATACTGTCAATGAACATAATCGGGATGCCCTTGTGCTTGAGTTCGTTAAAGCGCATCACCCGTGCTGACATACTTGCCTGTGTCTGTTTTGGATGCTCCATAGCAGTCTCCTCGAATCAGATGAAGTTGCACAAGTGCAAGCCTAACCAAAAGCAGGCGCATTGTCAATCAGATAACCGAGGTATCCATCCCCCAGATGAGCATGCACTCTCCGACCAGCATCAAGGACACCGCTAGCAGAATAGTTCCCTCCACGCCCGTTTTGCCGCGGGCGATTTTCAGCGCCTGCGTTAAATTTTCGGCATAGTGTGCATCCGGGCAAAGGTTCTGCGCCGCCTTGAGGGCATCCGCAGGCCGCGGGAAACGGGTATTGGGATTGATGTCAGTTTCAGTAATGACCAGCGATTGACTCGGCTTTGCCATGACCGCATAGACACCCGCGTAATCGCGGTCACGCGGTATGCCGACAATCGCCGCGACCGGCTGCTTGAGATGCGGTTTCACGCTCGCCACAAAGGCTTCGGCTGAGCGCACCATAATCGCGCCATCGACATATATCGCCGGATGGTCCTGCAATTTCTGGACGCGCCCAAGCCATCTGACCCGTGACAGCCCCTCCCGAATCGCCTTGGGTTCAGCGCCTGCTGCCGACAGCCGCGCCTGCACCCTCTCCACCGCCCGAATCGCCAAAGACGCATTCTCGATTTGGTAGCGTCCCAGCAAGGGCAAAAACAACTGCCCATAAGGTCGAAGCTGAATCACCTGCCCGTCCACGCGGTCTGCCACCCACCGCGCCATATCTGACTCGTCCAGAGGGGTGAGGCTCGCCGCCTGCTGGTCGGCTTCCTGCCGCAGCACAGCCATAACCTTCGGGGCTTGCGGCAGGCTCAGGGCATCCCCGCCCGCCGCCATGATGCCCGCCTTGTGCCAGGCGATGCGTTCCAGCGCAGCCCCCAGCAGCGCAGTATGCTCCAGCATAATCGGGGTGAACACTGCCAGGGGGTTGTGAACAGCCGAAACATCATCAAATCGTCCGCCCCGCCCCACCTCCAGCACGGCCACATTCACCTGATGCTCATCAAACCAGCTTAGCGCAATCGCCAAGAATATCCCCTGTGGGCTTAGATACTGTCTCGCGCCCAATTCCGCGCTGATGGGGTCCATAACGGCTTGCAAGGCGGACAGGTGACGCAGGAAATCATCATCTGGAATCATGCGCCCGTTGATGCGAATCCGCTCATTCCAATGCACCAGATGCGGGCTGGTTATCATGCCGACCCGGTGTCCCAGCGCTTGCAGGAGCTTCGCCATAATGCTGGTGACCGAGCCTTTGCCGCGGCTACCGGTCACAACCACATATTCCCGCGCTGCGCCAGGCAGTTTCGCCCGCGCCAGCAGCTTGCGGGTCAGCGAAACATCGCGGGTATCTTCATCAAGTCCACGCGGGGCGGCATCCAAGCGGCGGCGCGTTTGAAAGATGTAACGAATAGCCGAATCCATCGAATCCAACATGGGCTTTTCCATCTGTCTGTCCGCTTGCTTTTTATCATCATATACCAGCCGCCATCGCGTCAACAGGCGCATTGCCCCTATGTTTCTGTCTCCCTTTGCGCTAAGTTTTGGCAACCGTCTCTGATGCAGCTTGATGTGCCATGACCGAATCAGCAAGGCTTTCAGGTAATGACGCCAGACGCGCTGTTCGCAATGTGAGCGCATTGATTATCGCCAGCCTGATTAGCAAAGGGGCGCTCTTTGTCTGGCAGCTGGTCTTGGCGCCCTGGCTGGGAGATTTTGATTATGGCATCTATGGCACAGTCGGCGGGCTGATGGCGGTCGCTAGTTCCATATCCAGTTTTGGCATGGGACTGATTGTGATTCGGGATGTCGCCCGCGCTCCCGAACAAGCTGGCAAATACTGGTCGGCGATGATGGTCTTGCAGACAGTGCTGGCGCTGCTTGCCTATGTTAGCATGAATGGCTTTGCCGTCACCGTCAGCTACAGCGAGACCGTGCGAGCCTTCGTGGCGCTGGCGGGGATTAACCTGTTTGTCGATTTGTTCGGCAACATGGGACACGACCTGCTGCTGGCACGCGAAGATATGCTAAAGACGTCCGTGGTCGAAGTCGGACATATCATCCTGCGAATCGGGCTGGCGGTCTGGGCGGTGGCCTTGGGCTGGGGCCTGCTGGGGGTCTATGGGGCCGCGATTGTGTCCGGCCTGGGTCGCTCGGCGGTGCTGGTCGGGCTTAACTGGCGTGCGGGTTTGCGCCCCCAATTTCCCTTCGACCGCAGCATCGGGATGCCTCTGCTGGTTAATAGCGCACCCCTGGCTTTGTCGGCCTTCCTGACGCAAGCCTATCAGCATACCGACAAGCTGATGACCACTGGCATCCTGGGCGAAGCGAACAGCGGCTATCTCACCGCCGCCTTCATCATCCATTTCGGCATCATCGAGCTATTCAGCACAACGGTCCTGGTGGCTGCCTATCCCTTGCTGTCGCGTTATTATGAGGACGGCAAGAACCCCTTGTTTGGCATGATGATTGAAAAACTGGCGCTGTACATGGTCATCATCAGCCTGCCGCTGGCGCTGACCATCAGCATTTTTGCCGACCACATCACGGCGCCCTTTGGCGATAATTTTGCGCCTACCGCCGGCATCCTGCGCCTGCTCATCTGGTACACCATGCTGACAATGATTGGCAATGTCTTCAGCAAAGGCATGTTGATTCAAAACCGACAGCGGCGTCTGCTGCTGTTCCGCGCGGGCGGCCTGCTGCTCAACATCGCGCTCAACACGATTTTGCTGTCTGGCTGGGGCGACCCGCGCGGCGCGGCGCTCGCCTCCATCATTGCCGAGGCTGGGGTGCTGTGCCTGCTCATCTGGAACTTCCGCACCCTTGGCTGGCAATGGCGCAAAATCGCCGGCAGCATGCGCCGCCTGCTGATCATTGCCGCGGTGGCTGCCCCGGTTATGCTGACATTGCGCGACCTGAATTTCATGCTGGCGATGGCGAGCGGGCTGGCAATCTATATGGGCGCGGTCATCTGCGGGCGCGTGCTTAGCGAACATGATTGGGATTTGCTCTATCGGCTCACTTCGGCCATGCCAGGCGGCGGGGTCGTCCTGCGCTACTGGAAACGTGATATTGAATGGAATGAATAAGCGCCATGCACATCTTGCACCTGAGCCCCTACTACAAACCGGCTTATGCCTTTGGCGGTGTGGTGCGTGCGGTGGAAGGCATGGCAAGCGCCCTGGTCGAACGCGGTCATCAGGTGACTGTGCTGACCACCGATGCCCTGGACCAGACCACGCGATACAGCGGCGCGGAAGACGAGATGATGGATGGGGTACGGGTTTTGCGGCGACCGAATGTATCGCCCCGGCTGCGCGGCAGACTGAACCTGTCCACCCCGCGCAGCATGAAAAAAACAGCCGAACTGATTTTGCCGAATGTGGATGTGCTACACCTGCATGAATTCCGAACCACAGAAAATTTGCTGGTGGCCGCCACGGCGCGGGAACTCGGCAAGCCGATTGTCCTGTCGCCGCACGGCACGCTGACGCTCGGCACGGGGCGCAGCAGCCTGAAAGCTGGCTGGGACCGACTGCTCGGCGCTGGCGTGGCACAGCGGATTGACCATATCATCGCATTGACCGCAGCCGAACTGGCGGATGCCAAAACACGTTGGCTATCCTTCGGACGGCGGCAGCTGCCGACAGGGTTCAGCATCATTCCCAACGGCATTCACCTGAACCACTTTGCCGACCTGCCAGATGCGACTGGCTTCCGCCGCCGTTATCGCCTGAATGAAGCGCCAACTGTCTTGTTCATGGGGCGTCTGCAAGAGCGCAAAGGGCTGGATGTGCTGATACAGGCTTTCCAGCGAGCCAATGTCGAGCATTCGCGCCTGCTCATTGTCGGGCCCGATGAAGGTATGCTGAAGGTGATGCAGAAGCTGGCCGCGGGCGACAGCCGAATTGTCATCACCGGGTATCTGAGTGGCGCCGACCGGCTGCGTGCCCTGGCGGCGAGCGATTTGCTGGCGCTGCCGGCGGTTGGCGAGGGTTTGTCGATGGCTGTCCTGGAGGCGATGGCAGCCGAGATGCCGGTCATCTTGTCGCCGGGCTGTCACATGAACGAAGTTGAAGCGGCCGGCGCCGGTTATGTCGTGGCGGCCGCCGCCGATGCCTTTGCCGACAAGCTCCGTCTCCTGCTAAGGGACAGGAACTTGCGAGTGCGGATGGGGAAAGCCGCATGTCAACTGGCCGCCGAGACCTACAACTGGGATGCCATTGGCATTCAACTGGAAGCCCTCTACCAAAGTCTGCGGTCAGATGCGCTTGAATAAAGACGGTTGTCATTGGTTGGGATGATGAGAGTGGCAAGTATTTGGTTGCCGTGATAAACACAAGCAGAAGCACCGAACGAATACGATTTAACCTGGCGCAACATCTGGAGATGGATACCAGGGCTGTTTCCGACAGGGATGCGGAAAAATTGGCGCATCGCTTTGCGGCGGCTATTCATCAGCGAAAACCTGAGCCAGCCACGAAATAAAGGCTGCTGATGCAAATGCGTTTCCACACAATACGAAGCCAGACTACAATAACAGCTATAATCGGAATACAATGACAAAATAGCCTCGAGGGCCAAGGAAATATCCATGCTAAGATTTGACAGATTTACGGAACGGGCACAGGATGCCGCGGCGCGTGCCTACGAAATCCTGCAACGTTACGGGCATACGCAAGTCGATACCGAGCATATTTTGCTGGCGCTGCTGGAGCAGACTGACGGGGTCATCCCGCAGATATTGGAGCATCTGTCCGTGGATGTGCAGGCGCTGCGCTCGCGGGTGGATGATATTCTGCGGCAAAGTCCGCGCACAGCGACCATTTATGGTCAAGGCACTAATCAAGTCTTCATCACGCCCCGCCTCAAGAGCATTATCGACCGCGCCAATGAAGAAGCCAACCGCCTGCGCGATGAGTATATCAGCACCGAACACATCTTTCTGGCACTGCTAACCGAACGCAGCACCGCCGTTTCCAAGATGATGGCGGATTATAATATCACGCGCGACCTTGTTGCCGATGCCGTGAAAGATATTCGGGGCGGGCACCGTGTCACGGACCCGCAGGCAGAAAGCCGTTACCGCACCCTGGAAAAATACAGCCGCGACCTGACCCGCATGGCGCAGGAAGGCAAACTCGACCCTGTTATCGGGCGGGACAGCGAGATTTTGCGCGTCATCCAGGTTTTGAGCCGCCGAACCAAAAACAATCCCGTGCTTATCGGCGAGGCGGGGGTCGGCAAGACTGCTATTGTGGAAGGGCTGGCGCAGAAAATTGCCAGCGCCGATGTGCCGGAGCTTCTGCTGGGCAAGCGCGTCCTCAGTCTCGATTTGAGCGGTATGCTGGCAGGCAGCCGTTTCCGCGGCGAGTTTGAGGAACGGCTGAAAGCCACCATCGACGAGATACAGCGTTCCAAGGGCGAAATCATTTTGTTTATTGACGAACTGCATCAGGTTGTGGGCGCTGGCGCTGCCTCTGGTGCGCTGGATGCCGGCAATATGATGAAACCGGCGCTGGCACGCGGCGAACTGCAAGCGGTTGGCGCCACTACACTGGATGAGTATCGGCAGCATGTCGAAAAGGACAGCGCCTTGGATCGGCGTTTTGCCCCGGTTTTCGTCGAGGAGCCCTCGGTTGAGGACACGATTGAGATGTTATATGGCATTCGAGACCGCTACGAGGCGCATCACAACGTGACCATCGCCGACAATGCGATTGAAGCCGCCGCTCGGCTGTCGGCGCGTTATCTCAGCGAACGCAAACTGCCGGACAAGGCCATTGACCTGCTGGATGAAGCCGCTGCCAAACTGCGGGTGGCTTTATTTTCAATGCCGCCGCGCTTGAAAGAAATGCGGGAAACGATTGACCAACTGGCAATGGAAGAACAGGCGGCCGGGCTTTCGCGCGATTATGAACGCGCCGCCGACTGCAAAATGCAGCGCATCCAACTGGAAGCGGAATTTGAACAGGCGCGATATATCTGGCAGCAGGAAAACACCCTGGACGAATTGGTGTCCGCCAATGATGTCGCCCAGGTTGTCGAAAGCTGGACGGGCATCCCGGTGCAGAGTATGCTCGAAACAGAATCGGAGAAGCTGCTGCGCATGGAAGAGGTCATCAACGAGCGCGTCATCGGTCAGGACAAGGCGGTCTCTGCCCTTTCGGATGCCATTCGCCGCGCCCGCAGTGGCTTGAAAGACCCCAAACGTCCGATTGGCTCGTTTATCTTTCTTGGGTCAAGCGGTGTCGGCAAAACAGAATTGGCGAAAGCGCTTGCCGAGTTCTTGTTTGATGATGAGGATACGCTGGTGCAGGTGGATATGAGTGAATACCGCGAGAAGCATACCGTCAGCCGTCTGTTTGGCGCTCCGCCTGGCTATATCGGTTATGAAGCTGGCGGTCAGTTGACCGAAGCCGTCCGCCGCCGTCCCTATCGCGTGATTTTGTTCGACGAGATTGAAAAAGCGCATCCTGATGTATGGAGCGTGCTGCTGCAAGTGCTGGAAGACGGGCGCATGACCGATGGCCAGGGACATATCGTCGATTTCCGCAACACCGTGCTGATTATGACCAGCAACCTCGGCACGGGGTTTGCCAATAAAGGCGGCGCACTGGGTTTCATCCGCGGCGACGACCCGGCGCTCGCCGACCATCAAGAGATTGAAAGATCCATGCGCGATACTTTCCGCCCCGAATTTTTGAACCGCATCGACGAAATCATCATCTTTGAGCCGCTGACACTGAAAGCAGTCGAGCAAATGGTGGATTTGCAGATACGCGGTCTGGCGGAACGGATGAACGAGTCCGGTTTGGCGATTCATCTGACCGAGCCAGCGCGGCACTGGCTGGCAAAAAACGGATATGACCCGCAATATGGCGCCCGCCCTCTGCGCCGCGCCATTCAGCGCCATATTGAAAATCCGCTTAGCATTCAACTGCTCAAGGGAGACTTCAGCGCTGGCGATTTGATTGTCATTGACGAACGTCAGGATGAGCTTCAATTCACCGGTCATATCGACCAGCAAAGCAATTTCGCGGAAGCATCCAAACCCTTCCATGCCGACCTTGAGGCCTATTATGATGAAATCTATGAGGATGACGAGTATAATGACGATGGCTACGATTTTTCGGATTTCTCATCGCCAGGCGAGGACGATGATTATCAGACGTCTTCCAGGAATCGTTCGGGAGGCATTGAGCATTATGATTAATCAGCCTGCCTTGAAGGGGGCGAAAGTGTCGCTGGCTATAGTAAGTGGCTTATTTACCTAACTGAAAGGATTTACCAAATGAAGAAGTTATTCATCATGGTCGCAGTCATCTTGATGAGTGCGGCATTGATATTTGCCCAAGAGTGGGCAGAAGGCTCTGACAGGGATACGGAATACAACTGTGAGCTTGTCAACGAAATCATCGAGGAATATGGTGACCAACCCTATCTAAGAGTAGATAATGCAGTGCTGACATTTGCCGAGTTCCATGCCGTTCAGGCGCTGGGATGCGTCTCAAGTGATGACGCCGATATACAGACAGCCGCGACTGACTTTAAGGTCACTGTCAATCAGAATGTGAACCTGCGCGATTGTGCTGGCACATCCTGCGGACTTGTTGGGAAGGCGCAGCCCGGAGATATTTTTGAGGTTGTGGCGGAAGACGGCGACTGGTATGAAATAAAATTTGAGCGCGGAACTGCCTTTATCGCGGGATGGCTGACGACCCGCTTGCCAGACGAAGTTATCGAGACTGGAGAAGGATTTATTATTGAGGATACAGGCTGTCACGTTATTGTTGACTCTAGGCGTGGCGATATGGATATCAATATCATTATCACCGGGGAACGTCTGAGCGATGTAACCGTCGATTTGTATCGTCCAAATGAGACCAATCCCTTACGAGTGGAAGGTCAGCTAGACAAAACCTTTATTGACACCGGAGGGTCGTACCTCCATCAGTATTATCGCTGGAATCAATGGTTTCCGAATGGAATCTATACCATTGAAGTAAAAATAGACCGCAAGGTTTATGAAATAGCGTGGAACATGACGGAACGGGTTGATTACAACATTTTTGTTGCCTGTAATTAAGCAAAACAGCCTTCTTCGTGAAGGCTGCCGTTTTTGCCGTCATCGCGGGAAGTTATTGAAGTCGATTGAAATTCAAACCGTTCATTTCACCACAAAGGCACGAAGGACACAAAGAAAAGCAAAGTCCAAGGTTATTCTCGGTGTCCTCTGTGCCCTCTGTGGTAAAGTTTTTGTTTCAACCGAAGCGATTCGCCGCCTGAAAGACATCCAATACGTCCTTTGTGTCCACTTGTGAACCGTACAAAAGGGCAAAAAACGCTAGCTATTCTCAAATGGACAATCAAATCTCGACGAATTTTGATTTTATCTTTGACTATATCCGCTCTATGACGATATAATTGTAGCCGATACGGTGAGCAGAAAACGGATATTAGGGTATGAGTGCAGAAGAATCAGGCAAGAACGAAGAGAGGCTTGAGGGTGCTTCGTCTGCCGAGTTGTCGTCATCAGAATTGGCTGGCGTTGCAGAATCAACTGAAGCAGCGGCAGAAGAGACAGCAGCAATCGAAGAGGCCGCCGGCAGCGAGTCGGTATCAGAGCCGACAGCGGACGTCACGGATGCCAGCAAAGACAAGCCGCCTGTGGACAAATCGCCCGCTGACAAGGACGAAGAGCCCAAGTACAAACGCGGACAAATTCATCGGGGGGTGATTGGCAAAACTATGCCAACCGCCGTCTATGTTGAACTTGGCGAGGGTGATGTGGGCGTGGTGCCAGGGCGCGAACTGGAGTTAATGACACGCAAGATGCTGGAATCCCTGACGACCGGCGCCGAGGTCGATGTGTATGTGGTGAATCCCCGCAATCATCGCGGCGAGATTGTCCTGTCGATTAACCATGCTCTGGAAGAACTGGATTGGCGCAAGGCAGAAGAATTCGCCAAATCCAAAGAGTTGTACGATGCCTTAATTGGCGGTTACAACAAGGGCGGCTTGATTGTGCGCTTTGGTCGTTTGCGAGGGTTTGTCCCCCAAAGCCAGCTGGCAGACGACCGCGTGCGGAACATGCGCGGCGATACGCCCGAAGAGCGCTACAGCCCGATGATTAACCAGCCGATTGGGGTCAAGGTGATGGAGGTGGAGCGCAATCGCAATCGTCTGATTCTGTCAGAGCGGGCGGCGATGCGTGAAGTCCGCCAGCGCCGTAAAGAAGCTCTGATTGAAGAATTGACCTTGGGCGAAATCCGCAGTGGCACGGTCGTCAGCCTGGAGAACTTTGGCGCTTTTGTTGACATTGGCGGCGCCGAGGGGCTGGTGCATCTGACTGAATTGGCTTGGGGGCATGTCACCCACCCGCGCCAGGTGGTTGCTGTTGGCGACAGCGTTGAGGTCGAGGTCATCAGCATCAATCCGCAAGCCAGACGCATCGGTCTAAGTCGGCGGCGGATTCTGCGCGACCCCTGGGACGAAATCGCCACTTCCATGCGCCGCGGTCAACTGGTGCGCGGTCGTGTGACCAAGCTGACCAAGTTTGGCGCGTTTGCTCGCCTGGTCGATAATCAGGCGGTCGAAGGCTTAATCCATATCTCGGAATTGGCCAGCGAACGTGTCAGCCATCCGCGCGAAGTGGTCAAACGCGGCGAAGAGTTGGTCTTGCGCATCGTCAAGATTGACATCAAGGAGCGGCGGCTCGGCTTGAGCCTGAAATCGGTCAACTCGACCGAGTATCTCGATTTGGACTGGGAAATGGCGATACAGGAATCGGCGGCGCTGCCACCAGAACCCGCAGCCGAAGCCGTGAAAGAAGACAGGCCTGCGGAAGCAAAGGCAAACCAGGACTGAACCGCGCCCCCAAACAGGAATACAGCGAGAGAGGCATCCCGGCGGGTGTCTCTTTTTGTTTGTCAATTTGGACAAGCTGCGGGTTGCAAGTTGATTATTTTCCGCGCCTCCATTAGCATAGATAGATAAGCGGTGACTGGGGGGCGTTTTCTAATAAAGTATTGACGATGCCCCAAGCCAGATGGTTGAGTGCGTGTTATAATGATTTTTATGATAAATTCGGGAAGTGCCCGGTTTGAATTACTGATGGGGAGGTATGGATTGTGCCGAATAAAATGGAACGTTTTACCCAACGGGCGCGGCGCGTATTGAGCCTGGCGCAGGAAGAGGCAGAACGTTTGCAGCATCATCAGATTGGCACGGAACATCTGCTGCTTGGCTTGATGCGCGAAGAAGGCGGCGTCGCTGGGCGAGTTCTTCGTGATTTGGGGCTGGACTTGCGCCGTGTGGAAGAATTGGTGACTCGTCTGTCAACTTCGGAAGGCAGGATAAGTCATTCCCAGCTTGATTTATCGCCTGGCACCAAGAAGGTATTGGAATTGGCTGTCGATGAAGCTCGCCGAATGGGGCATCATTATATTGGCACGGAACACCTGCTTTTGGGTTTGGTTCGTCAGCACGAAGGCATCGCGCTGGATGTGCTGCGCCGTCTGGGCGTCAGTTCGGAAGAGGTTCGCCGCCAAACCCGCAAAGTCTTGCAGGAAAGCCCGGTGCAATCGGCGCAAAAATCACAAGACCGACCGCAAGGCAAAAGCTCGCGCAAGGACAGCACCCCCATGGTGGATCAGTTGGCGACCGACCTGACCACCCTGGCGCAAGATGGCAAGCTGGATCCGGTTGTGGGGCGCGAAATGGAAATCGAACGGGTGATTCAGGTGCTTAGCCGCCGCCGCAAAAATAATCCGGCTTTAATCGGTGAGCCTGGCGTCGGCAAGACGGCTATTGTCGAAGGGCTGGCACAGCGCATCATCGAGGGCGATACCCCCAAGCCCCTGCTCAATAAACGTGTTTTGCAGCTGGATGTCGGGTCGCTGGTTGCGGGTACGATGTATCGCGGTCAGTTTGAGGAACGGCTCAAGCGGGTGATTGAAGAACTCAAAGCATCCGACACCATCCTGTTTATCGACGAGGTGCACATGCTTGTCGGCGCTGGTTCAGCTGGCAGCAGCGTGGATGCCGCCAATATCCTCAAGCCGGCGCTGGCACGCGGCGAATTGCAATGTATTGGCGCGACGACCCTCGATGAATATCGCAAGCATATCGAGAGTGATGCGGCGCTCGAACGCCGTTTCCAGCAGATACAAGTCGATGAACCCACCATTGAAGAAACGATTGAGATTCTGCAAGGCATCAAATTCCCTTATCAAGACCATCACAATGTCGAAATCACCGACGATGCTATCGAAACAGCGGCCAACCTGTCGGCGCGTTATATCCCCGACCGCTTCCTGCCTGATAAAGCCATTGACCTGATTGACGAAGCTGCTGCCCGTTTGCGGATGTACAAAAGTCCCGAAGCGGCGACAGTCCGCCGCGTGATGGATGAGCTTGAAGTCCTGCGCGATGAAATTGAACTGGCGGAGATCGCTGGCGAAAAAGACGAAGCGGAGACGCTCAGACGGCGGCAGGAATCACTGAATGCGGCCTTAACCGATATTCGCGTCAACTGGAACGAAGAGACTGGACAGCCGCGTTTGGTCGGTGAAGACATCTCGGAAGTGGCGGCGATGTGGACAGGCATCCCGGTGACTCGGATTGCCAATGAAGAAAGCGAACGTTTGATGGAGATGGAAGAGAAGCTGCACGAGCGCATCGTGGGGCAGCATGACGCGATTGTCTCCATCAGCAAGGCAGTGCGGCGGGCTCGCGCTGGCCTGAAAGACCCCCGCCGTCCGATTGGCTCTTTCATGTTCTTGGGCCCGACTGGCGTCGGCAAGACGGAATTGACCAAAGCGCTGGCAGAGTTTCTGTTTGGCAGCGAGGACGCCCTGATTCAACTTGATATGAGCGAATTTATGGAACGGCACTCGGTCGCGCGTTTGGTGGGTGCGCCGCCCGGGTATGTGGGTTATGAAGATGCTGGCCAGCTGACCGAAGCGGTGCGCCGCCGTCCTTACAGCATCGTTGTCTTTGATGAGGTCGAAAAAGCGCACCCCGAAGCCTTCAATATGCTGCTTCAAGTGATGGAAGAAGGCACTTTGGCTGATGCGCGGGGGCGTCGGGTGGACTTCCGCAATGCGATGGTTGTGATGACCAGCAATGTCGGTGCCGAACTGATTAAACCGAATTCCGGTTTGGGTTTTAATATGCCGCTTGATGATGACAAGCTGGACGAAGAAGCCTATGAAGATATGAGCAGAAATGTTCTCGACCAACTGCAACGGCTGTTCCGTCCCGAGTTCTTGAACCGCGTGGATGCGACCATCATCTTCCGCTCGCTCACCCGCGACGAAATCAAGCAAATCGTTGAACTGGAACTGAACAAGGTACGGGAACGACTGCTGGAACATGCCATGACGCTCGAAACCACCGATGCCGCCATCGAATGGCTGGCTGAAAATGGCTACAATCCCGAATTTGGCGCGCGGCCCCTACGCCGCCTGATTCAAAACGAAGTGGAAGACGGCTTGTCGGATGGCATCCTCTCCGGTGATTTCGGGTTGGCAAGCGTGGTTCGCATCGATGTCGACGAGCAGGACCAGCTTGCCCTGAGCAAGGTCGAAGACGATGAGATCGCCGACGAATTGGAGGCGCGGGTCTAAGTCATAGCCATCGTTATCGTTTAACCGCATAAAGCTACCTTGTCTCAAAGCAGGTAGCTTTTTTGCATATTATTCCTTATAATCAACTCGGAGTCATAGCACAAATGTATTAAAACAGTTGGCATCTGTGGAGGGTGAACTATGAAAACTGTGCAACGCAGTCTTTGGCTGACGGTGCAGAGTGAATGCAAGAATCGCATTATTCTCGGTGAAGCTACGCAAATCTTGCCCGATCTCATCCAGGCTGGCGAGTCCTATGATGTCATTATTGCTGACCCACCCTATAATATCGGCAAGAATTTTGGCAATAACAGTTCAACGATGCCTGTAGATGATTATGTTGACTGGGCGAAAAGCTGGCTGACAGATTGCCTGGAATTATTGAAAGATGACGGGTTATTGTATTTATATGGTTTTCCTGAAATTGTTGCCAGAATATCAGCACAATTCCCGATTGAGCAGCAGAGATGGCTGGTCTGGCATTACACAAATAAAACAGTGCCATCGTCGAAGTTCTGGCAAAGGTCGCACGAAACGATATTATGTCTTTGGAAACCCGGTGTTCGACGTGTTGACCTTGAAGTAGATCAAATCAGGGAGCCTTATACAGACAGTTATTTGAAATCCGCTGGTAAAAAACGAAAAAACACGCCATCCCGCTTCGGCTCTTCTGGGAAGGATACCGTGTATAAGGCACACAAGAACGGGGCATTGCCAAGAGATGTCATCAAGATTCCAGCTTTGGCTGGTGGCGCTGGAAGATCGGAACGATGGTTTTTATGCAGAACTTGCGAATGCCGTATTTATCCGCCCAAGTTTCTATCTGAACATAGAACGCACGATATACTGAAGCACCCCACCCAAAAGCCGATGGAATTAACCAGGCGCTTGATAAAATCACGGATAAATGGCGACGAGGGCAGCGTTCTGATTCCATTTGCGGGCTCCGGGTCAGAATGTGTGGTTGCAAAAGAGTTGGGATTAAGCTATCTGGGCATAGAGCTTAATCCTGAATTTGTGGATTTTGCGAATAAGTGGCTGGCATATCGTGGATAAGAGATTGACCCCAAGAATGCAGCAGCATCTGCGTACTCCAGTGTTCGCTATTCGATAAACATCACTCAACAGCGCTGTACAATCAGAAATCAAAAGAGGACTGCTCTGTGGCAGTCCCCCTCTTGAAGCTGCGAGTCTGGACAGAAGCCAGCTTACATCATGCCGCCCATACCGCCCATGCCATCCATGCCGCCGCCGGGCATTGGCGGTGGGGTTTCTTCGGGAACATCGGTAATGAGCGCTTCGGTGGTCAGGATCATTGCCGCGATGGAAGCGGAGTTTTCAATCGCGCCACGAGTGACCTTGGCTGGGTCGGGGATGCCGGCTTCAATCATGTCACCATATTCGCCGGTCATCACGTTGAAACCGATGCGATGGTTATTGCCCTCGTCTTGTGCGCGGCGGACGTTTTGGATAATGACCGCGCCATCTTCGCCGGCGTTGGCTGCGATTTTGCGCATCGGCATCTCCAAAGCACGGCGCATAATGGTAATGCCGGTGTTTTCGTCCGTTACACCGAGGTTGACCTCGTCGAGTGAACTGACGGCGTTAATCAGGGCAACACCGCCGCCAGGCACAATGCCTTCTTCAACAGCCGCGCGGGTGGCGCTGAGGGCATCCTCAACGCGGTGTTTCTTTTCTTTCAGTTCGGTCTCGGTGGCTGCGCCAACGCGAATCACAGCTACGCCGCCGCTGAGTTTTGCCAGCCGTTCCTGCAATTTTTCGCGGTCATAATCGCTGGTGCTGTTGTCGATTTCGCGGCGGATTTCTTCGATGCGCCCGGCGATGGCTCTTTCTTCACCCGCGCCATCGACGATAACGGTATTGTCTTTGGTGCTGGCAACTTTGGCAGCCCGCCCCAAATCCTGAATGGTGACACTGTCGAGCTTGCGGCCGGTCTCCTCGCTGATGACTGTACCGCCAGTCAAGACAGCGATGTCGCGCAGCATTGCCTTGCGTCTGTCGCCAAAACCGGGCGCTTTGACAGCCAAAACATTGATAGCGCCGCGCAGCTTGTTGACAACCATAGTCGCCAAGGCCTCACCGTCAACATCTTCGGCAATGATGACCAGTTCGCGCTTGCCAATCTGGTGCAGTTTTTCCAGAATCGGGATGATGTCCTGTGCCGCGCTGACCTTCTTGTCATGGATCAGGATATAGGGTTCCTCAATGTCGGCTTCCATGCTTTCGCTATTGGTTACAAAGTAGGGGCTGATATAACCGCGGTCGAACTGCATGCCCTCGACATATTCGGTTTCAAATTCCAGCCCGCGGCTCTCTTCGACGGTGACCACGCCATCTTTGCCCACCTTGTCCATCACCTCGGCAATCAAATCACCGATTTCGGTGTCCTGTGCCGAAACACTGGCGACATTGGCGATTTCTTCTTTGGTTTCGATGGGGGTCGATTGGTCGAGAATGTTGCGGGAGACGATGTCAGCGGCATGGATGATGCCGCGCTTCAGGAGCATCGGGTTTGCGCCAGCGGCAACATTCTTCAGCCCTTCGCTGACGATAGCCTGTGCCAGCACGGTGGCGGTCGTCGTCCCATCGCCAGCGATGTCGTTGGTTTTGGTCGCGGCTTCTTTCAGCAGTTGGGCGCCCATATTTTCATAAGGGTCTTCGAGTTCAATTTCTTTGGCGACGGTTACGCCATCATGGGTAACCGTCGGCGCACCGAATTTCTTGTCCAGCGCGACATTGCGCCCCTTGGGACCAAGCGTGGTGCTGACTGCATTGGCGACTTTATCAACGCCAGTTTGCAGTTTGCGGCGTGCATCTTCCTTAAATATGAGTTGCTTTGCCATGGATTCCTCCAGAAATGTTTGTGTTGAGTGAGCAGGAAACAAAAAGCCCCCGTCTTGCCAAAGCCCGCAATCAGGCTTCGACAATGCCGAGGATGTCGGATTCTTTCATGATGAGCATCTTGGTGCCATCAAGTTTGACTTCAGTGCCAGCGTATTTGGCGAAGAGGACGCGGTCGCCTGTTTTCACATCCATAGGGATGCGTTTTTCGCCATCTTCGTCATACTTGCCGGGACCAGCAGCACGGACCAAACCCTGTTGGGGCTTTTCCTTAGCGGTTTCTGGCAATATAAAAGCACCGCCAGCAAAGGTCTCTTCAGATTCTACAGGTTCGACCAACACGCGGTCGCCAAGCGGACGAATGTTCACAGTCATTGTCTTTATTCCCTCTTGAACTACGAATACATTTAGTGAGTAAGACACATCATCTGGCAAACTTTTAGCACTTGTCAGCATCGAGTGCCAAATTTACCACCCACAATTTAGCATAAGCCGATATTGAAGTCAACAGATTTAGCAAAGAACAAGGGAGTTTGCCAAAAATAAAACAGGTTTCTTATGTTTGTGCGGCTTGGAACGAAGAACCCGCGTCAGCGAGGAAAGCCGCGGCGGGCTTGTCAAATCAGCCACAGTCTGCTGTTTGATAGAACTCGATGATGACATTCGATACGGCATCATCGATGAGACAGCGCTCATAACGGGACATCAGCACATGTTGATAGAGTTCGTATAATCGCGCTGTATGCCGATTATCCGGCTCGTATGTCAGCCAGATGCGTTTGCGGTCTTGCCTAAGGTCGGTGACGATTGCCGTGACGGCTTCATCGCTGACCTGTCCCAGTTGATAGACATGCTGAATAGCGATTTCTACTTCGGCTTTCTCCGGGCTGTCAAAATAGAAATCGACGATGCGGCCATAATAATCAGAGGCAAAACTGAAGTCCAGGCCATCCGTCCAGCCGGTGATTAGGTCGCCGTCATCAAACTTGTCGCGCAGGTGGCGCTCAATCAGGTGAATCGGGATTGTATCATAAGAGCGAACATAAAAATCGGGCCTCACCCGGCGATGATAGAGCAAGCCGCCCGCAACCCAAAAAAGCAGAATGCACAGGACGATGAATTTCCACTTTTTCAATAGCTCCAGCCCCTTGACCATCAGCAGGATCATCAGTGGAAAGAGGGGGACGAAATATCGAAACCGCGTCGGGTCGGCAACCATGACAATCGTGTTGATGGCGGCGTAAAGTCCGATAGCGACAATCAGAATCACCCAAAAGGCGATAGTCATTTTGTCTCGGTTGAGCGCTTGCTTGACCGAAAGCAAAAGCACCCCCATAAACAGGAGGCTTTCATTGAGTCCCAGTTCGAAAATCTTGACAGTCATCTCGATTGGACTCAATGCCGGATAGGTTCGTTCCGGGTTGCTGGCATAATATTCAGCGCCTTGAACCAGTATCACGAACCAGGGCAAAATGATAAGCACAACCAGCAGCGCGGCAGCCGTCATGCTGTACCATCGGCGCGTTTTTTTCACGAAGAGCAGATGATAGACGCCTAACCCGCCCAGGATTGTCAGGCTAAAGGTATGCGTATTGACGAACAAAAGGCCCGCCAAAAACAGCAGGGCATAATCGCGCCGATTCGCCTGTTTGCGGTGCAGCGTGCGAAAGTAGACCCAAAACAGCCATAATTCGGCGGCGACAAACAGGGTGTACATACGGATGGGCAAGTACCAGATGTTGTAAAAGGTCAGGGATGCCAGCATGACAATCGCAAAGAAGCCAGCTTCCTTGGAAATAAAATCGCGCCCCAGCCGATATATCAGCGCCAGGCTAAGGATGCCAAAAAACACTGTCAGCACCCTCAAGAGCAGTGGCGACCAATCGGTCACATTTCCCCAGACAAACAGCGCCAGGAAATAGCCGGGAACATGCTGCTGGCTTTTGTTGATAAGGCGGTCAAACACGAGCAGTAAATCGGGGTAGTCATCGGTATAACCGGCCGTATGAATCGAGAGCAAGCCATCTGCCTGTATCGGAAAATCATCAAGCAGCAAGACGGCAACAGCAAATGCAACAAAGACAACAAAAACCGGCGGCAGCCAGCTATTGACAGCACGATTGTACATGGATTCAAATCGCTCGGTAAAATGGCTGCCTGTCAACATTCTCGCGTCAATATAAGCACAACATCGTTATTGATTACGTGCATAGTACCAAAATATAGGAGGATTGGCAGGGTCAGAAGTCTCTCAGCTGTGCTCGAAATCAATGCAAGCTGGTAATGCCAGTTTCGCCTTTGCCTTGGGGCCCGACACAATAATTGATTGCAGTCTATAATAATCTTGAGCATAATGATTTGTCGGGTACTGTCCCAGCGTTGGGGCGCTAATATACTCAGCCAGATCAAAGGTCAAGGGTGCAACTTCAACAGCAGTTTGCCCGCTATCACGCATTGCGATGATCTCTCGATGACGCGCATCCCACTCCTTAGCATAAATCTGAAAATCAGGTATCAGTGTTGCATGACCCAGCACTATACCGATAGTCATTATCAGGACAACCACAAGGCTTCCAATTTTTAGAAACTTGATCCAGGTTTGACCCCTTTGAAATAAAAGCGCGTAATTTTTGATTAAATATCCAATATAGCCGCCCCAAACCAAACCCGGCAACACCAATAGATAAGAAGCAAATGTCAGAGTACGTAGCCGCGCATACCCGGATCCGAACAATGATGCGGCGACAACTGCTGCAATTAAGACCCATGCCAGACCATAAGACAGAAAGGTCAACAAACCGAATCTCCGTGCCATTGCGCTTGAAAGTAGAGATGATAATTGCCATGCCAGTAGCCCCAAAAACACAAAGACACTGGTAAACAGGTAGATTAATGCCTGAAAGTGAATGATGTTTCTTGATTGCGTCAATACAAATAATACAACAAGAAATAAAGGCAGTGCGTTAGGGACAATGAACAAGCTGCGTTTATGTTTTTGCAGTTCGGCATTGATGCGCTCTCGTTGCCAAAGCATGATAAGAAAACTTACTATGAAGGCAGTATTGAGGGCAATCACCATCATATACTTGATGCTGAAACGCCCAAAAAACTGTGGATTATCGCTGGTGTGCCCCCATAATATCGGAATCCAAATCACCTGAAAAATCAAGCCAAACCACAATGCCGGCACGGAAAGTTCGCGCGGTTTTGATGCTTCGGGTGGTTCTTGCGGCATATATTTGATCAGCGTGACAAACAGACTGAGACACAGCAACATGACAAACCCGGCAAATGCCTCCGCATGTCCAATATATCCGAAGGTCCGATCTAATGTTTCGGACAGCAGCGCTGGTATTGACCGAATCGGTTGACGACCGATTTGCTCATTAAATACTGCACGTTTTGCAACACCGGGTGAATTTAACTGGATTGCCAAACTGCCCAGTGTCGTCAGCCAACCCACCCCAAAGACAAGTAGATAAGAGCGACGGACAGATGACCGCAAAAAGACGACTATTATCAGCAGGCAAGATGTGAGAAATACAAATTGAAATGCCACAAGTATTTCGGAGGTCCCTGCACTCAAAAAACAAAGCACTCCACCACCAAGTACCCCCAATAATGATGAACTATTTCTTCCCAATCGTTGAGCCATCCAAAATGACAATGCCAGGTAAATTGTGAGCAAGGCCAGTGGCAGGATATATGCAGTACTTGTAATGTACGCATAAAACGAGCTTGAGGCATAAAAAGCATTGATGGCTGCGACGACAATTAACGCGGCAACTGCAATAGAAATTACCCAACGCGAATTTTTTATTCCCAAGTACGCAAGTCCCTGAAAGATCAGCCAGGACAAACCGACCAGCCATAACACAATAATAATCGCTGGTGCCATCATGGGGGGGAGAGCATCGAGTGGTGCAAACGCGCTCATGAAGAAGAAGCGGGCATAGCTCCCAGTCCAGCTATTGTACCAGTAGAGCATACCATCCCAAGCACCCAGTTCTTGACCGACGGCGATGGTGCAATATTCGTCGGACATCATGCGGCTGAATTGTCCCAGATAGGCAAAAAGCAGCACTGGCACAAGCGCCAGCAGGACAATAAGCCAAGGGAAAATGGCATTTCGTTTGAAGGTCATCAAATCAGAGTTTCCTAATACTACCGGTAAAATGTTACAAGTTTAGTGCATGGGTCAAACGAGCCGGACAGCCCGCTTTGGCTAATCTGTCACAACAATAGAATCTATAGCATAATAACGTTCAGCGCAACGATTGGCTGGGTCTTGTGCCAGCGTTACAATCTCAACATAATCCGCCAGGTCGAAGGTCAAAGGCTCGACTTTAATGGTCCTTTGCTCACTATCGCTGATTTCCTGATGGCGGGCATCCCATTCATTAGCATAAAGCTGAAAATTGGGTATCAGCCTTGCATGACCCAGCGCCACACCCATAGTGATTATCAGTATCATGGCAAGGCTGCCCAGCTTTAACAGGTTCAGCCAGACTTGACCTGCTTGAGATGACAGCGCGTAATTTTTGATTAAACAGCCGATGCAAGCTCCCCAAACCAAACCCGACAGCACCAGCAGATAAGCGCCGGGCGCCAGGATGCGGCCATCGACAAGGCCGCGTCCGAACAATGCGGTAGCGACAATCGCGGCAATGCAGACCAGGGCAATCGCACAAGAAAAGAGCATCAGCCATCCGAACCTTCGTGCCGATGAAGTCGAGATGAGGGATGACATCTGCCAGAAAAATATGCCGAGCAACATCAGAAAACTGATGAACAGATAGCTTGATGCGCGGTAGTGAACGCTTCTGAATTGCGTTAATGCAAATAGCAAAACAGCCATCAACAGCATCGCGTTATAGAGGAACAGCGGGCCGCGTTCCTGTTGCTGTAGCGCAGCATGGATGCGGCTGCGCTGCCAAAGCATGACCAGAAAACTCAATATGAAGGCGATGTTGAGGATGACAACTATCATATACCCGCTGCTGAAGCGTCCCAGCCACTGTGGATTATCGCTGGTGTGTCCCCACAATATCGGGATAAAAAGCAACTGAACCATCGAGCCAAGCCACAGTGACGGGGTGGCGAGTCTGGCGGGTCTTGACGCTTTCGATATGGGTTTGTATTTGACAAGCGCTGCCAGCAGGCTGATGCTCATTAACATGACAAAGCCAGCAAAGGCTGGCGGATGTCCCATAGTTTCGAATGTCAAACCCAATGTGCCAGACAGCAATGCCGACGGCGACCGAATGGCTTGACCCATAAGCTGCGCATCAACTGCCATGCGATTGGCAAGACCGGGCGAACTCAACTGGATTGTCAAGCCGACCAGCGTCGCCAGCCAACCCACTCCAAAGACCAGGACATAAGGGCGGCGCACTGACGAACCCAGAAAAGCAAGGCTCATCAGCAGGCAGAGCGTGAGAAAAGTCGACTGAAATGCGATAAAAATCTCGGATGCGCCAGCGCTGATAAAACAAAGCATCCCGCCAGCGATGACCCCCAATAAAGACGACAGATTCTTTCGCAATCGCTGCGCCGTCCAAACTGCCAGCGCCATGTAAATCGTGAGTAAAGTCAGCGGCAGGGTGTAATGGGTGCTGGCAGCATACCAGTAAAACGATTGCAGTGAATAAAAAGCATTGACAGTCGCGGCGATAATGAATGCGGAAATGATGACAGCAAGCGCAGCACGCGACTTGCCTGTTCGCAAGTAAGCCAGCCCCTGAAAGACCAGCCAGCACAATCCCACCAGCCACAATGTGATAATCAGTGTCGGGGTCATCCTGGGGAGCAGCGTATCAAGCGGCGCCACCGCGCCCTTAAAGAACCAGTTGGCATAGCTCCCCGCCCAAGTATCGAGCTTGTAAATCATATAGTCCCAGGCGCCCAGTTCCTGACCGATTGCAATCTGGCAATAGTCGTCGGACATCATGCGGCTGAATTGTCCCAGATAGGCAAAAAGCAATGCTGGCGCCAAGGCAAGCACGACCATAAGCCATTGGAACATGAAGTTTCGCTTGAAGGTCATCATCGCGAATCCAGGACTCCACACAGGTAACACCCGCTCTAAGGTTCAGCAGCAACAATCGAATCCACACCATAATAATCTCTGGCGTAAAGATTCGTTACTCTTTCCTGATCTAAAAGCGTTGAATTATCAAGATAGTGAGCGATGTCATACGTCAATGGCGAGACTTTGATAATGGTTTGTCCACTGTCGCGCTGGGCGATGATTTCGATATGGCGGGCATCCCACTCTCTGGCATAAATCTGAAAATCGGGTATGAGTGCGACCTGCACAAGCACCATACTGCTTCCAATGAGTAGTATGATTGCGAGGCTTCCGAGTTTGACAAACCTAATCCAGGCCTGGCTTGCTTGAGATGAAGGCAGGTAATTCTTAACTAAATAGCCAATGTAAGCTCCCCAAAGCAAACCCGGCAACACCAATAGATAGGCAATGGGTGCCAAGATGCGTGGTTTCACAGGGCCAGACCCGGCTACGAACAATATCGTGAAGATAAATGTCGTACTCAAGACCAGGACAAACCCGTATGAACAGAGCGCCAAGAATCCGAACTTTTGCGCTGTTGAGGTCGAGTCCATGGATAATAATTGTCGCGTTATGATGCCAAAGAAAACAAGAGAACTGGTGAACAGATAGGTTAATGCGAGGTGGTGCACACTTCCCAAGTGCATTAATGCAAAAAGCAAAACGAAGATAAATGTGAAGGCAATTGCGTAGCAGATGATCAACAAGCCGCGTTCCTGTTTTCGCAGTCGGGCATTAAGACGGTTGCGCTGCCAAAGCATGACCAGAAAACTCAATATGAGGGCGACATTAAGGACGATAAAATGCCATATACCCAAAAACTGCGGATTATCGCTGGTATGTCCTCCCCACAGTAGAGGAAGCCAAAGCAACTGAAAAACCAAGCCAAGCCATAAGGAATATGCGACGAGTTCAACAGGTTCCGATACTTCAAATACCGCTCTCGGTTTGTATTTGACAAGCATGACAAGCAAACCAATTCCCATTAACAGGATAAATCCGGCAAAGGCTTGAGGATTTCCAATATATCCAAAGGTCTGATTCAATGTTTCAGATATCAGTATCGGTATCGAACGATCCGGTTGACCATCACGTTGCACAATATACGCCGTGCGTCTTGCAACCCCCGGTGCATGAACTGTAATCCCCAAGCCAATTAGCGTCGCTAACCAACCCGTTCCAAAGGACAGAACGTAAGGACGGCGCAGGGGCGACCGCAAAAAGGCAAAACTCATCAGCAGACAAAGTGTGAGAAAGGTTATTTGGAAGACTAGAAACACTTCAGATAAGCCAGCGCTGATAAAACAAAGCATACCGCCAGCGATTATCCCCAATAATGATGAACTATTTCTTCCCAATCGTTGAGCTATCCAAATAGCCATTGCCGTGTAGATAGTGAGCAAGGCAATCGGCAGGGTGTAAGGGATGCTGGCAGCGTGCCAGTAAAACGATTGCGGCGAATAAAAGGCATTGATGCTTGCGGCAATAATCAAGGCGGAAATTGCGATAGCAAGCGCCCGGCGCGAATTGCCTATCCGCAAGCAAGCCAACCCCTGAAAGACCAGCCACGACAAGCCGAACAGCCATAAGGCAACGATAACCGGTGGCGTAATCACAGGAGCGAGGGTATCGAGCAGCCCCATCGCGCTTCTCAAGAAGAAATGGGTATAACTCCCCGACCAGCTATTATACCAGTAGAGCATCCCGTCCCAGGCACCCAGTTCCTGACCCAATGCGATGGTATAATAATCATCAGCTATCATGCGGCTGAACTGCCCCAAGTAAGCAAAGAGCAATACTGGCACAAGGGACAGCAAGGCGATGAGCCAGGGAATGGATATTCGCTTGGGATTCGTCATAAATCCGGATCTCCACAAATACAAACCAACTAAGGACTGCGGACAATCTGCACGGTGAGAGCCGAACTCGCGCTGTTGCCCACTTGATCGAAGACGCGAGCGCTGAAGACTTCCGTCCCGACGCGGCGGATGTCATATTCAAAGCCATAGGGCCATTCGCGGTCGATGCCCAGGAGTTGGTCGTTCTGATAAAATTCAACGCGCTCAATGGTCAGATTGTCACTGACATCCGCCACCAAGGATACTACAGTCTGCGTCGGGTATTCAATGGTATGGACGGCATCGCTGGTGCGCAGGTCAATGAACGGCGCCGTGTTATCCAGCGTGACCAGCTTGGTATCCGCAGCGCTGCTTCCATCATCAAAGACCGCCGTCAATTTCAAGGTATAAACACCGTTTAAGGCCCTGGCATCCCAGCGCCCTGAAATCGCACCGCTCCCGTCATCAGCCAGCCGAGCGTCAATTTCCAGCCATTGGCGCGGGTTGACGCCTTGCCCGTATGCCAGTTGAACATCAGCAGGCTGCGGGTCATGGATGCTGGCGCGAATATCGACCACCGCCGCGACATAAGCGAAATCTGTCGGATGGGTTATCTGCACCGCCCTGATGGCTTGCGGACGGCTGGTCGTGCCGTAATGGCTGGGCGGCAAGGGCTGGCCGTTTTCCACCCACCATGCCAGTATGTCATCCGGCGGCACAAAATAGACCTTTTCTGCCCGCAAATCGGCGGGCGTATTCGCGGTCGCCAGTTGTTCGGTGCGGGTGTTGATTTCGTAGGTCTGCCAGTAGGTGTCCGTTCGCAAGAGCGTCCCTGCGGGGACAATTTCGCGCCGCGTCGGACACGGTCCCCTGTCCGACGGGAGCAGCCCGGAAATATCGCAGACAAGGTATTCTTCAATATCAGCAGGACGCTCCCAATCTGCTGTCGGCAGGTTATCCCGCTCGTGGACATAATTCATCAGCGTGCGCCATATCGGCGCTGAACCCTGGCGGTCATCATCATCGAGGCTCATGGCGGCATCGTCCCCGCGCCCCAGATGCACGCCCAGGATCATCTGCGGCGTATAGCCAACTGTCCAGCTGTCGCGTTTGTCGGCGCTTAAACCATGGATAACCGCCGCCGGACGGGATAATTGCAGGCTTGGGTCGTCTGTATCCAACACACGCTGACGGGCGGCATCATCAGCCAGAATGTCATTCACCAGATAAGCCAGACTCGGCTCAAAGATGACCGTTCGACTTGACTGGCGAGCCGTGCCGTCATATTCCCACAAGACCCGCCCCTCCGCGTCCGCAATGCGCAGGACAGCCACTGGATCGCGCCCTCGATAGCCTCTGGCGATGGGCTCGACGGTGAGGCCGCGCATGACGCCCATGCCGGCGAATACGCTATAGGCATAAGTCGCATCCAGCACCGATACCTCGCCGCCCCGCGCCAAAATATCAAGCGCGTATCTGTTTTCATCCAGGCTGTTCAAGCCAAGCTGATGCGCGGTGCGAATGACCTGTGTGATGCCGCGGCTGTTCGCCACCTGAACCACCGGCGGCAGCAACCCGCCAGCCATAGCATCGCGCAGGTTCAGCGGACCGCGAAAACGGCCATCGGGGTTGGCAGGTGTATAAATCAAGCCATCGGCTGGTCCGGGGAAGGCGCGAGGGATGTCATAGACCATTGAAGCCGGGGTGAACAAACGGCGCAGAAACCCTTCCATATACACAAAAGGATGGAGCAGCACACCAGGCTGATGCGCCTGCCTGCGGGCAGCGCCAACCAGACTCAGGATTTCGCCAGTGCCGACATCCATCATCATCAAGGTGACAATGTCAGGCGCGAGGGTGGCATCAGGCGCGGAGGGCGGCGGAAGTTCAGCGGCAGCCACACAGGGAGACTCATCCAATGCCAGGCCGACCCCCGCCCTGCCATTCAGGCGGTCAAGATGAGCGCGGACAAGGCATTCGGACTGAAAATACAGTTCAAGGTCCAACGTGGTCGTGATTTCCAGAGCGCCGCGTGCGACCAGCCGCGAGCCATCCAGCCCTTGGCGATTGAGGATTTCCTGTGCCTGCTGCCGAGCATAAATCGCAAACTCTGGCGCAACGAGCGGCCGCTGAATGAACCCGCTCTTCAGGTCGGTGACCGCAGCCGATGCCCGGTCGAATTGCGGTTTATCAATCAAGCCATAGCTGAACATATTCAGCAGGAGGTCCGCCTGCTGCTCGCGGGCAGCCAGTTCACTGTCAAATGGATTCAGATGGGGACGCGGCGGAATCGCAGCCAGAAGCGCCACCTCATCGAGGCTCAAATCGGCCGCCGATTTGCCCAGATACACCTGCGCCGCCGCCTCAATGCCATAAGCATCATTGCCATAATAATTCGTGTTGAGATGCCATGCCAGCAATTCTTCAGCCGAAAACAGCCGTTCGCTCTCGGCTTTCAGCGCGATTTCCAGCAGGCTTTCGTCCCAGCCGCTCGGCCGCGCCAGTGGCAGCATCACATTGCGCACCAGCTTGTCGGTCATGCTGTCCCCCGATTCAATGGCCATGCCCAGAATATAACGCCAAAGCTGGTTTAAGGTGTGGATGACATTGAAGTTTGCCGTCTGGAGGTCATCGTGGCCTTCCGTCAGGAGCGTGGCGTCAATGAGGGTTTGGGGGAGTTCTTCCAGTTCCAGCCAGCGCCGCTGAACCCCAAGCGGGTCTTCCACCGCATAGAGCAGGGTCTTGCCGCTGCGGTCAACCAGGCGCGTGACCCCGACAGTCGGGTCAAGGTAAATCGTTTCTGCTGGCGTCGGCAAATGGCTGGCGGCCTGTGCATAAAGCCAGGCCGCCAAACCCAGCGGCGCCGCCAGTGGCACGATGACCAGCACCAGCAGAGCTACAGCAATCAGGGACATCCAGAGGGCCGAGCGCTGGCGCTGTTTGTGCCGCCGCATCTTTCGGGCATGACGGCGGCGAATGATATGGGCGACTGCGGGCATGCGCTGTCCTCGAAATTAGGGACAAGAAGGCCTACTGGCGGCGGCTGTCCAGCGAATCCTGAAACCTTTGCAAGCCCTCCCCATCGCCTTTCGCCGCGTAGGCCGCCTGTTTCGCCCAGGTCTCGAGGCCAGCATCTTTTCAGGATTCGCTGATAAACCGGACTGATGCCGACGATTTTGCTCTAGTCGTCCTTTGCATCATCCGCACCCGATTCAAGCTCGGCTTCAGCCTGTTCCCGAGCGCGTCCCGCCAATTCTTCGGCTTGGCTGGCGGCTTCCTCGGCCGCTTTCATGGCCTGCTCGCGCTTTTTTGCCAGCGCATCATGGCGCATCCACGCCCACAGCAAGACCGCCACCAACAACAAACCCAGCGACCAGGTGATAAAGCTGCTGTCCGTGTTCGGGACGACCAGATAGTTGAAGCCAAATGCCATCGCTCCCACCAAAGCCATCACCGCTGCCATGCTTTTTACTTCCCGATTCAATTCCATCTGTTCTTCCCGCCAGCTTTCATCATTATTTATCACTATAAATCATGTCACCAGCCCTGTCAAAGCGGGCGCGTTGGCTGAACCATGCTATTCACCCTGTCCGATGAGAGCCATGCTTTTGCGAGGATTCACGCAGGCAAATCTCGACGGGATAGGTGATGCGGTCGGGCGGGCGAGAGGGATTTTTGATGCGAGCCTCCAGCAGGCGCACCGCTTCCCGCCCCATCTGTTCGAGCGGCTGTCTGGCGGTGCTGATTGGCGGCGTGGTATGGCGCGAAGAGCGCAATCCATCAAAGCCAACCAGGGCCATATCCTTCGGCACGTTCAAGCCGCGGTCGGTGATAGCCCGCAAGGCGCTGACCGCCATCAAATCATAAAACGCGAAAACAGCCGTCGGCGGCGAGGGCAGGTCAAGCAGTTGATTCATGGCTTTGTAACCGCTGTCGGGTTCGACTCGCGTCTCGATCACCAGCGCATCACAAGCAGGAATGCCAGCTTCTTTCAGCGCTTGACAATAGCCGCCCAAGCGGTCTTCATGCGTTGCGCCATGCTGCGGACGCGACATAAAACCGATGCGCCGATGCCCCTGTTCAATCAGATGACGGCTTAGCTGATACGCGCCTTCATAGTTGTCCGGGGAGACAAAAGAGGCACGCTCATAATCGACGCGCCGTCCCAAGACCACATAGGGCATCCGCTCGGCTTCAAGCTGTCGCAGCGTATCCGCTTGCAGATTCGTCCACAGCAGCAAAGCGCCGTCGATCTCGCCGGAGCGGCAGATTCGCAGCAGCCCGTCCGGCTGATGAATGGTATCCGTGTACAGGATGATGTTTTTGCCGTTCTGCTCGGCGCTGTAGGCAAGGCCGACAATCACCTCAGCCAGATATTCGCTGATATAGCTCAAGGAATGATTGATGAGCAGACCGATTTTGTCGGTCTGTCCCCGCCGCAGGCTGCGGGCGCTGGCGCTGGGTTGATAACCCAATTCCCGCGCCGTATCGGCAACCAGGTCGCGCGTCCGTTGCGATACATCCGGATAGCCATTCAGCGCCTTCGAGATGGTGGAAATGGACAAGCCCAGCCGCTTAGATACATCATCAATGGTAATCGACATTTGATTTGCCTGTTTTCATCAGCTGCCGTGCTGTTTAAGCAGGCGCAAGGCGCTTTCTGCCAATACCCCCACCCCAATCGGCAGGCAGCCTTCGTGAATATCGAAGATGGGGCTGTGATGCGGGCGGTTGAGGCTGTCCAGCTTGGCACCCAGCCGCATCATGGCGCCTGGCGCTTTTTGCGTCATAAAGGCGAAGTCCTCGCCAGCCATAATCGGCTGGCCTGCGCTTGCGTTCTCCTCGCCCAGCAATTCCCTGCCCACGCCTCGTATCAGTTCTGATACGCCTGGGTCGTTATACAGTGAGGGATAACCCCTGGAGATTTTCAACTCATAATCCCCGCCGAAGTGCCGCACCAGTGCAAATGCCTCTTCCACCAGATGGTGAATCGCGGCGCGGGCCTCTTCTTCAAAGGTGCGAATCGTGCCGAGCATCAGGACTTCGTTGGGGATGACATTGGGGGCGGCGCCAGCGTGAATCGCGCCAATCGTGACCACCGAGCGTTCCGTTGGATTGCGGCGGCGCGAGCGAATCGCCTGCAAGGCATTCACCACCTGCGCTTGCAGCCAAATCGGGTCAAGCCCATGATGCGGCGATGCGCCATGCGTTCCCTCGCCGATGATTTTGGCTTCAAAGGTATCTGGCGCCGCCAGCGAAAAACCATCGCAGACCTGCACCATGCCAACTGGCGTCTCACTGGCGACATGGCAGGCAATCACCGAATCCAGGCCATCCAGGGCATTCTGCTCGACCATCAGGCTGCCGCCACTGTGTCCATCCTGCGGCCGCCATCTTTCTTCACTGGGCTGGAACAGCAGCCGAATCTCGCCTGCTGGCCGGTCGGGCATCGCATTCAGCAGCTTGGCAACACCCAGCAGAATCGAGGTGTGCGCATCGTGACCGCAGGCGTGCATCAAGCCGGGCGTCTGCGATTTATAGGGGACTTCATTTGCCTCATCAATCGGCAAGGCATCCATATCGGCCCGAATCCCGACCGCTGGCCGCCCTTCGCCAATCCGCGCCACCACGCCGGTTTCCGCTACCCCAACTTCCACCTCAATCCCCATATCGCGCAGGGAATCGGCTACCAGCCGCGACGTGCGCTCTTCCTCAAAACCCAGTTCGGGGTGCATGTGAATATCCCGCCGCCAGGCAACGAGTTGTTCTTCCATCTCTTTGGCTTTATCTAAAAGTGTCATAACCTTTCCCTTAAAAGCTAACCTTCAAACCTGTCTTATCATACCGCAGATTAGGGCTGGCGAAAACACAGCCGTCAATCGTCAACTGTCAAGCTCGGATTGGGCGTTTCGTTAAGCGCAAACTTGAACACATCCGGCCGATGATAATGACCGACCACATCAAAATCGAGATGCCCCTGATGGATTTTGTTCAGGTCAAGCTCGGCATAAAGCACCCCTTCCGCCCCATAAAGCGGCGGCGCTTCATACGCGCCAAAGGGGTCGACAATGGCGCTGCCGCCGCGGCAAAGCTCTTCTGGCAAATCCTGGAGTTCGGCATACAGCGCCAGGTCCTTAGGATACATCGACTTGGTGAAATACTGATTGCAGCCCAGCACAAAACAGCGTCCCTCACAAGCGATATGGCGCAGACTCGCCTGCCAGGAATCACGGTCATCGGCTGTCGGCGCAGCATAAATGCTGACGCCCTTGGCATACATCGCCATCCGCGCCAGCGGCATATAATTTTCCCAGCAAATCAAGCCGCCAATCGTGCCATAAGGCGAATCAATCACCGTCAGCGTGCTGCCATCCCCACTGCCCCAGATGAGCCGCTCTGTTCCCGTCGGCATGAGCTTGCGGTGCTTGCCGAGAATCTTGCCCTCGGGCCCGAGGTAAAGCATGGTGTTATAGAGGGTGCCGCGGTTGCCGGCCTCGCCCCGTTCTGAAATGCCCAGCACGACATAAGCGCCAGCCGCCTGCGCCGCCTCACGCAGTGGCCGGGTTTCCCGCGCGTCAAGCGTCATGGAGCTTTTCCAGTAACGTTCAAAGTCCTTGCGCCCGGCATCCGAGCGATTGCCCACATAAGCGCCATAGGTAAAGCCGCGCGGATAGCCGGGAATCATGACCTCTGGCAGCACAATCAGGTCAGCGCCCTGCTTGCCCGCCGCGGCAATCACCCCGACTGTCTTCTCGATGCAGGCGTCTTTATCGGCAAAAACCGATGCCACCTGCGCGACTGCCACCCGAATGCTCTCCTTTTGCGCCCAGTCCGTCTGCGCCGGGCGCAATGCGGGCCGCGCTGGCTGGGTAAAGCCTGTCATCTTGCTTGGCATGGCAGATGCCTCCGAAATCTGTTATGGGCAGCCCTGATTGGAGTCGGGACCAGCCTCATTCGGACAATCATCAGAGGCGGTGTCCAGGCCGTCACTGTCAAAGTCGCGGCAGCCGCGCAGGCTTCCCGGCGCGTATTCGTTGGGACAGACATCAGCATCCCCGCGTATCCCGTCGCGGTCTGGGTCATCGGGATAGGGACAGCCATGGTTATCGGCATATCCAAATTCATTCGGACAGCGGTCAAGCTGATCCAAAACCCCGTCATCATCGGCATCGCTGACGCTGGCTGTGGATGTGGGTACGCTGGTCGGCGGCGAGATGAACAGGGTTGGCACAGAGGTCACGATAGTCTGCGCCACAGTGTTAGTGGGCGCTGCTGTTGGCGGCGGGATAAATTGGCGCGGCGTTGGGCGCAGGATATTCACTGGTGTACTGGTGACAAGCTGCGTTGGCGACAGGCTGGGGGTCAGTGAGGAGTCAACCCCCGCGCCTAGCGGTGTAAATGTTGCGGGGCTGTCTTCGGTCTGCTGCTGGATGGCTTCGACGCCGGCGACGGGCGCACTTCCGATAATAATGATGCCGATGCAATAGAACGGAAAGGTCCCGACAACAATCAACAGCATCAACAGCCGCAAGGTCTGGTTGCGGTTGCTGCTGCCTTGAATCACATCGATTGTTCGCATCTGTTTATCCCGTTTATGCACTGCTGTGGCACGTTTTGCATGGATGTTATTCTATCGGATTGGGCAAATCGGACGAATCTGATACAGGCCGCTGTCGACAAAGCCCCGCTTGCGGTAATACTCGCGCGTGCCAACTGAGGAGATAACAGCCAGCCTGGCATAACCCTGTGTTCGTGCAATCTCGACAGCTTTTTCAATCAGCTGGCTGCCCAGGCCCAAATGCTGCGCCCGGCCGGCCATCGCTGCGCCAATCCCAAGCGCCAGTCCATAGACATGCACCTCGCGTATCATGGCACAGCCCGCCAGTTCATCCAGCAAGGGGGCTTCGTGGGCATCGGGCAGGGACAGGCGCAGGAATCCCGCAATGTCGCGGTCTGCGGTGATAACTTGCAAAAAGATTTCCCGCCCGATACTCGATGTATAGCTAAGGCTGTCCAGCGTCAGGTCAGCTGCGGATACCGGCTTTTTGCGGATTTCGCGGGCGCGGATGTCGGCGCTTTGGCTGCCCTGCCGCCGCAGTTCGGCATCCACCAGCTGCCGAAAGTTCGTCACCTTGTTGCCAGCCACAATATCGGTGCCGGGTATGTCACGGATAACGCGGGTCAGACGGCAGTATTCCGGCGTCTGCCTGAAGCAGGCCACCAGCAGGCTCAAGAGTTCCTCGTGGCTGTAAGGCCGCCACTCGCCCGCCTGATACGTCTGCATCAGTTCGGCGCTTTCAATCAGCGAGCAGGGATAGATTTTCAGTTCGTCCGGTCGGAAATCGGGGTCGGCAAAGAGCTTCTGATAATCGGCAATATCCGCCGCTGGCGACGAGCCGTAGAGGTTGGGCATCCAGTGGGCATGAATCTTGAAGCCAGCCTGACGCAGCAGCTTGACCGCCTGGCGGGTCGCGGCGACATCGTGACCGCGCTTGTTCAAGGCCAGGACGCTGTCATTCAAGCTCTGGAAGCCGATTTGCACCTTGGTGCAGCCCAGCCGCCGCACCCGAATGACCTCCTCCGCGCTGATATGGTCGGGGCGGGTCTCAATCACCAAGCCGACAGCGCGGCAGCGGGCGGTTTCGTTTTCCCGATGCGCCGCTTCAAGCTCTTGCCAGGTGGCGTATTCATCAACCGCGCTGCGCTCCTGCCGTCCAGCGATGATTTCCTGCACCAGCCCGCGCGAGCGGTACATCTCATCGGCATAGATGTTCTGCACAACCTGATTGTAAGACTCGTGCAGGGTCGCGCCCTGAATGCTGACCTGACTGATGTTTTTGCCGCTGAACATCGACTTTCGCTGCAAGGCTGCGATGACCTGCTCGCGCTGGTCGATGCCCTTGCCGAAATCGTGCAGGGCGTCAAAAATGCGTTTGACAAACCAGATTTGATAGGTTTCGGGATAAAATGACCAGGTGCCGCCGAGGATGATGATTTCGATTTTGTCGGTCGGATGCCCCAGATTGCGGTAGGTCTGCAAGCGAATCATGGTCTGCAAATAGGGGTCAAAGGCGTTCTTTTCGGCACGTTGAGCGCCAGGTTCATCCGCCAGATAGCTCTTGGGCATACGGACATCATTCGGGCAGAAGATGCACTTGCCCGGACAGGGGAAGGGTTTGGTCAGCAGGGTGACTGGCGTGACCCCCGACATAGTGCGCACGGGTTTGCGGCGCAGCTTGTGCAGCAGGGCTTCGTTATAGCCTGGCAGGCCCTCTTGCCCGGCAAAGGCGCGATAAGCGTCTACGAGATTGGCAAGGCTGTAGAAGCCGCCGCCGTCTGGTTTGGGATGCCGCCGCATCAGTTGCTGATGCTCGCGCGAAGTCAGACGCCGCGGGCTTTCGAGTATGACTTTGAGCAGGGGAATCAACTGCTGGCGGTGCGCCTCGACATCGAATTCATATTTGGGATTGTTCAACATAAATGAACCCGTCAACCTTGTCCACCCATTTTAATGGGGAATAGCTGAAATATGAACCAAGAATTCTCATCGCACCGACGCCTATCGGATTGCGACTATCTCGCAGGCTGGATTTTCCGCTAAGATAGAATCAGCCTGACCAGCCAGCCGAAGCAAGACATCCATGACGCACCTGCTCCCAACTGTCACCCGCATCCTGATGCGCCGCCCGGCAGCCAGCTTCGCTGCTGGCCTCACCCTGTCCGCCCATCTTGGCCGACCCGATTATGACCAAGCCATGCAGCAATACGAGACCTATATTCAAGCGCTGCGGGAGCGCGGGCTTGAGGTGAAGGTTCTGCCGGCTGACGAGCGCTTTCCCGATGGGCATTTTGTGGAAGACCCTTTCGTCATTTTCCATGATATGGCATTCCGCTGTCGGTCGGCGGCGCCACAGCGCGAAAAAGAAGGCGAGTCGCTCAAGCCGCATCTGTCGGATTTGCGGATTATCGAAGCGTCCGCCGATGCGCGGCTGGATGGCGGCGATGTCCTCATTTGCGCTGACCGCGTGCTGGTTGGATTGTCACAGCGCAGCAATCAAGCGGGCATCAATGCGCTGCGTCAGGCTTTGCAGACGGTCAAAGCGGATATTCGGGTGGATGCCGTCCCATTTACAGGTGTCCTGCATCTTAAAAGCGGTTTGACCGAACTTGCGCCCCATGTGCTGATTCACGACCCGGCGCTGATAACGGATTTCGATTTCAACTGGGCGCATGTCATCACCTTGCCCGCCGAGGAAGGCTATGCCGCCGATGTCATGCCAGTGAACGATGCCCTGTTTGTGGCTGCGGGCAGCCCGCAGGCGCATCAAGCCGCAAGGGCGTATTATGATGAGGTTATCCCTTTGGACATGAGTGAGTTTCGGAAAATGGATGGCGGTTTGACATGTTTGTCACTGCGTTACTAAGACGACAAATGCTGGTCGTCTTGTGCCTCCTGTTCGGCGGCTTCACCTTCGCGGGGCAGGCACAGCAAGCGGAACTGGGCAAATGTTCCCTGCGCCCCCGCGTCATCCAGCGCGGCCTGTTCGTGGATAACAAGCGCTGGTGTGTGGAGAGCGTGGTCGATGAGCCGCAGATAGAGCCGATGGCATTCACAGCGCTGGCGGTCGCGCCAGACGGGACGCTCTATGCCACACGTCCGCTGACCGGCCAGATTATGGCCATACGCGATACCGACCATGATGATTTTCCCGATGCGATGGAAACCTTCGCTGGCGGTCTCACCCTGCCGAATGGGCTGGCATATCATCAAGGCGCGTTATATGTGGCCGGCGGCGCGAATATCTATCGCATCTCCGATGCGGGCGCAGTCCGAAAGATAGTCGCGGATTTACCGAGCGGGACGGGTTTTTGGACCGGCGGGCTGACAGTCGGTGACGATAACCGCCTCTATGCTGCGGTCGGCGCACCCTGTGAGAATTGCGAATTCGACGAGCCGCAGCGCGGCGTCATTCTTGGCATGGCGCTGGATGGCAGTGACCGACAGGTTGTGGCTGCTGGTTTCCGTCAGCCAGCAGATGTCGGCTTTTATCGCGGTCAATTATGGACGCTGGACAGTTCCCCGCGCGACATCAAACACGGCGCCCTCGATGAACTGAATCTGGTTGAGCCAGGCGGCTGGTACGGCTTCCCCTATTGTCTCGGCAAGGACAGCATCAATATACCATCGGATGACATCGACTGCACGCAAAGCGTCCAGCCGCGCCTGCTGTTCGGCTCTGGGGCGACGCCCATCAGCCTGGCCGCCTATCCTTATGCCACCCTGCCCGGCACCGAAGACACCTTGATTGTCGTGCTTGGCGGCGAACCCACCCAAGTCAACTTTGTCGGGTACAAGGTGGTTATGATTCACTTTGACGAAGACAATCAGCCGCTCGGTGTCACGCTGCTGATTCCCTATCGCTATGAAAGTTTGAAGCAGGCATTTGAACCTTATCGCGGTGATGGTTATTTCTCGCAGCACATCATCACCCTGAGCGAACAGGGCTGGGGGATTTTCCCTCAGCAGCCGCTTGCCGTAGCCGTCAATTCGAGGGGATGGATTTACATCAGTCTGACTGGCGGGCAGATTATCGCCTTGCGTCCGACCCATGAACTGCCATCTGATGATGACAGGTATCCGATATGGACACCGCAGAATCCGAATTATGACCTCCGCGCAGCGCCCGCCATCCAAACCAAAGAAGCGCAGGGCGATTAACCCTGCGCTCCTAAAAAGCTGATGTGGAGGAACTGAGCTTAGGTCTCGGCTTCCGCGCTGTCCATGCCTTTCATGCCCCAGAAACCGAATCCACGGCGACCGCGGCGGCCTTTCCCATCCGCGAAGCCTATCAAGCTGCTGTTGACGCGCTCCGTGATTTCTGCTTCAAGGCTCTCGAGCCTCTGAGCGACATTGGCATTGATGGCTGCTGTAGCTTGCGCTGTCAGGTCGGCAATCACGCTATCGACATCGCCGCCATTTGCCTCAATGAGCTCGGCCAGGGTCGAGCCAGCTTTCAAGGCTTCCAGCAGCCCAGCCGCATCTAATCCGGTCGCGTCCAGAACGATACTCGCATCGCCCATGCCCCACAAGCCGAATCCACCGCGCGGCATCGGCCATCCCGGACGACCGCGGCGGCCTTTGCCATCCGCGAAGCCCATCGAGCTGCTGTTGACGCGCTCCGTGATTTCTGCTTCAAGGTTCTCAAGCCTCTGGGCGACATTGGCATTGATGGCTGCTGTAGCTTGCGCCACTAGGTCAGCAATCACGCTATCGACATCGCCGCCATTCGCCTCAATAAGCTCGGCTAGGGTCGAGCCAGCTTTCAAGGCTTCCAGTAGCCCAGCCGCATCTAAACCAGTCGCGTCCAGAACGATGCTCGCATCGCCCATGCCCCACAAACCGAATCCACCGCGCGGCATCGGACGTCCCGGACGACCGCGGCGACCTTTGCCATCCGCGAAGCCCATCGAGCTGCTGTTGACGCGCTCCGTGATTTCTGCTTCAAGGCTCTCAAGCCTCTGGGCGACATTGGCATTGATGGCTGCTGTAGCTTGCGCCACTAGGTCAGCAATCACGCTATCGATATCGCCGCCATTTGCCTCAATAAGCTCGGCCAGGGTCGAGCCAGCTTTCAAGGCTTCCAGCAAGGCATCTCCCTCTAATCCAGTCGCGTCCAGAACGATAGTTTTGGCGTGGTCGAAACCAAGCCGACCCCGCTTGCGCTTGTTGCTGTCGTCATCCTGTGCGCTGATGATGGCAGACAGGCTCACAAGGAGCAGAGCAGAAATCAGACCAAAGAGTGTGAATCGTTTGATTGTCATTTTAGGTTCTCCCTTTTGATAGTTGACAAGTCGTTCATTTGATTCAGTGCCATCATAGGCAATGCCTGTTCAGAAGATTTGAAGATTTTGCAAGAAATTGTAAAAGACTTGTAAATGGAACTTACAGATGTGAAGTGGCGGAGATGGTTGCCAATTGCAAGATTACGGATTCTGTCGTATTTTATTGAAGACTTGTTATGAAAGCGTATAATAAAAACAGATGACTGTACTGGAACTGATTGCTAAGCACAAAATTGTTGCCATTGTCCGCCTGGACGATTTGTCAACCGCGCAATCTATCAGCGCTGCCCTGATTGAAGGGGGCATCCGCGCCATCGAATTTACGCTGACCAATCCCGATGCGGCAGCGACCATTGCCAGGATGCGCCAGTTTGTTGATGATTCGGTCTCCATCGGGGCTGGCTCGGTCATCACAGCCGAGCAGGTTCGGGGGGTTGCGGATGCTGGGGCGCAGTTTGTCGTTTCGCCGGTGAACAAAGCCGAGGTCATTCAAGCCTGTATCGCGCTGGATTTACCGGCCATGCCGGGCGCCTTTACCCCCACCGAGATTCAGCAGGCTTGGGAATGGGGCGCCAGCGTGGTCAAAGTCTTTCCGGCGAATCATCTCGCCCGCGGGTATATCCGAGATGTGCGAGCGCCCTTGCCCCATTTGCGCTTAATGCCCACCGGCGGGATAACCGTCGATAACATCCGCGAGTTTCTGGATGACGGGGCATTCGCGGTGGGAGTCGGCTCATCGCTCATCAGCAACGCGGCTGTCGCTGACCGTGATTGGGACAAGCTGCGCAGCCATGCACAAAAATTTGTTGACCGGTTGGCTTAGCCAGCCGCCGTCTGTCTGTGTCAGTCACCGAGGGCTTGCGTATGGCTTTCACCGTCCGGCAGATGATGAACGAACCGATTATTCTGGTGACCTATCGGCGTCTGGAAAGCACGCTCGATGAGACGCGGACTGAAGGGAAGAAGATCGCCAGGCTCTTGGGCGAAATTGGCGATGCAGCTTATGTGATTCTCGATTTGACGGGGCATAAAAACAGCTTCCAATCGCTGTATGGCACTATTCAGGAAATACTGCAACAAGGTGACCACAAGATGACCAACCCATCGCGCAGCATTGTACTCATTGGCTCGCCAGCGCTGGTCGAACTGCATCGGCTGCAAGTGGAAACCGGGAAGGTGATGATATACGCTTGGGAAGCCGCCTATGATATGGAAGAGGCCTTTGAGATTGTGCGTGCCAAATTCGCCGCCGATGAACAATCTCAAAGCTGGATATTCTGAAACCAGTCCCTGTCAATTATCACTCGCTCGACAACTACCTTTTCAGTCTTGACCCCCAGCGAAAGTTCCTTGAGTTTGTCAATCAGCTTTTCGCCATCCATCAGGTCGATTTCGGGAGCGCCGCCGCGGCTGGCTTCTCGGTGCGCCTCTTGCGTGAAATTGCCGGTGGTGACCAACAGCCCTTTGTTCGCTCGCCCCAGGCTGACCGCCCGGCGGAAATCAGCCACCTCGCCTGTGCTGATGAGCCTGTTGCCGCGCATGCAGCGAAACAACACGCGAAACGACAAAAATCCGACGCTCTCCATCATGCCCTCTATCGTGTCGTCGCCACTGCTCCCCGTCACCTCGACTTTCCCGATGCCACTCTCGCGGAAGATACGCAGGAAGAAACGTTCAAAGGCTGTCGCGGACATCTCGTGAAGAATGTCCGATAATTCGTCCCGCCATCCCGACAGGCTGGCGACCACATCTTCGGCAGCAAGCACTTCACCCTGCCATATCAAGTCATCCGTCCCAGCTTCAGCAGCGGACAGCGAATCGCTTTCTTCCTGTGTCCTTGCCTTTTGTTCTCTTTTCTCCCTTGCCATTTGTTGCACAGCCCGTCGTACATGGTCTGGGTCTACCTGTCCGGTGCTTCTGCCTTCCTCTGTCAGGGCCCAAAACCTGCGTCTTGGATTTTCCAGCAATCCCACTTTCTTTAGATAAGTCCTTGCCCAGCTCATGCGGTCGACAAATATAGTCCGATCACTTTTACCCGGATTTAGCAACACTTCAAGCTGCTCATCTGTCAGATTAAGAATCTGTGTAACTTCAGCATCAATTTCTTGGTTGGTACCCGAACCGCCCAAATTATGCAAAGCCTGCAAGGTCGGGTTCATCATTTGTTGGTAAGTTGGAATCTTCACTTCCTTCATTTTTTTGTCCTCATCGCCATCGAAAATCGCTGTCGCTTCGGCTGAGACCGGCGAATCGTTTTTCTCCCGAATGCCTTGCTCTACAGTCTGCCGCCGGACGCGCTGCACATCGTCTGCATCTACCTGTCTGATGCTTCTGCCTTTCTCTGTGAGCGTCCAAAACCTGTCTCTTGGATTTTCCAGCAGCCCATAAATTTTAAGGTGCGACCTCGCTCTGCGCAGACTCGCTCGATGGCCCCGCCTTTGCTTCTCCGCCAGTTGGAGCAGATTCGCAACTTCGGCATTAATTTGATGAATCGTGCCTGAACCGCCCAGATTATGTAATGCCTGCAAGGTCGGGTCATACAATCCTTTTGTAGTTGGTAGGGAAACTTGCGTCATTCTTTTTCTTTTGTCCTCATCACTATCGAAAATCGTTGTCGCTTCGACTGAGAAGGGAGAAACGCTTTCCTTCTGTGTCCTTCTTGCCTTTTGTTCTCTTTTCTCCTTTAGAATTTGTGCAACAGTCCGTTGTACATGGTCTGGGTCCACCTGTCTGGTGCTTCTGCCTTTCTTTGTGAGCGCCCAAAACCCGCGTCTTGGATTTTCCAAGACTCCGTACATTTTTAGGTGAGTTAGCGCCCAAGCTATAAGGTGACCAACCACTGTGGATCCAATACCGCCGCCTCCCTTATGCCGTAGTATTGCAAGTTGTTCATCTGTGATGTCCACAATCTTTATCGCTTCGTCATAAATTTCTCTGTTCGCGCCTGAACCGCCCAGATTATGTAAAGCCTGCAAGGTCGGGTTGTACAATTCTTTTTGAGTTGGAGGGCGAACCATTTTTATGTCCTTTCCACTATTCAAGACAATGCTATGTCCGCGTCAGGCCGGTCACCAGCAAATCCAGCGCCAGGCGCGGCTCAATGCAGCCGGTTTTCATATCCTGGTCATATTCTTGCAGGCGCTTGAGGATGACATCCAGCTGCGCCATCGTGAAGGCACGCGACTGCTGGGCGATTTTGCTCGCCACAAAGGGATGCACCCCGACTGCCTTGGCAATCGTCCGATTTTGTGAGCCGCCGCCACGATTCAGATGGTCGCTCACCATCAGCAGCAGGCGGAATTGACGCACAATCAGCGCGAACAAGCCAAAGCCAGGGTCACGCGGGTTATCGTGCAGAGACTGATGAATGAGCCGCAAGGCCCTGTCGCCGTTTCCACTTGCCAGCGCATCCACCATTTCAAAGACGTTCGCCTCTGGCACATACGGGGTCAAGGCGGCTACATCCTGCTCGTTGATGGGATGAGCGTCATCGACATAACAAACCAGCTTATAGAGTTCGTTATCGGCACGGCGCATATCATCATTGACGACGCTCGCAATCGCCTGGGCTGCCTGTGGGGTAATCTCGGCATCATACTCGTCCTTGGCACGCTGGATAACCCAGTTAGTCAGGTTTTTCGGCTTTTTGAACGCGCCTATGTACCCGTTTTTCATCCCCCGCGCCGCTTTGAGCACCCTGTTTTTATCCGAGAGCAAGACGGCTTCGACCATGACCAGCCGCGCATAAGGCGGCAGATTGGGCAATTCCGCCATCAGCCGTTCCGATGCTTTTTTGCCAGCTTGGCCCGCGCCTTTGCGGGTGATGTGGCTGATTAAGTCCTTGACAATCACCAGGCGTTTATCCGCCAAAAAGGGGAAGGATTTGACCGCCGCCAGCACCTCGGGCACCGGGGTCAGCGTCCCATCAAATTCAGAGCGGTTGAGGCCGCCATCGTCATCCATCGCCGCACGCATTTTGCCCAATGCCTGCTCGCGGCTGATGTCGTCATCCCCATGAAAAACATAAAAGGCAGGTGTCGGTTTCATGGGACGATTAACTCTGGCGCGTCAAGACGCGGTGGAGGGTCAGTTGGCGGCGGCTGAAGGGAATGGACATGGTTTCGGGCGTGATACTAACCAGTTCCATATCACCAAGCTCGCCTTCGGTCGTGAAGTGTTTTTGCAGGCTCAAGCCAAGCGGCGTCGAAAACAGGGCGATACTCATCATCAACAACATCATCATCGGGAAACGTTGCCAGCCGCGCCGCCGACTGCTGCCGCCAAAGCCAAGCCAGGCGAGCAGAGTCGCCAGAAAGCTGAATACGACCAGGTTCGTGCCGCAATTTGGATGAACTGCCAGCTTGTGTTCGCCAGCTTTCAGCCGCTGCAATGCCTCTTGCACGGCGCTTTCGACCTGCTCGGTGGGAACTGTTCCATACAAGATAAAGCCCCTGTCATGGCTGCTCCCGGAGAGCCTGTATCGACTCCGACCCAGGATATGGATGGTAGCGTGTTCCAGTCCATGGTTGCGCCTTGTATGCAAGATATAGGGGAAACGAAGCAGGGGTTGGGCAAAAAGAGCCAGACGTTTCATCAGGGTCATGGTTGGTCCTTCTCCTTGTGAGGCGATAGGCTGTAAGGTAGCACAAAGGCGGTATGTGAGCCAGTCAAAGTCGGATTCATGGCGCGCCGCGGATATGCTATAATGCGATGAATCGACATGAAAGGCAGCCATGAGCAGGGTAGCCAAGCCAAGCCATTTCAGCCGCATCCTCAGCCTGGCAAAGACGGGGCCAGTCGCTGTCGCGCTGCGTTTTATCGACCAGGCGCACCGCAAAGCGAGCGGCGCGCCCTTGTGGAAATTGAGCCAGGTTACGCCACAGCTTTTCCTTGGCGGGCAGCATGATTCGCGTGGCTGCCGCGCTATGCAAGCGGTCGGCATCACCGCCATTGTCAACCTGCGCGAGGCAAAGTTCAGCGATGTGAAAAAGGGGATTGGCGGAGAGCGTCATTTGCATCTGGCAACTGTGGACAATACCCCGCCGACCCTAGCGGATTTGATGCGCGGCGCCGCGTTTGTCCGTGATGAGATGAACCGGGGCGGCAAGGTGTATATCCATTGCGGGGTGGGCGTCGGGCGTGCGCCGACCATGGCTGCCGCCTGTCTGATAACCAGCGGGCTGTCCGCAGGGGATGCCTTGCGGCAGATTAAAAAAGTGCGCCCTTTCGTCCATTTGACTGACGAACAGCGCCGCGTGCTGGACGAATTCGCCTGGCGCTGGCAGGAAAGCCAAGGGGGATAACGGACTTTAGAGAGATTTCAAACCATGTTATGACCCTTTATTATCCATTAACATCGCTTCATTGACATCTGGCAGCGAATGCAATACAATGGCTGTCGCTTCGGCGGTGCCGCATTCACGAAATGCAATCATCAAAGATACGAGCAAACCCAAGATGATCAGCGAAAAAACCATCGTTACCCTGGAATTACACAAAATCCTGCAAGACCTGTCGGGTTATACCACCTTTGGCGCTGGCGCCGAGTTCGCCATCGAATTGTATCCCTCGACTGAAGTGGAAGAAGTCCAGCTATGGCAGCGCGAAACTGCCGAAGCAGTCGCCTTGCTGGAAGAGAAATCCAATGTCAATCTGCAAGGGGTGCGTGATGTCCGCGAACCCGTGATTCAGGCGCAGCGGGCTGTGATTATCGAGCCGAGCATTCTGCTTGATATTCGGTACACCCTGCGGCGCGGCACAACGCTCAAGCGCACCCTGGGGCGAATGACAGCGACTTTTCCGCTGCTGTCCGAACTGGCGGGCGATATTGAAGAATGCCGCGAACTGCAAAGCTCGATTGAAAAAGCGGTCGATGACCATGCCGAAATCAAGGATACCGCCAGCGCACGGCTGGCGATTATTCGCCGCGACCTCAAAATTGCGTTTGAGCGCCTGCAAAACAAGCTCAATCGGATTATCACCAACAAAAGCAATCAGGCCAAATTGCAAGAAGCCATCATCACCATGCGCAACGGGCGTTATGTCATCCCCCTGAAAACCGAATACAAAGGCAAAATCAAAGGGATTGTGCATGACTCGTCGTCTTCGGGGGCGACGCTGTTTATTGAGCCCCTGGAGACCGTCGAACTCAACAACAAGTGGCGTGAGCTTCAGCTTGAGGAGGAAAAGGAAATCAGGCGGATTCTGGCGGACCTGACCGACGAGGTCGCGGGGGAGAGCGAGCGGATTGTCCGCACCGTGCAGCTTCTGGGTTATCTTGATTTGACCTTTGCCAAAGCTCGCTATGCCATGGACCATCATGCCATTCAGCCCAAAATGGTGCCCATCAGCCAAGACCCTGCCAGCCAGCATCCTGGCAGCACCCTTCAGCTGAAAGCAGCCCGCCACCCCTTGCTCAAGGGTCATGTCGTGCCGCTCGACCTGAGCTTGGACGAAGACACCTGGGTATTGGTCATCACGGGTCCGAATACCGGCGGCAAGACCGTCGCGCTCAAGACGGCCGGGCTGTTGACATTGATGGCGCAATGCGGCTTGCACCTGCCGGCGGAGGAAGCCGCCATCTCGGTGTTTCGGGGCATCTTTGCCGATATTGGCGACGAACAGAGTATCGAACAGTCGCTGTCCACATTTTCGTCGCACATGACCAACATCATCGACATTCTGGACAAATGCGACCGCCGCTCGCTGGTGATTCTGGACGAACTGGGGGCGGGGACAGACCCGGCGGAAGGCTCGGCGCTGGCACGCGCCCTGCTCAATCGCCTGAAGAACAGCCCTGTCACCAGCCTGGTGACCACCCATCATCCCGAACTCAAGGTCTACGCTGTCGAGACGCCAGGCGTGCGCAATGCCAGCGTCGAATTTGACCTGGAGACCCTGCGCCCGACCTATCGCCTGATTCTTGGCGTGCCAGGTCGTTCAAACGCGCTTGCTATTGCCTCGCGTTTGGGTTTGGGCGCGGACATCATCCACGATGCCCGCGGCATGGTCGCCACGGAAGAATTGGCGGCGGATGATTTGCTGGACGAGATTCAGCGAACCCGCGCCGACATCCACGAGCAGCATACTGAAATCAGTCACTTGCGCGAGCAGCTTTCCGAGCAGCGCGATGCCTTGCAGGTTCGGCTTGACCAAATCGAGGATGAACGCCGCGATGTGATTCGTGCCGCCCGCCGCCATGCCGAAGAAGACCTGTCTGATTTCAACCAGGAACTGCGCAAAATGCGCAACGAACTGCGAACTGTCGGTCTGCCAGCCGCCACCTTGAATGCCTTGCAAGCCGCCGCCGAAAAGATGGCAAACTGGACAAAAACCCCACTGGATGAAGGCGAAGTTCAGCAGCTTGAGGATGTGGATTGGCTGCCGCGGGTGGGCGATACCGTCTTTTTGGATACGCTCAATGCCGAGGGCATCATCGCTGAACTGGACGGCAAAGAGGCGCAGGTGCAGGTCGGCTCGCTGCGGGTACGGGCCAAATACAAGGACATGCGCCGCCGCAGCCGCAGCGAAAAACGCGCCAAAGAACGCGGCCATGTCCGTCAGTACGAACCTGCCGATGCCCTGCCGCCAGTCGTCGAATCCCCGGGTATGGAGCTTGATATTCGTGGCAAGCGCGTCGAAGAGGCCTTGGAAATCCTGGATCGTTATGTTGACGCGGCTTATACGACTGGTTTGCCCTTTGGACGGATTGTCCATGGCAAGGGGACAGGGCGCTTGCGTCAGGCGGTGCGTCAATATCTCAATCATCACAGCCTAGTCAGCAAGGTGACGGCAGGGCGCCATAACGAAGGCGGCGCTGGCGTTACCGTGATTCACATGGTGCCGATTGCCTAACCTAACAGAAAGTCGAGAGGCTGCTCTCACGATGGTTGTCCACTCTGAAAATGAACACCCCATCCTCCCGCGCTCGGTTGGAGTATCAGATGCACAAAAGTCAGGCACAGGCGAAAGGGTAAATGCGCTCAATGAACCTGAAAATCACAGCTGTCACTGTCATCCTAATTGCAGCCACGGGCGTGGGCGGCTATCTGCTCGGAACTGCATTGCAATTTGTAGGCAACTCAACACCCAGTCCAACATTAGAGAACTCAGAGCAACAGGCTCTGCGTTTGCTGTCTCCCGAGAATGGCATTGAATTTGTGGAGTCCGACCTGACGCTGGAATGGTCATGGACTACCGAACTCAGCCAATTCCAACGCTATGTGGTACGTGTCTGGACAGAGAATCAGTCCTATCAGGAAATATGGACTCTCGATAAGAGCTTGCCTGTACAGGACATCATCGACAGCTTCAGTGTGGCTGTGGGCAGATATTTCTGGTCGGTTGCGGTTGTGAATATCGATGAGGATGGCACATTTGAGAGCATGGGCAGTGCCTGGAGCGAACGGTTCGAACTACAGCGTGTGCGCCGTATCAGTATTTCGGCACAGGATTACGCTGATATGTCAGCAACCGCGCAGCATTTTCATGATTTGAACCTGAGTATCTCCGATACGATTGATGCCGTGCATCGCTTTATACGGACCAACAGCATCCTCGACCAGCAAAAATCCTATCAAGCCGATTATAGCGATGCCATCGACCTGATGTTCAACTATGCACAGGGAAATAGCGAAGAACAGCCCTTCCTGCAATGCGATGGACGTTCTACCGCCATGCTCACCATACTGCAAGAATTAGGCATCGAAAGTCGGCTGGTCTTTTTATATCACGCGACGACCGGTTATTTGTCACAACACACAACACTCGAAATCTTCAATCCCGACACACAGCGCTGGCAAGTCCATGACCTTAACTGGGATTTTTATTACGTTGATGCCATATCCATGAAACGTGTATCTGCTGAACGCATCCTGTTTGGTTCGCGCGACAGTCTATTGGGATGCCCAATAAAGGGCGGCCTCTGTACAGCCGAGATCATGAAAGAAAGCGTCGGTTATTTTGATGCCCTGCGCTATGGTTATACCTTTGAGATATGGGTCAATCCTGACCGCTTTGAAGTCTCTACCCGTTTTGAAGGGCAGCAGCGTCAGAATCTGGCAGAGTTCGTTGGCGACGGCTACCGCAACGGGTAACGATACGTATGGATAGCTGGGAAAACAGCAAAATGCGCTAATACCCGAGCCAAGTGAGCATCTATTTCCTTATGCAATCTGATTGCCATCTTCATCGACATAGCCTCAAAACAGGTTTGGGGTATAATACTTTCTTGATGATTTTTAGAAGCAGGTCATTTTGCGCCGATTCGGGGTTTTTTTCATTTTTGTTATCGCTGTTCTGACTGGATGCCGCCCACAGGCCGCTGCGCCGCTGCCAACCCTGCCGCCCACCCTGACATCGGCTGACGATTTTGCATCGGCCGAACAGGTCGCCCGCCGTTATCTTGATGCCTGGCAAGCGCAGAACTTCGACCAAATGCACCGCCTGCTGACTTTCCACAATCAAGAATCCACCCCGCTGGAATCATTCCGCGCGTTTTATGAAAATGCACAAAGCACCATGACCCTGGAGAAGATGACCTACAAGGCGCTGACCCTCTTCCGCGATGGGCAAGTTCTTGTTTTTCAATATCAAATGACCTTTCACACCCGCATTCTCGGCTCCTTCACCGACCCCGCGCGTCAACTGCGCCTGGTCATTGACCCCGAGGTGGGACAATGGCGCATCGCCTGGTCCCTGGCTGACATCTTTGCCGAGATGGGGAACGGCGCCCAACTGGTCTTCGACCCGCAGATTCCCAGCCGCGCTAACATTTATGACCGCCATGGCAAGGCGCTCGCCGACCAGAACGGGCGCGTGGTGCAGGTTTTGGTCAATAATGAGGACATCCCTGACCGTCCGGCCTGTTTTCGGATTCTGGCGGAGGCGGTAGACAAATCACTGGACGAGATTATCGAACTCTTTGATACCCGTTCGCTTGTCCATTGGGAAGTGGATGCCGGCATCATGGAGCCGCCGGTCTTCATGGCATACCATCAACAGGTGGAAAGGCTGTGCCGTGCCGAGTTTCGTCAGCAGTCAACCCGCCGCTATCTGCGCGGCTCGCTGATGCCGCATATTATCGGGCATGTGGGCTACCCTAATGAAGCGCAAGTCCCCGAATTGGCGGCTTTGGGCTATAACGCCGAAACCATCATCGGTCAAGCTGGCGTCGAAGCGAGTTGGAATGATGTCCTCTCTGGTCGTCCGGGTGGACGGCTGGTGCTGGTATCTGCCGCTGGCTTGCGCTTGCGCGTCCTGACCGAAGTCCGCTCGCAGATAGCGGAAAGCATCTGGCTGACGATTGATGCCGATTTGCAAGAAAATGCAGCCCGCCTGCTGGAGGAGGCATATAGCGCCAATCGAGGCTTCTGGGGCAAAACCTCCAAAGGGGCAGCCGTCGTCGTCATGGATGTCACCAACGGCGACATTCTAGCGATGATCAGCTATCCCTCGTTTGAGGGCAATGTGCAGAATCCGTTTCCGGCGGTCGGTCGTGAAGCCGCTGATGCTGTGCTGGAAAATCTGGCGCAGGATGACCGCAGTCCACAGATTAATCGCCCGACGCAGGGCGTGTACCCCACTGGCTCTATTATGAAGGGGGTCACTGCCATCGCCGCGCTCGAAAGCGGTGTCTACGATGATGCAACCCGCTATTTTTGCACGGGCAGCTGGACTAAGGGCTATGCCATCCTCTATGACTGGCTCCCAGGCGGGCATGGCAGCATGACGGTGCAATCCGCCATTACCCACAGCTGCAACCCCTTTTTCTACGAGGTCGGATTCCGCCTCAACAGCGAAGACCGCTACCTGCTCCCGTCATACGCAAAAAAGCTGGGCTTGGGCGCACCCACGGGCATCATCGCTGTTGACGAAAGCAGTGGGCATATCCCGACGCCAGATAATGTACAGCAAACCACCGGCGAGCCCTGGTCGTATGCCTTTGCCATCAATCTGTCGATTGGTCAGGGCGAGATGCTGGCAACGCCGCTGCAAATGGTGCGGATGTATGCTACTGTGGCGAATGGCGGTTATCTCTTGCGGCCGCAGCTGGTGCGTGAACGCGGCATCCTCGACCAGCGCACCCGCGTTGCCAGACGTGATGTCATGCTCGATACCGAAATCGCGGCTGAGAGCCTCGCCATCATCCAACGGGGGCTGTGCGATGTTGTTGGCAGCCCTTTCGGCACTGCCGCGCGACCATTCATCTATTCGCCCTTGCTGGACATCGGCGTCTGCGGCAAAACCGGCACCGCTCAGGCGCCCGGCGAGGATGTGCTGCCCCATAGCTGGTTTCTGGCTTATGCGCCGGCAAAAGACCCTCAAATTGCGATTGCGACACTGGTAGAAAACTCGGGCGAAGGCTCACTGGTTGCAGCGCCCATCACGCGCGATATTCTTGAGTATTATTTCTTTGGCGCGGCTTGATTAGAATCCAAATGCGAGTGCATCGAGGATATATTTTGCTTTAACATTGCCAACATGCTGATAGATTTCGAGCAACTCCTGATAAGCCGTGGCGCCGCCAACCACATTCCAGAATTCATCGCCAATCAGCAAACCTTCATCATAGGGCATATATTTCTTAGCGATTGACCAGTTGTATTCTTCCCGTGAGTTGCCAAAAGGATTGTAGGCCATAGCAAAATAGCCCCTGACTTTTGGACGAGCTTGATTGCGTGGTCACGATAGCGTTCCACCAGGTTTTCTATAAATACTTCGATATAAGCAGTGATTCGTGAACGGGTAACATCCGAGATAGACGGCATTTTTCAGGCTTCCTATTCTCCTAGTTAGATTTCTTTCAAGTGAAAAATGGTTTCAGAATAGGCTGACCTGTCGAATTCGGACCTTCGTAAAACGGGTCGTTCAAATCGGTTCACGATTTTCATGTGCGAACATTCAGCAATTTCAGGATATAGATTGTGCTTGTCATTGGCGACTAAAAATACATTGTAATTCTCGACAAGAAATGGCTTGCAGTGTTTTAGAACCTCGACGATGCCTTGCACATAAGAGGCCCGCGCCTCTTTTCCCTTGCCTTTGAACAAGGGACCGATTTCAGCATCATCGCGTCTGTCTATGCCCATCAACTCATAAGCATAGGCATGCTGCTCGTGGTAATCGATCATGCCGACATACGGAGGGCTGGTAAATATCCCGGCAATTTTCTTCTTCTTAATCAGGCTGGCAAAAGCAGGATGCCGCAAATTCAGTAATCTCAACAGTGGAATGGAGCGGGAATCACCGGCGAGCGCAAGTTGGAAAGTATTTGTTCTCAAGCTGTCGAATTCGGCAAACCTGCGAATGGCGTCAGCACTATAACGTTTCCACCACTCGGTCAAGGTGAACAGAGGCTTGCAGATTTTCAGATGTTTCCGACAGTAATAGGTGGAAAAGACGGGCTCTTTCAAGGTCGCTAAATCCAAATGGGGCGTTGCCCTTGCCGAGCGAATCGTCCGCGACAGAATGACCCAAATGGTGTTTTGCACATCCATATCCTCAATTTTTCGGATTAAGCCTGAAAGATATTCGATTTCAGCGCGAATTGAAGGCACATACCATTTATCAAGAAAGGACGCGCCTGTATTTTTGAGGTCAACAGCATATTTCCTGGTTAAATCATAAAAGACAGATGCAAATAAGCGCTCTTTTTCCGCGCCATATTCCTTGGGATTGACTTCTTTTTTCCGCGCACGCAATTTGAATTCGGGCGAAGGAAAGTAATTTGCATTGAAGCGAGAAAGCTGCTGGGACAATTCATGGTCAAATTCGCGCAGGCCATTTTCATCATAGAAAGCCATCAGTTTGTTCGTAATGCGCCGTATTTGCTGAATGAGCGCTATCAGGTCGTGTTTGTGAACCTTGGTATTGGCAATCAGCGTGTTGAACTCTGAAATATCAAAGCCTATCGCATGCAAGCCCAGTTCTGATGCCTGCACGAGCGTTGTTCCACTGCCACAAAATGGATCCAGAACGATGTCGCCGTGTTCAAAATAAGTTTCCTGTTTATACTCATCCGTATGACTGTCTAAAAAGTATTCCACTAACTGGGGAATGAACTTGCCCTTGTAGGGGTGCAGCCGATGAACGTGTTTGGTGCGCTCTTTTTCCCTGAATTCGTCAAAAGCCAAGCGCAGATTGATTTCGCGGTTGAGTTGTTCCAGCGCTTTTCGCTGCTGTGCAAATTCCGCGTCATAATAATCCTTCAGTTCTTGCCGATAGACCATGATATTGCCATTGCGAATGACGCTGCTGATTCGCCCGTAAGCAATCAAATAGGTGATGTTTGACCTGGAGATGTCACGTTTATAATAATCTGATGACCAGCGACTGGCTTCGGCAAGGGTGAGAAGGATGTCCATGCTGCCATATCTCCTTCAAATACTACTTCTTTGGCGCGGCTTGACAGGCAGCTGCCAAGCTCAACCTGTCATCACCATACTTGCGCCGATGACGAGAATCTCAAAGACCAGAATCCGCAGCAACATGCGCCTTGACCGCGACTGTTCCAGCCTTTGTGTGAAGTGATGCAGACTCCCGACCACAAAAACAAGCAGCAGCGCCCCGCCACCCAGCAGCCAGATATTGCGCAGCACAATCAGCGAATAGCGCTGACGAACTGACCCATCCACATTCTCCACAATGAGAAACGCGCCCACTGTCAGCAGAATCTCCTGAAGCGCAAAAAATGTCACCACCCCCAGAGCCAGCGTGATGACCAGCAGCAGCAAGGTAGCCAGCTTGAATGCCAACGATGACACGGATTTTGAGGGCTTGCCCGAGGACATCCTATCACTGCGATTCGATTATCCGTCAGTTATTCAATGATACATCGGCATTCCGATGATACTCAAGCCATAACAAGCGCGATAATTGACCTCGAGCTGCCTTGTAAAAGTACGGTCTTTTGAGTAGAATTGTGATAAATAGTACAAGCAGAGCAATCAGAGCGCATAATAGCCCTATATTTGTTCGAGCGAGCGCGTTCATCAGTCGCATTTCGCCATAACAATGGGCTGTGGATGAGAGTGGACATCCGATATGGAGAACAACAACAGCAACAGATCGTCATTCGGCTTGGTGCCCATCTTGGTCGCTGTGGCATTTTTGCTGGTCACAGTTGTGGGCGTCAGCTGGTTCACGACATTCGTGCCGGGCATCTTCCCGCCACAGGCATCTGCCGAATCCAAAAACGTCGACAATCTCTTTATGATATTGCTTATCATCGGGGGCGTGGTCTTCTTTTTAATCCAGGGACTGCTGGTCATCTCGGTGATTGCATTCCGCGCCAAGCCTGGCGATAACAGCGATGGCCCCTCGTATCACGGCAATATGACCCTCGAAATCGTATGGACAATCATCCCTGCGCTGGTTGTGGTTTTCCTCGCGGTTATCAGCTTCAATGTGTGGAGTCAGCATTCGGCGCCCAAAAGCAATGTCAATATGGTCAACGGCGAAACAATCGCCATCAAAGTGACTGGAGCGCGTTACGCCTGGACTCATCATTATGAAACCGGGCGCAGCGATGCGAACGGAGAGCCGATTGTCATCAACAGCGGCGCCGCCTTGCACACCTATATCGGCCAAAATGTTGACCTGCACTTGCAGGCCCAGGATGTCATTCATTCCTACTGGATTCCAGCCATGCGCGTCAAGCAGGATTTGCTGCCTGGCAACCCAGCCGAAGGCGGACGCCCGACGCAACTGCGTTTTACGCCTATACGGGTCGAAGATGAAAGCTATCCGGCAGAATATCCCATCGTCTGCGCCGAACTCTGCGGCGATGGACACGGACGGATGACAGGGACGGTGGTTGTCTATGAAGACGAAAGCCAATTTCTGGAGCAGTTTTATGAGCCAGCCATCCACGCCATCCTCAACCCGCCAGCCGACCCGATACTGCGCGGTGAGATCACGATTCAAAATTACATCTGCAACAGTTGTCACATCCTCGATAGTCTTGGCTGGACAGGGTCTACGGGACCGTCGCTCAATGGCATCGCCGACCGAGCGGGCGAGCGGGTCGCCGGGCAATCGGCCGAAGAATATCTGATGACATCCGTCTGGAACGCGGCTGCTTTTCTGGTGCCAGGTTATACCGACCAGATGGCGAACTTTGGTCCCGATGAACCCGACACCAACGCCATGACCGCCGAAGAACTCTACTCTATCGTGGCTTACCTGTGTACCCAGGGGGAACAATCGGATTGTGATAACGAAAACAACACCATCGCCATTCCTGAAGTCATCCAGATGGTGTTCGATATTGAAGTCGATATTAACTTCGGGCAGGGTGATGAAGAAGACACTGCCGAAGCAACCGAGAGCGGCGGCTAGCAAGCCCGCGGCTTCTCGCATGACGAAGTGAGCCATAAAAAGGGGGCAGCATGTTCAATAAATTGATGGGAGTCGCTGGCAGTGTCAGCATGGAAAAGCTGACCAAAGATTATGGCAGGCTTCTGGCTGACAATGAGGAGATTCGGGCAGGATTCCAGGTCATTCGGGACACCTTCATATTCACCAGCAAGCGCCTCATCCTGGTTGATGTGCAGGGGATGACCGGCAGGAAAAAGGAATATCTGTCCATCCCGTACAGCAAGATAACCAAGTTCAGTGTTGAATCAGCCGGGAGTTTTGATTTGGATGCTGACCTGAAAATCTGGGTGGGCAGCGACCTTGTCCCGATTGAGAAAAAGTTCAATCGCAGTACAAACATCTATGAAGTCCAAAAATGGCTGGTTGAGCTTACCTGAGGGCAGCCAGCCTGATTTCCTGCAAGTCGATTTATGCTTGGATAGTGAAAGGCGCAGTCCATTATGACAACCATTTCCGTTCCATTGGGACAGCAGCAGCAACGGCAGCAAAGCATCGAAGCCATCAGGCGTCCAGCTTTAGGGGAATACTTGCGCTGGAGCGTTGACCACAAAATCATCGGTGTGCAGTATGGCGTTGCCTCGTTGATTTTCTTCATCGTCGGCGGCGCCCTGGCGATGGGCATCCGTCTTGAGCTTTGGACGCCCGAACTGGACTTGATGGTATCGGGCGCAGCCTACAACAGCCTGTTCACCATGCACGGCACGATTATGATTTTCCTGTTCATTATCCCGATGTGGGCTGCTTATGGCAATTATGTGGTGCCGCTTCAACTCGGCGCCAAGGATATGGCCTTCCCCTGGCTGAACGCTTTTGCCTTCTGGCTGATTCCGCCAGCTGGCATTGTGGTGCTGCTGGGTTATTTCGTCGGCCCGGCTGAAGCCGGCTGGACAGCCTACCCGCCGCTCTCGACCCTGTTTAGCGACGACGGCCAGACACTCTGGGCGCTGGGCGCTCACCTGCTGGGGATTTCGTCCATTCTCGGGTCCATCAACTTTATCGTGACCATCCTCAACATGCGCCCGCCAGAAATGACCATCTGGAGGATGCCACTGCTCTGCTGGGCAGTTTTGGCAACCAGCATTATCGCCGTGATGGCAACGCCCTTCCTTGCTGGCGCTCTGACCCTGCTCCTGCTCGACCGCATGGCTGGCACGACCTTTTTTGATGCCGCCGGCGGTGGCGATGTGCTGCTCTGGCAGAACATTTTCTGGTTCTACAGTCATCCGGCGGTGTATATCATGGTGCTGCCGGGAATGGGCGTGCTGTCCGAAGTCCTCTCGATTCACAGCCGCAAGCCCGTCTTTGGCTATCGCATGGTTGGCCTGTCCAGTATGTCCATTGCGATTGTCGGCTTCACGGTCTGGGCGCATCACATGTTCACCAGCCTCCAGCCCGAACTGCGGATTCCCTTTATGATTACCACCATGATTATCGCCGTGCCGACTGGCATCAAGATGTTCAGTTGGCTGGGCACCATCTGGGGCGGCAAGATACGTTTTACCAGCGCCATGCTCTTCGCGTTGGGTTTTATGTCCATGTTTGTCATCGGCGGCATCACTGGCGTGATGCTGGCAGCGCTGCCCTTCGACATTCATGTTCACGATACCTATTTCGTCGTCAGCCACTTCCACTTTGTCCTCTTTGGCGGCAGCGTTTTCGCCATTTATGCGGCGCTTTATCATTGGTTTCCGAAAATCACCGGGCGGATGATGAACGAGCGGCTCGGCAGGCTGCACTTTGTCCTGACCTATTTCGGCTTTCTGTTCACCTTCTTTCCGATGCACATTGTCGGCATGTTGGGTATGCCGCGCCGCGTCGCGGTTTATGACCCGGCATTTACCGATTTCAATCGGCTGATTAGCTTAGCAGCATTTGTACTCGGCTTTTCAACTTTTATCGTGATTTACAACATCATTCAGAGCTACTTCCATGGAGCGGTCGCTGGCGCCAATCCCTGGCGTGCCTTGACCCTCGAATGGGCGACAACCTCACCGCCGCCGCCAACCAACTTTGAGGACGACCCCATTCCCTTTGAAGACCCATACGGCTATGGCACTGAAGCCGCCACCGCTTACCTGGATGCGCTCGACATCGCATTCGACAGCCCAAGACAGCCATGACAAGTTTGATTGACCGACAGGAAAAACAAAAAATACGGGCAGAGCGCGATGCTGACATGCGCCTGAAGAACAACCGCCTGGGCATGAACATCTTTCAGGTTAGCTGGATGATGGCCTTTGTGGCGATGGTTGTGGTCAACTGGCAGCTGCGCTTCAGTTATGCCGAATGGCCGCCGCGCGGCGTCGAAGCCTTTAATCCGATTTTGCCCAGCCTCGCCACCCTGGCTTTGCTCATCAGTTCGTGGCTGGTTCACCAGGGTTTGAAAACTCTGCGCGGCGGACGCATCGCGGCTTTCCTGAACAACTGGCGGCTGGCGACCGGACTCGGCTTCGCCTTTATGGCAATCATCATCTACGAATTTGTCAGCGTATCCGATGCCGCCCTGGCGACTCAATATGGCGCGACCTTCCGCTTGATGACGGGTTTCCACTTTGTCCATGCGCTGGTGATTATCGCTCTCATGGTGAAGGTGCATCGCAACGGAGGTCTGGGAATGTACAGCGGCGATGAACACGATTCATGGGCGGTCGAAGGGACTGCCCGCCTTTGGTATTTTGTGACCTTCGCCTGGATATTGTTCTACATCGTTCTGTATTGGGTGCGCTGATATGATATACTCGATAGCATATCGATTCGGAAACAGGCAATCAGCATGAGGGAGTGGCAATAGATGGATAAACCCGGACTGCCGCGGGCGATACCGTACATGATTGTAGCGTTCATTGCATCGCTCATCTTTGTGTATGCGGTGCGCTCGCTACAGAATATGGAGCCAGTCTGGATCAATGCCGAAACCAGCGAAGGCGCACAGGTCGGCTTGGTCTTGGCGGCATTTGCATCCATGGGCGCATTTATGTGGGGCGTGGGCGCATTCGACCCCAAGATGAGCGAGCATGGCGAACACAGCCATGAACATGATGAGGCCCCGCCCGAAAATGAATTTGCCCTAAAAACCACAGGACGAGTTTTCGCATCCGGGAAGTGGCTTTGGGATTTCGCCTGGCGGATTATCAACGACTCACCGCGCCCGATGCGCTTTCCCTATCTTAATCTGGGGCTTTTTCTGTTGAACTGGCTGGTGAACGTCCCCTGGTTCCTGATATGGCTGGGGATTTTCGGCGGCTGGCGTTTCTTTCTGGGGGCGGTTGCCGGCCTCTTCGGCACACCCGGCGCCATCTTGATGGCCCTTTCCTGCCTGTGGCAGACGATGGCTTTTTATGCCGGGCAACTCTTCCTCGTCCTGACGATTTCGGTTGTCAGCACGATTGCCCTGTTTGCCCTGGCGCTGCTGCCACTTGGCCTGCGGCTGCAAACCGCCAACGAACCCAATGCCGATGCGGCTGCCAACGGCTTTGGTGAATTTGTCATCCCGATACAGGATATTCTTGGCCTGGTCTTGCCACCGGATGATTTCGCCAATCAGTCGATTGGCGGCACGAGCCAATTTGCCGTGCTGCTCGGCTTCATATTGATTATCTTCGTTTCTCTGGCGGTTGCCGCTGGCGGGATGGCTGTCTTCTTTTATCTGGCACATCGCGGGGTGCAAGAAGTGCAGGAAATCGAGCCAACTGACGGTAACCGCACCCAGATATTGCCCATTCGTGAAACGGGTAAAATCGCCGGCGGCATTTCCAGCGTCATCAAAGCCATTCCGCGTGCTATTGGCTATCAGAAATAGAAGGGACTGACATGGCACAACTGACCGCAACGGCCCCTGCCCACGAAGACCATGGGCATATCAGCGCCGAAGACCATAACGAAAATATGAAGCTCGGCATGTGGCTTTATCTCGCATCCGAAATTGTCATCTTCTCGATTATGATTGTCGGTTATGTCATCTTCCGCATCAACGAAGCGGAAGTGGTGTCGCTGGCGCACGAAGAGCTTGGCATCGGGCTGGTGACTGCCAACACCTTTATCCTGCTCGCCAGCAGTTATTTTATGGTGATGGGCCTGCGCGAGATGCAAAAGGGCAATCGTCAGGGTATGCTGCGCTGGATTGCCGCCACCGCGCTGGGCGGGGCAGTCTTCCTCGGCGGGCAATACATCGAATACAGCGAACTGGCGCATCTGGGCATCGTGCTGGGCTTCGATACCGGCTCGGAATGGAGTTCCTTCGGGATGCGCTTTTATGCGCCGACCTTCTTCCACGGCGTCCATGTCTTCGTCGGTGTCCTCTGGGCATTGGAAGTCCTGCGGCGCGGCCGCAAAGGGCGTTATGACAGCAATCCCATCGGCATCGAGATGTTCGGGCTTTACTGGCACTTTGTCGATGTGGTCTGGATTATGCTGTTCACACTGATTTACCTCGTATAAGGAGCGCGACACATGGCGGAAGCAACCTCAATCGGACAAGAACACAGCCACGATGACCACGAACACCACAGCAATACGGTCATCATTCGCGGGCGTGAAATCACAGTGGAGGGCGGCATCTATACCGTTGTCTTTGGCGGCCTGGCTGTTTTGACCATTATCGAGGTGCTCAGCGCCGAACTGCTCAAAAGCGCCATCCATGATACCCCCGCCGGCGACCCCGCAGCGGCAACCTTGCAGGCGGTCAAAGCGATTCTTCTGCTGGGGATTGCCATCGTCAAATCCAGCCTGGTCATCTGGTTTTACATGCACCTGAAGGACGAAAAGCCGATTCTGGCGGTGGTGCTGCTGCTGCCGCTCCTGATAGCCACCTTGTCGGTCATGTTCGTGCTGACAGTTCCTCCCATTGGATACAGCATCTAAAGCCAGTTGATGGACAAAAGTCAAAGGAGCAAGCCATGCCCGTTAAAATCAGCCTGCGTGATGGAATGAGAACAGCTGTGACGGTACGGCAGCATGAATGGCACGCTGACGAGCCGCTTGAAGCTGGCGGCAGCGATACCGCCCCCACGCCGGGCGAAATGATGCTCGGCGCCCTGGGTTCATGTATGGCGATTACCTGCAAACTCTATGCCGAGCGCAAAGGCTGGGATTTGCAGGGCGTCGATGTCCAAGTGGACTATGAGCGTTTCAGAGGCGCGGATTATCCGCTCCACGAAGGCAGCGACCTGTATGTCCACGAAGTCCGCAAGGCGCTGACCTTCCATGGCGAGCTTGATGACAAACAGCGGCGGCGGCTTCACGATATTGCTGGCAAATGCCCGATTCATCGGCTGCTCGGCACCCCGACCTACTTTGTCGAACTGGCGCTGGAGGAAGAGCAGCCAGGGACGTAGTCCAAATCAGCGGTGATGCGCCCGTATCCAGCCATTGCGAATAAATTCTGAATGTTCCACAGTGACGAACACATCTTCCTTGATGTCGCGTGCGATAGCGAGGACATCCTGCAAATCGCGGCGATGGGTAATCACCCGCAGTTCCATCACCTCGCCGCGGGCGCCCTCGCCCATGATTTCGGTCACCCCATGATTGGCATCGCGCAGCGCCAGGGCAATTTGATGGGCAATCGCGGGTGAAGCAATAAGCGTAACATTTTCATAAGCACGCACAAAGCGATTTTCCACCAGCACCCCGACATACCCGCCCACCGCGAAGCCCAATACATAGGCTGCCAATTTGGGCATACTCTCCAAATCTGTGATGACCTGCCCGGCGGTATAGGCAAAGAGCAGGGATTCCAGCGAAGCCAGGGCAAAACCCCACACACGCTGTCCCCGTGATACAAATATCAGGCGCACCGTGCCGATGACATTGTTCGTCACCCGCAGGATGAAAATCAGTATCGGTATGAATTGAGGGTCAAGCAGCATCATCGAACATCCTTGCCAACTCCATATATCCAGGCTCATTTTAGCAAGGGGCAGGCGCGAATCATACTTGACCCTACTCAAAGCGTGGCAGATATGGTCAACTGGGCATCTCTCGTCAGCCAGCCCGGCCGGAGGCGGATGATGTCATCCAGCCCGAAAGCGCTACTCGATAGTTACGACCTCTTCCCCAAAAAGAGCCTGGGACAGAACTTCATGCACGACCCCAGGGCCTTGGACAAAATCGTTGCCGCCGCCGAGCTTGGGCCCGATGACACGGTGGTTGAAGTTGGCGCAGGAACAGGCGCCTTGACCGCTAGGCTGGCAGGGGCAGCCCGCCATGTCTTTTCAGTCGAGGTGGACGAGCGACTTCAACCCCTGCTCGAAGACCAATTTGATGCGGTGCCCAATGTGTATTTTGTCTTTGACGACATCCTGAAAACGGACATCCGCAGTCTGGTCGGCAATCGGGATTTCATCGTCGTCGCCAATGTGCCTTACTACATCAGCAGCGCCATACTCTGGCACTTGCTGGAGCCAAACCACCGTCCCAGGCGGATGGTCATCACCATGCAGTACGAAGTGGCCGAGCGCATCATGGGGAGCGCCGGCAATATGAGCCTGCTGGCGGTCGCTGTTCAATTTTATGGCAAGCCGCGCATCATCGGCAAGTTAAGCCCGGCTGTGTTCTGGCCCCGCCCGAATATCCACAGCGCTGTCCTGCGCATCGAAACCCATCCGACCCATCCAGTCGATGTGCCGACAGCGCAGGCATTTTTCCGCGTCGTCAAAGCGGGCTTTGGCATGAAACGCAAACAACTGAAAAATGCGCTTGCCGCTGGTCTGCACATCCATGCCAGCACCGCCCGTGACCTGCTCACCGCCGCCAATATCGACCCGCAGCGCCGCGCTGAGACCCTGACGCTGGAAGAATGGGGGCGATTAACGCGGACAATCAGCGCCCATCCTATTTTCTGATGCAAAATTTATGATATGGTAAGAGAATAACAACAATCACCTGCGATACTGCAAGGGTCAAATGAGAGTTAAAGGATAGCTGTGATGAGCAAGGAAATCGCAACATTGGGGGGCGGATGTTTTTGGTGCGTGGAGGCCGTCTACAATCAATTAACAGGCGTGGATTCAGCCATCTCCGGTTATATGGGCGGGCATGTCGATCATCCGAGCTATGAACAGGTGTGCAGCAAAACCACCGGTCACGCCGAGGTCGTCAATGTCAGCTTTGATACCGAGATAATCAGCTTTCAGGACATCCTGAATATCTTCTTCACCATTCACGACCCGACCACGCTCAACCGCCAGGGCAATGACCGCGGTCCGCAATATCGTTCAGGCATCTGGTATCACTCTGCCGAGCAAAAACGCATCGCCCAAGAAACCATCCGCCGCCTCGACAGTCAAAGGCTTTATCGCAACAAAATCGTCACCGAAGTCAGCCCAGCCAGCACCTTTTGGGTCGCCGAGGGTTATCATCAAAATTACTTTGCCAATAATCCCTATCAAGGTTACTGCGCCTTTGTCATTGCGCCCAAGGTCGCCAAGTTTCGCAAGCAATACTTCGAGCGCCTGAAGAAATAGACGGCGCAGGCAAAATCCGCTAGTTAATGCCCTCGACGCGCACACCAGGCCCCATCGTCGAGCTTAACACCGTGCGGCGGATATAAACCCCCTTTTGCGAATCGGGCTTGACAGCCTGCACCGCACCGACAACGGTCATGATGTTCTCGTACAGCTTGTCATACTCAAAGCTGGCTTTGCCCACCGGAATATGCAGATTGCCCGTTCTGTCGTTGCGGAATTCCACCCGCCCGGCTTTCAATTCAGCGATGACCCGTGGCAGGTCGTCTGGCGGCACGACGGTGCCGGCTTTCGGGTTGGGCATCAAACCGCGCGGTCCCAGAATCCGCGCAATAGGCCCGACTTTGCGCATCATCGGCGGGATGGCAACAGTCGCGTCAAACGCCAGCCAACCCTGCCGAATGCGGGCAATCACCTCGTCCGTGCCAATCACATCAGCGCCAGCAGCCCTGGCGGCTTCCGCCCGGCTTTCATCCACAAATGCCAAAATCCGAACGGACTTGCCAGTTCCGTGTGGCAGCATCACTGTCGTGCGGACTTGCTGGTCACTGTGGCGCGGGTCAATCCCAAGACGAAAGTGCAGTTCAATCGTCTCGTCAAACTTGGCAGTGGCATTCTGCTGGACAATTCTGACCGCTTCATCCATCGGATAGGTCTGCTGGCGGTCAAACCGCTTCAATGCGTCCTTGTAACGTCTTCCCATGTTCATCTCTCCTGGTGGTCATCGGGCGGGAAAGCCCTCCCACATATTATTGGTTTGGCGTCATGCAGCTAATTGGAAACCTTGATGCCCATCTGACGGGCAGTGCCTTCAACCTGACGCATCGCCCCTTCGATGTCGATAGCGTTCATGTCATTCATCTTGATTTGGGCGATTTCCCGAACCTGGTCACGGCTCAAAATCGCGGCCGTTTCAGTTGCCGGGTTGGATGCCGCTTTTTGGATGCCGGCCGCCCGCTTGATTAAAAAGGAGGTGGGCGGACTCTTCAAGACAAACCTGAAGGACCCGTCCGTGAAAATCGTAATCTCTGCTGGCACGATTTCACCGATGCGGCTGGAGGTGCGCCCGTTGTATTCCTTACAAAATTGCATCAGGTTAATGCCATGCTGCGCCAGCGCCGGCCCAATCGGCGGCGCCGGATTCGCCTTGCCAGCCGGAATTTGCAGCTTGACCATCGCTTTGACTTTTTTTGCCATTCCCTTACCTCGCTCTACATTCTTTCCACTTCCATAAAACTAAGCACAACGGCGGTTTCACGCCCAAAGAAATCGACCATCACCCGCACTTTTTCACGGCTGGGGTCAATCGATGCCACCGTCCCCGGAAAGTCGTTAAAGGGCCCGCCCACAATCCGTATCCGCTCGCCAATTTTGTAATCGACCTTGACGACCTTGTCTTCGGAATCCATGCGGTCCATAATCCGCTTGACCTCTTCCGGGCGCAGCGGCGTGGCTTGAATGCCCGCTTCAGGGTCAGCGCCAACAAAGTTGACAACGCCCGGCGTATTGCGCACCGTGTACCAGGCATCGTCATTCAGCCGGTTTTTCTTCTTCTCCTCATCCCAAACCCAGCGCATCTGCACCATGACATAACCAGGGAACACGCGCTTTTCGACCGTGCGCCGCTTGCCATCCTTGACTTCGATTTCGTCTTCGGTGGGGATGAGCACATTGTAAATCTCTTTTTCCATATTCATGCTGTCAATGCGCTGACGCAGGGCGTGCTCAACTTTTTTCTCGTAGCCGGAATAGCAGTGAATGAAGAACCAGCTGCGTTTGGATTCCTCCTCCTCGGCCACATCCTCAAGGACGATGTTCAGCCCCTCAACCTCATCATCTTCCAGGGCATCGCCTTCGATATACACCGGGGTGGGATCATAGTCGGTTATCTGCTGTTTGCGCTTCGGTTTGTTGTTCATAATCATTTTCTGCTGAATTGACAAAGTGGCTGACGATAAATCACGTTCATGCCAGCTAGATAGAACCGCGCCGAATCATATAAAACGCGCCGCCGACCATCGCCACAATCACAGCCAGCAGCATCCAGGAGTTGCCTGGGCTTAGCCCCAGGCGCATAAACTCGGTCAGGATGACACTCAAAATCCCTAAAAAGATGGAGGAAGCGATGGTCACATTGATGCACAGGATGGTGAGACGCCGCGTATCCGCCCGATTGGGCCAAGCCACTTTGTTAAGCTCGGAGCGGACATTGCTAAAATAATCCACAGTCTGATACAGCGGGCGCGTCAGGGTGTTGCCCTGTGGCTCATTTTTGGTTTTCTTTGCCTTGCGGCTGCGCCGACCAGGGGTTGCCGTCCCCTTCTTCTCGGTTATCGCCTTCTCTTTTTGTTCTTTAACCGTCTTTCCTGCCGCCATCACCTTGCTCCTTCGATCCATTTATCGGGATTGCTGACCATTCCTGATAGATAAACACCGCCACAGAGGACGGTGTTTTCGGATTGACTGACAGGGGCAGAAAGACTCGAACTCTCGACCTACGGTTTTGGAGACCGTCGCTCTACCAACTGAGCTATACCCCTATACCCTTTTCGCGTCCTGTGAAGCATCGCACTCCACTATACGTATCACCGCGCTACTTGGTTTCGCGGTACACCACATGCCTGCGCAGAAGCGGGTCATATTTCCTCAGTTCCAGCCGTCCCTGCGTGTTGCGGCGGTTCTTCTCGGTGATATACATGTGACCACTCTCAGTGCTGCGCAGTTTGACAACGATGCGCTGTCCTCTTTTTGCCATGACAAGCCCTCATCCAGTTGACATCAGACAAGATAACATGCTTGCGTCCCCAAGCAAAGCCTCCGATGAGATTTGAACTCATGACCTCGCCCTTACCAAGGGAGCGCTCTACCCCTGAGCTACGGAGGCACCATTTGGGCCGGACTGGATTCGAACCAGTGTAGGCTCTCGCCAGCGAATTTACAGTCCGCCCCCTTTAGCCACTCGGGCACCGACCCCTGATTTGGCTTGTTCAGCCAAAGCCACCACTGGGACTCGAACCCAGAACAACCTGTTTACAAAACAGGTGCTCTGCCAATTGAGCTATGGTGGCACAGCCTAGCGAGTATAGCACAATGGCAGAACAAAATTCAAGATTTCGTTTCCCGCAATAAGCAGCAAAAGTATTCTACGACAGCGCTGGCAGGCTGTCAAGAGTGGACAGGCGACTTCGCGGCTGTTTTAGTCATCAGCCGAACGCGGCTTCAAAAAATCAGGGTCGGCATAAGCCGGATGGGGATACGCATAAAACCCGCGGCCGCTCTTGACCCCCAAGTCCCCCCGCGCGACCTTCTCCGTCAAAATCGGCAGGGGCAGGTCATCAGGATCGCCGCTTTGGCTGGCATAATGCTGTTCGATGTCCTGGATGACATCCAAGCCAATCCGATCCATCTGGGCAAAGGGCGGCAGTTTGTCGCTGCCAAATTTTATCATCCAGGCGCGGTCAATATCCTCAAGGCTGGCAACCCCGCTGTCAGCCACTTTCATCACCTCTTTTTTGATGGCTCGCCAGACGCGGTTAAAGATGAAGCCGATGCTTTCGCGGCGGACTCGCAAGGGCAAGATGCCAATCTGCCGCGCAAACAGGTCAAGCGCGTCCAGCACATCGGCACGGGTGGATGACCCGCCGCCAACCTCGACCATCGGGCTATCCCAAACAGGCAGATAAAAATGAAAGTTCGCCACCTGTTGGGCGCGTTCAGTCGCGTCTTCCAGCAGGCTCACGCAGATGGAGGAGCTATTGGTCGCAATGATGGCCGGCTGGCGCAGGAGTCCGTCCAGTTGGGCGAAGACTTTGCGCTTGAGCGCCAGCTTTTCTGGCACGGCTTCAATCGCCAAATCCACATCCCGCAGCGCCGTCATCAAATCCGCTTCGTATGAAATGTTCTCGAAGATTGCCGCTTCCGCCCCAGCCGACAGCGTTCCCGCTGCAACCCAGTCGGCAGCCGTGCAAGCCGAGACGGCTGCCGCCCGCTCCAAAGCCGATTCGTCAATATCATACAGCACAACAGGAAAGCCATGCCGCCCGATTTGCAGCGAAATCTGCCACCCCATCGTGCCTGAACCAATCACTGCAACCCGTTGAATGGGATTCATTCTTCGGCTCTATAATCCCTAAGCGCCTTGGCAAAAAGTTCCTCCACATTCGTTCCTTGCAGTTGGTAAAAGCGATCCTGGGCGTCAGCAAAACCCTCAACAACTAACTCTGGTGTACGTTCCCCTGCACTTTCCGAGGAATCAGCTTCTTTATCGAGATACGTTTCAAACAACTTTTCACTTTCCACTCGATTCAGTCCCAGTTCATTTGCTAAACGAGTCGCTGCACGGGCGCCTGCCGCCTCACCGGCTTCGAAGGCTGGTCCGCTGTGACAATAGTCTGCTACTCCCTTGCTTAGGAGAGGGATATGGAACAATTCAGCTTCGTCGATATAGAGTTTGTAACGTGCAATCTGGTCGGGTGTAAAGGAACGCTCCTTGTCCAGAATATAATTCGTGAGGCCTACATACTCATACAAGTAACAATTCATTATCGTTCGAGCAGCGAGTTCGGCTGTTAATTCGTTGGCTAACTCGGAAGATAAGATATATGCCACTTGCAATTCGATAATTTTCTCATCCGGTTCGCCTTGGGACTCAGCGAGTTGGCTTTGCGCCTGAGCTAGTTTGGTGCGCGTTTCAGTTAATTCGCTACTCTTGGCAACCAGTTCGCTTTGAGTTGTATCCAATGCACTGCTTTTCTCATTTAGTTGGCGTTGTGCCTCGTCCAGTTCGCTTTTTGCAGTATCTAGTTCGAGGTGCATTTCAGCTATTTGATATACAACATTTTGTACCCCACTAAAGACCAAAACCATAATGATTGCCACAGCAACCGTTATCCCAATCAACTTTGTCCAAAATTGAGGCTGTCTCTCCGCCTTGCCCTTAGGCTTCATCCTTTCGTCCTTTCATTTTCTCATTTTCTTTAGCTTTTTCTTGCATTAACCAACGTCGCGCGGCTGAATAATGCCTTCGGTTTTGCCCTTGCGGATTGCCAGCTTGACCTCGCCAATCGCTTTGGTGACTTCAATGTCGCGCGGGCAAGCTGGCGTGCAGTTAAAAATCGTGCGGCAGCGCCAGACGCCGTTGGGTTCGCTAAGGATATTGAGACGTTCCTTGCCCGCCTGGTCGCGCGTATCGAAGATAAAGCGATGCGCCTGCACAATCGCGGCTGGCCCAACATAATGACCATTCGCCCAGAAGCTGGGGCAGGAGGTGGTGCAGCAGGCACAGAGAATGCACTTGGTGGTATCGTCAAACTGTTCGCGGTCGGCCTGTGTTTGCAGGCGTTCACGACCATCTGCGGGCGGCGGGTCATCATTGACAAAAAAGGGCATGACCTGTTTGTAGTGATCGAAGAAAGGCTCCATATCGACGATTAAGTCCTTGACCACCGGCAGCCCCAAAATCGGCTCAATCTGGATTTTCTGACCCGCATCCTGCACCAGAATTTTGCAGGCGAGCGCATTGACCCCGTTAATCCGCATGGCATCGGAGCCGCAGACGCCATGGGCGCAGGAGCGGCGCAAGGACAAGGTGCCATCCTGTTCCCATTTAATGCGGTGCAGCATTTCCAGCACGCGGTCGGTCGGGTCTACATCTTGCAGGACGAACTCTTGCCAGTAGGGTTTGTTTTTGCCGGGTATTTCCGGGTTCTGCCGTTTGATTTTGAAGGTCACTTCCATGATTGCGATTTCCCCAATTCGGTTTTCGTTCAAACAAATATCGCCAACTGTTAGCTAATAGACACGTTCTATCGGTCGGAATTTCTGCTTGTTGGCTGGTATGCCCTGCTCTTTTTCCGCTTCCCATAACGAAAGGTCAACCGCCTTGTCGAAGTTCAGGGTATAGCTCGGCCTTTGGAGGTTGCCATCGTGATAAGCCAGAGTATGCACCAGCCAGTTTTCATCATCGCGCTGCTTAAAGTCTTCGCGGCTGTGTGCGCCGCGGCTTTCTTTGCGTTCCAGGGCGCTGCGTGCGGTCACATCCGCCAGGTCAATCAAAGCGCCCAACTCCCAGGCTTCCATCAGGTCCGTGTTAAACACCTTGTTTTTGTCATCAATGCAGATGTCATTGTAAAAGCGCTCGCGCAGTTCCGAAAGCTCATCAATGCCCTGCTGCATCGTTTCCTGCGTGCGGAAGACGCCTACATTGTCCATCATCGTCTGCTGCAATCTGGCGCGGAGTTCGCCAGGGCGGGTTTTGCCGCTGCCATGGCGAATCCGTTCAAACTCGGCGCGGATTTCGCCGCTTGGGTCCGCTGGCAGGGGCTTCCAGTCGGCTTGTTTGACGAATTCTGCCATGTGCATCCCGCCGCGGCGACCAAATACAATCAAATCCACCAGCGAGTTTGTCCCCAGACGGTTGGCCCCATGCACACTGACGCAGGCGGTTTCCCCAGCGGCATACAAGCCGGGCATCACCGTCCCCCGCGCATCCATCACGACTTCAGCCTCTGTATTGGTCGGGATGCCTCCCATCGCATAATGAGCGGTAGGCTGTACGGGCATCGGCTCTTTTACGGGGTCAACACCCAGATAAGTTCGGCAAAAGTCAAGAATATCCGGCAGCTTGCGCTCGACATGGCCTTCGTCAATGAAGTCTTTCTTGTCTCGCCCTTCTTCGGCAAAGAAGCGGTTGACGGTCTTCGGACGAATATCGAGATGCACATAACCGCGGTTCTTGATGCTGCGTCCGGCGCGGGTTTCGAGATAAATGGCGCGGCTGACCACATCGCGGCTGGCGAGGTCTTTGACGCTGGGTGCATACCGCTCCATAAAACGTTCGCCTTGTCCGTTAATCAGCACGCCGCCTTCGCCGCGAACCCCCTCCGTAATCAGAATCCCCATCCTGAAGATGCCTGTCGGATGGAACTGGAAGAACTCCATATCCTGCATTGGCACGCCACGGCGCAAGGCAATCGCAGCGCCATCGCCAGTCATCGAATGGGCATTGCTCGTCACTGACCAGCAGCGTCCCCAGCCACCCGAGGCAAAGAAACTTGCCTTGCCATGAAAAATATGGAATTCGCCACTGCCCAGTTCAATGGCAATCACACCCGCCACTGTCCCATCGACGACAATCATATCGACGACTTGAAATTCATCAAAGAAGTTGACCTCGTTCTTGATACATTGCTGATAGAGGGTCTGCAAAATCATGTGTCCTGTGCGGTCGGCGGCATGACAGGCGCGGCGCACCAATTCTTGGCCAAAGTTGCGCGTATGGCCGCCAAAGCGGCGCTGGCTAATCCGTTTATCGGCGGTGCGGTCGAAGGGCAAGCCCATGTGTTCCAACTCGATAACCGCGTCAATGGCGTTTTCGGCAAGCACTTTTGCCGCCGCCTGGTCGGTCAGATAATCGCCGCCTTTAATCGTATCGTAGGTGTGATAAATCGGCTTGTCTTCGTCGAGATTGCCGAGCGCTGCGCCAATGCCGCCCTGTGCCGTGCCGGTGTGGCTGCGGGTCGGATACAGCTTGCTGACGACAGCCACATCCGCGCCACCTTTGCTGGCATAGAGCGCCGCCATCAAACCCGCGCCGCCTGCTCCTACGATAATGGCATCATGTTTATGAATTTTCATGGATTCCCTGCTCCTGCAATTTTCGCCTGATTGCGCTTGGGCAAGCCCAGTCAGGATTAGTCGCCCTTTTCGCCATTCAAAAAGGCTTCCAGTTCGGGTGGCACCTCTTCGCCGCGCAGTTCATAGATTTCAGCCGTTGCAGCCATCGCCTCGTTGATAATGTCGCGCTCAATCGGCAGCAAGAGCGCCGCCGCACCCACCGCCAGCAAGACCGCGGCAATAATCGTGCATAAAGCCACGGAGGTGCGGCGCAGGAATGCGCTGCCACTGGTGTAATCGGTCAGGACATAGCGCAGTCCATTAAAGCCATGCAGCGTAACCAGCAGCAGCAGGAACAAATCGTAGATGCGCCAGACAAAAACACCGCCAGCAGCATAGGACCAGCGATGATAAACAAACTCGACTGCCGATGGCACGGCGCCAATCGTCCCGTTTGACTCCATGGTGCCGACTACATGTTGGGCGGCGGTGATGTCAAAGACACCCTGCACCACGTGCATCATCGCCAGATGACCGAATACCAGCGGCAAAATCAACAAGCCGCTCACCCGCATGAAGGCCCACCAGAAGCGTTCAATCGGGCTGGCTTGCGGGTATTTGGCATCAGCTGCCGCGCCGCTACCGCGAATCACGCCAAAGAGCGCCGCCAAGATGACCGCCGCTACCAGCGCTGCCACAAACCCGGCAATGAAGGGGAATTGTTCGACAATCGAGAAGACGACCACATCCAGCAGCTTATCATTGGCAATCGCCTGTTCGTTGAGGTAAAACTCCACCACATGCGCGGCCATGCCCAGAAATACTGGCGCCAGAACCAGCAGGGTTAAGACCAGCACGCCAATCGCTGCCTGCGATTGATACCTCCATAATTCGGGTTTGTTATCAAAAATGGCGATGCGTATCCCGTTGAAGGCATGATAAACCACCGCGAAGACCAGACCAAACTCGCCCAGGGTGAAAATGGGCGATTGATAGGCGGCGATGGCCTTGACATACAGGTCAGGATAAAACACAGCCCAGGATGTATCAATCACATGAAGCGCCAGAAACAGCACCACCCCGACGCCGGTGAGGCGATGCAAAACCCAACTCCACTGCCCGATGGCGCCACGATAACGCAATGTTTCTTTGACGGTAAGTACCAGGGAAGACAAGGGATTACCTTTCTGAATGCTTGCTGAACAGAGCGCGTGCAAAGCAAACACATTGTTTTGCGTCAGCGCGGGAGACCTTTTCGCCCTGCAAGCCCGACTTGGCTGTCACAAAATAACGCATCTTGGTCAATTCCACAATCTGCCGTATTATAACATGCGTAGATAGTCTAGCAAGACTAGAGCTCGTAGGGGAGGAAACGTAGATGGAAAATTTTAGTTTGGATGGCATGAGTTTGGTCATTGGTCTGGTCATTGGTTTGGCTGTCGGTCTCGTATTTGCGCTGCTGAGCCGTTCCAATGTGAGAAAGACCGTTGACCGTGTTTCAAATGAGATGAAGAATATCTTTGATAGTTTATCGACAGAAGCGCTGAAAAAATCAAAAGCGGAACTCGAAGAATCGAACCAAAGCCTCTTAAACCGCCTGGAGGCTCAATCCAGATTCCAGACCCATCAGCACAGCACCCAACTTGAGAACAAAAAAGAACTTATCGACCAGCAGCTTAAACAGATGTCGACAGTGCTGGAAAAGGTCCCGCCCCAGCTACAGCAATCCACCGAAGAACTGGCGGAATCCAACAAAGGCTTTCTGGAATTTATAAAAGAGAAAGCTGATTCACAGACCCGGCAGCACATCGCTGAACTTGAGGCAAAAAAGAGGCTGATTGAACAGCAGCTCGAGAGCAATCAAAACAAAGTTTCGCAAGCCCTGCAACAATCGACCGAGCATCTCAAGGAATCCAATCAGGGCTTTTTGAACCAGTTATCAGAGAAGGCTGATTCACAGACCCAGCAGCACATCGCTGAGCTTGAGGCAAAAAAGAAGCTGATTGACCAGCAGCTTGAACAGATGTCGGCAACGCTGGAAAAAGTCCCGACCCAGCTTGAGAGCAATCAAAACAAAGTTTCGCAAGCCCTGCAACAATCGACCGAGCATCTCAAGGAATCCAATCAGGGCTTTTTAAGCCAGTTATCAGAGAAAGCTGAAACACAGACAAAAGAACACCGCCAGGAACTTGAATCCAAAAAAGAACTGATTGACCAGCGACTGACGGAGATGGACACCAAATTAGGCAAGGTGGAACGGCTGATTGCCGAGTTTGAATCTGCCCGCGAAAGCAAGCTGGGCGCCTTGGATGACCAACTGAAACAACTCACGCAGACGACTTCATCCTTGCAGCAGGCGCTTGCCGATAATCGGGCGCGGGGGCAATGGGGCGAGCGCATGGCAAAGGATATGCTCAACTTCATGGGCTTGGTTGAAGGCGTCAATTACATCCAGCAGGTCACCATGGAATCGGGAACGCGGCCGGATTTCACCTTCCTGCTGCCCAATCAAAAGTCGCTGAATATGGATGCCAAATTCCCGCTCACCAATTACATGCGCTATTTTGAAGCCCAGAATGAAGCGGACAGACAGGCGTACCGAGACAGGTTTTTAAGGGATGTGAACCAGCGGGTGACAGAAATCCAAAAGCGGGGTTATATCGGCGCCGAAACCCTTGACTGCGTGCTTATTTTTATCCCCAACGAGCAGGTTTATCGTTTCATTCACGAGCAAGACCACTCAATCATCGACAGCGCACTGCGGCAAAAGGTCATCCTGTGTTCGCCGCTGACCCTGTACATTGTGCTGGCGGTGATTCGTCAGGCAGCGCAAAACTTTAACGTCGAGCAAAAATCGCGCGAAATCATCAAATTGGTCGCTGCCATTCGATTGGAATGGAAAAAATATGCCGACGAGATGAACAAGCTGGAAAGGAGCTTCAGCACTCTTCATAATCGCTTTAGAGACTTGAACGGGGTGCGCACCCGAAAATTGGGCGCTGCCTTCGACCATGTGGAGACTGTGATTGAAAGCAACGAACTGCACATCGATGACAACCGGCACATCAGACAGCTGCCGTCATAAACATCCTCGTCCGCATCACGGGGTGGCGCAGGTCTGGCGCATCAGTTCCAGCAAGGCGACCGCCGTCAGTTCGGGGTTGTGGCGGATGGTATCCTGCTTCTGCCACAGGGCGCGTTTGCCCGATTGCGTATCGGCGACATCCGCCAGCACCGGCTTGACGCCCATCGTCTTGATTTTGTGAAGCTCGTTATCGGTCGGCAGCAGCAGATGGATTTTTTCCCGCGTGTATAATTCCAGCAATTCCGCCTGCGGCGGCGAAGCATTCAAAATCACATAATCGAGGATGCCAATCCCCAAATAAGAAACCACCTGCTGCACATGATCGGAGAGCGAATAATCATCAGTCTGGCCGGGCTGCGTCGTGGTGTTGCAGACATATACCTTGACCGCATTGGAGTCCCGTATCGCCTGCGAGATTTCCTTGAATGCCAGGCAGGCAATGGTTGTTGTGAACAGGCTGCCCGGCCCAATCGTAATCAGGTCTGCCTGGCGCAGGGCATCGACGCAGGGCGGATAAACCCTGGCTTCGGGATTTTGAACAAAAATGCGTTTGATGGCAGCTTTATCCAACTGACGCACATTGAACTCCTGCTCGACAATCGTGCCATCCATCAGTTCGGCACAGATATGCGTATTTTCTTCTGTGACTGGATAAATATCCGCCTGTACATCCAGAAAGTCGCTAATCTGCTGAATCGCCCGAACAAAGCTGTTCGACATCTGCGTCAAGGCGGCGATGAACAGATTCCCAAAAGCCATGCCGTCCAGTTTGGGGTCGCCGGGCGCCACAATTCGGTGCTGCATCACGCGCATCAACAGCGAATCACCATCGCCAGCGAGGGTCGCCAGCGCATTCCGAATATCGCCAGGCGCGGGGATTTGGGCGAACTCGCGGACAATGCCAGTGCTGCGTCCGGTATCCGTGACGGCAATGATGCCGGTCAAATTGTCGGTATAGTTCTTCATACCCCGCATCACCTGAACCGCGCCCAAACCACCACCAATGGAAACGACGTTCATCCCGTTTTTGCCCATAAAAATCTCGGACTCCTTATACTTCACAAGTTTGCACCAAGCAGCAGATTTAATCTGTCGGGCGTCCCCGCCCTGTGGGCTGGCATCATGCTGTCTTGAGTGCATTCAATTTCGGCACAAATTCATCTGGCTGCGTGAACTTGCAGTAGCTTAGTATATGCCCTCCATGGGCATCCTGCAAGCCCGCGCATCAACCATCATCAAACCTGCGATTTTATGCCATAATAGTTACAGATTCATCCCACAGTAAAGCGACTTGGCAATGCTCCTGTCCCCTCTCGAAAAAGCGCTGTTTGCCCTTATCCTATTTGGCTATCTGGTCGCTGGCATATTGTTTGCCATCTACACACCTGCCTGGCAGACGCCCGATGAACCCGCCCATTATAACTATGTCGCCCAGGTGGCGGAGAAGGGCTGCTGTCCACACATCGAAGTGGGCGATTGGCAGAGCGCCTATCAGCAGCAGCTGACCACAGTCAAATTCGCGCCCGAATATCTTGAGCGGCTCGATACGATTCAATATGAAGACCATCAGCCGCCGCTCTATTATCTGCTGGCCTCAGCCGTGTACAAGCTGACCGATGGTGAACTGGTGGCGCTGCGCTTGCTGTCGGTGGGATTGGGCGCGGTCGTGGTTATTCTGAGCTATGTCATTGGCAAGCGCATTCTGCCGCATCAGCCGCAAATCGCATTGGGCGTCATGGCCTTGGTCGCATTCCAGCCGCAGCACTTGAGCATCGCCAGCGCGGTCAACAATGATGTGCTGGGAGAGCTTGCTGTGGCGCTGGCGCTGCTGTGGCTTATCCGCTATCTTCAGACGGAGCGGATACCCGTCTGGCAGCTGGGACTCATTGCGGGCTTCGGATTGCTGAGCAAAACGACAGCCTATTTTCTTGTCGGGCTCATTCCCCTGGCGATTGGCTTGAAATGGTATTCCCACAAGCGCCCGCTGGCAGAGTTGATTCGGTCGCTGGGAGTCTTTCTGTTGATTGCGCTGGGGATGGGCGGTCTTTGGTGGCTGCGCAACATCAGCGTCTACGGCTTTCCCGATTTTCTGGGGCTGGCGGCGCATGATGTGGCTGTCGCTGACCAGATGCGGCGGATGGAATATATTGCCGAGCATGGCTCGCTGATGTATCTGCAAGAGATGACCCGCGTGACCTTCAATAGCTTCTGGGGGCAGTTCGGCTGGATGGCACTGCCGCTGGATGGACTCTTTGATGGCTGGATTTATCGCGGGTTTGCCCTGTTGACCTTCGTCGGTTTATCGGGCGCAATTTTATCCGGCTCGGCTCGGCAATCAGATGCAGACCATTCAGCGCAGGTGCGAACTCAAATTGGGTTCATTTTTCTGGTGACGCTGGTTCTAGTCGCGCTGGCATATCTCTATTACAACATCGAATACTTGCAATGGCAGGGTCGCTATCTGTTCGCCGGGCTGATTCCCCTGGCATGGCTGCTGGTCTACGGGCTGGATTTCTGGCGCGGGCAAATGCTGTCACGCTGGGAGGCATCGCGCTGGCTGACGGCGCTGGCGCTGATGAGCCTGTTTATGCTCGATATGTATCTGCTCTTCGAGGTCATCGTGCCGCATTTGTCGCCTTGAGCGCCCGATGGCCGGGGCATCATTTGCTGACGCGGGTGACGTAGGTTTCTTCTTCGATATTGATTTTGACGACATCCCCCACATTGATGAACATGGGCGCGTTGACCTCGAAGCCGCTTTCCAGCCTGATTTTCTTGGTCGGGCTATTGGCGGTGTCGCCAGCCACAGCCGCCTCAACCTCGACGACTTTGTATTCCATCGTCTTTGGCAATTCGTAATCAATGATTTCGCCCGCATAGCTCAAGAGTTTGATTTCCATGCTGTCTTTAATGTATTTGAGGTCTTTGCCAAAAATCGCTCGATTAAGCTGTGGCTGTTCGTAGGTCTGGGTATCCATAAAGGTGACAAAATCATCGTCAGCGTACAGGTACTCGACTTTATTGGCTTCGACGCGGATGTCTTCCACCCGTTCCCCAGAGTTAAAGGTCATCTCGGTAGTAGCGCCGCTGCGCAGGTCACGCACGGTAACGCGAATTGTCGCTTTACCGCGCCCGGGTTTGTGATGACGATATTCGATGACGCGGTAGAGGTTGTTATTTTGGGTAAAGGTCGTGCCTTTACGCAGTTGATTGACATCGATCATGGCTTGGTTTTCCGTTGATATTGGCTAATCGGGTTCTTGGATGGCGCTGGTATCAGCAAGGGATTTTATCCTGCGCAGTCTACGATTCCAGCAGCGCGACCGCTTCGATTTCGATGCGGGCATCCAGTGGCAGCGCCCCCGCCTGAATCGTGGAACGCGCTGGCGGATGCTGCGGGAAGTATTGGGCATAAACCGCATTGAACGCGGCAAAGTCGCTGATATTTGCCAGAAAAACCGTGACCTTGACCACATTTGCCAGGCTCGTGCCAGCGGCTTCCAATATGGCTTGGATGTTTTCCAGCGATTGGCGTGTTTGTTCCTGGATGCCGCCTGCGACCAGCTGCTTGGTGCCCGGCACAAGCGGCACCTGCCCGGCAGTGTAGACCATGCCATTGGCGATAATCGCCTGCGAGTAAGCGCCGGCTGGGTCAGGCGCATTGGCGGTAGAGACAATTTGCTTGGGCATGTGGCAGTCCTTTTATGGGTATCACTTGGTTGTTCGTTATTTTAATCACAAGGTGGCTAATAATACAGAGGAGATGGCTAGTTTTGGCAATGAGAAGTTACGAGCGCAGCCAGCGCCTAAGGCCGCCGCAAGCCATGACAGCGTTTGTACTTGACCCCGCTGCCACAGGGGCAGGGGTCGTTGCGTCCAGCCTGGGCAAAGGCGCGTTCCAGTTCGGCATCATAACGTGCCATCTGGAGCATGACATGGGCTGGAGGCCGCCGCTGTGCCAGTTCGGCTGCCATGAAGTTCATGGTCGGACGAATATGATTAAAAAAGGCGCGATAGCCCGCACAGAGATAATTCAGGCCCTCTTCGCCAGTTGGGGTTTGGATAAAGCGGTTCTTGGGGCAGCCGCCGTTGCAGACAAAACGCACTTCGCAGTCGCGGCAGTATTGTGGCAGGGTATCGCGTTTTGCCTGCCCGAAGTCATGCTGCTTGTCCATCACGACAATCTCGGTCAGCGGAATATCCATGATATTGCCGAGTTTGTAATCTGGCTCGACATAATGGTCACAGGAATAGACATCGCCATTGTGTTCCATGGCCATCGCCAGGCCGCAGGTCTCGTCAAAGATGCAGAGGCCGGGCGGAGCGCCCGTCCAGGCTGCCAGCGCAATATCAAAAATCTGCACGAAGACCTGCCCGACATCATGCCGCACCCATTCTTCATACATCTCAATCAAAAACTGGCCATAACCCGCCGCCGTCACCGAACGCTCGGTGACGCTGCTGCCTTCCTGATAGCCGGTATCATTGTCGCGTTCGACGATGGGGATAAACTGCATGAACTGCGTCCCGACCTCATCGCGCAGGAATTTGTAGACGCGAGCGCCATGTTTTTCGTTGGCGGCGTGGACGGTCGTAAGGATGTTGAACTCGGCATTGTGTTTTTGCAGCAGTGCAATGCCCCGCATCACCTTGTCAAAGGTTGGATTGCCGCCCTTGTCCACGCGATAGAAATCATGCACATCCTGCGGGCCATCCAAGCTGACCCCAATCAGAAAGCCGTTTTCGGCAAAGAATTGACACCATTCGTCATCGAGGGTTACGGCATTCGTCTGAAGCGCATTGTAAATCATTATGCCGCGCTTTTTGTGCTTCTGCTGATAGCGCACCGCCTGCCGAAAGAACTCGACTCCCATCAAGGTGGGTTCGCCGCCCTGCCAGGCAAAGTGAATCTCGTTGACCTGCTGCGCTGCGATGTATTGGCGGATGTATTCTTCCAGCAGGCTGTCCGACATGCGGAATTTGCTGTTGGGATAGAGTTTTTCTTTGGAGAGGAAGTAACAGTATTTGCAATCGAGGTTGCAGATGGCGCCTCGAGGCTTGGTCATCACATGAAAGGCGGTTGGCTGTGCGATTGCTGTTTGCATAGGGGAAGTATAGCATAACTTGCCACAGAGGCACAGAGGACACTGAAAATCTGGAGAAACTGGTGCGGATGCGCTAAACTTGGGCGCATATACTTCAGGCTTCGTTAAGAGCGAGGGATAAAAATGGGTTTGATAGACGAATTGAGGGCCATTTCGAAGCAGATAAACGAACAAGGTCACTTTATGACCACAGAGGCGGCGACAAAGCAGGTCTCCATCCGCCCATTTATCCGAGCGCTCGGTTATGACATCTACAATCTCCATGAAGTCCAGCCGGAATATACTGCCGATGCCAGAGCAAGTGGAAGTGAGCGGGTCGATTATGCGATTAAACAGCAGGGAAAACCGATTATCTTAATAGAGGTTAAGTCGGCAGGCACAACGCTTACTGAAAATCACTGGCGGCAGCTGCACAATTATTTTGGCGCATTGGATGTCGAATTTGGCATTCTTACGAACGGCATCGAGTATCGGTTTTATACCGATCACAAAAAGCGCAACATCATGGATAAAGAACCGCTCCTTGTCCTGAATATGCTAAAGCTCGATTCCAGGTTGGTTAATGTGCTGGAAGGGCTTACGAAATCCCGCTTTGACCCCGAACGCACGGCGTACAAGCTGAAGATATTCAGCCTGGTGGAAAAGGAATACAATCAGCCATCGGATGAATTTGTGAAATTTTTCGCCAGACAGATTTATTCAAGACCCTTGTTTCAGCGAACCATTAAAGAGTTCGCGCCCATCGTCAAGCAGGCATGGCGGGATTTGGTGGACCGGGAAATCACCAGTCGCTTGCAGAGGCACGAGGAATCCGAGCCTGCCCCTGTCGAAACTGAAGCTGAACCCATCGTCGAAGAAAAGCCGATAAAGCCCATTTCAGGAGACAGCGTGGAAGTCCCTGTATTTACTGATTATAGGGGACGGCGTTTTGAAGCGACTCTGTTTTTTAATGAATCCAACACCCGCAAATCTAAAATCAGGTTTGAGGGAGTAGTCACGTCCCCTTCCAGAGCCGGAAAAACTTTGAAGCACTCGATTAATCCTGGAGGCACTGGAGAGACTAGCGGATGGACATTTTGGAAATTGCGCGACCCTTCTACGAATCAGGAACGGCCTATAAGTGATTTGCGCCAGGACAATGAACTTGTTCGTCGGCTTCTTTCCCACTACAGGCAAGGCTGAAATTTCATCGAAAGCCTATAAAGCCTAGCGCAATTTGTCCAGCATATTTTGCAGTTGCGGCGGCACTGAAAAGCTGGAGAAACCGGCACGGATGCGCTAAACTTGGGTTCATGTAGCTAACGCTTCGTTAAGAGAGGGAGCGAAAATGAGCTTGATGGCTGAATTGCGTACAATTTCGGAGCGGGTGGCACATCAACGCAGTCTTATGAAAACGGAAGCCGCTACGAAAAATGGCTCGGTCGAGCCGTTTATTCACGCGCTGGGTTATGACACGAGCAACCTCGCTGAAGTTGAACCCGAATATACCGCCGATGCCAAAACAAGCGGCAGTGAGAAGGTCGATTATGCGATAAAACAAGCGGGAAAGCCCGTTATCTTTATCGAAGCCAAATCGGCAGACAAAGTTTTATCTGAAAACCACTGGAAGCAACTCTACAATTATTATGGAGCGGGAGATGTTCGATTTGGCATTCTCACAAACGGCGTCGAGTATCGTTTCTACGCTGACCTCAAAAAACTCAACATCATGGACAAGCAGCCCTTCCTCACGATTGATATGCTGAATCTCGATGAAAAGCTGGTGAATGAACTGGAAGGATTTACCAAATCGGGCTTTGACCCGGAGCGTATCCTGCAAAGCGCCTATGGATTAAGCGTTCAAAAATTGCTGGAGAAAGAATATCAAAACCCATCGCCCGAGTTTGTCAGATATTTCGCCAAGCAGGTTTTGGGGTCGGCGCGTCAAGCGGACATTGACAAGTTCAGGCAAGCCGTTGGCCGGGCATTCCAGCAATTTGTGAATAACCAAGTCGAAGAAAAGCCGACAAAGCCCATTTCAGGAGACAGCGTGGAAGTCCCTGTATTTGCTGATTATAAGGGACAGCGATGCCAGGCAACTCTGCTGCTTACTGATGAAATCAAAACCCGCCAAAGAAACATTAGGTTCGAGGAAGAGGTCTTGACGCCTTCTGTTGCTGGAAAGAAAGCGAGGCAAACCATCGATCCTGCTGTAAAGTGGGCCCCAAACGGATGGACATTCTGGCATTTCCGTGACCCTTCTACGAAGAAGAAACGGCCTATAAGTGATTTGCGCCAGGACAATAAACTTGTTCGTCGGCTTCTTTCCCACTACAGACAAGGCTGAAATTTCATCAGCAGCGCAAGCAAAACCTAGCGCAATTTATCCAGCATATTTTGCAGCTGCGGCGGCAGAGGAAAGTTGGAGAAACCAGCGCGGATGCGCTAAACTTGGGTTCATGCAGCTAACGCTTCGTTAAGAGAGGGAGGGATAAAAATGGGTTTGATAGACGAATTGCGTAAGATTGGAGCTGAAGTCCCCAGAAAATATCAAGCTGCCACAGACGAGGCACGGACAAGAAGCTACTTGGTTGACCCGTTTATTGGCGCGTTCGGTTATAATGTGAACGATCCTGAAGACGTTGTACCTGAATATACTGCCGACATTGGAAAACAAAGGGAGAAGGTCGATTATGCGATAAAGCGAGATCGAAAACCCATTATCTTTATTGAAGTCAAGTCGGCGACAACAGACTTAGCAGACAAACATGCGATAAAACTCCGGCGATATTTTGGGACTAAATCACAAGTTCGGTTTGGCATTCTAACGAATGGCATCGAGTATCGCTTTTATGCTGATCTCGATAACCCTAATATCATGGATGACAAGCCATTCGTAACTATTGATTTGCGTCTTTTCGACGATGAGCAGGTTAACGAACTTAACATATTTACCAAGTCTGCCTTTGATCTTGAGAGCGCTTTGGCTACGGCACATACATTAAAATCACACTCAGATTCCGCCAATTACTAAATGCAGAACTCAAGCCGCTATCGGAACAACTTATTAGGCATTTTATTGAAAAGGTCTATAAGGGAAACATGACGCAATCGATTTTTGCCGAGTTTGCACCGCTCGTCAGGCAAGCATGGCACGAATTTATAGAGCAAAGGATTGCTGGTCGGTCGCAGACTGCGATTGAATCGGGGACAGATAGCCAAGGGACTACCGTTATTAAGCCGCGAGCAAAACGACCTAAACTTAAGAAACCTACAAGGTTCATTTCAAAAAATAGCGTGGAAATCCCTGTATTTGTTCGTTATTTGGGACGGCGTTTTGAAGCAACTCTGTTTTTTAATGAATCCAACATCCGCAAATCCAAAATCAGGTTTGAGGGAGCAGTCACGTCCCCTTCCAGAGCCGGAAAAACTTTGAAGCACTCGATTAATCCTGGAGGCACTGGGGAAACCAACGGCTGGACATTCTGGCATTTCCGTGACCCTTCTACGAATCAGAAACGGCCTATAAGTGATTTGCGCCAGGACAATAAACTTGTTCGTCGGCTTCTTTCCCACTACAGACAAGGCTGAAATTTCATCGAAAGCCCGTAAAGCCTAGCGCAATTTGTCCAGCATATTTTGCAGCTGCGGCGGCAGAGGCGCGGTGAAGCGCAGGCACTCGTCAGTGATGGGGTGGTCAAATGCCAGTTCGTGCGCGTGCAAAAACTGCCGCTTGAGCTTGAGACGCTGCTTGCGGAAGCCATAAACCGCATCGCCCACCACCGGACAGCCGATAAATGCCATGTGGACGCGGATTTGATGCGTGCGTCCGGTCAGCAGGCGCAGTTCGACCAAAGCGCGATTGCCCTGAAAGCTGTCGTCTAGCAGGGTGAAGTCGGTTTGAGCGCTTTTGCCACCAGGAACCACCCACATTCGTTTGCGCTGACGCGGGTCACGGGCGATAGGCGCATCCACCCGGCCGCTATTGGATTTGGGGCGTTTTTCCAGCAGCGCCAGATAACCCTTGTCCACGCTGCGCTCGCGGAACTGGCGCATCAATGCCAGCAGGGTCGCTTTGTCGCGGGCGACAACCATCAGGCCACTGGTGCCCTTGTCCAGGCGATGCACAATGCCCAGCCGTTTCCCCGTTTGCGGGTCGTCCATCAGCGCCGCCAATTCGGGATACCGCGCCAGCAGCGCATTGACCAGCGTACCGGAGGGGTTGCCCATGCCCGGATGCACCACGATGCCGGCCTCTTTGTTGATGACAGCCAGATGTTCATCCTCATAGACGAAGGCCAAATCCATCGCCTGCGGTTCAATCGGGACAGCTACCGCGCTGTCTGCTTGGGCTGGCAGGGTCAGGCTGACCGTCTCGCCGCCCTTGAATTTGTAACCCGCCTTCTCCACTTTGCCATTCACCCGAACGCGCCCGTCTCGAATCAGGCTTTGCACTTGGGTGCGCGACAAACCCTCAAGATGTGCCAGCACAAACTTGTCGAGGCGCTGTTTAGGGGCTGCGGCAATGAGGTTCAGCGTTGGGTCTTCCATTGAACGACAACTTTTTTCATCAGACGCTAGAGTGTGCCCAGAGCCGAACTCAAGAGCGCGGCAATGGCGCCGGCAATCACAATGACCAAAAGCAATATCAAGCCCATCCGCACCAACTTGCGAAAAGCAGCGCGTTCGGCTGGAGTCCAGTTCGACTGGTTGTTTTGCTTGTCCGCCATCAACTGCTCATCCGATTGACCACTCAATTACGATTAAACCACAGGACAGCAGCATATCAAAGCGGTAAAGCAGGATGCTGCATTTGCCCCTTGCCCGCGCAAGATTATAATGGCGACACAACATCCACCACAGGAAAGGGCAGGGCATGATGAAAGTATTGGTGACCGGCGGCGCAGGTTATATCGGCAGTCACGTTGTGCAAATGCTGATTGAACGCGGCTATGAGGTGGTCGTCTATGACAATCTGGTCAATGGCAATCGGCAGGCGGTACACCCGAAGGCGACCCTGGTTGTTGGCGACTTGCATGATGTGCCGAGCTTGCGGGCAGCCTTTGCCGCGCATCAATTCGAGGGCATCCTGCATTTTGCCTCGCAGATTCTGGTGAGCGAAAGCATGCAAAAGCCCTTCAAATACCTCCGCGACAACCTCTATACCACCATCAATCTGCTCGAACAGGCAAGCCGCCATGATGTCAGGCGCTTCATTCTGTCGTCGACCGCCAACCTGTTTGACCAGCCCAAACGGATTCCCATTGATGAAGCCGAAGCCTTGGTGCCTGGCAGTGTCTACAGCGAAACCAAGTATATGGCCGAACGTCTGCTGGCCTGGATGGAGCGCATTTATGACATCAAGTATTGCTGTCTGCGTTATTTCAATGCCTGCGGCGCACACCCCCAAGGGCATATCGGGGAGGCGCATGAGCCTGAATCGCATTTAATCCCCCTGGTCTTGCAGGTGGCTTTGGGACAGCGCGAGTTCATCAGGATATTCGGCACGGATTACGATACGCCTGACGGCACCTGCATCCGCGATTATGTGCATGTTCTTGATTTGGCGCGGGCGCATATCCTGGCGCTTGAAGCGCTGGCAGATGGCAGGAGCCGCGCCTACAATCTGGGCAGCGGCCGGGGCTATTCGGTGCGGGAGGTCATCGAAGCCGCGCGGAAAGTCACCGGTCATCCGATACCCGCTGTCGCCGCCCCCCGCCGCGCTGGCGACCTACCGCTGCTGATTGCCGACAGCAGCAAAATCGGACGCGAACTGGGCTGGGAAGCGCAGTACAACAGCCTTGAGCGCATCATTCAGACCGCCTGGAACTGGCATCAGAGCCATCCACGAGGTTATGAAACTTGAGTGATGAAAAACGAAAGTCGGGCTGTATCATGGGCAAAAGACAGGGCCTGATATGACTCGATTGGCAGTATTATCCGATATTCACGGCAATTTGCCCGCCTTGCAGGCTGTCATGGATGATATGACACAGTTTGATGTTGACCATGTGGTGGTGGCGGGTGACAGCATCAACTGGGGCCCCTTTTCGCGCCAGGTGATGGCGGTCATTCGCGCCCACAGCTGGGCCGTCCTGCGCGGCAACAATGAGTATTATCTCCTGGACTACAACACCAGCCGAGCGCCAAAACATTGGTCGGCATTCACCATGCCAGCTTTTATTCACGCCCAACTCGGCCGCGAATGCCTCAATCTGATTGCCAGCCTGCCCGACACGCTTGTTCTTCGTTTTCGAGATGCCGCGCCGATTCGTGTTTTTCATGGCATACCGGATAACCCCTGGGTCGCCATCAATCCCGACTCGACAGCCAGCGTGATACGCAAATGGCTGGACGGCATCCCCGAAACCACCCTCATCGGCGGGCACAGTCATATCGCCATGGAACGCCATGTTGACTGCTGGCACTTATTGAATCCGGGGGCGGTGGGCGTGCCGCTGGATGGCGATTTTAGCGCCAGTTATATGATCCTCGAGGGGCATGATAAGGGCTGGGAATTGACGGCGCATCGCCGGATTCCATTTGACTATGCCCCCCTTTATGCCGAGTTCAAACGCCAGCGATTTGTCGAGCAATGCGGCGTCACCGCGCATCTGGTTATCGAAGAATTCCGCACCGCCCGTTTGCAAGTGCATCCCTATCAGGCCTGGAAGCAGGCCTATCACCCCAAGCAGCCAGACAGCCCTGACCTGCTGGCTGCGTTCTTGCAGTTGGATGATGTCGAGGGCTTTATGCCGCCGGCTTATCGCAATCTGGACAAGCGCCTTTACCGCGACTGACCCCTCTCTCGTGGTATAATGGACGCGAGACAGGCAGATGACCCCAGATTGGGCGGGTCATAAACTGGCTCGGCAACTGTTTACAGCGCCCCTGTCTTGATTTAGACTGAAGGCTGCCAAAACCAAAGCATGATGAGGGAAACTTATGGCAGAAGGTCGCCAGATGATGCGTGCCATCGCTATCAAAAAAATCGGCAAACCCCGCGTCCTGAAAGATGTCAGGCTGCCGCTTCCCCAGCCAGCCGCCGGTGAAGCGCTGGTGAAGGTTCATGCGGCTTCGGTGAACCCGAACGATTTGCTGTATCGCAGGGGGCGTTTGATTATCCGCAAGCCGATGCCACACATACTCGGCGGCGATGTCGCCGGCGACATCGTGCAAATGGGCGAGGATGTCGTCGGCTGGTCGTCTGGTGACCGCGTTGCCGCTGCCTTTGACCAGCTTGGCTGCGAGCGCGATGGCAGTTATGCCGAATACTGCGCCATACCTGCCGCGCAGTTGATTAAGCTGCCGAACGGGCTCGATTATCAGATGGCGGTTGCGGCTGGCGCTGCTTTTGTGCAGGCCTGGATGGCGCTGGTGGGCAATGGCAGCATCGCCAGGTCGGACCGGGTGGTCATCCGCGCCGCGGCCACCAGCATCGGCACATCTGCCGTGCAAATCGCCAGCGCCAAAGGGGCGCAGGTCATTGCGGTTGCCAGTGGCGAACATACAGCGCGGCTGCGCGAGATTGGCGCTGATGTGGTGCTGGATGACGCTGGCGAGGATTTGGTGCGGCAAGTCAAGGTAGCGACCGACGAACAGGGGGCGACTCTCGTGCTGCACAGCGCCGACAGCAACCATTTTCAGCAGTCCAGCAAGATGCTGGGCTACAAGGGGCGGCTGGTTATGGCACACCCCAGCAGCAGTCGGGACATCCGCCTGAGTGCAGTGGATGTCTATCGGAAAAATCTCAGCATCCTTGGCGCTGGCGGCCGACTGGAAGCCAAGGATTTTGAGCCGATTTTGCGCTGCCTGGAACAAGGGGTTTATCAGGCGGTTGTTGATGAGGTCATGCCTTTGAGCCAAGCGCGGCAGGCACATGAAAAACTGGAAAAACATGCCAGCTTTGGCAAAATCGTGCTGGTGCCAGATGCCATTTTGAAAGCCGCCAGCAAGCCATCCAACTGGATTCCGATTGAGTAAGGGGCTTAATCGAGACCTGGATAATCCAGGAACAGGGCATCCAGCGCCAAACGCAGGTTGGCATTGGTCGCCAGTGAGCGGAGCGTGCGCCGCGTGGCCTTCATGGCGCGGCTGGCGCTGGCGGCATCGGTGCGCATCACCAGCGAGCGAATCTCGTCTTTGCGGTCACTGTTGCAGGGCTTGACCGCGCTGTCACAACTTTCGAGCAGGACATCGCGCCAGTAGGTCTGCCAGATTTCCAGGATGTCGCGCAGGCGGGATTTGTCCTTGGCCACGTTACGGCTCAGCCTGTCGGCGATTTTGATGCGCTCCAGCCGCCCGCCCGCCAGAATATCACGCAGCAGGTCAAGCGTTTCCTGACGAAAGGCCAGCACCTCATCATCCTCCAGCGCGGCAATCGCCCAGCCAATGCGCCCACTGCTCAAACGGGCAATCAAATCGGCACGCTTCTCCTCGCTGCCGCGGGTCATCAAATGGGCTTTGACAAGCTGCAAGGGCAGCGGCCGCAGGGGAATCATCTGGGCGCGGCTACGTATGGTTGGCAGAATGCGGTCGATGGAACTCGCCAGCAGCATCAAAACCGCATACGCTGCCGGTTCTTCCAGCGTTTTCAAGAGGGCGTCCTGTGCCTGGGGCGCGACCAAATCGAAGTCATCAAAGATGGCAATCCGATAGCGGGCGGCATACGGCTTGAGCGCCAGCAGGCGCGTGACATGGCGGATAGCGTCAATCTTGAGCCGCCCCGAATCGTCCGCCTGTGGCAGGATGAGGTCGGGGTTGTTGCCGCTGCGGATGCTCTTGCAGCTTCGGCATTGACAGCAGGGACGCCTTGTCAGGTCATCCTGCTCGCAGTTGAGCGCCATGGCAAAGGTCCGCGCCAGCTTCATCTTTCCCAGCGAGCGCGTGCCAGTCATCAAATAGGCATGACGGGTACGCCCCTTGAGCAGCCCGCGCCGCAGGAAATCCACTGCCCATTCATGCCCGATAATACCCCAGTTGTCTGTTCTGTCCGCTGTTGTCGCCATGCGCTGATTATACAACCGACAAAACAGATTGTTTAGCACAAGTTAATCAACTTGCTTTACAATACAAGTGAAACTTGTTTATTAAGCGAAGGATACCCTTATGCGCCTCCTCTTCCTGCGACTTGTGAGCCTGCTCATGCTTGTCATCGCCCTGCCCGGTCTCGCCCAAGATGCGCCGACTGTAACCATCTCGCCCGAATCGGGTGAAGTCGGCCTCGCCATTTTGGAAATTGTGGTGGATGGCCTGGATGCGAACGCAAGCTATGTCATTGAATTTGTGCTGGACGGCATGGCTGTCTACAGCGTCGATGAAGAAAGCGATGCCGAGGGGCAGATTTCGTTTGTCGCCGGCAGCACGGCTGAAGACGCACCCGGCATTTACAGCGTTCAGGTCATCCGCGCTAACCGCATCATCACCACCGCCGATTTTGAGCTCACCGCCAGCGCGGTCATTGAAATCAGCCCACAGATGGCGGCGGCAGGCGATGCGGTGGTCATCATGGTTAGCGGTCTGGCAGCTTTTGACAGTGTGAGCGTTCAAATCACATCAGCGAACAATATATTGATTGATACTGTTCTGGCGCGGGCATCCAGCCGAGGTGTGGCGACACTGACCTTCAGCAGCCCGCCAGATTTGGCGGCAGGCGATTATGCCGTCGAGGTTTTTGTGGATGGCAAGCGGCTTGCCGAGGCGGTCTTGACAGTTGTCGAGGTCACGGACAGTCAGGTCAGCCTGCTTATCGAGCCGCAAGCCAGCGAGATTGGCTCGAACCATACGGTGACGGTCAGCGGCCTGGATGCCCGTGAGACTGTAACCTTTGATGTCATGTTTGAGGGAGAATCCGTCTACAGCACCGAAAAATCTGCCGATGCGGACGGAATCATCTCCCTGGATTTGGTCACCAGTGAAGACGACCTGCCCGGCGATTACATCGTCACGGTATGGCGCGAGTCGGGCAATCGGCACAGCCTGATATTGACCGCCACCGCTCAAGCTGCCGCGCCAGCGACAAGCGCCGCCCTGATTCCATCCGACACCGAGATTCCCTTCGTGATAAGTCCGGATGAACCTGTCTGGCGCTTTGATTTGTCAGTGGAAATGGGGGACAGCCTGACCTTAACAGTTGACAGCGGCGACAGCCTGGATACCGTCATGCGGGTCTTGTCGCCCGAGGGCGCCGAGTTTGCCTATGATGACGACAGCGGGCCCGGTCTCGACGCCGAACTCAGCAATCTGGTCTTCGACCGCAGCGCTGCCTTTGTGCTGGCAATTTCCGCCTTTGATGACAGCGCTTCTGGCGCAGGCACAGTTCGGGTTTTGCGCAACCCGGTTCGTTCACTGGACGCAGGCGATGCGGTGGTTACGCTCAACGACAAAATCTATCGTGACCTGCTGGTGTTTGAGGCCGCCGAAGATGAACTGGTCACCCTCAACCTCGAACGGCTGGCAGGCGATGTTGAGGATTTGTTTGTCACGGCGGCGGTGGAGGGCATGGAGGTGATGTCGTACAGCACGATGGGCGTGCCAGACAAGCTGCCCTTGCCCTTCGTGATGCCGCTGGGCGGGCAGGTCGTGGTGACGCTGGAAAAGGTTGGCATGGACGATGGGATTTCCCTGGGGGTCTCGCTGGAACGCGCCGCGCCCTAATAAATCTGCAAGCCCCGCGCTTCCCGTCTGCCATCACGCCAGGCTTCGCTGGCGCCATTGTGCGGCGGCTGCTCTTTGACTCGCAAGCCAGACAGCGCAGCGACATCATGCTGGCGATAGAAAGCGTCCAGCCGCGCTTTCAAGTCGGCAGCTATCTCTGGCTGGGCGTCATAGTGGTTGAGCCGTTCTGTGGGGTCGGCTTGCAAGTCAAAGAGTTCGTGGGGGCCGGCTGGATAACGCAAGACGAGCTTCCAGCGCTCGCTGCGTATCATCCGCAAATCCCCGTATTCCCCATACCGCGTATTGTCCCAGGGTATGCGCTCGCCGCGCAGCAGCGGGGCATAGGACCTGCCAGCATAACTTTCCTGATGCGGCAGCGGCAAACCGGCAAGCTCGGCGATGGTATGGAAGGTGTCATAATGGTCGACATACTGGGGCAAGACTTGCCGCTTGATGCCCGCGCCTGAAACGATGAGCGGCACCTGCAATGAAATATCGTACATATTCAGGGGGCGGGTGCTGTTGCCCTTGCCAAAAAAGCCTTGATGCCCGATCGCGCAGCCGTGGTCAGAGGTATAGATAAGGATGGTGTTGTCCCATTGCCCCTTTGCCTTCAGCGCGGCGATGATGCGGGCGATATTATCATCAATCTCCGTCACCGCAGCATAATAGCCGATATAGCGGTCAAGCAAGTCCTGTTCGGTGGGCGCATTGTCCGTACCCTCGTTCTTGACCCAAGGATGCGGCTGGTAGGGCGGAATATCCCTAAAGGGACAATCCTGATAACGCGCCGTCTGCTGCGGGTCGTGCGCCTGTTGATGATAGGGGGAATGAGTCGCAATATAACCGACCTTCAAAAAGAAGGGTTTGCTGTTCGGCACTGAATCCAGAAATTCAAGCGCGTGGTCAGTAATCAAAGCGGATTTATTGCCCGCAAGCTCAACCTGCTCGCCCTGGCGGATGTAAGTGTAGGTCTGATTATGAACCCCCTGCCAGCCCGGCAGTCCGAAATAATAATCAGCGCCTTGCGGCTGGCGCTGCGAACCCCCTAGGTGCCATTTCCCGCTCAAGCCAGTGGTGTAGCCAGCCGCCGACAAATGCTGAAACAAGGTTGGCGTCTCGCCCAGCCAATCGCGCTCGGCAACCTCTGGCAGAGCTTCTTCCAGCCAATCATGGATGCCCACCTGCGAAGCCGTCTTGCCAGTCAGCAGGCAGGCACGGGCCGGTGAGCAAACTGGCGTCGGCGTCCAGGCATGGGTAAAACGGCTGCCGCTTTCTGCCAGCGCATCCAGCGTCGGCGTATGCAGGTCAGCATTGCCATAGCAGGCATTGGCCCAGGCGCCATGGTCATCGGTGAGAAACAGGACGATATTCGGTCGGGTGGTCATTACAAGTCTCCGCGGGGCGATGTTTAATCATCAGAGTGTAACTTAAATGGCGCCCGATGACATATCTTTTCCTCAAAATGGGCTGTCGTGGCGGCAAGGCCGGCCATGGCCTGTTTGCAGGATAGACAATTTACAGGCGCGGGGGCTGTCGTATAATGAATGTTATTTTGACGAGGAGACAAGCTGATGCCCTTGATAACAGCCGAACAAATCGAGCAGTATCATCGTGAAGGGTTCTTTATTCTGGAGTCGGTCATTCCAGAACATGTACTCGATGCTCTGCGTGCCGAGTGCCTGCGTTATATCGACATCGCCGACAGGGAGATGGAGGCAAAAGGACTGCGCACCGATGGCATCACCCATTATAAAAAGCGCTATTTCATCAGCAACCGCAGCGCCAGCAGCCCGATTATGACCGACTTCCTCTTTAGTGAACTGATGGCGAGCATCTGTCAGGCGACTCTGGGCGACAATGCCTATCTCTTTAACGAGCAGTATGTGGTCAAAGCCGCCGACACCGACAGCAAATTTGCCTGGCATCAGGATTCCGGCTACATCGGGCATTATCACCGCGCCTATCTGTCGTGCTGGTGTGCGCTGGACGATATGGGCATCGAAAACGGCACCATTTATGTGCTGCCTTACAGCCGTGACGGGCGTCATTCCAGCGATGAACTCATCCAGCACATCGTCGAATCCGGCAGCAATGACAAAGTGGGCTATCATGGCGACGACCCCGGCGACCCGGCCATCGTGCCAGCTGGCAGCATCGCTGTCTTCAGCAGCCGCACCTTCCATCGCAGCGGCGCCAATACCACTGACCGATACCGCCGCAGTTATCTGGCGCAATACTCGGCTGAGCCGATTATGTCCAAAGATGGCGCGAAATTGTGGGGGCGTGCCGAACCCGTTCTTCAAAACGGACAGCGAGTCACGGCCTAGGCCAAGAGAGGGCAGGCCAATCAGGCTGGGGCTTCAGCCTAATAACTCCAGGGTGCCGCGCATCTCCATCGGCATGGTGAAAATTTGCCAGGCTGACAGCATCATCACCAGAAACACCAAAGCCCAAGGCAGCAGGCCCAGCAGTCCCCGGCGGCGATAGAGGCGCAGCGCTGCTTTCTGTGCCAGGCGCATACTCCAAAGGAAACCGCCAACCAGCGCCACCAGTTGAATGATGCCGATGATGTTTTCGTCCAGAGTAAAGCTCCAGGCCTGCCAATCGCCGACGACGCCCAGGAACTCCTGAATGACTGGCACAATCAAGCCGGGCGCCACCAAAAGATGAAAGCTGTAATGCGCGAACCAGATGCCAAATCCAATCGGGACAAAGGCTGGCGCAAAGGCAGCCAGGGTATCCCGAATCGAATCGCGCTTGTACATGCCGGTCAGGCGCAATCCCAGCCAGGCGGCTACTATCGCCACTGCTATGGGCAGAACCAGGTTGACCAGCCCAAAAATCAGCAGCAGCACCAAAAACTCGCTGGTGAGGCCCAGGTTCAGCGCGAGCCATTCTTGCAGGGCATAATAGGGCGGCACCATGCCAAAGGCGTTTGAAATGCCCATGAAGGCCAATGCAACCACCAAAATCGACATATCCCAGCGCCGCGGCCAGCTATCGGCTCGGCTTAGTTCGCGGGCAGGCGGGCGGGTGAAGAGGCTGACATTATCATGTGGGCAGGCACGAACACAATCCAGACACATCGTACAATCCATATTGCTCCGAATCTGTGGGGCAAACAGCAGCGTGCCGCAGCCCAGCGTGCCTTGCGGCCCATGTTTGACCTCGACTGTCTGCGTCTCGCCCGACGCATTGGCGACTGGTATTTCATCCACCCGAATCATCGGCTGGCTGGCATAACTGCCGTTGACGCATTCTTTGCCAACGCAGCTGGCGCAGATGTCGGCTGATTTGACCTCGATTTGGGTCGGGGACAGGGTCGAATAGACAAAGTTGAATGAGCCGAGCGGACAGACATATTTGCAGAATGCCGATTCGGTAAAGACCGCTTCCAGCACAAAGGAGGCCACAAAATAAAAGAGAATCACCCAGGCTGTCAGCCAGGGGCTTGCCCACAAATCGAGAAACTCATACAGGAAGAAAAGGACAAACAGGCTGAAAATCGCCAGCCATTTGCCGCGCAAGGGTCGGGGGAAGCGGCGTCCGTGCCGTGACAAGCGTTTTGCCAGGCTGCGCGGGAGGGTAAAGGGGCAACCCATGCAAAACAGATTGCCAGCCAACAGCAGCGCAATGACCACAATACCCCGATAATGAACCCAGGGGGTGACCGTTGCCAGATTGCGGGCTGCGGATTGCGGCCCGACGAAGCCGTCAATCATCAGGGCGACCGCGATGATTGTCAGAAGCGACTGCAAGGCGACCCGTCCGTAACGGTGTCGTAAAAGCCTGCCGACTAGCGGCAGCTTCAGAATATCCATGCCAGCCGCGCGGTGGCTTTCTGGCTTTGAAATGCTTGGGTTCATTGAGGCCCCCCGCTGGCTAGACAGCCGTCCCCGAAACAAGCGTATAGATAACAAATGCCCCGTACAGCAATAGCAAAATCAAGCCCTCCATTCGGCTGAGTTCGCGCTTGCTTTCGAGAAAAACATACAGGACCAAGGTTGTCGCCACCAAAATCCCGATAGAAATCCACAGCCCGTCTGTACCGATGTGGATGGCGCTCACTCCTTGAAAGACAATCGCCACAAACCAGGGAAAACCCAGGCCGATAAAAACATCAAAAATATCGGAGCCAATGGCATTGGCTACCGCCATCCCCCCGCGCCCGTCTCGGGCAACCTCAATCGAGGCAATCAGGTCTGGCGCGGATGTCCCGGCCGCCAGCAGCGTTAAAGCCACAATCACTGGTGAAATGCCCAAGCCAGCCGAAAGGGCAATCGTCGATTCAATCAGGATATAACTCAGAATCACAATCAAGCCGATAGCGACCAGAAAAGTCCAAAGGTAGTTCTTATGGGGTGCGCCAGTGATGAGCCTGATGAGCCGCACGATGGCCGACTCAAGCTGATGCAGCCGGCCGGGGCTGTGGGTCGGCTGGGGCTGCGGTTCACTGATTTTACTTGTCTGCTGGGCTTGGGGCGCTTTGAAAAAAATTAACACCAGCACATAAAGGACATAAGCCGCCAAGCCCAATACCGCCTCCGCCAGCACCACTTCGCCATCATAGAAGACAAAGGCCAGATAGCCAATGGACGCCAGATAATAAAGGGTATCGCGCCGAATGGCAAAGACATGAATGTGCAAGCCGCCGGCGACAAGGGCCGACACCCCCGTAATCACCAGGATATTGAACACCGCCGAGCCAACAATCGTCCCGATGCCGACATCGCTGTGCGCACCGCCAGCAGTGAAGAGCGCCATGAGCGCAATCGCCAGTTCTGGCGCCGACGAACCGACCGCCATCAAGGATGCGCCCGCCACCTCATCCGACAGGTTCAGCCTGCGTGATATTTGGTCCAGGCTGACAATAAAAAAACGGTCGGTGATAATCGCCAGCAAATAAACCGCAGCGATGATGAGCGCCAAACTGACAAGAATATCAACCATTCAAATTTCCTCCACTGTATGGCTGCCGCGCCCGGGTGTTCCTGACTGTCGCTCGCTCATGTTATTGGGTTCAGGCGCGATTGCCACTATAGTTATTATACTTCAGATGAACTAATATGGTTGCAATGAGGTGATACCGACGATGATGCAACGGAGCGACCATGAAGATTCAGGACATCCAACTGTTTTTTGAGTACAATAATTGGGCGAACCAGAGGATTCTGGCAATGGCTGAGCAGGTCTCGCTGGAGCAGCTGACGATGTCGAAGGTATTCGGCTGGGGCAGTTTGCGTGGCGAGTTGGTGCATGTGATGGATGCCGAATACGCCTGGCGGGAACTGCTGCAAAATGGCATTCATGTCGAGGAACTGTCGCCAGAGGATTTTGGCGATGTCGCCGCCATACGCGGGCGCTGGCAGCAGGAAAATGAGGCCTTGCAGGCTTATCTCCATTCGCTGACTGACGAAGATGCGCTTGGCACTATCCATTATGAGGCATTTGACAGGCAATACGACCGCATTCTGTGGCACTGTCTGCTTCATGTTGTCAATCATGGCACACAGCATCGCAGCGTATGCGCCGCCATCTTGACCGACTTCGGGTTTTCTCCTGGAGACATGGACTTCACCCTGTTTTTGAGCAGCCGCTGAGCAAGCGCAAGAAAGACGCGAGACGCTAAATTTTTTCACCGCAACAGCACAAAAGACACAAAGAAAAGAGGAGTGGCGAAATTGGTGGATGTAGAACTCTCGCCTGGTCTCACCAATGCGCGGTCAAGCTCCCCTCTCGAAGGCTAGTGCCTGCGCAGCCCAATGCCTTGAGGAGGGGCCGGGGGTGGGGTTAGAAAGAGCAATATCCAGTAAATTAGACGCTCCCCGCTCGGCTATGATTTGACATCCATGTCGCTCATTTGGTACAGTTTTGGAAAACGTTCAGGGAAACCCGTTCCCTAGGCGAAGGGCTTTTTTCGTATTTTCATAGAGACTCCGGAGGTGATTATCGCATTATCACATATCCCGCAATCCAAACAATTCCGTTCAGATGAAGATGATTTTTAAGAAAGGAAAAGTGTCATGCACAAGCATATTGTGATAAACATTTTACTGCTCATCGTACTTTCGCTCATATCGCCGGTTGTGCTAGGTCAGGATGCCACGGTCACCGTCGTAACCTGTTGGGGTGGACCCGAAGGCATCGGTTTTGAGTCCTTAATGACAGAATTTACAGAGGCAACGGGCATTGAAGTCGAACATATTGATGACCGCGATTGCCACCTGCTCCCGCAAATCATGGCGAGCGCCGGCAATCCGCCGGATGTATCCGGCATGCCGCGCCCCGGTGTCATGGCAGAATTGGCGCGTGAAGGTCTGATCTTGCCCTTGACCAGTGGCGATGACCCCATCCTGCCAGACGGATTCATCGAAGCCAATTACAGTCAGGCGCTTATTGACCTGGGCTCGGTTGACGGCGAGTTCTACGGCGTCATCAGCGCCATCAGTTCAAAGAGCATCGCTTGGCGCCGCACCGATGTCTTTGAAGACATTGGGGAAGACGCGCCCCAAACTTGGGACGAGTTCATCGAGTACCTGGATATTCTCGCAGAAGAGGGCATAGCACCCTTGGCGCTCGGCGCATTGGATGGCTGGACGCTGACTGACTTCTTTGAAAACCTCTACCTGAATATCGCTGGTCCCGAAAATTACCACAAGCTGTTCGTCACCCATGAAGTCGAGTGGACCGACCCCACCGTAATCGAGGCGCTGGAACACTTTGCCGAAGCAGTATCTCCAACCGACGAGCGCCTGGCTGGAGGCGCGGACGGAACACTTGCCACCGGTTTCATTGGTGCAATGGATGCTGTGCTGAAGGGTGAGGCTGGGTTGTTTCCCCTTGCCAGCTTCATGCGCAATTTCGGCTATCAGAATTTCCCCGGTATGACTTGCCCCGATGATTTTGGGTTCTTCCAGTTCCCGACGATCAACGAAATGTACGCCAATTCCGTAGTTCTTGGCGGTAATTTCTGGATCATGTTCAACGACAGACCCGAAGTGCGCGAGTGGATGCGCTGGATGGCTGGCGCCGAAGCGCAAGAATCGCTTGCCACCCAGGAAACAGGTCCGCAGATGTCGGGCAACTTCAATGTGCCGGCTGAAGTCTATGCTGAGCCATGTGACGGGGCGGCAGCAGCTATGGTCGCCAACGCCAACTATGTCGCCTTTGACGGCTCAGATCTGGCGCCGGGCGCAATCGGCGGTGATGCCATGTTCACCGGTCTGCAAGATCTGATTGCCAATCCGGATGCCGTAGAAGACATCGCCAATTTCATTGAGGATGTGGCTGATACTGCCTACGGCAGATAATTCAAGCGAAACTCCAGCTGTTAGGGCAGCCCTCAAAGCGGTTGCCCTGTTTTCTTGCGTCTGTTGACGCATCCAAATAAGAGCTTGTGCACCGCGATGAAAAGAATGAAAACGGTCAACTTCAATAAATTGATTCCCTGGCTCTTCGCAGGACCCGCATTAATCTTGATGGCGCTGTTTTATGTGTACCCCACTATCGTCACGGTCATTTTGAGTTTCACCAGAGGCACAATCACGACGCCGGCAAAAGAATTTGTCGGCTTCGGTAATTTTGTGACATTATTCACCCAAGATCGCTTTTTTCTGCAAATCGAGGAGGGGGCAGTTGGCGGGGCGCTGGTCAACACCGGGGTGTGGCTCATTTTGTTTCCGACAGCCACCGTGCTGATTGGGCTGCTAGTTGCCGTGCTGGCTGACAAGGTGCGTTATGAAACCGCCATCAAGTCCATCATTTTTATGCCCATGGCGATTTCGGCAACCGCCGCCTCAGTCATCTTTCGCCTGCTCTATAACCAGAACCCAAACCTGGGTTCACTTAACGCCTTTCTCCAATCCATCATCCCCGATTTTGAACCCATCGCCTGGTTGGGACGCGTTGATGTGGCTAATCTGGCAGTGATTTTTGCGGGCGTTTGGATCTGGACGGGTCTGTCGGTCGTTGTCCTTTCCGCAGCCTACAAGGCGATTCCCGTCGAGATTTTGGACGCCGGAAAGATTGACGGGGCGAATTCATGGCAGCTTTTCTGGCGCGTCTCCGCCCCCATGCTCACCGGCCCGATGACTTTCGTTGCTGTCACCATGATTATCAATGCCCTCAAGATGATTGACCTGGTTCTGGTGATGACAAAGGGAGCGCCACGCGGAGCGACGCGCATCATCGGCTATACTGTTTTCTGGGAAACCTTCAACAATAACAAGTCCGGCTACGGCAGCGCGGTCGCGGTCATTCTATTGCTGTTGGTTGCGCCATTCATTCTCTATCAGTTGCGACAAGTTCGCAGGGAGTTATGAGGGTACCGTGGCATGACTGAAGCGCTGATTGCCTTGACGAGACGTGGTCCCATACACATTGTATTGGTCATCATTGGCATCATCTGGCTGGTGCCATCGGTAGGCTTGGCTGTGACCTCGTTCCGTTCCCGTGCCGACATCTCGGCATCCGGCTGGTGGACAGTCGCCAGTGGCGAGCGCACCGTTTCCGACAAACGCATGCAGTTGAGAGTCGTTCAGCAAGGTGAGGGTAGCGAGGATACAGTCGCCGCCGGGAACACGCTCCACAGCGAACTGCTACTGGACGCTGTTGAAGGTGTGCCGCCGGCTGTTATCAGAACAGTCCGCATCGAGGAAATCAGCGGCAGCTTTGTGGTTGACAAACTCAACCAGCCCATCGCGCTGGACGGCGTGGGCGCGGTGACCGTGTATGAGGATGGCTCTCACCGTTTTGTCCCGGTTGACGGATTTACAGGCGCATTCATCACCAAAATCGAGACAACTAAAACACCTTTTTTGGCAGAATTTCAACTGCAAGGCTTCGAGTCTATTCGAGGTGAGTTGGTTATCGAGACGGTCGGGGAATCCGTGCGTGTACCGCGTGCCGGCAGAATTACTGTGAATGCCGATGGCAGTTATGAATTCGAGCCGCGTTCAAGTTTTGTCGGTACATTCGAGTCAATCATTGACCTGACTGCCATATCGAATCCCCCCTTCACCATCAATTATGCCATGCAGCGTGCCGGCGGCCCGCTCATAACAAGGGATGCCGGCACAAGAATAGAACTGCCGCTGGCTGGGTCGCTGCTGGCACATCAGGATGGCAGCTTTGAATTTGAAGCCGCATCGGATTTCACCGGCGCCATAGACATCCAGTTTGGAGTCCAGAATCCGCTTTTGACGCTCGATAATTACTCGGATGTTTTTAACCGACCCGAATTGCCCGACCCCGGATTTCTCACCTTCTTCAAGAACAGCTTCATTATCACGATTCCCAGCACGATATTGCCTATCAGCATTGCCGCGCTGGCAGCCTACGCTTTCGCTTGGCTGAACCTGCCCTTCCGCAACCTATTTTATCTAATGACCATCGCCATGTTAATTATCCCGATGCAAACCACGTGGATTCCCGTCTTGCGTCTGTTGAATGCAGTGAATTTAATCGGCACATGGCCAGGAATCTGGATCTCACATACCGCTTACGGGACACCATTCGCCATCTTCCTGCTCTATAACTTTTTCAGGGACTTGCCCGGTGAACTCTTCGAGGCTGCCAAGGTCGATGGTGCATCTGAATTTGGCATATTCTTCCGCATTGTGCTGCCGCTCTCGCTGCCCGCCATCGCTTCACTAGCCATCTTTCAATTTGTCTGGGTCTGGAATGATTTGATGAACGCCTTGATCTTCCTGGTTGACCAATCGAAATTCCCGCTAACAGTCGGTATCCGTCAGCTTGTGGGGCAATATGCCAACGAATGGGACATTCTTGCTTCGGGCGCATTCATCACCATGTTTGTGCCATTGATCGTATTCTTTAGCCTGCAACGCTACTTCGTGCGCGGCGTGACGGCCGGGGCGGTAAAGGGATAAAGGCAAAATGCAAGAAAAAATGGCTTTGTACCGCCTTGAGGTCGCTCTGGTTTATCGTTTGCTAGCTTTGCTCGCTGTTCTGGCGCTTGCTTCAAGGGCTGCGGGAATGACAGAAGTTATCCGCGTACCCGGCGACTTCGACACGATTGGCGCGGCGCTGGCTGCTGCGCCCGATCACAGCATCATCGAAATCGGCGCGGGCATATACCATGAATCGCTGATCGTTGAGCGTCCGGTGGTCTTACTTGCCGATAACGATGGCGAAGTGATGCTGGCTGCGCCCGATGACGCGCCTGTTATTCTTGTCGCTGACACCGCAGCGGTCAAAATTGAGGGATTGACAATCGTTGGGGGAGAGTACGGCATCCTTGTTACCCGCAGTCAGGATGTCACCATACAGGATAACCTCATCTCGGACAGTCGTTTAACGGGCATCAAAGTACGGCTGGGCGCAGCCGACATTTTCCGCAATACGGTCTTCAATGCACAGCCGCCCTACGGCATGGGCATCCATGTTACCAACACCATGCAATGGCCCGAGTCGCGCGTTATTGGAAATATTGTCCTCGGCAATGCCCGCAGTGGAGTCTATACCAATATGACTTCGATGATTAGCATCGAGGACAATATCGTGAAGGAAAATGGAGAGCATGGCATTGCGGTCACCGAGATGTCTCATGCCGATGTATTCGGGAATATCGTCGAGGATAATGCCATAACCGGCATTCAGCTTTTGGATATGTCAATGGCTCTCATTTGTAACAACATCGTATCCGATACGCACAGCGAGGCCGAATCACCCAATATCCGCCAGGGCAATGGCATAACAGTCGATTATCACTCCGAGGCAACTTTATCCAGCAACATCGTTCAAGGCAGCGCACAAAACGGCATCAGCATCTTATACGGTTCGACTGCCTATCTGCACGAAAACAATATCAATGACAATGTGGAGCAACCTGTTTTTGTGGACGAAAGCGTGACTCATCCCGGGCAAGAGTGCATGACAAGCGATTCAAGCTAAGTTGAGTTTATTCCTCGTCCGCGCCGCGGCGTCTCTTGCGGCTTTGCAGCAGCCGCGCTCCCAGATTGCCCGGCGCTGGCTGCTCGCTGGCGGGCGCGGTCGTCTTGGGGAGTTTGTCGTCCTCGCCCGCTGCGGCATCAAAGGAGAAAGGCTTGTGCTGACGCAGCTGCCCGACGGCATCAATGAGGCTGGATTCGCCATAATCGGTCAATTCGCGGCTGCGCTGGCGGACATTGAGCAGAGCCTCCAGCCTTTGCGAACGCGCTTCCGCTTCGGTCGGCTGACCGGATAACCAAGCTCGCAGGCGATGAATATCGCTACGGGTGACAATCAGCCGCCGAACCGCAATATCAAAGGGCAGCAAAATCAGCGCAAGCCATACCAGGCTCTCCCAGATGTCCGTCTTTGCCTGACGTTCGCCCAGGTCATGCAAAAAGACGTCTGTCGGCGTTTCACCAAGATTGTCGCCGCCAGTGACAGCCGCCATCTGTGCCAGCAGCGCATCATCCTGTTCGCGCGGGATGTATTCCGACGAATAGGACATGACCCAGCCATTGAGATCGGTCAGTGTGGTTTCCTGACCTTCAAGTTCAGCGCTGCCATGGATTGTCAAGAAGTAGGCGCCCTCGGTTTGCGGATTAAAGGTCGCTTCATAACGGCCGGGGGCTGTCTGCTGGAGTGGAATGCGGCGACTGTCGCCGCCTGGATTTAAGACGGCGCTGTTCAGCAGCAGGCCATCAAGGAACTCGCCGGCGTTATCGCGGGCATCCACCACAATTCGCGCCTGTTCATTTTCCATGATAATGCGGGTTTCAAGATTGTTGTTCGCGCCCACGTTCATGCTCCAGGTGACTGTCTGCCCCCAAAAGCGCGAGAAATCATCCCAGGTCACCCATTCATTTGCCCAGCGTGCGCTGGCGTCCGATGTCCAGGCGACAACCCGCCCCAAACCATACTGCCAGGATGCCAGAATGGGGTCGGAGAAGGGTTCGGGGCCGCTGAGAATGCGTTGGGCGGCGGTCTTGGGCGTGGTCGCCACATAGCCGCGCAAGGGTGGCAGGCTGTCGATTCCGTCAAGAATGGCGCTGCTGCCCGTGACGCGGGCGGTAAAGGGTTCCTCGACAATATAGGAGCGCGATGCCAGGACTGTTTCCTGGGCAAAGATAAGCGGAATCTGTTCGACATCCCCCACGCGATGATAATTGCCCTCGCCAGCTTCGGCCATCCGTTCGAGGAACGCGGCGGGATTCCTGCCAATCGCAATCGTGGACAGGGTTACATTGAAGACATCATGGAGCAGTTCCGTCAATTCGACCAATCCAGCCGGGTTCGACCCGCCATCCGTCAGCAAAATCAGATGTTTGATGGCTGATGGCTCTTGGATAATATCGCGCTCGACCAAACGCAAGCCAGCAAGAATATCCGTCCCGCCGCCAGAGCGAATCGTATTGGTCATAGCGATAAGGAACTGCGAATCGTTCACCTGCTGAAAAGGCGCGACCCAGGCGCCGCCGGTATCAAAAGTGCCGATGGCAGCGCGGTCGGTTGGCTGCAACAGTTCCAGCGAAAGCGCAATCGCACGTTTCGCCAACTCCAGATTTGGCACGCCACTCCGCCCAATCTGTCCCATACTCCCCGAACGGTCAATCAGATAGGCGATGGTCAGCTGCGGCAAACGCTGCTGGTCTTTAATCTGCATTTCGACGGGCAAGGTACGTTCCAGCGGCGTCTGAAAATAACCGCCAGGCGCATAGCTTTGCGGCCCGCCAACCACCACCAGGCCGCCGCCAATATCGCTGACATATTGATCCAGGAGCGTCATCTGTGCCTTGCTGAGCTCGGTCGCTGGCGTGTTCGCCAGAATGACGCTCTTGTAATTCGCCAGACCAGCCATATTCACCGGCAGATTGGCTGGCGCAGCCACATCCACCAAGATGCCAGCCTGCTCCAAAGCTGGCAGCAAAAACTGCGTTTCGGATTCAGCAGCCGTCACAAGCAGAATCCGCGCTGGACCCACCACCTGACTGAATGCCGCCAGTTGGTTGTTCTGGTTGAAATTGTCATTTTCGCTGGGAACAGCAATCTGCGCCGAAAAATCGAGGAAGCCGCTGAACTGGCTGGTTTGGGTCAAGGTATAGCGGGTATCCCCGCTCTGCAAGTCAAGCGCCTCTTCATGGATGAGGCTGCCGCCAGAAAAAATCAGCAGGGTCGCCTCTGTTTCGGATTCGGCATGGATGCTGACGGAAATATCAAAGCTCTGGTTTTCCGCGACTCGACTGGGAGCATCCAGAGCGGTAATGCGCACATCGGGCGCAGCTTCGCGGAAGAAAGGCACATAGCTGATTTCGATGCCCGAGGCCGCGGCGCGTTGGGCGCGGGCAATTGCATCGCCCTGCGTCGCCTGCCCATCGCTCAGAATCACGATGCGGCGCGAAGCATCTGGCGGAAACATCGACAGGGCGGTCTGAATGGCATTGGCAATATCGGTATGCGTCGTCACGGGTATCGAAGCGAAAGCCTCGATTTCCTGCACCATGCTGAAATCACTTTCAGGCACGGCATTGTCACCAAACAAGACCACTGCCCATTCATCTTCTGGCTCTTTGCCAGCCAAGGCCGCGCGAATATACGCCAGTTGCAGGTCTTGGGTGGTGGTGCCCATGCTGTCGGATACATCCACCAGAAAAACAACCGCCAGCCGATCCACCGACTGCACATTTTGCAAGCCAGCCAATGCCAGCACCAGCAGCACAACTATCGCTGTCCGCAAAATCAGGCTGATGCTGTCACGGCGGCGGCGGAAAGCATGGCGCGGAAAGCCGATATACCAGACCAGCGGCAAAAAAATGAACAGTAACAGCCCGGCAGATGGTGTCGCAAGTTGCATGGCGCACCCGAATTAGACTCATTGACAGCCGAAGTCGTCGGCAGGTTATCCTGATTGTAGCGACAACCTGCCCGCGTTCATAGTCCCAGTGGCTGGATGATGCGGCGCGGGCGGGGGATGAAGGGGTTACACACGGGCAATCTGATTGCGGAGGCGCTGCACGCGCGAGGCAAAGCTGGCATCCCGCCTAATCTCTTCTCCGATTTTGTTGCAGCCGTGCAGAACGGTGGTGTGACTGCGCCCAAAGGCATCGCCAATCTGTGGCAGCGATGACTCGGTCATTTCCCGCGCCAAAAACATCGCCAGCTGGCGGGCATGATTGATATGAGCAACCCGTTTCTTGCCTTTGATGATGCCCACCTCCAGATTGGAGGCATCGGCAATCACCTCGATAATATGAGCCACTGTAATATCCTGAACAGGTTTCTCATAGCGGTTGAGCGTAGCCTTGATGCGATGCTCGCTCAAATTCCGGCCGCCATTCAAACGCAGACGGGCTGCAATCTGATTAAATAAACCATTCAATTCACGAATGCAGTTGGAGGAGCGTTCGGCAACCATGTGCAGCATCTTGCTGGGGACTTGCAGATTGCGTTCCTGCGCCCACAATTCCATAATCGCAATGCGCGTCTCAAATTCTGGCGGCGCAATATCTGCCACCAGCCCCTCCTGAAAGCGCGACCGCAGGCGGTCTTCCAAGGTTTCCAACTCACGCGGATGTCGGTCAGAAGCCAGCACAATCTGCTTGTTGAAGTTCACCAGCGTGTTGAAGGTGTGGAAGAATTCTTCCTGCGTCGTATCCTTGCCGCGAATAAACTGAATATCATCCACCAGCAAAACATCGACTGACCGATATTTCTCGCGGAACAGGGTGGTAGACCGATTGCGAATGGAACTGACAAGGTCATTGGTAAAAGCCTCGGAAGGCACATACAGAACGTGCAGCCCGCGCTGTTGGCAGGAGTTGGCGATGGCCTGCAATAAATGGGTCTTGCCAGTGCCGACGCTGCCATAAACCAAAAAGGGATTGTAGACCGATGCCGGATAGTCGGCGATGACCCGCGCCGCGCCAGCCGCAAGCTGATTGGAATCGCTCACAATAAAGCGCTCGAACACCATGTCGGGGTTAATCGTGCTTTTCGGCAGTTCCGATGCCGGGGAGCGCAACGCCTCTTGGAATGAGGGCTTTGCGCCTGATGCGTCCTTATGGCTTTGGTTATGCCGTGACAAAAGCTGAAACAGGGGCATCTCCTCATTGATGTCTTCGATATTGGGCTTGGAGCGATGAACTCGAAATTCAATCTCTGCTTCGCTCCCAAGCGCCGCGCATAAGGCGCCCTTCACATCTTCATACAGGCGGTGCTTTAACATGTCGCAGATATAGCTGCTCGGAACGCCCACGACAAAGGTATCCGCCTCGCATCCCAAGAATTCGGTCGGGCGCATCCAGGTATCAAAGCTCGCACGGTCCCACCGCGATTCAAGCAGCTTGGCCGTTTTTTCCCAGGCTCTCTGGGCATCGTTTATCATCATCATCTCCATCTGCTGCTCAAGCTGGCCTCAGCCAACCGCCCTGCCGACAAACAGGCGCATTAAACCGTCGGGACTGAAATCCCGCTGCGTATCTGACAAAAATTAAATTGAGTCTATCTATCTCATCTGGCAATGCAGTCTGCCGAGGCATTCGCTGACTGCACAGTACCCCCAGTTTTGAAAAGTCACCCGCAGAAGTGTATTGGTCTGATGCAGGTGAACACAGTATAGCCGATTGCCATACGCGACTCAAGCGATTATGGGGGCAAGCACGAAATTTTAAGGTTGGGATATTCTGAAGGATTTTTTGGGATAACTCGCCCCGTCACCCCGCCGACAGCCGCCGGCTGTTATCACAAATCAAATTGGGAAAAAGGGAATATGCCTGCCAAAACAGGTCAAATCTCCTCAAATATCCCAAAAATATGCTGCGGAAGCCGATGCCGCTGCCCCTGGGGTGAAAGAATTCAGGGCCTCACATCCTCACCATTCTTCCATAATAACCCCCAAATCGGGGCAGAATTTGGGATAAATTGGTCTTTCAAGTTCTCCCGACTTCACGGCAGTCTTGCATGGTTCGCTTCCGCCAAAATCGCCGCCAAATCAATTTTGAGCTTCGATTGGCGATAGCTCGCGGTTAAAGCAGCCTTTGTGAGGGACATCAAAAGATAATTTCTCGTATTTTATGGACTTATGGCCCATTAGCGGTTAAAATCCGCTTAACTTCTAATTTTTGCTTAAATCATTTATAATCATTTACAAAGGGAGGAGGGGAAATGTCCGAGCATGACCGCTATGTATCCTCAACCGATTCTGATGCAAGAGACGTTGGCACATACATAGATACACAAGACAAACCTGATATTATTAAAGTCTCGTCAAAATCGCGTTCGACAGCCGTCGCTGGCGCTATCGCTGGCGTCATCCGTCAACATCAACAGGCTGAGGTGCAAGCCATCGGCGCTGGCGCGGTTAATCAAGCTGTCAAGGCGCTGGCGATTGCCTGCGGCTATCTTGTTCGGGATGAGATTGAAATCGTGGTTGTACCGCGCTTCACTGAAGTCGATATTGATGGACACGAACGGACTGCGGTTCGATTTCGGGTAGAGCTGCGTCCGAAATAAGCCTGCCTTAAATCACAGACTGGCATTTATATCATCAATCTCCGAGGTGGACATGCGATGCCCGCCTTTTTTGTTATTGCCTGACCCAACAGCCCCGCCTCATGCTCCAAAGTTCGGATAACGACAATCCGCCTGTCGCAGAATCCGGGCTTCTCCCGGCAGGCTGATGCCGAGGCCACCCCGTCATCAAAACCCCCGATTTGCAAAAGTGGCTGAACCATATACAGGCATCAGGTGTTATAATGCGCTATGCGATGAATAATGACCAGAAGATGGGAGCGAACTGGTGTCTGAATTATCGAATCTTGCTATCAATACCATCCGCACCTTGTCGATGGATGCGGTGCAAAAAGCCAACAGCGGGCATCCGGGCTTGCCAATGGGCGCGGCGCCAATGGCTTATGCGCTGTGGATGAACCACCTGCGCTTTAACCCCAAAAATCCCAGTTGGGCCAATCGTGACCGCTTTGTCCTGAGCGCCGGTCACGGGTCTATGCTCTTGTATGCCCTGCTGCATCTGACCGGTTTCGATGTCTCGCTGGATGAGCTCAAAAACTTCCGTCAATGGGGCAGCAGCACCCCCGGACATCCTGAATATGGCGATACAGCCGGCGTCGAAACCACCACGGGCCCACTCGGACAAGGCGCGGCAACGGCAGTCGGGCTGGCGCTGGCCGAGACCTATCTGGCGCATTATTTCAATCGCCGCGGCTATCCAGTGGTCAATCACTGCACCTATGCGCTGGTCAGCGATGGCGACCTCATGGAAGGCGTCTGCATCGAGGCATCGGCGCTCGCTGGTCACTGGGGGCTGGGCAAGCTGATTTTCCTCTATGATGACAATCAGGTCACATTGGATGGCGAAACAGCCATGACCTTCACCGAAGACATCCCGCAGCGCTACCAGTCCATGGGCTGGCAGGTCATCAGCATTGCCGATGGCAACGACATCAGCGCTATCAGCCAGGCTATCGAAGCGGCGCAGTCCGTGAAGGAACAGCCCAGCCTGATTGCCATACGCACCATCATAGGTTATGGCAGCCCCAACAAGCAAGGCACGAGCGCGGCACATGGCAGCCCGCTCGGTGAAGATGAGGTCAAATTGGCAAAGGAAGCGCTGGGATGGCCAAGCGAGGGCAGCTTCTTTATTCCCGGCGATGCTCTGGAACACTTCCGCAGCGCAATCGACAAGGGCGCTGCCGCCGAAGCCGAATGGAACGCGATGTATGATGCCTGGCGCAGCGCCTATCCCCAACTGGCCATAGAGTGGGACCGGGCGATGGCTGGCAGGTTCGCACCAGGCTGGCGCGAACAGCTGCCGCGCTGGACGAAGGAGCAGAGAATCGCAACCCGCAATGCTGGCGGGGAGGCGCTCAACGCCCTAGCGCGATTCGCGCCCACCATGATTGGCGGCGATGCTGACCTTGCTGGCAGCACTAAGACCCTCATCCAAGGCGCGAAGCATAGCGGGCATAAGCTGGCAGCCGCACGCAACCTGCGCTTCGGGGTGCGGGAACATGGCATGGGCGCGATTGTCAATGGGCTGGCCCTGCACGGCGGCATCGTCAAACCCTACAGCGCGACCTTCTTCACCTTCAGTGACTATATGCGTCCAGCCATTCGCCTCGGCGCCCTGATGGACATCCCAACCGTCTATGTCTTCACCCATGACAGCATCGGGCTGGGCGAGGATGGGCCCACCCACCAGCCAGTCGAACACCTGATGGCATTGCGTGCCATGCCCAATCTTTATGTCTTTCGTCCCGCTGATGCCACCGAAACCGTCGGCGCCTGGGCGGCAGCCGCCGAACTCAATCATCCCGCGGCCATCGTCCTCAGCCGACAGGCTTTGCCAGTTCTGGTCGGCAATGACGAAGGCATACACGAAGGCGTATCACGCGGCGCTTATGTCCTGTCCGAGCATGAATCCGGTGAAATCGACGCGATTATTATGGCCAGCGGCAGCGAAGTCGCTATCGCGCTGGATGCCGCCGATTTGCTTGACGAAGAGGACATTCGAGTGCGGGTGGTCTCGATGCCCTGCTGGGAATGCTTTGAGGCTCAAGACGATGATTACAGGGAAAGTGTCCTGCCCGTCAGCGTGACCAGACGGGTCAGCGTCGAAGCTGGCGTCACCCTTGGCTGGACAAAGTATATCGGCGCCGAGGGGATTGCGATTGGCGTGGACCGATTTGGCGCCAGCGCACCCTATGCCAAAATCTACGAAGCATACGGACTCACCCCTGGTCATGTTGCCGAGGCGGTGAACTCCTTGCTGGACGATTAAGCGGCTGGGCATACCACAAGCAGCCTTGGCTGCATTAAGATACCCACGCCAATATCAGGAGACATGATGTCCGCCGCCAAAGTGATGGTCGTCCTGCCCACTTATAATGAAAAGGAAAATATCCGCGAAATCGCCGCCGCGCTCTTTGCCCTTGCCATCCCCAACTTTCATCTGCTGGTGGTGGATGACAACTCGCCGGATGGCACTGGAAACATTGCCGAAGACCTGGCGCGGCAGACATCCTATCAGGGGAAAATCCTTGTCCTGCATCGTCCCGAAAAACAGGGCTTAGGCCCGGCATACAAACAGGGTCTCAAGTATGCCTTGTCGCTCGGCGCTGACATCATCATTCAAATGGATGCCGATTTTTCTCATCAGCCCCAATATATCCCACACATGTTGGAACAGGCGCGATGCCATGACATCGTGATTGGTTCACGTTATGTTCCCGGCGGCAGCGTCGACGAAGGCTGGGGACTCTGGCGCAAATGGCTTAGCTGGTGGGCAAACCGTCTCTATACGCCCGGCATCCTCAATATGCCGATTCGAGATGCCACTGGCGGCTTTCGGCTTTATCATCGGGAAAGCCTGATTAGAATGAACATCGATCAAATCAAAGCCAACGGCTATGTGTTCCAGGTCGAGATGATTTTCCTTGCCCACAAGCTCGGCTGCAATATCACCGAAATCCCGATACACTTCCAGGAGCGGATTCGCGGAACATCCAAGATGTCCACTTCTATTGCCCTCGAGGCTGCGCTGCGTGTGTGGCAAATCAAGTTCCGCCACCGCAGCCGCGCCTGACTACAGGCGGTCAACCGCCCACAACAGCCCGCGCCGAACGATTTCGCGTGCTTCTGGCACATCAAAATCGCCAATGACATGCCCCAGCGAGCTATAGAATATCTTGCCTTTGCCATAGGAGCGCGTCCAGACAACCGGCATCACCGTGCCATCAATCCAATAGGCATGGTCGCCATTAAAGGTTGTGGTGGCCAACACCTGATTGGAGGGGTCGGTGTGCATATAATACTGCTCGGAGTGCATATCAAAGTCTTCGATGCCCGCCGTAATGGGGTGGCTCTTGTCGCGGATATTGACGCGGTAATCAATGATATTGCCGGGATGCGCCACCCACTGCCCGCCGACCATAAACTGATACTCGGTGTTGCTGCGGAAGGCATCCGCCATGCCGCCGTGCCAGCCGCCGACATTCACCCCGCCCTCGCGCACGGCATTTAGCAGGGCGCTTTCCTGCTCGCGGGTGATGGTGCTCATGGTATAAACGGGAATCACCATATCGACGGAAGCCATCAAATCCGCATCCAGGAAACTGTCCAGCGATTCGGACAAGATGACCTCCAGACCAGCCGCTTCCAGCAAACCGGCAAACAAATGCGAGGTCTCTTTCGGGTCGTGACCGTGCCAGCCACCATAAACGATTAATACTTTTTGGCTCATTGCATATCCTGCTTTCTGTCATAAATCATTCAACTATAACCGCAAGCCGGTCACGAATGCAACAGCGACCGCTTCTGTCATCGCTTTTGAATCACAAAGATGGAATTGCCGGAGGCAACATAGAGGATATTTTGCGCCGGATAAGCGACAACCGACGAAAGCAGCGCCAGCTTGTCCTGCTCGAAAACCTGGTAACTGTCGATAAAAGTTCCAGCCAGCGTGGTCTCGAATATGGTGCGTGCCGGGCGGCTGATAATGAAGAAGGCCGGCTGAAAGGGGCTGTCGTTAAGGGCAAAGCCCTGCGTCGTCACCACACTGGGTTCGCTGCCAGCATTAAAACCGCTAAAGGCAAAGGGCTGTTCATAACCGCCCACATAACTTTTCATCACGCCATCGGCATACAAGATATAAACGATGCCCAGGCGACTGATGGTGAAATCGACCACATTGCGCAAATTCGCCCGCGACTCGCCGGCAAAGTATTCGCGCGGAGCGCTGACATAATTGCTGCCCGAAGGGTCATAACGCCAGATTTGCCCGCCCTCGCCATCAAGAATATACAGACGGCGGCCCCATATCGTCAGCGAAATCGGTTTCTCCCATTGGTCAACCGCCAGTATGCGCTGGGCATTGCAATCCATGATGAATTGAAGCGAACAGCGAACCAAGGTGCCGCGCTCGTCAAGCAGCGCCAGTTCGCCGGACAAATCATCAAAGGCAATATCCACAATTTGCCCGATGCTCAATCCCTGCACTGTGGCGCCGCGGCGCATATTCGGGACAGGCTCCTGCTGCACCACGCCGCTGCCTTCATCATTCAGCTTGATGCGATACACCAGACTGCTGCCGGTATCCAGGGCATACATATCCAATCCCTGCAAACGCAGGCGCGTAATATCGGCATTGGGAAAAGCTGTCAGGGCAGTCGCCGTCCGCCGCTGGATATTGCTCACCAAATCAATGATATTCTGCGCCTCATCGCGCACCGACTGAACCGACGGGTCGCCAGGGCGCAAGTCCTCGCAGCCATCAACCACCAGCAAAGTCGCGTTCCAGGCTTGCAGCACGCCCCGGCGGTCGCCGCTGTCAATCGACCGCGCCAGCCCGGCTGTTTCCTCGAGTTGTGACAGGCATTGCTCAAAATCCGTTTCGCCCAGATTGGATACCCAGGAAACCACCACAACGGCCACAATCACAATCGGAATCAGCAAGACCGCCAGCGTAATCGAACCCGCGCCAAACCCCCTTTCGGAGCTTGAATCAGGGATGGGCAGCAGGCGGTCAAGCAGCCTGCTCAATAGATGCAAGCCGCCAGCGGCTCGTCTGGCAGCTTTTGCCCGGGCGCGTTTGGCAAGCTCTCCTCGCTCCACTTGGCGCGGACTTTGCCCCTGTTGGCGTTCTTCTTCAATTTGGGCGCGTGCCTCGGCCAGTTTGGCATTCACCTCGGTGGATGATTCGCCAGCAGCGACCAGCATCGGGCTCTCGAACTCTGGCGGCACCAATTCCACCAGCATCAGCTGTCCCTGCATGACAATCGCACGGCGAAGCTGCTCAAGCGCCTTTTCAATATCTTTTTCCATCAGGATGCTGTCCAGCTTTTCCCAGGGAATATCCGCGATGTTGGCGTCAGACAGCAGCAGGCGCGTCCCCGAATCGACGGCATAGCGCACCATGTTCATCTCAGGCTCTGGCAGCACGCCCAAAGGCACGCTGAATAAAGGCTCATCGTCCGAGAAATCTTCGGGGAAGGTCAGGGTCAGGCCGTTGGTATGCAGCACCGATGCAACCGGGCCCACCCGCCCGACATACATATCCTCATCGTGGAGAACGGCAGCGATGATGCTGGCTTCGTACTGCTGCTGCCCGGCGCGATTATGTTCATACAGGCTGCGATTCAATGCCTGAAACATGGCCCGCAGCGCAATGGTGATACTGCCGCCCAAATTGAAGTACCGCTCGGCAGCCAGTTTCGCCATCTGTTCGTAGAAGGTGGTTGGCGCAACAAAACCGGATGGCACGACCAAGGCGAAGAAGGTATCGCCTTCACGCGCCCGTGCAGCCGAGTCGGGCGCAACTGCGACCAGCGCACCCGGCGGATTGATGCGGATTGCGCGGCCGCTAAAGATATACAAATGCCCTACCAAGGCTTCCAATTCAAGTGCCATGCCACACCATTACGATTGAACCTGCCATACCTGGATTTTACATCAAGTTGTGAATCGCGCTACAGAGAGCAGGATATTGAACTTTTATAAATTGACATACGCGCCTGTGCAAAATTATACTGTAAATAACAGGATAAAAGGATGAAAACACATGACAACAATCCGCTCGATACAAAATACAGCCGATGTACCCTCCAGTGCGCAAAGCATGACCGGCCGGCCGCCGGATAATGTTTATGTGGATTGGGGAGTCGCAATTACATCCGTGCTGATTATGTTAGGCTTGTTTTTGGACGGCTGGGCGCATAACCACGGCAGAGTGGATGACACCTTCTTTACTCCCTGGCACGCCGTGCTGTATGGCGCTTATGGGCTTGCTGGCCTGCTGCTGATTGTTACCCATTTCCGCAATGTCGGCAAAGGATACGGCTGGACAAAGGCCTTGCCCAAAGGCTATATGACCTCGCTGGTTGGCGTTTTTATTTTCGCTGTGGCTGGCGCTGCCGATATGCTCTGGCATGAGACCTTTGGCTTTGAAGAAGGCATCGAAGCGCTGATTAGCCCATCGCACCTGTCGCTGGCGCTTGGTGGCCTGCTCATCACCACCGGACCTGTCCGCGCCTTGTGGCAGCGTCAAACAGACGATAGCTGGCGCAGTCTGATGCCAGCGATTTTGGCATTCACGGCAGTTGTCTCGGTCTTTACCTTTTTTATGTCCTTCGCAGCTGTCACTGGCAAGCTGACCGGCATGGTTGGGCCGCGTCCGGGGTCGCATCAGCTATATGATGTGCATGGCATCATGGCTTTTCTTGTTCAGGTCAACCTGCTGATGGGCGTCGTCTTGCTGATGATGCGCCGCTGGCAGCTGCCCTTTGGCACCCTGACCCTGATGTTTGCCTTTAATGCCGCCTTGATGGTATGGATGCACGTTGGGGAAAGGCCCGAATTTGCTTGGGTCATCAGCGCTGCCATCGCTGGCTTGCTTGGCGACCTGCTGCGAGACAAGCTCTCGATGAACAAGCACCATCACCTGCGCTGGTTTGCGTTTTTGGTGCCTTTTGTCTACAGTCTGGGCGCCATACTCGTGCTTCAATATCTGGGCGCGTCTGTCTGGAATCCCGGCGGCGATATGTGGTGGAAGATACACATGTGGCTGGGCGCACCGATTCTGGCCGGGGTCTTTGGTTATGGCCTGAGCCTGCTCATCCTCCCGCCGCCATACCCTCCAAAACAAAAGCTGACTGGCAGGACAACATGAAATCCAATCCGCTCCAGCTTGTTTTATCCCTTCTGGTGATTCTGCTGTTGGGGGCTGCCTGCCGTCAGCAAGGGCCCTCTGCCGAAAACATCGCACTCGATATTTCCGTCAGCGACCAGCTAGTGGGCGAAACGACCTTGCTGGTCAAGGTCACCGACAGCGAGGGCAATCCCATCGAAAATCCGGGCGTCCTGAGCATACGAGGCGATATGAATCATGCTGGCATGGTGCCAGTCTTCGCAGAAAGTTCCGAATCGGTCGATGGCGTATTTACCCTGCCCTTCGAGTGGACAATGGGCGGCAGCTGGATTCTTGAGGCGAGCCTGACACTTGACAATGGGGAGGTCTACCGCCAGAGCTTTGACTATGAAATATCGGGCGCGGCGGACATGGAAGAGATGGATCACAGCAGTATGCCCGGCGAAACGAGCGCCCTGTATATGCGCATCACTAACCGCGGCGCCGATGCCGTGACCATCACAGCCGCCGAGACGCAGGCCGCCAATCAGGTCGAATTTCACGAAACGATTGTCGAAAACGAGGTCGCCCGCATGGAGGCTCTGGACAGCCTGATTATTCCAGCCGGCGAAACCCTCGAACTGCGCCCAGGCGGCAAGCACATCATGCTCAGCCAACTGACCGAAGACATCATGCCGAACAGCCAGTTGGCATTTCGGCTCACCCTGGATTCTGGCGAGCGGATTGATTTGACGGCTGCTGTTCTTGATATGCTGATGGGAGCGCTTGAAGACGACATGGAAGTCGGCAGCCTCACATTCAGTCAGATGTGGCTGCGCCCGGCAAGCGCCAGTGGTATGGCAGCGATGAATCACGCCAACATGGAGATGGACATGGAGGAGACACCATCGGGCTAGCCAGGAGAAGCGCCAATGATGTTCACGATTCGAAGCGCAGAAACGGCGCTGCCGACAGACGATAATCTGGTGTTATATCTCCAATAATACACTCTAGGCGTTTTTGCGTTTGCCACCCAGCAGCCACAGCAGCGGCGACCCCTTCAAGCGGTCTGGAAGCAGCTTGAGCAGCTGTTCCAGTTCGGCGGCATCCAAGGGGCGCAGCAAGAACAGCACGACAAGATACAGAGCGCCGCCGACCAGCAGCGCCGGAATCGCGGGCGCCTCCCACAGCAGCACCAGAAACATAACGCTTATGGCAGCCAGCGGCCGCCAAAGCAGGCTGAGGATGCTAAAGGGCGCCAGCACCCCCCGCAGCAGATGGATAAAGGGCAGGAAAAGGACAACCTCGGAGGCGATGGTGGCGATGGCTGCCGCCTGAAAATTGAACTGGGGGATAAAGAGGATATTGGCGACGACATTAAAACTCACCCCCAGGACAAAGGCGCGGGTAATCATGCGCTGCATCCCCAGCGCAATCAGGACATATTGCGTCAGGCTGTTCATCCAGCCAACGGGAATGCTCCAAATCATCAGTTGCAGGGCAATCACGCCTTGCGGCACATAGGGCGAGCCGCCCAGGATGCGCGTCAGGGGTTCTGCCAGGACCGTGAAAGTGACCGCCAGCGGCAGCGTGACAGCAAAGAGCAATTTGATGCCAAAGGTGAAGGTGCGGGTCAGGGCGGGCAGGTCGTTCCTTGCCTGCCGCGACATCACTGGAAACAGCGCCTGCGTGAAAAATGCTGGAATGATGTTGATTGCCAGCAGCCATTTGTAGGCAGTGCTGTACTGGGCAACGATAATCGCGCCTTTGATGGCCTGCAGAATGACAATGTCGATTTGGAAAAATATCGTCGCCAGAAAGTGATTGAGCATCAAAGGGAAACTTTCGCCCACCATCACGCGGATGAGTTTGCGGTCGGGTCGCCTTTTGCCGATGCGGCCGATGAACTTGTGTCCCGCCCAGACCAACAGCGCGAAGGTCAGGATGTTGTTGAAAATGCTCACCGCCGCCAAGCCGACAATCCCGTAACCCAGCACCAGCACCAGCACGCCAAACAGCGCCTTGTTCATCGTTGTGAGGGTAGCAATCGCGGCTGGTTTTTCCGCCTGTTCATTGGCATAAAACAGCGAGGTCATGCCTTTGGACAAGCTGGCGGGGAACAAACCGAGATAAAGCAAGCCAATCGCAATCAAGCCATCTGCGCTAATCGCCTCGACGCCAGAAGCCTGCCACACAAGCAGCCAGCCAGCCAGCAGCGGCACACCCGCCAGACTCAAAATCAGGCGAAAGAGCGAGGTATTGTAAAAATAATGACCGGCGCGGTTTTTCTTGCGCGATGCCTCCCGAATCAAAAACAAATCCAGACCGAAGTTGGTAAAAATATCAAACCAGACAAACAGCACAATCGCAAAGTTGTAAATCCCGATGTCCAGGGGCGTCAGGAGTCGATACATCACAATCGCAAACACAAAGTCAATGCCGCGGTTAAACAGGTTGAGGAGGATGGGCGCCAGGCTGTTGCGGGCAACCCTGGCAAAGCCCGGCGACCTTTCGGTGTTGATGCCGACAGTCGCCTGCCAAAGCCAGGCGCCCAGCAGAAACACAATTAAGGCGAGGCTTAGCATCGAACCGAAGAAGCCCACCTGAAAGCTGGCCGGGCTATAGACCAGGCGCACCGTCCAATCGCCGGCCGGCAGTTCCACTGCCTGAAAATTCGCCAGCGCGTGCTGGACTTCCAGCCCAAATTCGGCATCCTCGCCGCTCCCGCGGGGGCGGGCAAAGGCACGCCAGCCGGGCATCCAGGTCTCGCTGACCACCAGCCAGCCTTCGTCCGCCAAGTGCGCGTCAATGAATTTCTCCCGTTTGCTGTCACGGGTGATGGCGGCTGGCTGATAATTGGGGACATGCAGCGAGGGCGGCATATCAGCCAGCCAGTTCTTGTCCCAATCGTCCTTATCCACCAGAAAGGCGCGTGGCATGACCGAATCGTTTTCCCAGATAGTCACCGCTTCGTCAGCATAAACCGCTTTCCACTTTGGCAGGGGAATGCGCAGATGATGATGGGTGATGACATATTTGATATTCAGGAGGTCAAAAAAGGGGGCATCCAGCACCGCAGGATAACCGCCAGCATGATTCCATTCGTCGGGGGTGAACACAGGCGATATTCGATTGAAATCCAGTTGATGCTGTGGTTGGAGCGCACGCATCGCCGCCACATAACCCGCCGGAATAATGCTGTCATAACCGCGCACATCATCCAGCCCATAGCTCATACCCGTGTTGGCATTCAGAATCGTGGTTCGGGCGGGGTCTTGCAAGGTGGTCATCCGAAAGTCGCCCGTCTGTCCCTGCAAAAATTGGATGGCGGGCGGGGTAAAATTAAGCAGCAGCGGGTCGCTGGCTGGATTGAAGCCATAAGACGCCACCAGCAAATCCGCCGCCGTAACAGCCAGCGCCAAGGTCATCCAGCGCCCTGATGGGCTGCGCGATGCCCGCCAAAAGATGAGGCCGCTCGCCAGGAGCATGAGAGCCAACAGCAGCAGATTGGGGATTTGGTAGCTGTAAAACATCCTTCCATCGGCAAAAGCCGCGCTCGCTCCCGCCATCCCCTGCACGATGCGATTGAAGAAGTCCTCAAAATGCTCAAAGCCGATGTAAGTAACAGCTAAGGCAACCAAGAGCGTGAAACCCACCGCGAGCAGCCCCATGCTCACCCTTAATCCATTGGGGGGGCGGGCTGCCAGCAGATGAACGCCAATCCCGGCCAAAGCCGCGACCGCCAGGGTCAAGGCGAAGACCCAGCGAAAGGGTGAATGGAGTTGGTTCATGCCGGGCAAGGGATACAGCAGACCATAGCTTGGTGTGCCGAACATAAAAGACAGCGCCAACAGCGCCAGCAATCCAAAAATAACAGCATACTGTGTATATTCCGCACGCTGTCGGAGGCTCGCAAGCACCCCATACGCGGCCAGCAGCAAAGGCAGCACCCCAACATACAAAGCAGCTTCAACATAATTCTTGATGCCCCAATAGATGGTGTTCATCGCCGCGCCAGCGGCATTTCGCAGGTCGGTGATTGGCTGCCCGCTAAAGACATCGACATAGCTGTGATGGGTCGGATTGCCATAGAAGTTAGGCAGCAGGAATTGCAGCAGGTCGCGGGGGGGATGGGCATAACCCAGCACTGTTTCCAGGCTGGAGCGTTCGGCACGCCAGTTTGTTTGCACAAATTCATAAAGCGGAATCAGCTGAATCGCTGCCAAAGCCAAGCCAAGCAGCAGCATAAGCAGCAGCCACAGCGCCGTCACGCCTGCCCAGCGCAGGGGAAAGCCCCCAGTCTGACGGCGATGACGGACAAATTGCCATAAAAGCCGAAAAGCCGCATAATAGGCCGCTATGAAGAGGGTATAAATAGTGAGTTCGATATGCCCTGCCAGGATGTTGCAGCCGAGAGCCACCGCGCCGATGATGACCCAGGGAATCACCGTGCCGCTAAACAGCCACAAGCCGCGCCCGCGCAGGATATTCTCAATCATCCATAAAACAAGCGGAATCCAGGCGGCTGCCGCTATCATCATCGGGAAGACCGCATTGGCAATCATACAGCCTGCCAGTTGATAAACGATGCCGGACAAGGTTGCGCCAGCCCGATTCAGGCCCAAGCCGCGCATCAGCCCGGCCATGAACAGCCCCGCCAGCCACAGATTAAGCACGATAAACCAGCCATAAGCCGATGTCAGAGGGAGGGCATAATACAGCAGGCTGAAGGGATACAGCGCCGAATGCTGCCCGGCTGCCAGAAAGGGAATGCCAGCAAACTGATGCGGATTCCACAAGGGGATTTCGCCTTGGGCAAGCTGCTGGCGGATAAAGGACTTCCACTGATAATTCTGCAAGACCATATCCGACAGCAAGTGGTTATGCGGGATGTCGGGCGCTTGAACCACCTGGCGGTAGGCGGAGTGCGGCAGATATTGATAGAGGTTCTCGGTGGGCAGCAGAGTGCGGTCGCCAAGCGTCTGCTGATGAAACATCACCAGCGGCAAGAGCATTAACAAGAGAATTGGGGTCAGGTCAGGCAGAATACGGCGGCGCAGCTGCATCAGCATTTTTTGAGTCCAGGTCGTTTCCAATTCCATATTGACAAGCCCAAAGAGCAAAATGTGCAGCCGAGCCGCCTTCAGTCAGACTGGCTGGCAAACTTGAGCAGGTGCAACTGTTATACACAGCCAGTCATCTTTTTGCTAGGCAAATATCCCAAGTTCGAGTCCGTATATCCCAAAAAATGCCGCTATATCCCTTGCGTGAAGTTCGATTCGGGTTACAATGGTAGTATGTCTGCACAGGCCAGGCTATGGAATCAGCGGCTGTTCCTGAATAGCCTGGCATACAGCAAAGACAAGAAGGAATTGACGAGCGATACCGACCTGAACACCACTTGCCATCGCTTGATACAGCTGTCGCTGCCGACCGGGCTTGATGGCTGACATTGAGTCAGGGCCTTGTTTCGACCGCGAACTCATCTGGATGAATTTTATGGCGGACAGTTTATTTGACAACCGCTACCGATATGATTATATCTATCCTCGCGGTCGTTCTGGCGAGACCTTGCGGGCTGTGGATACTGGCTCGGATGACCGTCCGGTCGTCATCAAGCGCCCCGCGCCCAATGACGCGCCGCCTATTCGCGCTGGCCAGGAAGTCAGCATCATCAACGAGCGCGAGGCGCTGACCCGCCTGGCTGGACATCCGGTATTGACCGAACTGCTGGGCATGGGGCAGTTTTTTGTCGGTGGCATCCCCCATCAATATATTGTGATGGAACGCGCCGAAGGGGTGATTATTGGCAATGAGGTGGCTGCGCTGGCAGCGAAACATCAGCGCCTGCCCGAGCTTGAAATGCTGGAGATTGTCGGCGGTCTCATCAATCTGCTGCAAGCGGCACACGACAAGGACATTGTGTATAACGATGTGGATGCCAAGCACCTGTTTTGGAACCGCGACAATTACACGCTGAAGGTGATTGACTGGGGCAATGCCGTTTTTCTGGAAGGCGATGAGGTCACCTTGCAGGGCATCAGCCGCCAAACCGATGTTTATCAAGTGGGCGAACTCTTGTATTTTATCCTGTCTGGGGGTTATCGGGTCGAGGTCCCGCGCGATGCCGGCGTGGATTTCAAGCTCGATTTTCATAAGGATGCCAAACGGGTTCAGCCGCGCTTGCAGGAAATTGTCAGCAAAGCCGTGCATCCCAACACACGTTTTCGCTACTCATCACTCACCGCGCTCAATGCTGACCTGTCGCGCTATCGCCTGCCGCTGGAACAGAAGCGCAACCAGATTATCTCGCGCAGCATTGAACGGCTCAAGAATCCAAACCTGAGCCGCAATGAACTCATTGCTTTGCAGAGCAAGGTCGAAGCGGCGCTGAAGCAAAATCCGGCTTATCCGGTCGCTCGTGATACTTACAAAGAGACTGTTGACCGCCTGCGCGACCTGGAGGTCTCTGCCGATTTGGATGCGGTGAAGATTTATATGGAAAACAGCAACTGGTCGCGGGCGGCGGATTTGCTCCATGAACTGCGCGACCGCGCTGGCACCAAGACTGCGGGCATTGTGCATCTGCTGCTGGATTGGTGCATCCTGCTGATGGATGCTCGGCTTCAGACGATTCCGGGCGCCATCGCTGAGGGCAGCGCTTTGCTGTTTGAGTACAAGCCCGATAAAGCCGCGAATATGCTCCTGCTGAACCAGCCAGATGATGAACCAGCCCGCGTTATCCAATGGCGTATGGCAGAACGCATCTCGTCGCATTTCCCCGATGTACTTTTGCTGCGCCCCAATCTGTACCGACTCGACAATGCCGTGCAGGATCTGGAAGCGGACAACATTCCAGTCGATGAGGTGCGCACCATCCTGCAAGGGATTAGTCGGTCGCTCGACAGAACTGCCCAAATGGACAAGCCGCGAGCGGGTCTCTTGCGGGACATCTACCGCGAGGTGGTGGACAGCATCACCACACTTAATGCGCTTTTGCAAACCCTCAGCTTGCAGCATGAATTTTCCGAGCGCCGCCTGCCGCTTAACGCCCTGACACGCGCTTTGAACGCCGCCATGGCGCTGGCGGATAATATGCACGTCATCGGCAAGCAAGCCGCTAACAACCCGCGCGATGCCCTGACCGCCCTTGACGCCAGCCGCGCCATCGACCCGCCCAACCCTGTTTGGGACCAAATCGAGGATTTCCTGAGCCACCTCTACGAGATTTTACAAACCAGCCAGACTTATGTCCCGGCGGTGGATGGCGCTGACCTAGCGAATTGGCTCAAGGCAAAACAAAAGGAACTCCTGCCCTTTTCGGAGCAGCTGTTTGATGAGATGTTGAGCGAAATGCTGGATGGCATCCACAGCGCGGACCAAGCCTGGCAGCGTTATCGTGAGGTTATCGTCGCTGGCAATAAAACCGCCGCCCTCCGGGCATTGAAAGAGGCGGCGCAAACCGTCACCACCATCAGCCCCACCCTTTCCAGTTGGCTCAATCAACGGCGGACGGTGGTTGATGGTGCAGAATATGTGGAAAGGCATTCGGTGCCCGGGCATCTGGGCCGGACGCTGGCAGATGGCTGGGCGGCTTTTGACCGCGGCCAGCTGGCAGATGCCGAACGGCTGGGGGAGCAGGCCATCGAAATTGCCCGCAGCGAAAACGAACGCCATATCGCCGAGCGGCTTTGGCGAATATCGCGCCTCTTGCGCGAATGGGTCGAGCGCAACGGGGTAGAAAGTGAAAGCCGCACCCAAAACACCCTGGCGAACATTGAAGATTTGTTTTCCAAATCCGAAATCGATACGATTGCCTCTTTTGCCATACAAATGCCCAGCACCGAGACCTATCTCAAGGCGATGGGACAGGGGCTGGTGCAGGTCTTTAGCAGCAGCAACACGGCGGCGCTGCGCATCCTCTTCTCGCAGTATATTCTGTCGGGTGTGCTGGACACCTACGATGCAGCGCTGGATGATGCCCAATTTTGGCGGGAAGCCGCCATCCGCGCTTTGGGGCAAAGCGCCGAACGTCATGCCGCCATCCGCACAATGGACGAGTTTGTGAATCGGCGGCGCAATCTGCTCGCCGCGCAGGACATTTTCGCCACCCTGGACGGCAAGCACATCCTCGGCGCTATCGACGAACTGTGCCGCCAGTTGGACAACAATCCCCAATCCCGCCTGCTGATGCCGGGCATACAAAGCCTGCTGACCCTCGAATCAGCCGTTAAAGATTGGTCGGATGGCGAATTCCGAGCCGCTGGCGGCAAAATCGAACAGATTATCCGCGCCATTACCGAAACCGAATCCAGCGCCCAAATCTCGCTTGCCAATTATCGCGCCTGGATGATGGCATTGCAGGAGGCGCTTGCCGAGCTCAGTGTCAAGCGGCGCAGTATGATTCAGGAGATTGACCGCCAACTCGATGAGCCGCAGGAATTGATTGGTGATGCGCTGCATCTGCAAGCCCGCCTGACCGAAGAACTGCTGGGTCAGGCACATGCCAGAATGCTGATTGGCTGGCGCGATACCTACGAGCAGTTCCTGGAAATCTATACCAGCGAATTGCGCCGCAGCCACAAGCTGGAGAAGATGAACGAACTGTTCAAGGTCCTGTTTATTGACCGCAATCTGGCTTATCCACTGCTGCGTCACTGGTATCGCGTCGTTGACAGTTCGCCCGAATTTCCGGTGGTTGAGGCCGCCCTGCCGCCAGAAACTGACGATGAAGAACCGCCAGAGGCACAAGACGACAAGGAGCTTCTGCCCGCCAAACAGCCAAAGGATTTGGCCGCCAGCCAGCGAGGTTTTAGCCGTATGCTGCTCATCGGAGCGGGCTTCATCGGTCTGCTCATTATCATCGGCAGCCTGATTGCGCTTAGCGCTGGCGACGACCTTGGCAGCAGGTTGGCTGAACTTGGATTTTTGGCTGCAACAATGCCGACAGAATCCCCGACAGACGGCGAAGGCGCAGCGATGACTGCCGCGCCTTTCACACCGACAGCGCCGGCGAATATGCCAACAGCCACCCCGCGGGAATCCAGGCAGGATGATGATGCCACTGCCTCTCCCGATTCGGGCGGAGCCGATGCGCTGGCAGCCGAGCCGATGCCGACCGCGACCCACAGTTCTACGCCAAGCCCGACTGACAGCCCGACCAATACCCCCACCCTGACGCTCACAGCATCGGATACACCGACCGCCCCGCCGACTGCCACAGCGACTTTGCCGCCTGCTGGCTTGCAAGGTTCGCAGGATTTGCTCGCGCTGTACCGCAGGCTGTCGGATCCCTTCTGGAATGACAGCCGCTTTAGCCTGCAAGATGGCTCATGGCGCTTGGGAGCAGACAGCCAGACCGGCGGCGAGACCATTTTCTTCTTCCCGCCAGCCGACCTGCTGAATCAGCAATTTGGCAATCAGGCGCCGCGGCGAATGAGCCGCATGGAAGCGAATTTGACACTGCGCATCAACGCGGCAGCCGTCTCTGATGAAGATGTCTACTTCGGCATCCTCTTCCAAAGCGCATCCAGCCCCGACAATGCCGGGATTGAAATTCGAGCCGTACAGCAGAATGTGATTAACCTGGCTCTGTATGAGAATAACGAAGCCGATTTCATCAGCCAGCGTTCGGTCAACGCTTTGATTGCCCGCCTGCGCCTTGACCGCGACCCGACTAACGGCAGCGTAACCGCCTTCTTCAACGATTCGCAAATTGGCGAGCCGATGCCTTTCATCCCCTTTGATGAGGATGTGGTGCCAGTCATCTTTGTCAAGGATGGCGGCGTGACAATGGGGGTAACGGCCTGGCAGATTACCCTGAATTAGGATTTCTGCGCCAGCAAAGGGGGCGACTCGGTGAGCCGCCCGTATTTTGCGATGGGTTAGCCCTCGGCAACTTCTCTCACTGCCTCTGGCGGATGCGCATGACTGCCGTTGGTCTGGGTTGGCAGGGATGCGCCCATGTTCATCGTGCTGACGAAATTCTGCACCATGCCGGTCAGTTCCATAGGCAGGACAAACTTGGTCGAGGGGCTGCTGCCGACCTTTTCCAGCATGTCCATGTATTGCAGCGCCATCGTTTTGGTGTCGATGTCGCGTGCCTGCTCATAAATCGCCTTCAGCGCCGCGGCATAGCCCTCCGCTTTCAGCAGCTGCGCCTGACGCTGACCCTCTGCCTCCAGAATTTGCGCTTCCCTATAGCCTTCCGCTTCCAGAACGGCAGACCGCTTCTGTCCTTCGGCACGGGCAATCGCGGCTTGCTTCTCCCCTTCGGCGCGAATGACTTCGGCACGGCGGTCGCGTTCGGCGCTCATCTGTCGGTTCATGGATTCCTGAATGGCGCGAGGCGGGTCAATTTCGCGGATTTCGACCGTTGTGATTTTCATGCCCCAGCGTTCGGTGGTCTCATCCAGTTTGACGCGCAGAATATCATTGATTTGCTCACGGTTGGATAAAACATCATCCAACACAATATCACCAATCACCGCCCGCAGGGTGGTGGTGGCGATGCTGGCAGTCGCGCCGCGCCGGTCTTCGACTTTGGTGGTCGCCAATTCCGGATTCACCACGCGGTAATAAACCAGAAAATCAATGCCAATCGAGGCATTGTCCTTGGTAATGGCGGTCTGCTTCTCAATATCCAAAAAGCGTTCGCGCAGGTCAATCCGCTCCGCCCGTTCGACAAAAGGCAGAACAAACGTCAGCCCCGGACCGCGAACGGTGCGAAAACGCCCGATAAAGAAAATGACCAGCCGTTCATATTCCTTGACCGCGCGGATTGCGCTGCGCAAAATCGCCAAAACAATCAAGATGATGACAACCAGGAGAATCCCCTGCCCGCCTATGTTAAGAGCTTGTATCACTGAATCACCCATGTGCTTGTTCCTCCAAATCGTTTAGTTTGTTAATGATTGCTGCCTGCTTTTGGCTGATGGCGGTTTGACTTCCCGCTTTCAATCCGCCCCTAATCTGATTCATCCCGCTTCGCTTTTTCGACATGCAGTTCCAGCCCGTCCTGCCGCGTGACCACAATTTCGGTGCCGCTTTCCAGGCGCGAGCGGCTCCGCGCCGTCCAAAGCTCGCCATTGACCTGCACTGTGCCTCTGTCGTCAATGGAGGCCATCACGCGCCCCCGCTCGCCCACCAGAAATTCATCTTTCTGCGTGGACGATAATTCGCGGTGCTGCTTGAGAATCGATTGCAGGATGTTGCGATGATAGAACCATGCCAGCAAAACAGCCAGCGCAATCAGCAGCGGGGATACCGCCGCATCCGAAAAGAGAAAGAGACTGGCAAGCGCTTGCAGCGCCAGCCCCGCCTTGGCAAAGACCGCCCAATCCGACTTCAGCAGGGGCAGCAGGAAGAACAGCGCCGCGCCCACAACCAGCGCAATCAGCGCCACCCAGTTGGTCGCCAGCAGGCTCATCAGATACAGTGTCCCCAATATCAAGCCGGCGCCAGCAATCTCCGCCACACCCGTTCCCGGGATATATGTCCCCGTGGCGCTGACCCATAATCCCGCCATCAATAAGAGATAGACAACATTCGGGTCTTGAAATAATTCCATAATCCCTCCTTTATTCAGATAACAATGAAGGTTCTATTTCAGTTTAACAGAAAAACAGACGGTCACGCCCCCCAATAATTGGGGGGATTCAAGCATTGCCGCCCGCAGGCGGTCAAGAATCCGAAGCGGGCGGCGACAGGCGATAGACCACAAAGCGGCTGCTCTGATAATCCATACGGACTGAAAATCCCGCCGCTTCCAGCCCTGCCAGCCAGGCCTCAAGGGGCTGACCGACCGGCGCCACCAGATAGCGGTCGCCTGTTTCATCCAGGGCCCGGGCGCCAGCGACCAGCGCCGCTGATGTCGGATAATGGACGCGCCTTTTGTCACTCCACTGCCCCATGTAATATCCCAATTCCCAGCCCAGCCAAGGGTCATAAATCACCGTCGCCACCGGCTTGCGATTGAGATAATCCGCCAGCGCATCAATGCCATCATGCTCGCCGCGGTCGCCGCCCATCGGCAGACCACTGCTCAAAGACCACAGCGCCGACAAAATGAGCAAGCCACTCACAGCAGCAGCCACCCAGGAGCGACAGGGCATGATTCCGATGAACTGCGCCAGCCGACAGGCAATCAGCAGGACAAGCACTGGCAAAACAGGCAATAGATAACGGTCATACAGATTGAAAGCGCCCAGCGTATGCAGCCCGATATAAGCCAGGATGTAAAACAGCAAAAGCGTCTCAGCTTTGACCGCGCCGCAATCGGTCCGGCTGCGTTTCATCCAGCCGGCCACAGCCATAGCGACCAGCATCAGCGTCAGCAAAGGCGGCGCGACAAGCCATAACAGCAGGCGAAGCCATTCTGCCAGCCGCGTAAGCATGTCGGCTGGCGCGGCAATCGGGAAAGGCGGCGCGTTATGAACCGCGCCCAGCAGAAAAATACTGGTTTCCGGGCGGGCCGCATCCCACAGCAGCAATAAGGCCAAGGGACACAGCAAGGAGAAAAACCATCGCCGCAGAAGCGGAGGTCCCACCGCGCGGCGATGCAGAATCAACATGAGAGCAAGCGGCGCTATCCACAAAGCCTGCTGCTTGCTCCAGAATGCCAAGCCGAGCGCCAAGCCAGCCAGGCCCAAACGCCTTATGACGGACAGCCACAGCGCCAGCACTGACCAGAACAGCAGGCTCATATCGGTAAAGGCGGTGGCGGCGAAGGCCAGCATATAAGGCGATGTCGCCATCAGCAAACCGGCAAAGAGCGCTGCCCTTTCATCGCCATAGATGTCCTGTGCCAGTCGCATCATCAAGGCAGCCAGCAAAACTGCCAGCAGGACATTGGGCAATCGAGCGGCAAATTCGCCCCGATGAGAATCGAGGTGCAAGACGCCATCGGCATCGGCCGTCACGCCGACCCCGACCATGCTCAAGGCGCTGGCATATATCGAAAGCGGCGGTTTATCCAGGGCGCCGGCTAACATCCACTCACCATTCACAGCCGCGCTGCGGGCAAAACGCATGAAGAAGGCTTCATCAGGATGAAAGCGCCCATCGCGCGCGAGTTGGTGGAATTGCAGGCAGCCTGCCAGCAGGACGACCAGAAGACGTAAATACATGGCTTTCACCATCATAAACAAAAAGAGCAGGTCATTTTGACCTGCCCCTTTTGGAGTTCGTATCTAGCTGGCTTTAGTGTCCGCTGCCAGAACAGCCATAATCGTATGCTGACATGGCAACTGGATGCCGCAGATCCAAATCAACACTGACCGTACCGTTGGAGCCGCCTTCGGCATGGCTGACAACCAGGGTATAACGACCATCAGCTGGCAGTTCAAAGCCGTCAATGCTGGCATTGTAGTCGTTCTGCGAAATGTCATCATCACCAATGAGCGGCTGATTTTCAGGCCCAAAGAGGACAATGAGCGGGTCAACGAATCCGGGTACGACCGTCTCAACATCAATGTCAAGGGTCTGACCGGCGGCAGCGCGGAAGGGGATGTTGTAGACCCAGCCATCGCGCATCGTCAGTTCAAATTGGCTGTCGCCTGCCAGTTCGCTGTGATAGAAGCTGCGGCTGTGGTTGCGGAGTACATAGCGATAATAATCCGTGGCGCTGGAGGCGTCCTTGCCCATTTCTTCGAGGGTAATCCCGCGAGAGAGATAAGGCAGGGCATAGTCGCTGTCAAGCTGCATCGCCATGCTGATGTGGCTAAGCGCAGTATCGAATTCACCCATACGGCGATAGGTGACGCCCGTCCAGTTCATCGCCTCGGCATCCCGACTGTTGAGATTCAGCGCATAGCGGAAGGACTGGAGCGCCGTCTGATAATCCTCCGACATCAGCGCGGTAAATGCCTCGCGCTTGTAGCGGGCAATATCGTTGCCGATGGTCAGTTCGCCGCGGATGTCAAAGGAGACCTCAACCTTGCCATCGGTGCTGCCGCCCGCATGGGTCAGCAGAACAGCGTATTGACCGCTCATCGGCGCCTGGAAGCTGACATAGCTGTCCCACCATTGCCCGGTGTCGTCATTGGCGGTCAGCGCGTTCCCGTCGGGGCCAAGGATGATAAGCAGGGGGTCAGCATCAACGTCACGCTGGCTGCTGATGGCAGTTACGACGATGTCCTGGCCGGCGCTGGCGGTGAAGGGGAAGAAATAAACATAGCCTTCACTCATCGGGACTTCTATGCTGCCCATCCAGGCGAGGTTCTTGTTGGTAATCGTCTCCTGTGCATGGCGGACAGTCCATTCCATGTAATCGCTCAGGGCAGCTTTCATATCACCCATTTTTTCGCTGACGATGCCGCGATTCAGGAAAGGATAATCAGCTTCGGGAATATGCGCCATCAACTGATTGCAGTCGGCAAGGGCCTTGTCATACTCTCCGATTTCGCTGTACGCCCAGCAGCGGTTGTTCAATGCGCCCAGATTGTCTGGGTCCATGGCAAGGACGGTGGTGTAATCCTGTGCCGCGAGGGCATGTTCATCAAGCTGGCTGTAAGCAAACCCGCGTCCTGCGTAGGTTGACGCATCCGCTTCTCCTTCTGCGATGAGAATGCTGTACATGGTGACGGCGGCGCGATATTCTTCGTTCGACAGGTTCGCCCATGCCATACTCTTAACGGCTGAAGTGCTCAACAAGCCCGTAGCTGCTGTGGCATCTGCAAGCGCGGCTTCCTGAGCGGCGATAATAGCTTCAAGCTCTGCAATCACCTGGTCGCGATTGTCATCGACAGGCGTTGCAGGAGACAAGAATCCGATGGTAACGACAACGGCAACCAGCACCAGCAACCCTTCAATAACAAGAGCGCTTGGGCGCTGGCTGAGGAAACGATTTTTGATGGACTGCTTTGGAATATCATATTCCGGGTATCGTTTGGACATAAATAAGCTCCTCTAAGCTCCTCGCACTATCAGCTTACGACAAATACAGTTTTAGAACTGCTCGAACTAAGTATAACACATCTGGCAGTGCAGCGTTCATCCCTGCATCGCCAGTTTATTACCCGGCAACTTATTCATTTTGTAAGTTGCTTATCCTTGACTCTATCACAGGATTTACATTTTTGCCAACAAGTTCGACATATTTCTCATAATTTGCCCTGGCAGCAGCCTCATAACCCAGTTTATCGTAGGTGGCGGCGATGTCAAAATACATATCCGCATACCCCGAACCCAGCACCGAAGCGCGGTTAAAACGTTCGAGCGCGGCGGCTGTTTCGCCCCAGGCCATCAAAATCCGCCCGATGTTGAAATGCGTCAAAGCGCAAACATCCTGGATGACACAAATCGGCTGAATCTCAAAAACGCGCCGGCAATCGCTGGCGGCGGCCTCATACTCGCGCATTTCCACATAAACCCAGCAGCGATTTTCGTAGGCAAGCATATATTCCATGGAAGAGACAGCCAGTTCCAGCGCCCTTTGGCAACGCTCAAGCGACAAATCAAACTGACGCAGCTCGCCATAAGCCCAGCACAGTGAATTGTGCCCATCAAAGTGATTGGGCATCATCTCGACCAGGGTGCCGTAATCCCGCTGCGCTCCGAGATAATCGCCAGCTTGGATGTTGGCATAGCCGCGCCAGGCATAATTGTCGGCATCTCCTGGTTCAGCGCCAATCACCAGGTCATACATCGCTTCAGCCTGGGCATATTGTCCCTGACGGATGTAATTCATCCCGTATGCCTTGATGACATCCAGGGGAATGCCCGCCGCAGTATTTAGCGCGGGTGCGGGAAGTGCGGCCTGAAGAGCCTGTTCCTGCGGGGGATTGTCCCTTTGAGCATCAATCGGACCAAAGAAATCGAAGGCTTGCCCGGCAGCCACCGAAATCACAATCGCCATGGCAATTTCAATGACAATCGCGCTCCAGCTCTGGCTGAAAAATCGCTGAATAATGTTTTGCTGCGGCACATCATATTCGGGATATTTGTCGTACATACTATCCCCCAAGACTCCTTACTTGCATTATAACCTAATTCGCCGCATTTTGCCTACAAATTGGCCTAATTTTATCCAGCATATCACAGAAACGGGCAACTGTCATCAAAATTAGTGAGCCATTCATACCATCCCGCCCCTTTTCGTTGGTATAATGTCATCATCTGCTGACGCGAGGACAGCTATGGTAGCGAATTACAGACCGAAGTGGACAGTTGCAGAATATCTCGCTTATGAGGAAGCCAGCGAGTTCAAGCACGAGTATGTTGATGGCGAAATCTACGCCATGACCGGCGGTACGATAAATCACAGCACGCTTATAGTGAATACGCTGACTACAATCGGACGACAACTGGACAATTCGAATTGTTCAATGTACAGCAGCGATGTGCGCGTCAGGGTCAGCCCATCCAGGTATGTCTACCCGGACTTGAGCGCCGTCTGTGGCAAAGCGGTCACAGATGACAACTCCACCACCCTGCTCAATCCAATTCTGGTGGTAGAAGTGACTTCGCCCTCTTCGATTGACTATGACCGCCTTGCCAAGCGCCATTATTATCAGGCTGTGCCAAGCATACAGGGCATTCTCATCATTGACCAGCACCGCGTCTTTGCCGAGCTTCATACTCGCAGGCCAGACGGCTGGCTCTGGCAGCAGTTTTCCGATTTGGATTCTGTGATACCTCTTGAGATGCTTGACTGCACCCTGCCGCTGGCGCAGGTGTATCGCGGGATATTATTTGAGGACGCTTAACAGGAGGGTCAAAGCAGCCTTGACGCTGGCGATTTTGTTCTCGATGCGGTCGCCATCCCAGTCATGTCGCTGCACAGCCAGCAGGTTATCGCGCCCGGCCAAGCCAATATAAGTCAATCCGACCGATTTTTCGTCGGTGCCCCCGCCTGGGCCAGCAATGCCAGTGACGCTCAGCGCATAATCGGTATCAAAGAGCCTGCGCACCCCGACAGCCATCGCAGCGGCGGTGGCTTCACTGACCGCTCCTTGCTGGATGAGGGTAGCTTGCGGCACATTCAGCAGCCGCAGCTTGGCATCATTGGAATAGGTCACCAAACCGCCTTCAACATAAGCCGAACTGCCAGCTATATCGGTCAGGGCGCTGAGCAGCAGCCCGCCCGTACAGGATTCGGCGGCGCTGACTCGCCACCCATTTTGGCGCAGCGCAGCCCCGACCTGCCGCGCCAGCGTGAAATGGCAGGGAGTCGAGTGGGGATAAAAACGGGCGGGTCTACGAATTTTCAACGCTTTGGGTCAAGAAAACGCTGTATCCGTTTTCAGGGTCATTGCGGACAACGAGTATGCGTTTGCCGCCAACATGAGAAATGCCGGGCACTTGATAGGCTTTGGCGGGATTGCCCTGACTGTCGAGGCGGTTGCACCAGAAGATGTGGTCATTGCGCTGCCACAGATAAATCACAGGGACATCATCGACAACAACTTCCATGCGCTTTCGATTGAATGGCGAGAAGCGCGGCGGATGAAACCAGGGCACCCACGCGCCCGCCGTCTTTTCTGTCTTGAGCGATACCGTGCTCTGCGGCAAAATCTCCTTGCTGTCCCGCGGGGATTCCTGATTGATAAATCGGATTGTTTCGTCAGTGGTATTAAAAACAGATGTCACTTCTGTCACTGGCATAGCTGTCCTCACTGCAACTGAACCATCATTAATCGCTTTGCCCGTCAAACCAATGCCATTGCCAACCACTTCAAGGGCCTTGGCAATGCCCTTGCCGATTTGACCGAGCAGCTTCAAACCATCCATCGCATTCGATCCATGGGGCTGCGTTCTATGTCTATCCCTATTATACACGGGATTATCCTTCTTCCAGATGCTTCATCAGTCAATACGGAATATCGAGGAAATCGGTTGCAAGCCCTGCTAGGCATCCGAGCGGCGCATCTGCTCAACCGACTCCGCAATCAATTCCCTCAGCACATCCAGATTGACATCATCGAGTTTGTTGATATACAGGCAGGATTTGCCAGTTTTATATTTGCCCAGTCGGCTCATCAAGCTCTCATACCCCTCAAAACCGGGCATGATGTAAAGCGTCAGCGACTGTTTGCGCGGCGCAAACCCAGTCAGAAACCAATCGCCCTCGCGCCCGCTTGCGTATTTGTAACGATAGCTGCCAAAGCCGACGATGCTGCTGCCCCACATTTCAGCCGCTTCACCTGTGATTTCGCCCATGATGTCCAGCACGGCCAGCGAATCTTCCCGCCGCCGCTGGTTCGCCACACTCTCAAGATAAGCCCGAACATCACCATCATTGCGCTGTGTCTTCAAGTCGGACATGCCTTTGACCTCCTGTATTTTACTGCGATTCTTCGTCCTCAAGCGTGATAAAATCGGCATCTTCAATATCATCCAGTCCGCTCTTGGGTTCAGCGATGACCGTCTTGACATCCGCAAACTTCAGGTTGGCGCTGGCAGAGCCCGTCGCCGCCTGCATCAGCAGGGTCAGGCGGTCTGCCATGCTGGAGGGGTCGGGATGAATGCCATCCTGCAAGAGCGCCGTTTCAAAGACCTGCTCAACCACCGCATCAATCAAGCCGTCCTCCCCATTGTTCGCAATCAAATGGCTAAGATTGTGCATCAGCGGATGGCGCGGATTGAGCTCCAGCGCCTTGACCGGCAATTCATAATTTTCACCCAGCAGACGATTGATGCGAAACATCTCACGGCTGGCGCCGCCGTCTTCGCTCACCAGCCGTGCTGGACTGCCTACCAGCGTTTTGCTTTCGCGCACATCGCTCACCCGATTGCCAAGTGTCGCCTTGATGCGGTTTTGGAGCGCGGCAAAGGAGCTTGCCGCCAGAGCTTCCGCAGCCCGGTCTTCAGCCACATCCACTTCGCCCACATCTTCCAAGTCCAGTTCAGCCGAATCGACGCTGACCAGCTTGTGTCCCTCGAAGTCCGTCATGCCCATCGGCAGCATCGCATCCACCGGATGCGTAAAATACAGCACTTCAATCCCCCGTTGACGGAAGGCATCCAAGTGCGGACTGCGCGACCCGCTGCTGTAATCATCGGCAACTACATAATAGATAGCCTCCTGATTCTCCGACATCCGCTCCACATATTCAGCCAGCGAATGATAATTCTCTGGGTCGTCATCATGGGTCGTCTGAAAGAACATCAGGGGTTCGAGGTTGCTGCGGTCATCGGTTTCGATGACCAGGCCCTGCTTGAGATAGCCGCCAAATGCCTCATAAATTTTGAGGTAGGTCGCGCGGTCTTTCTTCACCAGCCGCTTGAGTTCGGACAGCACCCGGCGCGTGATGGTCTTCTTCAATGAGGCCATCACCCGCGTTGCCTGAATGCTCTCGCGGCTGACGCTCAAAGGCAGGTCTTCGCTGTCCACCACACCCGGCACAAAGCCCAGATATTCCGGCAGCAGGTCGCGGTTGTATTCCTCGATAAGCACCTTGCGGGCATATAATTTCAGCCCCTGCTCCTTGCGCGGACTGAACATATTGGTCTGGTCGCCACTGGGGACAAACAGCAGCGCATAAAATTGCATCGGCACATCGGCACGCATGTGAATGTGATGACTGGCGCCGTTGAAGTCCATCGTCAGCATCTTGTAGAAGCTGTCATATTCCTCATCCTCGATTTCGGCCGGGCTGCGCCGCCAGATTGCCTGCTGTCTGTTGGTCGGCTCTTCGTCCTCGTCAACATAAATCGGGAAGGCAACATAATCCGAGTATCGGCGGATGATGTCCTTCACCACATAGCTGCGGGTGAATTCTTTTTCCTCGTCCTTGAGATGGATGACGATTTCGGTCCCGCGCAGGTCTTTTTCGACATTTTCCAGCATGTAGCTGGTGCCGCCAGTCGCCGACCATTTGATGGCTGTCGCCTGCGGTCGATAGGAACGTGACATCACATCCACTTGACGGGCGACCATGAATGCCGAATAAAAGCCGACGCCGAACTGCCCGATGATGTCGGAAGCAGAGCCTTGTTCCGATTTGCCTCGCATCGCTTCCATAAAGGTTTTGGCGCCGGATTTGGCAATCGTGCCCAGCCCCTCAATCATTTCAGCGCGGGTCATGCCGATGCCGGTGTCGCTGATGGTCAGGGTGTTGTTCTCCTCATCCAGCGTGATGTGAATCTCAAGCTCGGCCTGCGGGTCTTTGACATCATCATTGGTCAGCATCTCAAATTGCAGCCGATTGAGTGCATCCGAGGCGTTGGAAATCAGTTCGCGCAGGAAAATCTCTTTTTCGGTGTACAGGGAATGAACCAAAATGTTCAGGAGTTCCTGAGTCTCCGCTTGGAATGTGAATTGTTCGCTCATCGCTTGTCCTTTTTGCCTGACAGATTAACGTCCCTGTTTTAACACAGCTATGCAAGAAGTAGATATAAGAAGTAGATAAAAATTGCGGGGGTTTAGCCCGGCAAATGCGGTTCGGCAAAGTATTGCGTCGTGTTTCCCTCGGCAATCCAGCCGATTTGACCCTGATAATCCACCTTGTACCAGGTGTAGCCCTCATTGCATTCGACGCCATCCAGCACCAGAAAGCTCTCCAGCGGCTCAATTTGGTCAAGGCTGTCATAACCTCTGCCTGGACCCGCCCGCAGGTTCAGGACATCCTGGATGACCCGGCCGCGCTCTTGAATAATCAGGAACGACTCCGGCGCACCGGCACAGAAGCGATGCGGGGTCAGCGTCGGGAAATGGCGCGGGCTGGCTGTCGGCGTCAAAGTCGCGCGGTCGACGAGGGTCATGCGCACCAGCGGCCTGTCCGTATCTGTCGGCGTGACATCTGACGCTGGCGCAGCCGAACAGGCGCTCATCAAGACGATGATGAACAGCGCTGCCCACCTGATGAACTGTGAGCCGATGACCATGGTTTTCATATTTCTATTTTAACGCAAGACGGCTCATGCTACCTCGAACCTGCATGACCCAAGCCGCCAAAACTGCTATACTCATCGCTTATTGTGCCATATTCGAGCAGCCGAGAGAGAGACTTTTATGAAAGCTGTACAAATCATTGCCCGCAGCCAGCCTGTTTTTGTCGAAACCCCCAAGCCGACATTGAAAGCGGGTCATGCCCTGGTCAAGACCCTGCGCCTGTCATTATGCGGCAGCGACATCCGCCATCTGCATCACCTGCCCGCCCATCGCTATCCCTTGAATCCGGGCGCAACCGGTCACGAAATGGTAGGCGTGATTGAAGCCATCGCCCCCGAGGATGCCGGCTTTCGGGCGGGCGAGCGGGTGCTGGCGCTGGCGCCAGACCATGAGGCGATGGCGGAATACTATCTGGCGCCGATTGACCGCCTGCTGCCATTGGCGGATGGCATCCCGCCCGAATATCTGGTGCAGGCGCAGCAGTTCGGCACTGTCCTGTATGCCGCCAAGGCGCTGCCCGACGTACAGGGCAAGACCGCCGCCGTCATCGGGCAGGGGTCGGCGGGACTGTGGTTCAACACTGCCCTGCAAGCACGCGGCGCCAGCAAAATCATCGCCCTCGACCTCAAGGCCTATCGGCTGCGGCTGAGCCAGCGATACGGCGCGACCCATCACATTCACAACGCCGCCGGCTCACCGGTCGCGGCGCTCAAAGCCATCAACGGCGGCCAGCTGCCCGATGTGGTGGTGGAAGCCGCCGGTGAAGCCGATGCGATTGCGCTGGCGGTCGAGATTGTGCGCGACAATGGCTTTATCCTCTACTTTGGCGTGCCGCGCTACGAAGCCCTCCGATTTCCTTTCTTGCAGTATTTTTATAAGACGATTACCGCCAAGGCCATGGTTCACGCCAGCCGCGAGGTCGGGCATACATCCACCCGCCAGGCCTTGGACTGGATTGCTTCGGGCAAGGTGGATGTCAAGCCGATGATTACTCACACCTTCGCCTTTGAGGAGGTCTTTGCGGCCTATGAACTGCACCGCCTGCAAGACGAAGGCGCGGTCAAAATCATCATTGATATGGAAAAATCGCACTAGGAGGCCGACGATGTCCGACAGACTTAGCCCGAGCGAGTTCGTGAACAACTGGCGTCGCACCTCATTGGGAGAGCGGCAGAGCTATCAAGGGCATTTCCGCGACCTGTGCAAGCTGGTGGCGCATCCCGAACCCGACAGCAGCGGCGTCGATAAGCGGGGACGCCCTTATGGCTTTGAATGGTCCACCAAGAAAAGCAGCGGCGGCCAGGGCTTTGCCGATGTTTATTATGGCGGGCATTTTGCGATGGAGTACAAGGCGCCGGGCAAATACAAAGACCTGAGCGGCGCCTATGACCAACTCCTGCAATATCGGGAAAACCTGAACAACCCGCCGCTGCTGGTGGTGACCGACATCGACAACTGGGAAATCCACACCAATTTTCCCAACACCCAAAAGCGCGTCTATCAATTCAAACACAGCGAAATCGCCAAGGCGAAGACGCACAAGGTGCTGTGGCAGATGTTCCATGCGCCCGAGCAGCTGCACCCCAAGCGCAACACCGAGCAGGTCACTGCCGAAGCCGCCGAGGTCTTTCGTTTGATTGCCGACAATATGCGCCGTTGGGCGGCCGAACCCCAGCGCATCGCCCATTTTTTGACCAAGCTGGTCTTTTGCCTGTTTGCCGAAGATGTCGGTCTGCTGCCGATTGCCGCCGAGACGCAGGAAGGGATTGTAACCCATACCATTCGGCAGACGCGCCACAGGCCGCGCCTGTTCACAAAATATATGCAGGACTTGTTTCAGGCAATGGCGGATGGCAGCGACTTTTTGATGCACGACATCCCCTATTTTAATGGCACGCTGTTTGATGATGTGGCGGTGGAGGAACTTTCCAGCGAGGCGCTGACCGAACTGGAGAAAGCCGCCATGCTGAATTGGGAGGCGATTGAGCCTTCGATCTTCGGCACGCTCTTTGAGCGCAGCCTCGACCCGCGCAAACGTTCGCAGCTGGGCGCCCATTACACCTCGCGCGAGGACATCCTGCTCATCGTCGAGCCGGCGCTGATGGCGCCGCTGCGCTACCAGTGGGACACGGTTCAGCTTCGGGCTGAGGCGCTGCGCCAGCGATATGACCGCGCCAAAACCGGCCGCGCCCTCACGAATGCCCGCAATCAGCTGCTCCAGCTGCGCGAGAACATCCTGAACCGAATCCGCAGCGTCACCGTGCTGGACCCAGCCTGTGGCAGCGGCAACTTTTTGTATGTGTCCTTGCAGCTGCTGATGGATATGGAAAAGGAGGTCATCAATCATCCGCTTTGGCAGGGCTTGCAGCGCCCGGCGCCCGAAGTGCATCCGCGCCAGATGTATGGCATTGAGCTTGACCCGATTGCCCATGCGCTGGCGAGCATTGTCGTTTGGATTGGCTATATCCAGTGGCGCGGCAGCAACGGCTATATGCAGTCCATCCGCGAGCCGATTCTGGAGACCTTGCAGGGCAATATCGTCTGCAAGGATGCCATTTTGGCCTTCGATGACGCGGGCCGCCCGGCCGCGCCCGCCTGGCCGGCGGTGGATGTGATTGTGGGCAACCCGCCTTTCTTGGGCAATAAAAAGATGTGGACTGAATTAGGCGATAAGTATTACAGGCGCTTGATTGATTTTTATGATGGAATAGTGCCAGGCGGTGTGGATTTAGTCTGTTACTGGTTTGAGAAAGCGCGAGAGCAGATTGAAAATGGACAGGCAAAGCGGGCTGGACTGCTGGCGACCAATTCCATACGCGGCGGATTGAATCGGGAAGTTCTGAAACGCATCAAAGACACGGGCGACATATTCATGGCCTGGTCGGACAGGGAATGGATACTTGATGGCGCGGCGGTGCGTGTGTCGATGGTTGGCTTTGATAATGGAGACGAAGAGTCAATTCATCTTGATGGCATACCCGTAAAAGCAATTTTTTCTGATTTGACGGCAGATGTCGATATAACAGGCGCAAAAATCCTGCCTGAAAATGAACTTCTCTCTTTTCAAGGGATTATCAAGCGCGGTCCCTTTGATATGGACGCATCACAAGCAACATCAATGATAGCGGCTGACCCAAAGAACAAAGATGTTCTGAAACCCATAGCAAACGGGATGGACATTACCCGACGGCCAAGAGGAAAATGGATTGTTGATTTTGGAGTCGGCACATCCAAAGAAGAGGCACAGCAATATACGCTGCCCTTTAACTATGTAGAAACAAATGTCAAGCCGATGCGACAGAAAACCAAACAGGCAAAGCCCCGCAAGCATTGGTGGTTGCATCAGCGTCCGAGACCTGAAATGCGTAAAGCAATTGAAAAATTACCCCAATATATTGCAACTTCCGCAGTCGCTAAGCATAGGCTATTTGTTTGGTTTGATAAGTCAATACATCCTGACCACGCACTTATTGTCTTCGCCCGCGACGACGACTACTTCTTTGGTGTGCTGCATTCCAAACTGCATGGGCTTTGGTCACTTCGCATGGGAACATCTTTAGGGCCAACACCCCGCTACACCCCGACCACCACATTTCAGACCTTTCCTTTCCCTTGGCCGCCGGGCAAAGAGAACCAGCCAAGCGCGGCATATCAAGCCATCAGTCGGGCGGCGAAGCGATTAAACGCGGAACGCCATGCCTGGCTGAATCCTGAGGGGGTGGGTGGGAAGGCGCTCAAGGAACGCACCCTGACCAACCTCTACAATGCCTTGCAGGTCTTTCGCGGCCGCGACAGCATGAAGGTCAAAGCGGCCGCCGCTGATTTCGCGCCGCGCCTGGATGAGCTTCATCAAGCGCTGGATGTAGCGGTCTGCGCTGCCTATGGCTGGGGGCCGGCGCTGCTGGATGACGACGAGGAGATTCTGCGGCGCCTGCTGGCGCTGAATCTGGCGCGGGGGTAGGGGGGGAATTATGTTAATTCGGTCTTGACAGTCAAACAGATGTTCTGTACGCTTCTGCCATTATAACCAGTGATTTGCAAGTAAGGAGTTCATTATGGATAGCTTTGAACGCAAAAAAGGTATTTGGTGGCTTCCCGAAGACCCTGAGAATACATATTATGGAGCATTATCGTTTGACCCTATCAACGGCGGACTTCTTGAGGCAATGAAACTTTCTAACAGAAATGGACTATTCTTTGGACGAAAGCCTAGAGAAAAAATTGATATTATTCATGGAAGCGTACACGGGTCTCTGGTCACATTACGGAGTTGTTATGTGATAAACCTCAAGCATGATATACGCAGCGGCTTTAGTGAAGCTCAAATATTGGTTAATTATATTTACATGGGACATCATTTTGACAAAGTTGAAGACATTGTGTTTGAAAAATTGTCTTTGAGCTATACTCATTTAGATGAGTGGATAAACCGAGGCTATTTCTCCGAAGTAAATTCACTTGAAAATAGTTTACATATCGACCCAATTAAGATACAAGTTGACAAATGCGACATTGAATTTTGGGTTAGTCGTCATTCAAAAAAGAGCAGGACAGAGATTTCGATAACCCTTAAAGAGAAAAACCATTTTGATGATTATCTCAAGTTCATTGATTTTCATTTACCTAACTTTTTGACCTTGGCAACTGAACGTGCTAACCATCCGTTTAACATAAGAGGCATAATATCGGATAGACGTTCGTCACGTATCTATTATCCAATTTCGGGATATGAGGATAAACCGCGATTAAATTCTTATATGATGCTGTTCACATTCAAGGATGTAGAAGCTCACCTTGAAACTTGCCTGTCAAATTGGATAAGCAAATCTGAAGAATTGTGGCCGGCTTATGATGAGTATTTCAAACATTATTATTATTCGAGATATATTGACCCAAAGTCACAATTCTTGTCGTATACACGGGCGCTTGAGGCATATTATAGAAAGATGTATGGTGGCTGCTATCTAAATGATGAAGAATACAAGCCAATAAAGGAAAAACTTGTAGAAACTATCGGCAATCTTCAGATCGAGAAACCACATAAAGATAGACTAAAGGGAATGGTTGAATTTGGTCATGAGTTTTCTTTAAGAAAACGAATCAAAACCCTATGTGACGATACCTTAAGTGACTATAAAGAGATAATTGAAGAATTACTTGGTAAATCGAATGATTTTGCTAACAAAGTGTCTGAGACCAGAGACAACTTGACGCATAACCCGAAAAAACGACCTGAAAACGTAATTCCTGATGAGGAGCTATTCGAATACACTTGGAGAATACAAATGCTTTTACGCCTTTGCTTCCTTGTCCAAATGAAACTCCCTCCCGATAAAATCAAACAGCTAATTAAAAGACAGTAATGAATATCAAGAACTGATAGAAAATTACCCTCTGCCCCCAAAGCGAAAGGCTTGACCTGCGCGGCAATCCCGTTACAATAACGGCATATCGAAAAAGGAAGGCGATATGAACCTGGTTGATTACGGGACGATACTCATTCGGCGCGGCTGGATGATGATTCTGCTGGCTGTGATAGCGGCGGCGGCGGCTTTCCTGTTCAGCCGTCAGCTGGAGCCGGTGTACCGCGCCACTCAAAAGGTGCTGATTGTCCCCAGCCGCAGCGACTTCGGCCTCACCCAGGCCGCCATCCAGATTCTCAACAACCACGTCGCCTATCTGGACAGTTCGCTGCGTGCCGCCGAGGTGATTGACCGCTTGCAGCTGGATATGACCCCCGGCCAGCTGCGCTCGGATGTGACCATTGCCGCCGACCGCAACAGCCTAGTCATCCAGATTGATGTCGACCACAAAGACCCCGGCGAAGCCGCTCGCATCGCCGCGGCCTGGGGACAGCTGCTGCTGGAATATCGCAACGAGCTCAACCAGCAGGCACGGCGTGAAGACCGCATCGAAGCCCGCTTGCAGGACAATCCGGTGCCGTTCCGCGCCAGCCCCAACGTGACCATCAACACGGTGGTCGGTTTGATTGCCGGCGCTTTTGTCGGCGCGATTATCGTCTTTGCGCTGGAATATCTGGAAAGCGGCATGGTGCGCCGCCGCGAAGATGTGGAATCGTCTGTCGGTTTGCCGGTTCTGGCGGCGGTCCCGCCAAGCGATTAGGGCGTCTCGCCGGCGAGGATTTTCGCCAGTTGATGGCTGTCGATGTTGCCGCCAGAGATGATGCAGACGACCTTGCCGCCACCGCCGCGGCCCGCCCAGGCTGCCGCCAGGGACGCGGCGCCGGCGCCTTCGGCAATCACCCGATGCCGTTCGGCCAGCAACTGTATGGCTGCGGCGGTCTCGTCCAGTGAAACCAACAGCGAGCCGTCCAGCAGGCGGTGAACCCGCTGCCACATATCTGGCAGGACGCTCTTTCCGCCAATTCCGTCGACAAAGCTCGGCTGATAATCGACTTCGACGGGATGCCCGGCCGACAGGGAGGCGGCCAGTGGGGCGGCCGTATCCACTTCGACGGCATAAAGGCGCGTATCGGGCTTGAGGGCGCGGACGGCCGAAGCAACCCCCGTGCTTAATCCGCCGCCGCCGTAGGGAATGAGGATGGCATCGGCATCTGGCAAGTCGGCCAGGATTTCCAGCCCAATCGTGCCATTGCCAGCCATCACGCGCCTGTCGCTCACGGGATGAATGAACAAGCCCGCCAGTTCATCATATTGGCTGGTGACGATGACCTGCCACCAGCGCTCAAAAGGCACTTTGATGATGATCGCGCCCAGCCGGCGAATCGCGTCCAGTTTGGTTTCTGGCGCATGGTCAGGCACAACCACATGGCAGGGTATGCCCCGCCGCCGCGCGTGCCAAGCGACACCCTGCGCCATATTGCCGGCGCTGGCGGTATAAACGCCCGGCGCCAGTTCCTCTGCGGCTGCCAGCGCCAGGGCATTGCCGGCTCCGCGCAGCTTAAACGAGCCGATAGCCTGTAGATTTTCCAGCTTCAGGTAAATCTCGGCCGTTGCCCGGTCGTCATTGAGGCGAATCAGGGGCGTGCGGATGACGGAATCAGCGATTCGATGGGCGGCGGCCCGAATCTCGTTCAGCGTGATGGGCGGTTTCATGCTAGGCACCTTGGGTAAATTGAGCCAGCATAGCCGCGTCTACGTCCACGCCCAAGCCGGGCGCAGTCGGGACAGCCACCATGCCATCCTCCGCCCGAAACAGCGGCGTCGTCAGCTTGTCGCGCAGTGGATTCTCCGAGCGGTCCATTTCCAGCAGGGGCTGCGGCATACGGAGTCTGCCCGGCACGACATCGAGGGTGCTGACCAGATGCAAACCGGCCGCGAAGGCGATGCCAGTCCCCCAGCTATGCGGAATGAGATTGGTCTGGAAGGCGTTCGCCAGCGCGGCAATTCGCTTCACCTCGCTCAGCCCGCCAGCGCCGCAAATATCGGGCTGGGCAATATCAACGCACTGATGGCTCAGCAGATGTCGGAAGCCAGCCGCCAGATATTCACACTCGCCGCCAGCGATGGGAATATCGGTTCGTTGGCGCAGTTCACGGTAGCCCTCGTAATCCTCGGGCGAAAGCGGCTCCTCGAAGAAGCGGATATTCAGTGGCTCGACCTGCCGCGCAAAGGACAGGGCCTCGCTCCGCGAATAGGCGTGATTGGCGTCCACCATCAAATCAATCTCCTCGCCAATCGCCAGGCGCAGCGCCCGCACATGCCGCACATCCTGGGCGACGCCCAGCCCAACCTTCATCTTCAAGGCCCTGTAACCCTGCTCGACATAGGCTGTCGCTTCATCAATGAGCTTGGCGGGGAGGTCATCGGCCGCGGTAAAATACATGCCCGTCGCATAAACTTGGATTTTGTCGCGCCGCTGCCCGCCCAAAAGAACCGACACGGGCTGATTCAGCAGCTTGCCGCGCAAATCCCACAGCGCAATATCAATCGCGCTGATGGCAGCCACTAAAACGCCGCGCCGCGCATAATCCAGCGACCGCCGGTACATCTTGCTCCAGACGGCTTCGACATGGAGCGGGTCTTCGCCCATGACCAGCGGCTTGAGGTATTCGATGCCAGCCTGAATCACGCCAGCCGGGCCGTATCCTTCGCCCCAGCCATAGCTGCCATCCTCCGCAATGACTTTCACCAGGCAAACCTGACGTATGTCAAAGCCGAACTGGGAAAAATAAAAGGGCGTTTCCAATCGCTGCTGGACGATGCAGGTTTCGATACGCTCAATCCTCATACTTTCGCGCTTTCAGTTTGTTTGCCAATGGCTTATAGTGTAGCGAATTTTGGATTATTTCGCGCTAGATTTGAGAAAGCCCATGCAAAGCATCGTCTATCCCCAAGTTAAGCACATTCTGAATCAACTGAGCGCCGGTCTCAAGGCGATTTTGGGCGACAAACTCATCGGCATCTATCTGTATGGCTCGCTGGTGACGGGCGATTTTGACCTCGACATCAGCGATTTGGATTTGGTTGCAGTTATGACAGAGGAGCTTGATGAGTTCAGCTTCGCGGCGCTGCATCAGTTGCACCAGCGCGTGGTTGATGACTTTCCTGACTGGGACAATCGGCTTGAATTGGCCTATCTTTCGCGGCATGGGCTGAAAACCTTCCGCACACAAAAGAGCAGAATCGGGATTATCAGTCCGGGTGAACCCTTTCATCAGATTGATGCTGGCAGGGACTGGCTTATCAGTTGGTATTCGCTGCGTGAAACCGGGGTGGCGCTTTATGGGCCGCCAATCAAGACGCTTATAGACCCGATTTCAAGCGCCGATTACATCCAAGCCGTGCAAGAGCATATCCAGATGTACCGCCATGCCGCGCAGCAGGCTGCCAGCAAGTCTTATTTATCTTACATCGTATTGACCACAGTTCGGGGGGTCTATACAGTACGAAAGGGACATCCAACATCCAAAGTCAGAGCGGCAGCCTGGGCAAAAGCAGCCTACCCGCAGTGGGCAGACGTCATCGACAAAGCGCTAAAATGGCGCGTCAACCCACAGGCAGACGCACTCACGCCAGATGACATCCGTCCACAAGTGCAGGCATACATCCATGATATGCTGAAACAGCTGCCCGACTGCTGATGGTTACGGGTCTGACGCGACCAGCACGACCGTGCCGACCCGATCTATTCGACCGCAGGTCATGCCCGCCTGGCTGGATGACGGCAGCGAGAAAATCTCGGGCGGCGAACTGGCCGCATCCAAAAAGACCAGCGAACCGCCATCACGGAAGCAGACTTCCACCCCGCCTGACATGTCCCCCCACACATAAACGGCATGAACAAAGTCAGCCAGCCCTGGCGGTCTGTCAATCTCATCGGTAGGCACCTGCCGACACAAAACAGCGCCATACTGCTCTGCTGTATTCACATCCACAACGATGGTCTCGGTCAGGTTCGGGCAGACAGAGACGGGTTCGGAATCGCCGCAATTCGGAATCGACAGGACTTGCCCCACTCGAATCAAATCCGTGTCGAGATCATTGAGTCGCAGGAAGTCTTCCACAGTCGTATCGTAGAAAATCGCCAAACGAAACAGGTTTTGGGAAGCGGCGACAGTATGAAGGCAGGCATCATCTGGTGTTGGCTGTGGTGTGGGCTGCGGTGTAGGTTCTGGCGATGGCTGTGGTGTTGGCTGTGATGTGGGTTCTGGCGTCACTTCCGGTGTTGCCTCTGGCGGTGACTCTGGCGTTACTTCCGGTGTTGCCTCTGGCAGCAAGTCCGCCGGGGCTTCATAGGCCCCGATTTCACAAGCCGCGCCTTGCGGTCGGGATGTACCGAGTTGATCGACTGGCGGGCAATAGCTGTCATCGGCGCTGTCAATCGCTGGGCTGCCCGCCTGGAGTGGAAAATAAGCCGGCGAACCGACAGCCTCGTCAAGCAGGGGGTCGCCAGTCCGTGTCGGTGAACAAGACCCATCCTGGATAAAACTGCCAACATTCTCTGTTATGCTGAAGGGGTTAAGGCCGCTGTCGCAATCCCCGCCCGCATTGCCGGCAACTAAAGTATTCCGCAGCTTGAGGGTGCCTGTCCAGCCCACCAGATAAATGGCGCCGCCTTTCTCGGCAGCCGAGTTATGCGCCCAGGTTGTGTGCGTGAGGGTGACTTCGCTGCCAAATAAACTCAAGCCGCCGCCAAGTCTGGCTTCGTTGTTGTTGAAGGTGCTGTTTTCGATGCGCAAGGTCCCGTTCGTGTTTTCGATGGCGCCGCCTTCATCACCCTCGTTAAAGGAAAAGCTGCTCCTTTTGATGGTCACAGTACCCCTGGCAATTCTCAAAGCGCCGCCAGCCTGGGTAGACGTGTTGCGGGTAAAGGCGGTATCGGTGATGTCCAGGGTCTGCGTTCCGTAAGAACTGGAAAAATACAGACCGCCGCCTCCGCCTGCACCTGCCGAATTGCCCTTAATCTCGCTGCCGATAATTTCAACTCGACTGTCATTGGCATAAATGCCGCCGCCCGCATCACGAGCCGAAGCGCCTTGTATCGTGCTGTTGCTGAGGGTCAGTGAACCATGAAGGACAGAGATTCCACCGCCAGCGGTACTGCTGAACCCGTCGGTGATGGTCAGATTATTGATGGTGAGGCTGCTTCCATTGACAGCGAAAATGCCGTAGGCATCATTACCGCTGATGCTGTAGCTATTGCCCTCAATGGCAACATCGGCAGCTATGGGGGGCAGCGCTGCCGCCAGCGTGATATTCATCGTCAGCGCAATGGCATCCGCGCCGCTGCCCGCCGCGCACCCGCCGACTGCGGCATCTGTATTGGCCGCCACGATGGCATCGCTCAGGCTGCAATTCTCATCTACTGTAATACTGGCGGCATCAACCTGCTCCACTGGCAGCATCAGGAACGATAAAATCAGGATGAATAAGATGGATTGTGGCAAACGCATGGGTTGCATCAGCTTCAGCCCCGCCCTGAATTACAGTTTTTCTCTTTGAGTATAATCTCAATATAACGGTTGGATTATAACACCATAAACACGCGCTGCAAGCAGGCTGCCCCTTGGGAGGCCAAGCGAAAGTGCGGGTTTTGTTTGCGCCGGAAAACTTTTATGAGATTTCGCTTGCCAAACAGCAGCCAAAATCGCATAATAGCAGTGGATTGAGAACAGCCTGCTTTTGCCAGCCACACTAAGCCGCGTCCGAGGTATTTTGTCGGCATGCTCAGATTTGTCATCCATTATCGTCACTGTCTCGTGCTTTTGCTGTGTTCGGGACTGCTGGCTGCCTGCAATCTCGCCAAGCCGACAGCGACCCCGCTCCCAACACCGGATATTCCCCAGGTCAAAATTCTGTCGCCCGCCAACAATCAGCAGGTCGTGGAGGGCTTCGACTTTGACCTTGACATTTCCGCCTTCGACCGTTCGGGGGGCATCCAGCGCATTGAGCTTTATGTCGATGAGGTCCTCATCAATACCAGCCAGCCGGTCAACGGGCCGGTGCCTATTTTTCGCGTTATTATGAACTGGCTGGCGCAGGGCGTCGGACGGCATCTCATTGCCGCTGTTGCCTATCGGGCTGATGAGACCCCCAGTGACAGAGACACCATCACCCTTGAGGTCATTCCGCGCAGCTAGATGCCCTGCGGGCGAGGCTGCCCAAGCAGACGCAGCGAATTGGTCAAATGGACAGTCTGCGTTACAATCAGGCAGTGTTCACTCCTGGACAGATTGTATCATTCGGAAACAGCTATGGACATCGAATTGCGTCATATTCACAAGCGTTTTGGACCTGTCCACGCCAACAGGGACATCAATGTAACCTTCCGCGAGGGGCGGATTGTCGGGATTCTGGGCGAAAACGGCGCTGGCAAATCCACCCTGATGAAAATTCTGTCGGGCTTTCAGCCAGCGGACGAAGGCGACATCCTGATTGACAGCCAGGTGATTGATTACAGGGGGCCAACCGCCGCCATCGCCAACGGCATTGGCATGTTACAGCAGGATCCGCTGGATGTGGGCGCGTTCACTGTGCTGGAAAACTTCATCTATGGCGGCGCCGACGGGTTCAGGCTGCATCGGCAGCAGGCAGAATCGACCCTGAGCGAATTGACGCGGCGCTTTGGCTTTGAGCTTGACCCGCATCAGCCGATTGACAACCTGCTGATTGCCCAGCGGCAGCAGTTGGAGATTATCCGTCTGCTGGCTTTGGGGGTCAAAACGCTGATTCTGGATGAGCCGACCACGGGCATTTCGACTGACCAGAAGGTCATTCTGTTTGATGCCCTGCGCAAGCTGGCAAAAGACGAGGGCATGATTGTGCTGCTGGTCTCGCACAAGCTGGAGGATGTCATCGAACTGTGCGATGAGGTGGTCGTCTTGCGGGCTGGCGTCCTCGTTGGCGCTATGGAGATGCCCACAGCGGACGACACATTAACCAGCGCGGTCATTTCCAAGATAAAACAGCAGTTGGTGACGCTCATGTTTGGCGAGGAATTGGAAGCGCAAGACCGCCAGGCGATAGCATTGGGCGAGCCGATTCTGGTGGCGGACAAGCTGCTGGTGCATGACCTGCGGCTGAACATGCAAGCCATTTCGATGGCGGTGCATGCCGGCGAGGTGATTGGGCTTGCTGGCCTGGATGGCAGCGGGCAGGAATTATTCATGCGTGCCTGCGCCCGCTTGCAGCGCATCATCGACGGCAGCCTGCGCTTTAAGGGCGACAGCATTCTCAAGGCACGCTATCGTGACTTATTCCACCGCGGCTGTATCTTTGGCGCTGCCGGGCGCCTCGAGGAAGGCTTGATTGCCGGCTTGACGCTGACGGAACACACGGCGCTGGTGGCGGATGACAAACTGCGCATTGACTGGAAGTCGATGCAGAAGCGCACTCAGGCACAGATTGAGCGCTATCGCATCAAAGGGCGCACTGCCGATGCCATCGAACAGCTTTCAGGCGGCAATCAGCAGCGGGTGCAGATTTCCCTCTTGCCCGATGAGCCGCAGCTGTTGATTCTGGAGCAGCCGACGCGCGGCCTGGATGTCGATTCGGCACGCTGGATTTGGGCGCAGCTGCTGGAACGCTGTCAAAGGGGCGCGGCGATACTCTTCAATTCAGCTGATTTGGACGAATTGGTGACTTACAGCGACCGCATCTTTGTCTTCGATGCCGGACGCATTCACGAAGTGCCAGATGTCCGTCAGACCAACATTGACGAATTGGGATTTTTGATTGGCGGGGAGTTTTAGTCCATCAGGATAACGAAAGTTTTTAATCATTTTCAGGAGATTGGGTCATGCCGCTTAGCGATAAACACAGGGACACCAAAACTTATGACGACATTCTCAACGCTGGCCCGCCGCTCAGTCAGCTAGCGAAAGAATTTGTGACGCCCACCGAACTGTTTTTTGTCCGCAACCATGCCAGTATGCCCCAAGTGAATCGGGACAGGTATCGCTTGCGGGTGAATGGTCTGGTTTCCAAAATCCTGTCGCTAAGCCTCGACGAAATCAAAAACGGCTTTGACAAACAAACCCTGACCGCCACCCTGCAATGTGCTGGCAATCGGCGCAGGGAGTTGGTCGAATATAAACCGATTGACGACCAGCTTGCCTGGGGGATTGAAGCTATTGGCACGGCGGAATGGGCGGGCGTGCGCCTGGGCGACATCCTGAAAGCTGCTGGCATACAAAGCGACAAGGCCGGTCATGTCGCCTTTCTGGGGCTGGACAGTATCCTGAAAGATGGTGAACGGGCGGCATACGGCAGTTCGATTCCGATAGACAAGGCTCTGTCCTGCGAGGTGCTGCTGGCTTATGAGATGAACGGCGAGGACCTGCCACTGCCGCATGGCTGCCCTTTGCGGGTGGTTGTGCCGGGGTATATTGGCGCTCGCAGCGTCAAGTGGCTGGGCGAAATCACAATACAGGAAGACCCGTCCGACAATTATTTTCAGCAGGTGGGTTACAAGCTGTTTCCGCCCAGCATCAACCTTTACAACGTCGACTATCAAGATGGCATGCAACTGACCAAATTGCCGGTCAATTCGGTGATTGTGCGTCCGGAAGATCGGAGCTTGATGACAGCGGGCAAGGTCAGGGTTGAGGGTTATGCCATGAGCGACGGCGAACACGAGATTAGCTGGGTGGATGTATCGGCGGATGGCGGCGAAAGCTGGCAGCGGGCTGAATTTTTGAACCCGCCGCAGTTATGGACCTGGCAGTTGTGGCGCACCGAATTTGACCTGCCGCAGGGACAGCATGAATTGGTGGTGCGTGCCTGGGATACCGCCGCCAATTCCCAGCCAGAAACCATCGTCAGCACGTGGAACTTCAAGGGTTATGTCAACAACGCCTGGCATCGAGTGCGGGTTACGTTGAAGTGAGTTGAAACTATGTCTAACGCCAACCTATTTTACCAGCGCGTGCTGGAGAAGAATACATTTTATTTTTACGCCTCACGATTCAGAATGGTAATCGCCCTTAACAAGTGCGAGGCGAACATTTTCAAGCCAAGAACTGTTGTCACATTGATTTTCTTAACGCTATAATTGAGCGAAACTAGCCAGACAAGGAGAACTAATTTGGATACCATTATTTCAGAACAACTAAAATCAATCAAACTGAGTATCGAAGATATATATCTTGACCCCAACAATCCTCGATTTGTTGATGATAGCTGGAAGACGATCCATGACGATTCAATAGCTCAAGAAAATATCCAGAGTAACGCACAAGACAAGATGGTGCGTTTACACAATGTTGAAAAGCTGCGTATGAACATGGAAGTCAACGGATATTTACCAATAGATCGAATTATAGTAAGACAATTCAAACCTGACAAATATGTTGTTCTCGAAGGAAACAGGCGAATCACAGCTGCGAAACAAATATACTCTGTCCACAAAAATGGTGCAGAAGTGAGTAAAGCTGTGCTTGAATCGTTAAAATCGATTCCATGCCTCGAATATACCGGGACCGATACAGAGGCTGCGTGGATATTCCAAGGAATACGGCATATCACAGGAATTGTTGGATGGTCAGCTTATAATAAAGCGAAACTGCTTACAGAACGTTTTGAAGAGGGTGGGAAAAATCTAACAGAGGTTGGCAAACAGTTTGGACTGTCACGGTATGGTGCCGGGCAGTGGATTCGTGGATTCAAGGCATTTAGACAAGCCAAAGATGAATCAAATTATAGCCGTGAGATAGACGAACGAGTATACCCATATTTTCAGGAACTTTTTGGGCGGTCCAATCCCCCTCTGCGCGAATGGCTGGAGTGGAATGAGAAGGAATACAGATTTGATAATGAACAAAACCTGGACGAGTTTTTGAGTTGGCTCTATCCAAAAGAAGACCCGGAAGACGGCCGCGAAATTGATGACTTACTAGGTGACTGGAATAAACGAACAGTGAGCACAGTACAACGTCTACGCGATATTTCATATTTGCTTAGAAACGATACACAACAATTTGAGCGATTTCGCAGTGATAATAATCTCGAAACTGCGGTAGCTTCTGCAAGAGTGAAAGAAGCCGAAGAAAAGCGCGAAGTTGAAAGGCAACCCGCCAAGAAACTACTTCAAACTATGGATGACCTAATTAAACGGCTCGGCGACACACCTACAATAAGGTTCGACAAAGATAACGAATTGAAAGGAGAGTTGTTAGACAAGCTCGAGTTGCTACAAAATGCTGTAGATGATGTCAAAAATGCGTTTAGCAACTAAATCAAGACCGGCATGGCTAACTCTCAATCTATTGTGAATTGGTATTATGAGCAGGTGTTTGACCATGCTTCGCTAGATTTCGATGACCATTTAGCAGACGCAGTGCAACAAAGTCTAGGCAAAGCACGAATTGATGCCGAACTGTATGCAAACAATAATACCAATAAACTATGGAATGATTTACGGAATCAAATTGAAGAAGACAAAAGTAGGGGGTTATATCCAACCTTTTCCGAAGTTACTGCGGGCGTGAAACGACTGTTTTGGTATCCCAATTACTTTCCGCTCGGGGTATCTAAGAGAGATAAGCAAAGAAGGCTTAGAATACAAAGCCGTGTTCATATCCTAAAGTCGATCCACGCGATGAATTATGAACAATACGAAGCGTTATCCGTTTTGGCATGTAAGTTAAGCGGTGCTTCACATTATTGCATGACACCACGAATTAACGAGTTTGGTATAGATTTCTTTGCTGTTATTCCATCGATTGGTAAATCACATTTATTTAATGGCGGTGGTGGGCCAATTAGAATTGTTGGGCAAAGCAAAAAGCATTCAAGCCCCGTCTCACGCGATAAGATCCAGCAATTTATCTTAACCCTTAGTAGCATTCATCAAAGAAGTGAAGATGTCAGACACTTGATGCCAAGTTGGTTCTTGCGACAGAAAGGTCCCATCATCGGCTGGTTTATTGCACACAAAGGGTTACAGAGTGGTGCTAAAGATTATTCAAATAAATTTGGAATAGTACACTCTGATAGTCGAGATATTGCAGAAATAATAACTATGTCACGAAGCTGGCAACCTGCGGAAGGATTATATGCTCCGATTGAGTTAATGAAAAAGGAGATTGACCATCTGTTAAATTGCCATATAGAGGCAATCCTATGAAAAATCAGAAATCAATCGCCATCCAACTGACCTTCCTGCTGATTCCCATCCTCATCTCGCTGCTGTTTGCGGCTTTGCTGGTGGGCGCAGTCGGGCGCGACCCGCTCGAAGTCGTCGACGCCTTGTGGCAGGGCGCCTTCAAGGATTCGCGCAAGGTGGGCGGGGTGGTCAATTTCTGGATTCCCCTGACGCTGGTCAGCATCGGACTGGTGGTGACTTTCCGCGCTGGCTTGTGGAACATCGGCGTCGAGGGACAGATGATGATGGGTGCGCTGTTTGCCAGTTGGGGCGCACAATTCATCCTGCTGGACGAAAGCCTGTCCCCCCTGCTCAACATTATCCTGATTGCCTTGGCGGCGCTGGGTGGCATGTTCTGGGCATTTTTGGTCGGCATCCTCAAAATACGGCTGGGCGTGAACGAGATTTTTGGCGGTGTGGCGCTCAATGCGCTGGTCAATGTGATTTCGATTTATATGATTTCGGGACCCTGGCAGCCACGCATCGGCGGGTCGGCGCAGGGGACTGAACCTTTTCCGACCGCCGCCCTGCTGCCCGAACATTCCAGTCAGTTCCCAGTCAATCTCTTTATGATTGGGCTGGTGCTTGTCGTGTTTGTGCTTGTCTTTGCGATGCTCAATGCGACTCGCTGGGGCTTGAATCTGAAGGCGGTCGGCAGGAATATGCGCTCGGCGCGTCTGCTGGGGGTCGCCACCGAGGGCACCTCCATGAGCGCTTTTCTCGTGTGTGGAGCGCTGGCGGGCATGGCTGGCTCTTATCGGGTTCTGTTCACCTTCGACAACTTGCGCCCGCTGTCCTCGGGCGGCATCGGCTTTCTGGGCCTGCTGGTGGTGCTGCTCCTGAGCGTCCGTTTGCTCTGGGTGCCGCTCATCACCTTCGCCTTCGCCGCCATCCTTACCGGCAGCACCCGCTTGCAGATTGCGCCCTCGCTCAAGCTGGATTCATCTCTGGCGGGTGTGCTGCAAGGGATGCTGGTCTTGGCCGTCATCCTGTTTCAGGGGGTGCAGGAGGTCTTCTTCCCGCAGACACTGACGGATGGCGAGGACGAAGCGCGACATGACAAGACAGAGAAAATTTTGGGGATGACAGACAAGCGATGAACGAAGAATTTCTGAACACACTCGGCAGCATTATCGGCACAGCCACCCCACTGGTGATTGCCAGCCTGGGCGAAACCATCACCGAACGCGCTGGCGTGGTCAATTTGTCATTGGATGGCAGCCTGACGCTGGCGGCGGTCTTGGGCTTTGCGGCCGCCTGGACAGCACAGGAAGTCGGGGTGCTGGATGTGCCCATGCAGATTGCGCTGGGCATCGCGGTCGCCATGCTGGTCGGCGCTCTGATTGCCCTGCTCATCGGATTTTCCAGCATCAAACTTCGCCGCGACCAAGTGGCCGTCGGCTTTGTGCTGACCCTGCTGGCAGCCGACCTGGCGCGTTTTCTTGGCGCTGATTTCACCCGCATCCCCGGCCCCCAGATTACCCGCCTGCCGCTCCCCGTTCTGGAGAACATCCCCATCTTGGGCCCCATCTTTTTTCAGCAGAATGTGCTGGTCTATTTTAGCTATCTGCTGATGTTCGCCATCTGGTTCTGGCTGTTCCGCACGGGGGGCGGGCTGGCATTGCGTGCCATAGGCGAACGTCCCGAAGCCGCCTATGCCCGCGGCGCCAATGTCCAAGCTCTGCGCTATGGATATACCTTCCTCGGTGGCGCCTTGGTTGGCCTGGCAGGCGCCGCCTATTCGCTGAATGTCAAGCCCGGCTGGTCAAGCCCGCCCGCCATGCAGGGCGATGGCTGGATTGCGCTGGCGATTGTGATTTTTGGCGGCTGGCATCCCTTCCGCGTGGTCCTGGGCGCTTATCTCTTCGCCGCCCTGCGGGCCGTATCCACCAATATCCAAACCAACGGACTGTTCATCTTCGGACAGGAAATCAGCTTTCCCTTCGTTCTGCTGAACACCCTGCCCTGGCTGCTGATGATTCTGACCCTGCTGGTGGTCAGCGGCGGCTTCACCGAACGACTGCTGCAATACATGCCGCGCTCGGTTCAGCGGCGGCTGCGGGCTTTCCTGCGCTCCGACCCGCCCAAGGCATTAGGCACACGCTTCGAGATGGAGTGAGGGCATGGGCAGAAAGAACAAAAAGAAAAAACGCAGGATTCGGAGCCTGGCTTTATGTGTCTTTCGGCGGGAGGACAAAATTTTTCTGGCTGAGGGTTATGATGCACACGAAGACCAGGTGTTCTATCGACCCATCGGCGGCCGGATTGAGTTTGGCGAGCGCGGGCAGGAGGCGGTCAGGCGCGAGGTGCTGGAAGAAATCCAGGCTGCCGTCAGCGATGTGACCTATCTGGGGCTGTTGGAAAACATCTTCTGCTATGAAGGGCAGCCCGGCCATGAGATTGTGCTGATTTATGACGGGCGCTTTGCCGATGCCCGCCTGAATCGGGACGAACTTGTCTTGCGGGGCATCCATCAAGGCGACATTCTGTATCATGCGACCTGGAAAAAGCTCGATTTCTTCCGCGGCGCCGCGGCGCCGCCATTGTACCCGGTCGGATTAATCGAATTATTGGATGGTCTTGACGGGTGAGGTTAGGGCATCTTGACCTGTTTGCAGTCCGACAGGTCCTGACTGATTTGAAAAATTTTGATGCAGTTGCTTAATATCACACCAATTTTCTGATGCCCGGCGTTGTTCCAATGACCGTTGGGTCTTGGTGCATAATCAGTGTCATCAAGCAGGCGCCTCGGATTGATATAGGGTATCTCCAGTTCTTCCACTAATTGTATCGCAGTTTGATTTTTCCCGTAGGCCCAACTGCGGGTATCGCGCAAACTATCCTGGTGCGGAATCAGCAAAACCAGCAATGTCGTGTCCTGCGCTGCGGCCGCATCGCGCAGGGCAATCAGGTATTCGCGCGTGACATCAACATCTACCTGTATGTCAAGTGGCCCCTCCTTAAAGATGTTTCGCTCCACAATGTCAATCATTTCCAGCGCCAGTGTTCCCAGGCGCGTGATGCCAATCAGACGCTCGATTTCATTGGCAGGCGGCTCGATTCCATGCAAGTGATAATAGATTGTGGGGGAGTCTAACTCAATCGCATCTTCCCTCCCGCGAATATCCTGATGCCGCCGTATAAAAAATTCCTTGCCCTGAAATCCGAGGAGCCCGATGTCCATCGGATACATATTGTCTGCAAAATCATTCGTAACGAAGCCGAGAATGACCAAGTGAGGCTGAAGGATGGGCGCATAAGCCTGAAATAAGGCCAAAGCCTGATTGGTCCCCGTGGAAGGAATACCCATATTCCAGATGACGCTCTGCGGGAAGTTGAACTTGATAGTCTCGACATACGATTTGCCGATTTCCGCTTTATGGCCAAAGGTAAATGAATCCCCCAGCATCAGAATCCGACTGCGCTCATCAAAGTCGGCCCCAGCCACAAAGTCCTGCGTATCATGGAAGCCCTGTCGGTTTATCATACACCCCCGACCAGTAAGCTCTCCTTGCTCACAGGCGGCGACCACAGCCTCATAGACATAGCGACAGCCGATTTCATCGCAAGTCCACCAGGGCCTCGCCTCAAGGGGGTCTTGCGGAATATAAGGGGGGAAGTACGTGGATATGCCTACAGCAGACAAAATCAACTCAAGCACAATCAGCGTTATCATGCTAATAACCAATCCCGCCAGCAGGTGCTTTCGCATATATTCCAGCGTCCGCCGCCGCACATCAGCCCGCCGCAAGCCAAAAGCCATCACAGCCAGCAGCAGGCCGGTGGCAATCAGCAGCAGCTGTGGCAAACCTAAGCCAGGGTCAGTATAAGGAAGATAATCCAGCGCAATGCCAAGCAGAACCATCAGGATGCCCAGCGCAACAAGCAGCGTGAAGCCCGCATCCAATGCGACTGACCGCCGTGATGAAGCATTTTGCATACCTGTACCCTTTCTATTCAAGGGGAGGGGTTGTTCAAAAAGTATATCAGCCCGGCAAGCAGCGCAACGCTGGTCAGCCAAATGCCGATGAACCAAACAATCAATCTGGTCCCAAGCCTCTCGAGGTCAACCAGCAGGACTGCAAGGTCAGCTTTCGTTGCCAGATGTTCATACTGCGGTTCCAACACTGCGACGGGGGTTTCGATGTTTTTTGTCTCGACTGCCATTGCATTTCCATAATCGGTTTGACTTACCCACCGTATGCCACAATCGCATTCAATGGGCTTGTGTCCGTTTTACCGAATGATACCATTCGCTCAACCGATTCCGGATTTTCTCCGAGGCGGTTCGGAGAATACCATAATTGACAGCTGAATGCTATAATGACTCTGAACACAGGCTGACAGGGAAGGAATGATGGACATCCGCGTGCCAGTCCCGGCTGTAGTCCGACACCATATAGAAACGGATGACAAGCTATGGGCGCATCTTGTCTCGCTTTTGATTAGCCCGCCGATTGTCTGGGGCATCTGGGTCTTTTTGATTGCCCTGTCCGTGACCCCCTCCCGCCCGGCGGCGCTCATCTACGCCTCTATCTTTACATTGATGGTTTGCATCCTGCCGATTTTATTTGTCGCCGCTATGGTCAGGCTGGGGAAAATTGGCGACCTGCACATGCGCGAAAGCCGCGAACGTTATATCCCCTATTCGATAGCTATCATCGCCGGCATCCTCACCGAAATAGTCTTCCTGCAATTCGGCGCTCACCCGATACTGGTCATTCTCACTTTGGTCAGCATCGTCGAGTTGACGCTGATGCTGCTGGCGACCTTCTTCATGCACATCAGCCTGCATGCCATGGCAGCCAGCAGCATGATTTCGGCGGCGGCGATTCTGTTTGGATTCAGCCAAAGCCTGATTTTTATGCCGATGATTTTGGTGGTGGTGCTGGCGCGGCTGGTGCTGAAGCGGCATACGCCGGTGCAGATTATGGCTGGCGTCCTGATTGGCACCCTGACGCCCTTTGCCGTGATTGCCGCCCTAGCGCTCGCTGTTTAGCTCAAGGTGTCCATACGCGGGCCGTGCCGTCCCATGACCAGGACAAAATGCGGCTCGCATCCTGATTCCAGACCGCCCCGCGAACCAGATTCCTGTGCCGAAAGCGCTGTGGCGGCAATCCCGATTCCCACAGGTAAAGGTAAATATGCGACCAGGACAGCACCCGCGATTCGTCCCGGTCCCAGCTTGCGCCCACAACCCAGTCCTCGTGGCGCAAGACCTGCTGCGACTGTCCTTCGGCGCTCGACCGTATATGCACCGTATCGTCAGCCGCCCAGGACATATAACGCGATTCATCGCTCGACCAGATGGCACGCTGAACGAAGCTGCGATGCCGCGCTCGGCTCACGGCGCGGCGGCTGACGCTGATGCCATCGGTCTCATACACAAACACGCTGCCATCGGTGTACCATGCCAAGATGCGTGTATCATCCCGATTCCATTCCATCCCCAGCATCATGCCGCGGTGTGGCAGTGAATAGGTGGCCACCGTTTCCCCCGATTCAAGCTCCCAGACAACCACGCGCCCGTCTTCCGACCAGGCCCGAAGCTGCGATTCATCCGCGCTCCAGCCAGCGCCCTTGATAACCCCCGAACGGGCAAGGTTCAGGCGAGTTTGGCCATCCGCCAGCGACAGCACCGCTCCCTTGCCCGCGGCCGTAAAGACAAAAACCTGTGTCTCATCGGCATTCACGTCCAGCGCCAGCGGCCTGCCCTCCAGCCGCCAGCTTTGCAGCGTCTCGCCGTCAGCCGCCGAGCTATACAAAACCCGGCCGCTCTCGTCAGATGAAAGAACCGCCGCGCCATCGGACTTCCAGCGAGCGTGGGTGAGCGGCTCGCCCTGATGGTCAATCGACAGTAATAATTCGCCATCTTCCACCGACCAAACCCGCGCCAGCCCATCCTCGGCTGCCGTCAGGATTCGCTTTTCATCCGGACTCCAGGACGCTGTCACCACCCCGGCATCATGCGCCAAAATCAAATCAGCCTCTTGCGCCGACAAGGGGAGGGGGATGATGAAGAGGAATGCCAGCAGCGCGAGAGCTAATCCAGTCATGGAGCGCACCTTCTTTTCTGTCAGTCGGGTTCGTCATTTTAGTTTAGCACAAAAATCCTGAAAACGGATGGCGCAGACATGAGCGGCAGGGCAATCGCATCAAGTTCGGTCGAAATTCGAATCGTTCATTATGATTCTACGCGCCCTCTTTTTTAATAAACCGCTTTGCCCGCACGAGCGGAAGGCTTATTATTTTGTATTTTGCGTGAGCGTGGCCGACCCAAGCGCTGCCGTCGAGCGGCTGTGGCGGGTTTCGTTTTGATGCGGCTGCTCTGCCTGTTCCCGATTGAGCCGAAAAACAACGCCGCTGTCCAGTTTCGCCACCTGTTCTAACTCTGGTATGGCTTCCAATTCGGGGACACCGTAGCTGTATCGGTGACCCTCCATGAAGTCGTAGAACCAGACCAGATACGTACCGTCGGCAGCATCTTCAATGATTTGCCGCACTCGCTCTATCCCACCGTGAGGAATATATCGAAAGACATTGGCGGTATCGGGGTAAATGTAGAAATAGAGCACTTCGTTGCCGAAGACCATGCCCTCCACCTGCGTTTCCCGCATGAAACGCACCACATCGTTATTCACCACCTCCGGAGCCGCATAGCCCTTTTCTTGGCCTTGGTTGGCTCCGACGATAGCTCGTCTGGTCAGTCTCATGTTGTGGCCAAGCCAGATGAAAAGCAAGATACCCAAGGCGACAGCCAGCCAACCCCTCATCTTCCATCCTCTGACCGGCGGCTGGACAGCGCCGCTTCGTGTCCTAGGGTGCGGCCGCAGCCAAATCAGAAAGCGGTCCAGCAGAAAGACCAGCGCAAACAGGAGCGGAATGTACACCGGCGTCCAAAATCTCGTGTTCTGAAGACCAACCCAATGGATCAATCCGACTGCAACTACTGAGATGAGGTAGACCAGGGCAAAGCCGCCGCACAGGCATAAGGAACTCCACTTGCGCCACAAGGCCGGCTCTCGGTGCAGGCGAATGAGCGCGAATCCGACAGCGATTGCCAGCACAAACAGCGCAGCAGCAGCCAGCGCCATTCCATACGACTGCGCTGCCGAGGGCAGGCTGGGCAGTATCCACCTTGCTAGCTCAGTGAGTATCGCATCCAGATACTCTTGCGGGGTATGGCGTGGAGGATGCCGGAGGCCGAAAGGAGTTTCGCCAAGCAGCATGTTGCGCAGCAGCCACAGACTGATTGGAAAGACGGAAATCAGCACAAATATCGCACTGTGCTTCACCTTCTTCAGCAGACGCACACCAGACTGGAGGAGCAGGAGTGGCGGCAGCGCCATCACGAAGGCGAGACCCATATACCGCGTCAGGCAAGCCAAAGCCGTGAACAGCGCCGCCCAAATCAGCGCGGCGCGTTGGCCTTCGCGCAGGAAACGGTCTGCATGGAACAGCGCCAGCGTGACGAAGAGGATAAAAGCGGGTTCTGACATCGCCAGAGACGCGACATAGGACAAGGGCAGCGCGAAGGTGACAGCCAGACAGCCCCACAGAGCCAGCCAGCGAGACGTGCAGCACTGCCGCAGCCAATGCCCGGCGACCAGAATAGTCAGACCAAACAGGAGCGCATTGAGTGGGCCGGCAACAGCGTGCGGGTCGAACCCGGAAAGGAAGCCAGTCACCGCCAGCAGCGCCGGATACAGAGGAGGCGCAGCGGCATAGAAGCCGGAGAAGCTCCAAAACCCTTCCCCAGCCAACAGACTGCGAGCCACCGCGATGTATCTGATGGAGTCCCAGTGCAGCCCGACCCCATAGGTAGCATTCTTTAGCAAAATAACACCCGCGCCCGTCACCGAGAGAGCAACCAGCAGCAGCGTGTATAAGTGCCGACCCCTAATCACGCGGTTCATTGCACACCTTACCGCAATTCTTAATGTTCGTTAGATGATGGCATATCCTGACACACACCGCCAACCCTGTCAAGACGCGCTTCCCGCAGCGTGTCCTTCGCGGTGACATGAATGATTGGCGCTTCATCCTGCGCTTGCAGAGCCATGCTCCACAGGGTATTATCCTGTTATTGACCCGTTTCTCTTAAGGTGAACAAGATGACCCGACCGAATATCCTGTTGATGATTGCCGATGACCATCGCTTTTCCGCCATCAATCGTCTGGGCATGGAAAAGGTGGCGACACCGACCTTTGACCAGATGATGGCAGACGGCACGACCTTCACCCAGGCGCATATCATGGGTTCGACGTCGGGCGCGGTGTGCATGCCCAGCCGCGGGATGCTGATGACTGGCCGCAATCTTTTCGCCACGCCTGACCCGCTGCGGGATGATATTCCGCTCTTGCCGGAACTGCTGTGGCAGCATGGCTATACGACCTTCAGCACTGGCAAATGGCACAACCGCCGCGGGAGTTTCGCCCGCTGCTTCAGCGCCAGCGGCAAGACATTCTTCGGTGGCATGTCTGACCAGTATGCTGTGCCTGTCCACGACTTCGACCCTGCTGGCGTCTATAACCCGCAGTCGGCCTACATCGCCGACGGCTTTTCGACCACCCTGTTCACCGATGACATCATCGACTTTCTCAACGCGCGTCAGCCTGACGATGACCCCTTCTTCGCCTATGTCGCCTTTACCTCGCCGCATGACCCGCGCACCCCGCCGCCGCCTTATGACAGCATGTATCCGCCTGACGAGATTGAACTGCCGCCGAACTTCATGGCCGAGCATCCCTTTGAGCTTGGCGTCCGCGACATCCGCGACGAAGTGCTGGCGGATTATCCACGTACAGAGACCGAGATTCGGGGGCATATTGCCGATTATTATGGCATGATTTCGCACATGGATGCCGAAATCGGTCGCATCTTGGGGGCCTTGGCCGACAAGAACCTGAGCGACAACACCATCGTTATTTATACTTCCGACCACGGGCTGGGGGTCGGTCAGCATGGTCTGATGGGCAAGCAGAATCTTTATGACCACAGTATGCGCATCCCCCTGATTATGCGCGGCCCTGGCATTCCGGCTGGCCAGCAGTCTGATGCGCTGGTCTATCTCTTTGACCTGTTCCCGACGCTTTGCGAGCGGGCTGGAATCGCTCTGCCCGAATCTAATGAGGGACACAGCCTCAATGCCCTGCTAAGCGGACTGACGACCCGGCACCGCCGCTCCATTTTCTCGGCATATCAAGGCGTCTTCGGGCATCCACAGGGACGCCCCTGTCAGCGCAGCGTCAAAGACGGGCGTTACAAGCTCATCCAGTCCATCCTGAACGGCAAGTCCACCTGGCAGCTGTTCGACCTGCAAGCAGACCCGTCTGAAATCGGCAACCTTGCCGAGCAGCCAAGCCATAGCGATGTCGTCCAGCGCTTGCGTCAAGACCTGCGCGGCTGGCAGCATCTCGTCAATGACCCGATAGGGGAAATCGAAAAGGCGAACTGGAGAGCAAATGATGAGCAACAACATTCGAGTTAATGGACAGCGTTTGTGGGACAGCATTATGGAGATGGCGAAAATCGGTGCGACCGAAAACGGCGGCAGCCATCGCCTGACCTTGAGCGACGAGGACAAAGCGGGGCGCGATTTATTTGCCGCCTGGTGCGCCGCAGCCAATCTGACAATGACGGTCGATAATATGGGCGATATGTTTGCCCGCCGAGTCGGGTTCGACAACGACCAGGCGCCAGTCGCCATGGGCAGCCACCTGGACACCCAGCCCTATGGCGGAAAATTCGATGGCGTCTTCGGAGTCCTGGCGGGTCTGGAAGTCATCCGCACCTTGAATGACCACCACATCACCACCCTGGCGCCGCTGGAAGTGGTCAACTGGACAAACGAAGAGGGCGCTCGTTTTGCCCCCTCCATGCTGGCATCGGGCGTTTATGGCGGCGTATTCGAACTGGATTGGGCGCATGCACGCCAGGCGGTTGACACTGGCGCTGCCTTGTTGGAGGAACTGAAGCGCATCGGCTATCATGGCGATTCGCCAGTGCGCGAACATGCTTTCAAAGCCTTCTTTGAATGTCATATCGAGCAAGGCCCCATCCTCGATGATGGCGGCATCTCGGTTGGCGTGGTCAATGCGGCGCAGGGATTTCGCTGGTACGATGTTTCGCTGGCGGGCTTCGCCTCGCACACGGGTTCGACGCCCATGCTCGGCCGGCGCAATGCCCTGCTTGGCATGGCAAAAATTGTCCAGGCTGTGGATGACATCGCGCATCGCCATGCCCCGCTGGCACGCGGCACAGTCGGCGGGCAGGTTGAAGTATCGCCTGGGTCGCGCAATATCATTCCCGGCAAAGTCAACTTCACCGTGGATATGCGTCATCCCTCGGCAGACACCCTCGCCGCGATGGATGCGGCCCTGCGTGCCGTCTGCCAGGAGGTCGCCGCCGAGATTGGCTTGAGCCTGACACTGGAGCAGATTTCTTACACCCCGCCGCTTGCCTTTGATGAAAGCTGCATTGCCGCGGTCAAAAAAGCCTGCGAGATGCTGGGCGTATCGCACCAGTACATCACCTCTGGCGCCGGGCATGATGCCTGCTATGTCGCCAATATCGCGCCGACCACCATGCTGTTTGCGCCCTGCAAGGATGGCATCAGCCACCACGAATCGGAGAGCGCTACCGCCGCCGACCTTGAGGCAGTTTGCAATGTCTTGCTCCATGCCGTTCTGGATGTCGCCGGCATGGCTGAATGATGAACTGGCGTCTGATTGGAATCCTGCTGGGCCTGCTGCTGACGGTCATCTTTGGCTTGAGCCTGCTTGAAGAAGCGCCGGGCGGAACGGCTCTCAGCGCCTACACGCAGCTTGAAGCCGCTCCCGAAGCCATCGAGGGTTATGCCCGCGCGATTGCCCCTTGGGATTGGCAATTCCCGCGCGACCATGGCCCACATCCCGATTTTCAGACCGAATGGTGGTATTACACCGGCAATCTGGCAGCCGCCGATGGACGCCGCTTCGGTTATCAATTCACGATTTTTCGCCGCGCGATTTCTCCCGTTCAGCCGATTTCCGATTCCGAATTCCGCACCAACGACATTTATATGGCGCATTTCACCATCAGCGACATTGCCCAACAAGCCTTCTACCACGATGTGCGCTTCAGCCGTGGCGGCGCTGGATTGGCAGGGGCTGTCGTTGAGCCGAGCTATCGCGTTTGGCTCGAGGATTGGCAAGTCGCCGCCGAAAATGCTGATGCGACCCGTCAGCGCATTAGCGCCGATGCCGGCGGCTTCGCCCTGAACGTCCAACTGAAACAGGTCAAGCCAGCGGCGCTGCAAGGTGACAAGGGGCTTAGCCCCAAAAGTGATAAAATCGGCAATGCCAGCTATTATTACAGCCTGACCCGACTGATAACCCAAGGAAGCATTCGCATCGGGAACGAGACCTTTGCCCTTAGCGGAAACAGCTGGATGGATCACGAGTTCAGCACCAGCGCATTAGGCGCGGATGCCCAGGGATGGGATTGGTTTGGCTTGATTTTTGATAACGACAGCGAAGCGATGCTGGGTCAGATTCGCCTTGGCGATGGCGGGCTGGAGCCGGTATTTGGCGGGCTGCTGGTTTATCCTGATGGCAGCACGCGCTACTTGAGTTCGGGTGATTTTGTCATCCAAACAACCGCGACCTGGGTCAGTCCCCATACCGATGCCGCATATCCGTCTGGCTGGGAAATCGACATCCTGGGCGGCGATGGCTTCAGCTTTAGCGTCACTCCCTTGCAAGCCGACCAGGAATTGCACGGCACTGGCATTGAGTATTGGGAAGGCGCGGTGAGCATCACTGGCGATGTCAGCGGCTATGGCTATGCCGAACTGACCGGTTATGTCGGCTCGATGGGTAATCGCTTTTGACCCTGTTTGCGCGGTCAAGCCGTCACTTTGCACAGCCTCATTCCTCTGGTAACATCCTCGCGTCATCCACGAAAGGACAGTTTATGATACGCGCACTCATCACCGGCGGCGCGGGCTTCATCGGCAGCCACTTGTCGGAGCAGCTGCTCAAGAGCGGCTACCGGGTCACGATTATTGACAATCTGTCAACTGGTCGCCTGCAAAACATCGAACATCTCGCCAGCAATCCCAGCTTCAGCTATGCGATTGAGGACATTCGCAACATCCATGTCATCGACCGCCTCGTCAGCGAATGCGACATTATCTTTCATCTGGCGGCGGCGGTCGGCGTCAGAAATATCATTGACCGACCCATCAATACCATCGAGGTCAATATCGGCGGCACCGAAACCATCCTCAAAACAGCCAGCCGCTATCGGCGGCGGGTGATGATTGCATCCACCTCCGAAGTTTATGGCAAAGGTATCACCTTCCCTTTCAAAGAGGATGATGACACTGTCTCCGGGCCTACCGTCCGCAGTCGCTGGAGTTATGCCGCCTCCAAGGCGGTCGATGAGTTTTTGGCATTCGCCTATCATGCCGAAATCGGTTTGCCCATCACCCTGTTTCGCTTATTCAATACGGTGGGTCCGCGTCAGGTCGGGCAATATGGCATGGTGATGCCGCGCTTTGTTCGGTGGGCGCTTGCCAACGAGCCTCTCCAGGTCTATGGGGATGGGCAGCAGCAGCGCTGCTTTGGCAATGTCTGCGATGTCGTTCAGGCGATTCAAGGTCTGGCAGAAAGCGATGCGACCGTGGGCGAACTCTATAATATCGGCAGCAGCGAGGAAATCAGCATCATGCAGCTGGCAGAGCGCATCCGTGACCGCGCCGACAGCGCCTCTGCAATCAAGCTGATTCCCTACGACCAGGCTTATCAGCAGGCGGGATTTGAAGATTTCCGCCGCCGCGTGCCTAACATTGACAAAATCCGGGCGGCAATCGGCTGGCAGCCAACCACGTCACTGAACGATACCATTGACCAGATTATCCGCTATTATCAGGACGAAATGTTCGGAGCATCATCGGGAAAAAGCAGGGCATGCACATCGCCATGAATGGCTGGTTCTGGGACCAGAAGACAACCGGCAGCGGACAATACCTGCGTCATCTGGTCACGCAGCTCAAAAAGGCCGCCTATGACCTTGAGCTATCGCTCATCCTGCCCCCCCATATTCAGCAGCCGGATGATGTAGCGGCTGGCATCCGCGTCATCGAAACTGGCGCTCGCAGACAATCCGGCAACTTGACCAAAGTCTTTTTTGAACAGCGCACCTTCCCGCATATCGCCAAAAAACTGAAGGCGGATATTGCCCATGTACCCTACTGGGGAACGCCCCTGTCCTGCCCGGTCAAACTGGTCACCTCGATACTGGATGTGATTCCGCTGCAATTTCCAATTTATAATCAGGGCCCGCTCGCCAATTTTTATACCTCACTGGTCAGTGCCGCCGCTCGCGGCAGCAGCCACATCATCACCATCAGCGAAACCGCCAAGCTCGATATCGAAGAACAGCTTAACATCCCCGAGGAGCAAATCACGGTGACCTATCTGGCGGCCGACGAGCGTTTTCATCCGCGTTTGGGCAGCGAGCGCGATGAAGCCGTCCGCAAAAAATATGACCTGCCACAGCAATTCGTCCTTTATCTGGGTGGATTCGACTGGCGCAAGCAGGTCAATACCCTGTTATTGGCATATACTTATGTTGGCGAGGCAGATGGAGAGGCCTTTCCGCTGGTCATCGCCGGGCGCGAACCCGACTGGGACGGCAAGCTGTTCCCCAACCTGCGCGAATACAGCCGACAGCTTCATATCGAAGATTATGTGCGCTGGATTGGCTTTGTCGAGGAGCAAGACAAGCCATCCCTATATCGACTGGCGGATGTATTTGTCTTCCCCAGCATTTACGAGGGCTTCGGCTTGATGGCGCTGGAAGCGATGGCATCAGGGACACCGGTCGTCACCTCCAATGCCATCGTCTTTGAGGAAGTGCTGGAAGAGGCTGTCTACAGTGTGGAAAATGCCCGCGAGATGGCTGGCGCTATCATTGCTCTGCTGATTCAGCAGCCCCTGCGCGATGCCATGATTAATCAAGGGCTGGCGCTGGCAAGCAATTATTCCTGGCGCAAAACGGCCCAGGAGACCTTGGCCGTCTATGAACAAGTGCTGGCAAGCTAAGCGGGATTCGCAGACATGTCAAAAGACCAACAGGATGTGTCGATGACGCAAAATCAGGCTGACCGCCGCGAAATGACCTTGATGCAGAAATTATCCCTGCCCGAAGAAGCGCCCCCGCCGTGGAGCATCACCACCGCCGCGATAACCGCCCTCGTCATCCTCATCAATCTGATATGGGTGGGGCCCGCCATCTCATCGCTGCTGCTGGGCAGCATCCAGCCAAGCCCCTTCCTGCTGATGCTCGGCTGGACTTTCGGGCTGGCATTGACCCTCGTCTATGTCCTCATCAATCGGCGCAGCAGCCCGGCAAGCTGGCAGGCGCTGCGCCTGAACCGCGGCTGGCTGCCCTGGCAGATTGTGCTTCTGCTGGGGGTCGCCATCGCGCTTGGCGTCGATTTGACTATCAGCCTGGCGAGCGGTCAATTCCTGCCGCTGCCGGAGATTTTTGATTTTCAGTCACAGGGGCTTGCTGGAGCGATTGCAGCGGCGCTGCTGCTGGTGCTGATGCAGCCCGCCGCCGAAAGTCTGGTTTTTCAGGCGGTCATCTTGCCCTCACTGCGCTCGACAGTCGGTCCCTGGTGGGGCGTCGCCATCACCAGCGCCCTGTCTGCGCTGCTGCACTATTTGGTCTTTTTCGCGCCTTATCAGGCACATTATGACGCCCTCTGGTACGGGCTTGCCTATCCTTGGCTGACAGGGCTTGCCTTTTGCCTGCTGAAAGTGTACACGGGTTCCAGCCGCGCGGTGATTATCGGGCGGGTCGGCGCTGGGCTGATTTTCCTGCTGACCGCGCTGGCGCTGGTCGGAGGGTAACAGCGCAGGCAGTCATTGCAGGCGCCCGTGTCCTGTGTTACAAAAGGGCAACAGGTCAGTCAGAGGAGATACATATATGACCAAGGCTCATCTATTTACCCGCGGCGACATTCAATGCGCTGTGCTACACGAAGGGTCAAGCATGGCAAACAGCCAATGGCTGGCGGGACGTTATCCGAGCGTCACACAGGCAGACATCAGCGCGGCGCTGGGCGGCGCTGATGAAGCGGAAGACAGCCTGAATGTGCTGTATCTCCAAAGCAGGGGCAGCCATATTCTGGTGGATGTCGGTTTTGGCGAGCAGGCACGCCCATCCAAGGGCCAGGTCAAAGCGGCGCTGGCGCAGATTGGCCTGTCAGCCGCCGACATCCATATCGTCTACCTGACGCATTTTCACGGCGACCACATCGCCGGGCTGTTGGATGCCCATGGCGAGCCAGTCTTCGCCCGTGCGCGTTATATGACCACGCAGGCGGAATGGGACGAGTGGATGGGACCCGCCGGCCGCTGGAGAACTTCCAATGATGCGCTCCATAAACAGCAGTTGGAAAGCATGACATCCCTGCAAGACAGGTTTGCCTTTGTCAATGAAGGCGACGAAATCGCTGATGGGGTCACTGTGGTGAAGCTGGAAGGTCACACTATGGGGCATTCTGGTCTGCTGGTGGAATCGAGGGGAGAACGTCTCATCCATGTTGTGGACCTCCTTCATCAGGCCTTCCAATTCCAGCACACTGACTGGCACTTCGTCTTTGATTCGGATGGCGACTTGGCAGCCCAGACCCGCAAGCGCACTTTGCGGCACTGCGCCGATGAGGGTCTGCTGACCCTGTTCTATCATTTGAAGTTTCCGGGCTTGGGGCAGGTCAGCCAAGATGGCGCGACCTTCCAGTGGCATCCGCTTTCGAGATAGCGAAGCCCTCTTTTCTCAATAGCTTAAGGGACTGGGGTCCATTAGCTCTCTTGACCATCTGTTGAATCAGCGAACCAGCTTTCAGGAATCATAACTGTTCCTTCCTGTCCGGTCACGGCGGCAAACCAGCGCGACATATTGGCGACCCGCTCGGCAAGGCTTGCGCCCATCGACAGCGGGCGTCCACGCGCATCAAACAGGAGGCCCGCTGTGCCGCCGCGCAGCCGCAGCCGCAGTCGGCGCTTGCCGCCAATCCTGAAGCCGCGCTCGGTTTGTATCCGAACCTCAACTTCTGCCTCTGGCGACGCAGGCGCATAATGCCAGACCTCTCCCACCTCAATATCGCGGTCCATTCCCCTGCCAGCCTCCATTAACTGGAGCTTCATCGCCCTCGAGCCAGCCGCCGCCTGCCCTGATGCGCTTATCACCGTTCCCAAATGCTCGATGACATCGCTTGCAAGCAGCTGCACCACCGCCACAGGTTCCGTTAATGCCAAGGCGCCCAGCGCCGCCAAGGCGCCGCGTTGGTCTGCCTTGACCTGCGCGATGCCGACGGGTTGCAGGGCATCCACCAGCAGCAGCATATCGAGCGCACTGTACGCGCTGCCGGTCAGGGTCGCCCCTGCCATCACAATCAGGTCAACCTCCTGCTTGCCGCCCGCCGCCGCAAGCGCAAAACGGAGGCCCGAGCGCAGCAGCGCATATTCGATATACCTTTCCCTCATGCCCAGCGGCAGCGCCTCCAGACGCAAGCCCTTGCCGCGGGCATATTTTGCTAACTCGCCCGGCTTCGGATAAAAGGGCAGCCACTCGGCAACCGCATCCTCGCCCACTCGTTCCAGCAAAGCAGCCGCGCTGTGTCCCATGCCAATGTCGTTGTAAATGAGGGTCTTGACCTGACTGCCGACCGACATCGACAGCAGGGTTCGGGCGCTGCCGACATCCATCGAGATAACATTGCCGCCGATGGTCCGCGCAAAAAAGGCGGTCATCTTCTCGAAGCCATGCACAGTTGGCAAAATGCCAGAATCGCTCATAACAGCGATATGGTGAAAACTGAAACCGCGCCTTTTTTTGTAGTCACTGTAAATCTGCGCGAGCGCAAGCTGTGCCGGCGCCAAAGCCTCCTTGGCTTCGGTCGGGCGGATATTGGGCGCAGCCATGACCTCTGCCAGTTGACCGAGCAGCTGCCGCGCATGGTCAGCCAGGTCGCGGTTGCCGGCATATAAAATCGTTGGTCGGTTTGCCACGGGCATCAAGGCGACCGCCTGTTTAACCAGGGACAGCAATGCCAGCATGGGCGTCCGCGCCCCGCCATCCGTTCCGCCGCATATAAAAATCAAATCCGGGAGACTGCTGGCAATCTCATGGATCCGTTCTCCGTCGTCCCGTTCATCCTCGAGATGAATCGCGGCGACAGGCTCCATATAGAACGAGGATATGGCCCGCAAGGCAAGCGCCATGCTGATGTGTGGCAGCAGGCCAACCACCACCACCCGCAGCGAGTCGCCGGCGCTGGTGGTGGTGATGCAATAATCCACGCCGTAGCGGTCGGACTGTTCAGGCTTCACCAGCCGTCCCAGTTCATCGAAGAACTGGCGTCCCGTGGCCACAGCAATATCGTCCAGGATATGCCCCAGCCCGACAAACACATCATCGTTGGGGAAATCAATCGTCGTCCGGCCGCGCCCGTGCGCCACCAGACGATAGGCCCCATCGACCACATCAAAGAGCAGCGCCCGCGTGTTCACGCTGCCAAAGTCGATTGCCAGAATAGAACCCCGCCGTGATTTGGGCATACCCTAGCCTCCCAACTGGAACAGGAAACCGACTCGCTCGGTCAAAATCGTCAGGCTGGTCAGCATCGCGGTCGCGTAAATCGCGCCCAGGGCCGTCACGACAAATATCTTGCCGACAAAGCGCAGGCCGCGGCCAAAGGACAGCCCTTCGCTTTGGTCAGCGCCATTTTCCTTGACCTGATACTGAAAATAGTACAGGGTTGTTATCGTTCCCAGGAAGATGATGATGGTGTTCATAAGCGCGGCGGGGTCGTCCGTGACATGGTTCGGGAGGGCTGCGGTCGTATGCAGGAGCGGGAACAACGTACCCGTCAGCGCACCGACAACTGCCGCCGCCGCACTGACGACAATCACCACCGCGAAGATGCTGTTGGTCAGCCATGTCAGTCGGGCAACGGGTTTCAAAAGCAGCAGCAGGCCGAAGAGCAAGGCGGTGAAAAAGATAAGGATGTCGGCCTGATTGCCCAGCGACGTCCAATGGGTGGCTGGATTTTGAATGTCTTGCAGATAAGGCAAAATCACGCCTTCGTAAGTCACAATGGTGGTGAAAGCGGCGGCCATGCCGACAAAGATATACACCGCGAAGCGGTACAAATGCCGCACCAGGGGCAAGTCCCCCAAAACATAGCTGAAGACCATCAAGGTCAGCACAAAGCTGATAAGGGCAATCATTCCTTCGGTCATCAAGGCGGCTCCGTCGCTAAGTTTTGGATTGGGTTCGCCTTTGCATCACGGCTCGCAAACCCAAATAAACATTGCCCGATAAAACAATCAGCGCCGCCGCCAAGGTTCCCAAGCTGACGGCATCCAGACGCGGCACCTCCTGCCGACGGTCACGCAGCAGCACATAATCCGCTCGGTTTGGCGCAGTCTGCGACACAGCGGCAGCCGTGAACTGCCCGGCAACTGTCGGCTGTGGCATGGCGGTCGGCGGCGGTGTGGCAGTCGATTGGGGCGTGATGGTTGGCTGGGCTGTGGCGGTCGATTGGGGTGTGGCGGTCGGCTGGGGCGTGGTGGTCGACTGCGGTGTGGCGGTTGGCTGGGGTGTAGCAGTCGGCTGGGGCGTGGCGGTAGGCGGCAGTATAGCAGTTGGCTGCGGAGTTGCCAGCGCCCGCTCCTGTGCCATTTTGCCATAGGTATAGGCATCGCGGATTCCAACCAGCAGGCCGGCTATTCCCGTGGACGCATGGACATAAGGTTCGGCAAGGGGCTGCGCGGCGTAACCGGTAGCAGCCACCAGAACGGTACTCGTTGAGGGAGCGACTTGCTCGGCCCAATGCCGAATGTCCTCGGCGCGTTCGGCAATCAGCAGCATCAAGGCCATCTCATCCAGCGATGTCAAATCAAGCTGGGTCGGCTGGCCACGAACGGATGCGCTCACCATACTGCCAAAATTTTGGCTCAGGTCACGCAGGCCAAGCGCCCCGCCCGTCAAATAGCGCAGCAGATAATAATCCTGATTGACCTCCAAATCTAATCCGGCAGGCTGCACCGAAAGCCGAATGTCCTCGATGACATTTTGCGCGTGGACAACCGCGATTGGATTGCTGCTGACAATAATCGGCTTGACGCCTTTGGAAAAAAGCTGCCGCAATAGGAGGTCAGCCAGCACATCCAACTCGCCCGCCGCTGTGGGGCCATATTCATAACCCACCAGCACCCAATCGCCCACAGCCAGACTGTCCATCAAGGTGAAGACACGATTGGCAGTCGGATTGTCGCCGCCAAATGTCTGCGGCGGCAAATCGCCCAAGCCAAAATCCGAGGAGACAAAGGGCAGCGCCACAGCCAGAAAAATAACCAGGGCAACCAGCAGGCGCGGCAAAGCCAGCCGCGACAGCCATTCCCGCCGCCGCGGCGATTCGGCCACAGTTGCCGCATCTGTCTCCAGCTGCCCGCCAACGATTTCCGTCAGCAGTTCAAGCTGTCGTTTTTGCGCTTTGGACAAGGCAGCCGCGCTGATTACCCCGCCTGGCCGCTGGGCGATTTCGGGGCTGACCAGCACATCGTCAACATCGTACAGAGCTTGCGGCGCTGATGGGGCATCCGTTTCAGGCTCGGCGGCGGACAAGGCTTTTGAGCGCAATGCCTGCAAGCGCTCGTCCAGTTCTTCAAGCGGTCGGTCCCGCTGCTGTCGGATAATCGCCGCGGACAGGCTCTCGCCGCTTGACCGCGCCACGGGCGGCCGCTCCGAAGTCGGCTTGGCAGGTTCAGCGCTGTCATCTTCACTGTTGCGTTCAAGGAAGTCATCATCGTCATCCAGCCAGCGAAAATCGTTGCTCATAACGCTATCCCCGATAAGAACGGTCTTGGCCCAAGAGCACCCGCACCCCTGCGACCAGCGTTGCCAGCGCGATGCCGAGCAGCATCCCCCGCGCCCCAGCGCTCACTGGCACGGTCATCAGCCAGTCGCTCCATTGACGCAGCGGCGCCAGATTCGCCAGCGGCAATGTGCCCAGCAGCACAAGCAGCATGACCGCGATAAACAGAAACCCCCAGCCATTCGCCCGTTTTCGCAGCACAGTCGCCCCGCCATAGACCAGCGACAGACACAGCAGCGCCGCCAGCGAGGATTCAATCGGCACTTGCACCGCCGCCAGCAAAGAGGCATCGCCCTGACGGTTGACATGCCAATAGACTGTGAGAGCAAAACTCAAGAGCAGGGCAAGGCTGTGCCACCCCCTGTTCAAGAGGCGTCTTGAATGCACATAGAGCAGGTTGAACATGCCAATAATGATGGTGATGGCCATGGTGATGGTCACCAGACGGACAAATATCGAGGCTGGCAGCGCCACCAGACTGGCGACTGTTTCGGCATTGGCGACAAACCCGTACAGCTGCGGATTATTGCCCAGCAGCAAACTGAACAGGGTCATCATCCCGACTCCAAACGCGATGACTGCCGCCAGCGCGACGCCCAGCCGTTGTCCACGACTCATAGACTATCTCCTTAGGTACACAACCAGCCAGGCGACGGCCACCCCCAGCAAAGCCAGCAGGAGCAGCACCCGTCCCGCGCTTTCCAGCTGCAAGGCGAAGTTGAACAGCAGCAAAAAAGGCAAACCCAGGATGAGCAGGCCGCGCCAGACATCCATCGCCATCGAATCCGACTGCGAAGCAGCATCAGCCGATACATAACCCGCCGCCGCAAACAACTCTTCGCCAATCAGAACCTCGTCTGCCAGGGCATAGGCAATCGCCTGACCCTCTAGCTGGTCGCTGACGGCTAACGTTCCCTGCTGCTGCTGACGGGCGTTATCGAGAATCAAGGCCAACTCCGGCCCAAAGCTGCCCGCCAGCACATGCGCCGTCGGATGTTCATCTTCCAGCAAGGCGGTGACCGCAGCGGCATAGGCGATGGAGCGCGGTCCTTGCGGATACCAATGCACTTGCGCGGCTGGATTGCCCGCTTGCCAAGCACGGCGCAGGGTATCCTGTCCCAGCGGAATCGTCGCCGTCGAGGAGGTGGAGATAATGGGCATGACATCGGCAGACTGGCTCGCCTGGCTAAGGTGATAAAAGAACTCCGCGCCTGCCAGAGAAGCTATCGCGCTGTCTTCGCCAATGGCCGCGCCGCCAAAAGACAGATGCAGCGGCCGGCTGGACTCGATAGACTGTCCAATCCAGACAGGCAGACGCTCAAAGCTGGAAATCGAACGCTGCGCCCGCCGCCTTCGCCGTGCCTGAAAGAAACGCAGGCTGTAGACCAGCACAATGGTCATCATCACAAACAGTATGCTGTAGACTTGCAGGGTCGTATCCATCGCCTGCTTACTCCCCGTCCTCATCAGCCAGACGCTGGCGCAGCTGCTCGATGCCATTGGGTTCTTCCAGCAATTCCGCCAAGGCCTGTACCGCCTTCGCGCCATCCCACAAGCCCGCCAGGGGCTGTGCCACCCACAGGCATTGTGCCAGCGCTGGCGCAATCGGCTCAATAACATCCAGCAGCGTCAGCATAAAGGGCGTCTGCCCCCGCCGTTTGAGCCTTTCAATCCAGTCCGATGAGCGCAATGGTTTGTCCATAAAGGGGAGTATAACACAGGGCAGGATTGCAGGAAACTTCTGCGAGGAGTTTTTATCACCGACAGTACCTCAACATGGGGACAGGCCCAATATGACACCCTATCAGACGATTGACGTTACAATGGGGCTATCTATTTGAGAAAAGGAGATTAAATATGCTACAGGAATTCAAGAAATTCATCATGCGCGGCAATGTCATTGATTTGGCGGTTGGCATCATCATCGGCAGCGCCTTTACTGGTATCACCAAATCACTGGTCAGCGACATCATCATGCCGCCTATCGGGGAGATTGTGGGCAACGTCAGTTTTTCCGACCTGTTCATTGATTTGAGCGGCACGGGGTATGCCTCCCTGGAGGCGGCGAGAGAAGCCGGAGCCCCCACCATCAACGTTGGGGTGTTCATTGATACAGTCATCAACTTTCTGATTACCGCCGCCGCCGTGTTTTTGCTCATCCGCGCAATCAATCGGCTGGACGAACTGGTAGATGACCTGATGGACGAGGACGAGCCTGAACCCGCACCCGAGCCAGAACCCGAGCCAGAGCCTGAACCCGAACCGACCACTGAAGAAAAGCTGGTGGCTGTGCTGGAAAAATTATCGACCCAGTTGGATAAAGGCATGACACCATCCGAATGATGCGCTATAGTGAGTCGAACTCAATGATGTTTATAAAGGAGACAGCTGATGTCAGATGACAAAATTAAAGATGCCTTGCGGATGATGCCCTATGGCTTTTATGCCTTCACCACCAAAAATGGCGATGATGTGAATGCGATGGTTGTCAACTGGGTATCGCAGATGTCGTATTCGCCACGTCTGCTTGCTGTCGGCATCCAGAAAACCTGCTATTCGCATGGTCTGGTCAGCGCCAATGGGGTCTTCGGCTTGAATCTCTTCCTCGAAGCCGACCAGGATGCCATCATGGGGGTCACCAAGGGACGCGCCAGGAATCCCGACAAGATGAAACAAGCCGATTATAGCGCGGCTCCCCAAACGGGCGTGCCAGTGCTGGCTGGTGCGGCGGCTTATATTGAATGCCGGGTCGTGCAGATTGTCGATGTCGGCGGCGACCATGATATAGTCGTTGGCGAGGCGATTCATGCCGATGTCATCAAGGAAGGCGCTCCCCCCGACCTGCTCTCATTGACCAAGCTCGGCTGGAGTTACGCTGGTTAGGAGCGTTTATCCGCCGGCAATTCACCGCTTTGCAGCACCGCCAGCAGGGTCGGCATCAAGGTTTTCAGGCTGTGCTGGCGCAGGACATTGGCACGCAGGCTTTGTCCGATTCGGGCGCGTTCGGCGGGGGATAGGAGCAGCAGCCTGTCAATGCGGTCGCGCAGGCCGACGACATCCTGCGGTCCCGCGGTCAGCAAGAGAGCACGGTATTCGCCCATCAAAGGCGCGAATGCCGGGTTGCAAACCACGGTCGGTATGGCACAGGCCATGCTTTCCAGCGCCGCCTTGTCAAACAGCCCGACCGGGCTCATATTGACAGCGACAGTCGCCTGGCGATACCAATCCCGTACCGCAGTCGGCGGCAAATCACCCGTCAGGTGGCTGCGCTCCGCCAGTCTAAGCTGCCCAATCAGTTCTTCCAGTTCATGGACATAACTGTCGGGATAGCCAGCTTGCAGGCCGCCAACCAGCGTCAAATCTGCCTCGGTCGCGGCAACTGCCCGAATGGTTGTCTGTTGGTGCTTGATTTCGGCAAGCCGCGCCACCTGCACGACCAAGGGACGGCCTGCAAGGGGTGGTGCGCTGCCATCTGTCGGGGCATAAAAGTCGGTGTCGATGCCATGACCAATGACCCGCAGCTTGTCGGTGTCATAGGGGAAGCTGGTCGCAGCTGCCGATACGACCCGCCATGACATCGCCAGGGCCAGCCGCAGCTGTGCCGATTTCTGGCGATGGGCATACCACAAGACGGTCGGGATGCCCCGCGCCCTCAGCAAAGGCCCCGACAAACCGGCAAACAAGGGCATCATGTGGGCAAAACAGGCATCATAGCGCCGCGTCGTCAAGAGCCGCAGCAGATGACCATAAAAATTCACCAGCCGCGCTGCCTTGCTGCGTCCCCGTTCACGCCCTGCCGAAAACACCCGCACCTTAGGCGGCAAGTCCAGCTTGCCTTGATACATGGTAATCACATCAATCGACTCGCAATACAGCGCCAACTCCCGAATCCAGGCGGTCGTAAATCCTAAAATCGGGTCGGAGCTATCGGTCATCAAATTGAAAAGCAAGAGACGCGGGCCTTGCATGAAGGGACTTTCCTCTGAATCGGGCGGGCGTATGCCATCGTGATTATTGTAATCGCCCCGGCGGCGAATGGCATAGCGCTGACCGGACAAAACAGAGGTATCGGGACAGGTTTTATGCCTGCGGATAGCCCAGCGCGTCAATGGCAGCAGCGGCGGCAAAATCTTTCGCCGTCAGCTTATTGCCGACATCATGCGTGGTAAAGGACACGGTCACTTTACGCCAGCCAATGGTCATATCGGGATGATGGTTCAAGCCCTCGGCAATGACGCCCACGCTCGCGGCAAACGCCACCCCAGCCAGATAGCTGTCAAACTGGAAGGTTTTTATCACCAGGTTGCCATCGCGCTCCCAGCGATTCAAACCCGCGAGCCTCTCAATGATTTCAGCTTCGGTCAATGCAGTTGCCATAAGACAGACTCCTTCATTATCTTGCGTTATCTTGCATATCAAGGATAATCTAACACAATTGGCAGTCTGACTGCACCTTAAATATAACGCTTCAGCATCAAGACACCAGCTTGTTATCTTTGGGCGCGGACGTTATCCTATGAATCCGCATAGAGAACTTCGCGCGAGGGCGCAGGATGGCAGCGGACAGCTTGTTTGTTGTGATTGAAGGCATGGATGGCGCTGGCAAAACCAGGGTGGCACGGCAGTTGCAGGTCATCCTGTCCCAGACGCATCAAAATCAGGTCGCGCTGACCTTCGAGCCGCATGACCCTTCGGCAGCCGGCTTGTATATCCGCAATGCCCTGACCAAACGCATCAAGGCAAGCCCCCTGGCGCTGGCGCTGGCATTCGCCCTCAACCGCGCCGACCACAACGACCACATCATCACCCCCTTTCTATCAGCCGACAGCGACAGGCGCATCCTCATCTCGGACCGGTATCGGCTGTCATCGCTGGTTTATCAATCGACCGGCGGCCTGAGCATGGGCGACATCTATCATTTGAATCAGTGGGTGCGCCCTCCGGATTTGACGATTTTCCTGGATGTCAGTCCGCACAACTGTTATGCTCGCCTGCGCAATCGTCCCCAGAATAAGGAACTCTTCGAGAAAAATCTGAAGGCGCGTGCCAAGAAATATCGGGCGGGAATTGAACTCCTGCGCAGCAAAGGCGAAACTATCGTTGAAGTGGATGCCAACTCGGATTTCCCCGAAGTTTTCGCGGGGGTATTGCGGGCCTTAAAGGAACATGGCCCCGATTGGCTGCGCATCCAGCGGCCTCTGCTGATGGATGAACCCAATCCCGAAGAGGCTGACTTGCCTGATGGCAGTGATGAGGAATTGCGAAACTGGGTGGCCAAGCTGAAAGCAGAGGAACTGGCGGATTTATCGCCGCCGCAGGTCAATCGGCTGTTCAAGGCATTTGTGCTGGCTCATGGCTACCAGTGGGGACGCAAGCTGGACTGGTCAGAAACACTGGCTTATGAATTGCGCTGTCAGCTGCCATTGGGCATCGAACAAAGCGGCATCGCCTTGCTGCTGGATAAGCGGCAGCAAAGTGATTGGGTGACCAAGACCATTCAAACCCTGCTGGACGAAACACCTCACAGCCACAAGCTCGCTCGCCTTAACGACTTTATCATCGTGCTGGACAAGGGACGCTTGGAGCCCGCAGTCCGCTTTGAGCGTGATGGCAGCTTCGGACGCGAAATCTCGCCCCAGGTGCGGATGGTCAATCGACAAACGCTGGCGGATTGGCTCGCTAGGCGATAGTGGTTTGAATCTGTCAAACGGCGCCTGATAATCAAACGAATGTTCTATATCATCAGGGTATGAACATAAAAACCGCTTCAGACAATCGCGCATCACGAATCATTGCCAAGCAAGCCCGGCTTCGCTAAAATAGAATGTATGGCTAAGCTGCCTGCCTAAAATAAAAGTATTCAGATAATTTCAAGGAGAAAACCGCAATGAAAAAAATAATCAGACTGTTGGTGGTGCTGGGGGTGTTCGCCTCGCTCGGCTTCGCCATCACAGCGCAAGAGGGGACAGAAATCAGCCTGCTCCAATGGAGTCATTTCGTGCCGCGTTACGATGAATGGTTTGACGCTTATGCCCAGGAATGGGGCGAAGCCAATGGCATCGGCGTCACAGTTGACCATATCAGCTTTGCGGAATTGACATCAACACTCGCCGCTGAAATTGATGCCGGCGAGGGACACAGCATTGTTGAACTGCTCTTCTCGCCAGCCTCTTTTATTGAGGGCCTGCATGACCTGAGCGACATCAACAATCAGGCGCTGGAGATGTTTGGCGAGCGCGTCGGAACTTGTGAAGCCACCTCTTACCTGCCCATCAATGATACCTATTATGCCTATACGCATGGTTATGTGCCTGACCCCGGCGATTACGACATCGCCCTCTGGACCGAAGCCGGCTATCCCGAAGGGCCCAGAACCTACGATGACCTGCTTGAAGGCGGACGCGCCATCTTTGAATCGACTGGCATTCCTGTCGGCCTGGGTCTCAGCCCCGAGCTTGACAGCGAGATGGCGAATCGCGCGGTGATTTGGAGCTTTGGCGGCAGCATTCAGGACGAAAATGAAAACGTTGTCCTCAATAGCGAAGAAACCGTTGCCGCTGTCCAATATATGGCGCAGCTGCAAAACGAAGCCATGACCGACGAGGTCTTTGGCTGGACAGCCGCCAGCAACAATCAGGCGCTCATCGCCGGTGAGGTCAGCTATATCCTGAACTCCAACTCCGCCTATCGCAGTCTGCAAAAAATCGACGCGGCTGCGGCTGAAAATATAGGCTTCACCAGCGCACTCGAAGGGCCAGGCGGCGCTTTTGCCTCATCCCATGTCTGGCAGATTTATGTCATTCCGAAACATATCGAAGGCGACGAACTGGCAGCCGCTAAACAATTCATCCTCGACCACTCCGCCAATTACAGCGACGTCACCTATCACAGTGAATTGTACAACTTCCCCTGTCACCCCAGCACCGTCGAAGAACTTGACGGCTGGCTCGAAGAAGACCCCTTCGATTCGGTGCCTGCCAACAAGTTTGAGGTTCTCAAGACGGTCAACGACTGGTCGGTTCATCTCGGTTATCCGGGTGTCAGCAATCCAGCCATCAGCCAAGTCTTTGCCGAACATATTATTCCCAACATGAGCGCACAGGTCGCCCTGGGCGAGATGAGCGCCGAAGATGCCGTTGTCCAGGCCACCGAACGGATTGAAGAAATTTTTGCCGAGTGGCGTGCCAAGGGTCTGGTCGGCGGCGGCTAAGCGCCCCTGCGAGACCCCATACCGAAATCAATGCGGGGAGTGTCGATGATGCCTTCCCGCATTGCATTCCGCATAACAGGAAAACCCTATGAGCGTTGTTGAAATCCGGGCAATCAAAAAATACTTTGATAAAGTCCGCGCGGTTGACGGGATTAACCTCGATATCGAAGCTAGCGAATTTCTGGTGATACTCGGTCCCTCTGGCTGTGGGAAAACCACCCTGATGCGCCTGATTGCCGGGCTGGAAAAACCGACAGCGGGGCAGATTTTTATCGGCGGCGAGGATGTTACTGCGCTGCCGCCGCGCAAACGCGGGGTGTCGATGGTCTTTCAGAGTTACGCGCTCTATCCGCACATGAACGTCTTTAATAATATCGCCTTTCCATTGCGGGCGCAGCGCCGCGAGAAAAAATTCGATAGGAAGACCCTCCGCGACAAGGTCGAAAGCACCGCCCGACTGCTGGAAATTGATATGCTGATTGACCGCCGCCCGCGCCAATTATCGGGCGGACAGCGACAGCGGGTAGCGATTGCCCGCGCTATGGTCACGCAGCCCCAGCTGCTGCTTTTGGATGAACCCCTGTCCAATCTGGATGCCAAGCTGCGTGCCAACGCCCGTGACGAATTGAAAGAATTCCAGCGCTCATCGAATATCACGGCCGTCTTTGTTACCCATGACCAGATTGAAGCGATGGGGCTTGGCGATCGAATTGTGGTCATGTCGGACGGCAAAATCCAGCAGGTCGGGACACCGCAGCGCATCTACGACGACCCCGCCAACGAATTTGTCGCTACCTTTCTCGGCTCCCCCAGCATGAACATCATCAAGGCCGATGGCTACAGCTTCGGCTTTCGCCCGGAAAACTTCCTGCCCAAAACGCTTGCCGACAACACCGACAACGCCCGCATCTTCCACTATTATGTCAAGCGCGTGGAATATCTCGGCGCGGACCGGCTGGTCTATGGGTATATTCGGGGACATGACAATAAATTGACCCTCGCCAAAGTGCCGTCCAATGTCCGCGTCTCGCTGGATGTTGACAGCGATTATGAATTCGCTGTGCCTAACAGCGACATCAAATTTTTCCATCCGCAGTCCGGCGAGCGCATCGAGCAGCAAAATCTGTCGGGAGTGGTCTGATGGCAAGCACATCCAGGCATCCCGCCTACCTGCTGGACAACAGGCGTTTTATCGGACTGATGTTCCTCACGCCGGCGCTGCTTTATATCGCCCTGCTGGTCGGCTTTCCATTCCTGCTGGCGATTGCCTTTGGCTTCTCCGATGTCACAGTCGGCAACACCGACATCAACTTCGTCGGCTTCCGCAATTTCCAGGCCGTCTGGGAAAACCACATCTTCCAGCAGGTTTTTGGCAACACGGTGATGTTCACGCTGGTCTCGCAGGGGTTCATCCTGATTTTCGCCAACATCCTGGCGATTGTCTTCACCCAAAATTTCACTGGCAAATGGTTCGCCCGCTTTATCTTCATTCTGCCCTGGGCGACGCCGGTCTCTTTGGCGGTTATCGGCTGGCTGTGGATGCTGGATACCAAATACAGCCCGATTGATTATCTGCTCTTGCAAACAGGATTCCTGGGGCCGGGCGGACTGTGGGGGCCAGAGCGAAATCTGCTGTGGCTGGCACGGCCGACGCTGGCACAAATAAGCGTGATTTTTGTGCAGGTTTGGCGGCTGACCCCACTGGCAACCGTGATTCTGATGGCTGGCCTGTCTTCAATTCCAACGGATATTCTCGACCAGGCCGAGGTCGATGGCTCGCGCTTTATGCGCACCCTGTTACAAATCAAACTGCCGCTGATTCTGCCGATTATGGTCATTGCCCTGCTCTTCAGCATGATTACTATGTTTGGCGATATGACCGTGGTCTATGTCCTCACGCGCGGGGGGCCTGTCGATTATACGCGGATTCTGGGTTTGTATTCCTTCCAGATTGGCATTGAAGGCGGCAATCTGGCACAGGGCGCGGCTATGGCTTTATTCGCCTTCCCGCTGCTGTTGGCTCTGACGATTGTCATGCTGCGGGTCGCCAGCCGGGCAGAGGTGCGCTGATGGGCTTGCTGGTTTGGATTTTGCAGAATTTTTGGGCGCTGGTCGTTTGTGTTTTTATCGCATTGGTCGCGCTGCGCATCCTCTATCGCTTCCGCAAATATGGCGTCAGCCGTGCCGAGCTAGCGCATATCCTGCGGCGCTCACCCTTTTACTTGATTGTGCTGGTCTTCTGTTTTTTTGCGGCGGCGCCCTTTCTGATTATGTTCCTGCACAGCTTCAAAGCGGATGGCGACCTTTATCGCCGCCCCCAGCCCTTTGTCTATCGGCAAGAGCCGACGCTGGAACACCTGGAATCGCTGTTTAACAACACCGCCTACCTCGATTTCATTCGCAATTCAGTCGTGGTGGGCGTTGCGGTGGTGTGCATCACGCTGATTCTGTCCTTGCCGGCCGCCTATGCGCTGGCAAGGCTCACCGGCCGCTGGGGCGAACGGGCGGGCATCCTGATGTTTCTGGTTTATCTCGTGCCGCCTACCCTGCTGTTTATTCCCATGTTCCGTATCGTCGTCTGGCTGGGGCTGAAGGACAGCCCGCTTTCGCTCATTCTGGTGTATCCTTCGTTCACTGTGCCTTTCAGCATGTGGCTTTTGCAAGGCTTCTTCAAGGCCGTCCCCCCCGAACTGGAAGAAGCTGCGCTGGTCGATGGCTATAACCGCATCGAAGCCTTTATCCGCGTCGTCCTGCCGCTGTCGCTGCCGGGAATTATCTCCACGATTGTCTTCACCTTCACGCTGACCCTGCATGAATTTATTTATGCGCTGGTCTTCATCACCGATACGCAGCAGCGCACCCTGAGCGTCGGCGTACCCACCGAGTTGATTTTGGGGGATGTCTATTTCTGGCAGCCCTTGCTGGCCGCCGCCCTGATTATCGCCCTGCCGGTCGGATTTGCCTACAACCTGTTCCTTGACAGTCTGGTGCAAGGCTTTACGATGGGCGCAGTCAAGGGATAACCGCCCTGTTATCAAGAGGAAAAATCATGCCAACGATTACTGTAACGCTCCATCAGGTTGACGATGCCACCACATCAGCCCAAATCCGCCAGCACGACATCGCCATTGACCGCCCGCGAGCCAAAGGCGGCTATGACCAGGGCGCGATGGGCGGCGAACTGCTGCTGGCTTCGCTCGGCGGCTGCTTCAACAGCAATTTGCTGGCCGCCATCCGCGCCCGCGACTTGGACATTGATGACATCGCTATCGAGGTCAGCGGCGAGTTGGCGGCTGCGCCCGCCCGTTTCGAGTCGATTCACATGGTCGTGAAATCCGCCTGTGAAGACCGCGACACATTCGAGAAGCTGGTCACTATCTCGGAGAGGGCTTGCATTGTCGCCAACACGCTCAAGCAGGCGGTGAAGCTGTCGGTGGCGGTCGGATAACACGATGCCCATGTCGGATTATATGCGCCATTTGCGGGCAAAAGTCGGCAAGGATTTGCTGATGATCCCCGGGGTGAGCGCTGTTGTTATCAACAAACGGGACGAAGTGCTGCTGCAACTGCGGCCCGATACCAGAACCTGGGCGCCACCCAGCGGCGGCCTGGAGCCGGGCGAAGACCTGGCCGCAGCCGTCATGCGCGAAGTCTATGAAGAGAGCGGCATCGAGATTGTGCCTGAACGCATCATCGCGGCGCTGGCGGGGAGGGATTACCTGCAAACTTATCCCAATGGCGACCAGGTCGCGGCAGTATCCATTGTGTTTGGCTGTCGCCCGCGTGATGACGCGCCGCCTCGCGTCAATGATGATGAATCGCTTGATATTCGATATTTCCCGAAAGATGCCCTGCCGGACAACATGCTGCCGCGCCACCAGTTCATCATCGCCAAAGCGCTGGAAAACAGCCCATCCGCCTTCTTTCGTTCACCATGAAGCGGGGTCCATGCCAGCCAAGCCTGATATTCTGCTGATTATTCTGGATACCCTGCGCCGCGACCATGTATCGACCTACGGCTACTGGCGCGAGACATCGCCCTGTCTGGATGACTTTTCGACGCGGATGACCGTGTTCGACCGTGCCATTGCGCCAGCGCAGTGGACAGTGCCTTCCCATGCTTCCATGTTCACCGGAATCTATCCAGGCGCCCATCAGCTAACCCAGGCAAACGGCAGGCTCAGCCGCAATTATCCAACACTGGCGGAGATTTTGCAGGTTGAGGGTTATCATACAGTTGGCTTTTCCAACAACCCACTGGTGGGTGTGGTGGATAACGAACTCACGCGCGGATTTGATGCCTTCTACAATTATTTCGGCGCATCTCCCAATCGACCGATTGAGCGCAGCCGCGTTCGGCGGGCCTTCGCCACACAGTTTCGCCGGGCTGCCGAGCGCGTCAGCAATTTATTCGCACAGCACGATGACCTCTTCCGTTGGTCACTGAACCCGCTGTTTTTTCCGACTTTGGCGCGTTTTGCGAATTATAAAGGGGATACCGCACGCTCGCTTGATGATTTGCTGGGGTATTGGACAAGCCACCATGCCGGCGGCGCAGGGCCAATCTTTGCCTTCCTGAATCTGATGGGAGCGCATACGCCCTATCGTCCACCACAGGACATCCTGCGGGGCATTGACCCCGCGCTGAGCAGAGACCGCCATGCCTTTGACTTCATCAGCCGCTTCAACCGCGACCCGGCACACTGGGCAAGCCCGATTGACGCGCCGCTTGAGGCCTGGCAGAGCCATGCGATTGACGCCTTTTATGATGCCGAGATTGCACACCAGGACCGACAGCTTGGGCATTTCCTCAAGGCCCTCGACAAGGGCAGCCACCTCGATAATACCCTGGTGATTATTGCGGCTGACCATGGTGAGGGGCATGGCGACCATCGGTTTTTCGGGCATGGTTTTGCTGTCTATCAGGAATTGGTGCATGTGCCGCTGATGATTTATTATCCGCAGCGCTTTCCTGCCAAAAGCATCCGCAGCAATGTCAGCACGCGCCGCATCTTCCATACCATTCTGGATTGCGCTGGTGCCGCCCCGCGCCTCGTCCAGTCTGATGTCGCTGGATTGTCCCTGCTGGGTTCACTCTATGGCAAGCCAGAGCAGGAAGCCGACATGGTCTATGCCGAAGCCGTGCCGCCGAAAATTTTTTTGCATGTGCTGCGGCATCGCACACCTCATCACATCGAGGAACTGCAACTCGATCAGACCCGCCGCGGCCTGTATCGGGGCCATCACAAGCTGGCAATGGTGGGCGAGGCGATAGAGGGCTTGTTTGACATCAGCGCCGACCCCGCCGAGCAGGATAACATCGCCGCGGTGCAGGCAGCGGTCGCCAGCGACATGCGCGGCAAGCTGCTTGAATTTGCCGCCCGCATGGCAGCGCAGCGCCAACATCACCTGGTGGAAGGCACGGTCAGCGAAGAAGTCGCCGCCAACCTGCGCCAGTTGGGATATTTCGAGTGAACTGCGGCAGTCAGGTATTAACCCAAGCACGGCATTCGAGTACACTCCGCGATGCAAGCAATCATCCTAAAGACAGGAGGACATGCCATGGCGCAGTACGCCTTTCTATATTACGGTGAACCCCAATTCGACAGCGCGGAAGAGGGACAGGCACAGCAGCAAAAATTCTTCGCCTGGATTAGCGGCTTGGGCGAAGCAGTTGTCAATCCTGGAATGCCCCTGGGGCAACCGACATCCGTCAGCGCCGCTGGCGTTTCCAGCGGCAGCAGCGCCGACCGTCTGACCGGGCTATCGATTATAGAGGCAGACAGCCTGGAAACGGCGGTGGCAATAGCCAAAGCCAGTCCATACATAGAAGTCGGCGGCAGCATTCAGGTCGCCGAAGTCTTGCGGATGTAGGCATGGAGTCGCTGCGCTGACAGCGCTTGACCCGAACATCGCGCCATGAGCCTGACCCTGCGTTATATGCAAGCGGACGATATTCATCATGTCGCCGCCATCGACAGCCTGACCTTTAGGCCGCCCTGGTCAAAGGATTCTTATGCCTTCGAGATTCATCAATCGAAGGTAAGCCACATGGCGGTGCTGGAAGGGCAGCTTAGCGATGCGCCCCAGGAGTCGGCGGCGGATGCAGGCTGGCTGCATCGGTTAAGCAGCTGGCTCAGGCAGGAATCGCCAACCCTCAGCGACAAGCCTTGCATCGTCGGTTATGGCGGCTTGTGGAAGATTGAAGGCGAGGCGCACATCAGCACGATTGCCACCCACCCGGCGTATCGCGGGCGCGGCTTTGGCGAGATTTTGCTGGCGGGCATGTTTGGCAAGGCCTTGCGCTTGAATGCCGAGTACATCGTCCTGGAAGTGCGGGTCAGCAATACGGTCGCCCAGAATCTTTATCGCAAATATGGCTTTACCCAATACAGTCGCAAGAAAAATTATTATCGCAGCGACCGGGAAGATGCTTATGATATGCGGGTCAGCTTTGATGATGCCATCCAGCGCCGCTTTGAGCAGCTTTATCGGGCGCTGTGCCACAAACATGCTTTTCGGGATGCGTACAGCCGGGCATCGCATCCGCGGCGCTAAGCATCGGGGGCAATTAATTTCCCGAATTCATTGACAAACCATACAACAAATAGTTATCTTATGGTGAATGCCTTCTTAGGCAACGAAAGTGTTTATGGCAAGTCCATCTGTTTGAATAGATTTTCGAAAGGTATTGACTAATGAAATTTAGAATTGCAGTTGTGTTATTGTTATTCGCCGTCGTGCTTTCAGGTTTTTCCGTGATGGCACAAGACCCTGTTGAAGAATGGGCAGCCGGCATTCGTGAGCAGTATAGCGGCACCGAGATTACGGTCGCGGTGGCATCTCATCCCTCCATTGAGGCCTTCAAAACTATGATTCCTCGCTTTGAAGAATTGACTGGCATCACCGTCACACTGGACGAAATGGAAGAAGGCGCCCTGGGCCAGCGCATGCTGCTGGAAGTCTCGGCGGAGTCAGCCAGTTATGATGCGATGATGTCCGCGATTGAATGGAATCCACTGGTGGCATCCAGCGGCTATGCCGAACCCCTTGAGCCTTGGATCGAATCCGACATCACCCCGGATTGGTTTAACTACGAGGATATTCTGGCGGCTTATCGTGATATGTTTTTGTGGGAAGATGGCATGCACTATGGCATTCCTTTCGCTGGTGAGACTGTCTTCATGTTTTATCGTCAGGACCTCTTTGAACAGGAAGGCATTGATGTCCCTACTACCTATGCTGAAGTCATGGAAGCCGCCAAGCATTTCCACGAGAATGTGGACGGCGTCGCCGGCATTTCGTACCGCGCCCGTCTGGGCTGGGAATTTACGTATATGTGGTCAATTTTCCTGGCGCCTTTTGGCGGGATGATGGTCGATCCGGCGACGGGCGAGGTTGCGCTGGATGCGCCGGGCACCGCTGAATCCTTGCACTATATCCGGGATTTGTGGCAATATGCACCGGTTGGCGTCGAATCCTTCTCATTCCCCGAAGCCTGGGATGCCTTCATGCTGGGGCGTGCCGCGATTATGATTGAGGCTTCGGCAGCGGCGCCGGAGGTCGAAAACCCGGACAAGTCCCTGGTGGCAGGCAACGTGGGTTACAGCCCGCTGCCAGCCGGACCGGCAGGCGCTTACTCCGGTGTCTGGGGATGGTCCTTCGCTATGATGCAGGATTCCGATAGCAAGGAAGCAGCCTGGGCGATGATTGCCTACCTGACCAGCGAAGCCTTGCAGAGCGATTATCTTGCCAACGGCGGCATCGTCTCGCGCTCGTCAGCACTGGGTGACCCGGAATTACAGGCGCAGTTCCCCTATTATCAAGCGACCCTGGATACACTGGAACAGGCTGCCGATTTGAACGAGCTTGGTTTGAGCGTCGTCTTGCCGACTCCCAGATGGAGCCAGGTCAGCCAGATTATGGGAACGGAAGGCGGGCGTGCTTTCATTGGCGAAATCAGCGTTGAGGAAGCCATCGAGAGCATGCAGGCACAGGTATCCGAGGTGCTGGCGGATTAGTCGACTCGAATGGCGGCGACACAATCCTACCTGTGCCTGCCGCCATAGGACTGTACCCCATGACAACTGTCAAAAAATCGAACAGGCACCGGCCGCAATGGCTAGTGCCTGCTATCCTGATTATTCCTGCATTTCTGGTGGTTTTCAGTCTGGCTGCCTACAGCGCCTTCTGGATTCTGCGCTTGAGCATGGTTGATTTGACCTTCGGCGAGCCATTTCGCAATGCAGAGTGGGTCGGACTGGAAAACTATAGCTGGCTGCTCTTCAATAAACAAAGCACCTTTTGGGCCTCGGTGCGAGTCACCAGCTTGTATCTAGCCGGGACTCTTATCCCTGAACTGATTATCGGTTTTGCCATCGCTCTGCTGCTCAACCGCCAAATGCGCGGCCGATCCTTATTTACTGCCGTCCTGATTATCCCGATTGTGTTGATGCCCTCTATGGTCGGGATGATTGGGCGCCTGTATTTCTCTTATGATGGCTTGGTCAACTTCTTCATCGAGACTTTTACCGGCAGCCGGCACAACTGGTATGGCGCTGACCTGGCTTTATGGGCAGTCGTGCTGGTCGATATCTGGGAATGGACGCCTTTCTTCATCTTAATCCTGCTGGCAGGCTTGCAAACGCTGCCGGTCGAGCCTTTTGAAGCCGCGCTGGTCGATGGGGCTTCCAGATGGCAGTCCTTTGTTCATCTCACCCTGCCGCTCATGCTGCCTCTGATTTTGACGACGCTGATACTGCGCTTTATGGATGTGCTGCGCTTGTTTGATGTCATATTTGTGATGTTTGGCGGCGGACCTGGAACAGCCACCACGACCTTGCCGCTCTATGTCTATCGAACAACCTTTCTCACGCGAATCGTTGGTCGCGGCTCGGCAGCCAGCGTGATGCTCATCATTATCATCGTCACCCTGACCGTCATTCTGATTAAAATGCGGGAACGAATCAAATTCGAGGCATAGGTTCGGAGAACATGGCATGAACCTGAGCAGACTGCGGCTGTTGTTCACATCACGCTTCTTGGATTTCCTGACGATAGCCGTTGTCGTTGCTTTCTTATTTCCTTATTTGTTTATGGTCGCATCGTCGTTCAAGTCAAGGTTGGAAACCTTTGCCTATCCACCCGTGTGGATATTCAGCCCCACGCTGGAAAACTATCATAACATTTTCAGCGACCTCAATATCCTCTTCTATATGAAAAACAGTACCATCATTGCCACAGCCAGCACGCTGCTGACGATTCTGATTGCCATTCCAGCGACATACAGCTTTGCCCGCTATCGTTTTCGCTTCAAAGAAGGAATCGCCTACGGATTCCTGTTCTTGCAAATGGTGCCGGGCATATCCATCGTCTTCGCGCTCTTCTTTATTTCGCGGGCGCTGGGATTGTTCGATACGCATATTTTTTTGATTGTGGTCTACCTGCTTTGGAATATCCCCTATGCCATCTGGATGATGCGCGGTTTTGTGGAAGGGATTCCGGTTGAACTGGAAGAATCGGCGATGGTGGATGGGGCGTCGCGTTTCACTGCCTTTCGCCTGATTACCCTGCCCCTGATGAGTGGCGGCGTCGCTGCGACAGCCATTCTGATATTCATCGGTGTCTGGAATGAGTTCAGCCTAGCATTCTTTTTGACCTCGACTCAGGCGAGGACGATGCCAACCACGATTGCCTTCTTTATGACCCATTCGGGCATTAAGTGGGGCCCCATGTTCGCTACGGCAACTATCGGCACTCTGCCAGTGGTGATATTTGCTCTGCTGGTGCGGCGCTATTTTATTTCCGCGCTGACATTCGGCGCCGTCAAAGGATAGAAAGGGTTTTTATGGAGCTTTATGACCAAATTGACCGAAGGATAGAACAGCATCGGCAGGAGGCATTGGAACTGCTGCAAGACCTGGTGCGGATTCCATCGCTGGAAGGGTATGAAAAACCCTGCCAAGACATTCTGGAGCGCAAAATGCGGGCAATGGGGCTGGAGGTGGATCGCTGGATACCGGAGGACGAAGCATTGCAGATGCACCCGGCTTTTGTCCCGACCGGATACTCTTATGCCCAACGTCCGAACGTGGTCGGCATCTATCGCGGACAAGGTACAGGCAGGTCGCTCAAATTCAACGGTCATGTCGATGTGGTTCCGATTGGACCGGAGGAATTGTGGCAGCATGGCCCCTGGAGTGGCGAATTTTCAGATGGGAAAGTTTGGGGGCGGGGCAGCGCTGATATGAAGGGGGGCGTTGTCAGCAATGTGTTGACTGTGCTAGCGCTGAAATCCGCCGGAATCAGGCTCGCCGGGGATTTGATTGTGGAGTGTGTTGTGGATGAGGAAGCTGGCGGCAATGGCACCCTGGCTTCCGTCATGCGGGGCTACCATGCAGATGCCTGCATCTTCACTGAACCGACCGGGCTGGATAAATTGTCGGTATCCAACCGCGGAGCACAATTCTTTCGCATTATTGTCCCTGGTGAAGAAGGCGGCATCGAATACAAACACGAGCTAACCAATCCCATCACCAAAGCATTCGAGGTCTTCCAGGCGGTCGAAGCCTACTCCATCATGCGCGAGTCGGTTGTCTCCCATCCCTTGTATGATGATTTTTACAATACCAAAGTGCCAACCGGCATCTGCAAAATTGTGGCAGGGGAATGGCCCTCGACGATTGCATCCCAAGCTGTGCTGGAAGGCTCGATTGAATGTTTGCCCGGTGAAGATATTCACCAAATCAAAGCGGCATTCCGAGAGTATATTCTGGAATGGTCGGACAAAGACCCCTGGTTTCAGGAGCATCCCCTGCAAATCGAATGGTTCGGACTCTGGTTTGACGCCGCCCAGATTGACCCCAATCATCCGATGGTGAGGGCCTTGAGCCAGGCAGCCAAATCGGTCACTGGGAATGATGTTAAGGTGGGCGGCTCTGGCGGCTCTGATTTGCGCCTGCCGGTTTTATATGGGAATACCCCCGCTGTTCTGTTTGGCCCATCGGGCGCCATGATCCACAGCACCAACGAATATATTGAATTTGAACAAGTCATCAATTGCGCCCGTGTTTTGGCGCGGATGGCGGTTGACTGGTGCGGGCTGGCTTCATAAACCCGCAAGGAGAAGAGGACATGACAAACTGGTGGGATCAGCCGCTGCGGGCGGTAACGCTGGAATTTCCGGCGGCGGATGTCGCCACGATTCCCGTGCGGGACATCGTTGATGAGACGCATCGGGGGTCAGTGAATACGCTGGTGGTGTTTGCCACCGGCTATTATCCGGGCGGGACTGCCTTCTATCAAAGCGAAATTGCCCCGCATTATCCCGGCTTGGGCGAGCGTGACCTGCTGGCGGAAGTCATCAAAGCCGCTTATGCCAACGGGCAGCGCGTGGTCGCTTATCTGGCTTCGATTTGGGGCAACCGCGATTTGTATCAGCGACATCCGGATTGGGCGCAGCGCAAGGCAGATGGCCGCGTAACTTCCTGGGATGCCGAATACAATTCGGTCGCCATGGATCCCCTCAGCCCTTACCGCGATTATTTTGCCTCGATTGTGCGGGAAATTGCCGACAATTACCCGGTTGATGGCTTCTATTTCGATGAACCCAGCTTTCAAAGCTGGTCGGCGAGCCTGGCTTGCTGTCGTGCCTTTGAAGCTGAGTTTGGCGTCGCTTTGCCAACGCAAGAAAAATGGGATGACCCGGTATTCCAGAACTTTTTGGCTTGGCGTTATGAGCAGATTGCGGCTTGGCGTCAGTCCCTTTATGACATCGCCAAGCGGGACGGGCGCTGTGTCTTCTTTCAGGGCGCGTTTCCACTGACAACCCTCCCCGGCGAAGCCTATCGCCTCTCTGGCGTGCCGCCATTCCGCTCCTCTTATCGAGAGCGCTTTGCCGTGGACTGGCATGTCCCGATGGCGCATGGCGATGATATGGCACGGACAGCGCAGATTGGCGACATCGTACACATGGAATTGTACCGCGCCAGTGTAGGCGAACCCCTGTGGTGGTATGGCGTCGCTCTGCGCTACGTTCAGGCAATTGCCCGGCAGAAACAAATCTTGGTGCTGAGCATGATGGCGCAGTCTCCCTTTGACCTCTATGGCTTGAGCGAAGCGGAACTGCGGCTGTCATGCGCCGAAATCCTGGCGAACAGCGGCGCACTGCTCTTTGCCCGCTATTATCCCGACCAGGTTGACCAGACCGCCTGGGAGCGGGTTTATGCCCAATTCGCCCAAGCCAAGACATTCGAACCTTATCTGCGCGGACGGAAAAGCATCCCCTATATCGCCCTGCTTTATTCGCAGACGACAGTTGAACGCTTTGACTATCGGGATGGCAAGCCCTCGCATCTGGGCGAACTCAAGGGCTTTGCCAAGGCGCTGCTGCAAAGCAAAATTCTCTTCGATGTCATCACCGAAGCCGACCTGACCGAAGGACTGGACGATTATCAAGTGCTGATTTTGCCGAACGCAAGCTGTCTTTCGGGGCAGCACAAGGCAGCCATCCGCCAATTCGCTGCCGCGGGCGGCGGCATCATCGCCTCGTATGAAACGGGCATGTATGATAGCAGCGGGCATCGCGCCGCTGACGATGATTTGGCGGATGTCTTTGGCGTCCAATACAACCATGAAACCAGCCCCTTTGAGTTTGATGTCTATATGCAGATGACCGACAACCACGAACTGCCCAGCGCGATTCCTAGCGAGAAGCGGATTCCGACCTTGGGGATGGGCGTGGCAGTCACGCCTGAAAGCGCTCAAACGATGGCACAGGTGCGCGGCAGTTCCGAGGTGCATTATGGTCCGCTCAGCGACGTTATCGGAGCGCCGGTGGTGCTGGGCAATCAGCTGGCGGGCGGCGGGCGAAACGTCCTCTTCAGCATTCCGCTTGGAATGCGTTACCTAGAATTTGGCATCCGCGACTTTCGAGTTCTGATTGCGGCGGCAGTGAACTGGACGGCACGAGAACGCTGTCCGGTGCGCTTGGGTCATGGGGGCGATACCCTGGCTGTAACCGCATTCACCCAAGGCCAGCGCAAGCTGATTCACCTCGTTAAGAGCGTCCGCGACGAGACGCGGCTGCCTATCAGCGAGAGTCATCCCAGCCGCGACCTGACGTTGGAAGTGGACATCGACAGCGCGGTGCAGGCGGTGCGTGCCTATGGCGACACCGGCGAGGTCGCGTGGGAAGCCAGCCAGAGCACTCTGACGATACGGATAGCCCAGGTGCAATACCACGTCCTGCTGGTGATTGAGTAACGCCCATCCCCTGCGGCTTGCAAGCGAATGGATGAATCTATTGATGACAAGGGTATCCATTAGCTTGGAGCCGGCGAGGCTTTATTCCCGCGTGACCCTTATCAGGGTGTTTGCCTGCAAAGCATCGAGCAGCGTGTATTCGCCATCATTCCAGATAATCGTCAGACGCTGAATCGGGGTATGGGCAGGCAAGCCGAAATGAACCCGGCTGGCATCACCGGACAGATAGCCACTGGCAGCTGTCACATCGCGCCGATAGACGCCCTTGGCTGTTTGCAAAATTAGCTGTGAGCCGAGGGCATGGCTGTTGTGCGAGCCGCGCCAGCGCAAATCGACTTCGATGCTGTCGCCGCCGCAGAGTTGGTTCTCGAAGACTTTGGCCTTGCTCAGCAGATTATTGACCACAATATCCAAATCGCCGTCGTTGTCCAGGTCGGCTATGGACATCCCCCGCCCGCTTGCTCGGTCGTTCAGGTCCCAGCTTGCCTGTGCGCTGAATTGCTCGCCCTTGAGGCTGCGATAGACCTGATTTTCTTCGACCAGTTCGTTATTCGGCAAATGGGAAAACAACTCGACCGAAATCATGCCGTTGACAACATACAAATCCTGAAAGCCGTCATTGTCGAGGTCGCCAAACTGGCTCGACCAACTCCAGCCAGTGGCATCCAGGGCAAGCTGTGGCGCGATATTCTCGACGACTCCGCCGCTGTCGGCGGCATAGAGGACATTTTCCATAATTTGCGGGTCGCCCTCCACATGGGGCATGCCCATCATCATCTCCATCACCGGCTGCCATTGCGCCAGCGTAGCCTCATCTTCGGCATAAGGTTTCATATCCACTGCAAATATCTCGTTCTGTCCATTGTTGTTCAGGTCAGCGGCATCGTAGCTCATGGTGCTGTGTGGCATGACTTGCATGGGAGGGCTTTCCTGCCAGCCGCCGCTTTCATAAACAAAATAGCGGTCTTCCACCGCGAAATCGTTGCCGATAATGACCTCGTAGCGCCGCTTGGGATTGATGCTGGTCAGAATCGCCAGGGTGTTGGAGCGATTGGCAAGGCGGGTGGAACGGAAGCCGCCCCCGCGATTCTCATAATAGATCACCCCGGCACGCGGCGCTGACTGTCCGAGCAGCAGTTCGTTTTCCACATCATAAGAGCCAGTGATTAAATCCAGGTCGCCATCGCCGTCGGCGTCCATCCAATCCATCGCATAGCCGATATAACTGACGCCGTTCAGGATTTGGCTGCGGAAGCCGCCGCCCTGCTGATTGCGCCAGTAGAGCGGCGCCGCCGCGCTTTGCGTGAAGACAATATCCAGCCAGCTGTCCCCGTCCACATCGACGATATTGACGGCACGCGCCGGGTTCATGGAGGGCAGAGGCTCTTTCTCGAAAAGCAGCCCGCCGCGATTCCAGAAGATGGCATTGTCCCCAGCCAGATTGGCAAGCACCACATCCAGCCAGCCATCATTATCGAGGTCGTTGATGGCGACCCCGGCGCCATTGCTGTCATAAAAGCCGACTGGCATCTCGGTTGGCGTGGTGATATGGTCAAGCTCATGCGCCACGAAGCTGCCCGAACACTGGCCGCGAGGGTTCAGCAACCGCGTTTCGATTTCAACGGGAAAGTGGATGCGAATGGCAAAGGTGATTGAAGCGACAAAGGGCAGCAGGAGAAAAAACAGACAGCAAATCAGTCGTGGCAGGCGCATTCCATTGACCTTGAGCAACTAACAGAATATGCCAAGACGATAACATCAAGCAATCGGTCGCGCAAGGCATCAAGCTATCAAGCCTGTCGCCAACCAGTCGGATTTCAGGTTGTCTCTACATTCGCCGGCGCCTTGCCCATAACCCCTCTCCCTTCCAGGAAGCCGAGCATGCGTGCCTGCTCTTTCTCAACATTCTGCAAACCTTCGCCAAGACTCTTCATCTCGCCCTGCATCTGATCCAGGCGCTCGTCCATACGATCCAGGCGCTCTTCAATGCGATCCAGACGCTCTTTGATACGGGCTTGTCCTTGTTCCAGGCTTCCTACGCGTTCTTCAAGGCGCTCAAATCGAGCGTCCATGCGCTCTTCAAGGCGCGTTATGCGGTCGTCCACGCGCTCTTCAAGGCGTTCAAATCGAGCGTCCATGCGTTCAAATCGAGCGTCCACGCGCTCAAATCGAGCATCTATGCGATCGGCCATGCGGTTAAACTGACGGGTAACATAAACAAGCCCCGCCAAGCCCAGACCCAGCACCGCAACGAAAAATGCGCCAACTTGCAGCCAGTCCATCGCTATCCCGCATCTCCCATAATGTCTGCAATGTCACTTGTCAGTATAACTTGACCAACGCGCCATGCCAAGTTTCCCCGCCGGGCTGGCAGCGGGGATTAAAACTCGGTATCTGCGGCTTCGAGGTCGCTCAAGAGCAGCTTACGACACCGTTTCCACATTCGCCGGCGCCTTGCCCATAACCCCTCTCCCTTCCAAGAAGCCGAGCATGCGTGCCTGCTCTTTCTCAACATTCTGCAAACCTTCGCCAAGACTCTTCATCTCGCCCTGCATCTGATCCAGACGCTCTTCAATGCGATCCAGACGCTCTTTGATACGGGCTTGTCCTTGTTCCAGGCTTCCTATGCGTTCCTCAAGGCGCGTTATGCGGTCGTCTATGCGCTCAAATCGAGCGTCCACGCGCTCAAATCGAGCGTCCATGCGCTCAAATCGAGCATCTATGCGCCCCTCAAGGCGCTCAAATCGAGCATCCATGCGATCGGCCATGCGGTTAAACTGACGGGTAACATAAACAAGCCCCGCCAAGCCCAGACCCAGCACCGCAACGAAAAATGCGCCAACTTGCAGCCAGTCCATCGTTATCCCGCATCTCCCATAATGTCTGCAACGTCACTTGTCAGTATAACTTGACCAACGCGCCGTACCAAGTTTCCTCGCCGGCTGCGAAAGATTAGGACTCGGTATCTGCGGCTTCGAGGTCGCTCAAGAGCAGCTTACGACACCGTTTCCACATTCGCCGGCGCCTTGCCCATAACCCCTCTCCCTTCCAAGAAGCCGAGCATGCGTGCCTGCTCTTTCTCAACATTCTGCAAACCTTCGCCAAGACTCTTCATCTCGCCCTGCATCTGATCCAGACGCTCTTCAATGCGATCCAGACGCTCTTTGATACGGGCTTGTCCTTGTTCCAGGCTTCCTATGCGTTCCTCAAGGCGCGTTATGCGGTCGTCTATGCGCTCAAATCGAGCGTCCACGCGCTCAAATCGAGCGTCCATGCGCTCAAATCGAGCATCTATGCGCCCCTCAAGGCGCTCAAATCGAGCATCCATGCGATCGGCCATGCGGTTAAACTGACGGGTAACATAAACAAGCCCCGCCAAGCCCAGACCCAGCACCGCAATGAAAAATGCGCCAACTTGCAGCCAGTCCATTGCTATCCAGCATCTCCCATAATGTCTGCAATGTCACTTGTCAGTATAACTTGACCAACGCGCCGTACCAAGTTTCCTCGCCGGCTGCGAAAGATTAGGACTCGGTATCTGCGGCTTCGAGGTCGCTCAAGAGCAGCTTACGACACCGTTTCCACATTCGCCGGCGCCTTGCCCATGACCCCTCTCCCTTCCAGGAAGCCGAGCATGCGTGCCTGCTCTTTCTCGACATTCTGCAAACCTTCGCCAAGACTCTTCATCTCGCCCTGCATCTGATCCAGGCGCCCGTCCATACGATCCAAACGCTCGTCCATGCGGCCCAGGCGCTCTTCGATACGGGCTTGTCGTTGTTCCAGGCTTCCTATGCGTTCCTCAAGGCGCTCAAATCGCGCGTCCATGCGATCGGCCATGCGGTTAAACTGGCGGGTAACATAAACAAGCCCCGCCAAGCCCAGACCCAGCACCGCAACGAAAAATGCGCCAACTTGCAGCCAGTCCATCGCTATCCAGCATCTCCCATAATGTCTGCAACGTCACTTGTCAGTATAACTTGGCCAACGCGCCGTACCAAGTTTCCCCGCTGGCAGCGAAAGATTAGGACTCGGTATCTGCGGCTTCCAAGTCGCTCTGGGACGGCATGGATGCTGTGCGTGAATGCACGCCCGTGGCGCCATCAGGACGAGTGCCGCGACTTTCCAGGCTTTGCAAGCTGCCAGCGCCATCATAAGCACGAACAGCAAATCGGTAATCGCCTTCGGCAAAACGCCAGTCATAACGCCAGATAACCCAGGTCAGTTCGGACAAGGGCTGGCGTAACTGCGCCTCTTGCCAATCCCCGTCATTGACGCTGATTTCGACACGAGAAATCTGCTTGGCGCCAGCGTAGGCGATGCCGCCAATCGGCACGATATACCCGTCATCATCCTGCAAGATGGCATCGGTGGCAACCGCATCCACCACAGAGACCGTATTCACCATCGCCTCTACACTCCAGCCGCGCCGCACCCAATATCCTTCATCCCAAGCATCGACAAATTCGATGCTCTCAATCCACTTGGGCTGCTTCATGCCATAGCGATCCGGAATGTAAATCCGCAGGGGGAAGCCATGCTTCTGCTTGAGCGGCTGGTCGTCCCATTCATAGGCGAACATAATCCGCTCATCAGCCGCAATCAAATCCAGCATGACATATTCATCAAAGCCGTCCGCGCCGATGATTTTGAGGGCAACCGCATCCGCCTGGGGCTGCACCAAATCCAGAAAGTCATTCATGCGTAAGCCCGACCATTTGGTGGTGCTGATGAGCGTCCCGCCAATGCGATTGCTAATGCAGGACAACGTGACAAAGCGGTCCACCCGTTCAAATTGGTCATAAAGGTCTTGCAGCGACAGGCTGACCGGATTATCCACCAAACCCGTAACATCGAGACGCCATTCGCTGGAGCTAATCACTGGCGGGCGCGAGCTAATGTCAATGCGGTAGTGGTCGTCAAGCGGCGTGTATTCCGGGCGGGTTCCCGGCGCTGGCTGCAAGTTATCGTCTATGTTGGGCAAGGCAGCCTGGCTGACATCGGCATCAGCAGCCACTTCGGCATCAGCGGCCAGCTGACCTTCAGCAGGGCGATTGCCGAGAAAAGCGCCCAAGCCGGCCCCAATCACAGTCAGGGTGGCGCTTGCCCCGCCAATGCGCACCATAAACTGGCGGCGGTTGAGTGCATTCACGCTAATGGCTTCATCGGTACTTTTCTCGGTCCTCTCCTCGCCCTGCGCCAGATGGTTATAGCTCCAATTTGCCGCCAGACCCCAGCCGATGAAGACCAGCAAGACCCAGACAAACTGCAAGGCAACAGGCGCAGTCGCCGTCAGGTTGATTTGACTCGAAATCAGCATCATCAGCAAGCCAAAACCCAAACCGATGATGAAGCCGGCAGACAGGCGGCGGCTGGTGGTTTGACCGCGATTGATGATGATAAACATAAGCATCGACACCAGTATGCCCAAGACCCAAAATGCCCCCAGCCCCATCACTTGCTCGGCAGCTTTGGCGGCGGTGGATGTCTCGCCCATGTTGAAGGCGATGATGATGTCCACCATCATATCAATGCCGAAGGTCAGTAGCGGGCCTGGCAGATTCCGCGATACAAAGTCAAATACATCAAACGGGATAAAAGGCAGGCCAGCAATCTGGTCAGCCAAAAACAAGAGCGCCATCATCGCTGGCGTAAGCAAAGCACCGACCGCGGCGCCCAGCCAGATAGAGGGCTTTCTGATAGTTTCCATAATCCCCTTCTCCTTTAGAATTCAGATACTTACAGTATAATACAGAATGTTCAGGAAAGATATTTCAGCCAGATGACCATGTTCCCGATTGCTGCGGGCGGCATTCTTGCTTTTTCAGATGTTCAATGACAGATTCTGCCGTAAAGCGGTCTACATCGGCTGCCTTCATCAGCCCTTGCAGCGCCTCGTCATAACGTTCGGCGCGGACAAGCTCCCGAAATTCGGCTGCATCCAGTTCCAGGTCGATGAGCGACAGCGGACTCCGCAGGCGGTCGGCAGGCTGACGCTTGCGCTTGTCATCCACCTGCATAAACTGATACATGCCCACCAGAAAAAAGGCGCTCATCAGCAAGAGGTTGCAGCTAATGAATAACAGGATGTCCATGTGTTGCGCCTCCCGCTAAGCTGTGCCAGACAGCTTGCGTCTTTGCCTTCGCTGCCGAATGTGTTCAGACGATGGTCATCGCTTTTGCCGCGCCAGCTTGCGCTCGATGCTGTCGGCAACCTGAAGCCAATGGTCGGCATCGAGCAGGGCAACATCGGCATCCGTCCAGAAGGCATAGGCGATTGCCTGCGATTTGGGGTCGGCGGGATGCTCGCGCAGGAAAGCCCATTGCTCGATATGACCGCCATAATAATGCTCCACCAATTCCGCCATCATCGCATTCACAGTCGCGCTCACCAGATAACCCACGCGGGGCGGCAGGGGGCCCTTTTGCAGGGCATGTGCCAAATCCCCAAGCGCCTTCATATAATTGGCAGCGCCTGGATATGCAAAGTCGCGCTGGGCTTCGGGCGGCAGCCGTGACGGCGCCGTGCCAGTATTGACCATCTGCATCAGGATTTGCCGAGCGAATCTGGCATTCGGATAATAATGCTCAAAGGTCTCCAGAAAGGATTGCGCCCGCTCCATCACAACCGCCAAAGCCAAGAAAAACTCCATGCTCATAAACAGGCTTTTCAGCAGAAACTGACATTGCTCCGGGTCACGGGCTTCTGCCGCCCGCCGCAGCTGTTTCAGCTTTTCCTGATTGGACATGCCCCATCCTTGTTTCGATTGTATGGCATAACCCTTTAATCTCTTTCAATTTTACCACGAAAGGAGGGGAACTATCACTTTTGCTGTTATAATCTGAGTATGATGAAACCAACCATAGAGAAGGATAGCATGATGGTGACAGCAAGTCCCGACATACAAGTTGATAAAATTGTCGAATATCTCGGCAGCGATGCTGATTATCTGTTGAACCATCGTTCAACCACGATTCCAAAAGAAAACCTGGCGCTGCCCGGCCCCGATTTTGCCGAACGCATCTGGCTGGATACAGACCGCAGCCCGCAGGTGATACGGAGTCTCCAGCAAATTTATGACCACGGGCGCCTGGCTGGCACGGGATACCTGTCGATTTTGCCAGTTGACCAGGGGATTGAACATTCGGCGGGCGCCTCGTTTGCCCCCAATCCTGCCTATTTTGACCCTGCCAAAATTATCGAGCTGGGGATGGAAGGCGGCTGCAATGCGGTGGCCTCCACCTTTGGCGTGCTTGGCATGACCGCCCGCCGTTATGCCCATCGCATCCCCTATATCGTCAAGGTCAACCACAACGAATTGGTCACCTTCCCCAACACGCATGAGCAAATTATGTTCGGCACGATTAAGCAGGCCTGGGATATGGGCGCGGTGGCTGTCGGCGCGACCGTCTACTTCGGCTCGGCAGATTCCAACCGACAGATGATTGAAGTTGCCCGAGCCTTTGCCTATGCTCACGAACTGGGGATGGCAGCCATCCTCTGGTGCTATATGCGCAACCCAGCTTTCACAGTCGATGGGACCAACCACGAAGCCAGCGCCGACCTCACCGGGCAGGCGAACCATCTGGGCGTGACCTTGGGGGCGGACATCGTGAAGCAAAAACTGCCGACCAGCAATGGCGGCTATCAAGCGCTGAACACGGGCGATTCCTCTTATGGCAAGCTGGATGAACGGATTTACAGCCAACTCACCAGCGACCACCCGATTGACCTGACCCGTTATCAGGTTGCCAACGGCTACATGGGCAAAGTCGGTCTGATTAGTTCTGGCGGCGCCAGCGGCGCTAACGATTTCGCTGAGGCGGTCAAGACAGCCATTATCAACAAACGCGCCGGCGGCATGGGTTTGATTAGCGGTCGCAAGGCATTCCAGCGGCCGATGAGCGAAGGCGTGCGTTTGCTGAACGCCATTCAGGATGTCTATCTGAACAGCGATATTACGATTGCCTAGCGGATTGTTGGCGTTCCCAATATGTCCAGCGCGGCCGCCAGGAGGCTGCGGTTGATTTGGAATCTGTCGGCCAGCTGCGCCGCCGGGTCGAGGTCAAGCGGAACATCCTGCCGCTGTCCATCGGCAAACCGCTCCATACGAAGCGGCAGGTCGCGGCTGTTAAAGCGCCACAGCTGCCCTTCAATCACCTTGTTCATCACCAGCGCATCCAAAAACAATCCGCTCTGTGGCTGATAATCCTGGATGGTGATTTGACGATAGACGGCATCGGCAACTGGCCTGTCAATCAGCGTGAAGGCATGGCGATTCGGATGCGGGTCGCGCCAGATGTCGTAGCTGTCATCGGCAAGCGGCTCGAGGGTATAACGAAAGAATGGGCTTTCGATGACCGTCGTTTGCGTGGCGCGAATGGGCAGCAGGGCATGAATCGGCAAACCGACATCGACCAGAACTTTATCTCCCTCGAGCAAAATGACCAGGGCGCTGTGGCAGCCTATCGAAGCGCCCATATTATTGACGGTGAGATAGCCCTCGTAACCCAGACGCAGCAGCAAACCGAAGAACGCATAATTGCTTTCATAACAAGTGCCGCCAGTGCCATCGGCCAAGGCGCTTTCCCAAAATGCTGTGCCGAAAGCCGCGCAATTTTCCAGATGATGATGGCTGGCGCGGCGCACAATCCGCGATGCGCTCTCCCAAGGGACCATGCGGGTATATTGATGCAGCAGGTCTTGCAGGGTTTGCCGATTGGCGGGCGAGTCAGGCGGCAGACCGAAACGCTGCAAAATACGGGCTGTCAAATCAGACGGCAAGGATTTTGTTTCTGACATCACACAGCTTCCATTACAATCGAATTGGGGGACTATGATAATTGAAAGCAGCGCAGCGCAAAAGGTGCTTTCTTTCGCTGTCGTTCCTCTTGTTTCAAGGGGGAGACCCTTTCGCTGAGGCCGCTGCGGGCTTACAATCAGGTCACAGGCCGAAACCTAATCTGTCGAACAGGACATCCCCTCATGCGCTATGCCAAGGTTGCGGTGAATGTTCCCGTCAACAAGACCTTTACCTATCACATCCCGGACGAGCTCGCGCACAAGCTGGGCGCGGGGTCGCTGGTGCGGGTGGAATTTGGCGTGGCGATGCAGTCGGGGGTGATTGTCGCCCGACATGATGAGACCGAAATCCCTGAAACCAAGCCCATTCTGGAGTTGCTTGACCCCCAGCCGGTCATGCTGGCGGAACATATCGACCTGGCGCATTGGCTCAGCAGGGCTTATCTCGCGCCAATCGGCGTCTGCATCTGGCTGATGCTGCCGCCGGGCTTCACGGGCAAGTCCGACCGCCGCTATCGCCTCAACAGCCCGGACGCGCCTGCGGCTGAGGGCCTGCGAGGAGGGCTTGTTCATCATCTGCGGGAAAAGGGGCCCGCCTGCCTGTCGCAGCTTCAGCGGGCTTTTCGCAAGCAGCCAGTCGAGCGTGAACTCCGCCAAATGGAAGCCGATGGCCTGGTCGGCTGGGAATCGGTTCTTTTGCCACCCAGCGCCAGGAAAAAAATGATGCAGCGTATCTATCCCAACTTTGCGGCGGAAGAACTGGCGGCACACATCAAGCGGGTCAGCAGCCGTCAGCAGGCTGATTTGCTGGAAGTGATTGCAAAAAATGAGGGGGAGCCGCTGGGCATCCAGCAGGCGCTGGACCTGGCGGGCGTCAAAACCCGCAACCCACTTCGTCGGCTGGTCAAAGATGGCTTGATTGAACTGCGCGACGAACAGGTCTGGCGCGATTCGCTGCGCGACTTCGACTTTGTGCCGCGCAGCCCGCCCAAGCTGACAGCAGACCAGCAATCAGTTTGGGATGAAATCCACAAGGCGCTGAAGCAGGCGCATGGCAGCGCGGAAAATGCCCGCTTTCTTTTGCACGGCGTGACCGGCAGCGGCAAAACCGAAATCTACCTGCGAGCGATTGCCGCCACACTGGCACAGGGACGGCAGGCGATTTTTCTGGTGCCAGAAATCGCTTTGACCCCACAGACCATTCGGCGCGTATCGGAGCGATTCCCGGGGCAGGTGGCGATTGTTCATGGCAGCCTGCCCCAAGGCGAGCGTTATGATACCTGGCAGCGGGCGCGTGGCGGGGAAGTGGATGTGATTGTCGGGACACGTTCGGCTTTGTTCACCCCCCTGCCTAATCTGGGGCTGATTATCCTTGACGAAGAGCATGACCACAGCTATAAGCAAGCCCCCCCGATAACCGAACCCCATTATCATGCGCGGGAAGCGGCTGAATACTTGATGGCACGAAACAAGGGGCTGCTCATTCTGGGCAGCGCAACGCCCGATTTGCTCAGCTATCACCGCGCCCAACGGGGGCATTTCACCTATTTGCACCTGCCCAATCGCATCATGGGACATCGTCAGCGGATTCAGGAGCAGGCAGAGCGGGTTGGGGTTGTCGCCCGATACCAACAGGCGAGCGCGGATGCCCTGCATATCGACCTGCCGCCGGTCAGTGTGGTCGATATGCGCCGTGAACTGCGGCAGGGCAATACCAGCATGTTCAGCCGCGAGTTAAAGCAGGGCCTGGAGAAAGTGCTTGACCGCGGCGAACAGGCGATGCTCTTGCTGAATCGGCGCGGACAAGCGAGTTATGTCTTCTGCCGTGACTGCGGCTATGTGGTGAATTGCCCGCGCTGTGACAGCCCGATGACCTATCATCGGCAGCATGAGTCCATGCGCTGTCATCACTGCGGCGCTAAACAGGATGCGCCGCGAGCGTGTCCCGCCTGTCAATCCGGACGCATCCGATATTTTGGCGCTGGCACGCAGCAGGTGGACGAGACGCTTGGCAGGCTGTTTCCAGCGGCTCGCACGTTGCGCTGGGATGTCGATACCGCCAGCAAGCCAGAGATGCACTACGCGATTTTGCAGCAGTTTATTGAGCGCCGGGCTGATGTTCTCATTGGCACGCAAATGATTGCCAAGGGGCTGGATTTGCCGCTGGTGACGCTGGTCGGTGTGGTCAGCGCCGATTTGGGTCTGGCGCTGCCGGATTATCGCGCTGGCGAGCGGGTGTTCCAGCTATTGACGCAGGTCGCCGGGCGGGCGGGACGGGGTGTGCTGGGCGGGAAAGTCGTCTTACAGACCTACCAGCCCAAACATTATGTCATCAAAGCCGCCGCCCGACACGATTACATCGGTTTCGTCGAAAAAGAAAGCGCCTATCGCAAAGGGATGGGCTATCCGCCCTTTCGGCGGCTGGCGCGAATTGTATTCAGTTACACCGACCCCTACAAAACCCGAAAACAGGCGGAAACGGGGGCGTATCGAGTGCGTGAGCTCTTGCAAAAACACGATTTATCCGGCACCAGCCTGATTGGGCCCGCGCCCTGCTTTTTCACGCGGATTGACCGACATTATCGCTGGCATCTGCTGCTGCGGGGGCCCAATCCAGGCGTGGCGCTGCGCGAGCTTAAAACCGAGCCGGGCTGGCGAATCGACATGGATCCGACCGATGTCCTGTGACATGCGCCTGCCCTGCATGATACAATAGACAGCGACAGACAATAGGGAAAGCGCCATGCGAAAATTATTCAGTCTGCTCTTTGGGCTGGGCATCGGCGGCGTCTTGGGCGCTGTGCTGGTTGTCCTCTTCTCGCCAGTGTCTTCTGACGAATTCCGCGCGAATTTGCAGGCGCATTATGAACGGGCGCTGGCGGCTGGCCGCCAAGCGAGCGCCAAACGCCGCGCCGAACTGGAAGAGGAACTGCGCGAATTGCGTCAATCCTGAACGAGAGCCCCTCATGGCAAAGCCCCCAAAACGGCAGGCTATTGATTTTCCGGTTTTGTTCGCTGCGATTATCGCCCCGAGCATGGTCTTTATGAGCAGCACAGCGCTGAATGTCGCCCTGCCCGCCATTCAGCATGACCTGGGCGCCAGGGGCGCCGACCTGTTATGGATTCTGAACGCATACGCCATTACGCAAGTCGCTTTCATCTTTTTAGGCGGGTCGCTCGGTGACCATTATGGCCGCAAACGGATTTATCTGGCTGGCATTCTGCTTTTCGGGCTGGGGTCGCTGATTTGCGGCTTCACGGCTTCGAGGGCTGTGTTTATTGCGGCGCGGGTGATACAGGGCATTGGCAGCGGCATCATCATACCTTGCAGTCTGGCGATTATCACTGTCTATTTTGATGAGGACAAACAGGGCTGGGCGATTGGAATCTGGTCGGCATTCACCATGCTGATTGCCGGCGCGGGTCCGGTTATCGGCGGCTGGCTGACCGAAATCGGCTTTTGGCGCTCGATTTTTTTCATCAACATCCCGCTTGGCATAGCGACTATGCTGGCTCTGATTGTTTATGTCCCCGAAAGTTATGACGAAGAAGCGCCCAAGGAGATGGATGTACCCGGCACGATTCTGAGCACCGTTGGGCTGATGCTGGCTGCCTTTGCCTGGACTGAAGGCGTCCAGCGCGGGTTTGAGGATCCTCTGGTTTTAATCGCCCTGATGGTTGGGCTGGCTGCGTTTCCGCTGTTTTTGTGGGTCGAGCGGCGCAGTGACCACGCTATGATGCCGCTGCACCTGTTTAAGTCGCGCACCTTCAGCGGCGCCAACATCGTCACGTATTTGCTGTACGCGGCGATAAATACCGCGCTCGTTTTCCTGCCACTCAACCTGATTCAAATACAGGGTTACAGCGAGACCTTTGCCGGTTTTTCGCTGCTGCCGATAACCCTGCTGATGGGCGGCATCTCATTTTTCATCAGCCACGCCGTCGATCTTTATGGGCCGCGCCCGCCGCTGATTGTGGGGCCGCTGCTGATTGGCGCGGCGCTTGCCTGGCTGGGGATGCTGGGCATCACGGGCGGGCAGGCGAGCTACTGGACGACTTTCCTGCCGCCGATTTGTCTTTTCGGGGTCGGCATGGGGATGACCCTGGCGCCGCTGACAACCGCGGTGATGGGTTCAGTGCCACAGCACCATGCGGGCATCGCCTCCAGCATCCATAACACCCTGTCGCGTTCCTCGCAGGTGCTGGGCATTGCTATGATGGGCGGGCTGGCGATTGCGCTGTTCAACCAGTCGCTGATGAGCAGCCCGACTGTTGCTGCGCTGCCTGCCGCCGCCCGCGACCAGTTGGCCGCCGAATCGGTTAATCTGGCGGAAACAGCCATCCCCGCCGCGCTGACTGATGAGGCGCGAGCGGCTGTCAGTCGGGTCATTCGTGAGTCCTTTGCCGAAGCCATCAGCGTCGTCATGTGGCTGGCGGCGGGTTTGTGCCTTGCCAGTGCGCTGGCGGCTGCGCTGTTGATTAAGAAAGAACCCCATGCGTCAGAAGAGATTGAACCACAAAGGCACGAGGGACGCGAAGGAAAAGGCTGATTTTCTATTGCAAAGCAGATAAAAATAGGATATTCTTTAGATGGCGATGAGTTTTTCATGGCTTTTATATTAGGGATTTCCTGTGGCAGCAGGTTGGTAGCCGTTGTTCTGCCACAGGAAAGCCGCAAAAATTGGAAAACCTTGTCGGTTTTCAATTTGAGTATATCCCATTTGGAAGCTCCATGAAACGCCCGTGTTTGATGTGTTCGTACAGGGCTGTTTGGCATGAGGTGGAGCAAAAATCATCTATCGGACGGATTGCTTACTTATCTCGGCAACAAGCGAGCCCTCCTGCCGCTCATAGACAAAGGTTTGCGCCACGTAAAGAGGCGTCTTGGCAAGAAACGTCTAACTTGTCTGGACTTGTTCTCAGGAAGCGGAGTTGTATCGCGCCTGATGAAAGCGCACGCCAGTTACCTGGTCAGCAATGATTTTGAGGATTACGCCGAAGCCGTGAATCAATGCTATCTGACCAATTACTCTGATTTTGATTGGCAAGCCTACGAAAAGGAAAGGACTTTGTTGCTAAATCGGGTCGAGGCGGATTGGAGACGCGGGTTTATCGCTGAAAATTATGCCCCGATTGACGACGACAATATACAACGGGGCGAGCGCGTATTCTTTACCAGACGGAATGCTGAATTTATTGATACTGCGCGACAGCATATTGATAGCATATCCCCTTCACTTCAAGTTTTCTTCATCGCTCCACTGTTGGTGCGTTCCTCCATTCACAACAACACAGGCGGTGTATTCAAAGGGTTCTACAAGAACAAGCAGGGTATTGGTGCTTTCGGTGGTGAGGCTGGCAATGCTCTAAAACGAATTAAGGGCAAGATTGATATACCGACTCCGCTTTTTTCTCGATTTGAGTGTGAAGTGAAAGTTACTAACCGCGATGCAACTCAATTTGCCGCTGATATTGGCGGAAGATATGACGTGATTTATCTTGACCCGCCGTATAACCAGCATCCATACGGCTCTAACTACTTCATGCTGAACCTGATTTTGCATTATGAAGCGCCGCAATCCGTGAGCAAGGTGAGTGGCATTCCGACAGACTGGAAGAGAAGCCCTTTTAACAAGCCCCAAGAAGTGTCTAAAGCATTCCTTGCGCTTTTAGATGAACTGGATGCAAAGTTTTTTCTCATTTCATATAACAATGAAGGTTTTCTGAAGACAGACTATGTTTTCTCGGAACTGGAAAAACGGGGGAAACTGACATTTTTTGAAACAACTTACAACACATATCGGGGCAGTCGCAACCTTTCTTCTCGCTCTCAATATGTAAAAGAATATCTATTCCTTCTGGAGAAAGTGTAATGGCAAGAAAATCAGACTTGAGAAAACAACGAACTGGAACGGTCATCAATCAGACTTCCAAAAAACAAGAGGCTAGTTTGGCAGATGTCATTGGAAAGATAAGGGACAGATTAGAAGCCGAGTTTCCCGGTATAAAGCTCATGGTCAAGAAACAGTGGTTATTAAAAGATATTGTGTGTTCTCTTCGATTTTCATACCCGGATGTCGATTTTATTCATTACCATAACACAACATTTATGCGCCCTGATGGTGGCATTATGATGTTGCAGAAAAATGACGGAATGCTCTGTCCGATTCTCATTAGCGAGAGAAAAAATCAAGGCACTAACGACCTGCGAGCGCTTGAAGGCAAACCGCGTCAAGCTAAAGGCAATGCCATCGAGCGTTTGGGAAAGAATGTCATAGGTTTTAGAACTGCCCTGCTGCCAGAGGCGATTTTTCCATTTGTGTGCTTTGGTGATGGATGTGATTTTGCGGAGGATTCAACTATTTGTGACCGAGTTGTCACAATAGCGATGTTTGGTTCGCTTAACAAAACTTATCTTCATGTTCAAGGCGATAAGTTCAATAGAGGCTCATTCTATTTCAGGGTTCAGCAATGGACAGTGAACGAAATGTTTGAAATAGCCTATGAGATTGCAGAATGCAGCATCTATTATTACTTCTCAAAGTATGGAAAGTCCAACTTTTTGCGCGGCGCGGTTGAATAGCCACCAAAACAAAATCCCTCCCCGAAATGAGGAGGGACTTTGTATGAGAGAAGTGTACTCTACGGCAGATTATTCAAAACCTGAACTACAATCCCGACCACAAGCCCGGTGATGGCAATAGCAGAGGGAATCGCAATGCCGATGATCCACCGAATCGTGCCCAACTCAGCACGCAGACCTTCAATATCTGATTTCAGTTCGGCACGCAGAGTCTCAATTTTTGAGTCCAGCGCACCAATATCCGCTTTTGTCGCCAAATGCGCGATTTGCCCTTCCAAGTTGGCGATACGTTCACCTTCGGTTCTCGTCTGCGTAGCCATAGCTTCCCCGTGTAGTGCGATTGACCTCAATGCTTAACTTATAATCATATAATTAGTATATGCCAGTCCATCAAGCGCAGTCAATCGCTGAGTATATCAAAGTCGGTGGAAATTCAAATCATTGGCAAAAAATTGCAAGCTGTGTTACACATCAACATCCAACAAGAGCGAGGATGACAGCATGGGCATACTTGAGAACAGGGTCGCCTTGGTGACGGGGGCGGCAGCTGGCATCGGGCGGGAGAGCGCCTTGGCGCTGGCACGGGAAGGCGCAGCCGTCTGCGTCTCCGACCTCAACCGCGCGGGCGGTGAAGACACGGCGGAGGCAATCATCCGCGCGGGCGGCAAGGCCATTTTTGTTCGCTGTGATGTCACGCGGGCGCAGGATGTGGGGGCGATGGTACAGGCAGCGCTCGACGCTTTCGGACGCCTGGATGCCGCCGTCAACAATGCCGGCATTGCGGGAACGCTCAACAGGCGCATCCACGAAACCGACGATGACACCTTTGAGCGCGTTATCGCCATCAACCTCAAAGGGCTGTGGCTGTGCATGAAAGCCGAACTGCCGCCAATGCTGGTGCAGGGGCGGGGGACGATTGTCAATATCGCCTCGGTCGCCGGGCTGATTGGCACACCCAAAGGCGCCGCCTACACCGCCAGCAAACACGGGGTGGTTGGATTAACCAAATCGGCGGCTGTCGAATATGCCAAGTTCGGGATTCGCGTCAATGCCGTTTGTCCGGCTTATACCGATACCTCGATGGTACAGCAGGCGATTGACGAAAATCCATGGATGCGCGAGATGATGACGCGGGCAATCCCAATGAGACGATTGGGCAAGCCAACTGAAATCGCTGAAGCTGTCTTGTGGCTGTGTTCGGATGCGGCTTCATTTGTGACCGGACATCAACTGGTTCTGGACGGCGGCTTAACCGCCATCTAGCCTCTGGTTTATTTGACCAAACCGACCCGCCGCATGTCAGACAGAATCAGCCGTTCCCAGGGTTCATCCGTTTGCAGAGCGAAATAATGGGCGCCGCGGCGGAGGCACTCATCCCGAATCTCATCGCGCCAGGCGGTCAAACGCTGATGATAGACCTGCCGCATGGCTGCATCCACCGTGACCTCCTGCGCCTGTCCGGTTTCGACATCAATCAGCCGCAGGTCGCCAGCCAGGGGCGGCGTGACCTCCTGCGGCGACAAGACATGCACCAGCGCCACCTCATGCCCGCGGCTCAAGAGGGCGTTCAAGCCCTCAATATAACCGGTGGGCGAGAACATATCGCTGACAACCACCGTCAATCCAGGGCGGCTGGCACGCAAGGCATAATCCTTGAGCATGATGTTCAAATCGGCAATGCCATCGGCGGCGACATTCTGAATATAATGGAACATCGCTATGCCCTGTCCGCGCCCGCGCACCGGCCCGAAGATAGACATGCCGCGGTCGTTGATTGCCGTCAGCATCAGGCGGTCGCCGCTGGTTAAGGAGACATAACCCAGCCCGGCGAATATCCGTTTGGCAAACATCAGCTTCTGCTGGTCAAGCTCGCCTTGCGCAAGCTCGTCTTTCGGCGGGAAGTTCATGCTGGCCGAGGCGTCCAGGATGATATGCACAGCCAGGTCTTCTTCATCCTCCAGCAATTTGATATAGGGGCGTTCCAGCCGAGCATAGATATTCCAGTCCAGCTGGCGCAGGTCATCGCCAGGGACATAGTTGCGATAATCGGCAAATTCGATGCTCGTGCCGCGTTTAATCGAGCGGCGGTCGCCTTTCATGGCGCCAGCCCGCACCTTTTTGGCAACCAGCATGAGCGGTTCCAGTCGGCGGCGAACGGCTTCGGGCAGGAGGACAGGGGCTGGCCGGGAATCTTGGGACATGATTTTTCCATTGGCATGTTCGCTGATGTCATCACCTTAGCGCAAAGTGATGCCGATGCCAAGATGCTTACTGAAGACTCTTAATTTCGGAAGGACGATCTTCAAGCTCTTGCGCTTCGTCCGCCAGTTCAATGTCTTCATTATCATTATCATCTTCGTCATCGTCAGCCCCTTCTTCAAATTCAAATCGGAGCAGGGCGATATTTCGTCTGCGAAACAGTTCGTCCTGTTCTTCAAACTTCAATCGCTGGAAGAGACGGCGGGCGGTGTCATTGTCGGGATGATAGCGGGCGATGACTATTTCGCTGCTTTCAAATTCATAAACCATATCAACGAGTCTGTCGGCGACAGCGTAGCCATGCCCCTGCCCCTGATGGTCGCGGTCAATGGTCAGGCGCTCAATAATCCACTGTGTCGGGTTGCTGGCATGAACCAGCATGACATAACCAATCAAATCGTCCGACAAATGGATGCTATAGGCGGTCACAGCCGGATGCCGCGACTGAAGCCAGGATAAGACCAGATTGGTCGTAAAACGTCTCTGCGCTGGCTTCACGCGGACAACCCGTAAAGCCAAAAAGTCGCTCAAGGACTTGATTTCAATAAGTTCAATGCCCGACATCAGCCGCTATGCTCCTTCTGTTGAAAACCCGTATGCTTTGCTTATCCCTGATGTTTTAGCGCCGCCAGCACCACTTCAATCGGATGCTGCGCCGCGTAGCCGGCATCATGGATTTGTGAACGGCAGGAAGTGCCTGACGCTGTGATGATGGCATCGGAATTGCCCCGAATCGTCGGCAGCAGGCGGTCATTGGCAATCTTCATGCTCAACTCATAGTGTTCATAGCCAAAGCTGCCGGCCACGCCACAGCAGCCCGTGTTCATCTCGTCAACCTCGGCAGCGGGTATCGTCCGCAGGAGCTTGAGCGTGTCGGCTGTGCCCCAAAGCGCCTTCTGATGACAGTGACCATGCAGCAGTATCCGCGCTGATGTGGCTCGCCAGTCGAGGGCATCCGCCTGCTCCGCCACTTTATCGGCAAAATACTGCTCGGCGCTCAGGCAGCGGGCCGCCAGTGACCTTGCCGCCGCCTGAATGCCAGGGTCAACCAGCGTGAGATAATCGTCGGTGAAGGCGCTCAAACAACTGGGTTCGATAAACAGATAAGGCGTCTCCCTGTTTTGCCGATACAAACCAAGCACATTGTCATGCGCCATCGCTTTGGCATTGTCCAGCAGCCCTTTGCTGATGGCGGGGCGCCCACAGCAGCCCTGACGGGGCAGACGCTGCACATTAAAGCGCAAGTCCAGTTTTTCCGCCAGCTGCATGACCGCCGTCCCCAGTTCGGGATGATTCCATTCCGTGAAGGTATCCACCACCAGAACAGCATCCGGCCGCTGATGATGGGGATAATTTTGCAGCGCGGCGAAGGGTTTATCGGCATACTGTGGCAAGGGGCGGTCGGTGGGAATGCCCAGCAGAGCCGCGCCCCATTTGCCCACTGGATGGTTCAGCATGAAGTTGCTGAACCTTGGGGTTTTGCCCGCCAGCTGGTTGACGCGATGGATGCTGCCAAACAGCCGCGTGGCAAGCCCTGTGCCATGTCGGTCATGCCAGGCAGCCAAAAATTCGGACTTCAGTCTGGCGACATCCACCGCCGAGGGGCATTCGCTGGCGCAGGCTTTGCAGGCCAAGCACCAATCCAGCACATCCTTGACCGCTGGCTCGCCAATATCATTGGGCAGCCTGCCGCTAATCGCCGCTCGCAGGGCATTGGCGCGTCCGCGAGTCGAATGCGCTTCGTCCAGGGTGGCCTGGTACGAAGGACACATTGTCCCCACAGCTTCCTTGCGGCAGACTCCCGCGCCGTTGCACATCTCGACCGCGCCAGCAAAGCCATTGTCCGCTGACCAGTCATAACGGGTGTGAAACTCGATTGTCTTGTAATCGGGCGAATAGCGCAGCAGTTCGGCGCTGTCCATCGGCGGCGAATCAACAATTTTGCCCGGATTCATCATATTATTCGGGTCAAAGGCCCGCTTGAGTTCGCGGAAGGCATCCATCAAATCCACACCGAAGAGGTATTCACTGAACTCACTGCGCGACAGGCCCTGTCCATGTTCACCCGTAATCGTCCCCTGATATTTCTTCACCGTCCGCGCCACAGCATCGGCAATCGTGCGATATTGGTCACGACCTTTCAGCGTTTTCAGATTGATGAGCGGTCGGATATGCAGGCAGCCAGCGCTGGCGTGGGCATAGATGGCATAGGTGGTATCGGCATCATGGATAATTTCTTCGACATCCGAGATATAATCCGCCAGATTCTCGACTGGAACAGCCGCATCCTCGACAAAAGAAATCGGTTTTGCCTCGCTGCGCTCACTCATCATCAGCCCCAGCCCGACCTTGCGCACCGTCCAGACATCGGACTGCTGTGCGGCGGTCGCGGCCATGGTGACCGCCCCCCTGTATCCCAGATGTCGCAGCTTCGCTTTCAAGTCCTTGATTTTCGCGCCCAGTTCCCGCTCCGTCCCGACAAACTCGACCAGCAAAATCGCCGCCGGGTCGCCATCCACAAAGGTCAGGCGGTCACGATAACCGGCATTCGCCCGCGTTTTGTCCAGCAGGAACTTGTCCATCAATTCTATCGCCGCTGGCTCAAGCTCCAGGATGCGCGGCGTCGCTTCCAATGAGGCCCGCAGGCTGTCAAAATGAACCAGCGCCAGCCGCTTGTTTTCCATCTCGGGGCGCTCAACCAGCCGCAGCTGGGCGCGGACAACCGTCGCCAGAGTGCCCTCCGAGCCGCAGAGCAGCCAGTTCAGATTGACATCATCAGGGTCGATTTTGTCGAGCGCATAACCGGCAACCGTGCGCCATGTCTTGGGATAACGCGACTGAATATCCGCCTGATGCTGCGTAGCCAGTTGGCTGACCTTGCTGCGAATGCGACTGAGCGCTGCGGTCGAATCATCCAGCCAGACCAGGTCGCCATTCGCCAGGACAACTTGCATGCGCATGATATGGTCGGCTGTCATGCCGTAGCGGATGCTGTGGGCGCCGGTGGCATTGTTGCCAATGACCCCGCCAATGGCGGCGCGTTCGGCGCTGGCTGGGTCGGGGCCAAACATCAGTCCCAGATTGGCAATCTGCCGATTGAGCGACCCCAGAATCATGCCCGGTTCGACATCGACCGTTCGGGCTTGGGCATTGATGGAGCGCAGCCGCCGCATGTGGCGCGTGAAATCCATGATAATCGCTTCGCCAACTGCTTGGCCAGCCAGCGCACTGCCGCCGCCGCGCGGCAACACTGGCACTGCATATTTGTTTGCCGTCTCGTGGATGGCGACCACATCATCAGCGCCGCGCGGAAAGGTCACCGCCAGCGGCATGACCTGATAATTGCTGGCATCGGTGCTATAGAGGATGCGGGTCATCTGGTCGGCAGTGGCCTGGTCAGCGCCGATGGCAGCTTGGAGGTCATGCAATAGCTCATGGATTTGCATGGGCTGGCTTTCTTGGTAGCAGATGGGGGATATTATACTGTGGCACTGATGGGAATGCACGCGAGAGATGGGGAAGATATGTGGGACACCCTTTACCGATTCGAGAAATAACTATCCAACAGTGTTTCAATCGATTGCTTTATATCTTCTAAGTTGGATTGCAATTTCACTATCTCGTGTTGCTTCTCGTGTAATCTTTCCAAGTCTATTGGACTTGGTTTAGGAATAAGAACATTCAAAATCTGCTTTGAGGTAAAATTTTCTCGTCCTACTAAATCAGTTGGGATTAGTTGTCGCGGAAATTCTCTGCGAAGTGCTTGAATTAGATATTGAGGTGGAACTATATCGTCCTTTATCTTGGCTACTATTTGGGAAGTACAAATATAATGTCTGTCAGCAATGGCAAACAACCCATTACCATTGTTCGTGTGCAGAGTGCCGATAATAAGATCACCGGGTTCGGCAGCTACTTTTTTATTTGATTTAATATTCTTGCCTAAGCGTTGATTGCCTCTGACTCGCACCGTGTTGTTATGGCTACTTAGTCCTGGCTCTGCATAATAAATATTCGGTTCAAGCGGTGTAGCAGCATCTTTAACAGTTAGAAGCTCTCCCAACTTCCAGACATTCTCTGGACTCTCAAACATCTGCATGAATTCTACAAATTTCCCCTCCCTTTCATATTTCATATTCACTGCTTTGGGGAATTCGTGAAGGCGTCCTTCGGCGGCATATTCTAAGAGGGTTGGTATGTCATTATCAGGAATAGGCTCTCTGCTTTTATCTTGAGACATGCCATCTGATTTAAGATGAATGAATGTAAATTCGTCTGTTTCCATCTCATGTGCATTGTCGATGACAAGAATAACTGCTTGTGCAGTTGTGTAAAAAACGAAGGTTTTTTCAGGCAAGCGAATGCAGGCTCTTATGCGGCATTTCCTGGCAACGTAATTCCTGACTTGCCGATACTTGTCTGAATCGCAGATTGTCAGGGGTAAGATCATTGCAGTCGAACCGCCGAGCCTAAGTGATTCAATACATTTCACTATGCACAGTTCATTCCAATCTGGTTTTCCAATCCCGCTTGCTTCTATCAATGGAGCCAATTTTTGATAGTTAATTGGCGCATCAAGATTAAATGGGATATTTGTAATTACCTTGTCATACTCCTTTCGATCTTGTGAATCGAAACTATCTGCTCTTTGTATGTTACTTTGCCCATCTCCGAGAAGTATCATATTCATCTTGGCAAGACTGGATGCCCCACCGCTAATGTCATTTCCATAGAGCGTCTTTTTCTCAAGTTCATGTAATTTGCTCTTAAAATTTGCTCCTTTCCTGTCCAAACCCATTCTAATCTGTGTGTAGCAGGATATAAGCATCCCCCCTGTACCACAAAAAGGATCGAAAATTTTGTCGCCGGATTTTGGACTCAGAAGCATAGCCATCATGGCAGTGATATGTCTGGGAGTAAAATACTGCCCAAGTGCACTCTTATTGCCTGCGCTGTAATTCGAGAGGAAGTATTCAAAGGCCTGACCTTTAATGTCCATACCACTCTCTGTAAAATTGATCGGAGAAACTCTTGAGACCATCTGTTCGAGGATTTCAGGCTTGTTCAGTTCTGAAGTCGAGAGCATATAACCATATTTGTCTTTGTATTCCTTAAGAATCTGTTGATACGAGTTCATCAGGTTCTCACCTGATTCAGATGTAAGTTTATCCCAATTTGCCCGCGCCCCTTGCTTTCCTCTTTCACTCATAATTTTGATAAAAAGGAGGATACAAAATTCTCTTAATTGATTGATGCCAGCATCTATGCCATCTGCACGCATTAAATCAGCTACATCCGCAAATATCCTTTTAAGACTGGCTACGTTATCGACCGCTTTGCCTTGGGTAGCAGAAGGCGAACGCACCAGTTTCTGCATCAAATCAAATGTAGGAATATAGTCTACAGGATAGTTGTTCAGCGATAGTTCGCTCCCGTCTGCATGTTGTGACTTAACTTGTATGCCGTCTGACGCAAAAACAAGCATCGGTGGTTTATTATTCCCGTAGGCAATCATTGCGTACTCAGTTGCCTGCTTAAGTGCATAGGCGAGTTTCTGTCCACCGATTCGTTTAGCTTCCAGAAATGCAATGGGAGTTGCACTGTTGGGGGGATAAAAATGATAATCAGGTATCCCGCCTGCCTGCCTTAACCTGTCATTCATAATCTGGTTGCGTACAGCCCTCTCATAATCTACTGACGGATCATCGCTGTCATAGTCGGTAAGTTTGAATCCAGCTAATTCAATCATAGAGTTGATTCTAACTCGTGAGTGTGCTTCCGTAGTACCTGCACTTCGCCCCATTATGAGACTCCTGTAGAAAGTAATTAATACACAGGCGTTCCACGAAACTTTTACATGGGATATACTGACACTGAAAGCCTTCGGGTTTTCAGTTAGGGTTTCCTGTGGCAGTATAAGGCTCGCAACCCATTGCGCTGCCACAGGAAATTCCAAATAAAAGCCATGAAAAATTCATCGCCAAATAAAATATATCCCATTTTCCCCTGCTTGGCAAGAGAATGGCTGTTTTTTCTGTCGCGGATGCGGTCTCTTGACAGATGCGCTACAATATGGCTATTCATCCAGCGAACAAAAGGAGAGATACCATGTCCAAAACAAACGGAGTCCGCGCCGCGCTCAATCAACGCAGCCGCACCCTGGTTCACGGCGCTGAACGGGCTGGCGCACGCGCCATGCTCAAGGCAGTCGGTTATGATGATGAGGCGCTGGCAAAACCACTGATTGGCGTCGCCAACACCTGGACCGAAATCGGTCCCTGCAACTTCCACCTGCGCAAGCTGGCGCATGATGTCAAACGCGGGATTCGGGCGGCTGGCGGCACGCCCTTTGAATTCAACACGGTCAGCATCTCCGACGGCATCACGATGGGCACCGAGGGGATGAAAGGCTCGTTGATTAGCCGCGAGGTGATTGCCGACAGCATTGAGTTGGTGGCGATGTCCAATATGCTGGATGGCGTGGTGGCGCTTTCCGCCTGCGACAAAACCATCCCTGGCACCATCATGGCGCTCATTCGCCTCAATCTGCCCTCGCTGATGCTCTATGGCGGCACGATTTATCCAGGGCGTCTCAAGGGGCAGGATATTGACTTGGTGAGTGTGTTCGAGGCTTTGGGCAAGTTTCAGGCGGGTCAAATCAGCTATGACGAACTGATGGAAGTCGAAAATCTGGCTTGCCCGGGACCGGGCGCCTGTGGCGGACAATTTACGGCTAATACGATGGCGATGATAAGCGAGATTATCGGCATTTGTCCGATGGGCATGGGGGATGTCCCGGCGGAAGACCCCGAAAAGGAAAATGTTGCCTTCAGCGCCGGCCAGCTGATGCTCAAGATTTTGGAAAATAACATTCGCCCATCGGATTTGGTGACGCGGGGTTCGCTGGAGAATGCGATTGCCGCCTCGGCCGCAACTGCTGGCAGCACCAACAGCATCCTGCACACCCTGGCATTTGCCCGCGAAGCTGGCATCGAGTTTTCCTTGGATGACATTGAAGCCATCAGCCACCGCACCCCCATTATTGGCGATATGCGCCCGACTGGGAAATATGTCGCGCTGGACTTGTATCAGGCTGGCGGTGTCCCGATTCTGCTCAATCGCCTGATTGACGGTGGCTATATGACCGGGGATACCCTGACCGTGACCGGCCAGAGTTTGGCAGAAGCCTGCGCCGATGCCCGCGAAACCGAAGGGCAGGATGTCGTCCGCGACCTGGACAATCCCATCAAAGAGAGCGGCGGGCTGGTGGTGCTGAAGGGCAATCTGGCGCCAGATGGCGCTGTGGTCAAACTCAAGGATACGCCCGACCCGCTGACGGGTCCCGCGCGGGTCTTTGATACCGAAGAAGATGCCTTTGAGGCGGTCAAAAGCCAGCAGATTGTCGAGGGGGATGTGGTCATCATCCGTTACGAAGGACCTGTTGGCGGTCCGGGGATGCGCGAGATGCTGCAAATTACGGCGGCGCTCTTTGGTCAGGGTTTGGGCAGCAAGGTCGGCTTAATCACCGATGGACGTTTCTCCGGTGGCACACGCGGGCTGATGATTGGTCATACCGCACCCGAAGCAGCCGTGGGCGGTCCGATTGCCCTGCTGGAAGAAGGGGATATGATTACGATTGATGTGCCCCGCCGATTGATTCATGTCGATTTGAGCGATGAGGAACTGGAGGCCCGCCGCGCCAAATGGCGGGCGCCTGCGCCCAATTATGACAAGGGTGTGATGGCAAAGTATGCCCGGCTGGTCTCGCAGGCGCATGATGGCGCGATGACGGGGGCTTAGGGTATCACAAGAAGCGGGTCAATCAGGAAGCGAGTCTATGAAGGCTCGCTTTTTTGTTTGTCATCGGCTTCTTCCTCGTGTTAAAAGTTGATTCTTATCCAAAATCAATTCTAAATTCATACTTTCTTTAGCAAATGCTTCACGCTCCGTAGACCGCCCTGGTGATAATGATATTGATGCTTGGCCTGTACGCTCATTCAGGAGTCTTGATGAAAAAATGTCGTTGGCAACTCTGGCGACCAACCTATTTTGCCACAAGAAACACCGAGTATCTTATCGCTCAACTGCTGTAGGGAGGACGGTTCTATTGATTAACTTGGTCGAAGCAGTATTTTAACCAGCTTATCCATTTGAAAGGGAGAAAGTAACAATGCAACGTCTATTTATTCTACTGTTCGTAGTCGCTATGGTGGCAGGTACTACAGCCATCGTGTTCGCCGGGGCTAATGATCCCAATATGTGTCATGACGCGGACTGGGCAAAGGTGCATGGCACCTGTAATAGCGAGGCTGATTGGATAGCCGGCTGGTATGCCCATCCCGCCAACGGCACCACTGCACAAGCCGCGCCTGTCTCACGGCCCGGCTTCGATCCGTCACTCCCGTGGGATGCACGCTGTACCGTCAGCTATCCGGGGCATCTGACACCTACGCAGAAGAACCTCTATTATCCCAATTGTCCTTCATTGTCGCAATGGCAGTCGACTAGGAACACTTGATGACGATGTGGCATGTTAGAAGCATAAAGCCCCTAACTGCCTATCAAACAGGCGGGCATTGTCCGCCTGTTTTGCATAGAATATACTTGTACCGTTTCTCAACGTTAGAAATTTCCATCTGTGGTACGGGTGCATTTTCTGCATCATAACTCTCGTCGTGGTCACGCTGGTAAGTAGATAAGAAAAAGCAGCTATCGGGTATAGCTTCGTGCTGTACATTGAGGAGGATGTGATGGCATTAAGGGAAACCGTCAAAATTATTTTTGACATCATCTATCATCTGGCGAATGCTCCGAATGGCGTGAGCCGCAGCGAGATCGCCGAAAAACACAAAATTGGCAAGTCCACTGCCAGCAAATACATCGGTATTATTGAAAACATGGGCGTGCCTATTTACGTGGAGGGGCAAAGGTACTATGTAGATGAGGGTTATTTCGTCAATCTTAGGCTGACCACCGAGGAAAGCGAATTTTTGTTTTTGGCATTGGAACGTTCGCTTACTTATCACACATCGCAATGGCAGATTGTCCGCACCTTGATTCATAAAATCAGCACCAAATTAGACCCCAGCCTGGCGGGTTATCTGCAAGGGCGATTTGATGTTGAGCGCGGCAACCTGGAAACTGCTCGATTTTTTACCACGCTGGCTCAAGCCAAGAAACAGCGGCGCGAAGTCTGGGTCGATTATCATCCGCTCAACCGAGAGGCGCCATCTCGTTGGCTGGTTCGCCCCTATCGGTTTGTCAGCAACCCCTTGTCGGATGGCTTCTATGTCCTGTGCGAAGGGATGCGCGATGAGCAGACATATCTTGGGCTTAGCCTGAAGTTTGACCGCATTCAGGACGTCCAATTAACGAATCGACATTTTGAGCTTATCGATCAAGCCCGTTTTCAGTCTCACTTTGGGCGGGCTTGGGGGGTATGGAGCAGCCAGCGCAGCCCGAGCCGCGTGGTTCTGCGCTTTGAGCCGCGGCATTATGACCGACTGCTCGAAAGCATCTGGCATCCTTCACAACGCATACATACTGACGCAGACGGGTACATCAGCTATACAGTCGATGTCTCGGAGCCGGCGGAGATGGTGCCCTGGATACGGAGTTGGGGTTCAGGCGTGGTGGTCGAAGAGCCGAAGAAGCTGCGTCAGCGCGTCATCCGCAGCCTGATGCGTCAAGTTCGGAATTATGATTTGACGCTTGGCAGCACAGAGCAAGAATCCCTGCTGCATCTTTTGTGGGCAAAATACGATAGAAAGAGCGACGCCTGGCATCCGCTCCTTTATCATCTGCTGGATGTGGCGGCGGTTGCCTGTTGCATGTGGGATGAGTTTCTGGGCATGGGACAGAAAGCCTGGCTGGCCGGGCTGTCGGGTTTGGATGGGCAATCCACGCGAGGGCTGCTGGCGCTGCTGGCTGGCTTGCACGACATTGGCAAGGCGACCCCGGCATTTCAGAAGAAAGTCAAACCGCTCTATCAGCATATCATTCAGGCTGAGGCTGGCTTGCGTGAACGCAGCTCCGTAGATGACCACGGCATCCTGTCGGCGGTCATACTGCGTCAATGGCTAATCGACCAAGGGCTGAGGAAACCCCAGGCAACGCAGCTGGCGGCGGTCATAGGCGGGCATCATGGCGCCTGGGTATCGGGGGCGCAAACATCCCCCAAGCCACGAATCGGCAAGGAAAAATGGAAAGCGCTCCAAAATGAACTCTGTGAAACGCTGCAAGAGGTGCTGGGTGTCGCTGAAATCAGCTTGCCGGAATCACCGCAGCCATTTAATGTCTTCGCGGCTTCCCTGTCCGGGTTCATCTCGGTTTGTGATTGGATTGGCTCGAATGACGGCTATTTCCCTTACGAAGAAGCGATGATGAACCCGCAAGATTATTTCCAGCGAGCCCAGGAACAGGCCGCGGCTGCCTTGCATGACTTGGGCTGGCTGGCGTGGGCAGCGGATGGACGCAAACCCGCGTTTGACTCTGTTTTTCCATTTGAAGCCAATGAACTGCAAGCCGCCGCCATCCAACATCTGCAAGGGTTCAAGCAGGCGCCGCGGCTCATCTTGGTCGAATATCTGACCGGCGGTGGCAAAACCGAACTGGCGCTGCATATTGGCGACTTGCTGGTGAACCGATTTGACCTGGCGGGGACGTATATCGCCATGCCAACGCGAGCCACCAGCAATCAGATGTTCGAGCGCGTTGGCGATTATCTGCAAAGACGCTACCCGCATGACAACATCAATCTGCGATTGATTCACGGGGGTTCGGAGCGGCGGTCGCCTTATCCACAAACTCAAGCAGAATCCAATCGAGAGGGCGATGAGAGCGCTCCGACTGCTGAAGACTGGTTTCAGAATCGCAAACGCGCCTTACTGACACCTTATGCGGTCGGCACGATTGACCAGGCGATGTTAAGTGTCTTGCAAGCCAAGCATCATTTTGTCCGTCAGTTTGGATTAAGCCGCAAAGTGATTGTCTTTGACGAGATTCACAGCTATGACACCTACATGGATACGATTATCGAGCGCTTGTTCAACTGGCTGCACGCGCTGGACTCGCCCATGATTCTGCTGTCGGCAACCCTGTCGCGGCAAGGCCGCACAGATATATTGAGGGCAGTCGGCGCATCCAAGGGGGACGAAGCGCCTGATGTTCGTTATCCGCGCCTGACGGTCGTCGAAAACGATGGCGCGGTGTGGGTTCATCCTCTGCCGCTGCCAAAAACGCGCGTTATGCAAATCAAGCCGATTCCGCCTGGCCTGAACCATCTGGTGGACAAGGTTCGCTCGGTATATGAGCAAGGCGGCTGCATCGCCATTGTTTGCAATACAGTCAATGAGTCGATTGAAGTTGCACGCTGTCTGCGTGAAGCCGAGGGGATTGCCGCAGACGAGGTATGGCTGTTTCATGCCCGTTTTCCGCCAACATGGCGTAATGAGATAGAACAGGATGTGCTTAATACCTTTGGCAAAGATGGCACAGATGACACGCGCCCCGAACGCGCCATTTTGGTAGCCACCCAGATTATCGAGCAGAGCCTCGACCTCGACTTCGATCTCATGGTGAGCTGCTGCGCCCCCATTGACCTGCTCATTCAGCGCATGGGACGTCTGCATCGCCATCCGCATCGCAGTCGCCCGTCCCATCTAGCGCAGCCGACCCTGGTGCTGCGTACACCGACCACACCAGACAATGTGCCGGACTTTGGTGTCGATAGTCTAGTCTATGCGCGATTCTTCCTGCTAAAAACCTGGCTGTGTTTGCGGGAGATGCAGGAGATGCACATACCGGACGACATGGATGCACTGATGAACTTTGTCTACAGCGAGGAAGTCGAACTGGAAGGCATCAGTCCAGCCTACGGCAAGGCTTTAGCGGTTGCGCTGGAAAACCTGAAGTTGGAGAATCGAAACAGTGAGTTTCGCGGCACGCAATTTGTCATCGGCAAGCCATCTGACGAGGAGATGATTGATTCTAACAAATTTACGCTAAGCGATGACGAAGACCACAATATCACTACCCGTAATATCCGTCCCGGTATTGACATTATCTGCGTCATGGATGTGGGCCTGAAAAGCCTGATCGAGCGTGTACCCAGCAAAGCTGAGGTCAACGACTTGTTACAGCACAAGGTCACTATCCATAATCAGAAGGTCAAACAAGCGTTGGAGCGTCTGCCGCAGGAGAACAAATGGGCAAAGAAGGCGCAACTAAAACACGCTCGCAAGGTTATTTTTGATGGCGATTGCTCCAAGGTGCCGAATAGCTCTTACACCTTAAAACTCACTCCAGAATATGGATTGGAAATCATCGAAGAGGAGGAAATATGAACCCTTCATTCAATTTAATCGACCAGCCCTGGATACCCTGCATAACATCAGAAGGCGAGTTTGTCGAAGTCAGTCTGCGCGGCTTGCTGGCACGGGCGCATAAGCTGCGCGAAATATCATGCGAGACGCCCATTATGTCGGCATCCATTCTGCCTTTGACATTGGCGATTTTGCATCGAAATTTCGGTCCTGCTAATACACGTGAATGGGGTAAGTTGTGGAGTGCCGGCAAGTTTAATATGCCGACATTGGACTCGTACTTTGACAAGTGGTACCCCCGATTTGATTTATTTCATCCTGAGCAGCCGTTTTATCAGGCAGAAGAAAAGCACACGCCACCTAGCTCACTCATTCACATTATCCATACATCAGGCAATACGGCCACACTCTTCAACCATAACAATGAGTTTGCGGGTGTGGAAATCTCTCCCGCCAAAGCCGCACACCAACTGCTCGCCTCACGTTTATTTCATACCGGAGGCACTGGACCATCAGCAGGTAAAGGCAGAGGCCGATACTATTTCAAAGACAGTTCTTTTGCGCGGGGGGTGATCTTCTGGGCGCGGGGCGAGAATTTGTTTGAGACACTGATGTTTAACCTCATCAGATATACTGACGAATACCCCATGCTGAATACAGCCCAAGACATGCCAGCTTGGGAAATGGATAACTCATTCGAACATCGTAAAGCGCCGCATGGTTATTTGGATTATCTCACTTGGTCGAACAATCGAATAAAGTTGATTCCAGAAATGGATAGTGGAGGTGTATATGTCCACAAGGCAACTGTGGTGCCCACCCTCGAACTCAGCAAGGATTTTATCAGTCCACAAAAGCGCCATAACAAAGTCATAAAGAGGAAAGAAACAACCTATCCTCCCCTTCGCTTCACCCGCGAGAAAGCCCTTTGGCGAGACTATCACAGTCTTTTGCCACAAGACAATAACGATCTTTTGCCTGCTACCATTAGGTGGTGCGCCAGATTAGCTGACTACGGGCAATTAGAGGATAGCCACGTTATTCAACTGATGGCGACTGGCATGGCAACCGATCCTGGCAAAGCGAAAATCTATTTCTACCGGCGCGAGGTGATGCCACTACCGCTGAAACTGCTGCGGAAGGAGGAATATGTCAGCGACATTGCGGGAGCGCTGAAGCGGGCGGAAGAGGTCGCCGGCAAGCTGCGGAATGCGCTGAACACCTTGGCCGAGCATGTCCTCCAGCGCGGCGCGGAAGGCCGACCAGACACCACCGACCGCCGCAATCTGGTCACGCAGTGGAATGCGCTGGGGCGCTTTTGGATTGAACTGGAGCCGCGCTTCTGGGATTTTATTGAGGAGCTTGTCGCGGATAGCGACCAGGTCATCGATCAATGGGAGGACGACCTGAAAGGCATCGCGCTGGCATCGCTCCGACACGCCATCAAGCTGGCGGGTGACAGCCCCTGGGCCTGGAAAGGCGGCATTGTGGCCGAACGACAATTACGGGCAGCCCTCAACAAATTGTTTAACAAATAGGAGCAAGATATGAGCCATACCGAAACGAAAGAAGCAGTCTTTGTCAGCTACCTGGAGCGCCATGCCGAAGATCGGGCGATGCTGGCGGCTTTGCGGCGCGGGCTGGGGCAAGAACCCGGCGAGGCGCCGGGCATGTTCCCGTATGTCGTTTCCTTTGTACAAGAGTGGAACGAAGCCGACATCTATATGATTGCATCCCTGTTTGCCCTGCATCCTTCATCTGCCAGGTCAGGCAATATGGGCAATCATCTGCGGGCCCTCGTTCACGAGCTTGGCGATGACGCAGCCACCGAGCGCCGTTTTGTACAGCTTTTGCGCATGCGCCGCGACACGTTGGAGCCGCGCCTGCGTCAGCACATCAGCATCCTGAAATCCAAGGACATCGCCATCAACTGGCATCAGCTGTTCAACGATTTGGGCAGCTGGAATCATCCAAATCATTTTGTCCAAAGACGTTGGGCGAGCGCCTTTTGGCGGCTCAATCCATCAGAATCCAAAAGCGATTAACGAAAGGAAAACTGACATGATTATCGAACTGCACGCCATACAGAGTTTCGCGCCCTCCAACCTCAACCGCGATGACACCGGCAATCCCAAAGAGGCGCTCTTCGGCGGCGTGCGGCGAGCCAGAATCTCGTCGCAGTCGGCCAAGCGAGCCATGCGCGTTTCTGATATTTTCGCTCAAGCTGTCGATGCCCCTATCGGCATACGCACCAAACACCTGATTGCCCATGTTGCCAGACGCCTTAAAAAGCAGAACCAAGCGATTACTGACGAATGGGCCATGGAAAACATGATTGAATTCATCACCAAGGCAAAGTATGACAAGAAGCCTGATGCAGCCAAGTATGACGGAGATTCCGATGAACTGGGTGGGGAAACCAGAATACTGCTTTATATCAGCGAGAAGGAAATTGACGAAATCGCCCAATTTCTGCAAGAACTTTGGGAAGCCAATCATCAAATCTCTGATAAAAAGCCAGACATCGGCAAATTCACCCGGCAATTTGTCAGGAAGCTGAAAAACCGCACCTCCGCACCCGATATTGCCTTGTTCGGACGTATGCTGGCAGACAACCCGGAACTCAACATCGATGCCGCCTGCCAAGTGGCTCACGCCATCTCCACCCACGAGGTCAATACAGCCGAGTTTGATTATTTTACGGCGGTGGACGATTTTAGGCCCGAGGATACCAGCGGCGCCGGGATGCTGGGCTTGGTCGCCTTCAATTCAGCAACTTATTATCGCTGCGCCCGCATCGATTGGAAGCAGTTGGTCAAAAATCTCGCTGGAGATGTCGAGCTTGCGCGGCAGACGGTAGGCGCGTTCATGCAGGCTTTTGCTTTGGTCGTGCCTTCGGGCATGAAGAACTCCTTTGTCAATCAACATGCGCCGGATTTCCTGCTGGCGGTCGCCCGCCCGAAAAATGACGGACAGTCGCTTGCCAATGCCTTTGAGCGGCCGGTGCGAGTCCAGCGAGCAAGTGGCTTTGCCGAGCCATCCATCAAAGCCCTGGCAGCCTACTGGGAGCAAGTGGAAGCGGTATTCCGTCTGAGTCAGCCGACTGTCGCGGCGCTGAATCCGCGCGGATATGACCTGCCCTCGCAGGAATTGAGCGGGGCGACTGTCGTCAGCCTGCGCGAATGGGTGGACGCGATGACGGCTGCGCTGAGCGAGGACTAGCTCATGGCGACTTTGTTAATGCGCATCAGCGCTCCCCTGCAATCCTGGGGAACCCAAAGCAACTTCAGTCATCGTGATACCGGGCGCGAACCTTCCAAAAGCGGGATTGTCGGCTTGCTGTGCGCTGCGCTGGGACGCCCTCGCAGCGAGCCAGTCGCCGACCTCAACGCGCTGCGAATGGGGGTGCGCATCGATCAGCCAGGGACCATCCTGCGCGATTATCACACGGCTGGCCAGGGTGGATATTACAAGGTCGGTGATAAGCCAGGCAGGCCGACAGGAAAGAATGCCATCTTGTCTAACCGATACTATCTGGCGGATGCCAAATTTCTGGTGGGCCTGGAAGGCGATGCGGCTTTGCTGACACAATTGCAAGCTGCCTTGCAGCAGCCGACCTGGTTTTTGTTCTTCGGGCGCAAGGCATTTGTGCCGGCTGAACGGATTTGGCTGTCGGATGGACTCCGCGATGCCGATTTGGTTGCGGCTTTGTCGCAGTACCTCTTTCTGGGTGCGGATAAAGATGCAGAGCGCTTGCGGCTGGTGGTGGAGGATGAAAGCGGCTCCGTCGTCCGCAACGACCAGCCACTCTCCTTCCAGTCGCGGCGCTTCCTGCCACGTTATTTGCGCGAGTTTTGGGTGTCCAACCCAGCTTATCAACAGGAGGCGTGATGATGTTTTTATCTCAACTGCTGTTTAACCTCAGGCATCGCGCGGCGCGGCGCGACCTTGGTGACCGCTATGAATTGCATCGTACCTTGCTCTGCGCTTTCCCGACGCAGCTGCCGGCGGACGAGCGGGTTTTGTATCGGGTGGAACAGACAAACCGACAAGCCTGCGCCACGGTTTTGGTGCAATCGCAAACCCTGCCGAACTGGGGCCAGGCAGCGCGGCTGAATGAACCGCGCTATTTGTGCCGGCTGCCGGGGCTGCGGTCCTTTGCGCCGCAGGTGCAAGCCGGGCTGCGGCTGCACTTCCGCCTGCAAGCCAATCCAACCGTCAAACGTCATGGCAAACGCTATGCCATCTATGCCGAAAGCGAACTGCTGGACTGGCTTCAGCGCAAGGGGCAGGCGCACGGCTTTGTCGTCGACCCGCTGGATGTACGCTGTGTCAAACTTGGCAAGCAATATGGGCAAAGGCGCAGACAAACCTGGCACGCCGTACAGTTTGACGGGCTGCTGCAAGTCAGTCAGCCAGAAGCCTTTTCAGAGGCCTTGCGGCGCGGCATCGGCAGCGGTAAAGCCTTCGGTTTTGGCTTGCTGTCCATAGCTGCCCAGTCGTAATGCCAAAGCTCCCTCGAATTCGTTCGGGGCGACGTGCAGATTAACAATTTAATATCAACTTGAATATCCATGCCCCCAGCCTGGAAGCGAGCCCTCGGAGGGAGGAGGTTTTATGAGCAAGTCGTCTCATTTCCCCCACAGGAGTGGGGGACCCTATACCGATTTACATATTTTACCCAAGCTGCGCGACAGCCTCAGTTATATCTATGTCGAACGTGCGGTTGTGCAGCGTTATCGAAACGCAGTCGAACTGGTGGATGAACGCGGCAAGGTTGCCGTCCCGATTGCTTCTCTTTCGCTGCTGCTTTTGGGCCCAGGAACCAGCATCACCCACGAAGCGGTCAAGCTGCTGGCGCAGAATGGCTGTTCCATTTTGTGGGTTGGCGAAGACAGCACCCGCTTTTATGCCCAGGGCACTGGCGAAACTCGCAAGGCATATCGTCTCATCAAGCAGGCAAGCCTGGTCAGCGACCCGCAGGCGCGGCGTCGGGTCGCTCTGGCGATGTATGCTTATCGCTTTGACGAAAAACTGGATCCGGACTTGAGCCTGGAGCAGATTCGCGGGCATGAAGGGGTTCGCGTCCGCAATACCTACCAGATTATGAGCCGGCGTTATGGTGTCAAATGGCGTGGCAGACGCTACGATCCGCGCAATATGGGCGCATCCGACCCCATCAACAGCGCCCTGTCGATGGCGAATGCACTGCTCTATGGCATCTGCCACGCCGCCATTGTCAGCGGCGGTTATTCGCCCGGATTGGGATTTATCCATACCGGCAAGCAGCTGTCCTTTGTTCTTGACATTGCCGATTTGTATAAAACCGAATTGACCATTCCGATTGCCTTCAAAACAGTGGCATTGGGTACAGATAATCTTTACGCCAGTATCCGCCGCCGCTGCCGCGAAGAATTCAAAAAAGCCAAGCTGCTTCGGCGCCTGCTGCCCGATATCGATGCTGTCCTTGATATGAAAGAGGAACCACAGGCTGATTATGATGAGGATGAAGGGCCGCGAGGTTTCCCCCTGGATGATCTGGATTTGGATGCGCTGTTTGCGGAGGATGAGATATGGTAGTTATGATTATGGAAAATGTGCCAGTCGGGTTGCGTGGGGAGTTGTCACGTTGGTTGATTGAACCTCATCCGGGCGTGTTTTTAGGGCATCTTACCGCGATGGTGCGGGATCGATTGTGGGAAAGAGCTTGCGAAGCCTGTCAGGAAGGTGGTATCATCCAAATGTGGACGACGAATAATGAACAGCGCTTTACGGTTCGTGTTTATGGGAATACCCGGCGTCAGGTTGTCAACCTTGATGGCATCCAGTTAATCAGACGCCCCATCTCAAGCGCGTCAGGCAAGGAATAGCAAACCCTGGTGTAAATCGTTTTCCCGACGAGAGCGGGAAAATGTTACTTTTGTTACGCAAGGGTTTTCCCCACACACGTGGGGGTGAACCGCTGCGTTTATTCAGAGAGGCTTTGATAGAAGCGTTTTCCCCACACACGTGGGGGTGAACCTACGATGTGCGTTGCGTAATTCTACTCCGACAGGTTTTCCCCACACACGTGGGGGTGAACCGTATATCGCGGGGGGGCATATCAAGGGGGGATAGTTTTCCCCACACACGTGGGGGTGAACCGTGGATTCTGGACGATTGCCCATTATTGTGCAAGTTTTCCCCACACACGTGGGGGTGAACCGCGTTCCTAGCCTATACCATTCCTTTCTGCAAGGTTTTCCCCACACACGTGGGGGTGAACCGGTAAGCATAGCTGGCATTCAATACCTAACTCTGTTTTCCCCACACACGTGGGGGTGAACCATGGAAGTCGATTCAGGACGTTTGCCTATGATTGTTTTCCCCACACACGTGGGGGTGAACCGTGAGTCTATTCTTTTAGACCGATATGCTAGACGTTTTCCCCACACACGTGGGGGTGAACCTCACATTGTCCGCGAGTTGGTCTGACCCAACCGGTTTTCCCCACACACGTGGGGGTGAACCTATATGACAAAGGAGAGGAATGAGCGAAACATTGTTTTCCCCACACACGTGGGGGTGAACCACACCCTGCACTCATATATTCTAATATATGTTGAGTTTTCCCCACACACGTGGGGGTGAACCGCGAGCGCATTCCGCGTACTCGCACCTGAATTAGTTTTCCCCACACACGTGGGGGTGAACCGGTGGTGGTCGCTGGGATTTTGATAATCTGTTTGTTTTCCCCACACACGTGGGGGTGAACCGTTACAAGCAGTGAAAGATGGTAAGTTATCCTTGTTTTCCCCACACACGTGGGGGTGAACCTTACAGACTGATTTTGCAGAGCGACGGGAAATTGTTTTCCCCACACACGTGGGGGTGAACCCTTCCCAGACATTATCACGATACCCTCTCACAAGTTTTCCCCACACACGTGGGGGTGAACCATACAACACAGGCTACGTCCTGAACTTCTTGCAGTTTTCCCCACACACGTGGGGGTGAACCGATAGCTGCGGGTGCCGTCTCAGAATCTAAGATGTTTTCCCCACACACGTGGGGGTGAACCGGAAGTTGGGCAAGCCTACTTTGATGGTATTGTGTTTTCCCCACACACGTGGGGGTGAACCGCCGAAGCCGAAAAGAAGCCTACAATCAAATCGGTTTTCCCCACACACGTGGGGGTGAACCGTAAGTGGGTAAAGCATAGTCTACTCCTCGAATGTTTTCCCCACACACGTGGGGGTGAACCTTGAAGCCGAAGCACCTATCCAAATTCACTGGGGTTTTCCCCACACACGTGGGGGTGAACCTTCAACTCGTCTACCCGTCTTAATAACTTCAAAGTTTTCCCCACACACGTGGGGGTGAACCAAAATCGCAGGCGATGCCGTTGGTACAGACGAAGTTTTCCCCACACACGTGGGGGTGAACCTCGCTGTAAAATCGCTAAAATCGCTGCTGCTGCGTTTTCCCCACACACGTGGGGGTGAACCAATCGCTTAAATCGCTTGCAATGGATGATATGCGTTTTCCCCACACACGTGGGGGTGAACCCTATTCGCTATCTTGCCCGCTTTGCGACTTCGTGTTTTCCCCACACACGTGGGGGTGAACCTGGCAAGAAGCCAGACCAGACTATGTGGAACGCGTTTTCCCCACACACGTGGGGGTGAACCTCGCCTTTGGGGTCAATATGTTGCAATGGGTAAGTTTTCCCCACACACGTGGGGGTGAACCTATCATCGTAATCCCGATGCCAAAGCCTTAGACGTTTTCCCCACACACGTGGGGGTGAACCCTTGACTCGTATCGATTCCTGTGAGTCTATTCAGTTTTCCCCACACACGTGGGGGTGAACCTCTATCAGAGGGATTGAAAGAGGTAGCGAAAGCGTTTTCCCCACACACGTGGGGGTGAACCTTATATCTACGATACTTTGGCAGGTGAAAACGAGTTTTCCCCACACACGTGGGGGTGAACCTGCTGTTACACAAGAAAAAATCGCAGGCGATGCGTTTTCCCCACACACGTGGGGGTGAACCAAGCGGGGTGAACGGCACATGCCCTGCCCTAAAGTTTTCCCCACACACGTGGGGGTGAACCCTTCATTCACATCCTCATCAGGTAAATCCACATGTTTTCCCCACACACGTGGGGGTGAACCTGCTGCCCTACGAGTAGCCTTTGGAGAAGGGGTGTTTTCCCCACACACGTGGGGGTGAACCGAATGCTTTATACATACGACAGGAGAGTAATGAGTTTTCCCCACACACGTGGGGGTGAACCGATTGCAGATGGAGCAGTTGATACACCCCAGATGTTTTCCCCACACACGTGGGGGTGAACCGTTATCCCCATCTACCTCATTGACATCATCTGCGTTTTCCCCACACACGTGGGGGTGAACCTAACTCCCCAGTATTCTGCGGCTTTTTCAGCGGGTTTTCCCCACACACGTGGGGGTGAACCGAAGTTGAACAAAGTCCAAATGCCAGCGGACTGGTTTTCCCCACACACGTGGGGGTGAACCTGAGTGAGCAGAGGTTAGAATTCATTGTCGTTAGTTTTCCCCACACACGTGGGGGTGAACCGACCGATGATTGCATCGGTCTTTCAAGGGCGCCGTTTTCCCCACACACGTGGGGGTGAACCTAAATGGGACGTGTATTTCAGGTGTATCTCTATGTTTTCCCCACACACGTGGGGGTGAACCCCCGCCCCCTTGCATCGGGCTGGAATTCCTCTGGTTTTCCCCACACACGTGGGGGTGAACCCTGTTTCGCCAATCATAGACCAAGCCCCTGAAGGTTTTCCCCACACACGTGGGGGTGAACCTATGTGCTATGGCGCCGGGCTTTAAGACGCGCCGTTTTCCCCACACACGTGGGGGTGAACCTTAAACGACTCGTTCTTCTCTGGGCGTAATGTAGTTTTCCCCACACACGTGGGGGTGAACCCCTATTCCTGGAGAAATTATTCCTACGGAACAAGTTTTCCCCACACACGTGGGGGTGAACCAAGCGACAGGCGTTCCGCTTGCGGGTGCATGGAGTTTTCCCCACACACGTGGGGGTGAACCTTGTTTCTCTCACCCGGCGGATAGCCGTTTCAAGTTTTCCCCACACACGTGGGGGTGAACCTATGAGCAATTTGTCATATCAAAACGACGCGAAGTTTTCCCCACACACGTGGGGGTGAACCACGAGTGCAGCACGCAGGTATTGTTTTGGATGCGTTTTCCCCACACACGTGGGGGTGAACCAATGTAACCACGCATGGAGGTGATTTACTTTTAGTTTTCCCCACACACGTGGGGGTGAACCGAAGTCTGGATTGCCGCCACTTTTGCCGACCATGTTTTCCCCACACACGTGGGGGTGAACCGGCGCCTTTGTCCGCGCCTTTTAGGTATTCGCAGTTTTCCCCACACACGTGGGGGTGAACCGTGATAGCACGAACACAGGCTATTTCTTTGTCTGTTTTCCCCACACACGTGGGGGTGAACCCTCTGCTGGCATTGTCAAGGATTTTGGTGAGACGTTTTCCCCACACACGTGGGGGTGAACCCAGCGAAACCGCGGCAGTCGCATACATCGCAGCGTTTTCCCCACACACGTGGGGGTGAACCTTCGTATCAATACTTATTCTCATTCCAGTTTCCGTTTTCCCCACACACGTGGGGGTGAACCCCTTGAGACCGCCACTAAAAAAATTATGGATGAGTTTTCCCCACACACGTGGGGGTGAACCTCAAGCCCCCTTGACGTTCCTGCCATTCCTGCTGTTTTCCCCACACACGTGGGGGTGAACCGAACTAGGCTGATGAACTAGGCTGATGAACTGGGTTTTCCCCACACACGTGGGGGTGAACCTATCGGTCACTCCACATTCCAGCGGCTCATCCAGTTTTCCCCACACACGTGGGGGTGAACCATGATACCTTCATACTCGTTTCCTCATTTGCACGTTTTCCCCACACACGTGGGGGTGAACCTTTTAGTCTGTGCTTCTTTCAAAGCATCGTCCTGTTTTCCCCACACACGTGGGGGTGAACCGTTAATGGATGGTTGGGGGCAACTATCGGTCGTGTTTTCCCCACACACGTGGGGGTGAACCTTCAGAATGGTTAGGGACACCAGATTGGATTGTGTTTTCCCCACACACGTGGGGGTGAACCGCGATTAGGTAATTGAAGAGATTTGCGGCTATCGTTTTCCCCACACACGTGGGGGTGAACCTACGTCTGCGACAGGACGTTTTCAATACGCTTAGTTTTCCCCACACACGTGGGGGTGAACCTTACCTCCGAAGCCTTCTGACACAGGTAAGTATGTTTTCCCCACACACGTGGGGGTGAACCGTAGCTCCTATTGGAGATAGTGACTCGGGAGATGTTTTCCCCACACACGTGGGGGTGAACCGGAGCAGCTTCGCTCTTTGAGAATATCCAAACCGTTTTCCCCACACACGTGGGGGTGAACCTGATGTGCCTTCATCTCCACTATTGCCTGATGTGTTTTCCCCACACACGTGGGGGTGAACCTTTTGACAAGGTTTATACATTGATTGAAGCCTAGTTTTCCCCACACACGTGGGGGTGAACCGGTTGGTAACCAAACTTTGCTTTATCATTTTCAGTTTTCCCCACACACGTGGGGGTGAACCATATAGCTAGCTGGGGAGGCGCCGTTGGTCAAGGTTTTCCCCACACACGTGGGGGTGAACCTATCGCATTCTGCTTATCATGCCAGCGTGAATCGTTTTCCCCACACACGTGGGGGTGAACCTTCTAGTATCAGCGATTGAGCACGCTTTTGAGTGTTTTCCCCACACACGTGGGGGTGAACCTGCTTATTCTTGATGACTGGCACCCTGATGTATGTTTTCCCCACACACGTGGGGGTGAACCGGGTGCCACTGACGAAATGAAAGCGGCTACTGAGTTTTCCCCACACACGTGGGGGTGAACCTCTTTGTCTCGCATATTCATCACTTCCTGCAAGGTTTTCCCCACACACGTGGGGGTGAACCGCCCTGCAGTTCATCCTCGCCTTTGTACACACGGTTTTCCCCACACACGTGGGGGTGAACCTTTCATACATCCCTCTTTGGGTAGCGTTTGCAAGTTTTCCCCACACACGTGGGGGTGAACCGTAGCCTATCATAATCATTGGCTGACCACTCATGTTTTCCCCACACACGTGGGGGTGAACCGCATATCCACTCGGTCAGAAAAACGAGCAGGAAGTTTTCCCCACACACGTGGGGGTGAACCTGTGAATGCCGGTGCAGATGCCGGCGCGGGTACGTTTTCCCCACACACGTGGGGGTGAACCGCCGAAGCCGAAGCCGAAGCCACAATCGCCGAAGTTTTCCCCACACACGTGGGGGTGAACCGCCTTGTCTGCCCCCCCCTTTGCGATAGCCGAGTTTTCCCCACACACGTGGGGGTGAACCGGATGAGTGAGATAAATCAGACACCTTTCTACCGTTTTCCCCACACACGTGGGGGTGAACCTCCTTTGTATCACATTATCGAGGGTCCTTTGTAGTTTTCCCCACACACGTGGGGGTGAACCGTTCAAGCATAGACTGAAGCACTTTGCTTAGCAGTTTTCCCCACACACGTGGGGGTGAACCACGAGCAGCCGTTCCTCTTTATCTGATTTGCTAGTTTTCCCCACACACGTGGGGGTGAACCGCACTATATCACCTTCCACCGTAAATAGCTTGAGTTTTCCCCACACACGTGGGGGTGAACCCCTGGTTCATCCAGTGCCTCAAATGCCTTTTTTGTTTTCCCCACACACGTGGGGGTGAACCTCCACTGTTGATTCTTCCACTTCCACTTTATCAGTTTTCCCCACACACGTGGGGGTGAACCGCGTAGGTTATGATATTCATTTTCGTAGACCTTGTTTTCCCCACACACGTGGGGGTGAACCGGAAACTTCTCTCTCACTTCGTATTCTCGTTCCGTTTTCCCCACACACGTGGGGGTGAACCTCTGTACCTCGCACCTTCAGGCGTGTGAGAGTTGTTTTCCCCACACACGTGGGGGTGAACCGTTTAACATGGCATTTTATGAGGCAAATCGATTGTTTTCCCCACACACGTGGGGGTGAACCATGTTCGGCGTCTGGCAAATTGTCTTTTATCGCGTTTTCCCCACACACGTGGGGGTGAACCAGCCGTTGCTAAATCCACACTCGTAGGATTTTTGTTTTCCCCACACACGTGGGGGTGAACCTGAGAATGGTGATCCTACGAGTTCTAGCTTAGAGTTTTCCCCACACACGTGGGGGTGAACCGCTGCCGGGGCAACTGTCGATTGCACGGCGCAGGTTTTCCCCACACACGTGGGGGTGAACCCTGTGCCCTCCCAGGTGAAGTTCGGTGGTGTGGGTTTTCCCCACACACGTGGGGGTGAACCGAGCTAGCCTTCAGATGAATGCAAGACAAGTTAGTTTTCCCCACACACGTGGGGGTGAACCGTTAAGGAGATACTTGCCGATCTCATCAGAGAAGTTTTCCCCACACACGTGGGGGTGAACCAATTCGTGCAAGGCTACGACGTGGGAATCCCTAGTTTTCCCCACACACGTGGGGGTGAACCTCCGATTGGCACTATTAAAACGACTGGGTAAGTGTTTTCCCCACACACGTGGGGGTGAACCGATATAGCCAATGGCTTACGACAACTGCCTCTTGTTTTCCCCACACACGTGGGGGTGAACCGTCTCGTTGCCTTGCGATTGCCTCGCTTTACTTGTTTTCCCCACACACGTGGGGGTGAACCTTAACGGACTCGGTGATTTAGATAGTGGACATGGTTTTCCCCACACACGTGGGGGTGAACCTCCAGTGGAGAGAGTGGGACGTATGTTGAGACCGTTTTCCCCACACACGTGGGGGTGAACCGTTTGTCCCTGTTGTACCGCTTGGATTTGCAGCGTTTTCCCCACACACGTGGGGGTGAACCGATGAGGATGATTTGCCAGCTTAGCAATTTCAAGTTTTCCCCACACACGTGGGGGTGAACCATTTTGAGCAAATCAGAGAATTCAGGGAAGAAGGTTTTCCCCACACACGTGGGGGTGAACCTACTGGAGGACACACGATGGACTTGTGGGATGAGTTTTCCCCACACACGTGGGGGTGAACCGTTTCTACAGACTCGACAGGCATTGGAACTGATGTTTTCCCCACACACGTGGGGGTGAACCTCTTTCTACTTGCGCCTACGATGCAGGGGCAGGGTTTTCCCCACACACGTGGGGGTGAACCCTTTCACAGGTATCCGAGATGTCCTTCGCTTTGGTTTTCCCCACACACGTGGGGGTGAACCGAAAACGGCTGGGGTCTTTCACTAGCTGAGGTCGTTTTCCCCACACACGTGGGGGTGAACCGTAGTAACACGGGCTATTTTCTTACCTACGTCTGTTTTCCCCACACACGTGGGGGTGAACCGATGGAACTTCAAACCTAGTGGCCGGGGTAAAGGTTTTCCCCACACACGTGGGGGTGAACCGGCTTTGGGGGGGGAAGTTCGGCTGTCGCAAAGGTTTTCCCCACACACGTGGGGGTGAACCGGGCTGGATTTTAGCAAAGTAGTCGACCTTTTAGTTTTCCCCACACACGTGGGGGTGAACCTCCAGTAGATAGCTTCTTTACCATTACTAGAGTGTTTTCCCCACACACGTGGGGGTGAACCGTGCCTGATGCGAAGGTCTACACGGGCTGGGAAGTTTTCCCCACACACGTGGGGGTGAACCCTGATAAATCCAGTGATTTGACGCTCCGCATAGGTTTTCCCCACACACGTGGGGGTGAACCGGTCTTCCCCTCACCGGCGGGCGTCTCATCACCGTTTTCCCCACACACGTGGGGGTGAACCGCCGGCGCGTTTGTTAAACCGATTAACTAACCCGTTTTCCCCACACACGTGGGGGTGAACCCTAGGTGCTCTTGCACTGATGCCACGCTTATTTGTTTTCCCCACACACGTGGGGGTGAACCGACCTCACGCATGATCTTTACCTGCGCGATAGCGTTTTCCCCACACACGTGGGGGTGAACCCTATTTATTCTTATACGAACGTAGTCGTGGCAAGTTTTCCCCACACACGTGGGGGTGAACCGTGTTCATCCGTTCGCTCGCTAGCTGCGCGTTTGTTTTCCCCACACACGTGGGGGTGAACCAGGGTCCCCAGTAACCCAAGTCTTTGGAATAGTGTTTTCCCCACACACGTGGGGGTGAACCTGTTGCCAGCGAACGCGCGCCATTGACCCCGAACGTTTTCCCCACACACGTGGGGGTGAACCTGATTGTTGAACACGATGCGCGTTGCGTAGTTCGTTTTCCCCACACACGTGGGGGTGAACCCGTTGCATCAAGCGGTTCAATTTCTGCGGACAAGTTTTCCCCACACACGTGGGGGTGAACCTGTGTCCATCAGCCGCTTTGAACCCCAGAATGCGTTTTCCCCACACACGTGGGGGTGAACCGTGCCGGACTTGACCACCTTGCGACAGCGCGGCGTTTTCCCCACACACGTGGGGGTGAACCGGACAGATTTGCCTTAGCTCGCAAGCCGGACGGGTTTTCCCCACACACGTGGGGGTGAACCGTTACAGGTTTTAGTGACTTTGGATTTGGATAAGTTTTCCCCACACACGTGGGGGTGAACCGCACCTTCATGGTTTTTCCCTTCCACTGATTAGGTTTTCCCCACACACGTGGGGGTGAACCGTTACAGGTTTTAGTGACTTTGGATTTGGATAAGTTTTCCCCACACACGTGGGGGTGAACCTATCGTCAGCGTGCAGCGCGTAGGGCTTGCCATGTTTTCCCCACACACGTGGGGGTGAACCGTCAGAAGTACATTGCCATGATGCAGGAGATTAGTTTTCCCCACACACGTGGGGGTGAACCGTCTTTTGCACCTCGAATGTACTTTGCACGAGAGTTTTCCCCACACACGTGGGGGTGAACCGGTTGCCCTTCCTTTGGCGGTTTGAGCGCGAGTGTTTTCCCCACACACGTGGGGGTGAACCGTGTGGCCGCGCACATTCAGCACGCGGTCTATCGTTTTCCCCACACACGTGGGGGTGAACCATGTTGCAAACTCGCAAGGGTCTCTTCCGCCGTGTTTTCCCCACACACGTGGGGGTGAACCGTGCGTGGGGCTATGGCGATACGGACTACTATGGTTTTCCCCACACACGTGGGGGTGAACCTTAATCGGTTTAACAAATGCGCGGTTCTAGGACGTTTTCCCCACACACGTGGGGGTGAACCGTCAGAAGTACATTGCCATGATGCAGGAGATTAGTTTTCCCCACACACGTGGGGGTGAACCATTAGTGCAGGGCGAGTCAACGAAAACACTAGCGTTTTCCCCACACACGTGGGGGTGAACCTACGATTAAAGGCATTATTGCGATAATTGATAAGTTTTCCCCACACACGTGGGGGTGAACCGAGGTTACTTCGGAGATGATACCGGCAAAGTTGGTTTTCCCCACACACGTGGGGGTGAACCTCGCTTGTATGCAGTAACCAGCCCGGCAGCGCACGTTTTCCCCACACACGTGGGGGTGAACCGAGCCCGCGCCCGTCTACTGGGTGTATGACCGGGTTTTCCCCACACACGTGGGGGTGAATCCGCTAGGGACGCAAAGAATCCCATGATCATTGATGTGCATTCCCATACATCTCAATATCGTCATGTCATACCGTCCGAACGGCGGACAGCCGCGCCTGCCTGGAGACCGGACCGCCCTGCCCGCTCGGTCTATAATTGGACTGAATTCCTGAAGGAGCAGCCGCCTTACTCACTTTCGCCGCAAGGTCTGCGTAAATCCAGTTCATCCCGATTTAGTTCCACACCCCACCCTGGCTTGTCTGACAGTATCAGATAACCATCCTGTGGTAGCGGCTCATCCATGAAGACATCTCCAAAAATCGGCACGATCTGGTCGGCAGCCGGACTCATCATCAGGAATTCGGCCATCGGGCAGTTGGTGAAGGCATATTGGAGATGATAAGAAAAGATGCTTGAGCCATGCGGTATGATCGGGAGATCGTAAGCCGATGCCATGGCGACGATGCGCCGCGCTTCTGTCAATCCACCCACCCAGGTCATATCCGGCTGAAGAATATCGAAACATTTGCGGGCGATTAATTCGCGGTGTCCATAACGGGTGTATTCGTGCTCACCACCCGTCAACAGACATGATGAAACCGCGGCTTTTAATTGGGTAAAACCATCGTAATCATCGGGGGGCAAACATTCTTCCAGCCAGTAGACATCCCAGGGTTCAAGTACCTGTGCCAACTCAATCGCATAGGGAACGGTCAATGCCATGTAACAGTCAATCATAAGATGAAAATCCGGCCCGACACGACTCCGAGCTTCCTCAATCATCGCCATGTTCTTTTTCAGTCCATCTTTGCCATCCGCCGGACCATACATCAAAGGCAGCTTGGCGCCATGAAAACCCATCTCCTGCGCCAAATCCGGCCGAATCGTGGTCGCATAAACCGGCAGCTTTTCTTTGGTCTTGCCGCCCAATAAAGCATAGATGGGTTCATCTCGCAGCTTGCCCAGCAAATCCCAGATTGCCAGATCAACTGCACTAATCGCCTGAATCGCCAGTCCCTTGCGCCCGTATGGCAAGGTCGCCCGCCACATCTGATCCCAGATGAGTTCAACATTGTAGGGGGATTGACCGACTGCAAATCGTTTGAGATGACGCTCAATGATGAAACAGGCTGCTTCACCGCCGGTACTGATGCCAACCCCAATCATGCCATTGTCCAATTCCAATTCGACAATCACACTGCCGAGCGCGTTAATGCCCCAACTGACGCGCGACGACTTGTAGTCGGCATACACGGACATCGGATTGGCGATGGGCGTGTCGATAATCCAGTGTCCCTGGGATTGATCATGATAATCCGCTCCGCCGCCCGCGCCGATCATGTAAGCGCGAAGGTCCGTGATCTTGGTGTGGTGCATCAGTCTGTTCTCTCGGCCCGATTCAGAAACTGATGAAGCGTTCGGGGCTGCGACCAAATAAAGTACGCAGCGCTCGCCCCGGTGTGGCGCCAGTTGGCTGTCCATCAGCCAGTGTTTGCCTGCCATTGACAACGACATCACTGACGCCCTCGGCATAGCTGCGGGGATTTTCATAAGTTGAAGTGGCACACAGCGCATCGGGGTCAAAGACGACCAAATCAGCTTTGAAACCGGGGCGAATAATGCCACGATCCAGGCAGCCAATCCGCCTCGCAGTGGCTGAAGTCATTTTGCGAATGCCTTCCTCCCAACTGAGCAAACCCAGATCGCGCACATAATGCGACAGGAATCTGGCATGTGTCCCCCATGCTCTGGGGTGCGGGCGTCCGCCAACCAGGATGCCGTCGCTGCCGACGACATGCGCCGGGTGCTGCATGATGGCCTGCACATGCGCTTCAATGCCAAAAAAGGCGAGGCAGGATACACCCAGGCGCGTTTCGACCAATACATCGGCAAACCAATCAAAGGGGGATTTACCCGCACGCTCGGCAGCCTGCGGCAAGCTCATGCCGATGACAGCCGGGTCATGGTCGCCCAATATGCCGCCGATTCGAATGCTTTCCCAACCGAGCGGCACCCCTTGAAAGCCATCCGAGCCGGTGACTTCCAGGTCGTGCTGGAGTCTCGCTCTGGTTTCCGGTGATTGCAGATGTCGCAGCGTGACCTCCGTCCCGCCCTCGTGCGCCCAGCCCGGCAGCAAGGCATGCAAATAGGTCTGACCAGCCAGATAGGGATAGGCATCCATCGTAACTTCGACTCCCCTGGCACGCGCCTGGTCGATCATCGCAATCAGTTCGGAAACCCGCCCTTTGTTCATGGGGAAGCTAAGATGACAATGGGTAAGATGTACCGGCACACCTGCCCAACGCCCGATCTCGATGGAGTCCGCGTAGCCTTTGAGTGCCGCCACACCATAATTGCGATGATGCGGGCAGTAGAACCCCTGATAAGGACGCAACACTTCACAGAGTTCCACCAGTTCATCATCGCTGGCGAACATGCCGGGCGCATAGGTCAAGCCGGTCGATAAGCCAATCGCCCCTTCACGCATGGATTGGTCAGTGATTTGCTTCATTCGCGTCATTTCAGCATCGGTCGGACTGCGATTTTCCATGCCAATCACCGCCAGCCGTACCGTACCGTGCGGGACAAATGTCGCCACATTGACCACTGTCTGCTCATCAAAACGATCCAAATAGGTGGTGATGGTGCGCCAATCCCGTTCAATGTCCGGCAGACCGTTCCAAGCCGCCAGTTGGTCACGCAAGGTATCCCGTGTTTCCGCTGTCACCGGCGCCAACCCCAGCCCGTCATGTCCAATTACATCTGTGGTCACACCTTGATAGAGCTTGCATTCGTGCAATGGATTGACAAGCAGCTGCAAATCGGAATGCGTGTGCATATCCATAAAACCGGGGCTGACAAACCGACCATCGGCGATGATTGTGGTTTTCGCAGCAGAACCCGCCAAGGGACCTACCGCCACAATGCAATCATCTTTGACGGCAACATCCGACCTGTACCAAGGCGCCCCGGTGCCGTCAATAATGCGCCCGCCCCTTATCAGCAAATCGTACATCAGTTTGTTTCCGCTGTGTCGAGACCAATTTTTTGTGTGGTCATCAGAATGCCAAGACCCGTTGTGGATTGGTCGCCAGCATGGTGTCAACCTGGCTGTCGGTGACGCCATGAGTTTGTTGCAGTTTGGGAATAAACTGACTGACAACATAAGTGTAATCATCCCAAACATCATCCCCAGAAGCCTCTTCGTAGCCATAAGCGAAGACGGCGGCATCGTGGCTGAGCATGATTTGATTGATGTAGCCCTTCTTGATGGCATTGCCGACCACTTCGAGCCAATGGTCATCTTCATAAAATGCCTTGACCATGCCGATGCGGTCAAAGCTGACGTTGGCGCCGCGTTTTAACACCCGCTCGGAAGCCGCGACTGCATTGGGTTCGCAGCCGATATGACTAAGGATGACCTCCTCTGGGGTTACTCCCTCAGATTCAAAAATGTCAAGTTGCTCGGCACCCAGTCCATTGGTTGTATGCGTGATAATCGGACAGCCGGTCTGCTTGTGGGCGCGGGCAGCCGCCCGCAAAACTTCCTCTTCTTTTGGGGAAATCTGACCCTCACCAGTGGCGCACTTTATCAGACCCGCCTTGAGCAGCGTTTCGCCCATGCCCTCGTTGATTTCACGGACAAACAGCGCCGCCATCTGATCGATGTCCATTAGCTGAGCATAAAGGTGCATCGGCGCCCATGACTCATGGAAAAAGCCGGTTGAACAGATGATTTTGACCTGGCTGCGGCGGGCGACATCCAGAAACAAATCGAGATAGCGCCCCGTGCCTATGGGTGTACATTCGGTCATCGCACCGATACCGGCATCGGCAGCCTCATTCAGCTTGGCCACCATCCTTTCGACCATCGCCTCACGGTCAAAATCGACCCATTTGGGGCGTCCCAGCAGGTCGCCCCAATCGACACACAGATGTTCATGGATGAGCGTCCGCCCCAAGGATTCGGGTGGCACATCCCCCGTAATGGTACGTACTTTTTTGGTCATTGCCTTAACCTCCTGCTCAAATGTTTAACCTGACCGGTTTGCCGGTACGCGCCGATTCGTAAGCGGCTAACACACAAGCCAAACTACGCCGGCCATCTTCACCATCAACGCATGGGTCTCGGTCTTCCAGAATGGCGCTGACGAACTCCCCGATTTCCTTCTGGAACATCTCGTCCCGTTCGCGCCGCTGTACCCAGCTATGATGGGCATTGGAAAACTCAAGCGAGTTCCAGGTGTCCATCCGTATCGCGCCACCCGTCCCGTAAATATCCAAATCACACTTGAAAGACATCGGAAAATCAACCACCCAGTTGTGGACAGTTGTCCCCATCGCCCCGTTCTCGAAGCGCATGGCGACGACGGCGCTGTCTTCAACTGTCTTGCGTGAATCATAGGTTTCCGCATAAGCGAAGATTTCAACGATTTCCGACCCCATCAGCCAGCGCAGCCGGTCAAAACTGTGCGCCCCATTGACGTGCAGCACGCCACCGCCGGCTTTCGGTTTCTGCCAGAACCAGCCGGGGATGCTGCCGCCCGTTGTCATCACATCAACCCCCAATGTCAATCGCCCCAGTTCACCGGCCTCAATCAGCCGCCGGGCGGTTTCCAATTCGGAATGAAAACGATGGGTAAAGCCCAGCATCAGCTTGACTCCAGCTTGCTTTTGGGCAGCCAATATACGCTCCGCTTCTTCCAGCGTATTCGCTATCGGTTTTTCTAGCAGGATATGTTTGCCGGCGCGGGCGGCAGCGACTGTGACCTCTTCATGCAGATGATGGGGCAGCGCCACATAAACGGCTTGTATCCTCTGGTCTTCCAGAACATCCCGGTAGTCGGTCACCCAGGCGATGCTGTGGGGTTCAGCCATAGCGCGGGCGGCTTCTTCCACCACATCACAGATAACAGTGACCTCCAAATCAGGGACATCGGGCGCGGCTTCCATAAAGGATTTGGCGATGATGCCGGCACCCAGAACACCGACGGTAACTGGCATGGGCTTTATCCTTTCACTGCGCCTTCGCTTAGACCGCGAACCAGGTAGCGCTGGAACACAAAGGCGACGATGACTGGCGGGATGACGCCAACGATAGTTGCCGCTGCCAGCGCATTCCAGTTGACTTGCGCCAGATTGCGGAACGACATCAGCAACGGCGGATAGGTCAGCGAATTGGTGAGGGTCAAGGCGAAGAAGAATTCGCTCCAAGCCTCCATGAAAGACATAACGCTAACCGCAATCAGTCCGGGAACGGCCAAGGGCGCGACCACCATACGGAAAGCCTGCCAGCGCGTCGCGCCATCAATCAGCGCCATTTCTTCAATGTCGCGGGCCAGGGTGTCGAAGTATTCGCGCAAAATCCAAATCGTAAGCGGCAGGATGAAGATAGTATAGGTAAGAATCAGCGCCCAGAGTGTATTAATCAATTTTAGTTTCCGCAGAATGATGAACAGCGGCACAATCAGGCTCAAAGCCGGCAGTACCCGCGTCATCAAGACGCCGATGTAGGCAATGCGCGAGAGACGGAAATCAAAACGGGAAAAAGCATAGGCAGCCATCCCGCCGATGACCAGATTCAACAGCACCACCGCGAGCGAGACAATCGTGCTGTTGAGCAAGGCCGGCATCATGCGGGAAAACTCGGTCGTGGAGCCATACGAACCGCGCTGACCCGTTTCCCCGATAATGACCTCGCGGTAATTCTCCAGCGTCGGCTCCTGCGGAATCCAGTGCGGCGGCTTGGCACCAAGTTCTGGTGGATCCATGAAGCTGGTGATAAGCATATAATAAACTGGGAAGCCGATCCAGAAGAGCAGGCAGAAAAAGGCGAAATAGGTCGCCGCCTTGCGGATGATTCCCTGCCAGGTTGTGACCGATAAATGACCCATAACCGAGCCTTAGACGTATGCTGCTTGCGAACGATAGGTTAAACGAATGAAGATCAAGCCAACTCCCATCGTGATTAAACCCAATACATTCGAGACGGCGGCGCCCATGCCCAAGTCGAAATTGATGAACGAATAACGATAGAGCAGCACCGAGATGAGCATGGTCGCATCCCCTGGACCGCCCTGGGTCATTATCCAGACGGCATCAAATTGCAGGAAACCCAAAACGATATTATAGAGTAGAACAATCGTGAGTGTTGGGCGCAGCCAAGCGAATGTAATATAGCGAAAACGCGCTCGCATCCCGGCACCATCCACCTTGGCAGCATCGTAGAGGTCTTCGGGAATGGTTTGCAAGGCCGCCAACAGCAGGATGGCGCTGAATGAGGTCTGCCGCCAGGAGGATGCCAGCGCCGTGAACACCAGCGCCCAATGCTCGTTTGCCATGAAGGGAATGTACTTGTCAATCAAACCCAGACTGTAAAGCAGGCCGTTCAGCGCCCCAAATTGCGCGTTCACCACCCAATTCCAAAGCAAGCCGATGACGATCCAAGGCAGCGCCCAGGGCAAAATCAGCAGTGTCCGGCCGATGCTTCGTCCCTTGAACTCTTCCACTAGCAGCAAAGCAAAGAACAAACCCATCAAGGTCGGGACGGTGACGACAATGGCGGCGAACTTCAGGTTGATTTCGACCGCTTTCCAGAAAAGACGGCTGGTGAATAATTCGATGTAGTTTTCGATGCCGACAAATGTCGTGCGGTCACGAATCAGGTCGATATTGGAAAAGCTGTAATAAATCGTCGTCAGCAACGGACTGACGATGATAACCAGTATGGTGAGGATGGCGGGCGCCAGCAACACATAGGGAATCCATTTGCGATCCCAGTGTTTCTGCTTTTGGACGGACGTCTTGCCTGTTTGTGCTGCTGTCACTGCTTTCCCCCGTTTGTGCGTTCGTGAGGACAGCAGCTTACGAGTATTGTTCTCGCAGTTCCACCACTTTGTCAGCCAAGCTGGTTACGGCATCTGCCGGTGATAAATTGCCTTGTAGCATCCGTTGAATTTCATCGCCTACATGGGTCTGGAATTCGCTGTACCAAGGCTGATTGCGTGCCTGGACGACATCGGAGTTGTTGGCGAACATATCCTTGATTTGCGCGAAATCGTAGAAATCACCGTAGGCGGCCTGAACATCAGAGTCATCAAAGAAATCAGGATATGGCGCACCTAAGGCCGCTGCCTGCGCCCATGATTTATGCACCGAACGCTCGCCATTCTGGTCTTTCCAGGTATAGAACTTCACCAGTTCCCAGGCATTGGCGACATTCTCGCTATCTGACATCTGCACGACTTCGCCCATCTGGAAGGTCTGCCCATCAGAGCCGGGCATACGGTCAGCGATGCGCAGGTTGGCGACTTCCGGGCCACCGCCGGCGTTCATCAGCTTCAGGAAGTAATGATGCAAGACGTAGAATGCCGATGTGCCGTTCTGCATAGCCGTCATCTGTTCACCGGGCTGGTCGGTCAACTGGGTCGGTGAGGTCAGTCCGTCCTGGAACATAGCTTGCCACCATTCAAGCACACCGACTGTCTTCGAGTCATCGGCGAAGGCTGGTTCGCCCTCAGGCGAGAAGGGGGTGATGCCTTCGGAAAGGAGATAGACCTGGAGATATTCTTCACAGAATTCTTTAATCCAGTAAGCCAGATAGGGGGCGTCTGTCCCGTCTTCCTTCAGCTTCTTGCACTGGTCATAGAGGTCTTGTTTGGTTTCCGGGGGAGCGTCAAAGCCGGATTCCCGCAGCAAACGCTCGTTGTAATGCAGGACATGCACTGCACTGAAGTAGGGCATACTAATCAGTTGTCCATCCGGTGTGGTGTAGGATGGCACTGAACTGGCAAACATATCGCTCATCACCGCGTCGGCGTCGGGCAGGTCATCCATGCGACGCGCCCAGCCGGCATTAAAGAAGCGTGTTGAGTTGTACTTGAAATTATAATAAACGTCCATGTGAACGCCGCCCAGAATCTTGGTCTGAATGCCGGTGGAGTAGCCGACGTTGGGGATGATATTGAGTTCAACCGGAATGCCGTACTGCGCCGTGAAATTATCGAGATGGGCGCGAATGGTATCCGGCTGGAAGTCCCATCCATAGAATTGCAATGCGCCGCCCTGTCCCAATACCGGACTGGCTGACACACCTGCGAGAGCCAGAGAAGCAAGCCCGGCAGTGGTTGACTGTAAGAACTGCCGCCTTGAAAGCTGTTGTTTTTTCATAATGATTCACTGCTCCTTATTCTCATAAAAACATATCGTATTATTAACAGGCGCTTACATAACGAATGGTGCATATTCCCTCACAGGAGTGGGATGAACCGCGATTATATGGGCTTTCTGCCATTCTGTCAACTTGTGCGCCACTCGTGCTACCGCCCCCTGCTCTAGCGCCTGAACGCTGGTTGTCTGTCCAGCCTCAGGCACCGCTCTGAAATGAATTTCAGCCTATTCCGATTGAAGCTGATACACCCGCACATAATCCACCAGCATTTCTTGTGGAAATTCGGTGGTATCATCGGGATAGCCGGGCCAATAACCGCCAACAGCCACATTCATCAGCATGAAGAAATCATGGTCAAAAACCCACTGTCTGCCATCAAGGTCATTGATGCTGACCCAGTTGAACAATTCGCCGTCAACATACCAACGGATGATATATTCATCCCAATCAATCGCATAAACATGGAATCCTTCTGCCAGATTGTCTGCCGAATCGAAGTGGCGGCCGATGCCGCCGGCGCCGCTGTATCCCGGTCCGTGGACAGTGCCATAAACCCGGTGCGTTTCGCCAATGTTTTCCAGAATATCAATCTCGCCACTTAAGGGCCAGCCGATTTCAGGGAAGTTCGCGCCCAGCATCCAGAACGCGGGCCAAATCCCTTGTCCATTGGGAATATCAATCCGCGCTTCAACTCGACCGTAAGTAAATTCGACTTTATCCTGCGTGATGCAGCGGGCAGAGGTATAAGCACATTCGCCATAATGGCAGGTCGAACCTTCGAGCGTCTCTTCGCGGGCGGTAATGACCAGATTGCCCTTGCCATCATGGACGGCATTTTCGGTACGGTCCGTATAATACTCCAGTTCGTTGTTGCCCCAACCATGCCCACCAACTTCGCAAGTCCAAAATTCATCGTTGATGGCAAAGCCGGCTTCGGCATCAAACTCATCCGACCAGAGCAGTTCCCATTGGCGCGTGTTCCAGTCAATGCTTTCATCAATTTCGATTTCCGTGACACCTTCCTCCGGTGCTATTGTCTGTACCTGTGTCGGGTCTTCGACAACCATAATCTGAACATCATCCAGGTAAGCGGTTTGAGCGCCAACACCCGCCGGGAAGCCAACGGCATAACCCGAAACTTCATTCAGATTGAAGCCATCATCGGGTGCGCCACCGGGCTGCCAGTCGCTGCGGCGCTGGAAAAAGGCGAAGGGGATGATAAACTGCTGCCAGCCTTCATAATCGTCATCCAGGTGATAGAAGAAGCGCTCGGCAGTATCCGCATTGCTATCGGGCGCACGATTGTCAAAAATCTCGATCTGGATAATCCGCTCGGTATTGTTGCCATAGAGCCAGAATTGCAGGGCGTTATGGCTCGTCCAATCCTGGCTTTGCCAACTGCTTCCATCGGTGAAGGCATGGGTAAAGCCGCCCCAGGAGTCGATATTGTAGTCAATCCGCAAGACCTGATTGGGCGTCGGAACATCAGCCTTTGCCAAGTCGGTAAAGGGCATTACCTGACGAATGCCAATAACCGTATTCGCCAGACTGTCCCCCCAGGGAACAAAGCCAATCGCAGCGCCACCGCTTGGGGCAACATGGGGCAGACCCTGCTCAAAATCGGAGATGAGTAGCGGGTTAGCGTGCGAAATGGGCTCCAGCAAAGCCGCATTCAGCACAGCCTCTGCCGGTTTGGCTGGCTCTTCGACTGCCGTTGGCAGTTCTGGCAGACCGACATCGGGTACAAAGACAAGCTGTACATCATCAATAACGGCAAATGCGCCGCCAGTACCTGCCGGAAAGCCAAAGGCATAACCGGAGACCGCATTCAGGTTAAAGCCATCATCGGGCGCACCCCCCGGCTGCCAATCGCTGCGGCGCTGGAAGGCGTCAAAGGGGATTTCGATTTGCCTCCAGCCATCAGAGTCATCCGTTATATGGTAGAACCATCTCTCGGCGCTATCCCCGTCAAGTTCAGGATTGCGGTTGTCAAAAATCTCAAACTGAACCGTGCTGCCGGTATTGTTGCCCAAGAACCAGAAGCCAATCGCGTTATAGTCCTGCCAGTTGACGCTTGTCCACTGCTCGCCATCATTGAAGACATGCGTAAAACCACCCCAGGCGGCAATATCATAATTAACCGTGAGCGCAGTCGATTGTTCGCCACTGCGGGTCGCTTCAGTCAAGCGCAGTTCAACATTGCCGGGCGTGTCTCCCCAGGTCACATAACCGATATTGTTGGCAAAACCGTCTTGCCCCAGAAAAAGTTCATCCATTTCAAAATCATCGATGGTCAAAGGTTCAACTTCCAGCGGGAGCAGCATGACATCATCCAGGTAAGCAGTTTGAGCGCCAACACCCGCCGGGAAGCCGAAGGCATAACCCGAAACTTCATTCAAGCCCAAGCCATCATTGGGTGCGCCACCTGGCTGCCAGTCGCTGCGGCGCTGAAACTCGTCAAATGCCAGCGTGAATGGCTGCCAACCCTCATAATCATCCGTGATGCGGAAGAACCAGCGTTCGGCGCTGTCGCCAGTGATGTTGGGATTGCGGTTATCGAAAATTTCGACCTGCACCGTGCCGCCGCTGTTATTGCCATAAAGCCAGAATTGCAGCGCGTTATAACTCGTCCAATCCTGACTGACCCAGTTTTCGCCATCCGTAAAAGCATGGGTAAAGCCGCCCCACGAGCCGATGTCATATTGGATTGCCAACACCGATGTGCCAGCGCCATCCCGCTCCATCTCGGCGACCGATAACGCGACATTGCCCGCCGTATCGCCCCAGGGAGCATGTCCAATCGCATTGTTATAGACATCCGCCCCGACGAATACTTCCGTCATCTCAAAATCATCAATGACCCGCTTTTCACCATCCTGGGCAACTGCAATCCATGCGACTGATGTCAACACGATAACCAGCAGCAGATACAGCCATTTTCGATAGCCCATCTGGTTTTCTCCATGATTTGGTTATTCATCAATTTTGTATGTCATGTCGTCAGCCCATAGCAGACTTTCCAGCCCAAGGATAGTCCCCGCTGCTGCGCCATGCTTCGGACAGATTATACCGGGGCAAATGCTTGACCCGCAATCCACTCTTAACCGCGTCTTGAAAATGGTCAAAGTAGGCGTCCATTTCGGCTGTTAATTGCTTAACCACAGGTTGATAATCGGGGTCGTTATAGCGATTATGCGTTTCAGATGGGCCAGACCGCAAGTCAAACAACTCGGAGGGGGCATTTTCATCATAGCGGCGCACCAGTTTGTAATCACCCGTGCGAATCATGCGCAAGTTTCCATACTCACCAAACTGTGCCTGTCTCCAATTCAATAACCCGTCAGAATTATCCAGCATGGGCAGAAAACTGCGTCCGGGATAATGGCGCTCTTCATCAAGGCTGGCAGAAACACCAGCATAATCCGCTATGGTCTGAAACAAATCAAGATGATCGACAAATTCAGATCGGCGCTGGCAAGCAAATAAATGTTCCGGCTGGTTGAATATCATCGGAATCCGAATCGATTCCTCGAGCATATTAAGCGGCAGGGTCGCATTGCCTTTACCCCACAAGCCATGATGTCCACAGCAAAGACCGTGATCCGAGGTAAAGATAAACAACATCTCTTCGCGTAAATGAAGTGCTTCCAGTTCATCCATCAAGCGGCCCATCGCCTCGTCAATATGGGATACTGCCGCGAAATACTGCGCCAGAGCTTCGCGGGGGTTTAAGCGTGTAGGCAAGGTTGATTCGAGATTTTGTCTGCCAAATGGATAGGATGGCTGGTGAAGAAGACCGGCAAACTCGCTGTTTCGATATTGAGACGCCAAGCGTTCCGGTTGACCGCGCCAGGGATTATGCGTACCAAAATAACCAATGTGAATAAAAAAAGGCGCGTGAGTATCTCGCTGACGTAAAAACTCGATGGCCTTGTCCGTAATGACCTGCGTCCTGTGACCGGCAATGGATTGAATGTCTCCATTCAGGCTGAAGCGCTGCGCTCCGCCGTGTTCGGCGGGATAATCGCCAACACCGCTAAACCAATAATCAAACCCGGCTTGCGGCTGGTCATCATTTCCCAAATGCCATTTGCCACAATGCGCCGTTTGATAACCCGCTTGTGCCAGCAGTTGCGCCAATGTCACCTCATCTTGCAGCCACCCTCGCCGATGAATAGACGGCACAGTCGAAGAGAGATAATCATGGATGCCATGCTGCGACGCCAGCCGACCCGTCAGCAGACAGGCGCGTGCGGGCGAGCAGACGGGCGTCGGCGTGAAAGCATTGTCCATTTGAACGCCGGTCTGCGCCAGATAATCGAGTGTCGGCGTATGAATCTCGCGGTTGCCATAACAGCCTAATGCCCACTGTGCCAGGTCATCATTCACAATCAGCATGATATTGCGCTGATTACACATTGATGCGATTCCCCTTTGCTCTCCGTTCCATCAATTCCCGAAATCTCATAGTATCCAGCCGCCGAAATTCATCGGTAATCGGATAGGCAAAATCAGTATCGCCCGTCTTCCGCAGCCATTCCCGAAGCTCCCCCTGCAAATCGCTAACCACATCTTGATAATCGGGATGATTGAACAGGTTGTTCAATTCGTATGGGTCGGTATCAAGCTGATACAATTCCCCATCGTGATTCTGATAGGCGATTAACTTAAATTCATTTTTGATAATCGCCCGACCAAGCTCGATCGTGCCAAAGCCATGTCCATAGGTTTCGACCAATAACGAGGGTCTGCCCACTGATTTTGCACCAACTGCGAGCGGCAGCAGGCTTTCTCCATCAACTGGCTGCTCAAAGCGCAGTCCGGCAGCATCCAATATCGTCGGTGCAATGTCAGTGCCACATACCAAGGCATCCGAAACCTGCCCGGCGCGAATATGCTCGGCATAACGCATTGCCAAAGGCACACGCAAAACCTCTTCGGTCAAATACGACCCTTTATCAAATCGCCCGCCATGACTGGCTAATCCATCGCCATGATCTGCCGTCCAAATCACAAGCGTATTATCAGACAAGCCCAGGTCGTCCAATTTATCCAAAATCAAACCACCGGCGGCATCCACCATCGTAATATGCGCATAAGCGCGGGCAATGATCCTTTGCCACTCTCCCCAGTTCAGCTTGCTGGGGACGACAAAGCACCCCTCTTCATCGGTCAGTTGCCGATGTGGGTCGCGCCAAAAGAATGCCGGTTTCCCTTCCAGCGCATCCGCAAAATTGCCGTATTCAGGGATGTCCTCCGGGTCATACATATCGGCAAATTCCTGCGTCGGGAAAAAGGGCTGATGAGGTCCCCAAAAATCCACCCGCAGGTGAAAGGGATCCGAGTCATCCAAATCAGCCAGCTTTTCCAACTGGCGACAAGCCATATCTGCCAAAAAGAAAGCCTCATGGGTTTCTTTTGGAGTGGTCGTCATCCCGATTGCATGTTCACCCGCCCAATAACGATTGCTGCGATAAGATTTTCCAACCGCCAATTCCGGAAATTCACGCGCCATCATCGGGCTGTCAAACACATACTCGATATGATGTTCTGCCGGTGGCAGCCCCTTCCGTTCAAGATAATCGTGATATTCGGGGGTGATATAAGGATTGCCGTAATCCTCCAGCGAAAACCCTTCACAGCCAAAGTCAAGGGCAGTGCCGGCTCCCGCGTGCCATTTGCCATAATAAAAACAACGATAGCCATTCCTGGTGAGGCTGCTCAAATAAATCTCGTGGTCATAAGGCGAATGGGAATAATTATAATAGTTGCGATGATTATGGGGGTACAAGCCAGTCAGCAGTGTCCGCCGCGACGGCCCGCATAAGGGCACAGCACAATAGGCACGCTCAAATCGGATGCCTTCTGATGCCAGCCGGTCAAAATGGGGAATGCGAGGTCGGGGACCCCCATCCCAGCCGTGACGATAATATGCCTGATGGTCATTCACAAGGATAACGATATTGGGACGGCTATTCATAGCGAGTATCCTGACGTTTCAACCATGTCTGCTTAATGGTTTTTGCTGTAGGGAGGGTGGTTTCACGCACAATCAGCTGCGGTTGAATGATGACTTGTCGTGGAGGCAAGTACCGGTTGCGGATGCGCTCAAAAAGCAATGACGCCGCCCTTACTCCCATTTCGTATTGCGGCTGGCGGACAGTGGTCAAAGCCGGGCGCCAGAACCTGGCGTCAGGTTCATCGTCATAGCCGACAATCGACAAATCGTCGGGAATGGCAATCGAAAGCTCTCGCGCGGCTCGCATAATACCAATTGCTAATCGATCTGTTCTGGCAAAAATAGCAGTCGGGCGATGCTCGCGGGTTAGCAAATCAAGCCCGGCCCGATACCCGCCTTCGGCGCTCAGATTGGTCTCCAGAATCCAGCCTTCATCAATTTCGATGCTGTAATCATTCAATGCCCGCCGAAAACCGGCTACCTTATCCGAAACCGTGTCGGCATACGGGATTCCTGTGACGCAGCCAATCTGTGTATGCCCCAACTGAAGCAGGTGAGTGGTCGCAGCGTATGCACCCTGCTCCCTTTCAACTTCCAATACATCCGCCGCAGAAACAGTCGGCGCAAAACGGTTAATCAGGCAAAGTGGTAGCTTGCTCTCCTCCAGCTTGAGAATAGGCTCCTCATGTTTCCATGTCCAGGGGCCGGCAAAGATGACGCCTCGAATGTCCGACCTTAACAAAAGCTCACTGGCATGTACCATCTCTTTTTCTGGATCGTCACCTGAGCTGTAGATTTGAAGAATATGACTGTTCTCGAAACAGGTCAGCAGTATCCCTTGTATGAGATTGTGGAAGAAGGAGCTATCGATATTCGGTACTATAATAGCAATGCCTGGTGCGGGACGATCACCACTCCCGACGCGAATCGGCTGATAGCTCAATTCCTCAATGGCTGTTTCTACCTGATTTCTGAGGTGATGGCTGACCTTGACCGAGCCATTGATGACGCGCGATACAGTGGAAATGGATACACCCGCTTGGCGGGCGACATCGGTCATTGTGACAGATTTTTTTGGCATAGTCTCCTTATGTAAAGTCTGTTTAACCTGCCTTTAATTCTTGCACATTATTCTGTTTTTTGCAAAATTTGCAAAAATTGCTGAGATATGATAGATTTTCTATAGAGCGATTGTCAAATAAATGGTTGGAAATGAATTTAGGAGAGATTCGGATGATACGCAAAATCGGTTTATGTGTTTCGTTATTGATATTATTTATCACCTCCTTTTCTGTGCCTGTTTTTGCCCAGGATCAAGTCACGATTGATTTTTGGATTCCGGCTGGACGCGGCCGAGACGAAGGCACAGCCGCTGTGGTGGCAGCATTTGAAGCCGCCAATCCCCATATCAAGATCGAAGTGACCGCGATTCCATTTGGAGAATTCTTTGATGCCCTGCAAGTCGCTTATGCCGGCAACAATCCGCCTGACGCTGCTTTAATCAACGGCACCGCCATCCAGAATTTGGCTTATAATGGCGCTTTGCTGCCACTTGACGATATGTTCAGCGAAGAAGATATGGCAGACTTTATGACCGACCTGGTCGAAATGGTCACGCTTGATGGCACTATGTACGGAGCGCCCTGGGCAAATGCCGCCGATGTCATGTACTACAATGCCGATATGTTTGCAGCGGCCGGTGTGGAAGCCCCCAAAACTCTGGATGAAGCCTGGACTTGGCCCGAATTTGTCGAAAATGTCAATCTGGTACGGGCGCATCAGGCCGAACAGGGCAATGAAGTCTGGGGGATGATGGGCTTCAACAGCCCGCTGCAAGGCTCGTTCTTCACCTGGACAATCATCCGCAGCAACAGCAGCCCCGGCGAACCCCTCTGGGAATCCATCTCACCCGATTTCACCACCTTGCGCGGGTACATCGACACCCCGGAAGCTATCGAGGCATACGAATTTTATCAAAGTATGTACAACGAAGGCTTCCTGCCAACGGATAACATCCCGGATGCTTTTGGCAATGGATTGGTCGCCACCTATTTTACCATTCCACCAACCGGGACGGTTTTGGCACGCACCTTCCCGGATTTGAACTGGGATGTGATGCCCATGCCCTATCTCAAGACCCCGCTAACGCACACTGGCTCATTTGCCCCCGGCATTTCAGTCAAAAGCGATAATCCCGAAGAGGCAAAACAGTTTGTCGCCTATTTTACCAGCGTCGACGGGTACGTCACTTATCACAACGTCACCAAACTGATTCCCGGACGTGTCTCCTTACAGGCAGAACTGCCAGAATTCCAGGAAGGCTACCTGGCGCTGGTCTTTGAGGAGATGGTGGAATGGGGTTACTCGCGGCCCGGTGGCCCGGCGCATACCATTTTCGATCAGATTGTATCCCGTGACATGATGGTCAACATCGCCCTGGGCGGCGATATTCAGGAAGAGTTGAACAACGCCATTCAAGAAGCCGAAGCCCAACTCATGCAATTCAGATAATCAACATATAGTCACTTTCCCGGTAATGTCATTGATGTTATCGGGAAAGAACGGCATCCGAATATGAAGCGGTTGTTCTCCAATAGTTTGAACGCTCAGCGTTATCGGGCAGTGTTTATCCTCTCGCTGCCGGCTTTAATTGGACTCGTTTTATTTCATTATTGGCCCATCGCCGATACCTTTCGGCTGAGTTTCACCGATTACAAGGTCTTTACCGGTGAGTTCACCTGGACGGGTCTGAAAAATTACGATATTGCGCTCCACGACCCCACCCTCCTTCAATCGCTGAAAAATACGGCGCTTTTCTTTTTAATCAAAGTGCCGTTGCAGATGGTTTTGGGATTGTGTTTAGCTCTGTTGATTAGCAAGCCGGGCAAAGACTCGACCCTGCTGCGAACGCTCATTTTGTTTCCAACTGTGACCTCGATGGTTGTTGCCTCCATCGTCTGGGGCATGATGTTTCATTCCGAACACGGCATCATCAACAGCGTTCTGGAGGCATTCGGGCTGCCGAAACAGGGCTTTTTGAAGGACAAGCATCAGGCATTGCCTTTGCTGGCTCTCATCACGGTCTGGAAAGAAGTCGGCTTGAGCATGATTTTTTATCTCGCCGGGCTGGTTGCCATTCCCTCAGTCTATTATGAAGCCGGGCGCATCGACGGCGCCGGACAGTGGCAGCTTTTTCGCTACCTCACCCTGCCGCTGCTCAATCGCACCCATGTATTCGTTTTGGTCACAAGCACCATCGCCGCCTTCAAGGTCTTTGTGCCGATTGAAGTCCTGACCGATGGTGGTCCCTCGAATGCGACGCGGGTCATCGTCTACTATATCTTCAACCTCGCCTTCCGCTTCAATCGCTTCAGCTATGCAACCGCCCTTTCGGTCATATTGGCGGTCATTCTGATTGCCATCAGCATATTCCAGCTTCGGATAACGCGGGACAATGATCATGATTAAAAACCATCGCGCCGTCTCCCCTTTCACTTATGCGTCACTGCTGCGCGTGCTTGTTTTTGTGATTATCGTCATCATTTTCGCCACCCCCTACCTTTGGATCCTCGGCTCGACCTTCAAGACTCGTCAGGACTTGTTTGCCGATCTCTACCCGATCACGATACAGACCTTTGTTCCAACTAATCCGACCTTGGAGAACTTGACCAATCTCTTTACAAAAACGAATTTCGCTCAAGCGTCCCTGAACAGCGTCCTCGTCGCCTCCATGTCCGTCACTTTCGCTGTTGCCATCAACAGCATGATTGCTTTTGTGCTTGCCTGGCTCAAATTCCCTGGGCGGCGCATCTTGTTTGTTGTTATTCTGGCAACGCTTACCATCGCCTTCGAGGCGAAGTTAATTCCGCTTTTCCTGACCATGCAGCAGCTTCATATCGACAACACGCTCCCGTCCATCTTTCTGCCCTGGATCACAGACGCCTTCATCATCTTCCTGCTGCGGCAGCATTTTGCCGAACTGCCGCAAGATTTGTTTGATGCCGCCATCATTGACGGGTGTTCCTATTTTCGGATGTACTGGAATGTCATGCTTCCCAACATCACCCCGGCATTGGTCAGCGCAGCCTTTATCAAGTTCATCTTTTCCTGGGATTCGTTCATTTGGCCCTCGATTGTCATCACCGATGAATCCAAAACCGTTATCACTGTGGCGCTGGCGAAACTGTTCAGCGATGAAACTGTCCTTTGGGAATTGGTCTTTGCCGGCTCATTTGTGGCAACCGTTCCCGTGATTCTCATCTTTATCTTCTTGCAGCGATATTACGTACAGGGATTTGTCCGCTCCGGTCTCAAATAAGCCCGCACGGCGGGGGCGAAAAGAATCCTCTGCGCTCACACAGAATAATAAGCCAGTTGCTTGTGCGGACACTGGTGTATTAAAAAAGAAAGGTGATTTCAGATGAATGTCATTCTCATTGTATCGGACACACTTCGCCGCGATTATCTACCCTGCTATGGCAATCAAGATGTCATTGCGCCCAATCTTGACCGATTCGCCCAAGGTTCATTGATCTTTGAAGATTGTTACCCGTCCTCATTTCCCACCGTCCCGGCTCGTGCCGACCTGATGACCGGGCGTTATACCTTTACTTATCTGGGTTGGGGTCCCTTGCCACAATCCGAAATCACATTATCCGACCTGTTAAGCAAGGCCGGCTACGCCACGGCGGCGATTGCGGATACGCCTTTTCTGGGACGCAGAGGGTATGGACATGACCGCGGCTTCGGTGAATTTATTTATGTGCGCGGACAACTGCACGGGACCGAGCAGGCATATCGCCATCTAAATCGCCATGTCTCCGAAATCGAAGGTTACTGCGCTCCCAAAACATTTAAGGAAGCTGCCGATTGGCTGGAACGGCATCACGAGCAGCCCTTTTTTCTGTATGTGGATACCTGGGACCCGCATGAACCCTGGGATCCGCCAGCTTATTATGTCAAACCTTATTTGCCGGATTATCATGGCGAAGTTATCGCCCCCACTTATTGGAATTACGAGGAAGATGGCATTACCGAGCGTGACCTTGAAATCGCCCGCGCCTGTTACAAAGGCGAGATTTCGATGGTCGATCACTGGTTTGGCTACTTGATGGAACGGGTTCGCGTCCTCAATCTGCTGGAAGACACCGCCATTATTTTTGTATCCGACCACGGTTTCTATTTTGGCGAGCATGGGCTGTTTGGGAAACGGCGTTTCCGTTGGCCCGACAGCAGCGGCTTTGAAGACGGATTTGCCAAAGGGCTTACCATCGAACAGCGAACCGTATACCGCTCGCCGCTCCACAATGAGGCAATTCAAGTCCCCTTGCTGGTTTATCTGCCGGGATACGAAAGCAGACGAATACCCGGACTGCTCACACTTCCAGACCTGATGCCCACCATTCTTGAATGGCTGGATGTTGAAGTCCCGCAGCGCGTACAGGCAAAATCCATCCTGCCCCTGATGCAAAACAAGACGGATACATGCCATGACCTGATTGTCACTGCCGCCCCTTTTGAAGAAGTTGGACAGCTATCCAAAACAGTGGATGACCAAAATCGGGTTGTTGCCGAAGTCTCACCCAGCAGCATCACCGATGGCGAATGGGACTTGCTGTACAGCGTCGAGAGCCAGGCTGTCGAATTGTATCGCACCCAGGAAGACCCCGGTCATCTGAAGGATGTCAGCGCCGCGAACCCGGAAGTCATTCGGCGGCTGCATGGTCAATTTGTACAATGGCTTCAAGATGTTGAGACACCTGCGAAACACCTCGCCCCGCGCTTGAGCCTATAGAAACACAACTTGCCTGGATTGTTCGAGAAAAAGCAAACGACACAAGGTCTTAATCCAATTTGACAATGCGTGACCAAACAGTCGCCCTTTGGGGACCAGAGTGTGCTAGGGTGCAAGCATCGTTAAATTGAATAGAGAAAGGACAAGAACAGCAGACGATAAAAGATGACTTGTTACAGGGTACACAACAAAGCGGTTGTGTCGTGTGAATCGGCTGGTGACAGGGCAAATTGCACACGACACATTCACAAACCTGCTCGATATTTAGCAGGATAGTCCAATTATACGCAAGAAACAGCTAAAAGTCTAGTGAAGGAGACGATTTCATGGCTTGGACAACCCCCAAGACCGATTGGACAACTGGCGAACTGGTTTCCGCCAGCGATATGAACAGCATCGGCGAGAATCTGAACACGCTTAGACAAAAAGCGATCGCAACCTCGACACTGACAAATGGTATCGATGCGACACTTGGAAGCAGCTTTGTCGATGTCGATAGCGCCAACCTGAATCTGACGATTACGACAGTCGGTGGAGATGTGATGGTTCATTTTTGTGGCTCTGTAGATCGGAGGGGAGGGACGACTTCCACAAGAGTCCACATTGATATTGAGGTCAATGGCGCACGACAAGGCGGCGATACTGGTATTTTAGTGTACCAGTTTAAGACGGATCAGCACAATATGAGTTTTACACGTCTGATTCAAGGCTTAAGCGCAGGGTCACATACCTTCAAACTTCAGTGGAAGGGAGGCGCAGGAGTTTATATGGAAAGCAATGCCCAATTCGTGGTGCGGGAGATTTAGGAGAGCCAGCCAGAAAGGAGCAGGCGATATGTACAATGAAACGCGCGACTACCGCGATTATCAGAAGCGCAAGCTGAGCGGCAGCCGCGATGGGCGCGGCATCAAAGTGGCGGCGACCGCCAGCCCCGGCAGCCTGATTCATCAAGCGCTGGGCAGCGTCGCGGCAAACGAATGGGATGAGATTTTTATTCAGGCGGTGAATACCTCTAGCTTGGCGGTCAAGCTGACAGTCGAATGGGGTGGCACCAGCAGCCCGGATGATCTCATCGAAATCACGATCCCGGCCGAAAGAGGCTTCACGGAAGTGATTACTGGCAACGTCCTGCAAAATGGGGCGATTGTTCGCGCTTTTGCCGAACAGGCAAATGCGATCGTCCTGCACGGCTATGTCAATCGCTATCAACATATCTAGGAGGGGATGATGCCCAAACTTGCAGGCGATCATGTACAAATCCTGGTCGATGGTTATGAACTCACCGGCGACAGCAACCGCATCCATATCTATGACAACCGCGACCTGTTTGATGCCACCGCCTTCGGTGACGAGGTGCATAAGTTCCTGCCTGGACAGCGCATGATAGCGGTACAGCATACCGGTTTTATGAACAGCGACAGTGCCAGGTCGCATCCGGTGCTCAATGGGGTCGATGTCGATGGGCTGTTCTCGGTTTATGTGGGGCAGAACGCGACACCGAGCGCGGGTGATCCGGTCTTCAGCTTACTGACCCAACAGGCACGTTATGGCAACTTGTCCCAATTCAACCAGCTTATTCCCTTTCAGGCGGTGTTTGCCAATCGGGGTGAGTTCGGGGGTTGGGGCATGGCGCTGACGCCGCCGACCAGCTTCAGCCGTTCAGCCAGCGGGAACGCAATCGACAATGGGACTGCCAGTCGTCAAGGGGGTTTGGTCGGTTTGCATGTGCTGACAGCCGTAGCTGCCGATACCTATGACATTCGGATTGAAGGCTCAACCAGCGGCGCGTTTGCCGGCGAAGAAAGCACCTTGACAACTTTCGCCTTGGACGGATTGGCGCTCGGTTCGGAGCAGGTACAGATCAGCGGGACGATACCCCGTTACATCCGCTGGAAAGCAACGCGCAGCGGGTCAGCTGGGGATGCCGTCAAAATTGCAATATCACTGATTCCAAACTAACTCAAAGCAAAAAGGAGCGACACAACATGGCTTTATCAGGCGATCATGTCATCGTGAAAATGGACGACCGGGGCGGCACCTTGCGCACCTTTGCCGATGGAGACATCCGCAGCATTGATCTGGGGCTGAGTTATGACCAATTTGATGTCACCGGCTTTGGTGATGATGTCCATCAGTTTATCAACGGGCAACTGCGGGCGCCGGTGACGATTCAGGGGTATCTGACGACAGACAGCCCCAGCGGCACCCATACCGTCATCCAGGGCGCATTTGCTGCTGGCAAGCGGGTCTCGCTGGAAGTACAGGTCGGCGATAATGCAACGCCAACCCAAAGCGACCCCAAATACACCGGGGAATTTCTGATCGGGAGTTACCGCCCGCAAATCACGACTGGTGGCGCCATCATGTTCAGCGCCACCTTGCAGCCGGCAACGGGCGACGCACCGACTTGGGGAACGATCTAGCTTCATCTTTACGCGGTGGGGATGCGCAGTGGCTTGACAGGGCAAGCTGTGCATCTCCCTTTCACAAACCTGCTCGATAGTTAGCAAGGAGAGACTATGCCATTCAGAGGAATCTCAATTGATGACGAAGGCTCAATCATTTACGACGGCGAGAAATTCATCGTCAACAATCTGAGCAAAGTGCCGGATGATTTTAATCCGGGCGATAAACCGGTCGTTGGCTTGCCGAAAACCCATCCGAGCCATCCGCAAAATCGCAAGCCCTCCTCCGCTCCAAAATATGTGCTACCCCCAGTCATTTACACCGCTTTCGACAACAAGCGGGCGGAGGAACATAAAGAGCATGTTCAAGAGGCATCGGGCAGTCATGAATCCGAGGAAAGGGAGAAACGACGCGAGACGGGTTCAAACAAGCCATCCCTCTCTGGCTTTCCGCAGGATATGGAATGGCAGCCCGACATCAGCGCACTTGGCCTGGTTAATTTCGTGGATGTGCCAGGCAATTCAATAGATCCTGCCGATATGGAGTTCTACCTCGCGGCACGCCACAATCCCGTAGTTCATGAGGTGCAAATCGCTATTCAGTGTGAAGGGATTCCACCAGCATTCCAAGGGGACCCTGAACGCTATCTGCGTTTGTGTGGTGAATACGGCATAGATGAAGAAAATGATGCGGAAGCTAGAGCTTATCTGGATTACATAATGTATGGAAAACCGAGTCTAAGTAGCCTAAACGACCTCAATACAGTTGGTTCGGAGCAATTTCAGGCGAATACACCAAGGACCGGGGCACTCTTTGTCACCAATACGCCTTACTCACTTACCACACCAACCACGCAACCGACATCGACACCATCACCTACACCCATGTCCGCAACTCTCTTTGTTACCAATACGCCTCATTTTACTGCTACACCAACGGCGACATGGATACCCACATCAACGTTAATCCCGTCAGAAGCATATGTGCTACAATCTTTTGTAGTTGATGAATCAGTTGTAGTCAATGAGCCATTTGATAAATCATTGGGTATTGAATTAACATTGTATGGTGCAAAGTGGGTAGATAGTAGTAAAAAAGGGTTGCTTTCACGCGATTTTAATCCCATAGGAGGGATTGATCCATTTCGAGTGCAGACACCTGTAATTGGCCCGGATGTTAGAGTTGAGTTAGTGAGTAAAGAAGGCCCGGATGATAGAGGCTTAGGAAATTATGTTGTTATAAGTTTTCCGGCTTCTGTCTATCAAACACATGAAGAAATAATGCAAAGACTGGCGAATGACCCCAATCATAATCCTGACCAATGGCGAGAGGATGGCAGGATATTCATTGGATTTGGTCATTTGTCAGTAATTGAGGGGCATATTCAACCAGGAATCTTTATCAATAGTGAGGATAAAGCTATCATAGGGACGACAGGAAACACAGGAACACAGAAAAGAAAAGACAACCCAGAAGATGAAGAAATTAACAGGCACTTGGATTTAAGTCTCGCGTACTTTGGCTCACCCAGTAGCGATGGGAGAGGAATGGTTGAAACAACCAATCTCATGCGTAGCAGTCCTGATTGTGTCGATTGCTATATAGCCTTCGCCGAACGTAGTAACCTCTTCCCGGATAACAACGTTTTCACTGTACACGGTGAAAATTTGGACCCAGTAAGGGTTTGGCCTGAACTTGATGAACTTGGACAAGCTCAAGATGAGAAAGGAAAAAGGATTTATGACCGTGAATAAACGAAGGCTAACCACCACTGTTTTGCTTTTCTTGTATCTCACTTGTTTCCACCATGTATTTCAAGCACAAGAGCAAGACTCATCATGGCGGGCGATGTCCATTAACATGTCTGAAAATGGGCGATATCTGGCTGTGAGATCTGGCGCAGAGGTGATTGGATCTCCCAACGGCACTAGCGAAATTTGGCTCTATGATCTGGAAAATCTTTTGCTGCCACCTCGATATCTGGCAGAAGCTATTTACTCTTATGCAAGAATGTTTTTTAGTCCAAACAATCTGTATCTTGCTGTCGGAGCTTATCATCAGTTGTCAGTGTTCAATATAGAAAACAATAACATCATCCTTGAGCTTCAAAGGGCAGAAATAGGAACACCAATTGACTATAGATGGAGTTCATTCAGCCCTGACAGTAATCATATCGTGACCTTTAGCGCCTGGTATGCGGGTGGTAGACACGAGATGTCAATATGGAATATCCATACAGGGAAACGCATCTATTCAGTTGATGCCGAGCGTCACAGACCGGAAGTTTACCGGACTTGGCTAAGTCCCGATTGGGGTCAGTATGTGGAGTGGTCAGACTACTTCAAAAACGCCACTGTCGTGTATGAATTCGATATTGAACAGGGTCTTGGTCAGTCGCTGGCTCGCTTGACATCGGAAGGCAGAACAGGTGCATTCAGCCCCGATGGTTCATTATTTGCCTTTGCGGTAGAAGGAGCGTTAATTGGAGAAGAAATTACGTTACAGGTTTATGAGACCGACACATGGACATTAAAAACAAGCAAACCAACCGGCATACGTAACTGTGATGACAATCCCACATGGGGCATTAGTCATAATAATTCATTACTTGTGTTTGTATATGACTGTATGTTTGACACAACAGTAGCAATTTTGAATGTAGAGACTGGCGAATTTGTGTTCAAAGACGAACATTCCGAACATTTTTTTCCGCAATTTACTTTGAACGACGAGTTCTTAGTTGGCAAGAGAAGGTCTGGAATTGCAGTATGGAACATCAAGAATGATTTAGAGTTTACCGAGTATCCCGGCGTGGCGCCAATACTCCACCCGAATAGTGAGTTAATGGCGACTATAGGTCCTGATGGCAATGTATGGTTATGGAATATCAAGTCGAAACAGTTGTTGGTGATTCTGCCAACACCTCAGCATTAGTTTATCAAATCATATAGAAAAGAAAAACAATGGCAACAACATGGAAAGTCGAAGTCGATTGGAATCGGGATGGCAGCTATTCGGAGGTTACAGACTATGCAACCAAGGTGCAGTGGTTTCTCGGTTTCCGTGCGCCTTATATAGGCACAGCATCGGAGGGGTTTCTGCATTTGACCCTGAATAATGCGGATAAACGCTTCTCACCAGAGAACAACGGCAGCCCAGTATGAAGTGATTGTGTCGTGTGGACTGGCTGGTGACAGGGCAAATGCCACACAAAACATATTCACAAACCTGCACGATAGTTAGCAAGGAGAGACTATGCCATTCAGAGGAATCTCAATTGATGACGAAGGCTCAATCATTTACGACAGAGTATTAAAGGTAACTATGGATCCGATGTTCCTCCATGGGATGAATGGATTCACAAGACAGGCTTGCCTCTGGACGATGTGATATTGCAATATGCAATTGAAGGGTTTGCCGGCAAGCAACTTCTCACTGAGGAATTTTGGGCAGACCTATTTATGACAGCAGTGCTTGATACCTCTAATCCTGGAATTAGTGAACCATATCAAGTATATTCAATCAATAAGTCTATAGATGAGCTTAACGAACAGCTTGGCGCTCGGGTATTCTACAACTGCACAAAACACGGTGGCTGTGATTGGCGACCTGTCAAGTGGGCAGAGTACAAACTTGCCAAGAAAGCGCAAGAACATTTTCCAATACTGTTGAATAAGTTGCTCAGTGAGTAAAAAAGGAGAAAACACAAATGAAAATGCTAACTTTATACTTTGTGACCGTCTGGGTAATGATGCTATGTGGCGTCACCTACGCACAAGATCGGGGGTGGGCGTCATCGATTGCCTGGAGTCCCGATGGCGAAACGATAGCGGTTGGCGGCGGTAAGGGAGTCTGGTTCTTTGACAACGACTTCAACGAACTGGGCTATATTGAAGTCGAGCAAAGTAGAAGCAACTGGCCTAGATTCGTGGAGTGGAATGCTGCTGGCGATTTGGTAGCTGTTTCAGTTCTGTTTGTAGAGGACTCTATCAGAATCGTCGATGTCAGCGAGCTTGAAGTCATTACTGAAATCGAGTTTCCTAGGCTTTGGACTCAGGTACTTTGGCATCCGAAAGAGGATCTCATTATAGGTGGATTTAATGGTACAACACATATTTGGGATGCAATAACTGGTGAAGAACTTTTCTTTTTTGACAGTCGCACAGCGAGACCCGACGCGGAATTTTACGAAACGTTGGGGTTCTGCTGGTTCACTGAAAACACTGTCGTCATTGTAACTGTACAGACGGTCTATGTCGTGGACATTGTTGAAAATATAATACTGCAAACATTCGACAGTCACTTTTACCCCATGGTGACAGACTGCAATCGTGATTACCAGATCTTAGAAATAGGTGGGTGGCTATTTGATCTTCAAACAGGCTCAGGCACCAGGATATTCAGCGACTACGAAGGCGTAGCTAGTGGTGAACGACCTAACCATACAATGGCAGCAAAGTGGTCACCGGAATCCGGACATTTCGCGACAAGCTCGGAAAGATGCCATCTACGCGTGTTTGATGGTCAAAGCGGCGAATTAGCAGCGGAACTGCCAGGCAGTATTTATGAACTGGTAGTACCCCTCCAGTTTTTCGTCGACTCGATAGCATGGCACCCGGACGGCAGTCGGTTTGCGGTAGTCGGCCAATTTGGTGATATCCGCGTATGGGATGCCAAGACATACGAGTTGCTGCAACGATTTGATGGCTTTGACTTACATCCCGAAGCATTTGATGCTGATGAACAGATTAGCGACATAAAATGCCCATAATGAGAGGATGCGAAGCTCCACCAAGAGAAGGAGGCTCAAATGACAAGGCTTTTGCTATTTGTTGCAGTCGTCTAAGTGATGTTATCGAGCGGCATCGCTATGGGCAACAAATAATATGTTGGATAACTAAGTCAAGAAGAAAGGAATCTATAGATGGCAACAAGCTGGACAATCTCGATTGATTGGGATCGTGATGGAGATTTTAGCGGAGAACATGATGATGTTACTCAATATGTTCTATATGCCGAGTGGTTTGTGGGAATGCAGCGTCCTTACCAACTCACAGCCGATGGTTCAACACTGGTGATGCGCTTATACAACCGGTATAAACGCTTCTCACCAGAGAACAATGCCAGTCCGCTCAAGGATAAACTGGTGCCATTGCGACCAGTGCGGATTCAATCCAATGATGCGACAACAATCAGAATCCATTGGACGGGATGGATTGCAGCTATTATTCCCACCGGTGGGCAATATGGAAATAGACAGGTCGATGTTGTTGCCCATGGCGCGATGCAATTCCTGAAAGCGACCGAGACCAAGATCGAGCTTCAGGAAGACCAGCGCAGCGACCAGATTATCGATACGCTGATTAAGGAGGTCATCTTCCCGCCGGCGCTGAGCGCTGCCTGGTGGTATCCTCACAAGATTTTCGGACAATTTGAAAATATGAGACCAAACAGTTCCCCTTTTGAGGCTAGAATGTGATAGACGTTATAGTGAAGTGATTGTGTCGTGTGGACTGGCTGGTGACAGGGCAAATGCCACACAAACATATTCACAAACCTGCTCGATATTTGGCAAGGAGAGACTATGCCATTCAGAGGAAGCTCAATTGATGACGAAGGCTCAATCATTTATGACGGCGAGAAATTCATCGTCAACAATCTGAGCAAAGTGCCGGATGATTTTAATCCGGGCGATAAACCGGTCGTTGGCTTGCCGAAAACCCATCCGAGCCATCCACAAAATCGCAAGCCCTCCTCCGCTCCAAAATATGTGCTACCCTCGGTCATTTACACCGCTTTCGACAACAAGCGGGCAGAGGAACATCAAGAGCATGCAATCTTATGGGGTATATGTGAATTCAGCATATAATGGAGTGAGCTTGGAAACATCAGTCCACTCTTTGACGTATTCGTCTGAATATGTGGAAACTATAAATAAGGCTGTCTTACAACTTGATAATCCCGATGCGATTGTTGAGTTTCTTGGTGAGACAGCCAGAGTCCCGCATAAGCTAAACGATTATGCAGATGATGTGGATATACTAGCAGATAAATTTGCAGAGTTCCTAAGCAATATGAAGGGGGTGAGTCAATGACCACAGCGTGGAGATTAGATCACAACACAGACGGTTTCAATCGTCTGAGTGTACGCGATGAACAGTATGACTTTTTCCCACGGTACGATGGTACACCTGAATTCGAAACTTGGGAGCCGCAGTATGTCTGGTATCATCCGCTTGATTTTAGCGAGGATAAAGGCATAGCAAACTTTCCCAGTTGGGGAACGGTACTGGTATGTGATGAGAAAGCTAAGGACATAATTTTTGACTTAGTTAAGAACTACGTCGAATTTCTGCCTCTAGCGTCCTATACAATCACTGATACCATCTACTATGCGATCAATACCATGATAGTCGATTGTCTGGACTATGACCGAAGCGAAATGACCCACTCTAAATTTAGTAAGCATATATCCATCATCGTCAAGTATGAGTTCAATCCCGATTGCATTACTGGGATACCTATATTCAAACTTCCGATGTTCAAACGTAATATGCCGTTTGTTACCGATGAGTTCAAACAGTTGGTTGAAATCAACAATTTGACTGGGTTGGAATTTAGAAAAGTTTGGGAGGGATGAATGCCAGTGGAAACTCATTTTGATGTTGATCTTATGGTAGGGAATATCAAGTTCGCAAATGCCTAAATTCAAACTGAAGGAGGAAAATAAAATGGCAACCACCTGGACAATCGCGATTGATTGGGATCGAGACGGGGGCTTCACTGGAGACGATATTGTCACCAACCGCACCCTCTGGGTCAACTGGTTCCTGGGCTTCCGCAAGCCCTTTAGGGATATCGCTGAAAATTCAGTGCTGGGGCTGGTGCTGGATAACCGCGACCGCCGCTTTTCGCCCGAGAACGATGACGCTTCTAATCCGCTGGCAGGGAAAATCCAACCTCTGCGCCCGGTTCGGATTCAATCCAATGACGGGACGACCACTCGTACACACTGGTCAGGCTGGGTCGAATCAGTGCATCCGGCAGCTAATCAATATGGCGAGCGGATCGTCAAAATCTTGTGCACTGTTACCATGACATTTCTCAATTCGGCACAGACCAAGATCGAGCTTCAGGAAGACCAGCGCAGCGACCAGATTATCGATACGCTGATTAAGGAGGTCATCTTCCCGCCAGCGCTCAGCGCTGCCTGGTGGTATCCCCACAAGATTTTCGGACAATTTGAAAATATGAGACCAAACAGTTCCCCTTTTGAGGCTGGAATGTGATAGACGTTATAGTGAAGTGATTGTGTCGTGTGGACTGGCTGGTGACAGGGCAAATGCCACACAAACATATTCACAAACCTGCTCGATAGTTAGCAAGGAGAGACTATGCCATTCAGAGGAATCTCAATTGATGACGAAGGCTCAATCATTTACGACGGCGAGAAATTCATCGTCAACAATCTGAGCAAAGTGCCGGATGATTTTAATCCGGGCAATAAACCGGTCGTTGGCTTGCCGAAAACCCATCCGAGCCATCCGCAAAATCGCAAGCCCTCCCCCGCTCCAAAATATGTGCCACCCCCGGTCATTTACACCGCTTTCGACAACAAGCGGGCAGAGGAACATCAAGAACCTGTTCAAGAGGCATCGGGCAGTCATGAATCCGAGGAAGAGGAGAAACGACGCGAGACGGGTTCAAACAAGCCATCCCTCTCTGGCTTTCCGCAGGATATGGAATGGCAGCCCGACATCAGCGCACTTGGCCTGGTTAATTTCGTGGATGTGCCAGGCAATTCAATAGATCCTGCCGATATGGAGTTCTACCTCGCGGCACGCCACAATCCCGTAGTTCATGAGGTGCAAATCGCTATTCAGTGTGAAGGGATTCCACCAGCATTCCAAGGGGACTCTGAACGCTATCTGCGTTTGTGTGGTGAATACGGCATAGATGAAGAAAATGATGCGGAAGCTAGAGCTTGTCTGGACTACTGGACGCAGAAACTGCTGGGACATGGTATCAAAGAGCTAAGCAGCAGGCTTGCCCAGAACAGCAATGACCTGTTAAACGACGCTTGGGAAGAAGCGCTTGATAAATCTGGCACGGCTGATGCAAATGATGCAGATGCAGCAGAGTCATTCGAGAGCTATCAGACACTGGTAGAAGATACCTTCAATGTTAGGTTTACCCGTGCTGATGGTGCAGATGAATGGAATTTAGCCAATATCAGAACTGCCCATGTTGGATTGGAAATGACAGCAAGGGTATTTGGCAACCGCTTGCGGGATATGGGGTTAGCTGTGGACGATGCCAAGGCATTCCAATTGGTATTCGGCGCAATAACGTTAAATCGGTCAACGACAGCGAGCGACAACGCAATTGCACAAGTAATAGGTCACACGATAACCATATTCTGGAAGCAGGAACAGGAAAACGGAAGGAATTATAATCTGCTGCCATATCTCCTCTTGCATGAATTGGGGCATATATTCAATGCTGCCGCGGGAATGGGCGACAAAGATGGCAGCAGTTCGATCAACCAGACTATTGGGCATCCTCAATCTCGTGTCGGTATGGGCGCACCAAACCCGGCCGTATTAACCGGCGAACTATTTATCGCTTCTCATTCTGATTTGAGTTCTGATTTGAGATCACTTTACGAGGATCTGGGTGCGCCAGCAGGTCATGAACTCTTTACTGAGGCGGACTTGAATGAGTGGCAAATACAATCGCTTCAACAGAGTGAAGACGAGAGTCCGAATGAGGTGACAGCCGACGCCTTTCTAAACTGGATTGTCCATCAAACTTCCGACAGGGCTGAAGGCTTTACAGATGCTCCAGAAGGTTGTGCCTGGCAAGAGTTTATGGGTAGGAATATGGATAAATGGCTCCGCTATGCGATTGTCCATCAAACTTCCGACGACGGGGCTGAAGGCTTTACAAATGCTCCAGAAGGTTGTGCCTGGCAAGAGTTCATGGATGCGAATATGGATAAATGGCTCCGAAATGCGATTGTGTATAATGCGCGTGACAATGAAAACGCGCTGACATTCTTCGCAGAGCAGGACATGTTGCCACAAGTTGTAGGAATCGGAACGATCCCGTTTCTTGCAGGCACTAATGTTCGGGAGACCCCCTCGACATCCGGGAGGAAGGTAACAACATTAGAAAAGGGTAAAAACTTCCCCATATTTGGACGCATTGAAGTTGAGGAGGATCTTCATCGGGATTGGATTGCTGTTATGGCTCAGGGGGATGTATACTGGGTATATGCCGGTGGTGTAGAGTTGCCTGAGGGTGTCAATTTGAAGGATTTGCCTGTCTTTGAGTCTAAAGAGGATGCGAGTTTTAAGTTTGATCCCAATAGCCCATTTGAGGAGACGCCATGGTTTCCGCAGTTAGTGCGGCATCTTAGATAGGAGATAACAATGCTTAATAAAACGATCGCTCTACTGGCATTTGTATTTGTGGTCAATATCGTTCACGCACAAAACATTTTGTGCGGCAGCTATCTGGACGACCCAGCCTGTGCCGCGACCTCGGCATTTTCTGTCGATAACGTACACCGAATTCTCAGCTTCGCAGCTCAGGAAGCCCCCATTTTCAGGCTGCTTGAAGCAAGTTGGCACGAGACTGAGCTCATATTCGTTACATTGGGGGACGTACCAGAGGGTACGGAATTGTGGCGTGCCGCGAGTGAGAACCCCATGCTAAAATATCTGGACCTTCATTCCCTCGAATACATCAGGTTCGGTGCTTTTTCGCTGGTCAAAAGGCTGGCAGTAAATGAGTCCCTTTCTCAACTGGCAGTCACGTCGGACCTAATCATTGTTGGAACAAATACTGGCAGTCTTTTGTTTTGGGATTTGAGACAAGAGTGGATTCCTTTCGTTCATCCTACGCCAACCGGCGGTATTTTCGAGCAGGCGAGGCGCTACGATGAACGAAAGGAGCTTCCCTCCGAAGAACTGCCTGTGAGCAAGGGAGAGATTAGCGAGATTTTGATACATCCTGCCGGTGAATGGCTCCTGGCTGTTGTCGATTATTCGAGGGTATTTCGAGTTGATTTGGAATCAAAATCGGTTGCTGAAATTGAGTTTCAAGCTGGCGAAGATCAAATGCTGGAAGTGCTGGCATTTTCAGATAATGGTCTTTTGCTAGCCGCTGTGGGTAATGGGTCTATCCGGATTTGGGATACCAATTCGTGGGAGGCCTGGGAACCGGCAGCCTTATCTGCCGAGTCAATAGAAAAGCTGCTATTTACAGCGAGTGATTCTCAGCTGATTGTCTTAGCAGATGCGTCGGTTAGCCGCTGGTCTTTGAGGGACAAGAGCTTGAATTTTGTGGGTGAGTTGGCATCCTATCCGGGTAAACGACCGTGCCTCATTCGAGACGGTGATATAAGCCTTGATGGGAGTTTGTTGATGACCACAGATGATTGTGATCAATATCGGGCTTGGGACTTGACTGTGGATAAAGAAATGTTTATCCCGCAACTGGATTTCTCAAGTGATTGGAGCGGAGCATTCATGCAGTTTAGCCCGGATGGCTTTTATCTTTTGGGGGGATATAGCAATGCACCTTTCTTCAGCATAACCTTCGTCAACATCTATCACGAATCTATGTATGAGCTCTGGTCTTCTTAAATCTTAAATAGTCATATAAAGGAGAAAAAGACAATGGCAACAACATGGAAAGTCGAAGTCGATTGGAATCGGGATGGCAGCTATTCGGAGGTTACAGACTATGCAACCAAGTTGCAGTGGTTTCTCGGTTTCCGTGCGCCTTATATAGGCACAGCATCGGAGGGGTTTCTGCATTTGACCCTGAATAATGCGGATAAACGCTTCTCACCAGAGAACAACGGCAGCCCATTATATGGGAATCTAGCGCCATTAAGACCAGTTCGTGTGACATCGGATGATGGCTCTACCACACGCACCCATTGGTCAGGCTGGATTGATATGATCATGCCGGCTGCCAACCAATATGGGGAGCGCTTGGCATATATTATCGCAACCGGTGCGATGCAATTCCTGAAAGCGACCGAGACCAAAATCGAGCTTCAGGAAGACCAGCGCAGCGACCAGATTATCGATACGCTGATTAAGGAGGTCATCTTCCCGCCAGCACTGAGCGCTGCCTGGGTCATCGGCGACGAAAACTTCAGTCGGGTTGGGCAATCGACTTATCTCACCGACCTGAACGCCTACAGTGACTTTGAAGAAGGCAAGCTCACCCTGCAAATGGCGGGCGACAACTGGGTGCGACAGGGTGGCTACTCCGACCAGACCAAGGATACCTTCGATGTCTATCGCGGCATCCGCGACATTACCGCCGCCGAACGCGGCAAGTTCTTCTTCGACCGCGAAGGCAAAGCCGTCTTTTGGAATCGGCATCACATCCTCGACAAGGATACGGTTGATGCTGCCTTCAATGATGCCATGACGGGGATGGACTATACTTTCGCCAGTCTCGACCAGACCAAGAACGAAATCATCGTCACCTGCCATCCCCGCAGCATTGATGACCAGCCGACTACCCTGTGGCAACTCAAGGATGCGGTGATTCGGGTGGCGCCGGGCGAAACCCGCGAGGTGTATGTCAAATACAAGGACGAGAGGGACAAGCGGGTTGGCGGCAAAGAGGTTGCGGTCGAAGGCGTGGAATATCTTCAGGGCAGCTGCACGGTCAAGGTCGAGGCCAAGGCGAACGGCGCCAATCTGATCTTCACAAACGAGAGCGACAGCACTGAAGCTGTGGTCGAGAAGTGCGTCGTCAAGGGACGCAAAATCCTTGATGAAGGGCAGATGGATGTCCGCGCCAAAGACCAGCCAAGCATCACCTTCTATGGTCGGCGGACGATGAACATCAACCTGCCCTCGATTGATGATCTCGACCAGGCGCAGCACATCGCTGACTTCGAGCGCAATCGCCGCCAAACTCCCTTTGGTCTGGCGCAAAGAATCACCCTGCAAAGCCATGCCGAAGAGGGTGGCGGGCGACATGCCGAGCAACTGGCGCTGACCATCGGCAGTCTGATACGGCTTCAGGAGACGCAGACCCAGCACGATGCGACCTACTTCATCATCGGTGAGGCGCACGAGTTGTCGCCAGGTGGCAAACACTGGCAAACCACCTGGTATCTGGAGCCGCAGATTGAGCCTCTGCCGTGGAAGCTGGGCGATGCAGCCCGCAGCCAGATTGGCAGCAGCGCCTACTTGACATATTAGAAGAGGGTTCAGTGGGGTGAGATGGCTGGTGACAGGGCAAGTCTCATCTCGCTGATTCACAAATCTGCTCGATATTTGAGAGGGTGTATCGAATCGGTCTTGACGGACAGCGGCTTGCTCGCGGGTGGCATTATCCGTCAATCAGCCTGAAGCCATCCGCATCTGCCAAAATCTTTTTGAGGCCATGTCCGTCAAACAGGACACTAACAATATCGATTTCAAGGCCAATGACCTTGCCCGCGCCAAATTGGGAGTGAAATACGCGACTGCCGACTTTGAAGCCAGAGGAATCGTCCTGAGGCGGATTGCTACTGGGGAATGGGATAATTTTTTTGCGCAGCTTAGCATTGGATTTGGAGACTTTGTTTGCCCGCAGGTCGCGGTCAAGTCGGCTGTCGGAGGGTGTCGGACGATCCCCCCGCACTTGCGATAGATATGATTGCGCCTGGCGCAGGCTTGCCAGCGTGGTCGGCGAGCCATCCAGCAGATGCAGCGGCAAATCAACAAGAAATTCCGAGTGGCTTGTGAGCGTGCCACCGCCGCCGTAAAATGCCCGCCGAAAGGCATAGCTCAGATAGAGCCGCTGCTTGGCGCGGGTCACACCGACATAGAACAGACGGCGTTCCTCCTCGATGCCCTCTTTCTCTTCGAGCGAACGCGAATGCGGCAGAAGTCCCTGCTCCAGCCCAGTGATAAATACTACCGGATATTCCAGACCCTTGGCGGCATGAAGGGTCATCAGCGGCACGGCATCGGCGTCATCTTTCAGGCTATCGACATCCGCCACCAGCGACTGTTCGGCAAGAAACTCATGCAGCGGCTGGTCATCCTCCAGCGCGTATCCCAGCAGCCCGCGCAACTCGCGCACATTGTCGCTGCGGTCGGCGGCTTCTTCGGGCAATTTGCTGATGTCATTCAGATAAGCGAAATAGCCCGTCTGCGCTAGGATACTGTCAAACATAGTCAAGAGGTCGCCCGCTTTCGCTATATCCTGCCAGCCCGAAAGCCATTCAGCAAAGGCGACAAATTTTTTCCTGGCGGCCGCTGACAGCGGCGCGGGGTCACCATAAAACAGGCGGTTCAGCGCCTCGCTGATGGTCATTTCCTCGCGCGTTACCCAAGCGGTGAAGTCGCCCAGCGATTTTTTGCCGATGCCGCGTCTGGGAACGTTGATAATCCGTTCAAAGCTAACGCGGTCATCGGGGTTGTTGATTAGGCGCAGATAAGCCAGCAGGTCCTTGACCTCGCGCCGTTTATAAAAGCCGACCCCGCCCACCAGCACATAAGGCACCCCCGCATTCACAAAAGCCTGTTCCATCGCGCGTGATTGGGCATTGGTGCGGTACATCACGGCAAAATCCCTGTAATCGCAGCCCTGTCGCAGGCGCAGCTGATGAATCTGCTCCAGCACGTATTCCGCTTCATAACGTTCGTCATAGGCTTCGTGGACATGGATGCGTTCGCCAGGCCCCTTATCCGTATGCAATGCTTTGGGAGTGCGGTTGCGATTACGGTCAATCACAGCGCGGGCGGCATCGAGGATGTTTTGGGTGCTGCGATAATTCTGCTCGAGCAGGATTTCAGGCAGCGCGGGATAATCTTTGCGAAAGTGCAAGATATGGCGATAATCCGCGCCGCGAAAAGCATAAATCGCCTGGTCTTCATCGCCAACAGCAAAGATGTTGTTTTGCGGAGCCGCGAGATATTTCACCAGTTCATACTGCGGCTTATTGGTATCCTGAAATTCATCGACCAGCACATATTCAAAGCGGCTTTGATATTTCTCCCGCACGAACTTATTATCACGCAGCAGGAAGACCATATTAAGCAGCAAATCATCAAAGTCCATCGCATTGGCAGCCTTCAATTCTTTCTGGTACGCGCCATATACCCGCTTGACAACCGCGCTGAAATAATCTGGTGCCTGGAAATCCGGCGGCAAAATCATCTCGTTCTTGGCGCTGGAAATTTTCGCCAAAATCGGGCGCGGATTATACTGCTTGGGGTCAAGATTGAGGTCCCTCATCACCCGTTTGACGAGAGAATGCTGGTCATCGCTGTCGTAAATGACATAATCCCGCTTATAGCCGATGCTTTCCGCCTCCCTCCGCAGGAAGCGGGCGCAGGTGGCGTGGAATGTACCCACTTGCAAGCCGCGCAAGGGCATCCCCAGCAGCTTTTCGATGCGCTCGCGCATCTCGCCCGCCGCCTTGTTGGTAAAGGTCACGGCCATGATGCGATGATGCGGCACGCCCTGCTCAATCAGATAAGCGATGCGGTGCGTCAGGACACGGGTCTTCCCGCTGCCAGGGCCGGCCAGCACCAATACCGGCCCCTGCTTGGGGGCGGTAATAGCCGCTGCCTGTTGTGGATTCATGCCTTCCAGCAGAGGGTGCTGCCTCATGCCTGTGTCCTTCCGATTTTGCGCTGGGGATATTGTAGCAGAAAATATCGGGCAGGCAGCTAGCCAGATGGCGTGGAAACAACCGTCGGCATAAAAATTGGGCCTGGCGTCGGATTGTCCACCAAGATATGCAGGTCATGCTGGATAGAGCCACCGGTTAATGAGGTCGCCAGCAGACGCAGGATGTAATGACCGCTCGGAATTTGAGCCGCTAAGGTATCCCAAGTCCCCAGCAGACCGCCATGCTGCGGGACTTCAATCAGGGCGGCGCTAATCGGGAAGAAGGCATCGGCTTGCGCGGCGCTGGCATACAGCAATTCATAATGGGAAAAGTCCGATGCCTGCACCTGTCCACGAATCTCGACAGCGCCACGCACCACAGCGCCCTCACTCGGGGAACTGATTGTGACCACAGGCAGCCGCTGCCCTTGAGCGCAAAAGCCCTCTGGCGGCGGCGATACAGGCAGCGAAAAGCCCATTGATTCCGCATAGGCCTGCCCTTCGGGTGTTGTATTCAGCCAATCGACAGCCGAAAGGTCATCAATCGCGGCAAAGGTCTGCTCGATAACATGGTCATCACAAAAGTCGTTCGCCCGCAAGCCGGTCCAGCTGTCAATGGTGAGGGTCTGAACAAAACCCTGTTCGGGGCCGGGCGGGAACTGGTCTTGGATGAAGAGCCCGGTGGTCGGTTCGGGGCAGGCGGGATCATTGAGCGTGCCGGTGGTGCGGCAAATCTGGCGAGCGACCACACCGCCAGGGTTTTCAAATGGGGCCGGCGTCCGTCCGACCAGCGCGGCCTCCATGACCGCCTGCCACACTGGCGCGGCGCTGGCAAAGCCGTTTGTGCCGAAGGTGGGCGAATTATCGTAAGTTCCCAGCCAAACGCCAACAACAGCATGGCGGGTGAATCCCATCGTCCACAGGTCACGGCTGTCGTTGGAGGTGCCAGTTTTGGCGGCGACGAAGTTCTGGGTGGGGATGCCGATGTTTTCCAGGGTCAGGGCTGAAGCTGGCGGATAAGTCGGCTGGCGGGCCTGGTCGTCGCTGAGGATATTCTGCATCAGATAGGCGACTGCTGGCGGAATCACCTGTTCGGCTGGCAGTCGCTCTCGCGCGACCTCAACCTCTTCCCCATCGATGATTTCGGTGATGCGCTCAATCGCGTAGAGTGGCACGCGCCGACCGCCATTCGCAAAGACGCCATAAGCCTGCATCATATCAAACAGGCGAACCTCGTTGGCGCCCAGGGCGCTGGCGATGGTCGGTATGAATCCATCGGGAAACTGCAAACCGAAGCGCTGCGCTGTTTCGGCAAAGCGCTCATTCCCCGAAAACAGATAGGTCTTGACCGCGGCGACATTGTAGCTATTTTGCAAGGCGACCCGCAAAGCCACCGGTCCATGGAAGCGGCGGTCGAAATTAAGGGGCGAATACGTCCCGCCAAGGCCAAGGTCATAGGTCACGGGTACATCCCACAAAATGCTGGCAGGCGTCAGATAATCCCCCTGATGACTGCTGAGGGCCGCTGTGTAGACGATGGGTTTGACTGCCGAGCCGGGCTGCTGGAAAGTCAGCGCATTGTTGACCTGCCCTGCGAGGTCATCCTCAAAGTCATGGCTGCCGACCATCGCCCGAATCGCGCCGCTGTTGGGGTCGGTCACCATGACCGCGCCCGTATTCACGCCAGTCGACACCAGCTGACCCACTTGGTGGCTCAGCGCCGTCTGCGCGGCTGCCTGCACAGAGGGATTCAAGGTGGTATAGATATGAAAGCCACGCTGGAACAGGGCATTGGCGCCAAATTCGGCTTCGACTTTCGCCTGAACATAATTGACAAAGTGGGGATGACGCAGCCGAACATTGAGCGGCTCGAACTCCGTCGATTCGATTTCCGCAATTTGCAGGATGGCTGCCCCGCCGGCAATCTCGCCGGCGCTGCTGGTGCGCACGAGAATCTGCGGGATGCCGTCAGCGATTATCTCCTGACCGTCGGCAATGCAGAAGGGGCCGCGGCGCGGCCAATCGCCATGCTGGAATTGCAGGCAGCCGATGTCCAGCATCTTGTGCATGGTCGCCCGCATCCCCCGAATCGCTATCGGGCGATTCACAACGGGGTCATTTTGTGAGGGGGACGGCACGATGCTTGCCAGCAGCGCCGCTTCGGCAAAGTTCAGTTGCGCCGCGCTGTGTTCAAAATAGAATTGGGCGGCGGCCTCGACGCCATAATTTTGATTGGCGAAGAAAACCTCGTTCAGATAAAGCTCAAGGATGAAGTTCTTGTCATATTGCTGGGCGATTTCCAGCGCGACCAGAATCTCGTTGACCTTGCGCTCGACTGAAACTTCGGTATCGTGCAGCACCAGGTTGCGGGCAATCTGCTGGGTGATGGTGCTGGCGCCAGATTCAATGCCGCCGCCACTGATATTTTGGATAAAGGCACGGACAATCGCAATCGGGTCAAATCCTGGGTCTTCAAAGTAGCGCTCATTTTCTTGCGCGACAATCGCGTGGATGATGTAGGGGCTCATATCAGCGAGCGGGATGGGCGTCCGTGCGCCCGTCTGCTGGCTGTTAAGCGCGGCAATCAAATCGCCCTTGGCATCCAGTATCCGTGCCGTTTGGAATTCGGGGCTGTAGTTGGCGAGCCCGGCGATGTCCTCCTGAAAGGGCTCGACCGCATCATTGTACCACAGCATGATGCCCGCCGCAGCCACAATCCCCGCGACCAAAGCCAGTATCAGGATAGCAGCCAGAGCCGAAACCAACCGGCGCAGCATGCGACTGCGGCGAGAATCCAGGATTTCCTGGACGATGGGAGACGCTCCCAACTCATAAGCTGGCAGCCCGCTGTCGGCAGCCGCCATATCATCAAGGCGGGACGCGGCGGGCACCGTAGGCTGGGCATAAGCCGGCGACTGTCGGTCAGGCAGTTCATCGGAAAATGCCGCCGCGCCAGGAAACGTGTAGTCGTCATCGATGGCGGGCGGGACTGTGCCGATTTTTACCCCCAGGGGATCCACAATCGGGTCGCCAGCCTGTGGCGGGGAGGCATCCGCCGGCGCCCCGTGGTCTGCAAGCGCCTGATTGTATCGCTCAAGTTCATGCAAAGCTGCGGGATAACCTGTTTCCCATTGATTGCTGGCGGGGTTGTGCCAATACCAGTCTTCGTTTTCGGCATCAATAATCCACCAGATGCCCTCGTCATCCTGCACCATATTATCATAGAGCAGCTGTTGATATTCGCTGAAGGTGATTTCCTGATTATCGAGCATGTGGGTGAATGTGGCGGCTTGATTCTGCATGGCGATAAAGCGCTGAGCCGCTTCACGGATGCGCGGGTCAAGCTGTGGCGACGCGGCTGGCTCATCCTCGACAGCCGCGCTAGCCGCAAACTGAAGGTCTTCGGGACGCGCCAAAAAAGGGGCCGCGGGCTGCGATGACAGCGCTGGGGAATCTTCGGGCGGGAGCAGCGTTTCAGATGAGGAGTCGGCTGTCTTCGGGTCTAAGATGGACTGAAGCATCTCTTCGGGTGTGGGTGAGCCTTCAGGTTCCGCGGCGGGCAAATTGCCCTTGGATTGCTCCTCAGACATGGGCAGTTTCTCACTGTGACATGATAATCAAAGCGTTTGCCCATCAGTATAGCTTATTATCGCGGGCGCGGTAAATATGGGGATGCAGTGCCGGCGAGGCGATTGAGATGACCGCGTTCAAGCGATGGTCGTATCTTCTTCGATAAGCTCAATCGGATAATTGGCGATGAAACGATAGACGTAGGGATTCCCAATCACCGCCATTTCGGCAATGATTTTGTCTCGCTTGATGGTGAAGTGAAAAATCTCGATGCAGCGCATGCCGGCAAACCAATGACGTTTGAGTATGACCTTGCTTTCGATTTCCCAGCCGCGTGCCAGCGCCGTCAGCAAATTGTCACCGCCAGCAAATTTTTCCGAAGAGAAGCTCCAATGCTGGGTGGTAATGTCCTGATACTGGGCATGTAAATCGTACTGGTTTTGATTCATCATCCCGATGGCTGCTCCCGAAGTGGATTCTTATGATGCGTTATATTATAGGCGCAACAGAACCGAGGGGCAACACTCCCGACAGACGCTTAAAGTGATTTTAACAGACAGTCAGGCTGGCGGCAAAATGCGCCTGCCAGAGCGACAATTTGGAACTGCGGCTGCCGATGCGAATGGTTGGGGTCATGGCTGTCAGCTGCCTAATCCGAATCCAATCATTCTTATGTGATTATCATAACGAACAAGGACGTTCAGACTACTTTAGCCTATGGAAATCGATTAGACCACAGGCGGGCAAATTATGTTATGATTTCGCAGGCGGATTGAAGCCAAGCCTTGTTAATATCATGGAGTTGGTATGGCGATAAGATATTTATTCATCGTTTTGGCATTCGGATTGAGTCATCTCGTCGGGGTGAGGGCGCAGGAAATCGCGGCAGAATTGGATTACAACCCATCGGTCTGCTGGAATGCGGCTGAACACAGCCCCGACTGTCTCGCCATGATGCAAGCCTTCCCGCAGCCGGAATTGGAAGAAATCCTCGAAGACCATTACACCTTGGGGCATTTTAGCTTTTGGCGGGTCGGGCCGGCAGCCGTCAGGCTGTATCATGCACCCGGGGGAGAGGTGATGGGTCAGATACCGCCAGGATTTAACTTTGTCAAGGCGATAGACACCAGCGTCCCTGGCTGGATTCAAGGGGCTGGCGGTGAATGGCTGAAGCGGGAGGACGCGCAATATGTGCGGCCATCTTATTTTACTGGCAGGCTGCTGCCGCCGGACTGGCAGCACCCCTTTGCGATTATTCTGGACCGCACGGGCATCTACACTTCCCTGCGCCCTGGCGAAAAAGGCAGCGCCGAGAGCGGTTATGTGACCCGCCGTTATGACCTGGTTAATATCTTTGCCGAAGCCCATGACGAGGACGGCCATGTTTGGTATTTGATTGGGCCGCGGCAATGGCTGCGTCAGGAATATGTGGCGAAGTTCGCCCCAGCCAAACGCCCCAGGGAGGTTGGCGGACATTGGGTGGCGGTGGACCTGTTTGAACAGACGCTCATCGCTTATGAGGATGACAAGCCGGTATTCGCAACCTTGATTTCCAGCGGCTTGCCCCAATGGTCAACGAATGAAGGGGTGTTTGCTATTTGGGCGCGGCTGGACCGCGATTCGATGAGCGGCGCCACGGGGGCGCCAGATGCTTATGCCTTGCAGGCTGTGCCGTGGACGATGTATTTTGACGGGGACATCAGCCTGCACGGGACTTATTGGCACGATGATTTTGGGTATCGCCGCAGTCATGGCTGCGTCAATTTGAGCATTAGCGATGCCCGCTGGATTTACGAGTGGACATTGCAGGCTGAACCCGATGCCAAGGGCGAAATTGTGAATGATGTCTATGTCTTCAGTTCACAGGCATACGCCAACGGATAAGCTCGCCCTTTCCGCGCGGCGCGGCTAAATGCCATGCACCCTGGCTTCATAGCCCATCAGTTGACGGGCGCGGTCATAACTCACCAGCGTGGCCGCGCCTTCCAGCTTTTTGGAGCGCCGCCTGACTTCGGGATAGAAAACTGCCAGCAGGGTCTCGGATTTAACATTGAGATAATTGCGGTCGCTGTTGACAAACAGCGGATGAGCGCCGGCGAAATCGGCCGTGACCGCCCGTTCAAAAGCCTGCGTCGAATCATCGCTATGGATAAAAGTCCAATAATTGTAGCGGTCAAAGAAAAAGGATGACCACAGCCAATCGTCCGGGCGCGATTCGCGTTCAAATGCGCCTGATTGGACGGACTCGAACTCCATAATATGCCCCGCTCGCAGCCGCAGAATATGCTGCCGAACTTCAGCCAGCCGCTCGCGCTGTTCATCCAGTGGCAGCTGAAGGAAAGCGTTCAGCTGCTCGCGCTTGGTCGCCAGATTTTGCCGAAGGCCGCGCTCCCTGATTAGCTCGTCTGTCCAGACGGCTGGCAAGCGCAGGGATACGCTGGTGATGCCCGCGCGGCGCCAATAATAATCGGCAATGCTCTCAACCATCTGCTTGGAAAATGAATAGGCATCGGTGGTATGCAGGGGATGATTTTCATCGAGCGGAAAATAATCGAACTGGCGGTCATCACAGCCCCAATAACCGCCAAGCGCATTGATTGAACTGGCCTGCGCGATGCGCTTCACACCAGCTTTGGCGGCGGCTTCAAAGACATGATAAGTGCCAGAGACATTGATGTTGAACAAGGCTTCATTGGGGTGATGAACTGTGCTGGGAATGGCTGCCAGATGAACAATGGCATCGCAGCCTTCAACCTGTTCGGACAGCGCTTCGATATCGAGAATATCGCATGGGGTGTAGCGAATGCCGGCAATCTCGCAGTCTGGCTCGATGCCAATGACCCGCACCTCCCAGCCATTGCGGACAAACTTCTCGCTGATTGGCCTGCCGACATGTCCGCTGCCGCCAGTGATGAGGACGCGCATGGCTAGCCCCCCATTTTGAAGGCAATCGGCGCAGCCAAATTCAGCGTTGAGCGGTGCTGCAAAGCGCCTGTCCCCTGGTCAATGGCAAAGACCACCGCGCTGTCCGTGTGGCGATTGCCGACAATCAGATAGTCACCGCGCGGGTCAATCATAAAGGCACGCGGCCAGTGTCCCCGCGTCGATTCGTGTCCGATGAGAGATGGCATGCCAGCAGCATCCAGGGCGTAGATGACGATGGAGTCATGTCCGCGATTTGAACCATACAAGAACTTGCCATTGGGGTGGACATGCACATCGGCGCACTGGTTGGGTTTTGTCGGGTCGGCGGCATAATCGGCTGGCAAGGTCGAGACCGTCTTGCGGTGAGCCCAGGCGCCGCGGTCATCATAATGCCAGGCAATCAGCGTGGAATCCAACTCGTTGATGACATACATGATTGGCAAATCGGGATGGAAGGCCAGATGCCGCGGGCCGGCGCCCGCGGGGACATCAAGGGTCGTATGCAGGCTGAGCCGGCCCTGTGCCGCATCCAGCGCATAAATATAGATTTTGTCCGTTCCCAAATCTGGTACCAGGGCAAAGCGATTGTCGGGCGTCGTCAGAATCATGTGCGGATGCGATTCACGCTGGCGGTCGGGGTTGATGCTGTGTCCATCGTGTTCAATCATTTCGCTGTGCGGTCGCAGCAAGCCGTCCGCGCCAATCGGATAGACGCGGACATTGCCGCGCTTGCCCTGAACCGTGTAGTTGACCATCAAGACATTTTTTTCGCTGGCTTCGACCATAATATAACAGGGGGATGTACCCGCCGCTGGCAGGCGATTGAGCAGACTCAGCTGACCGCTGGCAGCGTCAAGCGCAAAGGCAACGACGTCAATATCGCCATCCATGGTGGTCGCATAGAGATATTTCCCGTTAGGATGGAGCGCCAGATAATGGCATTCGCTGATTTCCCTGACTTGCTGAACGATATTCAGGCGACCTGTAGCATCATCGAGTTCGGCAACTGTGATGCCATAGCCGTCATTTCCTGAGTTGGCAATATAAACCCGTGCTGCGCTCATCTGGACTCGCTTTCTGATGAAGATGATGGATAGGCTCAAGTGTAGCTTAGGATGCGGGGTTTTGCCACAGCCGCTCGGCGGCGGCGCTCACGCAAAATAATAAGCCTTCTGCTGGTGCAAGCAACGTGGTTGATTAAAAAAGAGGACACCGAGAAAAGCAGCGCTGCAAGATGATTCTCGGTGTCCTTTGTGCCTTGGCGGTGACATGAACGCTTTGAATTTCAACGACTTCAATACACTAGACACTAGCGCGAAGCCACCTTGGCATACTGACGGACAGCCAGCGGCATGAACACCAGAAAGATGCCGAGGATCCAGACGAGCGAGATGACGATTTCATCGGGGTTGACGGTGCCGGTCATCAGGTCGCGCACGGCGCTGGCGATGACGCTGATAGGCTGATTTTCGGCAAAGGGACGCAGCCAATCGGGCATGGTGATGGTCGGCACAAAGATGGAACTGGCGAAGGTCAGCGGGAAGATCCAGATAAAACCGGCGATTTGTGCTGATTCGGGGTCTTTGACAAAGAGACCAATGGTCGCAGAAATCCAGGTGAAGGCATGACCAAAAGCGACTACCAGCGCCACACCGGCGATGCCGCTCGCCCAATCCTCAAAGCGAAAGCCAATCAGCATCCCCACCACCAGCATAATGAAAACGGTCAAGGTGCCGCGAACCGTATCAGCCAGGGTGCGCCCGGCGAGAACGGCTGCCCGTGACATCGGCAGGGAACGAAAGCGGTCAATCATCCCGCGCGAGAGATCGGCCGAAAGCCCGATGGTCGTATTGGTGGAGGCAAAGACGATGGTTTGAATGATAACACCGGGCAGCAGGAAGTCGATATAGTCGCCGCCGACTGAAAATCGGATGGCGCCGCCAAATACATAGGTGAACAGGAGCAGGAACATAACCGGCTGGATGGTGGAAAAGACGAGCAGCTGCGGCTGGCGCATAAGATACATCAGGTTGCGGCGCATGATGACGAAGGTATCGGTAAAGTTCCATTTGAAACGTTGGAAAGCGCTGGCATCGCCAGAGACGGGCGTGAATGCCATGGGTGCCGGGGGTTTCAGGGTTTGCTGGGTCATGGGTCGAGTGTCCTTGATTATGATTATGATGGATTGGATGTTATTGCTTTTGGGCGGAAGAAGCGGTCTTGCGTGCCGAGACAGTCATCATCAGGCGCTGCGCCGGCGGCGACCGAAACCGAAACGGCGCCTCTTGGGTTTCTCGACTTCATCCGCAATCGCCTCGCCCGTGATGCTCAGGAAGACATCATTCAGCGAGGGGCGGCGCAAGTTAAGTTCGGCAATCGCAATATCGCTGCCATCGAGCAGGCGAACGACTTCGGCTATGCTTTGCGCACCATTTTCGACGGCAATGGTGACACTGCCGCGCACATCATCGGTCTGCGGTGTCTCGAGGGACATGAGCGACAGCAAATCCGCCACTTGCAGGGTATGGTGCGGGTTGGCGAGCTTGAGGTCGATAAAATCAGCCGCCAGGTTGGCTTTGAGCGCATCGGATGTGCCTTCGGCAATAATCCTGCCGTGGTCGATGACGACGATTTTGTCCGCCAGTTCATCGGCCTCTTCCAGATATTGGGTGGTCAGCAGCAGGGTTGTGCCATCGGAAACGAGGGCCCGAATCGTATCCCACATGACAATGCGGGTGCGCGGATCCAAGCCAGTGGTGGGCTCATCGAGGAAGAGAATTTTCGGGCGGGCGACAATGCTCGCCGCCAGGTCAAGGCGGCGGCGCATCCCGCCAGAATAGGTTCTGACGGGGCGGTCAGCCGCGTCTGTCAGCGAAAACCGTTCGAGCAGTTCCATGGCACGCTGCTTCGCCTGACGGCGGTTCATGTGATACAGCTGCCCGACCATGATGAGATTCTCGCGCCCGCTCAGGATTTCATCGACAGCGGCATATTGGCCGGCAAGCCCGATGTTTTCGCGGACATGCTGGGGCTGCCTGAGAACATCAAGGCCCACAACCTTGACGACGCCGCTGTCGGGTTTGAGCAGGGTCGTCAGGATGCGAACCAGGGTGGTTTTGCCAGCGCCGTTGGGGCCCAGCAAACCAAGCACTTTACCCGTTTCGGCAGCGATGGATACCCCCTTGAGCGCCTCAACTTCTCCAAATGATTTATAGACGTCCTCGGCAAAGATAGCATGGTCGTTCGACATGGCATGGTTCTCCTGTTTTGAACTGATTACGATATACAGAGACATCAAATCGTATTTTCAAGAGATATATTAAGGTGATTCATCGCTGACTTTTGCGGTGGATACGGACTGGAGCAGGTTCAGCAAGCCTTCGAAGATGCGTATCGCTTCGGCGCGTTCGCCCTCGGTCAAGGATGCGAACAGGGCTTGCAGCAGGCGCTCATGGCACTGGTGCGCTTCCAGCAGGCGCTGCGCCCCCAAATCGGTGAGCTCGACCAAGACACTGCGGCGGTCTTTAGGATTTTTAATCCGAGATACCAGTTCCTCCGCTTGCAGACGGTCAATCATCTGGGTGGCATTGGAGCGATTCGAGAAGACGCCATCAGCGAAATAGCCAATCGGCTGGGGCGTGCCGGCATCATCAAGGCGCTTGAGAAACCACAGCTGCGCTGGCGACAAGGCATGGGCGGTCATATTTTGCATGATATGCTGATGCAAAAGTCGGTTAATCCGCATCAGCAAGGCAAAGAGACGATGCTCAAATGACCCGCTGTCCCAACTTGCTGGCTCACAATTTTTGTTTATACATGAATTATCCATATATGAATAATATAGCCGTTTTACGATTTGTCTATAAGAGGCGTATTAGAAATGTCGCTTGTCCAAGGCGGCTTATGGCTCGATGAATATGACTTCAAACAGCTTGCGCCAATTCTTGCCGGTGACAAAAAATGTGCGCGACTGCGGATTATAAGCGATGCCATTAAGCACGCTGCCCGCGCTTAGTTCCGCCCTTTCTGCCGAAGTCAGGAGAGATGAGGCATCAATCAGGGCAGTGATATTGCCGGTGAACTTGTCGATGCGGAAGATGTAATCGGTATTCCAGGCGTTGGCATAGATGGAATCGCCGACGCATTCCAACTCGTTGAGCAGCTGCGGCGGGATGATTTGTCCGTCCAGGGTGACGGCGCCGCGGAAAATGAGCGCGAAGGTCGCGGCATCGCGCACAGAGAGATAAGAACTGCCATCGCTCATAAACAGATAGCGGCCGTCATAGCAAAGCCCCCAGCCCTCGCCTTCATATTCAAGGCTGCCGAGCGGCTCCAGGGTGGCGAAATCATAAACAAAGGCCTGTTCGGATTGCCAAGTCAGCTGGATAAGCTGGTCGCCGACGCGCTCCAGCCCTTCCGCGAAGAAGGCATCCTCCACGGCGGCGATTTGCAGCGGCTCGCCCGATTGAATATCAACGCGGCGCAGCGAAGACCGCCCGCGCAGCCCCGTCGATTCGTACAGGAAGCCGTCATCCCAGAGCAAACCCTGGGTGAATGCCTGACTGTCATGCGGGAAAACATGGATGACTTGGGGAATGAGCAGCGGGACTTCGGGCGTCTGTGCTGACAGCGGCGCCATCAGCAGCAGCAGAGCGATGCCAACTGCAAAACGTTTCAACATCAGCTTACCTCAAGGTTATCCTATTTTGCGTTTATGCTATCAGATGCGAAGGATGGGTGGCTAGCCCTTGTTTGCGCGGATGCGATGCGCGGCTGTCGATTCTGTGGCGCAGATTTTGGTTAAATCTGACAGAAAAACCATTCAATTTCTATGATTTTCGACATGGCTACTGTCAGAAAGCTCCAATATAATGGCGCTATTGTGCGATTTGGATAGTTCTATCAAAAGGATTATATGGATATGACAAGCCTCATCCCCGCTGATTCCGCTATGGAATCCCCTGCTGCTTTGCTGGCATGGGCAGAAGACAATGAAATCGTAGAGATTGACTTGCGTTTCGTCGATATTCGCGGCGTGCCGCAGCATTTTAGTGTGCCGATTGAATCCGTCGACGAAGGCGCATTTGAAGAGGGTTTCGGTTTTGATGGCTCCAGCATTCAGGGCTTTCAGGCAATTAACGAATCCGACATGATTCTGCTGGCGGATTTGAGTACCGCCTATGTCGACCCCTTCTTTCGTTATAAGACGCTGACGATGTATTGTGACATTTATGACCCCATCAGCCGCGAACCTTATGCCTTTGATGCCCGCGGCATCACCAAACGCGCCGAAGCCTATCTTGCCAGTTCTGGCCTGGCTGATGTCGCTTACTTCGGGCCCGAAGCTGAATTTTTCATGTTTGACAACGTACAGTACAGCACCTCTGAAAACAGCAGCTTCTATCGCGTGGATTCCTTTGAGGGCGATTGGAACAGCGGTTCGGCGGACCCCGCTCAAGGTCACATGAACCGCATCAAGATGGGCTATTTCCCGCTGCCGCCGCTTGACAAAACGCATGACATTCGCGCTGAGATGGTCAAAACGATGATGGCTGCCGGTCTCGAGGTCGAGGTGCATCATCACGAGGTCGGCGGCGCGGGACAGGCGGAAATCGACCTCAAATACGATTCGCTGCTGAAGATGGCGGACAAGATGGTGACTTACAAATACATCGTGAAAAATGTCGCCGCCAAAAATGGTCTTCATGCCACATTTATGCCCAAACCGCTGTTTGAGGAGAATGGCTCGGGCATGCACGTGCATCAATCGCTGTGGAAAGACGGCGAGCCGCTCTTCGCTGGCGACCAATACGCTGGCTTGAGCCAGATGGCGCTGTGGTACATCGGCGGGATTTTGAAACATGCCCCGACTCTGCTGGCGTTCACCAACCCGATTACCAACAGCTACCGGCGTTTGGTGCCGGGCTACGAAGCGCCGGTGAACCTGATTTACTCGGCGCGGAATCGCTCGGCGGCGATACGGATTCCGATGTACAGCAACAATCCCAAAGCCAAACGGGTCGAAGTCCGCTTCCCTGACCCCGCCGCGAATCAGTATCAGGCTTTGCCGGCGCTGCTGATGGCGGGCCTGGATGGCATCAAGAATCAGATTGACCCTGGCGCCCCGACACATGTCGATCTTTATGAAGAAGATGTGGCGACACCGGTCGTTCACGGCAACCTGGGCGATGCCCTGAACGCCCTGGCAACCGACCATGATTTCCTGCTCGAAGGCGGGGTATTCACCAAGGAATACATCGAAAGTTATATCGCGTACAAGCAGGTCAACGACCAGGATGCGGTGGCGATGCGGCCCCATCCTTACGAATTCGAGCTGTACTTCAGCATCTAGCTGGCGTTATGCAACTGACTTGGGAAAGCCATCCGCGCGGGTGGCTTTTTGTTTTGCCCAGCCATCAGTCCTTGAAGGCCTTGGCGGCGAAGGGGGTGCTCGTCCAGTCGGATGTGGAAAAGCCGGGCGGCGGATGCCCGCCAGTGGTCTCCCAGGGCAGCGCCCGTTCCTTGAGCCAGTTGATTTTGGCGGCATAAGCGCGTCCGACCCGTTCCATCAAGTCGACTTCGGCTTCGGCGCTGCTGTCCAGGCCCAGCCTGCGCGGGTCGACGCCATCGGCGCTGATGCCCAGATGGGTCTCGATGTTTTCGGTGGTCAGCGCGGGATTATAGCGGCGGAAATCCATCTGGCGATAGATGGCGCGGGTCATAAACACCTGCTGCAAGGTGGCGTCGTCTATCGCCTCCAGCAGGAGATACTCAATCCATGATTTGAGCCAGAAACCAGCCCCGGCGCCTTCGCGGCGGGCATTGCTCAAAAAGCCGGTGCCTAATGAAATGTGCATGATATTTTCCGGCTTCATGTTCAGATATTCGACCGCCTCAATCGAAACCGCCAGACAGGGATTGCCAAAGGAGCCGACGCCGCCATCAACCAGATTGCCGAGCGCTGGCGGGAAGAACATGGGCGCGGCGACACTGGCGGCAACCGCGCCAGCCAAGGGCCAATGGCCAAATTTGGCGGCGCCAGGCCCCTTGTTGATGATGTAGTAGGTATTGCTGGTGCGCAAATCCTTGCTGGTCAGCAAAATCACAGGTTTATCAATATCCCTTATCCGTTTGCCCCTGGACAGTGGCCCGAGCGCCGTCAAAAAGGGCTCCATCGGATACAGATAACGGGTGCCATTAAACAAAAAACGTAGCCAGCGAAAACGTTTGACTTCGCCAAAGACCTTTGGCAAGCGCGATTTATAGACATCCTGCATGATTTCTCTGGCGCTCATGCCCAGCCCCAAGCCAGCGCTGATGATAGCGCCCGTGCTGGTGCCGCCGACCATCGTGAACAGGTCATAGGCGGGCTGCCCGGTCTGTTCTTCGAGCCAGCACAACATCGCCAGGGGGATGATGCCGCGCATCCCGCCGCCATCAATCGAGAGGATGATGTCTTTTTGACGGGGATTGAACACGAACTTGAAGTACGGGTACGGGGTTTCGCTTATCATGCTTTGTCCTGGCAGGCAGCGCAAAGCGTCATTATAGCACATTCCGCACCAGCCAAAACGAACAATCGTCCTAACCTTTGACATCAGAAACTGCGGGCATTAAAATCAAGCGGCCCGATGTCCCGCTGAAGCGCCAGGCGCTGTCCAATGCGATTTTCCCCAGATAAAATTCCCCCTTGTCATAGGGTGGGACAATTATTTATACTAAGGAACAATGCGCGGGTATAGTTCAGCGGTAGAACATTTCCTTGCCAAGGAAAAGGTCACGAGTTCGAATCTCGTTACCCGCTTTCTGCGAATATCCTGTTTTTCAATTCACTATTGAAGCCCTTCTTAAATTGTGAGCCAGCGCAGGCAGCCCAACCTGCTTGCTGTGTGCAGGTTTCGTAAGATTTCCAACCGTGAGCCTGTCCAGGCTGTAGTGCCGATTTTCGCATCGTATATCCATAGCCCAAAAGGAGAATGTCTCTTGAACAAGGCATCCGAACTGCATGAAGATGCCCGGCTGGTCATTGAGGTCATCCGTGAAAAAGAAGAGGTCGAGTTGGATTATTCGGCTGATTCGATTTTATGGCTGGATGCCTATATTGAACAGCATCGCGCCGAGCTCAGCGAGGGTGACAAAACCGTGCTTCGGGAAAAACTGGGGGCATTCCTGGGCGAAACCATCCGCCAGCATTATGGCGGGCAATGGGTCGAAGGAAGCGGCAATCACTGGATGATTGCTTTTGGCGAGCGCGGACAAACCTCGCCCTTCGATATGATTAGCGACCATCTGAACAATCAGAACTCGCTAACACAGTTATTCCAGCATATTCCAGACCGCATCAAGGCATCACAGAATTAGCTGGCGATTTCCAGCTTTGAATGCTGTGGGGTGGCGCCCTTCCGCTTTTTAACTCAACTGGTCATAAGCATAGGCAGCGTAATCTTTGGCTGTGCCGGCAACTTCGGCAAGCATGATGTTATTTTCTTCTGCCCGTTTCTTCGCGGCAGCGATTTCATCCCGCAGCCGCAGAATATCCCGGCTGGTTTCGTCATAGGTCATGGCATCATCAACCAGGAGTTCGGCAATGGACACCAGGTGCAGGTTTCTCATCATCAGCGTGACCAGTTCAACAACCACAGCGACAATATCCGCCGCCTTTTCCCCCTGATAGACGACATGCAAAGCCTGCCGATAGCGCGTCAGGGCTTCGGGCAGGCGCTTGGCTTCAATCAAAAGTTGGCCGAGATGCCGCAGCTGCCGCGCCTCCTGTTGTTTATCCTGGACTTCCCGCGCGATATACAAGGCCGATGTATTGAAGTTGACCGCCTCGCTCCAGCGTTCCAGCGCGGCATGGGCCGAGCCTAACTCACGCAATACCCGGCCTTCCATCGCCCGATTGGACTGCTGTTTGAAGAGGTCGTTCGCCTGTTCCAGCACTTGAATGGCGCGGGCGGCATCCTCTGTGCCGAGGTGCGCCAGGCCCAGCTTGTACAAAATGAGCGCCTCATTCTGCTTGTCATCGCGCTCGCGGGCAACCGACAGAGCCAGTTCATAAGCCTCGACCGCCGAGACGGACTCGCCCAATTCTTGATGCGCATCGCCACGGGTGATTTGCAGGTGCATTTCGGTGTCCAAATCGTCAAGTTCCTGCGCCAGCTGCAACCCTCGCTGGATATGCGTAAAGGCGGTCAGGGTCGCTTCAGTGCGAATCAGCAAGCCAGCCAGCATATCCAAGGTCTCCAGAACACCCGCTTTATCCTCATCGGCCTCATAAATCTCCAGCACGGCGCTGTAGGTTGTCACGGCTTCGCTCTCGTAGCCCTGACTGATTTGCGCCTTGCCGATGATTCGCAGGATTCGAAGCAGACGTGCGCTGTCCCGATGCTGGCGGGCAAGGCTGAGCGCGGCGCCCAGCTTGACCTGTTCCAGCGCAGTCGGCCTCAGGTCAATGCGAATCAGCAAGCCAGCCAGCATATCCAAGGTCTCCAGAACGCCCGCTTTATCCTCATCGGCCTCATAAATCTCCAGCAGGTCGCTGTAGGTTGTCAAGGCCTCGTTTTCCTGTCCCTGGCTGATTTGCAGCTTGGCGATGGCTTTCAGGATGTCAAGCTGGCGGCTGGTCTCGCGGGCGCGGTCGAGGGCGTCACGCAGCTGGTCGATATTCATGGATTGCAGGCTGGCATCGACAAGCGCCGGGGCTTCAGCCTCCTCAAGCTGCGGCTCATCATCTTCGGCAGCAGGCGCGATTTCTATGGCGGCATCGTCTTCCACTTCCACAACAGCCGTTTCGTCATCGTCATCCGTCAGCAACTCGCCGGCGCTGATGGCTTCCAACAGCGAAAGTTCGTAGCGATAGCCATCTGAACCCACAAAGCCGTCCAAATCTGACAGGGCAGCGGCAAGGTCTGCCGCCAGGCCGCGGTCGCCATGCTCAGCTGCCCAACGTGCTGTGGCGATGAAATTATCCAACTCGGTCGCCAAGCGCATCTTCGCCTCGGTCGCTGTGCTTTCGGTCTTCAGATATTCGCGTATCGTATTTTTGATGTCGGCGCGTATCAAATCAATGCTGTTGATATTCTGCGACCAGATTTTGAGAAAATCATGCACCAGCGGATGCAGGCGGTAATAAGGTTTGCCATAACGATAGAAGCGGTCAACCAAAAACAGGCGATGCAGCATGGCCATAGCCTGGTCGAAATTTGTCGCTGACAGGCCGCTCACCTGGCTCAAAAATGCAGCCGACCCCTCACCGCGCAAAGTCCCGCCCACTCTCAGCAGCAAATCGCGCAGCCGTTGATTCAGGGAGCGATAGCTGGCGGTCAGGGCCGCAATCGTCCCCTTGTTGCCCAGGCTGTCAAGCAATTCGTGCAGGTTCTCGTTGAAATCGTGCGGCGACTGTCGGGAGATAATCATCGACCGCGCCGCCAAGACCAGCGGGTAAGCCTCAAAATTGACGCGCTCGGCAATCGAATAGACGATGGTGTCAAATTGACCGCTTTTGATGCTGGCTTTCTGCTTGAACAGCTTGATGGCGTCCACATCGGCTAACCCGCCAATCGCCTGATTGCGCCAGCTGTCGCTTTGGAGCGCCTCGCTGGTGGTGACGATGAGGGGAATATCGGCGGCGCAGCCTTCAACAAATTGCGCCAACACCGATGCCTGAATCTCGCCATCCAAGACAATCAGGGGCTGATGCTGATTTAAGAGGCTGGCAAGCGCGGGGGCTTCGTCCAACGGGTTTGGGCTGTTGCTAATATCATTGGCTCGGTAGGCGCGGCCGCTCCGCACGATGAGCTCTGCCAGCGGCGGGTTATAGCTGTTGAGCCACAACACCGATTGATTGGACTGCTGTGCATAGACATTGGCAATCGTCGCCGCAATCGTTGTCTTACCAATGCCCGAAGCGCCATGCAGCACCGCCTTTTGATTCTGCTGCAACTCGGAAAACAGCTTCTTGAGTATGTCGTCACGCCCAAAGGGGCGGCCTGGGCGCCTCAAGGGCAAATCAGCGATTGCAGTGACAGGTGCTTCGAGGGGTCTAAGCTCGGCCATAATTCCCCCAACGGTCAATTTATCTGCGTTAAACATCCAATCATTATAGCCAAGTATATCATTGACAGCCAAATTGCGACAATTTGACTTATCCGTTTTTCTATATTGAATTGCCGTTGATTTTGGCGGTGAGTTTCGCTATACTTTTTGCTGTTCGGGCACGTGGCGCAATGGCAGCGCAGTTGACTTTTAATCAATTGGTTGCAGGTTCGAATCCTGCCGTGCTCACTTCCGATTGCCGCTGTCCAGCCTGCCTCTTTTGGATAGAATTTTGTTGACAAGCACCATTCGCAGATATATACTCTAAAGGATAAAGTTAATCGGTTGACTCAAGCGGCAAACGAATCAAGGAGGTGCGCACAACAAATTCTGAAGGCATTTTCTATCGAATAGATTGTTGACTTACTTTAAGGAGAGAACGATGTCAGAACAAAAGCAACAGGAAGCACAAGGGAATCCAATCAGCCGCCGTGACTTGTTAAAGATGCTTGGCGGGAGCGCGGCGGGCTTGAGCCTGGCGAAGCTCGCTGGCATGGGCGGCGCGGCATCGCTTTTATTGCGCGGGATGCCGGCCGCTGCCCAAAGCCGTGTCGAAATCTGGACTGGTTTTGGGCAAGGACGCATGGCTGACGCCATGTCGGGGGCTATCGACCAATTCGCCATGGAGAATGCTGACTATGCCCCTGAGCACATCATCGTGCCTTGGGGCGAGATTCACGACCGGGTCATCGCTGCCACCGCCGCCGGCACACCGCCCGATTCGTACCGCGGCTGGGCCTGGATCGTTGGTGACGCCGCCATCGGCGCACTGACCAACTTGCAACCCTATGTGGACGCAGCTGGCGTTGATTTGGAGGACTTTTGGCCGGCCACACTCAATCAGATGCGATACCGCGGCGAAGTCCATGCCATGAGCATCTCGACGATTGTACAGTTCTTGTATTACAACAAGGACCGCATGAGAGAGGCTGGCTTGGATGCGGAGAGTCCGCCCACGACAATTGCCGAACTGGACGAGATGGGCGCCGCGCTCAATGACATCGGCGACGATGGCGAAATCCTGCGCTTGGGGTTTGCGCCGACAGTCCCGTCGAAGCACGTCTGGGACTGGGGCGCTGCCCATGGCAGTCAATACTGGGACGAGTCCGAGGGCAATATCGCCGTTGATGAAGAAGCGATGATCACCCTGCTGAACTGGTACAAGGGCTACGCCGAAGAGTTTGGCGCCGAAAACTTGCAAGCCTATGCCGCCACTTACGGCGGAAACGGCTTTGGGCGCAACACGCCGCAAGGCATCTACTATACCGGTTTGATCACCTTCTGGGTGCTGGGCAGCTGGTCTTTCAACGACATGGGCGAGTACGGACCGGATGTCGATTTCGGCGTCGTACCCATCCCGACACTGGAAGGCGCCGATGATGCCACGCCGGGCACATCAGTTGGCAATATGTACTTCGTGCCGGCCAACTGCGCCAACCCCGACGGCGGTTTCGCCTTCGCCAACTTTATGAGTTCATCGCCATTTGTGGCCATCAACAAGGCTCTGCCCGACAGTGTCATGCCTTCGCGCCGGTCGCTGGCGACTTTGCCGGAAGTCGACCAAAAGGAAGGTGGTTGGACGATCCTGGCTCGTGACGAGATTCTGCCCAATACGCTGGAGAGACCGAGCTTCGGTGGCAATGGCTTCCTGGGCAGCGCGTTGGATGAGGCGGTCGACAATGTCATGTTCCACGGCGCTGACCCGGCGGAAGTGCTTGCCGATGCGATCGCGCGTTCACGGCGCGAGGTGGAACGTCTGAGGGGCTAAGCCCCCATCCCCCTGTCCCCAAAATGAGGGACGGAGAGCTTTGCACATAAGTCCTTCCCTCATTAAATGGGGGAAGGATGCTTGATGGGCGTTTAGAGAATTGATGTCATGTTCAGATTGAAACGAGACCCTGCCAGCCAACCCAACAGTTGGCGCACTGACAATCTGCCCGCCTGGGGCTTGTTCTTTATTGCGCCCTGGATCATCGGCTTCATCGCCTTTACCGTTTATCCATTCTTTGCCTCTCTTTACTTCAGTTTTACCAATTTCAACATCATCAACTTCAGCCCGCGCTGGGTGGGCTTGGACAATTATGTCGAGCTCTTCACTGCCGACCCGCTGTTTTGGATCTCGATTGGCAACTCCATAAAATACGCGGCATTGCTTCTTGTCGCTGCCACCATTTTTGACATCTTCATCGCCTACCTGCTGAGCTTGAATGTCAGATTCTTGTCGATTTATCGCACGATTTTCTTCTTTCCAGTGCTGGTGCCGGTGGTGGCCGCCAGCCTGACCTGGATTTGGATCCTGAATCCGCGCTTTGGGCTGATGAACGGCCTACTCGATCTGCTTGGAATCAAGGGGCCGAATTGGCTGGCCTCCCCGCAGACCGCGATGCTTTCGCTGATATTCATCGCGGTCTGGGGCAGCGGACGCCAGGTGATCGTTTATCTTTCCGGCTTCAATGACATACCACGGCAATTATACGAGGCGGCGGATATTGACGGCGCCTCTGGCTTTCAGAAGTTCCGTAAGATTACATTGCCCTTGCTGTCCCCGCAGATCTTTTTTAATGTCGTTACCCTCATCATCTTTTCTTTGCAGTCATTCTCCGAAGTCTACATCATGACGGGCGGCGGTCCAGCCAATTCGACCCTGCTCTACGCCGTTAATTTGTATAACCGCGCCTTCCGCGATTATGCTATGGGTTATGCCTCTGCTTTGGCCTGGATTATGTTCCTGCTGATTCTGGGCTTGACCCTGATTATCTTCAAGTTCTTGAGCGGACGAGTCATCTATGAACGTTAGGAAAGGCGCGAAAATGGCTGGAGTCTTGCAACCCATCACTGCCAATCGCCGCGCAATCAGCCCTGAAGAGCGCAATTATCTGCTACGGCAGCGACTGAAATCAATCATCACACACGCTATCCTGATTGTTTTTGGCATCACCTTCATGCTGCCCTTTATCTGGATGGTCAGCAGTTCGCTGAAGCCGAATGTTGACATCTTCGAGCTGCCAGTGCGTCTGATACCCAAGACGCTGCGCCTTGAGAATTATATCGATGCCACCAACGCGATTCCCTTCTGGCAATACTTGTGGAACTCCACCTATTACACCATCTTTGCCACTATAGGCGCTGTCCTTTCCAATACCTTCATCGCCTACGGCTTCGCGCGGGTGCGCTGGCGCGGGCGCAATGTGGTCTTTATCATTGTCATTGCGACCATGATGCTGCCTTTCCAAGTGCGGATGATTCCGCTTTATATCCTGTTTGCCAGAGTAGGCTGGCTGAATACGTTCCTGCCGCTGATTGTGCCGAACTTCTTCGGCAACGCCTTTTATATTTTCCTGATGCGGCAGTTTATGATGACCCTGCCGCGCGAACTGGACGATGCCGCCCGCATCGACGGCGCCAGCGAATGGGGCATTTTCTGGCGGGTCGCTGTCCCCTTGTCCAAGCCAGCCATCCTGACAGTCGCCATCTTTGAGATTATCCACACCTGGCACGACTTCATCGGGCCGTTGGTCTACTTGCGCCATCCCACCAAGTACACGCTGTCAATCGGCTTGCGGCTGTATTTCACGCAGTACGGCGCGGAATGGGGCTTGCTGATGGCGGCGGCGGCCATGTTCACCATACCGATGGTGATCTTCTTTTTCCTCGCCCAGCGCTCCTTCATCGAGGGCATCACCCTGACCGGGCTTAAAGGCTAGCCAGATGAGCCGATTGGTCTTCCAGCCACAAGCGCGACAAGCCCTCAAAATCGGCATTGACACCCTTGCCGCTGCCGTCCTGCCAACGTTGGGACCTACGGCGCGGCATGTCGCCCTGGAGGACGCGATACGTACACGTTCGCCCGAGCTATTGGACGATGGCGGGGCAATCGCCCGCCGCCTGCTCCAGCTGCCACAGCGAAGCTCGGATGTGGGGGCGATGCTGCTGCGCGAGACCCTGTGGCAGCAAAAGGCTCGTTATGGCGATAGCACGGCGACCGCCGCCGTTTTGTATCAAACGGTTTTTGAAGATGGCTGCCGTTTTATCGCCGCGGGCGGGAATGCCATGCTACTGGTGAAGCACCTGCGGTCGGGCCTGAAAGCGATGCTGCAAGGTTTGGAGCAGCAAGTGAGGATGATTGCCGAGCCGCCGGAGATTGAGCGCCTCGCCGCTTCGATCTGTGGCGACCCGAAGATCGCCAAACATCTGGCTGACATATTTGAGGTTCTGGGTCCTCACCAGCCGATTGAAGTCCGCGAGGGCGGGCGCGAACTGCGGCATGAGTTTTATGTCGGCTCGTACTGGGATGCCAAAATCCCCTCACCGATTGTCTTTGAGGGACATATCGGGGGGCGGCTCGAGCTTGGCAGCACGGCTTGGGTCATCAGCGACTTCGCCCTTGAGGATTTGTCGGCGCTGGTCAGGCTGGTCACGGATGTTTATCAAGCCGGTTTCTCGGCGCTGGTCATTATGGCGAAGTCATTTTCGGAGCAAATCATCGCGGCACAGGGGGCAAACAGCCGTCTGGCGGATTTCAAGCTGGTTTATCTGGAGCCAGTCGGGTTGCTGGACGAGCAGGATGCCGCGCTGGAAGACTTGGCGCTGCTTACTGGCGGGCAGGCGCTGCGTCAGATTACCGGGCATCATCCCGACAGGATTGCGCCCGAATCCTGGGGGGCAACTGAACTGGCATGGATAGACAGCAATCGCTTCGGCATTATCGCTGGCAAGGGGGACGGCGCCGCCATCCAGCGCGAAATCGTGGCGCTGGAACATCGATTTGCCAACAGCACAGACGAACGTCAGGCGGACATCTGTCGGACGCGCATTGGCAGACTGCGCGGCGGCTCGGCGGTGATTTTTTGCGGTGGCAGCACCGAAAGCGAAATGCGGTATCAACAGGAATTGATAACGCGGACGATTGCCGCGCTCCGCTCGGCTTTGCTGGAGGGATGCCTGCCCGGCGGCGGGACGGCGCTGCTCCATTGCCTGAAGCGGCTGCAAGCTGGGTATGCCGCCAGCCGCGACATCCACGAACGCGCCGCTTATCAGATACTTATGCGGGCGGCCGCGGCGCCTTGCAAGGCTTTGCTGGCGAATGCCGGGCATGAATCGCCGGGTATTGTCCTCCATGAGCTTCAGGCGAGTCAAAATGGGCGGGGGTATGACCTGCAAGCCGGGCAGTTTGTGGATATGTGGCAGGCGGGCGCGGTCGATTCGGCGGCGGCAGTGATGGCGGCGGTGCGCAATGGGATTGGCGGGGCGGCGCTGGCACTGACGGTGGATGTCATTGTTCATCGGGTGAACCCGCCACTGTCGCTGAATCCCGATGGACAGGATGGGGCTGCGCCACCGCAAATCAGCTTGGTATAAAGTACAGGTCTTGGTACAGAAAGGAAACACAAATGAGTTGGAAGCCCAGCGCGGAACAATTAGAGCAATGGGAAGAACGCGGTTATTTTACTGTCGAAAATGTGGTCTCGCGTCAAACCGCAACCGAGATGCTGGGGGTGATTAAGAACGCGATTATGATGCCGGAAACGGGCGATGTAAGCACGGATGCCGACCCGATGGATCCGATGAACGATGACACGCCCCAAGCGCGAGCGGTGCGCTTCCGCAAGCTGAATCGTTTTAACCAGCGCTCGCCGCTCATCTGGCACAACGCACACTGCGGCGAAGCGGTTCTCCAGATTGCGCGGTATTTTCTGGGGGACGACATCCTCTTAAAGTACGACAGCTGTTTTCTCAAGCCGGCGCGGTCGGGCAGCGCGACTCCCTGGCATCAGGACAATGGGCTTTGGCGCGACGGCGAAACAGCGCCTTTCAACTTTTGGATGGCGCTTGACCCGGCAACGATTGAAAACGGCTGTTTGCAGATGATACCCGGCAGCTATAAGACCGAGATTGTGCCGCATGTCCTGTATGAGGACAGCATCCATGGCGAACTGCCGCGCGAACGGGTCGAAGAGATGATTGATACTTATGGCGTTGAGCATATTGAGCTTGAGCCGGGCAGCATTGTCTGCTGGCAAAGCAGCGCCTGGCATTACAGCCCGCCCAACCGCAGCTCCAAGGGGCGGATTGCCATCGCTGGCGTCTACAGCAGCCCGGAGATTGTCGAAAACAGTGTGGGCGCTAATATCGATTACAAGTGGATGATGAAAGATGGCGAGGTGCTGACCGACTTCCCCGCGAAGAGCTACGAAATGCAAAATGTTACCGGCTGGCGAGCGGTGCCCTGGATCCGAATCAGTTAGACATCGAAACATCCGAGCGGTGTCGCACTGGAATCCCTTTGGATGAGGGTGGATGGCATGATAATCTGTTCGATGGGCATATCGGGATGCGCGATGCGTTTGAGCAGCCGCCGCGCCGCCTCTCTTCCTATCGCGGTCGGGTTCGTGGAGATGGTGGTCAAACTGGGTTGCCAGAGCGAGGCTTCGGCAACATCGTCAAAGCCAATGACCGCGAATTGTTTGCCAGGTTCAATCCCGGCTGCCCGCAAGCCCAGCATGACGCCAAAGGCGACCACATCATTATAGCAAATGGCTGCTGTCGGTTGATGGCGACCCGCCAGAATCCGATGAATCGCCTCGTAGCCGCCCCGTCTTGATACCGTGCTGGTGATGCACAGAGAAGGGTCGAAGGGCAGTTCATATTTTTCGAGCATGCTTCGATAGCCGTTCAGTCGGTCGCGGCGAGCAGAAGAGGCGTCTTGCCCGCCGATAAAGGCAATCCGCCTGTGTCCCTGATGAACCAGAAACTCAACCGCACGCCGCACGCCAATTTCGTTATCCATGCCTACATAGTCCACCGCCAGATAGGGAAGATAGCGTGTCACCAGAACCAGGGGGCTGTGCCGAATGAGTTTCTGAAGGAACTCCGGCTCAACCCCGACCGCTGGTACAAGCATTAAACCATCGACATCGCTTTCGAGCATGGCCGTGACAACCCGCGCTTGATGATTGAGGTTATCGGATGTCGTCCCCAGCAGCAGGCTGAAGTCGTTGGCTGCCAGTTGAGATTCAATGCCAGCCGTCAATTCGGCATAAAAGGGATTGGACAAATCGGTCACGATTAAGCCGACGGTATAGGAGCGCTGGGTTCGCAGGCTGGCGGCACGCTGGTTATAGACATATCCGAGCGATTCCACCGCCGCCAGCACCCGCTGCCGCGTGGGTTCGGATATGCGCGGGTTGTTGCGCAGCACCAGCGATGCGGTCGCCTTGGAGACGGCAGCCTCATCAGCCACATCCTGCAAGGTCACTTTTTTGGGGCGGGGTTTTGGATTTTGGGGCATGGCGGTTCTTCAGCGTGATTAGACAAGATTTAACAGTTTGGCGGCGGCTTCCAGGAAAAAGTAGTCGCCCCAGATGACGCTTTCATCGACGCCCAGCCCTTTGCGCTCGTGGTAAGCGCCATGTTTCAGCAGCCCTTCCCATTCGCGGTCATGGCTGGCAAGGAACTCGTCGGCTGTCAGTGTATCCATAATCCGCAGCGCATAATCCCGATATGCCTTGCCTGCCAGCGGCTCGGACACCAAATCGGCAAGATTGAGCAGCGCCGCCGCCGTAATCGCCGCCGCCGAGCTTTCAAAGGGGCGGGCGGGGTGGGGTTCCAGCCAGTCATTGGGGCAAATCCCGTGTGAGGGGGTGTTCAGCATATAATAATCGGCGCATTGACGGGCGGTTCGCAAAAAGCGGTCGTCCCGCGTCCAGGAGTAGGCTGTGCCAAAGCCATAAATTGCCCAAGCCAGACCGCGCGCCCATGAGGAATCATCGCGCCACCCCTGATGGGTGCTTTGTCGCAGAAAGGCGCCCGTTTCAAGATTAAAGAGGCCTTCATGGGCGACGCTGCCGTCCCCGCGAACAAGATAGCGCCGCGTCGTGAGGCAGTGCTGGCGGGCGACATCGAGCAAGGCTGAATCTGCGGTTTCCTGCGCCGCATAAAATATGATGCCGACATTCATCATAATGTCGATAAACGAACTCTCCGGCGCGACAAAGGACGAAAGATAGCGCCCCCTGGGCTGAAAGCGCCGTCCCATCGTCTGACCCGCCTGAATGACCACGGCTCGCTGGCGCGGATTGCCCTCCAAATCATACCAGCGCTTCCAGGTATGCCAGAAGAGAAAACCCAGGTCATGCACCTGGCGGTCGGTCGCCCGATGCTCCAGCAGTTGGCTGTAGTGCTGTGCCTGTTCGCGCCACCAGTCTTCCCCGCAGTACAGGTAAATCAGCCACAGCTGCCCGCCTAGAAACCCCTCACACCAATTCGTCCAGGCTTCGCCCTCATGCTGCCATTTTCCCCCGCGGGTGTACATCGGAAAATAATTCGGGCAGGTCGTGATGAGATGGCGCAACTTTTTTTGGGCGGTGACGAATGCCAGCTGGCATTTTTCGATGACTGGCTGGTGGTCTGACATAAGGACTCCAAGCAGTTCGATTTGCCTCATATCATAGCACAATTTCGGCAAATAATGACGGACAAAACAGGGGCGCTTACATGTCACGCGCCCCCGCTTCAACTGCTACATGTTATGCTTCTGCGAGCGAGTCCCTCATTTCCCCAAGGCTCAGCCACCAGCCCTAGCAGTCTGCGTCGCCTGATTGGGACCATGCTCCAGGCAGTGGAATGGCCACTCGTATGACCGCGTCCAGCAAATCATCCCTGGCGGTAAAGTCGCATCCCAGACGTAAGGCGTCAGGGACCAGTGTACACAAATATCAGTACCTACAGCACCCGAGAAGATCCAGCGGAGGCAGACGTTCTTCCCTGGCTCCAGCGTCCCCTCAGGCAGCAGCGGGATTAGGATTCTTCCTATTGGTGGGGCTTCTCCACTCATACACTGACCCAAGGATATCAATATGGTGCCGCGCTCAACACCCGCGACACACCAGCCCAGCTTCCAGAAATACGCATTCTCAGCTTCACTCCCCGAGCTGCAAAAATCCCATTCCGTGTAGCATTTGTTATCATCTCCGGCGGCTGGCACGGGCGGCACGGATAATGAGCGCGGGAAAGATACCGTCCCCTCTTCCTGACCCATGCAGGCGCTCACCGATACCGACACCGTGCCACGTTCAACAGCCGCCACGCACCAGCCCAGCCGCCAGTGATAGGCGTTCTGATGTTCATCCCCGGCGTTGCAGAAATCCCATTCGGTGTAACATTTATTGGGGTCTACCGTCCCCGACTGCGCTTGCGCCAGCAAAACCAGCACCACACAAGCTGCGAATAAAATGACACTAACGAACAAACGCGATACCTGCTGCAAATTCATATTGCCCTCCCTGCAAAATCAATTTGGATTGAGTAACTAACGGAACATCGCATAGCTTGGCAGTTTAACACCCACAGTTTCCGATGTCAAAAATGATGGACTGCTTGGCCTACTTTACATTCGATAGCTTCGCTTTTTGAGGGTCAAAAAAGACATGAATGATAACTATTTATGAGGCTTCGATAGAATTATTCTGTTTCCTTAGCATTTGATATGCAATCGCCCGGCAAGTATCTGGCTGGCAGCTTGACAATGGGCTGCATCCTCACTATTATTTTGGTAAATCGGTTGACTCAAGGCACGCTTGCTGACCTGAAAAGGATGGTGGATGGCATTGAATAAACTTGTTTCACTGTCAGCTGTTCCGCAGCTGATTCCAGACCATGCTGTAATTTCCGTGAGTTCTTCAAGCGGATTGGGATGCCCGGATGCCACCTTGCAGGCGATTGGCGAGCATTTCGAAAAGACAGGTTCACCGCGCAGCCTGACATCCATTCATCCGATTGCGGCTGGCGATATGTATGGCATCGAGGGCGTGAATCATCTGGCGAAAGCTGGCCTGCTCAAGCGGGTCATCGCCGGGTCTTTCCCCAGCGGTCCCTCGTCCAAGGCAACTCCCCGCATCTGGCGGATGATTCATGGCAACGAAGTCGAGGCATACAATCTGCCCAGCGGCGTGATTTATCACATGCACCGCGAAGCCGCGGCGAAGCGCCCAGGCGTGCTGACCAAAGTCGGTTGGGATACGGTGGTGGATCCCTGTCATCGCGGTGGCAGAATGAACGCCGTCACGCGGGAGAACATTGTCCAGCGCGTCGAATTTGATGGCGAAGAATGGCTGTATTACAAATCGATTCCGATTGACGCTGCCATTATTCGCGCCACAACGGCTGACGAAAGAGGCAACCTGACCCTCGAACATGAAGGGGCTTATCTGGGGGTGGTCGACCAAGCGCTGGCTGCCCGAAATAATCAGGGCATCGTCATCGCACAGGTCAAGCGTCTGGCTCGCGCTGGCAGTCTGGCGCCGCAGGCGGTGCATGTGCCTGGCACGCTGGTGGATTATATTGTGCTCGACCCGCATCAAATGCAGACCACCCAGACCCCATACGAAGCGGCAATCAGTGGCGAACTGCGCCTGCCGCTGGAGACCTTCGAGCCTGTGGCCTGGAGCGCGGCCAAGGTCATCGCCCGCCGAACGGCCATGACCCTGCGTGAAAGAGAAGCGGTCAATCTGGGCTTCGGCATTTCGGCGCTGGTGCCTTATATTTTGCTGGAGGAAGGCCTGCACGGGGCGGTGACCTGGGTGATTGAACAGGGCGCGGTTGGCGGCTTGCCGCTGCGCGATTTTCGGTTTGGCTGCGCCTCCAATCTGGAGGCCATCGTCCCCTCGCCCGACCAATTCACCTATTTTCAAGGCGGCGGATTCGACCGCAGCCTGCTGTCATTTATGCAGGTGAACGCAGCTGGCAGCGTGAATGTATCCCGCCTCAGCGCCAAGCCGCATGTGACGGCTGGCATTGGCGGTTTCATTGATATTACGGCTCATGCAGCGCAGATTGTCTTCAGTGGCTACTTTACAACCGGCGGTCTCAAGCTGGCCATCGAGGGCGGGCAGCTGCGAATTGAGCAGGAAGGACGTTATAAAAAGTTTGTGTCGGCGGTGGAAGAAGTGACATTCAGCGGGGAACGCGCCCGCGAAATCGGACAGCAAGTCAGCTATGTCACGGAACGCTGCGTGTTGGTTTTGGAGGCGGGGGGATTGGTCGTCACCGAGATTGCGCCCGGCATTCGCCTGCGGGAAGATATTTTGGAACAAGCTGATATTCCCCTGCGGGTCAGCCCCGACTTGCGCCTGATGCCAGCCGACCTCTTTTCGCCAGAGCCGATGCAGCTGCAACTGTCGGGTGGCTGTGATGCGTAAAATCATCTATCAGGCATCGGATGAAATCGCCCGCATCACGCTCAACCGCCCCGAAAAGTTAAACGCGCTTGACCGGGAAATGCTGCATCAACTGGGAGAAGCCATCACCGCGATTGAGCAGGACAGGGACATTCGCGTCGTCTTGATGCGGTCGACGGGAAAAGCGTTTTCGGCTGGCGCGGATATAAACGCCTGGGCGGCGCTCGAACCTATGGATATGTGGCGGCGCTGGATACGGGACGGCCATGCCCTGTTTGACCGGATTGCCGCGCTGCGCCAGCCCGTGATAGCGGTACTCAACGGCTTGACCCTGGGGGGCGGGCTGGAATTGGCGCTGACAGCCGATATTCGTCTGGCAGCGGATTCGATTCAACTGGGCTTCCCTGAAGTCACGATTGCCACGTTGCCGGGTTGGGGCGGCACGCACAGGCTGCCGCTGCTCATCGGCGCCGCACGCGCCAAGCAGATGATTTTCTGCGGGCAAAGCATCGGCGCAGAACTGGCGGCGCAGTGGGGGCTGGTCAATGAGGCGATGCCAGCGCAGCAGCTGGACGCGCGGGCCGATGAACTTGCCGGGCAGATTGCCGCCAACGCGCCCATCGCCGTCCAACTGGCAAAGCAGGCAATCAACAGCGGAAGTTCCGCCACCTTGGAAGGATTCGCGGGGGCCTTGTCGGCGCATACCAGAGACGCTGCCGAAGGTCTGGCGGCCTTCCGCGAAAAACGGCAGCCGAAATACGCCGGCAGCTAGAACCCATCCTCTTCCCGCACTTTTCAATACCCTCTCAAGATTGTATCCTGATACAATCTACGATGAGAATCGCACCGCAAAATTGGGGTCATTACCGAAGGGAACAGTTGTGGAAAATCAAGCAGATATTGGGCTAATCGGCTTGGCAGTGATGGGGCAGAACCTGGCGCTGAATATCAGCGACCACGGTTTCAGGGTGGCGGTATTCAACCGAACGACGGCAAAAGTGGCGCGATTTATCGCCAATGAGGCGCAAGGCAAGCCAATCACAGGCACTTATTCGGTTGAAGAATTTGTAAAAGCCTTGAAGCGCCCGCGCAAGGTCATTCTGATGGTACAGGCTGGCGCGGCGGTTGACAAAATCATCGCCCAAATTGAACCACTGCTGGATGAGGGCGATATTATCATTGACGGCGGCAACTCCAACTTCCATGACACCATCCGCCGCACGCAGGCGGTTGAAGCGCGGGGCAAGCTGTATATTGGCGCTGGCATCAGTGGCGGCGAAGAGGGCGCACGCTTCGGGCCGTCGATTATGCCCGGCGGCTCGCCGGCTGCCTGGGATACGGTCAAACCGATTTTACAGTCGGTCGCGGCCAAGGTCGCGGATGGCACGCCCTGCTGTGACTGGGTGGGCGAAGATGGCGCCGGGCATTTCGTCAAGATGGTGCACAATGGCATTGAATATGGCGATATGCAGCTAATCTGTGAGGCCTATCATCTGATGTCGCAGGTGCTGAATATGGACGAACTTGAAATCAGCGCGGTCTTCCAGGATTGGAATCGCGGCATTCTCGAATCCTTCCTGATTGAAATCACTGGCAATATCCTGGCATTCGCTGATGAGGATGGCCAAGCTCTGCTGCCAAAAATCCTCGATGTCGCCAGCCAAAAAGGCACTGGCAAGTGGACTGCCGTGACCGCGCTGGAGGAAGGCACGCCGCTGACCTTAATTGGCGAAGCGGTGTTCGCCCGCTTTTTGTCATCGCTCAAGGAGCAGCGCGTGGCTGCGGCTAGGGTTTTGCCTGGGCCGCAGAAGCGATTTGTCGGCGACAGGGAGCAGTTCATCCGCGATTTGGAACAGGCGGTTTATGCCGCCAAAATCATCAGTTACACGCAGGGGTATATGCTCATGCGCGACGCCGCCCAAACCTACAGCTGGAATCTCAATTATGGCGGCGTGGCTTTAATGTGGCGCGAGGGCTGCATCATTCGGTCGGTCTTTCTGGATAAAATTCAGGCAGCCTATGCCAACAGGCCCGATTTGGAGAATTTGCTGCTGGATGCTTATTTTCAGGATGCCGTCATTAGGGCGCAGTCCTCCTGGCGACAGGCCGCCGCCAGCGGCATTGCTCACGGAATCCCCCTGCCGATTATGAGCAGCGCCCTGGCATTTTATGACGGCTATCGCTCCGCGACCCTGCCGGCCAACTTGCTGCAGGCCCAGCGCGATTATTTTGGCGCACACACTTATGAGCGCGTCGACCAGGAGCGCGGCAAGCATTTTCACACCAACTGGACGGGGACCGGCGGCGATGTCACCGCTGGCAGCTATGATGCCTGACCCGCGCGGCTCGCGGGCAGTTCAGGCACAAATTGGTAATCCGGCGTCACTTTTTGCTGTCGCAGAATCGAGATAATCTGCACCCAGGTCGGCCACAAGCCCTTTGGGCAATCAGGCAAATCCTCTTTGATAAGCTCGTGCAGCTCGCCCAGATGATAACAGGGGACAGCAGCGTACATGTGGTGTTCGATATGATAATTCATGTGCCAGTACAAAAAGCGCAGCAGGGGATTGAGGATAATCGTGCGGGTATTGAGGCGATAGTCGCTCACATTGTCCGATAAGCCGATATGCTGTGCTTCGTTTAACAGGTATTGAAATCCGGCGCCATAAAAAGGCGCCAGGGTCACAACAATCGGAATCATCCACAGCCCCAGATAAAGCGACACGATGACAATCAGCCCGTGACCCAGCAGCATAAACCGCGCCCAATTAAATAAGGCACGTCTTTTTTGAGACGCATCAGGCGGGAAGAGCGCATTATCCCATTCGCCATCAATGATTCCCAAGCTCAAGCGAATGACCGATTTCAGACGTTTGTACAAGCCGTGCGGGTTGATAAAGGCAAAGCCGAGATAGGATTTCAGCGTCAGCTTGACGGGCAGCACCACTTCGAGGTCATCGGGCGGGTGCAGGGTGTACTTGTGATGCTCTTGATGGCTTGCCCAGAACGATACCGGGTTGTACCAACCCAAAAAGGCGTAAATATCGCGGAAGACAAGATTGAGCCAGTGGGTCTTGAAGACGGTTTTATGACAGAGTTCGTGAAAGCCGTTGACGAGAAAGGCATAAAATGCGCCATGCACGAACAATAAAGCCAAGACCAGCAGCGGCGATGCCCGGCCGACGGCATACCAGGCCAAGCCGCCGGTGAATGCCAGCAATGCCAGATGTCCCAGGCTTTGCACCAGCCCGCGCCAGTCACTCCGTTGATTGAGCCGAGCCAGGTCGGCGGCGGCAACTGGCGAACGATACCATCGAATGCGCTGTTTGTCGCTCATCTTGTTTTCCCGTTTGGCTTTCGCTTTACCCATCTAACATACCGCAAAATCCGCAGTTTGTCATCTATTGAGGGGTTCAGGGCTTAGTCAAAGCTCAGCATGGCTTTAATGACGGCATTGGCGGGGTCGAGCCAGGTGGGGAAAGCGGCGGCAATGCTTTCGGGCGATGCGTAATGGGTAATCCAGGGGCGCAGGTTGATGTCGCCGGCAGCTAAGGCGCTGATGACCTGACTGAAGTCGGCTGCGGTGGCGTTGCGGCTGGCGAGCAGCGTCATCTCGCGCGAATGAAAATGCGGGTCGCTGAATTTGAGCGCCCCTTTGATATGCCCCACCAATACCAGTGAGCCGCCGTGCGCCACATAATCAAAGGCGGCGTGCATGGACAGCGCGTTGCCAGTGCAGTCAAACACGAGGGTTGGCAATTCGCCCGCCAGCAAGCCTTTGATTTGTCCCATCGGGTCCTGGCGGGCATTCACCAGCCTGTCAATACCCAGCGCTTCCGCGCAAAATGCGAGGCGATTTTCATTGACTTCCATGACCATCACATTGGCATGGGCGATTTTGGCGAATTGCGCCGTTGCCAGGCCAATCGGGCCGGCGCCAATCACCAGCGCATTTTCGCCAGGGGCAATCTTGGCACGCCCGACAGCATGAGCGCCGATGCACAGCATCTCGACCAGCGCCAGCTGCTCCAGGGCGATGCCATCCGCTTTTAGCAGTTTATCCACTGGCAGGACAAACTGCTCACGCATACCGCCATCGACATGCACGCCCAAGACCTGCATCCGCGTGCAGCAGTTGGTTTTGCCGCGCCGACAGGCAACGCAAACCCCGCAATGCAGATACGGGATGACACAGCACAAGTCGCCGACCCCGTATGCCAGATTTTGCCCTGTCTCGCCTATGGCAAGGACTTCGACCGCCAGTTCGTGTCCCATGATGCGCGGATAGCTGAAGAAGTTCTGATGACCGCCAAAGGCATGCAAATCGGTGCCACAGATGCCGACCCGCCTGACGCGCACCAGCGCTTCATCGCGCCCGACCGCATCGGGCCAATCAACTTCTCTCAGTTTAAGCTGTTTGGGCTGCTCCAAGACGATTGCCTTCATTGGATATTCCCCCCATCGCAAGCCGATTTCAGTTATTTTCGGGGCGTCCCGTCATCCAGGTCTTGTCGCGCACTGGCGCCAGAACGTCAAGCACTCGGTTCACCAGTTCTTCATCATAAGGCATCTCAAGCCATTCGATGTTGCGGCGCATATTGTCAGGGTTGGCTGTGCCGACCAGGGTCGTATGAATGTCAGGATTCCTCAAGGCGAATTGTATCGCAAGCCGCGCCATATCCACGCCCTGTTGGCGGCAGAACTGAACGGCTTGGGCGCAAGTCCGCTTAATCTCGTTGGTGGCGGGATGCCAGACAGGCGCGCCGCGGTGGGTGAGCAAGCCCATGCTCAAGGGAGATGCGCCTATAATGCCGACATGCTTCGCCTGCAAATAGGGAATAAGACCGGTGAGGCTGGTGTCGTTCAGCGAATAATGACAGTAAGACAGGATGGAATCGACATCAATGCGCTCCATGACAGCGCGATAGATGGCCAGCGGAAAGCCAGTGATGCCAACAAAACGCACCTTGCCCGCCGCCTGTACCCGCCGCAGCGCTGGAAGGGTCTCTTCGACCACCTGGTCAAGCGAACCGTATTCAATATCGTGGCATTGAATGATGTCAATGTAATCGACGCCCAGCCGTTGCAGGCTTTCATCGACGCTGCGGGTCACCCGCGCCGCCGTAAAATCAAATTCGTCCTCACCATAACGCCCGACTTTGGTCGCCAGCACATATTGATGGCGCGGTATCCCTTGCAGCGCCTTGCCAAGCACCGTCTCGGCCCGGGTCAGCCCATAAAAAGGCGAGCAGTCGATAAAGTTGAGGCCCATATCAAGCGCGACATGCACCGCCCGAATGCCCTCGTCCTCGTCAATCTGGCGGAAGACGCTCCCCAGCGATGACGCGCCAAAGCTCAAGACGGAGACTTCCAGCCCGGTTTTGCCCAATGTGCGATATTCCATACCATGATTCCTCAAGCCCCAGCTACAGGCTGGTATTGCGGGTAATTTTGAACGAGTAGACATGCTCACAGGGCGGATGGTCGGGACGTTCGATTTTGAGGCCGCCATCAGTCATTTCCCATTTGAGTTCGCCCTCATGGCCCAGCAGTTCCACCGAACGCACTTCGCCTGGATAGAATGCCCGCGTGGATGCGATGACAAATTCTTTTTGCGGCCAAGCAAAGGTCAGCGCATACAGCACATTGCCCCTGACCGTGAAGCGAATATCCTGCGCGGTGTATGCCAGCTTCTCTTTCGTATCACTGAAAGCGCCGGCATGGGTCATCTTGGTGGGGCCTTCGCCATAGGTATTCCAGGGCACCGTATCATAAATCGCCTCGCCATTGACATTCAGCCATGCGCCCAGCCCTTCGAGGATGGCTTGCGATTCAGCCGGAATCGTTCCATCCGGCTTGGGCCCAACGTTCAGCAGCATAAAGCCGTTCTTGCTGACGTTATCCGCCAGATACTGCACCATTTCAGTCACCGTTTTGTATTCGGTCTCTTTGATGTAACCCCAGCCCTGCCCATCATCGACAGTCGTATCCGTAATCCATTCGTAGTGGGTGAGTTCGGCTGTTTTGCCCAATTCAAAGTCCAGCAGGGCAGCGCCGGGTGGAATATCGTGCCATTTGTAACTGGCGACAACCTCACTTCCCCATTCCGCCTCTTTATTGTAGTAATAAGCGAGGAAGTCCTGTTTGTACTGGTCGTGAATGAAGCGCAGTCCAAAGTCAAACCAGATATAATCCGGCCTATAACGTTCCACCACTTCAACAAGCCGATGCTTCCAGCGCTCCAGGAAGGCTTTGCTCGGCTTGTCCTGCGCCATCCACTCGCGGTCATGCCCACTGCGCTGCGGGTCAAGGTCAAAATCGAGGTTGTGCGCCTCGCCATAGAGGCCGGCATATTCGGGATTGGCGGTGTCATATTCTTTTTTCCAATGCGGGAAGAACCACCAGTTTTCGGCATGGTGCATCGCCACCATAAAGCGCATATCACAGGCGCGGATGGCTCTTTCCAGTTCACCGACCACATCGCGCTTGGGCCCCATTTTGCCAGCGCACCATTCGGTATCGCTGGCGTCCCACATCGGGAAGCCATCGTGATGCTCGGCAACCGGGCCGGCAAATTTGGCGCCGGCGCGTTGGAACAGCTGCGCCCATTCATCGGGGTCAAACTTTTCGGCGGTGAACATCGGGATGAAATCCTTGTAGCCGAATCGGGAGGGGTGGCCATAGGTTTTGCAGTGATATTCAAATTGCGGCGTGCCTTCGCGGTACATATTGTAGGGATACCAGGTCACATTCGGGCCGGTCGCTGGAACGCAGTAGATGCCCCAATGGGTATAAATGCCGAACTTCGCTCGCCGCATCCATGCGGCAGTGGGATGTGTCTTGAGCGAGGCCCAGGTCGGTTGGTATTGTCTTGTCATAAGCTGATGCTCCAAATCATTCCAATCCCTAAAATCAAAGCCCAAATCATTGCCTTCAGTCGGCTAAAGGTGCCGGGCTGGATTGGCGGATGACCAGTTCACAGTTAAAAATGGCCGAGGCAACATTGGATTTGCTGGCTTTGAGGGCTTCGAGCAGTTTGCAGGCGGCGGTCTCGCCAATGGCATAGGTGGGCTGGCGGATGACCGTCAAGGGCGGGTTGGAGACCTGCGCCCAGGGATGGTCGTCAAAGCCGACAATGGCGACATCTCGCGGGCAGTTCAGCCCCATCTCCTGCAAGCCCATCAAGGCGCCCAGGCTCAGCAGATTGTTGCAGATGAACACGGCCGCGGGATGATGCCGCTGGGACATCAGCTGTCGGATAGTCCACTTGCCATCCTCAATCGTGAGCGGGCTGGCAAGCGACCAACTGGGGCGCAGGGGCAGGTTCGCCTCTTGCATCGCCCACTCAAAGCCTGACAGGCGTTCGCGCATCGTTGAAAGGCGCTGAAAACCGGACAGGATGCCAATATCCCGGTAACCGCGTTCAATCAGATGCCGCGTCCCCTGATAAGCGCCGTAGCGGTTATTGACGCCGACATAAGGGGAATTGGCATTATCAAAGGTGCGGTCAAGCATGACAATGGGGATATTGAGCTTGGCGGCTTCGTTGAGGGCCTGCCAGTTCTGGCTGGTGGCGGCAGCGATAATGCCGTCCACGCCCTGACGCAAAAGAATGTCGATATAATAGGCTTCGCGCTCCAGCACCTCGTTGGTATTGCAAACCATCAAACTGTAATTGTTGGCAATCAGAACATCCTCGATGCCGCGCATGATTTCGCCAAAAAAGGTATTGGTGACATCCGAGACAATCAGCCCAATGATGGAGGTGCGCTGGGTCGTCAGGCTGCGGGCAGCCACATTCGGGCGATAGCCCAGTTCTCTGATAGCCGACTGAACGCGCTGCTTGGTGGCATCTTCCACAAACCGCGTTTCGTTAATCACATGAGAGACGGTCGCTTTGGACACGCCTGCGTGTTCGGCAACATCTCGCATGGTAATCCGTCTCATCGATGACTCGTCCTTTATAAGAAAACCTGTTGCGCAACCGATTAAGTCAATGTTATACTATTGGCGATGAATCGTCAACTTGGGCCTTGCAAGTCTGCTGATGCTCCGATGGCGGCGGCGGTTTCCCGCGCTGCGTTCGCTGCTCTTGACAGGCATCAGCTGGAGTCATGCAGCCGTTCGGAACAGGGATGAAATCGGTTATTGTCAAAGACAAAGAGCAGGCCGGCATCGCCATGGGCGGCATTCCCAAAGCCAGGGGCGATTGGGTTGTTGTCAAGGTGCATGTCGCGCCCATGTGCACCGAATACAAGGCATTTGCCGCCGGCGTCAATTACGGGCATTTCGGGCATGAGGCCGCTGGCGAAGTCGTCGAGGTGGCGCAATCGGGCCGCGTTAAAGTCGGTGATGCTGTGGTAGCGATGCCGGGCAATCCCTGCGCTCAATGTATCCATTGCCTGTCTGGCGACTATATTCACTGTCAGGACTGGCACAACTTCAGCGAGGTGCATGGCGCTGATGGCGGCCAGGCGACCATGGCGCAATACCTGCTCAAGCAAGACTGGATGCTCGTGCCAATCCCCGCCGGGCTGTCGTATGAACATGCGGCGATGGCTTGCTGTGGCTTGGGGCCGACCTTTGGCGCTTTTCAGACGATGGCGGTGGATTCGTATGATACTGTGCTTATCACCGGGTTGGGGCCGGTGGGGCTTGGCGGTGTCATCAATGCCCGCTATCGCGGGGCGCGGGTGATTGGCGTCGATTCCAATCCTTATCGCATCGAGAAGGCGAAAGAACTCGGCGCCGCGGCGGTCATCAACCCGACCGATGAAGATGCCTTGCAGCAGGTGCTTGACCTGAGCCAACAGGGGCGCGGCGTTGATAAGGCGGTCGATTGCGCGGGGGTGGCGGCGGCGCATCGGATGTGCATAGATGCCACACGGCGCAGGGGGCAGGTCGCCTTTGTGGGAGAATGCCATGACGACACCGTCCTGCGCATCAGCCCCGATATGATTCGCAAAGGGCTGACCCTGATTGGCTCCTGGCATTACAACATGGCGGATTCACTGCGGATGATGGCGATGATTGCCGACCTGGGCGCTGAACTGGACAAGTTTATCAGTCACCGCTTTTCGATTGACGATATTCAGCAGGCCTGGGAAACCCAGCTTTCGGGTCAGTGTGCCAAGGTGATTTTGAAGCCTTGGGAGGAAAGCGATGTATAAATCAGCCATTGTTGCCGTCAGCGGCGGGCGGGCTCGGCATTTGGCGGATGCCTATCAGCACATTCAGCGCGGCAGGCTGCTGGCGGTCTCGACCCGTCAGCGCGACAGACTGGATGAATTTGGCGACCGCTATGGCGTCGCCGCCCGCTACACCGATTACCGCGAGATGTTTGAAAAAGAAAAGCCGGATGTCGTCCATGTCAGCACGCCGCCGAATGTGCGGCTGGAGATATTCGAAGCCGCCGAAGCCGCGGGCATCCCGGCGGTGATTGTCGAAAAGCCGCTGGCGATTCAGGCGGAGGATTATCTGGCGATTCGGGCTTTCGCGGAAAGCCAGCCGCGGGTCAAAATCGCCATCAATCATCAACTGCATTTTCATCCGCGCCGTCAGCATTTGCAGCGCCTGGTCAGTGAGGGGCGCATCGGTGACATTCGCTTGATCGACGCCAGTTCGGGCATGAATTTGGCTTATCAGGGAACGCATTCGCTGCAAGCCATCAGCGCCTTTAACCCGCAGGGGCAGGCCAAAACAGTCTTTGCCCAGGCAGCGGGCGCTGTCGGGCTGGCGGATACGCCCAAGCAGCATTTTGCGCCTGACCAAAGCATGGCGGCCATCGAATACAGCCATGGGCCTCAGGCGATGCTGCGCTGTGGCGACAACGCGCCGCGCGTCAGCGCCGCCCGACCACTCATCAATCATCACAAGCGCATCGCTGTTTATGGCACACGCGGCGCGGTTCACTGGACGATGTGGGGCTGGGAAACGCTGATTGACGGCGTGCTGGAAAGCGGCGAGCATGATTATGGGGATGAGGATATTCGCGGGCAGGCCGCCATGACCGAAGCCATGTTCGACTGGCTGGAAGACGAGCGAGCCACCCACCCCCTGCATCTGGGCAGCGCCTTGAGCGACTTCAGCATCATTCTGGCTTTATACACGAGCGCCCTCCAGCATCAGGTGGTCGAATTGCCCTTCGAGCCAGAAGCTGGGCTCATCGCCCGATTGCGTGCGGCGCTTTAATCCAAAGGCACCCGCGCAAAAACGCTTTCCCGCCTGGAATCGAGGTCAAGATGCCGCCCACGCCCAAAATCCTGGTCGCTATTCGACCATCCTTATATGATGAACTGTTCACGGCTGCGGTGGATGCCCAGCTTCGCCTTCTGGGCAGGCTGGGCTTGCAGAAGCAGCCGCACAATCTGACATCGGCTGCATTGGCCGGGCAGATTGAAGGATGTGATGTGGTGATTAGCGGTTGGGGTACGCCAGCCTTTACTGCCGAGGTGCTGGCGGCAGCCGACCGCCTGAAGCTGATTGTGCATTCGGCTGGCAGCATCAAGCGACTGCTGCCGCCGCCAGTTTTTGAGCAGGGGGTGCGCGTGAGCCATGCCGCCGCGGCGATAGCGCCCGCAGTTGCCGAAGCAACCCTGCTGTTCATCCTGCTGGGTTTGCGGCGGTTTCACCAGATTGACCACGCCTTCAAAAACGAATCCTGGGACGCAGCACGTTCGATTGCGGCGGGGGGTGAACTCGGCGGTCAAAGAATTGGCATCATCGGCGCTGGACACACCGGGCGGCAGGTCATCCGCCTGCTGAATGCGCTGAACACTGAATTGTGGGTCTATGACCCCTATCTCAGTGAGGCGGATGCCAAAGCGCTCAAGGTAAAAAAGGCGGATTTGGAGACGCTGCTGCGCGGCTGCGCGATTGTCAGCCTGCAAGCTCCAGCCACAGCCGAAACTTACCGCATGATTGGCAGGGAGCAGCTGGCTTGGCTGCGGGATGGGGCGATTTTTGTCAACACCGCGCGGGGACATCTCGTCGACGAGGCGGCCTTGCTGGCGGAGTTGCAGGCAGGGCGCATCTTTGCCGCGCTGGATGTCTTTGAAGAGGAGCCGCTGCCTGACAGCAGCCCTTTCCGCCAGTTGGAGAACCTGATGATGACCCCGCATATCGCCTCACATACCTGGCAAACGCGCCATCGTCAGGGGCAACTCGTCGTCGATGAGATTAGCGCTTTTTTCAGGGACGGCTCATTGCGCTACGAGGTCACTCGCGCTATGCTTGAGACAATGGCTTGACCCCAAACGGAGGACAATTATGGGAAGGCTGAAGGACAAGAACATCATCGTAACCGGCGCCAGCAGTGGCTTTGGCGAGGCGATTGCCATAGCCTGCGCCGCCGAAGGGGCGAATGTCAGCCTAGTCGCGCGGCGGCAGGCAGCGCTGGAAGCCATTGCCGAGGTGATTCGGCAAAAGGGCGGGCGGGCCTTGGTCTGTGCGGCTGATGTCAGCGATGAGGCGCAGATTCATGCTGCCCTCGCCAAAACCCGCGCCAGCTTCGGGGCGGTGGACATCCTGGTCAACAATGCCGGCATGAATATCCCCGAGCGCTCGATTACAGAGACCTCTGCCGAGCGGTGGCGGCGGCTGCTGGAGGTCAATTTGACCAGCGCCTTTGTTTTCACCAAAGCGGTGCTGCCAGAGATGAAAGAACGCGGCGGCGGGCTGATTGTCAATGTGGCCTCGCGGGCGGCGATGTTCCCCAGCATGAGAGCCGGCGTCGCCTACAGCACTTCAAAAATCGGGATGGAGGCCTTGAATATCCTGACCAATGACGAAGGCAACCCCTTTGGCGTGCGTGCCTGTCTTTTTAATCCGGGCATTGGCAATACCGCCATCATCGACAACCGACCGCGCGAATTCACGCAAGAGGAACGGATGAACATGATTCAATCGGAAGACATTGCCGATACAGTCGTGTTTATCGCCAGCCTGCCGCCGCGCGTGAACATCAACCTGATTTCCATGGTGCCGACCAGGGAGTGAATCGGTGAGGCAAACAGCGCGATGAATGAACTGGCGGTTTTTGTCAAACCATGGCGGGCGCTCCCGCTTATCGAACTTGCCGAGCATATCCGCGCACTGGGATTTGACCTGATTGAACTGCCCGTGCGTCCGGGCTTCCCGGTACAGCCGCAAAACATCGAGACCGATTTGCCGGCAGCCGTGAAGCTGCTGGCCGAACACGGGATTCGGGTGTTGAATGTGACGGTTGATTTGCCGCTGGACGATGAAAGCTGGTATGCCGCCTGTGCCGCGGCCGGCATCGGCATGAATCGGGTGATGTTCCGCCGTGGCGCGGCGGATTATTGGGCGGCCGAAAGCGCGGCACGCCGCCAGCTGGAACGCGCCCTGCCCCTCTGTGAAGGGTATGATATGCAGATTGGGGTGCAAAATCACAGCGGCAGGTTTGTGCCGGTGAACGAGATGGGCATGTATCATCTGCTAAAGGACTATGACCCGCGCTATATCGCGGCGGTTTGGGATCCGGCGCATAATGCGCTGGAAGGCATGGACGCCGATGCCGCGCTGGATATTCTCGAAAAACATTTGGCTGTGGTCAACTTGAAAAATGCCTATTGGCGGCGGGTCAGCGGCCCCGAAGCTGAAGCCGCCCAATGGCGGATTTACTGGACATCCGGCGCCCAGGGGCGGGCATCGTGGGCGCGGGTCATCGCCAGGCTCAAGGCGATGAACTACAGGGGCCCGATATGCTTTTCAGCAGAATACAGCGATGAAGAGCGGGTTGATGAGTTGATTGCCCAGGATTTGGCATTTGCCAGAGGTTTGTTAGGGGTATAACCCGCGACGGCGGGGGCGACCCGCAACGGCGGGAGCGAATAGAAATCCCCGCCCACACCCATTAACGAAGTCTCCTGGCACAGATTAAAAAGCATACAGGCAGGTCTGCGCCTGCCTGTACGATGAATTGCTTGATGCTGTGGAAGCTGGTGAACTAGCCGCCCAGCAGCGCGTTGGTTTGTTCGTGCGCCCGTTCTACCACCACTGCGGCATCACGTTCCTCGCCTGTCCAGAGCAAGTCCATATTGCTAATCCACACCGATGTTTCCCATTCCAGATACTTGGGATGGTAGGCGGGGTGGACTCCATCCCGCGCACCGATGACAGAGAACACTTCATGATAAGCGTCGGCGTAGGGGGCATCGTCGGGAGCGGCGCAGTTATGGAAGTCGGACTGGCTGGTCAGGGCGGCGCCCAGCGCAGCGGTGCGGCAGATATGATCCGGGTTCGCCAGCGTGTAGCGAATCAGTTCATAAGCCAGGTCGGGCTGTGAGGATGAAGCCGGAATGGCGAATGCCGAGCCACCGATGAAGTTATAGCGGCCGGCGGGGCCAGTCGGCGTCGGCACGACTGTCCAGTTGAAGTCATCGCCGATGAGTTCCCACATGCGGGAGGCGGAATCGTTCAGCGCGTAGTGCATACCGATGTTGCCGTTGGCGAAGAGGAACTCGGAGCCGAAGCCGGTGGCGGCAACGGCGTCAGCGGTTGGATGCGCCCCTGAATCCCACAGGAGGTCGGCGACCCATTGCAGCGCCGCAATCGTTTCCGGCGAGTTCATCATGGATGCAGTAGCTTCTTCGTTAAACAATTCGCCGCCGAAGCTCTTGATAATCCAGTATAAGCCGCCAGCGCCAGAGCCAGGGCTGGCCATATTGCTGACACCCCAGACATCGGTTTCGCCATCGCCATCGGTATCCTGGGTGAGCGCAATGGCAAGCTCGGTAAATTCCTCGAAGGTGGTGTGTTCGCCCGGCACTTCCAGACCCGCCTCTTCAAAGAGGTCGAGGTTGACGAAGAGGCCGCCCGGCGCCAGGTCGTAGGGGATGGCATACTGGCTGCCTTGATAATTGAAAGCAGCCACCTGTGAGGCGACAAATTTCTCGGGCCAGCCCGGTGGCGGGCAGGCTTCCAGATAACCATCGAGCGACAGCAGCCAGCCGTTGGCGGCGAAGGTGTCGTTGCGGGTGTCGTGCATCCAGGCCATATCGATTTCGGCGCCGCCGGCCAACTGCGCTGGCAGGGTCGTCCAATAATCGCTCCAGGCTACGCCCGTGTTGAGCACCTGTTCAACGTTGGGATAGCTCTCGCCCAGGAATTCGTCGAAGGCGAGCAGGAATTTGTCAACCTCGCCCGGGCCTTCCCAGCCAGTGATGGTCAGGGGCGCCGCCAAGTCACCATCGACTGTGCCGCAGGTCCAATCCGTCATATCCTGCGCGGATGCGGCAAAGCCCACGGAGAGCAGCGCCAGCAGCATGGTGAGTAAAACAAGTTTGCGAAACATGTGTATGTCCTTTCGTTAAATAATAGATGATGCAAATCCGAGACTGCGTTCATTGACCTGTATCCTTAGCCACCTCCTTTGATGCCACTCGTTACAATGCCGCGGACATAATACTTTTGTCCGACGATGAATGCGATTAACACGGGGATAACGACAAAGGTCGCCGCCGCCATAATCAGATGCCAGGGCGTGCGCATGGCCGACTGCGCCTGAAAAGAGGCCAGCAGCAGTGGCAGCGTCTTGACCTTCGGCTTGCCAAGCACGATTAGCGGCCACTGGAAGCTGTTCCAGGTGGTCACGAAGGTGAAAATGGCGAGCGTCGCCAGGGCTGGTTTGGTCAGGGGCAGGATGATGAGCCAGTAGGTGCGGAAGAAACCGCAGCCGTCAATGCGGGCAGCGTCCTCCAGTTCGCGCGGGATGGTGACCATAAACTGGCGCATCATAAATGTGCCCCAGGGTGTGAAGAGGAAAGGCACGATAACCGCCTGGAGTGTGCTGACCCAGTTAAAGTAGCGCATCTGCACATACAGGGGAATCAGCAGCACGGTGAATGGCACCATCATCAGCGAAATATAGAGCAGGAAAATTTTGTCGCGTCCGGGGTAGCGCAGCCGCGCAAAGGAATATCCCGCCAGGCTGGCGGTGAACAGCTGCCCGATGACGATGGCGGCGGCGACAATGGCGCTATTGAGGAAGCCGCTGTCGAAATGCGTCGCCGTCCAGGCGTTAATGTAATTTTCGGGATACCACACCTCGGGGATAAATGTTGGCGGAAATTTGTAGATGCCGCGAATATCCTTGAAGGAATTGGCGACCATCCAGGCGAAGGGCAGGATAAAGATAATGCCGACGACCGACAAGACCACATAGACCAGCAAATCCATGAGGAATTTGGTCTGTTTCTGCCCGAATAAGCTGCCTTTGTGTTTTGCGGAGCGCACCATGTGATATGCCCTAACTCTCTTCTTCGAAACCGAAGACCCAGCGCCGCGCCAGCTGCCACTGCACGATGGTGATGATTAAAATGATGACGAACAGAACCGCCGCCAGTGTCGCGCCATAACCCATCTTGAAGAACTTGAAGGCGTTGTTGAAGATATACAGCGTCAGTGGCGTGGTGGCATCGGCGGGCCCCCCTTGCGTCAAGACAAAAAACTGGTCGAATGCCTGGAACGCACTAATCAGCGATGTCACGACGACGAAGAAAATCGCTGGCGACAGCATAGGCAGGGTCACATAACGCATGCGCTGCCACTCATTGGCGCCGTCAATGGAAGCCGCTTCGTAATACTCTTCGGGGATGCCCTGCAAGCCGGCCAGCAGAATCAGCATGGCAAAGCCGATGCCTTGCCAGTTGCTCATGATGATGACGGCTGGCATGGCCCAGCTTGTGTCGTGAATCCACTTGGGGCCGTCGATGCCAATCATACCCAAAATGTGATTGATTAAACCGATTTCTGGCTGATAAATCCAGCGCCAGATGGTCGCGGCGGCGACGGTTAGGGTAATCTGTGGCAGGAAATAGACGGTGCGGAAGAAGATGATGCCGCGCATCTTGCGGTTCAGCGCCAGCGCCAGCCAGAAAGCGATGAAAATGCCAGTCGGCACAGCCACAAAGGTATAATAAAAACTGTTGCCCAAGGATTTCCAGAACAGTCGGTCGTTGACCATGGTCTCGAAGTTTTTCAAGCCAATAAACTGTGGTTCTTTTGCCAAGCTCCAATCGGTGAGCATGATGTAGAAGGCAAAGAGAATCGGGAAGAGCATGAAGATGACAAAGCCGACAAAATTGGGCAGCAGGAAGGTGTAGCCGGCGATGGTTTCCGCGCGGCGCAATCCGGTAAAGGCGTATTTGAAGTCTTGCCACCGACTGCGCTTGCCCTTCAGGGTGATATGGGTATTTGCATTTGAAGCCATAGATTTGTATGCCACAAAACCGATTGCGTAACCGATACAATACTTTAACACGAAGAAAAGCGGATGTCAAACCGCTTTTCAAAAGCAAAGACTGTTGGTATAATTTCACTAATTAAGTTGTGGGAGGTGTGCGTATAGACAGCTTGCAATATCTGTTTCCAAGTGATTGAATTGGGTTGATTTATTTGAGGAGAAATAGATGATGAAAATTTTCAAATGTGGCATCATCCTGCTGCTTTTAGTGTTTATGTTGAGTATGGGTTTGGCTGTTCAGGCGCAGGATGCAACTATCTCATTCCTGGCGCCGCCTTGGGGCGTCCCGCCCAGCGAAGAGGCCTTACAGGCATTTATGGACGAAAGCGGCATCACCGTTGAGATTCAATCAGTACAAACTGCCGATCTCTTCAGTCGGGTTCAGGTGGCTGCGGCTACGGGACAGGCGCCGGCTGATGTCATCTTCCTGACCGAGGAAGCGCCGTCTAATATCGTTGCCACCGGGAATATGCTGCCACTGAATGCGTTCCTCGAACGCGGCGACCTGGACTTGGACGATTTTGAAAAGATTGATTTTTGGTCGATTGACGGCGATGTTTATGCCATTCCGACTTACCTTCAGTTGGTGATGATGGATTACAACAGCGCCAGCCTGGCAGACGCCGGCTATGATGCGCCGCCAACCACCTGGGCTGAGCTTCAGGAGATGGCATTTGCGATTCGTGATGCCGGGGTGGATGAACATCCCATCGCCATGGGCGCCATTAACTGGTCATGGTGGCTGATTGCCCTATCGATGGGCGACCCCATGTTCGATGACGACCTCAACCCGGTCTTTGCCGATGAAGGCTCGAAGGGACGTGAAGCGATGGCGCTTCTGTTGAGCTTCTTTGAAGATGAATTGATCAGCCCCGAAATTCTGGCAGGCTCTATCAACCAGCACGCGCTGTTCTGGAGTGGCGTCGGCGTCTTCCATCAGGCTTGGCAGGGGTCGGTTGCCGTTGCCAACAATCCCGACCGTTCAGCGCAGGCGCCCGATGTCGAATACATGGTGCTGCCCGAAGTCGGCAATACCTGGAGCTTCCCGGCTGGCATCGGCATTTCAGTCGATTCGGAGAATCAGGAAGCGGCTTGGGAATTCATCAAGTGGTATGTTGGCGACCAGAACATGACTGATATTTACAATGCCTTCGGGCTTTATCCCTCACGGCTTTCCATCTCCAGCGGCCTGAATGACGCTGGCGCCATCCAGGGATACGATGCCATCGTCGAGCAGAGTATGCACGTCAACGAATTGCCGCGCTATACACTCTGGTGGGGTCCCTTTGCCACCGCCGTCAGCGAGGCGATTCTGGAAGCCGCGCAGACGGGCATGTCGGCTGATGATACCATCGACCGACTGGCTGATGAGTGGAATGACCTCAAAGCCGAATACGAATAAATTTTCGCAGCAATATCGTCTCCGGGGTCGTCCGTGACCCCGGAGCTTTTTTGGAGAAACATCAGGTGAGCCAGCGCATCTTCTCAGCAGATTCACGTTTTATTTTCATCATTCTTTTGCCGATTGTCCTGCTGATTGCCCTGCTCATTTATTATCCCGCTGTCGATACCTTCCAGACCAGCCTCACCTCCGAAAACCTGCGCATCCGCCGCCCGCCGAAATATCTGGGGGCGGAGAACTATATCCGCCTGCTGGAAGATGAGGAGTTCTGGGAAGTCACTGGGCGCAGTTTCAAAGTCGTCATCTTGGCGCTGCCGCTGGAAATGGCGGTCGCATTTGGCATTGCCATGCTGCTCAATCAGCGCTTTCCAGGGCGTGGCATGGTGCGAACCCTGACCATCTTGCCATGGATGATGCCGCCGGTGGTGAATGGATTTTTGTGGGGCTGGCTGTTAAATGGCGAATACGGCGCTTTCAACGGCTTTTTGTATCAGTTCGGTTTGATTCAGGATTATCAGTATTGGCTAAAACCGCCCGAGACCCAAATCCTCTGGGTAGCGGTTGTGCAAACCTGGACGCGCTTCGCCTTCCCGATGATTATTTTATTGGCGGGGCTGCAAAGCATTCCCGATGACCTCTACGATGCAGCCAAGGTGGATGGCGCTAACGCGATAGCGCGGGTGCGCTATATCACCTTTCCGCTCTTGCTGCCCTCATTTGGCATTGCGCTGGTGGTCGAGTTTATCGCGGCATTCCAGATTTTCGATGTCGTCTGGACGTTGACGGCAGGCGGTTCAGCCGGCGGCGCCATCAATCCATTCACCAAAACGCTGATGCTGTACAACTATGAACTGGTCTTCCGCGATTTGCGCGTCGGTTTGGGAGCGGCGCTCTCTTACATCATTCTCGTCATGTCATTGGCTGTCGGCTTGATTTTCACCTGGCGCGTCTACAGTCAGGGGGTACAGGAAGCATGAACCTGAGCCGCCGCCAGCGAAAATGGCTGCGCCTGAGCGTCATTTATGTGCTGTGTGCGATTGTATTGATTTGGGCTTTGGCGCCGATTTACTGGGTGGCGGTCTCCAGCATCTCGACGCGCACCGAACTTTATGCCCGCCCCTACAAAATCTGGTTTCCCAGCCAGCCCACTTTGGAACACTACACCACGATTTTTACAGAGGGTGCCAAATTCCGCGATGGCGGTTTTTCACCGACGGCGGATTTGATGGGTTCGGGATTGAAAAACAGTGTGATTATCAGTGCAGCTTCTGCCGCCGCCGTGACCTTGCTGGCGACGGGCGCCGGTTATGTTTTTGCGCGAATGCAGTTTGTGGGCAAACGGCCCATCTTTTTCTTTATCATGCTGATGCTGCCGCTGCCTATCTGGGTGTCGCTCATTGCCCTGTTCTTTTTGATGTCGCAGCTTGAGTTAGTCGATACCCTGCTGGGCTTGATTCTCATTTTTGTGACGCTGCTATTGCCCTTGTCCGTGTGGATGATGACGACATTCATCCGTGACATTCCACTGGAAATCCAGGATGCGGCGCGGGTTGATGGGGCTGACCGTTGGCGTTTGGTCTTCAGCATCATCCTGCCACTGGCGCGTCCTGGCATGGTGGCCGTGTTCTTGGTAGGTCTGCTTTCGACCTGGAACAATTTCCTGATACCCATCATTTTCACGCGGTCAGACGATTCGCAGCCACTGACGGTCGTGTTGACCTTGTTTATCGGGCAATATGAGGTGGCTTGGGAAGATATGTCAGCAGCGGCCGTGGTGACGATGCTGCCGCCGTTTGTGATGGCGCTGTTTTTCCAGCGTTATTTGGTGCGCGGTCTGACGATGGGCGCGGTTAAATAGCCGCTCACACTTGATAAGTCGCAAAATCTGGCTATTATGATTCATGCGATAAAGGGGTGTATGGACATGACACAAATTCAAATGTTTCCTGATGACAGGAAAGCTGAGAAGCCGCAAGCCATCTCATCTGTAAAAATTTTGCCGGCGGCGGATGTCCTTGATACCCTGGTAACAGCTAAAGAAGTAACCACCGTTATTCTTGATCCTTGGTATAATAAGGGCGTAGGCGGAGAGAGAGCCGACTATAATGAGTGGCTCACAAGCGTCATTGATGCTGCCTGCAAAATATCAAAACATGTCTTTGTATGGGGTTTCCCGGAAGTATTGGCATTCCAAATACCGAATATACCAAAAGGCTTTATTCTCGTTTCGTGGCTTACTTGGTATTACAAGAATTGCCCGTCTGTGATTCGCGGGTGGCGTTCCGCGCAAAACACATGCCTTCATTTGGCGGAAGAGGGCGCTGCTGTATATCCGGAACACTTTATGAATGATGAGCAGCTGGCGCGATGGAAGACAGGAAAGATGCGGTTTGTCCCTGCGCCGCCCTCTGTCATAGAAGCACCATTAAATATCGGGTTTGTTGGCCGCAGCGAACAAACCGGGCACCCGGCCCAAAAGCCATTGGCGGTGATAGAACCTCTAATCTTAATGTCTACAAAAGAGCATGATACGGTACTTGACCCCATGTGTGGGTCCGGAACTACCGGAGAGGCCTGTTTTCGTCTTAAGCGTCAAGCCGTGCTGTGTGACAATTCGGAAGAATACTTGTTGATAACAGAGAAGCGAATTGCCAAGTGCAGTAGAATTGCTAATGGAAGATAGAAACGCAAAGATTAAAGGTCCATATACACAGCGCTCAATTCGGGCCCGAATTGAAGCATTTTTCCTGGACAATTTGGGCAAGGTTGCAACACGAGAACAGTTGATTGAAGTCGCAACCGATCCAGTCACAGGACGTATTCCAGAAAATTGGCATCAACGGTTATCGGAACTCAGAACTGACAAGGGTTACACCATCCTTTCATGGCGCAACCGCGGCGATCTTAAAATCAGCGAATACATGATGCCGAATGCGGAGCGCCGCGATACTGCATCAAAACGTACCCGCCCCAATGCCGCTACATGGAAGCAGGTGTTGAAAGAATATGATTATAGGTGTGCTTGGTCGGAAGGTGGTATAATCTGTGGACTTCGAGAAGGTGATATGGATCCGGTCGGTGGGGGTACAGTCAAATTGACACCCGATCATAAGACTCCCCATGCTTTACATGCTGAGATCGACCCTAAAGACTCAACAAAGTGGCAGCCATTATGTGGTCGGCATCAGGTTATGAAAAAGAACTATTGGGATGATGAAACAGGGTGGCTTAACGTGATAGCCATTGTGCAATCCGCGTCTAAGGCACAAAAACAAGAAGTTTATGAGTTTTTACAACGCTATTTTAGTGACACAGTTTGACATCATAATCCTCAAATGAATATCGAATCCACTATCAAAACCATGACCATTGCCGAGAAAGTCGGGCAGATGTTCATGCTGGCTTTCGCTGGGGAGCAGATGAATGAAGCTCGCATCCTGATGGAAGACCATCTGGTAGGCGGCGCCTATATCAGCAATGACAATGTGCCGACTGCCAGCGCAGCCATCACGCTCACCAACACCCTGCAATCTTTCGCCCGCAGCACCCGCTTGCAGATTCCCCTGCTCTTGGGCGCTGACCAGGAAGGCACTTGGTCGGTGATGACAGCCGAAAGCGCCATGGGACCGGGCAACATGGCGATTGGCGCGACTTATGACCCGCAATATGCCCGCGAGATGTATGCTGTCATTGCCAAAGAGATGCTGGCAGTCGGGCTGAACACTGTCTTGGGACCGGCGGCTGACTGCAATTCAAATCCACATAATTCAATTATTGAAATGCGCTCTTTTGGTGAATCTCCAGAGCTTGTCGCTGCCATGACGGTGGCTGCTGTACAGGGCTTGCAAGAAAACGGGGCTGTTGCCACGCTCAAGCATTTTCCCGGTCATGGCGATACCCGCATGGACAGCCATCGCGGTCTGCCCACGGTGAATCGAAGCCGCGAGGAACTCTTCCGCATTGACCTGCATCCTTTCGCTGAAGGGATTAAAGCTGGCGCTAAAATTGTGATGACCTCCCACATCATTTTTACGGCGCTGGATCCAGAGCGCCCGGCGACGCTTTCGCCCCTCATTCTGGGGGATGTCCTGCGCGGTCAACTGGGATTCGAGGGCATGATTGTATCCGACAGCATGAACATGCGGGCGATGAAGCGCCATTATGACCCGGCGGATGCTGTTATTCAGGGCTTCAATGCCGGCGTTGACTTGATGATGCTGGCAGAAGAACATTACGACCATGATGCCAGCCGCTATCTCGAGAATCAGCGAGCCTTGATACGAGCCGTTATTCAAGCGGTCGAGGATGGCAGAATCAGCGAGCAGCGCGTCAATGATGCCCTTGGTCGCATCCTGCGCCTGAAGCTGGCGGCGGGGTTTTCCACCGAGCCGCGGCCACATCAGCCGACTGTCGTCGGACAGAACAGCCATCGTGCTGTCGAACTCGATGTCGCCCGACAGGCGGTGTCTATTTTACGCAATGGGCATCATCTCGTACCCATTGAGCCAACAAAGCCGCTCTTGCTCGTCAATACGACCCTGCGCAGCGCTTACCCGATACTCACCGATACCCGCGGGATTGGTCCCAACCAAGCGACCTCTGCTTTCGATGTGTTCGCCACAGCGATTCAAAAGGCCTGCGGACAGGTTGAGCTTGTCGCTGCGGAAGATTTTGCCGAAGCGGAACTGCCGCAGCGCGGCATCATCATAGCTGTCACCGAGAACTATACCCTGCCCGGCATGGATTTTGACCAGTCGATGCAGGTCAAGCTGGTCAAGGCCTTGCACCAATTCGCCGCCGACCGACTGATTGTGGTCGCCTTGCGGGATCCATACGAATTGGAGAACTTCCCCGAAATCGCTACTTATGTTTGCAGTTACAGTTTTCGCCCCAGCGCTGCCCAGGCGGCGGCCGACATCCTGCTGGGTCGCCGCCAGCCAGGCGGACAGACGCCCGTCAGCGTGCCTAACACAGAATTAGCCGCCAAAGGCATTTAGCCAGCGCCAGCGTTTCTTCTTGGGCGGCGGGGGGATGCCGTGCGTCAGGGTCGTTAAGCCGCCAGCAGCCGCGCCGAACATCGGGCGCAAATCCATGAAAAGATGGTCAATCCCTGACAAGCGATGTCGCCTATTGACCATTTCGATGAAGGCACCCTGGGTTCGCATGACCGCCTCGGTCGTCGCGCGCGTCAGTCGCGCTTCCCATTTCCATCGTTCGGGATAAAAATAATAATAGAGCAGATAAGTCGCTGCCGTTATCGGTGTGACACCGCGATTGTCGAAGGACCACAAATCCACGCCGACATGCCAGGCCATCTCCGCCATCAAAACTAGGGCGCAAGTCCCGGAGACTTGCAGGCTGTAGCTTTGCGTCACATCATGCACATCTACAATGCCCTTGAGAAAGCCTTCGGGATGGATATGCTGATAAATCGCCTGCTGGTAGCTTTCCTGACCGCGCTGGAAATAAGCGGGGCGTTCCAGGACGATGCCCGCTGCCAGATTCAAAGCGCCAAACCACAGACCATCCAGCGGGCTGGCGTCATCGGCTGCTGGCATGATGATGTCCAGCCGCGCTTCCAAGGCCGCCAACCAATCGGATTGCAGTGGCCGCCAGACTGGATGCTCGCGCAGCATTTCCAGCACAGACAGCCATGCCAGCAGGTGGCGAAGCTGCGACTGGACATCTCCCGCCCCCTGCGACTCATTCACTTGCTGGAGGCTGTCGATGGCCGGCAGCGCCGCTTCAGCATCCCCCCACAGCCGCCAGCGCAGGCCCGCCAACTGCGCTGAAACAAGCGGCGCATCGCCAGGCTGGCGCAGGCGGGCCAGTGCGCTGCGGATTGGCTCGCGCTGCCGATTTTCCCGCGCCAAGCGCAGATTTTCATCCGTAAAATACAAACCGCAGTGTTTCGGCTGGAATGACATTTGGAAGCCCTTAGACAGCGCTTGTTTGGTCGGTATCTTCCCCATGAAAAGGCTGGGGGTCTGGCGGCGAGGCTTGTCGGGAATGTTTTCGTTTCATGCGCGGGCGGAAAGCCGCAAAATAGATGAGCAGACCCATGATGACCATGATGCCGCTGACGATAAGAGCCGCGCCCGCGCCCAGGAGAACCCCCTGCCATGCCAGATTCCACTCTGTCTGTGAGGGGCTGGCCTGCGCTGCGGCGGCTGCATTCTCGCTGGTCAGCGGTTTGACGCCAAAGTCGAGGCGGACAGGCACTGAACCCGGCACAACAGCAGCCTGAAACGAACTCGATGTTATGGCGATATAATCGGCGCTGGTCAGCAGCACCCTGTAATCACCGGCGGGCAACCCCACAAAGCAGACCAGCCCGCGAGCCGCCTGGGGCGAGTCTTCGAGCAGCTGCGATTCAATCGTGACGCCGCGCTCATTCAGCAGGCTGATGCCGACCCCCTGTGTGATTGGGGGTTCGTTGGCATCAAGGACGCCGCTTTCGTCCTGGTCATCAAAGGACAGGACGCAGATTTGTCCCGTTTCCTGCGCTGTTAATATGCCCGCCCCGACGACAAACAGATAGAACAGCGCCAGGCATTTTATCAATCTCACCATCGGATTTCCTTTGTCGGACAGCGGCCTTTTAGCGGGCGCGGATGAGCAGGGCGGCCACCAGCCCTCCCAGCAGAACCACGCCCGCCAAGCCAAGCATCAGCAAACCGCTCAACTCCATCAAGAGGCTGTCCTCATCGGCCATAGCCACCGACGCAGGCGGTGCGGCTGTCGGGACGACGAATGCCTGCAAGCCGGATTTAGCGCCAACATGCACCCTGACCCGACCGCCATCCTTCAGATTGACATGCAGGGAAGGCGAGGTCGTCAAGCCATAGCCAGTCGGCGCGGCCGCCCTGGCGATATAGCGCATCGGCGGCAAATCCGCGACGCAGAATGGCTCGGTCAAGCCATCCGGCCTGTAGCTTATCTTTTCGTTCCCCGCCTCGTCATTCAGGATAATCTCCCCCGCCGCCAGATAAGCCTCGTCTGGGTCGAAGCTGCCGTTTTGATTGTCATCCTGATACATGGCGAAGCAAATCTCCGCATTCAAGCGCGTCGGGTCCAAGGGCTGGGCAGCGGCCTGGGCGATGGGCGCGGCGGCTGCGCTGGCTGGCAGCAGCGTTTGCAGGGGTGCGGCCGATGCCGCGTCCAGCGCGGCAATATCGTCGGGGGCGGCTTCATTTTCAAGGGTTCGCGCTGTCCCTCCTGTGTCTTGCGAGCCTTCATCGGAGTGGATGGCGGCAATCAGAAGGGACTGTCCGATGCTCAGCAAAGCCTCGCGGTTCAGGCTGTTCAGCGCCAGAATCTCATCGACCGTCACGCCATAGGCGACCGCTATCGAGGACAGGGTATCGCCAGGGCTGACAGTATGTCTGATTTCGCCCTCCTGCGCCACTATGGGCGCGGCTGCCGTCAGACCGATGAAAACAAGGGGAATAATCCAAAGCCGCAGCAAGGCTTTCTCCAATAATGGCGCTGATTTCGTCTCCGTGACCATTGTGAGGGGATTATAACACGCGGTCAAAAGGCTGTTACAGGGTTTTGCAGGTGCGCGGATTTTTTTGATTCGCTCGCGCTTGTGGATTATGGGATGTAATGGTGTAATATGGTAAGGATAAGATTGACGGATGACTGGAATGGACCTCGTCGGAGACCTTGTATTGCTGTCTTTCGCCTCGGACAATCGGCAAACGCGCCTGCACGCGGAAAGATTTGTCCAGGCTGCTCTGGATGCGATGGCGCCCCACATCGCCATCCTTGATGACCGCGGGCTCATCATCACTGTAAATGCCGCCTGGCGCAATTTCGCTGCCAGGAGCGCTCTCGAACAAGCCGATTATGGCATTGGCATCAATTATCTGACGATTTGCCAGCATTCCGCGCAGTTCAAGACGCCGAGCGCAGCCGAAGCCGCCGAAGGCATCCGCGATGTGATTGAGGGGCGGCGGGAAGCCTTTCAACTGGAATACCCCTGCCACACGCCCGACAAAAAGCGCTGGTTCGTCCTGCGCGTGAGCCGTTTCCATTGGGGAGGCGAACTGCGAATCATTGTCGTCCATCAAAATGTCTCGGCGCTCAAGAATATGCAGACTGACCTGGAAGAGAGCCAGCAGCGGACCCAGGCCGTCCTTTATAATATCTCCAACGCGGTGCTGACGGTGTCGTCCGCTGGGCAAATCGAAACCTGCAATCCGGCTGCGGTGCGCATCTTTGGTTATGATATGGGCGAATTGACGGGGATGCCGATTACGAATTTGATGACCCAGCCCTTTCATGCCGATTTCAGCTTCCAGCTGCTCGATAGCGAACATGGACATGAGCTCATCGGCCGGCGGCGCAACAACAGCGTGTTCCCGATGTACTTCGGCTTGAATCGGATGAAGCTGGATGACGGACATCTGTACACGGTCATCATTCAGGATATGACCGAACTCAAGCGGATGGAAGCCGAATTGCTGGAAAAGGAACGGATGCGGGTTGCGCTGCAAAAAGAACGGGAACTGCGCGAGCTAAAAAACCGCTTCCTCTTTATGATGTCGCACGAACTGCGCACGCCGCTGGCATCCATCCGCCTTTCCCATGATATGCTGGCGCAATATGGCGACCGCGCCACCGAAGAGGAAAAGGTACAATATCTCGACAATATCCGCGTTCAGGTCGAGCAGCTGAATGCGATGGTGAGCGATGTGATGAGCTTGAGCAAATCGGAACGTTCGGAACAGGGTTTCCATCCAGAGCGCACGGATTTGATTACCTTTTGCCGCAATATCGTCGAGGCTTTCCAAATCAACCATTATCAGACCCACAAGATTGATTTTGACTGTCCGAACCCGGCGATTACGGCTGAATTTGACAAGGAACTCCTGCGCTGCGCCCTGACCAATCTCATCAGCAACGCCATCAAATACTCACCGGCTGGCGGCAAGGTGATGTTCAGGTTATGGCGCGAGGACAGCCGCGCCTTGATGCAGGTGTCGGACAGCGGCATCGGCATTCCCCTGAAAGATGCCGACTATCTGTTTGAGGCTTTTCATCGCGCCTCGAATGTAGGCAGGACGCCCGGCAATGGACTGGGGCTGGCGATTGCCAGACAGGCGGTGGACTTGCACGATGGCGAAATCAGTTTCCAAACGCGGGAGGGCGTGGGGACAACCTTCACCATTGCGCTGCCGCTGGCGGTGACCAACGGCCGTGGATTGGGCTAGCGCCGCCATGCGCTGCAATATCGGCATCAAACATCTCAAGCTGTGCGTTATTTTGCTTTTGCCATACCTGATGCTGTCGGCCCTGGCGCAGGATGCTGGGGCGAATGAGACTCGGATTGACTTTGGCGGCATCATCGAAGGGCATCTCGATGACGGCAATCCGCGCGAGGTGTTTTATATTGATGGCCTGCGCGGCGAGGTTATTCAATTCCAGCTGCGGGCAAGCGGCGGCAGTCTTGACCCGGTGCTGAGCGTCTTTGACAGCAGCGGCGCGATGCAGTTCTATCGGGATGACACCGATGGCGAAGGTCATATTCGGCAAAACCTGGCGCTGGAGAGGACGGGACGCTATTTTGTGGTTGTCGGGCGCTTCGGGCATAGCCTTGGCAGCACATCGGGGGATTTTGAACTGCGGATGATGCGCGTTGGCGTCTTGTCGAAACAGGGCAGCACGCTCCGTTATGGCGATGCCGTGATTGACACCATCAGCGACACCCGACCGCAGGTTTATTATGCCTTTCAGGCGAATCAGGGTGATATTGTGCGGCTGTCGATGGTGCGCTCTTCAGGGACGCTCGACCCTTATTTGCAGGTTGTCAATGGCGAGCGCTATGTCATTGCCGACAATGACGACCAGCCCGGCGCGGAGACGCGCAACGCCCGCATTGATGCGCTGATTATTGAGCAGACCGGCACCTATATTATCGTGGCAACCCGTTATGGCGGCGTCGCTGGTGACAGCGTCGGCAGCTTTGCCCTGCGCCTGGAGGAAGCCGAAAACAGCGGCACGGGCAGCCTGGCGCTTGCCCCCTTGCCGATTCGCTATGGCGAGACAAAAACAGCCGCCCTCAGCCACCAGCAGCACCAGCGTTTCTATACCTTTCATGCCAAGCAAAATGACCGCATTGCCATCAGCATGTCGCGCGAGGCGCCCGGGCAGCTGGACAGCTACATCATTCTGGCGGACGCGGATTATGTGCCGCTGGTCGAAGACGATGACGGCGGCGAGGGGCAGAACTCGCTCATCACGAGTTATCGCATCCCGGCCAGTGGCACATATCATATCATTGCCACCCGCTACGAGGGCAGGCAAGGCACGACCATCGGTCATTATCAACTTGGGCTGGAATCATTTGGCGATGTCTTTGAGACGGCGGCGGCTGATGCCCTGAGCATCAGCTATGGCACGAGCGTCAAGGGCAGGATTGATGCCGACGATACGGGAGACCTCTATGTTTTTCATGCCCGACAGGATGACGTCCTTACCGTTTCAATGACCCGCAGCGATGGCAGCCTGGATACGGTGGTTGACCTGTTGAACAGCGCTCAAGAACTGATTATGAGCGATGACGACAGCGGCAGCGGGCAGGATTCACTCATCAGCGCCTTTTCCATTCCCGAAAGCGGCCTGTATTACATCCGCGCCCGCCGTTATTCCGGCAGCAATGGCAACCCCGACACCGCCGGGGCGTATGTGCTGACACTGGCACAGCGCTTTGATTGAGATATGTGAGAGGCAGCATGATGAAACCCGGCAAGACCCGCTTTCAGGCGAGCAAAATCGACGACAGCGTATGGATTGCTGCGGGCGCGATTGTCGTTGGCGATGTCAGCTTGGCTGCCAATGTCAGCGTGTGGTTCACGGCAGTTTTGCGCGGTGACAGCGAATCCTTGAGCATAGGCGAAAATACCAATATCCAGGATGGGGTCATCTGCCATGCCGACCCCGGCTTTCCGCTCGTTATCGGCGCGGGCGTCACGGTGGGACACCGCGCTATTGTGCATGGGGCGCGAATAGGCGACCATTCGCTGATTGGCATGGGCGCGATTATCCTGAATGGGGCGCGAATCGGAAGCCACTGCATCGTTGGCGCTGGCGCCTTGGTCACACAGAGCAAGGTCTTCCCCGACCATTCCCTGATTATCGGCAGTCCCGCCAAAGCCATCCGCGCCGTATCGGCCGATGAAATGGCGATGATTCGCCGCAGCGCATCCGATTATGTCATCAAGGCGCGGGCATTTCGGGATAGGAAGTGAGACAAGGGCGGAGATTAGGCTCGCCGCTGGCGCTCATCTTCATCCTCTTCCCCTTGATAAGCCAGCAGGTCATCGAGCGACATCTTGGGCAGGCGATTTTCGGTCATCACAGCCCGCATCTCGGTGTTGATTTCGCCATCCTCGCCTATGTGACGGCGGATGCTGGCCCCGGTCGCTTCGGAGTATTCAAAGCGATGGTCAGCAATCGTGACGCCATCCGCGATGACCCGCAAGCCCCACTTGCCGTCCAGTTCCATTTGGTCGTGCAGGGGCATGCGCGTATTCGGCGTCAGGAAGTTGCGCCCGCGTATGAGCTTGAAGGCATCCTCATGGATATAAACCGTGTCCCCGACCGCATCAATGATTTCAAAGCGAATGTTCCCGTTGGCTTCCATGGGGACGCGCAGCTGCACGAAAGGCTGGATGTAATCAATATCGTCCGGCAGTGACCAGGTGCGGTAAATCTGCGGTTCGCTGTCGCCTTTGGTGGTCAGCAAGCCGATGTCCACCGCCAAGACCTGCACCTCATCAGGGTCAAGCCCGGCGCGGGTCACGGACTCTAGGGCATGGCGATACACACGCTGCTCGGCGCCGGCGGGCTGCTGGTTAAAAATTTCATCAAAGCCGTCGAAGTCGTCCTGTCGCCGCTCATCATGTTCATAGCTGTATTCATAGGTCTGGCTGCCCAGATTGGAACTGCGGCTGTCGTTATCGAACTGGCGGACGAGGAACAGCAAGCCGAGCAGCACCAGGATGACTGGAAAGCTGTTGCCCAGCAAGGCGACGGTCCCTAATGCCAGGAGAATAAATGCCAGAAACCAGGTATTGCGATTTTCGTTAAAATCACCCATACATTGCCCTTACTTATCTTCGACTGCGGGGATAACTGCCCCGACCCGATGACCTGGGCTGCTGCAACAGGTCCTTGAGTTGGGTAGTCTCTGGCTGCTCGATTTCTTCGATAATGACCGCATCCTTGAGATTATTGCGCCGCAGTTCGGGGCTGAATTCGGCTTCACCGCTCAGGCGGCGGCGGCGTTCATTGACCGATGGCGAAAGCATCAGATTGTGCATCCCGATGAGATTGTTATCGATATAGACGCGCAAATCCCAATCGCCATTGCCATCAATGCCGCGATTTCCCGCCAGCGGCAGGTGATGGTCGGCGAGGATATTGAGTTCGCCTTCGCGCAGGTAGGTTTTCATCTCATAGACATATTGTTCTTCGCCCAGATGATTATAGATTTCATAGCGAATCACAGCCTGCCGTTCAGCCTCTTCGGGATGGACATAGAGGGTGATGAAAGGGCGTGCGCCGTCATCATCCTTGGAAATGTTGCGGGTTCGGCGCATCGCCAGCCCTTCCATGCCGGTCTGCATGGCGATTAAGCCGATGTCGAGCATGACAATGCCGCTGCGGTTGAAAAAACCCGCGCGGGAAGCGGCGCGTTCGGCGGCTTCGCGTGCCTGCGGGGTAATGCGGCGGCGCACTGGCGCCCGCTGAAGCACATCCAGCAAGGTCTCGCGCTCGGGCCCCAATTCAATCATCGAAGCAATGACAGCGACCGCAAAAACCCCAATCAGGGATAATTGGACTGTTGCCGAAACGGGCGCAGCCAGCAAGGCAAAGCCAATCAGCAGCCCCATGACAATCAGCCAGGCAGTGTTGCGTCGTTTCAAACGAATCATTATCTTACCGTTTCAACTTCCTTGCCAATTTCTTTACTCTGCCGCCCTTCGCTGTACGATAGTGTGACACAGTTTAGTTAGATTTACATAGATGTTTGCCGAAAGTCTCGCTATAACCCTATTTTAACATCAATTCCGCCCTCTGTCGCACCTCTTCCTGAATCTGCAAGGCATTAGGGGCAGGCTTGCCCTAGCGGCGGGCGCGTCCCTCATTGTAATCGGCTTCGTCAATAAAGCTGTCGGTCAGTTCGCCCTCATCGTTCAAGCGCACTTGACGCGCTTCAATATCGTCCAGTTCAAACACCTCAACATCAGCATAATCCGACTCGGTCTTGCTTTTGCGCCGCTGTGCCGCCCGCATCTCTGACAAGCGCATCTGGCGGGTGATTTCCTGTTCAATTTCGGCTTCGCCCTTGTCAGCGCCAGCGCCATGTTTGTAATAAAATTCGATGTATTGGCTCACCAAACCCATACCCCAGAAGCCAGACACAAAGATAGGCCAGGGGAAGCCGAAACCTCCCATGATATAAAGCAGCCACAAAATGCCGTTGACCATCAGGTAGATAAACAGGTGCTGTATCAAATCGCGGCGGGCATTGAGCTTTTTTTCCACCCGTTTGCGGATGAGCTCTTTCTGCGTTGGCTGTGGTTTGGGCTGTTTGATTTTGTTTTCGATTTGGCCGGCAATCTCGGTGACATAATCAACACCATAACGAATCGTTCGGTCGAGTTTTTGACCCAAGTCGTTCAGGTTGAAATCGCTCATATCCAAAGCGCCTTCAACCCGAACCCGGCGCCCCTTGCTGTCTTGGGTCGGATTAAAAGGGGGGGCTGGCGGCTGAGGCGTTTTCTGAACCACGCTGCGATCCTTGGGCAAAGCCGTCACGCCCGATTCGGCCATCGCCAGCCTGAAATCATCCATCAGCGCGGTGGCTGTTTGATAGCGGTCGGCTGGCGACTTGGCAAGCGCCTTCAGCAGCACATCATCCACCGCCGCCGTCAAATCGGGGTTGATATGGCTGGGTGGGCTGGGCTGACTGTAGATATGCTCGTGGACGATGGCATAGGTTGTATCGGCCGTGAAAGGCACCATCCCCACCAGCAATTCATACAAAACAACGCCAAAAGAATAGACATCGGTCGCCGCTGTCAGGTCGCGCTCGCCCTTTGCCTGTTCGGGCGAGATATAAAAGGGCGTTCCCAGCATCGTATCATGGCTGATGGTCGAATCGCCAGTTCGGGCAATCCGCGCCAGACCAAAGTCAGTGAGATAAGGCAGGTCGCGGTCGTCGATTAAAATGTTGGAGGGTTTGATGTCCCGATGCAAGACGCCTTTTTCGTGGGCATAGGTCAGCGCATCGGCCAGCATGGTCATCATGCGGTTGATTTCTTCGAGCGTGATGCCAGACTTAATCAGGCGGCGTTTGAGCGTGCCGCCGTTGATGTACTTCATCACCAGATAAGGCTGCTGGTCAAACTCGGCATAATCATAAATGGATACAATATGCGGATGTTCGAGGCGGGCTACGATGCGGGCTTCGCGCTGAAAACGCTCCAGAAAATTGCCATCCTGCACCAGGGGTTCGCGCAGCAGCTTCATCGCAACGTGGCGGTCGAGTCGGTCATGGTATGCCTTGTACACGGTCGCCATCCCGCCCGAGCCGATTTGACCGACAATCGCATAGCCCCCGATAATATCCCCCGCTTGCAGTGTCATGCGTTTCTCCACCAATAAAAATCAAGCCGCCGCCACTTGCTTATATTGTACGGGATAGAAGGGTGGCTGTGTCAATGTTATTCGTTTAACAGACGCTATTTATTTCGTGTACGCGGAAAGGGCGCTGTCGGTTTCGCGGCGCTAACTCGTCCCGAATGTCAGCCCAAGCTGATTGAGCCAGCGCCGATAGGCGATTGCCGTCTTGTCACTGCGCAGATGCAGCTCGGATTGCAGGTCGAGCGGCAGCAGTTCGGGGCGCTGCGACTGGACAATCGGCAAATCCTGCATGGCGATTTCATCCTGAAAGGCACGCAGGGTTTCGTCCGTGCCACTCCCATGGGTCATCACCATCCACATCCACATCAGCGATTTGATTTCTTCGATGGGCGTGACCATCAGCAGAATGGCGAACTTCTGTTCCGCCTCTTTGCGGAAATAGGCGACCAGCGGCCGATAAACCTTGTAGGTATAGGTCACCCAATTCGGCACGCGCGTGCCATCCGGGTTGGGCTGGAAGACGCGAATATCGGCGGCGGTGATGCCATTCTCATCGGTGACAACCTGATAGTCAGGGATTTCGGGGCGTTCCTGCGTGCCCAGGATGTTCTCATGCACAAAGGGGAAATGGGCGACATCAAGAAAGTTCTCGACCATGCGCGGGCCTGCTGCCTGAAACTCATAAGCGCCGCACAAGATTTTGCGGTAAGCATCATCATGCCATTCGTCAAAGTCGGGAATATCATAAGCGGGTTCGCCCAGACAAACCCACACCATGTCATAGGCAATTTGGGCATGGTAAGTGAAGGCTCTGGCTTTGGCTGGCGGCTTTTGTTCGGGGTGCGCCGGAATTTTGACGCACTTGCCGGCCGCATCATAAACCCAGCCATGATAGGGGCATTGCAGGCTGTCTCCCCCCAGCACTGCGCCCAGCGAAAGCCGCGTGCCGCGATGGATGCAGAGGTCTTTCCAGGCGCGAAGGCCCTCACCCGCTTTCCAGATGACAATATCCTCGCCCAGAACACGCGCGCCAGCGACATGGTTCTGCGCTTCAAGCTGGGCGACTGGCAGGACGGCGTGCCAGTCGTTTAAGAGAATCGGGTCTTGAATCATGCGCCTTGCCCCCTGCGACAGTTTATTAGAGCATAACGCAGACCCCTCTCCCCGAGCAATCGTTAAAACTTTCTACCACAGAGGCACGAGGGACACGAAGGAAAAGGCTGATTTTCTATTGCCAAGAAAGCGAAAACAGGTTTTAATAGTGTTAAGATAAGTCTTTACCAGACTTTTTCTTTACAGGTTTCCTGTGGCAGTGGTCGGGAAGCCAGTAGTCTGCCACAGGAAACCCCAAAATTTTGAAAGCCCCGAGGGGCCTTCAACAGGGAATTATAATTGATGGCCGAGCCGAACTTCAAGAATCGGACTTTATATCATGGCGACAATTTGGGTTTTCTGCGCGGTATGAACAGCGAGAGCGTTCATCTGATTGCTACCGACCCGCCCTTCAACAAGAACAAAGACTTTCACGCCACGCCCGACAGCTTGTCGGCGGGTGCAAGATTCAAAGACCGCTGGAAATGGGACAAGGATGTCGAGGAAGAATGGATAGACGAAATCCAGGATGATTGGCCGGCGGTGTGGGAGATAATAAATGCAGCGCGGGCAGCTTATGGCGATGATATGGGCGCGTTCCTGTGCTGGCTTGGCGTTCGCCTGATGGAGATGCACCGTGTTTTGCGCGATGACGGCAGTTTGTATTTGCATATCGACCATACGGCACATGCGTATGTGAAAATCTTGTTAGACGCTATCTTTGGGCATAAAAATTTCCAAAACGAAATAGTCTGGTATTATAGCGGGGGCGGGGCATCGAAACGTCGATTCGCTCGCAAACACGACACATTGCTATTTTATACCAAATCGAATAAATGGACATTCAATGTAGATGATGTGCGCGTTCCGCATAAGTGGGTATCAGGACAAAAACGCGCCGATGGATCGAGTAGAGATTATTCCAAAGGAAAACTGCCTGATGATGTTATACAGTTACACGGGGTTATGCCGTGGGCAAAGGAACGCACAGGCTACCCGACGCAAAAGCCATTGGCATTGTATCAGCGCATCATCAAGGCATCCTCAAACGAAGGCGACATCGTGCTTGACCCCTTCTGTGGCTGCGCCACGACGCCCATTGCTGCTGAACGTCTGGGTCGTCAGTGGGTCGGCATAGATATTTGGAGCGGCGCGTATCGTATCGTACTGGAACGTTTAGAACAGGAAAAACTGGTCGTCCGCGAAGCTGAAAAGGCGGCACAGCCTCATCTGATAACATTCGGTGATGTGTATTATGAGAAGAATCCGCCCAAACGCACCGATAATAATGAAGTGGCGGCGCCTGTCCTTAAACTGAAACGGATGCGCTCGGTAGAACCCTGGCAAAAGTTGACGCACAGACAAATTGTCAAAGTGCTTATACAAGCACAAAGTGCGGAGAATGGTGTTATTTGCGCTGGCTGTGGGCGCGTGTTGGAAAAGGAGTTTATGGAGCTAGACCACATCACACCGAAATCAGAGTATGGCGAAAATCACATTCTTAATCGAATTTTGCTGTGTCGCCCCTGTAATGGACGCAAGCGCAATAACCTGACGCTTATCGGGCTAGTCCGCGAGAATAAAAAGAAAGCGGTCGGCTGGATGAAAGATGAGACGCTGGCGAAACGCGCCCGCAATCGCGCCAGAATAAAAGCCGAGTGGGTACGTGACTATTGCCATACTGAAGATTTTCAGGATATGATTAGAGGTTAGTCGGGGAAATCATTCCCCCTATGATTGGATTAAAAGGAGCAAGATTGATGACTGAGGAAATTCCAAGAGTATTAAAACTTATTCAATGCTTTGTTGAAAAATACGGATATACACCCGTTTTTGGTGACCCGAGATTAAAAGATGTATTTAATGATGATGAGCTAGTCGATTATTTTGAATACGCTATAAAAATCTGGATCGAGAAACCTTTGAAGGCATTGTGTACGTTACAAGATACTACTAATGATCCTGATTATGGTTTTGCAATGATGATGATTATAAATTCAATCCCAGAGTTTCTAGGTAAGATACAGGGACATCCTAAAAATAAACTGTATGAAAAAGGGATTGAGTATATTTTGGGGGAGGATATAGACAGCGACATGAAAGAATGCCTTCGCCTAAAATTGCGGGGTTCAATAGCGCATAATCTTTTTACACAAGAAGGCATAATATTAAACGCAGGAAGTTCTACACATGCTCAATACGATTCTAATGAAGCTACCATAACCATAAACCCTGTCGCGTTGTCGAAGACATTCTTAAATGCTATACACAGGTACATTGAAGCGTTGCGTGCAGAATTAGATTCTGAGCAAGATGCGGACACAAACTTGTTTAGTTCTTTCAAAGAATATATGACAGACAAAAAGATTTACTTTGCTGTAAAATATCAAAGATTATCCTATGGATACCTCAGAAGAGCTGAATCTGCTGAATCTTATGAAGTAGAATACAAAATAAAGAACATGGAAGGATTCCAAGTATTCTGTGGCAAGCCACGCATTGTTGTTGAAACTTCAGAGCAATTACTTCGACTTTGTAAGCAGTTAGTCCATCTATCACAATAAAAGTAAAAACGCGCCCTTTCAGCCGCCCCTTTGCCCCGCAATCAATACAAATTCCTCTTATACTCAATCACTGCTACAATATGCGGGTTGTCATGCGCAGGATACACCCTATCATATCCTTTTGCGTAGCAACCATTGACGCGACCACCATCAAGGAACAGGCACAACATGCAAACCCTTGTCAAGCCACGACGGGATGAAAGGCGCGAGATTGTCGGTCTGAGCCGCCGCGAGGTGCAAGAGCGCATCGCCCGCGGCGAAAGCAATGACTTCGAGGCGCGGGTCGGGCGCAGCTATTGGGACATCTTCCGCGACAATGTCTTGAATCTGTTTAATATCGTGCTGGGCAGCCTGCTGGTTGTCGTCATCGTGATGCAGGATTATGCGACCGCCTTCTTTGCCGGCTTCAGCGTCGTATCGAATACCTTCTTCGGCATGATTCAGGAGTTTAACGCCAAACGCAAACTGGACAAACTGGCGGCGCTCTCCGAACAGAATGTCGCCTGTCTGCGCGATGGGGATTGGGTTGAGGTGCCGATGCGACAGGTGGTCAAAGATGAGATGATTCGCATCGAGCCAGGGGACCGGCTGGTGGTGGATGGTAAAATTGTTCGCAGCGATTCGCTGGAGATGGATGAATCGCTCTTGACTGGCGAATCGGACGCGATTGCGAAAGCGCCAGACGCCGAAGTCTTTTCAGGTTCATTCTGCACGGCTGGAACGGGCATCATGCGAGCCACGCGGGTCGGCGCCGAGAGCAACATCAACCGACTTTCCGCCATTGCCAAACAATACAAGATGGTCAAAACACCGACGCAGGTCAAAATTGACATCATCGTCGAAGTGACGGTGTTAATCATGTTTGTGCTCGTGCCGATGATTTTCATCGCTGGCTTTTTCCTCGATAACGGTTTTCTGGAGATTGTGCGCAATGCGGTGGTCTTTACCACCAGTCTGGTGCCGCAGGGTCTGGTGCTGGTTGCCATCCTGTCGCTGACCATCGGCGCTATCAAAATCAGCCGGCAGCAGACGCTGATTCAACGGGTCAATGCAGTCGAATCGCTGGCGAATGCGACTGTGCTGTGCTTCGACAAAACCGGCACGCTCACCCAAAACAAGCTCGCTGTTCAGGATGTCATTCCAATCGCTGATATGGATAAAGAGGACCTCCACCATAACCTGTTTCTTTATCTGAAAAATCTGGCGCACTTGAACAACACCGCCAAAGCCGTCGAGGGTTATATCGACAAAATCGTCATCCGCCAGGATTATCCGCAAAAGCTGAAAGAAATCCCCTTTTCTTCGACGCGCAAATGGGCGGCCGTCTGTCTGGCGGATAAAACGCTCTTGATGGGTGCGCCCGAACGCCTGCTGCGTGATGACAGTCCCTTTTCCGCCCAGGCGCAGGCACTTTCGGCAGATGGCATGCGGGTGCTGGCCTTTGCGATGATGTCGGGCGAACCTAATGCGAGCGCCAATCATGTTGCGGCACATGTCGAGCCGATTGCCCTGATTACCATGAGCGACCAGATTCGGGACGATATTCAGCAGACCTTGCAGGCTTTCCGCGATGAGGGGCTGAAGCTCAAGGTCATCTCCGGGGACAATATCGAAACAGTCCGCGCGATTGCCAAACAGGCGGGTATGGATGTCGGCAGCGCGGCCTATCAGGGGAGCGAGCTTGATGCCATGGGGGCGGGTGAATTCGCAGCTGCCGTGCGCGAATCCAACCTGTTTGCCCGCATCGAACCCCATACCAAAGAGCGCATCGTCGAGGCGCTGCGCCAGCAGGGGGAATATGTCTCGATGGTCGGGGATGGCGTCAATGATGTCCCGGCGCTGAAAGCCGCCAATCTGGCGATTGTGATGAATGACGGCACGCAAATCAGCAAGGATGTGGCTGATATTGTGCTGTTGAACAACGCCATGTCCACGTTGCCGCGTGCCTTCCGCGAAGGCAAGGAAACGACACAAACCATCTTCGGCACGATGAAGATGTTTCTCGTTCGCAATTTTTATAATATCGCGTTCTTCATTTTTGTGGCCTTCATGGCTTTGCCTTTCCCGATTACGCCCGTGCAGATTAGCTGGGCGACCTTTGGCACGGTGAATTTGCCGGCGACCCTGATTGCGTTTGGCTGGCTGCGCCCGCAGTATATGGCGCGTTTTCGGCGCGATGTGCTGGATTACATCTTGACGATGGGCTTCAACGGCGCGGTCATGCTGAGCCTGCTGTATCTTATCACCTATTTTAGCACCGATGGCGATTTGGAAATGACCCGCTCGGCCGTTACCATTTTGGTTGCGCTCTATGGCATGTTGATTACTTGGCATGTCCAGGGCATTGATTTGTATCAGCCCAAGTCATTTTTGGAACATTGGCGCATCCTCGTCTTGAGCAGCCTGCTTACCGCGCTGACCCTTTTGGTGATGTACCTCGATCCCGCCCTGTTCGAGTTTGAACCGCCGACCTGGGATGGTGGCACAGGGACGCTGCTGATTATGGCGATTACCGCGCTATTCCTGCTGACCATGGTACTGCTCTCGCATGGGCTCAAGTATCGTTATCTGCTGAACCGCTTCTGGGATTTGCTGGCGCCAGATGGGGATTAAGGTAGCAGCATCGCATTGAGCGGGATAACCTCCCGCCGATTCCGCCACCAGTTGACTCCCCATACGACAGCATAAGCCGAGAAGACAAACAAGAGCGGGTCGGTCGGGGAGCGGTAGCGGGTTGAGGGGTGGAAAATCAGATACATCAGGGTTTGGCTGATTTGGACGAAAACGAGCAGGGAAACTGTCCGCCACTCACGGCGGGACAGCCATGCGCCGATGACTGCCAGCAGCCACAGCCCGCCAAAATACAGGGTATGCAGCGGACGCCCGACGAGGCTGAAGAGGCTGCTGTCCTCATAGGCAGCGTTGGCTGCGGTGACGCCCACCTGTGAGCCTTCGTCGGTAAGGAGAATGACCTCGCCATGCTCAAGGCGCAGGCTTTCGCCCTGTCGCAGATTTTTCAGTGGCGTCACCTGCACATTCCAATAAACCTGGAATTTGACCAGCAGCAGTTCGGGGATGCGCTGGGGGTTCTCGCGCAGATAACGCCAGCCAGCGTCCATCAGCGCACTGTTGCGGTCTTCCGTTTCTGGTATATCATCGGGCGGGCTTGACCATTGCACATCGTAGCCGGCGCGGAAGAAGGGAATGGTCTGCGGATTATTGCCCTGATAAAAGTTCTCGCCACTGTTGAGCGCCACGGCCACAAACCCGCCATTTATCTGATAGCCGCGCACCATCCAGGGCAGCAGCACCAGCAGGCTGACAGCCGCCACAGGCAGCAAGCGCAGCAGGGTTTGCTGCCAGCTAAGCCGAAACAGAAACCACAGCGCCACCAGGATTGCCAGGGGTGGCAGCAATGCCCGCGTCAATGCCGATAGACCCAGCACCACCCCGCCTGCGAGAGCGATTGAAAAGCTGTGGCGGTCAAATGCCGCGCGTTCACGCAGCAGAACCATCAGCCAGACGAATAGATGCAAAAGCAGAATCCACAGGGGCGTATCAATCAGGGTCAGGCTTTGAAAGATGAGGTAAGGATAAAGCGCGAAAAACAAGGCAGCCAGCGCTCCAGTCCATTCAGCGGCTGCCCGCGGGAAGAGCCGCCGCGAGATGTCATGCAAGAGTATGATGGACAGGGCATCAAACAGCGTATGCACGATGCCGACTGCGATGTAACTGCGCCCGAAGAGGCTGTAGACAAGCGCCAGAACCGTGCTGTAGAGTGGCGGCAGGATCGAATCCGGCACGCCGCTTTCGCGCCCGTAGACGCCGGTTCCCAGCAGATTGTGAGCATATTCATCATAGGCTTCCGAGCCATGTATCACAGCGCCCGGTTCGCTGAAGGCGAATACAGCGGGAAAGGCGAACAAGACCGCCAGCCGCGCCGTTATGGCAATCGCAATCACCAGCGCCAGTTTATGACGATTCAGATCATGCCACAACAAAGAAGAGCGCCTAGCCCCCTGTTTGCTGATAATGCCCCGAAATGGATTCAATATCGTCCATGAGTTGGTTGAACTGTGGCAGGCTAAGCTGCTGTTTGGCATCGGACATGGCTACATCCGGGTTCGGATGAACTTCCACCATCAGACCATCGGCGCTGCTGACACGGGCCACACGGCCGAGCGGGTTGGCAATATCGCGGCGCCCGGCCGAATGCGAAATATCCACAATCACGGGCAGGTGCGTTTCCTGTTTGAGCAGCGGCACCGCGCTGATGTCGAGGGTATTGCGCGTCCATTCGCTGAAGGTGCGGATGCCGCGTTCCATCAGGATGACATTCGGGTTGCCGCTGCTCATAATGTATTCGGCGGCATAGATGAATTCTTTCAAGGTCGCGCCGAAACCGCGTTTGAGCAAGACGGGCTTGCTCTGTTTGCCGAGGGCCCGCAGCAGGAAGCTGTTTTGCATATTACGCGCACCCACCCAGAAAACATCCACATATTCATCCATCATCGGAATCAGCGACATATCCAGGACTTCGCTGATGAGCACCTGATTGTATTTATTGGCGACCTGACGGGCGATTTTCAAGCCTTCTTCGCCCAAACCCTGAAAATCATAAGGCGAGGTGCGCGGCTTGTAGCCCATGCCACGGATGATTTTCACCCCGCGCTCGGCAAGCACCGCCGCCACTTCGTCCATCTGCTGGTAGCTTTCGATGGCGCAGGGACCCGCGATGACCTCAAAGGTATCGTTGCCAATACGCAGCCCGTTCTCGAATTCAATAATCGTGTGCTGGTCGGGCTGTTTGCGCTGCACCAGAATCGTCTGGCGTGCATCCCGTTCTTCGAGGTTCAGGGTGGCATGGAAAATCTCGCTGAACAGCTTCTTGACAGTCTCGTTGCTGAAGGGACCTTCGTTGGCCTGCTGGAGCGCATTCAGCATTTCCGATTCGCGCTGCGGGTCATAAAATCCCGTGCCTAATTCCTGCTGAACCCTGCCGATTTCCAGTGCGACCTCCGCCCGTCGGTTGAGCAATTCGAGGATTTGCATGTTAATCGGGTCAATCTGCGCACGTAACTCCTGTAGACGATTTGTTGGTGACACCGCTCTTATACTCCCAAACTTCACATACATGGTTGATAAAAGCTATTATACACAGGTATTGTCAAATGGCATGGTCAGATTTTTTAGACTGGTCTGACCATCGACGACGAAAACCAGCACCCAAATGGGAAGCATCGTCCCATTCAGCGATAACACTGACCTGCGCGGGGGAGCGCATTTGCGACCGAAAATCGCTGCTCTGTACGATTAGATGCGGGCATCAGCCTGGCTGCGAGCTTCGACGAATGCCTGCACCGAACGCTGGACATCGGCTGGGGTCGTCGCCCAGGAACAGACGCTAATGCGGATGACGGGTTCGCCGCGCCATTGCGAGCCGCCGCAATAGCATACGCGCCCTTCCTGAATCGCTTGCAAGGTGCGGGTGGTGAGTTCGGGCGACTCACAGGCGACCAAGACCTGATTAAAGACGACATCATTCAGAATGCGAAAGTTATGCTGCTCGAGTTCGCTGGCAAATTGCCGCGCCCGTTGGCAAAGCTGGCTGATAAGACGGTCGATGCCAACCCGTCCCAGCGACTTGAGCAAAGCCCAGAGTTCTATGCTGCGGACGCGCCGCGACATTTCTGGCGTGTATAACATGCCATCGCGTGCCTGACTGAACTGGAGATAAGAGCCGCCCGCCCGCATCGCGCTCACCAGCGCATGGCGGTCCCGACAAAGCACAATCCCGCTGTCATAAGGGCTGTTGAGCGTCTTGTGCGCGTCAACCGCCCATGAATCCGCCCATTCAATGCCGGCGGTCAAAGCGGCGGTGGATTGGCAGGCACGCGCCCACAAACCAAATGCGCCGTCAATATGCACCCAGGCGCCCGCTTGCCGGGCTGCGCTGCATAGCGGGACAAAGGGGTCAAAGGCGCCAGAATTGACGTTGCCCGCCTGCAAAATCAACAGGGTGCGGTCATCCAGCGGCGGCAGCTGGTTCAGGTCAAAGCGCCCCTGCCCGTCAGCCGCGACCGTTTCGATTTGTGCCGAGCCGATGCCAAGCATCGCCAATGCCCGGCGCACTGTCGCATGAGCGGCGGCGCTCATCACCGCCCGAATCGGCGGCGCCGCGAACAAACCGCGCTCGTTCACATCCCAGCCCTGCCGCCGCAGAATGGCGTTGCGCCCCGCCAGCAAGCCGCACAGGGTCGCCATGGACGTCCCGCTGACAAAGCCAGCGGCGGTATCTGCGGGCAAGGCAAACAAATCCACCAGCCAGCCCTCACACAGCTGTTCCAGCTTGGCGGCAATCGGTGACATCACATACAGCCCGGCGTTTTGGTCCCATATATCGGCTAACAGGCGGGCCGCCAGCGACACCGGAATCACGCCGCCATTGACAAAACCAAAGTAGCGCCCACCCCCTTGCGCTGTCGTTGTCGGCGAGCCTACATCATGCAGCAGCTTTAATATCTCCGCCGCTTCAGTCCCTTGCTGCGGCATGGGTTCATCTAGCGACCACAGCGCATCCAGCGCCGCTTCAGTCGGATACACCGGTCGTTGACGCAAGCTGTCGAGATAATCAAAGGCATAGGCCATCGCCTGCCGATAGATGGCCTTGTCGCGGTTGTGCTGCGATAAGGCTTCCCACAAATCGCCATTCAACCCTTGGCTGCTCATCCGCCCTGCCTCACTTTGGGGCTGCCCATCTAATCCATAACAAGCTGCCGCAAGAACGCTTTAGCATCATTAAAACTCTCATGCTCCCAGAATTCGGCACGCCACCAACTCATACCAACCGCTTCCCGCAAAAATTTTCGTTTGGTGTCACGCTGTGTGGCGTGATTGCTGACAGCATTTTTGCCAGAAATAAAGACACTGAGTTTGCTTTTGGACTCACGATGCCTGGATATCTGCCATCCGACTTTCTTTCCGACTTTCTTTAGACATTCAAAGTAATCATTCACACAGGGCATAATTGGATCCACTTGCAAAGCAGCAAGAATCAGGTCTTCCAACGCCCCTTCAGTACCGACAGGCACTATCAAAACGGATACATAAGGCGATTCAGTGGAGCGTGTCAGTGGTTTGGGAGGAATTGCGAATTTGTTTTTCGAGCTAACCTTTTTATTTGTATTCTTGAGTGCGCTAATGACACTATCAAATGCGTTTGTGTTGTAATCTGCATCACGGACAATTCCGATATGTTCTCGGTTGTTGGCAAAGTTTGCATCACTCAAGATAGCTATGAGATAGTTTAAGAGGTTATTTCTGCCTTCATAATTAACCAGGTGAATTTGATGGCTAATGTCAAGGTGCTCGGTAAGTTTGCGGAAAAAAACTACATCATCAGCACCCTCGACTAACAGCAAGCGCGACTTATCACTCGGAATTCGTATTGTCATCCACGCACCTCATAATCAATGCTCACAACCGCTTCCATACCAAATTGATTGTAGGTCACGGCTTCAATATCGCCAGTAACGGAATCCCTATCCAGACGATGATAACGAAACTCGTAGGGTTCATCGTCTTCGAAGGCTTCGTGTGCGGCCTGAATCATTTCCAGGCTGTGGGTGGTGGCAAACACTTGTATATTCGATTCCCGTGCGATTTGACCGATGATTTTCCACACATCTTTTTGAATTGAATAGTGCAATCCGTTTTCGATTTCGTCGATGAAAAGATAACTCTTGGGGTTCGTCATCATAGTCAATATGAAATGGCATACCTTATTCATGCCTTCTCCCATCAGGCGCAGAGGCACCCGACTTCCATTGACTTGTCCCCATATAATGATTTCACTGTCAGGTGACAGCAAGCGCAGGTCGCTTAGGCGCGGCTCGAAGATTTGCAATGCCGCGATGAGTTTCGGCAATTCTCCGTTGATTTCAAACCGGCTGAATTGATCGGCTACCATCTGTTTATCAGGTCTTCCATGTACCGGAATAAAATTGGATCTTTGTTCAACGTATTTCACCACAAAAGGAATCCCGTTTGGGGCAAAATAGACAGTTTGCGATTCGTCCTCATTATGTGAAAGCCTAAACTCAAGTACCGCTTTCGCTTCAGCCGCCAGTCTAAATGCCTCAATATGGGACATTCCACGATCTTTCAGGAATTGTAAATATATGGCAAAGGCCTTGGCCTCATTGTCAGGAATCGGCATTTCGGTTATGTAGAGCTTATCGCACTGTGCCACAATCTCGATAGGTTTTGTCGAATCCAGCTGATAGAAGAATTGTTTCCAATAAGTTATCAGGTTGTCGCCAGTAGGCACATCAAGGCCGCGTGTCTGCTGTAAATCGAATAGAATAGGTGGCGACAAGGGTCTGGCAGACAGGTAAATCGCTTCCAGCAGAGCCGTTTTCCCCGAGTTATTTTTACCTGCAATCAAGTTGACCCGTCCCAAATCATCCAGTTGCAGGTCACGGAAGCAGCGGAAATTCTTTACCCTAAATGATGTGTACATGTTGCACCTTCATAAGTTAAGGGATGCACTAACAGCTATTATACAATGGCAAAACAAAATGAGCGGTTCAATATGCGGGGCCCGCTTGCTGGATATGCGCCAGAATTTTCTCGGCGCGGGCTGACCAGGTGTAATGCGCCAGGACGCGCTTGCGGGCTGTCTCTGCCAGACGCTCTCGCAGCGCGGGGTCGCGGCGGAGGCGCTCAATCGCCTGTGTCAGGGCGGCGCTGTCCGCAGGCGGCACCAGCAAAGCCGATTCTTCATGGCGGACGACATCCGACCAAGCTGGCAAATCGGAGGCGACAATCGCGCGGCGCGATGCCATATATTCAAAGAGCTTGAGGGGAGAGGTGTATCGGGCAAACTGGACAGCCGACGGATGCGGCATGGCGCAGACATCAAAGGCACGCATATAATGCGGCACATCCGCCGGCGGCACCTGCCCAACATACAAAAATCTATCCTGCGGCAAGCCCAGTTCCAGCCATCGTCGGCGCAGGGCTACCGCCATGTCTTCGGGCCCGCCGACCAGCGCCAAATGCGCCCCCTCCACCTGCGCCAATGCCTGTACCAGCGTCCCGACGCCCTTGTCCAGGCCAATCATCTGCAAGCGGCCAACATAGCCAACGATAAAGGCGCTTTCGTGCCAGCCGATTTGCCGCCGCGCCGCCGATTGCGTGGGCAGGTTGGCGAAACGCGCCAGCCGAATGCCATCATGGGCGACCAGCGTGCGTTCGGGGCGAGCGCCGCGCAGCCGAATCAAATCCTCGCCAAGCTGCGGCGTGATGGCAATGACACTGCCAACTCTGGCGATGACATAACGCGCCAAAGCGGCGCCGTGCCTGGATGGCGACAGCAGATGCGCCTCGTAAGCCAGCGAGGAACGCGGCTTCAGCCAACTCAAGACTGCCAGCACCGCCTCATCCCGACTGTAATAGACATCGGCGCGTGTCACTAAAAGCAGAACAGTCATCACCAGCAAATAGGACAGGGTGAGCAGATAAAATGCCAGTCGGGCGCCGCGGCTTTCGGGCGGAAACAAGGGGAACAGGTCCATGCAGGGCAGGTGCCGAATCGTAAAATTGGGATGCACCCCATAATAGGCGAAAGGGTCTTTCACCTGGCGCATCTGCGGGGTATTCCAGCGCCGCGCCACCCATAAGGTCAGTTCACAGCCAGCATCAGCCAATGCCGCGCAATTCTGCACGATTTGCAGCCCATGCGCTTTTTCGGTTGGCAGGCGCATCATCGAGATATAAAGCAATTTGGGCATAGGCACTGTGTTTTTGCTGGTTTCAGAACCTTGTTGAACAAGCAGTTCAGTTGCTGTTCTGTGTGAGCGCGGGGCTTTCTTCGCTCGCGCCGAGCGGGCTGGGCTGGCGGGGCAGAAACAGGCTCAGGATACCGGCCGCGGCAATCAGAAAAGCCACCATCTGGAAGGTGGTCGCTAAGCCGATTTGGTCAGAGACCGCGCCTATAATCAGACTGCCAACCGCACCCGTGCCAAAAATAAAGCCCAGAATCGCGCCCGAGGCAAAGCCTTTGCGCATGGGAATCAAATCCTGCGCCAAGACAACAATGATGCTGTGCGCCCCGCCCGACAGCCCGCCGGCCGCAATCGCCAGTACGAAAGCGAATGCCCCGTCGAAGGCAGGCAGCAGGAAAAATGCCGGCGCCGAACTTAGCATACCCAGCATCATCACCTTGCGGCGGTCAAACTGGTCAGCCAGACGGCCGAATATCAGCCCGGAAATAGCCGAGGCAATCCAGAATGAACTGGTAATCACGCCGTATGCCGATGGATCCCAGCCTTTCTGCTCGAAGAGCACCGGTATAAACGCGACCGAGCCAGGCTGACCCAGGCCGCGCAGAATGACCATGACACCCAGGATAATAAATGCCTTGACGGGGAACTGCTGGCTGGCATTCGCTTTGGCGGCTTTGCGCTTGTCTGGCGCGGGGTGCTGCCGCTGATGGGCGGGGATGCTGGTCGCCATCAGCAGAATGCCCGGGATGGATACCAGCGCGAGAACGATAATCGGGGTGATATTGCCTTGCGTGCTGAAGTGAGGCACACCGATGAGCCGCGCCATATCCCCCATCACATTCGGATTGGCGGCATCCAGCAGAATGCCAGCGATTGCCGGGCCCAGCGCCAGCCCAATCTGCCCCATCATAAAAAAGAGCGCCATGTTGATGCCGGAACGTTTGGGGTCGGCTTCGGCGGCGTGGAGTGCGCCCACCGGATGCAAGGCGCCACTGCCGACTGTGGAAATCACAAAGGGGAAAAACATCAGCCAGTATTGTCGGGTGAGCGCCGCCAGCGCCACCGACAGCGTGAACGTCCCGACATGAAAAGCCAAGCCGAGCGACCCAATCCAACGCCCCCCGGTGCGGTCGGCGCGGATGCCAAAAAAGGGCTGGGTCAATGCGCCAGAAAGCTGCGACAGGCTCACCGCCAAACCGATTTGGATGTTGCTCATGGGCAGGATGCTGGCCGCCAAAAACGCCAGCAGCACCGGTCCTATCGAGGCAAAGATGTCGTTCGTCAGATGACCGATGCCGACTGCCCAGAACAGTCGAGAATTGCGGGGCATAGCTTGTAATCCAGGCTTATTGAATGGCAATAACCCATCATATACCTGGCGCGGGGAGATGGGAATGTAGATTATAGGCAATTTTGAGCAGATGTGGAACAGGATGATGATGTTATCTTGTTCGATCGCATCAACTGACAAGATGCCAACTTCGTAAGAATCCCCGCCAGCCAGCGCGTCAAACAAGGTGGTTTTCATCCAACAAAGCGACAAGGACAAGGCTATGGCTGTCGATGATGTCAAACTGCAAGCGATACCCCAACGCGATGCGCCCTATCATATTGTGGTCAGCGCCGCCCATCACGATGACATTGAATTTGGCGTGGCTGGCAGCATCGCCCGCTGGATTCGGGACGAAGGCGCGACCGTAACCTATGTCATTATCACCGATGGCGGCGCGGGCAGCAACGACCCCGACTTGAGCCGAGGGCAAATCATCGACATGCGCCGCGACGAGCAGCTGGCGGCGGCCGCCCAAGTCGGTGTGAGCGATGTCCGTTTCCTCGATTATCCGGATGGCAGGCTGCAAGCCACGATTGAACTGCGGCGCGACCTGACCCGCATCATCCGCGAAACGAAAGCCTACCGTGTGGTTTGCCAGGACCCAACCACCTGGTTTGTCCGCAATGGGTACATCAACCATCCTGACCATCGCGCCGCTGGCGAAGCCACTTTGTATGCCGCTTTCCCCAGCGCGGAGACCCGCCCGATTTTCCCTGAACTGCTGGCCGAGGGTTATGAACCGCATAAAATAGGCGAACTGTATCTGAACCTGTCGCTTGAACCGACGCATTACCATGACATCAGCAGCACGATGGACCTGAAGATGGCGGCTTTGGCGGCGCATGTTTCGCAGTTGGGCGCGGGCGCAGACTTTGAGAATGGCGCGAAAAAGTCGGTGATGCAATGGAGCCGCGAAGGCGGCAAGCTGGTCGGCGTCGACTATGCCGAGTTTTTCCGCGTGTTGAAATTCGATGCAGAGACTTCATAGGCCAGTCAATCACATTAAACTGGCAAACTCAAAATTTTTTACCACCGAATTCAATACCCTCTCATGTTCCACTTAGGCAACTCTCATAAAAATAATTGTCATCCCGCCCGGTTTCAGTGAGGGCATTTACCCTGCCCTTCCCCATAAACTGGCGGTACACTAAGGATATGCTGATTTAATCGAAAAAGGACGAAAATGATTCTGACAACCTATTATTCAGATGATGGCATTTGGCTGGGCATCAAAAGCGAGCGCGGCATTTTGGACGTGGCAAGAGCCGCCGCGGCAACTGGCGCTGCCTGCCCCGTGACGCCTGATGCGGTGTACGCGCAGGGACTTGCGGCGCTGCCTGCCTTGTCCGATTTGCTGAACCAAGCCGAAGACAGCGCCTTGTATTTGGACGAGGCTGATTTGACTTATGCGCCAGTCGTGCCGAATCCGGGCAAGATACTGTGCGTCGGGCTGAATTATCGCCAACATGCCGCTGAATCGGGCATGGACGCGCCCGAATTTCCGGTGCTGTTCAGCAAGTTCAACAACGCCCTCGCCGCCGCCAACGAAGACATCCCGCTCCAAGCCGACTGGCGCCGGGTCGATTATGAATCGGAACTGGGCGTGGTGATGGGCAAGACAGCGCGGCATGTCGCTGAAGACGAGGCGCTTGATTATGTGCTGGGCTACTGCAACATGAACGACCTCAGCGAGCGCGATTTGCAGATGCGCAGCGGGCAATGGCTGCTGGGCAAGACCATCGACAAGTTCCTGCCCCTGGGGCCTTATGTCGTGACAGCCGACGACATCCCCGACCCGCAAAATCTGTTCATCAAAGGCTGGATGAATGGCGAACTGCGTCAGGACAGCAGCACTGCCGATATGATTTTCACAGTGGCTGAAGTGATTGCCTATGCCAGCCAGATTATGACCCTCAGCCCCGGTGACGTTATCAGCACTGGCACTCCCGAAGGCGTGATACTGGGGATGGAAAAACGGCAGTGGATGAAACCCGGCGACGAATATGCCGTAGAAGTCGAAGGGCTGGGCCGGCTGGTCAACAGGATGGTTGAGGCTTAATCATGGGCGATACCTATCTCGTTACGGGGGGCATGGGCTGCATCGGCGCCTGGGCTTTGCATTATCTGGTGGGCAGCGGCAAAAAGGCGGTCAATTTTGACCAGAGCAGCGACCGTCACCGCCTCGACTGGCTGATGTCCCCCGAAGAGCAGGCGCAAATCACCTTTGTTCAGGGCGACCTGCGCGACACGGCGGCGGTCAAAGCCGTCTTTGCCGAACATGGCATCACGCATGTCATTCATCTGGCGGCCTTGCAGGTGCCGATGTGCCGCGCCAATCCAGTGCTGGGCGCCGAGGTCAATGTGAGCGGCACGGTCAACGTGTTTGAGGCCGCGCGTGAAAATGACATCGGGCATATCGCCTATGCCTCGTCGATTGGCGTCTATGGCCCGCCAGAAGACTACCCGCCGGGCCTAATCTCCAATGATGCGCCGCAAGCTCCCCGTACCCTGTATGGCGTCTACAAGGTCTGCAACGAAAAAACGGCGCAGGTTTATTTCAGCGATGACGGGATTTCCAGCACTTGCTTTCGTCCCTATACAGTCTACGGGGTCGGGCGCGACCAGGGCATGACCAGCGAACCGACCCATGCGCTGGTGGCGGCAGTTAAGGGACAGCCCTATATGATTGCCTTCAGCGGCCTCATGCAGTTTCATTTTGCGCCCGATGTCGCCCGGCAATTTATCCTGGCGGCGGAACAGCCGCTTGATGGCGCTGCTTTACGGCTTTAACATGGGACAGCCATCCACCAGCGTGTCGGATTTTGTGGACATCGCCAAAGACATCCTGCCTGATGCCCACATCGAGGTGGCGGATAACCCCCTGCCTTTCCCGGCGGGCTTTGACGACAGCGCACTCAAGGCGCACTTCGATACGGTCTATGAAACGCCCCTGTCAGAAGGCATCGCGCGGACGATTGAGCATATCAGGCGGCTCGGCGACAGGATTTGACCTATTTCTTATCATAAAGACACGAAGGACAGAGAAGGGATAAGCATGATGTCCAAAACAGCCCGATTGTTCCAGCAAGTCAGCGTCAATCTGCTCAATATGCAGCGTCAGCGCTATAAAGCGCTGGATTATGTGATGATTAAGGTCCCTTCGCAGTTTCCGCCAGTGCCTGCCGAGCGCAGCCTGATTCAGCGCCAGGTGCTGGGGGCGCCGCCGATGAGCCTGCTGGAATTTGTGGCGGCGCTGGAACGGATTGGCGATGACCCGCGCCCAATCGGAGTCATCCTGTACTTGCGGGGCTTGTCCGCCAGCATTGCTGACCTGCAAACGATGCGGGATGCCATCGCCCGCCTGCGGGAAAAGGGCAAACGCGCCTTGAGCTATGCGCCCGGCTATCGGACGCTGGATTATTATGTCGCCAGCGCCTGTGATGAAATCCTGCTGCCGCCAGGCGGCATGTTGGAGACATCTGGCCTGTTCAGCCAGCAGGTGTTTTTGAAAGCGGGGCTGGAAGCGGTCGGGCTGCAATTCGATGCGGTAGCGATTTCGCCTTACAAAGGCGCTGCCGACAGCCTGACTCGCACCGAACCCTCGCAGGAGGGGCGCGAACAGACGAACTGGCTGCTCGATTCGACCTTTGACATGCTGCTGGACGGCATGGCTTCCACCCGCAAGATGAAGCCGAATGCCGTCAGACAAATGATTAACCAAGCTGTTCACCTGGGTGAGGACGCCCTCGAAAAGGGTTATATCGATGGGATTATGAACGAGGAGCGTCTGGTTGAATATCTGGGCATCACCAAAATTACGATGTGGGAAGAAGCCAATCAGCAGATTTATCTGCCCGCGCGTGATTTCAGCCAAAAGTATGTCGGTGTGATTTATGCTGGCGGGTTGATTGTGGATGGCGAAAGCGCCAGCCCGCCGAGCGATTTGCCGATTCCAGTCCCCTTTGTCGGCGGCGAGCGCCTGGGCGACATCACCCTCAATCAGCAGGTGCGCAGCCTGATGAAAGACCCGGACTGCGCCGCTCTGGTGCTTTATATTGACAGTGGCGGCGGGTCGGCGACTGCCTCCGAATCCATGGCCTCGGCATTGGAGGAGTTTGCCAAATCCCGTCCGCTGGTGGTGTTTATGGGCGGTGTGGCGGCTTCGGGCGGGTATTATATCGCCACGCCAGCACACTGGATTATCGCTCAGGCCGGCACGATTACCGGTTCGATTGGGGTGATTATGGGCAAGTTGGTCAACAGTGATTTGCTGCGGAAGCTGCGCTTTAACGCGGTGTCCTATCTACGCGGAGAAAACGCGGACATCATCGCCAGCGAGAACCCATTCAGCGATGCGCAGCGCGAGATTGTCCGCAGCAGCATCGAACATATCTATGCCCGCTTTTTGACGCGCGTGGCTGACAGCCGCGGCAAAACCCGCGAAGACATCGATGCCATCGGCGGCGGGCGGGTCTTTACCGGTGAGCAGGCGCTGAACAATGGGCTGGTGGATGAAATCGGCAATTTGCATGAGGCCATCAGCAAAGCGCGTGAACTGGCGAATCTGCCAAAGACCGCGCCTTCTGTGCTGGTGCGCGGCAAGGGCAAGCCCATCGGCGTTCAGCTGGCGGAAAAGAACCCGGCCGCGCTGGCAAAATATGTGGTGGACAATATCGAGATGATGACGGGGCGGGCGCAGTTCCTCACCCCCTTTGACTGGCGGATTGACTAGGAGGACATGGATGCACGAAATTTTTACGATTGGCTATGGCGGGCGTACAACGACCGAATTCCTCGCGCTATTGGAGCGCTACGGGATAGAGACTCTTGCGGATGTGCGTTCGTCGCCATACTCACAGTATCATACGGATTTCGATAGACCCCATTTACGCAAGCTGCTGGAACGTTCGGATATGCGTTATGTGTTTATGGGCGATTCATTGGGCGGCCGACCTGATGACCGCGACTGTTACAGTTACAGTCCCGCCAGAAGGAAAGCATTATTAGACCCCAGCAAATGCGAGACCAAGGACTTCTATCTGGCTGGCATTTCTCATTTGAAAAAGCTGGCGCGGGGGACGCAGGTTGCGCTGATGTGCAGTGAGCTTGACCCGCAAAACTGTCATCGAAGCTACGTTATCGGCAAGACCCTCGAACGACGGGGCATCCAGGTTGTTCATATTGATAGAAACGGGCAGCGCAAGCCACAGGCGGAACTGCCGGTTATGGTTTATCAAGAGTCCCTGCTTTGATGCCCCAACAACATCGTATGAACAAGATATTCACCATTGGCGTCTATGGTTTTACGGAAGCTGCGTTTTTTGACGCGCTTAAAGACAACGAGATTGACCTCTTCATTGATATTCGGGCGCGGCGCGGGATGCGCGGCGCAAGATACAAGTTCGTCAACAGCACAGCCCTGCAAGCGAAGCTGAAGGAAGCGAGCATTTGGTACACACATCTCAAAGACCTCGCGCCCAGCCCTGAAATGCGAGCTTCGCAGCGCCAGGCGGATAAGCGGGAAAAGATAAAAAAACGCGCCAGACCTGAATTAAGCAAGGCGTTCATCAAGGCATATAAAAAGGATGTTCTCAAGGCATATAAAAGAAAGCCCGAAAACAAGTTCTACGCCAGCAAAATGCTGGAACAGGCCAGGCAGCTTTCACAATATCCGCCTGGCAGACCGCTTCGTCATGTCGTGCTTTTTTGTGTGGAGCAGCATCCACAAGCCTGTCATCGTTCTCTCGTCGCCGAAGTATTGAGCAAACAATTAGGAGTAAAAATCGAAAATATCAAGCTATAAAGGCGAATAGTTATGGTGCAGGTTTTGATTGTTGCCAAAACGAAAATGCAAACGGGGATTTGTTTGGGCGGGTTAGTATTAGATGATTGTCGAAGCGTTCGTTTGCTGCCCTCACAGGGACACAATCACCCAAAAGGCGAGCGAATCGACAAGTTAGTCCATGTAGGGGAAGTATGGGATTTAACCTTAAAAGAAATGCCGAACAGGGAGATTAGACCGCCCCACACGGAAGATATACGGGTAAGCCGCGGGCGGCGCATTCAAAAAATACCGAATCTAAGAGATTTTCTATTGGAGCGCGTCCATGCACCTTTTGTTCACCCAGAAGCGCTTTTTGATAGGCTCATTCGATTCACGCAAAATAGAAGGGGCTTTGTCTCCCCAGCTGGCGGTCTCCCGCCGTACAGCACGGGCTTTTGGCGGTTTGAGAAGACGCTACGCAAGCATCGAGTGGATGGGAAAACGCGATATATCTATCCTGATGATGACGCGAACTGGACATTGGATGTTCCATACGTGGGATTCCAAAAACCGCCAGACAACATCCCTGCTGGTATCTTATTGCGCTTTTCCTTAGCTCGCGGGTTTCGTAATGACCCGCAGAAACGCTGCTATTTGCAACTCTCTGGCTGGTTTTTGTAAGCGAAATACACCCTTTTTGATTTTGGTATCATACCGTCATCTATAGCACACAAAAGGATAACATCGATGTCAACTGTACCCGCACGTGAAGATGTCGCCATCGAATCGACCTGGGACCACAAATCGGTCTTCCCATCTTTTGATGCGTGGCGCGAGGCATATCAGGCAGCCGCCGCCACAGTCAAAGACATTGAACATTACAAAGGCACATTGTCCGACAGTCCGGCTCGCCTGGCGGAGTGGTTTGAGTTTGCCTCGTCAATTGGAAGGCGCGTCTGGAAAGTGTATATGTACCCGGCGCTGTGGCAGGCATGTGATGGCAATAACGAGGCTGTCAAGGGCATGGTCGGGCAGGCGCAGGGCTTGGCTGGGCAATACATGGCAGCCGCCGCCTTTGCCGACCCCGAACTGCTGGCGATGGACCGCGACACCCTCTTAAAATGGGTCAGCGACGAGGCGGCGCTCCAGCGCTATCATCAATATGTCAGCAACCTGCTGCGTACCGAAAAGCATGTGCTGTCGGCGGAGGTCGAAGCCGTGCTGGGGATGCTGTCCGAGCCACTGGCGCGGTTCGAGAGCATCCGCAGCGCCCTGACCAACGTGGATATGCGCTTCGCGCCCGCCCATAACAGCGCTGGCGAGAGCCTGCCGATTGTGCAAAGCACCCGCGACAAACTGCTGGCTGACAGCGACCGCGAAGTCCGCAAGACAGCCTGGAACAATTATGCCGACCGCTTCCTCGAATTCAATAACACGCTGGCGGCCGCCTATCTGGCATCGGTCAAGCACAGCGTCGTGATGGCTCGCCTGCGCGGTTATGACAGCGTGCTTCATGCCAAACTTTCGCCCAACAACATTCCAGTCGAGGTTTTCCATAATCTCATCGATACCTACAAGCAGCACATCCCGACCTGGCATCGCTATTGGGATGTTCGGCGGCGGGCGTTGGGCTATGAGACGATTCACCCCTATGACCTGTGGGCGCCATTGACCGCCAATGACCCGCAGCTGTCGTTTGAAGCGGCGGTCAATATGATTGCCAGCGGCATGAAGCCCTTGGGCGAGGATTATGTCCATACGCTGCGCAAGGGCTGTCTTGAGCAGCGCTGGGTGGACTATGCCATTAACGAGGGCAAATCCGAGGGCGCCTTCTCGGACGGGTCCTATGACACCCATCCCTTCATTATGATGAGCTTCGATGGCAATTTGAGTTCGATGGGTACGTTGGCGCATGAACTGGGACACTCGATGCACAGCTATTATACGCGCCGGCATCAGCCCTTCATCTACAGCGGCTATTCGATGTTCGTTGCCGAAGTCGCCTCGAACTTCAATCAGGCGATGGTGCGGGCGCATCTGTTCGCCAGCAACGATGACCGCGACTTCCAACTGGCGCTGATACAAGAGGCGATGGACAATATCCATCGGTATTTCTTCATTATGCCGACCCTGGCGCGTTTTGAATATGAGGTGCATACGCGCATGGAAAATGACGAGCCGCTGACGCCCGATATGCTCAACGAAATGATGTCAGGCTTTTATGCCGAGGGTTACGGCGAGACCATGAGCGATGACCCGCGCCGCACGGGCAGCACCTGGGCGCAATTCGGGCATTTATACGAGCCGTATTACACCTTCCAGTATGCCACGGGCATTTCGGCGGCACACGCCCTGGCGAACGCTATTCTGGCAGGCGACAGCGCAGCCGTCGAAAGCTATCTCGGATTCCTGGCTGCGGGCAATGCCGATTATCCGCTCAAGGTGCTGAAGGCGGCGGGGGTCGATATGGCGACGCCGCAGGCGGTGCAGGAGACCTTCAAGGTGCTGGAAAATCTGGTTGACCGTCTGGAATCGCTGATTGAGTAGCGGGGAGGTTTTACTTCTCTGCCTCATTGCCGCTGTCAGGCAATTTATCTTGTGAGGGGTTTTCCATACTCACGAACTGTTTCTTTCACGAAATTCTTTTCCATACTCATGGATTGCCCAGCGCATACTCTCGCCCACCGCCTCCCAATCCGAGCGTATGGCATCAGCATCAGACTGTATGGATTCAGCATCATGCCTTGCGCGTATCTGCGCGATGGTATCGCGGTTTAATGCACCCGTGAAATCCATTAAACTGGCTATCCCGCGCAAAAAGGGATGCTTGGGCAAATAAAATGAGTTGGCAATTTTTCGTCCGCTGCCCTTCATGCTGTCCTCGCACTCATCTATACTGGAAAACATACCTGTATCATACAAGGTATCTTGATTGTCTGTCAACAAGCGCAAATCCATTTTACAGGCTGGCAGAATGGGCTTGTTCAGGGCAAAGTCCGATTTTTTATTTCAGCCGTGACAGGTTACAATGTAGCGTAGCTTGATTCCAGTCTATTTGGAGAAGACACCATGCCCAAAATTGCCTTTATCGGTGCGGGGAGCTTCGGCTTTACCCGCAAACTGGTCAAAGATATTCTGACCTTCCCCCTGCTCGAAGGCGCGGAAATCGCGCTGATGGATATTGATGCCGAACGGCTTGATTTTGCGCAGCGTGCCGTCGAGCGCATTGTCGCCGTCGGGGAATATCCGGCCACCGTGACCGCCACCATGGATCGCGCTGCGGCGCTGAAAGACGCGGATTATGTGATTGTGACGATTCTGGTTGGCTCGACAGATGTCTGGCGGCATGACATCGACATCCCGATGAGCTATGGTGTGGATATGAACGTCGGGGATACCCGCGGGGTTTCGGGGATTTTCCGTTCCCTGCGCACCATTCCAGTGATGGTCGATATTGCCCGCGACATGGAAAGGTACTGCCCCGATGCGCTTATGCTGAATTACACCAATCCGATGGCCATGCTCTGCCGCGCGATTGATATTGAAACTGACATTCGGGTGACCGGCCTCTGCCACAGCGTTCAGGGCACTTCCAAGATGCTGGCAGACTGGATTGATGCGCCCTACGAGGAGATTCGCTATACCTGCGCCGGCATCAATCATACAGCCTGGTTTATCGAATATACCTGGAACGGCGAGGATGCCTATCCGCTGATTCATCAGGCGATTAGCCAGAACGAGACGATTTACAATGCCGAGCAGGTCCGCAACGAGATGTATCTGGCGCTCGATTATTACGTCACCGAATCCAGCGGACACAATTCCGAATACAACTGGTGGTTCCGCAAACGGCCGGACTTAATCGAAAAGTATGCCACGCATGGCACGAACTGGAATCCCGGACATCACGCCTATATCCTCAAAGAATATCGGCGGCGCGAAGATGACTGGCGCGATGACATCCATGCCTGGTTTGAGCAGGAGCAGATCGACCTCGAACGGGGCCATGAATATGCGGCTTATATCATCAACGCCATGCAGGGCGGGCGGCCCTTCAAGTTCAACGGCAACGTGCCTAATCTGGGCTTGGTCGATAATCTGCCGGTGAATGCCTGCGTCGAGGTGCCCGTGTGGGCCTCGCGCGATGGGCTGGAAGCCGTGGCGGTCGGGCCCCTGCCGCAATCCGTTGCCCCGCTGACCAACCTCTACTCGCAGATTGAAGAGATGGCGGTCGAGGGCATCCTGAAGGGCGACCGCCGTCTGATTTATCAAGCGGTCGCTTATTCGCCCCTGTCGGCGGCGGTCTGCTCGCTGGCAGAAATTCAGTCGATGGTGGATGACCTGTTCGCGGTCAACGAGGCTTACTTGACACCCGCCTTCGCTTAGTTATATGCTTAATGTGAAGCGTTTGAAACAGAAGGGCAAAAAATCATGTGGCGAGCCATCCCGCTATTGAAAATGGCCATACGAATGGTCGTCTACTGCACCGCGCTGGTCGTGGTATCACAGATTCTCACTCAAGTGGTTGTTGTTGGGGCAAAGTCTGCGTGGTCTTGGTGGTCTTGGCGGTCTTGGCTTTGGACGTCGACTCCTGTCAATATCCTGTATCAAGGCGTGACAGTAGGGCTCGCTCTAGCGCTGCCAATGGCGCTGGTGACCATCATTTTCTTCCGCCAGATTCGCAGACCTGCCTATTATCAGTTCACAATGATGACCGTCGCGCTCATCGCAGCCATTGCGCTATGGGTGGGGCCTGCTCTGGAGGCACTGCATGGCATCGATCTATTTCAGCCGTGGCGGTGGCACAGCGGGTTTATGGCGCCGGTTGTTATCTCTATCGGAAGCAGCGTCCTGGCTATCTATTCGAGCCGAATCGCCGCTGGAAAATACGTCCGCGAAACCGCGGCGCTAGCTGCTCCTTAGCCGTTCCCTGGCAGCCAGCGCTGGCGCGAAGTTGGGATTGAAGTTGATGGCAGTCTGGTAATTCTGGAGCGCGAGTTCGAGTTCGCCGCGGCCTTCGCGTGCCATGCCCAGATAATACCAGGTCTCTTCGACAAAATGTCCGCCGCCGTCATTTTGGTTTTGGCGGACGATGGCAATCATGTCATCATAGCGCCCCGTATGATAATAGGCTTCGTAAGGCCCAAACTGATACCACATCATGCGCCAGGGCAAACCCAGTGAAAGCGCCTGGTCATAAGCCTGCGCCGCCGCGTCAAACATGCCCAGCTTGACAAAACTGCTGCCCATGTTAAACCAAGCATGGGCATCGGTCGGGTCGGCAATGGCTTCGGCACGGGCACGCTCCAAGGTGATGATGTGATTCTGCCATTCGTCGGCATGGTCGCCCAGCAGCGCCATAAGCTCGGCTTCACGGTTTGCCGTGTACAGCACAATGTAGCTGTAGTTGAAGTGCTGCCATTTCTCGTTGATGTCATCATAACTATAGCGCGTATCGGGACCGAGGAAGCTGTCCATGGTGACAAGCTCATCGGCATAATTGTCGTAACCCGCCAGCAGCAGGTAATGTCCCATCCAGTCATAGCCTGCGGGCAGAAAACCTTTTTCGATAATCACCGGAAAATGGTGGAACATCAGCCTTTGCAGCGTTTCGATATCGCCGCCAGAACGCACCAGACCATAAACAGGCACTTCGGGTATCTGCGTGTTGACAAATTCGACCATCTGCCAAGGGCTGACGTTTTTGTCTTCGCGGTCGGGTTTGAGCCAGTTGGCGGCGCGATGCTGGTCATCGGCATAACCAAAGTGAAAGAGCGCATTGGTGAGGGTCGCGGGGCCGCAATTGTTCCAGCCTTGCAGTTCATCGCCAAATGTGTTGATTCGATAGGCATTGGGCAAGAGGATACTCTGCTCCTGTGCCAGCCCACTCCAGCCAGCCGCCAGGCCAAGGAGCAGCGCCATCACCAGCTTAATCGTTTTCATCCTGATAACCTCGATGACTTCGGACTGGGACTGCATTATACACCAATTCGCCCGATTGGAATGCCACAGGTTTTTCTGACCTTAGAGCCAGCCTTCTTCGACAGATACTTTAAGCTGCCCAGGGCTTGGGCGCATCGCCGCTGGTTTGATGATGGGCTCTGCCTCTCCCGCTCGAATTATCTGCCGCATCAGGCGGCCGCGCAGGACATCGCTGACCGCGCGGTGCGATTCATAGCCCGCCAGATTATGCAATTCGTAAGGGTCGGCCAACAAATCATACAAATCGGATTCGATATAGGCATCACTGGCAGAATCATCCCAGCCATGCTTGTCGGGCGCATTGACCGCATATTTCCAGCGCGGGGTGCGGATGGCACGCCCGACCTGTGATTCGCTGATTTGGATGAAAACCTCGTCCTGCCAGTCCACTTGCTGGCGGTTGACCAGTGGCAAAATGGACTGCCCCTGCATGTCCTCTGGCACGGGAATGCCGGCCGCATCCAGCAGGGTCGGCGGCAGGTCAATCAGGCTGACCATTTGGCGCAGGCGACCGCCTCCCTGAAAGGGGCCGCCATGCAAGGCCGTCGGCAGCCGAACCGAGCTTTCGTGACAGGAGCGTTTGTATTCGCCATTGCGAGTTCTGAAGTGACAGCCATGATCGGATGTGAACAGGATGACCGTATTATCCAGCAGGTCAAGGCTCATCAGCGCATCCAGCAAACGCCCCAGCGCTTCGTCCAGGCGTTTAATCATGCCCAGATAACCCGCCAGATGTCGATGGCTCGAACCGCCCAAAGCCGCCAAATCAGGCGGAATCCAGCGACCGCGATAGGCTTCGGCATAACCTGTCGGCGCGGGATAATCGTCACGATGATTCTGATGATGCGGCTCCAGATAAGACAAAAACAGGAAGAAGGGATTGTCCTGATGCGCATCGATGTAGCGAATGGCGGCGTCCGTCTGGGCATCCACGCGATAGCCGGGCAGTTTGACGGCTTGTTCATCGTTGTCATACAAGACCAAATCATAGGCATCGGACACAAATTCGAGCAGATTCGCCGCCAGCCAATACGCATAGCCGCCGCGCTGTTCGGGCGGGACCGCGCCGTGCCGGTTGTTATCAGCCAGATGCCACTTGCCGATATAAGCCGTGTCATAATCCGCTTCCCGAAAGTAATGCGCCAGGGTTTTGCTGTCCGATGGCAGGGGAATCCCGTTGCGATAGCAGCCGGTTTGGGTGGCATACAAGCCCGTTTGCAGGCAAGACCGCGCCGGCCCGCAAACCGGCTGGCAGGTGAAGCAGTCATGCACATCGGTGCCTTCCCGCGCCAGACGGTCAAAATTGGGGGTCAGATTGAGCGGATTGCCATGAATGCCAGTCGTATCCCAGCGCTGCTGGTCGGTAAAAAAGACGATTACATTGGGGGCTTGAGCCTGTTCCGCCATCATTCGACCTGTTCTCCCTGAATTGGCTTCGGCTACTATTGTGGCCTGTCTTCAGCGTTTTGGCAAACCGGCCAGGACAGCGGGCAATAAACCTATTCGCATCCTATTCCATCGTTATCCCTGTCTAATGCACGGCGATACAGAGGACTCCCTCTATGAATAGGTGCGACGCCAAGCTGTCTCGCGTGGGTGCAATTTCTAACATACGTAACTCGTCCCGATGGTTGGCTGGAGACGGGAGGTATAGGACTCGAAACTTCACATCCTATTCCGTCGTTATCTCTGTCCAGTGCGCGGCGATACAGAGGACTCCCTCTATGAATAGGCGCGATGCCGAGCTCTCTTGCATGGGTACAATTTCTAACATACGTAACTCCCGATGATGTAGAAGCGCTCTGCTGCTCCTGGAAGGCGAAATATCCAGCGGCCCATTCTTCATCTGTACGACAAGTTCTCACCGTGAAGCAGAGGTTGTCAATCTCGACAGGTTGTGAAGGCTGCTGCGATTGTTCGGGCGGGTTGACCTGTTCAGTCTGAAGACGTGTATAAGGCACCCAGTTTGCCATCCAAACCTCATTGCCGTTTCTGTTTATCTTCAGCCATCTGTTGAACTTGTCAACCACTTGCAAGATTGTGCCTGAAGGTACTGTTTCGACAATACGGCTGTTTGTGCTATACCAGCTTCTCATATTGATTCTAGCACCTGTTTGAATGAAATAATCCTGTGCTGATGCTACGCTGCATAGTACAGCGATAGCAAGAGCCACAGTAACCAGCTTGGCTTTCATTGCGGAAGCTCCTATAGGATATGTAAGTAATGGCAAGCATTCCGCGAGGCGTTGTTATGAGGTACACTGAAAGTGAAAACCTTCGTGGTTTTCTTCAATTTGCTGTTTCCTGTGGCAGGAGGCCGGCAAACCTTTAAGTTGCCACAGGAAACACCCATAAAAGCCGCGGACGGCTTGTCCTTAAATTACCCTTATTTCAGGTTCTTCGCAAGTGAAAAAATGCCTGAAAGTGTATTTTTGCGCCTCTGTGGTCAATTTCCTTGCACGCGGGTGCAATTTTCGCATGGATTCGCTATACTCTTTAGCGTCTGGCGTTTATCATCGCAGCATGAAAGAAAGAACGGATGAAGAAAGTACGCGACTTTTTGCAGGGGCGTCATTACCCGCCTGGCGATTTGTATGACCTGCCGAGCTCGCACAAGCGCTTTCCTGATGGGGCGCAGTATCGCATCGAAATCCCCAGCGTCGAGGGACCGCGTGCTTTGGAGGCGGTGCTGCAAGCTGCCGCCAGCCAAGGCGTCACTGTGCATCGCGTCTCGCAGGGCAGCGGCATTTGGATGCTGCGGGATGATGAAATCCGCGAGATGTGTCGGCTGGGAGCGGCTGCCGGCATCGAGGTCAGCCTGTTTGTGGGGCCGCGTGCCGCCTGGGGGACAAGCGCTCAGGTACGGGCTGAGGCCGGCAAGAATCTGGGCGCTCGCCTGCGGGGTATGGATGAGGTGGTTTATGCAACCGAAGATGTCATCCGCGCTTGCGAGCTCGGTTTGCGCTCGGTGCTGGTCGCTGATGAGGGGCAGCTGTGGCTGGTCAATGAGATGAAAAAAGCGGGCGAACTGCCTGCTGACCTGGTGGTGAAAATTTCGGTGCAGCTGGCGGCCGCCAACCCGATTTCGGTCAAGCTGATTGAGCGGCTGGGTGCGGGGACTTATAACATCCCGACCGATTTGACCCTGCCGCAAATCGCCGCCATTCGCTCAGCCGTTGATTTGCCGCTGGATATGTATGTCGAGGCGCCCGACGACTTTGGCGGCTTTGTGCGCCACTACGAAGTGCCGCAACTGATACGGATTGCCGCGCCGCTGTATGTCAAACTGGGCCTGCGCAACGCCCCCAATATCTATCCCAGCGGCATTCATCTTGAAGATGCCGCCGTCAAACTGGCGCAGGAGCGGGTGCATCGGACAGCGCTGGTGATGAACATCATCCAACGCTATGCCAGTGAGGCCGTCATGGGCGCCGTGGGCGCATCCGATTTAGGCATTCCAGTCATGGAGGCATCCTAATTATGAAAATCAGCCATGTCAGCACGATGGTCATGGGAACGCCCTGGCGCAACCTGCTGTTTGTCAAGGTCGAAACCGATGATGGCCTGGTCGGCTGGGGCGAGGCGCGTCCAGTGGGCGGGGTGGGACCGGTGATTGGCTACCTGAATGAATCCGTGCCAGATTTTGTTTTGGGGCGTGACCCCTTTAACACCGAAGCGATGGCCTATCGAATGCTGCGGGAGACCTATGGTCGCGCTGGCGAAATTGCTATGACCGGGATTGCCCTGCTGGAAATCGCCTGCTGGGACATCATCGGCAAGGCGCTGGGTCAGCCGGTGTATCGGCTGCTGGGTGGCGCGGTTCGTGACAAAATCAAGGCCTACGCCAATGGCTGGTATCGCGTGGAACGGAGGCCGCAAGCCTGGCATGACGCCGCCAGTGAGGTGGTTGCCAAGGGCTATCGGGCGCTGAAGTTCGACCCCTTCGGCAGTGGCTTCTACGAGTTCACCCGCCAAGAAAAACTGCTCTCGATTGCGCTGGTCGAAGCGGTCTATGATGCTGTTGGCCCGGATGTGGAGCTATTGATTGAGATGCACGGGCGCTTTAATCCGGTCACTGCCGCCGAAATCATCCGTGATTTGGCAGAATTTCGCCCGGCTTGGGTCGAAGAGCCGGTGCCGCCCGAAAATCTGCGGGCGCTGCGTGATGTGCGGGAAGTCGCCTTGGGCTTGGGGATTCCAGTGGCGACTGGCGAGCGCATTCATACGCCCTATGAATATCGGGAACTCTTCGAGTTGCAGGCGGCTGACATCATCCAAACCGACGTGACTCATTTTGGCGGCATTATGAATCTGAAGAAACTGGCTGGCACTGCCGAGATGTATTATGTGCTGGTTGCGCCGCATAATGTGGGCGGGCCCTGTTCGACGATGGCATCGCTCGCCATTGCCGCCACTACGCCCAACTTCAAAATTCAAGAATACTTTAACGATTTCGCTGACCCGCCGGTCAAAGCCGTGGGGGTGGGCATGCCGGAGGTGGTGGATGGTTATTTCTCTCTGCCGGACAAAGCTGGGCTGGGTGTGGAGATTGACGAGGACATCATCGCCGCCTACCCGCAGCGCGAGACCGATTTCAACCTGTTTTCGGATGACTGGCATCGCCGCGATTTGAAGTGATTCACGGAAGGAATGCGGATTTTAGCATTAGGCCCCATGGACATACAACAATATCTCTATCTGACCACCACGGGTCACAAAAGCGGTCAGCCGCATGAAATTGAAATCTGGTATGTGCAGCATCAGCATTGTTATTATCTCGTATCAGAAAAGCGCGAAGCCGCGCATTGGGTGCAGAATATCCGCGCCAACCCGGCTGTCAGCGTCCGCGTTGGCGAAATCGCCTTTGCTGGCCGCGCCTCGATTCCCGATGACGCTACGCTTATCGCTGCGGTCAAAAGGAAAATGGAAGACAAGTACGGCTGGAGCAATGGCTTGATTGTCGAGCTATGCCGCGGGCATTAACCTTTGCCCGAGGCGAGCGGGTCTTTGAGCGGGTCGCGTGCTGGCATCATATTGGTGGCTGCCAGGATTTCCAGCCCCATGCGATCCGCAATATAGACCTTGCGCCCCTCTTTGCGGAGCAGACTGGCGTTGAGCAGTCCCCGCAGCGCCCGCCCAACGACCTCGCGGGTGGTTCCCAGAATCGAGGCGATTTCTTCCTGTGTCAAGCGGGTCGGGGCTTCGGCGATATGGTCGGCATAAGTCGTCTCGTGGAGGAATAATTTCGCCAGCCGCGATGGAATCGTGCGAAAGGTCATATCCTCCAGACGTTCAATATACTCTCGATTGACATGCGCCAGCGACTGCACGTAATTGTTGAGCAGGGCTGGCTCGGTCGCCAGCAGATTCATCAGGCTGTCGTGGCGGAGGGTCAGGATGATGGATTGGGTGATGGCCATGGCATTGCAGGGGTTAAGGCCGCCGTCCACCGCGGCCACTTCGTTAAAGGTTGCGACCGGGCGCAATAAACTCAGGGTATGCAGACGACCTTCCGCGCTAATGCGATAAATGCGCACCAAGCCCTTTGCCACGATTTTGAAACCAGCGCAAGCCTCATCCTCGCGGAAAATCATCGAGCCAGCTTGATATTGGCGGCGATGCGCCTGCCCCCGAATCCGCTGGAGAGCATCGGACGACAGGTTTGCGAAATAAGGAATTCGCGTCCAGTCCATTTCCATCATGACACCCCCTGCTGTTACTATCCCAATTTGGCAAATTATAATCTGCGACTTTTGTCACATTCCGATTTGCGCTGGATAAGGGAATGGGTATGCAGATAGTAACACAGTTGGCATACTCTGACGAGACGACAGGGGCGGCTGAAGCCATCCGTCAGCGGCTTTCGGCAGTTTCAGGCACAGCATCCGCTATTTTATGCTGTTTGCCAGGTTCGCCAAAATGGTCTACCATTAAATAGACAAAACTCTCTGCTGGCTGGAAGCAAGGTTCGCGCTCATGCAAAAACGAATGGTTGAATTTATCCGCGCTCTGCGTGCCGCTGGCTTGCGCATTTCGCTGGCGGAAAGCCAGGACGCGATGTACGGCGTCGATTATACCGGTGTCAAGGATGTGGCGACCTTCAAAAATACGATGAAAGCAACGCTGGTGAAAAGCCACAAAGACCAGCCGACCTTTGAGTATTTCTTTCCGCTGTTTTTTTCCAACAGCAAGCCGCCGCTTGAAAATATCATCGAGCAGCTAAGTCCGGAGCAGCAGGCGATGCTGCAAGCAGCCATGCAATCGCTGATGGGCAGCATGGATGCCCTGCGCGATTTGCTTCAGCGCTTGCTGGAGGGGCGCCATTTCAGCGATGAAGAGATGGAGCGCATGGGCAATAGGTCCGGCTTGCCGCAGGGCGATGAGATGTATATGCGCCCATGGTTCGAGCGCCGTATGAGGCGTCAGGCGGGTTTGACCCAGTTGGAGCGGATGCTGGAAGACCTGCTTGATGAACTGTCGGCGATGGGCATGAGCGAAGACGCGCTGGCGGAACTGGAAGCGATGCTGCGTGACAATCTGATGGGCTTGTCCGAGCAAATCTCGGATTATGTGGGGGGTTCGCTGGCGGAACAAATGGCGGAACAAGAACCGCGTGAGCGGCCGGATTTGCTGGATGTGCCGCTTCAGCACCTGAGCAGCAGCGATATTGAGGATATTCGTGATGAGGTGCGGCGTTTGGCGGCACGCTTGCGCACTCGCGCTGCCTTGCGCCAGAAACGCGCCAAATCCGGCCAGTTCGACCCGCGCAAAACCGTCCGCAATAATATGCGTTACGGCGGCGTGCCGATGCAAGTCCAATTCCGCAAAAAGCACAAAAAACCCAGCCTGATTCTGATTTGCGATTTGAGCACCTCGATGCGTTACGCGGTGGAGTTCCTGCTGACGATGGTCTATGAGCTATCCGACCAAGTGCGGCGCACCCACAGTTTTATCTTTATCAGCGACCTGGTGGATGTCAGCACGATTCTGGCTGAACTGCCGCCCAAAGAAGCTGTCGGGCGCATTATGGCAGAAAATCCGCCGGGATATTACAGCACCGACCTGGGCAACAGCCTCAACACCTTCAAACAGAACCATCTGCATCTGATTAACAGCCGCTCAACCATTCTGTTCTTCGGTGACGGGCGCAACAATTACAACGACCCGCGTCTGGATATTACGCAGGACATGCAGCGCAAGGGGCGCCGCCTGATTTGGTTCTGCCCGGAACCCCGCAGCCAATGGGGTACGGGCGACAGTGATATGTGGGAATACAGTATGCAGGCCGATCATGTGTTTATGGTCAGCAATTTGCGTCAGCTTGCCGATTCGGTTGACCGCCTGCTGGCGGATGGGTAGCGCAGATTATGCTATTTTATGAACAGAGATAAACCCGCTCCCAAGATTGGATGCCTCACCATGAGCGCCGAGCAAGCATCAGACTTGGCCAAAGGAGGGCCTGAAGCGGGCAGCCGTCGTGTCCTCATTCGGCAGGAAGAACCTGCTGACATCCAGCGGATAACCGCCATCGAAGAAGATGCCTTCCAGCGCCCGGATGAAGCTGCTCTGGTGGTTCGCCTGCGCGATGCCGACGCTATCTGGTTATCACAGGTGGCGCTGCTGGACGGGAACATAATCGGTCATGCTTTGTACAGCCTGGCTGCAATCATCTGTGATGGCGCTGCCGTGCGCGAGTACCCCGCCTTGGGCCCGATTGCTGTCGCCCGCGCCCATCAAAAGCAGGGCATCGGCGGGGCGCTGATACGGGCTGGCTTGCAGGCAGCAAAAGATGCCGACTATGGCTTGATGTTCCTGATTGGACATCCGGCCTATTATCCGCGTTTTGGCTTTCAGCCGGCGCTGCCGCTCGGCTTTACCTCGGATTATGTCAAAGACAGCAGTCGGCATGAGCATTTCATGGTGGCGGTGCTGGATGAGAGCCTGCCCGGCAACCTGCGCGGGCATCTGCGCTTTCATTCGGCTTTTGACGGCATGTAGGCCTGGGGCTTCCATGTGCAGCCAAACCTTCTATTGCAATCCAGAGATTTTGGGTCTATAGTATAAAGTAATTCGGACGCCCTGCCCTTTTGGCGGGGTTTTATTTTGGAGTCAACATGACCAGCACTTTTGCGGCTCTTGGGTTAGCCCCAGCCCTCTTGGAAACACTCCAGCAAATCGGTTACAGAGAGCCGACGCCCATCCAGCGGGAAGCCATTCCGCATCTGCTGGCGGGGCGCGATGTGATGGGGCAGGCACAAACCGGCACGGGCAAAACAGCAGCTTTCACCTTGCCGACTCTACAGCAGCTTGACAAGCGCAGCTTGCAAGTCTTGATTTTGGCGCCCACGCGCGAACTGGCGATTCAAAATGCCCAAGCGGTCTATCGCTATGGGCATCAAATCGGATTGCGAGTGCTGCCTATTTATGGCGGGCAGCCTTACGCGCGGCAAATCCGCCGACTGAAAAAAGGCGTGCAGGCGGTTGTTGGCACGCCTGGACGCACCCTCGACCTGATTCGACAAGGGGAGCTTGAGCTTGGTCAAGTTCGTTTCCTGATTCTCGATGAAGGCGATGAGATGCTCAAGATGGGATTTATCGAAGATATCGAGCAGATTATCGCCGCCACCGATGCCAGCCAGCGGCAGACCATCCTGTTTTCGGCAACCGTTTCCCAAGAAATCCGCAATATGGCAAAGAAGTATATGCGCGATGCGATTTATATTCACATCGAATCGGAGCAGCTGACCGCCAACAACGTCCAGCAGCGGCATTATATGGTCAGGCCGCAGGACAAAATCGCGGCGCTCAGTCGCGTGCTGGAAGTGGAGACGCCGCAGAGTGTGTTGATTTTCGCGCGGACCAAAATCGGCGCTGCCGAACTGGCAGAGCAGCTTATTGCCCAGGGGTATCCGGCGGTGGCCATCCATGGCGATTTATCCCAACCAGAGCGCGAACGCATCCTGGGGCGTTTTCGCGGGGGGCATACCAGCATCCTGGTGGCAACCGATGTCATGGCACGCGGTATGGATATTCCGGCTGTATCCCATGTGGTCAATTATGACATCCCCCAGCTTGCTATCGAATATGTGCATCGCATTGGGCGCACCGGCCGCGCTGGACGGGTTGGCGAAGCCATCACCCTGATTACGCCCAGACAGCGCCGCGCCCTGAAAATCATAGAGAACTACATCGGCAACCCCATCAAGCGCAGCCAGCTGCCCAGCCGTGAACAAGTGCTGGCGATTCGGCAGAGTCAATTCAAGAATCGTTTGGTCGAACAAATCCAGTCAGCCGATGACAGCTATGATGAGGTGCTGGAAGAGCTTGGCGAGATGGGCTATTCGATGGAACAGGTGGCGAATGCGCTCATCGGCATCCTGCGTGCCGAGGAAGCCGCCGAATCGCTGAGCGACATCAGCGACATTCGCATCGAGCGCGACCCGAGACGGCCGCGCCGGGAGCGTGGCTGGCGGGATGGGCGCAAGGAACGGGGACGCAAACGGCGGCGCGACCGACAGGAAGCTGGCATGGTGCGTCTGATGATGTCTGTCGGCAAAACCAATGGCATCCGCCCTGGCGATGTCGTCTACAAAATCGCCAGCACCGCGCGGATTCCTGGACATGTCATCGGTCACATTGACATTCAGCAAGACAAAACCTTCGTCGATGTGCCTGAAGAGCATGTCGAGGCTGTCTTGAAAAATGGCAGAAGAGTCATCATTCGGGGAAGGGCAACCCACCTCAAGCTGGCATAAACCGCCGCCCGCACCCGACCTTTGAAGCATCGCCTGCAAATGGGTATAATATGGGCTGTCGCTATTCTTTCGCTCCCGCCCTGTGGGCTGTCAGCAAGGATTTCCTGTGCCAATCCTGCGTCAAGGTGAATTGGATATTATCAGCAGCCATCCGTGGCAGACCGAGCGGCTGGGCGCATCTTTGGGCAAGTTATTGCGTCCGGGGGATGTCGTCTGTCTTTCAGGTGATATTGGCGCTGGCAAGACCGTCTTCAGTCGGGGAATCGGACAGGGCTGGGGGGTGACGATTCCTTTGACCAGTCCCAGCTACAGTTTGGTGCATGAACATCGGCGTCAGGCGGATGACGCACGTCTTTATCATCTCGATTTTTATCGCATCCGTGGCGCGGAAGAAGCGGCGCTGATGGGCCTTGATGATATTTTGGATGAACAGGCGGTAGTGATTTTTGAGTGGCCCGAACGCATTCAGGACATTTTGCCGCCCTGCCATCTGTGGCTTGACATCAAAGTGCCAGAGATATTAAAACGCAATTTTGTTTTTGAGGCGCAGGGCGCACGTTACCAAGCGCTGATTGATGAATACAAGCAGTCGATATTCAGTTCACGCTAAGCCAGGACAGACAGGCTCATGCTGCTCGCCATGGATACCGCCACCCAAATCATCAGCCTCGCCCTCCACGATGGTGACCGACTGCTGATGGAATGCACGCTGACTGTCGGCAGGAATCACAGCGCCTGGCTTGCTCCGATGGTGCAGCAGGCGATGGCACAATTCGATTTGACCGTGGCCGACCTCAAAGCGATGGCTGTATCCGTCGGGCCGGGGTCTTATACTGGCCTGCGCATCGGGGTGGCGCTGGCGAAGGGCATGGCAGCCGTTTGCAACATCCCCTTGGTGCCAGTCTCGACGCTGGATACCATCGCAGTCGGGCAAACCTTCCATGACCCGCAGGCGGCGCTGGTTGCGCTGGTGTCCGCTGGACGGCGGCGGGTCATATCGGGCGAATATCGCAGCGAGAACGGTCGCTGGACAGCGCAAGGCTCGCCCGTGCTGCAAAGCTGGGACGACCTGCTGGCTTCGTATGATGACCTGCCCGTCTGGCTGACCGGCGAAATCAGCCGCCAGGGCATGGAAAAGGTGCGGGCCGCGATAGCTGGCGGGCAAAGCATCCGCCTGATGCCAGCAGCCGAAGGCCTGCGGCGTGCCGGTTATCTGGCTGAAGAAGCCTGGCGGCGCCTGCGGGCGGCGAGCGCCGAAGAACATTTTTCTGCTGACCGCGTGATGCCCATTTACATGAAATCGCCAGGATGAAGGAGGCTGTTTGATGAACGATATTCTGCAAAGGCTGGGCATCACAGCGCATCAGCCTGGGGTCTGCTGCGGCGTCCATGGCTGGATTCAAGATGAAAAGGGCCGGGAACTCCTGTCCATCAACCCAAGCAGCAATGAGCCTATCGCCAGGGTGATTCAAGGGAGCGCCGCCAGCTATGACCGGGCTGTCGCGGCGGCGCGGCAAGCCTTCCGAAGCTGGCGGATGATGCCAGCCCCCAAGCGCGGCGAGGTCATACGGGATTTGGGGAATGCCCTGCGCGAATACAAGCAGCCCCTCGGTGAACTGGTCACATTGGAAAACGGCAAAATCCGCAGCGAGGGCCTGGGCGAAGTTCAGGAGATGATTGACATCTGCGATTTTGCGGTCGGTCTGTCACGGCAGCTGTATGGCTTGACGATGCACTCGGAACGGCCGGGGCATCGCATGTATGAGCAATGGCATCCACTGGGCGCGATTGGCATCATCACCGCTTTTAATTTTCCGGTGGCTGTCTGGGCATGGAATGCGGCGATTGCGGCGGTTTGTGGCAATACCATGATTTGGAAACCCTCACCAACGACGCCACTGACAGCGATTGCCATTCAGCACATCTGCAATCAGGTGATGGCGAAACACAAGCTGGATGGCATCTTTAACCTGGTTATAGGCGAGAATGAGGAGATTGGCGAGGCGATGATAAACGACAGTCGCCTGCCGCTGATTAGCTTTACTGGCTCGGTTCGGGTCGGCAGGCACGTGGCGAAGGCGGTCGCTGGTCGGCTGGGGCGGAGCATTCTCGAATTGGGCGGCAACAATGGCATCATCGTCACCGCAGCTGCCGACCTTGACCTGGCGATGCGCGGCATCGTGTTTGGCGCAGTCGGCACAGCCGGCCAGCGCTGCACCACGACCCGCCGCCTTATCGCCCATCAATCGATTGTCGATGACCTGTGCCAGCGATTGGTGCGTGCCTATCAATCGGTGTCGATTGGCGACCCCATGCAGGCGGGCGTTTTGATGGGGCCGCTGGTGAATGCGGCTGCGGTGGACAAGATGATGGCGGCGATTGAACGCGCCCAAGCCGATGGCGGCCAAGTGCTGACCGGTGGCGGCCGGCGGCCGCATCTCGGGCCCAATTTCGTCGAGCCTGCCCTGATTCGGATGCCAGAGCAATCGCCGCTGGTCTTCGAGGAAACCTTCGCGCCGATTCTGTATGTCATGGCATACGAGACCCTTGACGAAGCCATTGCCATGCACAACGCCGTGCCGCAGGGCTTGTCGAGCGCCATTTTCACGAATCATCTGTCAAGCGCGGAACATTTTCTGTCACATGGCGGTTCGGACTGCGGCATTGCCAATGTCAATATCGGCACCAGCGGCGCTGAAATCGGGGGCGCTTTTGGCGGAGAAAAAGAAAGCGGCGGCGGGCGCGAATCCGGCTCGGATGCCTGGAAGGGGTATATGCGCCGTCAGACGACCACCATCAACTATTCCAGTGAACTGCCACTGGCGCAAGGCGTCGAGTTTGATGTCGATTAGCCCTGTCTTTTATCGAGGCACAAGCAGCTAGCCGCAGCTTCCCTGCACCAAAGGGTACTCCACGCCATCACGGACATTGTCGTCTTCATTGCCTTCGGGGATATGCTCCCCGCTGTCAATGGTTACACGAATGATTTGCGTCTCGTTATAGTGGACATCAACCTGAAGCGAGGCGGTGACGGTGTAGTCGTCCCCCGCGCGAATCGACGGGAAGGTCAGCTGGTCGATGCTCTGCAAGGCTTCGCCAGTTCGCTTTAGAATGGCTTGCACGCGAACCCAGCCGCCGCTTTCTGTATCGTCAGTGCCTTCGTTGTGGACAATCACCTGAATCTGTCCCGTTTCGCCACAGACCATAGGGTGCGGTTCAATCACAATATCACGGACAACCAGATTGACCGGGTTGGCCGGCGGCGGGCCGGCATCCAGCGGCAGGCTGGCGGTGTCGCCCGCCGTACTCACCAAATCGGCATAAATCCATGCCTCGCCATCAGCGTAACGGATTTTGTACCAGTCGCGCTCCTCACTGACCGCCACAATTTCGACTTCCTGATTGGCGGCGATGCTGCCCACAGGCGGGTCAAACGCGGTGCTGGGGCCCGCTCGCAGGTTGGAGACCTGAAGCACCTTGGCTGTCGGGGGCGACTGGCTGGCTATTGGCGCTGACATCGTGGAAGAGCTTGTTTCAGACGCTACGGCGGCGCTGTCGGATGTGGCGGTTGATGGGGGCTGCTGGCCGCTTTCGTCTTCATCCTTTTCGCTGGCTGCCGAGCCAAGGTCTGCTTGACGGATGACCGATACGGTCACCGTTTCGCGGGCTGATGCGCCATCGCCGCGTTCGGCAGCCACCGCGATTTCGTACTGTCCGGGATTGCTGGTGGGCCAATCAATCGTAAGCGGAACGACCTCTGCGCCTGTTTCATTCGGATTCAGCGTCTCGCCAACCACCGCATTATCCAGCAGGACGCTCACCCGCGTCAAATCGGGCCCCGCATTTTCGATTCGCGCTTGAACAATGACCGTCGTGCCTGCCAGAAAGGTTTGGTTGGGCAGCGGCGAAGCAATCTGTATGGCTGGCGGGCCCTCAAATACGACGGCGCTGCTGCCCGGTGGCGGCAATCCCAGGCTGCATCCTGAACATATCATCAAGACCAGCGCCAGCATCAGGCGGGGCAAGCGGGCCTGCCCTTGGATGACACCCGAACTCATACCCTGTCTCCTGCTATGAATGTCCTTGTTTCGGGTCAACTTTATCAGAAATCGGGGTCGATTGCGAGTTGCATTAGGCCATTTGCCCCCGCCCCGGCCGGCGCGGGCTTTTGTTTCCGCCCCCGATTGGGTAACATCATATCGCATTGGGAATCGAGGATGAGTCATGGATGAAATCGCGCTGTTGCGGGATAAACGCATCCTGCTGGGAGTCTGCGGCAGCATAGCGGTCTACAAGGCGGTTGACCTTGCCAGCAAGCTGACGCAAGCGGGCGCGGGCGTCGATGTGGTGATGACCCAGGCGGCGCAGCGTTTTGTGAGCGCTCTGGCTTTTCAAGCGGTGACCGGCCGGCCGGTCTATACCCATCTTTGGCAGGGAGAACATCCTGGCGGACTAGGGGCGCATATTGCTCATGTCGGGCTGGCTGAAGCTGCCGATTTGATGATGATTGCCCCAGCGACCGCCAACACGATGGCGAAGCTGGCGCATGGGCTGGCAGATGACCTGCTGTCGGTCACCGCGCTGGCAGTCGGCTGTCCCATCATCATCGCGCCAGCCATGGACAGCGGCATGTATGAAAGCCCGGCGACCCAAGCCAACCTTGAGACCTTGCAGCGCCGCGGCATCCACTTGATTGAACCCGAAGTCGGGCGCTTTGCCAGTGGGCTGCGCGGCAAGGGGCGTTTCCCAGAGCCAGCCACCCTGATTGGTCATATCCGCCGCATCATCGGCCTGGATGGTGAGCTTGCCGGGCATAAGCTGGTTGTCACCGCCGGCGGCACGCGGGAAGCGCTGGATCCGGTACGTTACATCACCAACCGCTCCTCAGGCAAACAGGGCTATGCCATCGCGCAGGCTGGGGTGGATGCCGGCGCCGAAGTTGTCCTGATTTCGGCCGCCAGCCACCTACCGCCCCCGATTGGCGTCACCCTGCTGGCGGTGGATTCTGCCGAGTCCATGCACAAGGCCGTGCTGGAGCATGTCACCGAATCCACCGCGTTAGTGATGGCGGCGGCCGTCGCCGATTACAAGCCGCTGGCGGCGGCCGCTGAAAAAATCAAGAAGGCGGATGCTGACTTGAGCCTGGCGCTGGCACGGACACCCGATATTCTGATGGCGGTCAAGGCGCGGCGTGCGGAAACGGGTTATCCTATGATTGTGGTCGGGTTCGCGGCGGAAAGCCAAAATCTCATCGAAAACGCCGCCGACAAACTCCAGCGCAAGGGGCTCGACCTCTTGATTGCCAATGACATCACGGCTGCGGATGCTGGTTTTGCCGTGGATAGCAATCGGGTGCTGGTCTTGGATATGGATGGTGGCTTGCACCCCATCGAACGCACCAGCAAGGCCAATATCGGCGCTTACATCATCGAACGAATTGAAGGCTTGCTGGACTAGCCGATGCGTGAGCCAGGCGGGCTTGCCACAGCCCAGGCATGTCATGTACACTATGGTTGACGCTCAACAATGCGGCAGAACGGATGGCTTCCCCATGTTTGAAGATGTCAATCAGGTCACCCAGGCCTTGGGCCAACAGCAATACATCGCCACTGACGAAATCTCGACGGTCGTCTTTCTGGCGGACAAATTGGGCAAACCGCTATTGGTAGAAGGCCCGGCAGGCGTCGGGAAAACCGAGTTGGCAAAAGCCTGGTCGGGCGCAGCCAACAAACCCCTGATTCGCCTGCAATGTTATGAGGGGCTGGACGAAAGCAAAGCCTTGTATGAATGGGAATATGCCAAGCAGATGCTCTATACCCAGCTATTGCGCGACAAATTAAGCGATTTGCTGGCCGCCGCCGAGACGCTGCATCAAGCCGCCGACCGCCTGGGTGAAGAGGACGATGTTTTCTTCAGCGAACGTTTCCTGCTGGCGCGTCCCTTGCTGGCAGCCTTGCTCAGCGCCGAGCCAGCGGTGCTTCTCATTGACGAAATTGACCGCGCTGATGCCGAATTTGAGGCTTTCCTGCTCGAAATCCTGAGCGATTTCCAGGTCTCGATTCCCGAATTGGGGACGATTCAAGCGACACATCATCCCAGCGTCGTCTTGACCAGCAACAACACCCGCGAGCTATCCGAGGCCTTGAAGCGGCGCTGCCTCTATCTGTTTGTGGATTATCCCAACCATGAAGCGGAACTCCGCATCGTCAAGATGCGCGTACCCGAAATGAGCGCCAAGCTCGCCAACCAGACCGTCGAGGTGGTGCAGGGCCTGCGCCGCCTTGACCTGAAGAAAAACCCCAGTGTTTCCGAAACCATCGACTGGGCCAAGGCGCTGATGATGCTCAATGCGGACAGCATCGACCAGAACACGCTGGAGACCACCCTGACCGTCTTGCTCAAGCACGAAAGCGATGTGCAGAAAGCCCGCCGTCGGCTGATGCACGGGCGCGATGACCTGGACCAGGGTCGGAATCGGCGGCGCTCTGGCTGGAATTAATTGTGCATACGCAAAACCGCCCAAAATGAGTACACTTAAGCCAGAAATCATTGACCAGCAGCTATAAGAGCCATGTCTTTATCCAACACATTCACGCAAAGCCCGCAATTTCTCGCTCGATTCATTTTCCGCTTGCCGCTCTATATCTACAGATTGGGCTGGGGTCCGATGATGAACTGGATGCCGCTCCTTATCCTCACCACGAAAGGGCGGCAAAGCGGCAAAGCGCGGCATGTCGTTATCGAATATCGGCAGCACGGCAGCAAGTATTATGTCGTTTCGGGCTGGGGCAAAAACACGGATTGGTTTCAGAATATGATGCAGCACCCGCGCGTCACCATTCAGCACGGCTCACATATCTACGATGCGACCGCGCAGCCGGTATCCAACCCGGCCGAGGCCTTACGCGCCCTTTATATGTTCAGCCGCAACTCATGGATTTATGAGCGGCTTTTTGCCCACATGAGTTCGGTCGAGTCAGCCGACCTGAACACCCTTGCCGATGTCGTCGAGGAATTTACGGTGGTGCGGTTTGAACGCAGCGCCAACAGCCCCGAATTGCCGCCGATACCGCCCTTCAGCCAACCGGTGCGGCAGCTTGCGCTGGCGATGGTTTTGCTGCTGTGCCTGAAGCTGCTGCTATCCTTGCTGCGGCCGATAAAATCCCGCAAATAGTCGAAAGGACGGGATGGTGAACTTTCTCAAGAACTTATTCGGTGCGGGCGGCGGCTCACGCTCCACGGATCGGGGCATCTATCTTTATGTCCAACCCAAAATGTGCCAGGAAATCCTGCGGATTCGGGTAGACCCGATGAACGATTTATCCCGCAGGGATGAAGGCAGCGGATATTGGGTGCGCAAAGTGGCGAGCGGTCATCGCTGTCCCTTCCAGGCGGAAGTCGAAATCTATTTTGACAAGAACAAGCGCATCACCGATACCCAAGTCAGCAATGGCAAGCTGGTCAGCGAAGATGACTGGCAGGCACATCAAGCAAGAACACGGGCGGATAGCCCGCGTTCATAGCAGCCCCTTTAGTCCTGCCCGACTTCGGCAGCCTGCACCAGTGAAGGCAGCCCAAATTCAAGCCGTATCCTATCCTCAATGAGATTGGACAGCCCAACATTCTGGCGCAGGAATTTCTTGGCATTTTCGCGCCCCTGCCCCAGCAGGTCATCATCGTAGCGATAGAAAGCGCCGCGCTTCTGGATGATGTTGAGTTCGCTGCCGATGTCGATAATCTCGCCCATTTTGCTGATGCCCCGATTAAACATGATGTCAAATTCACATTCCTTGAAGGGCGCAGCGACCTTGTTCTTCTTGATTTTAACGCGGGTGCGGTTGCCGATAATCTCCGTGGCATGTTTGATTTGCTGAATGCGGCGAATGTCAAGGCGCACACTGGCATAGAACTTCAGCGCACGACCGCCCGGCGTGGTCTCTGGGCTGCCGAACATCACCCCCACCTTCTCGCGCAGTTGATTGGTGAAAATCACGCTGACATTGGATTGCTTGATGGCGCCCGCCAGCTTGCGCAAAGCCTGGCTCATCAGACGCGCCTGCAAACCCACATGGGAAGCGCCCATCTCGCCTTCGATTTCGGCACGCGGCACCAAAGCCGCCACACTGTCCACAACGATAACATCCAAAGCGCCAGAGCGCACCAGATGCTCGGTGATTTCCAGCGCCTGCTCGCCTGTGTCCGGCTGGGAGACATAGAGTTGTTGAATATCGACCCCGATTTTCTCGGCATAGAGCGGATCCAGGGCATGTTCCATATCAATAAAGGCGCAGATGCCGCCAGTCTTTTGCGCTTCGGCAGCGATATGCAGGCAGAGCGTGGTCTTGCCCGAGCTTTCGGGCCCATAAATCTCGGTGATGCGCCCGCGCGGCACACCGCCCACGCCCAGCGAAATATCGAGACCCAGCGAACCCGTCGGAATCGCATCGACCTGCAAACCACTATCCGCGCCCAGATTAAAAATAGTGCCATCACCATAACGTTTGGTGATGTCGCTCAAGGTTGCATCCAAGGCCTTTTGTTTGGCCGCTATATCCGAGCTATCAAAAACGTTGGTTTCCTTGATTGCTTTTCTTCGTTTTGCCATCGCTTTGGTCTCTCTCCAATTCTCTTGTTAATGAACACTTACAAGTATATCCGTTTCATAATCTTGTATAGCTTTTCGCTCCCGCTGCGCGGGCTAATGCTTGGGCTTTAGTGTAGTGCCTTTGCCGACTTTTTGCTATATGACTTAGTATAGCACTTTTGTTCTAATCTGGCAAGGAGGAATTTCTGCCAATTATCTGAAATGCGCCTCATCGTGGCGGTTCTGTTCGTGAAACCGCAGCAAAAGTGTTATAGTTAAGGTCAGGCAGTTCAATTTGAATTTTTGTCTACATAATTTTTAAGGAGGAACCTCCATGAGAGCTTTCAGATTACTCTTTATTCTGTTGTTGGCGCTATCCGCAGCTGTGGTGATGTCGCAGGATGCGGAGACGATTGTCATTCGTGGCTTTGGCAATGTCAGCACTTTCAACCCCGCATTGGGCAGCGATGGCGCTTCGTTCCAGGCCTACAGCGTCCTGTGGCCCAAGCCCTACGAAATTGATGCCGCCTCTTCCGCGCCAATACCCGGCCTGACGACCTGGGAAGTCTCGGAGGATGGACTGACATACACCTTCCACATCCGCGAAGATGCCAACTGGAGCGACGGGATGCCCATCAGTTCCCATGACATGAAGTTCGTCATTGATGCTATTAAGTCGGACGTGGTCGCTTCCGGGCAAGAAGCGGATGTCGCCAGCGTCGAAGCTGTCAACATTATTGACGACAAAACCTATGAGGTTGTCCTCAACAAGCTGGACTGCGCTGCCTTTAGCAATCTGGGTGGCATACGTTTCTTGCCCTCCCACCTGTTCGCGGCTGACTTCAGCGACTTCGAGACCAACACTGTCACCATAGACCCGATTGGCATCAGTGGCGGCCCTTACATCCTTGACGGATGGGCGCCGGATGCCTTCCAGAGTTTCCATGCCAACCCGGACTGGTGGGGTGGCGAAGTGGGCATTCCTTATCTCATCAACCGCGTCATCAACGAACAGGCAGTCGCTTTGCAATCGATTCAAGCCGCCGAAGTGGACTACACCTATCTGCACGGCGACCTCTTCACACAGATTCCCAATACCGACAATTTGCAATGGGAGATTTTCCCGCAGATGTCCGTCAAATTCATGGCGCTGAACTGGGTTGACCCCGACCATCCTTCGGCGGCTTACGATGATGATGGCAACCCCATTGAACAGGTGCCGCATCCGATTTTCAGCGACCTCAACGTGCGCAAGGCCGTGGCGATGGGTTATAATAAAGGTGACATCCTGGCAACCATGGGTGGCAGCCAAGGTGGAACACCCCTGATTGGCGCTGTCAATCCGGCGATTGCCTGGTCTTACAACAGCGACCTCCAGCCCTATCCTTATGACCCCGAAGCCGCCATGCAGCTGCTGGAAGATGCGGGCTGGGTGGATGAAGATGGCGATGGCGTCCGTGAAAAGGATGGCGTTCGCCTCGAATTCACCATTTCATACAGCGATATTCTCTTGATGTTCGAGACGACTGCCCTGGTGGCACAGGACCAACTGAACGACATCGGCTTTGACGTCAAGCTGGAAAAGGTGGAATGGGCAAACTACATCAGCGAAATCTATCGCGGTCAAATGTATGATGCCACGCCGATGAGCAATAGCGGTGGCACTGGCGGGGCGCCTGACCCGAATGACTTTATGACCTTGCTTTACAGCCCGCAGGATGTCCCCGGCAGTGGCAACAATCTGTCCTCGTATATCAATCCGGAGATTGACGCTCTGATTGAAGAGGGACGCGCTGTCCAGGGTTGTGACCTGGCGACCCGCGGTGCCATCTACCGCGAAATCCAACGGATTGCCCATGAAGATGTGGCTTATGACTGGACTTTTGTCCCCAATATCTGGCAGACCGCCAATGGCCGCATTGCCGGTTTCGAGCCAGCCGCATTCTGGGTCTTCTACGGTTATACAGCCGATATTCACAACTGGACGCTTGAGGGATAGTTTTCCCGCATCCCTTCGGGCGCAGGTTCAACATAAACAAGTCTCCCCTCATTGTGAGGGGAGATTTTTATTTATTGACTGTTATGCGCTTTAGCTTTCGCTGCCGAACTTGTCTTAGGAGCGCTTGATTTTGCTTTCCAGCTTGGCTTCAAATCTGTCTTCGAGACGCTTGATATCGCTTGCGTGCCGGTCTTCAAGGTGCTTGATGTCACTCTTCAGCCATACCATGAACACGCCAAGCATAACCATGATAGCCATCACATATTTATAATGATAAATTGTTCCCAGTTCATTTCTCGCTGTCCTGAATTACAAGCAGTGTACCACAACACTGTCCACCACCCAAAACCAAGGTGAACAATCGGGCGGGGGCTACTGCTGATAACGGCGCGGGTCGAGGGCATCGCGCAGACCATCGCCCACCAAATAAAAGCACAATACCGTAATCATAATCAGTATCCCAGGCATAAAAACCAGATGCGCCCCAGTGACAAAATAACTGCGCGAATCCGTCAGCATATTGCCCCAGGTGGGCGTTGGCGGCTGAATCCCGACGCCGAGATAGCTCAAGCCGGCTTCAAACAGAATCATATTGCCGGCGATAATCGTCATCGTGACCATGACAAGCGAGAAGACATTCGGCAAGATGTGCGAGACCAAGATGCGGACATCGGATGCGCCTAATGCCCGCGCCGCCAGAACATAATCCCGTTCTTTGAGCGACAGCCCTTCACCGCGCACCAGTCGGCTGGTGCCGACCCAGCCCAGCGCCGCCAGGACAACCACCAAGACCTCGGTCGATGGCTTCCAGATTGCCGATGCAATCAAAAACAGAAACAAGGGCGGAATCGCGCTTAGGGTATTGATAATCCAGGCAATCAGGTCGTCCGCCCAGCGGCCATAATAGCCGGCCAGCAAGCCCAGCGTAACGCCAATCAGGACCGTCATCACACTGGCGAGATAGGCGATGGTGAGCGAGACCCGCCCGCCATAAATCAGGCGCAAAAACTGGTCGCGTCCCAGTTGGTCCGTGCCTAGCAGATAGCCATCCTGCCCCGGTTGTTTGAAGCGATTGGGGGCATTGGTATCGTTGGCATCGAGTTCAAACACATTTTCGATGATAAGAGGTCCGATGAAACCGATGGCAGTGAAAATCACCAGGCCGGTGATGGCAAACATCGTCAATCTGTCGCGCAGGATGAAGAGAAGGGCATCGTGCCAGAACGAACGTGAAAAACGTTCTGGCTCTTCGATGACTATCTTGGCGATGCTGGATTCGCTTGCCATACTACAGCTTTCTTCTTTGAGATAAAATCAGGCTTGGCAGGTTATTATTTTATGCCAGCGCGGCAGCCCTTTCCGCTCCGCAGGCTATTCCAGGCGGATGCGGGGGTCAAGGATAAGGTACAGCATATCGGAAATCAGCACCCCGATGATAATCATCGTCGATGCGATAACCACCGAACCCATCACCAGGGGATAATCGCGCTGGAAGACGGCGTCAATAACCAGCTTGCCTACGCCAGGCCACTGAAAAACCTGCTCAATAATCACCGAACCCGCCAGCAAGGTGCCGATGGAAGGGCCCAAAAAAGTCGCCACTGGCAGCAAGCCATTCCGCAGCGCATGGCGCAGCCAAACGAGCCGCGTCTGCAAGCCCTTGGCATAGGCGGTGCGGATGTAATCCTGCTGAAGCACTTCCAGCATCTGGGTGCGGGTAAAACGTGAGATAAAGGCGATGGTATTCAGCGACAGCACAAACACGGGCAGAATCATGTGTGACAGCGCCTCCCCAAAATCAGACCCACCGCGCCGCGTGATATTCTCCATGCCGCCCATCGGCAGCAGCTTGAGTTGAACGCTGAAGATGATAATCAACAACAAGCCGAGCCAGAAGGCTGGCACGGCGTTGCCCACCACCGAGATAATCCGAATCACTTGGTCGAGCCAAGTGCGATGAAAGACCGCCGCCAGCACTCCCAAAATCACGCCCATCAGATAACCCAGAATGAATGCGGCCAGGCCCAGGCGCAGGGTGGCGGGGATGCGCTGCGCGATTAAGGCCATCACCGGTCGTTTCTGTTTAATGGAATCGCCCAAATCGCCGCGCAGCAGCCCGTAGCGGGTGCGCATGTCGCCAATGCCGTCGCCATCATCATCCAGCAGCGCCCAGTCATTGCCGATTAGCCAGTAGAGATACTGCGTCAGCGGCGGCTGGTCGAGACCGAGTTGGCGGCGCATCGCGGCGGCTGTTTCCGGGTCAGCATTCGGCGTCCAGGTAATCAGGGCAATCGGATCGCCAGGCGCGGCTAATATAATCAGGAAAGAAAGCAGCGTCACCCCAAAAAATGTCGGGACCGCCTGCAATAGTCGCCGCCGAAAATACTTAAACATCAGCCCTCTTGCCCATGACTTCCAGCTTCCCCTTGATTTTATTCGGCACAGACAAAAATCACAAGTTCGCAGTGCCGCTGATTAACTTGATGTAAAGATAGTTAAGTAAAATTTAACATAACAATCCTGTTGATTTAACATGATGAGGGCAAGCTATTAACAGGCTTTGGGTAAGCTCCGAATCGTGTGGAAAATCCACCGCTATTTATCCAAACAAGCATTCAGGAGAAATGCACCCCATGCAAAAAGTACGCTTGGCTTCACTGTTGCTCGTATTCATCTTTGTCCTGACTGGCCTCTTTGCCCAAGAGACTGAAGAGCAGGATGTGCCGCAGCTTCCCGAAGTTGACCCCCTGGATTATACCGAAGGCGAAATCATCACCGCCGGCAGTTCGACTGTCTTCCCCTTAAGCGAACGGATGGCTGAACTGTGGACAGATGCTGGCGGTCTTGCGCCTTCGATCGCTTCCATTGGTTCTGGGGCTGGCTTTGAGCGCTTCTGCGTTGAAGGCGAAACGGACATCAGCAATGCCTCACGCGCCATCAGAGACAGCGAAGTCGAATCCTGCGCCGCTATTGGCCGCACACCGATTGAGTTCCGCGTGGGTACGGATGCGCTCGCTGTTACTGTATCGGCTGAAAATGACTTTGTCACCGATGTAACCCTGGAAGAACTGGCTGCCATTTTCAGCACGGCCGAGACTTGGGCGGATGTCCGCGCCGAATGGCCGGCAGAAGAAATCCAGCGCTTTATCCCCGGCACGGACAGCGGCACCTTCGATTACTTTGTCGAGGAAGTCTTTGACGAGGACAAAGAACCCATCCTCAGCGCCAACCCGCAGCTTTCCGAAGACGATAATGTATTGGTGCAGGGCATCACTGGCAGCCCCTACGCCGTCGGCTTCTTCGGTTACGCATATTATGTCGAAAATCAGGAGATGCTCCATATCCTCAAGATCGAAAGCATCGAAGCCAATGCCGCGACCACCGATGACGGCAGCTATCCGCTGGCGCGTCCGCTCTTCATCTACAGCGACGCCGGCATCATGGCAGAAAAACCGCAGGTCGCCGCCTTCATCGGCTTCTACCTGAACCATGTCAACGACGAAGTCATCGATGTCGGTTACTTCCCGGCTTCGGAGGTGGCTTTGAATGCCGCCAAACAGGCTTACCTTGACGCGATGATGATGGATATGTAATCCTGAGGGCTGTACATTTTCGCATGGATGCCGCATTGCCCGATATGATGCGGCGTCCATTGTGTTTTGTAGCGAGAGAGGATCCATGAGCCGACAAAACCGCCCGGTGAGGAAGCATCTGGTTCAAAAAGACCGCAAATCGCTGAACCTGAAACACAAATTCAAAATCCATGAGACCGCGATTCAAATAGGTCTGTTCGCTTGCGGGTTCTTGTCCATTTTTACCACGCTCGGCATTATCCTGGTCTTGGGCAACGAGTCGATTGCCTTTTTCACCCGCGACCAGTGGGTGAACACCAATCGCGCCATCCTCAGCGACATGGATGACGCAGCCACAGCCTTTCGCGTCGAACCGGGCAAGGCGCTGGACGATATTCAGGCGGGCGACAGCATTCGCATCGGGCAGGAGGTCATGGAAGTTGTCGAATTCCAGCACAACCTGTTCACGGTGGCTGTGCTGGGAACGGGCGGGGGTTTTGAACGTTTTTGCGCCACGGATGACGCGCTGGCCGCGGCTGAAGTGCCGCGCCCTCTCATTATCAAGGCCAGCCGTCCGATTAAACAGCAGGAGATTGACCGCTGCGCCGAGGTCGGCATCAGCCCCATCCCCTTCCGCATCGGCACGGATGCGCTGGCCATCACAGTCAGCGCCGACAATGATTTCCTCAGCGAAGTTTCGCTGGCGGAACTGCGGCAGATTTTCGGTGAGGCCGAAAAGTGGTCGGATGTGCGTGCCGAATGGCCCCACGAACCGATACAGTTGGTGATTCCGGGCGAAGACAGCGGCACTTTTGATTTCTTTGTCGAGGAGGTCTTTGATGGCAATCCCGCCGCTATGCTGGCAAAAGACCCCATCACATCCGAGAATGACAATAAACTGGTGGGGAGCATCAGCCGCGACCCCTTCAGCATTGGCTTCTTTGGCTATGCCTATTATCTCGCCAATACGGACCAGCTTAACATTTTGGCTCTGGATGAGGTGACGCCCGCGGCAGACAGCGTTGAGGATGGCAGTTATGCGCTGGCGCGGCCGCTCTTCATCTATAGCGATGCCGACATCATGCGCGACAATCCGCAGGCGGCCGCTTTCATCAGCTATTATCTGCGGCATGTCAGCGATGTGATTGTGGATGTCGGTTATTTTCAGGCATCCGCCGCCGCGCTTGACGAGGCCCGCCATAACTGGCGGCTGGCAGCCGGCGCCGCTGAACTGGCGGAGATGAATCCGACTGAGGTTGTCGGGCAGCTGACTCTCGCTGGCAGTTCGACAGTCTTCCCCCTGACCGAGCGGCTGGGCGACATGTTCATCGCAGAGGGTTATGTCCCGCGATTTGAGGTTTTGCGCGGGCTCCGCGGCGAGCATACCTTGGCCGCGCACAGGCAGGGGATTGCCCTGGAATACAACGACCGCCCCACGCTGCTTGAATTCTTCAGCCATACGACCTGGATTCCGGCGATTGGCGAATTTGGCGTCATCCCGCTCATCAACGCCACCCTGATGACCAGCGCCATCGCCATGCTGGTCGCGCTACCGCTGGGCATCGGCGCTGCGGTCTATCTCAGCGAATATGCCGCGCCGCGCGTCCGCAGCACGCTCAAGCCCATACTTGAGATTCTGGCAGGCATCCCGACGGTCGTTTATGGTTATTTTGCGCTGACCTTTATGACGCCGCTGCTGCGGGGGATATTTGGCGCGGATGTCGTCAACATTTACAATACTGGCTCGGCGGGCCTGGTTGTCGGGATATTGATTATCCCGCTCGTTAGCTCGATGAGTGAAGATGCCCTGCACGCCGTGCCTAGCGCCCTGCGGGAAGCCTCTTATGGCTTGGGGGCGACCAAACTGGAAACTGTGGTCAAAGTGGTGATTCCAGCCGCCCTGTCCGGCATTTTGGCGGCTTTTATCGTGGCGGTGTCGCGTGCCATCGGCGAGACCATGATTGTGGCGATTGCGGCTGGGGCTGGGCCCAACTTCACCTTTAACCCCTTCGACTCGGCTGAGACGATGACCGGGCATATTGCGCGGATTAGCGGCGGCGACTTGAGTTATGACTCGATTGATTACAACAGCATCTTTGCGATTGGTTTGACGCTCTTTGTGATAACCTTCATGCTCAATGTCCTCAGCCGCGTCATCATCAGCCGCTTTCGGGAGGCGTACTAATGCCAGACAAGGCAAAAAACACCAACGAACGCTGCCACCTGCCGTCCGAAGCCGAATTTTTCAAAGGGCTGCAAGTCCGCCACCGCCGCGGCTATCTGGGCAAGGCATTCAACTATTTTTCGATTAGCGTTGCCGCTTTGGCGCTGATTGCCCTGTTCCTGAATGTCGTCAATGAGGCCTTTGGCACGATTGGCCTTGTGAATACCATCGAACCCAGGACACTGACTGGCGGGCGTCCCTTGGAAGCGCTTGACAATCAGGAATTGGCGCAGATTTTAGCAGGCCATGTGGGCGGGCGGCTGCGGGTGCTGATTCGGGATACCATCAGCCAGGTCGATGTCAGCGACTTCACCCGCGCAGCCGTTGCCGAGATTGTCGCCGACCCTCATGTCGATGCCGAGATTGCCGACCAGCTGCTAAAGGACATCAGTCGGGAACAGCAGGCAGGCCTGCTGGCGGATTATGCCAGCACAGCGGCGCTGCGGCGGCTGGTGCTGGAAGACGTGGTCGAACAGCAGGTCATCGCCAGCTTCACGCTCTCCGATGCGATTTTCAACTTTGATGCTGTTAAAGCGAAAATCGAAGGCCCCCTGCTGGCTGCCTACCAAGAAAACAAGGGGCTGGATGACGCCAAAGTGGAAGTTATTCGCTTCCACAGTTGGCTGGATAGCGATTTTATTACCACGCCCATGTCGAGCGTCCCGGCTTTGGCGGGTGTCCGCACCGCGCTGATTGGCTCGATAGGGCTGATGGCGGTTGTCGTCCTGGTGGCCTTGCCGATTGGCGTTGGCGCGGCGATTTACCTCGAAGAGTATGCGACCGCTGGCTTTATCAACCGCCTGATTGAAACCAATGTGCGCAACTTGGCAGGTGTGCCTTCCATCATTTATGGGATGCTGGGGCTTGCTATATTTGTTCGGGCGCTGGCGCCTTTTTCCAGTGGGCTTGTCTTTCACTTTAACTTTGATGTGCCAACTGTCAGCAGCGTGATGAGCCGTATCGCGCCCGTTTTTGATGACCAAATCAGCTTTGACGGCCGCCAAATCAGCAGCGATTCTGATTTGATGGATGTACCGACAGCGCAGCGCCTGGTGGATGTCTTTTTGTATTATGGCACGCCCAGCCTGACGATGCACGGCAACTCCGATATGTATGATATGGCGAACTCGCTTGCGGATGCGCTGGAGGTGGCGGTTGATGTCGTGCCAGCAGGCGCTGATGACCCGTATGACCTCAAAATCCGCGGCGATTATTATCGCTTTGATGTGGCTGATAATCCCGCCATCTCCGATGAGGCTTATGACCAACTCATGGCGAATCTGGTGCGCATCAACAGCTTTGCGCCCAACGGACGGACTTTGCTATCGGCTGGCTTGACGCTGGTGCTGTTGATACTGCCCATTATCGTCATCAACGCGCAGGAAGCGATTCGCGCCGTGCCTTACACGATTCGTGAAGCCTCTTATGGTTTGGGGGCGACGCGCTGGCAGACCATCTGGCGGCAGGTTTTGCCAGCGGCGCTGCCCGGCATTATGACCGGCACCATTCTGTCGGTCTCGCGGGCAGTCGGGGAGACGGCGCCGCTGATTGTGGTCGGCGCGGCGACCTTCCTGCTGACTGACCCAACCAGCCCCTTCTCACAGTTCACGGCGATGCCCATCCAAATTTTCCAGTGGACGGCTCGTCCACAGGGGCAATTCGCTGATATTGCCGCGGCGGCGATTATCGTGCTGCTGACGCTGATGCTGACGCTGAACGCCACCGCCATTATTCTGCGCAACCGTTATTCGATAAGGTATTAAAATGATGATTATCCAGGAACATGAACAAATCAAAACCGATAGGGAATTGGCGCTAGCCTTAAGGGATTGCAGCTTCTATTATGGCAGTTACCGCGCCGTTGCCGATGTCAGCCTGCCCATCTACAAGAACAAAATCACGGCTTTTATCGGTCCTTCTGGCTGTGGCAAGAGCACCGTTTTGCGCGGGATTAACCGTATGCTTGAGCTCGTGCCAGGCGCCCGGGTGGAAGGCGCGATTATCTATCGCGGCCAGAACCTCTACGAAGACAAGGTTGACCCGGTGGAAGTGCGGCGGCGCATCGGCATGGTGTTCCAAAAGCCGAATCCTTTCCCTAAGAGCATCTACGACAATGTGGCTTATGGGCCGCGCCTGCTGGGGGTGCGCAAGAAGCGCATCCTTGACGAAATCGTGGAGAGCAGCCTGCGCGGGGCATCCCTCTGGGATGAGGTCAGCGGCGACCTGAACAAATCTGGCTTGGCTTTGTCTGGCGGGCAGCAGCAGCGCCTGTGCATCGCCCGCACCATCGCCGTCGAACCCGATGTGATTCTGATGGACGAACCCTGTTCCGCGCTTGACCCGATTGCCACCCAGCATATCGAAGAACTCATGCGGGGATTGCGCGAGGCATATACTATTGTCATCGTGACCCACAATATGCAGCAGGCGCAGCGTGCATCCGATTACACCGCCTTCTACAACATCCGCAAGACAGTCGAAAACGGCGTCGAGACCCGCTGGGGCGAATTGGTGGAATACGATGATACGGACAAGGTTTTCAAAAGTCCGGCACAGCAGGAGACAGCCGATTATATCGCTGGCCGCTTTGGCTAAACAGCCCGACAGGCACCAGTTCTCTTGCAGCCAAGCTCCGAACCAACGGGGCTTTTTTTGCTGGCACAGCGGCGGTGGCGTTTTCAGGACCTTTTTCCTGCCACTGGGTTTTGATATGGGATTGTTGGATAATTTGCGCCATAATGATGAGGGTATGACTGCAAGCAGGCTGGCAATCCCCAAGGAGGCACGGCATTGACCCACATCAAGCACATCGGCATTCTGGCGCATCCCTCCCGCCCCGATACCCATCCGGTGGCGACAGACATCGCCAACACCCTGAGCCAGCGGGGCATTCAAAATTGGGTGTACACCGCCTGGGACGAAGAGACCGTCCATGACGATGTGGCACAGACCGATATGGTGATGGCGATTGGCGGGGATGGGGCGATGCTGCGGGCGGGGCGGGTCTGCGCCGAACACCAGGTGCCTGTCTTGGGCATCAATATGGGCTGGCTGGGTTTTCTGACCGAAATCAAGCAGCCTGCGGACTGGCAGCTGGGGCTGGAGCAGCTGCTCTGTGGGGATTACTGGATTGAAAATCGCATGATGCTGCAAGCAGCGCTGATGCAAGACCGACAAGAGACGCTGGGCTGTTATCATGCGCTCAATGATGTGGTGATTAGCGGCAGCGTCTTCGGGCGCATGATTCAGATTAACGCCTATATCGACAAACACTGGGCAACCACCTACAACGCGGATGCCCTGATTGTGTCGACGCCCACAGGCTCGACGGCATACGCGCTGGCGACTGGCGGCCCCATTCTGCCGCCCGAACTGCGCAATATCCTGATGGTGCCGATGGCGCCGCATCTCAGCATGGACCGTCCGATTATCCTGGCGAAGGGCGCCGTCGTCGACATCGAACCCATGCCAGAGAACCGACATCCGGTCGTGCTGACCGTGGATGGCAAAGTCATGGCGGAACTGCAAGACAATCAGCATATCTGCATCCAGTCGGCTCAACCCGAAAGTCAATTTGTGCGCCTGCGCGAACGCAATTATTTCTACCGCTCCCTGCTGGACCGGCTGGAGCCGCGCCTTAACCGCCACGGTCCGCGGCGGATGACCTTTAATGAACCCGACAGCGATGGCAATAAAATGATAAGCGGGGGATGAGCATGACTGCCAACCATTCCAATTCCGTCATCGAGGGCGAGATGCACTACTGCCAGGTCCACCGCGACCGCGATACCGAACTGCGCTGCAATCGCTGCAATCGTTATATGTGCGTCGACTGTGCCGTCCGAACATCGGTTGGCTATACTTGCCGCGAATGTGTGCGGGGACATGAGGACAAGTTCTTCGAGGGCACGCTGATGGATTATGCGGTGGTGGCGGCGGTTTCGGCGGCTGGCGGCGGCGTGGCTGCCCTTAGCAGCGCACTGATTGGCGGCTTTCTCCTGCTGGGGTTCATCATCGCCCCGGCTCTGGGCGGCTTCATCGGGCAAATCGCCCTGAGGCTGACGGGGCGGCGGCGCGGGCGGCAAAGCGGATACGTTTGCGCCGCGGGCGTGCTGGCAGGCGGCCTGGTGGCTGGCTTGCTGGCAAGCGGATTGGGCATCACCACACTGCTCTTTATGGCGCTGGCGGCATCCACGGCATACGCCAGCTTCAGGGTATCGATTTAATTGACCAAAGCTAAAGCGCCGCGATGACCGATGGCGTGGAATCCGATTCATTATGTTAGAAGAATTGCGCGTTCAAAATTTTGCGGTGCTTGACCAACTCGAAGTGTCGTTTGGCAGGGGCTTCAATGTCATCACGGGCGAGACCGGCGCCGGCAAGTCCATCCTGATTGATGCGGTGGAATTGATTCTGGGCGGCCGAGCCGACCCCGCTTTTGTCCGCGCTGGCAGTGACCGCAGCATCATCGAAGGCGTGATTTCGATTGATGCGGCCAATCGAGCCGCGGTCATGGCTATTCTGGAGCGCGAAAATCTGGTGGATGCTGAAAATCCCGATTATGTGACCCTGTCGCGTGAGATACGGCGTCGGGGACGTTCCACTGGCCGCATCAATGGCATGGCCGTCAGAGCCGAAATCCTGAGCCAAGTCGGGAATATCCTCTTCGACATTCACGGGCAGAGCGCCCATCTGTCGCTGTTTCGCCCGCGCCATCACATTGATTTGCTGGACCGCTATGCCGATTTGCTGGAAGCGCGGGCTGGGCTTGCCCGATTGGTGAATGCGCTGAGTCAGGTGCAGGGGGAGATGCGCCGCTTGCAAGCGAGTCAAGCAGCCCTTGCACGCCGCGCCGATTTACTGCGCCATGAAGTCGCTGAAATCGAAGCTGCCGCCCTCGAACCCGATGAAGAGCAAAGCCTGCTGGCGGAGCGCAATCGCCTGGCGAACAGCGAACAGCTGGCGACCCTGGCGCAGGAATCCGCCGGGCTGCTTAATGGTGATGACAGCGACAGCCACCCGCCCATTGTGGACGGGTTGATGCAAGTTGCGGCAGCCATGGCAAAGCTGGCGGCCATCGACCCCGATATGGCGGATGATTATGAACTGGCGGAAGGCTTGGCGCAGCAGGCGCAGGAACTCGCGCTGATGATGGCGCGATATGCCGATGAGGTGGAATATGACCCGCAGCGGCTTGACGAACTGGAAGAGCGGCTCGAACTCATTCGGGCCCTCAAGCGCCGCTATCAGGTGACCAGCATCCAAGAGATTATCGCTTATGGGCGTCATGCTGCCAAAGAGCTCGAAAGCCTTGACCACAGCGGCGCGCGGCTGGATGACCTGCGGCGGCAGGAAAAGCGTCTGCTGGGTCAGATTGGTGACATCAGCCAGCGTTTGAGCGCGGCACGTCAGGCTGCGGGCAAGGCCTTGAGCGCGGCGGTGGTGCGTGAACTGAAGGACTTGCGCATGGAACGCACGCGCTTTGATGTCTTGCTGGCACAGGCAGAACATCCCGCTGGCTGCATTGTCGGCGGCAAGCGCTATAAATTCGATGCCAAGGGGATGGACGATGTGGAGTTTTTGATGAGCGCCAACCCGGGCGAACCGCTGCGCCCGCTTGCCAAAGTCGCCTCTGGCGGTGAAGCGGCGCGGATTATGCTGGCGCTCAAGCGGGAACTCACCGCTGCCGACCCAACCCCGATTCTGATTTTTGATGAGGTTGACCAAGGCATTGGCGGGCGCATGGGGGCGGTTGTGGGCGAGAAGCTCTGGTCGCTGGCGGCGGCGCATCAGGTCTTGTGTGTGACCCATCTGCCGCAGCTGGCAAGTTATGGCGACAGGCATTTCCAGGTGCGCAAGGAAATCAGGCAGTCGCGTGCCGCCACGCGGGTTCGCGTGCTGGAGGATGAAGGGGAGCGGGTTGCCGAAATCGCTGACATGCTGGGCGCTTTCGGGGAATCGGGCAGGCAGTCCGCGCTTGGCATTTTGGAAGCGGCGCGGCGGCGCAAGCGGCTGCTCCATCCGAGCTAAACAGCGCCAGCGGCTAAAAAATGAAGGCGGTGTAAGATTCAGGGCAGGTCGCTCGTCCATAAACATAAAGGAAAATCAGGAGCAACCGCCATGTCAAAACAGCATGATGGCGATCAACTTGAGAGACTGCTCGATTTTGTTGCGAATGCGCCCACCGATGAAGAAATTATCAAGATGGATTGCAACGACTGCTGCGAAAAGCTGGCGCAGCTGGCAGAGCAGGTTGCCCATGGCGCTGAACTCAGCGAGATTTTGCCGGAATTACAAAAATTTATGAGCTATTGGGAAGATTGTCGGGAAGAGTTTGAAGCCTTGGTGGAGGTGCTCCGAACTGAAAAGGCGCTGGAAGATTTCGACTTTTCCGAATTCGAGATGCCCTCAGAAAGCAAAAGCAACTAAGTACAGCCATACACCATCCAGGAAGCGAGGTGCGACACATGAAAAAGGAACGGGTTGTTATCATTGGTTCTGGCCCGGCTGGCTTGACCGCCGCCTTGTACACCGCCCGCGCACAGCTGGCGCCGGTCGTCATTGCTGGCAGTCAGTTGGGCGGGCAGGTTGCCATCACCAACGAAATCGAGAATTATCCGGGCTTCCCCGATGGGCTTAGCGGACCTGAACTGGTCGAGCGCATGAAGGAACATGCCGAAAACTTTGGCGCCAAAATCGAGTTTGACTTGGTTGAAAGTGTGGACTTCAGCCATGGTTCGCCTTTTTATGTCAAGACCTTGGGCGATGAATATCTGGCTGATACGGTCATTGTGACCATTGGGGCTGACCCGCGCAAGCTGGGCATCCCGGGCGAGGAAAGGTATATCGGCGCCGGGGTGAGCTACTGCGGCACCTGTGATGGATTCTTCTTCCGTGGCAAGGATATTGTGGTCGTTGGCGGTGGCGATGCGGCCGTCGAAGAAGCGATTTTCCTGACGCGATTCGCCAGCAGCGTCAACATCATCCACCGCCGTGACGAACTCCGCGCTGGTGTGCAGCTGCAAAAACGCGCTTTTAACAACGAGAAAATCAGCTTCACCTGGGATACAGTCGTCGAGGAAATCATCGGTGAAGCTGGCGGCAGCGTCCATGCCGTCCGCCTGAAAAACCGCAAAACTGGCGAGGTGCGGGTTGAGCCAACTGAAGGCGTCTTCATTTTCATCGGGCATGACCCGAACAATGCTGTCTTTGGCGACCAAATCGCCCTTAATGAAAATGGCTACATCCTGACTGACCAGCGCTACCGCACCAATGTGGACGGCGTTTTCGCGGCTGGCGAAATCCAGGATGAGATTTGGCGGCAGGTAGCCACCTCGGTCGGTCAGGGGACTTCCGCCGCGATGTCCGCCATTCACTGGCTGGAAGCCAACGAAGACCGCTTGCAGGAACTGGATAGCCTGCCCATCGCCAGCGATTAGCCTCAAGCCCATCCCGACATCCAAGGAGCGTGCCAAAGGGCGCGCTCTTTTGATTCTTATTCAGGGTGTGGGTCAACTTCCCGATTTTTTTCGGCACTTGTGTTTCAGCCTTTAATCCAATAAATTGATATGAGCGGGCAGCCTTGAACGCGCTGTTGTTCGGGGTTGCGGCCGCCAACTTATCGGGTATCAGTAATCAGGAGAACAACATGCAGTTTATTATCAGGAAGTGGAAGCGAATTGCCGCTGCGATTTTGCTGGTGGCTCTCATGCTCTCGCTGGCATTGCCTATCGCGCAAGCCCAAGACAGCAGCACCTTCATCAGCATTCGCCTATATGAGGGGATTGACCCAGCAGACCAGGCAGAAATCGGGCGCATCGCCGACGAAGGCTTTTTGCCGCTCCTCCGCGAAGCGCCTGGGTTTATCGGATATTATCTGGTGCATACCGATGGCGAGGGCTTGGCTGCGGTTAATTTGTTCGAGACACAAGAGCAAGCCCAGGCTTCGAATGAATTGGCACGCGATTATGTGGCGGAGAACCTGGCGCCTCTGCTCCCCAATCCACCGCAGATTGTGGAAGGCCAGATTGACGTGAGCTTTGTGAAGCTGCTCGCTGACATGGACATGGAGGACGAAGAAGCCGACATGGACACGGAGGGCGAAGAATCTGATATGGACATGGAGGATGAAGAAGCCGATATGGACATGATGGCGGATGATGACATCAGCGCCCTGTTCGCCAGTATCCGCATCTACGAGGGTTTTGATATGGAAAACCTGGATGGAATGGTCGCGCTGGTTCAGGACATATTTTTGCCCTTGATGCAGGAAACACCCGGCTTCTTTGGCTATCATACCATGCACAGCGGAGAGGGCGTGGTGGCTGCCATAAGTATTTTTGTATCCGAAGAAGCCGCTTTGGCCTCCAACGAGATGGCGCGTGATTTCGTGGCGGAGAATCTGGCGGAGCTATTGCCCAATGACCCGCTCATCACCAGCGGCAACCTGTCGGTGGCATCGCTGATGGCTTGGCATGATGGCGAAAACCTGGTGGAAGGCTTGATGCACGCTGATATGGATGACGAATCGGAGGGATAGACCTGCCATCCCAAGCGAGCGCAGCGCTTGGCTGCGCTCCTGGCTTTATGCCTGCCTCGGCGCAGAGAAACGAAGCACAAGGTTGATATTGGGCTGATAACCTGCTGGAACACGACTTAGCAATTTCATCCCAACCAGTCTATTAAGGTCGCGCTGTAGGGTGCGGTCTGTTCTATTCGCGTAGGCCAAGGCAATCGCTGGTGTCAGCCCCCTCAAACAAAAAATGGAGGGCAGGGACCCTCCGTTTTGTCAACTTGACCGTTCGGGATTTTGTCGCTAGACAATCGCGTTCAGGCCCGTCAGTTCACGACCGGCCAGCAGCAGGTTGATTTCGTTGGTGCCTTCGTAGGTGTATATGGCTTCGGCATCCAGCATGAGACGGGGGATGTGCTCATCAATGACCATGCCATTGCCGCCGAGGCATTCCCGCGCCAGCTGCGTGACATAACGCGCCTTGCGGGCGTTGTTATACTTCGCCATCGAAGCCATGCCCTCGCTCAGCTGCCCGCGACTGATGAGATGCGAAAGCTGCAAGCACAAGGTCTGCATCAAGGTAACTTCGGTCGCCATCTCGACCAATTTCTGCTGAATCAACTGAAAGCCGGCAATCGGCTTGCCAAACTGTTCGCGCTCTTTGGTGTATTTAAGCGCCAGTTCAAATGCCCCCGCAGCCACCCCAGCGGCTTCCCAGGCGACGCCATAACGCCCGGCTCCCAGCACCCGTGCCATATCCCTGAAGCGCTGAACATAAGCCAGCTTGTTTTCTTTGGGGACATACACCTTGTCCAGCCTGATGTCGGCGTTCAACACCGCCCGCTTGCCCACCTTGCCCCAGATGTCGTTGACCGTGAGCCCTTCGGTCTGCTGCGGATTTTCAATCACATAACCGCCAAAATCGCCGCTGACTTCATCACGCGCCCAGATAATCAGCAGGTCCGAGATAGAGGCATTGCCAATCCAGCGTTTAGCGCCATTGAGAAGATAGCCTTCGCCATCTTTGCGGGCGCGGGTCTTGACCTGGGCCGCATTGGAGCCAACCTGCGGCTCCGTCAAGCCAAAAGCGCCAATTTTTTCCAGCTTCACCATGTCCGGCAGCCAGCGTGCCTTCTGTTCCGCATCCCCCAGCAGGCCAATCGACCCTATCGCCAGACCGGAATGCACGCCAAAGAAGGTGCTGATGCTGCCGTCCCCTTTTGCCAGTTCATACATCACCATCCCCATCTCGACAAAATCCAGCCCAGCCGCGCCGTGTTCGAACAGCACCCCGCCGATAATCGGCAATTCAGCCAGCTTGCGGGCAATCTGCCAGGGAAACTCGGCTTTTTCCCAATACGGGTTGATGTTGGGCAGCACCTCAACTTCGACGAAATGACGGACTTGCTGCCGCAATGCCTTCTGCTTGTCGGTGAAGTGCATATCGACCTGATAAAAGTCAAAGCCATTAAAAAGGGTTTCCTGCTTTTGTTCCAGCGCCATCGGGGTCTCACCTCACTCACTTTAATCTAATCGTCATTCGATTAAATGATAGCATGAAGTCAAAGGCGAATCAATCAGGTTTTGAGGAAGTCAAAAAGTAGGAAACCGCGGCGTCAATGCGTCTAATGAGAATGCGTCATCTACGCGCGTGAGCAGAATCAGGACAGGCGATTTCCATGCTAAAACTCCTTGCCATTCGACAGCATTCATCCTCGATTCGTCTGGTGCTGCTGCAATTCCTCAGCTTGGCGGCGGTTGGCATGATTGCGCCCTACATCAACCTGTATCTGACCGAGCTTGAATTTTCAGGCACGTTAATCGGCACTTTGGCCAGTGTTGGCGCTATCTTGACACTGGTGCTTACGCCCCTGCTGAACCAAATCGCCGACAGGCTCATGCTGCACCGGCGTTTGTTTATGCTCTATCTGGGTGGGTTTGCCTTGGCGAACATCATCTTCGCCACCTCGCGCCTTCAAGTTCTGGTGATTTTTGCGGTCTTGCTCATCAAGGTCACCGTTACCCCCAGCATGACCCTGGGTATGCAATTAACCATGTCGCAGCTTATCAGCCGTGGCAAAGCCATGCTCGGTCAAATCCGCTCCTTTGCCGCTTTGGGGTTCACCGTTGCCAGTTTGCTCGCCGGTCAGCTTTTCGCGCTCGGTGGCTATTCACTGCTATTCGGGGTGGGCGCTATCTTTGCCCTGCTAAGCATTCAGATGTCAACCATCTTTCCAGCCCAGCCCAAGCACAAGGCAAAACGAAGCGAAGCGCCCAGAAAACCGCGCAATCGCGGATTTTATGTGCTGGTCGTCAGCCAATTTTTCATTATGATGGGCATCTACAACGGCTTCCACTTTATGTTCATCCACTTCAGCCAAAATCTCGGCGTCGCCACCGCCGAAATCGGCTTGTGGGCGGCATTGTTGGGCGCAGTCGAAATCCCCTTTTACATCACGATGGATGCCATCCTGCCCAAAGTCCCTACTCGGACAGCCTATCTCGTGGGCATATTGGGGGTAGCTGTCTTCACCTTTTCGCTGGGCGCCGTGCAGACCCTGCCAGCGCTGGCGCTGCTGATGGTGTTTCGTGGCATTGTCTGGCCTGGCTTCTATCTGTCATCCTATACGCTGGTGGCACAGGTCAGCCACCCGCACAACGCCGCCACCAATCAGGCGATTCTGCAAGTCACCATGCCCAGCATCGCCCTGCTGCTGACCGGCCCGCTCTTTGGCTGGACTTTTGACAACCTCGGCGCGGGGGTATTTTTCGCCTTGTGCGCGTTCATGTGCGTCATCGCTGCCCTCGTCGTGATAGTCGGCTATCGCTACTTCGAAAGCCAGCCGACAGCGCCAAAATGAGGCGCGGCTTAATACCCAGCCATTCTGGAGATTCAGGGCGAGGACGAGACAACCTGATACACCTGCGCCGCACCCTGTTGATACACCAGCTTGAGGGACAAGTCAGAGCGAAGGGGCGATGTCGCTCGCTGAAACAGGTAATCCACATCGCGGTCGCCCGCGGAGGATTCCAGAAAATCCCACTCGAAATAAGCCGCCGCGCGAAAATGAATGGCTTGGCGTTCGGCATACACTGGCAGCCAAGCATCACCATCCGCCGCGATGAGGGTTGCATCTGGCGCTGTGTTCTCGCGCAGCCAGGTCATCGCCGCCACATCATCCGCGCTGATGGGGCTTGCCGACAAATTGAGAAGCGGGCGCAGCCCATCCAGAAGCGGCTGAAAGGCAAATCCCAGCAGCAGCGCCAGCAAAGCCATCGCCATCATTAAAGGATAAGCGGCATCCCGCAAGCGCCGCCGCCATTCGCTTGATAAGCGGGTTTCCCACAGGCGCAAGAGCGCGATGCCACCCAGCCAGCTAAAGGGCAGAATCACCCCGTGCCGCGCCAGATTGGGCGCATTGACCCAATCATTCAGCGACAAGAGCCGGCCAATCACTCCAAAGAGCGAAAACTCGACGACCAGCAGCAGCCAGCCAAGCATCATCATTGTCACCAGACGATGATTCCCTCGCTCGCGCCATCCAATCCAAGCGCCCCAAATCGCCAGTGGCACAATCAACATGCCCTGCTCCAGGGTCATCGCGCCAATCAAGGCGACATCGGCTGAAAACGGGGACGGGCTTGGCGGGAACATCAGGCGCAGGTTGTTGAGGAGCCAGGGCGCAATCCCCAGCAGCGCCACCAGCGGGAAACCGAAGGTGACTCCCAGACGCGACTTCAGCAAAGCACGTGGGGATTTATCTGGCTGCGGGCTGAACCACGCCAGCAGGCACAGGGGGACAAAGCCAAGCAGCAGCAGGAAGCTGATGGTCAGGCTGGTATAGACAACCGCTCCCATCATCAATCCGCCAGCGACCATATCCGCCAGATTGAACCGCCGCAGCAAACGCAGGGCATACAGCCAGCAGGCCTGCAAAAACAGTAGGGCCATCAGTTCGGTAAAATGCCCATCGAGGTAGCTCAAGTGCAAGCCGCCGCTGAGCAAGGCAGCTATCGCCATGGCCCGTCCCAGCCGCTTGTCGGCCCATTCGGCGCCAAAATCATAGGCAAGCCAGATGAACAGATACAGCAGAACCGCCGCCATACTTAACTGAACCAGTGGGATGGCTTGGTCAAGCTGTTGGCTGAGATAGGCAGAAAAGGCATGGAAGCCGGGCGAGACCATCACCGCCGCTTGGGGATGAAAGGGCGCCAGCGAGCTAAAGGACTCGCCCAGGCGCGTTGTCAGGCTGTGCAAGCCGAGTATCTGTGCCTGCGTGCCTAACGCCCCCGGCAGGTTGAAGAGCGGAATCAGGATGACCAGGGCGACGACCGCGAAAAACGCCAAATCCTGCGGGCCAGGCCAGCCCTGTTCACTGTCCGCCAGCCGCTCACCTTGGGCTTCGGCACGCGCCTGCGCGGTCGAGAGCGTGCCACCGAGAACCACGCCGGAAAGCAGGGCAAACAGCAGATAATCCACCACCAACGTATCCCAGGCAAAGGCCTCGGCATAAAACACCGCCCCGCCCACCACCAGCGCCAGGCACAGTGTCGCGCTGAGGGCCACGCGGGGCTGTGCGGTGCGCCAGGCCGGGGATAACATGGCGCCAGCGCCGAGCAGGACGGCAGCCAGCAGGAAGACGATAAATAAGCTCATGGGTTATCTTTAGTCAGCTGTCATCGCCTTTGCACCGCTCAGTTTTTGTCATCAGTAATGAACCAGAGGAAGGCGCTTGTATCTATAAGATAGCTCATTCAACCTATGGCGCAAACTCAGGCACGGGCGCATCAAAATGAGGCAGCTGCATCGGGACGTCCATACAGCCACCAGAACACATCGCGCGGGTAGACCGCTCCTGTCAGTTCACCCCAGTCATAGCCAAAGGCAAGCCCCAGACAGAAGACCGCCCGTGCAGTGAATCAGCATCCCCTCACTTTTTCAGCTTGGCTTCTATTCAAGCTAACTCCCATGAAATCTCATTACAACTCTAGTAGTTCTTTTTACGTCGGGGGGAGCCTTCATGGCGTTAAGCGCTTTGAGTTCTACCAGATGGCACATTACCTCGCTGCTTGGATATTGGTATATATGGCCATCTTCATGCTGGTGTAGATGGCAGGCTTCATGCACTAATATGCCAGCCAGATTGAATATATTGAGTTCGTGGGTTCTGTAGAAAGGAGGAACACCCAAAGGAAGACCAGAATCAGTAAATACACGAAAAACAGCTGATCTGCTTATGTAAATTGTCCTTTCAGGTGGAAGTACGTATGCGGCTCCAGAGCTATCATGCTCTGAGTCGAGCCAGTATTCTACGAACTTGTCCGTTACACTGGTCACATAGACATACCACTCCGGCGCTCGAACCCTCAGCCGATTTAGCGCTTCGCTCACATATCTAGTCCAGTCTGGCGCCCCCTCAAAGATCATTCCATGCTTATTGCCCGCCGGCGCTTGTGCCGGCGCAGCATCCACAGGAGATTGTGAAGGCGCAGCGCATTGATTGTTCTGAAATGCCCAAAACCCGCTTGTCCATTCCTCGTCACTATGGCATTGCCGGTCAACGAAGCAGCAATTATCAACATTTGACGGGACACTGCTCGCGGGCGGCGATGATGTTTGCGGCTGGCTGCTGCTTTCAACGCGGGTGTAACTGACCCAATCCGCCATCCACATTTCAGTTCCGGTTCTGCTGACCTTCAGCCAGCGATTGAACTCGTCGATAACATGCAGGATAGTGCCAGCGGGTACAGTTACAATAATATCGCTCTCGAGATTAGGCCTAGCTCTCAGATTGACATTGCTGTCTGCACGAATGGCATAACCCTGCGCCGAGGCCACACTGCACAGAACCAACACGGCTATGATGACTCCAAATAATTTGGCTTTCATTGATAGACTCCTTTAAGTATCATCACTCCACATCAGGCAGCTGCATCGGGACGCCCATACAGCCACCAAAACACATCGCGCGGGTAGACAGGCTTCAGCCTGGGCGACCAGATAAACGCGCTGGCAGTTACCCAAGGGCGCAAGGCGAGGTCGCTCTGACGAACCGCCGCCATCAGTTCATCCTTGTCACAGCCAAAGTCATTCATAGCCACAAGGATTTCTTGCACCAGCGTTCGCCGCGCCGCCTCGACCGGATAGGCGGCGGCGCAATCGCCCCTGCTCTCCTCGCATTCGCGGAGAAATGCGCGAATCGACCGCAGTCGGGAGCTTGCCTCGCGCTTCAGCTTCGTTTCGCAATGCAGCGGCCATGCCCGCCGCAGCGCCTCATGCTTGCCCAGCGCCTTATCCAGCATCGCTTGCTGAGCCGCATTCATCTCATCACGAAAATGTTTGAGCCGCCGCCGGCGCAGCAAAAAAGCGCCCAGCGTCAACTGTGGCAGCCCGCCGCCAACCGGCAGATAGAGTTTGTCGCCAAGGATATAAACCCGCAGGCTAGCGCCCATTTGGACAATCTCATGCAAATCGCGGTCGAGCGAATAGTTAGCGGACATCGCCTGCCTTTCGGCTCAGCCATCAAGCGGATGAAATCGCCTCCCAGATTTTGCGTGAGGTCAGCGGCATATCCAGATGACGCACCCCATAAGGTTTCAGCGCATCCATCACCGCATTGACAACCGCCGGCGTCGAGCCGATGGTCGCCGCCTCGCCTATGCCTTTGGCCCCTAGGGGGTTCAGGGATGTCGGCGTCACCGTCTCGCCAAGGGTGAACTGCGGGAAGGTATCGGCGCGGGGCATGGCATAATCCATCATCGAACCTGTCAGCAGCTGCCCTTCATCATCAAAGATGACCTCTTCCAACAAGGCCTGTCCGATGCCCTGCGCCAGGCCGCCGTGTATTTGCCCGGCGACCAAAAGCGGGCTGATGCGCGGCCCGCAGTCATCCACGGAGTAGTATTCGCGCAAGGTGATGATGCCCGTTTCACGGTCAATCTCGACCACGGCAATATGCGTCCCAAAGGGATAAATGAAATCTGGCGGGCGGAAAAAGTCAGTCGCTTCCAGACCGGTTTCAATATCATCTGGCAGCCGTGTGCCATAGGCGCGTTCGGCAATCTCGGCCAAGCCCAAACTGCGGCTCGGCACGCCTTTGACGCGATACTGCCCCTCGACAAACTCAATATCACCTGGCGAGGCTTCCAGCATGTGGGCGGCGATTTTGACCGCTTTGTCGCGCACCTTCTCGGCTGCCCGAACGACAGCCGAACCGCCAACCGCCAGCCCGCGGCTGCCAAAGGTGCCTACCCCCATCGGCGCGGCGCCGGTATCGCCATGACGCACGATGATTTTGTCATAATCAGCGCCGATTTCGTCGGCCACAATCTGGGCGAAGGTGGTCTCGCCACCCTGACCATGCGGCGAAGAACCGGTATAAACCGTCACCGTGCCGCCGGGTTCGACGCGCACGACCCCGCTCTCATAGGGCCCAAAGCCGCACATCTCAACATACGATGCGATGCCAATGCCGATTAAGCTGGCCGAAGCCTGGGCGCGAAGCCGCGCCTGCTCCTCGCGCAGCGCCGCATAGCTGGCAAGTTCAAGCGCGGCGGTCAGATTGCCCTCATAATCGCCGCTGTCATAGGTTGAACCCGTGGGCGTTTGATAGGGAAACTGCTCCGGCTTCAGATAATTTCTGCGCCGCACCTCGACCGAATCCATCCCCAGTTCATCGGCAATCAGTTCAATCGCCCGCTCGATATAATAGATGGCTTCAGGACGTCCAGCGCCGCGATAGGCAGCCACGGCAATCGTGTTGGTGAATACACTGTCGGCCTTAAAGTCGACCGCCGGGATATGGTAATTGCCGGTGGCCATCAAGCCAGTCAGATGCGCAATATCGTAAAAGGGTGGATACGCGCCCAATTCAGCAATCACATGCAGCCGCAATCCGAGTATCTTGCCCTCGTCATCAAAGGCGACTCCCACATCAGCCACCTGCGCCCGTCCCTGAGTAGTGGTCTGAAAATGCTCAACGCGCGTTCCCGCCCATTTGAGCGGCATCTGATAAAGCTGCGCCAGCTTCGCCAGCACGATTTCTTCGGGATAGAGCGCATTTTTGACGCCAAAGCCACCGCCGACCTGGGGGGCAATCACCCGCAGCATATTTTCGGGCAGGCGCAGCACATCCGCCAAAGCCGAGCGCACGCCATGCGGAATCTGGGTGCTTGACCAGACAGTCATGCCACCTGTAACGGCATCGGGCGCGGCCGCAACCGCCCGCACCTCCATCGGCACACCTGCCACTCGCTGGCTGAACATCCGCTGGCTGAGCCTGTGGGGCGCCTTGGCAAAGACCTCATCCACATCAGCCGTCTTTTTCGCGTCGCTGTCGGCGATGTTGCCATCCATCCCCTCGAAAATGGGCGGCGCTTCACCCGCATAGGCGCTCAGCAGGTCGCCAGCCACGGGCAATTCTTCCCATTCGACCACCACATCGTCAATCGCATCTTCGCCCGCCTCTGGCGAGGTGGCAATAATCGCCGCGACTGCTTCGCCAATATGCCGAACCCGACCGACCGACAGGGCATAATGGCTGCGCTGCGCCTGAACATCATCCCCGCCAGCCACCGGCACCCGTTCGTACTGGTCAAGCAAATCCTGCCCCGTGACCACCGCCGCCACGCCCTCGCGTTCCAGTGCCGCCGAGACATCGATGCTTAAAATGCTGGCGTGAGCATAGGGGCTGCGGACAAAAGCCACATGGTGCATGCCAGGCAGTTTGATGTCCCCAACATATTTGCCCGCTCCGATAATCAGAGCGGGGTCTTCCTTGCGCTTGACACTTGCGCCTATCATTGAACGCAAAACCATGGCAGCCCTCTCCTTCAAAAATAAAAATGCTATTAGCAAAAATCCTGCTCGGCCGAACGCGCCAGCGCAAGCTATTCGGGCAGCCCGCGCTCGACGGCATAACCCTTTTTCATCCAGCCCTTGGTGCCATCCTCAAGGTTGTACACCTCATCGTAGCCCATGCTCGCCATGAACATCGCCACCTGCGCCGAACGGACGCCCGTATTGCAAACCAGCACAACCGGCGACTCCTCGCTGATTTCATCCATGCGCCGCTGAAATTCGCTCATGGGGATATGGGTCGTGCCGGGGATATGCGCCTGGGCATATTCATCGGCCTCGCGCACATCAATGAACTGATGCTCGCCCTCATCCCCGCTCGCAAATCGTTCACGATACGTTTCGCTGCTAATGTCCGTGTACATCGCATCCTCACCTTGGCTTTGGCAGTATGGGCAAATTATAACGAAATCGGCAGGAATACACCAACTCGCTTGGCGGGAGACTTCCTTTGCTGTTCCTAAGGAATGACAAAACCTCGAAAGTTTGAAAACTCTAACCGTATATTCTTGCATTTTTTAAGGGATGGGAAGTAGACTCGGTTTCACCATCAATATATTGTTCAAATAAAATTTAATTGGGAACTAAAAATGAAAAAAGATAAAGGAATTTCACGGCGTTCGTTTCTTAAAGGGGCTGGCGCAGCCGCTGCCAGCGTTGCATTTTCAGGCTTCCCCAACATTATCCGCGCCGACAACCACGAAATCAACATCATCGGCTGGGGATCAGATTGGTTTGACGAACTTTTTGAAGCCGCTACCGAAGCGACCGGCATCAAGATCAACCACGAATCGCTGCCGGCGCGCTGGAGCGATGTCATGCAGAAGTTCACGCTCTGGGGTCAGACGGGTTATTCACACATCGATATCATGATGACCGATGACCTGCTGGCAGGCATGTACGGCATGAATGGCTGGGCGCTCGATCTGAGCGATCTCAAGGCCTACACCGATAACGTCGACGACATCACCGATAGCGTAAAAGTATTGGACAGCGCGATGGGCGGTGTCTACCGGCTATTCTACTTTATGGGCGCCACACCTTTCTTCCGCAATGCCGACCTGGTGGCGGACGCGCCAGCGACTTGGGAGGACTTCGTCACTGCCGGGCTTGGCGCCACCGACCAGGAAGCCGGCGTATGGGGCTGGCGGCCGCTGGGCGGCCAGGGCCACGCCTTCAATACCATGCTGATGGCGCTGCATCATTCAGGGGCGGACTTGGAGACCCTCAATGACGACGCCACCAGAGCCGCGCTCCAGTGGATGTACGACTGGGTTCACGACTACGAAATCACGCCGCCGTCGACCATCAACGAAGGCTGGACTGAGGTCATCGGGCTGATGGCCGCGGGCAAAGCCGGCATGTGTTGGGGCTATGAAGGCATGTATAACAGCGTAACCACGACAGTTGACACCGTTGTGAACGAGGACAATTTCAAGCTGTCTCGCTTCCCGATGGGCCCCGCCAACGACAACCTGCTGCTGCATGGCTGGGGCTATTCGATACCCAGCGCCTCCACCAAGCTGGTGCAAGCAAGAGAGGTGCTTGAATTCCTGGGCCATCGTGACCAGTTGCGCTATGTCGCGCTGCAAAACGTCGTGCCCGGCTTGAAGTCGTTCTTTACCGACAGCGAAATCTTGGAGAAGATTCCTGTCTTGGGCATCGATCCCGGCTGGGAGGAATTGACCCGCAACGCGCAGTTCCGCTACCCGATTGTGAATCATCGGCAGGTGTCGCAACTCTGGTCGATGTTTGACCAGCTGGGCGAGATGATCCTCTCCGGCGAGCGCAATGTGGACGAGGCTTTCCAATGGGCGCAGGACGAGTACACCATCATCAGACTCGCCTACTAGATTAGCGCCGCAAGTTCAGCTAGACGCGATTTCGGATTCCTGAGGCAGTTAAACATAAACTGCCTCCAGGGATTTCCCATTATCCGAACCGAAGCCCTAAGGAAGGCTTGGATGGCCCAAGCCAGATCGACGCCATTGGCGCAGAGTCGCCTCCAAGGTTTGTTCTCCAGCAGGTATGCTGTGCTGTACGTATTGGTGCTGCCGGCATTCCTCTTGCGCATGGTCTATTCGATCCTGCCAATCATCCAGACCATCGCCATCAGCATGACCGACCGCACCATCCTGGGGGGGCGTTACATCGGCCTGCGCAACTACCAGATTCTCATGCAAGACGCCACCCTGATTGGCAGCCTGGGCTGGACACTGCTTTACACTGGCACCGCTGCCGTAACGGAAACTATCATCGGGCTGGGCATTGCCATATTGTTGATGCAGAAGCTGCGCTTGCGCTGGCTGAGCAATTTCATCATGCTGCTGCCCTGGGTCGTTGCGCCGATGCTGGCGGCGGTCGCCTTTCAGATTCTTTACTTTGAAGATGGCGGCATTCTGAATGAGATATTGCGGCAGCTTGGCTTTGGCAACACCGCGGTGCGTTGGCTTAGCGATGCCGAAACAGCGCGTTTTTCAGTGATTGCGATGACGGTGTGGAAGAATGTCTCCTGGGTCGCTCTGATTTTTATGGCTGCGCTGGGCTCCTTGCCCAAAGAAGTCCTGGAAGCCGCCGCCGTTGACGGGGCGAACGCCCTTCAGCGCTTCTGGTATGTGACCCTGCCCTTATTGAAACCGGCCATTTACCTCGTACTCCTGCTCCGCGCCATGGCTGAGGTGCAGACCTTTGAGCAGATTTATGGCTTGACACGCGGCGGACCCGGCAGCGCCACCAAGACCTTGGCGCTCTACACCTTCGAGCGCTTCTTCCAGCAGCTGCGCTATGGTTACGGCTCGGCGGTCAATATGGTTTTGCTGCTCGTGACCATCGCCATCGGCGGCATTTTCGCCTGGCTCTTGTATCGTTCCCGGGAGCAGTGATGACCCCTCCAAAGCGAAAGTGGTTGACCTGGCAGAACGTCTTGCTCTATAGCTTGCTCTTCTTGGTATTGACGGGCTTGGTTTTTCCCGTCCTGTTCATGGCTTTTACTTCGTTGAAGACGGCCAGTGAGGTGAACCGCATACCGCCTACTTTGTGGCCCCGCTATCCGACCTTGGAAAACTATCCCTTCATGGCCGAGGCTTGGGACTTCTGGCTGGCGCTGCGTAATTCTGTCTTTCTCGCGGGCGGGTCGGGCCTGGCCGCTACCCTGCTGGGCGCGATGGCAGCTTACGCCTTCAGTCGCGGGACCTTTCGCGGCAAGACACTGATGTACAGCCTTCTGGTCGCCAGTATGGCAGTACCGGCAATGGTCACTCTGGGACCGATCTTCATCGCCTATTTGCAACTCAATCTGCTCGATACGCACATCGGGTTGATACTCGTCTTCACGGCTGGCGGTATGCCCCTGGCAGTCTTGCTCCAGTTCGCCTATTTCAACGCCATCCCGCGCGAGCTTGACGATGCCGCCGCCATCGATGGCGCCGGGCGGTTCACGACCCTGTTTCGCATCATCATGCCCATCGCCATGCCCGGGGTATTCGTCACCTTTCTTCTGCTCTTCATCGGCGGGTGGAACGAGTTCCTCTTTGTCTTCACCCTGTCGACATCGCCGGATACACAAGTCCTCACGACGAAACTGTACACGATTCCGCCACGCCTCGCCGATTACCAATCAAGCAATCTTGATCTCGTTGCGACCGCCGGCATGTTTGTTTTGCTGCCGCTGGTGCCTTTGCTGATGCTCACGCAAAGACAGCTGGTGGAAGGCATCACCTTTGGCGCTGTCCAGGGATAGTTTAACATCGTATCCATTAGCAGGCTTGCTGGCTTGATGCTGTCACGGAGTATAAGACAATGGCTGCAAAGAGGAAAATCAACGTTGCTCTGGTTGGATTAGGATTTGGTGCGGAGTTCGTGCCAATCTTTTTGCATCATCCCTGGGTCGAAAGCCTGACCATCTGCGACTCGGATGCAAAGGTCTTGCAGCATATTGGCGAGCGCTTCGAGGTCGCCAATCGCTGCACCGACCTGGACGACATCCTCAACGATGATGACATTGAGGCCGTACATCTGGTCACCCCCATCCCAGTTCATGCCGAGCAGACGGTCGCTGTATTGCAGGCTGGCAAACACTGCGCTTGCACTGTGCCAATGGCAACCAGCATCGACGACCTCAATGCGATTGTGGCGGCACAGCGCGAAAGTGGCAAGGTCTATATGGGCATGGAAACTGCCGTGTACACGCGGCGCTTTATGTATGTGCAAGAGATGCTCAAGCATGGCGAAATTGGCCGCATCCAGTTCTTGCGCGGCGCACATTATCAAGATATGGAATACTGGCCGCCCTACTGGATGGGCTTGCCGCCCATGCACTACGCAACACATGCGGTCTCGCCCGTGCTGGCATTGGCTGGAACCCAGGCACGAGCGGTGCATTGCTTTGGTTCGGGCATTATGCGACCCGAATTGCACCAACAGTACAATAATCCATTTCCCATCGAAACCGCCATTTTCGAACTTGACCATGAGCCAGGCCTCGCCGCCGAAATCACCCGCAGCCTGTTCCATACCGCACGCGGCTACACCGAGAGCTTCAACGTATACGGCGAGAAAGCCACATTCGAGTGGGAGCAGATTGAAGAAGAAGCCCCAGTCGTTTTTCGCATGAGGCCGGCGGCCACTTCGTGGGGGCGGGGAAACGAAATCACGGCAGAGCGCGTGAACGCGCCTGACCGCCAGGACCTGCTGCCGAAGGAAATAGCACGTTTTACCCAACGCGGTGTGTATGACGAGAACCATGCGCATTTGTCCTTCTTGCAGGGTGGCGGGCATGGTGGCTCGCATCCGCATCTGGTACACGAATTCGTCAGCAGCATTGTGGAAGAGCGCCAACCTTGGCCAGACGCGATTAGAACAGCCAGTTGGACCGCCGCTGGCATTTGCGCCCATGAATCAGCGATAAGCGGTGGCAAACGCATCGAAATCCCGCAATTTCGCCATGAGAGGTGAGGATAAGATGAGCCGAAGCCGAAATTTTGGCATCCCGGCGCAATTTCTTGAAATGCTTGACAATATAAGAAGTTATGATTAATATACACTTAATTAGTGATGGAGGCATCAACATGGCACTGTCGCAGGCAGCCCAAATGGCTGTCAATCTTCAACAAACACCGCAGCTATCTGTTGCGACCAAAAATTTGGACACAGATTACCGCGAACCGACCCAAGTCGAAATTTTGGCATCCCTCGAAAGAGGCTTGCGACAAGCACTGGCTGGAGAAGGAAGACCGGCGCGGGAATTGCTGGATGAACTGCTGAATGAGTAGACGGTGGTTATGCCACTTGCCGTCATATCCATACCTGAATTTGACAAGAACATCAAAAAACTCAAAAAAGCATATCCTTCGGTAGTTGATGCTTACCTTCAGCTTATAACAGAGTTGGAAAGCGGCGCGCTTCCAGGTGAGCGAGTACGGGAAGTTGACCTTGAAGTGTATAAGGTACGACTCCCTAATCGCTCGGCAAAACGCGGCAAAAGCGGTGGCTTCCGCGTCTATTATCTGGTGCAATCGACTGATTTGACTGCCCGTATCATCTTAATCACCATCTATTCTAAAACTGACCGAGACGACATCCATGTCAGGGACTTACGCCTTTTGCTGCGAAGTGTGCAGTCAAGAAGCCTAGGGCCGCTGCCGATACCAGGCGACGGTGCGGCGCAGCCCCTCATCAAAATCGACAATCGGCTCAAAGCCCAGCAGTTCACCCGCCTTGGCGACATCAGCACGCGAATGCTTAATATCGCCCGGGCGTTCCTCACGATAAACTGGCGGCAGCCGTGTGCCGAGCAGAAGGTTCAGCTTGGCGGCCAAATCCTTGATGCGGACTTGCCCGCCAGTCGCCAGATTGATGGTTTCGCCCACGGCCTCTTTGGCAGTGGATGCCAATAAATTGCCATGCACCACATTGTCGATATAGGTAAAATCCCGACTTTGGCTGCCATCGCCATAAATCGGAGGCTGCTGTCCCTGGAGCATCAGATTGATGAACTTGGGGATGACGGCCGCATAAGCCGAATGGGGGTCTTGCCGCGCCCCAAAGACATTGAAATAACGCAGGGCGACCGTCTCCAGGCCATAAGCGTGATAAAAAGCCTGAAAATAATACTCGCCCGCCAGCTTGGCGGCGGCATAGGGCGAAATGGGCGCGGGCGGCATGGATTCGGACTTGAAGTCGCCGGCTTGGTCGCCATAAGCGGAGGAAGAAGCGGCATAGACCACCCGCCGCACATCCCTGTCGCGGGCGGCAATCAAGACATTCAGGCTGCCGGTCGCGCAATGCTTGTGGGTTTCCAGGGGGTCGGCCATGCTGCGCGGGACTGAAGGCAGCGCTGCCTGATGAAACACACAATCGGCACCCTTGAACAAGGCCTGCAAGGCATCGAGGTCGCCAATGCTGCCCCTGCTAATCGACAAATCGCCGCCAAGCGCTTTCAGGAATGTCAGATGTTCGGGATTGCCGGTCAGCAGATTGTCGATGACCCGCACCCGCTGTCCATTGCGGACAAGACGTTCGGCAATATGCGAGCCGATAAAGCCGGCGGCGCCAGTCACAACAAAGGTTTGGGTCATCGCTCACCTGCTGATGCCATGCTTCAGTCAAGGCGCAACCATACAGGCGAACCCCCCAAATTGCAAGCGCAGCGGCGGGAAAAGGTTGCAGGAATTTTAATCCTGTGTTAATTTATAAAGCGGTCTTCCATGGCCGCTTTATGGAAGATTCCTGTGACAGATACCGCCTTCCAAGCTACTCTGTCACAGGAATACCTAAAGATACGAAAACCCGAAGGTTTTCGTTGCGAGTGTACCTCTTTTTCGAGCGTCATGGAATGCTTTCTCGTCTTGAGCATGAGGTTGCCGCCCATGAATCGAATCCTGTATGCCGCCGACTGTCTGGATATTCTCAATGATGAGGATGAACTGTCGAGCGAGTCGATTGACCTGATTTATCTCGACCCGCCCTTCAACTCCAACAGCAATTATAATCTGCCATTCAGGGGGCGCGACAAGAGCCTGAAACCGGTTGAGGCCTTCAAGGACACCTGGGAATGGACGGCGGATGACAACGCGCGGCTGGCGGATATGGAGCGCGACCCGCGCACACGCTCACTGGCGACTATTGTCAAATTTGCCCAGGAAGTCGAGCAGGTTCGCACGCGCGGACAGGGCAGAAAGCCCAGTCTGGCGGCCTATCTCATCAATATGTCGCTGCGGCTGCGGGCCATGCGCCGCGTGCTGAAAAAGACGGGCAGCATTTATCTGCACTGTGACCCGACTGCCAGTCATTATCTCAAACTGGTGATGGATGCGATATTTGGGAGGAAGCATTTTCGCAATGAGATTGTGTGGAAAAGAACCACTGGCAAGGGCGCACCAGTGGCAAGGAAATCTTTTGGTAACGGGACAGACAAAATACTCTTCTATTCTAAAAGTAAAGTCACAACTTTTAATATGCCTAAGGTGATGCCAGATAAAGTGCCGAAGTTCCCTCACATAGACAAAAATGGACGATACAGGGCAGTTACTCCATTACTTGGCGATAAATTGGTTGGCGATTCATATTTTGAATGGCGGGGACGCAACCCAGTTAATGGATGGCGCATATCGAAGGAAAAATTGGAAGATTTATACCTTAAAGACCTCATACACTACAATTCGGCTGGCAAGCCATATCGCAAACAATACGAACACCAATACAAAGGTGTAGATACAACTAACCTTTGGGCAGATATACCGGGTGCTAGAGGCAAGGAACGACTCGGCTATCCCACGCAGAAACCGCTCGCTTTGATGGAGCGCATCATCAAGGCGTCCTCCAATCCAGGCGACATGGTGCTTGACCCTTTCTGTGGCTGTGGCACGACCGTTCATGCCGCCGAGAGCTTGGGGCGCAGGTGGGTGGGCATCGATATCTCGCCCTTTGCCACGGGACTGATACGCGAGCGCATGGTTGACAATTTTCCGCTGCTGGCAAAAGATGACATCCTGATACGCGGCATACCCCATACGATTGAGGCTGCCCGCGCTCTGGCACAGCGCGACAAATTCGAGTTCGAGAAGTGGGTCTGTGGCTTTATCGGCGCCGAGGGCATGTTCCGCGAACCCGGCACGCGCGGGGCGGATGGCGGCGTCGATGGCTTATTAAAGTTCTATCGCTTTGTCCCCAAGAAAGTCGCCAAAGCTGAATATGCTATCGTGCAGGTCAAGGGCGGGCGCGTCAGCGCGGATGCGGTGCGAGCCTTGCGCGAAACCGTCGACCGCTTAGGCGTGACGGCGGGTGTGATGGTGTGCTTTGAGCAGTATATGCGGACGGTGGAAAATCAGCGCAGCCGCGACACATTCAAGGATGTGTTCGGCGCTTATCCCGTTATTCAGGGCTACAGCGTGGAGAAGCTGCTGGCGAATGCGCCATTGGACTTGCCCACTTATGGGCGCAGGCGCAAGGGCGGGCTGCTCGATTTGTGAGGGGCGCTTATCCAAACATGCGGCGGCGCTGGGCTGGCAGTAGGATTCCCGAACTGTCTTTGATATACTGACAGTCAAGGACAGCCAATCAGCAGGTCAGGTTATGGCAAGCCGCTCGGCCGCATCCATACACAAAGGTCAAAGCGCCGAACTCGATAGGATTCTCGCAAGCTGGGAAAACCAATATGAACGGCGGCTGCTCTCGAAGACGCTGCCGCGGGCGATGATTGCCGCTTTGTTCATCAGCCTGATGGCTGGCATCATCGCCTATACGCAGTTTCGCTGGCTGGCGAAGGATTTTGCGCTGATGGCTTTGGTGATTTGTGGCGTCAGCGTTCTTATCAACCTGTTGTACACCTTGCTGTTTCCTCGGCCGCGCCATATCCGCGCCCGTTATTTTGATATTGAGTTTGGCTTGAAGGAGCGCGTGTCCACCGCGTTTGAATTGCTTGAGGGGCGCATCCAGACCGGGGCGGAAATCGAGTCGGCGCAAATTGCCGATGCTCTGGCGCAGGCACGCCAGATTGACGCGCGGGACAGCATCACGCTGGATTTCAGGCGCGGTGAATGGCTGACGCTGCTGGTCTTGCTGGTCGCGGTGCTGCTGATGATTCTCGTCCCTTTGCTGGTCGGGCAGGATTTGACCGCGGTTGGTCCCTCGCCAGCCGTGCAGGCGGCGCAGGACGATGTGCGTGAGATGATTGAAACCATCGCCACCGATACAGAACTTGAGGATGTCGACCGCGAAGCGCTTTTGAATGCCCTGGAAATCGCGCTGGAACGTCTGCAAGAGGAAGACATCAGCGACGAAGAGGCCTTCGCCGCCATGAGCCAGCTGGAATCTCAGATTGAGGATGTCCAAAATACCCTGCAAGAGTTGATTGACCTGGACCAATCCTCGCTGGAAGGCGCCGCTGACGCGCTGGCGGATTTTATGCCACTGGCGGACCGCGGCGAAAGCGACAGCGCTCAAGAGCAGGCGCCGCCGAATTGGGATGAATTATCTCAGGCGCTGGCGGAGTTGGCACAAGAGACGCAGAGCATGACCCCCGAAGAGGCGCAGGCGGCGGCCGAGGCTTTGCAGCAGGCGGCGCAGGAACTGGCGCAGTCGAACCCTGAATTGTCGGAGCAGCTTCAGGATATGGCGGCGGCGCTCCAAAGCGATGACAGCCAGAGCTTGCAGGAACAGCTTCAGCAGGCACAGGAACAGCTTCAGCAGAATCAGCAGGCGCAGCAGGCAAGCGAAAACACGCAGCAAATGCTGCAAGACCAGGCTGAGCAGGCTGAGCAGGCAGCCAATGAAATCGCCCGCCAGCAGCAGGCGAATGCGCCACAGGAAGGCGAACCCGAAACATCGACAAGCGGTCAGCAGCAGGGCGAGCAGCCCGGCGGCGAACAGGCCAGCGCCGCCCGTCCCGGCGACAATCAGGGGAATCAGCCAGCGGCGCGAAATATGCCCGGCGCCGGGGAAAGCATACCCAGTGAACGGGACAGCAATACCGTCGGTCAGGGCGCGGGCGAGGGCCAAGCGAGCAATACCAGCCTGCCCGGCGGCGGTGGCGAAGACGAGGGCGCCAGGACGGATAACCGAACCACTGGCGCTGGCGAAATCCGCTACGAAGCCATCTATAACCCGACTGGCATTGAGGGCGGCGGCGCCAGCGAAATCCAGCTGGAGACGGATGCCAGCGACCAAACGCTTGCCGAAGGCAACTTTGACGACAACCCGCTCGGTGAATCGCGGGTGAGCTATGACACGGTGTTCAGCGATTACGAGAACGCCGCCCATCGCGCCCTCGAGAGTGATTATGTGCCTTTGGGGCTGCGCGATGTCGTGCGCGATTATTTCACCTCGCTGGAGCCTTAGACGCGCTTTGCCATCCGCAAGACACGGAGATATTCGCCGGCAAGCCGCACTTCCTTCGATTGGTCAATCCGCTCAAATCCGGCGCGGCGATAGGCGGCGATGGCAATTCGATTGCGCTCATCCACATCCAGCGCCAAACGCGAACAGCCGCGCTCTCTGGCGAGATGCTGAGCATGGTGGAGAATCGTCTTGCTGTGTCCACGTCCGCGATAAGGCGGATAAAGCGCTATCATAGCGATATAAAAATCATCGCGTTCCAGATGGCTGCCAAGAAAATCCAGCAGGGGGCTGAGCAGGATGCCGACTGCCAAGCAGCGCAAAAATTGCAATCTGGCATATCGCAGCATGAGCCATGTCGTCCGCCTGGACTGGGAACGGGCCTCTTGGGCGGTATAAGCCGTGAGCATCCCGGCAATCCTGTCCCCCTCTTGCAAGAAAGAGGTATGACGATAACTGCTGTCGTTATTCGTTTGGCTGAACATGGCTTCCAGCACGGCATTCGCATTTTTGCCTAACAACTCATGGTAGAGGTTGTCGCTGGCAATCTGTGCCAGTTGGGCAAAGTGTTTGGCATGGGCAACTGTGGCTTGGGCTGGAATCAGGGTCATCCGGGCCTCCCTGTGTGCTGGCGCGTCATCTTGTTATAATCCAAATCCAAGAGTTTGAACACGGCGGGAGGCAGCAGCATGGTCGATTTATTGATTCGCAATGCCAGTGTACTGCAAATGAGGGATGAAGGGGCAAGCATTCTCCATCAGCAGGATATTTTAGTGACCGCCAATCGCATTGATGCCATCCAGCCCGGCGGCATCCTTGACCCTTCCCATGCCAGAACCGTCATCGACGCCCAGGGGCAGCTGGCGATGCCGGGCTTTATCAATACGCACGCCCATGTGCCGATGGTGCTGTGGCGCGGCCTGGGCGAGGATGTCAATCTGGAAAGCTGGTTCAATGATATTATCTGGCCGCTCGAAAACAACTTACAGCCCGAAGATGTCTACTGGGGCATGCAGCTTGGTTTGCTGGAGATGATTGAAGCTGGCATTACCGCCGTCAGCGACCACTACTGGTACATGGACCAGGCTGCGGCCGCGGTCGAAAAAGCGGGGACACGCGCCCTGCTGGGACAGGCGATGTTCAGCAGCAACGGCATCGGCCAAATCGACGATGCGGGCGATTTTATCCAGCGCTGGCAAAATCAGGCGCAGGGGCGCATCCGCACCATCATGGCGCCCCATGCCCCTTATACCTGTGATGATGATTTTCTGTGGGCAAGCGCAAAAAAAGCCGAGGCCATCGGCGTCGGGATTCATATCCATGTCGCTGAAACGCGGGCGCAAACCCGCGCCAGCCTGGCCAAGCGCGGCAAAACGCCGATTGAAGTCTTGCATGACAGCGGCATCTTTCGTGTGCCGACGGTGCTGGCGCATGTCCTCGGCGCGACCCCTGGCGATTTGGAAATGCTTGCCGAACTGCGGCAGCCAACTGGCATCGCCCAATGCCCCAAGACCTACGCCAAGCTGGCGATGGGCTATGCCAATCTGCTTGAATATCGAAAATTGGGGATTCCTATCGGCCTGGGGACGGATGGCGCGGTGAGCAACAACACGCTGGATTTATGGGAAGCCATGCGCCTGCTGGCCATGGGGCAGAAGCAGCTGACTGGCCATGCCGAAAATTACCCGCTGGCTGAAGTCTTGACGATTGCCACGCGGGAAAGCGCACAGGTTTATGGCCAGCCAGACGACTTGGGGGATTTGGCGGTCGGCAAGCTGGCGGACATTATTCTGGTCGATTTGAGCGGCACTCATCACCTGCCGCTCAACAATGTCCCCGCCAGCCTGGTCTACAACACCCGCGCCACTGACGTGCGGACGGTGGTCTGCGATGGGCAGATTATCATGCACGAAGGCCAGCACCAAACTCTCGATAAAGGCGAAATCATGGAGAACATCCGGCCACGCATGGAGCGCCTGCGCCGCCATGACAGCGCCCGCCGCATCCAAAGCTATTCATCGTAAGAACGGCTGTGGGGTTATGCCGTCAGCTTGATGACATATTCCAGCGCCGCCTGCAAACTGCCGGGGTCGGCAATGCCTTGTCCGGCGATGTCAAAGGCGGTGCCATGCGCCGTTGTCGCCCCGATGACCGGCAATCCCATCCAAAGGGTCGCAATTTGCTGCCTGGGCTGAAGTTTGCGGGCGATGTTCATCTGGTCGTGGTACATCCACACCACCCCGTCAAAAGCGCCTTCCAAAGCCTGCTTGAAAACGATGTCAGCTGGCACAGGGCCGGCTGCCTGAATGCCTTCATCTTGTGCCTGCTGAACAGCCGGCGCGATTTCGTCGATTTCTTCAGTCCCGAAAAGCCCGCCCTCGCCGGCGTGCGGGTTCAAGGCAGCCACGCCAATGCGCGGCTGAGCGCAGCCGAGCTTGCCCAACACGCGAGCCAGATGGTGAATATAGCGCAGCACGCGCTCCTGTTTGATATATCCGACAATCTCTTTGAAGGCGATATGTTCCGTGACGGCCACTGCCCAGACGGGGCCGGCCGCGCCCAGGATAAATGGCTCCGGACTATCCGTGACCGCGCCCAGAAATTCGAGCTCGTCAAGATATTCATAGCCGGCCATGCGGAAGGATTCCTTGTTCATCGGCGCGGCCACCACACCATCAATCAAGGACTCTGCGGCGAGGGTATAAGCCAACTCAAGATAGAGGCCCGCCGCTTTGCCCAGCCTCGGATGCACGTCGGGCGGTGGCACTCGACCCAGCACAAAACCGGGCGGACTCAATACCTCAATGATTTTAGGCGCAAAACAGGCATCAGACAGCGCTGCAATCCCGCGAAACTGGAGCGGTGAATGGAGCGCCCTCACATTGTCTTGCATGACAGCCAGGTCGCCAATGACGAACAGCCGGCAGCGTTCATAGGGCGCATCATCGGACAGCAGCTTGACAATGAGTTCGGGCCCAATGCCGGCGGGGTCGCCCATGACGATTGCAATCAGAGGTTTTGCGCTCATACAACATCCGCAGGGTTGGCATTTGTCGAATCGATCCAAGAATACCCGAAAAGCCCGCATCTATCCAGCTTGTTGTCAAATGGCGCAAACTCGTATAATATCTTTAGGCAGGATATGCTGTATCAGCCGCTCGGCGGCAGCGAACAAGTCTGCCGCGCTCAGGCAAAATAACAAGTCTTCCGCTCGACCGAGCAACTCGGTTTATTAAAAAGGGTAGATGGACATTTTGATAATCATCGTCAGCATCAGCCAGACAGGTGCGCCAGATGTTCACAGCCGATAATGCTATACCCGTCATTTTATGTATTGTTACCAGTTATCTCATCGGCTCGTTCCCGACCGCCTATCTGGTTGCCAAAGCCCAAAACATCAACATCTTCGAGGTCGGCAGCGGCAATATGGGCGGGACAAATGTCGCCCGCGCGGTGGGCAACGGCTGGGCCTTGCTGACCGGCCTGATTGACGCCGCCAAAGGGATATTCGCCGTCTGGCTGGCGCGTGATGTGATTCTGGCGCAGCAAATCGGGGTGGCGACCTCTGTCGCGGCAACCAGCGTCGTTGTCGGGCATAACTGGTCGCTCTTTGCCACCCTGCTGACCGCCTCTTTCAAGGGAGGCCGCCTGAAGCTCATCGTTCGCGGCGGCAAAGGGGCGGCGACCGCCTTCGGGACGATGATGATGATTCAGCCCTTTCAAAGCCTGATTGCCGCCGCCATCGCCATCGCCATCATCGCCCGCACCCGTTATGTCTCGCTGGGCGTCCTGACGGGGTTCGCGGTGGCCAACATCTGGCTGATTCTGCTGGTCGGCACGGACTTTCAGCCACCGATTATCCTGCTCTATGTGGTGGCTTTGAGCCTGATGCTGCTGCTGCGCTTCCGTGGCAATATGCAGCGCCTGCTGGCAGGCACGGAACGCCGTCTGGGCGAAGGGGCGGCGCCATAACGAAGGTCATCCATGCGAATCGCCACTGAAAAAGACTTGCAAGGCATACGGCGCATCGGGGAAATCTGCGGTTTGGCGCTCAAATGGATGTTAGACCATGCCGAACCCGAGATGAGCACCCAGGCGCTGGATGACATCGGGCGTCATTTCCTGCAAAAAATGGGGGCGGCATCCGCGCCAATCAGCGCCTACAAATTCCCCGGCTATACCTGCATCAGCCTGAATGACGAAGCCGCCCACGGCATCCCGCGTGCCGACCGCATCATCCAGGCCGGCGACCTGCTCAATGTGGATGTGTCGGCAGTGCTGGAAGGGTATTGGGGCGATACGGGCGCGACCATCATTATGCCACCGACACAGCCAGCGCTGGAAAAACTCTGCACAGCCACCCGTCAGGCCTTGTATCTGTCCATTGATATGGCGCGTCCCGGCCAAAAGGCAAACGCGATTGGCCGCGCGGTGGAAAAGTTCGCCAAGCGGCGCGGCTACCGCACCCTGCGCGAACTGGGCGGACACGGCGTCGGGCGACACATCCACGAAAAGCCCTCCATCCCCAATTATTACAGCAAGCGCAACCGCGATGTCCTGCGGGACGGCATGGTCATCACCCTCGAACCCTTCTTCACCACCGGCCGCGGGCGCATCCGCACCGACGACGATGGCTGGACGCTGCGCACGGTGGACGGCGGCCTCTCGGCTCAATATGAACATACGGTCATCATCAACGGCGACGACCCCATTCTGGTCACTCAAGTTGAGGGCGGTTATGTCTAATCTTTTTAATCTTTTTGCGTGCGCGGGATAGCTGAACCTGGCGCTTCAGCCGTTGCAGCAGGCCGCTGTGCCGTTCGGCAACCTTGTTATTGTCAACCGCCAGCCACAAGGCGCGGCGCGTACCCACCAGCACCACCAGCTGCTTGGCGCGAGTAATTGCCGTGTACAGCAGGTTGCGCTGGAGCATCATATAATGCTGGGTCATCACTGGCATCACCACCACCGGATACTCCGAGCCCTGCGACCGATGCGTGCTGATGCAATAGGCGTGCATCAGGTCGTCCATCTCCGAAAAATCATAATCCACATAGACGCCATCCATCACCATCGTCAGCGAGTTGTCATCGGCATCGATGCCATCAATAAAGCCAATATCGCCATTAAAGACATCCTTTTCGTAGTTGTTGCGGGTTTGCATCACCTTGTCGCCAACGCGGAAAACCCGACCGCCAATTTTGACTTCCGCCAGGCGCATACTCCCGTTCAGTTCACTTTGCAGCTGCGCGTTGAGATTGTTGACGCCAGCAGCGCCGCGATACATCGGGGCAATGACCTGAATATCCCGAACGGGGTCAAAGTCCCAGCGCTGCGGCACGCGCCGCTTGACAATATCCACCACCATTGTGGCAACCCTTTCGGGGTCACTGATTTCGAAGAAATAAAAGTCGCGGCTGTCGTTGGCGGTGTAAGGCTGCTGTCCCTGATTAATGCGATGGGCATTCCTGACGATATAGCTGTTATCGTCCTGGCGGAAAATCCGGTCAAGGCGCGTCACGGAGGCGATGCCGCTGTCGATGACATCGCGCAGCACATTGCCGGCGCCCACCGATGGCAGCTGGTCAGCATCGCCCACCAGAAGCAGGTGGGTGGTCGGCTTCAGCGCCTTGAGCAAACTGTGGAACAGCTGCAAATCGAGCATGGATGCCTCGTCAATGACCACCATATCCACCGGCAGCGGATGCTTCTCATCATGCTCAAAGCCGCCTTGCTCTGCCGAATATCCCAGCAGACGATGAATCGTGCTTGCCGCCTCACCAGTGGCTTCACCGAGACGTTTGGCGGCGCGGCCGGTAGGCGATGCCAGCGAAAACTTGTAGCTGCCCTTGTGCAGCGCATTGATAACCATTTGCAGGGTGGTCGTCTTGCCGGTGCCAGGGCCGCCCGTCAAGACACTGAGCTTCCCCGTGAGCGCCGCCCGAACCGCGCCCTGCTGCTGATGGGATAAATCGACATTGTTTTGCTGGCTAAGCTGTTTGAGGAATTGATGCCAGTTGGTTTCCCGATGGCTGCTGACAATTTTGCTGGCGCTGTCGGCAATGCCCCGCAATTTTTCGGTCACGGCGGTTTCGGCATAAAAGAAGCGCGGAAGATAAATAGCTTGGATTGGCTCGGTTTGTCCGCGAGGGGGCAGGCTGTCTTCCACCAGTTTGCCCGCCATCAGCTGGCCGCGCAAGGCTTCGCTCAAGGACATCCCATCATCAACCCCCAGCAGCGCCGCTGCCTTGTCAAGCAATTCCGCTGACGGCGCATAAGTATGTCCTTCCCGCGTCAGTTCATTGAGCGCATAATGCAGCCCGGCCCGCAAGCGATATTTGTCATCCGCTTTGAGGCCCATATTTCTGGCGATTTGGTCGGCTTTCTTAAAGCCAATCAAAAAAACATCATCCGCCAGCTGATAGGGGTTGCTTTCGATAATCTGCTGGGTCTGCGTCCCGTATTCCTTATAGATGCGCTGGGCGATTTTGGCGCTGATGCCCAGGCCTTGCAGATAAATCAGGATATTGCGCATGAGGCGGTTCTTCGACCAGGCATCCATCAGTCTATCTGCCAAGGAGGCTTTCAAGCCGGGCACCTCGCGCACGCGCTGCGGCTCGGCATCGAGGATGTCGATGGTTTCGCTGCCCAGATAGTCCACGATTTTTTTGGCGGTGACCGGGCCAATGCCGCGGACAATCCCGCTGCTCAAATAATTGATGATGCCTGCTTTGGTCGCGGGTGTCACTGGAATCGCCTGCTGCGCCCGAAACTGAAGCCCATAACGCGGGTCATTGACCCATTCGCCGCTGAATTGCGCTGTTTCGCCCGCTTGCAGCGCGGGCATCACACCCACGACCGTCACTGTCCCGTCACGTGCCTGGGCACGGGGGTAACGCTGCTTCGGCTTGATTTTCAGCACGCTGTACCCGTTATACTCGTTGTAAAAGGTGATGCGCTCAATCGCACCCTGTATCTCTTCCGACATGAGGGGCTGTCCATTCATACTCCTGCTCATCTGATTGTAGTATGAATTTCCGATTTCGCTAAGGCGCACTCCAGGATGGGGGTAGTGAAACTTTTCTGTTTCGGTCAAAAAGGATACACTGCTCTTGAGCGCGGCGTTATAATGGTGTGGCTTGATTGAAAAATTCGAATCAGGAAGGGCGAAGCATGTCCGAGCGGCGGGTGGCTGTGTTCGAAATCAGGAGTTATATGGTGATTTGGCGCCAGTTGGAAGAGCGCGAATTCGCTGGCGTCACGGCGCGGATTCGGGGGTTGGTGCGCTGCTCTGGTGTGGGAACAGCCAACAAGGAAGGTTATCGCCTGGATGTTTATTTTCTGGCTGAAGACAGCGACATCCCCGCGCCGCAGGTGGATATTGACAACAACCTGGGGGCGATTTTTATGTCCATCGGCGACATCCACGCCTTTGTGGACATCCTGCGCAATGAAAAGCCGATTTTCGGGCATTTGCGCGGCGATAATCCGCAGTGGACGAGCGTCACCACCACCAATGAGCCAGTCGGCACGGGCGACGAAGACCATCGCCCTGGCGCTTAGCCCCCCTTTGGGTGGAGATGAGAGTAAAGCTAATGAAAGACCCCATTCGCGTTCTGCATTTTGCCGATGTGCATATCGGCATCGAAAGCTATGGCAAAACCGACCCCAATTCCGGTGTGAGCAGCCGCGTCGTCGATTTTTTGCATCGCATGGACGATATGATTGCCCATGCCCGTGAGGGCGATGTCGATTTGGTCATCTTTGCGGGCGATGCCTTCAAGAGCCGCAGCCCCAATCAGACCCATCAACGGGAGTTCGCGCATCGCATCCTCGATTTGTCCAAGATAGCGCCGACGGTCTTGCTGGTTGGCAACCATGACCTGCCGATTAACGCGGTCAAGGCATCGACCATCGAGATTTATGAGACGCTGGATGTGCCTAATGTCTGGGTCGCGCAGGATTATGAGGTCAAGCGGCTGGCGACCCAGCGCGGCGATGTGGTTGTCGCTGCTGCGCCCTATCCGATTCGGGCGCGTATTATGGAGAACGTCCGCACAAGCAAGATGACGATTGCCCAGCAGGATGACGAATTGCAGAACCGATTGCATCACCTGCTGGAAGATTTGAGCCAGCAGGCTGATGCGCTGGCGGGCGCGGACACGCCGCGCTTGCTGATTGGGCATTTTACCGTGGCTGGCGCTATCTGGGGCAGTGAGCGCAGCGTGATGCTGGGGCGCGATGTGTCCGTTGACCTCGGCACACTGGCGGACTCGCGCTGGGATTATGTCGCGCTGGGGCATATTCACAAGCACCAAAACCTGACTCCCGAGCGGGATGATGCGCCGCCTGTGGTGTACAGCGGCAGCCTTGAGCGCATTGACTTTGGCGAAGAGGGCGATGCCAAGGGCTTCTGCTGGGTCAAGCTGGCGCGTGGCAAAACGGACTGGCAGTTTATCAAGGTGGATGCCCGTCCGATGCTGACGCTGCGGGCGGATTGCCGCGAAGCTGACAATCCCACCCAGGAAGTCCTCGATGTGATGAAGCAGTACCGCCTGCGCGATGCGATTGTGCGGCTGGTGATTCAACTGACGGCGGAGACTGAAACCCTGCTCAAGGATGCCGCCATCTTCGAGCGGCTGAAACGTGCCGGTGTCTTTCATATTGCTGGCATCCGCAAGGAAGTCGAACGACACGACCGCTCGCGCCTGGATGTCAGTCCCGAAGGCTTAACGCCGCTGGAATTGCTTGACCGCTATTTCAAGAGCCGCGACATCGGCGGCGCCCGCCGTGACGAATTGCTGGCGCTCGCCAAAGACATCATCGAGCCGAAATAAGAGGCGGATTTGGCTGGCTTATACTGAGTCGCGCTGGACTAATGGACACGGGAGTTGCTGCTGCAAGGGTTCAAGAGCATTGCCGCTGCCGTCCATCAGATATTGCACCGCCCATTTCCCCATCTCATAATGCGGGAGTTGAATCGTTGTCAAGGCTGGCAGCAAGCCCTCGGCAATATCAATGATATTATCGAAGCCAACCACCGCTACATCCTGCGGAACGCGCAAATTCAGTTCCGCCAAGACGCTATAGCAGGTCATCGCAATTCTGTCCGTGCCGCAGAAAATAGCTGTGGGCGGTTCTGAAAGCGACATCAGGCTGCGCGTATGATGATAATTGTGCGCCGGCGTCTGATTGGTGAACCGAACCAGCGATGCGTCAAAGCGGATGCCGTATTGCCGCAAGGCATGTCGATAGCCGCGCAAGCGCCCGTTGATGGCGGGAAAGGGCGGCGGCACACCTTTCTTGTTCTCCCATAAATTGATAAAGCCGATGCGCCGATGCCCGGCTTTAATGAGGGCATCGGCGGCATTGTACCCGCCTACAAATTCATCTGGCACTACCGAAGGCGAACGGCGGCTTTCCAGGAAACAGTTTGCCAGAACAGTCGGCACACGTTCAAAATCGTAAGGCAATTCCACCGGGCGATGATACATGGCAGCATAGACAATCCCTTCCACCTCGCGTTCCAGAAAGACATCCACGGCAGCTTCTGCGGATTGCAGGTTTTTGCCGGAATCAGCTATCAGCAAGACCTTGCTGTGTTGCCAGGCGACCTGCTGTGCGCCGCGAATAATGTCAACAGCGTAGGGCGTGGTGGCAACATCATCCGTCAGGAAACCGAGCAGGCCAGATGGGCTGCCGCGCAGATGTCGAGCCGTTTGCGAGGGGTGATAGTCAAGCTCTTTGATAGCGTCCATCACCCGGCGACGCTTTTCATCGCTTACATAAGGATGATCGTTAAGCACGCGCGAGACGGTCGTTGTCCCTACCTGGGCATGTTTGGCGATTTCTTTGATTGTGACCTTGCTGTCCATCGAGACCTGCTCTGACGCTAGCCTGAATGCCATCCGATTCGATATGTGAAGCTCATCATCCAAAATGATATTTGCATCTTTATCTTATTGTATTATACTTGATTTATGGTATCGTTACCATAAGTATGTTGAAACAGCTTCTTGACCGACAGGATGGTGAATTTTTGAGGAGGTGTCCAACGAATTGCAAAGTGTCATTCATCTTCAGCAGGTTTGTCGTATATTTAATTAACCAATAAGAGGTCAACATGAAAAAAGCACTTTCCCTTTTGCTGCTCGTGATGATGATGGTCACGCTTGGCGGGGTGGCAGCCGCACAGGAAGAACTCAGCCTGTGGTATCATGGCGCGGGCAACAACGTCGAACGTGAATTGATTATCGGGATTATCGACGATTTCAACGCCTCGCAGATGGAGTATGTGGTTGTCCTGGAAGAGTTCCCGCAGGAATCGTACAACTCCTCTATCGTTGCCGCCGCGCTGGCTGGCGATTTGCCCGATATTATTGATGTCGATGGTCCTGTCATGCCCGGCTGGGCCTGGGCAGGTTATATGGCGCCCCTGCAACTGTCCGAAGGCGCGTTGGATGATTTCCTGCCAGGCGCTATCGGCAGCTGGAATGGCGAAGTCTACTCGGTCGGTCTGTGGGACGCCGCTGTAGCCGTTTATGCGCGGCGTTCGGTTTTGGAAGCGCATGACATCCGCATCCCAAGCCTGGATGAGCCTTGGACAGGCGAGGAATTTGATGCCGCGCTCGTCGCCCTGCAAGACAGCGGCGAATTTGAATATGCCTTTGATTTGGGCATGGCCTGGACGGGCGAATGGTATCCCTATGCCTTTTCTCCTTTCTTGCAAAGTTTCGGCGGCGATATGATTGACCGCGAAACCTATCTGACGGCAGAAGGCGTCCTCAATGGCGACGAGGCGATTGCCTTTGGCGAATGGTGGCAGAGCCTGTTTGAACGCGGGCTGGCGCCAGGCACATCCCAGGATGGCGCAGACCGCGAAACCGGCTTCATTGACGGCAAATATGCCTTGCAGTGGAACGGCAACTGGGCCGGCATCGCGGCGCTGGAAGCAGTCGGCGATGATTTGCTCTTCCTGCCGGCGCCCGACTTTGGCAGCGGCTCGACCATCGGCGCCGCCTCCTGGCAGTTTGGCATCTCGGCGACCAGCGAAAACAAAGAAGGCGCCAACGCCTTTATCGAATTCGCCATTCAGGATGAATATCTGGCGGCATTCTCGGATGGGATTGGCTTGATTCCGGCGACCGCAAAGGCCGCTGCGATGAGCGCAAGCTATGCGGAGGGCGGCCCGCTGGAGGTTTTCTTTGGTCTGAGCGAGGCGCAGGCGCTGGTTCGTCCGGTAACGCCGGGCTATGCCACGATGGCGCTGATATTCGAAAAAGCGCTGGCTGACATCGCCAACGGCGCTGACGTACTCGATACGCTCGATGCGGCTGTCGATGAAATCAACAGCGACATCGAAGACAACAGCGGCTACGGCTTTGAATAAACACCCTTGAGCGGGTGTCCCGCCGGGGAGGCCCGCTCTTTTCGAGCGTTTCACCACAGAAACACAAAGGCCGCATCAAGGCTCTGTGGCAAGCTGTATTAATAAAGAGACCAGCCTATGAATACACGAGCAGGAAAGGATATTCCATTTTGGGCGCGTGTGCTGGTGCCGGATGATGCGCCGTCGTATCAGCGGCGCGAGGCGATTGTCGGCTGGTTCATGGCGCTGCCAGCGCTTTTAATTCTGACTGTCTTTCTGGTGATACCCTTTTTGATGGCATTCGCCGCCTCCTTCACCAATCAGCGTCTTATCTCACCCAATCCGACCGAATTTGTGGGGATGCGAAACTTCGAGCGTCTGTTGACCATCCGCGCCTTCACGCTGGAACCCCTGCGAGACGAGAACGGCCATGTACTGCGCGATGAAGACGGCCATATCGAATACCCGCGCCTGCGGAACTTCACCCGCAAGAACCCCGATTATCCTGAACTGGATGGCCTGCGCGAACTCACCTTCTGGCAGTCGGGCGATAACCGCATCGTCATCCTGGCAGCCGACCTCGTTTTTATCCGCGCACTCATCAACACGCTTATCTTCGCCGCCGTCATCGCACCCCTGCAAGGCGGGCTGGCACTGCTGCTGGCTCTGCTGCTGAACCAGGCGCTGCCCTATATTAACGTCTTCCGCGCCATCTACTTTGCGCCAGTGGTCGTGTCGATGGTCGTGGTGTCGATTCTGTGGCGCTTTATCTATGACGGACACAACGGCCTGCTCAATACCATTCTGGGCGTCATCAGCCTGGGGAACTTCGCGCCGGTGGATTGGCTGGGCAACCCCTATACCGCCATGCCCGCGCTGATTGCCATGTCCGCCTGGCAAGCTGTCGGTTTCCACATGGTCATCTGGCTGGCTGGCCTGCAGACAATTCCCGCCAGCCTCTACGAAGCAGCCAGCCTTGATGGCGCTGGCAGCTGGCAAAAATTTCGCTATGTTACCTGGCCTGGTCTGCGGAATACGGCTGTCCTGGTTTTGATTGTGATTACCATTCAGGCGATGGGGCTGTTTGTGCAGGTTGATGTGATGACCCGCGGCGGGCCCCTCGATGCCACGCAAAGCGTCGTCTATCAGGCGGTGCAGCGCGGTTATGACAAACAAGACATAGCCGAAGGCACGGCTATATCCGTCATTCTTTTCGTGATTGTGTTCATCATCGCCATGATACAACGTTATCTGACGCGCGAAAGGGATTGACTGTCATGGCCGCCATGTCCTTCGAAACCCGCAAAAGCCTGATAATCGCCCTGCGCTATCTGCTCTTGATGCTCATATCGGCCATTTTCATCTTTCCCATTCTGTTCATGGTGGTATCGTCGCTCAAGCCCGATATGCAGCTTCTGCGCGATTCTGGCTCCCTGCGAGCCTTTCTGCCCACAGGAGACATCTCCCTCAATAATTATGCGGATGCTTTCAAGCGCGTGCCGATGGTGCAGTTTGCCTTCAATTCGATATTCACCACCACCGTCACCGTGCTGGCGAGCGTTGTGCTTAATTCGATGGCGGCATTCTCCTTTGCCTTTCTCCGATGGCGCGGCAAAGCCCTCATCCTGACGCTCATTATCGCCACCTTCATCGTTCCCTTTGAAGTTGTTGCCATTCCCATGCTGCTCATCGTCAACGGGCTGCCCTGGCTGGGCCCGGCGGGCATTGAGATTGGCTGGCTCAATTCTTACCATGTGCAGATTATCCCCTTCATGGCCGATTCGCTGGGCATCTTCCTGTTCTATCAGTATTTCCGCGACTTGCCCGAAGAACTGATTGAAGCCGCCCGCATTGATGGCGCTGGCGCGTGGCAGATTTATGCCCGCATCATCATGCCGATTGCCGGGCCTATTTTGGCGACGGTTGCGATTCTGAAGTTTCTGGGTATGTGGAACGCTTATCTGTGGCCGCTGATGGTCATTCGTTCGGAAGAATTGCGCCCCATCATGGTCGGCTTGCAGTATTTCTTCCAACTGGACACCGCCTGGGGCGAGATTATGGCTTATCTGTCCGTCGTGACCATTCCGGTCCTGCTTTTTTATCTCGCGTTGCAGCGTGCCTTTATCGAGAGCATCGCCGCGACCGGCATCAAAGGATAGCAGGATTTCATAACCTGTTGGGCAAATCAACCAGGCGCATCATCTTTGTTTTGCCGTCATCCCCTTTGACCGGCGTATAAAGTTCTTGCGGGTCGCGCAGGCGGTCCAAGAACAATATGCCATCCAAATGGTCGATTTCATGGTGAATCACCCGCGCATCCATGCCTTCCACCCGCCTGTCGATGGCTGCGCCGTCCTCACCCACTGCCCGAAATCGAATCCATGAGGGGCGGGGCGTATCCCAGGTATAAATATCGGGGATGCTCAGGCAGCCGTCAAAGCCGGCTTCCAGTTCGCCAGCGGCAATGACCTGCGGGTTAATCAGTGTCAGCATATCCTGCTCTTCGTCATCATCGTTCTGCCCGAACTTGACCACCACGACGCGCTTGAGCGAGCCGATTTGCGGCGCGGCAATCGCAGCGCCAGGCTGCGATTCGAGCGTGTCTTTCATATCTTGAATCAGCCGCCTGAGCTTTTTGTCCTTCAGGCTGTGTATCGGTTTGGACAGCTGCCGCAGCCGCGCCTCATCCTGCGGATAATAAACCAGTTTTTTCACTGCCATCGTCTCTTTGCTTTCCAGCTTCGCCTTGTCTGTCGGGGGCGTACCACTTAGCGTGTTGGTGAACCATCGTCGAAGATGCCGCTTGGATGACAGCCGCGGCCTGCCTGCGCCGCCGCCTGCTCCAGCCGGCGAAAATCATCATAAAAGGCATCGTCGGGTTGGTAGACGACCGCCTCGGCATAACCGGCTTCGACTAGGGCGCGGTTGACAAAGACGCCATCAGCATAGACATAGCGCAGCAGCCGACCATAGCGGTCTGTTTCGCTGGTATCGCGCAGCAAACGCAGCTCCTTGCCCGCCACCCAATCATAGTTTGCCCCCGTCGCCTCGCGGTAGCAAGGCTCATCCCGTTCGGGCGTATTCATGCCAATATAACGAACCCGCACCCGCCTGCCATTGAGCAGAACATCTATGGTATCGCCATCAATCACACGGGCAACCCATGCCTTTTCGCCTGCGCTCACGGCAGCGATAGTCGCATGACTAAAATCGGCAATCATATCACAGGCAGCCAGGCTCACGAGGGCCGCCAGCCACAAAAAAAGTCGCATCAGCATGGTTTTATACTCCTGTCTTGGCTTGTTTATAACACAAAGCTGCCAGCGAAGGCGAACTTTTTTATGATTAAGCCTGTGCTGGTCTGCTATGACCCATTATAATCCCGCTGCCGCCACAATCCCTTGCCAGTGAGCCGCTTGGAGGAGTCGATTGGTGAATGCGAGAAGCAAGAAATTTCTGTCCTATTACAAGCCTTATCTGGCTTGGCTGCTTGTTGATATGGTCTGCGCTTTTATGATGTCGGCCATCACCCTGATACTCCCCCTGTGCATCAGACACCTCACCAAGAACCTGCTGCCGAGCGATTCGCCCAGCCTGCTGGCGGATATTGCCCTCATCGCTGCGGTGATGCTGGCTTTGGTGATGGTGCATACCCTGTGCAACCTGTTCGTCGATTATCAGGGACACATGATGGGCGCGATGATGGAAAGCGATATGCGCCGCGAGTTGTTCGCCCATTATCAAAAGCTGTCCTTCAGCTTTTTTGATGAGCAGAAAATCGGGCAGCTTATGTCACGCATCACCAACGATTTGTTCTGGCTGTCCGAATTTTATCACCATGGCCCCGAAGACCTCGCCATCGGCATCTTGAAGCTGGGCGGCGTCTTCCTGATTACACTCAGCATCAATGCCGAGCTAAGCCTGATTTTACTGCTCTCGCTTCCACTGATGACCGCCTACGGGCTGCATTTTAATCGCAAGATGAATATCGCCCTGCGCGAAAGCAAGGAGCGCATCGGTGATATTAACGCCCAAGTCGAGGATACGTTGGCGGGCATCCGCGTCGTGCAAGCATTTGCCAATGAGGACATCGAGCAGGCAAAGTTCGAACGCGAAAATGCCCGCTTCATCGAAAGTCGGCGGCACGACTATAAAAGCTCGGCCTTCTTTTCCGGTGGCATGATTGCTTTTACGCAAGTGATTACCATTCTGGTCATCATCGTTGGCGGCATCGGCATTGTCCGCAATTCACTGGATTTGTCGGACTTGATTACCTTTTTGCTGTATGTGGGCGTGCTTATCGAGCCAATTCAGCGTTTGGTGAACTTCTCGCGCTTGTATCAAGAAGGCATCACCGGTTTTCATCGCTTTATGGACATGATGGAACTGAAGCCGGACATCCAAAGCGCCAGCAGCGGAATCGTGCTTGAGCAGGCGGCTGGCGGGCTTGAACTCCGCCATGTCAGCTTCAGGTACAGGGACGATTATGCCTGTGTGCTGAAAAACCTGTCGCTGGACATCCAAGTGGGCGAGTATCTGGCGCTGGTGGGCGTGTCGGGCATCGGCAAAACCACCCTCAGCGCCTTAATTCCCCGCTTTTATGAGGTCAGCGGCGGACAAATTCGGCTTGATGGCATCGACATTCGGACGATTGACCTGCATTCACTGCGGCGCAGCATCGGTGTGGTCGACCAGGATGTCTACCTGTTTGCCGCAACTGTTGCCGACAACATCCGCTATGGCAAACCCGACGCCAGCCAAGCGGAGATTCAGGCAGCGGCGAAAAAGGCAAACGCGCATGATTTCATTATGAAACTGCCGCAGGGCTACCAGACCGATATTGGACAGCGCGGCATCAAGCTGTCTGGCGGACAGAAACAGCGCTTGAGCATCGCGCGGGTTTTCCTGAAAAATCCGCCCATCATCATCCTCGACGAGGCAACCAGCGCACTGGACAGCGAGAGCGAGAGCGCGGTTCAGGAATCCCTGGAACGTCTGATTAATAACCGCACCACGCTGGTTATCGCGCACCGCCTGTCAACCATCCGCAAGGCCGACCGCATCCTGGTCTTGACGGAGGACGGGATTGGCGAGCAGGGGACGCATGATGAGCTCATCGCCAGGGGCGGCTTTTATGCCAGCCTCTATCATCGGCAGCCTCCGCCAGTGTCAAATGCTGCCGATTAGAGTAGCGGGAGAGGGGCTCGAACCCTCACGCCCTTTTGGGCAGGTGCTTTTAAGGCACCCGTGTCTGCCATTCCACCATCCCGCCCTGCGCCAAGTATAGCCACAGCGACGCTTTTGTCAATATGCGCCCGCGCTGTCGGGATTGTCATCCAGCCGCCGCCGCTAAACGTGATGGATGTCGCCGTCTTTATCGTTCTTGGATTTGTGCTTGCGTTTTTGGTCAGAGCGCGGCCAACAGCCGCGGCCAAACAGCATAAACAAGCCAATGCCGACCAAAATCAGCGGAAACAAGTCCCAGAATGCGCCGGAGATGCCGCCGATAAACCCAGGGATGCCAAAAATAACCGCGATGCCAATCAGCCAGAAGGCGCCAGTCGCGCTCTGCCAAGGTCGACCGTTCGCCACGGTGCGTCCCAGAATAGTGGCGGCAATCACCAGCATTATGCCCGGCCACCACCAGCCCGTCAGAAACAGTATGCCCAGTCCGATAAAAAATATGCCCTTTTCAATCTGTGATGCTTTCATACTCTGTCGTCTTCTCTTTCGCTTGTCTGCTTTGCTGCCTTGGTATCTATTACGAATCAAACGATAAAAGGTTGCGGTCGCGGCGGCGCCTCAGCCGATTTGGCGGAAGACCGCACGATAAGACTGAAGCGATTCGCTGTCGCCTGCGGAGCAGGGTTCGGCGCTCAAGCTGGCGTCGAGCGGGTCGGATGCGCCTGGCATGTCAATCGTATAGCGAATCCCCCTTTCCATCTGAAAATCCGCATAAGCATCGCCGCGTTCGACCTTGAGGCCACTGACAAAGACGCTCTCTCCGTCCTCCCAGCGAACGCGAATCCGCTCGCCAGGGATGCCCGCCCCCAGGAAGTTCACGACCGAAACCTCAATCAGGCCCGGGAGCGCCGCATCGCAAAAGCTGCTGGCGAGGCGACCCTCAAATTGGCGGGACGCTGGCGGGACAGGCACGAGGCCAACCGTCGGTATCCCCGACAAAGCATTGGGGGGCGGTGTTTTGCTGGGCGGCGGCAAGGCAAACTGGCTGGGGGGACGGGCATCTTCGGGCGCAGGTGCGCTGGAGAGCGCCAGCCTAGGCAGCAGCTGCTCGGCACAGCCACTGCGCCCTTGCAGCTGATAAAAAGTAATCATGGCGCGGACGGCGGTAATTCGGCTGCTGCTCTCGATATAATCGCTGCTGCCAAGCTCACAGGCCGCGTCCGCCATGGCTTGAATCGGGTCGGGCGAGAGGCGCAGTTCAGTCAGTTTGCCGACGGCGCGGGCAAGGTCGCCGCGGTGCATAAACTCAAGGGCAATCGCAGCCAGATAATGATTGCGGTCTGCGGGACGCAGTTGATGCGGCTCGGTATTGAATTCCTGAAGCGGTCCCAACAGCCAGGTAAAGCTAAGCCCCAGCAAAATCCCCAGGACGATGCCAAGCGCAAAGCCCCAATGGGAGACAGCGGCAGGCGGAGTCGGGTCGCTGCGGCTCTCTGGCGGGCTGGCGGGAGGCGCATCTCGCTGCATCACGAATCCCCGCCCAGGCCGATAAAGGGCTGCATTATCGGCGACAGCCGTCCCAAGCCCTCTGCCAGACTGATGAGCAGGTGAATATCGCTCAAGCCCTGCGATGAAGCCGTAATCACGCGCTCGGTAACGACCTGCACATATTCGGCTGCATCTTCGACGCCCAATCGGCTCAGGCGTTCGGCCGCGCCGGCGGCATCGCCGTCAAAGGCATAACCGGCGGCAATCATCAGCAGATAATCATCCTGATAGCGCTGCTTCAGCCGCGACATCTCGCTATCGAGATATTCGGATGGAAAGTGCAGCCAGCCAAAATACAAGCCGCAGACCGCGCCAATGAGCAAACCGAGAATTAAAGACCGCAGAAATCGTCTCATGGCCTGTATTCAGTATGCAAGCGGTCTATCCCTGCAAGGCCGCAATGGTGTCGCAAGCGGGACAGCTGCCGTCGGGACGGATGATGGCATAACCTGCTTGGGGGTCATTGCCATAATTATCAAAATCGACATTCCAAATGATAATCACCTCCAGTGGCATGTCCCTGAAATCGGCGGCGATGTCGATGGCCTGTGCCAGCCACTGCGCCTGCTCCTGCACCGAGGTATAAGCCGCCCAGTTAAAGGCCTGCGACAGAGGCCCATACCCTTCGGGCGAAAGGTAGCCCATTTCGGTCATGCACATGGGAATATCGGCATTGCGGAAAGGAAATTCAACCCGTCTGAGCATCAGCGGCAGATAGCGGGTCGGATACTCGTCGCGGGGGTCGCCCCCCCGTGAGCTTGGCGGCAGGATGCCTTCGTTGTAATGCACGCCAATGCAATCGGCAAAATCAGCGACGCCTGCCTGGGCCATGCCGGCATAATAGCGGTCATCGTTCCAGACTTTCGCCAGACCAAAAGCGCCCTCGGCGCCGGTCGGCGCTAATGCGCCCGTAATGACCATGGTATCGGGATTGGCGGCTTTGATGGCTCGGTATGCCTTTTCCAGCATGACGGCATAAGCACTCGGGCTGATTTGCCCGGTGGGCCATTCGCGGTCGAGATTCATCTCATTCCAGACCTCAATGGCATCCGCTCCCAGCGCGGCGACCTCGCCCAGGAAGGCGGCATAATCATCAAGATAAGCATCGCCGCCTTCTCCCAAGGCATCCTTTTCGCCAGTGACGCTCAGCATGACGAGGAAACCGGCCTCATGCGACACGTTGATGCGGTGGCGGGCAACGGTCATGTCACCGCCTTCATGGTAGGGAATCTGCCATTTGACCCAGGTCATCCCGGCCGATTTCATCGCGCTTCGTGCCGCCTCCTCAAAATAGAGGACATGCCCGCCCACAGGAAGCGGCAGGCGATTGTCCACCTGCGGCGCAGGGATCATGCCATCTTCCCCTCTGACCACATCGACCGCCGACGGGGAACTGGCGTTGTCAATAGCAATCGGCGCCACAACATGATAGAAACTCTCGCGGCTGCTGTTGACGGCACTAAGCCGAAGCTGATAGAAACCATCGGGGAAAAGCGTGGTATCCCAACTGCCCATCGCGCCGTCCACAACTGGCACGGATTGCGGCAGCGTGACCGGCATCCATTGCACGCTGGCGCTGGCGCTGGTCACAAAGGGCGCCGCTTCAACAAAGAAAAACTGCTGGTCGGGGATATTGGCCGTTCCGTTTAACTCGACGGATGCGCTGACGGTATGGGCTGTCGGGTCCCAATTCAGCATCAAATCGCTCGATTGTGCGCCAGCTACGGTGACCAGCCAGCAGGCTGTCAGCAAGAGCAGAGTCAAAAATCGCATGAGTCCTCCATATTCTCCTTCATAAGTAACAAGGTGATTATAGGCTAGAGTCCCTTTTCTGGCTATATTCGACCGCTAAGAATCCAGCCCAATCGCAGCAAAGCTCCCCTTTGCAATGCTTTAGGGAGGGGTTAGAAAGGCTGGCATCCATTCAATCAGACACGCCCCATTTTGCTGCCATTTTCGATTTTTGCGCTCGTCCGTGATATACTCCTTGAATCATATCGTTTATCTGTGTTCCAAGATTGGTCTGCCGCATATTGCAAGCGCACCGCTTGGTCGCTGGCGGCCCTGCCAGAAACGGCACAGCCGATAAAATAGGTTCTTGAGGATTTTTGATGATTAGACAATTGAACAGGGCATTGCCTGTCCGCAAGGGACTGCCCTTGAGGCTGCGTTATCGGAAACAGTTGGGCAGGCTGTGGCTGCGGATTCATCGCAACTGGCAGCTTTATGTACTGCTGCTGCTGCCAGTTGTCTGGCTGATTGTCTTCAGATATGCCCCCATGTATGGCGCTCAAATCGGCTTCAAGACATACTCGCCTGTTCTTGGCATCGAGGGCAGCCCCTGGGTTGGTTTGGATAATTTTGAGCGTTTTATCAATTCCTTCAAGTTCAAGCCGGTCATTATGAACACGCTGATACTGAGCTTTTATTCATTGCTTGTCGGCTTTCCGATTCCGATTATACTGGCCTTAAGCCTCAATCAGGTCAAAAATCGTTTTTTCCGCAGCAGCGTCCAAATGATTACCTATGCGCCCCACTTCATCTCGACAGTCGTCATTGTCGGGATGCTGTTTCAATTCCTGCATCCGCGCGTGGGCCTGACGGCTGTCGTGGCGAACATGCTCGGGCTGGATGCGCCCAACTGGATGGGAGACCCGCGTGCATTTCGTCATATCTTCGTTTGGTCGGGGGTCTGGCAGGATATGGGCTTTGCCGCGATTATCTACCTGGCGGTGCTTTCGACTATCGACCCCACGCTGCACGAAGCGGCGGTGGTCGATGGCGCCAACCGCATCCAGCGCATACGTTATATCGACATCCCCGGCCTGCTGCCGACCGCGATGGTGCTGCTGGTCTTATCCACCGGGCGCGTCCTGGAAGTCGCCTTCGAGAAAGTCTATCTGATGCAAAGCCCGCTCAATCTGGGCGTCTCCGAAGTCATCAACACCTATGTGTATCGCGTTGGCCTGCTGAACCCGATACTGGATTTTTCTTATGCGACTGCGATTGGGCTGCTCAAAGGGGCTGTCGGCCTGCTGCTTCTGCTTGCCGTCAACCATGCCGCCCGCCGTTTAACCAATAATAGCGTCTGGTAGGAGCGCCGCATCATGGCATCATTAAAAAGCTACGAGAGCCACATCAATAAAGTCCACGAATCGGGCTTTGACCGCGTTTTCATGTCTATCAATGCGGCCGCTTTAATGGTCATCACCATCATTATCCTGCTGCCCTTGATTTTCGTTGTCAGCGCCTCCTTCAGTTCGTCCGAGGCGGTGATTGCCGGCAAAGTCACGTTGTGGCCGGTGGACTTCAGCTTGCAGGGCTACACGGCCATTTTTGAACACAAAAAGGTCTGGGATGGCTTTGCCAATTCGCTCTTCTATACTTTTTTCGGCACGATATTTAATGTGGTGATGACGATTATCGCTGCCTATCCGCTTTCGCGGCGGGATTTGGTCGGGCGGCGACTGATTACGATGGCTTTCATTTTTACCATGCTGTTCAGCGGCGGCTTAATCCCGACCTATATGGTCGTGCGGGATTTGGGCCTGCTCAATACGCGCCTGGCGATGATTCTGCCGACGGGCATCGGCGTCTTCAACCTGCTCATCACGATGACCTTTTTCCGCACGACCATCCCGCCCGAACTCATCGAGGCGGCACGGATTGACGGCGCCAATGACTTCCGCACCTTCGGCAGCATTATTCTGCCGCTGTCGCGCCCGATTATCGCCGTGCTGGCATTGTTTTATGCGGTGAATCACTGGAACTCGTATTTTAGCGCACTGATTTATCTCAAAGACCAGGAACTCTTCCCCTTGCAGCTTGTCCTGCGCGAAATCCTGATTCAAAACTCGATTGACGCCTCCATGCTGGTCGATATTGAAGACCTAGTTGTGCGCGAGGGGCTGCGCGAACTGCTGAAATACTCCTTGATTGTGGTCGCCAGTGTGCCGGTCTTGATTCTTTATCCCTTTGTGCAGAAACACTTTGTCAAAGGCATAACGATTGGTTCAGTAAAATAGCTGCATTCAGAAACGAAGAAAGGAGTTTTCTTATCCAATAAAGCCGCTGCACGACCTTGTATCCAACTTAACCTGCTTAACCTGAAAGGAAATCTTATGTCCAAAAAACTGTTCATTGTGTTCTTGCTGGTCGCGCTGTTCTCGCTGCCTTTGGCAACCTGGGGGCAGGACAGCGCCGTTTCGGCGCCAGGCGAATTCCCGATTGTTGAGGAGCCGATAACCCTGAATGTCCTTATGCTGGGACACGCCATCGTGGAAGACTTCAACACCAATACCTTTACCGAATGGTATTCGGAGCGAACTGGCATCAACATCGACTTCAATATCGCGCCGCCCAACGAGGAACAGGAGATATTCAACCTGACGATAGCCAGTGGCGACCTGCCCGATATTATTGTCGGCTTCACCGTCGATCCCTCGACGCTGGCGCTTTATGGCCCGCAGGGTTTGTTCGTGCCACTTAATGATTTGATTGACGCGCATGGCCATTTCATCCATGAGGTCTTTGAAGGCTCGCCACAGGTGCGGCCGCTGATTACATCGCCCGATGGCGTCATCTATGGTTTGCCCCAGGTCAACGAGTGCTACCATTGCTTCTATGCCCAACGCGCCTGGATTAACCAGGATTGGCTGGACAATGTGGGCATGAGCCTGCCAGAAACCACTGACCAGCTGGTTGATGTTCTCACCGCCTTTAAGGAACAGGATGCCAATGGCAATGGCGACCCCAACGATGAAATCCCGCTGGCAGGCGCGACCACCGGCTGGAACACCAACATCGACGGATTCTTGATGAACCCCTTTGCCTTCAGCGAGTTCCTCGGGCAGAACCGCTACTTTGAAATCAATGAAGGCGTGATTTCGACGACTGCCAATACCGAAGGCTTTCGTGAAGGCTTGCACTATCTGAACCAACTGTACGCCGCTGGGCTGTTTGGCGAAGAGAGCTTTACCCAGCCCGCCGACCAGTTGAAACAGTTGATTGAAGGTGGCGATGCCCCCTCAATCGGCATGGTTCTCGCTGGGGCGCATTCGGTATTCTCCAATATCGGCGGCGACCGCTGGCAGCGTTATGTTGCCGTTCCGCCGCTGGAAGGCCCTACTGGCCTCAAACAAGCGCCCTACAATCCCTGGGGCGTCGGCTCGGGGCAGTGTGTCATCTCCGCTAAGACGGAGCATCCAGAAGCCGCCTTCAAGTGGTGCGAGGGCTTGTATGAGCGCGAAACAACCCTGCGCTCCGTTTTTGGCATACCGCAGTGGGAAGCCGAAGCGGCCGGGGAAGAAGGGCAATGGCGCTGGGCAGAAGAGGGCGAACCCGCCCTGGGTCCCGAATTCGAGTCCATCTGGCGGCGTCTGTCCACCTTTGGCTCTTTGCAAAATGTGCATTGGGCGCAGCGCGGTCCCAGCTATCGCCCGAATCACCTGCGCTTGGGCGAAGTCCGCCGGGAAGACGCGGCTGGCTTGGAAGTCGTGCTGTATGAAGAAACCAAGTCCAAGATTGAGGCACATGCGCGTGATATTGCCGATGTCATTCCGCCGCTGGCATTCACAGTCGCGCAAGCCACTGAACTGGCTGACCTGCGGCTGGGCGTCAATGACTTTATCGCCCAGATGACGGCCGAGTTCGTGCTGGGACGGACGGACATTGATGCCGGCTGGGATGGCTATGTTGCCGCGCTGGAAGGCTATGGGCTTAACCGCATCGTCGAAATCTATCAGGCAGCCTACGACGCGCAGTATGGCGGCTAAGTGCCAAAATTGAATCGATCCATCAGGGTATATGTGTGTCCGCAGGGCATGGATATACCCTTTTCCCTCATCAGGTCAGGTCATGCCCAAACCCAATATCCTCTTTATTGTCGCCGACCAGCACAACGCCAAAGTTCTCGGGCATAAAAATCATCCCGATGTGCAAACGCCCCAGCTTGACCGCATGGCGGGCGAAGGGCTGCGGTTCGACAACGCCATCACGCAGAATCCCATTTGCACACCCAGCCGCGTTTCCTTCCTGAGCGGACAGTACCCGCATAATCACGGCTATTACAGCCTAAGCGGGCGCAATCCGAAGGGGCTGCCGACCCTGTTCGGACACTTTCGGCATGAAGGCTATTTCACGGCGGCGATGGGTAAAATCCACTGCCCGGAGTATTGGGTGGAAGATGATTGTGATGTTTTCCATGAAAGCAACTCCTTCCAAGCGGGCAGTGTGGTCGGACGTTCGGCCGCCTACACGCGCTTTCTGCGGGAGCGCGGGGCAGAGCATCTGGAAGACCATATCAGCCTGCCGGAATTTGGCGAGCGCGGCCGCCAGAGCGTCGACAGCCGTCCCAGCCCACTCGCTTTTGACGAGACGCAGGAGGGCTGGCTGTCCCAGACAGCGATAGGGACCATGCAACAAGCCGTGTCGCAAAACCAGCCCTTTTTCATCCATGTCAGTTTCCCGCGCCCGCATCAATGCACCACGCCCTGTCAGGAATTTTGGGATTTATACCAGCCATCCCGACTGAGCCTGCCGCCCAATGCAGACTATGATTTGCCGGCGGCGGGCAAAGCACCCCATTTTCAGGCGATGGCAAATCATTGGCGCACCAGCGACTGGCAGTTATTTGAACCGAAGACTTTCGCGGCGGGGCGCACCCGCAAATTGCAGGGTTATCTGGGCGCGGTAAGCCAGGTGGATGCGGCTGTCGGGGCGCTGCTGGATTACTTAAGAGGTTCGGGGCTGGCGGACGATACCTTTGTCGTTTATACCTCTGACCATGGCGATTATGCCACCGAACACGGCATCATGGAAAAGGCGCCCGGCATTTGCAGCGATGCCATTACCCGCGTGCCGCTGATTTGGTGGTCGCCAGCGCGGATTCAAGCTGGCGCAGTGGTCGAAGACATTGTCGAGCTGGTCGATATTTCGACAACGTTCTGCGCTCTAGCTGGCATTGACCCCATGGAAACCAGCGATGGGACCGACCTGTCCCCCCTGCTGGCTGGTGAGCCGGGCGAACCTGAGCGAATCGGCGTGACCGAATTTGCCTGGAGCAAGAGCATCCGCAAAGGAAAGCATCGCCTGGTGCATTACCCGCCGCAGATGTTCCCCGATGAATACCCGCATGGCTTTGGCGAGTTGTATGACCTTGAAGCCGACCCCTGGGAAATGCAAAACCTGTACTTTGACCCCAGCCATCAAAGCAAGGTGCAGGAATTGAAAGAGGACTTGCTCAACTGGCTAATCACCACAACCCGCCCTGGCACCGTCAGCGGCGTCAACAGCGCCCGCTTTGATGCGCCGCTGCTCAACCGACAGCGCGTCTTGCGCTATCAGACGGTCACCAATCGGGATGGCAAAATCAACCCGGCCCTGCTCCGCGCCGCCAAGAATAAAAATTATCTGTAGCGGGCGACCATGGCGCTTCTTATGATTTTGTTCATTGGAGGAGGCTGTCTGGACCGAAGCCGTATGGCAGCAGGTCAGAGAGGGTCAGGCGATGATGCACCACCCCCTCCAAATCCGCCAGAATCACCCGCATCTCCGGCGCAAACTCGTATAGCATCTGCCGACAGAGGCCACAGGGCGAGCCGCCATTCCGTGTCACGACGGCAATCGCCGCGAAGTCGCGCTGGCCTTCGCTGACCGCTTTGACCAGCGCCGTGCGTTCGGCGCAAATCGTGGGGGAATAGCTGGCGCTTTCGATATTGCAGCCGCCGAATATCTCCCCGCTGGCGGTGCGAAGCGCCGCCCCCACCGCATACTGGCTGTAAGGGATATAGGCATATTCGCTGGCGGCTATGGCGGCTTGGACTAAATCATGGTCTTGTTGATGGGACATGCTGTCTTACCTAAGCGCAATCGCTAATTATTTTGTGTGAGCGCGGGCTTTTCGCTGCCGCCGAGCAGGCTGGCGCTGGACTGGCTCTTGCTATCCGCGGGTTTCGGCATCATTTTGCGGACTTGCACCTTGCGGATGCGGTGTCCCTCAATCGACTTGACGGTCATGCTGAAGGCGTCGGTTGTGATGGTCTCATTGACTTTGGGCACCCGGCCCAAGGTCAGATAGATGTAACCGCCCAGGGTATCGGCGGCTTCGGTATCAATCGAAGAGTCGAGCAAATCGTTGAGGTCATCCAAATCCATGCTGGCATCAATCAGATATGAGCCATCTTCGGTTTCAATGTAATCTTCCTCTTCGCCAAAGTCATATTCATCGCGGATGTCGCCTATAATCTCTTCAATCAGGTTCTCTATCGTAATCAAACCCGATGTCCCCCCATATTCGTCCACGACGACCGCCAGATGGACATTTTTCTCTTGCAGTTCTTTTAACAACGCGCTCGCCCGCTTGGTTTCAGGCACGAAATAAGCCGGGCGGATTAAATCCCGAATTTGCTGGCTTTCCAGCTTGTCCTTGTTTTTGAGCACCGTCAGAATATCTTTGGCATAGAGCAAGCCAATCACCTTGTCGATGCTGTCCTCATAAACTGGAATCCGCGAAAAACCCGATTCCACAAATGCCGAAAGCGCCTCGATAATGCTGTTTTCGATATCCAGCGCCACAATGTCAAGGCGCGGCGTCATCAGTTCGCGGGCTTTGCTGTCCCCCAGCTGCAAGACCGAATAAATCATGTCTTTTTCTTCTTCTTCAATCGTGCCGCCACTATGCCCGGCGTTCACCAGGCTCATTATCTCCTCTTCAGTGACCAGATTGACCAGTGGCTGGCTGCCAAACAAGCGGGAGATAAAACGGCTTATCAGCAGGACCAGCGCCGTCAAAGGGGACATCACCAGCAGCAGGAAGCGCATCGGGCCCACCGCCAGCCAGACCAGCTTATCGGCATGGCTTGAACCCAAGGCCTCTGGCACGAGGTCGCCCAATACCAGCGTCAAACCCGCGCCCAGCAGGACTGTCAAGGTGGCGGCGAGGAGGCGGGTGGCGGCATCGCCAGAGGCAATCGGCTCAATCGCCAGCATGACCAGCACGGTCGCCATGGCGAAGCGCGTCAGGATATGGGCAATGCTCACCGTCATGCTAAGCCGGAGCGATTTATCATTCAGCGCCATCAACTGGCTGGCGGCTTTGTCGCCGGCGTCAGCGCGTTCACGGAGGGCGCTCCCCGCGTTTTGCAGGGTGGCATTCAGCAGGCTGATGAGGCTGTGAATGCCGAGCAATATCAATAACAGCCACAGCAAGACGGACATCAGTTCCCTTCCATGGATTCGCCAGTGGAACCAGTAAAACAGACCGGACATGACCCATCATGATCGGTGCGAACGCGCTTGACTATGTGCTTGGGACTTTGTGAGGGTGGTTCGGATGTGTCGGTCACAAGGTTACTGAAACTCGTTGACAAGGTGAGTATAGTCTACCACATAAATTTGAACTGTGGCAAGTTAATCTGGAATCGGGCAATTCATCGCCGCTCATGGATGGGGAACAGGCGCGGCGGGGTGGCGGACTTCGCGGCGCAGGATGGCTTCGTGCAGCAGGAAGGTGAGCAGCGCGATGACAAACAGCAGCTGCGGGATGGTTTCCAAACCCTGCGTTTCCGCCAGCACACCCGCCATCCAGGGCAGCAGCGCCATGCCCAGGCTGGCGCCAGTAAATTGGAAGCCGACCGCGTTGGCGATATGCGACTGTCCAACGCGAGCGGGGGTATCGGAGAACATGATGGGCGCAAAGGGGGCGATAGAAAAGCCAATCAGCGCCAGCCCCAGCAAACTGCTCATCGGGCTGAAATTAGACCACAGCAGCGCGGCGCCTAGCATCGTCCCGGCCATATTCAAGCGCAGGAACATCCCGCTGCTGATGCGGTTCGCCACGAACCCGACCAAAAAACGGCTCATGGTCAGGCTGCCCCAATACAGCGCGACCCATGCTCCGGCGACCTTGGGGTCAATCGAGCGGGCGCCAATCAGGAAGCTGTTGGCGAACTGCCCCGTAACCAGTTCCATGCCGGTTGCGACCGTAAAAGTCGCCACCATCAGCCAGACGATGGGCAGGCGCAGGGTTTGGCTGAGCGTGGCGCTGGACTTTTTGGTCTCGGCTGTCGGGGCATCGCTGATGTGCCACTCATGGCGCGTGACGATAAACATGCCCACCAGAAGCACGCGCATGGCCGCAAACAGCACATAAGCCCACTGCCAGGCGTACCCCCAATCAATCACCAGCGTCGTCACCACGAAGGGCCCGAATGTCGAGCCGATGCCAAAGCTGCCATGCAGCCAGTTCATCCGCCGCGAAGAAAAGTGAACCGCGGCAAAGACATTGAGTCCGGTCGCCATCACGCCGCCGCTGACCCCGTTGATGAACCCGGCAATCATGCAGAAGGTCCATGTCGGCGCCAGGGCAAAGGCAAGCAGGCTGACCCCCGCCAGACTCGTCCCGACAATCATCATCGCGGCAATCCCGAAGCGGTTGATGAGCGGCCCAATGGCAAAACTGGTTATCAGACGGCCGACAGTCGCTATCGAAACCAGGACGCCCAAGGCGCTCAGGCTAAGCTGAAAGTCGTTCTCGACATAAATCCAGACCACACCCAGCGCACCGCCAGACAGGCCAGCAACCGCAAATACCGTGCAGGATAAAAGGAATAGTTTGAGCGGGTCTTTTTGCATTCAATAGCCCCCCTGATCCCGGGAGCGCCGCGCAGTCTGTGGGTGTGGCCATGGAAACGTTTGCGTTCGAGAGGGAGTTTAACCCGTTTTGAGCCTGCCTGCGACAGTTTATATGAACAATCTGTGCAAACTGTGTAAAAGTGGCTGGGCGGATGTCCGCGCCCGATTACCCGCGGGACTGGCGATGCCGCAGCAACGTCATCAGCCATTGCAGCTCTTCAATTTTGAGCAGCCTTGCCATCAGCAGGAAGATGCCGCCATAAAGCGCGGCGCTGATGCCCACCAGAACCGCCTCGTGGAGGAGGCTCGCTGTGCCGACCCAGCGCGTAAGCAGGGGCAGTGTGACCACCGCCGCCGCCGCCATGACCAGCGAGGCAGTCAAGGTTTTGGCGGCGGTCAGGGTCAGTCGCTGCGAGCCGAACCCGCCCATCCGCCGCGCCAGCAGGAGGCCCGCAATCAGGGTATGGACAAAGTGCTTGAGGCTGTCGGCAATCATCAGGCTGAACAAGCCATAGGTCTCGAACAAGGCCAGCGCCGCCAGCATATAGACCGCCAGGCTGACAAGGCCAATCAAAGCTGGCGTCAGGGTATCCTTGCGGGCATAAAAAGCATAGACGAGCAGCAAATCAATCGCGGCGAAGGGCAAGCCCATCAAATACAGCCGCAGCGCCCGCGCGGTGATTTCGGTATCGGTCGCTACGAAAGCGCCATGCTCGAACAGCAGGGCAATGATGGGGACTGCCAGGACAAAAAGCCCGGCCGCCGCCGGCAGAATAAGCGCCGTGGTCAGCCGCAATCCCAGCCCCAGGGTATCCTTGAAGGCACGCTGCGCCGCGGCGGTCATCTGGGCAGATTGGCTGGCCAGGGTCGGTAAAATCGCCACGCTGATTGCCGTCGCCACCAAGCCCTGCGGAAACTGAATCAGCGTCGTTGCCCAGTTCATATAGGCGATGCCGCCATCCCCGGTTTGGCTGGCGATGTTATAGCTGAAGGGGCGGATGACCAGGGTATCCATGACCAGCGACAGCATCACGGGAGCATACAAGACAGCGATGCTTTTTAATGCCGGATGCGCCCAGCGGAAGCTCAGCCGCAGCCGCCGCAGCCGCAAGCCGGGGAGTTGCAGCGCCATCTGGGCAATCGCGCCAATCAGCCAGCCCAAGGCGACCGCAAAAATGCCACTGGCGGGCCGTTCCAAGGCAAAGGGGGACAGGCCTGGATTGCCTTGCAGGTCAGGCACAAGCTGCGGGGGAGGCGCCAGCGCAAGGGTCACCACGACAATGCAAGCGTTGAAGACCACGCCAGCGAATGCCGGCAGCGAAAATGACCGCAAGGCGAAGAGCGTCCCGCTAAAGACGGCAAACAGCCCCATGAAAATCAAGGCTGGGGCGGTCAGGCGCAGCATATCGGTCGCCAGACGCAGGGTCTGGGCATCCGCGCCACTGGCGACTAGGGTCACAATCTGGGGCGCAAACCCTTCAATCAGCAAGACCAGCAGCGCCAAGACGACAGTGACCAGATTCAATAGAATCGAGACAACCCGCCATAACTCGTCTTTGCCGCGCAGGGTGATAATCTCGCTCAGCACAGGCACAACCGCGCCATTGATATGCCCGCCAATCAGCAGGTCATAGATGGCTTTGGGGATGATAATCGCCACTTGAAAGGCGTCCACCGCGCCGCTCGCCCCGAAGAGGAAGGTGAGCATCGTCTCGCGGATTAAGCCCAGGATGCGGCTGAACACATTCCCCAGCGCCAGAATGCCGCCAGCGCCGGCCAGGCGGGCATTGGTGCGTTCCTGTTCGCCCGGCGTCCGCTCGTCTTCGGCTGCCAAGCTGTCATCAGCCATCCATATTGGGCCCTCTGCTGTCATAGGCTGGACTTTCGCATTTGCAATCCACTGCTTCAGCGCGGTCTATCAATATACAACTGATTGCCCTTTTCCCTCAATCGTGAATTAGCCCCGATAAACACCTTGTCAGTCATCAAGGAGCGCATTAGAATGCCAGCGATGATAAGCCTATTGACGACATTTTATGCCCTGTGTGCGCTTTTGCTCGCGTTTTACACCAGTGGACAGGCGGTTTTGCTGTTTCGCTATTGGCGTACCCGCCGCGCGACTGTCGAGACGCCGCCGCTGGAGGCCCTGCCAGACGTTACGGTGCAAATCCCGCTTTACAATGAGCAGTCCGTCGCCACGCGCCTGATTGACGCGGTGGCGCGGTTTGACTATCCGCGTGACAAGCTGCTGATTCAGGTCTTGGACGATTCAAACGATGCCACAGTGTCGATTGTGGCGCGGCGGCTGGCGCTGCTGGAAGCGCGGGGCTATCGGGTGCAGCATGTCCGCCGCCGCCAGCGCAGCGGTTACAAGGCGGGGGCGCTGGCGCATGGCCTGAGGCTCAGCAAGAGCGAATACATCGCCATATTTGACGCTGATTTTGTCCCGCCGCCTCATTTTCTGCGCCTGACCCTCCCGCATCTGCTCGCCAACCCCGCCATTGGCATCGTGCAAAGCCGCTGGGGGCATCTGAACGCCGATGACAACAGCTTGACCCGCGCCCAGAGGCTCTCGATTGATACCCATTTTGTGGTTGAGCAGACCGCGCGGAATCGCAGTGGCTGGCTGATTCCTTTCAACGGCACTGGCGGCCTCTGGCGGCGAAGCTGCATGGAGGCGGCTGGCGGCTGGTCGGATGACACCCTGACCGAAGACCTTGATTTGAGCTATCGGGCGCAGATTGAAGGCTGGCATTCGCTGTTTTTGAGTGATGTGGAAGTGCCTGGCGAAATCCCGCCGCAGCTGGCGGCCTACAAACAGCAGCAGGCACGCTGGGCGATGGGCAACACGCAATGCCTTATCAAGCTGGCCCGTCCGCTTATGAAGGCCAAGCTGAGCCTGCCGCAGAAAATCATGGCCATACAGCACCTATGCCAATACCTGCCTCACCCTCTGATGCTGATTCTGCTGCTCTTGACGCCGCCGCTGCTGCTGGCGAAGACGCTGGCGGATTTGCCCTTGGCGCCATTGGGCTTGGTCGGATTGACGCCGCCGCTGATGTACCTCGCCAGCCAACTGCGTTTGTATGACAGCTGGCGCGGCGGTTTGCAGGCATTCCCGGCGCTGCTCTTCATCGGCACTGGGATTTCGCTCAGCAACACCCTGGCGGTATTGGCTGCCATGCTTGGCATCAAGGTCGGCTTCAGGCGCACCCCCAAGTTCGCCCGCGACTGGACAAGCCATCCTTATGCCCTGTCAGGCGATGTGACGATTTTGCTGGAACTGGCGCTGATGGTTTATGCGCTTTGGGGCGCCTGGCTGGCCTGGCAGATTCAGCGCGAACTGAGCCTCTATTTGATGATTTATGCGCTGTCCTTTGCTACTGTTGCTGGCTGGGGCCTGCGCGAACATTGGACGCTGGCACGCCCAAACCGATTCAGCGGCATCAAAGCCCCGCACCCGTGAGCGCACACCCTTTCGCCCTCATTTGCGTTATACTAGGGATAAGGCATTGGCTTGAGGGACAGACGATGAAGGACAAACGCATTCGGCAGCTTGTGATAGCGATATTGGCGATTATTGTGGCGCTTGGCCTGCTGAGCCTGATTTCGACAGTGGTGCAGCTGATTGTGCCGCTGGCGATTTTGGCTGTGGGCGGATTTGCGTTTTATAAAATTGTCCTCGAAGGGCGCGGGCAACCGGCGGCTATGGAGGACGAAGTGGCTGAATCATCGGGCATGGCGGTTGCAGGTCAGGCAGCGCTGATTGAAAGCGCGGGCGATGCGCCGCAAAAGCAGGCGGAAGAGCGGCTTAGCGCAGTTGAGCAGGCTCGCCAAGCCTATGTCGATAACATGACGCCAGCCGAAGAAATTCTCGACCAGCTAAAATCGCGTCAAGAACGCCTGCAAGGAGATAACGAAGCATGAAACTGCTGTCGGTCAATATCGCGGCGCCGCGAGAGGTTCACTGCCGCGGGCGGAGCTATCGTAGTGGCATCTACAAGCAGGCAGTCGCGGCGCCGATTTGGCTCGGTCGGCTCAATCTGGCGGGCGATGGTCAAGCCGACTTGAAGGCGCACGGCGGCCCCTATCAAGCTGTGTATGGCTATCCTCACGAACATTATGCCTACTGGTCGGCTGAACTGAAACGGGATGATTTCGCTTATGGTCAGTTTGGCGAGAACTTCACGCTGGCGGGCCTGCTGGAAAGCGCTGTTTATGTTGGCAGCATCTATCGCATCGGGGGGGCGGTGGTGCAGGTGACCCAGCCGCGCATCCCCTGCTTCAAGCTGGCAGACAAGATGGGCATCCGTGGCTTTGCCAAAACCTTCCTGAAAGCCAATCGCTCCGGCTTTTATCTGCGGGTGCTGGAAGAAGGCGAAGTAGCTGCCGGCGACGTTATTACCCTGCTGCATGCAGACGCGGCTGGCATGAGCATCGCGGACATCAATCACCTGCTCCATTTTGACAAATCGGACCGCGAGGCCGCCAAACGTGCGCTGACGATTGAAGCGCTGTCACCCGATTGGCGCCGCGCTGTCGAAGCGCTGTTGGCCTAAGCTGTCAAAACCTCTTAGCCGGGCGTCATTTGTGTTTCCAGCGACTCCGTCCAGAGACCGATGGATGCCAGGGCGTTCATTTTGGCGCGATGTTTGAAGGCGGCCTGGGCGGCGGGGACATTTTCCGCTCGGTTGCGCCACAGCGCCATCGGCTGACGCTGCAAAGCGCGGGCATACGAAAAAGTCAGCGCCCAGGGTGTCTCATAGCTGGCGTTCATCGCATTGAGATGCGCGGTCGCCTTGAAATCGCTTTGCCCCCCTGAAAGGAAGGTGATCCCTGGGATGGCTGCGGGGACCGCCCGCCGCAAGACCCTGACCGTGAGTTCGGCGACGGTATCGACATCCGCCTGCATGGGACAGTCGGCGCCGGAGAGGACCATGCTGGCCTTGACCAGCGTGCCTTCCAATTCAACCCGATGCAGATAAAGCGACTCGAAGCTGCGCCTGAGGAAGCCTTCGGTCACTTCGAAGCAGCGCTCAATGGTGTGATTCCCCACCAGTTCAACTTCTGGCTCAATCATGGGGACGATGCCGGCTTCCTGCGAAAGCGCCGCGAACTGCCCCATGACATAAACATTGGCGGCAATCGCACAGTCGCTGGGCCTGCCCTCGCCTATGCGGATGGGGCTGCGCCACTTGGAAAAGCCGAAGCCCATTTCGGCATAGCGGGAAAGACGTTCGCGCAAGCCATCCAGCCCGCTCTCGATGAGCTCGCCTCTGGTGCCCGCCAGCTTCACCAAACCTTTGCTGGGTGTAATTCCGGGTATCATGCCCTTCTGCCTGACAAGCTCCACCAGCGACCTGCCCGCGCCAGCATCGAGATGGGCCGCATCGTCCGCCATGATGACACCGCTGATATGTTCGCTTAGCTGCGGCGTGGTGAAGAGCAGTTCACACCAGGCGCGATAGCTGCCGTCATCGGGGGTGATGCCCTGCTGTTCGAGTTGTGCCTCCAGGCGCCAGCGGGGCATATCGGCAGCAAGGATGCCCTTGCCGGCCGCCGCCAGTTTGTTTGCGGTCGCTTGCAAAGTGGTTGTGGTCATCATATCTCCTATTATTTGTTTGTAGGCCGCCGCGATTGTGACAGCTTCGGGCGGATGGCGCAAGACCGATTGCGAACCTTCATCCAATCCTGGCCGCATAGCCATCATCGGCGGGCTGTCGGGGGCCAGGCAAGCCCAAGCTCGGTCAAGGCCGCTTGAAGTTCATCGAGCGGCAAGCCGACCACATTGGTGTAACTGCCCTGGATGCGGGCGACTGGATGAAAATCCGCGTTCTGGATGGCATAAGCGCCAGCTTTGTCGAAGGGGTCGCCACTGGCGATATAGGCTTCGATTTCGGCATCGGAATAATCGCGCATGTGAACATCGGTGCGCACATGGCGGGTCAGCATCCGCGGCGGTTGACAGAGGGTGAAGGCGGTATAAACCTGATGAGCGCGATTTCGCAGCCGGCGCAGCATTCGGCGGGCCTCAGCGGCATCACGCGGCTTGCCCAGCAATTCGCCATCCAGCGCGACAATCGTATCGGCCGCAATGACCAGGGTCGGCTCATCCCCCAGCAAGCCTATGACCGCCGCGGCTTTCTGCCGACTCAAACGCTCAACATAGGCGATGAAAGGCTCGCCAGGGCAACGCGATTCGTCTATCTGTGGTTTCATCACCTCAAAGTCGGCTCCTGCCTGATGCAGAAGCTGCTGACGGCGCGGTGAGGATGACGCCAGTATCAGGCGCATGGCTTTTACTTTCTGCCAAGTCAAACTGCGGTCGATTATAGCAGAATGCCGCTGTGGGCTGCGTGTCTCTCTCGATTTTTATGATTTTCTGTTATAATAATGGGTATCCTTGAAACGCAAGTCCGATGAGACAGGATTTATCTGGAGGTCAATATCATGAACATTCGTAACAATGGAGCTTTGGCAGGCAAGCCGCACGGCGTCCCCCTGCAAGGCATACAGTTAAATGCGGTGATGCGCAATGTCTATGCCTGGATGACCATGGGGCTGCTGATTACCGCTTTTGTGTCGGCGCTGTTAAGCACAAGCGGACTGATTCCTTCGGGTACGGTGCTGCTGATAGCCGTCATCGCGCAGTTGGGGATTGTCATCGGGCTGAGTTGGGCTATCCATCGCATCTCGGCAACCCTGGCTGGATTGCTGTTCTTCGCCTATTCAGCGATGACCGGCCTCACTTTCTCTATCATTTTCATAGTCTATCCGCTTGGGTCTATCACAGCCGCCTTTCTCACGACCGCTGGCGTCTTTGCGGCGATGACGATTGTAGGTCTCACCACCCAAAGGGATTTGAGCAAGTACAGCACCTACTTTATGATGGCCTTGATTGGGCTGTTCATTGCCATCATCGTCAATATCTTTCTCGGCAGTTCGGCGCTGGACTTTGTGATTAGCATTTTTGGGGTGCTTCTGTTCACTGGCTTGACGGCTTGGGATACGCAGCGCATCGCCAGAATGGCGGCTGACCCGCGCTTCACGGTCAATCCCGATGAAACCCTCAAGTTCAGCATTCTCGGTGCGCTGACCCTGTATCTGGATTTCATCAATCTCTTCCTGTTCCTGTTGAGATTGTTTGGCGGCCGCGACTAGCCCTTGCGCTTGCGGAAGCTGAGCAGGCTAAGCACCCCCAGCAGCCCGGAGCAGGCCCAAAGCAGAAATGGCACATGCAGGCCAAGGGTGGAGAGCGCGTTGCCAAGGGGCGGTGTGATGGTCGCGCCAACATTCTGAAGCATCCCGGCAAAGCCCAGCGCACTGCCCATCATAGCGACTTGCAGTCCCTCGACTTCGGTGATGGACGCGCCTTTGAGCGCCATAAAGCTATCGAAGCAGCAGCCAGCGACCACCATCGCCAGCATCACTCCCCAGAAGACATCGCCCACAAGGAACATCAGGCCAGTGCCGAGCGTCATCATGGCTGTGCCAAATGCCATCACCAGACGGCGGTTGCCGATGCGGTCGGAGATATGCGAAATCGGTATGGCGCCGATAAGGCTGGCGAGGAAAAATACGGTGATGGCGGTATCGGCATCGACGGCCTCCCAGCCGATTTCGCGCAGATAGGTCGGCACATAACCCACCAGCCCGCGCATCAGCCCCATCACACCGAATCCGGCCAGCGCAATCACCCAGAGTTCACGATAACGGCTGACATGGCGCAAATTGGCGAGCATCTGCTTAATATCGGGGCGCTTGGCTCTGCTTTTTTCCATGGGGGGATGCAGCAGCGCCCATAAGACACCGATGCCAATCGCGCAAAGCCCCAGAAAAATCAGCACCGCCCGCCAGCCCCCCAGCAGTGGCGACAGCACCGTTGCGCTCAAGCGCGAGCCGAGCATCAAGCCAGTCGCAAAGCCGGCCGACATCACGCCACTGGCAAGGCCCAGCTGCCCGGAGGCGAACCATTGCCGATTGAGCTTGATGAAGTTCATCGGCAAAACCGGCTGCACCATGCCAAACAAAAATGAAAAAAAGAACAGCGACCAGAAATCGAAGGCGAAGCCGCGCAGGGCGCCAGCGATGCCGGTTGCCACACAGAGCGCCACCAGCGAGCGGCGCGTGCCAACATAATCAATAAAGGTGCCGCCCAGGAAGGTCGTGAAAATGCCCATCGCCGACCCCACGCCCCACACCGCGCCTATTTGAACCAGGTCCAGACCGAGCGAATCGGCAATTTCGCTAAACAGCGCCGAGACGCCCGTCGTGGGAAAACCCATAGCCATAAAGCCAGACAGGGTCACCAGCGTCAAAATCACCCAGCGATAAGGTGAGCTTTGACGTTCGCTTTGGTCGAGCAGGGTTCGCATACGGGCTTCCCCGAAAAGATGGCTGAACACACTTGGGATATGGTAACGCAAAGCAGAATGATAACAAGGGACAGGCTTAAACGGGCTGTTTGATAGCAAAATGCGCCCTTGCTGTCGCCCTTGGTGAGTTTTGTGCCATAATATGTTGCCATATTCGGTTTTGGTTCTATAATTTGTATATTCATTCAATCATCGCGTGATGGGTGCAACTTTTGATACTTGCCCGGACGAACCTCAGAATCAATAGCAAGCGGCTGCGAAGGGACTTTGAAGAACTTTCGGAAATCGGCACGACCCGCGGCGGCGGCATCTCGCGGCCGGCGCTCTCGAATGACGACCTGGCGGCGCGTTCATGGTTTGCCGACCGAATTGAGGAAACTGGCTTGTCGATAAAGGATGATGAAGTCGGCAACTTGAGCGGCATCCTGCATGGTGAGCGGGCAGATGCCAAAACGCTGATGATTGGCTCGCATTTGGATACCGTGCCGAATGGCGGGCGCTATGATGGCGCGATTGGCGTCCTGATTGCCTTGGAATGCCTGCGGCGCATCAAAGAGGCGGGCCTCAAGCTGAATTATCACCTGGAGGCGATTAACTTTACCGATGAAGAAGGCACCTGGAAATCGCTCTTCGGCAGCAACGGGCTGATTGGCGAAATCTCGGCAGACGACATCAACGATTCACTTCAGGCAAATGGGTCCTTTCGGGCGGCGCTCTATCGGGCTGGCATTCTGCCGCCAGAAATCCACCGCGCCCGCCGCGACCCGAATACGATTCTGGGCTTCTTGGAAGTGCATATCGAGCAGGGCCGTCAACTCCACGACAAGGGTTTTGACATCGGGATTGTGGACCGGATTGTGGGGCGCACGACTTATAATATGACCTTTTATGGCGAAGCCGCCCATGCTGGCACCACCACCGTGGCCCAGCGCCGTGACGCGCTGCAAGGGGCAGCGTCCTTTATTATTCTGGTGCATAAGGTCATTCTCGAGGAATACCCCGAAGGCGTGGTCAACTGCGGGCATGTGAGCGTCAAGCCGGATACCTTTAATGTCGTGCCAGCGGAAGCCTCTCTGCGGGTTGAACTGCGTCATCCCGATGCCGCCACCCTGCGGGAGATGGAAGCCCGCATTATCCGTTTGAGCCGCGACTGCGCTCGGAATTATCGCCTGTCGGTAACGACTGACCGCGGCCTGCACCGCGAGGTCGCGCAGATGTCGGCAGCGTTTATGTGCCAGTTTGAACGCGCCTGCCAGGCGGAGAATATGCGCTATATGCCGATTATCAGCTATGCTGGCCACGATGCCCAGATTATGAACCGCATTGTGCCGACGGGGATGATTTTCTTGCCCTCGGTCGATGGCATCAGCCACAACCCCAAAGAGTTCACCTCATGGTCGCATGTCGAAGCTGGCGCCAATGTCCTCTTGCGCACTGTGTTGCAACTCACCCACACCGATTAGATGTCCATGGAGATAAAATGCGCTTTTTGAGACGTCGAGAGAAAGAAAAAGAGATGCGTGCGGCCGGCCGCTTGCCGGCTGGTCAGTCGCTCACGGAGAAATTTCCAGTCCTGACCTATGGCCCGACGCCAACGTTCAATCCTGAGACCTGGGATTTGCGCGTTTTTGGCGCTGTCGAAGCGGAGAAACGCTGGACTTGGGATGAACTGCTGTCCCTGCCCCGCCAGCAAGTGACGGTCGATATTCACTGCGTCACGCGCTGGAGCAAATTTGATACCACCTGGGAGGGCGTCATGTTCCGCGATTTTTTGCAGGAGCTTGAGCTAACCAGCGCGGCGCGTTATGTTATCGCGCATTGCGATTATGGCTATACGACCAATCTGCCACTGGAGACCATGCTGGATGACGATGTGATGCTGGCATACAAATATGAAGGGCGATGGCTGAAAGACCCGGATTTGATGGAGCATGGCGGGCCGGTGCGCACCTTGGTGCCCAAACGTTATTTCTGGAAGAGCGCCAAGTTCCTGCGGGCTTTGGAATTCAGCCCGGTGGACAAACCTGGCTTTTGGGAACAGGGGGGCTATCACAATGAGGGCGACCCTTTCAAAGAGGAGCGTTTTCGCAGGCGGCGCGGCTTTGGCTGAGAGGGTTAGGGATTATAGTCAAAGTTCAGGACAAAATCCCCTTTTCCATTATTCCTTCTCCAGCACGAGGACATAATCATCTTCTATCCGTTCTTGGCGTGGGACTTTAATAAAGTGATTGATGATTTCGGATACGAACCATGTATCTATCTTATACCCCAAGCTCGGCGCAACATCGCGCAAATAACGCCAACTCTCAAAAATATGCCCGCGAACCATATTTGAGCCGATGACAATGACATAGCGTCCACCCCGTTTTAATACCCGATTAACCTCTTGCAAGTTCAGTACCATATCCTGAACGAACTTATAGGCGATATACGCTCGGCGCGGGTCGGTATCGTAAATAGACCGAATGACAGCATCGGCGCTATCAATACCCGTCAGATGCAATATCTTATAATCTTTAGCGCTGACGACTTCGGTGCCAACATGAGCGCGTTTAAGGTCGCGCAGTGAGCCGCTGGCAAATCCAAGCCAATAGATTTCCAACTGATGCGTTCTCGGATAATCGACCGCATTCAAGTAAGGTGGTGATGTCAAGGCAAGGTCAAACGTATGTGCCGGGTACAAGCTCAAATCGGTTGCGCTGGCTTCGGTGGGTATCTCGACCTTGGTTGCTTTTCCCGTATTCGACAAATCAACCATGCCTTGTATGTTTTTTTCCAGGCGCCGCAAGAAAAGTTTAAGCGCATAGTTGGGCGCAACCTGCTTGTTGAGCTTTTGCCGAATAACGGTACGGGTACAGTTGTTATCCGCCTGCGACACCTGACGAATGATGGATGAGAATGTAATCATCAGGAAGTCGCGCATCTTTGAGTCGCAATCCACTTGATGGATGCAGCCTTTGATAAATGCCAGTTCTTTGAGGACATAGGGCCGAAACCAACGATCACGATAAGGGAATTCGGGAATGTCATGCTGGCTCTGACACGAGTCAAACCCCTTCAGCAAACGCAATAATTGCTCGCGGGCATCAAATAAGTCGCGGCTATTCAGTGGATTTGTCTTGACCCGTGACAGCATTCTTGAAAATGGATCAATGTCGACACCGACACTTGGGCGTTGCAGCAGCAATGCTTCCAGGTTGGCTGTACCGCTGCCCATAAAGGGGTCAAGAATCAGGTCATCGACTTGACTGTACCTTTGAATCATCCAACGCGGCAATTCCGGGAAAAATTTTGCCGGGTATTTGTGAATCCCATGGGTATAGCTGCGCTGGTCACGACTGATAAATAAAAAACGCCTCCCACCGCTGCCAAGATATAAATCGACAGGAATATCGCCCTCAAGCCGCTGTGTCATCATCTTCGGTAGTGTCATTTGGTACATTTTGTCCTCTGGTAAATGCACTCGTCTTAGCTATCGATGGTTTGCATCATGCTGAATATATCTTGAATCTGATATGTGGCTTATCCTTTACTTACATAGGTTCATTATATATCATCGTATGTTATGTGTCATATTTGATTGTCAACATTTTCGTTATTTGAAACAAGCCTGCCTCGCCCAGCAGAAAGCAAACCGCCATGCAGATGCAAGCCGCACTCCTGACCGAAGCCCATACCCCTTTTCGCATCGAGACCGTTACGCTGGCGCCGCCCAAAGCCGGCGAAGTCCTGGTCAAGGTGGCGGCGAGCGGCATCTGCCACAGCGACTGGCATGTGGTCGAAGGGACAACCCGTTACCCGATGCCGATTATCGCCGGCCACGAAGGCGCAGGCGTCGTTGAGGCCGTTGGGGACGGCGTTACGCAGATTAAACCGGGCGACCATGTCACTTTAAGCTGGCGGCCGGCTTGTGGCGAATGTTTTTACTGCCAGCACAATCAGGTCAACCTCTGCGAAACCTATACGCCCGCGCTGCGGGCCGGCTTGCAGCTGGATGGAACAAGCCGCCTTTCGTGGCAGGGTCAAAGGGTGTATATCTTTAGCGGCTTGGGCTGCTTTGCCGAATATGTTGTTGTGCCACAGCAAAGCTGCGTGCCGATACGGGCGGATGTTCCGCTGGAGGTGGCGGCTTTGGTGGGCTGTGCCGTGGCGACGGGTGTTGGCGCGGCCATGTACACCGCCGCGGTGCGCCCTGGGGAAAGCGTCGCCGTTTATGGCGCTGGCGGGGTCGGGCTGAACATTATTCAAGGGGCGCAGTTATGCGGCGCCGATCCGATTATCGCTGTGGACACCCAGCAGACGAAAATGGACATCGCCCGCGAATTTGGCGCCAGCCACAGCTTGATGTCGGACGAGCATACGGTGGATGCCATTCGCAAGCTGACGGGGGGACGGGGGGCTGACCATGTTTTTGAATCGGTCGGCCTGCCCAAGTTGCAGGAACTCGCGCTGGATGCTCTGCGCCCTGGCGGTACGCTCACGCTGGTTGGATTATCGCCCATGGGCAGTGGCACGAATCTGCCCGGCGCCATCATCACCCGCAGCGAAAAAACCATCCGCGGCAGTTATTATGGCACGGTCAACCCTCGCCGCGATTTTGCCCGCTTTATTGATTTGTATTTGGCGGACAAGCTCAAGCTGGACGAATTGGTGACCCGCAGATACCGCCTCGACCAGATTAACGAGGCTTATGCGGCGATGCTGACCGGCGATGTGGCGCGGGGGGTTATCGTCTTTTAAGCTCTTACATCGGGCCCATTTCAGATTATTGGCATTTCAAGCAGTCTTATCCCAAAGGGCATCGCCTTGATTGAAGACGGGTATCTAACCACAGACGAGAACAAAATTGTCGCCTTCCAACCGAAGCAGAAGTAACTTACATAGCGGCAGGGCGCGGCAACTATGTGACACGGACGGGAAGTATGCTCCCGGACGTTCAGCTTCCGTCATTGAATAGCCTTCGTCATAGGTTAGAGGGATGATAAGAACAGCAACGCAAACGAGCGGAGTCAGCAACGGAATAACGAGCATAGTGATGCTGAATATGGAAAACCACTTCCGCCCATTGCGTTTGGGTTTAACCCTTGTCATCGTCACAAGCTGCCTCTAGTCTAATACTGCCTTACCTTTAGTTTTCTCCCAATATAGTTGTGACCCCAAACAGCAACATTACTGAATGTATTCACTATTGTATCATGGGCATATATCGTATAATTTAGTTTGAATGCCTCTGTCAATAAATTTTATAGGAACTCACATCCAATTCCCATAGGCCTGTCCTACCGCGCTGGCTTGCGAGCTAACCACGCGGATAAGTTCCTGGTCGCTGCTGCGGGCGAAGTCGCGCAATTCCGCCATATTGGTCACGCCCACATCCGCCATCGTTCGCGCGGCATAATGCTTAAACGTGTTGAGATAGAAGGCCATCGAATTGGCTTTTTCCTCGAAGAAGCGATAGCCGGCCTTGCCTTCGACATTGCGGGTTCGTCCGCCGGGGCGCAGGCGTTTGCGTGCCAGTTTGGGATTGGCGCTTTCGATAATCAGGGTCGGCGCCGAGGCGCTGCCGTGATAGGGCATGCAAACCTTGCCTGATTTATGCTCGAAGTAAATATCGCCCTGTTCGATGACGCAGTGCGCCAACTGCTGATTGTACGAAATCAGGTCGACGCCCATCAGCAGCAGATGCCCCATCGAAGTGCCAATCCCGCCTTCGACGGCAATCGTCACCTGATTGAAACGCTCGTCGGTGGTGATGCTGTAGACCTCTTCCAGGGTCGTGACGGCCATGCCGTTGGTGGCCGAGGTGCATTGCCGCCCGCCGCCATGCCCGAAGAACAGGCCATCGACACGAATGGCGGGGTCAATCAGCTTGAGGCATTGTGCCTTGTCGCTGACCTGCCCGACAAACAACTCAATCTCGTCGCCCAATTCGGCGCGGATGGCGGCGGCAACCTCGATGACGCGCGGGTCGGAGTTGATGGTATAGATGCGGAAGAGGCGGACGCCCGCCTGTTCATACAGGTAACGCGCTGCCGCCACCTCGTCGGCGACTTGGCTGCATCCGATGGCTGCCCCGATGTTGCGGGCTGCGCCTTCATAATGGGCCTGGCTGAGTCCCAGCCGCCGCAGCACGGCTTTGGCGGAATTGATGACCGCCGCCTGCCGTTCGATATAGCCGGCAAAAATGCTGTTGCGATGCGTGAAAATGGGGTGATGCCCGATGGCAGCCGTCACGAGGACATCGCGCCAGCCCGAAATCGCTGGCATGGAGCCCAGGCCGAGGATGCTGCGCGGATAGCGTCCAATGCAGTTAAACAGCCCATATTCGGCGCTTTGCGTCCGCGAGACATATCTGTCCGCTGACATCTTGCGATAGCCCAAATCTTTCCAGGAATAGGTGCTGGTGCTAAAAGGGCTGTCATTCATCCCCAGCACGATTTCAATCGTTTGTGAGCGCTTGTTGCTTCGCTGGGGTATGCTGATGCGCCCGCTGCCGATGTCCGCCAGCGTCTTCAGCACTTCGCTGTTCAGGCTGCTGCGGAAGAAATCGGCACGCTGCGCCAGAGCAAGGGTGCGGCGTTCGGGGCCAAACTGCCAAATGACCGGCGTCCCGTTCCTGTTCATGTGCAGGTTGCCGCGGTCTACATCGGTCAGAATCAAGCCAATGCTTTTGGAATCGGCTTTGGGCAGATAACGGGTGTAATAGATATTCTCTTCGTATTCAATCGGCTGATAATGAGGCGCTTCGAAATCGTGGTTGGGCGGGTTGTCCTCTTCCAGCGCCTCCAGCGCATAGGCAAAGCGCAAAGCGCCCTCATCGCGCAGGGCTTCATAATCGACCCGCTCGACTTCCTGACGATAGGGTTCGGGAATCATAAAAATGCCCTGCCCGAGTTCAAAAGGCTCTTGGCACAGCGCCAGCAAAGCCTGCCGCCGCATGGAGCGGCTGTCTTTTTCCTCGCTGCTCATCTCGGCAAAGGTGCGCGTATCGCCCTTGGGGATAAACATATCATCCCAGCCAAAGCCATTGGTGCCACGCAGGCAGTGGGCGATAGTGCCTTCGGTCTTGCCCTCGCGGATATGCACCTGGCTGCCATCAAAGACGGCTATCAGGATTTTTGCCAGCGCCGCGCGGTCCCGCCCCCGCAGCCAAGTTTCGGCAATCATGCGGCGCATCTCAATATCTTCGGAAAAGTCTTTGATATAAGTTCCTGGCCGGCCGCCCAAGCCGCGCAGGGAGAGCGAGGTCTCCTCTATCAGAATGGGGTTGTAACCATTTGCCTTGTAGGCTTCGATGGCTTTGAATCTGGCGACTTTATAGGGGTCAAGGCTTTGGATTTCCTCAATATCGAGTTTTTTGCCCACGACTTCGTAACCCGACAAAATGCGGCGGAATTCTTCCAGTTTGTTGCGGTTGGTGGTGGCGACTTCGATATACGGGAGCGAGCCGCTGCGCGAACCCACGCTATTTATCACCCGCGGCTCGGTCACATAGAGTTTTCTGGGCATGTTTCTTTTCCGCTGTCTATTAGAGCCTGCCAGACAGCTATGATGACTGCTGCCTGATTTTCAGTAGGGGAGATGGCTGCTGTCCATCTCCCGCCTTTTGCGTTCAGCTTACTCGCCGGCAGTCGCCACAAAATGGATGGCCAGGTCGACGTCGTCGGTCACATTGGCGACCGATGGCACTTGCGGGATGACCAGATTGTAATCGGCATAGAGGACATTGGCGCTGGCGCTGCCGCTGATTTGCGTCTCGCTCTCCAGGGTGACGCTGGCATTGAAGGTGACGCTTCGCGTTGCGTCGGCAATGCTCAAATCCCCCGTGATGTCAAAGGTCAGGGTATCGCCCACGCTGACCGACTCTGCCGAGAAATTGTCGAGTGAGCGCGGCTCAAAGAAGATAAACTCGTAGGCATCCTGCGCTGATTTGAGGATGTCGCTGCGCAGGGCGCGGTTGCGGAAGCTGTTGTCCGTCTCTAGGGTGCGTGCATTGACCACAATCGTCCCGATGGAAGATGCCCTTGGATCCTCCAAATCGACCGTGACAGTTCCGCCCACATCACGGGTTGAGCCGACCACTGTGGTGCGGCTGCCGCGCAAATCTTCTTCCAGCGTAAAGGTCGCCTGGCTTTCGGCTGATACAATGCCAAATTCGACTGGCTCGCTTTCACTTTCGGCGCTCATTGTATCAGCCACTGCGGCAACTGCCGTATTGACCGCTGCCGGGATGATGGTCGCGGCAGCATCCGCAAGCGCCGCATCAACGGCTGCTACAATCTCGGCTTGATTCGCCTCACGCTCGGCAAGCACTTCCTCAACCGACCGACTGGCTTCACCAGAACCGCCCGTGACCCAAATCCAGCCCAAGATGCCGCCCACGATGCCCACAATAACTGCCGTCAGCACCAGAAAAATGACCGTGCGCCAGGCTAACCTTATCCCATTCATTGTCGAAAATCCTTTGTCCTTTGTTGTCTGCTGATGACTGTATTTTATATTGAAGCCGCAGGATTGGCATGGTCATTTTGCTGGCGGTTCGGAATCGAATATCCCAAATTCCACTTGGGATATTGGGATAATATCCCAAAATCATTTACCAAATCATCGCGGCAAATCGGCTTCAGCCTGTTCAAAACCTGTTCAAAGTTTTGAACAGGCAGGGGTTTTTAGAGCCAAAACTGTTCAAAACTTTGTAATAATCGTCATAGTTGTTCAAAACTCCGCACCGACCTGTTCAAACTGTTCAAAACTCGGTGAGTTTTGAACAGGCACCTGTTCAAAACTTTTTTCGAATATATCCCAAATTGGCTCTTATTTTTGGGATATATTTGCCTGATTCTGGGGGAATTTGGGATAGGCTTGGGATATATTTCGCAGATTTCCCAAACGGCTAAAAAGTTTTGAACAGTTTGAACAGGGCCTACTACTAGTACTACTAAAAAACGTAAATAGACGCCCATAAAAAGTTTTGAACAGGCGGCCCGCCCTTAGCGCGAATCCCATGATGATGATACAATCGGATTAACTCGAGATGTTCAATTTCGGCAGAGGCAGATGACAGGAGAAGCAGATGGCTGTTTCGTTCAAATGGCTGGGACATTCAGCGTATTTATTGGAGATTGACAGGCACAAGGTGCTGATTGACCCGTTTTTGACGGGCAATCCGGCAGCAGTATCAAAAGCGGAGGACCTTGAAGCGGAAGTTATTCTGATGACTCATGCTCACGGCGACCATGTGGGCGATTCGGTCGAGATTGCCAAGCGAACCGGGGCGACAGTGGTATGCAATTTTGAGATGGGCAACTGGTACAGCGCCCAGGGAGTGCCAAATGTCTTTCAGGGCAATCCGGGCGGCAGCTATCGCAATGACTGGATGAGCGCCAAATGGACGGTCGCTTTCCACAGTTCATCATTCCCCGATGGGACTTATGGCGGGCAGCCGAATGGCTTTGTCATCCGTGGCGGCGGCAAAACCTTGTATCACGCCGGCGACACCAGCCTGTTCGGCGATATGCGCCTGATTGGCGAGGAAAATCTCGATTTGGCATTTTTGCCGATTGGCGATGTCTTTACGATGGGGATTGAGGATTCGCTCAAGGCGATTCGCTGGCTGAACCCCCGCTATGTGACGCCGATGCACTTCAACACCTTCCCGCCGATTGAGCAGGATGCGGCGCAATGGGGCGAAAGGGTGCGGCATGAGACCGATGCGCAGGCGGTTGTCCTGGAGCCTGATGGCGAATTCACGCTTGATTAGGGCGTTCCATGCTGTCTCCAGCGTACAGTTCCCGGATGTAACCTTGGATTTTGGCATAGGTCTCGGCATGATAGGGATAGTCAAGCTCCGCCGTCAGTTCCAGCGACAGGCGCTGAAAGAGGTCAATTTGCAGCAGCAGGCTCTCCCAGAGTTGCGCCGCGTCCCAGCTTGACCAGATGCCCTCGAGGGCGCGGTAGGTTTCGGGGTCAACCCAATCGCGGATGCGCCTGCCTATCAGCCATGTATTGACTCCCTTGCCGCGGGTGGCGCGGCATTCCAGCAGCCGGAGCAAATTGCCTTTCATCGTCCAGTCGCGGAACTTGACCACCCAAAATTCGCGCCGCCGAATAAACTGTGCCACATGCAGCGCCTCGAACCAGAATTCGTTGATGACCGCGTGCAGTTCTTCGGGGTTGGGCAGCGCGGCCTGCGGGAAGATATGCGGTGAAGGCGGCAGGTTCTGGAAGCGGTTGTCTTTGTCGAGGGCAGCGATGTAACCGCGCTGGTATTCTTCGGATAATTCGCCGCGGTCTATCATGTCCTCAAGCGCGGCGACCCGGCTGAATTGAAAATCGACCTTCTTGCCGCCGGCAAACCAGACCAGGCGATAGGGCGCTGCCACGTCCAGCGGAAAGCGAATCCAGACCTCGCCAAGCGCATCCAGCCAACTGTCGTCACGGATGTATTCAGCAAAGTCGCTGGCGATGATTTGCACATCCAAATCTGACCATTCATCAACCGAGCCATCGTCCCGCGCCAGCGAGCCAGTGACAACCACCGCCCGAATCGGCTCTTCCCTGCTTGCCCAATCAACGATTTTGTTCAGGTATTCGTGTTTTGGCATCATCCTCAGTGAAATCAAATTGTCCCCTTTCGGCATCCTGTGCTAAAATGAGATAAGGATACCCTATTGAAACCAGAGCTATGGAGACCTTTTATTGCAATCATTGGAACTTGCCCGTCATATTGTGGAGCTTGTCGAGGATCGCAAGGCAGAGGACATCCTCTTGCTCGACTTGAGGCCCGACAACATCATCGCGGATTTTTTCATCATCTGTTCTGGCGACAATGACCGCCACCTGCGTGCCTTGACCGAGCTTGTCCGCCGGGATGTCAAGGAGAATTATGGGAAATTGCCCTTTACCAACGAGGGAACTGCCGCGAGTGGCTGGGTTGTGATGGATTATGGGGATGTGGTCGTGCATTTTTTCTCGCCAGAAAAGCGCGATTTTTATGCCTTGGAAGAATTGTGGGACGCCACTTCAAGGGTTATGCTGCGCATTCAATGAGCGCCTTTGCCTGCCATAAGTGGCAATGATTGGGAGATGTGGCGATGGACGCCTTGTTTGCTGATGTCATCCAACGTTTGGAAAGTCTGCACGAAGATTATGAGCGGTATCTCGAAGGGCTGACCAGCGAAGAACTGGACTGGTCGCCTGGCGCCGATATGAATTCGCTGTGTGTGCTGGCGGTGCATGTTACGGCGGCTGAACGTTACTGGATAGGCGTTGCCATTGACGATGTGCCTGAGCGGGACCGTCCGGCAGAGTTTCGGGCATCGGGTTATCAGCTTGATGCGCTCAAGGCGCGTTTTGCATCCAACATTGCCTTCTACAGACAGGCGTTTCAATCCCAGTCGCAAAGCCGCCTGGGCGAGGTCGTCGCCTTCACCTCGCCAACGAGGGGGCAATTTGAATGCACCCGCGCCTGGGCATTGCTCCATGCGCTTGACCACACGGCAGAGCATCTGGGACATGCCGGCATGACCCGCCAGCTGCTGGACAGGCGCTAGTTTGGCGCGTTTTCGGCAAATCGCTTGAAGGCTTCCATGCCTTTGCGGGTCTGTTTGCGGAATGCGCCGCCCATCAACAGCGAGGTCAGCTTCATCAAGCCGCTGAACTTGAACTCGGTGTCGAGCACCCAGCGCGTGGCTGCGCCTTCGTCGTGGAAATAATTTTTGACGATATTGTGAACGCCAGGCGCCTCGTAGATGCCAGAGAACTCATCGGGCAGGCTGCGAACGGTGATGGTCTCGATCATCTTCAGCTGCCGTCTTCCCATATCGTAGTGCAAGCGTGTCTTGGCGCCAGGTGTACCGACCGCGCCACTGATGTGTTCGTAGCTGACCAGACCCTCCTGCCACTGCTTCAGATTTTCGAAGCTGTCGAAAAGCTCAACCACCCGCTGGCGCGGCAGATTGATGATGATTTCAGTTTGATAGCGCATGGTTCAGTCTCCTTGTCATCTATTTTTATTTTAGCGGACAAATGTTCTGATGTCAAGATGGCTGAAAACAGCATCGTCCACCAAAACGGCTGTGTCTGCTGCGTGGAAATAATTTTTGCGCTTTATTGAAGCTCAGCTATAAGCAGTGGATGCAGGCGCAGCTGGAGCGCATGGAAAAGTGGCACAGTGCCAAATAGGCTGCCGTGCTAGGCGCAGGTCGGGTCAGCGCCATCCCAGCGATGAGTCAGCGGTCGCCCGTGATGATTCCCCACGCGCTCGCGGGCGGCGACCCACTCCCCCAGCCAAGTCTCATAATCCTGCATTTGCGTCGGGTCTTTGCGGCTGCGGACAATCAGCCCGGGGAATTCGTCGCGGCCAGTCGGCAGGCCGATGGGCTGATAGCGCAGGTCAAAGCTCCAGCGAATGGTGTCGCTGCGGTTGGGCAGTGAGGCGTGTTGGGTGAGGCGGTGCATGAAGATGGCATCGCCAGCGCGGATGGGCAGGGGAACAGGCCTGCCAGCCAGCAGCTGCTTCGGAATCGTCACCTCGCCCGCCGGACAGTGCAGGGTGATGCCATTGAGGTGACTGTAGGGGATGACCTGCAAACAGCCATTGGCGACGGTGGCATCGGTGATGGCAAGCCAGACGGTCAGAATGCAGGTGTCATCGGCTTCGGGACGGGCGACCCCCATATCCTGATGCCAGCCAGTTTGCTGAACCAGGCTGCTGGGATGGGCGGCGACTTTCGCCTGTGCGGGCTTGATGCGGACATGCTGGATGGGGCTTGCCAGAATCTCGCCGCCGATGACCTCCTCGACCTTATCCAGCAGGGCTTCGCTGCGCAGCAGATTAAAAACCGCCCGACTGAGATGGAAGGGCGTATCCTGGGTGGCGTTGGCGGGCGGCAGGGCAATATCGAAATGACCGTACAGATTTTCCCGCGATTCGCTGAGGATGGCGGTCAGGCGTTCCTCAAATGGAAGCCGCTTAAAGTCGGATGAGATTTGACCGGCGGCATACCATTGCGGCGCCAGCCGATGCAATAGCTGATGATAGTCATCGACAATCGCGCGGAGGCTGTCCTCGTCAAGCAGCCCCTTCACGATGGCGTAACCGCGTGCTTCGATTTCCTGCTTGAGCGCCGTCATATCCATGCCCCTCTTATGGTTTCCAGCCCATTATACCCCAAAAGGTGCTAATTTGGCGGATTTCCGCTGCCAGCATTCCGCAGGGATTGCAGGAGAAATACCAGGGCAAACAGGGCGCTCAAGGTCAGCACAATGCAGGCCCCAGATGGAATATCCAGATAATAGGAGGCATAAAAGCCGGCGATGCCGCTGATGATGCCGATGAGGCTGGCGACAGCGAGCATGTGATGCAGGCGTTTGACCAGCAGGCGGGCGGTCGCGGCGGGCGTAATCAGCAGCGCCAGCATCAGGGCGATGCCGACGGCTTGCAGGCTGGCGACAATCGTCACGGCGATGAGAACCAGCAGCAGAACGCGCAAGGATTCCACGGGCAGCTTGAGGCTGTGCGCCAGATTCAAATCGAAGCTGATGATGAGGAACTCTTTGTAGAGCAGAGCGATGACGAGCAGCACCAGGGCCGCCATCCCCGCCATGATGATGAGGTCATGGCGGCTGATGCCGTTGATGCTGCCGAAGAGGATGTGCGTCAGGTCGACGGTGTAGCTCGATTGCGTGCTGACGATGGCGATGCCCAGCGCAAACATGGTCACAAAGACAATGGCGACGGCGCTGTCCTCTTTCAGGCCTTCCCTGCGGGTCAGCCAGGCGATGACCCATGCTGAAACAATCCCGGCGCCCAGGCCGCCGACAAAAAGATTGCTGCCGATGCTGCCGCCGCTGGCGGTATAGGACAGGGCGATGCCGGGCAAAATCGTATGCGCCAGCGCATCGCCAAAGAATGCCATCCCGCGAACCACCACAAAGCAGCCGACCACCGCACTGATGCCCCCCACCAGAACCAGCGCCAGCATACCCCGTTGAATAAAGCTGTAATGCAGGGGTTCAGCCAAAAAGTCAATGATGTTCATGCGAAGCGCTCCGATGATGCTGGCTGAACAGGAGGAGTTCGCCTTGATGCCTGAAGATGGGCAGGGTGGGACCGAAGGCGCTGGTCAGCTTCTCTGGCGTCAGCACCGCGGCTGGCTCGCCAAAAGCCAACAGCGAGCCGTTCAGGATGAGGATTTTGTCGAAGTGTTGGGCGGCTTTTTCCAGGTGATGGGTGGACAGCAGGATGGTGATGCCCTGTCGGGTCAGGATGTCCAGGGTTTCCATAATCTCGTGTTCGGCGCGGTGGTCGATGCCGATAAAAGGCTCATCCATGAGCAGCACTGGGGTATCCTGTGCCAGCGCCCGCGCGATAAACACCCGCCGCCGCTGACCGCCGCTGAGTTCGCCAATCTGACGGTTGGCAAGGTCGCTCAGGCTAAAGCGAGCCAGTATATCCCGCACGATGGCGCGGTCTTTTTTACTTGGGCGCCGCAGCCAGCCAATATGACGGCTGCGCCCCATCATCACGACATCAAAGACCGATACCGGGAACGACCAGTCAATCTCGCTTTGCTGCGGCACATAACCGACATGGCTGTGGCTGCTGTAGCAATCGTTCCCGTAAATCGAGATATGCCCGCGAGTAAAGGGCAGAAAGCCGACGATGGCTTTGAAGAGGGTGCTTTTGCCAGCGCCATTGGGGCCAATCACCGCCACCCGCTCGCCAGCTTCGACCCTGAAGCTGATATTGGAGATGGCATATCGCTTGCTCGGATACCCAACATCCAGCTGGCAGACATCCAGGGCAGGCGGGCGGGCGGCGGACGGGCTTGGTTTGCTCTGCTGAAAACCGAATTTGACCATGCTTTCCAGCTTAGCTGTCGCCTTTCAATGCGTCAATGATGACGCTTATATTGTAACGCATGTAATCCAGGTAGGTCGCGGCGGGCCCGTCGCTTGCGCTGAGGCTGCCGCTGTAGAGCGTCACCAGCTTGGCGCCGGTTTCGGCGGCGATGGCCTGGATGATGTCTTGGCTGACGGTCGTTTCGCCAAAAATCGCCGGCACCTGCTCCGCCTTGACGAGATCAATTAAAGCGGCGACTTGACGAGCGCTGGGTTCGGCCAGGGTTGAGAGGCCGGGAATGACGGTGCTGATGATTTCAAAATCATAGCTGGCTGCCAGGTATCTCAGTGAATCGTGGCTGGTGACCAGCACCCGCTTTTCTGGCGGCAGGTTTTCCAGCGCAGGTTCGATATAATCCTCGGCCAAAGCCTCCAGTTCGCCCAGATAAGCCGCGGCTCCCGCAGCATAGCTGTCGGCATGGGCGGGGTCGATGGCGGACAGGCTGTCACGAATCATCAGCGTCCAGTACATCACATTCTGCGGGTTCATCCAGACGTGCGGGTCGCAAGCGCCTTCAGCGTGTTCATCGTGTTCCGCCTCGTGATGGTCATGGTGTCCCGCGTCACAGTCAATCTCCGCCAGACGTCCCAAAGTCTCGTGTTCATGCCCCTGCTCAACTCCCAGTTCGCGGTCGTGGTCGGCGCATGGGTGGCTCATAGCGTCCTCATGGTGCTCGTCCTCATGGTCATCAGCATGTTCATCGTCGTGGTCGTCGCCATGTTCGTCATCATGTTCGTCATCATGGTCGTCAGCATGTTCATCGTCGTGGTCGTCGCCATGTTCGTCATCATGGTCATCAGCATGGTCGTCGTCATGGTCATCGTCATGCGCATGCTCGTCCTGATGAGGGTCGCTGGCAGTGTAAGGGATGATTTCGACGCAGGCAGAAGCCTCAACGATGTTGGTGCCTTCAGCAGCGCCCTCAATCGCTTCAAGCAAGCTCTCTTCAAAGCGGGCGCCATTGACAAACACCAGGTCAGCATTGGCAAGGGATGTCAAATCCCCCGGCGTCGGCTCGAAGCTGTGCGGGTCTGCGCCTGGTGGCATCAGCGCAGCGACATCAGCCAGGTCGCCAGTTACCTGCCTGATGACATCCGCCAGAATGCCATGCGATGCCACCAGCTGAATGTGGTCGTCCTGCGCAGCCAGGGGCGTGGCTGGAACAAGGATTCCGATAACCATCAAAAATACAAAAATTTTGGTGAGTGTCATTTCTTCACATCCTCCGTTATTGATACGAAGTATCATTATAACCGAAGAAAGCCCTTTGTCAAGTGACGGAAACGATTTGAATATCAACCGACTTTAAGGTGCTTCCTTACGGGCTGTTCAGATGAACCGCTTGCGGGTAGACTCGGTGTTATGATTCCACCATCGGTCTCGCCCCATGATACCCAGCCGAACCCGACAGTCCGACAGCGCAAGCGGGAACGTTGGCTGTTGGCGGCGGTCATCGCAGCGACCTCATGCACGCTGATTTTGACACTGGCGCTGCTCTTCGCTTCGTTCTCAAGCCCAAGCGTCACGGAGATTCAGGCTGGCGGCAAGCAGGTCACAGTTCATATTGATGGCGCACTGCAAAGGGTTCACACCGACGCGCGGACGATTGCCGATATGCTGCGCGAACAGCATATCGAGGTGTCGCCTGCCGATGCCCTTTCACATGACCTGTCCGCTTCGCTTGAGGATGGCATGAGCATCACCATCAGGCACGCGCGTGCGGTGACGATAAGCCTGAATGGCAGCCAGCAGACAGTGAACACGGCTTTGGACAATCCACTGGATATTCTGCGAAGCGCGAACATTGAAGTCGCCAGCGGCGACCGAATCCGTGTCAATGGGGCGCTTGCCGACTTTGCGCTGCTGTCCGACTGGACGATTCCAGCGCAGGACATCGACATTCGGCAGGCTGCCGAGCTAAGGATTTTGGATGATGGCAGGCTGTCCAGGATTATCACCACAGCGGATACGATTGGCGATGCCCTGTTTGAGGCCGACATCCGACTGTATCTGACCGATGAGATAGCGCCGCCACTGGATACCGCCATTGTCGGGGGGATGACCGTCACGATTGACCGCGCGATTCCCGTCGCCCTGCGGGTGGATGGCGTTCGGATTGAAGCCCGCACCCAAGCGGAAACAGTCGATGCGGTCTTGGCTGAACTGAATGCCCCCTTGTTTGGCCTGGATTATGTGATGCCGACGGGCGAGACGCCAGTCAGCGAAAATATGACCATCGAGATTGTGCGCGTCACGGAAGAGGTGGTGGCGCAGACTGAGACTATCCCCTATGAACTGCGCTATCAGGCGGATGCCGACATCCCGCTCGATGAAAAAGCCGTCATTCAAGTCGGGCGTGATGGCAGCCAGGAGATACGCAGTCGGGTGCGTTATGAAAATGGCATCGAAACCAGCCGCGCCATCACCGAAACCGTCGTGGTCGAGGCGCCGGTGGATGAGGTGATTGGGTATGGGACAAAAATTGTCTTGAAAATAGTTCATACGCCAGCGGGCCCCCGCGAATACTGGCGGGCGCTGCGGATGTATGCCACCAGTTATCACCCGGCGGCGCTCGGTGGCGACAGCACCACGGCGATTGGGGCGACACTGGCAAAAGGCGTCGTGGCTGCTGACCCTAAAATTATTCCGTATCGGACTGAACTGTATGTACCCGGATATGGGGTGGGCAAGATGGCGGATACCGGCGGGCCGCGCAGTTCGCCCTATTGGATTGACCTCGGTTACAGCGATGAGGATTGGGTGTCCTGGTCGCGTTATGTCGATGTCTATCTGCTGACGCCCGTACCCGCCAAGGTGGATTATCTGCTGCCGGAATGGAGGCCGCTGCGCAATCGACCCGACAGCTGAACTCATCCCTCCTGCGAATTGGCGAATGCCTCCGCTTGAATCTCGAGCGTAGTGTATGGGCCTCGCCACCAGCTGGGGAGGGGCGCGGGGTCATAGCCCAGATAGTTGTCCAGGATGCGGCGGATGATGGGGGCGACAACTTCCGAGCCTTCCCGCGAGTTCGCCATGACGCCAGCGAGGGCGATTTGGGGTTCGTCGGCTGGATGATAAGCGATAAACCAGGCATTCGGATAGAGGGCGGTTTGGGCGGTGCCCGTCTTGCCACAGAGCGACTGTGAATAGGGTCTATCCTTAAAGGCATCCCGAGCGGTGCCGAGTTCGGTGGTGACGGCCGCGCACATACCCTGGCGCACTATATCAAGCGCATCCGCGTCCAGTTCCAAATCGCGCAGCAGCGTCGGCTGGCTGGGCTGGTAATCGCTGTCGCCGGCTGTGCCGGTGTGGCTGACAACATAAGGCTGATAGAGCTTGCCGCCATTGGCGATAAGGGCGGTTGCCTGTGCCATTTGCAGCACGGTAACCGCGACATTCCCCTGTCCGATGGCGTTGTTGATGGCTTGCGTGGCGGAGTCTGTGTTTTCAGGGTCAGGGTCCAGAATCATCCCCAGGTCGCCCGCCGCTTCGGGGCCCAAACCTGTCAGTCCCGTTGGACGCCCAAAGCCCAGCAGCTGGGCATAATCGGTCTGCAAATTGCTGTCGCGCTGGAACATCTCCGCGCCCATCTCCCAGAAAAAGGGGTTGCAGGACGATGCCAGCGCTTCGGTCATGGTAATGTGACCTGCCGCCCCAAGCCCGTTGATGATGCGCCAATCGGTGCGGAAGGGCGGCGCATCGTTAAAACGTTCCCGCCCATACCATTCAAGTTCGCAGGGAAAGCGTTCAGCGGCATCCCAGATGTCTTCGGAGGCGGCTGCCAGCAGGGTGACGATTTTGTAGACCGAGCCCGGCGCGTACTGCTCGGCGAGGGCCTTGTTTTGCAGGGGCGAGCGCGAGTCGCGGGTGATGCGCTGGAAGACACTGCCGACATTGTAGTAGGTGTCGGGATTGAAGATATGGGGGTCGAAGCTGGGATAGCTTGCCAGCGCCAGAATCGCGCCAGTGTTGACATCCATGGCGACGACAGCGCCCCCCAGCGCGACCCCGCCCCAGTTGGGCAGGGCATAGTTGACAGCATCGGACAGCGCCTGTGCCGTGATGTCCTGCAAATCGCGGTCAATGGTCAAGGTGACGGGGCTTGGCGCTTTCCCGATGGTGCTGCCCAGTTGACGGATGACCGTCCGCCCGGATTCGATAATCTGCAAAAAGCGCTGCGGTCGTCCGGCCAAGGTTTCTTCATAGGCATTTTCAATGCCCGTTATGCCGACCAAGTCGGTGCCAGCATAGCCGCGTGACTCCCATAACTCCAGCCGGTCGCTGGGTACATGACCGATATACCCCACCAGATGAGAGGCAATGCCATGCCCATAATAACGGCGGGTTCGGTATTGCAAGACCTTGCTCAAGGCGGTCTCTTGGGAAGAGATGGCGCAGTCGCCTTCCAGCGCTTCGCGGAATTCGAGATAGCGCTCCGGGTCAATTTCGGCAGCATGGAAGCGGGTTTCGGTATAATAACTGGCGAAGATGGAACGCAGTGTATTGACCTGCTGGCGGGTGACCTTGGCCAGGGTATCGATGCAGTCATCGATATCGTTCATATCCTGCTGCACGACATACAGGCTGGCAACCCGTCCGTTTTCTTCGGCAAGCAGCTGGTTATGGCGGTCATAGATATTGGCGCGGGGCAGGAACTTTCTGCTGACCTCCAGCCGCGCCTGCGATGACAGGCCATCGAAAATATCCATGGGCGACCAAGCGATTTTCCAGCCGCCTTCCTGAATCATGCGCAGGGTGCGGCGCGTATCTTCAATCGCGCCAAAGTCGGGCGACTCCATAACAAGGTCATAATCCAGCACGGCTGTAGTGCCTTGATATTCGACTTGGTTCAGCCTGTGGTCAACCGCGCCAACGCGGATGATGCTATGGACGGCTTGATAGCGGTTGGCGAAGGTCTGTCGGGGATAGAGCTCGCGGCTGCGGCTGGCAATCAGGCGATACATGCCGTCGTAGTCTTCACGATTCCAGGCGGCGATAAACTCGCGCAGGACATCGGCGGGTTCGGCGCTGGTGATTTGGGTTGCTGGCGGGGGCGTCTCCGGCAAGCGGGCTGCCAGCGGGTTCAAGCGCACCGCATCGCAAGCGGTGAGCATGATGAAGCCCAGCAAGGATAAAAGGAGCAGGGGCGCTCGGTTCATAGGTCGCTTTTCGCTCATTGACAGCATTCATTTCACCACAGAGGCACGAAGGACACAGAGAAAGACAATACTTCAGGATTATTCTCGGTGGTAAAAAGTTTCTGTTTCAACTTAAAAGGATACACTACCTGAATAGGTGAATCAATACGCGCCACTGCGCAAGACGACGCGCGGAATGGTCATCATCAGGATGCGGATGTCCATGGTGATGGACCAATTTTCGATGTAATAGATGTCCATCAGGCACATCTCGTCGAAGGGGATGTGGCTGCGTCCGCTCACCTGCCACAGGCCGGTCATGCCTGGGGTGATTTGGAGCCGCCGCGTCTGCCAAGCCTCATAAAGTTCGACCTCGCTGGGGGTGGGCGGGCGGGGTCCGACGAGGCTCATCTGCCCGCGCAGGACATTGATGAAGTTCGGCAGTTCATCGAGGCTGGCGCGGCGCAAAAACTTGCCCAGAGGGGTGATGCGGGGGTCATCGATAAACTTGGGATGACGCGGGTCTTCGTCGGAGGCTTCCAGCAATTCGGCGTGCATCTCTTCGGCATTGGGTATCATGCTGCGGAATTTGAGCATCTCGAACTTGGAGCCGTCCTTGCCGACCCGCTCTTGACGAAAGAGTATCGGCCCCTCGCCTTCCAGCTTGAGCGCCAGGGTGACCAGCAGCCAGAGGCTTAGCCACAAGGGCGCGGCGGCCACCACCAAAGCCACATCCAGGGCGCGTTTGAGCAAGCGATTGGCGCCGCTGAAGGGGTCATGCACCCCAAAACCCAGCAGAGGAATCCCGTCCAGATTTTCGACCTGCACCTGACGCATATTAAGCTGCATGATGTCTGGCACGATACGCAAATCAATGCCCGCCGCAGCGCAGATGTCAGCCAGTTCCTGGATGCGGTCATAATGTTTCCAGCGGAAGGTGAGGATAACTGTATCAATGGCCTGTGCCGTCAGCGTCTCGTCAAGCCGAGAAGTATCGCCCAGGGCCATGACGCGCCCCAGATTGACCTCGCCCTTGGCGGGGTTGTCATCCAAAAATCCGACTGGCTTGTAACCCAGTTCCGGGCGTGCCAGCATAATGCCCAGCACCGCCTGACCGACATCGCCCATGCCAACAATCAGCACCCGCCGAATCCCAATCCCCCGATTCCGCAGCCAAGCCAGCACCCAGCGGCGAATCAGGCGCGTCAGAGCGCCAATCAAGAGGGTCAGGGCGGCGACATAGATTAACATCAAACGGCTGTAGACCAGGGGCTGGATGATGAAGAACATGGCCAGCACGATGACAATCGAGACGGCAACGCTGCTGCCAATCAGATACACCTCTTCCATCCAGGCACGCCCGACGATATTGCGGTAGAGGCTGTTGCGCTGATAATTGAGCCAGATGAGGATGGCATAAATCCCGGCGAAAGGGATATAAGGGGCAAAATCGCGTTGGGCTGGGTCTAGCAGGGGGCGGATGATTTGCAGTTCGTAGCGCAGCACATAGGCAATCCCGAAAATCAGGAATGCCAAAACGACGTCAATGACGGGAAAGAGCCAGCGAGGTTCTATGGTGGGGCGTTCGGACAAGGCTTGCGCTGTGTTCATATCGTTTTATGGGTCCGCGACTGCCCGACGATAGCTGGCAAGCGTCAGTTCGGCAGTGCGCTGCCAGGTGAACTGTTTGGCGCGTTCCAGTCCGCGCCTGCTTGCCATGCTGCGCCAGTCTTTATTGGTCACAATATCCTCTAGGGCATCCGCCCAGACAGCAGCATCATCTGGCGGCAGGGTCATACCGGCGCTGCCGATGACTTCGGGCAGGGACGATACATTCGATGTTAATACGGGTGTGCCGCAAGCCATCGCTTCCAGCACGGGCAGACCAAAGCCTTCAAACACCGATGGATACAGGAAGGCTTCAGCGCTATTGTACCAGATTGGCAGGTCGACGGCAGGGATGAATCCAATATGTCGGATGCAATCCGCCAAGCCGTGCCGCTCGATGGTGGCGAAAATATCATCCGCCAGCCAGCCCCTGCCGCCGCCCAAAATCAGGGGCAGGCGCGCCGATTGCGGCAAACGGGCATAGGCATGCAGCAGCATGAGCAGGTTCTTGCGCGGCTCCAGCGTGCCGACAAACAGCCAGAAGCGCGGTGGCAAGCCCTGTCGCCGACGAAAGGCATCCACTTCGGCGGCTGAAAGTGGGCGAAATGCCTCTTGGTCATAGCCCAGCGGCGTGACATCGATTTTGCTGGCGGGGATATGGAGCAGGCTGCTCAAGTCGCTGGCGGTGCTTTGGCTGATTGCCAGCACCCGCCTTGCCCGACGGCAGGTTTGGGCGGTGAACAGCCGCAGATAAAGACGGCGAGCGCGGGACAGCCCTGCGGGATAGCGCATGAAGCTCAGGTCGTAGACGGTGACGACCATCGGCGCTGCCAGCCACAGCGGCGCGATAAATGCCAGCGCATGATAGAGGTCAAACTGCCTTAGCTGCGGCGCCTGGCAGACCTGCTCCCACAGGATGCGGCGGAGGGGCGATTCGGTATCCAAACGGGCGCGGCGCATGATGACCCCGTCGAATGTGGCCCGATTGGCGGCGCCGACCATCGCCCGAAACTGCCAGTTGGCGGGGGCGGATGTCGGCAGATGCCGCAGCAGGTTGTGAATGTAGCTGTGGATGCCAGCCGACCGATAGCCCGCCTGACGCGATAATAAATGGGCGTTCAGTCCAATCTTCATAGGCTGGATTATAGCATATCTGATTGTTGGCAGGGGGGGGCCGTAGGACAATCGCAGTAGGCGCTGCTACGGATGTTGCTCATCTTGCGCATAGTTGATTGCGATTGTCCAGGTTGCTGTCATTTTGTTTCCTTTCTATATGATTTGATAAATTATTGCTGAGGTACTGGCAAAATCATCAGAAATCGATCCTGCTTGATATTCCATAGCCATACATTGCCATCAGAACCTATAGCCGCCATCAACTCGCTATCCGGATGAAGTTGTGGGCTCACACCCGGATAGGTGATCAGTTCAAAATGTTTCTCGATGTTCCACACTTCAATGTCAAATCGCTCTGGATTCTGACTGCTATAACGACTGTCGATCAAGAACATATCGTTCAGTGTAAATTGCGGGGTACCGACAAAAGTTTTGGTCCTGAACACCAGCTCATCGGTCTCATAATCCCAAACTGATACTGTCCTATCCCAACCACAGCCAGCCGCCAGCCAGGAGTTGTTGTGAGCGAAAGTCAATTCCGCCCCGCCTTCACCACAGGGGCTGTTATGGAGTGATATGCTGTTTTTCAGTGTCCACGTATCTGTCTCATAAACTTGAACCTCGCCTTCCCAGGTTGCTAGTGCAAAGAATGAACTGTCAGGGCTATAAACAGCGCCTACCTCTTCCCCGGATGAAATACTGCCCAGCAGCTGACCAACTCCTTGTTCGATATCGAATTCATGTATCGTGTCCATTTCTGTTCGGGACCTTGTCCAATTAAAGAGCTGATGCCAATCGGGGCTTAGCCAGAGGGGACCAACCGGCAGCGAGAATATGGAGGCGGTAACAGCCTGGACTCGTTGCGCTGTGTGGATATGCCATATTGATATCTCAGGTTCAGAGGCCCATAAGGCACTAACCCATGAGGCACTAGAAGACATGATATAGTTACTGTCAGGGCTAAATGAAACCCAGCTGAAGTCGGTAGGTATGGCAGTCGCTGAACTTGGCAAATCAAGGATAACCGCATTGTTATCGGTGTTAAATACCGTCAGATTGTCGGAACCGCCGACTGCAAGATACTCACTGTTCGGACTAAACACCATCCTGGTGTCGTAATAATGTGCTTCACTCAGGTATCGTGGTGGTGATAAAAGATTTTCCAGATCATAAATCCATATCCCAATATCGTAACTTGAGGTGTTATCTACCCACACTCGGACACCGTGCTTTACCGCTAAATATCTCCCGTTTTGAGACATTTCAATGGATATAATCCGCCATGGAACCTGCTCTTGCGCTTGGAACACAGAGTGAAAACACACAAGATACAGAAGCAATAGGGTAATGATTATCATCCGTTTATTCATGGATAAATACTTTCCTTTTTCTCACGCGATAATAAATGGGCGTTCAGTCCAATCTTCATAGGCTGGATTATAGCACATTTGAAGGCTGGCAGGGGATGTCCTTCGCTAGTGCGATGCTTAAGAAACCGGGGATACTCGACACATAAGCATAGATTTGCTACACTTAAGATAAGAATGGCTCGATACTGGAAGGGGGGGCAGGAAATGCGGCAAATGTCATTACCGCTGTTGGCGGCGAAAAAAAAACAGACTAAAGCTGAAAATACCTATCCCGTAATAGAAAATCAGAAACTGTCGTTTAAGGGCGAACGGCTTCGGAGAGGGCGACATAGAATACATTCATATCCAGCTATGCTGCACCCTTTGCTGGTGGACTGCCTTATCGACCGATACACAAAAGAAAATGATGTCATATTCGATCCATTTTGCGGCAGTGGCGTAACGCTGCTGCAAGCAGCTCTAAAAGGCCGTCATTCCATCGGTTTTGATATTAACCCCTTGGCGCTAACGATAGCTAGAGCAAAAACCAAGTGTTATGACAAAGAACTGCTGTGGCTTGAATACAAAGATATTAAGGCTAAAATTTTAACAAATGCAGATGACGAGCATAAAATGGAAATACCCGCCATACGGAACATTGACTACTGGTACAAAGATGAGGTTATGCGAGACCTGGGACGGGTAAGATACATACTTAAACATGGGAATTATCAGTACATCGACTTTTTCTTAGCACTATTTGCCTTCATCTGCCGCGATCAATCGCTTACCCGGAAAGGCGAATTCAAAAGATATCGCGTGAAACAAGCAGATGTAGACAAAACACAGAACAAAGTATTTTCAACATTCCGGTCTCACGCACGGGCTATGATTAATGTGTTCACGAACGAGACAGGCCCTAGAGCAAGTAGCCAGCCAATTTATACTAATTCCGAAGACACTTTCCCTGAGCATCTTGAATATGATATTGTTATAAGCTCGCCGCCTTATGGAGATAGCAGGACAACAGTTGCTTATGGGCAGTTTTCCAGTTTTGGTCTTGATTGGATAAGCGGAATAGGCGAGGCAAAGAATGAGACAAACATAGACAGCGCTGGTCTCGGCAGACGGGGAGAGTTGAACGCGGATTTGCAACATTTTGGCATCCTGTCCGAATTAGTAGACAGTATAAGGCATATTGACAACAAACGAGCTAAGGATGTCCTGCACTTCTTCAATGGCTATTATAAGGTTTTGAAGAATGTTGTCGGGCATCTCAGGGATGATGGCAAGGTCTGTCTAGTTGTTGGCAACCGGAGAGTCAAAGGCATACAAGTGCCATTAGACCAAATAACTGCATCTTTCTTGGAAAGCATGGGGATGCGATTTGAGGTCATCTTTGCTAGAAATATCCACAATAAAATCATGCCAGCTAGAAATTCCCCAACTAACACTCGTGGTATAACATCAGAAACAATGTCTAAAGAGTTTATCGTGGTTTTCAATAAGGAATGAGGCAGTGGAACTAGAAACAGTGCGGAGAAAGCTGGCTGAAATTAAGAGGATAGGGTACGTCAAAACACGCCGTACAGGTCCCACTGGCATAGGCTATACATTGGAAACCTTGCTGGGTATAGACGAGAATAATATCAGTTCCCCTGACTTGGGAACAATGGAACTGAAAGCGCACCGATATGAGCAATCTTCATTCTTGACACTTTTTACATTTAATAAAAATGCTTGGGTTATTAAACAGTTGGAAGCAATCAGGATGTATGGCAGCCCTGATGAAAATGGGCGAATGGGTTTGTATTATACTATGAGACTTAAACCCAATAGCGCTGGACTTTTCTTACACGTTGACGAAGAGTTTGTTGCGGTTAGAAGTATTGACGGCAATATCATTGCACGCTGGGAACTTAGTGAAATCGCCTCAAAATTCGCGGAAAAAGCTGAAAGTGTATTGCTCGTATCCGCGTTTGTCGAGTGGATCGACGGCATTGAACATTTTCTATATGATCGAGCAAGACTGCTGTCCGGTGGTACGAGTGTGTCCATTCTCAGAAACCAATTTGAGCAAGAACGACTGTTGTTGGATTTGCGTTTGCATGACGCTGGCACTCGTGCTAGAAATCACGGTACTGGTTTTCGAGTACGCCTAAATCATTTAGATGAGCTTTATTCGAGAATAGAAGAGATTGAGTTGCTGTAGCACGGCTTATGTTCTAGGCATGTTATTGTCTGCGAAACCGTGGGCTTACAATAAGCAACGTGAACAAGCGAAATGAAGGACTGCTCTTCTGATGGAAAAAGCGATTCTTGTGGCGAGCTTCTATAAGTTCCAGCGCTTGCCAGATTATGCGGCGCTGCGAAAACCCTTGTTGGATGTGTGCCAGGCGGCTGGGGTGCGCGGGACGATTCTGCTGGCGGAAGAAGGCATCAACGCCACGATTGCCGGCTCATGCGCGGGCATCGACCGCGTGCTGGCATTTTTGCGCGCCGACCCGCGATTTGCCGATTTGCAGGTTAAACGAGCCTTTCACAACGAGATACCCTTTCGGCGGCTGAAGGTGCGCCTGAAATCCGAGATTGTGGCGCTGAAGGTCGCTGGTGTGAACCCGAATAATGGGGTGGGAACCTACCTGGAAGCGGAGGCATGGAATCGGTTAATCGCGCAGGATGATGTCGTTCTCATCGACACGCGCAATGATTATGAGGTGCAAATGGGCAGCTTTCGGAATGCGCGTAACCCCAAGACCCAGGCGTTTAACGAACTGCCGCGCTATGTCGCTGAGCAGCTGGATCCCCGCAAGCACAAGCGGATTGCGATGTTCTGCACGGGCGGGATACGCTGCGAGAAGGCGACAGCTTTTATGCTTCAGCAGGGCTTTGAAGAAGTCTACCATCTCAAGGGCGGTATCCTGCGTTATCTGGAGCAGGTCGAGCCGGCGGATTCATTGTGGCAAGGCGAGTGCTTTGTGTTTGATGAGCGGGTTACAGTCGACCATCGTTTGCGAAAGGGCAGCATCCGCATCTGCGATGACTGCAAATCCACGGTCGACGGCGCCGCCGAAGCCTGCCCCGCCTGCGGCTCGACGAATTTCCTCTAGGCGCTGCCTGGACAAAATGCCATATCGTGTCTCTGAATATCGTCCAAGCTGTCGTATAATAGATATTATAGCGAACAGTTAAGGTCCAATGTGGATGCGAATTGGAATCATATCAGATATACATGCGGATTATGATGCGCTGAAGGATATACTGCATCGGCTTGACCAATACCATCAGGTAGACGAGGTTTTGTGCGCTGGCGATTTAGTCGGGCGCGGCCCCGAACCCGACCGTGTGGTGGAGTTAATCCGCGCCTGGAATATCCCGGTGGCACGCGGGAATCATGATGAGTGGGTTGATGGATTAAAGGATGAAAACACCCGCTATCTTCATAGCCTGCCATTGGATTGGCAGGCGGAGATGGCGGGGGTGACGGTGTATATGTGTCATGGCAAGCCCGGCAACAATATGTGGGGCATGTACAAAGACCATCTCTCCAAAACCTATATCAAAATGGTTTTGCAGTCCCTCAAGGCGGATGTGTTAATCACTGGACACACCCATACGCCGCTGCATTTGGAGATAAAAGGGGGGTGTCTGGTCAATCCGGGGTCGCTGTACACCTTCAAGTGTTCGCGGGCATCATCGCACAGCTACGGCATCCTGTCCCTGCCCGATTTGAGCTTCAGGCTTTATGATGCCAAGCTGGCCTGTGGGGAAGCCCCCATCGATATCCCCTGATGTCATTGATGATATGCCCTTTGTTTGCTGTATAATGAGAGAAATGGGAAAGCCGCTTGCTTGTGCGAGCAGAGCGGTTTATTGAATAGGAGCAAAGGACGGGGGATGATGAGTCTGGTCGGGAATATAATCTGGTTGATTTTTGGGGGGTTTATCGCTGGCGGGGGCTATATTCTTGGCGGTTTGGCGCTGTGCGTGACGATTATCGGGATTCCCTTTGGCGTCAAGGCGATTGAGTTTGGCTTCGCGGTCATGCTGCCCTTTGGCAAAGAGGTCGTCAGCACATCGTCCGAGGGCGGCTGCTTGGCCACGCTGTTCAATATCATCTGGCTGGTTGTCTTCGGCTGGGAGATTGCGCTGGCACACGCTTTATTCGGGCTGGTTCTGGGGATTACGATTGTCGGCATCCCCTTTGCCATCCAGCACTTCAAGCTCATCCCAGTGGCGTTGCTTCCCTTTACCTACAAGCTGGCCAAGACGGCGCCGGACGCCTATCGCGTCAAATAATCAGCGCATTTTCTTTCCTCACATCTCACAGGGGGGACATGCGCGTCTTAATGCTCTCCAAAGCCTGCATTGTTGGCATTTATCAGCGCAAATTGGAAGCTATCGCGGGGCAGGGCATCGAACTGACGGTGCTGGTGCCGCCCTCGTGGCGGGACGAACGCGGCGAGCAGATGCTTGAACGGGGCTATGCTGAGGGCTATCAGCTGCGGGCGATTCCGATTCGCTTCAACGGCAGTTATCATCTGCATCATTATCCGACCCTGGGCAGCGAGTTCCGCAGGGCGCGGCCGGACATTGTGCATATCGACGAAGAGCCGTATAACCTGGCGACCTGGCAGGCGCTTTATCAGGCGCGGCGCTGTCATGCCAAAGCGCTGTTTTTTAGCTGGCAGAATATCAAGCGGAGGTATCCGCCGCCCTTCAGCTGGGGCGAAAGATGGGTCTTCGGGCAGGTCGATTATGCGCTGGCGGGGACGGATGATGCTGGCGCGGTGCTGCGTGCCAAGGGCTATCAGGGCCCGCTGGCGGTGATTCCGCAGTTTGGCACGGACAGCGACTTGTTCCAGCCGGCCCCTTCGCGCCCGGCGCGGCCCTTTACGATAGGGTTTGTCGGGCGGATTGTGCCGACAAAGGGGGTTGAAATCCTGCTGCGGGCGGTGACGAGGCTGCGTGGCGATTGGCGCTTGCGCCTAGTTGGCGGCGGCGTGGCCAAGGACGAGATGAAGGCGCTGGTTCAGTCGCTGGGCATCGGCGACCGGGCAGCGTTTCTGGGGCAGCTGCCATCATCCGCTTTGCCAGCGGAATATCATCGGATGGATGCGCTGGTCTTGCCTTCCCTGACGGCCCCCAACTGGAAAGAGCAATTCGGGCGCGTGCTGGTCGAGGCGATGGCCAGTGGCGTGCCGGTCATCGGCAGTGACAGCGGCGCGATTCCCAAGGTGATTGGGGAAGCGGGCTGGGTTGTGCCAGAGGGGGATGTGGGCGCGTTGGCGGGGGCGATGCAAACGCTGATGGACCAGCCGCAGCTGCGCGAAAAATTGGCGCGGCGGGGGCGGATGCGCTTTCGGGCGCATTTTACGCATGACAGCATTGCCAAGGCGACGGTTGAGGTGTATCGGGCGATGGCTTAAAAAGCCATCAGTCTGCTGGTGAGAACCGGCGCAGGCGGCGGATAAAGTCGATGCTCTGGAGCTTGCTTTCGAGCAGATAGGAGATGTAACCCAGCATAATGCGCTCGGCATGGGCGTGCTGTCGCGCTGTGAGGCGCAGGCTTTGCACCTGTTCATAATGGCTGACGTTGTGCAGCAGATGCCGCAGCAGTTTCAGGGTATCGAAATCCAGTGGCACCAGGGGCGAGCCGATATGGGCGACAGCCGATTGACTGACGACCCCGCCCTCGTCGTTGCTGAAGAAATGGTCTTGAGGCCGCAGCGCCTGACGTCCCACCACGCATTCCATGAGTTCGGGGCGAAAGCCAGCCAAATCCAGCAGGTGCAGTTCATAAAAGCGGGCTGCCAAGCGCGGGTCGGCAGTGTCGGCGATGCGGCGCAAGCTCTGGTGAAGCAGGGCAAAGAGGTCGGCCTGGCTGACATCCTCGTCGGCGGTGAAGCGGTCCAGCAGTTCGGCAACATAATTGGCATAGGCTCCGCGGTCCAGGTCGTCGCGCAGTCCGAGATAGGGGTCAATCAATTCTGCTTGGACGAGAATGTCAAGATTGCGCCCTTTGTGAATCAGGACATCGCTGCGGGCAAATAGCTCAATGTGTCCGCCCAGCTTGGATTTGGGCCTGCGAGCGCCTTTGGCGATGGCGCTGAGCTTGCCATAATCGGGTGTGAAGAGCTTGAGCAGGCGGTCGGATTCGCCGAAGTCGCGGCGGCTGAGGATAATCGCCTGGGTTCGGAATTGGCGGGCGGGCTTGGGCATAGGGCGGTCTCGTGAGCTTGTCCGTTAGTTTGATTATACTGCAAAGCGCGGCAGCGGGTTTTGTATTGTCGCCGGGCGGGGTTGGGATTATAGTTGGGCCGAGCGAAGGCAAAAGGACAAATAATTAAAAATGGCTGATAAAACCGAGAACGAGAAGCCGTCAAAAGAAGAAATCAAAGAAGAAGCGCCGGTCATCACCTCGCATCATCTGGACGTGGATGATTTGCGCCTGTCGTACACGGCGGCTACGGGCAAGATGCCGCTCAAAAATGAAAAAGACGAGATTGTCGCCCAAATCTTTTACACTGCCTATACCCTCGAGGCGGATGGCGAGCGGCCGCTGATTTTTGTGTTTAATGGCGGGCCGGGGTCGGCATCCATCTGGCTGCACATGGGCGCCTTGGGGCCGCGGCGCGTCGATATGGGCGCGGAAGGGTTTATGCCCGCGCCACCCTATCGGCTGCTGGATAACCCCTACACCTGGCTTGACCTGGGCGACCTGGTGTTTATTGACCCGATTGGCACTGGCTATTCGCGGGCGAGCGACCCTGAAGACAACCAGAAATACTGGGGGCTGGAAGCGGATTTGGAGGCGGTTGGCGAGTTTATCCGTCTGTATCTGTCGCGCAATGAACGCTGGACATCGCCTTTGTATTTGGCGGGCGAAAGCTATGGCACGACCCGCGCGGCTGGTTTGGCGGGACATTTGATTGACCGCGGCATTGCCTTTAATGGCATCATGCTGCTTTCGACGGTGATGAACTTCCAGACGCTGCGCTTTACCAAGGCGAACGATTTGCCCTATGTGCTTTATCTGCCCAGCTACTGCGCGGCGGCGCATTATCACAAGCGACTGGATGCGGAACTGCAAAGCCGTGACTTGCGCGAACTGCTGGATGAGGTCGCTGATTGGTCGGAGACCCGCTATCTGGTTGCCTTGGGGAAGGGCGACCGACTGGATGATGACGAAAGAGATGCGATTGCCGAGCGGCTGGCGCAGTATAGCGGCCTGTCGAAGCGCTTCATTCTGGGCGCTGACCTGCGGATTAAAATTATGAGCTTTTGCAAGGAGCTTTTTCGGGATGACAGGCGGGCGGTGGGACGGCTGGATTCGCGCTTTGTCGGGATTATGGCATCTGCCGAAGGGGAGAGCTTTGACTTTGACCCCTCGATGCACGCGATTGTCCCGCCCTATAACGCGGTCTTCAACCAGTATGTCCGCCAAGCATTAGCGTACAAAACCGACCTCAACTACGAAATCCTGAGCTTTAAGGTCAACCAAAACTGGAAATACGAAGGCGGCAAGTTTCCCGATACCAGCGAGAGCCTGCGGGCGGCCTTTGCCAAGAACCCTTATATGAAAGTGTTTGTCGCTCAAGGCTATTATGACCTGGCGACGCCCTTCCAGGCAGCTTATTATTCGCTGGAACACATGGGGCTGGACAAGAGCCTGCGCGATCATATCACCATTGCCGAATATGAGGCGGGTCACATGATGTATCTGCATCTGGCGTCGCTGGCGAAGCTGAAGGCGGATGTCGCGGACTTTATGAAAGCCTAATCACCAGACCCTCCCGCTTGCCGAATGTGAGTCATGGCGCCGGCATACGGTCGAGCACATCCTGAATCTGCCGCAGGTGATTGATGCCATGCTGGGCATAAATACGGGCCAGGTCATCCAGCGAGAGCGGGCTGCCGCCGCGGGCGACGCCTGTTTGATGCCATTGGCTCTCGCTCAGGTTCTCCAGCAGGATTGCCCAGCGAGCCTGCAAGCCTTCCAGGATTTTCAGCGAATGCTCAATATCGGCATCTTTGGCATCGGGATATTCGGCTATGGCGTTGACATCGTAAGACGTAAAATGAAATTCCGGGCTGGTCAGAATGAGCTTGAAACGCCGTAGGCAGACCATGTGGGTATCCGCCAGGTGGTGGATATTCTGGGCGATTGTCCATTCGCCAGCATGATAGGGCGTGGTCAAGGCTTCGGGGGACAAGCCGCTCACTTTTTCGCGCAGTTGGGCGGGCAGCTGGCGGATTGCCGCAATCCAATCGGCACGTGTATTCATCATCACTCTCCTTGTAAAAATGGCTGTCAGTCCAAGGCATTATAACCGATGTTGGTCATGGGCGGGTAGTGGCATCAAATTGCAAGATTGGGCAAGCTGCGTTAAAAAGGGGGTATGGGATGGATAGCCTGAGAAAGTTCGGTGGCATGACAGTTTCCCCTGATATTGTCGGCATTGGCGTTTGCACGGTGGATTATTTGGTGGTGGTGCCGCGGATGCCGCGGAATAATGAAAACATGAAGGCGACGAGGTATCTGCGCCAATCGGGCGGGCTGGCTTCATCGGCTTTGGTGGCGGCGGCGCGGCTGGGCGCGAGGACGAAAATTATTGCCCGCATCGGCAGCGATGATGATGGCGAGTTCATTCGGCGGGAACTGGATGATGAAGGGGTGGATACCGCGCAGCTGCTGGCGGAGGCTGGAACTGGCTCGCATGTCTCGATGATTCTGGTGAATGAGCAGACTGGCGACCGCAGCATTGTGACGCGCCCGGCAACTGGCAGCCCGATTAGGCCGCAAGACCTGAGCCGTGAGGACATCATCGGGGCGAAAGTCCTGTTTGTCGATGATGTCAGCCCGGCGGCTCTGCAAGCCGCCGCCTGGGCGCGGGCGGCGGGCATGTGGGTGGTGATGGATCCGGCTTGTCCTTATGCGGTCGCCAAGGAGATTTTGCCTTATGTCGATGTGCCGATTGTGCCTGAGCAATGGGCGCGGGACTGGATGCCGAATCAGCCCGATGAAATGGTGGTCGAGACCCTGTATAAGGCGGGGGCCAGGATTGCGGTTGTCACCTTGGGGGAGCGCGGCTGTCTGGTTTGTTCGGACGAGGGGCTTCAGGCCTATCCGTCTTATCCGGTCGAGGTGGTGGATACGACTGGCGCTGGGGATGCGTATCATGGCGCGTTTATGTATGCGCTGCTGCAAGATTGGGACCTGCGGCGGCGCGTGCAGTTTGCCGCGGCGGTCGGTTCGATGAACTGCCGTGCTTTGGGCGGGCGAACGGCATTGCCGACTCGCCCAGAGGTAGATGGCTTTCTGGCGCAGCATGGATGACGGGGCATTTTAAGCCCGACAAAGCGGGCGCTGGTCTTAAGCAGCCAGCTGAGCGCGACTCGACTGGCTGTTTTTTTGGCCTAGGCGGTTTGTTTGGGTATGGTTTTGAGGACATCGGCGATGAGGTCATCGGTGCGGAGGCCTTCCGCCAGGCCTTCAAAATTGAGCAGGATGCGGTGGCGCAGGGCAGAGGGGGCGACCGCCTGCACATCGTCAAAGGACACATTGTAGCGGCCTTCCAGCAGCGCATTGATTTTTGCGCCGACAATCAAGGCCTGGGCGCCGCGCGGGCTGGCGCCATAGCGGGCATAATTGCGCAGCATGGGCGTGGCTTCCTGGCTGTCGGGGTGGGTGGCGACAATGATGCGGGCGACATATTGGCTGACATGCGAGGGGATGGGCGTGCCGAGCGCCAGCTGTCCCATGCCGATGACCTGCCGGCCATCGGCGACTTTGCTGGCGGTGGGTGTGGCGATGCCGGTGGTGCGCTCCAAAATCGCCACCAGTTCGCCCACGCTGGGGAATTTGACATCGACCTTGAAGAGGAAGCGGTCGAGTTGGGCTTCGGGCAGGGGATAAGTCCCTTCCATTTCGAGCGGGTTTTGGGTTGCCAGCACAAAGAAAGGCAAGTCCAGGTCATAGCGCCGGCCGGCAACCGTGACCGTCTTTTCCTGCATGGCCTCCAGCATGGCGGATTGCGTCTTGGGGGTGGCGCGGTTGATTTCGTCTGCCAGCACCAGGTTGGCAAAGATGGGGCCAGCCTGAAAGCGGAATTCGCGCCGGCCGTCTTCGGTTTCTTCGAGAATGTCGGTGCCAACGATGTCGGCGGGCATCAGGTCGGGGGTGAATTGAATGCGCGAAAATTTGAGATTCAGCACATCCCCCAAGGTTCGAATCAGCATGGTTTTGCCTAAGCCTGGCACGCCTTCCAGCAAGGCATGACCACCAGCAAGCATACAGATGAGGGTGCTGCGAACCACCTCTTGCTGTCCGACGATGACTTTGCCGACTTCGGCTTCGATACTGCGGGCGATTTCGCTGAATTGTTCCAGCCCAATTTCGGCTGCGGGCGCTGCGGTCATAAGCGGTTTGCCTTGATTTATGGATAACAGTAGCCACCATTATAACCTGAAAGCAGCAGACTTGGACGGGTTAATCGCCCAGCAGCAAGAGCGCCAATGCCACATTCAGGTCGCGGGCGTAAGTGATGCGCGTCTCGGTCTCGCTGATTTGTCGGAGGCAGTGCGTCTCGTTGGCTGTCCAGCAGCGTCCCTCCGTGTCCATGTCGTAGCGCCGATCGAGAAATTTCCGATAGCCTTCGGCAAATTCTGTGGCATCGTTGGCGGTATCCCAGACTTGATGCCAAATCCAGAGCAGGTCGCCTGTGGTGTCGTCTGTGAACAGCTTCATGCGGTCGCCGCCCCAGCCTCTTGCCGCACGCGAGGTCTCCGTAGCATACAGGTGAGTATCGAGATGCTGCCGCAGGTAAAACTCGCCGACGGGATTGTCATACACCAGCCGCCATTCTGCGCCGATGATGTCGCTTAGGTCGGGTAGGCTGACGGGGTTCGCGCCTTCGCCAGCCAGATAGAGGTGGGGATGATAGATATGCTCGGTGGTTTGCGGCGGGTTGTCCCGAAAAGCGCGGTCGACGCTTTCCCAGCCCAGTTCGCCCACAATATATTTGACAAAGTGCTGTCCTTGCTCATAGGGGAAGCCAAACTGCTTTTCGATGATAGCGGGTACACTTTCGGCGGACTGCCGACTGCTCCTATCCTCGTCTGCCCTCTCCAAGGCCTGTTCGACTGCCTGGAAGTTGTCTTGCCACAGCTTGTCTAAATAGTCACTCACTGTCTCTTCGGCATCGCCTTCTATCAGTGCGTTCATTGCCAACTGCAAATCATAATTGCCGCTTTCATTAGCGCGGTCAGTGAACGCATCCAGGTCATAGTGTTGGTCTTGCAGGGCATGGACGAACTCGTGGACGTAGGTGAGGCTTTCCAGGATGGGCATCTCATCGGCGGGGGCTTCATCGGACAGCAGAATGATGGTCATCTCATCGGTTTCGGGGTCATAATAGCCGCTGACGTTCGCTGTCAGGAAATTAAAGAAGGACGCTTCCAAATCCACGTCCGGCTCAATCAAATCCAGAGCGCGGTAAAATAAAAGGGCGTCTGCGGCGCCTTCCTCCGAAAAGTCCTCTTCAAACCACTCGGTGAGGTAGATTTCGTATTCGGCGGGAGTCTGAAGGTTCAGCGCGGTGTCTTCCAGCCGTTCCAGTTGGCGCATTTGGCTGACGGTGCGTTCAATGCTGTCGAGTTGTTCCTGCAATTCGGGTGAGATGCGGTCTTGCGCGTCTGCGGCGGCAATCGTCAGCAGAATGAGTATCACAATGAGGACAGCTTTAGTTTTGGACATGGTTTATCCCATACTCTTGGGGGACTGTTTTGTAAAAATAGGATAAGCTATATTCCTGATTTTCAGTACCCTTGCTAATCGCCCAGCAGCAAGAGCGCCAGCGCTGTTTTCAGGTCGCGGGCGTAAGTGATGCGCGTCTCGATATGATTGAGCCGCTTGAAGCAGTGCGTCTCCGCTGCTGTCCAACATAGCTGGTCTGTGGCTGAGCCGGCGTAACGTGCATTGAGATAGTCCTGATAGGCCTCGCTGAACTCGCTGGCATCGTTGGCGGAATCCCAGACTTGATGCCAAATCCAGAGCAGGTCGCCTGTGGTGTCGTCTGTGAACAGCTTCATGCGGTCGCCGCCCCAGCCTCTTGCTGCACGCGAGGTCTCCGTAGCATACAGGTGAGTATCGAGATGCTGGCGCAGGTAAAATTCACCGACGGGATTGTCATAGACCAGCCGCCAGCCTGCGCCGATGATGTCGCTTAGGTCGGGTAGGCTGACGGGGTTCGCGCCTTCGCCAGCCAAATAGAGGTGGGGATGATAGATATGCTCGGTGGTTTGCGGCGGGTTGCTGATAAAAGCCTGATGGATGCCCTCCCGTCCCCATTCGCTGATGACAGCGCTCACAAATTCATGTCCTTGCCGATAGGGAAAGGCGAACTCTGCGACCCTCACATCAGGCACATCCGCCGGCGTGTCCGGTATCTCGATGCCCTCGATTGCTTCAAGGAATGCCTGCCAGTCGTCTTCCGGCAGACCGAATACATAGTCACTCACTGTCTCTTCGGCATCGCCTTCTATCAGTGCGTTCATTGCCAACTGCAAATCATAATTGCCGCTTTCATTAGCGCGGTCAGTGAACGCATCCAGGTCATAGTGTTGGTCTTGCAGGGCATGGACGAACTCGTGGACGTAGGTGAGGCTTTCCAGGATGGGCATCTCATCGGCGGGGGCTTCATCGGACAGCAGAATGAGGGTCATCTCGTTGGTTTTAAATCTGTAATAGCCGGCGACTTGTGACAGCGGGAAATCAATGAAGACCGTTTGCGGGTTCAAATCCGGCGCGGCCAAATCCAGGGCGCGGTAAAACAGGAGACCTTCGGCAAATTCTTCTGCCGAGAAATTCTCTTCAAATTTGGCTGTGAGTTCGGCTTTGTATTCCTCGCGGGTCATAAATGCCAGCGCGGTGTCTTCCAGCGGCTCCAGTTGGCGCAGTTGGCTGACTTCGGCTTCAATGGCATCGAGTTGTTCCTGCAATTCGGGTGAGGTGCGGTCTTGCGCGTCTGCGGCGGCAATCGTCAACAGAATGAGCGTCGCAATGAAGATAGCTTTGGACATGGTCGATCCTGTTCCGCCAGTGGACTGTGTGGATACTTTAACTCATATTCCTGATTTGGCAAACAGATGTGCTATAATCATGGCGACAGAAGCAGCTATGGCAAGAGGGCGAAAGATGTCAGCCAAGCTCCAGTTGAACCACCGACACGAAACGTATGCGGTTTTAATGCCACGCGAACCCGACAAGGATGAAAAATCGCGTTTGGGATTTTTCATTGATTGGCTGGCACGCACCAATCGGCGCTGGTATCAGCCTGATTTGCAGTCCTACCGCGATTATCTGCTGAAGGAGCGCGAGCGGATTGACCGGCGGGGGCGGCGGGTTCATGCGCCGCTGGCACCGAAGACGGCGCTGGCGCATCTGGCAACCATTCGCGGGCGTTATGACGACCTGACGCGCAGCAATGAGGTCCGCGACCGACTGTATGCGCTGACCAGGGCGGAGGATTCGCCAGCCGACCGCAAGGCGATGGTGGATGAGTTGTTTCTGCGGCTGGCGAATGCCGTTCATCCAGCGACGGCGCCGGTCAAGGTGGTGGACAAGCAGGACATTGCCGACAGCGAACATCTGCGCCTGAAACCCTATCAGGTCAACGCGCTGGTGCGGGCGCCGGGCCTTGCCAGCCTGCGCGGCTGGCGCGATACGGCCTTGATGACCCTGATGGTTTGCACGGGCATTCGCGCGGCTGAGGCGGCTGGGCTGCGCGTGGACGATTTGCGGCAGCGCCTTAGCGATGAACTGTCGCTGCGGGTGCGCGAAGGCAAGGGCGGCAAACAGCGCTTGATTCCTTATGGGCCGCTGGATTGGTGTCTGGTGTATGTGGAAGGCTGGCTGAAGCGGGCGGAAATCGGGAGTGGGCATGTCTTTCGCGGGATTAGGCGGGGTGGCAAAACTGTCCGCGCAAGTGGCATGGGCGTCTGGACAGTGAATGATATGATGAACAGCTATCCGATTATGATTGATGGCGACCTGCGCTTGGTCAAGCCGCATGATTTGCGCCGCACCTACGCCCGCAACGCTTATGATTTTGGCATGGATTTGGAGCGCATTCGGCAGAATCTGGGGCATACCAGCCTGCAAACCACGCAAACCTACATCGGTCAACTGGATGGCAAAGACCGCCATCCGCCCAATATGTTCATGCCACCGCACGACCCGCGTACCCTGAATCGGATGACGGGCAGCGCGGTGGAATAGGCGCCCCTTGAGCGATTAGGCCTTGGCGGCGGCCTCGTCCGCGGGGATTTCGATGTCGATGGCCTGTTGAATCAGGCTGCGGAATGAGGGTTCTGGCAGGGCGCCGGGCTGGATGAAAATCAGCTTGCCGGCTTTGAAGACGGCAATGGTGGGGATGCTGCGCACCTGGAATGCCTGACTAAGCCCCGGATTCTGGTCGGTATCGACTTTGACGATGCGGATTTGGCCGGCGAATTCGGCTGCCAGTTTGTCCAAAATCGGGGCAACCGCGCGACAGGGACCGCACCACTCCGCCCAAAAATCAACCAGAACGGGCATCTCGTGGGAGGCGACAAGCGCCTCCTGTTCGAAGGTCACGTCGGTCACATCCAGCGGTTTGTCCAGCGCCTTCAGGGCGCGTTTGGGCGCGGCTGCGGCGGCGGGTTCTGCTGGCAGCGCTTCGGCGACGGCCGCTTGCAGGCGGCGTATCGCCCCGGGCAAGTCGCTCGCCCAGGGGCGGGAACGGCGCAGCAGGATTTCGTTGGCATAAAAGCCAATCAGCAGCGATGTGTTCTGGTAGTTAAAGGCGTGCTTCAGCCGACGGTTCACAGAGGGGTCGGCTTGGGCAAAGACAAGCCCCTCCTCTTCGGCGGCCGCCTTGTCAAAGGCGGTTTTGAAGTCGCTGCGGAGTTTATCGCTGCCGGTCGTGATGAGTATGAGTGCGCCAGCTTGTCCGATGACTTGGGCAAAGTTGGCGTCCGTGAGTGTTGCAATCGCCATGAAAGCTCCCTGTTCTCTATCCAGCCAGCCCTTTGTGCCAGTGGGCGGGCAGTTCCTTTCGAGTCAAGACGCCGTGCGGTGAGTGAACCTTACCTGCGGGCGGCCTGCGCTAGACTGCCATCTGCTCGATGTACTCCAGGCTTTGATGGCGGAAATAAGAATTGTACAGGTTGGCGTAATGCCCGACGGCTGCCATCAGTTGGTCATGCGTGCCGGATTCCAGGATTTCGCCATGGTCAAGGACGATGATGCGGTCGGCGTGCTGAATGGTGGACAGCCGATGAGCGATGACAATCGAGGTGCGGTTGCCCAGCAGGGTATCCAGGCCCTCCTGTATCAGCGTTTCGGTCAGCGGGTCAACGCTGGCGGTGGCTTCGTCGAGGATGAAGATGGCGGGGTCTTGCAGCAGCACCCGCGCAATCGCCACCAGCTGGCGCTGCCCCATCGACAGATTGCTGCCGCGTTCGCCCACCTCGGTCTCCAGGCCGTCCTGCAAGCTCACCAGCCAGTCGCCGCGCCCGACTTGATGGGCAATGTCGCTGACCTGCTCATCGCTGGCATCGGGGCGTCCGTAGCGGATGTTGTCCATGACCGTGCCATCGAACAGGAAGGGCGTCTGCGTGACCACACCCAGCTTGGAGCGGTAGTCGGGCAGGTTGAAGCGGCGGATGTCCTGCCCGTCAATCAGCAGGCTGCCGCTCTGATACTCATAGAAGCGGTTAATCAGCTTGGCGATGCTGGATTTGCCGGAGCCAGTATGCCCGACCAGCGCCAGCGTTTCGCCGGGGTGAATTTTCAGGTTGAACTTCTGGAGCACGGGTTCGCCTTCCTTGTACCAGAAGTCCATGTTTTCAAATTCGATTTCCCCGCGGACAGCCGCGACGGGTTCATCGGCTTCCTGATGCACCAGCGCCTGGGCATCGAGCAGGGCGAAGACACGTTCGCCAGCCGCCAGACCGAGTTGGAACTGACTCCAGAAGGAGGCGACGCTGGTCAGGGGAAACCAGATTAGCCCCATGCTCTGAATGAAAAGAAACCATTCGCCGGCGGTCAGAATGCCCTGCTGCGCCAGATTGATGCCAAACCAGACGACCGCCGCCACGCCCACCCCGGCAATCGTGACCAGGATGGGGAAGATGCTGCCAAAGACGAAGTTGTTGATGCGTTCGACCTGATAAAGCTGCTGATTGACGGCGTTGAACTCATCGTAAATCATTTGTTCGCGGCGGAAGGCTTTGGCGACGCCGATGCCGCTAATCGACTCTTGGATGTGGGCATTGACGGTTGCCAGCTGGCGGCGGGAGTTGGTGACGGTGCGGCGGGCGACGGTGCGAAACTTGAGCGCGGTATAGATGATGAAGGGCATAATCGCCATCACGATGAGCGCCATCTGGACGTTGACGGTGAAGAGATAGATGAGCAGCAGGATGACCAGCAGCAGCTGGCTCATCAGGTTGATGCTCAGGCGCACGGTCTCCGAAAAAGCCTGGGTATCGGACAGGACGCGGCTGACGATTTTGCCGGTGGGGTATTGGTCATAGAAGGACATATCGCGTTCGGTGACGGCGTTGAAGGCGTCCTCGCGCAGGTTCAGGGTCACGTCGCCGACCGCCTGTGCCGAAAGCCACTGGCGAATGAGGTTGGCGACCCAGCCCAGACTGGCGATGCCCGCCAGCAGCAGGGTCACGGCGATGGGGTCGAAGTGTTCGGGGGTGAACTGAAGCTGGTCTATCGCTGCTGAGATGATAATCGGCAGGGCGAGGTAGGTCAGTGAATTAAGAAAGACCACCGCCGCTACAATCAGCATTTTCAAGAGATGCGGGCGGAAGTATCCCAAAATCCGCTTGACCAGTTCCCAGTCGGAATAGCTGCGGTCGTAGTCTTCGGACTCCAGTCCGTCCATAATAAAGCCCATGTGGTTTTCTCCTTATCGTGTAGGTTCTTTGATGGCTGTCTGGGCGGGTTCGTAGCGGGCGAAGATGCGCCTATAGTGGGGCGAAAACTGGAGCAGTTCCTCATGCGAGCCGTTGGCTATCAGCCGCCCGTTCTCCAGCACGATGATGCGGTCGGCCCAACGGATTTGCGACAGCCGATGGGTAATGAGGATGGTGGTGCGGCCTTGCTGGGCGCGGCGCATGGCCTGCTGGATGTCGTCTTCGGTGGCGCTGTCGATGGCGCTGGTCGAATCGTCCAGAATGAGAATGCGGGGCTGCGTCAGGAAAGCCCGCGCCAGCGCCAGCCGCTGCCGCTGACCGCCAGAGAGGGTCACGCCGCGTTCGCCAATGACACTGTCGTAGCCGCCGTTGAAAGTGAGGATGAAATCGTGCGCTTGGGCCTCTTTGGCGGCATGTTCGATGGCTTCGGGCGTGGCGTCTTCGACGCCAAAGGCGATGTTTTCGGCAACCGAGCGCGAGAACAGGAAGATGTCCTGCTCAATTTTGCCCATTTGCGAGCGCAGCCGGTCGAGATTCCAGTCGCGCACATCGATGCCGTCAATCAGCACGCGGCCCTCGTTCACATCGTAGGTGCGGGTGACCAGCTGGGTCAGCGTGGATTTGCCCGAGCCAGTTTGCCCGACAATGGCGACGGTTTGGCCTGGCTCGACTTTGAAGGAGATGTCTTCGAGGATGACCTTGCTGCCGAACTTGAAGGTGACCCGGTCGAACTCAATGGCGCCGGCGACGGGCGCGTTATGCCCGGCCTGATTCTCGTCAATATCCGATTTTTGTTCGATGAGCTCGAGGATGCGCTGGGCGCCAGCGATGCCCAGTTGAATCAGGCTGATGGAGAAGAGCGAGATAAACACCGGAAACCGCAGCACGCCCATCAAACCGGTAACAGCGATGATGTCGGCTATGGTCAGGCTGCCGAGACCGTACAGATGGAGCGTGTGCAGGAACATCAGGCCAAAGGCGATGCCATACATGAGCAGGGGCAGATAAGCGGCTTCGATTTCGCCCTGCCTGACGAAAAAGTCGCGGAACTTTTTGGCATTGCGGCGGAACTTCTTGCGCTCTTCGATTTCCTGCGCCGCCACCTTGACGATTTCGATGCCGCTGATGGTCTCTTCCAGGCGCGTATTGAGGACGCCGTACTGCTGGCGCTGGGCAAAGACGACTGGGGACAGCCGTTTTATGTAGCGGTTGACAACAATGGCATAGCTCAGCACGAACAAGGCCGGCACCAGCAGCAGTTCCAGATGGATAGCGCCGATGAAAAGGATAGGCACGGCAAAGCCCAGCACCATATCAAAGATGAACATCACGCCCGGCCAGATGACGGCATTGAGTTGGCGGACGTCATCGGTGGCGCGTGCCATAATGTCGCCAACCCGCTGCTGGTCATGGAAGGTTTGGCTCTTGCCCAGCAGGCTGGTGTATAATTCATGCCGCGAGTCCCGCTCGATGCGGGTGCCGAGAACCACCATCGATAGCGAGCCAATGAGCGAGCCGATGCCATCCCAGGCGGTGGTCACCAAAACAGCCAGGCTGACGCCAATCACGGCGGCTGCATCGCCGCCCTGGATAATGAGGTCAGCGCCTTGTCCAAAGAATACCCGTGCCGATGAAAAAGCGATATACGCCGTCAAAAATCCCAGCAAGCCACTGAAGAAATAGAATCGGTGTTCCCAGCAGTGCGAGATGATCCAGCGAACCGATGTCGAGCGATTGTACTCGCGCAGGCCTTCGATGGTGAACTCACTTTTATGAACCAATGTGGACTCCTATGGTATCTATTGGATAGAACAAAAGTTCCTTACAAGCATTATACACAACTTCTGCCTTGTGGGAAGGGTGAGGGTTCCGAGTTGGGTTGAAGGCCGGAATTGCTGTGGCAAGCGCATTAAAATCAACTGAAATCAAAGCAAAGCGGTTTATGAAACAAGATAGTCTAGTTTGATTAAAATGACAAATGATGCTACGGAGCGGGCTATGCCAACGAGCGCGAGAATCCCCATACTCAAGCCGAAACACAAGAAGCATCAATTCGTGATGTATGGCGACAGTTGTTCGGGGGTGCCGGGTGCGCTGCATGAAACGACCTTTCAGCAGGTCAACGCGGTGATTCAGCGCTTGAATGAACCGCCCCAGTTTATTTGTTTTCCTGGCGATGAAATCATGGGGCTGACCACCGACCCCCGTGTTTTGCGGCGGCAATGGGCGCACTTTTTCGAGCATGAGATGGCTTGGCTGGACCGTCAGGCGATTCCGCTTTATCACACCACCGGCAATCATACAGCTTACAGCCCGATGAGCGAGGGCATTTTCCGCGAGGTGATGGCGCACCTGCCGCCCAACGGCCCCCCTGAACAGCGCGGGCTGTCGTATTTTGTGCGGCGGGATGACCTGCTGATGATTTTCGTGCATACCCTTTGGTCGGGCATGGGCGGGGAGGGGCAGGTCGAGACCGAATGGCTGGAGGAAACTTTGGGGCGACATGCGGATGCGAAGCGCAAGTTGGTGTTCGGGCATCATCCTGTCTGGGCGGTCAATGGTTATTATGGCGATTATCAACGGCATATCGAGCGTCAAAACGGGCGGCGCTTTTGGGAAATCCTGGCGCGGCATGAGGTGCTTGCCTATGTTTGCAGTCATATTCTGGCATTTGATGTGCAGCTGCGGCAGGGGGTCTTGCAGATTTGCACGGCTGGCGCGGGGACGGCGCATCGGATGCCGGCGGAGACCGAATATCCCCATGTGATGCAGGCAGCGCTGGATGAGGATGGCTTGCGCTATCAGGTCCTGGATGGGGATGGCAGGCTGCGCGAGTGGCTGTGCTGGGATTGGCGGCTGCCGTCATCGGATACATGGGTCGCCTTTGAGCCGCAGTCGGCACAGGGCTTGCCGATGGATTGCCTGCAAAATGTCCGTGAGGCGCGTTTGGTGGTCTGGGACATTGCCGGCCAGCTGGCATCCGCCCATGACCGTCAGCCGCAAACCTTCTTGTGCGCCAACAGCGAAGACGGCGCTCTGCCGCGGCTCTGGCTGGGGGTTGCCGGGCATGACCGGCGTCTGGTGGCGCTGCTGAGTCCGCGTCCAAATCGCAGCCCGCATAGCTGGCATGGCCCTGCGTTGCCGGCGACCGGGCATTTTCACATTCAGTTTGCCATGCACAGCGGCATGGGGCCGGGCGGTTTGCTGTGGCGCTGGGATGATGATTGTCCCTGGTCAAGCCTGACAGGCGCATCGCCTTGGGGTGTGGAGCGTCTGAAATGGTCGTCGGACTGGACGATTGGCATGAACCAGGGGCGACAGGTCTTTCGCGGGTGGGATTTGCGCGTGAACTGGCATTGGGGTTCGTATGCGCTGGATGATTATTTAGGCTGAAACGCGCATATTAAAATCGCCCGCGCGGGATTATCATCAGGCAAAAAGCGTATCAAGGACAGTTTATGGATGCGATGCTAGCTGCGGCGCGGGATGCGGTCAGGCTTTGCCGCCGCGTGCAGGAACATTATCTGGTTGCCAATACCAAAGGGGAAGGCAAGCGCAAAGAGCCGGTTACGATTGCCGATTATGGCTCGCAGGCGATACTCTGCCGCGCCTTGCAGGGGCATTATCCTGATGACGGGGTCGTCTCGGAAGAATCGGGGACACAATTTCTGGAACTGGTCGCAGCGGAACAGCGTGCGTATGTGCTGATGATTCTGGCGGAGGTGCTGGGGAGGGCGGTCACCGAAGCGGAGGTGGTCGGCTGGCTTGATTTTGGCAAGGGCAAATCGAGCCGCCGCACTTGGGTGATTGACCCGATTGACGGCACCAAGGGCTTTATCGCGCGGCGGCATTATGCGATTGCCTGTGGGCTGCTGGTGGAAGGGGAGGTCGCCGAAGGGATTGTCGCTGCCCCGGGCTACAATGAGAAGGGCGCCTTGTTCTATACGCAGGGTGGCGCGACCTGGCGGGCTGCGATTGGCGGCGGCGCGAGTGAACGGGTCGCTGTCTCGAAGCGGCGCGATGTGAGCGAATTTGTGGCGGTGCAGAGCTTTGAAAAACAGCACGCCAGCAAATCTCGGATGCAGCTTGCCCGCGATTATGCCGGCTTGGGGGCGGCGCGGGTCAGGGAATTGGACAGCATGGAGAAGTATGCGCTGGTTGCCTGTGGCGATGGCGATTTGTATATGCGCCTGCCGCGTGCCGGGTCGCGTTATGCCCATAAAATCTGGGATCATGTGGCGGGGGTGGCTTTGGTCTGTCAGGCTGGCGGCCGGGTGACGGATATTGATGGCAGTCCGCTCGATTTTTCGCAGGGGGATACCTTGCCGAACGCGGGCATGGTCATCAGCAATGGTCAGCATCACGAGCGGGTCATTGCGGCGATTCAGCGGGTGATGGCGGGACGTTAAAAAGCGACAGCCTGAACATTCTATGAGAAGAACATTTAGGAAGCGATGAGCTTGCGGCGGCTGTTGGCAATGAGGGTGGCATAAATCTCAATCACTTCGTCCATGATGGCATCCCATGACTGTGTTTTGGCATAGGCGCGGGCCTGTACCCCCATGTGCCGCATCGTGTCGCGGCTGAGGGCGATTTTTCGCAGGCCGGCAATCAGCGTGTTGATGTCGCCACTGTCGAAGGTATAACCGGTTTCGCCTTCGGTGACAATATCGGTCACGCCGCCGACGCGGGATGCGACCACGGGCAGGCCGGCTGCCATGGCTTCGATGACGACCAAACCGAATGTCTCCAGACGCGAGGGGAAGACAAAAATATCGGCGCTGGCATAAGCCTGTGCCAGGGCTTCGCCGCGCAGATAGCCCATGAACGTGACGGGCAGCCCGACAAAGTGCGCCTCGAGCCAGGGGCGTGCGGGGCCATCGCCGACGACAGCCAGACGGGTGTTGGGCAACTGTTCGAGGGCGGGGCGCAGGTGGTCGATTTGCTTCTCGTCAGACAGGCGGCCGACATAAATCAGGAGGGTATCGTCAGGGCTGCCGTCTGTCATTTTGTGGCGCATGGCCTGCGAGCGGAAACGGGGATGGAAGCTCTGGGCATCCACCCCACGGCGCCACAAGCCGACCTTGGATATGCCCAGTTCGCGCATTTGCGCCTGAACCAGCCGCGATGGCGCCAGGCTGTAATCGGCCCAGTTGAAGATGGTCTTGGTCAATTCATCCAGCAGGGGGCGCGTGAAGCCGAGATCGAGCAGGCCGAGCTTGAACTGGTTTGCCAGCCGCGCATAATCGAGATGAAAGGAGGTTACGGTCGGGACGTTCATCCATTTGAGCATGGCCATGGCGGGGATGCCGGTCATCATGGGGTGGAACAGGTGGGCGACATCGGGGTTGAAGGCGGCTAAATCACGATAGAGCGACAGGGTGGCGAAACCCAGCCGCGCCTCGGGATAGAGCGGGAAGGACAGGCTGGGCAGGCTGTGGATGGGCACCGCGTTATAGTTCGGGCTGTCGCCGTAACGCGGCGCAATCACCAGCGCCTCGATGCCCCGCTGGGACAGGTGATCCAGCAGCAGGCAGGTCACTTTGACGATGCCATCGACTTTGGGCAGGAAGGTCTCGGTGATGATGGCTACCCGCATGATGCGCCTCGCTGTGAACAAGCTCCGCCTATTGTAACCCAGCCAGACGAGCCGGGTCACGGCATAGGCACAAGATGAACCCAACTTTGGCGCTTTGGGCAGGTTGCCCACAGGGGGGCTTGTGGAGGCGGGCGTTCCAGCTTTATAATAAGCTGGCCTTTCCGAAAGCAGATGCCGAGAGTCGCATGACCGCAGAGGCCAGACCGCAGGAATTGGGCGTCGATGACCGTTCGCCTATGGAGACCTTGCCCTATTGGGCGCGGGCGACCAACCCCATCGTTCGGCGTCATCTTGGCTTGTATTGGCGCACCCTGCCGCCCGAATTCGAGCCGATTGCCTATATCACCGCCTTTTGGGTGGTGGCGCTGCTGGTGGGGATTGTCCTGCCCTTTGTGATTGACCTGGCGACCACGATGATTGTGGTTTCGATTCTGGTGATACCGATTGGCATTGTGTTTTATTTGCGGGCGCTGTTTTCGATTGCTGCCAATTCGGCGGCGGTGATGGCGGATGAAATCCGCAATAACACCATGCAGCTGCTGATGTCGACGCCGATGTCGCTGGATCAGATTTTTTTGGGCAAGGTGGCGGCATCCATTTGGCGCAAGATGGATGACCTGATGATGATTGTGCAGGGCGCGGCGCTTTTTGGGCCGCCGCTGATTATCATGCACTATGCCAGCCTGTTCCCCCTGCGCGAATCGGGCGCATTGACCTATATCCTGATTATCGCCATGTCGCTGGTGTCGCTGGTGCGGCTGGTGCTGGAGCCGGTGATGTTCGGCATGATAGGCGTTGGCATCGGGACGTTTGTGCCTTTTCGCAGTATCGCTATGACCTCCTCGGCAGCGGTTGTCGGCTTCTATTTTTTGCTGATGTATATGCTTCAGCAGTTGAATTTGGGTTTTCTGGATGTGGCGCTGGAGGCGGCTGCCGAAGCGACCGAACTGACGGCCGCGCTGGCGAATACGCAGCTGCTGCTGGGCATATCCCTGACGGTGCTGATTGAACTGCTGCTGCCAGTGGTGATTCCCTACCTGCTGATTCGCTTCATTATGCGCGTGGCCGGGCGGCATATCCAGGCGAATTAGGGGAATGCACCACAGAGGCGCGGAGGGCGCAGAGGACAAAAATGAAGAACAAGCTCTATTACGGCGACAATCTGGATATTCTGCGTACCCGCGAGTATTTCCCCGATGAATCCGTTGACCTGATTTATCTTGATCCGCCTTTCAACAGCAATCGCAATTATAATGTGCTTTTCAGGTCGGAAAGCGGCGCCGACAGCGAAGCGCAGATTACCGCCTTTGAGGATACCTGGCATTGGGGCGAAACCGCCGAAAAAACCTACCGCAACCTGATTACCGATGAGGATGTGTCAGAAAAGGTATCGATTGCGATTGAGGCGTTAATGAACCTGATTGACCGCAACCAGATGATGGCGTATCTGGTGATGATGGCGGCGCGGCTGGTCGAATTGCATCGGGTTTTGAAGCCGAGCGGAAGTCTTTATCTGCATTGTGACCCCACTGCCAGTCATTATCTCAAAATCGTGCTGGATGCGGTTTTTGGCGCTCAAAACTATCGCAATGAGATTGTGTGGAAGCGGACATCCGCACACAATGATGCCAAGCGTTTTGGCAAAATTCACGATGTTATTTTCTACTATGCCAAAAATGTGAAGAAGGTATATTTTGAGCCTGTGTATGTGGATTATTCGGAAGAATATCTTCAATCATGGTTTAAGCAAGATGGAGATGGACGCTGGTATAGAACCGCAGATTTAACAGCGCCGTATAGAGGCGGTCCGGGCGGTCGTTTTGAATTTCATGGAAAACTGCCTCCGCCGAGCCGTATGTGGAGCAAAAGTAAAGAAACAATGGAACGGCTTTGGCAAGAAGGTCGTATCAAAACAGGCAGAGATGGCAAGCCAAGTCCTTACGGGCATATCGTTTATTTAGATGAGAAAAAGGGAATGCCTGTTCAAGATTGGTGGGACGATATTCGGCTGGCAAATCGTTCTAAAGAACGGCTTGGCTACCCGACGCAAAAGCCGACTGCCTTGTTGGAACGCATTATCCTTGCCAGCAGCAAGGAAGGCGATGTCGTGCTTGATCCTTTCTGCGGCTGTGGCACGGCGATTGCCGCCGCCCACAAGCTGCGCCGCCGCTGGATTGGGATTGACATTACGCATTTGAGCATCGCCCTGCAAAAATACCGCCTGCAAGATATGTTCGAGTTGGTGTCGGGGACGGATTATGAGGTCATCGGAGAACCGACGACGGTCGAGGGAGCGCGGACTTTGGCGCAGGATTCTGCCAACGACGGGCGTTATCAATTTGAGTGGTGGGCGCTGTCATTATTGCGGGCAAAGCCAGTTGGCGGGCAAGCTGGTTCGCGCAAGGGCAAAAAAGGGGCGGACAAAGGCATTGACGGCATCATCAACTTTTTCGACGAAGAGAAAAGAGGCAAGCCCAAAGCGGCAAAAGTCATTGTCCAGGTTAAGTCGGGCAAGGTGAAATCGGGCGACATCCGCGATTTGAAAGGCACGGTCGAACGCGAAAAGGCAGCCATCGGTGTTTTTGTCACGTTGGAACTTCCTACGCAGGATATGCTCAAAGAAGCGTTGGCGGCTGGCTACTACGAGTCACCGGGGCGAAAGGGACAAACATATCGCAAGCTGCAAATCCTGACAATCGGCGATCTGCTGGACGGGACGGGAATTGATATGCCGCTCCAGTACCGTACATTCAAACAGGCGGCGCGTTACAAACCGACAGAGGTCAACGTAGAGGGCAAAGCGCAAAAGGGCTTGATATGAGCGAGGGGTTGCCATAGATGCACTGAGGGCGCAGAGAGATGAAAATGTTACTCGGGTTCAATCAGGTAATACGGGCGATGCGATAGATTCCGTGTCATTTGCACGGAGAATTCAAGCAATTGCAAAGATGGTAAATGGTCGTGTTGCAATAGCGCCTCGTTCGTTTTGGGATGCAGTTAGCCGCCAAATTGATAAGTTTTATCTTGAGGAATATCCAAAACTGCTTAACTCCAATTCCTAATTTTCTTGGTACTGCTTCCGCGCCTCTGTGGTGAGTCCTACCCCTTCACCGCGCCGAGGGTCAGGCCTTTGATGAAGTAGCGCTGGAAGAAGATGAAGATGAACAGGGTCGGCAGCGAGGCAATCAGCGAAGCCGCCGCCTGCCCGCCCCAATCGACGCTGTATTGGCCGGTGAGGTTGAGGATGCCGACCATGATGGTGCGGCTGTCGGCACGCTGCGTGAGGATGAAGGGCCACAGGAAGTCATTCCAAATCCAGGTGAATTGCAGGGTTGCCAGCACTGCCAGCGCCGGGCGGGTGAGCGGCAGCATAATGCGGAAGAAGATGGCGTATTCGCTGGCGCCGTCAATCAGGGCGGCTTCGCGCAGGGCGTTGGGGACAATCTGAAAAAAGTTGCGCATGACCAGCGTGCAGATGGGGATGCCGAAAGCGGTATGCACGATGATGACCGCCCACAAGGTGTCGTACAAGCCAATGTCATTCATCAAGCGGAAAACGGGAATCAGGGCAATCTGCGGCGGCAGGAACATGCCAGCCACGATAAAGATGAACAGCAGCGCATCGCCCCTGAAGGCATACTTGCCCAAGCCATAGCCTGCCAGGGTGCCCAGCGCAATCGAAAAGATGGATGCCGGGATGGTCAGCAGCAGGGAATTTTTGAGATACAGCCCCAGATTGCCGTCTTCAGGATCCATGACCTTGCTGAAGTTCTCCAGATTCAGGGCGGCGGGCGGATTCCAATAGCCACTGCTCGATACTTCGGCAACGGACTTGAAAGAAGTGACGATGACCCCGTAGACAGGCAGCATGAAGGCAATCAGCAAAATCGTCAGGATGAGGTACAGCGCGGCAGTTCCAAGCCGTCCCTGCCAATTCACCGGTTTAGTCATAGAGTTCCTCGGCGGCGGCTGTCTGGCGGAAGTATAAAACGATAATGATTAAGGTCATCAGGAACAGAATCACGGCGGCGGAACTGCCATAGCCCATTTTGTATTTGCGGAAGGATTCGCTGTACATGAAGACCGCCAGGGTATCCGAGCGATTGAAGGGCCCGCCTTTGGTCATCACCCAGATGACCTCGAAGCTCTTGAGGGCGTTAATGGCGGTCAGCGCCAGCACGACCACCGCTGCCGGGCGCAGCATGGGGATGATTACTTTGCGCAGGGTTTGGAGATAATTGGCGCCATCGACCCGCGCCGCTTCGATTAAAGGGGTGGGTACGGAGGTCAAGCCCGCCAGAAAGATGACCATGTTCAGGCCGGTCTGCTGCCAGGCCCAGGCAACGAAAACAGCCGTCAAGGCGGTATCCGGGCTTGCCAGCCAGGCCTTGGCAAGCTGTCCCTGCCCAATCGCTTTCAAAAAGATGTTCACAATCCCCAGTTGCGGGCTGTACATCCAAATCCAGATAATGCCGACAATAATAGGCGAAAGCGCAATCGGCAGATAAAACAGGGATTTATAAAGGGTATTGACCCGCTTCCTGCCCTGCAAGGCTAAAGCCAGCCCCAATCCGCTCAGGGTAGGCACGGTCATTGCCAGCGCCAGCCAAAGCGCCGTATTCTTAATGGCATTGCCGAAGAGGCGGTCGGTAAATATCTTTTCAAAGTTTTTTAGGCCAACGAAGTTGAAATCAGCGCCATAACCAGCCCAATCGGTAAATGAATAATAGAGCGAGTTCAGGGTTGGCAGGATGACGAAGGTCAGATAAACCAGGAGCGGCAGGATAAGGAAGCTGGCGGGCAATAGCCATTTATGACGCCGTTGCATAAGACTTCTCGCTGGTGGCGACAGCCGCCGCAGGGACACCATGAGGGCATCCCCGCAGCTGCTGTTTGGAGAGATTATTCTGCCAGGGCGGCAAATTCGGCGGCGGCATCTGCCTGAACCCGCGCCAGCATGGCCTCATAGTCGCCTGGGTTCGCCATGAATTCCGAGAAAGAATTCAAGCCGACTTCGGCAACGGGCGGTGTGGTCGCCAAATCATAATTGAAGGCGAATACGGGGTCGGCAGCGATTTCTGCGGCGATGCGGGCGACGACATCGTTGTAATTGCTGGTATCCACCAGCAGGCTCGGCGCCAGATTGCCAGCGCCCAGGGCAAATTGCAGCTGGATGTCCGCGTCGGTGAGATGGACGAGGAAGGCTTTGGCAGCGTCGGCGTTGGCGGCATCAGCCGAGACAACGAAGGTATCAATCGGGCCCAGCGAGGCACGCGGGACGCCTTCATCAATGGTCGGGAACGAGAAATAATCGAAGTCGACGCCGGGCGCCATCTCCATGGCGTTGTAATGCCCGCCAATCCAGGTGCCCATCAGGGTCATGGCAGCTTCGCCATTGGCGACCAAGTTCGCCGCCTCATCCCAGTCATAGGCATTGGCATCGGGATAGAAATAGCCCGCTTGAACCAGGTCGTTCCACAGGCCGAAGGCACGCACGACTTCGGGGTCATCATAAGCGGCTTCGCCACTCATCAACTGATTGCGATAGTCGTTGCCGGCGGTGCGCAGCAGAATCATATCGAACCAGAATTGCCCGGGCCAACGGTTGAGCGAACCCAAAGCGAAGGCGGGGATGTCGGCTTCTTTGAAGGCTTCAGCCACCGCAACGAGTTCATCCCAGGTCGTGGGGACGGATGCGCCCACCTGTTCAAAGAGCGCGGTGTTATAGAACATGCCAACCCAGTGCAGGGTCAGGGGGACGGCATATTTGGCGCCGCTGTAAGTGACGGCGGTATCAATGACAGATTGGGGGAATTGCGAATCCATGTCGTTCATTGCCCAGGTGTCATCAATGGCTTGCAGGCGACCGCCATCGACGATGAATTGAATCCTTGCGCCGGCCCAATAGCTGAAGGTATCGGGCGGGTTGCCACCAGCCAACTGCACCAGAATCGAGGTCTTGAACTGTTCATGGTCGACTGGGCTGGCTTCGCGGTTGAGGCCCGGATTGGCGGCAACGAAGTCATCCACAATCGCCTCGATATATTCCCCGCCAAATCCACCGAAGTAATGCGAAACGGTGAAATCCCCCATTAAGTCGCCATCTTGTGAAAAGGCGACGGTGGCAGAAAGCAATGCCATCAGAATAAGCAGTGAGCTAATCATCAATCGTTTGTTTAACATGGTATCCTCCATAGATTTTATTGAAAATACAAGGCGGTCAAGTTTCTCGAATAATCACCTCCTGAAAGTTCAAGTTGCTCGGAAACAAAGCCGAGTTGCTTTCCGCGATAGATTGCTTAAACTCTGTGTTGCTTAAGATACAACAGTGTTTTATAATTGTCAAATGAATGGGCAAGTTAATTTGACTGCTCGCAACTATTGTTGCGTAGTTATCAACACAGGTTGCATATAGTGAGAAGGCGTGCATGGCAGAAATACAATCGCTCGCGCGGGGTCTTAAAATCCTGAATTTGCTAGAGCATTCACGCAATGGCATGGGTACTACCGAAGTCGCCAATCAACTCGATATTGACAAAAGCAGCGCCTCGCGCCTGCTGCATACCCTGGCAAAATACGGCTTTGTGGAACAGGATGCGGATACGGCACGCTATCTGCTGGGGCCGCAGCTTGTGACCTTGGGACAGCATTTGCTCAATCGCATTACGCTGCGGGACCACGCCCGACCCTATCTGCATGAACTGGTGGACAAGACCGGGGAATGCGCTCATCTGGCAATCCAGGCACAGCGGCAAGCGCTGTACATCGACCAAGTTGAATCCACGGCTGCCTTGCGGGTTGAATCCGAGATTGGCACGCTCTCGCCCCTCTATTGCACGGCGCTGGGCAAGGTCATGCTTGCTTTTGGGGATGTCATTCTGCCCGATAAACTCAAATCGTACACCCATCGCACCCTGACCGACCGCTCCACTCTGGAGGCGCAGCTGGCGCAGACCTGCAAGCGCGGTTATGCGATTGATGATGAAGAATACAACTACGGCGTGCGCTGTGTGGCGGCGCCAGTTTATGACCACCAAGGCAGGCTGGTCGGGGCGATTGGCATTAGCGGCCCCGCCGGGCGTGTCACGCTGGAGCGCATTGATGAGTTTGGCGCGGTCGTCCGCAGCACGGCCAAGGCCTTATCGACCCGTTTGGGCTATGATGATTATGCCAGGCTGCGGTAAAATGGCATAGATGCAACAAGGTTGTACAATGCACAACATAAAGAGGAGACATGGATGACAAGGGTATCCATTAGCCTGGGACAAATGAATGTGAAGCACGGTCAGGTGGCCGAGAACCTCCGCAGGGCCGAAGGTTTGATTGCGGAGGCATCGCGCCGTCAGTCGCAGCTTGTCGTTCTGCCAGAGTTGTGGTCAAGCGGCTATGACCTAGAAAATGCCGCGTCTCATGCCGACGAATTGGGCAAAGGCATGTTTGCGGAATTATCCCGGCTGGCGGCGCGATATGGCATTGCCGTTGTCGGCTCCATCCTGGAGCGGCGCGGCGAAGACGTCACCAACAGCGCGGCTTATTACGCAGCGGATGGCCGTATGCTGGGGGTGTATCGCAAAATTCATCTGTTCCGCCTGTTCGATGAGGACAAGTGGCTGGGCGAAGGCGATGCGCCCATGGTGCTGGATTTGCCTTGGGGGGCGACTGCCCTGACGATTTGTTATGATTTGCGCTTTCCGGAGCTGTATCGGCATTATGTGGCTGAACGCGGGGCGAAGATGATTATTGTCTGTGCCGAATGGCCGCTGATACGGCTGGCGCATTGGCGTGCGCTGCTGATTGCCCGCGCGATTGAGAATCAGTGTTTTGTGGTGGCGACCAATGCCTGTGGCGAAACTGGCGGCACGGTGTTTGCCGGACATTCGATGATACTTGACCCTTGGGGCAAGGTGGCTGTCGAGGCGGGCGAGGGCGAGCAGCTGCTGACGGTGGCGATTGACCTGGATGAGGCTGAGCGGGTGCGGCGGACGATTCCTGTGTTCGAAGACCGCCGCCCGGATGTGTATTCGTTCAGGGATTTCGCGCGCCGCGAAGAGCCATCTTGAATTATCGTCTTGGGTATGATACAGTGAGATTGTGAACATTTACTTAGCGAAATCGAATTATCTTTCCGTCCCCTATAAAAGACATCTCCCTCGGATTTTTACCCGACAAATTGATACTGGATTTGACTCAGGAATGCGGATTTCCTGGCGAATCGCGTTAGATACAGCGAGGACTCCTAGTGAGGAGAATGGGGCGTTCAAGAATTTGAAATGACAGGAGACAGCTTATGTATGAAAGAGGAGACCAGATTATCCATCCGCGTTATGGCGCTGGGACGGTCGTTGGCGAGAGGGAGCTGACGTTTCAGGGCAGGACACGCGCCTATCATATTGTCGAATTGGTGGGCGAACGCGGCGAGGTGATGATTCCTGTAGAAATGGCGACGAATATGAACATTCGCCCGGCTATCGAGAATCTTTCGATCCTTGAAGATGTTTTTGGCAGCCCGCCGATGGTGCTGTCGGATGACTACCGCACCCGTCAGGCAAAAATTCAGAAGCAGATTCAAACCCGCGACCCGCAGGCGATGGCACAGGCGCTGCGCGACCTCTTTTGGCGCGAGCACATCGCCAAGCTGACCGCCGTCGAAATGAAAATGAAAAGCAAGCTGATGCTGATGATCAGCCGCGAGATTGCGGTCGTTCGTCCGAATATGGATGTTGAATCGGCTTCCGATTATCTGACTGAGAAGCTGTATGAGATGGTGCAGGATAACACCGAAGCGCCGGACGATGAGGCGGCATCCGTCTGAATGAGCCGCCTTTCGTCCGCATTTGATTTGGGGTCAGCTAAAGGACTTCAAAAAGTTTCAGGTGGAAGCTGCCGACCCCGCCATTGTACTGGATGTGGATTTGCTTTTTGGCATCGGCAAAGCCGGCGCTCTCCCAGATGCCTTCCGTGCCGATGAAGCTGCCGCTGCCACTGACGCGGACAAGGCCTGCGGGCAGGTTGATTTGACCTAATCCCGAATTGGCCTCGATGCGCACCGCAGCTTCGGACGCGACCGAGATATTGACTTCGCCCACGCCGCCGTCGATTTTCAGATTGCCGCCGATGCCCGCGGGAATGGTCACGTCGGTTTTGCCCACGCCGCCGCTGATGCTGGCATTGAAGTTGTTGTCCTGCAAGGGCAGGGTCAATGCGACTTTGCCGACGCCGGTATCCAGCTTGATGGCATCGACCAGCAGGTTGGTCAGGTCGATATCGGTTTCGCCCAGCCCGCCCTTCAAACTCAGTTGGTGGGGCAGGTTCTGCGCCAGGGCAATATCCCAGGTCAGATTTTTGGCCTGGCCCATCATGCCCTTGGGGAAACTTCCCTTCTGGCGCAGCGCAATCTGCCGTTCAGCGGCGCCGCTGACCTCGAATTCGTATTCGCCCACATAGGCAATCTGCGCCTCGAAGAGATTGTCGGCATCGGCTGGGAGGGCGGTCACGTTCGCGCGGCCGACTGAAAAGTCGATCTTGACCTGGGCGGATGCCGCCTCGTCAAGTGGGGCAGCCAAATCGGCTGTTTTCAATTCGATTTCGCCACCTTCCATCATATTCTTGAAGAATTGACTGAATTGCTTGCCCATATCCTCAAAATCAAATGACCATTCCACTTTTTTGTGGCTTTTCTTGCTCATGTGTTTCGCTCCTTGATGGTTTGCCTTACAATCTTATACGCATGATGATGCCCGCAGGTTTGCAAGAATCACGTTAACAGGTCGCTTGAGGCGGATGCGAAAATGATGAGGCTCACACTTGTCAGCAGGGAGCAAATGGGGCTATACTATGTCCTGCTGACGAATTCAAGGAAGTTTGAGATATGGGAAACGTGAAAAACATCCCCGCCATGCGCTGGGTTATGAGGCATCCCCAGCTTAGTGCCTGGGTGGTGCTGTCGGCTGGCATGGTTGCGCTGCTGGTTTATGAGGCGCAGAATGTTCGTCTTGAGCCATCCCAATGGATTGCGCTGATTGTCGCTACGATTCTGGTCGCTGGCGCTTGCATCTGGATTATCAGTTGGGAAGATGAAGACAGCCCCGAAGAAGTCGCTGAAGTCAGCGCGGCCAAGGGCGAGGCATCCCAGGAAGCCAAAACCGAGGCTTAGACTGTCCATTTGGAAGACGGGGCAGCGCTTCTTGATGGGCTGGCTGGACTAGACGACCTCTGTAATGACAAGGCGACCCTTCATTGTGCGCCCTTCGGCGCGTTATAAAGACAGCTATATTGACGGGGTGTACGAATACATCCGCGAAAATGCGGGTTTTTCCTGGAAGCCCGAAATCCTCCAAGAACGTTTTGATGAATATCTGCAAGTGCTGCGGCAAGCCGAGACGGAGCCTCTGGCGGGGCGTGTGCCGATGACGCACTTTTGGCTGATTGTCGATGGCGCGACTTATGCTGGTGACCTTGAGCTGCGGCATGGCCTGAATGATGCCCTGCGCCTTTATGGCGGGCATATTGGTTACAAGGTGCGCCCATCCCAGCGCCGCAAAGGTTATGGCACGCTGCTGTGCAAGTTCGGGATTGAAGAGGCTCGCAGGCGCGGCATTGCCGACATCCTGATTACCTGCGATGACGACAATATCGGCTCGCGGAAGGTCATCGAAGCCAGCGGCGGGATTCTCGAAGACAAGGTGGACAACCATCGCGCTGCGCTGACGCGGCGCTACTGGGTCTATGACAAGGGCTGATTAGGATGCGGTCGGCAGTCATCAGCGCAATCGGGGATGACATGGCCAAAGACGCGGTTCATCCGGTAGCGGTGGCGGGCGATGAATTGATAAATCCGCCTGCCCACCCCATCCATGCCGGGCAGGCGCAGCAGCAGCCAAATCGGCATACCCAGGGGGATTTCTTTCAGCAGGCGGCGGATGCCATCATAGCCGATGTGCAGGCTGCCATCGCCCGCCAGCACATGGATAGCGCCCATGAGTTGGTCATCGCTGAGCTCGGGATAGCGAGACCGCAGGTCGGGGTCATGCAAATCGCGGAACTCAACCCGATTCATCCAATCCAGCGCCGCGATGGCGCTGCGGGCAGACTGACAGATGAGGCAAGAACCGTCGAAGAGTGCCGTTGGCATGAGGACGTCCCTTTTTAGCGCGTTGGCTGAATTATATCACAAGCTGTCGGCTGGCGGCGCCCTTTGAAAATCAGCCACCAGAACGTGTTATACTTGAATATGCCTGCCAACTATCCAAAACGGATGACACGATGATTCCAACACGGCTGGAACTGCATAATTTTCTCGCTTATCGCGCCCCTGACCCGATTATTTTGGAGGGCATTGAGCTTGCCTGCCTGACGGGTCCGAACGGGGCTGGCAAGTCGTCGATTCTGGATGCGATGACCTGGGCGCTGTGGGGGAAAGCGCGTGCCAAACGGGACCATGAACTCATCCACTTGGGGCAGACCGATATGCGCGTTCAAATTGACTTCGAGCAGGAAGGCAACCGCTATCGGGTGCTGCGGCGGCGGACCCGTTCGGGGCGTAGCACCCGCGGCGCTCTCGATTTGATGGTCTGGGGTCAGGATGATGCGCTGCGGATTATCAACGAGCCCAGTATGCGCGGCACGCAGGACAAAATCAACCAGATTCTGCGGCTCGATTATGCGACCTTTGTCCATTCGGCTTTCTTGCAGCAGGGGCGTGCCGATGCCTTTACGGTCAAGACGCCTGCCGAGCGCAAGGGGATTTTATCGGATATATTGGGTTTGGAGCAGTGGACGGTCTATGAAGAGCGGGTGAAGGCCATCTTGAATGACCTCGCCCGTCAGGTTGCTATTATCCAGCACGATATGAAAAGGATTGATGAGGAAATCGCCCGCGAACCGCAGCTTGAGCGCGAACTGGCGGCGGTGCAGGAGGCTTATGATGCGGCGCGGGCGAAGCTGGATGTCGCCAGCGGGCAGCTTCAGCAGGTGGCGAATTCGGAAGCGGCCTTGCGCCGCGAGCATGAGAGCCTGCTTCAGCAAGAAGGTCTGATACAGGGCCGCCACCATGATATGGAGGCGGCCGAGGCGGAGATTGGGCGACAGGATAAAAGGATTGCCGATTTTCAAGCCACGATTGACCAGGAGGAGCAGATTGAGGCCGGTTATCAGCATTTGCTGGCGGCGCGGGAAAATCAGTCGGCGATTGCCGAACAGCTGGCACAGATGAAAGAGCTTGATGCCCGGCACAATCAGCTGGAACGGCAGCTGGCACAGATGAAAGCCTCATTGGAGGCCGAGCGCGAGGTGGCTTTGGAGCGCATCGGGGGGCTGGCAAAGTTGATTGAGGCGGCGGCGGATGCCGATTTGGCGGCGGTGCAGGCGGAGGTGGCTGGGCTGGCTGCGCTGGATAGGCGGCGCGATGAATCGACGGCGGCGATTCAGAAGATGAAAGAGCAGCGCTCGGGTTTGGAGGCGCGGCTGGAGACGCTGACGACCGAGGGGCTGGCGCTGAATGAAAGGCTGGAGCGGCTGGGCGCGGCGGCTGGCGCCACCTGTCCGCTTTGCGGTCAGGCATTGACCGAAGCCCATCGCCGAAAAATGCTGGCGCAGCTTAAAGGTGAGCGCGATGGCAAACGCGCGGATTATCGCCAGTGCAGTGACCAAATCAAGAAGATTAACGGATTGAGCAAACAGCAGCAGCAAGAGGTGGATGGCTGGGGTTTGCGGCTCAAGAATTTGCCGATGCTTCAGCAGCGTTTGGGCGCTTTGGAAGAACAGGCGGCCCAAGCGCGTGAAGCCGAGCATGATTTGCATGTTGAGCGGAGTCGCCTGAGCCAGATTGCCATGCGGCTGGATGATGAAAGCTATGGCGAAGAACTGCGCCGCCAGCTGCGAGAGATTGAGGCGCAGCGGGTTCGGATTGGCTATGACCCGAATTCGCACGAGGATGTCAAAACCCAGCTTCAGACCTATCGCAAATTTGACCGTCAGCACACTCAGCTTGAACTGGCGCAGATTAACCTGCCCGAAGCGCGAAAAATCCGTGATGGCACGCAGGCGCGGCTGGACATGCTGCGAACCGCGCTGGCGGTGGATGAAATCAAGCTGGGCGAGATTCGGGACGCGATGGCGGTGCTGGAGGTGAAAGTTGAGCAGGAGCGGGAGTTGCGCGGGGAAGTCGCGCGTTTTCGGACGGAGGTGCAAAACCTGCACGAGCGCAAAACAATCCGCCAGCAGGAGTTGAACGCGATTGCCGCCGGGCGGGAAAGCAAAAATCGCCTGGAAAAACGGCTGGATGCGACCTTGTATGACCAGGGGCTGTACCGCGAACTGCGGAAGGCTTTGGGCAAGGACGGGGTGCAGGCGATGATTATCGAAACGGCGATTCCCGAATTGGAGGCGGAAGCCAATGAATTGCTGGCGCGGATGACGGACGGACGGATGACGCTGCGTTTGACGACGCAAAGGGAAAAGGTATCGGGCGGGGTGGCGGAAACGCTGGATATTGAAATTGCCGATGAGTTGGGGACGCGCGGCTATGAGATGTATAGCGGCGGCGAGGCGTTTCGGATTAATTTTGCGGTGCGGGTCGCGCTGTCGAAGATGCTGGCGCGGCGGGCGGGGGCGCATCTGCGGACGCTCTTCATTGATGAGGGATTTGGCTCGCAGGATGATGACGGGCGCGGCAAGCTGGTCGATGCCATCAACAAAATTCAGGCAGACTTCGATATGATTCTGGTCATTACCCATATCGAGGAACTGCGCGATTCGTTTCCGGTGCATGTGGTCGTGGAGAAGACATCCGAGGGCAGCCGCGTGTCGGTGCGCTAATACGGTGCAAGCACCTCTTGGGCCTGGTCAATCTGGCTGTCGTTGACAATCACAAAGCGCGTTGAATCGGCGGGTTCAAGCGTCCAGGCGACTTCGTGCCGCGTGCCGCCCAAACTCACATGATGCGCTTCGGCAATGATGAAATACTCGGCGGCGTGTCCGGTCTGCGCTTCGGTGATGCGAATTCGGTCGAAGAGGGTCAAGCGCAGCCCGGCCTGCTGATGGTCGCGGGCATTGAGGGTCAGGCTGCGGACGGCGCCGGCAGGATGTCGGCGGCGGGCAACTTCGTAAATAGCGAAGGCATACGCGGTTTCGATGTCTGACAGCGCCGGCAGGTCGAGCGACATCTGCCTCAGACCGTAAAGAATGATGCTCTCCTCATCGGCCACCACGATTTCCAGCGGGGCGCGGCGATAAAGCGGCCTGCCGATGACCCGCAGCGCGGTAAGATAAACATCCCGGCGGCCGCTGTTGCTGACCCGCACCTGCACCGATGTCGAGCCAACATGCACTATCTCGACGGCGACATGGCCGCGGAGGGCGCGACCGCTGCCGTCTGGCGACCGATGAAAGCTGGCTTCCAGTTCTTCCAGTTCGAGCAGCCCCAGCGGCTCATTTCGGTCATCGACAAGGTGAAGATTCAGCGTCAGCTGCGTGCCGCGCCCGATTTTTTGCGCCTGCCCCAAGTGCCAGAGCAGCGTCCCGCTAGAACCGACCTCGCGCGGGGTCATCATCAGCGAGATGCGGTTCAGCCCCGCATCGCCATAACGATAATCCAGCGCGGTCATATCGTCCTGAAAGCTGGCGGCGACCAGCTTGTGAACGAGCGTATGATGCCGATTGAGGAACACCGCCCGACCTTCACGATCCACATAAAATCGCCCGCGCTCGCTCGCTGCCAGTTCACGGATTGCCTGCCGAATGGGGGTCGATTCTCGCCACCAGTCGCCAATATAGGCGAAGCGGGTTTTGCCGGCCGCCAGACTGCGTGCCAGATTTTCTGGCGGGAACAGCCTGACCGAATCAATCAGGTTATAGCCAGGGACATCAATAATGCAATAGCCGTCAAGCGCGGCGCGGCGTATCATCGCTTGATTCAGCAGGCTGTCAATCACCGTATCGGCAGTCACATCGACCTGTGGCGAGAGCCTGACCGGGCTGTCATCCAGCCAGGGCTGAATGTCCTGCAAATGGATGACCGCCTGTTTCTGGCCCCAATCGCCGGCATCGGGTTCGATATGGCGAACGAAGCCGATGAAATGGGTGCGCACCGCCCGCCCGTCATCGCTTTGGATGCGCAGGCGCGTGCCACTGTCCAGCCGAACCCGCTCTGGCGAGAAGCCCCCGCGCGGATTCCGCACCGTGATTTGCGCCTGGCTGTCATCGGCGATGCTGTCATAAGGCTGCCGCAGCCCCAGCCGCCAGCGCAGGTCAAGCACCTCCCCCGTGATGTCCTCGCCAGCATCTTCAAAGCCGCCATCGTGATTCCTGTCGATGGCGATGATATATCGTATCGTCATGTCGTCTCCTTGTCAGATTTCCATCAGCCAAGTATGGTGAAAGGCACAGCCATAGAAGTCGCGCTTGTCAAGTGGGAAGACGCCCGCCTCTACGCCGACGCGGGCCGGCACAAGCAAGGCCTGCCCCAAGGTGGCGTCCGCGCCAATCGCGGCGATGTAATGGTCAATCAGGCTGACCAGACGCGGCAGGTGGCTTCGGATTCCCAGTCCGGCGTTGGTCGGGGCGACCAGCAGCAGATGCGTCACAGTGTAATGGACGGTCTGGGCGCTGCCACTGAAGGCAACCGTCTGCAAGCCCACTGGCTCTTTGAACAGGCGGTCGGCATCCAGCTTAATCGGCATGACCAACAGCGCGGGCAGCTGCGGCGCGGTCAGCGCATCGGGCAGTTCATCGAGGTCATAGTTGTTCCGCACGCCAGCCACAGACAAGGCCGACAGCTTGGATAAGGCGGCACGAAAGGTTGCCATAGCGTTCTCCTGAGTTGGGTTATTCGATGGGTGAAATAGGGGGGCAGTTCGAGTTCCGAAAAATGAAAGCTCTGGTGACGGCTACAGCGACAGGTTGTTCAGCCGATTTTCCATGTCATCATCTTCCGCCAGCATCCGTTCCAGTTCGGCAGTTTCCAGGTCATCGACATACTCATCAATCACCTCTTCCAGATAGGCTGGCAGGTCGGCATGAATGTTTTGGAAATTGGCGATGAAATCGGGGTGCGAATTATACAGCTGTCCCAGGCCGCGCAGGGTGTCGAGGGTCGGCTCGTAAAAATGCCGCAGATGATTCTGCCAGCGCTCCAGAAGTCCCTGCACTTCGCGGTCACGGGCGCGTTTGCCGTCTTGCATCGCATCTGCCAGGGCGGCATAAATCTGGCCGCCTTCCGCCACAATCGCATCCTGTCGGTCTTGGCTGTAGCTGTTCCAGCGCTGAATGGTTTCGTTGACGCGCTCGGGGCCATATTGCAGGCGGGCTTCGCGTTCGTATTGCTGCTGCTCTGCGGCGCTGTGCCGCTTCAAGCCGCGTTTTTTCTTGCCCATGACACTCGCTCCACTAGCCAGCATGGCCCTATTGTATCCGATAACCGGCAAGGTTTGGCAGGCTCCATGTTGGAAAGCCTAAATTGGAGTCTAAACCGAAAGACGGCGCAAACGCTCCAGCAGCGGCGCGGATTCGCTGTCGAGAACACCGACCGAATGGATGAGCCGGGCAGCATAGCGCAGGCACAAATCGCTTATCGCTGGCACAGGCTGATAGGTCTCAATCCGCAGCCCCGATGGGTGCGGCGCTGCCGCCGTCCCTTGCACGCCGCGCAGCACCGTCAGTCGGCTGCTGGCGCGGTCAATCGCGGTCACACGCAGATATTCGGATTCGATGCGCAGCAAATGCCCCACCTGAAAGCGCGGGCTGATGCCATCGCGGTCTGTTCCAGCCGCATCGGCTACGCTTAGGGTGGTGGCAGCGGCGGCAAGCGGGCGGTCTTGTATGGCATCGCCGCTGTCGCGCCAGGCACGCGACCAGTGGTCATGCCAGCCCCAGATTCCGCTGATGCGGATGGCATTGATTGGGCTTTGGCTGTAGATGAAACGAGCGCCATGCACCAGATGCAAGACACTCGCGGGGACATCGGGCTGGCTCGGCACCAGTCGGACATCATTCAGGCTCATCGAACTGCCATCGCCATTGTCCAGCGAGGTCAGCGCCAGCAAATCATTGGGCAAGATAAGCTCTTCAGGATGTTCTGGCTGAATGGATGCGCTAAGGCTTGCGACAGTCGGGCAATACTGCCGTCGGGTCAGCGACTCGATGATATGGCTGGCTCGCTGCAAGCAGCGCATCAAGTCGGCATCGGAACTGGTATCCGCCGCCGCTAGATTGAGATGCCGCCGCAGAGCGTGCAAGGTTGCGATGGTGTACATAAAATTCCTTTCTGATGAATTGGAAGCCGCAAATGTCAAGCGATGCTGCTTTTCAGCGCCATCAACCTGCAATGCGCCTGTTGCCACGAGGGACATTATGGTAAGTTGAATAAAGGGTTACAGGAGGAGACATGCCCCATGAGAATCCTCGCCATTGCGCCTGACCAGTTTGACCCGGCGATTCATCGCCTGCCGACTGCTGGCGAACTGCTCTTGCCGGGCGTACAAGTTTATATCCAAAGCGATGGGGTCGCCTTCGCGCTCAAGCAGGCGCTCATGCCGGGCGATGCTTTTGGGGTGGTCATCGAACTCTGTAGACAGGGAGACCGCGTTGAGGTCGCTCTCAGCGGCGCCCAGCAGAAAGATGGCGGGTTTTTCTTTGAGCGGCTGTGGGTGCTTGTGGAGTGAGGAGCTTAAGCACCGGCGGAAAACCGCTCAGAAGCAGTTGGCGCATGGATGCTGTATCGCTCTTTATGGAAGAACCGATATTGTGGCACTGGCAGATCTTCAGAATTAACCACCTCACTATCATTGTAATGTGGCATATTAAAAACCAGCGTCGATTTCAACAATTCTGGTTCCGGCACTTCGAGGTTATGGTCCAACAGGAAACAAATAAAGTCAATCTTAGCCGATTCGAGCCATTCTTTCGCTTCTTCCACAGTATCACCGTGCGATACGCAGCCCGGCATTTCGGGCACCGCAGCTACATACACTGGCTCGCCATCTGTTGTTTCATCAAGGAATACATGCACTTGGTAAGGTCGCTGTGCCAGTTCTTTCGCTTTTTGGAACAAGTGCTTGTTCATAAATTCCACCTTAACTGTGGTCGCTGGACATTACTGCTCTGAACTGTCTGTAGTATTTTGGATTTCTTTTAGTTTGTCAATTAGCTTGATTGCATTGCTAATATACGATTTAGGCAGTGTTCGGTGTCGTGGCATCAATATACCATAGTGAGAGGGCGGCCTGCACCCTCTCTTGTGAATTTGACTACACCGCGATGTTATACAGGCAGCTGGCCACATCCGCGTCGAAGCGCACAAACGCCAGCCGCACCGTCGCCGTCAGTTGGTAGCTGTCATAATAGGGCAGATAATCCACGCTGACGGCAATTTTGCGCCGATAGCCGACATACCAGCCCGGTCGATAGACACACACCGCCTGACCGCGTTCATTCGTGCCGTTCCCCATCTTGCCATCCGCTTCTGTCAGGGGCATCTCGGCCGAGACATACACCGGAATCCCATCCACAAAGCCAATTTGCCCTGTCTGCGCCGTTGCCAGCGGCCCCGCCTTGTCCATCGTCAGGAATTCACTGATGTTCAGCAGGGCCGCATAGGTGCCGCTATCGACCACCCAAGCCAAATCGGAGGGGCGGGCGGCATACTTGCCAGCCATCGCAAAGCGGCTGTCGCGCATTTTCGCCAGGGTCGGCGCCTTATTGCCCATATTGACAGCATTCCCTATCGCATCCACCAGGGGCAGATGACGCAAACCATCCATCGCCAGATATTTGGCAGTGGCAGGCGGGCGGGTATGGTCGCTGTTGATGTTGCCAGTTGAAGCCGCTGTGGCATCGCCATTGAGCAAAACATGGTCTATCGCAGCGGCAATCGCGCGGATTGCCTGCTCCCGATAGATGTTCAGCACGGGAACGATGGCATCTTCCACCAGTTCACTGCTGAACCCAACCCGCAGCGCCAGTTTCTTGGCGTTCAGCGTCACTTTGCCCGAGCCGATTTTGCTATCGGGAATCGGATTGCCCGACCCCAGCGACAAATGCGCTTCGTCAGCCGTCTCTGGCACAAAGTAGACTGTCGGGTCAGTCCCTTCAATCGGCAGTTCAAAGGGGTTGCTCGGCATTTCGATAGCCTGAAAGAGCGGCAGGATGGTGTTGTCCTGCCGCGCCTTGTTCCATATCTGCTGGCTCCATAAATCCGGCACCCATTCATCGCCAAAGCCTGTCTGCGTGCTGTACGATAACTCGTCGGCTTTGGTCGCCTTCCATTTGGCTTTGCCGACCTTATGCGCCAGCGCCCGCGAAAAACGCTCGCTCACGCCATGAAAACTCTTTGCCGAGCGCAGCAGCATATAACCATGCAGCATATCCATCGCATCCAAAGCGTCGAATTCGCTCCCGACCTCAATCCGATTCGGTTTGAAGGCATCGCCTGCGTCCGCCAGCGGCAGCCGTTTAGGCGCAGCCCTTGTTGCTTCTGTCATCTCATATCCTTTCTTTTGTCCTGAATCTGTCGATGGGGCATCGGCCGCATCCAATCCCAGCCGCGACATATCCAAACCCAGCGACTTGTAAGCGCTCTTCAAGGTTTGGACATCCGTGTGCCGTGGCTCTGCTGGGGTGGGTGTTAGACTGCCTTCAACGATGGGCCAACGTTGAATCTGACCCGCCGCGCTGACCTCCACCAGATGGGGCAAACTTCCCGATGACCAGCTTAAAACGCCCTGCTCCACCAGCCGCTGCACCGCCCTGACATAGCGTTTGTGCAAATCCAGCTGTGCCTCTGCCCAGAGCCCTGTTTCATCTGGTCGCAGCCTATCCATGACGCCAATCACCGCCGCTTTCAGGGCGCCGTCCAGCCCGTGATGATACAAGACGGGGCGGCGGTCATACCAATCCAGCCCGACATCGGTCTGCGGCGTAAAATACTCGCCTTGCAAATCGCGCCGCGACGACTCCCCCCAAATCAGCAGATAACCGCCAATGCGCCCCTCTTGCGCATCCATCATCTTGACCGCGTTCCCTCTCATACACCCTCCTTCATCTGTCCTGTCAATCGTCCTCAAGCTGCTGCCTCAGTCCCTCCACACGCGGTTTTCAAGTGGTGCGGGGGCGGACAGCCATCCAGCACAAGACCTGCATCACCACCACCCGTAAGTGAAACCGCAATCACAGAACCTCATGCGCTGTTAAACATCCGACAGCCGTGGCTGTCAAATCATCTTGAAGGCACACTAGCACAAATGTTCTTTATCAAGGCGACTAAAAGGTCGCGGGTTGTCTTTTTCTAACCCGCTCGGCATCCTGCGGCAATCATCCAAGCAAAAAGGACACGGCTTTGGCCATGTCCTCTCATCAGATTTTTGCGAGTCTTGTTTTAGCCAAAAATCGGACCGATATACCTCGCGCCCGCCATCAAAACCAGCGAAACAAGCGCCAGCCACATACTGACGCGGCCATTGCGGCGCAGTTTGTCTGCCAGCGTTTGCAGGGTTTCCCTTTGCGCGTCTGTCGGCTGGTCACCCGCCGCCTTGACCTGCTCGGCATATTTCCAGCTGCTGCGCCACACCGCGAAGAGCCCATGAGCAAAGGCCAGCAAACCGAAGAGGACGCCGGCCGTCAAGACGATTCCCATACTGCTGTTCAGGGTGTTGTGATAAGACAAAATCCCGTATAGCAGCAAGCCGGCCAGGGTTGTGATGATGGCTGCAAGCGGTATCAGCTTGGAAAATCCGTTCATGCTGTAGAGCGCACGCAGAAACCGCGTGCTGCTGTCCGCGGATTTCTCCAAAGCAGGTTCGATATACATCGACATCACAATGGCGGCGCCGACCCAAATCAAGCCAGCCACGATATGCAGCAGACGCAACAGGGTAACAGCCAGCGCACCGCCAGCAGAACTCACATCCATATCCAACCGCCTTTATGACTCCCGAATCTATTTTTAATCTAGTGCAAAGTCAGCAAATAGGCAATCACATCTGCCAGGTCTTCTGCCTGAAAGTGGTCTTCGTAGTCGGCATACATCACATTTGCATAACCCGCGACCAGATGCTTTGCCGGACGCAGGATGCTCCAGTAGAGGTATTCCTCGGCAGATTGACCGCTCACCCGTCTGCCAGCCACCCCCGCCAACCCAGCCAGAGAGTTGCCGATGCCGCCGCCTTCACCGGCGACCGCATGGCAGCTGGAACAGGTCGGCGCGGCGTCGTGTGATTGATGGAACAATTTCTCGCCACTGCCGGCATCCGCCAGGCCAAAATCAAGCTCGTCAAAGGCAATTCGCGGCGGCTCGGATGTACAAGCGCTCAGCATCAGCCAACTCGCCGCAGCCATCACCATGAACATCCGCCACATACAGGTTTCCCGTTCAGCCAGGTTTATTCCACCTGCACCGTCATCTCCTCCAACTGGGGGACAACATGCCGAACTTCATGCTGAATATCATGCACAATCGCCCGGCTTTGCTCCAAAGTGGCATCTGCCGCTACCTGCACCCGCATCACGCCATACATCCGATGACCGACCCAGCGCAGTCGCAGGGTCTTGATGGCTTCCACGCCGGCCACCCCGCGCACATGTGCCTCAACATGTTCCACCAGATGAGGATCCACCGCATCCATCAGGCGATACCAGATTGCCTTGATGGCATTCCAGGTAATCCCCACAATCGCAAAGGCAATCACAATCCCCACAATCGGATCCAGAATCGGCAGGCCAATCAGCGTCCCCAGCACCGCGATGAGCACGGCCAGCGAGGTCAGGCCGTCAATCCGCGCGTGCTGCCCGTCCGCCACCATGGCATCAGAGCCAATTTGCCGTCCGACCCGAATTTGCATCATGGCGACCAGTTCATTGCCCACAAAACCGACCAGCGATGCCAGCGCAATCCATTCCAGATTGTGCAAGGGCTGCGGGTTCACCAGCTTGCGGAACGATTCCACCAGGATATAGGCGGCGCTAAAGCCAATGGAAATCACAATAAAGATGCCGGCAATATCTTCCAGCCGCCCAAAGCCATAAGTATAGCGGCGGTTGGCAGCACGCCGCGCGAAGTAAAATGCAACCAGCAGCGGCACCGAGTTGAGGGCATCCCCCAGATTGTGTACTGTATCGGCCAGCAGCGCCACACTGCCACTGGCAGTATAAATGACAATCTGCAAGCCAGTCGTGATTCCCAGCGCAAACAGGGCAATCCAAACCGTGCGTATGGCCAGTTGGTTGTCCAAAATCGCGGAATCCGCTGCCCTATCAGCATGGTGATGGTCATGCCCAAAGCCGGGCAGGTGAAAAACCGTGGCGATTTTCACCAGAATGCCGCCGCTGTGATGATGGTGATGGTGAGCGTGTTCGTGTGGCTGCTCGTGTGAATGGCCCATCGGTTCTTCTCCCGCGCCCAAGTTCAGCTTGCCTGATGATAGCGCAGAATCCGCCTGCTGGCGAAAACTTGTGTTGGAATGGCGGCGACTCATCAGAGAGGATAATGATATACTTCACATATACGCACAAATTGGCTATATTTTACAATATGGGTTATAAAACAAGAGAAGTTCAAATTGTTAAATCAACACCGTAGCTAGGTCCCAAGAGCAGGGGTTGCCAATGAATCAAATGACACTGCCAGCAATAATAGAACAAATAAACAACTCCAAGACTAATAATCGTGTTAAAAATCACCCCAAGCAAGAGATTGAGCAGGCGAAAGTGAGGCGCAACCGAGCATGGGAGAACTGCTCACTGATTCCTAGATGGGTTGACCATGAGACTGTGGGACTTGACCGCTTTTACACGCAACCTGAAGTGGCAGAGGAATGCAGTAAGAGTTTGTACACTGTAATGAGCGCGGATTTCGCTGATCTTGACAGCTATCATTTCATAGACCCGGGCGCAGGAACAGGCGTATTCTATGACTTGATGCCGGAGGGACGGCGCATCGGTATAGATATACTGCCCGCTCGCTCAGAGTTTATAGCCCATGATTACTTGACGTGGACACCAATTAGTGGTCAAAAATACGCTGTCTTGGGCAATCCCCCTTTCGGCTATCGGGCTTGGCTGTCACTCGCCTTTGTTAATCATTCAGCGCACTTTGCTGACTATATGGGACTCATACTGCCAATGGCTTTTCAGAGCGACGGGAAGGGCAGTCCCAAACATCGCGTTCGGGGAGCGGAACTTATTCACTCCAGTCCGTTGCCGCCGGACGCTTTCGTAGATCAGAAGGGCAATTCGGTTAAACTCAATGCGCTCTGGCAAATATGGCGACGCGGCGTAAATAACATACCCCCGCCACAAACTTGCAATGACTGGATAGACTTGTTCACAGTAGATATTCGTAAGGAACGGCTTTGTGGTCAAACTCGGTTGAATGAGGCTGACTACTTCTTACAAAGAACATACTATGGAGAACCACCTAAACTGGTTAAGGATTTTTCCGAAGTTCGTTATGGTTGTGGCTATGGCATAGTGCTGAAACAAGAACCGGACGCTATAGTGCAACTCCTGAACGAAACTGACTGGCGAGAGTATTCCAATCTGGCTATGCACAACTGCCGCCACATATCCATGTATCATATCCGCCAAGCCGTGATAGACGGGGGTTTCACAGATGGCTAATGCAGTTCAGTTGATGCAGGCTGTGATTGCCAGATATGCAAATGACAACAAGTGGGCAAATGCGCCTTTGGGTGCCGTTAAATCTCTCAGTAACACGCACATCGGGGACATAGGTCAGAACTTCGTGGAGGAATGGTGTTGTCACTTGGGTTTGGCTTGGGAAAGTTCTGGCAGCCGCCAAAGTGCTTGGGACGCTCGTATTGAGGGTATTACCTTTGAGGTGAAGACAGCCACCGAGGATATAAATGGCAATTTCCAGTTTAACCACATTCGACATCATCGACAGTATCAGGCGGTATTATGTTTGGGTATAGCCCCGGATACCGTTTTGTTTGATGCCTGGCGAAAAGGCGATGTAGCAGAGGGAAAAGCGGGGCGTTTGGTAACGATGGACCGGGGTTCATCAGCTACTTTCAAGCTGACCAAGAAGCGGGCAGACCTGCGCCCCGTCTCTGAATTTCACGAGCGCATCAGCGAGATAGTTACTGCTCTCGCCTGATTAAAACTCCAACGGTATTCTGTCTTCGACATCCTTGATTCCCAAAGGAGATAGTATTACTTCGTTAGTCGATTTGTTGTAGTGTAACAAGTCGGCATTATGCAGTTTGTCAAGAATATTCTTCTTGAACAAAGTAGGATTCTTGTATTCTGTCCAGTTAAGCAAATCCTTGACAGAGACCGACTTTGGATAAGTGCTATAGAATTTGCTGTTAATCTGAGCTACCCCTCTCGCTCGTGTGCGTCCATCGCCGCCACGGCTGCAATCGCCACAATATCCTCGACATCATCGCCCGCCTGCAAAACATGCACCGGCGCACCCATGCCCAGCAAAATCGGGCCAATCGCCTTGGCATTCGTCAGGCGCGAAAGCAATTTGTAGGAAATGTTGGCGGCATCCAGATTCGGGAAGACCAGCACATTGGCGTCTTTGACCTCGCTGAAGGGATAGCGGTCTTCAATAATATCAATCACCACGGCCGTATCCGCCTGCATCTCGCCATCGACCCGGATGTCCGGGCGCTTCGCCCGCACCCTATCCACCGCCTGACGGACTTTATTGCTAAGCGGGTGCGGCGTCGCGCCAAAGTTGGAGAAGGACAGCATCGCTACCCGCGCATCAATCCCCAGCGTCCGCGCGAAATCATTCGCCAAAATCGCAATCTCGGACAGGGTTTCGGCATCGGGGTCGATATTGACGGTCGCGTCAGTGAAGAGATAGCTGCGGTCTTCAATCACCATCAGATAGACACCGGCCGCCCGCGTTGCCCCCTGGCGCGTGCCAAAGACCTGCAAGGCCGGCCGAATCACATCCGGATATTCATAAGTCAAGCCACTGACCATCGCATCGGCATCGCCATTTTTGACCATCAGCGAGGCATAATAGTTGCGCTGCCGCACCAGCGACCGCGCCTTGCCCAGGGTCACCCCTTTGCGCCGCCGCAAGGCATAGAGCAAATCGCGGTATTCATAGGCATTTTCAGCCAGATAATGGTCAAATGCGTTCGGCTCAAAATTCAGCCCGAGATGGTCAATCGTCTCATGGATTTTCTGCGGGCGACCCATCAGAATGGGTTCGCCAATGCCCTCATCCCTGACCTGCACGGCGGCGCGGATAATTTTCGGCTCTTCGCCCTCGGGGAAGACGATGCGCTTGAGCTTGCCCGAACGAGCGCGGTTGATGATATTCTGGCGCACCTGTCGCCCGCTGCCCTGGCGCCCAATCAAAACCTGCTTGTATTCGTCGAGGTCAATCTGACGCCGCGCCACCCCCGATTTCATCGCCGCTGCCGCCACTGCCGGCGCGACCCACAGCAGCACGCGCGGGTCAAGTGGCTTGGGAATCAGATAATCCTTGCCAAACTTGATGGAGCTTTGGCCATAGGCGACCAGCACGCTGTCCGGCACATCTTCATGCGCCAGGGCTGCCAGCGCTCTGGCGGCTGCCAGCTTCATCTCTTCGTTGATGCCGGTCGCATACACATCCAGCGCACCGCGAAAGATAAAGGGGAAACCCAGGACGTTATTCACCTGATTGACATAATCGCTGCGCCCGGTGCCGATAATCGCATCTGGGCGCACTTCCAGCGCCAGTTCGGGCATAATCTCTGGCGTCGGGTTCGCCAGCACAAACAGCATCGGGTTAGGCCCCATGCCTTGAATCATATCCTGCGTGACCGAGCCAGCGATAGACAGGCCCACCAGCACATCGGCCCCCTCCAGCGCCTCGTGCAGCGTCCGCACATGGGTCGGAATCGCAAATTCGGATTTGTATTGGTTCATGCCCTCTTCGCGCTGATGATGGATGACTCCGCGCGAATCGAGCATGAGCAGGTTTTCGGCCGCTACGCCCAGCGCCTTGAAGAACTTGCCAGTCGCAATCGCGCTGGCGCCAGCGCCGTTAATCACCACCTTGATGCTTTCAATCGACTTGCCGGTCACTTCCAGCGCATTCAACAGCGCCGCGCCCGAAATAATTGCCGTCCCGTGCTGGTCATCATGGAAAATCGGAATATCCAGTTCTTCCTTGAGCCGCTCTTCAATCTCAAAACATTCCGGCGCTTTGATGTCCTCGAGGTTAATGCCGCCAAAGGTCGGCGCCAAAGCCTTGCAGACCTCAATAATCTCATCGGCGCTTCGTGAGGTGATTTCAATATCAAAGACATCCACATCGGCAAACTTCTTGAACAGCACCCCCTTGCCTTCCATCACGGGCTTGGATGCCAGCGGCCCGCGGTCTCCAAGGCCCAGAATGGCGCTGCCATTGGAGATAACCGCAACCAAGTTGGCGCGTGCGGTCATTTCAAATACGCTTAGCGGATCCTTGTCAATTTCCAGCACGGCTTCGGCTACGCCAGGAGAATAGGCAAGCGAAAGGTGCAGCTGGCTGTCGAGGGGTTTGGTAGGCGAAATCTGAATTTTGCCTGGCCGCCCCTTGCGATGATAATCGAGCGCTTCCTGTCTGGTAAAAGATGCCATCTTGACAACCTCCTCAACTCATAAGCATCCAAAGCACAGCTTTGATAGGGTGCAATCATAGAAACAAATGCAGGGTAGGGGCCAATGAGACCTTGGCTGGCGGGCCTGAACTTCTAAGGATGCTGCCCGAATCAGAGCAGTTTGCGGCAAATCGCATCAGCGAAGTCGGCGGTGCTCATGCCCTTGCCCCCCATAATATCGGCTGTATAGCCGCCCTCATTCAGCGCAGCATACACCGCTTCCTCGATTCTGCTGGCGATTTCGGGCAGTTTCCAGTGATGCCGCACCAGCATCGCCGCGCTGAGGATGGCTGCGGTCGGGTTCGCCAGGCCCTTGCCGGCAATATCTGGCGCCGACCCGTGAACCGGCTCGGCTATAGCCACTTCCTCGCCCAGATTAACCGCCGGCGCCAAGCCCAGCCCGCCGCCCCAGGCCGCCGCCATATCCGACAGAATGTCGCCATAGAGATTGGGCGTCAGTATAATATCAAAGCGCGTGGGTTCTTTGACCATCCAATAGGCGGCCGTATCCACCAGCAGTTCATCGGTTTCGATGTCGTCGTAGGCGCTGGAGATTTCATAGGCAACGCGCCTAAACAAGCCATCGGTCTGTGGCATGATATTGCCCTTGTGGACAATCGTGACCCGCTTGCGCCCTTCGATCTGCGCCAGCCTGAAAGCCATGTGGGCGATGCGTTCGGTCGCATAACGTGTAATCCGCTTCGTTGCCGTGCCGATGTCGCCATCCGCGGCCGTCTGCTCGTCGCCGATATAGAGGTCTTCGGTATTCTCGCGCACCACCACCAAGTCAACACCCTCGCGGGCTGTCGGCACGGGCAGATAACGGGTCGGGCGCAGGTTGGCATAGGTTTCCATCAAGCGCCGCAGCTTGACAATCGGCGACGAATAACCTGGCACTGGATAAGAGGGCGAATCGCAGGCGCCGAACAGGACGGCTTTCGATTCTTTGGCTAAATGGACGGTGGCTTCGGGCAGCGCCTCGCCCGTGTCTTGAAAGACATCCCAGCCGGCGGCGGCTGTGACCACCTCAAGTTCGGATAGAACCTGCCGCAAGACCCGCACCGCTACGGGCACCACTTCTCGACCAATGCCATCGCCTTCAATCACACATACTTTCACAGCAGTTTCTCCTTAATGCGGTCTGCTTCTCACATCAGGTTCGGATGATGGAAAAATTTGAAAAACTGTATTCCAATAACCGTCTATTGAACTGCCTGTGTTCGGAGGGTTCACTTCCACGCTTCCATATACATTATGGCACATCAGGGGCAGTTTGTCGAATAATGGCTGCGCGTCTGTTTATGGATGAGGCCGCTTATTCCCATCCGCATCGGAATCGCGTACAATATAAGGTCTAGTGGAAAGGAACTGAAGGCCTTGGCGGAACTCAAACCTTGCCTGCACTGTGAATTAGAACTGCCCCTGTCGGCATTTGAGCGTGCGGACAGCCCCTTCTGCAAAGCCTGTACCGAGCAAATCGTCAGCATCATCAAGTCCAAGTACAATGCCATCGAAGCCGCTCACTTCCGCGCCAAGCTGCGGCGGCGGTCACGCGCGGCCATGGACGAGCTCCGCCGCAAGCTGTCCTGAAAGCCGCGCCCTGCCCGAGACTTGTCAATCGTGTGGCTTGGCTGTAAGCCATGACCTGTTGGCGGCATGAATGACATAGATGCTGACGCCGTTCAAGAATACAAAAAAGCCGACTGCCAGCATGATATTCCTGTAGCCCAGCGCAAATTGCAGATAGCCAAAGCTCACCGTCGCCCCAAACCAGCCGATGTTCCACAGCGCCAGCCCGACGCTACTGGCGATATTATGGAACGGTCTTGGGAGCGAATCCATCAGCAGGGGCTGAAACAAGGGCTGCATGGTGTTGCGCAGCCCAATCGCCAGCGCATAGAAGACGATGGCGGCGATGACCGCGTGCGACATGCCTAAACCCACAAAGGCGATTGAACTGACCGCCATGAGGCCCGTCAGCGCTGCCGCCCTTCCCAGCCGCGCCTCCCAAAATGGATTCAGCAGCGGCGTCACACCCATGATGAACCAGCCGAAGCCGATGACGCTGCCGACGGCGCTGTCAGCCAGCCCGAACTGGTCTCTGAAAAACAGGTTAAAAAAGGGAAAGGTCAAGCCGCCTGAAATCCCGAAAATAAACAGGGGGAATGTCAGCCGCAGAATTTTCAGCCAGGGTATGGCTGGCATCCGCTTGGATTTCGCGGGGGCATCGTTCTTGGCTGAATTGTCCGACAGAAACAAGAGTGGCAGGGCGCTAAGGAGAACCATGAAGGCGGCTGTCAACATAGCGCCTTGATAGGCTGATGGCATTTCGGCTGTCTGGATGGAGAAGACCTGACTGACGAGGGAGGGGATAAAGCCGCCCAAAGCGCTGCCGACAGCGACGGCAATCATGCTGACCAGATTGTGATAAGAGAACTGCGCGGTGTGTTCGCTGGGTGGAGTCAAGGTGACCATAAAAGGGGGTTTCACCACTTGACCGGCGCCGAAGAAAGCTCCCCAAAAAAATCGGCTCAGGGCGATGAGAAACATCGTTGGCGCTATCACAGTCGAGGCGATGCAAAGGGCCAGGCCGCAGGTTGAAATCATAATGACCCGCCGATTGCCGATGCGATTGGCAATCAAGCCAACGGGCAGCCCAATCAGAAACCCGCTCAGACGGGGCAGAGCCTGAAACAGCCCGATAGCCCCAGCCTCATAACCCATGCTGACGAGATAAAAGTTGAGCAGAATATCGGCCATGCCCAGCAGACCCATGTGGAAAAGCCAACTGTGAGACAGAAATAACAGGACTTGCCGATTAAGCCCGGGCAACGATTTTCCCGCTTTCCAGCCATGTTAATTATTTTCGCAAGGGGCTTTGAATCGCCTCTCGGGCCGACGTTGATGCGCGGCAGGCAGTTCAGCGAATTTCTTGACAGTTCACTGTTGGCTACTTATAATCTCTTTGGCTTGAAGGAAATAATTGTCGACATTCAGGGATTATACAAAATGCCGGGTTGATTTTACAAACTTGGGCGCAGAGCGCGTCCATATCACCAGGGGGACAGCATATTGGCATCTCATACGAAGGCACAGATTTTAAGGCAGCATCAGACAAATTCTTGCTTGAATATCCCGCTTCTGCCTCAAGTGATGCGAAGCAGCAAAGACCTGAGCGCAGATGACATGACAAGCCCCTTGGATGAGCAGATTATTGCCGGCGCTGCGGCCGCGCTGGAAGCTGGCCAGACGCATTATGTTGATGTGCCGGGCATTGCGCCTTTGCGCGGCGCGATAGCAGACCATTTGAACAGCCTGACCGGCACAGGCTACCAGCAGGCGCACATCCTCGTTACCGCTGGTGTGCAGGAGTCGCGCTTTCTGAGCATTCAAAAAATCAGCGAGCTATACGACAGCATCGCTGTCCCCGAAGTCGTTCATCCTGGCGTGAGCAAGGCTTTGGGGGTGCGGACGCGCAGCGTGGTCTCGCTGGAGGTGGATGCGGACAATGGTTATCTGGCTTCGGTTGAGGGCATTGCCAAGGCAATGCGCGGCGGCTGCCGTTTGTTTTATCTGGAGTCGCCGTCGCGGCTGAGCGGGGCCGTGTATTCTGCTGATGAGGTGAGCGCAATTCATCAGATGGCCAGCGAGAATGACCTTGCCGTGATTTGGGACCAGGGTTTGGCGGTCTGGGTTGAGGGCAATTATGTTTCGCTGGCAGCGTTGGACAGCGAGACCGCTCGAACGGCTGCCATTGGCGAAGCCCTGCCAGGGATGGGGCTGGCAAGCTGGCTGATTGGCTATATTGCCGCGCCGTCTGCCTGGTTTGCGGCGATGCAATCCCAAAAACAGATTATGGCAATTTGCACCAGCACCGCTACGCAGTATGCGGCGCTTGAAGCCAGCAGACTGTACCCGCAGGCGCATCCCAAACGGCTGCGGCAGCTGGGGGATTTCAGAAGCGCACTGCTTGAGTTGGCGAACGAAGCCAAACTGGATGCGGTCGCTGGTGATGCGGTGAACATTCTGGCGCTGCGGCTGGACGAGGAAAATGCCGCGGCCGGCATAACGCAAATGCGGCGGGCGGGGTTTGAAGTGGCGGACGGAAGTTTGTTTGGCGCATCGGGGGTGATTCGCCTGAATGTGGGCAGCGCCACAGCGCAGGCAATAGGACAGATTAGCTGATATGGCCAGAGGGTGAAACAGAATGAGCAAGCGGAAAAAACAGGGAACGAGTCTGCTTTATCAGTTGATAGGGGAGGCGCGGACTTATGATGATGTCATCGTGATGGGGCGCGGCGACCCTGATTTTGACACGCCTGAACACATCGTTGCCGCCGCGAAAGAGGCGATGGTCCATCATCATGCCGATTATGTGCCGCCGCAGGGGCTTTTGGCTTTGCGGCAAGCGATTGCCGAGCGGGTCAAGCGGGTGAACGGCATTGAGGTCGACCCAGAAACGGAGGTCGTGGTCACTAACGGCGGGCAGGAAGCGCTGTTCCTGATGGTCTTGGCGGTGATTGCGCCCGGCGACGAAATGATTGTGCCAGAACCCAACTATAATACCTATCACGATTCACTCAGCTTTGCCGGCGGCGTCAAGGTCGAGATTCCGACCTATGCCGATGCCGATTTCCGCGCTGACCCCGAAGCGGTGCGCCGCGCCGTGACGGATAAAACCCGCGCTCTGCTGCTGGTTTCACCGAACAATCCGGCGGCCAGCGTGATTTCGCCTGATGATATGCAGGTCATGCTGAAGATCGCCCAGGAACACGATTTGATGATACTGGCGGATGACATTTATGACCTGTTTGTCTATGACGATTTTCAGCATGTGAGCCCGGCTTCGCTGCCGGGTGGCAAGGAGCGCACCTTGACCCTGAACGCCCTGTCGAAGGCCTATTCCATGACCGGCTGGCGGCTGGGCTGGATTGTGGGGCCGGCGGATTTGATGGCGCGGGTGACGGAACTCAAGGCGGCCATCAGCGGCGGCACCTCGGTTATCTCCCAGTATGCTGGGATTGCGGCGCTGACGGGGCCGCAGGCGCCAGTGGCGATGATGGCGGCGGCCTACAAGCGGCGGCGGCGGCTGGTTTTGGATGCGCTGGATGCGATGGGCATGAGGTATGGGCTGCCGCAGGGCGGGCAGTTTGTCTTTGCCGACATCGGCTTTACCGGGATGGACAGCGCCGAAGTCGCCCAGAAAATGCTGACCGACCAGCATGTCCTCGCGTATCCTGGCTCCGCGTTTTCCAAAGACCGCAAAAATTATCTGCGCATGACCTTCTTGCAGCCCGAAGATACATTGAAAGAGGGGTTGGAGCGCATGAAGATTGCCATGCAGAACATCATGGCCGAGAAAAAATAGCGAATTATGGACAAGAGCTTAAATGATAAAGTTGCAGTTATTACTGGCGCCAGCCACGGGCTGGGTCAAGCGGTGGCGGAACATCTGGCTGCGCTGGGGGCGCACAGCATATTGATTGCGCGTCAACTGGGTCCCTTGCAGCAGGTCGCCGCCAACATCAAAGCGGCGGGCGGTCAGGCGACAGCCTTGTCCTGTGATGTTTCGGATGTGGCGCAGGTGCAGGCGACAGCCGCCAAAATCAGGGATGCCTGCGGGAGGGTGGATATTCTGGTCAATAACGCCGGCATTCCGGCGCCGCGCACCTTTCTTGAAACGGATTATGCCGATTGGGACGAGGTCATCGGAATCAATCTGTCGGGTGTTTTTTATATGACCCGCGCCTTGTGGGCGGCCTTGGTGGACTGCGGCGCGGGTTATGTTATCAATATCTCTGGCACCGCCGGTTTGCGGGGTGGCGGCAGTCCGGCTTATGGCAGCGCGAAATTCGGCTTGACCGGTTTGAATTATGCCATTGCTCAAGCTGGCGAGGCGCATAACATCCGTTCAACCATCTTGTATCCGGGCGGCATGGATACCGGCTGGCGCGGCGCCCCGATTGGCGTCAAGCCGCGCCGGGAGACGATGGACCCGCAGATGGTGGCGCAGATGATTGCCCAACTGGTCACCACTCCGACTGAATTTGTGGTCAACGAAGCGGTGCTAAACCCCTTGGCACAGCCGTATATGTAAGCCCAGCATGGCACAGGGAAAATCGCAGTTATGGCTTATGAAATAGAAGACGCCCGCCTTGTCAAGCATTATCCGCTTTCAGCCTTGCATGATTTCACTGTGGCCTTCATGCAGGCGCTGGGCGCGACGGCTGACGAGGCTGAAATCATCAGTGAGGGGCTGATGACGGCTTCGCAGTGGTGGCATCCAGGGCAGGGGCAGGGCTTGGAAAAACTGTTCCGCTATCATCGGCGGGTCGGGAATGGCGGGATTGTGCCGAATGCGCCCATGAAATGGCTGCGGGAGGGAGCTTCGTATGCGCTGCTGGATGCGGCGAAGGGCTTTGGTTATGTTGCCGCGCAGCGTGCCATGTCCCGCGCAGTCGAAAAAGCCAAGACGACGGGCATCGCTATGGTTGGGGTGCGGCACAGCAACCACTTTGGCATCGCTGGCTATCATGCCATGACGGCAGCCAAACAGGGCTTGGTTGGCTGGGCATTCACCAACGCTAAAGCCGAAATGGCGCCCTGGGGTTCGGCGCAGGCGGTGCTGGGAACCAATCCTTGGGGCATTGCGATTCCGCGCCGCGAACATCATGCGATTGTGCTGGATATGGCTTTAACCATGTCGGGCAAAGGGATGATGCGCTGGTATGAACGTGAGAACCGCCAGATGCCGAATCACTGGGCATTGACGCCTGAGGGGCGGGTCACGACGAATCCGTCCGCGGCGATGGAGGGGCCGCTGCTGCCGATTGGTGAATACAAGGGCTATGGCTTGAGCCTTGTCACCGACATATTGGCGGGCGTGATGACTGGCGCTTTGTTTGGCTTGAGCGTGTTTCAGGATGACCGCGATTTTGATGTGGGTCATCTGATGATTGCCCTGGATCCAGCGGCGCTGATGCCGATGGGTGATTTTGAGCGGCGGCTTGAACAGCTGGTGGCTGAAGTGAAAAATGCCAACCCCATCGAGCCAGCGCGGCCGGTGCTGCTGCCGGGTGAAGTTGAATTTCAACGGATGGACGAGCGGCAGACAACCGGCATTCCCGTCTCATGCGAGACCCTTGCCGGCTTGCGCGGGTTGGCAGAGGAGATGGGGGTTGAATGTATATGATGATGTTTTTGCTGAGGAACATAAAATGGATGAGAGCCTTCAAAGTTCGGAGGGTCGGCGGCGCGGGTTAATCCCTGAAGATTTGATGAAATTTCGCTGGCTGGATGAAATCGCGCTTTCGCCCGATGGGACGCAGGTCGCCTATACCATCCGCCAGCCCGATGCCGCTTCCAATGGTTATATCACGCATCTTTATCTGCATCATCTGGAGGCAGAGGCCGCCATGCGCCTGACAAGCGGTGACTGTCAGGCGTCTTCGATTGCCTGGAGCCGCGACGGCCGGCGGCTGGCTTACAGCTATCGTGACAGCGACAGCGAGTCGGTGCGGGTTCTCACACTGGCTGACGGGGCTGAAGCGGTCTATCCGACCGAGGGCAGGCCGCTTGCCAGCCTCGATTGGTCAGCCGATGGCAACCGGCTGGCGGGGGTGCGCTGGACGTCCATGAGGTCAGCCGATGAGCGCGGCCCCGCTCCTGGCATTCCCAAGCCGACGGTCAAGGTGGTTCGCCGACTGCGCTATAAACAGGATGGCGTCGGCTGGGTGCATGACCGCTTCAGCCAAATATGGGTGCTGGAATTGGGGACGGGCGATTTCGTGCAGGTGACCGACAGTGAATGCGATTATTCAGCGCCGAAATGGAGTCAGCGCGGGACGCGGCTGGCATTCGTTGGCATGGCGCGAGAGCAGAATGTGCCTTTGGGTTATGGTCAAATTCTGGTCTGTGATTTTCCTGGCGGTGAAGCGCGGCGGCTGCTGCCCGATTGGCAGGGGACGGCTTTCAGCCCGACCTGGGGCGCAGATGACCGCTTGATTGCCTTTGCCGGCCACAACTATGCGCCGCCGGTCAATCGGCGGAATTTCTGGCAGCCGTATCTTGCCGATGTTGAAGCTGGCACAGCCGTTAAATTGGGGGCGGATATTGATGAGGAAGTTGGCAATTATGCGGTTGCCGACCAGCGCACAGGTTTATCCAATGTGACCATGAAGTGGGCGGACGGCGATGAATGGATTTACTTTTTGATGACCGAAGAGGGGGCGACTAATCTCTATCGCATCAATACGGCCGGCGAATATGAAAAGCTGGTCGGCGGCGAGAGCGTGACCTTTGAATACAGCCCGGCGGCCGGCGGCACGGTCGCTTATGGGCAGGCTGACCCGTCGAATCCGGGGGAGCTGTACCTCTGGGGGAACGGCAAGACCCGCCAGCTGACCCATCTCAATCCCTGGCTGCGCGACCATCGGCTGGCAAGGCCGGAGAGCTACTGGTATGAAGGCGTGGAAGGCGCCAAGGTTCATGCCTGGCTGATGAAGCCGCTTCGTTTTGATGCCAGCAAGAAATATCCCCTGGTCTTGTATGTGCATTGTTCGATGTTCTCCTGGGATTTCAATCATGAGTTTCAGGTGTATGCCCATAGGGGTTATGCAGTCGCCTATTTCAACCAGCGCGGCACGACCGCCGGTTATGGTCAGGCCTGGACAAAAGCCAGCGAGGGCGACCAGGGCGGCAAGGATTATGAGGAGATTATGCTGGGCGTGGATGAGTTGGTCGCGCGGCCTTATATTGACGGCGGCCGCATGGGTGTCACTGGCGGAAGCTGTGGCGGTTTTATGACCAACTGGGTGGTTGGGCATACCGACCGTTTTGCCGCCGCCGTGACCCAGCGCTCCATCACCAATCAAATCAGTTTCTTTGGCACATCCGATATTGGCCCTGAATGCACGGGCGGCGAGACCCGCACCGACCCCTGGCGCGACCTGCAAAGCAGCTGGCGGCAATCGCCAGTGGCTTATATCGACAGCATCAACACGCCGCTGCTGATTATTCACAGCGACGAAGATTATCGCTGTGCGCTGGAGCAGGCTGAGCAGATGTTCGCGGCTTTGCGCTGGCGGGGCAAGCCGGTGGAACTGGTCATATTTGAGGGCGAGAATCATGGCCTGTCGCGCGGCGGGCGTCCGGGCAACCGCATTGAACGGCAGCATCGCATCCTCGGCTGGTTCAAAAAATATCTGGGGGCGGCCGCGCTCACGCAAAAATAATAAGCCCTCTGCTCGCGCGGGCAAAGCGGTTTATTAAAAAAGAGTTCAAGGAGATGAATGAATGTTAAAAGCAGGCAATTTGCAAGCGCAGGCCGGGGAACATGTCTTTGGCTATCTGGAGACGGGGACAGCGCGTTCCGGCCTGCGGCCGGATATACCGGTGCATCTCTTCGCCGGGGCCGAGCCAGGACCTACCTTGCTGGTGCAGGGGGCGATTCATGGGGCGGAGGTCATTGGGTCGATCGCGCTGCTGAATCTGGTTGAGGGCCTTGACGCCAGCGCCATGAAAGGCAATGTCATCGCGGTGCCAGTGGTTAATCGGGCGGGCTTTGAACTTGGTGAGCGGGGGTCGCGGCTGGACAGCAAAGACATCAGCCGCCTCTTCCCCGGCAAAAAAGATGGCAGCATATCCGACCAGATTGCGTATGTCTATTTCAATGAGGTCATCAGGCAGGCGGATGTGATGATTGACTTTCATGCTGGCGCCCGAACCGCCTATGAACGTTATGTCTTGTTTGGTGCGGAAAAAGACCCGGACAATTTGACCGATATCGAGAAAAAGCGGCGCAAGCTGGTGGTCGCCTTCGGGCTTGACCAGGCGGCCTTCTTCCCGCCGGGCACTTTTGGCGCCAATCAGGCAAAATCGGCTATCGAGGAAGCCAATACGGTGCAGATTACCCTCGAATTTGGCGGCGGCACTGGCTGGTTCAAAAATGGCGATGACAACGTTCGGGATGCCGAGCGCGGCATCTGGAACATTATGAAAGCGATGGGCATGATCGAAGGCGAACTCGAATCCGATGGCCCGCTATGCACGGTTTATAATGCCGGGGTCGTTATCTGGAAGCCAGCCGTCGATGGTCTGTTCATTCGGATGCGCAAGTTCCGCGATGAACTCAAAGCTGGCGATGTGTATGGACAACTGGTCGACCCCTATACCGGGGACTTATTGGCCGAGATGCCAACGCCTGAAGATGGAATCGTGATTCCGAGCGGGCAGGAGTGGCCCACGGTGGGCGCAACATCCATCGGCATTCTGGGCACCATTGACCGCGTTGAGGACCGGCGCACGATGGATTTGTCCCTTTCGTTTGATTAGGAGCATGGGCTGATGAAAATAGGCGCAATAGAAGCGAAGCAAGGCGAAAAAGCATACGGGTTCTTCAAAACTGGTGAGACGCACGGGCGTTTTCCGGTGCATATTCCGCTGCATCTGGCGGTCGGGGCGCAGGAGGGGCCCATGCTGGTGGTGCAGGCGGGGGCCAGCGGGCTTGAAATTGAGCCAGCGCTGATTCTGCCGCGTGTTGTCCGTGAGCTTGACCCGGCGCAGATGAAGGGGACGCTGGTGGTGGTGCCCTTGATGAATACCTCCGGCTTTGAGTTCACCCAGATTAACGCGGTCTGGGACGACAAACATCTGAATCGGCTGGGGCGCGGGCGGGCAGACGGCACAGTGAGCGAGCAGATGATACATCAGTATTATCAAACCGTCATTTCGCAGGCGGATGCGCTGCTCGATATTCGGACGGGCGCCCAGTGGAGCTATCATCATTTCGCGGGCGTGTATGCTGTGGGCGCTGCTGGTAAATCTAAGGCGATGGCGATTGCGGTCGGTTTGCCGCAGGTGGTGCTGGGACATGGTGACGATGGGTCGATAGCGCACGAAGCCGCCGCGGATGGCAAAGTGGTTGTGACCGCGCATATTGGCGGCGGGCCGGGTCTGCGCGATTATCGTGACCGAGACCTCGCGCGTGTTCGCAATGCGGTGCTGAATGCCATGCGCCACCTGGGCATGTTGGAGGGGGCCATTGAATCGGATGTGGATAAGGTAACGGTGATTGAAAGGCATACCGTTATCCTGCCAAGCGGCGAACGCGGCTTTACCTTCATCGACAAGGCCAAACGCGGCCTGCGCGTCAAAGCGGGCGAGCAGCTGGGTTATGTGCGGCATCCGTTTTCGGGTGACATCCTGTCGAAAATCACCGCGCCCAGAGACGGCATCATGGTTCATGGGGGGGCATCGTGGCCGGTGCCGCTGGAGGATACTGTGCTGGCGATTTTGGGTGATTGGGTCGAGGAGGTTGATGTCGGCTGATGTCCCGTGCGGCGGACGGACAGGTTGGTCAACGCGGCATTCTGCGTTTGTCTGGGGTCTTCTTCGCTTTCATGGGCAAGCCTTGGGCCGCGCTCGGATTGATTTGCTCGATAGGCATATCGCTGGCGATTTGGGGGCGCTGTTTTTATCTGGCGGGACGGAATACGATTTTGAATGATAAGGAGCAGGAGATTTATGCTAACTCACGATGCACTCAAACGGGATGTCGCGCGGCGCATCGAGCATCTGCAGGCCATGATGAAAGAGAATGACCTCGATGTCCTGATTATTACTGGGCAGGCGGCGCCGGGCGGTATTGGCGGCATTCGTTACATCACCCACGCGCACCTTTGGGGCGGGGGCGCCTATGCCATTCTCGGCGCGGATGACCCTCATCCCTGGCTGCAAGTCTGGAGTTCGTATCAGGCGGTCTGGAGTCGGAATGAGACGACGACCCTGCCTGAACGAGTCCAGTCGCCCACAGGCGATATTGTCGAACGCACGGCCGAAATTGCCAAAGGGTATGCCACGGGCAGCAGGCGCATCGGCATGGTGAACATGAACAAGCTGATGAGCATTGCCACCTATCATCAGTTTGCCGGGGCGCTTGCCGATTATGAGATGGTTGAGGTCAGCGATGCCTATAACGCCATTCGCCAGATTAAATCGCCTTTTGAACTGGAGGCCATTCAGCAGAATGGCGCTATCCTCGATTCGGCGATGGATGTATTCAGGGACAATGCCTCTGTTGGGGCGCGTTATTGGGATGCCTGCGCGGCTGTCGAGGGTTACATCAAATCATTCGGGGCCTTCTGGGGGCGGACGAAACTGTCGCTTGATTTGACTCCCTATACGGTGCCGACGGCCAAGGACCTGCGGATGAAGCGCGAGGATATTATCAACTTTGAAATCGTGTATGAATCGCCCTATGGCTACTGGCTGGAGATGACTGCGGTCTTTTCGTTTGAGCCGCTGCCGCGGGATGTGCGAGCATTGCTGGAGGGTTATCTGCTGGCGGTCGAGTCATCGGCAGCCGTCGCCAAAGCGGGGAATACCTTTGGCATGATTTCCGATGCCAATGACCAAACCCTGCGCGATTTGGGATTTCCAGTGGATGGCAAGCATACTCCCGACTGCCACAGCACTGGCTTGGATGGCAGCGACGGCCCCAATTCCTTTGGCGCACCGGACTTCGTTTTGAAGCCGAATATGGTCTTGTCGTATCATCCTGGCACGGTTTTGGAGAATGACCGCGGCTTTTTGATTTCTGATAATTTTCTGGTTACGCCAGAGGGCGCGGTGCGGCTTTCGCCCCATCACGCCAGCCGTTATTACATGCAACTGGATGCGTAGATGCGAGATGAAAGGAAGAAACTGATGAACGAGACGACTGCTGTTTCTGTCATTGCCAATCACGCCGCAACCCGCAGATTTGATGATTTAAGCGAGCTTACCATCGTTCGCGCGCGGCAGGTCGTGCTGGACTTCATCGGCACGATGCTGGGCGGGTATCAGACACGGCTGGGCAAGCTGGCGGCGGATTATGCGGCTCAGGTGATGGGCGGTGATGAAGCCTCGATTGTTGGGGACAGCCGCCGCAGTTCGCTGGAAGGCGCTGCCTGGGCCAATGCCGTCATGGGAAAATATCTGGGGATGGATGACTCGCACCGCACCGCCGGACATGTCGCCTCCGAGTTGGTGCCGGTGGTGCTGGCGTTGGGTGAACAGCTTCATTTAAGCGGGCGACAGGTTATCAAGGCGATGGCAGTCGGCTATGATGTGATGGATTTCATTCAGACAGCTGTCAAAGGCTGGCAGCGCGAGCGCGGGCTCGACCACAAAGGGCAGGCCGGCACTTTGGCGAGCGCGGCGGCGGCGGCGGTTGCTATGCAGCTGCCTGAAGAGAAAATTGGCCATGCGCTGGCCTTGTCGATGGATATGGCTTGCGGCACCGAGCAGTATGTCTATGATGCCGGCGCCTGCGATACCAAAGACCTGCTGGCGGGTTATGGCGCTCGCAATGGCATTTATGCCGCCAAGCTGGCTGACTTTGGCTTTGAGGGGCCGCCAGGGGCGCTTGATGGGCCTTATGGCTATTTTCATGCTTTTGGGCCGGGTTATGACCCCGCCTATCTGGACAATCTTGATGGTCAGGCATTGGCGCGAACCGGCTTCAAGCCTCATGCCGGCTGTCGGCATGTGCATTCCTGTGTGGATGCGACCCATGAACTGCTCAAGAGCGGTCAGCCCGATTTGAGCCAGATAGCCGCTATCGAAGTTGACAGCTATCAAGGGGCCATCACGCCCTCATTCCGCGTCAATTACGAACCCGAAACGGTCGGGCAGGCCGGTTTCAGCCTGCCAGTTACGGTTTCCGTGATATTGACGCGCGGCAGCTGGTTCCGCGAGGACATTGAAGCCTACAACCATCCCGAAGCCCGCCGCCTGCGCCGTCTGGTCAAGGTCGGTCTTGATGAAGCGATTCAGGCGGAACAGCCGAAAAAGAACGGCTGTGAAGTCAGGATTGCCACTCGCGGCGGCGAACAGTACAAGGGGCGGGTCGAATATGCCAAGGGCGAGCCGGAGAATATGCTCACCGATGAGGAGTTCGAGGAAAAGTTTCGCTATCTGGTTGGCGATTTGCTCCCCGAAGGGCAGATTGCCCGACTGATTTCCTGTGCTGGCAGGCTGGAAGAGCTTGAGGATGTCAATGAACTGGTGGGTTTAACCATTCCAGCGCGAGTCGTGATGTAAGGGGTGATGAGAATAACAGGGGTCAGCGCAACGATAGTGAATATCCCGCGCCGCCGCGCCTTGAAGACCGCCTATGGCGTCTCGCCGGCGACCAACACGGTCGTGGCGCAGGTGATGACGGATGAGGGAGTCATCGGCATCGGTCAGACGGTCGCTCCCGCGCCTTGGGGCGGTCAAACGGCTGAGGCGATTCAAATGAACATTGAGAGGTATCTCCAGCCAGCGCTGCTGGGCGAAGACCCCTTTAATATCGAGCGCCTGTTCCAGCGCATGATGCTCGCCCTGCGCGGCGCACACAACGCCATCACCGCCCTGGAGATGGCATTGTGGGACATCAAAGGCAAAGCGCTGGGTGTGCCTGTTTATCAACTGCTGGGCGGCGCCTGTATGCCCGGCGCTGTGCTGCACGCCTTTGTCGAACGCGAAGAGGCTGGGGACAGCGCGGAGCGAATACAGGAACTGGCTGAAAAGGGCTGGACCTGGTTCAAAACCAAGATAGGCTTCGGCGTCGATGAGGACCTGGCCTGGTATGGCAAGCTGCGCGAGTCGGTCAGCGAAAAGCTGCGATTTCAGTTGGACGGGAATACAGGTTATACTTTGGGTGAAGCGATTCATGGTCTGACGCAGTTGGAAAAGTTAGGGGGCATTGGTTTGTTTGAGCAGCCCGTCAGGCATTTGGATGAGATGGCGGTTCTGGCGGCGCGGCTGATGACGCCTTTGCAGGCGGATGAGGCTTTGACAAGCCCCCGAAGCGTCTACGACATCGCCCGACATCGGGCGGCGCATGTGCTGCACTTCAAAATTCATAAATATGGCGGGCTGCTGCCGGCGAAGCGGATGGCGGCGATTGCGGAAGCGGCGGGCATGGAAATCTCGGTCGCCCCGTATTTTGATATTATGGCGGCGGCTGTGGCGCATTTTGCGGTGGCGACGCCGATTGCCAGATGGCCGGCAGGCTTTTCCGACATGACCGATACGATTCTGGCTGAACCCTATCAGCCGATGGGGCAAATCCTGAAGCCGCCGCCGGGGGCAGGCCTGGGCGTATCCATTGATGAGGACAAGCTGGCGCATTATGCAGGTCTCTCATAAGCTGATATGCCGGCATAGCGCTGCGAAACAGGGGAGGTGACATTTATCGAAGATAATGTATGGAATAAGCCTTATCCAATGCTAAAACAAGTTATCTATCTTATAAGGAGAGCAACGTGAAAATGGCAAGGCTTCTAATTTTGTTCAGTATGATTCTGCTCATCAGTGTGATGGGTTTGCAATCGGTCACCGCGCAGGATGACGCATCCGAGTTTGTCTTCGCGCATAGCGGTCCCATCCGTCCGATGGATGCGCACTCGCACTGGTATGGCTCGACGCACTGGATGCTCAACCTGTACTATGACTGTCTGATATGGCGCGCCGCCGATGGCAGCGGCTATGTCCCGCAAGCCGCGCATAGCTGGGAAAACATCGATGATACCACCTGGCGCTTCCACCTGCGCCCAGGCGCCACCTTCCACAATGGCGAGCCGCTCGATGCGGAAGCCGTCAAATGGAATATCGACCGCGTCCGCCACCCCATCGGAGACATCCCGCTGTATCAGCAATGGGCATTCGTCAAAGAGGTCATCGTTGTGGATGAAGTGACCGTCGATATCACCACCAACGAACCCCATGCCTACTTCGAGAATGATGTCAGCTATAATGGCTGTGAACTGCTGCCGCCTGATTACTTTGAAGAAGTTGGCCAAGAAGAGTTCAACCGCAACCCTGTCGGCTCTGGGCCTTATAAGCTGGTCGAACTCAGCGAGAATGACCGCTATGTGTATGAGGCTTGGGACGGCTATCACAGCGACATGCCTGAAGTCGACCGCGTCGTCTATCAGGTCATCCCCGAGCCATCGGCACAGGTCGCCGCCCTGCTGGCTGGGCAAGTTGACATGATTACGGGCGTGCCAGTGCCTGACCGCCCCAATCTCGAAATGACCGAGGGCATCACCCTGCTTAGCGAAACCGCTAACATCATGCACCACTACTATGCCCGCATCGATACCGAAAGCGGCGCTTTCCCGGAGACCTTCCCCGATTATCAGCCAGCCACGCTGGACATCAACGTGCGCAAGGCCATCACCCACGCGCTCGACCGTCATCTGCTGGCGGAAGTGCATGGCGCCGCCAGCCCACGTCTGGCGCGTGTCTGCTCTTATCATCCAGAAGGCTTCGCTGACAAATACGCTGACCCTGATGTGATTGCCGAATGGTACGACCCCGATTTGGCACGCGAATACCTGGCTGCCGCTGGCTATGCTGAGGGCGAAGGCCCCACCCTCTACTTGGATACGCCTGTCGTTGGGCGCGGCGGCGGCGCCAAAGAGGTAGCCGAAGTCGCGGCTGCCCTGCTCGAGGAGGTCGGCTTCAAGGTGGATTTGACCGTCCGCGATGCCTCTGCCTTTGCTGTCGAAGTGCAGCGCAGCGGCAACAACCGCGAACTGATGCTGGCGACTCTCGGCTGCGGTCCCGCGCTGCTGCCACTCTTCTACCAGTGCGACTGGTCGGCAGTGGCTTACAGCATTTGCAATGAGGAGTGGGATGCGATAGCAGAAGCGATCCAGGTGACGATTGATGGCGATGCCCGCATCGATCTCTGGGAGCAGTGGTGGGAATACTACATCGACCTGACCCAGACCATCACGCTGTTTGAGGTCACCAATGTGATGGCGCTGAATACGGCTGAGTTCGATTTCACGCCACGCAAGGACGGCTGGATGACGTTCCGTGATGTCAAGCTGGCGGATATGTAATCCAACCCGCGCAAGTTAGCGTTTGTATGAGCAGCGCCCCTTCCTCATTTTGGGGAAGGGGCCGGGATGGGGCCGCCCATGCCAGGATTCGTCAACTTCATCATCTCCCGATTCCTGCAACTTATCGTGACCATGTTCATCGTCTCGGTCGTGGTTTTCTTCATCTTGCGCTTGAGCGGGGATCCGGTCAAGGTCGTGGCGCCGGATTTTTTCAGTGAGGAGCAAATTGAGCGGATGCGCAAATTTTGGGGCTTCGACCGCCCCTTGGAAGAGCAGTACATCATCTTTATCACCAAAGCGGTCACGGGTGATTTCGGCACGTCCTTTCTCGCCAAGCGCCCGGCAATGGAACTGATTTTTGAGCGCATGGGATACACCTATATGCTGGCGGTCGCATCGGCGGCGATTGGGCTGACGATTGCCATTCCGCTCGGCATCCTGTCGGCGCTGAGGCGCAACAGCCTGCTCGACCTTGTGAGCACCGCGCTGGCTTCGCTAGGCACAGCCATGCCCAGTTTCTGGCTTGGCTTGATGCTCATCATCATCTTTTCGGTCAACCTGCGCATCCTGCCGGCCTTTGGCGCCCTGGAGCCCAAGGCCATCATCATGCCGGCAGTGACGCTTGGCGTCGGCATGGCGGCGCGGCTTTCGCGGCTGACCCGCTCGTCGATGCTGGAGGTGCTGAACCAGGATTATGTCCGCACCGCCAACAGCAAAGGCTTGAAACAGAATACAGTCGTCATCCGACATGCTCTGCGGAATGCGCTCATCCCCATTGTGACGGCCTTTGGCTTGCAGCTGGGCTGGCTGCTGGGCGGTTCGGTGGTCGTCGAAAGTGTCTTTTCCTGGCCGGGGCTGGGCAGGTTGGTCATCGATTCCATCCATGTCCGTGACAATACCGTCGTGCAGGCCGGGCTTTTCTGGTTTGCGCTGTCCGTTATTTTAATTCGCTATGCCATAGATGTTATCTATATCCTTATTGACCCCCGTATCCAATTCAACTAGGGACTGGCGATGAAATCGCAAAGCAGCCAGCAGCCAGCAGGCGGGCAGGTGGCAAGCCTGCCATCACAGCGCAAACTGCCCCTTCGCATCGTGTCTACCTTGATGAAAAGCCCGGTTGGCTTGACGGGGACGCTGATTGTGTCCACGATTGTCATCCTGGCGATTATCGGACCGGTGATTTCGCCTCATGACCCGATGGGCAGGAATCTGCGGGCGCGTTTCCAGCCGCCCGGTTATACCGACAGCGCCGGCACCTACACGCTAGGCACTGACCAGCTTGGCCGCGACATCCTGAGCCGCATCATCGCCGGCAGCCGCGTTTCGGTGCTGGTCGGTGTTGTATCGGTGTTAATCGCGGGGACGATTGGTGTGGTTTATGGTTTATTGAGCGGCTTCTTTGGCGGTTTCCTCGATACGCTTCTTATGCAGGTGGTGGACGCCATCTTGAGCATTCCCTTTATCATCCTGGTTGTCGCCATTTCGGGCGTGGTGGGCGCTGGCTTGACCACGCTGATTCTGATTTTGGGCGGCACGGGCTGGACGACCTATGCGCGGGTCATCCGCGGCGAGGTCTTCAAAATTCGTGAGATGGAATATGTTGTGGCCGCCTATGCCCTCGGTCAAAACCGCCTGAAGGTGATGTTTTTGCATATTTTGCCGAATGTGATTTCGTCGGCGATTGTGCTGGCGGCGGTGCAGGTGGGCGTGACGATTCTGGCGGAATCCTCGCTTAGTTTTCTGGGTCTGGGCGTCAAGCCGCCGACCGTCACCTGGGGACTGATGCTGGCGGACGGCAAGGCCTACATCAACAGCGCCTGGTGGATGACCACCTTCCCGGGCATCGCCATCACCATCACCGTCTTGGGCGTCGTGTTTTTGGGGGATTGGCTGCGAGACTTTCTCGACCCCAACATTCGCGGCCGAGCGTAAGGGGGCATGGGTGGCAGAAACCAAGGCATTCAGAGTCCCGCGGTTGCGTGCCAGCGAGACCCACCAAAGCCTGCGTGATGACATCATGGCTGCGCTTGAACCCATCCTGTTCGACTCCTATCAACATGTGCCTGTCATTCGTAAAGAACTCGAAGCGGCATTTGCGGCTGAAGTCGAGCAAGACTTTGCCGTTGCCGTTCATTCCGGCACAGTCGGCTTGTTCCTGGCTTTACGCGCCTGTGGCATTGGCGCGGGCGACGAGGTGATTACCGTCGGCAACTCGGATATTTCGACCACGGGCGCGATTAGCCAGTGCGGCGCCATACCCGTCCTGTGTGATGTTTTGGCAAGCGATTACACCATCGATCCGGCGCTTGTCGAAAGCCTGATAACCAAGAAGACACGCGCCATTCTGCCCGTTGACCTGCACGGTCATCCCGCCAATGTGAAACAGCTAAGACCGATTGCCGACGAGCATCATTTGAAGATTGTGGAGGATGCCGCTTTGGCAGCGGGCGCATTCGATAATGGCAAGCCAGTTGGCGCGTTTGCCGATGTGGCTATGTTTAGTTTTTCGGCTGCCAAACCACTGGGCAGCGCCGGGAATGGCGCGATGCTGGTCACCAGTGATGAAGAAATCCATAAAGAACTGCGCCTGCTGGTTGGTTATGGACACGACCCCATCCGAGCGGATGTCAAGGCTGGCTATCAGAATTATATTGAAGAAGGCTACAATGTCCCGCTCGATGGCCTGGAGGCGGCTTTGCTCTCGGTCAAGCTGCCCTATCTGAAAGCATGGACGCGCAAACGCCGGGCGATTGTGGCGGTTTTGCAAGCGGGTTTGGCAGGCACATCGGCGCGGCTGCCAAGTTTCCGCGTCGAATCGGCGCCCACCTTCCGTTCGTATGCGATTTGCGTCGACCGACAGCTTGAAATCTATCAGCAGCTGCGAGAAGCCGGCATTGAAGCCGTTATCAGTTATGCGCCGCCGATTTATCAATACGCGGTCTATGCGGGGAAGTTTCCGCGTTCCAGCGAGTTAAAGGTGACCCATCGGCTGGCGGCTGAAGTGGTCAACCTGCCGGTCACGCCCGAACTCACGCCCGATGATACGAATTATATGATTGAGGTACTGCGCCCTCTTGTTTCATAAACCTGTCAGTTTGTCGCAGACCCAAATGGGATGTCTCGCTGAAAGAACAATACCGCGCAGTTTGGCGGTAACGAAATCGTCTTTTATTAACTTTAGTCGCTTGACAACGGATTCCCCCACAAAAAAGGTGTAGCTGGAATTATCTGCCGCGCCTTCGGCAAGTGCGCCAGTGTGGATGGTTATCTGCGCCAGCTTGCCCTTGGCATACTTACCAAGCATGGCGATGCCAAGCGACGCCGTAACGCCCGCCTTCTTAAATATGTCCGCATCCCATATTAGTTCCTTGATAACTCCCTGCTTGGTCGTCCTGCAATTATGAGCGTGAGGGTCTTGCCGAAGAGTCCATGATGTTTGATTATGCCTGCCGTTTTCAGTTTCCTGCTGTACATTCTCGCGGTATTCACGTTCAATGGTTTCGTGGAACTTGTCAGTCGGGATAATCTGCGAACCTAGCTCCAGTTTCAGCCATCCCTGCCCGTAGCCGCGTTCAGCACAGCGATGGGGCTGCCATGGTTGACCTAAGCGGTCAAAGAACACTCGAGAACCACAATCACAGCTAAAGTAAAATACCTTGGCGCCACAATAATTGCACCTCGTCGGAAATGTACGGGTATTACACCAATATCCATGAACGGCTTTCATCAGATTTGCCCTTTCAGTTGAGAACATTCAAAAAAACATTAAGTTCATGTTACCCGGTCTCAACTGTAAAGCACCCCTCAAACTTTGGGGGTATTTGCGCTGGCATTCAGCGCCCGTTCACGCCGCCGCCCTGTCAGCAGGCAGGCCAAGGCGATAAGCCAAAAGAGGACACCGCCATAAAGCGCAGCCTGCCACAGGCGCGGCTCGAAGCTGAATGCCAGCGTGCTTGCGCCAGCCGGCACACGCACCGCGCGGAACATGACATTCGCCCGAAAAATCGGCACAGGCTCATCGTTGAGGGTCGCCTGCCAGCCCGGATAATAGGCATCATGGAGTATCAGCCAGGCATCCGTGGGCGACTGCACTTGCAGCGCGACCCGCGTATCGCTGTATTCCGTGAACTCGACCTGTCCCGCAGATTCTGACTCGAAATTGGGGGTTTCGACATCCCCGTGAATCACAGCGGCGCCATTGGCTAGGGCAAGCAGGGCCTCTTCGTGTCCCTGCCGGTTATCGGGCAGGATATGCACGGTCGACGCCAGCCGCGCCCGCGACCCGTTGGGCGGAATGCGATAGATTTTGATGGCGCTCGACAGGATGCGCTCGAGCGGCGGCGGCTGGACTTGCAGAAAAACCTGCTGGCTGCGGCTGTTGACCAGGGTCACGGCGAGGATGCTGTGGTCAGCCGCCAGAATGGATTCCAGCGTCCCCCAATCGGTGATGGTGAGCAGCAAATCGCCCTGAATGCGGAGCGCGGCGGTCTCGCTGTCGAGCGGGGCGGTGTGCAGAATGTGGACTTCATCATAGCTGTCATCGGGGTTGTCCAGGCGCTTGACCCGCTGCCACTGCTTGGCCAGGGCGGTGTCGTAGGCGATGTCCTCGTGCCAAATGTCGTAGACCTTGTCGGTGATGAGGTAGCGTGTGTCCGTCAGTTGCAGCCATTCCAGCTTGGGGATGCAAGCGCCGCGGCATTCGGGCAATGCCATGCGCTCGCCCAGCCGCCCATCAACTGACCGCAAGGCATCATCTGGCAGCAGCAGCGAGCTAAGCTGCGAATAATAAATCGTGGGCAGAAGCCCGCCGCCAAAACCATCCATGGTCGGGATTCCCCAGGTCAGCGGCAGATTGGGCATCAGCATTTCCTGTTTTTTGACGGCATCCAGAGCGTGAAATTGGGAAGCCATGTCCATGCCCAGTTGATGATAGCGTTCGCGCAGGGCGACAATATCGCCGGGGTCAAAGTATATCTGGCTAATGGACAGCGTTCTGCCAGGGGCAGTCTCCTCTGCCTGATAAGCGAGCAGCTGGCTGATGGTGAAGCGCTGCCCCAGATAGACTTCGGGCGGGCTTAGGTCATTGTAGGGCAAAATCAGCGATGCCAGAAATAGCTCCAGAATCACCAGCGCGGCGGCAATACGTGGCATCCAGCGATGACGGAGCCGCAGCAGCGCCAGCAGAACCAGCCATGCCAGCAGCCACATCGCCAGCGATGAATCCTGGATGGCGGCGCCGCCGAAAATATCACGCGGATTCGGTTGGAGGACAAAGCGCGTCAGCAAGATGATGCCGCCGATGAGAATGCCGATGAACCCTGCCAGACGCGCCCGCCGCCCTTGATAGAGGCGCGGTGAATCGAGGCCTGTCGGTGGCTGGAGCGCCTGCACCCCCAGACCTGCCAGCAGCGCCATCGCCAGATTGAAAAGCGACAGCCAGCGTGCGGGGACGCGAAACGAATTAAAGCCGGGCAATTCAGCCAGGACGAGATAAATTGGATTGAGCCGCCCGAATGCCAGCCCCAAACCGACCGCCGCCAATAGAATCCACGCCCATTTTCCGCCTCTTGGCGGCGCTGGCGCGACCAGCATCCCCCAGAACCCCAGCCCCAGCCCCAGCACGCCCAAGTAGGTCACATATTCACCGAAGAGCTGGCCGTCATAGCTCGGCAGGATAGCCCGCCCGATGATGCTGGGGGGCAGGGAAAAGGCGGTCGCCTGACTATTGAGGCCGCCGCTTCGGTTGGACATGCCGGTGAGTTCCAGGCTGGGCAGAAGCTGTGGCAGCGCCAGCAAGGCCGCCGTCACGGCGCAGAAGCCCAGAATAAGCAGCCCGCGCCCGATTTTTCGCGGCGGCGCGCCCGCTCGCCATGAAGCCATGCCGATTGCCAACCCGTACAGGCCCAGCCCCAGGCCGCTGATGAACACGGTTTGCGTGTGGCCGCTGAAAATTTGCAGCGCCCATGCCAGCGCCAGCAGCAGGCCATCTCGCCATGGTCTTTCTCCCGTCAGGCTGCGGTGATAGAGCGCAAACAAAATCGGCATCCAGGCCAGCCCTTGGAACTGGTTAATCTGCTCGACGTGGGCGCTCAGATAACCGCCAAAGGTGAAGATGACCGCCGCGACCAGCCCCGAAATCCAACCGCTGCCGATGACCTGGCGATACAAAAACAGCATTCCCGCGCCTGCTAGGATGGCGTGGAACAGGATGCTGATTTTGATGGCGGTGGGTGCGCGAAAGGGCGCCGTCAGCCAATTTGGCGGATAATAGCTGCCCAGCTGCGGGTTCGCCAGCAGGGGGACGCCCATGAAGATGTCGTTGGTCCACAGGGGGAGTTCACCGGCGCGGAAGGCGGCGTTGCGCAGGTCCCAATAGGGATAGAAATAATTGTAGGTGTCGCCCCGCGCCAGGATTTTGTCGGTCAGCATCATCTGATGAAAGAAGACCAGCGTCAGGAGGAGGATGAGGGCGAAGGGCAGGAGTCGTTTGAGCATAATCGAAATCGCTGTTCAGGGTCAGGCTGGCGGTTATCCTAGCGGTTGATGGCTATGATACACAGGGCGAAAGGCTAGCCAGTTTCCGATGTCATCGCCTCGGCCTGTTGACAGGCTCGGCTGCGCTCGTTGACTGACCATTCGACGCTGTGGATGAGCCGGCGTGATGCCAGCGCGAGCCGCAAGCGCCGCAGAATGGGGATTTGCCTGCGCTCTCGTTGGTACTGCTGCCAGCGCTGCTGGGCGGATGCCCCCCACAAAAAATCAGCGACCTCAGCGGGCAGAGGGATGTCGGCTTTGTTGCCCCAGTGTTCCCAGGCCTCTCGCTGTGCCTTGGGGTCGGCTGGTCGCAGTTGATGCCAGTCGCCGCGGCGCATAAAGATGATGTTGACTTCGATGTCCTCGCGGTCGCTGCCGGTATTGCTCAGGTTGCCGCCGTGAATCAGGAATTGTCCGCCTATTTGCCGTGCCGGATAAAAATGGGCATGTGCCAGAGCGCGTCCTGCCCAGTCGGTATCGCCAGCAATGCGAAAATGTTCGTCAAAGGCGCCTACCTGCCGGTAGAGTGATTGGCTTGCCATGAAGAAGGGGCTGAAGCCATTCTTGCGGGTGAATTGGCGGGGGTTGAATGGCATCGGTCTGACGCTGCGCCGCTCGTCGGGGAAGAGTCCCCAACGCTTGTAAGGAGACACCATATTGAAATCAAAATCGACCAGGGTTGCGCCGTCTTGCAAGGCGCGGCAGCCTTCGATAAAGGCATCTGCCGAGCGGATGTCATCGGCATTCCAAAAGCTGAAAAAAGGCGCTTCAGCCAGCGCGATGCCGCGATTCCATGTGGCATAGAGGCTTTCGCGCCTGACATAAGAGGGGCTCATGCGCCCGAAGCGATGGCTGTTGACGCTTTCAGCCAGCTTCTCGATGCCCTGGCGTTCGCGGGCGGTGGCATCGTTGACAATCGGCAGATAATGAACCGCAAGGCCGCTTTGACTGACCCTTTTGGCAAAGTCGAAGACCGCCGCGGTAAAGGCGGGCAGGTGGCTTTCGGCACGGTACAGGGATGAGATAACGGCAATGGACATTGGATTAGCGTTTTCGCTGGGTTTCGCCCGCCTATCACATCATAAGCAAGGCGCAAAATCAAGCATGGGCTTGTCGAGGTTGATGGCGCTCAATGATTCGCCATGCGCTTGCGGGCCCGCTCCTGACGCAAACGTTTGCTGCGTCTGCCAAGATGCGTTTGCATCTCAAGGAAATAATCGAGCGTCCGCTCTGCCTGCTTTTCGTCCATCCGATACATGTCAAGCCCCTTGGCGCGGCGCTGGCGGGTGACCTCGTAGATGAACAGGGCGGCCGCGACCGAGATGTTGATGCTTTGGGCAATGCCCCGCATGGGAATGGTCACCTGTCGGTCTGCCAGCGCGATGGCTTTTGGCGATAAGCCTGTCTTTTCGTTGCCAAACAAGAGGGCGATTTGCGGGTGGCTAAGGTCCGCCGCAAAGATGGAATCGGCGGCGGGGTCAATCACAGTGGCGACCACCAGCCAGCCTTCAGCCTGGAGCGCCTGAATCGCGGTTTCGGTCTGATGATGAACCCGATAATTGAGCCACTTGTTGGTGGCCGTCGAGCTATTTTTGCCGACTTCTTTGGGGTCGAATTCGGGGTGGGTCTCGAAGATGACATGAATCTCTTGAATGCCGAAGGCATCGCAGCTGCGGCTGACGGCGCCCAGGTTATGCGGGTCGAAGACATCCTCAATCATCAGGGTGAACCCTGCCTGTCGGCTGCGGGCGACCCGCTTCAGCTTTTGCAGCCGCGCCTCGGTTGGCATCCGTCCCCGCCTGTCTTAATCCAAGCCCGCCCGCATCGTTTGGATGATGCCCGCTGCGGCGCTGCTGAGAATGACTGTGTCGGTCATCACCGTCACGAACTGATAGCCCCTGCGCACCATGTCGATAGCATGGGCGGTATCGGCGGCGAACAAGCCAGCTTGAATCCCGTGCCGCTGTGCCGATTCGAGTATGGCGTCCAGCGCATCGTTGACGGTCGTATCGGATGAATCGAAGCCGGACTGGCCGGTCATGCTCAAGCGCAGGTCGCCAATGCCCACAAACACCCCATCCAGCCCGGCGACGCTCATAATCCCGTCGCGGTTGTCAAAGCCAGCCTGTGTTTCGATCATGGCGAAGGTGATGATGGTATCGTTGGCATGTTCGGCATAATCGGCGCCGCCATAGACCCGCGCCCGCGTCGGCCCCAAACTGCGATACCCCAATGGCGGATAGCGGCAAGCGCCGACAAATGCCGCGCATTGTTCGCGGCTGTCAATCATCGGGCAGATGACGCCATAAGCGCCGCCATCCAGCAGCCGCATGATGTCCCCGGGCGCATTCCAGCTGACACGCACCATCGGCACTGTATCGGTTGTCGAGATAGCTTGCAGCATTTGAATCGCCGTTTCCATGCCCATCATGCCGTGCTGCATATCGACCACCAGGCTGTCCCAACCCTGATTGGCCATCACTTCGGCTGACCAGGTGCTGGGGATATGCAGCCAGCCATTTAAGACGGGTTTCCCCGCTGCCCACAGGCTGCGCACACGATTTTCGCGCATGAGCGACCTTTCTGTCGTATTCAATAAGATGCTCTCAATTATAACACCTGTGTCCGCATTTTCCCAAAACCGCCAAGTGGATGCGATTGCCTATGTCCTGCTCTTGCTGGCGCGGGGGCTGACGCAGCATTATGCTTACAAAGTGGTCATGGGCGCGGTGATGATTCTCGCTGGGCTGGTCTTGCGGGTGTATCGTCTGCCGCCGGCCGCAAAAAGACAGCTTGAGTGATGGATTATGGCGGCGGCCTGAGAGGATAAACCTGCCGCCGGGTATAAATCGCTCCAGCTGGGGTCAACTCGCTTTCGTAGAGGGCAAACTGCGCTATCGGCAGCGCTTCGGTATGAAAGTCCAGATGCCGCCTGAGCCATCTGCTGGCAAGCCCGCGCCGCAGGGGTTTGCGGAAGCGCATCAAGGTGATATGCGGCTGATAAGGCCGTTTCTCGCGCTTGAAACCCTCCTCCATCAAGGCCTGTCCCACCGCTTCGTGCAGGGCGCGTAATGCCGATGTATTTTCCACCCCCGCCCAGATGATTCTCGGACGGGCTTCTATCGGGAATTGTCCCACCCCCGCAATTCTTAAGGCAAAGGCGGGGACATCAACCTGGCGCAGCACCTTCTGATAGGCTTTTGCCACGCCCTCGGGGACGTGTCCAATGAAGTGCAGCGTCAGATGCAGCGCCTCGCGCCGCGACCAGCGTCCAGGCGGCAAATCATCCTGTCGCAGGCGGAGAAGCTGGTCTTTGGCGCTGGCGGGCAAATCAATGGCGACGAATAAGCGTGGCATCATCCATCCTGAATTATCCTGAGAGACTGTGACCAGTATAGCGCAAATCGCATCAAAAGACCTGAGCAGCCCGATTTTGACGTGATTGCCCTGCTTTCCGATAAGAACTGTTTGTATGCTGTGCTGATTTGATGTAAACTTGTGATAATCGCATATATTCTGGAGGCGATGACATCATGAGGATATGACTGATTGTCATGGTTATCATATTGCTTGTGTCATTGGGCGCAGCCTATGCCGATGGTCACTGTGAGTTTGCTGAAGAGACCATTCTCTTGGGTGGCATCGCCCCCTTATCGGCGCCGGGCGCGGTTGCGGGTGGCATCGTCATGGATTGGGCATTCGATCAGGCGGCGGCGGACATCAATGCCGAATGCGGCATCGACATCGACGGCGTGAATCATCGGCTGGAGGTTATCACCGGTGATTCCGAAGGCATTTCGGAACGGGCGCAGGCGGCTGCGGAACGTTTGATTTTGGAAGATGGCGTTCATGGCATGATAGGCATGTATCACAGTGCGGTTAGTCTGGCAACTGTGAGAATTACGCAAGAGAACCAAATCCCGACCATTGTCTCGACAGCCTGGAACGACAATATCAGCGCGGCTGGCATTATCGAATACGAGGGCAAGCCGCCGCGCATCGAAGACGGCGTCGATTATATCTTCCGCATCGCCCCCTCCACTACCATGGTGGGCGACGTGGTGGTCGATTGGCTGATTGCTCTCGGCGTCGAAGATGTTGTCCTGCTGGTAGAAAACACCGATTACGGTCAGCCGGCGGCGGCTGACGAGACGGTGCGCCTGGAAGCGGCGGGCATACAGGTCGAACAATTTGATGTCGAACTGGGTACGGAAGATTTTGTCCCCATTCTGGGCCGCATTCTGGCGCGTCCACAGCCGCCGGATGTCATTCGGGTTTTGATCACTGGCGAAACATCCTTCAACCTCAACCAGCAAATGGCCGAACTCGGCATTGCGCCGACCGAAGATACCATTTGCTTCGCCGGCTACATTGCCGGGCAGTCCGATCAATACTGGGCAACCGTTCCCGATGGCAATTATTGCGCCTTTAACCGCACGGGCGTTATCCCGCCGCTGTTCAATGACATGGCGGTTGAGTTGAACGCCAAGTATGAAGCGGCATTTAATGATGTCGCGCCCAGCTTTGTTATGGAGCCTTATGATGCGGTGTTCTTGATGGCGGATGCGATGGAACGCGCCGGCAGTTATACCGATGCGGCTGCGATTGTCGCCGCGCTGGAAGTTGCCGATATCGAATTGTCACAGGGGCGCTACTACTTCGCCTATGGCAGCCACAATCCGGAGATTCCCGAAGGGACGCCGGCTTTCATGTGGCATCAGTGGCCCGACCCGATTGTGACGATTATGCAATACTTCGAGCAGGGTCAAAGCTCGTTGAATGCCGCGGTCATCTATCCCGAATACTATCAAACACACAATACACTCTACATCAGGCCGGGGACATCACCCTGATGAGCCTTCAGCAGTATCAAATGACAGTCGAGACAGGCGGGTATTTCGCTCATTCTTTTAAGTCAGCAGACAGGGCATAAGGAAAGGACAACATGACAGCAGCATTCCCCAGGTTAAGCGAGCAGAGGCGCATTAGCCGCTTGCGGCATCCCGGCCGCAGGCTGCGGCTGGTATTGGATACGGATACCTACAACGAAATCGACGACCAGTTTGCAGTGACTTACGCCCTGCTTTCGCCTGAACAACTGTCGGTCGAGGCGATTTATGCCGCGCCCTTCCACAACAGCCGCTCCGCGGGGCCGGGCGATGGCATGGAAAAAAGCTATCAGGAGATTCTGCGGCTGCTGGCGTTCCTTGACCTGTCGGCGGCTGGCTTTGCCTATCGCGGCGCCAGCGCGTATCTTTCGCGCCAGCGTCAGCCGCAGGACAATGAGGCCGTCCGCGATTTGATCGACAAAGCATTGGCAAGCCCCGATGATGACCCCCTGTATGTGGTTGCGATTGGCGCGATTACCAATGTGGCTTCAGCCATGCTGCTGGCGCCGGAGATTATCGAAAAAATCGTGGTGGTCTGGCTGGGCGGGCATCACCTGAACTGGCGTCATACCCGCGAGTTTAATTTGCAGCAGGATGTCCCGGCGGCGCAGGTCGTGCTGGACAGCGGCGTGCCTTTTGTCATCGTCCCCTGCATGGGCGTCACATCGCATCTGCTGACGACCCTGGCGGAACTCCAGGCCCATATCGGCGGCGTCAACCCGATTGGCGATTATCTCTGTCAGATATTCAAGGACTATCGCCCCGATTCATTTGCCGCTTCCAGCGTCATCTGGGATATTTCGACCATCGCCTGGCTGATTAATCCGGCTTGGGTGCCCAGCGATTTGATGCACAGCCCGCTGCTGACCGACCAGATAACCTGGAGCGTTGACCCATCGCGTCATCTGGTGCGGGTGGCGAACTATGTTCATCGGGACCCGATTTTCCGTGATTTGTTCACCAAAATCAGACAGGCTGGCGGAGGTTAAATGACAGAGTCTTCCCTCGACAATTTACTGCGATGGCGCGGCGAGTTCCCAATTTTGCAGCGCTGCAATTATCTGATTAGCAACTCCCTGGGGGCCATGCCGCGCCAGGTTTATGACAGCCTCAAGTTTTATGCCGACACCTGGGCGGAGCATGGCGTATCGGCTTGGGGGATGGGCTGGTTTGAACTGCCGCAGACGGTCGGCAACAAAATTGCCCCCTTGATGGGCGCCGCCAGCGACACCGTGCTGGTGCATCAAAATGCCAGCATCGCCAACAGCATCCTCTTTGGTGGCATGGACTTCAGCGACAGCAAGCGGAACAAGGTGGTCATCACCGATATGGATTTTCCCAGCGACATCTATGTCCTGCGGCGCTGGCTGCCTGATGATATGCAGGTTCACTGCGTCAAATCGCCAGATGGCATCACTATAGATACCGATGAACTGCTGGATGCCATCGACGAACGGACGCGCCTGGTGAGCGTATCGCATGTCCTGTTCCGCAGCGCCTACATCATGCCAGCAAAAGCCATCGTCGATAAGGCGCATCATGTCGGCGCGGAAGTGGTCTTCAATGGCTATCACAGCGTTGGCGCGATTCCGGTGGATGTGGGCGCGATGAATGTCGATTATTATATCGGCGGCGTGCTCAAGTGGCTCTGTGGCGGGCCGGGCGGCGTGTTTATGTATGTGCGTCCCGACCGGCTGCCCGCGCTGGAGCCGAAGGTGACGGGCTGGTTTGCCCACCAGACCCCCTTTGCCTTTGATGTCGAAAACTTTGAACTGCGTGCGGATGCCTACCGCCTGATGAATGGCACACCCGGCATCGCCTCGCTCCATGCGGTTCAGCCGGGCGTGGATATGGTTGCCGAGATTGGCGTCCCCGCCATCCGTGAGAAGTCGATTCGTCAGACCAGCATGATTGTTGATTTGGCGGACAAGGCGGGGTATGAGATTGCGTCCCCGCGCGACTCAACCCAACGCGCTGGCACAGTGACGGTCAATCCGCCACATGCGTATGAGGTCGCCTGCGAGCTGCTGGCGCGTGACATCAAAGTGGACTTTCGCCCCCAAGCTGGCATTCGGATTGCGCCCCATTTTTATACGCTTGATGAGGAGGTGGAGCAGGCGATGGCCGCCATGGACGCGATTCTGGCCGATGGCAGCTGGCAGCGGCATCAGCAGGCACAGCGCCTTGTTACTTAGGGACGAAAATTACAGCGGGACGATTCCCGCTGCTTCATTCTTTTAGCTGCCATCGGGTGATTCGAGAGGCGGCTGCTTCAATGCCTCGCGTTTTTCTTGCAGATTTTTGCGGCTGCTGCGGTGACTGTAGACGAATACACCTGCTAATGTTGCTATGCCCCCGCCTACCAGCCCAACACTTTCGAGGGAATATCCTAATGAAATGGTATGAAAACCTAATCCAATCAAACCCAGCGCCAATACAAATGCCAGCCACACCCCGCGTCTCTCGCGTTGAATGGCTGCGTCAAGCTGTGTTGATTCTATTTGAATGACAGCCTTAAGTTCCATTTCTTGCATTTTTATGCTGTGTTCCTGCTGTTTTTCCACCAGAGCGAAAATACGGTCGCCGCTTCCGGGCATAATCCTTTCGTAATCCCTAAACATGTTTGGATGCGGTATTGGACCCGAATAATGATACTGAAGCTGGAAGCGGGTAAGTTCACGAATAAACGCCTCGCGTTTTTCTTCAGGTATGTATTCGAGGTATTCTGATGGTATCGGAAGAGATTTATCATCCTCAGGCAATATATCTGATGAGGGATTTTCACTATTCATTAGCGATTGCTCTTACTGATTTCTTTTTCGTGCTGACTGATTGCCCACCGCATACTCTCTCCCACCGTTTCCCAGTCCGAGCGCAGGGCCTCATAGTCAGTTTTCGCTGCCGATGCGGCCTCATAATCTGCCTTGGCGGCCGCAGGCGAAATATCATACATATTTAGCGCCCCGCAAACATCCATCAGGCTGCCAATGCCTGTCCAAAAGGTTGGCCTTGGAAACAAGTAGATGTGCTTGAGCCGTCTGCGATTGCTTGCCATGTTCTTAGCTCCTAATATGTACATTTATACATTACACTACCTACATATCTCTTGTCAACAGGCGCCAGGTTTGAGGGTCACAACTACGTTGGGAACAAGGCAGCCTGTGACGCATACCAGAATCGAACCCGAACCCAAGCGAGCGGGGCGAGTCTACTTCCCCTTCGGGCGGAAGGCGGCGATTTTGCTCTCGTCCGTCGTCAGATAAGCGCCTTCAATCAGGTCGATGCAATAGGGAATCGCTGGCATGACCGCGTTCAGACAATCGCGGATGGCGCTGGGCTTGCCGGGCAGGTTCACGATAAGCCCCTTGCCGCGAATCCCGGCTGTCTGGCGCGACAGAATCGCCGTGGGCACCACCTCCAGCGAGACCTGGCGCATCAGTTCACCGAAGCCGGGCATCATCTTCTGACAGACGGCGGCGGTCGCATCGGGCGTAATGTCCCGCACCGCTGGGCCGGTGCCGCCAGTGGTCACCACCAAGCTGCAACCGCGCCTGTCAATCATGTCGATTAAGGCCTGTTCAATCTGGTCAAACTCGTCGGGTACGACCACAGCCACCGCTTCCCACGGGTTGGTGAGAACTTCCCGCAGGTATTCGTGAATCGCTGGGCCGCCGCGGTCTTCATAGATGCCCTTGAAAGCGCGGTCGGATACAGTCAGAATGCCGATTTTTGCGCTCATGTGGTCTCCCTTCGTTTGTGATTGGATAGTTTAGCTTATCTTAGCTATACTCAGGCAAAATATGAAGCAGGAGAACGGGATTGATGAGCGAAGCGGGGGATTTGAAAGCGCTGATTGAAGGCGATGACGGCATCAGTGTCTTGCGCGGCGGCGGGCATCAGCGCGACTGGAATGGCATTCACTACAAAACCGGGCTTTCTGGCAAAAATGTCAATGCCCAAGCGCTGTCCATCAATATCGCCACCATTCCGCCCGGCGGCGTCGCCTATGCCCACATCCACGTCGAATTTGAGGTGATGCTCTACATCCTCGAAGGCGAGGTTCGGCATGAATATGGCGCCGGCTGCAAACAGGCGGTCGAAAACAAGGCGGGCGATTTCATCTTTATTGAGCCTGGGGTGCCGCATGAGGTCTTCAACATGAGCGACACCGAGCCAGTGGTCGCCTTTGTCGCCCGCTCAACGGCGGATGAATGGGATAAAATTATCCCCTATGAGCGGGATGCGGAGTAGCTGGGGGGCTATTTTTGCCAGAAGGCTTCGCTAAGATATTTGTAGGCGCTGTCGGGGAACAGGGTTACGATGATGCCGGGCTGTCCTTGTCGGGCGAGTCTGTCGGCAAGGGTCAGGCAGCCGACCATCGCCGCCGCCGCGCTGATGCCGACCAGATAGCCCTCTTCCCGCGCCAGCCGCCGCGCCATCGCATAAGCATCTTCGGTGCGGACGCCCAGCTTGCGGTCGACAAAATCAGGGTCATAAATGCCCGGCCGCATAGCGGTCTGCATGTGCTTCAAGCCCTCCAGGCCATGGAAGGGTGAATCGGGTTCAATCGCGACGATTTCGATGGCCGGGTTATAGGTCTTCAGGCGGCGGCCGCTGCCCATCAGCGTGCCGCTCGTCCCCAGGCCGGCCACAAGATGCGTAATCTGCCCCTGGGTCTGATGCCAGATTTCGACCCCAGTGCTGTGATAATGCGCCTGCCAGTTGGCGGGATTGTTATATTGGTCGGCATAGAAGTATCGATGCGGTTCTTTGGCAGCCAGTTCGCGGACGGCTTTCATCGCGCCGTCAGAGCCTTCCAGGGGGTCGGTCAAGACCAAATCCACATCATAGGCACGCAAGATGGCGAGGCGCTCTGAACTGACATTTTTCGGCAGGAACAGCTTGACGCGATAGCCTTTGGCGGCGGCAATCATGGCGTAGGCGATGCCAGTATTGCCGCTGGTGCTGTCGATGATGGTCTGGCCTGGGGTCAGGCGGCCATCGTCTTCGGCAGTGCGGATGATGTGCCAGGCGGCGCGGTCTTTGACGCTGCCACCGGGATTCTGCCATTCGGCTTTGGCGAAAATCCTGATATTTTGCGGCAGATGCCCGGTGACGCGGCGGAAGCTCAGCAGGGCTGTATTGCCGATTTGCCCCTCGATGTCCATCGCGTGATGGGCTTTTGCGTGGAGTTCGATTTTGGCTGGCGCAGTCATTGCATCCCTTTCAGTTGCCATGTCGCCATGACCCAACAAAAAAGCCAACTGACATCATAAGCCCCTGTCCGAAATCAGGGCGCTGGGCTCGCTTGTCTGCCAGTTGACTTGAAATTTTCAGTCTGTGTGTGGTGTGGCTGTTATCCTAAGCGTCCCGCCTTATGACAACAGCAACAGCAAAACAGGTTAAACATTTGGGTCTCCAGAGCTTTACTCTAATAAGAGCATACTGATATTCGCTGAAATTATCAACGACTATTCTTAAGATGCGCTTGCGGGCGAGTTTCTTACCTGTCATCGCGGCGCATCCATGCTACACTTACGAGGTATTGGACATCGAGTCTACAGGATGGGCGTCATCATGCGTTTTGCGGTTTTTGCGGATATTCATGGCAATCTGACGGCTTTTGAGGCCGTGCTGGCGGATATGAAAGGGCAGGGCGAATTTGACCAAATCTGGTGTCTGGGCGATATTGCCGCGCTCGGTGGACAGCCGCGCGAGTGCATCCAAAAGCTGGGCGAACTGCGCGAGAGCTATGGCAAGGAGCGGTTCAAAGTCATTGGCGGCAATACCGACCGCTATCTGGTAACTGGCGAACGTTTCCCTTTCGCGCCGCCCGAAGAGGAAGCTGACTTCGATGCCTACCGCGACAACATCATCAGCATGAGCGCTATTTATGAATGGAACATGCGCTTTTTGGACTGGGACGGCTTTGTTTTGCTGAAGAAGATACTCGGGCGCGAATTGCGTCAGCAGGTCGAAGGGTACGGTCAGGTGATGGGTTTTCATGCCATTCCTGGCGATGACGAATCGATGTCGCTGCGCCCGGACAGCGCTGACGAAGAGGCGCAGGATGCCCTGCTGGACCGCGCCGGGCGGCTGGCGCTCTGTGGTCATACGCATCTGGCGATGGAGCGTCGTCTTGGCGGGTGGCGGGTGGTGAATCCTGGCAGCGTCGGCTTGTCGTTTTCCAAGCCGGGCTTTGCCGAATGGGCTTGTCTCGAGTGGCGGGGTGCTGCGCTGGAGGTGGATTTGCGCTCGGTCGCCTATGATGCGGCGGCGGCCCTGCGCCAATGGCAGGCGCAAGGGCATCCTAAAATAGATTGGATTCGGATGCGCCTGTTAAAAGCCTGAGGCAAGGGAGTTTGGCGATGAATCGGGGTTTTTTCTTCGGGTTTGGCTTTGCGGTCTGGCTGCTGGCGACGATGGTCATGCGGCTTGTCGGGCATCGCCTGTTCCTTGATGACAATCTCGCGGTCTTGGCGGTGATTTGGATAGGCACTTTTGTCGGTTTGCTGCTGGTGTCGCTGTTGCTCTTTCGCTGGCAAAAGCTCGACCGCGCCCAACGTTATGAGGCGGCGGTCTTGATGGTCATCCCGGGCATGGCGCTGGATGCCTTCATCACCGAAGCCTTCAGGTCTGTTTTTCCCAACATGCCCGCGGCGGCGGCTGGCAGCTTTGGCGCATGGCTGTTGATGGCTTATGTTACGGTGCTGCTGGCGGCTTTATTGCCAGCCGCCCTTCGTTCAAGCGGGAACAACTAGAATCTTTGGGCGCCGCGCCCAAAATCCAAGCGCGTAAATGATGATGCCCAAAGCGATGGCAAGCAGGCAGATGAGCCAAATCAGGGTGAGCGGCAGCAGCAGCCCGACGATGGCGGCGGCTTCCAGGGCAAAGACATCGCGCAGGTAAATCTCGACGACGCCGCGGCTGGCTTGCAAAATGGTCGCCAGGCCGACGCCAAAGGCGACCAGCCAGAAAGGCACATAGCCGGTCACCCGCCTATTGTCGCCGCGCAGTTCGGTCGCGGTGGCATTCACAAATGCCAGTACAATCGCCAGCATGACCCAGCCAATCAGGCTCTGCTGGGCAGCCGTCAAATGGCTGGCCGGCGTCTTCAAATGAATGCCAAGTGTGCCGAGCAAGCCGCCGCCGACCAGCCAGTAGAGCGCGGCCAGGGCCATCCAGTGGGGCGCGAGGGAGGCATTCGCGCTGCGCTCGCTCAGGGCGCGGTAGCTGTGCGCGGCAAGAATCATGTAACAGGGCGGGATGAACAGGGTGGCGATGCCGATGATGAGCGTTGGCAGGCCAAGTGGCGCGATGCTGATGAGCCCGCCAGCCAATGCCAGCAGGACGGCCACAATCCGCACGCCATCCTGCGCCCATTCGAGGGACACCCGACTCCATTGTGTCATCAGCCAGAAGAAAACGCTGATTCCGCAAACCCCATAAGCCACATGCAGCTGAAACCGAGCGATGACATCGGCCAAATGCGCTCCTGGCAGGCTGAGAGCCAGCAGCAAGATGCCGATTTGCCACACGCGCAGGAATGCGGATTGTTCCCGCTCGAACTGGCTCAATCCCAGAACTGCCAGCAAAAAGACGGCCATGGCGCTGTCCAGCAGCAGGCCGGTCTCAAAGGGGCTCAATAGCACCGTGAGGATGACCAAGACTGTCCACGCTCGCCGCAGCCCAATCAGCAGCGCATTGGACAGCCTAGTCGGGTGCATGGTGAGGCCGGCGGTGACAAAGCCGCTTAGAATCACCAGCTTGAATAGCTGCGCGGTGAAAGCGCTGACTGACGATTCGGTGAGAAGCGGCGCCAGGGGCGGGGCGGGTAATTGATGCAGGGCGGTCAGCAGAAAGCCGACCGTGTACAGCAGCAGCAGCAGCACAATCTGATTCAGCATGGCATAAATAATTTTTCCTCGAAGCGAAAGCCGAATCATTGGCTTGATGCTCGCTTTCAAACGCTTAGGACTTCAGTCGATAGACATCCGCTCGCCCGTGCGAGAATATATCCGGCCAGGTAAATGCCAGCCGATAGCGCTGTTCGACGATGTCGAGCAGCTTCAGGATGCCTGGCTCGCCCGCCGGAATCAAATCTTGGAAGACAACCACCCAGTCTGGCGGGTTCGATTTCCATTCGCGTGTCAAGGCGGGCAAGACATGCTGCGGTCTGAAATACCAGCGCCAGCCTTTAATCCAGGGGTCGGGCGGCATCATGCCGGTCAGCGGGTGAAGCTGCGGGGTGCTGTCGGTTTCGGGCAGGACGAACAGGGTATCCCCCCCTTCGATGCGAGGCCGCCATTCATCGACAAGTTCATGGAATTCGTCATAAGCCAGTATCGCGCCGGCTCCCATGGGCGTCGGGATATAGCTGACCGCGCCTGTCCATAACCAGCCTATGCCAATGCCGAACGCCAGTCCCGCCAGAACACAGCGCGGGACGTCCCACATCCGCCAGTTGGACATTGAGGGCAGCAGCCATGCCAGCACCATCCCCGACATGACGGCGGTAAAGGGCAGGTGTCCCATCCCGTGAATCTCGCCAAAGCGCGGATAGAGGACGGTGAGCGCTGCCAGCCACATCAAGACCAGCGCGAGATAGTGACGATGACCGCGCTTGAGGGTGAGGACGATAAAGGGAAACACCAGCAGATTGCTCAAGAGCAGCTTGCGGAAGAGGTCGCCATCGAGCGGCACGCCATCCATGAAGCCAGACAAATTGAAATGCCAGTTCCAGAAAAGGTAGTTTTCCAGCAGGCCTTGTGAAAACAGCGCTCCCCACTGCATGAGCGGAATCAGCAGCGCCGCCAGCCCATAAACCAGCCCAATCTGCCAACGGCGGTGCATCATCAGCAGCCACAGGCCAAAGATGCCGACCGCCAGCCAGGCATGTTGTTTGAAGAGGGTCGCTGTGCCCATCAGCAAGCCGGTCAGGATGATTTGCCGATAGGTGGGTTTCTCGTGGTGGCGGCAATAAACCAGCAGCGCCGCCAAAACAGACAAGGCCAGCAGGGTATCGAAGTAGAGCATCACATTGCCATAGACCGGCTCCCACCAGGCCCAGACCAAGGCCGCCAAAAGGCCGGCGGATGTCTTGCCGCTCAGCCTGTTTGCGAGTTGATAAATCAGGAGGGTCATCGCCATCACCAGAGCGGTGTTGAGCAGCTTGATGAGCAGCGCGGCATCCAGTGGGATGAGGGATTGCGCCAGGGCGCCAAGCAGGGAACTGCCGGGCGCGTGCTGTTCCCAGATGCTGCCAAAGAGCAGGCCGCCATGGTTCATCATCCAGGGTATCGCCAGCTGCCCAGAATGCACCGATGGCGACAGCCAGAAGAGGTGGGTCAGGGCTTGTATGATGAGCAGTGGAAACAATAAACGCTGCCCCAAGCTAAAGCTCCGATTCCAGTTGAGCATGAAGCAGATGGTAACAGAGGGGGGCAAGGCTGTCTATGTTCAAGCGGGGCTGCGCTCTGCTGGCGCGGGGGAAGTTTGTCAAAAAAGAGATTTGGGTTAAAGTTAATAGACAGCAGGGGAGACGGGGGTTGGGCAGGTGATTGCATACCTTGACAGCTATTTTGAACAGGGCTTGAGGCTGATGGAAGCGGGGGACTTCGAGCAGGCGGTTGCCATGTTCGAGAGCGCCATCAAGCTGGGGCTGGGCGATATTGCCGAAATTTATGTCTGTCGCGGCGAGGCGCTGGCATATCTCGGACAATGGCAGGCAGCCGAAGACAGCATCAACGAGGCGCTGCGGCTCCAGCCCTATATGGCAACCGCTTACAACGAACGCGGCAATGTCCGCCGTTTTCAGCGAGATTATGAGAATGCTATTGCTGATTATTCGTCGGCAATCCATATCGAGCCGACTTACCACGAGGCTTATTACAATCGGGCGCTGGCCTACGAGGAGAGGAATCGCTTTGCCGAAGCCGAAGCCGATTTGACGCGGACGCTGCGACTCAATCCGCACATATTGCAGGCTTATGAAGTGCGGGGTCGGGTGCGGGCATCGCAGCACAAGTTTGACCAGGCGATTGAGGATTTGACGCGCTATTTGCAGGTCGGCGCCGGGCGTCAATATGACAACCACAGCGAAATCCAGGGCTATCTGCTGTCCCTGCGCTTGCAGCGTTTGCTTTGGGGTTTGCTGTCTCGCTGGTGGGGGAAGTGATAGGGCGGGACATTTATTCCTTTGGCAACTGAAGCTGTCTAGGCACTGACCCGTCAATCAAAGGCTTCTGCTTCGGAAAATCCCAAGAATCTGCCTGTCGTTCTCGCATCTTGATTCGGTGCTTCTCGGCTATAGCACCATTTTTTGCCAGCCGTTCGGTAATCATCTTGTGGTAAGCAGGATGAATTTCGCAGGACAAGAAATGTCGCTTGGCCTGTTTGGTATGCACGATTTCTGAGCCACTGCCACCAAAGAGGATAAAGACGCTATCATCTTCGACCGTACTGGCTTTAAGCAGCATATCGTAAAGTGGTAAAGGTATCTGGCAGGCATGGAAAGTTTTGTCTTTGGAGACGTTTTTCACAAGGTTGAATTCAAACCACGAATAGGGCATTCGCCCACGACTGCCTTGTGCCAGCCGGCCGCGTATGCGCCGATCTTCAGGGTTCTTATAGGGCAATGCGACCTGGTCTTTGTAAAATGAGTTGTTTTTGCTCTTGACGGCGTGCAAAACGGAGCGATGCGCGGTTGTGAAGCGGCGCGGTGAATGGCCTACATTTGTCGGGTAGACCCAGACATAATCGAAAACCTCGTATGCCGCATCGTCCAGGAATTTGACTCTTAAGTAGGCATTCTGACGGGGGTAATTGATGAAAAACAGGTTGCCATCGTCACGGAGCACGCGCATACATTCTCTTGCCAGTTCCACATACCAATTAATATATTCTTCCCAGCGCTGAGTGTATTTCTTGCCAGCATAGTTGATGCCCACGCCATAATCGGGATCACCATAGATCATATTCAAACAGGCATCAGGCAAGGCGTGCAGAGTTTCCATCACATCGCCGAGTACGACAGCATCTCGATATGGTTCGGGCAACGCGCTCATAATGGCTCTCTCCTTTTTAACACATATTCGCGCTTGCGTATCAATTCAATAGAAGCCAAGTCTCGCTCTCTAAAGCAATACAGGTGCATTCGCAAGATGCTCACATCGGCTTCCCTTTGCCTTTGCACGTAACAGCATCGAATCCTGTCTATATCTAATGTACCATCCTGTCGATAATTGTCAAAATACAGGAAGGGATGGAAAAGCTGATAGACTGCAAAATCATCGGGAAAGCCATTCTTGGCTTCAACAATGGTGACATCTTTGTTCCTTACCAAGACCAGGTCCATCTCCATTTGTATCTTGGTTGCAGAGACAGACGTCGAACCAATTCTGTATTTTGCGTTAAACTTGGTACGGCGCGAGAGATACAGAACGAGTTCAGCTTTTCTGTCTCTGTACAAGAAATCGTGCAAAATAAGCTGATTGTAGGCGACTGAAAGAATGTTGGCTTCACTGCTGTCAAAGTCGTTCAGGATGCTGGGTACATACTCCCAAGTCCCCGACTCGCCTGCGCTAATTGGCTCCAGTTGATGATAGGCTAGGGAAACATTCGGCACAATTTGATGACGACCCTCGCCCAGATGGATGATGAAATGTCCCTGCCCTTGTTTCATCACATCCGGATACAGCGCCGATTTGTCGACTTTCGTTGCGTCAAAAGGATTTTTGAAACCTACTTCCGCACATATCTTTCGGACGAGGTCGTTGTCAAAAATAAAATCACCGCGCTGTTGACAATGCCTGAAAATCTTCGTCAAGACCTCTTGCTTTTTACCCATTTTGATGCGCCTGTTCTTGTCAAGCCTGCGGGAGTGCATGGGAGTCGAACCCACCATCGCCTGCTCTGCGCAACCGACCACCAGTTTTGAAGACTGGGGCATCCACCGGGACACATCCACTCCCCTTGGCCATCTGATTATAACCGCAGACTGACTTGCAGTCTATGTCCGACAGGCCTTTGGGGGTATCATAACGCTGAGGAATTCTGCGAAAGGAAAACAAGATGCCCGCTTATTTGATAGTACGCGCCAAGGTGACGGATATGGAGCAGTATCAGAAATATATGCAGCTGACGCCCGCGATTGTGGAAAAATACGGCGGCAGGTTCATCGTCCGCGGCGGCGAGAAAGTCGTCCTCGAAGGGCCCGAAGTGACCGAGCGGGTGGTGATGCTCAAGTTCGATAGCGTCGAGGCTGCCAAGCGGATGTATCACTCGGATGAATATCAAGCGGCCATCAAACTGCGCCAGGGGGCGGCGGAAGCCTCTTTTATGGTCATGGAAGGGCTGGCGTAGCCCAAATCAGTGAATTCGAAGTTAGAATAGGCGGCATAGGGTGAGGGCAGGCAGCTGAGATGGAACGACTGGTTCTGTTTGATATTGATGGCACACTTTTAATCAGCAGGGGCATTGGACGCGAGGCAAAACGCCGCGCCATGCAAGAGCGCTTTGGCACTGTGGGCGACCTCGATAATCATGCCTTTGGCGGCAAGACGGATTGGCGCATTCTGGCGGATTTGCTGGCGCCTTGTGGCAAGTCGCTGGCGGACATCGGGCGCGAAATGGATGTTTATGAGCGGGTGATGGCGCGGCACATGCGCGAAATCCGCCATAATTATCAAGCCGATGCCATCCCTCACGCGATGGAATTGGTGCAGACCCTGCGCCACCGCGCCGATACCACTGTCGGCCTGGTGACTGGCAATACATCCAAGACCGCCGCCATCAAACTGGAGATGGCCGGCTATGACCCGGACTGGTTTGTCATCGGCGCGTTTGGCAATGAAGCCGCTCAGCGCGAGAAGCTGACGCGCCTGGCGGTGAAGCGGGCGCAAGAGCGCGTGGGGCGGGCCTTTGGCGGACAAAATGTCATCGTCATTGGCGATACCCTGGCCGATATTCAGGCGGCTCGCGCTATCAAGGCCGTTGCGGTTGCCGTTTGCACCGGTTATGTCCACCGCGACCAACTCATCGGCGGCAAGCCGGATTTCCTGCTGGCAGATTTGAGCGGCTTTGTTGATTTGGTCATGGCATAAATCGGCAGGGACAGGATTTCTATGTCCCCGATAAACGGATTGAAACACGGGTCTTATGCAGATTCGCACCCCCAAGAAATATCAAGGCATCCAGCGGCGCAGCATCATTAGCTGTCGGCGGCTGATGTTTTATGCGGTAGTGCTGCTTTTGATTGCCGCTGGCGTGGGCATTTATCACAATCAGCAGGTTTTTGCCCCGATTGTGCAAGATGCGCTGGACAGAGTTATCACCGATTTGGAAGGCAGGGCGGCAACCTTGGCTGCGCCTGAACCCACCCCGACCGCTGACCCGACCAACAAGCTGATTGAGGGCAATAATTATTGGCTGCAAGGCGCTCTGAACGAGGCGCTGGACACCTATCTCGAAATTCTTGGTGCGCTGCCTAATGAGCCTGAAATTTTCGACCGCGTTGCCACCAGCCTGATTAGCCTGGGGCGCTCCAGCGAAGCGCTGGGTTATGCTGAAAGCGCCATCCATGCTGACCCCTATTCGGCAGATGCCTGGGCCATCCGCGCCTGGGCGCTGGATTGGGAGGGGCGTCCGGGGGAGGCGCTGTCGAGTGCGCTTCATGCGCTGGAGCTTGACCCGAACAGCAGCCGCGCCAAAGCCTATCTGGCGGAAGCCTATCGCAGCTTGGGGCAGGGCGACCGTGCCGAATCCCTGCTGGAAGATGTTCTCGATGATGACCCCGACAGCTTTGAAGCCTGGCGGGCTCTTGGGCTGATTAAATGGGATAATTATGACCTTGAGGGCGCCGTGCAAGACTTCCAGACGGCCTTGGGCATTGCCGATAATATGAACTTTATCGCGGTTGACATCGCCATCCTCGAAAATGCTTTGGGTCATCACGAGGCGGCGCTGGAGATGCTTGAAGCTGTTGTGGAAGCCAACCCGCGCAACGGCAAGGCTCTCTTCCAACTGGGAAACATCCATAACGCGCTTGGCAACCCCTCACAGGCGCTGGGGCATCTGCAAGATTGCGTCGATTTCAATCCTGCCAGCATCCAATGCCACTATCTGTTGGGGCGGGTGCAATATCGGCTGGAATTGTATCAGGATGCCGCTCGCAGCTTTGAGCAAACGATGGAACTGGGCAGCGATAACCCCTATCATTATTACTGGGCGGGCTGGTCGCAGATTAATCTTGGCAACTGCGCCCGTGCCATGACCTGGCTTGACCCTGGTTATCAGCTTGCGCTGAAGGGGGATGACCCCAGAATTGTGGCCGACATCGAGACGGTGATGCCGCAGTGTCGCCAGAGCCTTGGCATTTTTGATAATGAGGCGACCGCTACATCTTCGGCGGCTGGCTAAGCGATGGCAGCCTTTGCAGCATCAGCATTCTCGATTACCATGCAATGGATAGGAGGCTTGCCTGATGAGTTGCGCACGCATCCTTGTGATTTTGCCGTCGCTGAATGAGGGGCCCAATATCGCTGCGGTTGTTCGGGCTGTCCGAGCGCAAATCCCGACGGCGGATGTGCTGGTGATTGACGATGGCTCGCTGGATGATACCGCGCAGGAAGCGCGGTCGGCGGCGGCGATGGTCTTGAAACTGCCCTATAATGTCGGGATTGGCGCGGCGGTCCAGGCGGGCTTCAAGTTTGCGGCTGAACATGATTACGACATCGTGGTGCGCAATGACGGCGATGGTCAACATGCGCCGTCGGGCATCCTGCACCTGCTGGAGGGCTTGCAGAGCCATCAGGCTGATGTGGTCATCGGTTCGCGTTTTATGGATGAGCAGGGCGATTATGGCACGCCGCCGGCACGCCGATTGGGCATCAGCATCCTGGCAAAACTGCTGTCCCTCATCACCAGCCAGCGCATCACCGACCCGACCTCGGGCTGCGCCGCCTTCAACCGCCAGGCGATTCTGCTCTTCGCCCAGGTCTATCCCCATGATTATCCTGAGCCCGAAGCGATTGTCATCTTGCATCGCAGCGGACTGCGCCAGATGGAAATCCCGGTCAGGATGATTCCGCGCCAGCATGGCAACTCCTCCATCACGCCAGTGCGCTCGGTGTATTATATGATTAAGGTTACTCTGGCGATTCTGATTAACCTGCTGCGGCGGCCCACCTCCAGTCAAATCATCCCCAGACGATGAAAGCGGCGGCTGCCAGACAATCCCTGGACGCATTCGGGACAATCCATCACGAATACGATTTCCAATTTGTCAATTTATAAAACTTATGTATAATGATTTTGCAGGTTTTGTTTATTTTGTGAACCTATAGAGAGAGGAAAGAAAATGCGTCTCAAACTTACGCTCCTGGTGATTGTGCTGGTATTGGGCAGCCTGCTTGGCAGTGTCGCTCTGGCGCAAGACACCAATGAAGTATCTATTTTGTACTGGCAGGCGAGCTCAATTCTTAACCCGTATCTTTCCAGTGGTACCAAAGATATTGATGCCTCTGCCATCGTTCTGGAGCCGCTGGCCAACATCGGGCCGGACGGACAATTCGTTCCGGTACTGGCAGCGGAGATTCCGACACTGGAAAACGGGGGTGTCGCGGAAGATTTGATGTCCATCACCTGGACGCTCCGTGACGATGTGCTTTGGTCGGATGGCACGCCATTTACCGCCGAGGATGTCATCTTCACCTGGCAATACTGCACCCATCCAGAGGCTGGCTGTAACTATGATGATCTCTTTAACAATGTCACCGACATAGAAGCCATAGGCGATCATCAGATCAAGATTATCTTTGATGTGCCCAAGCCCTATCCCTATCTGCCCTTCGTCGCCCAAATATCCCCCATCGTCCAGAAAGCGCAGTTTGCGGATTGTCTGGGGGTCAATATGGCAGCTTGCACCGACCAGAACTTCGCTCCTATTGGGACTGGTCCCTTCGTCGTCGAAGAATTTCGTCCCAATGATGTGGTGACTTATGTGCGCAACGAGAACTATCGTGGCGCAAGCGAGGGCAAGCCTGCCTTTGACCGCGTGATCTTCAAGGGCGGTGGCGATGCTGAATCGGCTGCGCGGGCTGTGCTGGAGACGGGCGAATCTGATTATGCCTGGAACTTGCAGATTTCGCCGGCTGTTTTGATGGGTATGGAAGCCGCCGGGCATGGCCAAGTGGCGATTGCCTACGGTCAAAGCATTGAGCGCATCCACATTAACTTCACCGACCCCAGCCCCGACAATCCGAATCGTTCGATTTGGATGGAAGATGGCGCCAATGCGCACCCCTTCCTGACCAACAAGACCATTCGCCAGGCGATGTCGATGGCGATTGACCGCAACATCATTGCCGAACAGCTTTATGGTGCGGCCGGCCGTGCCAGCTGCAACTTGATTAATGGGCCTTCCTATAACGCCTCGCCCAACAACACCTGTGACCAGGATATTGAGGCTGCCAACGCCGTGCTGGATGAAGCTGGCATCGTCGATACGGATGGCGATGGCGTCCGCGAATACGAGGGCATTCCCCTGCGCGTCCTGTATCAGACATCCACCAACGCCGTCCGTCAAAGCACCCAGGCATTGATTAAGCAATGGTGGGGCGATATCGGCATTGATACCGAACTGCGCAACATCAGCGCCTCGGTCTTCTTTGGCGGCGACCTGGCCAGCCCGGATACTTTCCACAAGTTCTATGCCGATGTTCAGATGTACACCAGTGGTTCATCCAGCACCGACATGGAAGGCATGATGCAGGACTATCGCTGTGGCGAATGGCCGACCCCGGAGAATGACTGGAAAGGCTCCAACATTCCGCGCTGGTGCAACGAAGCATATGACGAGCTGTATTACGAATATGCTCAAACAGGCGGTCTGGAAGCTCGGGCTGCGCTGGTCATCCAAATGAACGACATCATCGTCCAGGACTATTCGCAGCTTCCGTTGGTCCACCGCTCTTCGGCTACATCGGCATACGCCAACAGCCTGGGTGGCATTGTCATCAACGGCTGGGATTCGGAAATGTGGAATATCGAAGACTGGTATCGCATGGAGTAATCCGACTCTTAGCGTGATTTTGCTGTATAGCTTCATCCGTCTCATTTCTGGTATTCGTTAGACCTATAACATTAAGAGAGGAAACGATATGCGTCTTAAACTTGCTCTTTTGGTGATTGTGCTGGTATTGGGCAGCCTGCTTGGCAGCCTTGCGCTGGCGCAAGACACCAATGAAGTAACCATTCTGTACTGGCAAGCGCCTTCGATATTGAATCCGTATTTGTCTGGCGGCACGAAGGACTTCGATGCTGCGGCGCTGATTCTCGAACCCCTGGCAAGCATCACGCCTGACGGCGTCTTGGTGCCGGATTTGGCTGAATCCATTCCAACGCTGGAAAACGGGGGCGTCTCGGAAGATTTGACGACCATCACCTGGAAGGTTAAAGAGGGTATTACCTGGTCGGATGGCAGTCCCCTGACCCTGGAGGATTTCATCTTTACCTGGCAATACTGCACCCACGAAGAGGGCGGATGTTCGTCGACGCAATTTTTTGAAGATGTGGTCAATATGGAGGATATTGGTGACAATCAACTGAAAATCACCTTTGGTGTCGCCAAGCCCTATCCTTACAATCCCTTTGTTTCGCAATCGTCAGTGGTGTTGAATTCGCAGCAGTTTGCTGATTGCATGGGCGCCAATATGGCAGCCTGCACCGACCAAAACTTCGCCCCGATTGGAACGGGTCCGTTTATGGTAGAAGAATTCCGCCCCAATGATGTGGTGACTTATGTGGCGAACTCGAACTATCGTGAAGAAGGCAAACCTGCTTTTGACCGCGTGATTTTCAAAGGCGGCGGCGATGCTGAATCGGCTGCCCGTGCTGTGCTGGAAACGGGCGAAGCCGATTATGCCTGGAACTTGCAGATTTCGCCGGCTGTTTTAAGCGGTATGGAAGCGGCTGGCAACGGGCAGGTTGTTGTCGCTTTCTCGTCCAGTGTCGAACGTCTGATGCTCAACCAGACTGACGTAAGCCCTGACAATCCGAATCGCTCGGTTTGGATGGAAGATGGCTCTAATGCACACCCCTTCCTGCCGATTCCAGCTGTTGCCGATGCCATGTCGCTGGCGATTGACCGCGACATCATTGCCGAACAGCTTTATGGCGCTGGCGGTCAACCAGCTTGCAATGTGGTCAATGGTCCTCCGGTCAACGTGTCCGAAACCTATCTTGGCTGTTCACAAGACATTGCCGCCGCTAACCAGATTCTGGATGATGCCGGCATTGTCGATACCGATGGCGATGGCATACGCGAAGCCAATGGCGTGCCGCTTAGCCTTACTTATCAGACGTCGACCAACGCTGTCCGTCAAAGCACACAGGCACTCATCAAGCAGTGGTGGTCAGACATCGGCATCGAAACCGAATTGCGCAATATCTCGGCTTCGGTATTCTTCGGTGGCGACCCCGCCAGTCCGGATACCTATCAGAAGTTCTATACCGATGTACAGATGTTCACCAGCGGCACTGCTGGCCCGGATGCCGAGACCTTCATGGTGCGCTGGATCTGTGGCAAAGCGCCTGGGCCGGATAACGGCTGGCTGGGACGGAATGTGCCGCGCCACTGTGATGCCGAATATGATCGGCTCTTCATCGAATTGACGCAGACGGGCGGCATCGAAGCCCGCGCCGAACTGGTCAAAGCCATGAACGACATCCTGATTGAAAACGGCGTCATCATTCCCTTGGTCTTCCGCGGCAGCGTTTCCGCCCATTCCGACTCGCTTGGCGGCGTGGATATGAACGGCTGGGATTCGGAAATGTGGAATGTCCAGGACTGGTATCGCATGGAGTAATCCGACTCACATCGTGATTAAGTCCCTCCCTCATTTTGGGGGAGGGCAGGATTTGCAGGCGAGCCACAAGATTCGGTATAATCTTGATTGCCATGCTTTATCATTTATCAAACCAAACAAGTGAGGAGAATATGAAGAATTTACGTATCAAAATTATGATTCTGTGTGTTGTGGTGATGGTGCTGTCGTCCTTTGGGGGCTTCACCATGGCACAAAGCGAAGATACGGTGAACATCCTGTTTTGGCAGGCGGCATCCAGCCTGAACCCGTATTTGTCGGGTGGCACTAAGGAATTGGAAGCAGCCGCGCTGGTGATTGAACCGCTGGTGCGCTATGATCCCGATGGGGTGATGGTGCCTTGGCTGGTGGACGAGATTCCAACCATCGCCAATGGTGGCGTTTCTGAAGATTTGACTTCCATCACCTGGAATCTTCGTGAGGATATTCTCTGGTCGGATGGCACGCCCTTTACGGCGGCGGATGTAGTTTTCACTGGTGAGTATTGCATGCACCCGGAAGGCGGCTGTTCGACGCTCAGCCAATTTGACGGTGTAGAAAGCATTGAAGCGCTGGATGATTACACTGTCAAAATCACCTTCAGCGGTCCCAAGCCCTTCCCCTATGGACCCTTTGTCGGTTACTTCACCCCCGTCCTTCAGGCAGCGCAGTTTGCCGATTGTATGGGTATGGCGGCCGAGGGATGCACCGAGCAGAACTTCGCCCCGATTGGCACTGGACCCTTTATGGTCGAGGACTTCCGCGCCAACGATGTTGTTACCTACACCGCCAATCCAAACTACCGCGAGGAAGGCAAGCCAGGTTTTGCCCGCGCCGTATTCAAAGGCGGCGGCGATGCTGAATCGGCTGCGCGTGCCGTATTGGAAACCGGTGAAGCTGATTATGCCTGGAACTTGCAGATTTCGCCGGCTGTTTTGTCGGCGATGGAAGCGGCTGGACAGGGTACGGTGGTTGTCGCTTTCGCCACCAATGTTGAACGTCTGATGATTAACCAGACCAATCCCGACCCCATGCTGGATGCGGATACCCGCTCGGTCTGGATGGAAGATGGTTCTAACGGGCATCCCTTCTTGCAAGAAGAGGCGGTCTGGAAGGCGATGTCGATGGCGATTGACCGCAACATCATTGCCGAACAGCTGTATGGCGCTGGTGGCGTCGCTACCTGTAATGTGCTGCCCGGCCCTCCGATTTATGCTTCGACCAACAACGATGCCTGCCTGATGCAGGATATTGACGGCGCTAATGCTATGCTGGACGAAGCTGGCATCGTCGACAGCGATGGCGATGGCATCCGTGAGTTCAACGGCATTCCGCTCAGCGTAACCTATCAGACCTCGACCAATGCCGTGCGCCAAAGCACACAGGCATTGATTAAGCAGTGGTGGTCAGACATCGGCATCGAGACTGAATTGCGCAACATTGATGCGGCCGTCTTCTTCGGCGGCGATCCAGCCAGCCCCGATACCTATGGCAAGTTCTATACCGACATCGAAATGTACACCAACGGCTCGAATGGTACTGACCCTGAAACTTATATGGGCAACTGGCGCACATCTGAAATCAGCGGTCCCTGGAACAACTGGCGTGGCTCGAATGTGCCGCGCTGGTATAGCGAAGAATATGACGCTCTGCTAGACCAGATATCGCAAACTGGCGTCCTCGAAGAACGGGCTGCGCTGGCGATTCAGATGAATGATATGCTGGTGCAAAATGGTGTCATGATTCCACTGGTGTATCGTGGCAGCGTTGCCGCCCATTCCAACTCCGTGAGCGGCGTTGCGATGAATGCCTGGGATTCCGAGCTTTGGAATATCGCCGAATGGACGCGCAACTAGCGTGACCATCCGTAAGATGCAAGCAAGGGGGTGGCGGCTGTCGCCCTCTTGCCAACAGAAACTGAGTCATTGATGAGGTAAAACCCCGTGGGAAAATATATTATTCGGCGCTTGCTGACGGCAATACCGACTATATTTGTTATCAGTTTTATCATTTTCGCCATTGTGGATTTATCGCCAAGCGACCCGACCGGGAACCTTCCCTTGACGATTCCGCCAGAGACGCGCCAGAAAATCCGCGAGGCACTGGGCGCTGACGACCCCTTTGTGGTCAAATATCTCAAATGGCTCAATCAATTCTTTATTGCCGAACCGCTCAATTTCTTTGAGACGGTGACTGGCATCGTCTTGCCCGGCTCGGAAGAGCGCACGCGGGTGATTTCCTGGGCGACTCGCGGCCCGGTGATAGATATTATCGCCGAGCGCCTGCCACAAACCCTGTGGGTGGTCGGCTCGTCTTATATCCTGGGCACCTTGATTGCCGTACCCATCGCGGTGTTTTCCGCTTACAAACAGTATTCGCTGTTTGATCAGGTAGGCACTTTCACGATGATGCTCGGCTTTTCCGTGCCGACCTTTTTCACCGGTCTGATGTTCATCATCATCTTCAGCGTCAATCTGAAGTGGTTCCCCTCGGTGTATGACACGACCCACGTTGTCACCGATATCGAATCCCTGCAAGTGCAGCTGCGGCAGATGTTTATGCCGGTGGCGGTGCTGACCTTGTTCTATACCGCGCAGCTTAGCCGTTATACCCGCGCCTCGACCCTGGATAACTTGCAGCAGGATTATATCCGCACGGCTCGCTCCAAAGGCTTGGGCGAGCGCACGGTGGTGACCCGCCATGCGGTGCGCAACAGTTTAATCCCGGTGGTGACGCTGCTCGCCCTTGGCATCCCGGGCGTTTTTTCGGGCGCACTGATTACCGAGCAGATTTTCCGTGTGAACGGCATTGGTCAATATCTGATTATCGCCATTCAAGGGGGCGACCTGCCCACAGTGCAAACGGTGACCTTTATCTTCGCCGTGCTGGTCGTGATGTTTAACATTGTTGCCGATGTGCTTTATGGCATACTCGACCCGCGCGTAAGCTACAGTTAATGATTTGACGGTGATTATGACTACAACAACCAAAATCAAGCGAATGGACATGGACTCGGTTGAAGTGCAGCAGGCACGCACTTTTGTGGGCGATACCTGGCGTCAATTTCGCAGACACAAGCTGGCGATGATAGCTATCGGGGTGCTGGTGGTCATTGTGCTGGGCGTGCTTATTGGCCCGCTCTTCTGGACAGTGGACCCGACCTATATTGATATTATCGATGCCTATCAAATCGCCTCGCCGGAGCATCCCTGGGGCACAGACAATCTGGGGCGCGATACGCTCGCCCGCGCCTTGCAAGGTGGGCGGGTTTCGCTGTCGATTGGCGTGTCGGCGATGCTGGTTTCGATAACCATCGGTACGGCGGTGGGGCTGTTTTCGGGATATTTCCCCTGGCTTGACAACCCGCTGATGCGCATAACGGATATTTTTATCGCGCTGCCACAATTACCGCTTTTGCTGGTCTTGTCGATGCTGTTCCGCGAGTCGCTGAAAGCCTCCTTTGGCCCTGAAGGCGGGGTCTTTATCCTGATGGTGACCATCATCGGCGGGCTGCAATGGATGCCGACGGCGCGGCTGGTGCGGGGTGAGGTGCTGACCGTCAAATCACGCGAGTTCATCACCGCCGCCAACGCCTTGGGCGCCGAAAACAGACGCATCATCCGCAGCCATATCCTGCCGAATGTCCTAAGCCCGGTGATTGTGGCGGCGACCTTCAGCATCGCCAGCGCCATTATCACCGAATCGGCCCTGTCTTTTCTTGGGCTGGGCTTTCCGCCCGATTTCCCGACTTGGGGACGGCTGCTCTTTGATGGCAAAGATTATCTGACCATTACCTGGACGCTGGTATTTTGGCCGGGTATGCTGATTTCAGTGACGGTGCTGTGCGTCAACTTTATAGGCGATGGTCTGCGGGATGCGCTCGACCCGCGCTTGCATAATAGATAAGCTCACTTTCTCCTTTTTTACGAAGGGCGGGTCGGATAGACTCGCTCTCTTTATTTGTTGGGTGCATTTGAAAGGGCGGCTTCATGCCGTATATCAAGCAGATACCCATCGAGCAGGCGAGCGGGCTGCTCAAAAAAGAACTGGAAAAAGCTGTCAAACGCGCGGGGCGCATCTGGAATATCGTGCAGATTATGTCGCTCAACGGGCGGGTGATGAAAGCCTCTATGGAGATGTACGGCGCGACCATGTTCGCCCATTCGCCCTTGTCGCGGGCCCAACGCGAGATGCTGGCGGTGGTCGTCAGCCAAGCCAATCACTGCCATTACTGAATACAGTCTCATGCCCATGACCTCCGGGCTGAGGTCGAAGGATTTGACAGCGAAGCCGCGGCGGATGCCTTTGTCCATGCGCTGGCGCGAGACTGGCGGACTGCGCCGCTGAATCGGATTGACCGCGCTTTGTGCGCCTATGCCGAGAAGCTGACCATTCAGCCCTCTGATATGAGCGAAGCTGACATCCAGACCTTGCGCCAGGTCGGGCTGGATGATGTCGCCATCCATGATACCACGCAGATAATCGGCTACTTCAATTATATCAATCGGGTTGCTGATGCCCTGGGGGTCGAGCGGGAGCGCTTTATCCGCCCCTGGGGTGAAGACTAGCGTCCGATACGGCTCATCCCCAAGACAATTCGCGCAAGAATCAGAGTGTTGACGCTTCCTGTTTCGTTTATGCTAGGGGCATTCATGGAGGCTGTTCTGATGAATTCTGAGCAAAGACGCAAGGCAAGGGCAGATTTGGTGGCGGAGGTATGCGCCTATCTGCATGATATTCATCCCGATGCCGCCAGTTTGCAAGAGTTAGGCGAGGCCTTCCATATCAGCCCATATCACCTCCAGCGGACATTCAAACAGCTGACGGGGGTATCGCCGCGTCAATATGCCGCCAATCTCCGCCTCGAGGCGTTTAAGGCGCAGGTGCGGCAGGGTCAGCGCATTACGGACGCGATTTATGCGGTCGGTTATGGCTCTTCGAGCAGGCTCTATGAACGCAGCGACGAACAGCTTGGCATGACACCATCGACCTACAAAAAGAAAGGCGAAGGCATGACGATTTTCTATAGTGTTCAGCCCTGTCCATTGGGACAGCTGCTGGTTGCCGTGACCGAACGCGGCATCTGCAAAATCAGCCTGGGGGACAGCGCTGAAGCGCTGATTGCGGATATGGAAGCCGAATTCGCACAGGCGGAACGTATTCCTGATGATGAGGGATTGGGTTATTGGGTTGAGAAAATCATCGCTTATCTGGAAGGCAGACAGCCGCAGCTTGACCTGCCGCTGGATGTGCGTGCCACCGCTTTCCAAATCAAGGTCTGGCAGCAGCTGCAACGGATACCGGTTGGCGAAACGCGCAGCTACAGCGAGATTGCCGTCGCGGTGGGTCAGCCGCGTGCCAGTCGGGCTGTCGCCAATGCCTGTGCCAGCAATCCAGTGGCGCTGGTGATTCCCTGCCACCGCATTATTCGCAAGGATAAAAGCCTGGGCGGGTATCGCTGGGGGATTGAACGCAAGCAGGCCCTCCTCGAGCGCGAGCGAAACTATCAGCCGCAGACGGCAGAAGCGCAGGGCTGAAGCCCATCACATTTAGCGTTTCAGCCACGTCAGCGAGTCGGCGTTCGGCTCATCCAGTTGAAGCGGGGTCAGCGAGCCGCTGTCGATGTCGTAGTGCATGATGCGCGTTACGGCATCCACCGAGCGCGAAAAGGTCACCGCCCGGCCATCGGGCGTCCATTTGGGGCGGTGGTCGTGGCGGGGTTCGACCACCAGCGGCGTGACCGCATCGGTCTCCAGCGAGTAGATATAAATCGAAGACGCGCCCTCGCGGCGGGATGCGAAGGCAATTTTTTTGCCATCGGGCGACCAATCGGGCATGGTATCGGGCGCTGGGTGGCGCGTGAGTTGGCTGACCGTCCCGCTGGGCAGATGCAGGCTGAAAATATCCCAGCCCTGACCGCGATTCGAGGCAAAGGCGATAGATTGGCTGTCGGGGGACCAGGTCGGCTGGCGGTCACCAGCGGCATGGGGGGTGATGCGCTGCAAATCCCGGCCATCTGGTCGGACGATATAAACATTGGTATCGCCTGCCTGATTGCTGGCAAAGGCAATCCATTCGCCATCGGGCGACCAGGCCGGCGATTCGGCAATCGCTGTCGATTGGGTCAGGTTGGCGGCGCGGTCGTTCAGATAGTCGTAGACCAGAATATCACTGCCATAGCGCAGCGCTTGGGTAAGCGCCAAAAAAGAACCATCGGGCGAAAATGATGGCTCAATAAAATCATCATGCGCCAGCCGCCGCTTGATGTTGTGGCTCAGGTCGTGGATGACGATGACGGGGCTGCCAGCTTGCAGGCTCACATAGGCAGCCACGGCTGAGGGAAACCATGCACCGAGCAGCAGCCGCAGGGCGATTGCCAATAAGCCCAGCAGGCTGAAAATGGCGGTGAGGATGAGCAGGCTGCGGAACATCGGGACTCACACAGCGACGCCGAGATATTGGCGCTGCGACAGGTACTGCCTGATTTGTTGGGCGGCGATGGCGGCTTCGACCGTCATATTATAGAAAGCGCCGCGCCCTTTATAAAACACCCCGACCAGATACAGCCCCTCATAGCCCAGCACCTGCCGACCATTCGGATGCTGGCTGAGGTCGCGCAGGGGCCAACCGCGAATCCCGTTGGGGCCAATATCCCAATCGCAGCCTGTTTCGGGATAAACCCGGTGCTGGCTGAATCGCATGTCGATATCGAGATAGTGATGCAGCACGGGCAGGAAACCCGTCGCCATGATGACGGCATCCACTTCCAGATAGCTGCCGTCAGCCAGTTCAGCGCCCTTAGCATCAAAACGCAGCGGGTGCGGCACAGGTTTGACCTGTCCCTCGCGCAGGGCATTCAGGAGTTCTGGGCCGCGGTAGGGGACGGCGCTGCCGCTGTTGGATGGCGCTTCCCAGACGCCGAAATCCGCCATATTGTATTTGATGCTGCCAATCTGCTGCTGAATCCATTGGCAAAGGTTATCTGGCAGATAGCTCCCCAGCAGCATCCAGGCGTGGCGCGGCAGCCCGTAGGGATAGCGCGGGCGCAAATCGACCCCGGTTCGTATCGCCAGATAAGCGAAGCCGTCGGCCGCGACTTGCCCGACGGCCACGGAAATATCGGTGCCGCTGGGCCCATTGCCGACGACCAGCACCCGCTTGTCCTTGACTTGGTTGGGATGTCGGAAGTCGCGTGAGTGCATCATCTCGCCGCCGAAGCTCGCCATCCCCTCAATGTTGGGCATTTGGGGATTGTTGAACACGCCAGTTGCCGGTATCACCGCCCGATAGCTTTCGATGCCGGCGCTGGTTTCGACCTGCCACAGGCCATCTTCGCGCGGCGCCACCCGATAGACCTCCAGGCCAAAGTCAATCGGCAAATGCTGGTCTGCGACCCACTTCATCAGATAGCTGTGATACTGCTGTGCCGTTGGGAAGAGGCCGTAATGCAGGGGGAATTTGCGTTCGGGAAAGTGGCTGAAGAAGCGCGATGTATTCAGGCGCATGGATGGATACAGGCTGCTCCAGGTGGAGGCTGGCGTGGCCGCGCGGTCAATGACGCGATATTCCAGCCCGGCCTGCCGCAGCGCATAGGCAGCGTTAAGCCCGGCGGGGCCAGCCCCGATGACAAGCACATCTCCCGTTGGCATTATTCCTCCTGCCTGTTGGGCATCGCGGTGGCTGTCTCGCGGATATAGAGGAACAGGCGGGTGGGCGCAATGTCCAGGGTCGCCTCAAAATGCAGGGCATCCTGGGTGCTGCGTGGCTGCACAGATTCCAGCGTTTCCCCAATCATCCCATGAATCCATTGTGCCTGAAAGGTGGCTTCGTGGTTATATTCATCTACGGGAAAGGCAATCAGCCCGCTCATCAGGGTGACAATCGCCAGCCCAAACATCAGCAGGGCGATGCCCGCGATGACCATCAGAGCGCGGCGGTTTGATTGGCGGACATCCGCCTTGGTCATCGCCGCCTGGGACAGGCTGCGCCACAAGCGCCGCCGATGATAGCCAGCGGTAAAATTGAGCGCCTTGCAGCCATCCAATAGCTGTGGCAGGGCGGTGTTCTCTGCCAGAATCGGGATGATGCGGATGCCCTTTTGCTGCGCTTGTCTGATTTCTGCTTGCACGGCCGGGTCGCTGTTGGATAGCGCCGAGACCAGCACCAGCAAGATGGGCTGCGCTGGCGGGGCCGCGCCAGCCAAATCGTCACGAATCTGCTCGGCCAGGCGCTGCTGTTCTGCCGAATAGGTGATGCGAATCATGCAGGCTGCCAATCCTCCCTATTGTGAAAAATGGTACAAGCCGATTGTCGCATATCCGCTGGCGGTTTCCAAGCCCTGTCCCTCAAGAATCGGGTGTGATGGGTTTGATTTACAGGTCGCGTTCAGGAATCCAGCGGCGGATGTCCACCGATTGCGCCGCATCCAGGGCAGCGGGATTGCCTATCGGCAGCCAAAAGGGAGAATCGACGACGGCGACGCGGTGGTGCTGCGCTAGCTGGCTGGCATAATCGCTAATCTCATATTCGCCGCGCTGTGATTTTTCTAGCGTGTAATCAAAGACTTCGGTGGTGAACTTGTAAGCGCCGATGCTGCAAGGGGCTGGCGGGCGGAAGCGGTCGCGGGGGGGCTTTTCGTCGATGCGGATGAAATGCCCGTCATCATCGCGCAGGATGACGCCATATTGGTCGAAATCGTCTTTAAGCATCGACAGGATGCCAAATTTTTGCTGGCCAAGCTGGCGCAAGGCAGCCTGACTGTAGAGGTCATCCCCATTGATGACCAGAAAATCATCGCTTTTGAGATGGGCCTGACAGCATTGCAGCGCGTGGCCGGTGCCCAGGGGCTTGGGCAGCTGTTCGACCAGCGTATAAGCGGTGAAAAGGGTTTGACGCGCCATAAAGGCTTCGATTTGGGCTTTGAGATAGTTGACGACCAGAAGCAGGCGGTCAACGATGCCGCGCAGGCTCATCAGCGACCAAGCGAGAATGGGGCGGCCTTGCAGGCTTAGCAGGGGTTTGGGCGCAGCCAGTGTCAGGGGGCGCATTCGGCTGCCTTGGCCGCCCGCCATAATTATGCCATCCATGTCAGCCGCCGCGGATTAGCGCAGGTTGTCATAAAACGCGGTGCCGCTGTCATCCTCGTCATCCAAATCCTCTTCGCGGAATGAGGGAATAACGCTGTCATCGTCGCCGTAAAGGTCATGGTAGTCGGTAATCTCGTCCTCTTCGTCTTTCAGGTCATAGCCTTCGTCATCGGGTTCATCGTCATCGAGGTCAAAATAATTTTCTATCAGGTCGTCCATGAAATCATCGTCGTCATCGAAGGGCTCATCATCCATATCATCCATATCGTCGATGTCGACGTCGTCGAGACCTTCCAGCGAGACCAGCTCTGGCTCTTCCAGCGCGGACAGCATGGCCAACGCGGGAGGCGTCTCAAGCTCTGCCCCGTCTTCAAGCGCATCGAGTGCGGCAAGCTCTTCGGGTGATGGCCCTTCCATATCATCGAGACGAGAGGGAACATCCCCCAGGCTGCTCATCATCAAATCCATAAAAGAGGATACCTCGCTTTTATCCTGGTCCTCATCGTTATCGGGCTGATTCTGAACCCAATCGATATCCTGATTGCATGACATCGCCGCCCCTCCCGTGTGTCTGAACTTAGCCGACTGTCGCTTCGACTATATCGCAAAAATAGGCATGAAGCCTAGAATCTGGCGTTAATTCTGGATGAAATGCCGTTGCCAGCAGATGGCCCTGCTGAACGGCAACGATGCGGTCATCATCCAGGCGCGACAAAATGCTGACATGCTCATCGGCTTTGGTGACGACTGGCGCTCGGATAAACACCGCATGGAAGGGCTCCCCCGCCAAACCCTTAATCTCCAAATGGGTTTCAAAGCTGTCGATCTGTCGCCCGAAGGCATTGCGATTGACTTGAATATCCATCGCCGCCAGGATGGCCTGTTCGTCGATGCCGATGTCCTTTGCCAGAAAAATCATGCCAGCGCAGGTGCCCCAGGTGGGTTTGGCTTTGGCGAACTGGCGCAGGGGTTCAATCAAGCCATAGTCGGTCGCCAGCTTGCCGATGGTGGTGCTTTCGCCACCGGGGATAATCAGGCCATCCAGCCCCGCCAGATGCTCTGGCAGGCGGACTTCGACTGTCTCTGCGCCCAGCTGTTTCAGGGTTTTAATGTGTTCGATAAATGCGCCTTGCAGGGCGAGTACGCCGATTTTCATGGGTTTGCCTCTGATATTTGCTTAGTGTCTGCTGGCTATTATGAAGGCAAAGCCTATCTGGCTCAAGAGACCATTCCGTCCATTTCCTGCACCCGAATCAGGCGGGCGAGGCTGTTGCCGATAATGCGATATTCTCTATTCAGCTTGATTTGCATCGGGCCATCGAATGGGGCGATATGAATGACCCTGCAAATTCTGTCGGGGATTAAACCCAAGGCGGCGATGTATTGCAAGCGGTCAGGTTCGCGGGTAATCAAACGGCTAATCCGAACGGTTTTGCCAATCTCGACCTGCGACAGCAGCATATCGTGCATGGATGCCACGATGCCCTGCTCGTTGGGGACAGGTTCGCCATGCGGGCAGAAGGCGGGTTTGCCCACCATCTCGTACATGCGGTTGACGACGGTTTCGCTGAGTCCAGCGCTAAGGCGCTGCGCCTCGCTGTGAACATGAAGCCAGTCGATGCCCATCACCTGCACCAGAAAGACTTCGGCAATGCGCTGACAGCGGATGTGCTTCAAGGCTTCAATCCGCCCTTTATCGGTGATGGCGATGCCTTGATACGGCGCGTGGTTCAGCAGACCGAGTTCGTTGAGCTTGTTGACCATGCGGCTGACGACCGGCGGGCTGACAAAGAGCCAATCAGCCAGTTCCGAAGTGCTGATATAATCTGCTGGCTCGGGCTGGCGGTCCGCCAATCGGTAGATTTCCGCCAGATAGGCACGCATTTTATGGCTGGTTTCGCTTGACATGTGCCTGTTCAGTTACAGTCCGTGCTCCAAACGGGTGATGAGCCGTCTAGGCAGACTGTGCTGCATCATTCGGCTTTGCACCGCTTGGATGTCGTATGGGATGCGCCTATGCTCGAAGACCCCGCTGCGCATATCGAGGATGCCATAGGCGGCCTGCGGGTTTTGGTCGCGCGGCTGGCCGATGCTGCCGGGGTTGATAATCTGCCGGCGGCCATTGAGGGCATGGGGCTGGTTGTAGCGGGGCAGGGCCGACCGCGTATCCCCGTCTTCATCCATCAGGGTATAGATGACGGGCTGATGGGTATGGCCGACAAAGCAATACGGCGTCTCGAAATGGGGGAAGTTCAGGGCGGCGACCAAAGGCTCCAGGATATACTCCCAAATCGGTTCGCGCGGGCTGGCATGAACCAGCGTGTACTCCCCGATGACAAAGGTGACGGGCAATGCCTCCAGAAATTTTGTGTTTTGCGCCGTCAGCTTGGCCTGTGTCCATTCGACGGCGCGGCGGGCATCGGGATTAAAGGTGCGAATATCCAGCCGATTCAGCGCCGCCCAGTCGTGGTTGCCCGCCAGACACAGCTGCGGCAGGGTTTTCAGCCGCTCGATGCACTCATTGGGGTCGGGGCCATAACCGACGACATCGCCCAAACACCAGACGAAATCCCAATCGCCATCGCTGTGCTGCAAGACCGCTTCAAAAGCGGTGTAGTTGGCATGAATATCCGAGATGACCAGGATGCGCATGTTGACTTTTCTTTCAGGCAGAGCGCGAGTAAATTGGATTTTACCATCTGGGTATGCCATTCGCCAGTTGGATTTGGCGAGCCATTCGCTGCGACAGCCAAATTGGGGGCAAACCGAGCTAGCGATTTTTTAGCCACAGCGCCCAATAGACGGGGCGGCTGAGGCACCACAGCAGCAGCATGGGCAACATGCCGTGATGCTTGCGGCAGTAGACAAACATATCGCGGAAGAAGATGGTGGTGGCGAGCCGCGTTCGGGTCGAGGATTTCTCGTGGTGTTCGATTTTGGCGTCCACCAGAAAGCGCGCCGGCCGCTGCTGCTGCCGCGCCAGCGTATCTTCAGGAAAGTAGAGCAGCAAATCATCGTCCAGCCAAATGTCCTGGCGGCGCATCAGGGTGCAGGAGCCAGGAATCACCTCGACATCGCGGTCGCTGTCGCGCGGCCAATCCGCGTAGAACAGGTCGGCATGAACGCGGTTTTTTGCCGCCGGCAACAGATAGCCCAGCAGGGTATAATTCAGCAGCAGGCTCAGATAGCTGGGGATTTTGGAGCAGGTGCGCTGAACTTCCCCGTTGGGGTAGCGCAGCTGTGCGGTGACGCCGACGAAATCCGGGTTGTCGCGCAGGAAGCGCAGCATCCGAGCCAGGGCGTCTGGGGCGGCCACCGTATCCGGGTTTAACAGCAGCACATAATCGGCGCTGGCATGGTCGATGCCGATGTTGTTGCCGCCACAGTACCATGTGTTTTGCGGCTGTGCCAGCAAAAGCACTTCGGGAAACTCGTCCCGAACCATGTCGGCGCTGGCATCGGATGAGGCATTATCGACCACGATAACCTCCAGCGCCAGCCCGACGCTGTCACGCAAGGAAAGCAGGCAATTCCGCAGCAGGCGGCGCGTGTTGTAGCTGACAATCACAACCGATAAATCTGGCATGGCTGCCCTTTGCGCTGGTCGGACTTGGGCAAACTTAGCATAAACCAGGGCGGATGCAAGGGAGTATCATCTGGCATAATCGGCTCGTCTTGGTTAGCATGGGCTGTGTGCATTTTACAGGCAGGAGGCGATGATGAAATTTGGTGTGGTGTTTCCGCAAACTCAACTGGGGGATGACCCGATGGTCATTCGTGATTTTGTTCAGGCTGCCGAGGGCATGGGCTATCATCATTTGCTGGCTTATGACCATGTGCTGGGCGCTAACCCCGAACGCGAAGGCTGGCAGGCTGGCAGCCCTTATACCTATGAAGATATGTTCCACGAGCCATTGACCCTGTTCGCTTATCTGGCGGGCTTGACCGAAAGCATCGGTTTTATGAGTGGCGTCTTGATTTTGCCGCAGCGTCAAACGGCGCTGGCTGCCAAACAGGCGGCGCAGGTGGACCTGCTTTCTGGCGGTCGCTTGCGGCTGGGGGTGGGTGTTGGCTGGAATGCGGTCGAATACAACTCGCTGGGCTATGACTTTGGGACGCGCGGCGCCCGCGTTGAGGAACAAATAGAGGTTTTGCGGGCCTTATGGACGCGGGATTTGGTGAATTATGAAGGGAAATTTGACAGAATTGACGATGCCGGCATCAATCCCCTGCCGTGCCAGCGTCCGATACCCATCTGGATTGGGGGGACGGCGGATGTGGTTTTGCGGCGGACGGCGCGGCTGAGTGATGGCTGGGTGGCACATAGCTGGCCGCCACAGCAGGCGCAAAAGCTCACGGACAAATACTGGGCATTTGCTGAAGAATGCGGTCGGGCGGACAAGGTTGGTTTGCATACCCGTCTGGTTACTGAGCGTCTGCCCGAGCGAGCGTGGGAAGCCTATGTGGCTGGCTGGGACAAACTGGGCGCGACCGAACTGGCGGTGTATCCACATGGCGAGCGGCTTGATGATTATCTGATGCGCTTGCAGACCTTCAAGGACATGTTTGGGCTTTAGGAGCGGGTACAATCAACTGAAAGAGCCAGTTATGCGCCCTGTCATCATCCGCCTGGGCTGGCGTTACATCAGCCGCCGCCCTTTCCAAAGCATATTGTTTGTGCTGGGCGTGGCGCTGGGTGTGGCCGTGGTCATCGCCATCGATATTGCCAACGGCTCGGCCAGCCGCGCCTTCGCCTTGAGCAGCGAGAGCATCATCGGGCGGGCAACCCATCAGATTGTCGGCGGCCCCAATGGCTTCGATTCGACGTGGTACGCCAGCCTGCGGATTGATTTGGGCATCAAGCGCAGTGCGCCGGTCGTATCCGAGTTTGTGCGCGTGTCTGACAGCGACCGCGCCTTGCGCCTGCTGGGCGTTGACCCCCTTGTCGAAGCGCCATTCCGCCCTTATCTGGCTGGCGAGGCTGAGCGCGTGGATTTTGTGGCGCTCAATCGTCTGATTGCCGAGCCAGGCGCGGTGGTCATCAGCCATTCTCTGGCGCAGGCGCTCAAGCTGGCATTGAACGACCCGCTTGATATTAGCGCCGGGGGCAGGTTCACTGCGGCACGGGTTGTCGGTGTGATACAGCCAGACAACCCGACAAGTCGGCAGGCGCTTGATGATTTGGTGATAACGGACATTGCGACGGCGCAGGAGATTGTCGGTTTAGTCGGGCGCATCCATCGCATTGACCTGATTTTGGACGCTGACGATGACCTGGGGGGGATTAGGCAGGTCTTGCCGCCGGGGGTTTCGCTGGTGGATGTCAAGCGCGAGAACGCCCTGGATCAGATGACGGCTGCCTTTGAGATTAATTTGCAGGCTTTGAGTTTGCTGGCATTGGTGGTCGGGCTTTTCCTGATTTACAACACCGTGACCTTTAGCGTGGTGCAGCGGCGCCATATCATCGGGATTCTGCGCTCGCTGGGGACGACCCAAGCACAGATATTCGCCCTGATTCTGGGCGAGGCATTCACGCTGGGCCTGATTGGGACAGCGCTGGGGGTGGGGCTGGGGCTTATCTTTGGGCGCGGGGCGGTGGCGCTGGTGGCACAGACCATCAGCGATTTGTATTTTACGGTCAATGTGCAGAACATCGCCATAGACCGGCTGAGCTTGGTCAAAGGCGCGGCGGTCGGCTTGCTTGCCAGCGCGGGCGCGGCGGTTTTGCCCTCTTATGATGCCACCCGCACCCCACCGGCGGGCGTGATGAAACGTTCCAGCGAAGAAGAACAGACGCGCCGCCTGCTTCCGGCCATCACGGCGCTGGCAGTTGTTATGAACCTGCTGGGGCTGGCGCTCTTGCAGCTGCCGACCATGAGCCTGTATGTGAGTTTCGCGGCGCTGTTTTTCATCATTGTCGGCAGCGCCCTGTTCACGCCGGCGGCGCTCTTGCTGGGGATGCGCCTGCTGCTGCCCGTGACTGGACGGCTCTTTGGCGTGTTGGGACGGATGGCGCCGCGGGCGGTCACGCGGTCATTGAGCCGCACGTCGGTCGCTGTGGCCGCGCTGACGATTGCCGTCAGCGTCATTGTGGGCGTCAGCGCCATGATTGCCAGTTTTCGGACGACGGTCTCCGATTGGCTGGGCAATTCGCTGGGGGCGCAGATATTTATCTCGCCACCCCTGTTCACCTCCAACTATGCCAGCGTGGATGTCGATGCGGTCGTTCTGGAGCGGGCGGGCATGATAGAGGGGGTCAGGGCGATTTCATCAGCGCGGACGGTCAGCGTTGCCGCGCCCGATTATCCTGAACTGCTGGCGGTCAACCTGCTGGCGAGCGATTTTGATATTGCCGGGGAGGGGCGCCGTTTCAAATGGACGAAGGTGCCGCCGGCCGAACATCAAGCAGCCCTCGATGAGGGGCGGGTGATGGTCAGCGAACCTTTTGCCTTTCGGCGGGGCATCACCGAAGCGAAGAGCCGCATCACCCTGACAACCGACCGCGGCGACCGCAGTTTCGAGATATTTGGCGTCTACTTCGATTACAGCACCGACCAGGGCACGGTTTATATGGCGCGGTCGGTCTACAATCGGTTTTTTGATGACCCCTTTATCTCTTCTCTGGCCGTCTTTATTGAGCCGCAGGCTGACCCGACTGCGGTCATGGGGGATTTGCGGGACAGGCTGGCGGATTTTGATTTGGTCGTGCAGGATAATGACAGCTTGCGCAGCGGGGCGCTGGAAGTGTTTGACCGCGCCTTTGCCATTACGATTGCCCTGCGCCTGCTGACGACTGTCATCGCCTTTATCGGCATCCTGTCGGCATTGATGGCGCTTCAGCTGGAACAGGCACGCGAATATGGCTTAATGCGTGCCGTCGGCATGACCGCCCGCCAGCTAACCCAATTCACCTTGATTCAGACGGGCTTGATGGGTTTGGCTGCCGGGCTGCTGGCATTGCCAGTCGGCATGGTCTTGTCGCTGGTGCTGATTTATGTCATCAATGTCCGTTCTTATGGCTGGACGATGCAGTTCACGCCCTTGCCGGGCGAGTTTGCCGAGGCATTTTTGGTGGCGGTTGTGGCGGCGCTGCTGGCCGGCTTGTATCCGGCGCTGAGGCTCAGCCGCCTCAAGCCAGCGGCCGCGCTGCGCAGCGAATAAAGGCGACTTGCCTCTCGTCATCAGGGGCGATAGCCTCTACAATCCAGCCTATGCCAACGCCATTCACCCATCTCAAAATCGCGCAAAATCTGCTTCAGGACGGCAGCCTGGCGCCGCTCTACCGCGAGCTTCTGTTCGGGCATCGCCCGGCTTTCCAGTTGGGCAGCATTGTTGCCGATGCGCGGGTGGCGAGCGGGGTCGGGCGCGAGCTCACTCACTTTTATTCTTATCGGCACTATATCACCGAACGCCCTTGGCGGCGGCTGCTCCATCAGCATCCGAGCCTGGCACAGGCGCATGATGCGGCTCATCTGGCTTTTTTGGCGGGGTATGTGGCTCATTTGGCGGTTGACGAGGCTTGGGCGCTTAAAATGGTGCGTTCTCATTTTTCCGACAAAGCCTGGGCGGCAGAGCGCCATGACAAATTCTTCGCCTTGCACCTGATTCTGACGGTGATGGACGAACGCGACCGAACTGAACTTGGGGCCTGGCAGGCGGCGTCCCTGAGCAGCTGTCAGCCAGATGACTGGCTGCCTTTTATGTCCAGGGAGGTGCTGTGTGGCTGGCGCGACTTCATCGCCCAACAGCTGCCGCCGACTGGCGAAAGCCAGACCCTTGAGATATTTGGCGAACGGCTGGGGCTACCGCCGACTTTTATCCGCACTGTGCTGGATGACCCAGCCGAGATGAACGAGCGTTTGTGGCGGCATATCCCCAAGTCATGGCTGACGGTGGTCGAAAGGCAGATGTATGCCTTTGCCCGTGACCAGCTTGCCTGTTATCTGACGCAGTATATGCCAGCGCTGGCACAAAAGAAAAGGGGCAAAGCCCCATAGGCTCTGCCCGCGACTTTCTGTAATGTCCCCTAGGCATTAGCCTGGCAGGAGAACAATCGAACCTGGGCGGTCAATCTGGGTGCAAATCATGCCCGCGGCGCGGTAGCCGTCCAGTCGAATTTGGGTGCGCGGCGCCGTTGCCGCATCGAGGAACATTAAAATACCGCCCGGCTGCCGGAAGCAGACTTGCATCCCTGAGGGGACATGACCGTAAATGTCAATGGCATCAATCGAGTTGGCAATCAACGCTGGAACCCCGATTCCGCCGCCGCTAATCTGCCGACACTGGGTCGCATTGAGGAAGCCGGAAACAGCAATGCTGCTGGGGACTGACAAGCAGGTTGAAGGCGCCGTCGTTGGCGTCGGTGTCGGTTTGCGGTTCCGCGCTGAGGCGTCTGCCCGCGCCTCGGCTCGCTCGTCTGCCCGCGTGCCTGGCGCCCGCACGCCCACCTCTCGCGTTTCCTCTGCCTGTGCTGCGGCTATGACGGGCTTGACATATTCAAAAGCGCCCATGTCGCAGGCAGCCTCTTGCGGGCGAGATGTTCCAGTCTGGTCAGTTCCAGGGCATACATCCGAACTGGCGGCATCAACTGCCGGGCTGTCGCCTGGCAGCGTATGATAGGCGGGCGAACCCACCAGCGCACCGAGCTTTGGATTGTCGGTGATGGCCGTCAGGCTGCAATTCCCTGTTCCGATGAGATTGCTGACATCCTGTGTCAATGTCCCGGTGCAGTCGCTGGCTGCATTTCCATAGAGGATGCTGTTTTGCAGCGTAACGGCCGCCCCTTCAATCTGTACACCGCCGCCGCTGTTGCCAGTGAAGGTCGCGTGTCTGAGGGTGGCGACACTGCTCACGGAGTCGGCATGGAGACCGCCGCCGCTCGCCGCGCCGTTCGCGGAGACGGTGCTGTTGATGATGGTCAGGTTGTCGGTGCTGTAAATGCCGCCGCCATTGCCGCTGGCTGAATTGCCGGAAAGCGTGCTGCCTATGATGGTGACGAAGCCCGAATCGACGGCGATGCCGCCGCCATTGCCACTGGCTTTGTTGCCGGAAAGCGTGCTGCTGGTGACAATGAGGACACTCGAATCGACGGCGATGCCGGCGCCATTGCCGCTGGCTGAATTATCGGAAAGCGTGCTGTCGGTGATGGTCGCTGTACCCGCAACGATGGCAATGGCGGCGCCTTTATCTGCTGAGTTGGCGAAGAGGATACTGTTTGTGATTGACAGGCTGCCCAAATTGACAGCGATGCCGCCGCCCAAGTCGGCGCTTCCCTGGGTCATCGCCAAATTATTAACGCCAAGGTCGCCGCCGCTGCCCACCTCAAAAATGCGATGCGCACCCGCCCCGTTGATGACATGACCGCCGCCTTCAATCCTGATGGCTGAGGTGATTTGGGGAAGGGCTGCTGACAGCGTGATGTCTCCCGACAGGACAATGGTATCCGCGCCACTGCCCGCCGCGCAGGATGAGTCGCTGGCTGTCGCATCTGTGTTGGCGGATATGATGGCCTGCGCCAGCGTGCAGTTGGCATCCACCATAATATCGGCGGCAAAGACTTGCGGCAGGATGAGTAACAAGAAACTTATGCTAAGGACAAAAACCGCTCTCCTTAATAATTTGGTTGATTTGAACATACACCCCCTCTTTCCTCACATAAAATAATGAAATTGCATAAATCATAGCAAGTTCGCATACCTTGTTCCAAGCTATCAAGCGCAGCGAAGGGCAAGCGTAGCCCAATCATTGTTTTATCCGTCAGGCTGAGGCGCATCCAAGCAGGACGCGCCCCAAAGGACAGGGAAAACAGGCTTTAGCCGGGCATTGCGATGGGACAGGAATTGAGATGGACGGCATTTGCTGGTAGACTTAGATAGACGGGGGCTTTATCAACAGGGGGCGCAGGATAAAGTATATGAGAGTGGCAGGCCGTCAGAATGAGGCAAGCGAGAATGACCTGAAAAACAACCGACTGGGTTTGATGAGCCAGACGCAGATATTCGCGCTCCAGCAGCACATCGGTTTTTCTCAGGCGCGAGCGGCGCAGTTTGCCCGCCGCAGCATTGCCCTCGCCGTGATTGTGACGGCTGTGTTGGTGATGCTGTCCTTTGTGCGGGTTCTGCTGCTGCCGATGACCATGATGATTGAAATCGCGGCTGTTGGCGCCATGATTTATCTGAATGCCAGCTTCAATCGATTCGTCCAGCAATTAACGCTGGACTGCGAATCGGAAACGGTGCGGATTGTCAAAGGGCGCACGCGCCACTATGTCATGCGAACTCACCCCCTATATGATACGCTGCGCGTCGAGGTGCAGGATTATAAATTGCTGGATGCGGCGCTGCTGCGGCAATTTGTTGATGGCGAACTGTATCAGTTATATGTCTTGCCGCGTTCAGGCGTGATTATCGCCGCCGAGAAGATAGGCGAGAAGGGGGCGCACTATCATGGCTAGCATCGCGCGGCTCGCCGGCTGAATCGCATTGGCGCAGGATGCGGATGGTGCGGGCCTGCCCGTGAAAGCGCTCAATCCAACCCCATTTTTCCAGCTTGTCCAGATGACGGATGACGCCGGAATTGGACTTAAACCCTTCATAGCGGGCAATCTCGCCCAGCGTGGGCGGGAAACCCTGCCTGCGGGCATAGTGGCAGATAAAGTCAAAGATGCGTTTGGTGCGGTTATCACGATATTTCATGCGTCTTGGCCTCTCATTGGTATGGCAATGGATTTATCATACCACAGTTTTGGAACACTTGTTCTATTCATTTTGATTTCGCCAGATTCGTCCCCTTATGTCTGCCCTTTCCACAGCGCGGGATTTTGAGGTACACTAGCGTTATGGTGATGGCTCGAACAAGTGGAGAGACAGACGATGGCGACCACCGCACGCAAATGGTTTTATTCAACCCCCGAACCGCGCCCCTATTACATTGAAGAGCGCGTCAACCATACCCTGTGGAACAATCGGCTGCAAAATGTTTCTATGAGTTGCACGCAGGCGGAGGCGCCAGTGAAGATGGAGGGCAGCCTCAATGGTATGCCGATGTTCTTTGAGTTTGTTGCCGGGCAATACTTCACCCTGCGGATGGGCGAGGAGCGCAAGGAGGTTATCGGCACGATTCGCCAGATTTTGCTCGGCTTGAAGCCCAGCTTCACCTATCAGGATACGGAGGGCCTGTTTGTGGTCGAATGGCATACGGATGGCGGTGAAGCTCGCTGGAAAGACATTCAGGGCAATCCAGCCTATCAAGGTCTGCGCCGCATGAGGGTCAAATAGCAAGCTGTCGCGGAGGATAAGCTGTTATCCTATCGGGGTCTGTTTGAGTACCAGAGAATAGATTGATGTTCCCGTCCCGCCAAAGCGAGCCGAGCAGCGTGAGTCTGTTGTGGCTCGACCCGCAAGCGGCGCTGCCGCGCTCATCTGTAGCTGTCGGCCAGAATGATGACCTGCGAATCAAGGGGATCGCCAACAGCATAGCGCCACATTCCGATTATCAGCGGCCGATTCGGCAGATTTTGGCGACCCTGCTCACGGACAGCGCGACTTTGGCTTATCGCCATGAGATGATGGACGATTGCCTGGCACAGCCGGAGTTCACCGAGGGCTTGCGCCGGCTGCTGCCGATGATACGCGGCTTGCATGTTTATGTCAGCGATATTCGGGCGCGGCGGAATGAGGTATCGCTGGTGTTATCGCGCTTGACCGAGCTTGAAAGTTATATCGAGTGTGTTCAGGCGCTGGAACATCTGCTGGCGCAGTTCCAGCCGCAGCTGCGGGCGGCGGGCTGGCGAAAGCTCGGGCAACACCTGCGGGGAACGGTTCAGCATCCGCAGTTCCAGCAGATGGCGGAAGAACTGCCGAGCCTGCGTGCCAGTGTGCGCGAGATTGTCAGTGTGACCATTGGCGTCAATCTTTCGTCTGACCTCAAACCGATTGCCGCTACTTTGCTGTCCCTGAACAAGCGCCGATTTAAGGGGCCGCGCTTTTTCCGCAAGCTGTGGGGCAGTGACGCGGAAGCGGACATCCGTGGCCTGACGCGCCTGCGGGAGGCGCCCGATGGCCGTGGCTATCGTGGCGGTTCGGTGATGGCTGAGCGCCGCGAGACCCTGGACCGGCTGGCGGCCAACGCTTTGTTCAGGGACCTGGGCAAAGTGCTTGATGATGTCATTTATCCGATTAGCCGCGCATTGCAAAATTATACCCGCGTCAACAGCGGCTTCCTGCGGGCGATTGAGCCAGAAATCGCGTTTTATGTCGGCGCGGTGAAGCTGATTGAGAGCCTGCGGGCGCGGGGCCTGCCGATGTGCAAGCCCAGACTGCTTGACTTGGCTGCGCGGCAGCTGGAAGCCAGCCAGCTTTATAACCTTGACCTGGCGCTGCGCCTGCTGCGGGAGCATGGCGATGAGGCGCTGGATGGGCATATCGTTGGCAACGATGTCCACCTCAACGAAACGGGTCGCATTCAAATCCTGACGGGCCCCAACCGTGGCGGCAAAACAACCTATATGCAATCGATTGGTCTGCTGCATATTCTGGCGCAATCGGGCATGTATGTGCCGGCGGAAACAGCCGCGCTCAGCCCGGTTGACGGGATTTATCTGCATTTTCCGGTGGAAGAAAATCCGGCGATGGAAAGCGGTCGCCTGGGCGAAGAGGCGCAGCGTCTGCGCGATATTTTCAGCCGCGCCACCCGGCACAGCCTGATTTTGCTCAACGAGACCCTTGCCAGCACGAGCGCCGCCGAAGGCTATTTTCTGGCGCGGGATGTGCTGGGCTGCCTGCGGATGCTGGGGGCGCGGGCGGTCTTTGTCACTCATCTGCATGAATTGGCGCAAGACTGCGAGGAGATTAACCGCGAAGTGCCGGGCGAGAGCCGCGTGCAGAGCGTGATTTCGACAGTTGAGGCGGGCGAGCAGGGAATCGTCCGCACTTATCGCGTGGTGCCAGCGCCGCCCCGCGGACAAAGTTATGCCCGTGAAATCGCCCGACAGTACGGCATCGGCTTCGAGCAGCTGCAAGCTCTTTTGAACCAGCGCAGTCTGCTGCGCCGCGAGCGGTAACTGTGAGCCAAGCCGCTTGCCATCCGCAAGTTCGTTTGGGATAATGATAGCTGGATGGCTCTGAATCTTGGAGGATTGCCCGATGGCAAAGCGCAGACGCAGGAAACCCAACATCTCAAAGGCGGCGCTTGAGCAAGCGCGTCAGGCTGTCGGGGACAGCGAGACCGAATCCCGCAGCACAGCCGATGCCCCGCCCAAGCAGGAGCGCCCGCCCGCCGCGGCCGTGCCGAAGCCCCGCCGACGCCGCCGCGACTTGCAAAACGTGCAACTGAACAAAGGCCAAAGCGAAGGGCAGCTGGATGCTGAATATGTTGCCGAACTGCTGGCGAACCCCACCAAAGTTGTCACCGAGGAAGACCTGCGTGCCGATTACAGCTTTGTCATCAGCGACCTGCGCAACATGGGGATGCTGGCGGCGGTGCTTTTTGCGGCGCTGGTTGCCATCTCGCTGCTGGTGCTGTAATTTGACATCGGGCGCCGGCCTCTTTTAACGGGCGGCATTCCACTTTATACTAAGGTTATGGACGCGACCCTGCAATTCATACCGATTATGGTTGTCGGATTTGCCGCGGCGCTGGGCTTAACGCCCATCACCCGCCAGATTGCGCTGCGTCTGGGCGTTCTGGCATCGCCAAGCAAGCGCAACATCCACAGCCAACACATGCCCTTGATGGGCGGGGCGGCGATTTATGCTGCCTTTGTGCTGTCGGTCCTGCTGTTCAGTCCGCCCGAGCATCTGGTGGAACTGGGCGCGATTGTGGCTGGAGCGACCTTGCTGGCATGGATTGGCTATCTGGATGACCGCAAGCACCTCAGCCCATACATTCGGCTGTTTGTGATGACGCTGGCGGCGGGGGTCGTCACGCTTGTGGGTGTTCAAATTCGGCTGTTTGGCATCGCGCTGGTTGATATTCCTCTGACCTTGTTTTGGATTGTCGCTCTCGTCAATGCCATCAACTGGATTGACAATATGGATGGGCTGGCTGCTGGAACGTCAGCGATTACATCGGGTTTCTTCCTGTTGATTGCGGTGACGCAGGGGCAAATCCTCGTCAGTATGCTGGCGGCGGCGATTTTCGGCAGCGCCATCGGCTTCCTGACCTACAATTTCAGCCCCTCGAGCACCTTCATGGGAGACATGGGCGCTTATACCTTGGGATTTGTCCTGGCCATCCTGGCGATTAAGCTCAAGTTCACCTCACAGCCCTTGAATGTAAGCTGGATGGTGCCGATTTTTGTCCTGGCGCTGCCGATTATGGATATGAACCTGGCTATCCTGACCCGCCTTGCCGAGAAGCGCTCGCTGATGCAAGCTGGCAAAGACCATGTGTCGCACCGCCTGATGAGCATCGGCTTGACGCAGCGTCAAACGCTCTTGGTCCTCTATGGCTTCTCCATCCTGTTCGGCTTGATTGCGGCAGCCATCAGCCGCGCTGAACCCGCGCAGGCGCGCATCATTGGCGGCTTCGCTCTGGCGCTGATGGCGCTGTGCTTCTGCCTGCTCATGTTCGTCCGCCAGCGCTATCAAAAAGCGGTCAAGGAAAAACCTTGAGCCTGCGATGTCGGCCTGGCAGATTCGCTGGAAATCCTGTCTGCACTTTTGGGGAAAGTCTGTCATAATAGGCAGCTACTACCTACACACATCTTGAGTTGCTGGCAAGCTATGACAGAAATCAGAGTATCAGATAATTTTGTTGTTGATTATGGCGCCAAGCACTGGCGTTTGATTCGCATCAACGACCATAAAGAACGGAAGACGAGGGTCGCGGTCGGAGCGGATGGCGGTTTTCGCTATGACAATTTTTTTGCCAACACCCGCGACCTGCCGGATGAGGGCGAAATTTCTGCCGCCGAGATTGCCGAGGTTGTTCTGCGCTGGTCATACGAGGCCGATGCCTGGCGGCTGGCCATTACCCTGTCTCCCGATTTGTCGGCGACCCGTTCGGGCAGCCGCTGCGAGGTGCTGCGGTTCATTGACCCTGACCAGTCGGTCTATGAACAGGATGCCAAGCGGGTCGGGGAGGCATTGGCGGCGGTGCTGGACAAGCCTTTTGTCAATGAGTCGCCGACCACCCCGCCGCCGCCCAAGCCAATCCCGCTGATTGACCTGCCGCTTGAGGTGGGCATCTGGCATTTGCAGGCGGGTACAGCCGCCACCGCTTCGGGCGGCGGACCGGGCGAAGTGCGCTTTGTGCGTTGCAAAAGCTGGATGCGGGCGAAAGTGCGCCAGATTGTCTGGTATGCCCTTTTGGCCCTGATTTATGTCTGGGTTTCAGCTGCCTCGATAAACAGCGAACTCGCCTTGCCGAATGCCGGCACGTTGATTCCGGATCCGCAGATTTTGCCGTATCTGGGGCTGGGCGTGGCGGTCTTGCTGCTGCTGCTCATCGCACAGCAGCTTTGGCATATTTTGCGCGAACCGGATACGATTCTGATAAGCTCATACGAACAGGGCATTATCGCGCTGCGCAGCGACAGGGTGTGCTGGAGGGAAGATGCAAGGAAGGTTCAGTCCGTGTATGCGAGTGAATTGATGAAGAAACGGGGGCGTCACCCGATTGTCCATCACAGCGAAATCAATCTGCATCTCGTCGAGGGTGGCGGGTTTCGGCGCCTCATTGTCGAAGATGCGAAGCTCACGGATGCGCTTCTGCCCGGCATGGACCCGCAGGCTGCGATGAGCCAAGCAGTCGGTGTCACTGTACTGGAGCCGCACCGGGTTTCGACTGCCCTGCAAGCATCTGCCATCCATATTTCCGCTTGCCTGGATGGCCTGCCCGTTTGGTATGACCGCCGTTATAAATAAGGTGCTATATCGGCTGTGCGGGCTGTTTGTAGGGAGGGAGCATGAAAAGCAAGGTCATCGTCGACCCATATTTTAGAAAGATGGGGGAAATTTTTTCGCCGCAGGATCAGCGGCGGCTTGATGACCTGGTGGATGTCGTCTGGGGACGAGACGACCCCATGCCACTCGATGAGTTTTTGCAGGCCTTGCCGCAGGCTGATGTGGTGGTGTGTTCTGATTGGCGTTATGGGGATGTGCTGGCACAGGCGAGCCGACTCAAGGCGATTATGACCGTATCTGGCGCGTTTCCGCTCAAGCTCGATTATGACGCTTGTTATCAAAATCGGATTCGTGTGCTTAGCGCAGCGCCAGCATTCGCGCGGCAGGTTGCCGAGTTTTCGCTGGGATTGGCATTGGACTCGGCGCGAGAAATCGCCCGCGGCGACCGAGCGATGCGGCAGGGCAGGGAAGATTATCTTCAGGCGGGCAATCTGAACACCTTCATGCTCTATGACCAGACAGTTGGCATGATTGGTTATGGCAGCATCGCCCGCGCCTTGCATGCCTTGCTGCGGCCCTTTCATGTCCGTCTGTCCGCCTATGACCCCTGGCTTAGTGATGGCTATTTGCGGCGGCAGGGAGTCGAGCCGATTTCGCTGGCAGGGCTGATGTCAGGCTCGCGCTTTATTTTTGTGCTGGCAACGCCGACAGTCGAAAACCGCGCGATGCTGTCGCGCGACTATCTGGAGATGATTCGGGATAACGCTGTTCTGATTCTGGCGAGCCGTGCTCATGTCATCGACTTTGATGCCATGACCGAGATGGTCCTGGCGGGACGCTATAAAGTGGCGGTGGATGTGTTCCCGACCGAGCCACTGGAAGCCCATCACCCCATCCGACAAGCTGAAAATGCCCTGCTGTCGGCGCATCGTGCCGGCTCGGTTCGGGAGGGCTTGTTTGAGCTCGGTCAGATGGTTGTGGATGACCTTGAGGCGGTGGTGCAGGGCTTGCCGCCACGCCGCCTGCAAAATGCCGAACCCGAACTCAGCCAGCGTTATGCCAGCAACAAGGCGAAATCAGGGGATTAGGGCATCGGACGCTGTTTGGAAGGGCCGTGTTTAATGCGTCACGCCGAGCATGGTTTCTTCACGCAGATGGTCGACCACAGCTTTTAGCGCCTCGGCATCGTCGGCGCCATTTGCCTTGCACCGGTGGTAGACGGCCAGCTGACGGTCCGCGCTGGTGCCTTTTTCCAGAATGGTATGGATGTAATCGATTTCCCTGCGCGAGCCGAGCTCATCGACCACATCGTCGATCAGCGCCAGCAATTCATGTGCCAGAAAGCGCATGGGGACCGCCTCCCCTTTCCCATAATCAACCAGCTTGCCATCCAAACCATAACGCACCGCCCGCCACTTGTTTTCGGCAATCATTTCATTGGGATAAATCCGCCAGCTAAGGTTTTGATTGCGCAGGTCGATGAGCTTGGCACAGACGGCCTGCACCAGCGCAGCGATGGCTACGGCTTCATCGACTGTGGTGCAGATGTCGCAGACGCGGATTTCGAGCGTGCCGAAGTCTTCCTGCGGGCGGCAGTCCCACCAGATTTTAGTGTAATCGGCTTTGCCATCTTTCCGCCCTTTGCCGAGTGCGCCGGTTCTGCCGAAGGTATCGACGAGCGCATAATAATCGCTAAAGGACGAGAAAACAGGTGGGATGCCGGTGCGTGGCAGATTTTCGAATATGATGCTGCGATAGCTCTTCAAACCGGTCGGATGTCCATGCCAGAAGGGCGAACTGGTGGTGAGGGTCAGGATATGCGGCAGGAAATAGCGCAGTTGGTTTTGAATATCTATCATCAGGTCGCGCTGGAGGTCATTCTTGCCAAAACCGACATGGACGTGCATCCCGAATATGAGCATTTGCCGTGCTAGCTCTTGCATGTAATTTTGCAGGTCTTGATAACGCTCGCCCACATTGGGGATTTGTTCTTCCCAGCGTGCGAAGGGGTGGGTGCTGGCGGCGATGATGCAATAGCCATACTGTTCGGCAACCTTGTTCACTTCGCGGCGCAAACGCACTAATTCCATACGCGCCTCTTGCACATTGCGGCAGATAGCGCTGCCAATCTCAATCTGCGATTGCAGGAATTCCGGTTTGACATGCTCGCCAATCTGGCGGATGCGGTCATCATGGAGCAGCTGCTGCACCACTGCGGCCAAGTTGCCGGTGGTCGGGTCAATCAGTTGATATTCTTCCTCAATTCCTATGGTGAGTGGCGCCGAATACATATCCCATCCCCCTCAAATAAATCACACTTATAAAAACATTAGCAATAACTTCCACGATATACAAGCAAGATGTCAAAGCCTACACAAGCGGCCACGGGCGAACTTCGCATCGCTCTGACCAGGCTTGATACAGGCGGCTCATCGTCTTGACCCGCTCCGTTTCGTCGGCGCTGCGGTCATTCAATTCGGTGCGGTCTTCAATCATATTATACAATTCCCAATCGCCGGGATGTTTGCTGACCAGCTTCCATTCGTCGATGCGAATGGCGCGGTTGCCCTCATGCTCCCAATAGAGCGGCTGCTCACGCCGCCAGTCGGGGTTATCCAATGCTGGCAGAAAACTTTCGCCTTCGTATGCCTGAATGGCAGCCCCGTTGTATTCGCTGGGATAATCGGCATGGGCCAGCGCGGCACAAGTCGGCAGCACATCGATAAACTGAATCGGGCTGTGGATGACGCTCGCCGCTTTGATTCTGTCGGGATAATGGACGATGCACGGCGAGGAGATGCCGCCTTCGTGTACCCAATGTTTGTACAGGCGGAAGGGCGAATTGGAGGCGTTCGCCCAGGGCAGGTCATAGCTCATATAGGTATCGGCGGGTCCGGGACGCAGGTTGACCTGATTGCCGATTTGCACCTGGCCGCCATCCGGCAGATTAGGCACAAAAGAATTAATCCAGCCATCTTCCGCCAGATATTCGGCACAGCCGCCGTTGTCTGACAGGAAAATTATCATGGTATTATCGGCAATGCCCAGCATCTCCAGTTTTTCCAGGATGCGCCCGATGCCCTGATCCATGCGGTCAATCATAGCGGCATAGGTGGCCATGCGCAAATCTTCCCAATCGCGGTGTTTTTCGTCTGTCCAGGGATGCGAGTCCTTATCACGCGGCGAAATATCCCAGACGGGATTAAGCAGCCCAAGGCTGTTGAGTTCTTCGTGGCGGTTTTGGCGCAGGGTATCCCAGCCTTCGCGGTATTTGCCCTCGTATCTGGCGATGTCTTCAGGCGGCGCATGGAGGGGCCAATGAGGCGCGGTATAGGCGACATGCAGGAAAAAGGGCTGGTCATCACGCTGGGCATTGTCGATCATCTCGACCGCTTTGTCACTGATGGCATCGGTATAATAAAAATCATCGGGATATTCGCTGACAAATTCGCCATTTTCGGTCAGGGCATGGGGATAGAAGAAGCTGCCCGCCCCGACCAGCGTGCCATAAAAATGGTCGAAGCCGCGCTGCTGTGGCGTGGGATAGCCGCGGCTGCCGGGCTGCCAGACTTCGGGCTGCCGTGCCGGCAATTCGCCGCCGACATGCCATTTGCCAGACATCAGGGTTTGATAACCGGCGCCTTTCAGCACTTCGGCAATGGTGACGGCATCGTCACGCAAGTAACCCTGGTAGGCGCGGCTGCCGCGATTGGCGACCATGTGTCCGACGCCAGCCTGCTGGGGATACAATCCAGTCAGAAGCGCCGCCCGCGAGGGACAGCAGCGGGCGAAGCTGTACATCTGTGAGAAGCGAGCGCCGTTTTCCGCCAGGCGGTCGAGGTTGGGCGTCTGGATTTCCGAGCCGTAACAGCCAATATCAGAATAGCCCATATCGTCCGCCAGTATCAAGATGATGTTGGGTTGGGGCATACGACCTCTTTTCAATCATTTTTTTGGATTTTAGCGTGCAGCGGAGCGAGCAAATGAAATGGAATGTTGCATTGAACCATGCTCATTCTCTGCTGTGCCTTCTTTCGTGCATTAGGGTTGAAGGATATTGAATATCAGAATGGCAATTCCTATAGCGGTGGATATGATGCTTGGGATGGCAACAACTAAGAGATATTTCCACAGTTTGTTCTCCAGGCGCTCGATACTGATTTTGACTTCGCTGACCGCTTCTATCAGTTCAGCCTTGGTTGCGAGGTGTTTGTGTTCAGCCTCGATTGCCATGAGGCGGGCATTGACAGTTTGTTCAGACATTTGTACATCCTGAGGATTCGCTTCATCATAATGATACCGCAATACAGGGTGCAAAATAAACTATTTAGCCGAGAATAATTGCCTCAAGCTAAAACCGGCCACAGAAAGAAATAGAATTCAAATGTTCTATTGTCAAGAAGATGAAAATAGGATATGCTTTATTTAGCGATGAATTTTTTTCATGGCTTTTATGTAGGAGTTTCCTGTGGCAGGCTGGACTGCCAATCTCAACTGCCACAGGAAACTACGAATACATTGAAAACCATTTCGGCTTTCCATGTCATTATACCCTATCTAAAAGCCTCTTGAGGCGCTTGCGGGTTGGATTGCGCGGAAGACACCCGCGATAAGCATTCCCCAGGCATTTGCATCGCTATCTTGGTGAACAGGCGCGGTATGGCGATTTGATTGGGTAAAGATGAAACAATTGGCATTGAACCCAATATCCAAGGGGGCAGCCAGAATTGAATGTGCCGATTATCGGGACTTTTTAGGTGGGTTGGATAGCGACGCAGTTGATTTGATACTGACCGACCCGCCTTATGCGATAAGCCGTGCTACGGGTTTTCAATCCGTTGGAAAGCGCAGCGTGAAGCGATTTGCGGTTTCGATGGATTTTGGCAAGTGGGATCACTGCGAAATTGATTTATCCGCGTTAGCCGCCCAAAGCTATCGTGTTCTCCGTAAAGGCGGCACAGTCATTGTATTTTATGACCTATGGAAGATCGAACGTCTGAGGTCGGCTTTGGAAAGGGCCGGATTTGTCATGATGCGGTTGATTGTCTGGCAGAAAACCAATCCCGTGCCACTCAACTCCAAACGAACTTACCTATCGAACAGTCGTGAAATTGCCGTCGTTGGCGTGAAGGGCGGTAAGCCGACTTTCAATGCCAAATATCATAATGGTGTCTATCGTCATCCTATACCAAGGCATAACGGAAACAGAATACACCCCACGCAGAAGCCAGACAAACTGTTTGCCGAGTTGGTGCAAATTCATAGCAATCCGGGTGATTTAATCGTTGACCCTTTCTTGGGAGGGGGGACAACTGCGGTAGCGGCACTATGCCAGTCGCGCAAGTTTGTCGGCTGTGACATTAATCAGGCATACATTGACAGCGTTCTGGAGCGGTTGCAATGAGCCGCTCGGAAAACTGGAGGCCAAGAAAGGGAAGCAAGGCTTACTTGTTCCTGGAATTAGCTCAACCGAACAGCGATGGATTTAGTCGCAAGGTATCCGTCCAAGAATTTACGGGTCAATATGAAGGATTGCGTTTTGGGAATGGAGGGTCTTGGGTTCGACAAGACGGGTCGCTTGCTCGTAGATATAACATACGAACACATAAGGTTCGCAATGCCATATCAGCAGTCGAGCTACAGGGATACAAGAAAGTAGAAATCAAAAAGCCGATACCAAAACGGATAAGAAAACAATTCGAAGGGAAGCGGTGTGTTGTTTTAGACATCAGTAAAATCGAAATTGACCATAAAGATGGCAGGTTGGATGACCCGAGATTGAGTGACCCCAGCCGTGTAAAATCGGAGGATTTTCAAGCGCTCTCCAAACCTGTAAATAATGCCAAACGCGCACACTGCAAAAGATGCCGCGAGACCAATCAGCGTTATGATGCCAGACGGCTTGGGTTTCCCAGCGCATACTATGCTGGCGACGAGATGTATAATGGGACTTGCATTGGATGCTATTGGCACGACCCTAAAAGATTTATTGAAAAGGTATGTGAAAAATTGTTATATGAGGATCCACCGACAGAATGATAAGTGATTCAATCAGTCGGTCGCCTTATGGATAATCACCCCTTGCGGCTGGCTAGAAAGGCCCTTGCCGCGGCCATGGTCGGCAGTGAGGGAATCGCGCCTTCCTTGAGGCAGGTCAATGCGCCGACGCCGTTGGCAAAAGGGCTTGTTTAAGGGTTAAACTTGCCCGTGACCAACGCAAAATTTCTTCCTCGTTAGAGCTTAGGGGTATATCCCGTGTATAAATGATATTTTCCGGTTCTGAGTCCTTTCAAAATCCGAGATTCATCCTCAGCATATATATGAGGGGATCCAGATAGGTCAGCAATCAAATAACCATCTAGTGAAGTAGTCGGCGTTGCACTACCCGAGGGGATCCCTGAGCCACAAGACAAGCCTGGGGGTGTGCGTGCAAACATAAACTCTTTGCCATGACGTTTTGAATGTAGAGCAGTGCCAGAGGCCATGATGTAGTCAACATATTCCTGAGGTCTGTTTTTGCAGTCAGGTGAGACAACAGATCTGAAGCTAGAACTAGCAGAAGGTAGACAATCTGGATCGTGCTTTGGCGTGAGCATCGCGGAATAATTCAATTTAGGTAGTCCTGCCATTTTGTTACCTCGTAGTTAAAGTTGAAACCAATTTTACCTGTGCTTCTTCGGTAAGTCAACCCTTGCGGCTGGCTAGAAAGGCCTTGGCCGCGGCCATGGTCGGCAGTGAGGGAATCGCGCCTTCCTTGAGGCAGGTCAATGCGCCGACGCCGTTGGCAAAATCGAGAATGGCGGGCAGATGCGCCTGAAGATTGTCTCGATGCTTATGGATGCCGATGAGCATCGCAGCGACAAAGGCGTCTCCCGCGCCGGTGGTATCCCGCGCCTGCACCGCATAACCGCCATGTTTGATTTCAGTCCCGTCTTTCAAATGGACGCTCGCCCCGCGCTCCCCATAGGTCACGCAAATTATCTCCATCCGCTCGCGCCACAAAGGGCAGACATCCTCGCCGCCGGTCAGGAATTCCAATTCCTCCTCGCTGATTTTGAGCAGGTTGGCATATTCAAGCCCGGAGAGCATACCAGCTTTGGCGGCTGCCGCGCTCTCCCACAGGGGCAGGCGCAGATTGGGGTCGTAGGAAATGAATTTGTTGCCGGCGATGGCATGTGCCAGCGCCTTGAGCAGCGCGGATTTGGCGGGTTCGTGAATGAAGGTGATGCTGCCGAAGTGGAAAATGTCGCTGCGGTCAATCACGCTTATATTGACGTCTTCGGGCTGCATGAGCATATCGGCAGAGGGATGCCGATAAAACATGAAGCTGCGGTCGCCATCGGCAGTGTTGGAGACAAATGCCAGCGCGGTGCGTGCTTCCTGCGAGAATAACAAACCATCGGTATGGACGGATTCGGCGGCGAGCATATCGGCCAAATATCTGCCGAAGGGGTCGTCGCCCACTTGGCCCATAAACGCGCTTTCATAGCCCAGCCTGGCGAAGGCGACCGCGACATTGGCCGGGGCGCCGCCGGGCGCTTTGATAAACCCGGAAGCATCGCCGACGGTCACGCCCATTTCCAACGCCACAAAGTCAATCAGGAGTTCGCCAAATGAAAGCAGGTGCATAGGTCTAACCTGTTGAACAAACAGATGGTCAGTTGCTCTATTTACGATTCCTCCAATTTCCAAATTTTCCTATTGCGTCACCATACACAAGTATGTCCTGATTGAACTCTTGTTTTTCAGGCAGAAACTTGTACAGCATTGCCATAGCTCTATCCTTAATCATATTGAACCTAACTTCTTGATAATGCTGTTTGCTGTCGTTCCGCATCTCAAGCTCACCAACATTCTTGCCGTCATACTTGAACAAAACTTTTTGGTCAGAAAACTGCCCTTTAGATCTTTTTCTTGAGTTTTCTACTTCAAAATTATTTCCCAGATGTTTGACAACATCCTTGTTGTAAAACACATGATATTTGTCATTATCCAAAACTGTAAGATAGTCAACTTCGCCCGCGTTAAAGATGGATTTACTCAAGAATGCGCGTAATAATGCTTTTCTCTGAAAGCGGTCTTTTAATTCCCTCATAGGTGTTTTGAGCCGTTCCTTAAAGACTTCACTGTTCTTTTTGTATTCATCATAAGATGGCGGAAAAGCATCAATACAATGTATAAGAAGCGTCCCAACGCCGTTCAATGCCTGAAATCCATCATCTTCAATAAATCGATTGCGTCCGTAAAGGAAAATCTGCCATTTTTTGTTACCGCTCTTTACAGAATGAGCATCTCCAGATGGGTCAATCACATCCTTTTTTGCCTTTTTGTCGTTCTGATACTCTTTATCCAGCCCAAGCAGAAGAGCAAAAACAGTTGCATTATCGTGACCGGCTTGTCTGTATTCGCGGGCTTGCTCTGACGTTGAGCCACGAGTTTTACGCATCGGCATATTTCCAGATTAGCAGTTCGTGGGATTTCTTGATGTGGCTGCCCCCATTGGCTTCTCGCCTGTTGACGCCAATCCGTGTATCACCCTGTCCAAATGTATATTGCCATTCAGGAGTTGAGATATGGCAGTCAGAATACCAGTCACGAATAATATCGCAATCGTTATAGGATAAGATGAATCCACCTTTGTGAGACAGCAACAAATCCCTTAATAAATCATGGCGAAACCCTTGATGGTGAATTGGGAAATTCCTGTGAGGATACATGCCTACAAAGGTTTTTCCCTGTTCAAGATAGTAGGGTGGATCGCAATACAAGAAATCATTCTGATGAGATGGTATGGTTTCCTCAAAGCTCGCACAGTGAACAGATAATGTTGGCGCTTGGAATGTCCTTACTTTTTCAAGTGTTTTCTCGTATCTTTTTCTGTTCAAATAAACATCAGAGGGCCAACCTAGAAAATGTGGACCATAAGATGTATTTGAATTAAAATAGTAGTGCGCTGCCAAATCATACCGATTCAGACGATTTTTCCCCTCCCAATGTGCTTTAAGGCGCTTCTTGACAGATGCAAAGGTCTCTCGGGTGGGGGCGAAATTTTCCAATCGGTCGTATAAGGCTTGGGTATGGTTAATTTGCACATCCCAATAATTCACCAAAATGTCAAACACATCATAAGCCACCACCTCTACCCCTAATTCCTTAGCTAGCGCAATCTCTATGGATCCGCCCCCCATAAATGGCGAAACAAGACGGTTGATCATTGGCGTTGGCAACAATTCAATGACAAAACCTACAGCGAGGCTTTTACCCCCAGCATAACGTAAGGGAGAGCCCAAATAACGCTTGTAAGCAAGTTTCCCGCGACTGCGTAATTGATCCAGAAATTCATCACGGCAAGTCTGGCCGACAGGCAGTTTGAGTCGAAGCTGTTTGTTATTTATCATCTGTGCGCCTGTCCACAACGCTCCCCTTAATATGAATGTTACTGATTTTGCTCCCGCTTGACAAATTCTTGGATAAAGCCGCCGCTGTCGCTGGCAATGAGCATACCGGAGACCTGGCTGATTTCCAGCTTGCCGATATGCCGTATCAAATGGCTGATTTGCTGGCGCATCATCAGCATCATATTGTCCCATTCGACATCATTCGGCAGGCTGTGCTGACGCAGGCCGCGCATACTTTCCAGATAGTCGATGGCGGGTTCAGTCTCGGTGAACACCAGTTGGCTGGGCATATCATGGCGAACGACCGCATAGAAGTGACGGGCAAGCATCCGCGTGCCATTTTCGAGGGCGAAGGCATCACTGGGCAGGCCGGGCGGGTGCAGCTGCGCCGCGCCATTGCCGCTGAGCAGCACAATGGCACGGCGTAGCAGCACTTGCAATTCGGGCAGGTTATGGATGCTGTTGGTGGTCGCCAGCAGCTTGCCGGCGGGTTTCAGAACGCGCTTGATTTCTTCCAGGCCGCCATCAATATCCTCAAGGTGATAGAGGACATGATTCGCCATGACGACATCAAATGAATGGTCGGCATAGGGAAGTTTCATGGCGTCGCTCTGCGTCAGGCAGGCGGCGGGATGATTGACCAGCATATATCGGGAAAGGTCGAGCGCGTGATAGCGGACGTTCGGCGCCAGGTCCATCAGGCGCGTAAAGTAGCCGCCCCGGCCGGTGCCGATGTCCAGCACGACTTCGTCGCCCTGCCAATCCAGGCTTTCCAGAGTCCAACGGGCGAAGTCGCGTTTGGGAAGCGTATATTTTTCGTGTGTTTCATCATAAATTCGCAGGTGTCTGTCGGTTTCATAATAACGCCGTATGGCGTCGGCGTGTTTTGATGAGGACATGGTTTATCCAAACGGGTTAAGGATCCACACGAGTGCATCTACATTAACTATACTACTGATTGGGCGATGTGCAATAGTTTCTGTCCCCGCTCACCGATGGCAGCGGCGACCTTAACCGCCCCACGATTCCCAGTAGGTGAGTTCGCTGGCGGGGATGCGCTTGGCTTTCTTGAAGGTCTGGCCGGTGAAATAAGCCACCGGCAGCAAAGCCGCTGTGGTCACATCGTCGGGAATCCCCAGGATTTGATTGCACTCTTTTTCATAGTTCAGATGAAGCGTTGTCCAGGCAGCGCCAATGCCCCGCGCCCGCAGAGCCAGCATCAGCGACCAAGCGGCTGGAATGATTGAGCCGTATAAACCGGCGTTCGCCGCCGGACTGGGGCTGCTTGCCCGCCCGTGGATGCAGGGGAAAATCATCATCGGCACGTCTCCCATGTGGTCGGCAAGGTAGCGTGCCGAACGAATCACGCGCCGCATCTGCTCTGTGGGCTCACTGCCAGGCGCAGAGCGGGCGGCTCGCTTGGCATAGCCATACCAGGCCTGCTTGTAATACGCGCCAATCTGCGCTTTTTTGTCGGCATCCGTGATAATCAGCCACTTCCAGCCCTGCTGGTTGCTGCCTGTGGGGGCTTGCAGGGCAATATCGAGGCAGCGCATGACCACATCCGCATCCACGGCGCGGCTCAAATCCAGACGCTGGCGGACGCTGCGGGTGGTCTCCAGAATATAATCTACCGAACTCAAATCGTATTCCATCATCCGTTCCTTTCCATGAAAATCATACAGGCATTATACTTCTGTCGCCGACATTTAGAGTTCGGCTGCAAATTGCTCGCCCAGCCAGGACAAAATCAAGCGGCTGAGGCTGTCATAATCCGAATCAAAGAGGCGCGTTCCGTGTGCGCGACCGCGATACAGACGTGCGGTGACATCGCCTTTGGCGTTCATAAACATCTGCTGAATGGTCTCGGCGCTGTAAGCATCCTCATGTGCTGCCACCAGCAGAGCCGACCGCTCTGCCAAGCCATCGACTAAGGCTGTTTCGGGCTGGACGCCGCGATAATCCAGCCCGGGCGAAAGCGCAATCGCGCCGCGGCAGACATCACTGGCGGCACAGCCAATCAAGGCGACATTCGCGCCGATGCTGGCGCCCATGATGACCAGCCCGCGCTGGCTGATATGCCCATTTGACGCCAGCCAGTCTATCCATAGCTGTACATCAGCAATCGCCAAATCCCAATCGCGCGTCCCGCCCGAATCCCCGTGACCGCGCATATCGACATTGAGAACCGCATAACCGGCAGCCCGCAAATCGGGAATCAGCGCTTCGTAGGCGGAACGGTCGCTGCCGAGCATGTGCAGCGCGATGACAAGCGGCGGGTCGGGGTCGGCTGTCGCTGGCGGATACAGGTCGGCAGCCAGACTGACCTCATCGTCGGTCTGGAGCGTGATGGCATCAAATTCAGGCTGGCTCTGGGCAGTCATCACAAGGCTGAAGGCGAACAATGATAACAAGATGAGAGAGATAGATGCTGGATTAAAACGCATAGGATGCTCCTGATTGCAGTATTATTGTTAAGAACGCTAGAAAAACAACCGTTGTTGGCAGTGTTTCAATTTTGCTTCCATTGCTTCGACATATTCTGGCACGATTTCAATCCCAATGGCTTGGCGGTGCATGTCGTGCGCCACGAATACAGTTGTACCAGAGCCAGCAAAGGGATCGAGAACCCTATCATTGGGTACTGTGAACAACTTGATAAACCATTCGGGAAGCTGGCGCGGGAAGACGGCGCTGTGTCCTTTGTTGCTGGTTTCGGTCGCCATGTGGATGACATTGGTTGGATAGACCATTTCCCGCCCGACCCAATTCGATATGTTCTTGCCAAATCCGCTTTCTGCCCTGGATTCATCTCGAATCCTATCGGTGTCGCTAAGGTTTTGCAGCCGTCTTTTTGCCCAATCTCCGACAGGAATCATCACTGCTTCCTGATACATATCGAACTTTTTCGCTTTGTTGAATTGAAGCAGGCGCTCCCATGAATCTCGGAAGCGGTTGGGCCATTTGCCGGGGTATGCGTTTTTTTTGTGCCAGATAAATTCTTCTGTCCACAGCCACCCTTGCTCGCGCAATGCCTTAATCAAGTCAAGCACATAGGTATGCCGCTCGCCGTTCACCGCTTTTTCCTTGATGTTCAAGATGAATGTGCCGCGCGGCTTCAGCACCCGTCTTAATTCATCCGATATGGGCAGAAACCAGTCGACATACTGGTCGGGGTGAATGCCGCCGTAGGTTTTCTTGCGCTGGTCGGCGTAGGGCGGTGAGGTGAAAATCAACTGCACCGAGTCATTATCGAGCTGCGCCAGCTGTTCGGCACAGTCACCGAGCAGAATTTTGACATCGCTTGACATCATGCCATGCTCATTTCTTTTTACCCAAGTGTCCCAGCAGCCAAAGCACCAACAGCATTATCATGCCCATAACCGCCAGCTTGCCATAGGGCGAAAGTTCGGGCGGGGGCGGCGTGTTGGAGATGATGCGAATCATGTGTGGAACGTCTTTATCACTATGATGATAGATGACGCGCTGCTGCTCGTGCTGGATTTCGTATTCGCCATCGCTGACCTCAACGCGATAGCCGGCGGGAAACTGCGAGTTCGGGACGTAAATCTCGGTGGGTTCGGTGAGGGCGCTATCGTGCCGAAAGCTAAAGGTGAAGAGACCGCGTGCGGGGTCAAAACGCATATTGAGCGGCTCTCCGGCGACTTTTTTGGCATAAGGACGGACGACTGCGGACAAGGCTCTGCCTCCAGAATTGATGTCGGATGGGTCGGATTGCTGGTCACGGCTAAAGATGGACAGGTCTTCGCCGTTCCATAAATCGCCGTGTTGGTTGCTGTTGTTGGGGGTGTAATTCCATTGCGTATAACTCATAAGGTGGTCGTCCATCGCCTGACAATTATACTCCAAGGCGACCGCCTGTCGGGAGAAATCTCCGTTTTGGTAAGCCTGCCGGTGGTTCATATCAAAGGGGATGCCGAATTCTCCCACCAGGACTGGGACATCGCCCATGCGCTCATCGGCAAAGTCGCGGAACTGTCCGATTCGCCGCGTCATATAATTTTCGATAGCGCGGCGGCCGAATAATGGGCGGAGGGTATTCAAATCGACATTAATCTGCGGATGAAAGCGCTTGGTAAAGAGGGTGATGCCATCGTAGAAGTGGGGCGCGAATACCATGCTGGCGCTATGGTCATAGTGGGGTGGCGGCGCGAAGGGTTCGGCTTCGACGAAAATATGCGCTTTGGGCATGACTTCGTGGATGGCGGCGGCGAAGCGGCAGGTAAAGGGCTTGAGAAAATCCTCATTAAAATCGGCCTGGGCAAAATGCCCCGGGCGCAGCAGACGCGGCTTGCCCTGCCGGTCAATATCCCAGATGCCCTGTGCGCGCCAAATATCCTCACAGCCCGCTTTCCAAGCTCGAAGGCCCTCGGGGTCGATGGTGATTTTGGTGTGTCCGGGCAGAAAATCTGTGTACTGTGTGCCAAAATCGGCGCATCTTTGCGGGAAGCCATTGGCAAGGAAGATGGCTTCGGCTGGCGTCGGGGTGATGCCAAATTTCACCAGGATATGCTCGTATCCGCGCAAATCCGGCAAGCCAATCAGCCCAGGATGCGGTTCGTTCATCGTACCCAAACCGATGACGTTGGGCAGGTGAGCAACCCGTTTGGCCAAATGCTGAAAGGCATGGATGTAATGCGTTTGCAGGAAATCTTGCAGGCTTTGCCCGGCATAAGTTAATTGGGGCGCGAAGGCGCTGCCGCCAAAAAACAGGGTGAACATGGTCATGGCAGCGAACTTGCTGTAATTGGTTGCCCAGAGCATATTGGGGAAGTCGTGCGGGTGTTTTTGATGCAGGACAGCGGCGCCAGTTTGATGGAAGGCGTCGATGTCCAGCCCGGCTGCATCAAATGTCCAGGCAGGCGCACCATCCCCGCCTGAAAAGCGACTCCAGACATCCTGATGCGGGTCAATGAACAGGTTAATGCCGTGTTCACAGGCTTTTTCGAGGATGGCTTCGATGTAGTCGAGGTAGGCTTGGTCATAAATGCCGGGCCCCTCATGTTCCAGCGCCTCCCACGTCACAACAAAGCGCAGGAAATCCAGGCCCCAGTGCTTGAGGCGGCTGAAATGCTCGTCGGCTTCTTCGAGTGGAAAGGGACGTCCGACAAAGGAGAGGTCTGTCCGTTCGTCCAGGCTGTCGGGCAGGTGGGTTGCGCCCGGCGGACAAGCTGGCACCTTGCTGCCGCCGCTCAAATTGACCCCGCGCAGGATGAGGGTGCGCCCGCTTTCGTCCTTGAACCAGCGTCCATCTGCCTTTAATCGCATTTGTGTTCCCTGTTCTGTGTTGAGATTGCGCTGATTATAACACAGGCGCTATGTGAATCAGTGCAACGAGTCTTACCCTCGGGGGAAAGTCATCTGGACATGTGTTACTATGTAAACCGCAGTGTACTATTTGCCCGACAGTTACTTGCAACCCGATAAACATACAAACTACAGCAATCAGTATTCTTTTCACGTCCTGAATACCTTCTCAGGTTATTTGACATGTGTTAGGTCTGGCCAAAATGATGTGATCGAGAAAACATCATAGTCGTATGTTTGTCCTCCTGATGTTGCCTGTCTCGCGCACAGTTGATTGCGATTGTCAATGAAGTTGGGATTTTACTCCTTTGTATCAGTTCTCATCGCAAAAACGATCGATGTAATATAGGTCAAGGTAGTAATATTCTGTGTGGTTGGCAGATGGTTCAATGGTGAAGTGGGTTCGCTCTGACCGTGTGTCGTATGGATCCAGATATTCATAGCTTCCTTTGTTCTTTTCGTGGGAAAATGAACTAGGTTCATACTCTCTGTAAATCCAGCCATTGTTTATAGCCCACTCGTTGTATCGCTGTATGACTTCCGTAAACGTGACTTTTGTACGTACCCGAATTCTGAAATGACCTTTAAGACAGTGATCCCAGTAGTCTATGTAACTATCGTCCCGAAAAGGCGAAATCTCTGTGTTATCCACAACTTCGATTAAGGCTTGTTTGAGACTTTCATATTCAATTTCAGCTTCCGGCAGCCGTTCCCGACGTGCCGGAGGGAACTGTGTCATCAGGGGGGCAATTTCTTCTAAGGTCGAAAATTCAGGGGTAGAATTAGAATATTTGGCAATCCCCCACGCGATGGTTAAGCAACAAATGATACTTGTGACTGAGAGTGTACCGAGAGCTATTATACAAACAAATAGCTTGGGAATCTTTCTTTTACTTCTATGTTTCCGCTTCTTTTTCATGTTTTCCGCCTTAGAATTAACCCAAGAGGTATTCAGCTATCGGCCGTGCTAATTGGGCGTTGGGTCCGAACACGGCGGCATCAAGAGGTTCATAAGCCGACCTGTACCTCCCCCATATTCTTGCTACATCTTTGGGTGATAGATTTTCGGCAATCTCTGCAAAGTTTTGCGGGTCTTCCCACTTTTGAGTGATATATTGGTCTAAATACATCCTTGTCACCATACTAGCCGCATTGATTGTGCCTTCATTTGTGACAAGGTAAATTGCGACCGCTTTTTTCTGATCATAAGTCAATTCTCCATACCGCGTTTCTCTCTGCCTAAATATCTCGGCATCTCGTTCACCTGTGGGTGATTCTTCGGGTTCCTGTTCAGTCTGCTCATCTAGATCCAGAGTAGGAAAACCCGATAAGTCAGGCGCGTTGGGATCCAAATCCCACGGATGTTCAACGCTTTCTGGAAGCCGTGAGGCAATATAGTGATAAGCCTCAATTAAAGTTGCATAATGAACATTGGCAACACCTGTTGCCTGCCAACCGATGTCTATCGAGAGAGGTATATTATGACGCACAGCCGCATCTTGCCAAGCATCTAGCTCACCATAATCATAAAGGATCTCTGATGTTAGGATAACTCTCAGTATTTCTTCAGGCACCCGTGCATTATCAGCGTAGATATTTATAAGCTCCTTATTGTGCGTAATCCAGTCTAATGCGCTATCAAAGGATTGTATATTATCAAAATTTGCTTCTCCTGCGCCAGCATTCGCGGTTGCTGTCAAAGCCATTTCAATCTTTTGCTCGGTCGGGCTTAGCTCTTGCCACTGCGTTACTACATTATCTGCATAGTAAAGCAGGGTTCTGCCGTCTAATGCGGCTATCCTATACATATTCCTATTATCCAAATACCAACCAGGCAAAGGTATATTGATTATACCGGTATCTGTACTTCCTTCATTTAGCTTATGCAAATGTTCTTTAGGGATTCCCATTCGGTCTGCTACTTCTTCGATAGTTTCCGTTGTTTCATATGTAACAATGATGTTCTCCCGTTCCCACCAATTCGGCTCACCCTGATACATAACCGGCAGATTGCGTCTGTCCATCTGCGCCTGCTGCCAGGAACGACCCTCCAATTCCACATATTCTGCTGCTGTCGCCGGCGTTACTTCATAGCTGGCTTCCCCCTCGTGGACAGGCGCCATGCCGCTTTCGCCACGGATATACACGTATTCGTAGCCGCGCGGTGTCACCACCAGCAGCATTTCCGCGCCTGCCAGGAATGCTGTCCGCAAGTCTGTCTCCGATGCCGCCGTGCCGTTGGGATGATTATGGACGAAAATCAGATCGTGATCTTGAAAAGGTCTGATGTCTTCTTTCTGCAAGCCCACATATTGCTGCCCGGCACCTCCCAGAACACCTATCCGGTTGAGCAAGACCTGACCGGTGGCGGCATCAATGACCTGCAAACTTTCGATCGTGTCGTTTGCTTGACCGGCTAGGGTCTCTTCAATACGTTGATACCACCCATCGCCAAAGACCGGCAGACTTCCTATCGAGTCATTCGTTTGATCTTGCATGATGCTTTGCCAGATCTCCCGCGCCCGTTGATCCGCCTCTTCATCCCAGCCCCATTCGGCAAAGCGCTTCATAAAATCGTCAAAGGAAATCCACTCTGGCATCCCTTCATATTTGAGAGCGAGTAACATATCGCTCACCAAAGGTTCGCCTTCAGTGCTTAACAGATAATCAATTTGCAGTTTTTGACCTTCGGACAGCTTTTTTGTCCACGACTGTTCAAATACCAGTGGCGATTCCGGTATATCTCCAACATAGTCTGGCGGCAGGGTGGGTTGGGCGACCTCCTGGGCTGGTTTTTCCTTCTCTTTGGGTTTGCCACTGTCCCCTGCCTTTTGAACCCGTTTTTGATGCTCTTCTGCTCTGTGCTTGTCAAAAGCCGTGTAAATAACCGCAGGTGGCACATATTTTGGAATGGGGGAGGGCTGGCGATTTTTCGGGTGGCTCGGATGGTTTTCTGGCAAGCCGACAACCTCTTTATCGCCCGGATTAAAATCATCCGGCACCTGGCGCGGGTTGGTGACGATGAACTTTTTGCCGTCATAAACGATTGAGCCTTCGTCATCAGATGAAAATCCTGTAAATGACATTGTTTTTCCTTTCAAAATATCAAGTCGATTGGTGAATGTGTCGTGTGGAATTTGCCTTGTCACCAACCGATTCCCACGACACAACCGCTTAATTTAGCGATGCACGCATTCTATCACATTCCAGCTTCAAAAGGGCGACTGTTTGGTCGCGCATTTTCAAATTGGCTGTAATTCGCATTGCCCATCCGGTCTTGCATGAGCTTGGCAGGGTTGGTTTCACTTGTCTGCGAAGTGATATGCTTTTTTGGGGCAGTGATTACACCGCGGGCCAGGGGCGGTTGGGACCAGGGCCGGGGCGCGGGAAAACCCGACTGCGAACCAGGCGTTCCACCCGCGCTTTGAGCATCCGCATTTCGCTGCGGGAGAGGAGTTTGGCCATGCCTTGGGTGTAGTCATCGCGGTCGTTGGCGAGGCGCCGACGCAGCGCTTTCAGGTCAGCCAGGATTGCCGCTGGAATTGGCTGACCCGAATAATCCCAGATGACGGTACGCAATTTTTCGGTCGCGTGGAAGGTCAGGCCGTGGTCAATGCCCCAAAGATGGTCGTCGTCATCCAGCAGACAGTGACCGCCTTTGCGGTCGGCATTGTTGGCGATGACGTCAAAGATTGCCATGCGCTCCAGCTGCGTCATCATGCGCAGCTTGTCGAAGGTGAAATAGTGTTCTTCGGGGTTATGGTCGATGAAAAGCTGCACCGAGCCCATGCCGCGCGTGCCTTCGCGCAGGACGGTGGGCGGCACGATGGCCCAGCCCAGCGCTTTCGAGGTCAGGTAGGCGGCTGTTTCGCGGTTGCAAAGCGTGCCATCGGGAAAATCCCAGAGGGGGCGTTCGCCTTGACGGGGTTTGTAAATCGCCATGAGTCGGATGCCGTCGTGAACGATATTGACCAGAAAGGTATAGTTCGACCCCCAGCGCATCAGCCCGACTTCCTCATCGACCACCCCGTTTTCGATGACCTTGAGCGCATCGTCCAAAGGGATGCAGATTGGTTTATCCAGTGCCTGTGCCGTATGTACGCGGGTGACTTTCATGTGGCTGACCTGGAAACTTGCTTGACAGCTTTATTGTAGTATGTTGTTCCATACACAACAAGCATGGCGGCCTCCGATGCGGGCGCGGGTTTGGGGAGTATTGAATGTTTTGCCTAATTATGATATAATTGACTTGGATATAAGCGCAATGTGAAATCAAAGGAGCCATTCATGGTAACAACCGATATCCGTTTCGAGCGCATGAGCCAAGAATATCTTAGCCTGCGCAGTACACAAGATAAACTGATGAACGCTTTGGACCAGGTCTTGTCAGTGATGGCGGAGAACATTCAAGCGAATCGTGATACGCTGGCTGAACACAGCGCCATATTGGCTCAACACAGCGCTACACTGGCTGAACACAGCACTATATTGACTGAGCACAGCGCTATATTGACTGAACATAGCGCTATATTGACTGAGCACAGCGCTATATTGACTGAACATAGCGCTACGCTGGCTGAACACAGCGCCATGCTGCTTGCTATCATCAAGCATTTGGAAGTTCCTTACAAGCCGCCGATGGGTTTTAGAACGCCGAAGGGCGGTGAATGAGCGAGAATCACTAGGTTGGTGAAGACGGGCCGCAGTGCATAGCGACTGTGTGGCATCAATCGGACAAGGCTACGTCCAATAAAAGATGATGCGCCCATTTTGTTTGGCGTCGGGGCGGCCGGATTTGACAATATCCATGGCATGCAAACTAAGGGCACGCATTTGTTCGCGGCTGCACCACATGCGCACAATTTTGGGTTCGCCGCCATCCTCGTCAAACAAGCTGAATATCTCGTCGTCATGGTCATCCTCGTCATCAAATTCGTCCTCGGACTGTGGCACGAATTCCTGGGTAATCAGGATAATTTTGTTTTCTCGGGCTTCATAGGCCAGTCCCATCTGCGCAATGCGAAACAAGGGCTCGATTGGCTCACGCAGGTCCATGTCCAACTGACTGAAATCGGCTTCGGTTATGGTATTGTCGCGGCTGTCAATATCATCCAGCAGTTCGGCAATGGCGGACGAGAGCGCCTGCGCCTGCTCTTTTTCGATGATGAAGGAGACGATGCGGTTGTCCTGCCCGGCTTGCAGGTGGAAAGTGCGCTGTCCTTTGGGCCCGATAGTGCCGACAGTAACAAAATCGACTGGATTGAGGTTAATTTCATTGGCCATGATTGCCTCCATCCGCTTGCATGTTGGCTGTTTTTTCCTGTTTGCGCTTTTTCTTTAATTCGAGGATATGGGCAGTATCGTTCATGGTGATGATAAAGGGGCGGCTGTGTCCCAGTTGCAGAATGCTGATGGATGCCGGCGAAATCACGATGCGCTGGAAGACGTCCAGGTGCATCCCCAAATAATGCGCCAGCGCCATCTTAATCAGGTCGGCATGAAAAACCAGCGCAATCATCTGATTGGGGTGCTGCTGCGTTAGGCATTCAATCGCATTGACAATCCGCGTCTGCACGCCGCGCATCGTCTCGCCATTGGGGAAGCGGGCGCGTGAGGGATATTCTTGAACCAGTCCCCACATCTTGCGCCGCCGCAGGTCACTGATTTTCTTGCCTTCCCAATCGCCATACTGCACCTCGCCAATGCCGCGGTTCGCCTCGACTTGGATTTGCGGGTGATGCTGGGCAATGGCTTGGGCGGTTTCCATGGTGCGCTCAATCGGGCTGGCGTAGATGTGTCGGATGGGCGCAGCCGCCAGCCGCTGACCGAGCGCTTTCGCCTGTGCCTGCCCCTCTTCATTGAGATGCACGCCCGGCATCCAGCCGGCGAGCCTGCCTGTTTTTACGAAGTCATTCGCTGCATGTCGTATCAGTAGAATAGTTGTCATCAGATTCGGATTATTGAGTGGCTGTTTTGGTTTCATCATAACACAGTCACAGGTTCATCGTACACCCCAGCCAGGATTTATGCCAGTTTTGCGGCTGGCTTGTCGGGCGAGATTGAGGGGATGCTGGGGTGTGGGTGTATAAGAGGAAAGTTTATCTTGTCGCAAAGGATAAAAGCATGAAATTCGCTATCAATTATTCGCCACAGGCGGAGCAGCTTTGGCGGGATGGCGCGATTCAGGTTGACCTGTTCAAGTGTCCGCCTTGGGATGACCTTGTAGCGCAGGCGCAGCGGTCGCGTGCGGTTTATGTGCATTTCGACTTGATAGCGGGGCGCAATCAATTGGATGATGTCGATTTGGACAGCCTCGAAAACTGGCTGGAGACGACGGAGACGCTGATTATCAATACCCATCTGGCGGTGGCGGCTTCGGACTTTGCCGCGGGCGAGCGGGTAGATGCCGAGTCGGTCATCGAGAAAGCGGTGCGTGATGTGGAATATCTGGGGGAACGTTTTGGCAATGAGCGCGTTGCCCTCGAGAATGTACCCTATCCTGAATTGAACTGGGACAAGGTCTTGCTGGCAGAAGTGGTTGACCCCGCCGTGGTCTCTGAGGTGGTCAGACGGACGGGCTGCGGTTTGCTGCTGGATGTCGCTCATGCCATTCGCGCCTGCGAAGGCACTGGCCGCGCGGATGTGCGCGGCTATCTGAATGCCATGCCGACACAGGCGTTGCGCGAACTCCATATCACGGGCATCCTGCCCGACAGAGACGCCAACGGCGTGCGGCTCGACCACTATGCGCTGACTGACGAGGATTGGGCGATGGTGGCATGGGTGGTCGGGCAAATTCGGCAAGGGCGCTGGCGGCAGCCCGATACCATGGCATTTGAATATGGCGGCGTGGGGCCCTTGTTCGCGCACCGCAGCAAGTCGGAGGTCATTGCCGAACAGACGCCGCGTCTTTATCGCCTGGCACAGTCGGTGGCCGGCGCATCTTGAAAAAATTTCCAAGTCACTATGGCATATCCGCGTCAAGCGTGTTAAACTAATTATGCAACGTGGCAAAAAGGAAAACATGTCCGTTTTATCCACATTGGTGCAGTGGGTATGCACCCATAAGTCCCCAGAGAGAATGCGATTTGCTCGCTGCTTGACTGAAGGCAGGTCGCGCAGATTGGTTATCCTCTCGAATCGTACTGTCAGCACATCCTGAAACAATTGGATCATGCGTGTGTACAAAAGGCTATGGCAAAACCCAGTTATCCGATTCTTTATCAGGAGTACATGACAAAATGTCACAACAACGTATGCAAGGTATTGTCAAGTGGTTCAACGCCGAAAAGGGTTATGGCTTCATTTCCCAGGAAGGTGGCGATGACCTGTTCGTGCATTACTCGGAAATTTTAGGGAGTGGCTATCGCTCGCTCGATGAAGGGGCGCGGGTCGAGTTCCTTATTACAGAAGGGCGCAAAGGCAAACAGGCCAGCGCCGTCGCCGTGATTGATTAAGTTCAGCGCTATGCTGAAACACGCAGCCCGCCTTGTTCAAGGCGGGTTTTTGCTTTGAGCGGAAGCTATCGCCGCCGCTGCGCCACGAAGTCAATCGCTGTCAGCAGCATTTGCAAGCCGGAACGCCGGTCGCCGGTCAGCTGCAAGCGAATCGCCCGCCGCTTGTGAGCATGGAGCGTCTGCAAATCGCCAGCTGCCTGGGCGGCGAACAGTGTCCCGAAGCTGTAGTCGCTGGCGGGAATGTCGATATCGGGCGCGGCAGCGGCAGTCAGCTGCCAAAAGATGCCGTTGTTGCCGCCGCCCTTGTGATATTGTCCGGTGCTGTGCAGGTAGCGCGGGCCGTAGCCCACGGTGACGGCGCGTTTGGTGACATGGCGCAGGCGGTGCTGAATGTCATCAATCAGCCGCTTTTCGTCGGCATCGGGTGTGAAGTAAATCAAAAAGGCAAAATAATCCCCGGCATGTGTGCCAGCCATCTGGGCGGCAATCACCTGAATCATGTCATTGCCGTCATAAGCATGCTGGCGGCAGAGTTCACGGAGCGGGTCGAGCGTGGCTTGATTGGCAAACATTTGCAGCCCTTGGGCTGTCATCACTGGTTTTTGGGCGGGCAGGCTGCCCTTGTCCTGATAGATGTCCAGCAGCGCCTGGGTGGCCTCTTTGGCTTCGGTGACATTCGGCTCGTCAAATGGATTGAGGTCGAGCATGGCGCCAGCGATAGCGGTGGCATATTCCCAGCGGAAAAATTCGCCAGCGATGGCGAGCCTGTTCGGCAGGCGCAGGGTTACGCGCGGATGTCCGGCTTCGCGCAAGGCTCTGATGGCGGCGTCTTTGACGATGACATCGCTGTCATCATCCATCCGCAGATAGATGAACAGGCGGTCGGTCACATAGTCATAGGGGCGGCCAATCGTCGTGCCTACCACTGGCAGAGCGCCCTTGCCCTCTTTGCCGAGGCTTTCGGCAAGCAGCTGCTCCGCCCAGCCGCCGAAGCTGTTCAGGGATTCGCTGGTATAAATGCTCACCTTGTCGCGCCCTTCTTTGGCGAGCGTGCCAATCACCGCGCCGAGCAGCAAACCAGGGTGATAGGCTGGGGAGATGCTTTCGCCGTTTGCCTGCATCATCGCATCGGCGCTGTCCCACAATCCCGCCAGGTCAAGCCCCATCAAAGCCGCTGGCACCATGCCGAAATAACTGAGTGCGCTGTAGCGCCCGCCAATATCGGCTGGGTTCAGGAAAATATCGCGGACACCGGCTTGTTCTGCGATGCGCTCCAGCCGCGAGCCGGCATCCGTGATGACAATGAATTGTTCGCCCGCGCCGCCCGTCTTCGCCCAGAAATAGTGGTCAAGCGAGAGCGTCTCGATTGTGCCGCCCGACTTGCTGGCGACGATGAAAAGCGTGTCATCGAGCGCGATTTCAGCCTCGACCTGCCGGATGCGGGCGGGGTCGGTGCTGTCAAGGACAATCAGGGCCGGGAAGCCAGCCTGCCCGCCGAAGACATCCGACAGGACTTCTGGCGCCAGCGAACTGCCGCCCATGCCCAGCAAAACCAGATGCTTGAAGCGGCTGCCGCGGATGCTGTCCTGCAAGGCCTGCAAGCGGGCGCGGTCGATGGTCTTGTCAATATCGAGCCAGCCCAGGCGATTGACGATTTTTTCGATGGTCGGCCCGTGATTTTTCCACAGGCTGCCATCTTTATGCCACAAACGCGAGTTGACGAAGCCGTGGTCCAGCTGCTCGACCGCCTTGTCCACGTCAACGGAATAGATGCCCAATGCCAGCTTGGTTCGCTCGATGATGCCGGTCTTCAAGATGGTGCGTTTTGCCGCCACCTGCGACACCAGTTTTTCGAAGGCTTCGATGAAGGCATCAACGCCGTCGTCTTGCAGCTGCGAAGTCACCTGCCCGAGGTCGATGCGGACTTCGGCAAGGCGGTCCAGCACCTCTTCGGGCGGCAGGAAATGCTCGACATCTTGCGTAATCGTTTCGGCGGCCACCCCGTGGTCTTTGAAGGCCGCCAATGTTTTGGGCGGCAGGGTATTGACGGTGTGGGGGCCAATCAGATTATCGACATAGATGGTATCGGGATAGGCGGGATTTTTGGCGCTGGTGGAAGCCCACAAGGGGCGCTGAACCTGTGCGCCAGCCGCACGCAGCCGGGCAAAACGTTCCCCTTCGAAGATGTGCAGGAAGGAGCGATAAGCCATCTTGGCGCTGGCGATGGCGGTTTGCCCCAATAATTGGCGATTAAAGGCAATCCGCGCCGTATCCTGACGCATCTGGGCGGCGCGCATATTGTTCTCCAGGATATGGTCGACCATCACATCAATGCGGCTGAGGAAAAAACTGGCGACCGAAGCGACCCGCGTCACATCTTCACCGGCTGCCAGCCGCCGCTCCAGGCCGCGAATAAAGGCTTCGGCGACCCGTTCATAATTGTCAATGGCGAAAATCAGGGTCACGTTGATATTGATGCCGGCGGCAATCGCGTCTTCGATGGCGGGGAGGCCTTGCGGCGTTGCCGGTATCTTAATCATCAGGTTGGGGCGGTCAACGGTCTGGAACAGGCGTTTGGCTTCGTCAAGCGTGCCTTGTGTATCACGCGCCAGCAAGGGCGATACCTCCAGGCTGACATAACCGTCGATATGTTCGCTTTGTTCATAAATCGGGCGGAAGAGGTCGGTCGCGTTTTGAATATCCTCGATAGCCAGGGATTCGTAAATATCCTGCGCTTCCAAATCCAGCATGGTGAGGATGTCTTCGTCGTAGGTGTCGGAATCGCCAATGGCTTTTTGGAAAATGGACGGGTTGGATGTCACGCCCAGGATGCCTTCTTCGTCTATGCGGCGCTGCAAATCGCCATTATCGAGGTCTTGGCGATGGATGTAATCCAGCCAAGCGCTCTGTCCATATTTCTGAATATCAACTGGGGGATTGCTCATCAGGCTGCTGCCTCCTGCTCTTAATTTATTTGGAGGATTTTGAACGATAGTCCAAGTTTAAGACAAAATCCCTGTCTTTACACCTGTCAAGTAATTCTCAATTATGCTTGGCAGCGGGTATGTATGAATCCTGTGTGTGTACAGCGATACAGCTATTGTAACAGCGATGCTATCTGTCGGCTAGCAGAGAACAGCTACCCGACCGCATCGCCCTTAGCCGCCCTGACGTTCCATGCGCCTAATGGCGAACAGAACCAGCAAGCCGGTTGTCGAAAGATAGGTGAGCGTCAGCAGAATCCAGGGCGAAAGCACTGGCATGGTGGCGCCGCTGCTCGACAGGGTCACGCGGATGCTAATCAGCTGCTGATGGTCAATCAGCATTTGCTGCGAATAGAGGGTGGCCGTAATCGGGTTGAGGCTGGCGGCAATCATATCGAGGTAGATGTAAGCGGCTTCGATGGCGGGATTGGCGCTGACATTGGCGGCGATGTTGTTGATGGCATTGGCATAAGCGCCTTGGAACAGCAGCAGGGAGATGATGGGCAAGCCGATGGTTATCGCCATGGCCACGGTGTAGGAGCGCACAGTCGCTGACAGGGTGCGTTCGGTAATCGATGAGAAAAACATACCAAAAGCGCCCAGCGCAATCGCCGATACGGCCAAAACCAGCAATGCCAGAATCATCTCGGATTCACTCACACCGCCGAAGAGGAAGGCGATGCTTTGCAGGGGAATCGCGGATAGCAGCAGCAGCACGATATAGCCCAGCGCCGATTGCATTTTGCCGACGACGAAGGTCGCTTTGGTAATCAGCGTGGTTTGCAGCAGGTCGTAGGTCTTGCGTTCGCGCTCGCTGGTGATGGCGCCCGCCGTCAAAGCTGGCACGATAAAGATAATCAGCATCAGTTCGATAAACAGCACACCGATAAACAGCAGGCGTCCCAATTCGCCCGTGACCACCACGCCGCCCTGTGGCACGCGCAGCAGATACAGCAAGAGCGTGAAGAAGCTCATCAAGCCCAGAAAGACCGTGATGATGGCGAAGCCGCGCAGACCGCGCATCCGCCCCCTTAGCTCTTTTACCATCACCGGGTTGAGGCGAAAGACGCGCAAATCACCCAGGGTCATTATGCCGACAGCGACCAGGGGCAGGATGGCGAGCAGGGCCGGGGTAAAGCCGAAGCTGAAGAGAGCCGCCAGGTTGCAGGCGGTCAGAATCCAGGCTGTGAACACAGTCCAGAGTTCCTGCGCCAGAATCACGACCGAAAGCACCAGCAGAAAGGTCATATTGGCGAGGATGCCAGCGATAATCAGCAGCGCCGCCGTGTCATCCTCGATGATGAGATTGCCCAGCAAAAGCTCGTGCATCGCGCTGAACAGGGTCTTGTCGCTGGCGGCGGCAGCCAAGGCCAGACCAATCACGGCAAGGCCGGCCGCGAAATTGACAGCCGCGCCCCAGAACATCACCCGCGAAGCCCGCCGCAGCAAAACCTCGCGTGGGGTGAGCAGTTCAGATGGTATCTGATTCCACGCCCGTTCTTCGGGTACATTGCTGCCGAAGAGGCTGACAATGAGTCGCAACAGTTTTTTCAGAGAATCGAGCACGAGCCTTGCTTCCGCTTCATTTTTATGGGGCTAATGTATAGGATAATCGCTTTCCCTGCTGTTTAACCAGTCCAAAATCTGGTTATTTGCCGAAGGCAAGCTGGACTTCAAGCGGCAGTTCGGCTGGCTGGAGCGCCGGTGAATAGCTTTCAATCACCTTGGGGAGGCGCAGGCGTTGGTCTTGGAACAGGCCTTGCCAATCGCTGAAGCGCGATTCGTCCAATGTGGCGCGGGCGAGCTCATCCAGGAAGGCCTTGTCAGCTTCGGACAGATTCATCGACTGCCCCACGATGCCCCACGAATCCCAGCACAGCATCTCCACCCGATTCAAGGCCGCCAAATCCAGCAGCATCTCGGTGACGATAATCATCCAGCCGCGCACTGGCGACTTGGATCCCAGCCCGAAGCGGTCGGGATCGGCGGCCTGCTCACGGCACATCAGCCAGCCCTGTCCGCCGCGCACAAACTGCTCCGCTGGCACATCCAGGACATCAAAGGCGATATGGTAAGTCTCGATGTCGCGCTGGCTCATTTGACTGTCGACAGCCACCCAGCGCGACCCATCCCAGTATTCGAGAATCACATGGTCGTGAAAGTAGCCGTCTTCAAAATAAGCGCCGGTGCCATAGCGGGCGCGGGCGGGAATGCCCTTGTGGCGCAGGATAGAGACGGTCAGGACGGTAAAGTCACGGCAGCAGCCAACCAGCCGCTTCATCACCGGCCGCGCTTCGCTCAGGGGGCGGTCATCAAGTTCAAGGATGCGGTCGAGCATGGCTGTCATGTAACGGCTGTCAATCTCGCCCATGCGCTCTGGCGGCGGGCGGCGTCCATGGGCGAAGTAATGCACAATCAACCCCTGCACAATGCGGCAGATGTCGGGGATGTCATCTGGCAGGGCATCGTACAGGCGGGCATGTCTGCCGGGGTCGGTGATGACGCTTTGCTGTCTGTAATAGTCTAACATGATGTGGCGCTCTCCCTTGGCGCTGTCTGTCCATAAAGGATAGCACATCTGGTCTAATTCAGCACCCCTAAAACAGCATATCTTTGCGCTGAACCAGAGCCTCAATAATCTGACGGTCGGCCTTGCCAAAGCTATAGCTGGCGAGTTCGGCCGGGCGCACCCAAGCCCAATCCCTGACTTGGATGGCTTGGGGTTCGCTGTGGGGTGGCACCGCGCCGCGATAGGCGCAGTCAAAGGCGTGGAGGGTTATCCTGAAGTGCGTGAAGGCATGTTTCACCACCTGGAACAGTTCACCCACCTCAACCTGAATCGCAAGCTCTTCCCGCAATTCACGCGCCAGACATTCCGTCAGCGATTCGCCAGCTTCCAGCTTGCCGCCGGGAAACTCCCACAAGCCACCCAGCAGCCCGTCCAATGGACGCTGTGCAATCAGCAGGCGGCCGGCCCTGTCTCGAATCAGACCGGCCGTCACATCATAATGCGGGATGGCAGCCCGCTTCTTTTTGAGAGGCCGTTCTGCCTGTGTGCCGTTGGCAAAGGCATGGCAATGCGCTTGAATCGGACATTGGGCGCAGTTCGGATTGAGGGGCCGGCAGACCCTCTGCCCCAATTCCATCAGCGCCTGATTATAATCGCCAGCCCCCTGCGGCGGCACCCAGTCGGCGGCAATACCCCACAGCTTTTTGCGGGTGGAGGACTGGCTGATGTCCTCGTTCATATCCAGCAGGCGCGTAAAGACGCGGATGACATTGCCATCCAGCACCGCCGCCGACCGCCCAAAGGCGATGCTGGCCATGGCGCCGGCTGTATAAGGCCCAATGCCGGGCAATTTGAGCAGCGCCTCGACGGTATCGGGGAAAGCGCCGTCATGCTCTTCAAGAATCCGGCGGGCGGTCTGGTGCAGGCTGCGGGCGCGGCGGTAATAGCCCAAGCCCTCCCACAGCTTCAGCACATCCTCAAGCGATGCAGCAGCCAGCGCGTCAATCGTGGGATAATGCTGTACAAATCGCAGGTAATAAGGGATGACCGTATCAATCTGGGTCTGCTGAAGCATGATTTCGGCCAGCCAGACATGATAAGCATCAGGCTCGCGGCGCCAAGGCAAATCCAGACGGTGGCGGGCAAACCAGTCGAGCAGCTGCGGCGCAAAATCGGCTGACATGGCTTCAGGGCAGATTATAATCTGCCGGGCCTTGGCCGGCCCCTGGCATCATCATAATCCAGCCATTCGGGCAGGTCATCGCCGTCGGCTGGGGGCGCAAAATCATCGTCCAGCCCCAGGGCATCAAAGTCAATTTCTTCGTCATCTTCCTCAAGGCTGATTTTCTCTGTCGGCCGCTCGAAGTCAAAATCCTCATCCTCCAGGCCCAGTTCGTCAAAGTCGATGGCCTTCGCCAAGTCTTCGGCGCTGATGGGGCTGATTTTTTCTGTCGGCGCATCAAAGTCGAAATAACTGTCAAAGTCAAACTTATCAGGGCGGGCATCCTTGGATGCCGCTTCGCTGCCGACGGGCCTGATTTTCTCCGTCGGCGCATCAAAGTCAAAATTGTCCGTGTCCAGTTCCAGGTCAAGCACATCAAAGCTGATGTCTCCCACCGATTCGTCAAAAGCGGCTGTCGACATTTTCTCCAGCAGTGGCGGGCTGGCGGCGGCCAAGGTTTCCTTGCTGGGCGGGTTTTGCAGCAGTTCCGTCAGCCAAAGCGGCAGCCGGCTAAAGCGGAAGTGCGGCGCTGGCGGCGCGAATTGGGGCGCGACCGCTTCCATCTCGCCCGTCTCTTCATCCACAATATCGTTCAGCCAATCGAAGTCTTTGGGCGATGGTGCGACTGATTCATCGCGGGCGGGGTCATCATCGTCATCGTCAGCGGCATCCTGAACCGCGTCCAGCCCTGGCACCATCGCATTCAGCCAATCTGGCGATGCCGCTGCCTCGGTCAATTCGATTTCCCCTTCAACAAAGTCCGCCAGCTGTTCCGCACCCGTCAATCCCCAAGCCCGCGCGGTTTCGTCAGAGCTTAGGCTTTCGTCAGCCATTCGGGAGGGAGGGTCGCTCTCCGCCTGTGTGCCGAAGTCGCCAGCTTCTTCGGCCGCCTCAAGCTCAAAGAGGTCCAGGTCATAATCCATATAGTCATCATCGTCATCGCCGCCGTCATCGAGTTCCGACTCCCAATCGTCAATGAGGTCAAGCGTCTCGCTGCCGCTGTCCCCTTCATAGTCGATTTCATCCGCCAGCGGCTCAGCATCCAGCCACGAGTGATCCAAAAAGGCATCGTCTCCCTCATCAAAGAAATCCTCAGCCTCATCTTCCTCAAGCGTTTCCTCTTCGTTAAGGTCGATACCCTCCTGGTTTAACCAGAACTCAATGTCATCGGGGTGAATCGGCTGGGTTTCATTCACCTTGCCCAGCAGGGTTCGCAGCTGTTCATCATCAGCGAACAAATCGGCGCGGTCGTCCTCTGCGGCAATCATTTCGCGCAGGGCGGCGGCCAGCCACTGCCCATCTGGCGACCCTTCAGGCTCTTCCAGTTCCGACTGCCCGTCGTCATGGCTGATATATTCGGGAAAATCTTCGCTTTCGGCGGCTGTTTCCATGCCGCCCTGCTGGATTTCCGTCAGCCAGGAGATGTCATCCTCATCGTCATCCAGCTGCGCCAGCAATTTTGCCAGGTCAGCGCCCGCCTCAGCGGCATCCGGGTTCTTGGGCGCGCTTTTGGTGGCATCCATGCGCTCGGGCAAATCGGCTGGCATCTGTGTCTCATCGCTGTCATCATCGTCTGCGGCAGCCGAGTCCGCTTCGCTGTCCTTGAAAAAGCCCTTTTCATCCATCAAGCTGAAGACCGCATCCGCATCATCGGCTTTTTCGCCTTCGACCAACTCAGTGAACAGGTCTTCAATCTCGTTATCGGAAGGCGAGTCTTCCGGGTGGGCGGCCGCTGTGGGCGGGGCAGCGCTTCCCTCAAGGCCAGACAGCGCTTCGGCTGTGTCTATGGCACCCAGGCTGTTCAGCCAATCGGGATTGACGATGGTCAACTCGTGCTGCGCGAGGGCGCTGTCATCAAGCTCCTCAAGGGTCAGCAGCGATTCTGCTGGCGGCTCACCGCTCGCCAGCTGCCAAGCGAGATAGGGGTCAAGCTCCTCGATGCGCCCAAGATACAGCTGGGCATCGGAAGGGCGCTGCTCGGACAGCCACAACTCGGTCATAATTCGGTTGGCGGTTCTGGAGTAGGGCAGGCGAGTCAGGACTTCGAGCGCGGTTTCAGCGGCATCGGTGCGGCGTCCCGTCAGCCAGAGCGCCCGCGCCCGCAATAATTGCAGGTCGATGCGGTTGGGATGAGGTTCCAGGGCGGCATCGAGCACATTGAGCGCTTCTTGCAGCAGGTTGCCGCGAATATGCTGCTGTGCCAGGGCGCTGGCGGTGAGTTGCAGGCGCTCGATCTCTTGGCCGCGATGCTTGCGGTAGAGGCTGCGAATCAGGCTGATGATGTCTTGATTGTTGGGCTGCTGGTCGAATGCCCGTTCCGCATGCCAGATTGCCTTGTCATATTGTTCAAGCTGTTGATGTGCCTGCGCCAGCAGCGAGTGCGCCTTGAAATCCTGTGGCAGTGAGCCGAGCAGGCGGCGAAGCACTTCGGTGGCTTCTTGCCAGCGGGAGGCCGCAAACAGGGCGCCGCCCAACTGCTGGTAGGCGCGCAAGTTCTTGGGGCAGGTTTTGAGGATGTGACGCGCATGGGCAATCACTTCGTCAAACCTGCTTTCTTCGAGCAAGCCGTCAAGTTTATTCTGGTATGCGATTAAGCTGATGTTCGCCATCGGGAATCCTGTTTCGCGCTAGACCACCCAAACTCCTGTCATTATAGCATATTCGGTTCGTTTCGCCTTGAGTGCGCCAGCTAGCGATAGGCGGCGATGCCGTCCTCAAATTCTTCGGGGTCATGGTCGCGCAGGGCATAGAGCGCTTGAATCAGGGCGTAGCTGCGCTGATAAAATCGCGCCCGCGGCAGACAGGGGCGCAGGTCGGGATAATGGCGCAGCACCCGCTCGGCAAAAGGCTCGCCATAGCTGGCAATCAGCGCACCGAGGTCTTGCGCTGGGTCGTCCAGGGTGCAGAAGGTGAAGTCGATAATGCCAGCGATGCGCCCATCCTGAAAGAGGATGTTGCCCGTGCCAAAATCGCCATGGATCAGCCGATGTTCGATCTGCCACAGGCTCTCGTCGTTCAGCGCCCTCTCGAAACTTCGGCTGACTTCGGCTTGGGCATCGGGGCGCATATAAGGATAGAGCTTCTGCTGAAAATCGACCCAGATTTGTCGCCAGGCTTGGCGGCTGTCTGCGGGGCGGTTCGCAAGCCCGATGCTGGCTGGCGGTATGTCATGCAAGGCCTTGAGAAATGTCGCCAGGTCAAGCGCGATTTGTGCTTGCTGTGTCTGGCTTATGGCAGCGAATTTGTCACGCCAGAGCGGCTCGCCCGGCAGTTTGGCATAAGCCATAAATTCGAGTCGCTGGCTGTCGGGATGCCGGGCGGCGCAGGTCGGATTGGGGATGGGAAGGGGGAGTTTCCCCTGCAAGCGCGGCAGAATCTCAAGCTCGCGGGCGACTTCGGCGGCGGCGTGATGGCTCTTGGGAAAGCGGAAAATCCAGCGCTCATCCAGGCAAAGCACGGTATTAAACTGACCGGCGCGAGTCAGCAGGCGGGCGTTTTGCGCTGCCAAGTCGGGACAGTATCGTCTGATAAGCGCAAGGTAGGGTTCGATGGATTGATTTGTCATACAGATTATCCGATAGGCCTGCCATCGGATTATAATTCAGGATGACCGCAGGGCGATGCCAAAAGTTCTGAAATGCGGCTGTGACTTGCAAAAGCGCTTTATATTTGCCAGACTGCAAGCTGATTTTGTCAAGAGGCTGCGAGGATAACGATGAATCGACCCCAAGCGGGAAAAGATTATGTCGGGGTTGGGGTGGGGGCGATTGTGCTGAATGCTGAGGGGCAGCTGTTTTTGTCGCGGCGAGGGACACAGGCGACCAACGAACGCGGCAGCTGGGAGTTCCCTGGCGGCAAGGTCGATTTTGGCGAAACCCTGCACGGCACGCTTAAGCGCGAATTTATGGAAGAGTATGGCATGACCATCGAGATTCTGGAACTGCTGAGCGTCGATGACCATATTCTGGCAGCCGAAGGGCAGCATTGGGTGTCGCCTACGTTTATCGCCCGTTCGATTGGCGCTGAACCGCAAATCCTTGAGCCGCATAAATGCAGCGCCATTGGCTGGTTCGCCCTGGACGATTTGCCGCAGCCGCTGTCGCTGATTACGCGCTATAATCTGCGTGATTATCGGCAGCGCGTCAAGGATTAGGGAGATGGGCATGAGTCAGTCGAGGCAAGCTATCCTGCTGTTCACCAATGACGATGGCATTGAATCGCCCGGGTTGTGGGCGGCGGTGCGTGCCTTCAAGGGCGCCGGTCGGCTGCTGGTGGTGGCCCCGCGCGAGCAGCAGTCGGGCATGGGGCGGAGCCTGCCGCATGTCAGCGAAGGGCGGATTTATCCCTATGAGCCGCCGGCGGATTGTGGCGACTGCCGCGCCTACGCGGTCGATGGCTCGCCAGCGCAGGCGGTGCAGCACGCGGTGCTCGAACTGGCGGACGACAAACCGGCGCTGCTGGTATCGGGCATCAATTATGGCGAGAATACCGGCAATGGCGTCACCATATCGGGGACAGTGGGCGCGGCACTCGAAGGCGCCAGTCTGGGCATCCCGTCTATCGCCGTCAGCCAGCAGACACCGACCGACCTGCATCTGACCTATTCCAGCGCGGTTGATTTTCGGGCGGCGGCTGCTTTTGCTTTGAAGTTCGGGCTTTGGCTGATGAGGCCGGCGGCTTTGCCTGACGATGTGGATTTGCTGAAAATCGATGTGCCTTGGGGCGCGACTGCGGCGACCGAATGGCGCTGGACCCGCGTATCGCGGCGGCGGGTGTATGTGCCAGTGCGACCCCAACGGATTGCGCTGAAGGGGCGCGGCAAGCTGGGCTATCGTTATGACAGCCAGCTGAACGACGCCGAGCCGAACAGCGATGTGTATGCCGTGCTGCATGACAAGGTGGTTTCGGTCACGCCGATGAGCCTCGATATGACCGCGCGGACGGATTTTTATCGGCTGTCGCGGCGTATCGCTGGCGAAAGCGGTGAATGAAGTTTAACCACAGAGGCACAGGGTTTGCCTCCCCCAAAATGAGGGAGGCACTTTGCTACTGGTTGGGCGTATATTCAATCGCGCCAATATCACAACCCACGCCTTGCGGACGCGCCGTGCCGATTTGGTCGGTTTCTGTGCAGTGTTCAGCATCGGCGGCATCGATTGCCGGACTGCCTTCCAGCAGCGGATAATAAGCGGGTGAACCATCCTCTGGTCGAACGAGTTCACCCAGCATCGGGTCGCCAATTAGCTCCGCGAAGCAAGAGCCATCCTCGATTAAGTTGCTGATATTCTCTGCCAGCCTGCCGAAGCAGTCATCGCCACGTTGACCGCCGGCGAGAATGCTGTTGTACAGATAGAACTTCCTGTCACTATCACGTATGTAAACACTACCGCCGTCTTCTCCAGCCGAGTTGCCATGGAATGTGCTGTTGCTGATGCTTGATGTTCTGTCATGGCTATCGATTGCACCGCCGTCTTTACCAGCCGAATTGTCATTGAATGTGCTGTTGCTGATGCTTAATGTTCCGTTATAGCTGTTGATTGCACCGCCGTTTATATCAGCCGAGTTGCCACTGAAGCTGCTGTTGCTGATGCTTAATGTTCCGTTGCCGATGCTTAACGCGCGCAAGCGATTTAGGATGGCACCGCCTTGTTCTCCAGCCCAGTTGTCACTAAAGCTGCTGTTGCTGATGCTTAACTCGCCTTTGTTGTAGATTGCACCTGCGTACCTTGCCGAGTTGCCACTAAAGCTGCTGTTGCTGATGCTTAACTCGCCTTTGTTGTGGATTGCACCTGCGGACCTTGCCGAGTTGCCACTAAAGCTGCTGCTACTGATGGTGAGCGTTCCATCCTCTATGTGAATCGCGCCTCCAAAAGTACCACCAAGAGTACCAATCGGAATACCAATCGAATTATTATTGAAGCTGCTGTCTGTGACAGTAATGCTCCCCAAGTTATAGATGGCACCCCCAGCGGATGCAGCCCAGTTGTCACTGAAGCTGCTGCTGCTGATGGTGAGCGTTCCATCCTCTATGTGAATCGCGCCACCGTACTGCTGAGATCTGTTGTTGCTAATCGAGCTATTTCTAATGGTGAGTGTGCCTTCATTTCCTATTGCACCGCCTTCGTCTGCTGAATTATCTCTAATTATGCTGTTAGTGATGGTCAGGATGCCAAAGTTGCCGATGGCGCCGCCCCAGAAAGACCTGCCGTTGGTAATGGTGACTTCGTTAAGCGTCAGATTGCCGCGGCTGTGAACGCCAATGATATGGAAGTGGTCTTTGCCTTGAATCGTATAATCAGCCCCTTCAATCGTCATCTCGGAGGTGATGAGCGGCAGCGCCCTCGAAAGTGCGATATTCTCCGACAGCGTAATCACATCCGCGCCATCACCGGCCGAGCATCCGCCCACAGCCTCGTCCTTGTTCGCCGCTGTGATGGCATCCGCCAGGCTGCAATCTGAACTGACTGTGATGTCGGTGGCATAGGCAGGCAATGCCAACAGCAAAACACTAAACAGCACCGCGAATAGCAAAATAAACTTTTTCATATTGAGCCTCCTATGATACGCTCTGGCAACATAAATAAACTAACACGAATAGGGTACAAATTACAAATCCCTTCGGCGCAAGATTCAAACTCTGCGCCCTCTGTGGTAAAATCCTGACAGAGTGCATAGTCATCATCAGGAGTCGCCATCATGTACAATCCCAAAGACCATCTCAAAAAATTGGTGGAGGCACATGCCCCCAGCGGCTACGAAGCGCCGATTGCCGACATCCTGCGCGAGGATTGGGCTGGGCTGGTGGATGCCTTCGACAGTGACCGACTCGGCAGCTTAATCGGCATCAAACGCGCCACCCGTCCGAGCCAGCCAACCCGCAAGATTATGCTGGCGGCGCACATGGACGAAATCGGCTTGATGGTGCGCCAAATCGAGGACGGCTTTATCTATCTGCATAGCATTAACGGCATAGACAGCCGCGTCATGCTGGCGCAGCCGGTGCTGGTGCATGGGCGCCGCGCTTTGCCCGGGGTCGTGGCGACCGTGCCGCCGCACATGCTGACCGCAGCCGAACGCAAAAAATACCCGCCAATCGATGCGCTGGTGGTGGATGTGGGCCTGTCGGCTGATGAAGTGGCGGCGCTGGTGCGGATTGGCGATTTGGTGACAGTGGATGTGCCGCTGATGGAGCTCAAGGGGCGCAAGGTGGCGGCCAAAGCGATGGATGACCGCGCCTGCATTGCCGCGATGACCACCTGCCTGCAAGCCTTGCAGGGCATGCACCATAGCTGGGATGTGTATGCGACGGCGACGGTGCAGGAAGAGGTCGGCTTGCGCGGCGCGACCACCGCCGCCAACGCTATCGAGCCGGATTGCGCGATTGCGCTGGATGTGGGCTTTGCCGAACAGCCGGGAGTCGCTCCTGGCGGGAAGCTGGGCGGCGGACCGCAGTTGGGCATCGGGGCTAATTTCCACCCCAAAATGGTGGAGCGCTTGCAGGAAGTCGCCAAGTATTATGATATTTCATGGCAGTCGGATGTCATGCCCGCCCGCAGTGGCACGGATGCCTGGGCAATTCAGGTCGCCCGCGGCGGCGTGCCGACGGCTTTGCTGAGCCTGCCGCTGCGCAATATGCACTCGCCAGTCGAGACGCTTGACCTCAAGGACATCGAACGCTGCGGGCGCTGGCTGGCGCATTTCATCCATGAACTGGATGAGAGCTTTATCGACTATCTGTCGCTGATGCCGACTGATTGAGATGGTGGCGCCCTGCCGCATAGGCGGGGGAATCATCATCAAACCATTGGCGATGCCATTCTTCCAGGGTCAGCAAAGCCCACAAGCGGCTGTTATGGTCGCGCTTTCCGCTGACATGCTGGTTGATGAGACCTTCGACCACGTCCATATTGAACAGGCCGCGCTCGCGTGCCTGCCGACTGAGCAGCATATCCTGCACGGGCGCGATGTCCTGGCGCAGCCAGGCGCTCAGGGGCGCACCGAAGCCGTGCTTTTTGCGGTCGATAATGCTGTCTGGCAGCAGCCCCCGCGCCGTCTCTTTCAGGATGACTTTGCTGCGAGCGCCGTTTAGCTTGAGGTTGAAGGGAATGGTGGCGGCATATTCCACCAGCTTGTGGTCGAGGAAGGGCGAGCGGGTTTCCAGCGATGCCTGCATACTGCATCGGTCTACTTTGATAAGCAGGTCATCGGGCAGATAGGAGCGCATATTGGCTTCAGCCAGCCCGATTATCGCATTGGCAGCAAGGGGGTGATAATTCGACAAATCCTTTGGCGCTTGGCCCGCATGGATGCTGATGTCCTGTATCAGTTTGCTATCGAAGATGCGGACAAAATCAAAATAGGTCTCACTGACAGATTTGCCGGCGGATTGCGCTACCCGTCTGGCTCGTTTGACCCCATTGTAATAACCCGCGCCCTCGGGCAAGAGGTCAAGCAGTCTCGATAAACCCGTCCACAGCGGCGCGGGAATGACCGACAGATACTGGCACAGCCAGGCGGCATAAAAACGTTCATAGCCGACGAACAATTCATCGCCGCCATCGCCAGTCAAGGCGACGGTGGCCTGCTCGCGGGTTAATTGGCTGACCAGATAAGTCGGGATGGCGCTGCTGTCGGCAAAGGGCTGGTCGTGATGCCAGACCAGGTCGGAAAGCAAAGCCATCGCATCCGGCTTGACCTGAAAGACAGTGTGGTCGGTTCCCAGAAACTGCGCCACCTGACGGGCATAGGGGGTTTCATCGAAGCTGTCATCGCCCTCGAAACCGATGCTGAAGGTCTTGAGGCTGGCGTTGGTGTGTTGGCGCATCAAGGCGACGATGAGGCTGCTATCCAGGCCGCCGCTCAAAAACGCCCCCAGCGGCACATCGCTTATCAAGCGCAGTTTGACCGCTTCCTCCAGCTGCTCCCGCAACCCGGAGATATAGGTTTCGGGACGGGCCTTGGGGTCGGCGGCGGCCAGCGGCGCCTGCTGCGCCATATCCCAATAGAGCGCTGTCTTTGTTCTGCCGCTGGCATCCAGCTGGAGCGATGTCGCTGGCTTGAGCATCAAAATATCCTGAAAAGCGGTGAGGCCCGCCGGCACATAACCGAAGCTCAAATAGGTCCCCAGCAGGCTGCTTGAGTCGGCGCGGAAGTTCGACACGCGCGGCACATCGGGGTGTGCCAGAATGGCTTTAATCTCGCTGGCAAAGACGAACACCCTGCTGTCCTGATAATAGTAGAGCGGTTTTTGTCCCATGCGGTCGCGCGCCAGCAAGAGCCGTCTTTCGCGCCGGTCCCATAGGGCAAAGGCATACATCCCGCGCAAATGCTCACAGCAGTCCGCGCCATATTCTTCGTACAAATGGACAATCGTTTCGCCATCGCCATCGGTGCGGAAGCGGTGGCCGCGCTTGACCAGATTTTGGCGCAAATCCTGATAGTTGTAGATTTCGCCATTAAAAACCACCGCCAGAGATTGGTCTTCGTTGTAAAGTGGCTGGCTGCTTTTGGCGGGGTCAATGATGCTCAAGCGGCGCATGGCCAGCCCAAGCCCGCCGTCGATGAAATAACCATCGCCATCGGGTCCCCGATGCCAGAGCCGATTGTTCATGGCTTGCAGCAGACCGTATGGCACCGGTTTGCCCTCAAAATGAATGACGCCGCATATTCCGCACACCTTGGAAGCTCCTCCTCGCATCAGGCAACTGAATGATTTGGTTTTGCTGTCGCAAGGATGATGGAGCCTGGATGGAGGGTCTTGGTTAAATCCCGCGCCAGAGCCGCGAAGGTCATCCTTGGCCGCCGAAGGCGGGCGGCTTGTGCCGATGCCAGTCGGTGGCCTGCTGGTAGGCATGTCCGAGCTTCAGCACCTGCGCTTCGGTATAGGGTGCGCCCAGAATTTGCATGCCAATCGGCAGGCCCTTGTCATCAAAGCCACAGGGGACGCTCAAGCCGGTCAGCCCGGCCAGATTGGCCGAGATAGTCAGCACATCAGCCAGAATCATCTGCAAGGGGTCGTTGATGATTGCGCCAAATTTGAAAGCGGTAGTCGGCGCGACTGGTGAAATCAAGACATCCACCTGCTTGAAAATCGCATCGAAATCCTGCCGAATCAGGGTGCGAACCGCCTGCGCCTTGCCATAATAGGCATCATAATAACCTGCCGACAGCGTATAAGTTCCCAGCATAATGCGGCGTTTGACCTCTTCGCCAAAGCCCTGGCCGCGCGTGGCTTTATAAGTCGCCATCAGATTTTCGCCCTCGACGCGCGCCCCAAAGCGGATGCCATCGTAACGCGCCAGATTCGCGCTGGCTTCGGCCATGGCGATGATGTAATAAGCCGGCAGACAATACTCGGCATGTTTCAGGCTTAGCTCTTGCACGGAGGCGCCCATGTCTTCTAATTTGGCGGCGGCGGTTTGCACCGCCTGCTTAACCTCTGGCTGGAGGCCTTCGGCAAAGTATTCGACTGGCAAGCCGATTTTTAGCTGGCTGATGTCGCCGCTTAGTGCCGCAAGATAATCCGGCACCTCTCGGGGCATGGTGGTCGAATCCCGTTTGTCGTGGCCGGCAATCACTGCCATAACCCGCGCCACATCTTCGGCTGTCCGTGCGAAAGGCCCAGCCTGGTCAAAGGATGAGCCGTAGGCAATCAGCCCATAACGCGACACGCGCCCATAGCTGGGTTTGAGAGCCGTCACGCCGCAGAAAGCGGCTGGCTGACGAATGCTGCCGCCGGTATCCGAGCCGAGCGCCGCCATGGCCATATTGGCGGAGACAGCCGCCGCGCTGCCACCGCTGCTCCCGCCGGGCACATAATCCGGATTCCAGGGGTTGCGGGTGGTGAAGTAGCCGCTGTTTTCGGTCGATGAACCCATGGCAAACTCGTCCATATTGAGCTTGCCCAGCAAGACCGCGCCGGCATCGTAGAGTTTGGCGACGGCAGTGGCATCGAAGGGGGGGCGGTAGCCTTTGAGGATTTTGGAGCCGCAGGTGGTCTCGATGCCTTTTGTCGATAAGACATCTTTCAGCGCAATGGGGATGCCAAGCAAAGGGCGGTCATCGCCAGCCGCGCGAGCCGCATCGGCTGCCTGCGCCTGCCGCAGCGCAAGCTCTGGCGTCAGGGTCAGGAATGCCCGTATCCTGGGGTCATGCGCTCTGATTTGGTCAAGGTGCGCTGCCGTCAATTCCAGCGAGGTGATGTCCCCGACGCGCAGTTTTGCCAGCGCCTCGGAGATGGTCAACTGGGTCAGTTCCGTCATTCAGTCCGCCTGTGGCTTGCGTCAATCATCATGCCGATGAGTATAACACAGGCAGGCCAAGCCGAAAGCCTTGAAAATGGGCGGCGCTCAGGCCAATCCCTTGTGAATTTGCGACCATTGATATTGAACCTGCTTCAAGGTGTCCTCGATGCTGCCGTCATTCTGGATGATGACATCGGCTTGCCTGATTTTGTCGGCTTGCCTGTTTTGTGCGCCGATGCGCTGTCTGGCGTCCTCTGCAGGCAGCTTGCGCTCGGCGGTCAAACGGCGATACTGCGTCTGTGGCGCGGCATGGACCACCCAAACCGCGTCCACCGCATCTTTCAAGTCGCCCTCAAGCAATTTGATGGCTTCGATGACGATAATGTCTTTTTCGGAGCTTCTGACAAGCTGGTCAATCCGTTGGCGGATGGCGGGATGGGTGATGGCTTCCAGCCGCTTCAGCGCCGCGGGGTTTGAAAAGACAATTTTTCCCAGCGCAGCCCGATGAATACCCCCGTCCGTGCGGACAATCTCCTTGCCAAAGGTTTCGATGATGGCTTGCCAGACTGGCTCGCCGGGCATCATCACCTGATGGGCAATCTGGTCGGCATCAATCGCATCAGCGCCCATAGCCGCCAGCATGTGGCGCACGCGGCTCTTGCCGACGGCGATATTCCCTGTGATTCCGATAATATACTTGCTCGGATAACGACCGCTCAGTGCGCTGCCTCCCGAACCCGATGAAGTGGATGCGTGATGTTCGCTCGGATTATAGCACAGGCCGCTCGGCAAGTTATAAAAACTGAACTTGCGAACAAACAGTCGCCTGCACATAGAAAGTTTGTGCTAATTTTAGGCGCATGACAAGAGATTCCTGTGCACGGACGGACTGATTGCCGTTACCGTCAGCAGCCGGAGGGCGAGTGTGGGAATCTTTTTGTCTTATGGTGATTTCTTGGCAACAAAGGAATGTTTCGGATGGCGCGGACTTATCGCTTGGATGCGAAAATCAATGCCTTGAACCAGCTTGACGAGAACGAAGGCGATGTCGCGCTGACAAGCAAAGCGCTGGGCATTCCCGCCAGGACTTTGCGAGACTGGCGGCGAAAAGAGACGGACTTGCGGCGCCGTCATCGCCAGCGGCAAAGACGGCATCTGGCGCGGCTCAAGCTGGATGTGCAGGTGCGGATGCTGGAACGCGGTCAGGCGCTTCTGGCGCGGATGAATGATGAAACGCTGACGAAAGCGCCCTTGAATCAACTGGCGTCGGCTTTGGGCGCTTTGGTGAATCATGCCCTGAGGCTGGAGGAAGCGATAGGCGATATTGATGAGCAGGCGCAGCAGGTCGTCCGATTCGAATACTATTATGACGGTGAAGTTCAAGATGCTCCACCTTGGGCAGGCGCAGGTGCGGGACAGCCGCGCGCGGTTCAAGGTAGTTGCCTGCGGGCGGCGCTGGGGCAAAACCGAGTTGGGCAAGACCCTGCTGCTGCATCAGGCGCTGAAACGCAAGATGCGCGGCTGGTGGCTGGCGCCGACCTATCAGACAGCGAGTCAGGTCTGGCGTGATTTGAAGATGAGTGTCAGGAAGGTGCCGGGCATCGTGATTAGTGAGAGCGAGCGCCGCATTGATACGGCAGCCGGTGGCATGATGGCGGTTCGCAGCGCCTATTATCCGGACAACTTGCGCGGCGAGGGGCTGGATTTGGCGGTTTTGGATGAGGCAGCGTTTATGGAAGCGCGAATCTGGCAGGAGATTGTGCGCCCGATGCTGGTCACAAGCCGCGGCCGCGCCATCTTTTTAAGCACGCCCTTTGGCCGCAACTGGTTCTGGGATTTGTACCGCATTGGGCTTGACCCCGAACAGCCCGAATGGCAGTCTTTTCATTTTCCGACTGCTGATAACCCGCTGATTGATTCGGGTGAACTGGAGAGCATCCGCCAGATGACGGCGCCGCATGTCTGGCGCAGCGAATATGAGGCGAAGTTCAGCGACGAAAGCGGGCAGGTCTTCCGCCGGATTCGTGAAGCGGTGGCTGATGTTCAGGTGGATGGCCCGCGGGCGGGGCATCGCTATGTCGCTGGTGTGGATTGGGGGCGTGAGCATGATTTCACGGTCATTGTCATCATAGAGGCGACCAGCCGACAGATGGTCGCCATGGACCGCTTCAATCAAATCGGCTGGCGGTTGCAGCGTGGACGTCTGCGAGCCATGGCTGAACGCTGGCAGCCGCAGGTGATTTGGGCGGAAGCCAACAGCATTGGCGAGCCGAATATCGAGGCGCTCATCGAGGAAGGGCTGCCGATGCGCCGCTTTATGACCACCGCCAGGAGCAAGCCACCCTTGATTGAGTCGCTGGCGCTGGCGATTGAGCGCGGCGCGATTGCCCTGCTGAATGATGCGGTCTTGCTGGGCGAACTGGCAAGCTATTCGCTGGAGCGTCTGCCCGGCGGCGGTTATCGCTATGGTGCGCCGCCTGGCTCGCATGATGATGCGGTCATGGCAGCGGCGCTCGCCTGGCATGGGGTGGAAAGGGGCGGGCGGCCACTGGATTTCGCCTGAGCCGCTTGTCCGAATCTATCGCCTGTTCAAGGCATCGCGGGCTTCGGGGGTGTCGATGCGTTCCAGCGCTTCACGGGCGAATTTGCGGACGCCGGCGTTGCTGTCTCTCAGCGAATGGATGAGCGCTGGCACTGAGCGTTCGCTGCCAATTTTGCCGAGCGCTTTGCAGGCGGCGCGTCTGACCGCCTTGCTGCGGTCGAAGAGTGCTTGGGTCAAGCCCGGGACGGATGGATAGCCGATGTTGATGAGGGCGCCGGTGATGCCAGCACGCAGAAACATATCGTTATCGCGCAGGGCGGTCAAGAGGGTGGGGACGGCAGCTTCGGCTTCGTCTCCGATTTGTCCGAGCGCCTTGGCGGCGAGATAACGGGTGCCAGGATCCGCTTGCCGCACCAGTTCAGCCAGCAGCGGCACACTGGGGGCATAGCGTTTTTCGCCCACAAACACAATCGCATCGGCCCGTGTCTGCGCGTCTTCCGCTTGCCGTAATGCCTGATAGGCTTCTTCGGTTGTCGAAAAGGCGGCCATGTGATTTCCTTTCGGCTTTACCAGCCAATCCCCGCTGTTTGCGCGGGGTCTTGCGGCTGGTTGCGGTAGCGAATCTCAAAATGCAGGTGCGGGCCAGAGGAGTTGCCGGTGCTGCCGACAGAACCAATGACCTGTCCGGCCGCAACACGGCTGCCACATTTCACCGCGAGGCTGCTCATGTGTCCGTAGAGCGTCGAGAAGGGCCCGTGTCCGATGACCACTGTATTGCCATAGCCCCAGCTGTTCCAGCCGGCATAAAGAATTGGGCCGCCGTTGGCCGCCCGAATGGGCGTGCCGGTGGCGGCGGCGAGGTCAATGCCACTGTGGCCGGCATAAAAGCCGCGGGTATAAGTGCCATTCGGCAGCGGATTCGTCCAGAAAGTGCCGCCAGCTTGCGGAACTGCGCCGCAACTTCCGGCTTGGCCGGGGGCGAAGGCGATGACATTGCCGGCGGCATCCTGCTCGACGGGCGCGTCCCAGGTGATAATCGGCCCCTGACCACCGGGGACAAACAGGAATGTTCCGCTAGGGAGCAGCGTTTCCGGGGCGATGTCGGGCAGGTTGTTGGCGGGGGCTTCAATGACGGCATAGGGGTCATCCACGCCGTACTGGGCTGCAATCGCGCGGATGTCTTTGGCTTGGGTTGCCAAGACAGTGTGGCAGGCCCCATCGGCGGGCGGAATCGTGAGCAAGTCGCCTGGATGCAGAACCAGCGCCAGCCGATAATCGTTGCACCAGGCAAGCGTTTCGCGCGTCAGTCCGAAGCGTCTGGCAATGGCATTCATCGTATCACCGCGCACCACAGTATAGGTGCTCATCTGTGACCGAGCGCGATGGGGAATGATGGTAAAGGGGTCAACACTCAAACCGAGGGTTTCCAGCAGGTGATTTTCATCAACCGATTCGGGGGGCGCAGCCAGCAGCGCTGCGAGTTGCTCGGCGCTCAAGGTCGGCCAAGCCTCGTCGGCCACAGCCGTGTTCTCATAGGCTGCCAGAAGCGCAGGGGTGTCGCTGGGGGTTGGCTGGGGCTTGTCCGTGGCAGTAGCTGCCGCCACAACGGCCGCATTCGCCGCGGGTGATGGCGCGGAAACGACCAGCCATGCGCTTGCGATGATTAAGCCAGCCGCAGCCAGCAAACACAGCAGCCCCAGCCAGCGCCGCCATGCGGGCAGCGCCTCGTTGTCCCTTTTATAGGGCGAAATCAGCTTGGGCTGGCTGTCATCCAGGTTAAAGAATTGGCTCATCAGGTTTCCGCAGTTTTCATGTTGCCGTCTGCCAATCCAGCCTAGCCGACTTCATCATTGGGGTCAAGCGATGTTTGTTATTTCGCGTCAGCGCGGTCTGGCGATAAATCGACCGCATCCAGCGCGAAGGGCAGCTGCGGGCGAGTGCCGAAACCCAAGCTGAACTGATTCCAGTTGGTCACAAACAGGGTGTCTTTGCTGGAATCATAGACCAGGTCACTGGCGCCGCGAAAGTCGCTCGCCAGCATCACGAGTTCGTTGAGGTCAAGCCGCGCCACGCGATTCCATGCCAGCAGCGCGACATAAACCTCTCCTGTGGGCGATGCGGTGATGCCATCCAGACCATAACCCGCTTTGTCGTGATTTTGATACAGGATTTCGGTCTGGTTCTGGGCTTCGCTCAAGCTGCTCGTTGTGGCGGCTACCCGATAAATGGCATCCTGCTCGCTGTCGGCAATGAGGATGGCATCGTTGAAAGGGTCATAAGCCAGACCAGTCGGGGCTGACTTGGTGTTCATGTCGGGCGGGGCCTGCCACCAGACCCCCAGATTCTCCCCCGTCAGCGTATAACGCCAGACGCGCGGCGGGTCGCGGTCGCTGATGTAGATAAAGCCGGCCCCATCCAGCGCGATGTCGTCTGGCAAAACCAGCCCGATGGCAGAATGGTTGGGGATTTGCACGATGGAACTTAGCTCGCCGGCGGCATAACGCCAAATAATCGCTCCCTTGGCATCCAGCGCCTGAATGCGGTCAAGGATTATCAAAGCGCCATCGGCAGCCACATCCAAGCCGGAGACCGAGCCAATCCGATTGCGCGTATCCGCAAGTTCACGGATGAAGCCGTCGGCGCTAATCGACCAGATGGCGCCAGTTTGATAGCTGCCGGTATAAAGCGTGCCATTCTCCGCAAGGGCAAGCGCCGCTGGATAGGCATCATCGTCTGGCAGCGTGACATACTCGGAAACGGCGACGCCCTCACCGATTGCCACCGCCTGGGTGCGGGGCGCCGAGCCGATGACCCACCAGGTCATCAGCGCGATGATGATGGCGGCGGCTGTCAGCGTGGCAGCCAGAAAGAGCAGGGCGCGGGCGCGGGTGAAGCGCGGTTTTGCGGCTGTTGGTGCGGTGTCTTCCGTCATGGGCGGTCTCATCAGGCAAACATCAGCTTGATTGTATTGATTGTAATGGATATGCCAGGCAGCGCCTATGCACAGCTAGAACTCCCTTTGCATTATGGCTCAAACTGTGTTACTATAGAATACACAAGGGGCTGTTAGCTCAACTGGCAGAGCGTCTCGTTGACGTCGAGGAGGTTACAGGTTCGAGTCCTGTACAGCCCAAAGCAAGCTGGTGAACGAAAATTATCGCTGGCTCCTGCTTGGGGGCGTCTCCCTGTACCGCCAAAAACTAAGCGGGTATCATGTCGATTTCCTCACCGCGCTGGTAGGCAAGCGCTGTTTCCACCATTTTGGCGAAGTCGTACTTTGGATTGTATCCCAGCATGGAACGTGCTTTGTCGTTGGACACATAAGGTCCCCAATAGAAAGGCATCTTGAGTTCCAGATAGGGACGGTCAGTGTGAGCCGCAATCAGCCGGGCAGCAGCGGTATAGATGACAGGCACAGGCCCAACCATGTTAAAAACATCCCCAACAGCATGATTGCTTTCCAGCGCCAGCAGGGTCCCCTGCACCACATCGCGCACATCCGTGAAAGCCAATGCCCATGATTTGCCCTGCGGGTCTGTCACTGCGCAGACGGCGTCGGGTGTCTTCAGCGCCTCTTGAATAATCGCTTTGGCTGCGTTGGTGTGTTCAGCGCCAAACCAGGGGATGCGCCCTTTGGCAACCGCCAAATCAATGAAGTAGTTGAGCCATTGCGGGCTAAGAACCCCCAATACTTCATTGGCAGCCACGATGGAGCTATAGCGCAGTATTGTCACTGGAATGCCATATTCGCGCATATAGGCTTGACACACCTGCTCGGAAAGCAGCTTGGTTAGCGCGTAAATATCAGCTGGCTGCTGCGGACTGTCTTCATAAAAGGTCACCCGCCGCGTTACGAAGGGGTTGTAGGTCTGGTCGGTACTGGCGAGCAGGAAACGTTTCACCGGTGTACTCGATGCCAGCGCCCCCTCCAGCAAACTGATGGTCGAGCGCGTGTTGATGTCCAGCATCCGCTCGGAAGAATAAATACCCTCCAGAATCTGTGCGGCTTGGTGGATGACTATATCGACGCCATCCACTGCTCGGCGGACAGGCTCGGCATCGGCAATATCCGCTTCGACAGCTTCGATGCCTAGCTGCTGCGCTTTCTGAGCTTTGGGGTCATCAGGCATGACCAGCCCCCGCACCTGATAGCCTTTCCGAATCAGTTGATAAGCGAGGTTAGCACCAACCCGCCCGGTGACCCCTGAAATGAGTACCTTCATGTTTTTGTTCCTTTGTTATGCGATTTGTAAATAGGTCATGTTTTTCGCGTCGTTGGGTCAATGAAATCGCGCAGACCATCGCCAAGCACATTTAAGGAAAAGACAGCCAGAAAGATTGCCAGGCCAGGAAAGACAGTGAACCACCACAGGCCGGTGAACACATAGTCCCGCCCGGCGCTCAAGATACCGCCCCAAGTGGGGGTGGGCGGGCGGACCCCAATGCCCAGAAAACTAAGGGCTGCCTCAATCAATATGGCGTCAGCCAGCAGCACTGTCATCTGAACCGCCAAGGGTGGGAAGGCATTCACCAGCAGATGATGGCGCAGGATAAAGGTTGTTTTCGCCCCCATCGCCCGCGAAGCCAGCACATAATCCTGATTGCGTTCGCTGAGGGCGACGCTGCGGGCAATCCGCGTGAATTGCGGAATCGTTACCAAGCCAACCACGACGACCACATTGAGCAGGCTGGGCCCAAAGGTCGCCATCAGAAAGATTGCCAGGACAATGGGTGGGAAGGCGAAGAATATGTCGATAATACGCATGATGATTTCGTCGACTTTCCCACCGACATAACCGGCGGTCAGCCCTAGGGTCGTGCCGATGGTGACAGCGATGACGACCGCCCCCGAACCGATTCCCAGCGAGATTCGGGTGCCGTGGATCACTCGGCTAAAAATATCGCGCCCGAACTGGTCGGTGCCAAAAACATAGGTCTGGCTCGGTGGCTGGAGCGTATCGGCAAGGTGGTGTTCAGCCGGGTCAAAGGGAGCGACTTGAGAAGCCAGAATCGCCGCCAAAGCGAATACGATGAGTACCAGCAGTCCCATCAAAGCTAATGGGTCGTTACGCAGCCACCACAGTTTGTCCACGCTTATCTCCTTTGTTCGCTATCGCGGATACGCGGGTCAATGATGACGTACAGAAAATCGACCAGCACGTTGACCAGGATAAAGGCCACTGCCGAGACCAGCACCACACCCTGCACCACCGAATAATCCTGGTCGATGCCGGCTTCCAGCAGCAAGCGCCCCATGCCGGGGAAAAAGAAGATGGTTTCGACGACAATCGCTCCGCCAAGCAGGTAGCCGATTTGCATACCGATGATGGTCATGGGAGACATAAGGGCGTTGCGCAGAGCATGTCGGATGATAACCCAACGTTCGCGCTGTCCCTTTGCCCGCGCTGTGCGAATGTAATCCTTGCTCAGCACATCGAGCATACTGGCGCGTACAATCCGCGAAAGCGCTGAGGCTGGCGCGGCGGCAATCGACAGGGATGGCAGAATCAGCGCACCCAGCCAGGGCCAAAAACCCTTGGATGGCGGCACATATCCGCCGGGTGGAAACCAGCCCAGTCCAACGGCAATAAAGGTGATGAACAAGAGCGCTAGCCAAAAGTTGGGCATGGATATTCCCAGCAGCGAGAAGATGCGGCTCAGGGTATCGCTCAGGCTGTTGCGCTTGACGGCGGAAATCATGCCAGTGGGGAAGGCAATCAAAAGCACCATCACCATCGAGACCGCTGTAAGCTGGACAGTGATGGACAGGCTTTGCCCGATGAGCGTACTGACATATTCTTTGGTGATGATGGAAACGCCGAAGTCGCCGCGGATGATCTGTCCCAGCCAGCGCACATACAGCACATAAATGGGTTTATCCAGATCAAGCTGCTGCCGCAGAGTTTCGACTTGCTCTGGCGTGGCATAGATTCCCAGACTTGAGAACGCGGGGTCGCCAGGTGCGAACCATAATAAAACATAAATCAGGACGGTGACACCCAACAATACCGGCAGCGAGAACATCAGCCGTCGTGCAATGAAACGGGCCATGCCTTACTTTCCCACCATTTATTGATGACAAGGCTTTATGCGGGCAACACAACCCTGAAGCCGCGCTACCCATATTCACTGAATGCCGGCGGCCGGCTAAGCCTTGGTAATTTCGTCGGACTGAATCACATCATCAACCGGCGGGACATAACCGGATATGTTGTCACGCCAGGCCCCCAGATTATCGGGCCAATACAGGACGAACTCAACGGCCTCATCCACCGCGATGTCCTGCACCTGGTTATACTTGGCATGGCGGTCATCAGCATCAGGACTGGCGGCCGCGGCGTTCATCAAGCTATGCGCCTGCTCAAAGGCTTCGCCATTGTTCGGTCCCCAGCCAAACAGCGATTCGCCACTGCCAAGGAAGGGGCCATAAATCCAGCGTGTATGGATGTCGATGTCCGAGCCGAGGGCGCTGGTGTTGCCCCAGGTGGTATAGGTGTCATAGCTGCGGTCAAAGACAAACTGATAGCCGGCTTCCACTTCAATTAAGCGGATTTCGGTTTCGATGCCAACGGCTTCAATCATGGGCTTAATTAAGGTGACAGTGTCCGCCAGGAATTTGAGTGACCCAGCCATGAGTTCAATCTTCAAGCCTTCAACGCCGGCCTCGCTGAGCAGCGCCCGTGACATATCCGGGTCGTAATTGTATTTGTCGGCAGCCGCATTATAGTTACCCATTGAAGGCGGAATGCTGGAGCCGTTGCCGGGCAGCCCGTTACCGCTCAAAACTGTGTCGATGATGGCTTGACGGTCAATCGCGTAAGACAGTGCCTGGCGCACACGGGTATCGCTCAAGGGTGCCTTGGTGCAGTTGAAGGCGATAAAAGCCCGGCGAGTGCTGGGTCCAGAGCCGGCGACGATGCCCGGTGCGCGCCCGAAAATATCGAAACTTTCGGGTGGCACCTGTTCCATGATGTCGGACTGGCTTGCTACCAGGTTCGCCATGCGCACGCTAGCTTCGGGCACTTCGCGGAAGGTCAGGTTGTCCAAGAGTGGCAAGCCCTCAACGAAGTAATCGGGATTGCGAGTTAGCTCGACGCGGTCTTGCGCGATCATGTTCTGAAAGACGAAGGGGCCGGTGCCGACTGGCTCAAGCCCGAAGCGGTCGATGCCTTTTTCGTTGAAGGTGGCTTCCGGCAATACCGAGACGACGAACATACGCTCGGGGAATAAACCGAAGGGCTGGTTAAGATGAACTCTGGCTGAATAGTCGCTAACCACATCGACGCCATCAATGGGTGTCAGGAAGTTTGCGAAAAGGGAAGCGGTGTCCGGATTCTGAATCAGATCCATCGTGAATTTGTAGTCGGATGCCTTCATCTCGGTTCCGTCGTGGAACATGACGCCCTGACGGAAGTTCAACAGATAAGTCAGGTCATCCTCTTGTGTTGGCGGCTCTGCGAGCAAAGCCGGTACTTTGTTGAAGACGGCGTTATTGATGGTTAGCTCGCCAATCGCGGTCGAGAGCACCGGGTTCAAGCGTCCAAAGCTGTTGGCAATATCAATGGTTACGGCCGCATCGGATTGCGCCGTAACCGATGCCAAGGGGTGGGCTGCGGATAATAAAGCGCCTGCTCCTGTTGCGAGCATGGTCTGGATGAAACGGCGGCGGGAAAGACGGTTGCGAGCGAATAGTTCGCCTGTGTTGCGCTGCATGATAAATTCTCCTAATTATATTATTCTTATGAGATATTATTCAGCCTTCTGCTCAACTAATTTGTCATACACGCTTCTCACGATATTTATGAATGATGTACAAAGTATAACAAGTTTTTTTCAGGAGTGCTAACAGGCATCCGCTTTGCGGGCTGGTTATCTTACAGTTCAAGCTCTTTAAGGCCCCTTTGCGCTGCCGTGAAGCGGCGATGCCATGCCAGTTCGCGTTCTGGCGGGATGTCGGCTGCGCCGACGGTTTCCAGTGTGAAGGAAGCCGAAGCCGCCGCATAACAGCCAGCCGCCGCCAAATCCTGCTGAAGACACCAGCCGACAACAAAGCCGCCGCAGTAGGCATTGCCAGCGCCAGTCTGGTCAACGATGCGTTCGACTGGCAGGGGCGGGATAAGATAAGCGCTGCCGCTGCCTTGTTGGGCAAGGAGCGAACCGCGCTCGCCCATGCGCAGCGCCACCATGCGGACGCCATCCGCCAGCATCCGCCGCAGGATTTCCAGTTCATCTTCGATGCCATAAACGGTTTGCGCTTCGAGCAGGTTGGGCGAGACAATATCGGCGTGGGGGATGCCCTCAAGGAAGCCCGGGTGATTGCCGGACATCATAAAGGCGCGTATCGGCTCCCACAGCAGGACAGCCTCCGGGAAGCGTCTGCGCCAGCCAGCGACATATTTCGGCTCGCGCAGGAGGGTCATGCCTTTTGCGCTTGTGAACGGGATAGCGTGACTGTCGGCGAGCGGTTCAAACTGAAAAGGTTCGACGACATCCACCCGAAATATCTCGCTGCGCTTGCCATCCCATTCAAAAATTTGCCAGCCGCGCAGCTGCTCATGGGACGACCAGACCAAGCCCGAAATGTCAAAGTCCCTTTCGAGCCGAGCGTGGATGTCTGCGGGCAGGTCTTTGCCTACCAGCGCGACCAGCGCCGGTTTTTCGCCCGCGAGGGCCATGCCATAAGCCGCATGGGTGCCGCCGCCGCCAAGCACGCCCATGCTGGTGCGTCCATCCGGATAAACAATGTCGTCAATGAGGACACTGCCGACAGCGATAAAATCAATCATCAGCGCTGCAATTCGGTTATCATGTGGCTGGAGCGGATGCGGCTCGCCCCGTCCGCCCAGGCCACTGTTCGCCCGCCTTCAAAGTTGCGGAAATACGGCGCCGCCATCGATTTTGCGCGGGCGGCGGCCAGCAATTCGCCTGGGATGCTGTAGACGATTGGCGCATAACGTTCGGGGATTTGGCGGGGAATGGGCAAGACCACATCCACATACTGGCTGATTTCGGTGGCATCTTCGCTGGCGACCAGGGCCATGCGGCGACCAATGCTTTTGGCGGCGCGAGCCACCTCGGCCATGCGGTCGGCATCAAATTGATTGGCAGAGAGCAAGACCAGGGGAATAGCGGCATTTTTGGCAAAATACTGAAGATGCGCCCATTCCTCCGTCTCCTGTGCCAGCGCAGAATCTCCACTGGCTTCCAATAATTTTGCCGCGCTGAACATGGCTGTGCCATAAAGCGGGCCGGCGCCAACAAACTCAAACTGAGTCGTCTGAGGCCAGCTTTCCACCCATTCATTCACGATTGGCTCGCAGCTTTGAATGGCCGCTTCGATAGCCTGCGCCAGTTCGGCAAGGCTTTTCCGTTCGGCATCGGCGGCAGTGGTGGTGAGCGCTCGCCGCACCTCGCCTATCCGCAATGCCGCCAGATACAAGGCAATCTGCGATGCCAGATACGAACGTATCCCTGGCACCACCATGCCAGCCGTCTCGTCGGGCAGGGGCGGCACAAAGGTTTCAAATACCTTTTCGGCGGTCTGACCCAAGGGGCCCTGCGGGTTGCCAGTGAGCGCGACAGTCACGGCGCCCGCTTGACGCGCCATAGCCAGCGCTTCGATGGTTCGGCTGACGACGCCTGATACCGATACGCCAATCACCAGATTGGTCTTTGGGCCTGTAGCGGGCAGGAAACCGGCGGTGTAACGGCTGAATGTCAGCGAACTCAGCGCCTGCGTCGGCACTTTCGCCATTTGATGGAAAGCCAGTTCCGCGCCTACAGGCGCATGATGGCTGTCGCCACAGCCGACCAGATAGATGCGCTTGACCGAGCTGCAAGTGGCAAAATCGAAGGCATGGCGAGCCGCGGCATCAAAGGGCTGTGCAATCGCCCGAACCAGCGCGGGCAAGGTGTCAATCTGCTGGTGCATGGGTGAACGGTCGGTCATTGTGTCTCCCCTTATGCTGTCCTATCAAGTATATGCGAGGCAAAGGCGCTTATCCAGTAAAGGGCGGCGGCTATGTCGTCAAGCGCCAGGGTTTCTTCGGCTGTATGGGCGTTGGCGAGTGGGACGCCAATCAAAGCCAGGCAGCGCGACCACAAGCCAAGCAGCATATCATCACTGCGGGAGACATAACCATAGTTGAGCCGAACCGTGTTCGGTCGCCGCTGGTTCATCGCCTGCGCCAGGGAATCCGCCAGCGCCTGATAGTCCAGGGGGACGACCGAGCCGCGCCCATGGCCGGAGACAAAGGCATGGGATGCGCCAATGCCAGGGACATGTCCGCGAGCGCTGTCCACATTGTGGGCGTCGATATTGATAAATCCCAGTCGGGGCGGGGGCAGGGCATGGGACAGGCGGGCGGCGCCCTGTCCGAATAAGCCAATGGGAGGCCCCTCTTCCTGGTCGGTGAACACAATCAGGATTTTGCGCTGCTGCCGCGCGAGGTCAGCGGCAAGCGAATGCAGAGCGCGAGCCGATAACAAGGCCAGCAAAACACCAGCGGCATTGTCCAGGCCAGTGGCGACGATGTGGCTGCCCGGCCGCTGTGGAACCGCATCCATCAGAACAGTATCGCCCCAACTCAAAGCGCCGCTTTCCGCCTGAAAATGGATGTGATGGCCGCCGTCAACCTCTCTAATGTACATGCTGCCGCGTGCCGTGACGGTCATCCTCTCATTTTGATAGCGGACTGCTTTGGCATGGCTGACATATTCATCGCCCGGGATGCGGATGGCGCAGAGTGGATAGAGCCTGCCGCCCTCTAGTGACAGAACGCGAAACGAGGGTCGGTCCATGTGGGCGGTCATCACCAGGTCGCTTTGGGATTTGTCAGCGCCAATTTCAATCGCCAGATTGCCCGTTGAGGCGATGCGGGGGTCGGCTGATAGCGAGAGACCCCATTCATTCGCCAGCGAGCGGATGCCCTCGCCAATGGCGCCGGGCAGTCGACAGCCACTTGATGGCGCGGGTGAAGCCAGCAGGCGGGACAGCCTGATGAAAATTTCATCGGCGCTGGCATAAATCGGGTCATTGTCGATATGTGCCAGCAGCGCCTCTGTTGTCGCGGAGATTATCAAGGGGTCGTGCCTCCATATCCAGCAGCCATCATCCTTTTCATTTTGATTGGCTTTCCTCATCGGCAAATATCGCCATCATAATATAACACAACCCACTCGCCGAGCCGATTGTGTGCAAACATCCGAAAACATGGGTATAATAATCCTGTCAGATTCAAATCTGGTTTGGGGATTATTTTAGATAAGTTTAGCTGGAGGTTTTACATGAAAAAGGCTGTTTTTGTTTCAGTTTTGCTGGTGGCATTATGTGTGCTGGCTTTTCCGGCCATGGCACAGGATGAACCGCTGAGGGTCGTATCGGTCGTCAACGGGACATTGGGGGACAAGTCATTCTTCGACAGTGCGCAGCGCGGTATGGAAGCGATTGCCGATGAGTATGACCTTGAGATTGATACCGTCGAATTGGGCATTGATCCTGCCAACTGGGAACCCGGTCTGCTGGATGTCATGTCTGATGCCGATTCCTACGACATTCTGATAGCTGGCACTTTCCAGATGATTAGTTTCCTGGCGGCTAACGCGCATCACTATCCTGACAAGCTCTTTATGTTCTATGATGCGCCGATGCCCTACGATGACGCGGATGTGTGTGTTGAGGGCTGCGCCAATGTGTATTCGATGACCTACGCCCAAAACGAAGGCTCATTCCTGGCGGGCGTGTATGCCGCTGCGATGACGCAAAGCGGCATTGAAGGCACCAACGATGCGCCCATTATTGGCTCGGTTGGCGGTCAGCAGATTCCGGTGATTGACGACTTCATTGTCGGTTACGAACAGGGCGCCTGCCTCGTTAATTCCGAAAGTCAGAATATCGTTCAATATGCCGGCAGCTGGAATGACCCGGCGCGGGGCAAGGAAATCGCGCTGGCGATGTATGAACAGGATGCCGATATTGTCTTCCAGATTGCGGGCGGCACGGGTGTGGGTGTCTTTGAGGCGGCACATGAGCAGGGACGTTTTGCCCTGGGTGTGGATTCGGACCAGGCGACCATTGTTGCCGAAACCGACCCCGACCAAGCTGAACGGATTCTGACGAGTATGCTCAAGAATGTGGACAACTCCATTTTCCGCGCCGTCACCAAGCACCTTGAGGGTACGTTGCCCTATGGTTCGGCTGAGAACCTCGGCATTCCTGAAGGCGGCGTCGGGCTTGCCAAGAACGAGTTCTATGATGCGGCGACTTCCGATGAGGTCAAGGCGATGGTAGAGGCGGCCGAAGCGGCTGTCGTCAATGGCGACATCCAGGTTCAGACGGTGTTCGCTGAGATGCCGGCTGAGGTAGGCACGGCTTGCGCTGATATGCCAACGGCTGGCTTTGATTTGTCGGCCATGATGATGGACGGCTAGCGCTTCAAATTCCGTTTATGACAAGATTGGTCGGAGCGTTTTCGGCCAATCTTTGTTATGTATGTCAAAACCGAAGAGCTGTGGGCATAGCTGGCTGCACACTTGAGCGTGCGCCTTTATCGAGGGGGGGTACATCATGGAAGCGAAAGCGAGGGGCGTCTTTTCCAAACATCGCCTCATACAAGCCCCGCCTATCGACTTGCATTCTTCTTTACAGCCAAATACTCGTCTCAAAATGGATGGCTTGGAATTTTTATCTTTACTGCCGACGGCTGGCATACCGGTTGCCTTTCTTGACCCACAGTATCGCGGTGTTTTGGATAAGCTGTCGTATGGCAATGAAGGCAAGAATCGCGGCAGGCGTAGAAGCGCTTTGATGCAGATGGCTGAACACAAAATTGCCAAGTTTGTACAATACATCGACAGAGCGCTTATCCCCTCTGGGCATTTGTTTTTGTGGATGGACAAGTTTCATCTTTGTCAAGGATTCAAGTCTTGGCTTGATGGGACACACTTGGATGTCGTGGACCTGATTGCATGGGACAAGGGAAAAATGGGTATGGGCTATCGCTCAAGGCGCGTGAGTGAGTATTGCGTGGTGCTGCAAAAGCGGCCCAAACGCGCAAAGGGCGTGTGGAAAATCCACAACATCCGCGACGTCTGGCGTGAAAAGGTTTCGTCCAGCGAGCATCCTCACCAAAAACCTGTCAAGCTGCAAGGCGAGCTTATCGCTGCTGTCAGTCAGGCGGGGGATTATGTCATCGACCCGGCAGCCGGCTCATTCTCGGTGATGAAAGCTGCCCGCGAGAGGGGCAGAAACTTTATCGGCTGCGACCTGGAGGGATAAATGCCCATTATTGAGGCTCGGGATATTGTTAAGGTGTACCCCAACGGCGTTCGCGCCAACGAAGACATCGACTTTTCGGTCGAACAGGGCGAGATTCATGCGATTGTCGGTGAAAATGGCGCTGGCAAATCGACGCTGATGAAAATTCTCTATGGCCTGGAGCAGCCGACTGCCGGGCAGATTTTCATTCGCGGCCAACAGGTGCAAATCACCAATCCCCAGGTCGCCATTGAACAGGGCATTGGCATGGTGCATCAGAATTTTATGCTGGTCAATTCCTTCACGGTGGCGCAAAACATCATTTTGAACCGCGAAACCAAAAAGGGATTCTCCATCGACTTTCAGCAGGCGGTCACCGATACGGCTAAGCTGTCAGAAGCGTATGGGCTGTATGTTGACCCAAATGCCAGGATTGAGGATATTCCGGTGGGGATGCGGCAGCGGGTGGAAATCCTGAAGGCGCTCTATCGCGGCGCCGAAATCCTGATTTTGGATGAGCCTACGGCTGTCCTGACACCCAGCGAAACCCAAGACTTGTTTGCTGCGATACGCAATCTGGTCGATGGCGGCAAAACCGTCATTTTCATCACCCACAAATTGAAGGAGGTCATCGCCATTTCGGACCGTGTTACCGTGATGCGGGATGCACGCAAAATCGGCATGGTGAAGACCAGCCAGACCAATGAGCGCGAACTGGCGCGGATGATGGTCGGGCGTGAGGTGTTTATGGTGGTCGATCGGCCGCAAGTCCAGCGCGGCGCATCGGTGCTGGCGGTGCAGGATTTGACCTATGCCGACGACAGCGGCCATCAGCTGCTGAAGCAGGTCAGCTTTCATGTGTATCAAAATGAAATTCTGGGCATCGCTGGGGTCGAGGGCAACGGACAGACCGAGCTTGCTGAGGTGCTGACCGGGCTGCGCCCGCCGACCAGTGGCGAGGCGTATATCAATGAGACGCCCATTTTGGGGCGGGGGCCGCGCCAAGTGCGCGAACATCAAGTCGCGCATATCCCCGAGGATCGCCTGACCAACGGCGTTGCCGTCCGCTCCTCGATTGAAGACAACCTGATTATCGACCGCTATTATCGTGAACCTTATACGCGGCGCGGCCTGCTCAATATCGATGCCATCGCATCCAACGGCAAAGGCCTGATTCAAGAATTCAATATCATTGCCCCCAGTGGTGCCGTCCCCGTCGGCGCCCTTTCGGGCGGCAATATGCAGAAGGTCATTGTAGCCCGTGAACTGTCTTCGTCGCCCAGCCTGCTCATCGCGGCGCAGCCGACCCGCGGGGTGGATATTGGGGCGATTGAGTTTATTCATCAGGAATTGGTGGATCGGCGCACCCGAGGGCTCGCCATTCTGTTAATCTCGGCAGATTTGCAGGAAGTTATGAAATTGTCGGATCGGATTATGGTCATGTATGAGGGTGAGATTGTCGGCATCTTCCCGAATGATGAAAGCCTGACCGAAGAGCGCATCGGCTATTATATGCTGGGCGCCGAGCGCCAGCCCAAGCAAGAAATGGAGCGGTTCGCATGACATGGGTGAGGAAACATCTGCTGCTTCTGATTGGCCTGCTGGCTGGAATTGTCATCACCTGGTTTATTGCCAGCACCCTGTTTGATGCCTCGATCGAAAAGATGACAAAAACAGCCACTTGGCAAAACATTTTGCTGGTCAATGTGCTGGTCGGCATGTCTATTCTGCTGTTTGTGATTGAGTTGAAAGCGCAGGCGATTCGCGTTCTGCTGACCGTCATCGTGGCGCTTGGCCTGGGTTTTCTGGTTACGTTTGTGTTTAACCTGGATGCCGCCAGCCGCTTTGAGCGCGGCGAGTTCCGCGTGCAAGTGCTGTCCGATGCCGCCAGCGTCGAGAATGAGGATGTTGACCTTGAATACGGTCAAAGGCGCGGTGGCGAATTTAACAAGCCGAATGTCGTCGAACCGCTTGGCGAAGTCGCTTATACTTTTGCTGGCCGCGCGGATGATGTGGTTTCGGCGCTGGCTTATGCCAAGAATCGCCGCTCTGAAGTGGATGTTCTGGTCGAGCTTCGTGATGATGCCGGCGATGTGCTGGCTGCCAGCCATTCCGCCACGCGATTGCAGGTCGAGGAAACCTTTGACGATTTGGTCAGCGAAAAAGATGCGGTCATCGAAAATTATCAGCTGCCAGCCGATGGCATTTACATCATCTACGCTCGCCCTGAGGATGTCCCGCTGGGGACGGTGCTGTCAGAGGCGATGAATCAATCGCGCCTGGCATTCGAGGCGCTGCTGCTGGGGCCGATTGAACGGGTGAATCGCTGGGGGATTTGGATTCAGGATGCCATTACCCTGATTCTGCTGGGTCTGTCCTTTGCGATTGTGTTTCGGGCGCAGCAGTTCAGCCTCGGCGCCGAAGGGCAGCTATACTTTGGGGCGCTGGTCTCTGGCATTATCGCCCTTAACTCCCCGAATATCCCCGGCTTTCTGCTGATTCCGATTATTATTCTGGCGTCGGGGACGGCGGGCTTCATCTATGGCTTGGTGCCGGGCGCCCTGAAGGCTTATTTGGGCGCGAACGAACTGGTCTCGACCCTGATGCTCAATGTGATTGCGACCCGTTTTTATGAAATGGTGCTTAATTTCCAGCTAAAACCTCCCGATGCCGGTTATGTCGCCACCGACCGCTTTGGCGAAAATGCGGTGCTGCCCGTGATTGTCGAAAGCACCCAGGTCACCATTGCCGTCTTTGTGCTGGTGATGGTCATTGTGATTTCGTGGCTGCTGATTCGCCGCACGCCCTTGGGCTATGAAATCCGCATCATCGGCTCGAACCTCAAGTTTGCCGATTATGGCGGCGTCAATTCACGGCGCACGATTATGCTGGTGATGGCAATCAGCGGGATTGTGGCTGGGCTGGCGGGCATGCACCTGGCATCCGGCATTCATCGACAGCTGATTCTCAATATCTCCTTTGCGCTGGCATTTGAAGGGGTGGTGGTGGCGCTGCTGGCACGGCTGAATGTGCTGGTTGTGCCTTTTACTGGTTTGCTGTATGCCTATCTGCGGGCGGGGGCGCAGTTTATGGAGCGGGATGCCAACGTGAGCTTCGAGGTGGTGCGGATGATTCAGGCCATCATTATCCTGCTCATCACCGCCGAAGCGCTGGTGACGTTCTTCCAGCAGCGGCAAAAACGCGCCGATGTCGATGATAAGGCCAAGTCCGCCGCGGCACTGGAGGCGAGCGATGTTTGAAAATGTGATTGATGGTATTTTCAGCGCTGCCTTTCTGGCTGCCATTCTGCGCGTGACCACGCCTATTCTGCTGCCATCGCTGGGAGCGCTCGTCTCCGAAAAGGCCGGCGTCCTGAACATCGGCCTCGAAGGCATGATGCTGTCGGCTGCGTTCACGGGTGTGGTGGTCAGCGCGTTCGCCCAGGATTGGTTTGGCGCGGAGACCGGTATGGCGGTCGGTCCCTGGCTGGGGCTGGTTCTGGGTGTAACCGTATCCCTGCTGATGTCGTTCATCCTGGCATTCTTTCATCTGGATTTGAAAGGGGATTTGTTCTTGTCGGGGATTGCCCTCAATATCCTCGGCTCATCGGCAACTGTGGCGATTATGTTTGAACTGACCGGCGACCGCGGCAATACCAGCACCCTCGCCAGCTTGCAGATGCCCTTTATCCAACTGCCAGAGTTTATCAGCCAGATTCCGCTTGTGGGCGCGTTTGTCTTCGAGGTATTCGATAACCAGAGTGTTATGACCTGGGTGGCGGTGATTTCGGTGGCGCTGGTCTCCTATTTTCTCTATCGCACCCCCGTTGGGATGCACCTGCGTGCTGTGGGCGAAAACCCGGAGGCGGCGGCATCGCTTGGCATCCACGTTAAGCGGGTTCGCTATCTGGCCCTGCTGATTAGTGGCGTCTTTGCCGGGCTGGGCGGGATTCACATGAGCATGGGTTATTTGCAGCTCTTCCAGCGCGATATGACGAATGGGCGCGGCTTCATCGCGCTGGTGACGCCTTCGCTGGGCGGCGGCACGCCGACGGGTACGATGGTCGCCTCGTCGATATTTGGCTTCTTTGACGCGCTGGGCATCCGCATCGGCTCGCTGGAAATCCCGTCCCAGCTGCCGCAGTCCATCCCCTACTTCGCCACCGTTCTGGCCTTGGTGACCTATGCCTTGCAGCGCCGCATTTCACAGCGCGTCAGCGCCATGCGCACCGCCTCTGGCGCGGCTTTTGATGCCGCATTCTGGCGCTCAATCCAGCGCATCAGCACGTTGCACATGCTGCTGATGATGGTAGCGGTGATTGGCCTGGTCACCAGTGGCAGTATGCTGGCGGCGCCGAATGGCTTTGGCGGCGCCGAAAGCGCCATACCCATGGCATTGCTCATTGGCTTGGTGTCCATTCTGCTTTTCGGGATGAGCCTGCCCTTTGTGACCGATATTTTTCGGATTCAAAAACGGTGGGCAGCCAGTGCGCTGGTGACGACAGTTTCCTTGGGGCTGTATCTCACGCTCCTGTTTGCGCTTTTCTTCGAGCCGCTGATGGCGCTGGTCATTGGACTGGCTGTCAGCGGCATCATCTGGCTGCTGGTTGGCGGCCGGGTGCTGATGACAGCCGACTGATTGGAAGGAGATAAAAATGAAAGAAGACCCGACAAAGCTCGCCAGCGGCCGATTGCGGCGTCTGTCGGTGAATCGAGTCCACGCGACCTTGGTTATCGCCCTGCTCATTGCCGTCATGCTGATTATGCAGGCGGTTAATAAGAGCAGCGACTTGCAGTGCTATGCGATACAGCAGGCTAGCAAGCATCGGCTGGTTTATGACCAGGGCTTTGCCACGCCAGACGAAATCCGCGAAATCGTCTGGAATCATACCCTCGCTGGTTTCGATGGGCAGGTATGGCGAGCCGCTTTGGATGGCATCGTCCATGCTATTTTCATGGGCGGGGAACGCGGCGAGCAGGTGGTGGCGCAATTACAGAATCCCAGCGATCAATATCCCATCGATCAATCCTCCGATGTCCACTGCTTCGGTTATATTGGATGGATAATCCGGGATAATCGTGATGAGACAATCTTTGAGAGGTTTGGGGGCTTCGATGGTTCTTCAGGTTTAGACATTGAGGCTGTGCATCAGGTTACGACCGCCTTGCAGACTGTCCCGCCAGAGGAGCTGCGACATTACACAGTAGAAGCCATTGATGTTTCTGGCATTTGGAGTAAGCGTGAGCCTAACTGGACTTACCACGACCTCGATGCTGGCGAGGTCAGCGCAGATGCCTGGCTGCGCGGCGAAACAGTGCCGAATTACTCGTCTGGCTGGTATGCTGCCTGGCAAGAACTGCAAAAAACTGACGATGAATAAAGGCTGTGACCGAGAAGCACCCTATGCTTAACAAAATCCTCGGTGGGTTGTATGGACAGGCCTTGGGCGATGCCTTTGCCATGCCGGCGCAGATTCATCCTGATGATACCCGGCGGACATTTGGCTGGCTGGATAGCTGGCAGGATGCGCCCGATGACCATCTCGTTCATGCTGGCTTGGCGGCGGGGCGCATCACCGATGATTCCGAGCAGGCGTTTTCGATTGCTCAGGCGGTGATTCAGGCGGGCGCGGTCACGCTCGAAGCGGTCGCTGCCGGGCTGATTGATTGGTATGAGCGGGTGGATGGCGACCAATCCCCCTATGTCGGACCCAGCACCAGACGCGGAATCAAGGCGCTCAAGCGCGGCGAAGACCCGCGAACTACCGGCTTGTGGGGGGATACCAACGGGGCGCCCATGCGGATTGCGCCCATAGGAATGCTACATGCGGGCGATGTGGCTGCCGCCGTCCAGGACACCGTGACCGTCTGTATGCCAACGCATTTTACCCAGCCAGCTGTGTCGGGCGCGGCGGCGGTGTCAGCGGCGGTGGCGGTGGCGATGGTGGAGGGCGTTTCCCTGGCGGCAGTGATTCAGGCGGGCCTGCTGGGCGCAGAACTGGGTCGCCAGCAGGGACGGAAATGGTTCGGCGCTTCGGTGAGCTTCAAAATCAGGCAGGCGCTTGAGATTGCGCATAGCGGGCAAAGGCTCGAGACACGGCTGCGCCGTGTGTATGATGAGGTCGGCACGACGCTAAGTGTACCCGAAACAGTCGGGGCAGCTTTCGCTGTGCTGGCGATGGCGGAAGGCGACCCGAAACAAACGGCTGTTCTGGCTGCCAATCTGTCGGGTGATGCCGATACGATTGGCGCGATAGCCTGCGCCATCGCGGGGACTTATGCCGGCTTTGACGCTTTTTTGGACGAGGATGTTGCCGTGCTGGAAAATGATTCCGTGTTCCGCAGTTATGATGTGCGCGGCATCGCGGCTGGTTTGGCGGCGCTGGGCAGGAAATTGGCGGCGGATGAATAAGCGGGTGGTCTCGGTTGGCGATTTGGTCGTTGATTTGCTGCTGGAGGTGCGTTTGCCGATAGCCCTGGATGACCACCAGATGTCGCCCACGCTGCACTTTGAGGCAGGCGGCGCTTGCAGCACTATTCTGGCTGCCAGGAATATGGGGCTGGAAGTGGCGGCATTGGGGGCGGTCGGGGCGGACTTTCAGGGGCGTATGCTGCGCGAAATCCTGAGCGGCGCTGGCGTTGACATCGCGGCGCTGGTCACGCTTGCCGACAGTACGACCACCACCGTGCTGGCGCTCAAGGACAGTCGGCAGGGCGGGCATGTCTTTCTCGGTCATTATGGGCAAGGCGCGCCAGTCCCGATGACGGAGGCTGCCCGTGACCTGCTGTCGCGGGCGGATGCCCTGTTCATCCCCGGCTATACGTTGGTGGAAGACCGCCTGCAACCCTTGATTGAAGGTGTTTTCGATTTTCTGGGAAATCATCGGCTGCCGCTGTATCTGGATGTGGGACCCTTTCTGGGTCAGCTGACCGCAAGGCAGCTTGAGCGTGTCTTGCGCTTGACCGATGTCTTGCTGCTGACCGAAGCGGAGATTCCTCTGGCTGCGGGTGGCAGGGAGGGGACAGATGCCTGCCGCGAGTTAATCAGCCGATTTGAATTGCTGGCGGTGGTTAAGCTGGCGGCGCTTGGCTGTCATATTCTGGCGCGGGATATGGCATGGCTGTGTCCGGGTTACAGTGTGCCGGTGGTCGATGCGGTGGGCGCTGGCGATGCCTTTGCGGCTGCTTTGATGTGGGCACATCTCAACCGATTTTCGCTTGAGGATTGCGGCAGAATCGCCAATGCGATGGGCGCAGCCAGCGTGCAGAAAGTGGGTGTCGGCAGAAATGCACCCAGCCGCGAAGAGGTGCAGGCTGTTTTGGATTCGAATCATACAGGAATCAAACTGTCATGCTAAGCATTGTTCATATCCAAACGCCTGCTGGCGAGGCCTTGGTGGATGTCACCGCCCAAGTCAGACAGGCTGTGCGCGAAAGCGCCGTTCGAGATGGGCTTTGCGCCCTGATTGTGCCGCATACGACCGCCGCCATAACCATCAATTCGGCTTTGGATGCGGCGACAGCGACCGATATTCTGGCGGATGTGAAGCGGCTGGTGCCGACGCGGCTGGACTTCGCGCATCAATATGACACGCCCGCCGATGCCGCCGGGCATATCAAGGCGACGCTGGTTGGGCAGAGCGTCATGCTGGTGATTAGCGAGGGCGAATTGTTATTGGGCGGGTCGCAGAGCCTCCTGTTCTATGAGTTTGATGGGCCGCGCCGCCGCCAGATTCAAGTTAAAATTATGCCAGCTTAAATGGAGGATGGTCTATGGCACAGAAAATCATCATAGACACCGACCCTGGCGTGGATGACACGATGGCGATATTTTTCGCGCTGTGTTCGCCAGAGCTTAAGGTGGTGGGTCTGACGACTATCTTCGGCAATGTTCACACCGACCTGGCAACCAAAAATGCGCTGCGGCTGCTCGAAATTGCTGGGCGGACAGCGATTCCGGTGGCCAAGGGGGCGGACAATCCGCTAACGCGCCTCTTTGAGGGGCCGGCGTCTTATGTGCATGGGGAGGATGGGCAAGGCAATGTTTTCCTGCCAGACCCGGCTGGCGCGGCGATTGGCTTGAGCGCCGCGCAGTTTATCGTTGAGCAGCTGCGGGCGAGTCCTGGTGAAATCACGCTGGTGCCAGTGGGGCCGCTGACCAATATCGCGCTCGCCCTGCGCCTCGAACCGCGCATCGTCGACTGGGTGGATGAAGTGGTGCTGATGGGCGGGAATGCGCTGGTGCCGGGCAATGCCAGCCCGGCCGCAGAAGCCAATATCCGCAATGACCCCGAAGCCGCCGACCTTGTTTTTGGGGCTGGCTGGCGGGTAACGATGGTCGGGCTGGATGTAACCCTCAAGGTTCACATGACGCCCGATGACATTGCCCTTTATGCCGAGCATAACAACCCGATGTCGCGGCACATCACGAAAATTATCCCTTATTATCGGAATTACTTTGAGACGCACTATGAGGCTCAAGGCATCTTTGTCCACGATTCCAGCGCGATTGCCTGTCTGATTGACCCGTCCCTGTTCAAGACCCGACAGCTGCCCATTCGTGTGGGGACAGCTGGCCTGGGTCGTGGCAAGACTTGGCCGGCGCTGGGGAGCCGTCTCCTGCCGCCCTGGCAGAATCGTCCTTTGGTCAATGTCTGCGTTGAGGTGGATGGCGAGCGGATTGTGCAAATGGAAGCGGAACGATTGCGAAATGCCTGATGGGCTGCCCGATAACCTTTTGGAAATGCTGTCAAATTGCGTTAGAGTCTGGGTTTATCTTTAGCCAGCGCGAACAGGGGGATTCGCTTTGAAGGCACGCGCTGCTATGTTATTTATTTACATACATTTTAAGAAGGAGATACATCATGCCACCACTTGTTAATTATCCAAGACACCTTGCTGATTGGGAGCAGCGAATCAATCGCTGGACGATGCACAAAGCCGAATGCGGCAGCAGCGGCATAGAAGACAAGCTCGACGAAATCGAGGCGCTGCTGTGGGCTAAGATAGAGGAAATCGCGGCGCTGCCGGAGGATGGGGCGCTGGCGCAGGCTGAGCCGAATGACCTGGAGGGGATACTGGCATTGCGGCCGGCGGGCGAGCGCCGCTACTGGTCGGCGCTGCCGGCGGATTATGCGCGGCGGGTTGAAGGGGCGCTCATCGGGCGCTGCGCTGGCTGTACTTTGGGTTCCATTGTGGAAGGCTGGACGGCTGACAGAATGGAACGCTGGGCGGCTTATCTCGGCGACGAATATCCACTGGTCGATTATTGGAGCGAGGCTGAACGGCCGCATGACCCCAAGTATCAGACCAGTCTGCGCAGTCACTTCACGCCGGCGGAGATGGACGGCGTGCCGACTGATGACGATATTATCTACACGCAGCTTGGCTTGATGATACTTGAGGAATATGGGCTGGATTTCACGCTCGAAGATGTGGGCGCGGCCTGGGTGAAATATCTGCCATTCGCATTTACCGCCGAGGGCATCGCTCTGGACAATCTGCGGGCGGGGGTGGCGGCGCTGGAAGCTGCTGACAAGGACAATCCCTGTTCGCAGTACATCGGCGCGGACATCCGCTCTGACCCCTGGGGGTATGCGGCGCCGGGCTATCCGCAGAAAGCGGCTGAATTCGCTTATCGAGACGCTTACATCAGCCATCGCCGCAACGGCATTTATGGGGCGATGTATTTTTCGGCTGCTATTTCGGCGGCATTCGCTGTTGAAAATCCGATTGAGGCGCTGCGCATCGGGCTGGAGGAGATACCGGCGGATTGCCTGCTGGCGCGTGAAGTTCGCTGGGCATTGGACGAAGCGCCCAATATCAAGGATTATCGGGATGCAAGCGCCGCGGCTGCCGAGCGATATACCGTTATGCACAAGGCGCACGCCATCAATAATGCCTGCCTGACGGTTTGGGGGCTGACGATTGGCGGCGATGATTTTACAAAAGTTATCGGGGAGACGGTCGCTATGGGCTGGGACAACGATTGCACGGCGGCCACGGCTGGTAGCATTTTCGGCGCCGCGTATGGCAAAGCTGCCATTCCCAAGCACTGGTACAAGAACTTTAACAACAAGGTGCATACCTTCCTTATCGGCAAGCAGACCTTCGCGCTGGATGACTTGTGCGCACGGTTTGCCGTGCAGGCACAGGCGGTATTGGGTTAAAGGCTGGACCCGCTGAACGGGGTTAATCGCATCAAAACGAAATTCACCACAGAGGCACAAAGGACACAGAGAAAAGCACATTTTTGCTGTTGCTCGGTTAAGCAGAAGGCTTGTTATTTTGCGTGAGCGCGGCAGACCTATGCGCTGTCGCCGAGCAACTGTCGGACGATTTTGTTTGAAGAGCGGGATTTATTCACTTGCGGCAGCGGCGGCTATTTTCGCTATCGCATTCCGGCGCTGGTGATGACCTGACCATTTTCTGTTTCTATGAAACGCTGACCCTGGCTCAGCGAACATTCAAGCTGTCAGGAAAGGCTGTAAATGAACTCCCTTTTGGTATTGGATTCGCGGGTTATCCCCCAGGCGCAGGATGCCGCGCTCGAATTGGGGAGTGTCCAAAAGAGTGAGCGCAATCCCCTGTTTCGAGAAGAGTTCTTTGCCGTGCCGCCCAAGCGCTGGGAGGCACGTTACGACAATGTATATCCCAATGTGATTTATGATGAAGAAGATGGGATTTACAAATGCTGGTATTCGGTGTTTATGCGGGACAATCATGCGCCACTGGCTCAGCGTCCGCAGATGGCATACCAAAGCGGCGAACGTGAAGATGGCTTGCTGTACGCGATTTCAAAAGATGGCATCGTCTGGGAAAAACCGGTTCTGGGCATCATTGAATTTGACGGCTCGACCGCCAACAATATCGTTATGAGTAAGACCACTCACGGGATTCATGCTGGTGGTGTTTTCAAAGACTTGCATGATCCTGACCCTGTGCGCCGCTACAAGTTTCTGCATCGCAATGCAAGCGCCCGGCGGATGGCAGTGGCTTTCTCCCCCGATGGCATTCACTGGTCGCAGCCGATTTTGTGGCCAGAGCATGATGCTGTCGGTGACTGTCATAACAATGCTTTATGGTCGCCTGAACTGGGACAGTATCTTGGCATAACGAGAGGATGGTCGGAAAAGCCCTATCATGGTGTGCGCACTGTCATGCGAAGCGAGAGCCATGATTTTGTGCATTGGTCGCAGCCCGTTGAAATCATGCGCGGGGAGAATGCCCACGACCAAATCTATTCCATGCCGATTTTCCGATATGGGGGCTTGTATCTGGGGCTGCCGGCGGTGTTTCATAAGGGCAATCCACAAGCGCCCGACTGGGATACGGTCGATACCGAACTGGCGTGGAGTCCGGATTCGTTGGTCTGGCATCGCATTTGTCCGGGGCAGGCGCTTCTTCCCCGTGGCGCCGGCGCTTACCCGAATGGTGATTATGACTGTGGCTGTGTGTATGCGGCTGCGCCAGTGATTCGGGATGACGAGGTTCTGATTTATTATGGCGGCAGCAACGGTTTGCATAATGGCTGGCGCGAAGGCTCGTTTGGTCTGGCAACCTTGGCGAAAGACCGTTTTGTCGGCTTTGTCCCGCAGGCGGCGCATCGGCCGGCGATGCTATCGACGGCTGTGCTGCGGGCGCAGGCGGCGGCATTGACCATCAACGCCCAGATTCATCCCGGCGGCAGCATCCGCGCGGGCCTTGCCGACGTGGATGGGACGACTTTAAGCGGATTTGAAATGGATAATTGCGTCGCCGTTAGGGCAAGCGGGCTGTCTGTCCGCTTGCGCTGGGAACAAAAGCATCTCCATGAACTGGCAGGCAGAGATATTCGTATTCTGTTTGAAATCAAGCGTGCCAAGTTATATGCTTTTTCGGGTTTTGTTCATGAAGTGAATGGATGACAGCTCTCAAACCAGGGTATTCTTGTAGATTTTGCCGTCTTTCACAATCATCCGCAGGTTGGTCTGCGGGTCGGTCATCACCTGCACATCTTCGAGTGGATTGCCCTCGACGACCAGCATATCGGCGCAGGCGCCGGCGATGATTTCGCCCAACTGACCTTGGCGCTGCAACAGGTCGGCGGCATTGCAGGTCGCTGACCGCAGAATATCGACCGGTGGCATCATCTCGGCGCGGATGGTAAATTCATCCAGTTGGCGGCGGTGCATGTCCCCCAGCAAATCCGTGCCATAGACCAGCTTGACCCCACTGTGATAGGCCAGTTCGAGCGCCTTTTTCCCGGCGTCAAGGACATCAAAAATTTTGTGATGCAGTTCCGCTGGCAGTCCGCCAGCCACCCCCTCGTCCGCCAGCGCTTGATAGGTTGACAGCGTTGGCACGAGAAAGGCATCGGTTTCCAAAAACAGTTCAATGCTGCTTTGGTCAAGCAGGTTGCCATGTTCAATCGAGCGCACCCCACAGCGCAAGGCGCGGTTGATGGCGCGGGCAGTATAAGCGTGAGCCATGACATACAAATTGGCGGCTTCCGCTTCTTCAACGGCTGCGCGGATTTCATCCTCGGAAAACTGCGTGCTGTCGATGCGGTCGGTTGGCGAGGCGACGCCGCCCGAAACCATCAGTTTGATGTGATGAGCGCCGCGGCGAATCTCTTCACGGCAGGCACGGCGCATTTCGCTGACACCATCGCAGACCCATCCGATGCCGGCACCGGCAAAGCTCAAGGCGCCGCTGTCGTCGCCGGCGCCGCGCATGTCACCATGACCGCCTGTTTGCGACAAGCCATGCCCACAAAAAAACAGCCGCGGGCCTGTCAGCCAGCCTTCGTCAAGAGCTTTTGCCAAGCCCCAATCGGCGGCGCCGCCATCGCGCACTGTGGTAAAGCCACGCATCAGCATCCCTTCCAGAATCCCGGCGGCGCGGGCGGTCACGTAGGCAGGTGACCAATGGCGCATGGCAGCCAGATTGGCAGTGGCAGCCGTCACATGCACATGAGCATCGCACAGCCCCGGCATCAGCACTCGGCCGCCAAGGTCAATCTGTTCGGCATCCGCCGCCGGCTTATCCTCGCTCACCGCAGCGATGGCGCCGCCCCGAACCAGAACATGCTGATTCTCCAATAACTCGCCGGCACGGGTATCCAGCACCCGCGCATTGGTCAATAACAAGCTGTCCATAACATCCTCCGACTTCCGATTAAGATGAGTGTACGAAATAATGCAAATTGTGCCAGCAATCCGAGACAGCAACTATCAAGGGCAGAGCAATCGCATCAAAAGACCAGAGCAGCGAGGCTGTACCTTTGTCGGTCTTATAGCAGAGGACAGTTTATCACAGGAAAGTTGACAAAGCCGGGTGTTACTTTTATACTTTGTGTCAATAAACTGCGGGCAAGCGGCCTGCCTTCCAATTTTATTCAGTTTTTTTGTTAATAAGGGAGATATGATGAAACATTTTTTGAAGTTCCGTGTGATTTTTGCAGTGGTTATTCTGGTATCCTTGGCAATGTCGGGGATGCTCGTCCAGGCTCAAGATATGTCCGTTGCCAAAATTGGCATCATGGTTCCCCTGACCGGTGCCTTTGGCGCTGATGCCCAGGATGTGGTTCAGGCAGCGCAAATCGCGGTCGATGACATCAATGCCGCCGGGGGCGTCGCTGGTTATATGCTGGAAATTGTCATCGCAGACACGGTTGACCAACGTGCTGATGCCGTGACAACGGCGGTCAACCAGTTGAGCAATACCGAAGATTTGAACTTCATTATGACTGCCTATGCCAGCACGTCCAATTTTGAAATTGACCTGATGGCAGAGATTGATATGCCCTATCTGATTTCGGCAAATGCGGCGCAGACACGCGATATTATCTCCTCCAATCCGGAGAATTATCCAACCGTCTGGTCGCGGGTTCCGTCGTATGACGCTTACGAAACGGCTCTGCCGGAACTGCTGGAACACTATAACGATGAGGGGCTGCTGACCTTGCGCGACCGTGAAGCATTCATCATCAGTTCCGATGACCCCTACGGCACAACGATTGCCAACGGGATGCAGGAAAAATTTATGGAACTCGACTGGACCGTCACTGGTTTTGAGACGGTGCCTTTCGCCTCGGTCACCGACTGGCGCGGCATCCTGGCGAAAATCCGCGAAGATGAACCCGACATCGTGATTGTCACCGACTCCGCGCCACCCAACAACGCCGCCTTTATGAACCAGTTTATGGAGAACCCGCCGAACTCCATCCTTTTCCTCCAGTATGGTCCATCGGTGCAAGAATTCCTCGAACTGACCGGCGACAATTCCACCGGGCTGATTTACAACAACCTCGGCGCCGCCATTGATTCCAAGGAAGAGGTGATCGCCATCCGTGACCGCTACGAGGAAATGTACGGGCATCGCGGCGGTTACTTCACTGTGATTGCTTATGACCAGGTGATGATTTATGCCCGTTGCTTGGAAGAAGTGGGCGACCCGACCGACAGACTGGCAATCGGGGAATGTATCGGCAGCCTGGAAACTGAAACCCTGGCGGGTTATCTGACCTTCGACCAGGTCACGCACCTTGCGCTCCAGGGTGATGAATACTATCCAATGCAATTCTACCAGATTTGGGAAGGCGAACGCTTCCAGCTTGAGCCAGACCGCTTTGCGACTGGTGAGTTCCGGGTGCCGCCGTGGATGGAGAGCGAATAGCAAGGCAGTGCCACGACTTCAATCCATGTCGAAAGCATGGACGGGGGTTAATTGACCATCTTCAACAAGGGTCCGATAGGGTGCGACCCTTGTTGATTGATGTCTGTTCCCAGCCCATATCCGGAAAATCTTATGACAACAATCCTGTCGGTCAAAAATGCAACCAAGAAGTTTGGCGAATTGCTGGCGGTGGACGATGTGAGCTTTGATGTCCATGAGGGGGAGATTTATGGCATTGCCGGCCCGAATGGCGCTGGCAAGACGACGCTCTTTAATCTGATTACTGGCATTCCCTATCATGCTGATGCTGGCAGCGTCTATCTCCGCGACCAACTGATTTCGGAGATGTCGCCCCACAAGATATACGAGATGGGCATTGCCCGCACCTTTCAAAAAGAAACCGCCTTCGACACGCTTACCGTGCAGGAAAATGTCCGCATCGGCGCGGTCTTCGGCACTGGCCTGCTGCCGGACGAATATGAATCGGCTGTCGAGGGTGCGCTGAGGCAGCTTGAACTGACAGCGGACCGCGACCGCATCGCTGGCGAACTGTCGCTGTATGCCAAAAAGCGGCTGATGATTGCCTCGGCTATCGTCAGCAATCCCAAGCTGCTGATGCTGGATGAACCCGCCGGTGGCTTGAACCTGGCTGAATTGAGCGAACTTGAGGCGCTGATTATGCGCCTGAGCCAGCGCGATGTGACCATCATTATCATCGAGCATGTGCTGCCATTGTTGTTTGGCGTTTCCAATCGGGTGATGGTGATGGACTTTGGCAAACGGCTGGCTGAAGGTTCGCCGGAAGAATTGGCAAAAGACGATACGGTCATTGAAGCCTACCTGGGCGAACGCGGAAAGGACGCCTTCCATGCTATTTCAGGTTAAGGAACTTGTCTCCGGTTATGGCAAAATTGATGTCGTCCGCTCGCTTTCGTTGCATGTGGACGAAGGCGAGCATGTTGGGCTTTTTGGTCCTAATGGGCATGGAAAAACGACCTTGCTGCGCACGATTTCCGGCTTGATTGCGGCAAAGTCGGGCAGCATTCGCTTTCGCGGGGAGGACATCACCCAACTGGATGCCCGCAGAATCGTTGAACTCGGTTTGATTCATGTCCCCCAGGGCAACCAGCTTTTTCCTAGAATGACCGTCATGGAAAATCTCCGGCTTGGCGCCTATGTCAAACGAACCGACAGCAGCAAGTCCGAGAATTTCGACAAGGTATTTTCGCTCTTTCCCCGCTTGAAGGAGCGCCGCCATCAACGCGCCCGGACGCTTAGCGGCGGCGAGCGGCAGATGCTTTCGATTGCGGTCGGTCTGATGGGCAGGCCGCTGCTGTTGATTTTGGATGAACCCAGTGTTGGGCTGGCGCCGCTTATCAAGGAAGAACTGGCACGGGCAATCGGCGAGATTGCCGCCAGCGGCGTGACCATGATTGTGGTTGACCAGGATGTTGAACTGCTGCTCGGATTATGTCAGCGACTGTATCTGATTGAAAAGGGCAGCGTTTCTTTGGAAACCGAAGATGTCTCGCAGGTGAATCAGGCAGAAATCCTTGAGATGTATTTTGGGAAGGTGACACCATGACCCCTGAAGCCATTGTCGCCATTATCGCCAGTGGGCTGGTCTCTGGCTCCTTGTATGCGCTGATGGCGAGCGGACTGTCGCTGGTATGGGGGACAGTCCGCATGTTCAATTTCGCGCATGGTGCGCTGGTGATGATTGGCGCTTATGCTGCCTGGTATATTTCCAATCGCGGCGGACTGGCGAAGGTGCTGAACCCCATCGGCAAGTCGATTGTGGAAAATCGGGAGGCTTGGGGCATCCTGGGCGAAGCCCTCAACCCCTTGGGAGAGTGGCTGGCGGCCATGCGCGGCGGCTTCGGCCTGCTGGTGGGCGTGCCGATAGCCATCATCTTCTGCGGACTCGCTGGCTATCTCATTTATGTTTTGCTGGTGAAACCCTTTATTGGCAAACCCGGCGCCGACCTGGTGGTCATTATTACCACGATAGCCGGGGCGAGTTTTTTGCAAAATGCCGTGCAGGTTGTCTTCGGCCCCCGTTATAAACAGCTTGACCGCATTTTGAAGGGACCGCCGCTCGAAATTATGGACACGGCCATCGGCAGGCAAGAAATCCTCATCATCGTCCTGACACCGATTGCACTGCTCTTGCTCAACCTCTTTTTGAAGCGGTCAAAGCTGGGTCTGGCGATTCGGGCAGTGGCACAGAACGATGACTTTGCCCATCTGGTCGGCATCCATGTCAAACAGATTTACCCGCTTACCTTTGTGGTCAGTTCCATGCTGGCGGGGCTGGCTGGCGTGATGCTGGGCGGCTTGTTCTTTATCTTGCCAACGATGGGGTCAGAGCCGCTGCTGCGTGCCTTTGTGGTCGTGGTCTTTGGCGGGCTGGGCAGCCTGCCGGGCACCATCATTGGCGCTTATGTCATCGGCTTGATTGAACAGACCAGCGCCTATGCCCTTTCACTTTATTGGGCGCCCGTCGTCCTGTTCGCTACACTCATTCTGGTTCTCATTTTTCGCCCGCGTGGTCTGATGGGCGGTGAAGACTCATGAGATTTTTAGACTGGCTGAATGAGAATCGCTCCCTTGTTTGGGCGCTTGGCATCGCCCTCTTTCTAGCCGTGCCGTTGGCTATCGACAACAAATTGCTGATTCACCTGGCGATTCTGGGCATGTTATACGCGGTTGTCGCCTCCAACTGGGATTTAACCTTGGGTTATGCCGGGGTCTTCAACTTCGCCCATATCGCCTTCTTTGGCATCGGCGCTTACACCAGTGGCGTTCTTGCGGTCAAGCTGGGCGCATCACCCTGGATCGGTCTGCCAGCCGGCGCCTTGACGGCGGCGCTTGCCAGCGTCATCGTGTCCATCCCCGCCATTCGCCTGCGCGGGATTTATGTCGCGCTCTTGACCTTCGCTTTCAGCCAACTGGCGCTGTTTCTCTTGTTGAGCCAACCCGCCATCACCGGCGGACAGCAGGGACTCACCGGCGTGCCACAGCTAAGCATTGGGGATTTCGCCTTTCGTGAAAGCAAAGTTGCTTACTTCTATCTGGTGGGCTTACTGCTGCTGTGTTCCACCATTTTTCTGCGCCGGCTGGTCACATCGGATTTCGGTTTGAGTCTGGTGGCACTGCGCGATTTTGAAGAATACGCTGTCGCCCGCGGCATCCCTTTGGCGCGGCAGCGCTTGCTGGCTTTCCTGCTCAGTTCCATCTTCCCTGGCTTGGCGGGCGCGGTCTACGCCCATTATCTGATTGTCGCCTCACCGGACATTTTCGGCTTCTCTTTAGCTACGTTATTTCTAAGCATGGTGCTGGTGGGTGGTGTGGCGACCATCTACGGGCCGGTGGTCATGGGTGTTGTGATGACCTTTGTCAGCGAGTTGATGGCATCCAGCGCATGGATGTCATCCGTGTTTGGCGTGGCGCGGGGGCCGGTTCGTTTTATGATTGTGGCCGTCATCATCGTCATTACCATGCGCTTTTTCCCGCAAGGGGTCTGGGGGCTTATCAATCAATTTGGGGAACGACAGCGCCAGTCGAAGCGCCTCCCGACCGAAGAGGGTTCATAAACATGGATGACCCATGAGGATTGCTGCGGATGACCGATATTAGTTCGTCTGTGCATGATACCGCGGCGGCGTCGTGCGGCGATAGGAGAACCCATGCAAAACGAGCTTGAACGCAGCTTGAAAGGTCTGATGCTGGGCATCCGGGCGGATTGGGGACTGTATGTGAAGTTTATCGGCTCCGGTGAAGAAATCGCCTGGCAGGCTGATGTCCAGATGGACACCATGAGCGTCATCAAAATTCCGCTGCTGGTGACCCTCTTCCGTCAGCAGGATGCCGGGCGGCTTGACCTCAATCGGCGGCTCAGGTTGGAGACCCGCTGGAAACGTTTTGGCACGGGTGTTTTGCATGCGATGGATGATGGCATGGTGTTCAGCCTGCGGGATGCCGCGACTTTGATGATTATCGAAAGTGACAACACCGCGACCGATTACTGTTTTGAAGCGGTGGGCGGATTCGAGGCGGTCAATGCGGCCATGCGCGAATTAGGCTTGGGCGACATAGATGCTCTGGGGACAGGCTTCGATTGGTTTTCGGCGCTGGCTGGCTCAGTTGACCCGCAGTTGGGCGAACTTAATCCAGCCGACCTGTTTCGCACTGGCTATCCTGACCTGTCCCCAGCGGACTGGCTGGCAGCCCGTGAAAGGTTTCATTTTGAAACCGGCAAGCCATTCGGACTTGCCACCCCCCGCGCCATCGGTCAACTGTTGGAAATGATGTGGACGGACAGCTGTGCCAGCGCGGAATCCTGTGCTGCGATGCGGCGCATACTGCACTTGCAAATCTCGCGCTCACGCCTGCCCAAGTATTTGGTCGAGGCGAAGGTGGCGCACAAAACAGGCGATTTCAATCCTTTTATCGCCAACGATGTGGGTGTGATTGAATCGCATGATGCGCCGCCCGTTATCATGTGCGTGTTGGCAGCGGGGCATCGCGGCATCTGGGAAAACCTTGAAGATGCCATCGCCCGCATGAGCGAAAAAGTTTGGGAATACGGGATTTATTCCAATCAATAGACGGCTGACTAAAAAGTTGAATTGGAGTTTGCGATGAGTTATGGACGAAGCAAGTCCGACGAAAGCATTCAGGTTGAGCAGACAGCTTGGCTGGCTGAATTTTTGGGGCTTGAGGTTGCGCGGGTGGAGCTTGAGGGGCTGGCGCTGGCATTATCGAACCAGGTGTCCGCGATTCAGGTTCTTGAGCGGTTTAATCTGACAGAATGTTCTCCAATCGTGAAAATGGATGCACGCTGGTATGAATGAGGCTCATGAACTTGTCAACTTGTCCTTGAGCGATGCCGCTGAAGGTCTGGCAGCGGGTCGAATCAGCGCCCTTGAATTGACTCAGGCGACGCTTGACCGCCTCAAACAAACCGAGCCGATGGTTCATGCTTATGCGACGGTCACAGAGGAGCTTGCGCTGGCAGCAGCCGAGCGTGCCGACAGCGAAATGGCAGCCGGGAGACATCGCGGCGCCTTGCATGGCATTCCGATAGGCGTTAAGGACATCATCTATACCCAAGGCATCCCGACCGAAGCTGGCTCTAGGGTGCTGGCGGGTTTTGTACCCGATTATGATGCGACTGTTGTCAGCAAACTGGATGAAGCCGGCGCCATCCTGGTCGGCAAGACAGTCTGTCACGAGTTTGCTTATGGTGTGAATGAACCGCCGACGCGCTCCCCCTGGGAGATGAACAGCTATCCTGGCGGCTCCAGCACCGGCTCTGGCGTGGCTGTGAGCGTCCGGTCGGCTTTTGGCGCGATTGGCACGGACACGGGTGGCTCGATTCGCATTCCCGCCTCCATCAATAATATCGTCGGCTTGAAACCCACCTATGGTCGCGTCAGCGCTTACGGGGTGATACCGCTTTCGTGGTCGCTTGACCATGTTGGGCCGATGACGCGCACAGTCAAGGATGCCGCCTTGATGCTGCAGGTTATCGCTGGCTATGACCCGCAGGATGCCAACTGCGCCAGGGAGCCTGTGCCTGATTTTACTGCTGGGCTTGGCGAGGACTTGCGCGGTTTGCGGCTGGGCATTGACCGCGATTATTTTTTGTATGCCGGTGTGATTGACGATGTGCGTTCCGCAACCGAGGCGGTCATCAGCGAACTGGCGGGGATGGGCGCGGAGATTATTGAAGTTCGTTTGCCCGAACTGGAGCTTACGCCGGAGACGCTCTTCACGGTGATGATGGCGGAAGCCAGCACTTATCATCGGCGGCAGCTGCGTGAACACGGCGACAAGTATGACCCGGCGACCCGTGCCACCCTGCAACTGGGCGAACTGCTCCCCGCGACCCATTATATTACCGGCTTGCGTGCCAGGGCATTGTTCCGTGATGCCATCGCCAGCCTGTTCCGGGCGGAAGGTCTCGATGCCATGATTTCGCCTACTATGCCGCTGCCGACAGCTTTGCTGACGGAACTGCACCAGCCGCGGCAGGACATGGACATTGATGAAACGCCGATGATTTCGTACATCCATCACACCTTCTCCGCCAACCTGAGCGGTCAGCCGGCAATCAGCGCACCCGGCGGCTTTAGCAGCCAGGGCTTGCCGATTGGCTATCAGCTTTTGGGACGGCCCTTTGACGAGGCGACACTCTTCAGAATTGCCCATGCCTATGAACAGGCGCACGATTGGCATACCCGCCAGGCGGAAGTTCCGTCTTGAGCTTTGGAATATAAGGATGATTGAGCGATGAAATTGGGTCTGCTGCCCAATTATGGCGCGGCTGCGCTCGCTGGCAAAGGAAATGGATGATGGCGGATTTCAAATGGCCCGATGAACGGCTGTGCGCGGTGACGCTAACCTTCGATATGGATGGCGAAACCATCCCGTATCTGCTGGACAAACCCAATGCGACTAAGCGACTGGCTCTGATGTCGGAGTTCAGTTATGGTCCCAATGTTGCCGTGCCGCATATTCTCGACTTGCTCGATTTATATGAGATTAAAGCGAGCTTCTTTGCGCCTGCCCGCACGATTGAACTGCATCCCGAACTGGTGCGCGACATTGTGGCGCGTGGTCACGACATGGGACATCATGGTTATATGCACGAACGTCCCGATGGCTTGGGGGATGAACAGGAAGAGCGCGTCCTGCAAAAAGGAATCGAAGTCATCGAAAACACCATCGGACGCAAGCCGCTTGCCTATCGTTCACCGGCCTGGGAGCTTAAACCCACATCGCCGGCTTTACTCAAGCGCCACGGATTCCAATTTGACAGCAGCTTGATGGGCTATGACATTCCCTATTGGATCGAAACAGCCGAAGGAGATTTGCTGGAGCTGCCCGTCAGTTGGCGCAACGATGATTGGGTGCAGTTTGGCTTTGTATCGGTGCCGCCGGTTGGCCATGGCATCAACCCGCCCTCAATCGGTCTGGAAGTGTTCACGGCAGAATTTGAAGGCTTGTTCGCGCGGGGGGGCTTGTTTAATATGACCATGCACCCCTTTTTGGCAGGCCGCCCTTCGGGTCTCATCGTGCTGGAAAAGCTGATTCGGCATCTGCGCGGTTTTCCGCGTGTGTGGTGGGCGAGGTTAAGCGAAGTCGCCTATTATTGTTACCGGGCGGATGTTGCCGCCACCTTGCCGCGAGCCACCACCGAGATACCCGCCGCCAAATGGATTGATTAACCATGAATCAGCCGATAAGCGATATCGAAGCACGGATTTATGAGCGCCTCGAACAAGCTCGCGGGGACAAGGGACTAAAATCCATCATCGCTTATCGCACTGGACTGGATATTGACCCCGGCAGCCGTTCGCCTGACCAAGGCATGATGGCACTGGACAAAATCCGCCGCGTCCGCGGGCGGGGTGGCGATGCGGTCAAAAACCTGCGCGACCATCTCTTTTGCCGTGCCTTAGCGCAGTCGGTGCAGAATAAACTGCTCAAAGGGTTCCAGGGCATGGGGCAGGCTGCGGCGGCCGAATCCCAGTCGGAAGTAATTCCCCTCGAATTGCATGACAGTCGCCGGCAGGACCATCACGCCCTGCTCGCTGACGGCGGCTTCGGCAAATTCGTAGATGTCCATATCAGCCTTTAGCTCTGCCAGCGAAATCGTGCCGGCCTGGGGATAGGTCAGCCAAAACAAATCCGGGTAACGCTCAAAAAAGGCTCTGGCGCAAGCGATGTTGCGCTGTATGATGGCGATGCTGCGCTCTGTCAGCGCTTGATGATTTTCCAGGGCAATCAGCGCCAGAATCTCGCTGGGGGCGCTGCCGCAAATCGTGGTATAAGATTTGAGGTGCATCATCTGCTGCATCATGGCGCGGTCTTGTGTTATCAGCCAGCCGACCCGCAATCCGGGCAAGCCAAAAGCCTTCGACAAGCCACCCAGAACCACCGCCTTTTCGTAGGTTTCACTTGCCGAAGGCAGGCGCGACCGCGGGTTATGTTCGATGAAACGATAAATCTCGTCCGAAAACAAAATCAGGCCGTGCTGACGCGCCAGCGCGACAACCCGTTCAAAATCAGCATGGTCGGGCAGATAGCCGCTGGGATTGTGCGGAAAGTTGACAACCAGCATGCGGGTGTTTGGCTGAATCAGCCTCCCCAGTTCATCCACATCAAAATGCCAGCCCGCGTCTGTTCTGTGCTGATGCCAGAAGGTCAGTTCACAGCCGATGGCACGGGCGATTTCGTAGAGCGATTGAAAGCTGGGGGAAATCGCCACGACATGGTCGCCGGCATGAAGCAGGCTGTTCATGGCAATGAAGATGCCCTCTTCTGGCACGGCCTCAAGGACTTGCTCGGCGGCTATGCCAGTGTGGAGATGGGCGATGGCAGACAGCAGTTCGGGATGTCCCTGGGTCTCGGTGTAGCCGAGCCACAGTGTCTCAAACTGCTCGCGCCGCATCGGGCTGGCGAAAGAGAGCAGTTCGTTCAGGGTGAGAGGCTCACAGTCGGATGGACTGATTTGCCAGGGCGCGCTGAATTCGTATTTGCGAAAATAGTTTTCGATGGCAAAGGGTTCGAGTTTCATGGGTTGGCAACCTCGTTATAGGAATGGACAATCCTTATAGTTTTACAATGATTCAACTTCAATGCACAGGCGATTATGGTCGCTCAAGGCAGAACCGTTCTCGTCAAAACGACTGATGATTTGGGTCGGTCGAACATAGCGCAGCCCTTGCCTTATGTCAGCCTGTTTGCAATTTGTCGCGCAGCATGGCCGCCATAATCGCCGCCCGTTCGGGCATGGAGGCAATCTCGCCATATTCGTCGATAGCATGACCGCCATCGCCAACGATGCCCATCCCATCCAGGGTCGGGACGCCCATTGCGGCGGTGCGATTGCCATCCGAGCCGCCGCCGGTGCTTTTCTCGTTTAATTCGAGACCCATCGAGGCGGCATGTGCCTGCGCCTGGCGGAACAAAGCCACGATAGCCGCGGTGCGCTCCATTGGTGGTACTTGAATGCCGCCTTTGATGATGAGTTTCGCTGCGGGATGATGGGCCTGCAAGCTCATCATCTGTCGGTGGATGGCTTGGGCATGGGCGCGGGTCTTGGCTCGCACATTGACCTCAAGCTGTGCCTCGGCTGGGACGACATTGCCGCGCGTCCCGCCGCTGACCGTGCCGACATTGGCGGTTGTGCCGATTTCATAATCGGTCATAGCTTGAATCTTGAGGACCTGATGCGCCAATTCTTCAATCGCGTTGACCCCTTTTTCGTGGTCAGCGCCGGCGTGCGCTGCCCGCCCGATGGCTTTGACGGTATAGCGGCTGACGCCTTTGCGGGCGGTTTTATACGCGCCATCCTGGGGTGGCTCGGTCACGAAGACGGCCTGATGCCGCCGCGCCTCGGCTTCAATGTTTTCTCTCGATGCGCGGCTGCCGGTTTCCTCATCCGAATTGAGCAGATAGGTAATCGCCTGATGCGGAAACAGATTGAGCGTCCGCAAGGCCCGCAGCGCCCATAAGGCAATGACAATCCCGCCCTTCATATCCATCGCCCCGACGCCATAAAGCCGATTGCCATCGACATAGCTTGGGCGCAGGGCAACCGTCCCCACATCCCATACCGTGTCCATGTGGCTGAGAATCAGAATCCCGCCATCGCCCGGATTCCAACGGGCGCGGACGACATCGCCAACCGCTTGCTTGGGGAAAATATCGACATCGCCGCCGAGTTGTCGCAATTCTTCCGCCAGGACGCTGCCCAGCCTGTCCACCGATGGCTTGTGGTTGGTGGGCGATTCCAGTTCGATGAGCTTGATAAGGTCGGCGACCATATCGTCTTGATGTCGACGCAGGTAGCTCAGAATGCGTCGGCTGCTTTCGGGGTTCATCCGCTTTGTCCTTTTCATGGCAATCGTCAATATCCAACCAGTATAACACCAGGCGCCGCTTTCCTCGAAGTCAAACTCATCCTGTCGCCAGGCTGCTTTGGCTTTTAATATAGGTCAGCGGCAAAAAACCAACCATGAATGCGAAAGCTGTGTCTGCCGATGCCTTCAGTCCGTTTGCTTGTCCTGGGTCTCATCAGCCTGTTTTACATGCTGCCGGCGCAAGCGCAGAGCGACAGTGATGCCATCCCCCAGCCAGAACCACGCCCCATGCCAAGCGCGGTGCTGGTCGAAGGGGATGTGTGGCTGGAATGGTACTTCTCGTCCATCATGCAAGGGGGTGTTGGCCTGCTTCGCCTGCAAGCCGAGTCGATTCATCAGGCGCGGCTTTTGTTCTTGGGCGCGGAAATCCCCTTTTTCCAGCTTGAGGGCGATGCCTGGTATGCCTTTGCCGCTGTCGATATGAATGTGCGACCGGGTGATTATGAACTGACGGCGCTGGTGGAAGGGAGCGCGGGCGCTGTCACATTCAAGCGGGATGTTCGGGTCGAGGCTGCTGATTATATCACCCAGGATTTTAATATCCCTGGCGACCGCTCTTATCTGGCTGACCCCGAACTGGAAGCTGCCGAGTTCGCCAAACTGGATGCGATGACGGCAGCGGTCACCCCTGTGCCGCTCTGGGACGCAGTCGGCTTCGCGCTCCCGCTGGCATCCCAGACCACCTCCCCCTTCGGCGCTTATCGCCTATTGAACCAGAGGGTGCGAACCCGTCATACGGGCTGGGACCAACGGGCGCCGGTGGGGACGCCCGTCAAATCGGCTGCGGCTGGTGTGGTCGTCTTTGCTGGCAGGCTGGATATACGCGGCAATTATGTCATGATTAATCATGGCTATGGCGTCTACTCCGGTTATGCTCATTTCTCGGAGTTGCAGGTAACGCGCGGGCAGCGCATCGCCGCCGGGCAGATTATCGGCATGAGCGGCAACAGTGGCCGCAGCAGCGGGCCCCACTTGCATTGGGAGATGGTCGTCCATGGCGAATGGGTTGACGGCTTGGCATTTATCAAGCTGTGGCTGCCGACTGGCTGCGCGGCGCGGTGCGTGGACTTTGGCTGATTGGCGAAAAGCAGGTTCTCGCAAAAGGGCAAAACACGGTATAATGCAAGCGTGAGTATTTTGGGGATGCCTTGATGCACGCGCAGGAGGGAAAGATGCAGGAGAATGTCCGCTTCCAGTTGATTGTCAGACGCGGCCCCCAACCCAATCAAAGTTATGAAATCACCCAGGAGCTTACCACCCTGGGACGCGACATCACCAACGATATTGTGATTAACGACCGCGAAACCAGCCGCCATCATCTGCGCCTGCTGCGTTCGGGCGACAGCATCACTTTGGAAGACTTGGGTTCGACCAATGGGACTTTTGTCAATGGCAAACGGGTCTCTGGCGTCACGCCACTGCAAAATGGCGATATGATTGGGCTGGGCGAAACAGTGACCCTGGGGTTGGACATCAAGCGGCCGCCGCAGCCCGTCCCCGTCACGCCGCCGGCGCCTGATGAGTTGGAGACACCGCCGCCTGCTGAAAGCGTCTATGCCGCGCCAGTCGAGCCGCCAGAATATGACTATCAGCCAGCGGCCGCCGCAGAAGACCCCTATGCGCCGCCGGACAGACAGGCATATCCACAGCAGCAGCCGAACTATCCGACTTATGCCGAACAGCCGCAGCAGCAGGCTGGCTATGGCATTCCCATGCCGCCACAGCAATACGCGGGTTATGATTATGACCCCTATGCCGTGCGCGAAGAGGGCGGTTCATCGTCATGGCTGATTTTGGGATGCTTTGTCTTTTTTGTGCTGGCATTCGTCTGCTTTGGCATTGTGGGCCTGGTCTTGATTGATATCCTCGAACTCTGGTGCGAAATGCCGCTCGTCACGCAGGTCGTGACGGCCATGGGGTATTGCGGCTGACATCGTTATAAAACCCCAACCCGTGAACGGACGGTCGCCCCCTGCTCGAAGGGATGTGTTAGCTTGCCCTAAACAGAGCAAGAGGAGCATCCATGTTCAACTGGCTAAGCAACTGGTTCAGGGTTCGGCGCAAGCGGCTGCGGCTCCAGGCGCCACATATCGAAAGGGTGGCGGCGCACAGCAGCTTTCATCTCAATCCAGCGCTGGATGTCCACTCGGCGCAGGTCTACGAAGGTTCGCCTTGGGTTTATATCGCCATCAATCGCATTGCCGAAGCGGGCGCACTGGTGCCGCTGCGGGTGTTTAAGCTGGAAGGCGAAGCTCGAATCGGCATCGAGAATCATCCCCTGGAGCGATTATTCAGCAATCCCAATCCACTGACCAGCCGCTTTGAATTGTTTGAACAAACGTTGGGGTCGCTGGAACTGCATGGCAATGCCTACTGGTTTCTCGTCGGTGATTCGCTGGGGAAGCCGCGTGAAATCTGGGTGCTGCGGCCTGACCGCGTGACGATTGTGCCGCACAAGACGCAGGTGGTGGGCGGCTATCTGTACGAGATTGACGGTCAGCACATCCCGCTGGATGTGATGGAGGTCATTCATTTTCGGCGCTGGCATCCCGCCAACGATTATTATGGCCTGTCGCCTATTGCCGCAGCCCGCAACGCGGTTCTCAGTGACAAGCACATGGCAGACTGGAATCGCAAGGCCTTTGGCCGGGACAATGGCGTGCCAGCCGGCATCGTCAATATCTCTGATTTTATCTCTGATACCGATTTTGAGCGCATCAAACGCGAGTGGCGCAGCAATTATGGCGGCACCGAGCGCAGAACCGCCTTTCTGCGGGGCGGGGCGGTCACCTGGCAGAACATCGGCCTGACGCACAGCGACCTTGATTTCTTGCAGGGGCGCCAGGCACAGCGCGATGAAATCCTGAACATCTTCGGCATTCCAGTCGGGCTGGTCAGCGAGAACGCCACCGAAGCCAATGCCAAAGTTGCCGAACGGCTGTTTATCGAGCGCACCCTCTATCCCAAACTGGTGCGGATGGCCCAAAAAATCAGCCAGGAGATGCTGCCTTTTTATGGCGAGGGTCTTATCGCTGAATACGATGATATTCGCCCGACCGATACGCAGGCGCGGCTGGACGAAATCCGCACCGCCTATCCCCTGCTGAGCATCAACGAATTGCGAGCGACCTATTATCAGCTGCCGCCAGTTGCCTGGGGCAATGTCCCGATGGGCATGAACCCGCCAGCAAGCGAGCCGAAACCGCCGGCCAAATCGGTACTCGAGGAATTGACCCAATGGGAACGTTTTGCGCTCAATCGGCTGCGCCAGCCCCAATCGCGCCCCTTTGAAGTCACGGCGGTGCCGGATGAATTGGCTTTTGAGGTATCGGCTGGCTTGCTCTTTGCTGGTGACAGGCAGGCGGTCAAGGCGGTCTTTGCGGCGGCGCGGGAGGGGGCTGCCTCTAAATAAGCCGATTCACCCCGTCGAAGGCGGCTGTCTTGTAGCATTCGGCCAGGGTCGGATAATTGAAGACGGTATTGATAAAATAATCCACCGTACTGCCGAAGGCCATCACCGTCTGTCCGATATGAATCAGTTCGCTGGCGCCTTCGCCTATGATGTGCACCCCGAGCAGCTTGTGATTCTCGCGGTGGAAAATCAGCTTGAGCATACCGATGGTGTCGCCCAGGATTTGCCCGCGTGCGATTTCCTTGTAGTAGGCTTTGCCGACCTCGTAGGGGATGCCCTGGCGGGTCAGTTCCTCTTCGTTAGCGCCGACTGTCGAGATTTCGGGGATGGCATAGATGCCATAGGGAAACAATTCGGGGAAGCTCTGATGCTCCATCCCGAAGGCGTGGGTCGCTGCCATGCGCCCCTGTTCCATCGAGGTGGATGCCAGACTGGGGAAGCCGATGACATCCCCGACGGCATAGATGTTGGGAAGGTGGGTCTGATAATTCTCGTTGACCTGGATGCGGCCGCGCTTGTCTGGCTTGATGCCGATATTTTCCAGCCCCAGTTTTGTTGTGGCGCCCTGCCGTCCAATCGCATACAGCGTCATTTCGGTGACAATCTCCTTGCCGCTTTCGAGGCAGGTTTTGACGCCGCTGCCATAACGTGTCTCGCAAGGGCTGATGCTTTTGACCTGTTCGCCCAGGCGCAGCGTCACGCGCTGCTGGCGCATGTGATAGACCAGCGCATCCACAATTTCATGGTCAATAAACCCCAGCAGGCGCTCCTGCATTTCGACCATGGTCACGCGCACGCCCAGCGTCGCAAACATACAGGCATATTCGCAGCCAATCACGCCGCCACCGACGACGGTCAGCGTCCGCGGCAGGTGGTCGAGCTTGAGCAAGCCGTCGCTGGTGAAAATGGTGTGTCCGTCAAAGGGGATGTGGTCGGGTTTGGCGACGGTTGTCCCGGTGGCAATCATAATGTAGCGCGTGGTCAGTTCGTCTTCACCGATTTTATCAACAAAGTTGAGATGCACTGTATGCTGATTGACGATGGTGGCGATGCCGGCGAACAGGGTGACGCCATTTCGCTGGAGTTGGTGCTTGTTGATTTCAATCTCATGGCGAATGACATGATCCGCTCGCAGCAGCAGGTCGTTCATGGTGATGTGCTGCTTGACCTGATAAGACGCGCCATAGATGGACCGCTGCCGAAAGCCCGACAGATGCAGCACCGCCTCGCGCAGGGTTTTGGAGGGAATCGTGCCTGTGTTGACGGAGACGCCGCCGATGAGGGTTTTCTTTTCGATGACGGCGACTCGTTTGCCCAGCTTTGCCGATTGGATGGCGGCGCGATGCCCGGCAGGCCCCGAGCCGATGATGATGATGTCATAATCGTAGCGGCGGGGTTTGCCGGCCATCTTGGGCTTCTGCTTGGGTTGAGGCTTCGCTAAGGCAGTTTTTTCCGACATAGATTCACCTTGTCCATTGCCAGCTTTTCACCTATAAGCATAGCGCAAAAAAGGGTGCCACTGCAAGTCGCGCGGCGGCTTCTCACTCGCGCAGCACGATTTGCAGAATCTCGCCTGTATGGACGTTTGCTGTGAAATAGCGTCCATCTGGCAGCTGAAGGATGCTGTTGTTGGCTTGCAAGGGGCTTTGATTGGCGGGCAGCCCGCTTGAAAGCTGCGTCACGGTCTCGTAGATGCCGTCCGCGTCGGTGTCTTGCAGCTGAGTGAGTTGTCTCTCGTTGATGACGATAAGCGCATCCCCGCGCAGCCATAAACCGGATACCTGCCCGATGTCCCCGTTGCGGTCCTCGAATATCAAGCGGTTCGCGTCGACCACGCCATCGGCATTGCTGTCTTCCAGGCGATAGATTTCACCCGCACGCAGACTCACCAGCAGCTGCCCTTGGGCATCAAATGCCAATGCCGTGATGCTGTTGAGGCGGTCGCTGTCGATCGGCACAGCACCATAAACCGTCGTCTCCGCTGCTGACGCGATAAATGGGCTGGCTTCGGCTGTCGACACAGGCTCATCGGTGACCTCGTGCCGCGCTGTGATGGCTGCGGCTGGTTCAAGCTGGAAAGCCGCCACGCGGCTATCGACTGTGGCGGCAAGGTTCGCTTCCATGCGGGCGGTTGCCTGTGCATTGCGCTGATTGAGTTCAATGGCGCTGCAACCCGCCAGCGCCATAGCCAGGATGACAAAGATGAAGCGCCCCGCCATTCAGCATCTTCCTGACATCATCAGACGGGCGGCGCCGCCGTCAGGATGAAGAAGATGATAAAAACAGCGAAGCCGCCCAGCGTGCCCAGGAATGCTAAGGGCTGATAGGCTGCCGGCGGGCTTTCCTCCAAAACAGCAAGCTCTTGTTTTGACATCATCCAATCGGCAATCTGGTGGCTCAGCCAACTTATGCCGATGCCCGTCACGAGGATGGCAAGGGCATAGGCCAGTGGGTGCGATGGCTCGATGGCGTACAGCCCCCGAATCAGGGGCAAATTGACAAGCATCGCCAGCACAGCAGCCAGCGCGGTGCCCAACCAGCCCGGCGCCTGCTGGCGGATAGAAACCGAGAAGAAATTCCATATATCAATCGCAATCAGGGGCAGCAGGGCGATAATCCAGGTCACATAGTGCAATTCCGATGCCGCCAGCAACTCAATCAAGCCGTAGCGGATGCCCAGGGCAATGAGTCCAACCAGAGTCGCGGCGCCCACACAGCGCAGGACGCGGGTCGCCAGCACCCCTACGAAGGTCACTGTTCCCAGCAAAATCGCTGCCATCATCCATTCGGGACGATAGAGACCCAAGGATCCCCGTGCGTTGCCCACCAGAATCTGGTCCCAATCGATCATCAGCACTTGAAGCCAGGTGAGCGTGATGCCGGCAAACATAAGCAGGGGCAATATATCAGCAAAGCGAATTTTCAGGATGCTGCGCCATTCGCCAATTTGGATGGTGGACAGATGCGCCAGCGCTGCCAGCAGCATGAGCATCGCGGTGCTAAGCAGTAACAGTAGATGCGGCACGCTCCAGGCCGACAGGTCTTCGCCATAAATGGCGTGCCAGATAGGGTCTGACGGCAGGGCGTAAATCAAAAAGGCGGCTTGAAGGATGAGCAGGCCGATGATGGTATTGGAACGGAAGCGCTGTTGGAAAGTGCCTTTCAGGTGATGGTTGAGGTAAAACAGCGCCCAGAAGCCGGTCAGGATGCCAGTAGCGAATCCAAAATACATCAGCAGGTGGGGACGCCAAAAGAAGTCTTCGCCCAGGGGGATGCCGTAGCGCCGATGCCATAATTCATCCCAGACAGCACCGACGACCATTGCCATGGCGCCGCCTGCCAGCAGCAGAGAGATGCGCCGCTGAAGTTTAACCGACAGTGTGTCGGCGCGTATCCGCTTTTTTAGCGGTCGGGCGAGCAAGTGCCATACCATCAAGATATAGCCGCAGGTCACGATGAACAGGATAGCAATCTGTATCCAGAAGGACACAGCCCGTGAATCGTTTGGGAGGCCTCCCCAAGCTGTGAAGGCAACGAATAAAAGAAAACTGGCGGATGCGACCAAGCTCCAACTCAGGCGCTTTTGTGTTCTTTCAGTCAGCGAGAGCATAAGATTCACCCCTATGAACAAACGCGGTCGCGGCCATTATAACATATTATTCGATACGAAGCCAAGCAGAAATGAGGGTCTAATGAAAGTTTAATGGCAGGTTCAATCGGGCTGCCTGGCTGCCTATAGGGTGGATAAATCTGGTACAATAGCGTCATTGGAACATCCATAGGGAAAACCAGCGTTTATGACCCTCATTCTGGCAATCGAAAGCTCTTGTGATGAGACTGCCGCGGCGGTTGTCACCCAAGGCAGAACCATCAACTCTAACATCGTCGCCTCGCAAATCGACCTGCATGCCCAATATGGCGGCGTCTTCCCCGAAGTGGCATCGCGTGCCCATGCTGAAGTCATTGGCGCGGTGGTCAATCAGGCGATGGATGAGGCCGGCATAAGCTACAGCCAACTGGATGCCATCGCTGTGACCCAGGGGCCGGGTCTGGTGGGCTCCTTGCTGGTGGGGATAAGCTATGCCAAGGGGCTGGCGCTGGCGGCTGATAAACCTCTGCTGGGCATCAACCATCTGGAGGGTCATGTCTATTCCCTTTGGCTGAGGCCACCCTTCCTCGACGTGGTCTTTCCTGTCGTTGTGCTAATTGTCTCTGGCGGACACAGCGAACTGGTGCTGATGACCGCGCATGGCGAATACAGGCGGCTGGGCGGCACGATAGACGATGCGGCGGGCGAGGCATTTGATAAAGTCGGGCGATTGCTGGGCTTGCCCTTCCCTGGCGGGCCGGCGATTGAACAGGCGGCGCAGACAGGCAGCGTCAGCGCCTATCATTTCCCGCGTGCCAAGCGCGACGACAGCTATGATTTCAGCTTTAGCGGTGTCAAGACGGCGGTCATGCGCCGGGTCATGGTTCAGCCATTGGGGAAAAACCGCGCCCATCGCCAGGGCGGCGCCGAAAAACGGGCGCAGCTGCGCTCGGATGTCTGGGTTAATGATGTGGCGGCATCCTTTCAGCAGGCGGTGACGGATGTGCTGGTGGAGAAAACCGTTCGCGCGGCGAATGCGTATGGGGCGACCGAGATTTTTCTTTGCGGCGGTGTCAGCGCCAATCAAATGCTACGGCAAAAGATGCGCGGCCAAACCGAATTGCCCCTGCGTTATCCGCCCTTGTCCCTGTGTACTGACAATGCGGCCATGATTGCGGCGGCGGCGCACTTCCGTTTCCTGGAGGGACACCGCAGTCGGCTTGACCTCGAAGCCCGCGCCATGTGGCCTTTGTCCGAGCAGACCTACGCCGATTGAATGCAATCCAGAGCTGCGCCAAAAGGCCTGATTTTGTGTACAATCTGATGACCTATCTCGTCCGCGAAATCAAAGGAAGAGCATGAGCAAATTGTCCATCGGCATCATCGGCGCCGGCGCGACCGGCCTGGCGGCCGCCTGGGATTTCGCCAATGGGGGGCATGAGGTCACCATCTATGAAGCTGGCGACCGCGTCGGTGGCTTGGCGGCCGGTTTCAAGGATGAGCGCTGGGATTGGACGCTGGAGAAGTTTTATCATCATTGGTTTGCGACCGACCATGACATTCTTGGCTTGGCAGCGGAAATGGGCGTGCGCGACAGCATCATCTTCCCGCGTCCCAAGACAAGTTACTGGCTGGATGGCAAACCGGTCCGCAGCGAAATTTCGCCTTCGGCTCTCTTGCTGCCGCTGCCCTTTATGTCGACCCTGCGCATGGGTTTGGCGGGGATGGCTGTCAAACTGTCGCCCTGGTGGCAGCCCTTTGAAAGAGTCACTGCCGATGCCTGGATGCGCCGCTGGATGGGAAGGGAAGCCTATGAGAAATTCTTTCAGCCGCTGCTGATTGGCAAGTTTGCCGAGCAGTATGCCACTGTGCCGATGTCCTTTATGTGGGCGCGGATTGTCAAGCGCACCCTCAAATTAGGCACGTACAGAGGCGGTTTTCAGGCTTTTCTTGATGAACTGGCGCGGCAGCTGGTGGCGAAGGGCGTCATCATTCGGCTGCATACGCGGGCTGAGCGCATCTGCTTGCAGAGCGGGAAACCATCGCTCGGCATTCACGGGGAAACCCGCTCATTTGACCGCCTTCTCAGCACCACCTCGCCGCGCCTGATGCTGCGCCTGACCGATGGCTTAGCGGCGACGGCTTATGGCAAACAGCTTGCTGAGCTCAAAAGCATTGGCGGATTATGCGTCGTCCTGGCGCTCAAAAAGCCGCTCATGCCTGATGATACGTACTGGCTCAATCTGCCAGCGACCACAGCCGACAAATCCCAAAGCGATTTTCCGTTTTTGGCACTGGTCGAGCATACGAACTATATTCCGCGTGAGCATTATGGCGGCGACCATATCATTTACTGTGGCGATTATGTGCCGCCCGACCATGAGTATTTTCGATTGAGCGAGGCAGCGCTGGTGGAACGTTTCCTGCCGTCCCTGCGGAAAATCAATCCTGATTTCGGGCAGGACTGGGTTCGCAGGTGGTGGGTGTGGCGGGCGCCTTATGCGCAACCGGTGCCCGAGGTGCATCACAGTCGGAACATCCCCGACCTGGCGACGCCGCTGCGGGGCATTTATTGGGCGAGCATGTCGCAGGTCTATCCTTGGGACCGCGGCACCAATTACGCCGTCGAGATTGGACGGCGGGCTGCCAGACGCGCCTTGGAGGGATGAGCCGCGCTGGATGTGCGGAAGCAGGCAGTTTTTGTGCGTTTGAAGGTTTCTGAAGCGAGGGGTCTGTTGTATCCTATAAGCTGAATGTCAGCCGCCTTGCTCTGGCGGCGAGCAGATGGAGTCAAAAACGGCATGTCCGAAGCGGAAACCCCTACATTCAACGCGGTGAATGAACTGCGGCAGCTTGAGGGCCTCCTTGAGCAGGTATCGGCGGCGCTGGCGGCACAGCGAGAATTGCTGCGGCGGCATGGGCTGGCGATGCCGACGAAGATACTCGACAGCGCGAGCCGCATCCAACAGGATTTCAAGCGGCTGGAAAAGACCATCCTGGCAGACCAAACCGAGCTTCAGCAGCTGCGGGCGCTGGCGGATATGTCCGTCAGAATGACGAACTCACTGGATATTGATACGGTGCTGCAAGAAACCATGGAGCTGGTCATCGTGCTGACCCAGGCCGAGCGGGGCTATATCATCCTCAAGAATGATGACACGGGGGAATTGGAATTTCGGATAAGCAGCGAGAGCGGCGTTTTAGGCACAAGCGCGACTGGGGGCGCAGTCCCGCAGATTAGCATGTCGGTTGTTGCTGAGGTGATGAATACCCGTGAGCCGCTGCTGGCGGACAATGCCTATCAGGATGAGCGTCTGGCGAGCAATCAGAGCATCATCAACTTTACCCTGCGTTCGGTGCTTTGCGTGCCGCTGCAATACAAAGACGAGACCATTGGCGTTGTTTATGTCGATAATCGCCTGCTTGCGGGCCTCTTCACCGAGCGCGAAAAGACGCTGCTGCTGGCTTTTGCCAATACGGCGGCGGTAGCGATTGCCAATGCCCGCATGTACACCCGCACCGAGCAGATTCTGGTGGAAATCACCCGCGTGAAAGAGTTGATGGACAACATTTTTTCATCGCTAGGCAGCGGCATCATTGCGACCGACTCCGATGATTTGGTGCGAACCTTTAACCGCGCCGCCAGCGAGATTTTGAACCTTGCCCCGGATGCTGCGGTTGGCAGCACGGTCGAGCAGGTGCTTCAGAGCGCCATTTTCCAGCTGCCTGACCAATTGGATTGGGTCAAGGAGAGGGATATGGAGCAGACCCTGGAGCTTCATGCGGAATTGCCGGGGCGCGGGCGGGTCGCGCTGAACCTGTCTTTATCGCCCTTGAAAGACAGCAGCGATATGACGCAGGGCTTGACTGTGGTGATGGATGATGTCACCTATTTGCATGAACACGAAACCACCATCAACGCCATGAAGCGCATCCTGCCCGAAAGCATGGTTGACCAGATTAACGAAATCGCCAATATCGAGATGGGGGGGATGCGCCGCGAAGTGACCTGCGTCTTTGGGGATGTGCGCCCGCTGACGACGCTGGCGGCGGTCACACCCAGCGAAAAGCTGAAAATTATCAACCAGTATCAGGCGATTGCGACTGACTGCATCCATGAATGCGGCGGGATTATCGATAAATATATGGGCAATGAGGTGATGGCGCTCTTCAATACGCAGCTTAATCCGCAACAGAACCATGCACAGCAGGCGCTGGAATGCAGCCTGTTGATGCGTGACCGCTTTATCGAACTGTATCGGGAGTTGGATATTGACCCCGACCCGCATTATTATATCATCGGGATGTTCACGGGCGAGGCGACCCTGGGCAATGTCGGCAGTTTCAATCGGCGTGAATTCACGGCCTTAGGGCATACCATCAACACGGCTAGGCGCGTGCAGGAAAACGCCGCGCCGGGCAGCATCACCATCGCACAGCAGACCCTAGAGCATATCCGTAAAAATAGCAAGGGCATCATGCCTTACGAGTTCTGTGAGCGTGCGCTCATCTTTGGCAAGGGAATCTCGCAGGGTATGCGGGCATACGAGGTCTATCGCAGTCAATGAACCAGGAGAGCGGTTTCGTCACCATTCAGGCGCAGCTGAGGCGGCTGAAGGGGCGCACAGAAGAAGTGAAAAAGCTGCTGGAACAGCAGCAGCGGCTTCTTCGGCGGCGCGGAATCAGACTGCCTGCCAGCGCGATTGACGGCTTGTGGTCGCTGCGCGGCAGCATTGACAGGCTGTCGCTGGGGCTGGTGGATTCCCAGATGCAGCTTCAGCAGCTTCGGCGGCTGGCGGAAACCAGCGCCTTAATCAACTCGGCGCAGGAGACTGGCCAAGTTCTCAATCAGGTGATGGAAACCGTGATTCAGCTGACACAGGCGGAACGCGGTTATATTGTGCTAAAGAACCGCGACAGCGGCGAACTGGAGTTTCGGGTTGCCCGCGGCCTGAGCGCTGAGGAGAGCGCCATCGGCGGGCGAATTGTCAGTTGGTCAATCATCAATCGGGTAGCGGAAAGCGGCGAGCCGCTGCTGACGGTCAATGCCGGCGCTGATGACAACATCAGCCACAGCGAGAGCATCGTTGGTTTCTCCTTGCTGAGCATTCTGGCAGTGCCTTTGATTGTCCGCGATGAGGTGATTGGCGTTGCTTATTGTGACAATCGGGTGATGGCGGGCCTGTTCGGGGAGAACGAACTCGAGCTGCTCACCAGCTTTGGACAGCAGGCGGCGGTGGCGATTGAAAACGCCCGCCTGTTTGAGGACATTCGGGCGCAGCTGGCGCTGATGGAGGCGATGCAAATTCGGCTGTCCAACATCTTCGCTTCGATTGGTTCGGGTGTGATTACCATCAACGGGGATAATGATGTGATTGTGTGCAACGAAGCGGCCGAGATCATCATCGGCGGCTGTCGTTCGGTGGGACGCCCCTTGCGAGAGGCGCTGCCCCGGATGACCGAGGGCTTCTATGATTGCATCGAAGAGGTGCGTGCCGAGCGGATGCAGCAGATGTGGCTGGAGAAATTTGTACATCGTGGCCGCCAGAATTATTGGCAGGTGGTCGCCAGCCCATTGCGCAGCGAAGACCAGGTCAATCGCGGGATTGCGCTGGTCATTGATGATTTGACCGAACGCAAGGAGCAGGAAGAGCAGCGCCGTCTGCTGGGGACCTTTGTCCTTGAGGCGCTGATAGAGAATATCGATTCCATCAGAGAAATAGATACCAGCCCGACCGAACGCACGGTTTCTGCGATGTTTGCCGACCTGCGCGGTTTTACGACCTTCAGTGAATATCTTCAGCCGGAAGCATTGATGAAAATCGTCAATCGCTATTTGGGCGCGGCGAGCGATGCGATGACATCTTGCGGCGGCATCGTGGACAAGTATCTGGGGGATGCGGTCACTGGCTTGTGGAACACCCAACTCAACCCGCAGGAGGAACACGCGGTGCGGGCAGTGCGGGCGGCGCAGGCGATTGTCGCTGCGGTGGATGGGCTGAACCAGGCGCTTGAGCCTGAGGAGCGACTCTATTTTGGCATCGGGGTTCATACTGGTCCCGCCGTTCTGGGGATGGTGGGCGGCGCCAGCCGCATTGAATTTGCCGCGCTGGGCGAGGCGACCGATGATTGCAAATTCTTGCAGGAAAATGCGCAGCCGGGCGAGATTGTCATCAGCGCCGAGACGTATGAACGGGTGAGACATCGCTTCGAAGCTGAAGCGATGAGGCCCAAAAAGATGAAAGCCGGCTTTGAGCGTCATGCGCGGGTGTATCGGGTCGGCAAGCGCCAACACGCGCCATGAGGCTGCATCTCGACCTCGAATCGGCGGCTGAAAAGCGGTATGATTATGGCCGAGTGTGTATCCTGTCGGTGCGGGAGAGACCCATGCAACCCAATCCACTTTTTGCCATCGGCATCATTATCGGGCTGACAATCGGCATCTTTCTGGGCATTGGCATGGGTAACGTCGCCTTGGGGATGCCGGCTGGCGCGATGCTGGGTTTGCTTATCGGTTTGCTGATGGTAAAATCGGGCAGCGACCAGTAAGAGCGTTCCGCTTCACAGCCTGACGGTTATTCAGTGGCAAACGGGAGTGAAAGTATGCAGTCCAACAGTCAGGCATCCGAACAGTCGCCCCATGTCATCAGAACCCTGGGGCTGGCGCTGATTGCCGTTGTGGTGCTGGCTGGCATCATTTTTCAGGCGCTTCGTTCTGGCAGCGATTTGCCCTTGCTTGCGAGCGTCTTTGCCACGCGCTTTCTGGGCATCTTTGTCGAGGCGGTGCCATTTCTTCTGCTGGGTTCAATCACCTCTGGCTTGATTGAGATTTTCGTCAAGACCGAAGACGTCCTGCGCTGGCTGCCCAAAAATCAGTTGGGCGCGGCGCTTGGCGGGACCTTCCTCGGGCTTGCCTTTCCCGTCTGTGAATGTGGCGTGGTGCCGGTGACCCGCCGTTTATTCACCAAGGGCCTGCCCATTTCGATGGGCATTGCCTTTTTGCTGGCGGCGCCCTTTATGAACCCGATTGTGTTTGCCAGCACTTATATTGCCTTTGGATTCGGGCCGGTGCTTATCGGGCGTTTTGTCATCACGGCGCTGGTCGCTGTCACGGTTGGCATGGTGATTGGCGCGTTTGCCAAACCCGAAGAGGTGCTTAAACCCCAATCCATGCAGCCACTCGGCGGCGCCCAGCCCAAGCCGCCCGCGGTGCCGCTGCGGAGTCAATTCCTGCAGGCCTTCCATATCGCTGGTGACGAATTTTTTGAGATGGGACGGTTTCTGATTATCGGTTCGGCTTTGGCGGCGCTGATGCAAACCATCGTCCCGCAGGAAAGCCTGCTGGCATTGGGGACGGGGCCGGTGTTCTCGGTGATGTTTATGCAGATTTTGGCATATATTCTCAGTGTCTGTTCGACTGTGGACAGCTTTCTGGCGCTGGCCTTTGTCAATACCTTCACCACTGGCGCGATTGTCAGTTTCCTGAGCTTTGGGCCGATGGTCGATATTAAAAGCACGTTGATGTTTAGCGGTGTCTTTCGGCGCAAAATTGTGATGTATTTGATTCTCTTGCCCTTTGTGATGAACTTGCTGGCGGGGGTTTTAATCAATGCCGCCCTGGCGTACTGAGAGTCAGCGAGGATGGGAGCGCGAATAAATTGATACCCAAAGCCAAAGGCGAATCCCGAAGGCAAGTGGACTGGCGTGGCTGCGCCAAGTCGTCAATTCTGCTGGGCATGGGCAGCTATCTGGCCCTTTTGATTGCGACTGGTCATTTGACCAACTACATTAACCTGCGCTTTGCCTGGCTGGCTTATCTGGCGGCGGCCATCTTTTTCCTGCTGGGTCTGGTCAGCCTGTACGACCTGCTTCATCCCCAGCATGACGAGCCATCCGAACACCAGCCGCATTCGGGCCATAGCTGTCACATCACCTGGGGGATGCTGGCGGTGACGGCTTTTCCCTTGATGCTGGCGGTCTTGATTCCCTCGCGCCCGTTGGGCATCGAAGCGGTCAATGGCGGCATCAGCCTGAATCCGGTGGGCGTCGATACCGCCACCGCCTTTACCCGCAATCCGCTTGACCGCAACATTCTGGATTGGCTGCGCCAGTTCAACCGCATTCAAAGGCCAGCCGAGCTCAACGGCCAGCCGGTGGATGTGATTGGTTTTGTCTATCGGGAGCCGAGTTTCCCCGAGGATGAGTTGATGGTGTCGCGCTTTACCATGAGCTGCTGCGTCGCTGATGCCTACCCGATTGGCTTGCCAGTGCGCTCCGAATCGGCCGACACATTCACCGCTGGCCGCTGGGTGCGGGTGCAGGGAAAACTCAAGGCGAGTCATTTTGGCGCGGATTATCTGCCAGTCGTCGAAGCTGACCACATCGAGATTGTCGAAGAACCCGCCCAGGCCTATCTCTATCCCTAATATGAGCAGGTATGATGGTGACATGATGAAGTTAGCCAAACTGGATGCCGCTGTGATGCTTATCGCTGTGTTCTGCCTGATTGCAGTGGTCATCGTCGGCTTTGTCAGCGACCCTGCCAGACAGTCACCGCGCGTTGCCTATCTTTATCCAGCGATGGCTGGCATCCAAAACGTCTGGATGACAGCCATTGACCAGCCCGAAGAGCAGCAGCAAGTGACCTTCAGTGAATCTGGCGTCTACGATTTTGACTTCAGCCCTGATGGCCGCTGGCTGGCATTTGCCGAACGGACGCGGCAGGCAACTGTGACCCTGCGCCTGCTGGATATTCCCAACCGCCGCCTGATTGATTTGGTCGATTGCGCTGCGCTGAATGCCTATTGCACCGCCCCGGTCTTCAGCCCCGATGGCAGCAAACTGGCCTACCAGCGTGCTGAATCCAACAATGGGCGTTATGGCCTGTCGCGCATCTGGCTGGTCGATATGACGAGCGCGACTTATGAGACTATCCCGCTCATTGCCGATAGCCAGGTGGTGGGGCATACGGCTGTTTGGGCGCAGGACAGCAACACCATCGCTTTCTACAGCGCCGATGCCCTCCAGCCCGGCATCCTGATATTTGACTTCGTGCCACGCCAGGATGATGCGGCGCAACTGCGGTTTATCCCCTCATCGCATGGCACCATGGGGACGCTGGCTCCCAATGGTCAGGCGGTCATCTTCCCCGAGATTGTCCGCCGCAGCGAGCGGCTCTTCAGCCATCTGCGCCTTGCCGACCTGCTGGACAAGGAGTTTGCCGCCTTCACCGACCCGCAGGGCCCGACCGATGATGTCGCCGCTCAATGGAGCCCGGATGGCGAGACGATTGCCTTCGCGCGGCGTTATACCGACGAACGCTGGACGAAAGGTCATCAACTCTATATCCGCCCTGTCTCCGCAGCCAGCGAGGACCTGCGGCCGATTGCCTACGACGAGGACTACAACACCTCTTATTTTCGCTGGAATCCGACTGGGGTTCGGCTGGTGATGCAGCGCTTCCCGCTCGGCAATCAAGACGGGAATGCCAGCCCCGAAATCTGGGTTCACGACTTTGAAAGCGGCGCGACAACCCAAATCATTGCCGATGCTTACCTGCCGCAGTGGGTCACGGACTGATAAAACGCTGTCGTGTTATTTCCCGGCTGTCACGCTATAATACGAGGCCGATTGCAGGCAATCCGTCAGGGCATCCATGCAGATTGACCATCTCTCGTTGACCAACTTTCGCAATTATGCGCGGCTGGAATTCAGCCTGCCGGCCAACAAGCCGATTGTCCTGTGCGGCGACAATGCCCAGGGCAAGACCAGCGCACTGGAAGCGATTTATTACCTCGCCACCTCCCAATCGCCCTATACCACCAGCGACCGCCAGCTTATCCACTGGCGCACCGAAGGCGACCCGATTCCCTTTGCCCGCCTGTCTGCCGAACTTAGCAATATGAACAGCCGCTATCACAAGCTCGATATTACGCTCATGCTGGATATGACCAGCGGCTCGCCTCGTTTCAGGAAATCCATCAAGCTGAACAATGTCGATAAGCGGGTCATGGATGTCCTGGGTCTGCTCAGTGTTGTGCTGTTTGTGCCGCAGGACCTCGCGCTGGTCGAAGGCTCACCGAAGGACCGCCGCCGCTTTATGAATACCACCCTGACACAGGTCAGCCTTGATTATCTGCTGGCGCTGAACGAGTATGACAAACTGCTGCCACAGCGCAACGCCCTGCTGAAGCGCATCGCCGAAAAGCGGGCCAATCTGGCTGAACTGGAGTTCTGGGACGAAAAGCTGGCGGACAGCGGCGCGGTGATTATCGCTGGGCGGCAGAGGTTCCTGCGTGAGCTTGAAATCAAGGCACGCGATACCCATCATGCGCTCACGGGCGGGCGCGAAACGCTTCACCTGAAGTATCTGCCGAATGTCATGCTAACCGCCGCCGACAGCCGACAGCTTTCATTTGATGTACTCGGGCTGGACTTGAACCGTCAGCTGATGCCAGAGGAAATCAAACCGCAATTCCTCCAGCACCTCAACGAAAGACAGCGCGAATCCATTCAGCGGGGCATCACCCTGTCCGGCCCCCACCGTGATGAACTGCGTCTGTTCATCAACGAGCGCGACACGGGTTTGTATGGCAGTCGGGGGCAGGCACGCACGGCGGTGATGGCGCTTAAATTTGCCGAATTGGAATGGATGCGCGACCAGATTGGCGAATATCCGCTTTTCCTGCTCGACGAGGTCGTTGCCGAGTTGGATAGCAAGCGGCGCACCTTTCTGCTGGAACGGCTGGATGGGCAGGCGCAAACCCTGGTGACCACGACCGAACTTGAAATTTTTTCGTCCGCTTTTTTGGAACGGGCCCTGGTCTTCAAAGTGGTCAATGGTCAGGTTGACTTGGCTGGCGCTTAACCCGTCGGGGGCGGCTGGATGGCTGCTGGAAATGCCTGAAGCGCAACTCGGTGACGAATCTTGGCTGTGGCTTCCAATGGGACAATCGACAGCTGTATCGGCAGCTTGGCGCCGCGGGGTATCATCTGTGGCAGGTCGGCGGCGCGATAGCCGATAATCGCCCCGTCCTCGTTTTCGAGCATGACAATCAGCCGCGCGTCCCGGGCATCCGAGGCGGTTGTGTTTTCCAAGTGTGCCGTCAGCAGATAGCGGCTGTCATCCAGATGATAGCTCGCCTGCATATTGGTCAGGCTCAAAGCCAAGTTCGGCTGCGCCGAGAGTTGGGCGCTGGCCACCTTGATTTGCAGATAAGCTGTTTTCGGCCGGCCATGCGGCACTTGAATCCGATAGGCTGCCTGTTCATCCTGGCTGACGCGATGCTGCTCGAGTGTCAATAGCTCTTGCCCCTGCAAGCTGCCGTCCCGGCCCAGGTATCGCACTTGCAAGCTGATGTCGCCAACATCGCCATCCGTCTGATTGTGGACAGCGCCGAGGCAGGTCACCTGTCTGGCGCTGGGTTCATAGCAGCGTGGCGGCAATATCCGAATCCCCTCCAGACCGACGTTCGCAGGCAGGATGGTTGCGGCCGGCAAAGCATCAGAGTTTATCCGCGTGACAAACTGCGGGCTGTAAGTGGTGAGCGTTACAGTCGGGAACAGCGTCGAAGAAAGGGTTGGCTTCGGTTTGCGGGGCGGGCTGCAAGCAATAAAAACGATAATCACCGCCAGGAAGGAAAGTGCAAGCAGAATTTCAAGGCGCATCGGGTGAGTTTATTCCTGTTCTTTGACTGCCTGCATCCCATTATAACCTGTTTCAACATAAATGCGCTGTGAAAAGGGGCTGAATCCGCCAAATTGCCAAGGGGCAAGATACCAACGCACAACCAACATTTTCCTATTGAAAATCTATCCTCAAGCGCGTCCATTCAGTCGCCTTTTAGGCGAACAGATGTGCTAGCCTAGAGAAACATTTAGTGATAAAGGAGGGATTTGCAGTGGCATGGACGACACCCAAGACCTGGACCAGCGAACCGCTGACGTCCATCGATTTGAACGCTCAGCTTCGGGACAATCAAAATCACCTGAAGGACCGCCTGGATAGCAGCGCGAGCAGGATTGTCAATCATTCTGGCAATTATACGACCACATCGACCTCTTTCGTGGATGTGGATGCAACCAACCTGTCATTGACGCTGACGACGCATGGCGGCGATGTGCTGCTTGGCTTGACGGCGGCAGCTTATCAGCAGACGCACGGCGCCAGCGTCTTTTTCAATATCGCGGTGGATTCGGTGGATTATTTTGCCGACAACGGCATCGCACGAATGACAGTCGCCAATTCGGGTGACATCTATCGGCATAAACCTCTCTGCTTGGTTGTCCTGATTCCGGGTTTGAGCGCGGGCAGCCACACTTTCAAACTGCGCTGGAAGGTCTCGAATAACAGCACGGCAGTCATCGAGACAGACAGCCTGCATCCACAATTTTGGGTTAAGGAGCTTTAGCATTATGATGGGATTTGAGGAGATTTTCCAACTTTTGATTCTGGCGGCGCTGGTGCTGCTGTATCGGTGGTCGCATCGCAGCTTTCCGCCCCAGCAAACCGCCGAGCTTATCCACAAGCTAAGCCAAGCCAGCCGGCGCACCGAGACCCGCCTGGATGACCTGCTGGTCGAAATCGCGCGGGCGCTTAATGAATTGCGCCAGGAAGAAAGCGAACCGTCAGACCCGTAATCCGCCTTAGCCTCAACGCGCAAAACTATGCGGGCGGACTTTCATCATCGGCAGCATAAGGGTTCTGTCCCAGCCTGCTGCCTCTGCGAATATCTTGTTGCCAGGGCTTCCTGGCAACTCCCCGATAGCCCATCTCGCGCAGCCGTGCCACCTCCAGCCGCTCCAACTCGGCTGCGACCGCTTCGTAGTCGCCTTTTGGAATAGGCGAATCGCGCTCCTGGTCATCACGATAGACATAACCCACACCCACACACCAGTCGCAATCTTCGGCCTGCCCCGAAAGGTCATCCTCGAACCAGCCAAATCCGCTACAGGATTCACACCGTACAATCTTCATCCCGGATTCCCCGTTCGCAGCTTTCAATCTCATTCTACCCGTTCTGTCTGCCGAAATGAGGCTGTCGCCTTGAATAATTGCTGTTATAATGCGCCATGGATATGCACCCGACTCGAGACAGCGCCATGAACGCCAGTCGCCCATTCAAACTGCTTGCCCTCTTGATGCCCGCGCTCATCATCCTGTTCCTGATTGTCATTCAGGCGCATCATTTCCACAGCCGCAGCTATCGGCAGGATGAGGCTTGGGTGGTGCATTATGCGCTGGAAAACATCGAGCGGGTCGGGCTGGTCAACCATATTCTGCAAATCTTCCACAAGCTGCCACCAGAAAATGTCTTGCAGGATATTTGGGTGCATCTCTTTGGTCACATCGAAAACATCGTGCGCTACTTGTCCACCCTGACCACCGGCCTGACCCTGGCCATGTTTTATCGCCTGTCAGCCGACCTCTTCGATAAGCGAACCGCTTATCTGGCGCTGATTTTATTAGGCACGCTCAGTATTTTTGTCTATTATACCCACGAGGCGCGGCCTTATGCTGCGCTGGCTTTTGGCGCAGTCGGCTTTCAGTGGGCGCTGCTGCGTTTTATCCGCCGACCCAACCGCCGCCGCGCCGCCCTGACCCTCTTGCTGGGGGGCGTTCCCTTCTATCAGCATCCCTTTCTCGTGTATGTCTATGCGGCACAGCTAATCTGCATCCTGGTTTTTGTGCGCTGGAATCGTGAACTGTATCGGCGGGGCGCCGCCTTGTTTGGGGCGCTGGGTTTGTTGATTGCCCTGCGTGTGCATCTCAATTTTTTCGAGCGCTCTGGCATCATTGGCTATCCGACGGAAACCTCGTTGAGGGGTCTGTCCGAACTGTATGACTATTTCAAGTTCGTTCCCGAGGCGCTTGGTTTGTTCCTCTTATTGGGCGGATTTGCGATTTTGCTGGGCAAAATAGCTGAAAGGGTCAGGTCGCGCGAGGCTGCCGCTGACCCGCTGATGCGCTTTGGCGGGCTTTGGCGCGAGGGCTGGATAATCCTGTGCTTGATTGTCATGGTCGCGCTGGCGCTGCTTGTGAACCTCGCTGTCCCCCACATGACACCGCGCAACCTGCTGATTGCCGCGCCTTATCTGGCTTTGATTGCGGCGATTGCGCTGCGGCGCATGCACTGGCAGGCGCAAGCCCTCGCCCTTCTCTTTTTCTGTCTGCCCTTTGTCCTGCAATTTCGCCCGCTTAACGGCAATGCCGGTTATGGGGAACTGGCGGATTATATGGAAGAGACCTATGACCCTGACCGGGGGCGTCTGGTGGTCATGGCGCCAAAGATTTGGCAATGGATTCCCATCAAGTATTTCCTGGATGAACGCACTCATCTGGGACTCGCTGACAGCGACATTTTTTATGTGACCTTGGAGCCGCAAGAGAATGATTTCGCGCCGCAAAGCCTGGATGAAAGCCAGTTTGCCTTTGACAGACGAGGCAGTCACTTGCAGCGCTTGCAGGCCTATCTGGGCGAGCGCGACAAGCTGTGGGTGATTCGAGCCAGCGGGGGACCTGACCAGGGGGGAGACCGTGTGATAGAGTGGATTGAGACGGGCTACAGCCTTTATCAAGCGGTCGATTTTCATGGCCAAGGCGATTATCACCCGCTGAAAGCGCTTGAATATCGCCGCCATCCTGATAATACGGCAGCCTGGGCGCGTTTTGGGGATGACATCATCCTGACAAGCTGGCGGCTCAATGATTCGGTGGAGGTTTTACCCGGACAGCCGATTTCGGTGGAGACCTGGTGGGCAACCGATGCCCCATTGGATGTCCTGTTTAGCTCGACGCTGGTCATTGCCGACCAGAACGGGCAGGGCATCAGCCATGCCGATGATGCGCCTGGCGGCATTTATGCGACCTCGCTTTGGCAGCCCGGGCAACTCTACTTTGACGAACGGCATCTCACCATTCCCGACAATATCGAAGCGGGGGAATACCCGCTGCTGCTCGGCTTGTATGACTTTCAGGTGGTCGAGAACCTGCCAGTGAAGACAGCCGCCGGCGATGCGACGGGAAATTATCTCCAGTATTTAACAACCCTGACAGTCCGTCCCTAGCTTGGCTTGGGGGCTGACTCTTTGTTAGCGTCTGGTTCGGTTGGTCTTGATGGCGCGGTCGCGGGGCTGGCTTGCCAATGCAATCTTGAACAGCTGACGGTAGCCAGCCAGATATTTTTCTGGGGAGAAGAAATCCTGCGCGAAGTCTCGCGCTTTCGCCCCCATGATTTTGACATCCGCCCGATAAACCTGCCGCAGCGCATCCGCCAGCGCGTCCACATTGTCCGGCTTGATGAGATAGCCATTTTCGCCCGCGGCAATCATATCGGGTATCCCGCCCACGCGCGTGCCAATGACGGGCATACCGAGCAGCATCGCCTCCACCACCACGCGCCCCAGCCCCTCGGAAAGCGAGGGCAGCACCAGCGCCCGTGATTTGGCAAAATAATCCGCCAGAACCTGCTGCGATACTTCCCCGATGAAATGCACTCGACTCGCTATATCGAGTTCAGCTGCCTGCTGCTGCAATGTTTGGGCATAGTCGGCATTTTCTGGCGCTCCTACCAGATAAAGCTGCGCTGTCGGGTGCTTCAGTTGGGCAAAGGCCGTCAACAGGTGATGCAAGCCCTTTCGCGGAATCAGTGCGCCGGCATAAACCAGGTCTTCCGCCTCTTCGACTGGCAGCCGGCGCGGTGTCTGCTGGAAAATATCGGTATCGCTCCAGGTCATAAAGCGCACCTGTGGCAGATGGGGCGCATAATGCCGAGCGCGTTTGGCTGTCGAGGATGAGATGACGCGCATGGCATCGCCATGCCGAAAGGCATAGCCGGCCAATCTCATCATCAGCGACCGATACAGCCGTTCGAAGGGAATATCCCGCTGCAAAAAGACATCTTCTTCAAAATGATTGTGATTTTCGATAATCAAGCAGGGCTTCTTGCCGAAGAGCCTTGCGATGCGCTTGACCCAAGCGCCCATCGCGCCTTCAAATGGGCTTTGCGCCACCAGCACCCGGCCATTGTATCGGAAAACCAAAACCAGCAGCAGCAGGGGCGCCAGCGTGAAAATCGTCAGATAGCGCAAGATAGAGCTTGGGGGCTGTGGGATAAGATAGAAATGTACCTGTTGGGTAAATCGGCGCGGACGCCAGGAACTTGAAAAGCCGATGACGCGAATGTCATAATCGCGCAGCTGTGTCATCATCTCCCATTTACGGGCAATCGTGGCATCAAGCGGATGGCTGTAACGCGCACTGCTAATCCAGCATACTGTGGTTTTGGTCGGATGGGTCATACGGCTTTTCGCTGCGAATCCACTGGCACTTTATCAAAATGCTGACAAATCAACCCTAATATACCAGCATTCTCGCGTTTTCGCATTCGCCTGATGCTATGCCGCGTTCATTTCTTAGCCTTGTCCTGGTGGATGATGGTGATGCTGTTTTTGTCGGCTGGCGCGTCGTCGGTTTTCATCAGGCCTTCGAGTATCATCGACACCAGCGCCATCACGATACCGCCCAGGATAGCCGTCCAGATGCCCCCCTCGATGACCAGGCGGTCACCGACCAGCGAATCGGTAATCAGCAGCATCACGCCGTTAATAACCAGAATAAACAAGCCCAGCGACAGGATGACAGCCGGACAGGTTAAGAGAAGCATAATGGGCTTTAGCAGCGAATTGACAATGCCGAAAATCAAGCCGATGATTAGCAGCGTGCCGATGTCATTGTTGGCAACCTGGATATTGGGAATCAGCATCGCCGTGACAGCAATCGCCACGGCGTTGATAATCACACGGATAACGAAGTCTCTCATCGAATGGCTCCTCATTAAACAAAGGGGCAGAAACTGAACTTCAGCCTCTGCCCATTATACGATGTGCCTGGCGGACAGGTTGCATGCCTATTGCCTCAGACGGCGCAGCAGGAACAGAATCAGCAGCAGCAGCAGACCCGCAGCGCCGGCGGCAATCGCGGTGGTGTTGTCCCTGGTTTCTGGCGGGTCGGCGCTGGGCGCGTCCACTTCTCTAATCGTCACCGGTGTCAGCGAGGGCTGTGGGGTTGGGTCAGCAAGCTCTTCTTCAGTCGGCACTTCAGTTAGCTCGCCTCTTGCCGCAGCAACGGCTGTTTCTGTGAGGTCTTCAGTCGGCGTGGGTGTCAGCGTTGGCGTATAGGTTGCGGTTGGTGTGAGCGTGTCGGTTGCAGTGGGCGTTGGCGTCAGCGTATCAGCCGCAGTTGGCGTGGGTGTGGGTGTGTCGGTGGCGGTAGGTGTTGGCGTATCCGTTGCGGTTGGCGTCGGTGTGTTAGTGGCAGTGGGTGTTGGCGTCAGGGTATCCGTTGGCGTTGGCGTGAGTGTGTTGGTGGCAGTAGGCGTGAGCGTATGAGTTGCGGTAGGAACATCCGTGTTAGTGGCAGTCGGTGTTGGTGTGTCCGTTGGTGTTGGCGTCGGTGTTTGGGTTGCAGTTGGCGTTGGTGTGTCCGTTGCGGTTGGTGTTGGCGTGAGCGTATGAGTGGCGGTGGGAACATCAGTGTTGGTAGCAGTTGGCGTTGATGTATCCGTTGCCGTTGGCGTCGGTGTGTTAGTGGCAGTGGGCGTTGGTGTGTCGGTTGCTGTTGGAACATCGGTGTTGGTGGCGGTTGGCGTTAGTGTGTCAGTTGCAGTGGGTATTGGCGTGTCGGTTGCGGTGGGTGTTGGCGTATCCGTTGCCGTTGGCGTCAAGGTATCCGTTGCAGTGGGTGTTGGCGTGTCGGTTGCTGTTGGAACATTGGTGTTAGTCGCGGTGGGTGTTGGCGTATAGGTTGCTGTTGGTACATCAGTGTTAGTCGCGGTTGGTATATCGGTATCCGTGGCAGTGGGTATTGGTGTGTCGGTTGCGGTTGGAACATCAGTGTTAGTGGCAGTGGGTGTTGGCGTGTCGGTTGCTGTTGGTACATCAGTATCCCTTGCAGTGGGCATTGGCGTATGAGTGGCGGTTGGTATTGGTGTGTCGGTGGGCGTTGGAACATCAGTGTTGGTGGCAGTGGGTATTGGCGTATGGGTTGGTGTTGGAACATCGGTGTTAGTCGCAGTTGGCGGTGGTGTGTCGGTTGCTGTTGGAACATCAGTGTTGGTGGCAGTAGGTATTGACGTGTCGGTTGCTGTTGGCATTGGTGTATCGGTATCGGTTGGCGCTGGCATTGGTGTATCAGTCGCCGTTGGAACATCGGTATCCGTTGCCGTTGGCGTGTTGGTGGCAGTGGGCATTGGCGTATGGGTTGGTGTTGGAACATCAGTGTTGGTGGCGGTGGGTATTGACGTGTCGGTTGCGGTTGGAACATTCGTGTTGGTGGCGGTGGGCGTCGACGTGTCGGTTGGCGTTGGAGCATCAGTGTTGGTGGCAGTGGGCGTCGGCGGCAGATCGACCACGAAGGGCAAGCTCAGATTCGTGCTTTGTCCGCCAGCGTTGGTGACAGTCAGATTGAGTTCATGCCGACCGTTGCCAAGCCTTTCTGCTGGAATGGTAATGACCTCATCGCTGACCGCTACAGGGACGCCCCCATCGTAAGCGACTTCAATGCCTGTAATTTCAGTCTGTCCGCCCACAACAAGCCTGACATCTTCATCGCTGCTTATGATTTGGTCAGCAGCCAGCCCGCTGAGCGCAAGTGTGGGCGGCAGCGCGGCAACTTCAAAGTCAATCGTTTTGGTTTCTTCTGTGCCTATCGCATCAATCGCCGTGATATTGAGGGTGGCGCTGCCCGGTGCAAAATCAGCCGCATTCAGTGTAAATTCGAGCTGGCCGCTGTCGCTGTGGATGACTGGGTCGGTATCCAGGCTCAGGCTGGCAACGGGCGATTGTCCGACAGCTGAAACACTGCCCGTAAGGCTGTCGGACAATATCGTCTCGGATGTGAGATTATCGACCTGAATGCGCGGGGGCAGCGCCGCCACAGTGAAAGTTCTATCTATGGAAGCGCTTTGACCGCTTTCATTGTTGGCGCGAATGGTCAGGGTGTGTTCTCCTGGACTCAATGTGAATGGATCCAGGAGGAAATCATAGGGCGGCTGGCTGTCGGTTTCGATGGTTTGTCCGTCCATAATCAACTCAACGCTGGTGATGTCAGTTTGACCGCCGGCCTCGACCGCAATCTCTTGTGTCTCAGCCAATGCGGTTTCGGGCAGCGGCTCAAAATCGGTGGACAGGGTGGGGGGCAGCGCCGCGACAGTGAAAGTTCTGTCGACGGAAGCGCTTTGGCCGCCCTCATTGTTGGCGCGAATGGTCAGGGTGCGCTCTCCTGGGCTCAATGTGAATGGATCCAGGGCGAAATCATAAGGCGGCTGGCTGTCGGTTTCGATGGTTTGTCCGTCCATAATCAACTCGACGCTGGTGATGTCGGTTTGACCACCGGCCTCGACCGCAATCTCTTGTGTTTCAGCCAATGCGGTTTCGGGCAGTAGCTCAAAATCGGTGGACAGGATGGGAGGCAGCGCCGCCGCAGTGAAAGTTCTGTCGACGGAAGCGCTTTGGCCGCCCTCATTGTTGGCGCGAATGGTCAGGGTGCGCTCTCCTGGGCTCAATGCGGATGGATCCAGGGCGAAATCATAGGGCGGCTGGCTGTCGGTTTCGATGGTTTGCCCGTCAATGATTAACTCGACGCTGGTGATGTCGGTTTGACCGCCGGCCTCGACCGCAATCTCTTGCGTTTCAGCCAATGCGGTTTGGGGCAATGGCTCAAAATCGGTGGACAGGGTGGGGGGCAGCGCCGCGACCTCAAATTCAGTCTGAAACGTGCCAATATCCCCGTCGACATCGCTGACGGTAATATCGAGTGTATAACTGCCCGGGGCAGTGGTCGCGGGTTCAATGACATAACTCTCATCGATCGAAACGGGCTCGCCGTTAATGGCATATTCGATGCTGACGATGTCCTGGTCGGCTCTGACCTCAACGACGACCTCAGTGCGGTCGGTCAGCGCTTCGATAAAGGGGTCGCCGGGCAAGAAGATCAGTGGCACTGGAATTGGCGTGCGCAAGACAGCGCTGTCGGATGCGCTTTGTCCGTCTGGCGTGGTGACATGCAGCGTGAAGTTATGGCGTCTGCCATCGGCAGGGAGGGGGACATCCAGGGTAACGATGTATTGCGTGCGGAACAAATAGGCGAGATTGTCATAGACGGCGACCAGTTCTTCGGGTTCTGGCAAATTATAGAAAACAGCATTCGATTCCCTGGAGACCGCTTCGAGGAAGCGCTGGTCAATGTTCCAACCCAAGCCGACGGTATAAACTGGCACGCCATGAATGGTGGCGGCGTGGATGCTCTCGTCACGGGTATAGCGGCTGACATTTCCGTCTTCATGCCCATCGGTCAGAATGATGACCGCTTTGCGCGGCAGGGGCGCACGGCGGGCGGTCTCGATGCCGTGCCAGTTGGCGTCGTACAGGGCGGTCTTTCCACCGGCATAAAGCTGGTCAACGATGCGAAGCAGTTCCGTCTTGTCGGTTGTGTAATCGACGAGGAGTTGAAAGGACGAGTCAAAAATGGTGAGCGCGACCGGGTCATCGGGCCCCAAAGAGCTAATATAATTTCGGGCGGCCTGTCTTGTCTGTGTTATCGGCAGGCCGGTCATGCTGTAGCTGGTGTCAATCACCAGCACACTGGCAAATGCCAGCGCGTCATCGGTGACATTTTCCACTTGGCTGACAGAGGCAATCCCCGCCAGTTCACCGCCAACCTCAAAATTGCCCGCTTCCAGCCCGGAAACAAGCTGCCCACTGGAATCCAGTACGCTGACATTGATGGCCACAGCCGACAGGTCGGTTGCATCAACGCCGATGATGTCGACTGTGATGCCGACTTCGTCCTGTGTCCGTGCCAAGCTGAAAGGCATCAGCAATATCAGCGCAGCCAACACGTTCCATCCAAATCGCTTCACGTCAAGCTCTCCGATGTTTGTGATAAAAAGTACATAATATCAGCTAACTTTAACCTATTTCTGAAGATTTGTCATCATTTTCGACGATTTACCCAGCCGCAGCAAGATTTTGCCTATGCAAACTCCCGCGACTCAGGCACAATGCCATTGTGATAGGTTGGCGGATGAACACTCAAAGGATAAGCTGAATGAATGGGATACGTATCGCTGTGGCTTGGTTTGCGCTGGTGTGGCTGGTGTCGCTGGCGGCGGCGCAAAGCCCCCAAAGTCCGTCAGCCATCTGCGCGGCGGCTGAACCCGCCCAACACAGCATCATGCAGTTTCAGGCAGCTGACCATGTGCTGGTGGAGGGCCTTGATTATCGGGCGATTTTATGCACGACCGCCGGCGCGATTTATGTCGACCTCTTCGAAAGCCTGACTCCCGTCACCGTCAACAATTTTGTGTTTTTGGCGGAACAGGGTTATTACGACAACACGACCTTCCATCGGGTCATTCCCGATTTCATGGCGCAGGCTGGCGACCCGAGGGGAACTGGCCGCGGCGGGCCTGGCTATCAGTTTCAGGATGAGCCAGTCGGCTTCCTTGTCTTTGAACGTCCCGGCCTGCTGGCGATGGCCAACGCGGGCCCAGGGACCAACGGCAGCCAATTCTTCATTACCGCCGCCGCCACCCCGCATCTGAATTATCGGCACACGATTTTTGGCGATGTCCTGCTGGGGCAGGACAATGTCCTTGCCATCCGCGAACGCGACCCCGCTACCGCGACTGAGGCGGGCGAAACGCTGCAAACCGTCGTCATTGTGACCGACCCCGCTGCTGTCGATAACAGCGGCATCGCCCAGTTGGAAGCGGCGACGCAGGCAGAGGTCGCTGCCGCCTTTATCAGCCTGTCCGACGACTCCGAACTGTCGACCACCGAAGACATCCGCAACGCGCTGCCAGCCGACTTGCGGGCTGATTTTGCGGCTTTTGCCGACAGCTATGGGCATCAATATCGTTACAGCACGCAAATCCTCAACAGCGAATGCAGCCCTGAGATATTCTTCTCGTCCGTGGGATATGGGATAGATGTTTTTGAGAATCGTGAAGCCGCATGGGATGCTCTGAACGACGACTTCATGTCGGCGCTGATAATGAGCCAGGGCTTCGAGCCGATTGAAGCGGGAGCGGCGGCCTTTATGCGAGCGATGCCCGACTGTGCGGGCGAAAGCGGCGTCCATCTGCTGGCGCTGTACACACGCGGCCGCTATCTGGTCACGATTCGGGTGCTGGTGGATGCCGCGCTGCTGGCGCAAATATCACCAGCCGACCTGCTGGACAATCTGGCAAACCAAATCGAAACGGACTTTACGGCTGTCTACGCCAGCGAAATCCGCTAGGCGCGGCTGTCGCGCTGGGGGTCTGCGCCTTCATCCTTGTATTGAATGAATATGGGCTGACAGCTGTTCCGCCAGCTTGAAGCGGTTCACGCAGTCGAGCAGCGCGTTCCAAGTCGCTTGTGGCAGTTCGATGCCCGCGGCCAAACGGCGCCCTCGCTGGCGTGCCTCGATTTCACCCGGATACAGCACCTCGCCCTCCAGGGGGTCGGCTTTGACAAATTCAATCGCCTGGTCAACCTGCGCTCTGAATTGTGCCAGCTGCCCAAAGCGCGAAATGTCGATGACCAGCAAGACCGTTCCCCAGCGATTCCCCTCCAGCAGCCGCACATCGGAGCGCATGGATGCCATCATGCCGAGCAGACCGACCATCATCGCCAGCGCATACCCCTTGTGTCCCACTGACGGCAGGCCCATCGGGCGCAAGGCGCCGCCAGCTTGCAGCTGATTGGGGTCAGTTGTCGGTCGCCCGGCGGCATCAACAATCCATTCCCCGGGCAAGGCCTCGCCCTTCGCCTGCGCGAACATGACCTTCCCCGCCGCCGATATCGAGGTGGCAAAATCAAGAATCACCGGCCCATAACGTTCGCCGGGCAAGCCCATCGCAATCGGATTGGCGCCAATTTTGCGCCCGCTGCCGTTCAGCGGCACGACAATCGACTTGGTGCCGCCAATGCAGCCATCCCACATCATGGAAGCCATCCCGGCGCGAGCGGCGATTTCCGCATAGTTGCCGATGCGCCCGGTGTGGCCTGTGTGGTACATCGTGACCAAGGCGATGCCTTCCGCACGCGCTTTCTCGATAGCCAGTTCGGTGCCGAACCGGGCGACGACTTGGCCAAATGTCCAGTGTCCGTCAATCTGCGCCGTCGCCGCCGTCTCTTCGACCACTTCCGCGCTCGCTTGCGGCGCAAGTTCGCCGCTGTCAATCTGATGGACATAATGCGGCGTCCGCAGGACACCATGCGAGTCGTGTCCGGCAAGATTGGCATCGACCAGATGGCGGGAGACAAATTCGGCATATTCCTCCAGCGCTCCCGCCGCCGCCAGAATACCCGCAGTGATCATTTGTAAGGCATCCGCTTGTATGATTGGCATTCGCTTTCCTCTCTGTTCGCTGGGTTTCGGCTGCATCAAAATAAGTTTAGCGGCCTTCAATCCTGTCGGGTGCTGTATTCATTGCGCTCCCACATCCGAAAGACGGCGCCTTCGTCATCCAGTTCAAAGCGCAGGGTCTCGTTGGATTGTCCCGCCTGCTTGAGGACAAAGACATGCTCCTCGTCGGTGGGTTCGAGCAGGGTGGGTGGCTCATCAATCCAATCGAGCATGACAAGCTGAAGCTGCCCGCTGCGGATAACCACCTTCTGCCGCGCCCACTCGTTTTCATAATCCCCGACATACATCTGCCAGACAGGTTTCGCCGCCGCTTTGGGTTTTTCGGTCGCTTTGATAATCTCTGGCAGGACGAGCTTGTAGGCCTTGTTCACCGTTTCATAGGGGTCGCTGCCGAGGGCGTTGGTCAGCGCAATCACAGCGGTGTGGTGTTCGCGGCAGACCGTGAAAGCTGTCAGATAACCCGGATAGCCGCCGCCATGCCCACTGATGACCCAATCCTCGATTTTGTACAGGCCCATGCCCAAGCCATAACCGCTATCCCAGCGCTCATTCAGCCAGTGGACGCGGTGCATATCCAGCAGGGTATAAGGCGACAGCACCGCCCCCGCGCTCTTGCCCAGATGAAAGCCGGCATACTTGACCAAATCCCTGACCGAGGAGGCGAAATTGGCAGATGCCTCGAAGCCATTCATCAGCCAGAAGGGGAAGGCATCGCGCTGATAGCCCGTTTTTTCGCGGGTATAGCCAGTCGCCAGCTGCGGGTCATCGGCGCTCGGTATCGGATGAGTTTCGGTCATGCCCAGCGGATTCAGGATGTTTTGCTGCAAATAATCCGCCCATGTCTGACCGGATACCTGGGCGATAATCCCGCCCAGCAGCGAATATCCCAGATTGCTGTAGGCGAACTTTTCGCAGGGCGGGCGCGTTGGCTGGCGCTCCTTGGTGTCAGCGATAAAATCATCCCATGCTGGCGCCGCGCAATCCGTCCACATCGCATTTTTCGAATCGCGCGGCAAGCCGGAGGAGTGCGTCAGCAGATTGCGGATGGTGATTGGCGGGGCATCTTCATAGCGCAAATCGAACCAGTCGAGGTGCCGCGAGACAGGGTCGTCCAGCTTGAGCTTGTCGGCATCGCGCAGCTGGAGGATGCCGGCGGCCGTGAAAGTTTTGGTGATGCTGGCGATGCGGAAGCGTGTATCCAGCGTGACGGGCCGGCCGCCCTGAATGTCGGCCAGGCCGTATCCCTTGCCCCACAGCAACTCCCCATTATAAACCAGCCCCACAGCCAAGCCCGGCTGATGCTTTCTTTTCATGCTGTTGGCAATCCACTTGTCGAGAATATCTACAGCAGTGGCCAGGTCGGCATGTTCCTTCAGCAGTTCGTGTGTCATCTTGTTCTCCTGTAGTCAGTTTCAGCCCAATGGACGCTGGCGGTCCCGCTCGACATCGCGGAACCAGGCTTCCAGGTCCGATAGCATCGCGGCCACTTTATCGGGATGCTGCGCGGCTAAATCCTGGCGCTCAAAGGGGTCGGCGGCGATATTGAAAAGCAGCGCTGGCGGTGGCGCGGGAACAGTTCGCGGCGGTTCAGGGTCGGGGATGGGTTCATCAAAATGCTCTGGGAAGTATTTGATGGCATGGTCGAGGGCGGTATCCACCTCGCTGACCTGCATCGCCTCTGGAATGCGCGGGCGCAGCAGTTTCCAATCGCCATCGCGCATGGCAGCGTTACAGGAGATGAGGGGTGTGTAACGATTCCACTGCCAAAAACGGCGCGGATTGATTTTGCCGCGCTCGCCGCGCAGCACGGGCAGCACATCAACCCCGTCCAGTTCAAGCTGCTGCGGCACATCCAGCCCGACCATGTTCAGCAGAGTCGGAAACCAATCGGTATAATGCACCATCTCGTCGCTGCGGATGTCGGCATCCAGCCCATCCGCCCAGCGAATGACCAGCGGGACACGGATGCCACCCTCGTAGGTCGTGCCTTTCTGCCCGTTAAAACTGTAATTGTAACGCGCCTGCGAAAAGCCGTTCCAATCGCCCAAAGCGGGGCCGTTGTCGCTGGTGAAAATCACAATCGTATTATCAGCTATCCCGTGTTCGTTCAGCTTGTCCAAAATCCGCTGCAGGCCGGCATCCATGATTTCAATCATGGCATAGACCAGGCTCACACCGAGGCTAAAGCCCATGTCGCGGTATTTTTGGGCGGTGGCATCTGGCGCTTCGAGGGGAAAATGGGGCGCGTTATATGCCAGTTGCAGGAAAAAGGCCTCATGGTGGTGGCGGTCGATAAAGGCAGTCGCTTCATCCGTAAAGACATCCGTCAGATAATGGCCTTGGCCATATTCAATCCTGCCATTGCGCTCCAGGCGATAGCGATAATAAGGATTCCAGCCGCCCTGAAAACCAACAAATTCCTGATAGCCGCGCGAAGTCGGATGCCAGGCACGACCCAGATTGCCATTGTGCCATTTGCCAATCAAGCCAGTGGCATAGCCGGCGTCTCCCAGGACATCCGCCAGGGTGGTTTCATCCAGCCGCAGGCGGTCAAGACCGCGTGCTTCCAGTGTGTCGATGCTGCCTGTTCGATGTGGATAGCGCCCCGTCATCAGCGCCGCCCGCGCTGGCGCACAAACGGGTGAAGCCGAATAATGCTGGGTCAGGCAGATGCCTTCCGTCACCAGCGCATCCAGGGTGGGCGTACAGGAAACCTGATTGTTGAAAATGCCAAAATCGCCATAACCCATATCATCAGCAATTATCAAAATGATATTTGTTCCTGCGGTCATGTCTTGTTCTCGCTGCTTTGTTCTGCCAGATGATTGCCCAGACGGAACAGCGCCTCGGTTGCGCCGAAGACAATCCTGTCGCCATCCTGGAGTATATGTGCCTCGCCGCCAGTTATCGGCTGGCTGTTGACGGCTGTTCCGTTGCTGCTGCCCAGGTCGCTGATGCTGAAACGTCCCTCGTGGCAGCTGATGAGCGCATGTTGACGGGATACGCGCATTTCGGTGATGAGGACATCGCTGGCTGCCGCCCGCCCAATGGTCGCGCTGAGGCCTTCCCGCAAGACAAACTCACGGGCGGCGCCGCTCTGCGGGTCTGACCACAGCAGTTTGGCGAGTGGGGTATTGTGTCCATCGTCCATCAGATGACCTCCTGTTTTGCGCTGCGCTTTATCTGCGTTCATTATAACATAAGGTTAAACAGGGGCGGGGCGCCTAAGGGCTCGTCCATCTCGATTGAATGTAATCCGGGCATAATTCATAAAGTGTGAAACCCTGCTGCGCCAGCCTGTCCGCTTCTTTTGCCCAATCCGTATCTGTGGCATTATAGATAGTCGCATACGGATTGAACGTCATTGCCAAGGCGATAAATTTACGATCATCAGGGTCATCAAAAGTAATCGGCACGGGCAGGATTGCATAGCCATCTTCATCAAATTCAATTTGTCTTTCCACGAGTCGATAAAAAAGGCGCCTCGTCAGTTGATTCAATAGACTTTCAGCTATTCCTCCTTTTTTGACATTGCGCCGATATTCCGAAATAACCTTGTAGGTTGCAAACGAGTCAACGACAAGCCTATCTTCGCTCTCGATAAATTGCTGAAGCCAATCTGCACAAGCGATGATACAATCCTGTTCCTCCTCTGTATTCACTTCGCTAATCGGCTTGTCAACCATTACCCATACATTGGTATCCACTACAATATCAGCCACTCACTAACTCCTGATGGCGGCGGCCAAGTGCGGCTTTGAGCATCTTATGCAAATCGCCGCTGATATCTCCCAGGAAGTTATCGGGCCAATTGGCGATTTGCCCATACTTGTCCACTTCAACCTCACAAAGCGTCGAACCCGCTTTCCCTGGCGCACAGAAATACAGCTTGATATTTTCGGGACGGGCGAATTCTGGTTTTGGCTCGGCAATTCGGCGCTGCAAGCGCCGCAGCAGATGTTCGCTATGGCTCTCAACAATCAGTTGCAATTCCCGCTTTTCGGCAGCATCTATCATCAAATCTGCCAGTGCGCTCTGGGCCTTGGGATGCAGATGCAATTCTGGCTGTTCGAGCAGGATAGTTGAACCTGCCGGCGCCGACAGCAGCATCGCAACCATCGGCAAGACCTGCGACACGCCAAAGCCTACATCCACCAGCGCACTTTCTGTACCGCCAATTTCCACAGTGACTTCGTAGAATCGTCCTTTTTCATCGGTCGGTTTTACATGGAGGGCATCGACAAGCTCTAATCCTTTCAGCTGATTCTCTGTTTCTTTCTGTAGCGGTTTGTTATCTCGCGCGGAAGAAACCAAAGTTGCCATCGTGTCGGCGCCGTCAGGTTCAACAACTTGTGATTTCATCTCTCCTGTCCATTGATAATAGCGTTTGGGGTATTGCCTCAAGGGGCCCAAATACGAAACTTTATCCATTAAACTTTCAAATTCGTGATTAAAGAATAGGGTTGAAAATAGAAGGCTTCTATCAAACTTAACAATCTCATCAGGCAAAATATAACAGCTTTTGGGGAAACCAACCGTTACAGGTTCTTCGGCAACATCTTCAAAACCTAGTCGCAGTTGTTTAGCATCAAAGGGCTCAGGCAATTCAACAGTATATCTATCGCCCTTATAATGTTTGACTTTGACGGCGTATGGCTTATGACCTGTCAAATTAGCGACATAATCCAACACTTCAATGGCAATGTCACTATTTAAGTGCCAAGAGATATTATAATTTATTGAATGAACCTCGCGGTCTCGTATATTGTAAGACATCCCGTCGCTATCGATTCTTTGTTCAAGAACACGAAAGGCTGATGAAGGATCCCAAACGAGGCTCAATCCAATGCGCTTGCCGGTATCATGCCCATAAACCAGGTCTTCATAACTGCCAAAATCGACATAATCCCGCGGGCCGCCGCCAAAATTGATATGCTGTTTGGGGTCAAAGCTGTTGGCGGTCTGCTTGAGCAGCAGCAATGCCTGCAAGAGGGCCGTTTTGCCCGAACTGTTGACACCAAACAAGAACGTAATCGGCGCCAGGTCCATATCGAGCTTCTGCCAACCCTTGAAATTTTCCAACCCTATTTTGCGGAGCATGATGGCTTCTCCTCTCGTCTGCCTTTAGTATAGCAATAGTTTAAGCGGGCTTGCTGCTTGCGGCTTATGCGCCTATTATCGTTAAGGCATCCTCACCCAGAGCCACCATGACCCCCGCCGCAATCAGGCCATCGCCACTGCGGCGAATGCGGTCGGGTGGCAAACCCATCAGCTGCGCGATGTAGCGTGCCGTCCAAGTATGCCCGCCGCCATAATCACGGATTTCCGTCAGCTTGCGATTGCGTATGTTGTCGTTGTTGATAGCGGCGACTGTTATGCCTTGGGCGGCGAGCCACTCGCGGGTATCGCTTGCCAGGCCGACAATCGCCGTCCCGTTGAAGACATAAATCGCAGCGTTCTCGGCATCGGCACGCGCCTTCATTTCTGCCGGCGTCAGCTGCGACTGTGGGAAAAAGACCTGCTGAACCAGTTCGCTGATGGAGGCATAATCCGGATAGAGCAGCATTTCGCCCTGTTGGCTGATGCCCGTGGAAACATACAGGTTATCAATCACGGCATAGTGGATATTGTCCCTTTCGATTTCGCCCATCAGGAGGCCTAGGGCGATAATCTCGTCATAGCTCAGGTTGGTGCGATAATTATTCGACAGTTCTTCCCACAGGCGCGGCGCCTGCGAGACAAAATTGAGAACGCCGCCAGCGCTTAACACCTCGGCACGAAGGGCATCCAGCACTTGCTGCTGGCGGCGTGCGCGGTCAAAATCGCCGCCTTCGGTGGCGCGGGTGCGGGCATATTGCAGCAGGCTCTCGGCATCCATCCGCTGTTCGCCCGAAGGAAAACGTACATGAATCGTGCCATAGCGGTCATCCGGATAATTGGGGTCGTCTATGGGTTCTGGCACGGTCAAGGGAACGCCATTCGGCGCCAGCGCATTAACCATTGTGGTGAAGACATCGAAGTTAATCAGCAGGTATTTATCGACCCGTATCCCGAAATTTGTCGATACGGTTTCCATTGCCAGCGCCGGCCCGCCACCGCCAGGGTAGGCATTGACATCCCCGATGAAATTGGCGGTATTGATGCGCCCAGGCTTGAAATCAGGGATGTTCACCCACAAATCGCGCGGCAGGGACAAGACGCCGACGGTCTTGCGCACGGGGTCGATGTTGAGCAGAATCATGGTGTCGGTTCGGAAGGGACCCGTATCCCCGGTCGCGCTGCGCTGGTCAATCCCCAGCAGCAGAATCCGAATCTGGCGCGGGTCAGTAATGCGCGGCAGGCTGCTGCTTGGATTCGGCGTCGGCATCGGGGTTACGGCCACAGGCGAACTGACCGCGGGCCGCGCTTCGTTCGGGGCGGTCGGCGTGTCTGTCACGGGTGAGATTGTGCTGGGGGCGGCTGTGAACAGCGGCTTCAGCGTCAGCAGCGGCGCTTGCTGCGGTACGGATGCTTGGTCCTCTTCGCATTGCGCGGAACTGACGCAGCGCAGCATCACCAGCGGGTCGTCCAGCAGGATGCCGGAGGCTTGCAGGTCAACGACGGTCTGGCGGGTCAGGCTGAATGTCGTCAGCGAGCAGATGCCCGCTGCCACGAACAAGACTCCCAACCCAATCAATCCCAGTAACAGTCCCGATACGCGCATGGATTGCCACCCTTGTGCTGTTTCTGTCAAAGCGCGAATTATAGCACAACATCAGGGAATGTGGCTTATCCAAAGCGGCGGCGCAGGCTGGCGATGTATGCCTTGGCGTGGGGAATGTGAACTGGCAGATGACGGTACATCGGACGCGGCGGCGCCACCATGATGCTTTCAACCATGCCGCCCAAATCCGTCGCGGCGGGGGTTGGATAAAAAGCCACTTCGCGCCATGCTTCATCGCTCAAACTGGCGAGCCTGTCCTCAAGTCGCTGGCTGACCCGCTGATATTCATCCAACTGCGCGGGCAGGCTGAGATGTGCGCGGTCAGCAATCCCGCCATAATGGATTTTGATGCTTTGGCGCGGGTCTTTCATGGCATCAATCACCCAATGCTTCACTTTGCTTTGCCAGGCTGCAATGGCTTCCAGGCTGTACACCTCATAGCAGACCAGATGCGCCAGCAAGTCCTTGAAGGAACACTGCTGGTCGGCATACAAGCCATAACGGATAGTATCGCGGCGGGTCATTTCCTCATCTGTGAGCTCAGCCATCAATGCCCGCACCGATTCGTGCTCGATTTTCAGCAGGCGCAGCGCCGCAGCCCGCTTCACTGTGGCTCGCATCATTCGTCTCCTTTGTCATCAAACGGCTTGCCTTGAGTGTACCAGACACTTTCACGAATCAAAAATTGGCGCTACACTGGGCACAAACGCGATGAAAGGTGGGGTATGGCAGAAACGATTTTATCAGCAGATGATGTCCGCGCGATTGCTGACCTGGCACGGCTGGAACTTGATGAAGCCGATTTGGCGCGTTATCAAAAACAGCTGTCGGCGGTTCTGGATTATTTTCAAAAACTGGAAGAACTGGATACCTCCCATATTGACCCGAGCTCCTCCGTCCTGCCCTTGACGAATGTCATGCGTCAGGATTGTGCCACGGCGCCCTTGTCGGTGGATGAGGTGGTCGCCAACGCCCCCGACAGCGATGGCGAGCAGTTTCGGGTGCGGGCGGTGCTGGACAGGGAATAACCGGCCTGATGTCAAAGACTGTAACTGTGGCGGTGATTCAGGCGCGGGCTGCATACTATGACCTGGGCAAGTGCGTCCAAAAGGCGGTGGCGCTCATCAGCGCGGCGGCGCGGCAAGGCGCTCAATTGGTCACCTTGGGGGAGACCTGGTTCCCCGGCTATCCAGCTTGGCTGGATTACAGTTCGGATGTGGCGCGGTGGAATCATGCCCCGACCAAGCAGGTCTATGCGCGGCTTTATGCAAACAGCATGGCGCTGGACAGCCCCGAGATGACCCAACTGCGTCAACTGGCGCAAAAGCGCGGGATTGTCCTGCTGCTGGGCATTAACGAACGGGTGTCGGTTGGGCGCGGCAATCGCAGCCTCTACAACAGCATGATTACGATTGACGCCAGCGGCGACATCATCAATCATCATCGCAAACTGCGCCCGACCTATACCGAGCAGATGATTTGGGCGCAGGGCGATGGCGCCGGATTGCAGGCGGCATCGACGGCTGTCGGGCGGGTGGGCGGCCTGATTTGCTGGGAACACTGGATGCCTCATGCCCGTCAGGCGCTGCACATCAGCGGCGAGCAGATTCATATCGCCATGTGGCCCGCGGTCATCGAGGCGCATCAGATTGCCAGCCGACATTATGCTTTTGAAGGCCGGACGTATGTCCTGGCTGCGGGGAGCCTGCTATCGGCAGCCGACCTGCCGGCTGAGTTCCGCTTGGATGCTGACCTACGCGGCCAGCCCAATCGGCTGCTTTTGAACGGCGGCAGCGCCATTATCGCGCCCGATGGCAGCTATCTGCTGGCGCCGGTCTATGATGAGGAAACGATTTTAATGGCTGACTTGGACTTGACCAAAATCGTCGAAGAGCAGATGACCCTCGATGTGACCGGACATTATGCGCGTGATGACATTTTCACCTTCGAAGTCAATCGCCGGCGTCTGCAATAAGCTCACTGAACTTGATGTCTGCAACTTTCATTTCGGTTTTTGCGTAATTTGCTGTATAATCATATCGAGCGTCCATTCATTCCGTCCGTAGCGCAAGGGGAAATCCCATGAAATCGACCCAACGTTTTACCTTCTTGATACTTAGCCTTTTAATGGTGGCACTCGCCTTGCCGGCCGCATTCGCCAGTGAACTGCCGCGGGTGAATACGGACAGCCCCGACAGCGAAAGCGACAGCACGAGGGTTGTGCCAGTTTATGATGCCCGCCCCACCGGCAACTGGGTCATCCATTACGACCCCAACACCCCCGAAAGTGAAAAGCTGGAATATGTCAACCGCATCGGCGGCGAAATTGTGGAGCGGATTGACGAACTGGAAATCTGGGTGGTGGATGTCCCCGAACACTTTGGCATGAGCTTTACTTTCGACAGTGATGTCGAATTGATCGAGCAGGATTATTTCGTCAGCGTCCACTTCAACAATCCGCCCAACGACCCTGATTATGAGCGTCAATGGGCGCTGCCACACATTCAGGCGGAAAGGGCATGGGACGAAATGGGCGAACTTCAGCCCATCACTGTGGCTGTCATCGACACCGGCGTGTGCATGAGCCACGAAGACCTGGCTGGCCGCGTTTTGGATAATGGCTATGATTTTGTTGACGATGACGATGACCCCGAAGATGTCTTCGGGCATGGCTGTTCGGTGGCTGGCATTATCGCCGCCAACATCGATAACGGCATTGGCATCGCGGGCTTTGCGCCCAACACCTCGATTCTGCCGGTTCGCGTCTTGGGCGCCAACGGCAGCGGCTCGATGGCGGATGTTGCGGCTGGCATCGTCTATGCCGCGGATAACGGCGCTGACATCATTAACCTGTCGCTGGGCAGCGTTATCGGCTCGCAGGCCGGAAAAGACGCGGTCGATTATGCCGTCAGCCAGGGTGCGACGGTGATTGCTTCTGCTGGCAACAGTGGCGGTTCTACCCCTGGTTATCCGGCGCGTTATGAAAATGTGGTTGCGGTCGGCGCGATTGACCCCGACGGCTCACGCAGCAGCTTCAGCAACAAGGGCGGCGATATTTGGGCGCCCGGACGCGATGTCCATACCATTTACCTCGATAACAGCTACCGAGCGCTCAATGGCACCAGTTTCTCCGCGCCTTATGTGGCGGCGATGGCGGCGGTTCTCGAGGGCATGGGGCGGGAACTGCATCTGGATGGCGGCGATATGACCTGGGCTTGCATGCTTCAGGGCGCCTGTGAACTGGTGCCGGGCAGCTAAACCAAATCCCACTTAAAATCATGGGGGGCAGGCCAGGGGGCTGCCCCTTTTATCATTCTGCCAGCCGGTGTCTGTGAGTTGTCGTGATGGGTGCCGTGTATAATGGCGGAGAATCAGCCATGACAGCAAAGGACAGGACATGAGCAGTCAAGTCGAATGGGCGAAACGGATGGCGGCGCTCGCCCAGACCGGTCTCTATTACGCCAGCAACCCCTTTGACCAGGCACGCTATCAGCAAATCATTGACATCGCTGCCGAGATGCTGGCGGCGGTGGACAATGGGGACCTGCGGGCGATGCGGCGCTTGCTGGTGCATGAGGATGGCTATATCACCCCCAAGGTTGATGTGCGCGGCGCCGTGTTTCGGGATGGGAAAGTTTTGCTGGTCAGGGAAGCCGCGGATGGCTTGTGGACGCTGCCGGGCGGCTGGGCAGATGTCGGCGATTCGCCCGCGGAGGCGGTCGAGCGCGAAATCCGTGAGGAAAGCGGCTACGAGGCGAAGGCGGTCAAGTTAATGGCGCTGGAAGACCGCAAACGGCGCCATCCCGCTTCGGTCTTTGAGGTGTATAAAGTTTTCTTTCTGTGTACGCTCATCGGCGGGGCAGCCAAAACCAGCGTCGAAACCACGGCAGTCGATTGGTTTCCACAGGACAAGCTGCCCGACCTGTCGCCCGGCCGGGTGACCGCTGAGCAGATTCATCGCTGGTTTCGGCATTGGCGGCAGCCGAATCTGCCCAGCGAATTTGACTAGGTTAAAGCTAAAATCCGCGCTGGGCCGCCTGAGCCCTCCTCATATTTGGGAATGCCGCAGACGACGGTCGCGTGCGTATCCTTGATGCCTGCCAGATTGGCGACATTTTCGATGCCGAGCAAGCCCGCGCCCAGAATAATCACGTGGGTGTCAAAGGTGGCCGAGATGCCGTGGTCAATGCTGAGCGTGTCGACGCCGATGCCATGTATCGAACGTTCGCCAACCAGCCATTCGGATGCTTCGGGGCTGAATCCGGGGAAGTGCAGGCCCTCGCCGTCACCGAGGAAGGCCTGTGTGCCGATGAGTTCCTCCCAGCCTGAATACATCATCACGAATGCGCCTTCGGGGATGTCGCCGTGGGCGCTTTCCCAGGCTTTCAGGTCATCGACGGTGACCAGCGTATCGGCATCTTCTTCGGCGCGGGCGGCGATGTCAATCACGACGGCCGGGCCGACAAGCATGGCGGCGGGAAAGGCATCGACCCGCAGCCCGTCGGCGATAAAGTGTCCGGGAAAATCCATGTGGGTGCCCGTGTGTTCGGCAAATACCCAGCGCTGGATGTAATAGCCATCGTTCTCGACTGTGACCAGGGTTTCGCGTTCGGCTTGCGGTCCGCCGGGGAAGACGGGAAAATCCGTGCTGAAGGCATGGCTGAGGTCAATCACGGCACTCATGCCGTGCATATCCGCCCGCGCCATCTGTGGCGTCAAAGCGGCGCCAGCAGCGAGGACACTGCTCAGCTTGAGGAAATGGCGGCGGCTGACTTGTGGCAGCCCTTCTTTTTTGATGCGTTCGCGGACGGTCTTGGCAACATATTCATTACACATAAGACATCTCCTAAAATACTATTTTGTTATGATAAATAGTATAGTCCAAACTGTTCGCGGCGCAACTCGCGCGAGTTGGCAGCTGATAAGGGGGAGACCATGAGCGAATACTATAATCTGGGCAGCTATTCACGCCAAGTCACCACGGATTCTGCTGATGCGCAGTTGTGGTTTGACCGCGGCTTGATGTGGCTTTATGGCTATAACCATGCTGAGGCGGTCAAATGCTTTCGGCGCGCGCTTCAGCATGACCCGACCTGCGTTATGGCGAACTGGGGCGCCGCCTATGGCGTGGGCTGCAATTACAACAAGAGATGGGAGGTCTTTTCGCCAGAGATGGTCGCGGCGGCGATGCAGCAGGCACGGGCGGCCATTCTGGCGGGCTGCGCCCATCTTGACAAGGCGACACCGCTCGAAGCTGCGCTGCTGCGGGCGTTGGAGAAGCGCTTTCAGCGCGAGGGCCAGCACGAGGTGGAACTGCTGGAAAGCTGGAATGACGACTATGCGGCCGCCATGCGCGGCGTTTATCGGCGCTATGGGGATGATTGGGATGTGGCTGCCCTGTTTGCCGAAGCCCTCATCAACCGCACCCCCTGGCAATTATGGGACCTGGATACAGGTCAGCCGGCGGATGATGCCGATACCCTTGAAGCCATTGCGGTTGTCGAACGCGCTCTCTTACAGGTGGAAGCCGCTCAGGCGCCGCCGCATCCAGCCCTGCTGCACATCTACATTCACCTGATGGAGATGTCGTCCCATCCCGAAAAAGCGCTGCCGGCCGCGGATGCCCTGCGCGAACTGATACCCGATGCCGGCCATCTCAAACACATGCCCTCGCATATCGACATCCTCTGCGGCGATTATTATAACGCGGTCCTGGCGAACCGGCGTGCCATCGCGGTGGATAACCGCTTTGCCGAACAGGATGGCGACATCAACGAATATACCTTTTACCGCGCCCACAACATCCACTTCAAAATTTACGCGGCGATGCTGCTCGGTCAGTATGGAACAGCCATGCAAGCCGTTGATGAGGTGGTATGCCTGGCGCACGAGGACTTGCTGCGGGTGCAACATCCGCCTATGGCAGACCACCTGGAGGGCTTGCTGTCGATGCGCGTCCATGTCCTGATTCGCTTTGGCAAATGGCAGGAAATCCTTGACGAACCCTTTCCTCAGGACGCGCTTCTTTACTGCAATACGACCGCGATGCTGCACTATGCGCGGGCCATCGCGCTGGCGGCCTTGCGCCGCTTTGACGAGGCTGATGCCGAGGCGGCGGCTTTTCAGGCGGCCCAGGCCAGGGTGCCCGATACCCGTTACATCTTCAATAACAGCTGCATCGATGTTCTGGAAATCGCTGCGGCGATGATGCAGGGCGAGGTGGCCTATCACCAGGGCCGCTGCGACATCGCTTTCGCTCATCTGCGTCAAGCCGTCTTTCTCGATGACCATCTCAACTACAGCGAGCCCTGGGGCTGGATGATGCCGACCCGCCACGCGCTGGGCGCACTTCTGCTGGAGCAGGGGCAAATTGAGGCCGCGCTGGCGGTCTATCGCGCCGACCTCGGCTTGGACCAGTCGATTCGCCGTGCCTTGCAGCACCCCAACAACGTCTGGAGTCTGCATGGGTATGTGACCTGCCTCGACCAACTGGGCAGAACTGCCGAAGCCAATGCCATGCGCCAGCGGCTTGATTTGGCCCTGGCGCGGGCTGATGTGGAAATCAGCGCTTCCTGCTTCTGTGCGTCGGGGCATCATCATGCTGATGGTGATGGCTGCTGTCACTAGGTCTGGCTGCAGCTTGACGCGCCTAAGCAGAATGGTTATAATTATGTAGGTTAAAAGTTAATGATACGTTATCTCAATAGCGGAGTCATCTGATGCCAAGACGACACTATCAAATTGGCAATATGGACTGCGCTGGCTGCGCCCGCGAAGTTCAGACGGCTATTGAAAAGCTGGAGGGCGTTGATTTCGCTCATGTTGATTTTGTGAGCCATAGCCTGCAACTTGGCGGTCATGTCGAATACGAGACGCTCAAAGCCCAGGTGGAATCGCTGGGCAAGACCCTGCTGCCTGTCGAACCAGGCCGCAGCCAAAACGGGGCGAAACCCGCGCGGGCAGGCCTGCCTGGCTTCTGGGATTATCTGTGGGGGCGAAGTTCAAGCCGCGTGGGGATTTATGGCGGCTTGCTGCTGCTGGTGGCGCTGCTGCTGGATGGGCTGCGGCTGGCGCCGACGGGCCTTGTCAGCGTGATTTATACGCTGTCGCTGGCGCTGGCGATTAAGCCGATTGCCGTCAATGGCCTCAATACGCTGCGCATCAACCGCGAATTCAACATCAATATGCTGATGACCATCGCAGCTGTGGGTGCGCTGATACTGGGCGAATATCTGGAAGCGGCGATGGTGATTTTTCTGTTTTCCATTGGCGAGGCGCTGGAAGGATATACGGCTGACCGGGCGCGGGACAGCCTGCGGAGCCTGGTCGCGCTCAAGCCTTTGACCGCCAATCGCATCAGCGGTCATCAAACCGAGGTGGTTGCGGTCGAAGAGCTGCGGATCGATGACCGAATTCGGGTGCTGCCTGGCGAAAAAATCCCGATGGATGGGGAGGTGCTGGCTGGTCACAGCCAAGTCAATCAGGCGACTGTCACGGGTGAGAGCCTGCCAGCAGCCAAATCAGCGGGGGATGAGGTCTTTGCCGGATCCATCAATGGCGAGGGGGCGCTCGATATTCGCGTCAGCCGACTTTCGCAGGACAACACCCTCAGCCGAATTATCGACCTGCTGCAAAATGCCCAGTCCCTTCGCGCCCCCAGCCAGCGCCTCGTTGACCGATTCGCGCAGTTCTATACACCGACGGTCGCGCTGGCGGCCTTGGCGGTCGCCTTGATTCCGCCGCTGGTCTTGGGTCAGCCTTTTCAGGACACAGCCGCGGGGCCGGGCTGGCTGTATCGCGCCCTTTCGATGCTGGTGATTGCCTGCCCTTGCGCGCTGGTCATCAGCACGCCGGTCACCGTGATTAGCGCGGTTGCGGCGGCGGCGCGGCAGGGTGTGCTGATAAAAGGCGGCGCCCATCTGGAGACACTGGCACAGGTTAAAACAGCTGCCTTTGATAAAACTGGCACGCTCACCGCCGGCAAGCTCACCGTCACCGCCACGCATACCAACCATTGCGCCCAAAGCCAGCCTTGTAAGCCATGCGATGAACTGCTGTCGCTGGCCGCTGCGGTTGAAGCGCAGAGTACGCATCCCTTTGCCGCGGCGATACTGGCATCGGCGCAGGCGCGTGACTTTGACTGCGCGGCCGCCAGCCAAGTCGAAACGCTGGCGGGGCAGGGCATACGCGGTACGGTGGATGGCAGGCGGGTGACGGTTGGCAGCCACAGCTACTTTGAGCATAAATTCGCGCACAGTTCGCATCTCTGTGAGGCTGCCCGGCAAATCGAAGCCCAGGGTCAAAGCGCGGTGATGGTGCATGATGGCGATGCGGTGCGCGGTGTCATCGCCCTTGCCGATGCGCCGCGTGCCGAAAGCAGGCGCGTCCTCTCCGAATTGCGTCAGATGGGGATTCAATCGGTCATGCTGACGGGTGACAATGGGACTGTTGCCCGCGTGATTGGCGAACAGGTGGGGGTGGACAGCGTTCTGGCTGAGCTTCTGCCACAGGACAAGGTCAGCGCTATCGAAAATCTGCCCGCGCAGGTTCAGCCTGTCGCCATGATTGGCGATGGCATCAACGATACACCCGCCTTGGCGGCGGCATCGGTGGGGATTGCGATGGGGGGCGCTGGCAGCGCCCAGGCGATGGAAACTGCCGACATCGTTTTGATGGCGAATCATCTCAAGCAGCTGCCCGCCACCATTCGCCTGGCACGTTTTGCCCGTCGCCTGATTCAGCAGAATATCCTGCTGTCGCTCGGCTTGAAAGCGGTCTTCCTGCTGCTCGCCTTGACGGGCAGCGTGACGATGCTGGCGGCTGTCTTCGCTGATATGGGCATGTCGCTGGTGGTGACCCTCAACGGGATGCGAGCGCTGAAAAAACGCTAGCTGCCAAAGTCCCGCTGGACAACCTGATTAAAGAATCTCCTGGCGAAATCTTCGGCTTTGCCTTCCTGTATGCCGCTTATTGTTAAGGCGACAAAAGCCTGTCTTTCCATATCAAAGCCAATCTGAAAAATGTCGGGCTTGTTCGATTGTGTGATGTCCCCAAGAGGGACATAGCTGTAATCAATATCTTTGGCAATGATGAGGATGACCCGCGCTCGCTGTCTTAATCTGTAATCCGAGTAACCAAAAAAGAGGAGGTATCTGGCGCGGCGATTGTCCCGCTTGAAATCAATGCCGAAAAACCAGGTTCGCTTGGCCGACCCGCCATCACGCAGGCTAAGATATTTTTCAAATCTGAGCGTGCCAAAATCCTTGAAATTCAAATAGGCGCTGCCAACAGTGATTGCCTGATTGAAATCGTCAACAGTTTGTTTGAAGTAACTCTTGAGAAGCTCCATGGCACGCAGCCAGACCTCATATTCATTTCGTGCTTGGCTTATAGCAGGCGCTTCAAAACGCGCGGTCATTGAGGCCAGCCATTCCTGCTCTTCTCGCTGTTCTTTAGCCGCTTTTTCCCATTCCTCCAGGCTTTCTTCCACATTTTCGTAGATTAGCTCGATGAGTGGCGTTAAGTCTCCCGCCTGTGATTCTTCGAGCGCATCATAATAGCGCAGTCGGTCATCCCGCGTGATAATGCAGATAGGATAACCCCGTCTCATCAAAATCAGGTTCATTAAAATTCGAGCGGTGCGTCCATTGCCATCAATGAAGGGGTGGATTTGCGCCAGCCAGGCATGTGCCGCGGCGGCGCATAAGACAGGCAGGTCGGATTCGGGGTGGGCGGGTGATGTGACTGCCTGAATATAAGCGCCCAAGCTGTCCATCTGCGGGCTTATCGAGTGGGCTTGGGGCGGTTTGTAATCAGAACCGGAAATCGCCACCTCACTGTGGCGGTACTTGCCGGCATATTCGTCTTGTATATCTTTCAGAATGAGGGCGTGAATCTGGCGCAAGTCATTCAGGGTAATCGGCTTTTGTGTTGAAACGGCCATTTCTTCCATGAAGTCCAGCGCATGGGACAGGTTTTTTGCCTCTGCCTGGTCTCTTAATGTTTTTCCCGTCAGGGTCATGCCCATTTCGACAACCATGCGGGTTTCGCCAATGGTGAGCGCGTTGCCCTCAATCGCGTTGGAATGATAAATGCCCTTGATTCTGAAGTATCGTCGAATTCGCTTTAACACCTGCGGATTGAGCTTGCCGACCTGGCGCATTTCCCGAACGCGACCATGCAAATCCAGCAGTCGCTTCTCAACATTTGCATGATACATAAACGCTGTGCCAGCGAGGTCTTTGGGCATATCCGTTTGTATCCCGCGGCTCGACTGTTTGTCAAAGCAATTCCTGGGCGTGTTCGTGTATTTTCCGAATGGCGGCCGTAATCTCGTGCATGTCTTGCTCATCGCCCAGCAGGGCATTCTGTGTAATCCAGACGCTCTCCTCGGCTTGTCGGATGGCGTTGGGGAAGGGATGATGCAGAAAGTCATGCGCCTGCGCTGCCTGTTCGCCACTGAGCCGCTGCCGGTAGCTGCCATTGGTAAAGACATCCAGTTGATGCAGTGGCGGATACGGCGCCTGCAAGGGAATGCCCTCGGCTTCCAGCGCGGCTGTGAATCGCTGTCTGGAGATGCCCGAAAAGGCGCGACTGTCGAAATGAAAGATATAAGCGTAATGCCCGTTGCGCGTCACCCGCTCATCGTGGACTTGCGGGCTGATGCCGGGTATGCTGCCCAGCAAGCTATCCAGCAGACGTCCATTTTGATGACGGCGGGCCGTCTGTTCTTCGAGGCGGGTTAATTGGGCGCCTAAAACAGCGCCTTGCCATTCGCTCAAACGGTAATTCGAGCCATAGACAAAATGACTGTAAAACCATTCGCCCGGCATCCGACCGCAGTCATGGGTGGACCGCGCGAGACGTTCAAACTCGTCGTCGTTGGTGACAATCATCCCGCCTTCGCCGGCGGTCATCGTTTTGCTTGCCTGGAAGCTGAAGGTGCCGCCTTTGCCGAAGGTGCCGATTTTGCGTCCGCGCCATTCGCTGCCATGCGCATGAGCGCTGTCTTCCAGCAGCGCGATTCCATGTTTGGCAGCCACCGCCGTCAGCTGATCCAGGTCAGCCGGCAGTCCGCCCATGTGTACTGCAATCATCGCTTTGGTTTTCTCCGTGATGGCCGCCTCGACAAGTTCAGGGTCAATGCAATAGGTATCGGCTCTGACATCGACCAGCACCGGCAAGGCGCCGGCAAACAGAACCGCGCTGGCGGTCGCCACGAAGGTTGCGTCTGGCACAATGACCTCATCGCCCGGCCCCACTCCCAAGGCAGCCAGCGCCACCTCAATGGCGTGAGTGCCGTTGGTGATGGCAATGCCATGTTTTGCCTGATGGAAGGCTGCGAATTTACCCTCAAATTCGAGGGTCTTGGTTCCTGGCGTGCGCCACCAAACCCGGCTCTCCAGCACTTCATTGAGCGCTTCTCGTTCCAAGTCGTCATAGATGGGCCAAAGGGGGAATGGCTTGGTCTTGCTGGGTGGCGCGCCATGGATGGCAAGTTTGGGCATATTGACTTCTCCTATTTTATCAGAAGCTCAACCCTTGAGTGAACCCAGTGTCAAGCCTTTTACGATATATTTTTGTGCAAAAATCGAGAAAACCAGCATTGGCACAATCGCAACAATGGATGCCGCTGTCATCGGCCCCCAGTTGATTGAAGCATACCCCCGGAAAGATGCGACTGCTACTGTAATTGTCTGGGCATTACTGAAGGACAGCGACAGCGCAATCGTCAGTTCATTCCATATCCAAATCGCCGTCAGGATAGCGGTTGCCGCGATGCCGGGCGCAGCCAGCGGAATATAGACATGGCGCAAAGTCCCCAAATGATTGCAGCCATCAATGCGCGATGCGTCATCAAGCTCGGCCGGGATTTCTTTGAAGAAGCTGCGAATCAGCCAGACTGCAAAGGGCAATGAATGCACCTGATAAACCAGCGCCAAGCCAATATGGGTGTCATACCAGCCAATTCGCTGATACAGCACATACATGGGAATAACGAACAAGAACTCTGGCAGCATATAGGCCAATAGCAGCCAAATGCCAAACAGCTTCTTCCCGCGAAAATGAAAGCGATGAATGCTGTAAGATGCAAAAATCGCAATCACAATCGCCATACTGACTCCCAGCAGGGTTACATATATCGTATTCAAAAAGGCATCCACAAAGCCCGGCTTTTCCCAGAGCGCCATATAATGATCCCAGATGGGTTCAAATAGCCACTTTGGCGGTACGGCAAAGGCATCGCGCTGGGTTTTCAATGAGATACTCAATATCCAGACGATTGGAAAGAGGGTAAGGAGAATCGCCGCCAGCGCAATCAGATAGGCCAGCAGTTTTTCAAGTTGTGCGCGGCTGTGCATATTCATCGTCCGTCTTCCGCGATGCGCTCTTCCAAACGGATATAGACGAGGCAAATGGCTAAGACAATCGCCGAAAAAATGACCATGATGGTCATGGATTCGCTCATTTTCAAAAAGCTGAAGGCCTTGCGGTAAGCGAGGGTTTGCATCACCTCGGTTGCGATTTGAGGGCCGCCGCCGGTGGTGCCAAAGATAATATCAAAAACCTTGAGCGTATCAATCGTGCGGAAGATTAAAACGGTGAACAAAACTGGGCGCAGCATGGGCAGCTTGACGCGGAAAAATATCTGTAGGGCATTAGCGCCATCCACCCGTGCCGCTTCGATGGGTTCTTGTGGCAGGCTTTGCAGACCGGCCAAAACGATAATAAAGACAAATGCCGTTTGCCACCAGGCGTCAACCATAATAATTGTCGGCATTGCCGTTGCGGTCGTGCCAAAGAAGGGTGATGGCGGGAGACCAAGCAGCCCCAGCAGATAATTGACAATGCCGAGCATGGGGTCTAATAAAACTTTTGACATCAAGGCCACGATGATGCCCGAGACCATTAAAGGCGTGAGGAGCAAGGTGCGGATAATGCCGGCGCCAAATTTTAGACGGTCAACGGCAACGGCAAGACCCAATCCCAATAAAACTTCGACAGTGGTGGCGAAAAAAGCGAAGAGAAAGGTTTGATACAGCACTTGCCAGAATTCGGCGCTTTTGAATAAATCGAAATAGTTGCGCAAGCCGATGAAATCGAACTGATTGCCCCAATTCCAGTTGTAAAAGCTAAGCACAATCGAATAAATCGCCGGATAGAGCGATGTTAAAGCGAGGATGAGGATAGCAGGCGCAATGAGACAATAGGCAAAATTGATTCGGCCGCGAGCAGGCATTTGAGAACTCCGCAAACATGGGCAGGCAAGATAAACCTGCCCGCCCATATTTACATGATTGAAGCCTTATTGATCTAATTCCAAGATGCGTGCCTGGGCTTTTGCGGTGGCTTCTTCTGGTGCCATGCCAGCGTACATATCTTGAATCGCATCCACGATGACAAGCGCATATTCACTCCAGCCTTCACGGAAGACAACGGTTGTGCGCGAACTCTGCATGGCTTTCAGGACAACATCGACATACTGAGCGTTCAGTGAGTCGGTATATTCGGTTTTGTCCCATGTCGAGACACGGGCGGCGCCGCCATGGAAAGCGCCAATCACCGGTTCAGCGTCTTTACTGGTCATCCATTGGATGAAGTACCAGGCGGCTTCTGGATTTTGGGAATTGGCCGGAATGCCGATACCCCACATCCAGTGTCCTGTCCGCGATTCTGCGCCCATCTCGACTGGTGGCATCAAGGCATAACCGGTTTTACCCGCCACGGCTGAGGCATCTGGGTCTTCGAAGCCGGGGCCAAAGAGGCTGGCATCGATAAAGAAGGCAGCCCGTCCCTGTTGGAACAGCAAACTGGCATCGGGCCAGTCGAGCGACTGGATATTGATGGGGCCAGCGGACATCATGCCGGCATAATGCGACAAACCGGCGGTGATGCGCTCATCGGTCAGAATCGGCGCTGACCAATCCCCATCAAACCAGAGGTTGTAGGGCAATGACATCATAGCATCGCCCCAATTATTGAAGACCATCCCGGTTACAGTATCCATAATGGTATGTGAGCGAATCCCGCGCATGACCGCACCGGCAACCATACCGCCGCTTTCTTCGGTAATCATTCGAGCGGCGGCAATCAGTTCACCCATTGTCCCCGGAACCTGGCCATCCAAGTATTCATCTACCAAATCCTGGTTATAGAACAGTGTATAAGCCTCGAAGGAGACTGGAATGGCAAAATCTTCTGCATCTGGGCTGCCGGGAGGATATTGGGTTGCCTGCGTAAAACCAATCGGAAAGTCGGCGAAGTCATAATCCGCAGGAGTCATGCCGGGGTCATTGAGGAAAGGCGTGAGCGGATGAATTAAACCATTCGACCATTGCGTAAAAGCAGTCGAGTCCATGGGCACCATATAAACATCCATGACGCCCATATCAGCCCGCAGGGCAACTTCCATACGGTCAAAATACAGATTTTCGGCTAGCGCTTCGATGTTCACCGTGATACCCGTATCCGCCTCAAAATCATCAAGAACACTGCGCATACCATCCAGAACAGGATGTTCGGGCATCAGAATGGTGATTTCGCTGCCAGAAAATTGCTGCCAGTCCAAATCCTGGGCATGGACAACTGGCATCAAAGTCAGAACAAGCAAAAGGCCAAGAACAAAATACAGCTTCTTCATAATAAAATCTCCTGAATTGTTTTGAACGATAAATCAACTGACATCTATCTGTCAGCGTGCCTCACAAGACCAGCCCTCTAAAGCGCATGATGGGCGTAAGCTGCGTCGATATTGGAGCGAACTGTGGCGACAAAGGCTTCGTCAATCGCGGCTTCGTGGGCGATGCCGTACCATAAACCGGCCTGCCGAACAAAATCGGACAAGTTGAGCAGCGCATGGGAAAGGTCATCCCAGGTGATATTCATCGCTTCGGGGCGAATATCCACGCCAGCGCGTAAAATCGCAGCCAGCATGGCTTGCGGCTGGGCATTGTGCAGCAGTGAACCCACATAAATGCCCAGACAAACGGGCTGACCGTGAATAAACTTTTTGCCGGTGTAGTATTCCAAAGCATAAAACAGGAAATGGTCAATGCCTTCGATATGGCGCGGATTCCAGCCAGCATTGTGGAAGGCTGCCCCGCCCCAGCGATTGGCGGTCATCAAGGTGCGGATGCCATGTTCATTGACCTGACGAATATCATCCAAAGCATCCATCACCGCAGCCATCACCGATTGCGCCTCAGCGACCAAGTTCGGGTCATAGGGCCATTTCGCCTCTGTTTTTCTGCGAGCATGAGCAAGCTGCCAATCCGCATGGGCGGTATGATAGCATAATATCTCACAGATGCCGCTGCGATTCACGACCGGGGGCGCGTCTTGAATGACATCAAAATCAACATAGACCGCCTCTGGCACAGCCCAGCCCACATAGCGCACATTGCCGCTAAAACGCAGCCCGCAGCGATGCCCAAAGGCCGCGTTCACGGACATGGAAGTCGGCACCTGGAACAGAGGCAGGCGCCGTGACCAAGCGAAATACTTGGCGACATCCAGCGCCTGCCCGCCGCCCAAACCGATGATGCCGTTCACTGGCGGCAAAGCAGCGATTTCGTCAGCCAGTTCATCGCCATCAATGGTCGTTACCAGATAAGGACCCACCAGATGTTCGTCAAAATGAGCGGAAAATTTCTCCCATAAATCATCCATGGTGACAACAAGATAGGGGCGATGAACAAAGTTCGGCAATTCGCCAATTAAATTGCGTCCGAAGATGGTTGTAAATCCAGCGCTGTTCTGCATGTCAAGGCTCTCTTTGTATAGTTTGTTCAGTATATCGCTGATTGACGCGCATATCAACTCCAGCGAAGAACTCGGCACATTGCTGGGCTTCAGGTTTCAGCGTTTGCGCAATACCATGTAAAGCGAATCCCTTGGCTCTATCTCGGTGTATCGTTGGACATCCAGGATTTCATAGTCCGCACCCATCAAGGCTTTCAATGTATTTTCGTCATAATAGACAAAGTGCAGACCCTGATAATCGCCCTCGGCGGCGCCATACCAAAACGAATGAAGCGCAATCCCGCCTGTTTCGAGAACGTGCCTTTGACGTTCAAACGAAGTCAGAAGCTCATCGCGCGTCAAGTGATGCAGCACTTTGTTGGTGTAGATGCCGTGATAGTGGCTGTCGGTGTCTATTGTTATGGCATTCAGCAGCCTGACATCCAGGTTCGGATGCAGCAGCCTGAAACGTTCAACGAATACAGCGGATAAATCAGAACCGGTTGCTTGATAGTGTTCAGCGAGCATTAACAGGTCTTTGCCCGGCCCCATGCCTAATTCCAGTACCCTTGACCCCGCTGGCAGATGCTGCCTGAGAACATCAATGAGCCATTTCCCATCGCAGCCGTCCGCCATTCGGATATATTGTTCCACATTCTCCTGGCTGTCATAATAACCCACGTTCGGCTTTCCTCATCGTCCTTATCATCCTTCAGCTATGAAGTCCGCTTATCTTATCAGGAGAGCCGGGCTTATACCAAGCCAATCCGTTCCAAAGGCGAAAGGCGGGGCAATCTGCATCAGCCCCCTTGACAAAATTTTTAAGTTAGTCTAAAAATTTACTTAAAGCGACTGAAAGAAGTTATGGGAGGCATCCATACCATGAAACATCTGGCGATTTTGCTGTCTCTGCTGCTGATTGTGACGGGCAGCGGCGCAGCGCAGGATGACAAATTGAACATTGTAGCGACAACAACACAAGCCACCGACCTTATGCGTATTTTGAGTGAGGGGCTTGACCATATTCATATCACGGCTTTGATGGGCGCCGGGGTGGACCCACATTTGTATCAGCCGACTGAATCCGATATTGTCGCTATGAATCAAGCCGAAATGGTGATTTACAGCGGGCTGCATCTTGAAGGTCAGTTTGATGCGGTATTTGAGGCGCTTGCCGAGCAGGGAGTCGTGATTTATGCGCTGGGCAGGGCGGTCAAGGAGGCGGGTTTTATTATTGGCGGCTTCGAACTTTCGGAGCAGCTGAGCAATGTTGATGACCCGCATTTCTGGTTCGACCCGCGCAACTGGGAAATCACAGTGCAGGACCTTGCCGATGCGCTGGCTGCGCAGGATCCCGACCATGCCGCCGCCTATCAGGCGAATGCCGCCGCTTATATCGAGCAGCTGCAATGGTTATATGACTGGGCAAATACGGGTTTGCGCTCGATTGACAAAGCGCAGCGCTATCTGGTGACCTCGCACGATGCCTTTCAGTATTTTGGCGCTGCTTTTGGCTGGCAGATGCAGGCGATTCAAGGTTTAAGCACTGAGGATGAAGCTGGCGTGGGGGATATTCAAGCGACGGTCGATTTTGTCATCGACAACGAGATACCGGTCTTGTTTGTCGAGAGCAGCATCCCGCCCGATACCATCGAGGCTGTGATTGCAGCGGTGCAGGCACAAGGCAAAGAGGTGCGGATAGGCGTGCGCGAGTTGTTTGGCGATGCTATGGGCGAGCCAGATACCTTTGGCGGAACTTATGTGGGGATGCTGGCGCAGAACGCCTTGACCATCATGCAATCCTATGCGTGCATGGGGGTCGCGGTGGATATTCTGGACTGGCACGCGGGTTTGTCGCCAGAACCGCCGGCGGAATTGCTGGAGGTTGACTGTGATGCCTGATAGGCGAAGGGCGGTGAACGGTGGACGATAAACGGCATCTGGCGCTTTCGGTGGATGACCTGACGGTCGCTTATCACAGCAAACCGGCCATCTGGGATATTGACCTGGATGTGCCGGAGGGTGTGCTGATGGCCATTGTCGGGCCTAATGGCGCGGGCAAAAGCACCCTGATTAAGGCGGTGCTTAATCTGATTCCGCGAGCGGCCGGCACAGTTGGTTTTTATGGCAAGCCCTATGAACAGGCGCGGTCGCTGGTGGGCTATGTCCCGCAGCGCGGCAGCGTCGATTGGGATTTCCCGACTTCGGTGCTGGATGTGGTGACGATGGGTCTCTATGGCAGGCTGGGCTGGTTTCGCCGCCCTGGCCGCAAAGAGCGGGCCTTGGCGCTGAATGCCCTCGACCAAGTGGGGTTGGTGGATTTTATGGACCGCCAAATCAGCCAGCTTTCCGGCGGGCAGCAGCAGCGTACTTTTCTCGCCCGCGCTTTGGTGCAGGATGCGCAAATCTATTTCATGGACGAACCCTTTGCCGCGGTGGATGCGGTGACCGAACGCGCCATCGTCCATATCCTGTGCGAACTGAAGCAGCGCGGCAAGACGGTGCTGGTGGTGCATCACGATTTACAGACGGTCGAAGAGTATTTTGACTGGCTGACGCTGCTGAATGTCGAGGTCATCGCCAGCGGCAGGACAGCCGCCACCTTTACCGCGGAAAATCTCCAGAAAACCTATGGCGGGCGGGTCGCCTATCTAAATGGCGCTGGGCGAATGGCGGCCATGGGGGATTAGCCATGCAAGGGAAACCCTTTTTCAGCGAAGACAGGCGCGTTTGGCTGACTATTGCCGTGATTGGGCTTTTGGGAGTGATATTTATTCCCGCCAGCCAGCTTTTGCTGGGCGTGGGCTATACCTATACGGTGCGCGTGGTGGCGCTTGGCGGCTTGATACTGGGGATGATTAGCGGGGTTCTGGGGTGTTTCGCGGTTTTGCGCCACGAGAGCCTGCTGGGCGATGCGCTCTCTCATGCTGCGCTGCCAGGGGTAGCCATCGCCTTTTTGCTGGTCGGGCGCGAGTTGAGCCTGCTGCTGGTCGGCGCGGGCATTGCCAGTTGGCTGGCCTTGCGCTTTGTGGCGTCGATTTTGCGCACGACGCGCATCAAGCAGGATACCGCCCTGGGCATTGTCCTGGCGGCGTGGTTTGCCGCTGGCATCGCTCTGCTGACCTATATTCAATCCATTCCCGATGCCAGCCAAGCCGGGCTGGACAATTTTATCTTTGGGCAGGCGGCCGCCATCATCGAAAGTGATGTCGTGCTGGTGAGTGGCGTTGGCCTGGCTGTTTTCCTTGTGCTGCTGCTCTTCTGGAAAGAGTTCAAGCTGGTGACTTTTGACGCGGAATTCGCCAGCGCCAATGGCTTTCGGGTTGGCTTCATCAACACCTTGCTATCGACCCTGATTGTGGTGGCGATAGTGCTGGGCTTGCAACTGGCGGGGGTCATCCTGATGGTCGGCATCTTGATTGCGCCGGCTATCGCTGCCCGCCAATGGACGCACAAGCTCGACCAGATGGTGATTCTGGCTGCTGTGTTTGGCGCTTTTTCTGGGGGCGTTGGCGCGGTAATCAGCGCGATTGAGAGCGATATTCCGACTGGCCCGATGATTATCGTGGTTGCTTTTGCCCTGGTGATGCTGTCGATTGCTTTTGCGCCGGGGCGCGGTTTGGTCTGGGCTGGCTGGCGACAGCGAAGCGACAGCCGCCGCTTTGCCAAACAGAATGCGCTGCGCGACCTCTATAAATACGCCACATCTCACGGGGCGGCTGATTTGCCAGTGCCAGACGCTTTCATTCGCGGGATAGCGAATCGGAGCGTTTTGATGGGTTTGAAGCAGCTGCGGCAGGAGGGGCATGTGGATGACTGCGCGGGCGACTGGCGGCTCACAAAAACGGGCATCCAACTGGCGCAGCGTGATGCCCGCAACCTGCGGCTCTGGGATATGTATCGGCTCTTTGGCGAGGAGCTTGGCCTGCCAGTCCTGCATGAAGACCGCCAGCTTGATATTTGCGATGTCCTGCCGCAGGAGATGGTCGAAAAACTGGAGCGCAAGCTGGAAGGGCGGAACGCCTGATGATGGCGCTTGAGCGATTATGTATCGAACTGCTGCTGCATTTTGTAACCCGCGAGGAACTCAACGCTTTCCTGCGCGTGCCGCAAAACACAGCGACCCTGGTCGGCTGTCTGATTGCCATCAGCGGCGCCTTGCTGGGGACTTTTCTGCTGCTGCGCGGCATGTCGCTGACCAGCGATGCCATCAGCCATACGGTGCTGCTGGGCATTGTGGTGGCCTTTTTGCTGATGACCGATGTCTTCGGGTTGGAAGGCGATACCTCCTCACCTTGGCTTATCATTGGGGCATCGCTGGCTGGGGTGGCCACCGTCGTCCTGACGGAATTGCTGCATCACTCCGGTTTGGTGCGGCAGGATGCGGCCTTGGGCTTGGCTTTTCCACTGCTGTTTGCGATTGCGGTTATTTTGGTCTCGCGCTTTGCCGAGGATATTCACCTGGATGAGGATGCGGTGCTGGTTGGAGAAATCGGGCTGGCTTGGGCGAATACCCACAGCCACTGTTTTGAAAACTGCCAGTCGGTGTCGATTGCCGCCGGGCACCCTGATGCCCGAACCACCCGCCAATGCACCAACTGCCGCGAGCTAGGCATCAGCCCGCGCGACGAGGGCGCCGAATTTGTCGAAATCTGCATCAACTGTGGCGATTATACACCCGCGCAGGCATGGCAGGCCGGATTGGTTGACGATGAGCCGCTGCTGGTCTTCTTCCCCAAGTCGATTGCCGTCACGGCAGTGATGAGCCTGCTGACGCTTGGATTTGTGCTGCTGTTCTATAAAGAACTCAAGCTGACCACCTTCGATTCGGCCTTGGCGCAGGCGCTTGGATTTCGTCCGGGGGTGATGAACTATGCGCTGATGGTGCTGGTGAGCCTGGTGGCTGTGGGGGCATTTGACGCGGTGGGTTCGATTCTGGTCATCGCCTTCTTCATTATCCCTCCCGCCGCTGCCTATCTGCTGACCGACCGCCTGGCGGCCATGCTTGTCTTGAGTCCGCTGATTGGCGGGGCGGGCGCTTTCTTCGGCTATGACCTGGCGCGGGGTACATTTTTGGGCGTCTTTCAGGTGAGCGATGCCATCGGGAGCATCAACCGCCTGTTGGGGCTGGGACTGCTGGAGCGCTGGGATTCGTCGATTAGCGCCTCGATGGTGCTGATGATTTTCGTTTTTTTCCTGTTCGCCTGGATATGCTCGCCCAAATATGGCTTGATTTCGACCTTGATTCGGCGTGCCAGCCAGCGGCGCCGTTTTAACGACCAAGTTGTGCTGGCGCATATCCACAATCACCAATTTACGGCGCAGCGTGCCACTGAACTGCGGGTGGATACCCTGCATGAGCATTTTCGCTGGTCATCACAAAAGATGGAGCGCGTCTTGACGCGCCTGCGGGCGCGGGGCTTCATCAGGGTTGTTGGGCAGACCGCCGAACTGACCCCGCGCGGCAGCCGGCATGTGCATGAGTTCCGCGCGATGCTGTCGGCGCACAACATCCTGCCCTAGCTTTCGGTCTTCATGGGCCGGCTTGTTTTCTAGCGCAGCGACAGTTTTTGCGGCTTGCATCAAGCTCTTGCTATTGTCGGATGGCCCCTTTGCGGCTAGCATGGACAGTATGATTACGCTCATTGCAACCGTGCTGAACGAGGGCGACAACATCCATCAGGTCATGGATTCCATCCAAGGGCAGACCCGCCAGCCAGACGAAATTGTGATTGTTGATGGTGGCAGCCAGGATGATACCCTTGCCATCATGCAAAGCTACAGCGAGCAGCTTCCCCTGCGGCTGCTGGTGGAGGCGGGCTGCAACATCAGTCAGGGGCGCAACCGCGCCATAGCGGCGGCGGCTGGCGATATTATCGCGGTGACGGACGCTGGCGTGCGCCTGACCGATACCTGGCTGGAGGCGATTACCCAGCCCCTGCTTGACAATCCCGATGTTCATGGGGTGGGCGGCTTCTTCCGTGCCGACCCGCAGACGGCTTTTGAAGCCGCGCTGGGCGCAGCCACCTTGCCCCTGGAGAGCGAAATCGACCCCCAAAGTTTTCTGCCAAGCAGCCGCAGCGTGGCTTTTCGCAAGGCAGCCGCCGATTGGATTGGCGGCTATCCCGAATGGCTGGATTTCTGTGAGGATTTGGTCTTTGATATGCGCCTGCGGGCCAGCGCTGGCCCCTTTGTCTTTGTGCCAGATGCCCTGGTTTATTTTCGGCCGCGCCCGTCTCTGCGTCAATTCTACCGACAGTATTTTTTTTATGCCCGCGGTGATGGCAAGGCGCGGCTTTGGCTAAAGCGACATCTTATCCGCTATGCGACTTACTTGCTGGCGGCGCCGCTGATTTTCCTGCTGGGCCTGCTGGTTCATCCGCTGTTCTGGTCATTTTACGCCTTGGGCGGCGCGGTTTATCTCTGGCGGCCTTACAGGCGGCTGCCGGCTGTCATGCGCGGCTTGCCCGCCCACCCATCGGCCGGGGTCTGGCTGTACTGCCTGCTGATGATTCCAGTCATCCGCGCCGCGGGCGATGTCGCTAAAATGCTCGGCTATCCTTTGGGCTGGCGCTGGCGGCGGCGACATCAGCCGCCCGATTGGCGCAGCTTGCCCGCGCCATAAGCGCCTGATTTTAATGGACAGCCGATTTTTCGTGATGGTGTTATACTTATGATGCCAGAACTGAGATGATGCTTGGCTTGGATGATGAGGAAAAACGAGACCAGCGACTGGGTGAGCCTGCGCCGCGCCGCCGACCTACTGGGAGTTCATCCCGCGACCGTGCGCAACTGGGCGGATAGCGGCAAGCTGCCTTTTCGCCGCACGGCCGGCAAGCACCGCCGCTTCAATATCCATGATTTAAGCCATTACGCCCAATCCCAAGGCGATATTCAGCCCATCGAATTGCAGGTGATTATTCAGAACGCATTGGGGGAAACGCGGATGCAGGTAGGCAGCGAGCAGCTGGAGCAGGCATCTTGGTATATCGCCATGGGTGATGACAGCAAACAGCGCCTGCGCCGCGAGGGGCGGCGGGTCTTGGAGGCCATTCGCGCTTATATCGCGGCGGCCGCGCCAGACGAGCAGCTATCATCGGCCATTATGCTGGGCAAGGATTATGCCGCGCATCTGATTGAGGACGGGCTTTCCCTGCCACAGGCGCTGCGCGGCTTCTTCTACTTCAGCGACTTTGTGCTTAATTCGATTTTAACCTGGTCGGAACTGTCGCAGCCCAATAATTCCTCTGAATGGTCGACGCTCTTGCGGCAGGTCAATACCTTTATCAATACGATGCTGCTGTCCATTGTCGAGTATTATGAAGAGGATTAAGGCGGGTTCGAAGGCGCAGTGGGTCGCTTTGAGCCTCTCGCGTCATATCGGCGCTAAAACACTGAACAGCCTGCTGGCGCATTTTGACAATCAGCTGGATGCCATTTTGGCGGCGGACGAAGCCGCGCTGCTCAGAGTCCCTGGCATCGGGGTGAAAATCGCCCACGACATTTTGCATATTGACCCGACAAAGACGGCGCGGGATATTCCGCTCTGGGAAGGGCAGGGCATCCAGGTTTTGACGCCTGCCGATGCGCTCTATCCGGCGCGGCTGCAAACCATGGCGGATTATCCGCTGACCTTGTTTGTGCGCGGGCGGTGGCCGCTCGTCTTGGGGCAGAGAGCGATTGCCATTGTCGGCACGCGCCGCCCCTCACAAAAAGCCAAATCCATCACCTCGCGGCTGGCGGCCAAACTGGCGCGGGCGGGGTGTACGATTGTGAGTGGGCTGGCCTTGGGGATTGATGCGGCGGCGCACGTCGGCGCGATGCAGGCGCGTGGGACGAGCATTGCGGTGCTGGGCAGCGGCGTCCTCCATGTTTATCCGCCGCAAAACAGAGGCCTCGCCAGTCTGCTCCGACAATCTGGCGCCTTGATGAGCGAAGTCCATCCGAGCCTGCCGTCGAATGCGCCGCGCCTGGTTTCGCGCAATCGGATGATTAGCGCCATGAGCCGGGCTGTGATTGTGGTTGAATCGGATGAAGACGGGGGCGCGATGCACACCGCCCGCTTTGCCAGCGAACAGGGACGGCCCATTTATACCTTTGCCTGGCCGGCTGCAGGCAATCAAAAGCTGATTCGGCAAGGCGCGGCGGTGATAGCGGATGACCTGAGACTCGATTGGCTATGAATTTGGATAGAACATTTGACATACAAACAAATGTTCGTTATACTGTCGTATAACGACACCCGAGTGCATTCGGTCAGATAAAAGGAACGACCCATGAAAAGTTTCAGGAAGTTATCAAAACGTCAACAGAGCATGATGAAGTTTATGTTTCGTTATATGGAAGAGCAGGGCTATCCGCCGACCATCCGCGAGATTGGCGAAGCCTGCGGCATCGCTTCGACATCGGTGGTCAATTACAACCTGAACAAGCTGGTTGGCGCTGGCTATCTGGAACGTTCGGATAAAATATCGCGCGGCTTACGCATTATCAGGGCGATTCCGGGCATGTCGGTCAGCAAGCGCGTCATTGTTTCACCGCTTGTGAATCGCGTTCCGCTTGTCGGGCGGATTGCCGCTGGCGAACCCATCTCCCTGCCAGAGGACATCGGGCATCATATTGATGAGGATGATTTCTTTCCGGTGTCGCCGATGCTGCTGCATGGCTATGATGAATCCGAGGTCTTTGCGCTGACGGTGCGTGGCGATTCGATGGTCGATTCGATGATTCAGGATGGCGATATTGTCATCCTGCGCAAGCAAAGCACCGCCAATAATGGTGAGATGGTGGCTGCCTGGCTGCTGGAAGACAACGAGACCACGCTCAAGCATTTTTATCGGGAAGCGGACTCGATTCGTCTGGAGCCAGCCAATCCAGCTTACAACCCGATTTATGTCCATCCGGCCAACTGCGAGATTAAGGGCAAGGTGCTTTCGGTCATCCGCAATATCTGCTGAGCTTTATGGCGGGGAATAGCTGTCGAGTTCATTGAGCGCACTGGCGCAAAGGTGGCTGCCGCCGGCTTGCATCCATTGGTCGAAGATGTCGCTTTCTGTCCGATTCATCATGGCATCGCTGTAAATGCCCACTCCCCAGCGATAATATCGCTGTATCTCTGCTGCCCAGCTGTCGGCCGATTGATGGATGGCCGCGGGCCCGCCATTATAACAGGCGAGCGTCAGGCCAATGACGCCATCTGCCGCTCGGTAGCAATCGTTCAAAAACGCGCTGCCGCGCCTGGCATTGGTGTCGGGGTCGAGCATATCTTCGCCGGCGGTAAAATGAAATGGCATCACCTGGAACAAGCCGCGCGCGCCGGCGCTGCTGACCACTTTGGGATGTCCGCAGGATTCAATCTGCATGACAGTCGCCAGTAATTGCGGCTCGGTCTGATGCTCCGCGGCCCACGCATGGATTTTGCCTGACCAATACTGCACCGATGGCGCGAAGAAATCCGCAAGCTCGCCTTCGCCTGGCTGATGCAGCAACCGCATCGCAGTCGATGAGACGCGCTCAGCCAGTTGAGCGACATCATCGCCCACGGCCACCAATGCCAGCAATAATCCGAGCGCAAGGGGCAGCCACAGCGGGATATAATAAACCTCGCCCTGTTTGACAAGGACACTGCCCCCGCCAATCTGTCTGCGTGCCAGATTGAAACAGCGCATGGCGATACCGAGCAGGATGCTGAGACCTTGCCGAGTCAGTTGGTACAATCTGTGCGCCATGACATTCCTTGCCCCTGCTGTGTTATGCCCTGTTTATATTAGGGCATCTATTCGCTAGGCTGTCAATATCCTGGCAGAACAAAAGCGGGCTGCCTTCATAATAGGATGTCCTTCGGTTTTCTGCTACACTGTAGCCATTTGGATTAGAGGCGAATGATGACATTCCGTGAACGTCTGCGGCAGGGCGCACCGATATTGGGCGATGGGGCGATGGGGACGATGCTTCATCAGGAATCTCATGCTCGCGCCGATGCCTGTTTTGATGCGATGAATGTCGAAGCGCCAGAGATGGTGGTTTCGATTCACAAGGCATATATTGCCGCTGGGTCTGACCTGATTGAGACCAACACCTTTAGCGCCAACCGCTTCAAGCTGGCGACAGCCGGGCGGGCGCAGCATGTCGAACTGTACAATCGCCGCGGGGTTGAACTGGCGCGGCGGGCCATCAGCGAAAGCCAAAGCGATACTGTCTACCTCGTTGGCTCGGTGGGGCCGCTGGGGGTTGGCATTTATCCCTACGGGCGCGTCGCGCAGGAAGAGGCACGCGCCGCCTATCGCCAGCAGCTGGCCGCCCTGGTGAATGCGGGGGTGGATGCGATTCAATTTGAGACCTTTAACGAACACAAGGAATTGCTGCTGGCGATTCAGGTCTTGCGTTCCATCGCCGCAGAGCTGCCGATTATCGCCCAGGCCACCTTTTATCACGAGAACCTGACTTATTCCGGCTATCCGCCGGCGCGGGTCGCCAACGACCTCTATAAGGCAGGCGTCGATGTCATCGGCGTCAACTGTGGCAGCGGCCCGGCCGGCATTGCCGAGGTCCTGCGGCAGATGCGCCATGCGATGCCCGATGCCATCTTTTCCGCTATGCCCAACGCTGGTTTTCCCGAAGTGATTGGCGGGCGGATTCTGTATCCGGCCACAGCCGAATACTTTGGCGATTATGCCACGGCGCTGGTTGAGATTGGCGCTACGCTGATTGGCGGCTGCTGTGGCACGCGACCAGCGCATATCCGGGCGATGCGCGCCGCGCTCAACCAAAGGCCAGTCGGCATTGCCGAGCTTCATGTCAGCCAGGTCAGCGCCGAGGAAGAGCCGCTGACACCCGACCGCCCCACTGAATTATCGGAGCGGCTGGCGAATGGGCTGTTCACGGTGACAGTAGAAATGGCGCCGCCGCGCAGTTACCGCACCGACAGGCTGCTGCGTTCGGCACGGCTGCTGCGTGCTGCTGGGACGGACTTCATCAATGTGGCAGATACACCCGCCGCCCGCATGAAGATGAGCGCCTGGGCGGTGGCGCATCTGCTGCAATCGCAGCTTGGCATCGAAACGGTGCTGCACTTCCCGACTCGCGGGCGAAATATGCTGCGGGTACAGGGGGATTTGCTGGCTTCTCATGCTTTGGGGCTGCGCAACCTGTTCATTGTCATGGGCGACCCAACGCGGATTGGGGATTATCCGGATGCCAGCGATGTTTATGATGTGGCTCCCTCGCGCCTGATTGAAGTCATCAAGCAGGGCATGAATCGGGGGGAGGATATGGCTGGACACAGCATCGGCAAACCCAGCCATTTCACGGTCGGCTGTGCCTTGAACATGGCGGCCGAGGATATGGACCGCGAAATCCGCATCCTCAAGAAAAAGCTGGCGGCTGGCGCGGATTTTGCCTTGGGCCAAGCTGTCTTTGAACCCGAACGCATTCAGCGTTTTTATGAGCGCTATGCTGAACTGGAGGGCGAAAGCCTCGAGTTGCCGGTCTTCATGGCGGTCATGCCGCTCTATAGTCTCAAGCAGGCGATTTTCCTGCATAACGAGGTGCCGGGCATTATCATTCCAGCGGCGATTATGGAGCGCATCGCCGCTGCGGGTGATGCCGCGCAGGCGGGCGTGACGATTGCCAAGGAACTGCTGGACGAGATGGCGGGCATGATTCAGGGCGCGTACATCATCCCGTCCTTGGGGCGTTACGAATTGGCGGCCGAGGTGATTGCCTATATCAAAAAGCCAGACACGGGGTTTGCTCGAGCTTGCCTTTGATGGCTGGCTGTTGCGCTGCGAGCCGATTCAGCATACACTCAGTTGGCCCCAAATACAAGACTGGTGAAGCCCTCATGGCTGGAATCGGCGGCATCAACCTCAAAGTTGCGGTCATCGACAGCGATTTCTATTCTCGCAACGCCATCAATGCCTATCTCGCTTGGGACCGACGCACCCGCGTGATTATGAAGACGGATTCGCTGCAAACCATGTGGCAGGGTCTGGCGGGCTTGCCGTCGGACGATTTGCCCGATGTCGCTGTCCTGGATGCCGACCATCTCGATGGCGAATATGCGCTCAGGCATGAAATCAGCCGGCTGCGCCAAGAGATTGACCAGCTGATGGTGGTTTGCCTGGCCCAGTTTTCCAATCTCAATTTTATTCTGGCGTCGGCCGAATCTGGCGCGAGAGCCTACCTGCTCAAGCAGGATGTGCGGCTGCATATCGCTGGCGCTATCTGTTATGCGCTGCATCACGATTTTGTGGTTAGCCAGCGTCTCACCAGGGCGGTTCATCAGCTTACCCATCAACGGGTGGTGGCGGCATCCATCCTCCCCGGGCCGCGGCAGTATCCGGGCATGACCGACCGCATCCGCCAGACGATTGAACTGTATGCCATCGAGGGGATGCCGACCCGCCTCATCGCTGACGAGATGGGCATCAGCCGCAACACCGTTCAAGGTTATATCAATGAGGCTTATCGCATTCTGGAGACGCAGGACAGCGGTGCCTATCCCGATGATATGAGCCGACAGGAACTCGCCTTCATGCGCATCACCGCGCTTGAAGACGAGCATAACAGGCAAGAGTAGCTTGGCTTAGCGGACAGCCGCATCCAGCAACTCACGGAAGCCGGCCAGGTTGACCTTTTCGATAATTTTCAGGTTGGGCGGCTTGCCATCCCGGGTCAAGCCATCCAGCTGCGGGCGATAATCGACCATCAGCTGCCCGCGGGCATACTGTCCGCCAAGCTCGATAGCGGTATGATAATCGCGTGCCTGCTCAACCAGCGATGGCTCAAGCTGAACCGCCATGGCCAGGGGGTCGGGGAGCGCATAATAGGGAATGCCGAAGGCTCGGATGCGGGCTGCGAATCCCTCGCTGATTTTGCGGACGAACTCGCTGCTGGCGGTGCCGCGGCTGCACCAGCTTTCATACCAGTCCCAGGGCAGGGTATGCGCCAGCGTGGTTTCCCAACTGATTAGCTCGGGCAAAGGCGCGTGCCGGCCGAAGGCATCCAGCACGATTTGCACCGCCTCGGGGTCAACATAGAAATTGAACTCCGCCAGGGCGGTTGTGTTGCCGCGGGCGGCAATCGTCCCGCCCATCATCACCAGCCGTTTGATTTTGTTCGGCAGGCTCGGATCCAGCCGAACCGCCAGCGCCAGATTGGTCAGGGGACCCAGCGCGACCACTTCGTAGCTTTGCGGCGACTCGTTGATGAGCCGAATCAAGGCATGCACCGCATGTTCGGCTTCAGGCTGACGGGCCGAGAGGGGAATGCTGGCGCTGCCCAGCCCATCGCCCCCGTGGACATCGGCGGCATCCACATAAGGCGCGACCAGCGGCGACTCCGCGCCGACAAAAAAGGGAACATCGGCATCGCAGACATCCAGCACGCGCGGGACATTTTTGCTGACGGCGGCCACGGGGACATTGCCCGTGACCATGGTGATGGCGGCGACCTCGGTGTCGGGGTGAGCCAGCGCCATGAGGATGGCCTGGGCATCATCCACCCCGGCATCGGTGTCGATAATCAACTTTCGCATCTGCTTTGTCACTTGCCCTGCTGCTCCGCTTTGGCTTGCGCCCACTTCCGCGCCTGGGAGCGGCTCAGCAGCACCGATTGGTCATTTTCGCTTTCCAGCGCTTCTGGCACCTTCACCTTTTCCTCTTCCAAGTAGGTTTTGATGGCGCCGCTGAATGACCTGACCGGCGACTGCTCGCCATACTGATGATGCAAGGCCAGCAGATTGTTCATCAGCCACAGGTAAAGGTCGCCCTCGGTGCGAGTAGTTTTCCTGTCTTTGACGAGTTCCAGCACACGGTGCTTGCGAATCAAATCGATGGCGGGTTTGTAGACATGGTGATACCAGTCGGCTGTCACCGACTCGGTGGTCAGCGAATGTCCCTCGATTTGTTCCTGCAAGCGCTGGTGCAGGAAGATGAACCCCATCAGTTCGTGGTATCGTGAGGGGAGCGTCAATTCGATGGATTCATGGTCAGGCACGGCGCGTCCGAGGCCGGTTTCCTCGAGGAAATCGGCATAGGCTTCCGCGGCTTCCAGCTGCTGGTCGCTCATGCCTGGGCGCAAAGGCACGGTCGTCGGCAGTTCGGTCACATGCGCCTGGATGGTCTTGCTGCCCAATTCATGCGCGACCGAGACGCGGTGGTTGCCATCCCGCACAAAATAGACATCGCCCACCCGATACAGTTCAATCGGCGGCAGGCCAACCAGACTGTTGGCGGCTGCATATACCTGACTCCAGCGCATCTTGAGGCCATCGCTTTTGGGCATGAAACTGGCGGTGAAATCCTTGTAGCGCCCGACGCTGCCCACGATTTGCTTCAGAGGGACATCATGGATGCCCTGATAATGTTCTTCGTGGAGGTGCAAGCGTGCGCGAACCTTGTCGAAGCTCATCAGTTCGGTGTGCTTGCCAGTGAGATGCTGCACGATTTCCTGCCAGAATGCGCGGTTGCGCAGACTCTGAAATTTACTGATGCCTTCCTTGTAGCTGCTGCGGAATGAAAAATTCTCTGCCATAGCTGCCCCCTTTTAGCTTTAGCATGGAATGCTTACAATGACTTGTCATAAGGTAACAATTCACCTGTCATCAGCCTTACTATAACTATATCATAAATCTGGCTTTTCCATGTTGAATCCCCTTAGGGATTCACGGGGCTTTGCGAAGGCGGTCGATAAAACGCATCGCCTGATACCAAGTTCTGACGGGGTTCAAGCCGTATTTCTTACCTGCGAGTGATATGAATCTGGCAACGCGCATCCGCTTGAATCAGATAAATCAGGCTTTCTATGCCCAGACCGCCGCCGAATTTTCCGCGACTCGGGGACGCGCCTGGCAGGGCTGGGAAGGGCTGCTGGCCTGTATCCGCCTGCCGATTGATTCGCTGCTGGATGTCGGCTGTGGCAATGGTCGCTTTGGGGTGTTTCTGGCTGAAAATCAATCCTCAGCCTGTGCCTATTATGGCATCGACAGCAATCCCGCGCTGCTTGGTTTCGCGCGGCGCTGGCTGGCTGGACAGCCACACCTGCGGACGCAGCTTGTCGAAGGCGATGTCATTCTGGGGGGGCTGCCCGCGCATCAGGCGGAGTTGGTCGTGGCCTTTGGCCTTATCCATCATGTGCCGGGCTACCGCGAACGTCTGGCCTTTTTGTCGCGGCTGGCGGATTGTGTGGCTGCGGGCGGTTATCTGGCCTTCGCTGCCTGGCGTTTTTATGAGCAGGAACGTTTTCGGCGGCGCATCGTGGCCTGGGAGGCCGACTTGCTGGTCGAGGAGCATGATTATCTGCTGGACTGGCGCCGTGGCGAAAGGGCCTTGCGTTATTGTCATTATGTCGATGATGAGGAACATGCCCAACTCATCCGGGCGACCGGGCTGCGTGTGCTTGCCGATTATCGCGCCGATGGCATCAGCGGCGACCTGAACCGCTACACCATTCTACAGCGGCCGGCGGTGGAGTGAGGCCGGCCTCACTCCACCCGAATTCGCGCGTCCTAGCAGTCGCCTCTTCTGAGGATGTAGGGGGCAGTGGCATGACGATTGTCGTTTTCGTTGGTCTCCGCGACTTGATTGTCCGCGTCGAGGGTGAGATTGATGTTATGCAGTTCGTCGTAATAGATGCTCACTGTCAGATGCCCGAACACCTCTTGTGATTGCCCGGGATTCAAGGGCCCGAAAGCAATAGTCGTTTCGCCGGAAAATACATTGCCTTCCTGCCGCGTGTCCGTTACTCGAATCAGCCCGCCCGAATTGGATGCGCCGTTGCCATTGTTCGTCACCGTTGCCGTGATTTTATAGGCTTGGCCACAGGTCGCTGGATGAGGCTCTATCCTGACGCTCCCTTGCACAAAGGCAAGGTTGGCGCCAGTCGCGGGGGCTGGCGGCGGCGCTGCGGTTGGGATGATGGGAATCGGTGTTGGCGGCGGGGGCGGGGGCGGGGCAACCCGCTCGAGATTGCTCAAATCGCCTTCGGTGCGGACGATGTTGGGATGGATAAAGCCAGTGCGGCCATTTCTCATTTCTATGTAATACCAGCCAGTGCCGCGGCTGCTGATGCCCCTGATTCTGGCGGTTTCGTCGGTCAGCAAAAAGCCAACGCGCTGATACTGGGTCGAATCGCCAGCGCGGACGTTGCTGTCGACCACCGCGACCACTCGTGGGCTGGTGTCTTCGGGGGTGGGCGTTGGTGCGGGGACAGAGGTCGCCTCGACTTCGATGGTAATGGTCGCTGGCTCGGTGTCCGCTTCGGCATCAGCCGTCATTTCTTCCGCTTCGGCGGCGGCTGTCATTGCCTCCATCTCCGCTTGCAGGAATGGCGGCACATCGTTCTCTACCCGTATCGGGCTGACCCGAACATATTCGCGGGCATCGCCGCCGGTATTGATGGTCATCCGCAGTTCGTGCAAGCCATCCTGCCCGATGAAGGTGTTCCAGATGCCCAAAACGCCATCCTCAACCGGATTTCTTTGTGCCAGGGTGACCGGGAACCAGGGCGCATCCTCGGCTGCGGTTTCATCCAGGTTGAGTTCGCGCAGTTCGATGAAGTAAGACTCCATATCGGGCAGGGTGATCGTGCCGCGAATTTTGACGTCGCTGCCGCGCACGACATAAACCGGCGGCGGAAAGCTGATATGGGCGGCGGGATTCACCGCGGCATCGCTCGCAGGTTCTATGATGGCGCCGCTGTCTTGCGCGACCGCCAGCGAGAGGTGCATCCACATCACAAATAGCATTAGTCCAATCAAACGTACTCGCATCATTTTATGCCTCCTGTATTCAATCAAAAGCTGTTTGGCAACTGGCATCGGCAAGCCGATGATAAAAATTTTCACACCAGTTACTATGATAAACCAGAACGGATTTGTCTACCCTGAGCGCAGCCAACGTTTTCGCTACGTTATCCAGCCATCCCTTGACAAATCGTTGGGACGCTATCTGGTTTTCGCTGTCATTTTACTTATCCCAGCCTGACAAATCTATGCTACCATAACCGCATAGCCAGCAAAACGGGATATGCTGATGGAATCGGCTGTCATTGTAAAAATTCAAAACCTGCTCAAGACCTATACCGAAGGCGGTCGCACCCGCCGCGTCCTCGATGGAGTCGATGCCGATATTTATGAGGGCGAGTTCTTTGTCATGCTTGGCAAAAGCGGCAGCGGAAAAAGCACCCTGCTCAATATGCTGAGTGGCATTGACAGCCCTGATGCCGGCAGGATATGGATTGACGGCACGGATATTACTGGACTGAACGATACGCGGCAAACCCTCTTCCGCCGCCGTCATATCGGCATGATTTTCCAGTTTTTCAATTTGATTCCGACCCTGACGGTGTTGGAAAATATCACGCTGCCGCAGGAATTGCAGGGTGTCAGCCGCCAGGCCACCGAGGACCGCGCCCGTCAACTCTTGCGGCGGGTCGGGCTTGAAAATCGGGCTGATGCTTTTCCTGACAGGCTTAGCGGCGGCGAACAGCAGCGAGTCGCCATTGCCCGCGCTGTGGTTCACCAGCCCAGGCTGCTGCTGGCTGATGAGCCGACTGGCAACCTGGACGAGGAGGCTGGGGAGCGCGTTTTGCGCCTGCTGCTGGAACTCACGCGCGAGACGGGCAGAACGCTGATTATGGCGACCCATCATCTTGAGATTGTCCCTTTTGCCGACCGCGTATGCCGCATCCATGAGGGGCAGCTGCATATCAGCCGCCATTCAGCGGCGGCCGACTCTTCCGAAACGAGCGCCGAACTTGTAAAATTGGATGGGAGAGGTACAGGCAAGCCCTGAATTTGGCGGCAATTTATGATGTCATCGGGGGAATCGCAGTAGAATTAAGGTACAGAGCCGGGTTTTGTTGGCTTGCGGTTCGCTCGAGATGATTTTATTGTTAGCGGAAGGGATGTGCTTTTTGGCACAGTGAAACGATACAGGCGAAAGGCAGAGGCCTATGGTTGACCCCGACATGCAAAGCAAAGTCAAGACCATCCTTATGGAACTGCGGGATGTCAGCAAAGACAAACGCCGCACTGCCGTTGTGAAACTGGGCATGATTGGCGGCGAGCAGGCAATCCATGCGCTCATCCGAACGGTCGAGAATCATCAGGAAGACCTGATTGTTCGCGGGCGGGCGGCGCTGATGCTGGGCAAACTCAAAGATGACCGCGCTGTTGAATCGCTGATTCGCGCCCTGGATGCCCCCGGTTTTCAGACCCCTTATCACGCGGCGCAGGCGCTGGGCAAAATTGGCGACCCGCGCGCCATCGATGCGCTGCTGGCTTTTATGGATGGCAGCCGCGACAAAACCCGTGATGCCGCCCTGAAAGCGCTGCGTCAACTGGGGTACGAATTCACTGGCGTGGAATTTGCTGAACCCGAGCCTGAACTGTAGCTGGCAGCCAAGAACCGACTTAGCCTGTCTGTCCGACGGGTACAAGGGTAGGTCGAATGGGCGGGGCGGATGGTTCGCCAGCATCGGGGCTGGCGGCCGCCGATGGATGGGCGGTTGGCGCTCCGCTGCAAGCCTGCGCCGCGCTGTCTCGCTGGGCGGCTAAAGTACCGAGACTCATCTTGCTGAGGGCCGGGCGCAAATCGAGGGCCGCCGTGTACTGCCCTTCTGCCCGACAATGGTCTCCCTGCCCGGATAAGGCATCGCCATAATTCCTGTAGGCCTCTTGCAGGTCGGCTATGACCAGCCCATTCAAATAGCCGCTCAAACCCTGTTCATAGACAATGCGGCTCAACAAGCGCACTGATTCGGCTGGATTGATTGTTTTGAGCCGCTGGGCATCCAGATACAGCTGGGCGATAAATCGTTCATAGCCGAGTTCGCCAATATCGCCATAATTCTCGGCCCGCGTGGCTGTCACAATGCCTTCCGCCAATTTGCCAGTACGAAAGAGCAGGTTCGCCTGTGCCGTCAGCGCGGTGAAATACTGGGAGCGAACATAGTCTCGCTGAAAATTCGCGTCAATGGCGATGACCGCATCCAGGGTTTCGATGGCGGCCTGATAATTCTGCTGGCGCAGGTCGGCTTCAGCTTCGGCCAATAGGGCATCCATATCGTAGTCGTAGTCATTGTCGCTGAGTGTGGCTGTGGCGGGTTCGCGGGTTGCCGTGACAGTTGCGATGGGGGTGGGTGTCAGGGTCGGCATGGGCGTCGCGGTGGGCAGTGAAGCCAGATAAAATGCCGTTGCCGTCGGGATAAGCTGGCTGAGGCAGGCTGGGGCGGGTGTTCGTGTCTGCAAGTATTCGAGCCGCGTTTGAACGAGCGGAAGACGGCCTTCGTCCATATCAATTTGCACGTGCTGGCATTGCTGCTGAAGGTCAGCAGCGACGGTCTGGGTCGCGTTGTCTCGCGCGATTCCAATCCCCGAATTCCAGCCAGCGACAGCCGAGCCAATCACAGCCATGCCAGCCAGCGACATACTTATCATCGCGGCCATCAGCCAGACGAGGCAGCCAGCAAACCTCATTGGGCGCCTGGGTTTGGCATAATGAACCCGATTAGGCGGGCGCTGCGGATGGGCAACCTTCGCCTTCCTCAGCTGCTCTGGCGGCGTGTCATCGGATGCGTGCATTTATTTTCCTGTCTGCCGTTCTGGTGAAATGGCGCGTATTATAATCCAGGTCGCTGTTGTTGGCTAGGCAATCGTCCCAGCCGCGCTCCAAATCCTTGACGGAATCGTGATTTGCTGTTATATTTTTATTATGGATACTGCCAGCACATCAAAAGCCATGTCGGCGCGAATGTTGACCCTTGTCCGAGATGACAGATGGCTGCTGTGGCATGTCTAGGGGCTGCCCGATTGGCATTGGATACCGTCTGTCTCTGGCAGGCGGTTTTTTATTGATAGGGCGCATCCATGATTGGGAACATCTACACGAGAGGACGGGTTATGTCAGCGGAATATATTCATGTGTCGGTCGCTTGGCCTTATGCCAATGGCGACCTGCATGTCGGGCATCTGGCTGGGGTGTATCTGCCGGCGGATATTTTCGCCCGCTATCATCGCCTGCGGGGCAATCAGGTTCTCATGGTGAGCGGGTCGGATGGTCATGGCACGCCTATTTCAGTCGAAGCTGACCAGCGGGGCGTGGGTCCGCGTGAGGTGTTTGAGCATTATCACCGCCGCTTTGTGCAAACGCAGCAGAAAATCGGCATCAGCTATGACCTCTTTACCCATACCGATACCGAAAATCATCATCAGGTGGCGCAGGATATTTTCACCACGCTGCTGCGGCGCGGTCATCTGTATCTCGAGACGCAGACCCTGCTGTACAGCGAAAGCGAGAGGCGTTTCCTGCCCGACCGCTATGTCGAGGGGACCTGTTACATCTGTGATTATCCTGGCGCACGCGGCGACCAATGTGACAACTGCGGCAATCTGCTGGATGCTGTCAAGCTCATCAATCCGCACAGCCGCAATAATCCGGCTGACAGGCTCATTCGGCGTCAGGCGGAGCATTATTTTCTGGCCTTGGATCAATTCGCTGAGCCCATTCTGGCCTATCTGGAGGCGAGCCAGGAAAGATGGCGTCCCAATGTGAGCAGGTTCAGCCAGAACTTTGTCAAGGAAGGGCTGCGCGGCCGTCCGATTACCCGCGATATTGACTGGGGAATCGCTGTGCCGCTGGAAGGCTGGGATGAGAAACGGCTGTATGTCTGGTTCGAGGCGGTCATGGGTTACTTCACCGCCAGCATCGAATGGGCAAGGAAGATCGGCAAGCCGACCGAATGGAAAAAGTGGTGGTATAACCCCGATGCTCGGATTTATAATTTTATCGGCAAGGACAATATCCCCTTTCATACCATTATCTGGCAGGCGGAATTGCTGGGTGTGGATGGCATCTATAACGAAGATGACCCCGACTATGGCGATGTGCGGCTGCGGCTGCCTTATGATGTGCCGGCGAACGAGTTTATGAACGTCGAGGGGCAGCAGTTCTCCAAGTCGCGCAACTGGGCGATTTGGCTGCCGGATATATTGGAACGGTATCAGGCTGACGCCATCCGATTTTATGTCGCCCGCACTTTCCCTGAACGGCAGGACAGCGATTTCTCATGGGAGGGCTTTCTGGCGCGGGTGAATAATGAACTGCTGGCGGCTTGGGGCAATCTGGTCAATCGCGTGCTGGGCTTCGCCTGCAAACGTTTCGATGGGGCGGTGCCGCGCTATGATGAGTTGAGCGCCGCTGACCGGCACATCATCGCTCAAACAGAGGCCGGCTTCGAGACAGTCGGGGGGCTGCTGGATGAAGTCCGCTTGAAAGAGGCGCTCGAAAGCACGCTGGCTTTGGCGCGGGAGGTCAATGGCTGGCTGGATGGCCGGGCGCCTTGGAAAGCAATCCGAACTGATGCCGATGATGCCGCCCGCTCGGTGTATGCGGCGCTGCGCTGCATCGACAACCTGAAAATCCTGTTTGCGCCCTTCATCCCCTTTAGCTCGCAGCAAGTCCATGAGATGCTGGGTTATGAGGGGCAGCTTTTTGGGGTTCTCGATATTGAGACCTTTCAAGAGGACAAGGGCGACCATCTGGCTTTGGTCTATGATGGCAGCCGGGCGGTTGGCGAATGGAGGCCGAGCGAACTGGCGCCCGGGCAGGCACTGCGCCGGCCTGTGCCGCTGTTTGTCAAGCTGGATGCTGACATCGTGGAGGCCGAGCGGCAATATCTCGGTCAGCCGCGCATCGAGAAACCGATTGTGATGGCATAGGCTGGGGCGGCTCAATTTCATTTTTTCCGGCGACTGTGATATACTTTTCCCAGATACAGCCTGCGTTCGCCAAAATGCAGGCACGCGATACATCCTTTAAGGAATTTCCATGACTTGGCTGAAGGGCTTGTTCAAGACGCCCAAACCCATCATCGCCATGTGTCATCTGAAGGCGTTGCCCGGCGACCCGGGTTATGAGGCCGACAAGGGCTTGGATGCGATAGTCGCTGCGGCGCGGGCGGATTTGCAGGCCTTACAGGCGGGCGGCGTGGATGCCATTATGTTTTCCAATGAAGCCAGTTTGCCCTATCTGACGCAGGTTGAGCCGATTACGCTGGCTTGCATGTCGCGCATCATCACCGAGTTGAAAAGCGATATTGGCCTTCCCTTCGGGGTTAATGTGCTGTGGGACCCCAAAGCCTCCATTGATGTGGCGGTGGCGACCGGCGCGGCTTTTGTGCGCGAGATATTTACCGGGGTCTATGCCAGTGATTATGGATTATGGAATACCAACTGCGGTGAAGTCATTCGCCATCGGCAGGCTGTCCATGGCGGGCATATCAAGCTGCTCTTCAATATCGTACCCGAATCGGCCGTCTATCTGTCGAACCGAAATGTCATTGAAATCGCCAAATCCACCGTGTTTGTCGCGCAGCCAGATGCCTTGTGCGTCTCTGGTCTAACCGCCGGGGCGGCCACCTCTGCCAACACCCTGAAGCTGGTCAAGGAAGCGGTGCCCGATACGCCGGTCTTCGCCAACACGGGCGTCAATCACAGCAACCTTGCTAAGACTCTGGCGCTGGCAGACGGGACAGTCACCGGAACAGCTTTCAAGCGAGACGGGCATATCTGGAACGAGGTTGATGTGCAGCGGGTTCGTGAATTTATGAGCATTGCCAGGTCGGTGCGCGGAGATTAGGGCCATGGACAAGCGCTGGAAAGCGGTTGGGGAGGTCTTGGTTCGGCATTCCACCAGCGTTCAGCCAGGTGAGCGGGTGATGATTGCCATGGTGGAAGTGGCGGCTTTTCCGCTTGCACAGGCGGTCTATGAAGCCTGCATCCGGGCTGGTGGTTATCCGCAGGTTCAATTCCTGTCCGAAAAACTGCGCCACGCCCTGCTCAAATACGGCAATCCACAGCAGCACAGCTGGATTCCCGAAGTGGAGGCTTATGGCATGGGTTGGGCGGATGTCTATTTTGGGCTTCGCGGCGCCAGCAACTTGTATGAACTGAGTGATGTTTCAGCGCGGGCCTTGGCGGCGAACCAGGATGCCATCGGTAAAATTTCGACTATGCGCTGGCAGCAGACACGGTGGTGTCTGGTGCGCGTGCCGAGCGAGGCATTGGCACAGCAGGCAGAGACCAGCCTGGAAACGATTGAGGATATGTTCTTTGATGCCTGCCTGATGGATTATGAGGATGCCTCTCGGCAATGGCATCGACAGGCGCGGCGCCTGGATGGGGCAGAAGCAGTGCGGATTGTCGCCGGCGAAGAGACCGAGCTTGAGTTTTCGGTGCGGGGGCGTCAGTGGCTGGTCTTTGATGGCAGGATTAACCTGCCAGATGGCGAAATCTATACCGCGCCCGTCAACGAGTCGCTCAATGGCAAAATCCATTTTGATTTCCCTGGCGTGCTGGGTGGCAGGCTGGTGCATGATATTCGCCTGGCATGGAAAGCTGGCGAACTTGTTCATGCCAGCGCCGCCACCCATGAGGATTTTTTGTGGCGGGTTATTCAAACTGACCGCGGGGCGAGCCGCCTGGGCGAGTTCGCTTTTGGCATGAATCCGCATATCAACCGCTTTTGCAAGGACATCCTCATTGATGAAAAAATCGGTGGCACGATACATCTTGCGCTCGGCAGAGCTTATCCAGAATGCGGCGGCATCAATCAATCCAGCATTCATTGGGACCTGGTCAAGGATTTGCGGCAGGGAGGGGCGGTTTATGTTGATGACATGCCTGTTTTGGCGGATGGAAGAATCCTGATTTAGGATGATGCTTCATAAGGAGGTGACTATCGAAAGAAAGCACGGACAAGCAGCAAAATCTATCCGCAGCTTATTTTTGTTAAGGAGTGAGATATGTCTAAAAAAATTTTAAGCCGTCGTGATTTTCTTCGTTTGAGTGGCGCCGCGGGTGTGGCTGTGGCGGGTTTGTCGCCGTTGGGCAATTTTGCCCGTGTGGGCGCCCAGTCAGATAAAACCATCAACGTCCTGACTGTCGGTGACCCTTGGGATTTGGCGCTGCAAAATGTGACCTCACAATTCACTGAAATGACTGGCATCGGCGTCAACATCGAGTCGCTGGGTTATACCGCGCTGCAAGCCCGTCTGGTCAATGCCTTTCTGACGCAAAGCGCCGATGCCGATGTGATTGCGGTTGACCAAATGTGGATCAGCCAATATGCGGACAACGGCTGGATTCGCTCGCTGGATGATTTCATTGCGATGGATTCAGATTCGGGCATTGATGATTTCCTGCCAGAAACGCTCTACTCTTTGAGCACTTGGCGCAATCATGTCTGGACGCTGCCGATTGCATCTTATGCCCAAGGCATTATGTATCGCACCGACCTGTTTGATGCGGCGGGCCTGGATCCGCTGCCGTCATCGGTCGCTGATGCCGGGAATTGGACTTGGGAAGATTATTTCAATATCCTGGAGCAAATCAACGGCATGGATTTGGATGGCACGTCCATGTATGGCACCACTGTTATTGGCGCTCAGCCAGTGCCAGTCGTCCACATGTACAGCCAGCTGTCGGCCAGCTATGGCACGCGCTGGTTCACCCAATTCCCCGAAGCCCCCTGGGATTTCACGCCGACCATCAACAGCCAAGCCAACCGTGATGCCCTCAGCGACTGGAATCGCCTGTATGCGATGTCGCCGCCCGAATCCATCAACTATCTGTGGTTTGATGCTGGCACGCGCTTCTCGCAGGGGGACATCGGCATGTTCTATCACTGGACGCCGTATTTCTATCTGGTGAACAACGAAGGCTATCTGACTGGCACGCCCTCGCCTGTCGTTGATAAATTCGAGACTGCCGTTTTGCCGACACGGACAGCCCGTGGCAAGCAGGTTGTCAGCCTGGGTGGCTGGTCGCTTGGTATGCCTTCGACTTCGGCCAATCAGGATGAGGCATGGCAATTCATCAAATGGGCAACGGGCAGCGATGCACAGAAAGCTATGGGGCTGGTGGATGAGAAGGGCTATCAATTTGCCGATTTCAGCCGCCAATCGAATTATGATGATGCCGACCTGAATGCTATCTATCCCTTCCTGTCCACGCAGCTTGAGATGATGAAACTGGGCGATGGCAAGGTGGTTCGCCCGCCCGCGCCAATCTATACCTCGCTGGAAGGCGTCTATGGCTTGCAGATTAACCAGGCGATGACTGGCGCTGTCACGCCCGAAGCCGCCCTGGCAACCACCGAGACGCTGTTCAACAACATCCTAAGCGGCAACCAGATGATTCCATATAACGTTGAAAGTTTTGACGACACGCTCGACAATACCAAGGCATTGATTGAGAGCCTGTCGATGTAGGTCATACAGATAATTGCTGTGAGGGCGGGGTTTCTCGTCCTCACCCCTGAAAGCGTTTTTAGCCATCGTGCAGTGCGCCTCTGCCAAAGCTGTGGAGTGATTATGGTATCCAACAGGCGGCTCCCCTATATCCTGCTGGCGCCTTCGATTGTTATCCTGCTGGCTCTCATCCTGTATCCATTGGGTTTTGCGCTCCGCAACAGCTTTTACTTCTGGACGCTTCAGACCAGCACTTCCCCCCTGTATCATTCGGGCTTGGACAATTATCGGATGGTCTTCCAGGTCACGCCCTTTGCCGAGGCGCTGAAGAACACCCTGCTGCTGGCGGGCTTTGGCACTTTGGCGCAGTTCTGGTTTGGCATGGGCATCGCCCTGCTGCTACATACCCATCTGCGGGGGATGACCTTTTTTCGGGCGGTGCTGATTATGCCGACGACCCTGGCGCCGGTGGTGGCTGGCTTTCTCTTTCGCTATCTGCTCGAGCCCAAGGGGGGCATTGTGCCTTGGGTTTTTGAGGGCATCGGCATTCCCGTGCCGCCGCAAGGCTTTTTGGGCAGCGCGGCGACATCCCTGTTCACGATAGGCCTTGTCGATACTTGGCAATGGACGCCTTTTTTCGCCATTGTGCTGTATGCCGGCCTGCTGTCGATTTCGGAAGAAATCAAAGAGGCGGCGCAAGTGGATGGCGCGTCCAGCTGGCGCATGTTCTGGTCGATTATCCTGCCGCTGCTGCGCCCGATAGCCGCTTTTTTGGTGATGATTCGCTTCATGCAGCTGTTCAACAGCTTTGATTTGGTTTATGTGCTGACCAATGGCGGCCCGGGCACATCATCGCGCACGCTTAGTTTTAATCTGTATCGGGAGGGGCTGGTCAACTATAACATCGGGCTGACCGCCGCCATGACTTGGCTGGTGGTCATTATTGTCACGATTATTATCAATTTTTACATCTATTTTATTTTCCGCAAGCGGGAATGGTAAATGATGGCTTCTCATCACTTGGCGAGGTCTCGATTCAACAAAATCATCATTTATGCCCTGATGGCTTTGGCGCTGCTCTTTTTTCTGGGTCCCATCCTCTGGTTTATCCTGCTCGCGTTTCGGCATCCCAGCAAGGCATACACGATCCCGCCACAGTTATTCTTTGAAGTTACCCTGCAATCTTTCGAGGTTACTTTTGTTCATCCGGGCAACAACGCGCCTCAACTGGTCAGCAGCCTGATTGTCAGCACTGGCGCTACCTTGCTGAGCCTGCCATTCGCGCTTTCGGCGGCTTATGCGCTGTCGCGCTTTGCCATGCGCGGCAAGGAGTTCATTATGAACTGGTATATCAGCCTCTTGATTGCGCCGCCCATCGTCTTCGTCATCCCCTATTTTATCCTGATGTCCTGGATTGGCTGGGCGGGGACGTATCAGGCGATGATTGTGACCCTGCAAACCCTGGCAATCCCGTTTTCGGTCTGGCTGCTCAAGAGCTTTATGGACGATGTCCCCCTCGATTTGGAAGAGGCGGCCTGGGTGGACGGCGCGAATCGCCTGGCGGCATTTTTCCGCATCATCATTCCGCTGGCTTTGCCCGGCATTATCGTCACCTCCATGTTCACCTTTGTGTTTAGCTGGAATAATGTCTTGTTTCCCCTGGTCTTGAGCAAACAAAGCACGACCACGCTTCCAGTCGGGACGATTAGTTTCTTTGCTTCTACTGGCGTCTACTGGAGTCAGATTGCGGCGACGGCTGTGGTTGCCATGCTGCCGCCCATGATTATTTTCCTGCTGTTGGGGCGTTATGTCGTTCGCGGTCTTACTTTTGGCGCAGTGAAAGGATAAGGTGCAGAATGAAAAAAATCGGATTCGCTGTCATTGGCACTGGCATTGTCGGCGGCGCCTGGCACGCTTATGTCTACAGTCAGCTGCCACAGGCGGAATTGGTCGCCGTCTGTGATTTGGATGCGGAACGCGCCGGCGACATTGCCCAAAAATACGATGTCCCCCACGTTTATACCGATTATCGCCAGCTGCTTGCCAATCCGCAGGTGCAGGCCGTTTCGATTGCCACGCCAGACTTCGCTCACCGCGAGATTGCGGTGGCGGCCGCCGAAGCCGGCAAGCATATTCTGGTCGAGAAGCCCTTGGCGATGACCGTTGAAGATGCCGAAGCCATTGTCGCAGCCGCCCGAAAAGCTGGCGTCAAGCTGATGGTTGATTTTCATAACCGCGTCAATCCGCCTTTTGTCTCTGTCAAGCAGAGTTTGGAAAATGGCGACCTGGGTGAACTCAAATATATTTATGCCCGATTGAGCAATACGACCTTTGTAGCCACTCAGATGCTGTCGTGGGCAAGCCGAACGTCGGCGCTGTGGTTTTTGGCCAGCCACACCTTTGATTTGGCGCATTGGTTTGTCAATGACAAGCCGAGCCGCGTTTATGCCGTGAGCCGCTCGGGCGTGCTGCAACAAAAGGGCATTGATACCCAGGACTTTCATATTGCCATCATTGAGTTTCGCAACGGCGCTGTCGTCACTTTGGAAAACTGCTGGATTCTGCCCGAATCCGAGCCGAATGTCTTCAACTTCAAGATGGAATTGCTGGGCAGTCAGGGCGCCATGTACATCAATACATCCGACCACCGCACCGTCGAAAAATATACCCGAGATTCAGTCAGCCTGCCGGACACATTGGGAATTACTTTGGATGGCAGCAGCTCGCCCCGCATGAGTGGTTTTGTGCTGGAAGCCATTGCCCGCTTTGTCGATGCGGTGGTCGATAATCAACCTGTGCTGGTTTCTGGGGAAGAGGCGGCTGTGGTCACACGGGTGCTGGCTGCTGTGGAAGCATCGGCTCGCAGTGGACAGCCGATTGAACTGAATTAGCCCAAGGCGCTCTTATGTCTGATGACCGCCTCTTGCTGGGAATTGACATTGGCACTTCAAGCTCCAAAGGGGTGCTGGTTAATCTCGAGGGGCAGATTGTCGCCCAGCATTCAGTCGCGCATGGCTTTGACATTCCGCGTCCCGGCTGGGCGGAACAGGATGCCGATGCCGTCTGGTGGCATGACTTCTGTTTGATTTCGCGGCGTCTCATCCAGAAAGCAGCCATCGACCCTCAGCGCATTGCGGGCGTGGCTTGCAGCGCCATCGCGCCTACCATGCTGCCGTTGGATGCCAGCCATCGGCCGCTGCGCCCGGCAATCTTGTATGGCATGGACACCCGCGCCAGCCGGGAAATCGAGGAATTGACCCAAAGCATCGGCGCTGATGCCCTATTTGAGCGCAGCGGTCAACTGCTCTCGGCACAATCTGTCGGGCCCAAGGTCCTGTGGTATCGGCGTCATCAGCCAGAACTTTTCCAGAAAACGCGCAAAATTGTCACCGCGGCGACCTATCTGGTCTTTCGTTTGACCGGGCGCTTTGTCCTCGATTATTATGTCGCCCCCTATTTCGCGCCATTTTTTGATGTGCAGCGGCTGGCTTGGGATGAAAGCATGGTCGAGACTATTTGCCCAATCGAATGGCTGCCAGAAACGCGCTGGTCAGTTGAGCCGGCTGGAAGGGTCACAGCCAGAGCCGCCGCCGAGACCGGCATTCCAGCAGGAACACCGGTCGCTGTAGGCACGGCTGACGCCGCCGCCGAAGCCGTTGCCGCTGGCGCTGTCGAGCCTGGCGATTTAATGGTGATGTATGGGACGACCCTTTTCCTGATACAGACCATGGCTGAATATCGCCCGCACCGTGATTTGTGGGCATCGGTGCATGTGATGTCCGGCCATGCGATTTTGGCGGCTGGTTTGTCCACGTCTGGCGCGTTATTGACCTGGTTTCGAGATGAATTTGCCCATGCCGAGCGTGAACTGGAATCTAAAACGGGGGTGAATGCCTTCGCGCTGCTGGCTGAAAAGGCGGCTGGGGTCAGCCCGGGCAGTGAGGGTCTGATTACGCTGCCCTATCTAAGCGGCGAACGCACGCCCATCAATGACGTCAAAGCCAAAGGTCTCATCTTCGGGCTGACACTCCTGCATGGCGCGGCTCATGTCTATCGCAGCTGCCTCGAGGGGATTGCTTATGGACTGCGCCACAATATCGAAGCTATGGGCGAAGTCGATGCCTGGCCGCGGCGGCTGGTTGCCATCGGCGGCGGCGCCAAAGACCCGCTCTGGCTTCAAATATGCAGCGACGTCACGGGCTTGCCCCAGGATGTCCCGCGCCAAACGATTGGCGCTGCCTTTGGCGATGCCTATCTGGCTGGATATGCGGCTGGGATTTACCATGATTCGCGCCCCTTGCGTCAAACCTGGGTCAAAATTGACCATACCATTACACCGCTCCCGCAAGCCAAAGAGATTTATGACCAACTCTATCCCGTCTACCGCGACCTTTACCGCGATACCCGGCGGCACATGCACCGTTTGGCGCGGCTGTTCAATTAGCTGATAGGCAAAACCCGCTCGGCGGGAGCGAAAAGGATGCCGGCGCAAAAACCATCATTGCGATTGATGCAAAACCAACATAGACATTCGCGGGCTTCTGCACGACAATAGCCCTCGTTTTGCGCCAAGCCAAGTTATGGAGGCCTTATGTCCGGCCAAGCCAACATGTACGACTCGCACATGCACACACCGCTTTGCAAGCACGCGCGTGGGGTTCCCGCCGATTATGCGCGACAGGCACAAAAGAAAGGGCTGAAAGGCATCACCTTCACTTGCCACAGCCCGATGCCCGCTGGCTGGAATCCGAACTTCCGCATGTCGATTCAGCAACTGCCGCAGTATGTCGATATGGTCTGTCAGGCGCGGGATGACTATGCCGGGCAGGTGGATGTGCGGCTGGGCATGGAAAGCGATTATTTTCCGGGCATGGAAGCCTGGCTGGACGACCTCCATCGTCAAGCCGACTTCAGTTACATTCTCGGCTCGGTGCATCCGCAGACCGATGAATACAAAGCGATGTACCTGCGCGGGCATTCGCGGCTGGCATATGAACGGAGCTACTTTGAAAATCTTGCCCGTGCCGCTGAGACCGGCCTGTTCGATTGTCTCAGTCATCCCGACATCGTGAAAATCATCCATCCCAAGCAGTATCAGGCTGCCGACCATCTCGATGCGATTAAGCCGATTCTGGATCGGATTGCCAAAACAGGCGTGGCGATGGAATTGAATACCAGCGGACTCCAGAAGCCTTATCCTGAGATGAATCCGGGGACGGAGATGCTGCGGGAGACAGCGGCGCGTGACATCCCGATTGTACTGGGTTCGGATTCGCACGATGCCTGGCGCGTTGCCGCCGATTTTGAGCGAGCGCTCCATCAGCTTCAGACGGTCGGCTATGACAGCATCAGCTACTTTTTGGGTCGGCAGCGGCAGGAACTGCCCATCAGGGAAGTCTTTTTGGCTGACCTCCAGCCGCGTTTGGCTTAGGGAGAAGATGCGCTCTGATACCAATCCTCGCGGGTCAGCGGCAGGTCATGGGCGGTCGCCTTGCCGTCAATGGATTTGTACAGCAGAGCCTGAAAGACTGAATTCAGGCCGGCTTCAAAGGCCCAGCGTGCGCCCGCCAGATAAATCCGCCACTGTCGATAGCCGGTATTCCCCAGCATATCCCGTATGGTCTGCTGATGCGCCTCGTAGCGTTCCAGCCAGCGCTTGAGCGTCAGGGCATAGTGTTCGCGCAGGCTTTCCAAATCCCGCACTTCAAACTGCGCTTTGGCGGCGATGTCGAGGACATAGGCAATCGGCTGGCTGTCCCCGTCGGGAAAGATGTACTGCTGCACGAAAGATTCTTTGACGCTGCCGCTAATTGGCTCGAAGGGAGCGTTCAGGAGGGTAATGCCATGATTCAGGAAAACGCCGCCTGGCCGCAGCAGGCGATAGGCTTTCTCAAAGTAGATGCCCAGATTTTCGCGGCCGACATGTTCGACCATGCCGACGCTCACAATTTTGTCGAAGGCGTGGGTCTCATCCACTTTGCGATAATCCAGCAGTTCGATGCGGCAGCGTTCGGTCAAGCCGGCGGCGTCGATGCGCTGGCGGGCGAGCGCGACTTGTTTTTCGCTCAATGTAATCCCGAGCGCATCGACGCCGTAGTGTTTGGCGGCGTGGATGATTAAGGCGCCCCAGCCACAGCCAATATCCAGCAGGCGCTCGCCCGGCTTCAGCCGCAGCTTCTTGCAGATGTAATCCAGCTTGCGGCTCTGAGCGCGGTCGATGCTCTCCTCGGGGTGGGCAAAATAGGCGCAGGAATACACCATTTGCCTGTCGAGCCATAATTGATAGAACTCGTTGGAGACATCGTAATGGTGTTGGATGGCCTGTTTGTCGCGGTTTATCGAATGGCGCTGGCCGGATAAACGGGCAATCTGTTCGTTGCTGTCGCCGGCCCGCCGTGGCAGCCGAAGCAGCCTAGGGGCAAAGCGCAGGGTATCGCGCCAGGTCCAGTTCTCCCACAGATAGAGCGCCAGGTTCAGGGATTCGGATAGATGGCCTTCGATATCGAAATCGCCAAACATATAGGCCTCGCCCAGGCGGCGTTCGGTTGGCGGGAGGAACATCCGCCGCAGCGCCGCTGGATGATTGAGGACAAGGGTAAAGCGGGGCGTTTGGGCTGCCCGCGGCCGCCAGACAGTGCCTTCCCACAGCCGAATGGCAAAATCTCGCCCTGGATAATTGGCAAACACGGCATTAAGCAAGTCCAGTGTTTGCATGACCTGGCTGTCTTGTATCTTGACGGGTGCATCAACCATGACTGACCTCCTGTCGCAATGATGCTGTCTGATTTTATGTCCGCATTATACCAAGTTTCATTATCCCTTGCTAAATTATTTGTCTCATCATAGGGCGCGTAGATACAGAAAGGCCATGGGGCGAAGTTTCCTGTTTTAGCCGCCGCCCGATTTTACGCGATTCCAACAGTCGCTCTGCTAAACTGTGGACATGACCGAAGCAGCCCTTCCTGAAAGCGACTTGCAACTGCTGGTTGTCGCAGAAAATCTGCTGACGCGCATCGGGCTTGCGTCCGTGCTGGAGGAGCGCGGCTGCATGGTGCTGGCGCAGACGGATGGCGCCGCGCTGAATCGTGAGATTGACCATTTTCAGCCGGATATGCTGGTGGTGGATATGGGCTGGCACAGCCGGGCGATGGGCCTCAAACTGGGTGACGTGGACCGAGACCTGCCGCTGCTGGCGCTCGTCGCCGAGCATGAGGATGATGATGCGCTCTTGCCGCTGCTGGGTTCGCTGACTGCCTTTGCCTGTTATGGGATGCTCCTGCGGGACAGCGCCCCCGATGCCATCGTGGCCGCGCTCCAGGCCATCGATAGTGGTTTGGTCGTGTTCGACCCGAGCTTGAGCCAACTCCTGAGAAAGCCCATTTACCCGCAGCCATCGCCAGCGGCAGCGTCGCTGACGCCGCGCGAAAACGAAGTCCTGCAATTATTGGCGCAGGGGCTGACCAACAAAGCCATCGCGCTCGCGCTGGGCGTGACTGAGCATACGGTCAAGTTTCATGTCAATGCGATTATGGGCAAACTCGATGCCCAAAGCCGCACTGAAGCCGTCGTCCGCGCCACCCGACTGGGCTTGATTGTGCTTTAGGCTGTGAGCATACCATGAAGGTCTGTTTTTGTGGCATGACTGTTGGGGAGAATCGCCTATGAAGGTGCTGGTAACAGGCGCGACTGGCTTTGTTGGCTCGCATCTGGTGCGCCTGCTCATCGCGGCCGGTCATTCCGTCCGCGTTCTTTATCGTTCCGCCAAGAAGCTGTCTGTCCTTGATGGCTTGGTTTATGAGGCGGCGCTGGCTGAGCTCGATGATGTCGAAGCGCTCAAACGGGCTTGCGATGGCTGTGAGATGGTCTTCCATGTGGCTGCCAAAGCCGATTACTGGAAGGATGATGACAGGGAGGCGCTGCTGCGCGTCAATGTCGATGGGACGCGCCATGTCTTGGCTGCCGCCAAAGCCGCCGCTGTCTCACGGGTCATCTTCACCAGCAGCGCATCGACCATTGGGATTCGTCCGGGCGCGGAACTGGCGGATGAATCCGAGCCGTTTAACCTGCCGCCGCAGCGATTCTGGTATGCCTGGTCTAAAGTCCGGGCGGAAGAAGCGGTCGCCCAGTTTGTGGCGGATGGGCTGGACGTGGTGGTTCTGAATCCGACGGTGATAATTGGCCCGGGCGATTTGAACGCTATCTCCGGCACGTTTGTCATCGAGACGGCTCGCTGGCAGTGGGCTGTGCCGATGTCCGCTGGCGGTCTGGCGGTGATTGATGTGCGTGATGTGGCGCAGGCGCATGTCAATGCGATGAGGCGCGGTCGCAGCGGCGAACGTTATATCCTCAACACCGCCAATTATCCCTATCGGCAATGGTTCGGGATGATTGCCCGTGCCGCTGGCGTGCGCCCGCCGATTTTCTCGATGCCGGACTGGATGCTGGAACCCACGGCGCAATTCATCGAATTGGGGCGGCGGCTCGGCTTGCAAACACCGATGGATGCCAATCAGACGCGGCTGGGCGGAACTTGCGTCTACCTGGATGGCAGCAAGGCCTACAGCGAATTATTCATCCCGCAAATCGACATCGAGACCAGCCTGAAAGACACCTGGCGATGGTATGCCGAAGGGGGCTATATTCGGCACAACCTGCTGACGCGCTTGATTGGCCTGGTTTAGGCTTATCATCCGGCGCCGCTTGCTATGCGGGCATGTAAGGCGTGTCATCCATTCGCCCGACGAATTCGGGCAGGCTGCGATGCCCCAGCATTTGGCGGATGGCGTGCGCCTCGCCCAGATGAAACCAGTAGTGATAAATGGTGCGGTGCAGCATTGTGCCGATGGATTCTTGCAGCGGCTTGCCTTTCCAATGGAAATGCCCTTGCAAGCTGTCGGATGTGACCGTATCCAGATAGGCATCTGCATGGGCCGTAATTTCGTGCCAAGCTGCCCACATATCGTCCAGTTTGGGCGTCGATGGGCGACTGCCATAACCGACGAGCTTGCGCAAACCCGGCTGAATCACTTTGTCCTGCGCCAGATAAACAAAAAACTGGTTTTCCTGTGCGGCGAGGTGTCCGATAATCCAACTGATGCAGTTCATCTGACCATGCCGCACATAAGCATCCGGCAAGCTCAAGCCCTGAAGACAACGCACAAATTCACCCCGGGTAAAGCGCAGCTGCGCCACCAGCGGATGTGCCATGGCCGGCTCCTTTTTATCCTGATGATAATCCTTTGGGGCGGGCTGTGCAAGCCGAAGCTGTCAGCAGCAGGGTTTGGCAATGGCTATCTCACCGATGGGCAGCAGGGTCGGGGCGGGCGCACAGCAAGCTGTCGCCTGCTCGGCAAAATCCGTGACGCAGACGCCAGTTTCGGGCAGGTTCAGCTGCACATCACGGGCTGCCGCCCAATCGCCCGCCAAAGCAGCCGCGACTGAGCGCACCTGTTCATAACCAGTTGCCAGCAGGAAGGTCGGCGCACGGCCGTAACTCTTCATCCCGACAATATAGAAGTCCTTTTCGGGCTGGCGCAATGCCGCTTCGCCATGCGGCCGGACGGTGCCGCAGCTATGGATATTAGGGTCAATCAAGGGCGCCAGGGCGCGGCTGCTTTCCACGGCTGGGTCGAGGTCAAGGCGCAGTTCGGCTAACATATCCAGCGTGGGGCGGGCGCCGGTGCAAGCGATGATTTCATCGACGGCGACGGTGTGCGCCGCGCCGTTCATCTCGCCATGGACCCGCAAGCGCCCCGCGACGGCCTCAAGCCGGGCAATGCGGAAGGGCGCGGCTATTTCGACTGTGCCGTCAGCCACCATGGCCTGAATGCGAGCGCCAAGCTGCCCGCGGGCTGGCAGGGCGTCATTTTCGCCACCGCCATAGACCTTTTGGGTATGGCGGCCGCGCAGGACCCAAATAATTTTTGTGGCGGCGTCCTCGTCTTTCAGGCTCACGAGGTCGAGCAGGGCATTGATGGCTGAATGTCCGCTGCCGGCCACCATAACGCGCTTGCCGATGTAACGGGCTTTGGCGCTGTTTTTGATGTCGGGAATGCCGTAAGCGATGCGCCGCTTCAGGCTTCGTTCGCCTATGGCTGGCAGACCATTCGCGCCAAGCGGGTTCGGCTGATGCCAAGTGCCAGAGGCGTCAATCACCGCCCTGGCTTCGACCAGCGCTTCGTCACCGCGGCCAGAGGCGACATGAAGCTGGAAAGGGGCGCCTTCGCGCCCGGCGTCTTTCATTTTGTCGAGATGACGGCGGCTGATGGCGATGACCTTGGCGCTGGTCTGAATGCAGCTCTTGATTTGGGGCAATTCTGCCAGGGGACGCAGATACCGCTCGTATAACTCCGCGCCGGTGGGCAGTTCATGCGCGGCTGGCATGACCCAGCCCTGCCGCTCCAGCAAGCGGACGCTGGCCGCATCGACATTAAACTCCCAAGGGGAAAACATACGCACATGCCCCCAATCGCGGATGTTAAGGCCGATGTCCGCGCCAGCTTCGAATAGAACCGCCTTTTCGCCACGTCCCAGCAAGTGCGCCAAAGCGGCCAAGCCGATTGGTCCGCCGCCGATGACGGCCACTGGCAATTTGTTCATCATCTTACCTCCAAGATATATTGATGCTCATCTATATGTCAATGATATTGACGTTCATCAATATGTCAAGCTGCAATTTCAAATTGAGGGCAGCCTAGGTTCAGTATCCCAGTTTCAGCGCGACTTCCTCGAGGCTGGCGGATGAGCCAATCAGGGTCACTTCATCGTCGAGATGCAGGCTGGTATAGCCGTGCGGCACAATCAGGTGGCCGCGGCGGACAATCGCCATGACCAGCACATCGTCGGGCAGAATCAGGTCGCGCAGGTGCAGGCCATCGATAGCGGGGTCATCGATCGTGGTTTGTATGACATCGTGTTCGGGGTCATCCTCAAAGACCATCGTGGCAAGCTGTGGCGCTCGCACAAAATTGTCGAGCAGATGCACCATCGCGTTGGCTGGATCGAGGACATGGATGCCCAATTCGCGGAACTGGTCGATTAAGGTGAATTCGTTCAGGCGCACAATCTGCCGCGTGATGCCAAAATCCTCATAGAGTATCTGGCACAATTTCAGGCTGTCGGCATCGTTATGCAGCATCGTCACGGCAACTTCGGTATCGGCTTCCAGGAGGGGGCGCAGCTGCTCGGCAGAAATATCAGCCAGAAAGTATTCCCGTTTGAGCTTTGTATCGCTGCTGTTATTGTCGGTAACATGAGAGGCGACCGTATCTATCAAGGTGACCCGCCAGCTATGCGCCATCAAGCGCTCTGCCAGCGCCCGCGACTGATTCTCAATCCCGACAATCAAGACATCTTGAATCTCGTCGGGCTTGATGGTGTTGGGCAGATGCGATTCGCCAACCAGCCTGATGGCATACTTGAAGAAGGGCGGCCCGGCAAGTTCGCTCAGGACAATCACGGCTACCATCAGGGTGGTGAAGTCGCTGCCCAGCTGTGGGAATGCAATGGCGACTTCTTTGGCCAGCCCCAGCCCGAAGCCGGCTTGGGTGATGTATGCCATCCAGTTGACCCGACTGAATCGGGAAGGGTCACGCGCCAGAGTGCCGCCAATATAGCCACCGGCGAAGAGCGCCAGCAGGCGCGACCCAAAGATAGCCACCGTAATTGGCAGGAGAGCCACCAAAACCCCAATGTCCAGTGAGCCGCCCACCAAGGTGAAAAAGATGACGAAAATCGGCATTTTCACCTGATGCAGCAGATGTCGCAGTTCATCCCGATGGGCTGTGCGATTTGTCAGCCAGAAGCTGGCAACCACACAAATGAGCAGCGGCTCGAACAAAAGCTCGAAGGGCAGATAATCATGGCTAAAATGGCGCAGTTGCTCGGAAAAGGCGAAGACCAGATAACCCAGGAGCAGAATCAGGGCGATTTTCAGCCATTCCTCCCAATATCGGCGCAATATGAGGACGATTATATGCCCGACCATGATGCCAATTCCTATCGCGGCCAGAATTTCGAAGGAGACCAGCAAGATAAAACCCAAATCCAAATGCTGGCCGGTCAAGAGGGTATGGGCGACTGAGGTACTGAGCGCAAACAGGACAACAATCAGAATATCCTTGATGAGGGTAACGCCCAGCACCATCTTGGTGAAAGGGCCGCGGGCTCGCAATTCGCTGATGATGGCAATGGCTGACGAGGGCGAGCTTGTCGAAAAAATCGTCCCGCCTAAAATCGCCACCGCCAAGCGGCCGGGCATCGGCAGCGGCTGCATAAATGGGATAAAATCCGCCAGCAAAAAAATCGCTGTCGCGGTCAATAGATAGATGGCGACAATCTGTGTCACCGTATTCCAGCCGATGCTGCGGAAGCGTCCGCGCAATTCATCCAGCGCCATTTCGCTGCCAGCGGCGAAGGCGATAAATGCCAGCGCGAGTTCATCGAAGAAGCGCAGCGCCTCGACATCCTGCGTCCCCATTAGCTGCAATATAAATGGGCCCGACAGGATGCCAGCCAGCAGATAGCCGGTAATGAGAGGGAACTGCAAGCGCGTTGCGAAGCGCCCAAACTGATATGCCGCCAGCACAATAAAGCCGAAGCTGGCGAGCGTCAGAGCCAGGGAGTTGAAGTTCACTTAGTCATACCTCGTTATGCCTCATCGTCTGTTTAACGCTGCTATTTTACAACAAATGTCCAGCCTTACCTACACTGGAAGTGGTGAATGCGGGGGACACAGGCAACTTGGATAGGGATGTCTCGTTCTCGCGCTCGGGAGCGCCAGCGATTTTGTAAAATTTGCATAAACTTTTGAGACATAACATTGAAAGAAACGTATAAAATAGCAAGCGCTCGAACATTAAGGCCAATATCAAAATTGCATAAGTATTTGTCAAATCAAGTGCAAATTCGGGCAATTATCGCTACAATCGCCCTTAGTAGAAGATGAAAGGAGAGGGCAAATTCGCAATGCACCTGCTTATTTGCTCAACAAACATGGATAATCGGAGAATCGCAGAACTAACGGTTAGCGAACTGGAAGATATTATCAAGCGCACTGTGAAGAAATCTGTCGCCGAGGTGATGATTGAATTTGCGGTGGTGGCTGATCTTGAAGCTCAAATCGCTTATGAGGCTGAGATGAATGAGATGCTGCGCAGCGAGATGCGGTCTTATGGCAAGGTTTTCAGCTATGATACAAGCACGATGCCCAATGTGGATGATTAACCCGCGAATGAAGGGCTGACCTGGCCCAGGAAAGGTGAACCATGAAAGTCTGGGATGCAATACAAACCAAACGGGCAATCCGTCAGTTCGAGGAGCGAAGCCTGCTGCCGGCGCATGTTGAGCGCATTCTCCATGCTGGCCGGCGCTCTCAAAGCTCCAAGAACAGCCAGCCCTGGCATTTTATCGCCGTGCAGGATAAAGACCGCTTGGGGCAAATCGCGGGTCTGGGGGCTGGGATGGGGCATGTGGCTGGCGCGGCGCTGTGCGTCGTCATTGTGGTGCCCACCCAAAACGACCGCACCCTGTGGCACTTCTTCGATGCCGGCCAAAGCGCGGCCTATATGCAGCTGGCGGCGACTGAAATCGGCATTGGCTCCTGTCTGGGGACCATTTACCAACCCGAGCAAGCCCGACAGCTATTGGGAATCCCGGCGGATTTTCAAACCCGCCTAGTGATTTCCTTTGGCTATCCGATTGATGCGGAGGCTGCTGCGCAGCCGCTTCAAGCCGGCGGGCGGCGCGGCTTTGATGATGTTGTGCATTGGGAGACTTGGTCGGGCAACAACTGATGTCCGCGCCGTCTGCGGCTGTCGGGAGGCCTCTTGATGTCTGGAATCTTCCATACCCTTCGCCATCATCGGCACTTTATTGTGATTGTCGGCGTTCTGACTGTCCTGATGACTTGGCCGACCTTTCTTTATGTCTTTGACAGCGAGGTCTTTTGGCTGCCATTAAACGATCTTGATCTATGGATGAAGTTTTGGGATGCCTGGTACGGTCAAGCACTGTTTGCGGGCGAGGCGCAGTTCTATTCCACCGATCTGCTCTTCTATCCCCACGGCGTATCGCTCGTTTATCATAATTTTAACATTCCGCACATGTTGGTGTTTGGTGGCTTGCAGGCAGTCATGCCGGCATCCAATGCTTACAACTTGACTTATCTCATCCTTGTTTTTTCGGCGGCCTTATCCGCCTATGTCTATCTTTTATATTTGTTTCGAGATAAATGGATCAGCTTGCTGGGGGCGGTTATCTTTGGCTTTAGCACGCAAGTTGTCAGTCATCCCGCACATCCCGATCTCAGCCTCATCGCAACTCTGCCGCTCGCTGCCTATTGCTTTCACCGCGGCATCCTGGAGCGGCGCTGGAAGTGGATTGTCCTGTCGGGGATTCTCATCGGTCTCACAGCATTTATTGGCCTGTACATCTTCGTTTGCATCCTGCTCACCATAGGGATGTATAGCCTTTACTTTGCCTTATCGAGGTGGAGGAATCCAAATTTTTGGCTGAGGGTAGGCCTGTTATTCTTCATTGTCGGGTCAATAAGCATGCCGCGCATCTACCCCATGATTCATAACACCGAGGACCTTAATGAGGCTTTGGAAAAAATAGGCGCATTCAAAGATAGAGGCAGCGATCTGCTTGCTTATTTTTTTAATTCCAAGCATCCAATAACAAAACCGATATTCCGATCGGTTTATGCAACCACATCCCTAACGTGGTCTCACACAAGTTATCTGGGATATGTCCCTCTTATACTGATTGGATTAGGATTTTCCAGAGCAGCCTATCGCCGAAAAATGCTGCCTTGGCTGATGTTAAGCCTGCCCTTTGTGTTATTGCGTCTAGGTACAGTTCTCACGATAAACGGTCAAACCTTTTCCGATATATTGCTGCCCAAGCATCATTTGGATGAGATATTTCCCGCCATATTTAAGGCCTTTCATGTGGCCGATCACTTTCAAATAGGGATCCTGCTGCCTTTAGGTGTCTTATCATGTTATGGGTTGATGGCGATGATGAAGTCGGTGTCGGCACGGCGGCGTCCGTGGATCATCTTGATTCTTGTTGCTTTAGCCGCCTTTGATGCCTATCAACCCGTCAAGAAGCGAGTCATTAGTGACCAACAGCTTGAGTTTGTTCAATGGCTGGAGGAGGAAGAAGCAGCAGATTCTATTCGCCTGATTCATTTGCCGATGGGGCGTGGACAATCAAAGTATTACGCATTTCTGCAAACATTGAACGGCTATCCCCATGCCGAGGGGCTTGCCTCACGCACTCCATACAAGGCCTACGACTATATTGAAGACAATCTTTTGCTGAATAAGTGGCGCAGAAAAAGCGGCATCCAATGTTCGCTATCGAATCAGGCAGACTATCTGAGGGCCTTGGATAAGCTGCTTGATGATGGGTTTTCGCATATTGTTGTGCATGATTCATTCCTCACTGGGAAGAAGATGAGGGTACTTGAAAGTTTCGTGAATGTGCAGCCATCCTATGAAGACGAGTTTGCAGCCGTTTATAGATTGGAAAACTTGCGCGGCAGCTGCCCTTCGTGATTGAAATATTCGCCATTATCTGCTAAAGTTTCCAGTGTCCGTTATGCCGCGGCGCTATCTGTCGGGAAGCCTCTTGATGCCTGGAATCTTTCACACCCTTCGCCATCACCGGCACTTTATTGTGATTGTCGGTGTTCTGACTGTCCTGATGACTTGGCCGACCCTCCTTTATGTCTTTGACAGCGAGGTCTTTTGGCTGCCAGGTGAAAGTTATGATCTGTGGATGAAGTTTTGGGATGCCTGGTACGGTCAATCCCTGCTTGCGGGCGAGGCGCAGTTCTATTCCACCGATCTGCTATTCTATCCCCGCGGCGTATCGCTCGTTTATCATAATTTTAACATTCCGCACATGCTGGTGTTTGGTGGATTGCAGGCAATCATGCCGGCATCCAACGCTTACAGCTTGACTTATCTCATCCTTATTTTTTCGGTGGCCTTATCTGCCTATGTCTATCTTTTATACTTGTTTCGAGATAAATGGGTCAGCTTGCTGGGAGCGGTTATCTTTGGCTTTAGCACGCAAGTTGTCGGTCAACCCTACCATCCCGATATCATCCTCATCGCAACTTTGCCGCTCTCCGCTTATTGCTTTCACCGCGGCATCCTGGAGTGGCGCTGGAAGTGGATTGTCCTGTCGGGGATTCTCATCGGTCTCACAGCATTTATTGGCATGTACATCTTCGTTTGCATCCTGCTCACCATAGGGATGTATATCCTTTACTTTGCCTTATCGAGGTGGAGGAATCCAAATTTTTGGCTGAGGGTAGTCCTGTTGTTCTTCATTGTCGGGTCAATAAGCATGCCGCGCATCTACCCGATGATTCATAACACCGAGGATCTTAACGAGGCTTTGGAAAAAAAAGGCATATTCAAAGATAAAGGCAGCGATCTGCTTGCTTATTTTTTCAATTCCAGGCATCCAATAACGAGACCGATATTCGAATCGGTTTATGCAACCAGACCCCAAACGTGGTCTCACACAAGTTATCTAGGATATGTCCCTCTTATACTGATTGGATTAGGATTTTCCAGAGCCGCCTATCGCCGAAAAATGCTGCCTTGGCTGATGTTAAGCCTGCCCTTTGTGTTATTGCGTCTAGGTACAGTTCTCACGATAAACGGTCAAACCTTTTCCGATATATTGCTGCCCAAGCATCATTTGGATGAGATATTTCCCGTCATATTCGAGTCCTTTCATACGGTCAGTCACTTTCAAATAGGGATACTGCTGCCTTTGGGTGTTTTATCATGTTATGGGTTGATGGCGATGATGAAGTCGGTGTCGGCACGGCGGCGTCCGTGGATCATCTTGATTCTTGTTGCTTTAGCCGCCTTTGAGGCCTATCACCCCATCGGGGAGCGAGTCATTAGTGACCAACAGCTTGAGTTTGTTCAATGGCTGGATGAGGAAGAAGAAGCAGATTCTATTCGCCTGATTCATTTGCCGATGGGGCGCACAGAATCAAAGTATTATGGATTTCTGCAAACATTGAACGGCTATCCCCATGCCGAGGGGCTTGCCTCGCGCACCCCATACAAGGCCTACGACTATATTGAAGACAATCTTTTGCTGAATAAGTGGCGCAGAAAAAGCGGCATCCAATGTTCGCTATCGAATCAGGCAGACTATCTGGGAGCCTTGGATAAGCTGCTTGATGATGGGTTTTCGCATATTGTTGTGCATGATTCATGGCTCGTTGGGGAGAAGATACGGGTGCTTGAAAGTTTCCTGAATGTGCAGCCATCCTACGAAGACGAGTTTGCAGCCGTTTATAGATTGGAAAACCTGCGCGGCAGCTGCCCTTCGTGATTGAGCGGGTGTTTTCCCGCTAGCGCCCCTAATACATTTTCGCTCGCTGGCGCTGCCCCGCTTTTTCGACCAGGGCGTCGAACAGAGCCTGCTGGGTTGGGTCTTGGCTGGCGGTGACTTCCGGGTGCCACTGCACCGCGATTAACCAGGCATGGTCGGGCATTTCGAGGGCCTCGATGATGCCATCGGCCGCCATCCCGACGACATACAGCCCGGCGCCGACCTCCTTGACGGCCTGATGATGTCCTGATTGGGCAGTGACCGATGTCGTTCCCATCACTTCGGCAAGCAGACTCTCCTGCGCGACCGAGACCGCTTGCAGCGCCCATATCCCGGCCGCATTGCGATGAATATCCGTCTCCCGAATATCGGGGATATGTTCGTGCAGGCTGCCACCCGCGGCCACATTCAACAGCTGCATCCCGCGACAGATGCACAGCAGCGGCGTCTCTTTCTCGGCCAGCAGCCGCCGGGCAAGGGATAGCTCGCCGCGGTCGCGCTCGTGGTCGACGCGCAGCAAATGGGGATTCTGGCGGTCTCCCTGATATTCGGCCGGGTCAATATCCGTGCCGCCAGTGATGACAACACCATCGAGCAGGCGCAGAACCGTCGCCCATTCCGTTTCGCTGGGCGGGAGCAAAAACGGGATGCCGCCAGCGCGGCGCACCGCATCGACATAAGGCGCGGGGGTGCTGTAAAAGGCATCATAATGCCTGGATATGACATAAACTTCGCTGCGGCCGCCGGTCGTAATGCCAATCACGGGTTTGTTCATGCGAGTTTCCTTTTTTAATCCGCTTATGCTTGCGCCTAACTATAAATCATCATTGCCCTTGGCGACAGCAGCGATGCAACCCTTTTCCAGATTAGACGCAGTCGCCCCCAGAGGGCATAAGGGGATTTTAGCGGATTTTCACCCTTTGTGCCGACTGCGCTCATCCCTTAAAATGAGACCAGCCAATCAAAGGACAGGATTATGCTCCAACGTCTCCGATTTTATTTGACCTACGCGCTGCGGAACATTCAGCGCGGCGGGCGCTGGACAACGCTGGCGGTCTTGTGCATTACGGCTGGCGTTGCGACTGTTGTCGCTTTGCGGTCGATGGGGCTGGCAATAGGCGATACCTTGACCAACAACGTCCGCATCGAGACCAAAGGCGATATGCTCATCCTGAACGATGGCTTGTTTGCCAGCTTCGGCAGCAACGACCCCAAGGCTTTTCCGCCGACGCAGTTGAGCGAACTGCTGGCTTGGGCGGATGCCAAGGGGGCAGCGACCACCGCCTTTATGAGCGGGCGCAACATTCAGCTTACCAAGACGGATGAAGAACGTTTCGGGCGTCCCAGCTTCATCGGCAGTTATTTTATCGACCCGCAAAGCTATCCGCCAACACATGCCATCCGCGCCATTGAACCGCCTGATGCACCCTTGGCCGAGTTGTTCACGGGGGGCAATGATGTGGTTATCAGCGACAATCTGGCATCGCAGAATGGGATGGCGGTAGGCGATTCGGTGCGGGTGTCGGGTACGCAGGAACTTTATACCGTGCGCGGCATCGTCCCCGCCGCCGAAGAGACCAGCGTCACCAATTTTCTGAACGCATTTTTTGGCTTTGCCTATTTTGACCTTGCCAATGCCCAGGCGGTTATCAATGATGAATTCGCGCCCAACCGCATTGGCGTGCTTTTTCCCGAGGCCCCAAGCGAAGACCAAATGGGGCTTTACATCGACGAGGCTGCCCAGATTGCGCCGCAGGCACGCGCCCTATCCACCTTTGATTTGCTGGAGCGCTATGAGCTTGTCGCGCAGTATTTTGGAGATTTCGTGGTGGTGATGGGGCTGGGCGCGCTTTTGATTGGCGGCGTGGGCATTATGAACACGATGCTGGTTCTGGTGCGGCGGCGCACCAACGAAATCGCTGCCGTCAAAACTTTTGGCGTCAAAGCCCGACAGGTCGCCGCGCTCTTCCTCACCGAGGCTTTGCTGCTGGGATTGATTGGCAGCCTGCTGGGCATGGTCGTCGGCATTGGCCTCAGTGTCATTGTCAATCAATACGGCTCGGTTGCCCTGCGCCAGCCGCTTGTCTGGCGGATTTATCCCGAAGCGCTGCTGTTTGGATTCACGCTTGGCATGGTTGTCACCGGCATCTTTGGCGTCGCGCCCATCTTAACCGCCGTGCAAGTGCGCCCGAACATCATCCTGCGCCCCAACGAAAATCATCTGGTGGCCTTGGGCGTCTTGCAGTCGGCCGTCTTGCTGGTCTTTGTCACGGTGAGTCTGGGATTGATTGTCGGACACATTGTACGGCCCTCGTTTGAATTGACTGCTGAACGGCTCGAAGAGTTGCAAACCGCTCCATTCGAACCAAGTCCCTTTGTCTTTGATGATGACGATGATGGGGGTCGCCGATGGGCCTTTGGCGGGGAGAGGCCTTCCCTGTTGACCTCGCCCTATTTGCTGGGCGTGATTGGCGTGGCAGCCACATTTTTGATTTTCGCGGTGATGATTGCCATTTTGTGGCTGATTGTGTTTTTCATCGGCAGGCTGCCTTCCTTTGGCATGGTGACGCTGCGATTGGCTTTCCGCAATCTGTCCACCAACCGCCTGCGGACGGCGATAACCCTGCTGGCATTAAGCGCTGGCATGCTGGCGTTGAGCAGCATCACCTTCGTTGGCGAAGGCACCCGTGAACTGCTGAACATCCAACTCAGCCGCAGCTTTGGCGGCAATGTGCTGGTTTTCCCTTTTCCAGTCATCCCCTCGGGCATGATCGAAGCGGCGCTGAACAATGCCTTGCAGGATATTGACCTGGATTATCGCACGGTCATTTCCAATTACGAGGCGGCTGTTGAAGGCGAGGGGGGCGGCCGCGCCGCCGACATCGACTTTGCCGTCTGGGATTCGGATAATCCCGATATTTACAGCGCACAGAGCGCACCTTATGCCGGGCGGATGCTAACCCCCCAGGACAGAGGACAGCCGCTCATCGTCCTGCCGGCTGAAGCGGCGCTTGATTTGGGGATTGAGGTCGGGCAGCGCGTCTCTATCGCGCTCGAGGGTTCTGACGAGATTGTGTTGGAAGTGGTCGGCATCAGCAATGTGTCCGAAGACTTTTCGTCATTCGGCGCTGGTGGTCTTGTCCCGCCAGGAGTCATCCCCGCCGCTTCGTCTGCGAATTTCAAGTTCTATACCTATCAAGTGCCTGATGAGCAGCTGAATCGCGCTCTGGCGGAGTTATCTTCGGTCATCATCGCCTTTTCGATTGATGTCCGTTTTGTCGATGGTTTAATCGCGCGTTTGATTGACCAGTTCGCCGCCATTCCAACCATCGTTGGCTTGCTGTCGCTGTTTGCGGCGGCTGTCATTATGGCGAACACAGTCGCGCTTTCGACTCTGGAGCGCCGCCGTCAGATTGGGATATTGAAGGCGATTGGTCTGAAGTCGGGCCGGGTCTTGCGGATGATGCTGATTGAATCGGTGCTGATAGGGCTGTTAAGCGCCGCGATTGGGATTGGCTTAAGCGCCCTGATTATCGCGCTGCTGTCGGCTGTCGGCGGCACGGTTATCCCCTTGCCCGCCGATGCGCGGACGACGGCGCTGGCGCTGTTGGCGGCGGCGGTTCTCATCGGCGGGACAGCCACCTTTTTGAGCGCACGGGTCGCCATCCGCGAGCGCGTTATGAATGTGCTGCGCTATGATTAGGCCCTTTTGCGCTCGGACGAAGCGCACAAACCTGATTGCCAATTTTGCTGGCTTGTGCTATATTGATTTCGAGTGGTTCAACGCTCGGATTATTGGCGACAGTAGTTACAGGAGTCGTTATTATGCTTAGCTCATCCCATGAAGAGGGTCAAGGACTTGTCGAGTATGCTTTAATCCTTGTCTTGGTTGCGGTGGTTGTTATCGTTATTCTGGCGCTGCTGGGGCCTTCCATTGGCAACATCTTCTCCAATATCATCGACCAGCTTAACGCTACTCCGGTTTCTGGCTCGTAACCTCAGGCGTGGTTTAGGGCGGCTTTGCGCTGCCCGCTTTTCTATTATCCCCGCGGCGACAAATGATGAACAGGCGAGCCGCTCTCGTTTGGGGGGCGACTTATCGCACTTGAGGTTATGATATACTGGGGGACAGGGTGGATGAAGGACAAGCGATGATTTTAGATAAACTGTCAAATGCCATCGGCGTGAGCGGCGAAGAAGACGAAGTGCGTCAGATTGTGCTGCCTGCCATCAAAAATCATGTGACCCATCTTGAAGTGGATTCGATGGGCAATGTGACGGCCCTGCAAACTGGCACCCGGCATCCGCAGTATGTTGTGATGATTGCGGCGCACATGGACGAAATCGGCATGATGGTCACGGATGTCGATGGCAAGGGGCTGATTCAGTTCGCCAGCGTCGGCGGGATTGACGCGCGGATACTGCCTGGCCTGCGGGTCAAAATCGGCCGGCAGAAAACCCCTGGCGTCATCCTGTGGAAACCGATTCACATGTGGCGCGACATGAACGCGGTCAAGATGGACAGCCTGCGAATTGATACCGGCGCGACCGACAAAAACGCTGCCCAGCCCGGTGAACGGATTGCATTTGATGCTTTCTATGCCCAGATGAGCGAAAAAATTGTCCGCGGCAAGGCCTTTGATGACCGCGCTGGCTGTTCGATTTTGATTGATTTACTGCAAAAGGGGCCCTATCCGGTGACCGTGGCGGCGGCATTCACCGTCCAGGAGGAAATCGGCTTGCGCGGCGCACAGATTGCCGCGCGGCGGTTAAACCCGAATGCAGCGATTGTGCTGGAAGGCACGCCCGCTTTTGACCTGCCCAATCCCAATCGGGAAATTGACGCTGGCGACCTGCCCGCCAACCCGGCGACGCGGCTCGGCGCTGGCGCCGTGCTGACGCTCATGGATTCCCAGATGATTTCTGACCCGCGCGTCTTGGCATTCCTGCGCGAGACAGCCGAGGCGAATGGCATCCCCTATCAGTACAAGACTGTTCGCGGCGGGGGAACAGATGGCGGCGTCATCCATACCGCTCATGCTGGCATCCCGACGATGGTGCTTTCGACGCCCTGCCGCTACGTCCACAGCCCGACCGCGCTGATGAACCTCGATGATTATGGGCATGTGCTGCGACTGTCGCAGGCGGTGTTGAATCGAATCAGGCCGGCGACGTTCCAGCGCGATTCATAGCTGGCGGTCAACCGCCTAAGTGTCAGGGCTTTCAAGCGGTATCAGCAATTCCTGCCCGACTGAGAGCGTATCCGGGTTCGCCAGTCGATTGAGCGAGACAATCTCTTCTATGCTCACATCGTAACGAACGGAAAGCGAGCCAACGGTGTCGCCGGAGGCGACGATATGGATGAGGCGTCCAGGCGTGGGGACGGCGGTGGTTTCAACTGGCACCACTGTGGCGGCGCTGTCGCCGCCGACCGCATCTGTTTCGGTGTCCTCCGCTGCCTGGAGGGCATCGCAATTCGGAAGCCGCAAGACCTGCCCGATTTGAAGCGCATCGTCCTCCAGTTCGTTGAGGTCCATCAAGTCATCGACGGTCGTGTCGTAGGTGAAGGACAGGCGGAACAGGGTATCGCCAGCCTGCACGGCATAGACGCACTCGCCCTCTTCGCCAGGCGCCGCGGATGTTGCCGTGGCTGTCGGGAAGACTTCAAGGGCTGTCGGCGCGGTTGCCGTGGGCGTCACTGTCGGCAGGGTCGTTGGCGTCACGGCTGTCGGCTGTTCAACCTGCGCTGGCGGTGGCTGCGGTGTCAGATATTCGCGGCTGGCTGAAGCAGCAGATGCCGTAGCAGTTTGCTGGGAAGCACTTTGCGCCGCGGTCAGACTGGCGATTTCCTCGACCCCGCGGCTGTTGACCTGCTGGTGCGACGAATCCGCTGCCTGACGATAACAGCCGGCCAAGAGCAGCGCACAAATCATCAAGGGGAAGAATAATTTATGATTCATCAAGTGTTCCTTCTCGTGAATGAACCAAGCATGAACTTATTATATCCGAGTCGCTCAAGTTGGGCTAGTTTTCGACCTGTGGAATCTGCTGATTTCCTCATCTCCGGCTGTTACTCGGTGCGGTCTGGCGGCAGCAAAGCCCAATTTGTTTCAATGGGCATAGCCGCATGGATTTCAAAATTGCCTTGCATCAGCACATCATTCGGCAAGCGGTCAAGAATCGTCACGGCGTTATTTCGACTGTCATACGAAACAATGACAACACGGTCATAGCCAATCCTCTCTTTGGGGTTCAAGGGCGAGATGATGCCGGCATCCTCAAGTCGAATCTGCTGTATCCCGCTCGGTTTCTCATCATCGAACAAGACGGCATCTGCCCGAAAATCCCGAATGCCATAGTGCAGGGCAAATACATGTGGAAAGTTAATATCTCTTGGATGCAAATGCAATGCTTCTTCGGCATGTTGGTCGGTCATCAAAAGCAGATAAGGTTCAGCGCCATCAGCGAACTTGGGAATGGCATCGAATATCGTCTGAAAGACTTGGCGGCTTATTTTGTCCTGCGCCAGATGAATCGCTTGATGCTCATACAAAAATGAAATGCCCGGCGCCAGCACAGCCGCCATCATCAGCGCAAAAATGACGCCGCCGATGCGCCTATTCAGGCCAAGCATCCACGCGAGCAAGCCGACAAATATCATGCCGGCCCCGAGAGACGAGGCATAAAGCAGACGTGGATGCCGCGCAAAGGACCAAATCGTTGGCGAGGTATTGAAGATGCTGAGCAAGCTCAATAGCAGCCCAAAGAGGGCAATCCACAAAGGAGACCAGGATGTCGCCGCTGGTTCCTCTTTTGTATGGAATATCCAGCCACTAAAGAAGAGGCAAAGCAGCAGCGCGAGCAGGGCAATCACCCCAAACTGACTCATCGACACGGCCAGTGACAAGCGCCCGATGATTTCAATCGGGCTCAATAGCAAAGCAAACCCGTCAGCCATCTGCCCCAGAATATAAGCGGGCGTCAGTTGCAGGTTATCATTGCCACCGGGAAACAGGGACAGCAGCAAATAAACATAAATCGCAACCATCATCACATGCAGCAGGGAATCGCGGACGGTCAGCCAGAGATAGTGAGGCGTCAGGCGAAAGCTGCGGTTATATCGGTCTTCAACAAAGGCCATCACAGGATGCAGGACAAAAAAGAAAAAGGACTGTTCGTAAATCATAATGGCAAGCAGGAAGGTGGCGATGTTGAAGATATACCAGCCCAATATCTGTCGTCTGCCGCGCACAAAATGAACATAGGACCACAGCGAAAGCAGCGCCAAGATGAAAGAGAACTTGCGCGGCGAGCCGGTTGCAAACTCGATATTGGAGGGAGTCTGCAGGGTATCGAAAACAAAAAGCAATGCCAGCGCAAAAGCCAGCCAGCGCCGTTGACCCCTTTGCAGGGTATCGACCAGCAGAAACACGACTATGCCCAGCGTGAGATGCAAGCCTAATGCCAGCGCATACCACAGGTCATAGCGTGCAGGCACCCATATATGCAGTGGCGCTGAAAACAAAGCGCCCAGGAGGTGCCGCTGCCAGTGTTCGGCAATCAGCCAGTTCATCCCGCCGATGACACCATAAAATCTGTAGTGAAATTGATAGGCAGCGACATCCCCATAAAATCCAAGCGTAAAGCCGCGCATCGCCAGCACGACATAGCTCAAGACCAGCGCCAGGATGAGGATAAGATAGGGTTTCCAGCCGGATTGCAGATATTGAATAACAGGCGACAGACGATTCAAAGCGGCCTTCGCTTCCCGTTGTTATCCTGGAACGCGCTTTGGCGCTTGGCAGGCTTTTTTGTTGATGCCCGACAAAGAATGGGCAAACTACCCGACTTGCGGCAGGGCTTGCATGGCGATGTCAATCTGTTCCTGCGGATATTCATAATTGCTGAGTTCGCCGCCCAGATAGGCATCATAGGCGCTCATGTCAAAATGTCCGTGTCCACAGAGGTTAAACAGAATCACCCGTTCGTCGCCGGCTTCTTTCGCTGCCAGCGCTTCCCGAATGGCGCCAGCGATGCCATGCGCCGCTTCCGGTGCGGCCACGATGCCTTCTGCCTGGGCAAAGGTGATGGCGGCGCTAAAGGTTTCCATCTGGGGGATGGCGTGCATATCTATCAGACGCTGGTCCCAAAGCTCACAGATAACTGAAGCCATGCCGTGATAGCGCAGTCCGCCGGCATGCAAGGGCGGTGGCACAAAGCCATGCCCCAGGGTGTACATCTTGACCAGCGGCGTCATGCCGACTGTGTCGCCAAAGTCATAGGCATATTTGCCGCGCGTCAGGCTGGGGCAGGCTGCCGGCTCGATGCCCAGCAGGCGGGTCTGTTTGCCATGCCGCAGGTTTTGATGCAGGAAGGGCAGGGCAATGCCGGCAAAGTTGCTGCCGCCGCCAGTTGGGCCGACGACCACATCTGGATATTCACCCGCCAACTCCATTTGTTTCAGCGCTTCCTGTCCGATGACCGTTTGGTGCATCAGGACATGATTCAAGACGCTGCCCAGGGCATATTTGTATTTGCCGCCGCTCTTGGCAGCCACTTCAACGGCTTCGCTGATGGCGATGCCCAGCGAGCCTGGGCTGTCGGGGTCACTGGCGAGGATGGCGCGGCCGGCATCGGTGCTGTCGCTGGGGCTGGCGGTCACGCTGGCGCCAAAGGTCTGCATAATGGCGCGGCGATAGGGTTTCTGCTGATAGCTGATTCGCACCATATAGACGATGCAGGCCATATCGAAGAAGCTGCAGGCCTGCGCCAGCGCGGTGCCCCACTGACCGGCGCCCGTTTCGGTTGTTAGCCCGCTGATGCCCTCCTGCTTGTTGTAATAGGCTTGGGCCGTGGCGGTATTCAGCTTGTGGCTGCCCGAAGGCGAGACGCCCTCATATTTGTAATAAATATGCGCGGGTGTATCCAGCGCTTTTTCCAGACGCCGCGCCCGCAGCAGCGGGGTTGGACGCCACAGCTTGTAAATCTCGCGCACTTGCTCGGGGATGTCAATCCAGCGCTCTTGGCTGACCTCTTGACCAATCAGCGCCATTGGGAACAGGGGCGCCAGGTCATCTGGGCCGACTGGCTGATGCGTGCCGGGGTGAAGCACGGGCGGCAGGGGGCGCGGCAAATCAGCCTGCACATTGTACCACTGGCGGGGGATTTCTTGCTGGGAAATATCAAAACGAATGCTGTCGGACATCATATTTTCTCCCTGATTGATGCAATGAATTTATTATGTCTGGCGATGTGGATTTGTGCAACTTGAATATCGCGGCAATTTTTAACGCGAATCTGACAGATGATATTGACAGGATAAGCCGCGGACATTATACTCAAAGTATAGAGTGCTTGCTTGTGATGATGAGTCGGGCCCCTTGCGGCAGAAACTTCCGAACCGTGTCAGGGCTTAACGGCAGCAGCACTAAGGAATTCGTCTGGGTGTCTTGTGGATTCCTGACTCATCATCGGGCGCAAGCATTTTTTGTCGGCCGCGCGGGTCAGCGCAGGCGGGCGCTGGTGATGACCGCGTTAAACTGCCGAGAGAAAACAACCGCAGATTGATACACGCTGACATCGAGGTCACTGGGGACGGGGTAATTCTGGTTGCCGATATTGCCTTTGAGCCGCCCCATGTCAAGGTAGCTGCTGCCGACTTCGATGGCGCTGCGGGGCTGTGGGTCGCGGGAGAGATACACATGGACATCGCCGCCGCGTGCCGATGCAAAATCTTCAAAGCGCAAAACGCGCCCTCCATTGGGCAGCTGATAGAGGGTCGCCCTCCCTTCTCCCCAGTGGAGGGCGTCAATCTCGATAAAATCGCCCGACGCCAGCACCCTGGCGCCCGCCATTTCGCCCATGTCCTGCTCATAAGCTGGCGCAGCCTCCGCCTCGCTGACCGCAATCCGCGCCATCGCCAGCGCCATCGCCGCGTTCTCCTCATGCAGTTCCAGCAGTTTGTCGCGCTCCGCGGCGGACAAAGCCAGAAACTCGTCCTGCAAATCCAATTCCAGCCCTGGGAACACCTCGTACACCCGCGCACCCTGCAAGTAACCGCGCCACGATGGAAATGTCCAGACGGCGGCGGCCATCACAGCAACTGAAGTGATGAGCAGTAATCGAATGCGCAAATCCATCGCCAGCAGCCTCCACCATCCCAGCGAATTGTGGCACAGCCGGCGCATTCCTGACAAGCGCGATGTTTCCGCAGGCTCGCGTGCGGTAAGCTATAATTTTATCGACAAGCCAGGGAGACAAATCATGCCCGCTCGCTTTGCATGGAAAGACAGCCGCCAACGCGCCATGGTCTACATTATCGAGGGCGATTGGAATTGGAAAGATTATCATCAGGCGGTTCGCGCAGCGGCTTTCTCGCTGGCTGGCATCGAGCATCCGGTGGACAGCGTGATTGACCTGCGGGCAAGCACCCGCCCGAGCCTGCCGGCCGGCTTATGGGCGCATCTGCGCTCGTTTGGCCGGGTAAATCAGGCCTGCCTGAGCGGCCGCGCGGCGGTCATCGGTTTGCCAGCGGCAGCTTTTGAAAGGCTGCCCCCGCTGGCCGACAAGACCCTGCCCACAGCTGACGGCTTCGTCCGATTTGTCGATAGCCAAGCTGAACTGGAGCGGCTGCTTGACGAATGGGCGAATCAGCCGCCCGCAAGCTAAGCCGCTTTATGGTTCAGCGTGGATGATGCTCGGTCATCGTTATCGTTAAAAACTTGCAGGGAATCCCATTCTGTGCTAAAAATGGCGGAAGATAAAGCCTTGCAGGAATTTCACATATCCACAAAATCGGACTTCCGCTTTCATTGGCAAAGGAATATATGATGACAACCTTCAAACGAGCCTCCTGGCTCATAGCCCTGCTTGCCCTTGTGCCGCCGATTCTCTATGCTTATTTGGGGTCATTCAGCCGAATGATACACGATGACGACTATGGAATTATGCTTATTGGTCAGGAGAAGGGCGCTTGGGAGGGGATGCTCTACTGGTATAATACCTGGACCGGGAGTTATACTGTTCGCTTCCTCAGAAGCGCGATTGCGCCGCTGGATGTCCTGGCAACCAGCCTCATGCCGCCGCTGATTGTCCTGCTGTGGCTGGTCGGGACCTATTGGCTTGTTTGTCAGGGGCTGGCTTGTTTGGGGATAAGCCATTCGCGCCGGCCGCTCGCCATCTCGATTTCCGCTCTGTCGGTGGCGGCCGCTATCCATGCTTTTTATTCGCCGCAGTCGTTTTACTGGTACTCCGCCAGCACCGCTTACGGCCTGCCGATTGCGTTTTTCACGATTCACATGGCGCTGTCAGTTTGGATGGCGCAGCGACTGCGAAAGAATATGCGGTCCTTATTGGGCCTCATCGCTTTGGGGATGATTGGTTTTCTGGTCGCTGGCTTTTCGGAGATGTATCTGGTCTTCCAACTGACCCTGTTCACGTTTTGCCTGCTGGCGAGTTTCGCGTTCCTGGAGCGTTCGGCACGTTCTGGTTATGTTTCGGTCTTTGTGGCAGCCTGGCTGGGGACGCTGGTCAGCCTGTTTGTACAGTTGAGTTCGCCAGGTAGCGCGAAACGCGCGGAAATTATTGTGAATCAGTCAGGCCCACCGGATCGTTCGGCAGAGAGGCTGCTGTTTGGCACATTGAAGGAGGCGCTTGGCCTCACTGGACATCAAGCGGTCTTTGTCGGATTTATCATGCTTATGGGAGTGGGTGTGCTGGTCATGCTCATCGCATACCAACCGCAATTGTCAGCCACAGCATCCAAAGCAAAGTCCGGTACTCTCGGGCTACCCCTACCCCCCCCCCCCCCGATTTTGGCGGCGCGGGTATTTACAGAAGCATCGCGGCTGGTTAAGGGCTGGGCACATCCTGTCCTTTCCTTGTATTTTCGTTTTACTGTTTTTAATATCGCAGAACTTTCGCTCAGCCCGCTTCCTGTTCATGGGCATCCATGTGCTGCTGGCTGTATTGACATGGCAGCTGTCATCCATGCTCACAAGCGCGGCCGCGAGAAGACTTGGTTTGCTGGCGCTCTGTTCATACGGCCTTGGATGGGCATCACTAACAGCCATTATCTTCGCAGAGAATTTTGGAACCAACTGGACTGTGACCCTGCGTGCCTTGTCAGCCAGCGCCTGGCTGCTGGTCTTCTCGGGTTTGATTTGGGGCTTCTATATTGGCTATGCAGTCCAACATCACTTGCTCTCAGGTCAAGCCTGGATAATAAGACTTCTGAAGCTGGTAAGCCTCCTCGCGGTGCTGGTCATCGCTGTGAGCATCGTGCTGGGTCAGGTGGCGCTCGTGCCTGATTTTCGGCTTTATGCCCAGGAGTGGGATGAATTTCATCAGGAAGTCATCGCCCAGCGCGACAGCGGAAAAACTATTATCGAAGTTGAGCCTTTTACCTTTGACTTGGCTAGGTATGTAGGCATGACACCGCTGTTGGAGACCAAGTACAAAGCCCACCGTCGTTATTACAAGGTGGAACGCATTGTAGCCAAGGGCGGTTAAGGCAAGCTGTCCGTTTTATGGTTCAGCGTGGATGATGCTCGGTCATCGCTATCGTTAAAAACTTGCAGGGAATCCCATTCTGTGCTAAAAATGGCGGAAGATAAAGCCTTGCAGGAATTCCACATGTCCACAAAATCGGACTCCCGCTTTCATTGGCAGAGGACTGTATGATGACAACCTTCAAACGAGCCTCCTGGCTTATAGCGCTGCTTGCCCTTGTGCCGCCGATTCTCTATGCTTATTTGGGGTCATTCAGCCGAATGATACAGGATGACGACTATGGAGTCATGCTTATTGGTCAGGAGAAGGGCGCCTGGGAGGGCATGCTCTATTGGTATAAAACCTGGAGCGGGAGTTATACTGTCCGCTTCCTCTTCAGTGGGCTTGCGCCGCTGGATGTCCTGGCAACCAGCCTCATGCCGCCGCTGATTGTTTTGCTGTGGCTGGTCGGGACCTATTGGCTTGTTTGTCAGGGGCTGGCTTATTTGGGGATAAGCCGTTCGCGCCGGCCGCTTGCCATCTCGATTTCCGCTCTGACGGTGGCGGCCGCTATCCAGGGCTTTTATTCGCCGCAGTCGTTTTACTGGTACGCCGCCAACACCGCTTACGGCCTGCCGGTTGCGCTGTTCACGATTTACATGGCGCTGTCAGTTTGGATGGCGCAGCGACTGCGAAAGGATATGCGGTCCTTATCCGGTCTCATCGCTTTGGGGGTGATTGGTTTTCTGGTCGCTGGTTTTTCTGAGATGTATCTGGTGTTCCAACTGACCCTGTTCACGTTTTGCCTGCTGGCGATTTTCGCGTTCCTGGAGCGTTCGGCACGTTCTGGTTATGTTTCGGTCTTTGGGGCGGCCTGGCTGGGGACGCTGGTCAGCCTGTTTGTACAGTTGAGTTCGCCAGGCGGCGCGTTTCGCGCGAAAGCTATTGTGAATCAGTCTGGCCCACCGGATCGTTCGGTAGAGAGACTGCTGTTTGGCACATTGAGGGAGGCGCTTGAGCTTACTGAACATCAAGCGGTCTTTATCGGATTTATCATGCTTATGGGAGTGGGTATGCTGGTCATGCTTATCGCATACCAACCGCAATCGCCAGCCGCAGCATCCAAACCAAAGTCCGATACTCTCGGGCTACCCCTACCCCCCCCCCCCCGATTTTGGCGGCGCGGGTATTTACAGAAGCATGGCGGCTGGTTAAGGGCTGCGCATATCCTGTCCTTGCCTTGTATTTTCGTTTTACTGTTTTCAATATCGCAGGACTTTCACTCAGTCCGCTTCCTGTTCATGGGCGTCCATGCGCTGCTGGCTGTATTGACATGGCAGCTGTCATCCATGCTCGCAAGCGCGACCGCGAGAAGACTTGGTTTGCTGGCGCTCTGTTCATACGGCCTTGGATGGGCATCACTGACAGTCATTATCTTCGTTTTGAAGTTTGGAACCCCCTGGACTGTGACCCGGCGTGCCTTGTCAGCCAGCGCCTGGCTGCTGGTCTTCTCGGGTTTGATTTGGGGCTTCTATATTGGCTATGCAGTCCAACATCACTTGCTCTCAGGGCAGGCAGGTCAAGCCTGGATAAGGCTTCTGAAGCTGGGGAGCCTCCTTGTGGTGCTGGTCATCGCTGTGAGCATCGTGCTGGGTCAGGTGGCGCTCGTGCCTGATTTTCGGCTTTATGCCCAGGAGTGGGATGAATTTCATCAGGAAGTCATCGCCCAGCGCGACAGCGGAAAAACTATTATCGAAGTTGAGCCTTTTACCTTTGACTTGGCTAGGTATGTAGGCGTCCCCGCGCTGTTAGGGGACAAGTACAAAGCAGCCGAAATTTATTACAAGGTGGAATCCATTGTAGCCAAGGGCGGTTAAGGCAAGCTGTCCGTTTTATGGTTCAGCGTGGATGATGCTCGGTCATCGCTATCGTTAAAAACTTGCAGGGAATCCCATCCGGCGCTAAAATGGGCAAAAGATAAAGCCTTGCAGGAATTTCACATATCCACAAAATCGGACTCCCGCTTTCATTGGCAAAGGACTGTGTGATGATAACCTTCAAACGAGCCTCATGGCTTATAGCGCTGCTTGCCCTTGTGCCGCCGATTCTCTATGCTTATTTGGGGTCATTCAGCCGAATGATACACGATGACGACTATGGAGTCATGCTTATTGGTCAGGAGAAGGGCGCCTGGGAGGGCATGCTCTATTGGTATAACACCTGGAGCGGGAGTTATACTGTCCGCTTCCTCTTCAGTGCGCTTGCGCCGCTGGATGCCCTGGCAACCAGCCTCATGCCGCCGCTGATTGTCCTGCTGTGGCTGGTCGGGACCTATTGGCTTGTTTGTCAGGGGCTGGCTTATTTGGGGATAAGCCGTTCGCGCCGGCCGCTTGCCATCTCGATTTCCGCTCTGTCGGTGGCGGCCGCCATCTATGCCTTTTATTCGCCGCAGTCGTTTTACTGGTACGCCGCCAGCACCGCTTACGGCTTGCCGATTGCGCTGTTCACGATTTATATGGCGCTGTCAGTTTGGATGGCGCAGCGACTGCGAAAGGATACCCGGTCATTATCCGGTCTCATCGCTTTGGGGGTGATTGGTTTTCTGGTCGCTGGTTTTTCGGAGATGTATCTGGTATTCCAACTGACGCTGTTCACGTTGTGCCTGCTGGCGATTTTCGCGTTCCTGGAGCGTTCGATACGCTCCCGTTATGTTTCGGTCTTTGTGGCAGCCTGGCTGGGGACGCTGGTCAGCCTGTTTGTACAGTTGAGTTCGCCAGGCGGCGCGTTTCGCGCGAAAGTTATTGTGGATTATTTTGGCCCACCGGATCGTTCGGTGGAGAGACTGCTGTTTGGCACATTGAGGGAGGCGCTTGAGCTTACTGGACACCCAGAAGTCTTTCTTGGATTTATCATGCTTATGGGAGTGGGTATGCTGGTCATGCTCATCGCATACCAACCGCAATCGCCAGCCGCAGCATCCAAAGCAAAGTCCGATACTCTCGGGCTACTCCTACCCCGATTTTGGCGGCGCGGGTATTTACAGAAGCATGGCGGCTGGTTAAGGGCTGCGCACATCCTGTCCTTTCCCTGTATTTTCATTTTACTGTTTTCAATATCAGAGGACTTTCACTCAGTCCGCTTCCTGTTCACGGGCGTCCATGTGCTGCTGGCTGTATTGACATGGCGGCTGTCATCCATGCTCGCAAGCGCGGCCGCGAGAAGACTTGGTTTGCTGGCGCTCTGTTCATACGGCCTTGGATGGGCATCACTGACGGCCATTATCTTCGTAAATAATTTTGGAACCCCCTGGACTGTGGCCCTGCGTACCTTGTCAGCCAGCGCCTGGCTGCTGGTCTTCTCGGGTTTGATTTGGGGCTTCTATATTGGCTATGCAGCCCAACATCACCTGTCCTCAGGTCGAGCCTGGATAATAAGACTTCTGAAGCTGGTAAGCCTCCTCGCGGTGCTGGTCATCGCTGTGAGCATCGTGCTGGTTCAGGTGGCGTTCGTGCCTTATTTTCGGCTTTATGCCCAGGAGTGGGATGAATTTCATCAGGAAGTCATCGCCCAGCGCGACAGCGGAAAAACTATTATCGAAGTTGAGCCTTTTACCTTTGACTTGGCTAAGTATGTAGGCATGACATCGCTGTTGGAGACCAAGTACAAAGCCCACCGTCGTTATTACAAGGTGGAACTCATTGTAACCAAGGGCGGTTAAGGCAAGCTGAGCAGAGTTTTAACTGAGGTCGGCATCGTTCGCTATTTTACGCTGTATTTCCGCCAAGGCTGCTCTGGCTGGCCGGCCTTCTCCAGCCAATGCCTGTTGCAAGGCTGTTCTCAAGTCATCCATAATTTCGATTTTTGTCGGTTCATCAACATCATCGGCCGGCAGGCCTGCTTTTGTGGCAAGCTGTTCGGCATCGGGGGGCGCTTTTGGGTTCGCAGCAGCCATTGATTTGCCTCCGCGTTTGGATATGATGCTCTTATAGGATAACAGCCTGCTAAAATTAAGCAAGAAATTCAGGCAATCACATCCAACGCTATATGTTCATCACCGAGTCAGGCTGGAAGAGAGGGCTGGTTTGTGCTATACTCCATTTGTCGCGTTGTGAAAGGCAGACCCCGATGTATCATCACGACAGAAGTTACGGCTAATCTCCCCCCGCAGACAAATCGCTGTCCCAGATTTTGAACAACCCGCCCGGCAGGCGCGAACAAGAAGCCCGGCTGGCACCCAGCTGTGAATTGCATGGCACGCGAAGGAGTCCTTCCTGATGAACAGCATTCCCTTTACCAACCGCCTTTATCTGGATGCGATTGATGACCATATCGTCATTTTTGACGGGGCGATGGGCACCAGCATTCAGGCATACGATTTGACCGCCGCAGATTATGGCGGCGAGCCTTATCAGGACTGCCTCGATTATCTGGTCATCAGTCGTCCCGATGTCATCCGCGAAATCCACGAGTCCTTCCTGCGGGTCGGCTGTGAGGTGGTCGAGACGAATACCTTTCGCGGCAACCGCCTGACCCTTGCCGAGCATGGTCTGGGCGAGCGGGCGCTGGAAATCAACCGCGCCGCCGCCCAAATCGCCCGCGCTGCCTGTGACAAATTCGAGGGGGACACGGGCATTCGGCGCTTTGTCGCTGGCAGCCTGGGGCCCAGCGGCAAGCTGCCGTCTGGCGATGACCCTGACTTGAGCGACATCAGCTTTGATGAACTGGCGGATTTGTTTTATGAACAGGCGCGGGGTCTGGTTGAAGGCGGCGCTGACCTGCTGCTGCTGGAGACCAGCCAGGACATTCTCGAAGCCAAGGCGGCGGTTCATGGCATCAGCCGTTATTTTGCCGACAGCAGCCAGCGCATTCCGCTTCAGGTGCAGGTTACGCTGGATGTCAGCGGGCGGATGCTCTTCGGCACGGATATTGCGGCGGCCTTGACGACGCTGGGAGCGCTTCCGATTGATGTACTGGGCATGAACTGCTCGACTGGGCCGGAATATATGCGTCAGCCGATTCAGTATCTGGTGGAACGTTCCCCTTTTCCCATCAGCGTCCTGCCCAATGCCGGGCTGCCCATCAATGTCGATGGCGAAGCGGTTTATCCGATGCGGCCGGCGCCCTTTAGCGAACTGGTCAGCGAGTTCACCCGTTGGGGCGTGAATGTGGTCGGCGGCTGCTGTGGCACGACGCCCGAACATCTGGCGCAGCTTTATCATCAGGTGCATGGCAAGACCTATCAGCAGACGCTGGCGGAAAATGCCAAGCGTCAAGCGCCCAAAAAGCGCCAGTTCATTCACGAGCCGCAGGCATCCAGTGGCATGACCGCGACTCGCATGGCGCAGAATCCAGGGCCCACCCTCATTGGCGAGCGGGTCAACAGTCAGGGCAGCCGCAAGGTCAAGCGGCTCTTGCTGGCGGACGATTATGACAGCATTGTGGAAATCGCCATCGGGCAGGTCGAGGGAGGCGCTCACATGCTGGATGTCGCTGTGGCCCTCACCGAACGCGATGATGAAAAGGAACAAATGCAAAAGCTGGTCAAGAAGCTGTCGCTGGCGGTCGAAGCGCCGCTCATCATTGACACCACCGAAGCCGATGTAGCCGAAGCCGCCCTGGCGCTCTATCCGGGGCGCGGCATCATCAACGGCAACAATCTCGAAAATGGGCGCGGCCGCATGGACGCCATTTTGCCGATTGCCCGCAAGCACGGCGCCGCCGTCCTGTCGATGACCATTGACGAAGAGGGCATGGCGCACACCCGCGAAAAGAAGCTGTCCATCGCCCGGCGCATGACTGACATCGCGCTGGGGGAATATGGACTTTCGCCCGAGGATTTGATTTTCGATGCGCTGACCTTTCCCCTCACCACGGGGCAGGCGGACTTGCGCGGCGATGCCCGCGAGACCATCGAGGGGATTCGGCTGATTAAGGAGAAAATCCCCGGTGTGATGACCGCATTGGGCATTAGCAATGTCAGCTTTGGGATTGGCAAGGCAGCCCGTGGCGTCTTGAACAGCGTCTTCCTGTTTCATGCGGTCAAGGCTGGCCTGGATATGGCCATCGTGAATCCCGCTCATATCACGCCTTATGCCGAAATCCCGAAGGACCAGCGCCAGGTTGCCGAGGATTTGATTTTTAATCGTGATGCTGATGCCCTGCCGCGCTTCATTCAATACTTTGAGGATAATGATGTTCAGCTGGCTGAGCGGCAGGCACAGGCGCCTACGGCTGATATGACTGGCGAAGAGGCTTTGCACTGGCACATCCTGCATCGCAAGAAAGAGGGCGTCGAGGCTTTGATTGACGACTGCCTGCGCCGTCAGGATGCGGTGAGCGTGCTGAATCGGGTGCTGCTGCCGGCGATGAAGGAGGTAGGCGACAAGTTCGGCGCGGGCGAACTCATCCTGCCTTTCGTCCTGCAATCTGCCGAGGTGATGAAGAGGTCGGTCGCTTATTTGGAGGGTTTCATGGATAGAGTCGAGGGCATCAGCAAAGGCACGGTGGTTCTGGCTACGGTTTATGGCGATGTGCATGACATCGGCAAAAATCTGGTCAAGACCATCCTCACCAACAACGGCTACAGCGTCCATGACCTCGGCAAACAGGTGCCCGCCAACACCATCATCGACAAGGCGGTCGAATATCGTGCGGATGCTATCGGGCTTTCTGCCTTGCTGGTCAGCACCTCCAAACAGATGCCTCTGATTGTCAACGAACTCGGGCGGCGGGGCTTGCACATTCCGGTATTGGTGGGGGGCGCCGCCATCAATCGCCGCTTTGGCCGCCGCATTCTTTTTCTCGATGACACCCAGGAGCCTTATGATGCCGGCGTCTTTTATTGCAAGGATGCCTTTGAGGGGCTGGCGGCCGTTGACCAACTGCTTGATGAGAGCCGCCGCGCCCAATTTGTTGACGAGGCATTCCAGGAAGCATACGCGGAGATGAAGCGCAAGCCGCGCCGTCAGCGTGCCAGCCGCGGGTCAGGCCGCAAGACTGTCAGGGATGCGCCCGCCATCCCGGTTCCGCCATTTTGGGGAGGGCGTGTCATCCGTCAGATGCCGCTGGAAATCGTCCTGCAATATCTGCACAAGCCCGAATTGTTCCGCTTGTCCTGGGGGGCGAAGAATATGCAGGGCGCGGATTGGGAGAAACTGTCGGCAGAATTTGAAGAGCGGCTGGTGTGGATGGCGAAAGACGCCGCCAAAAAGAGGACGCTCCAGCCACAGGCGGTTTATGCTTATCTGCCGGTCAATAGCGCTGGCGATGAATTAATCGTTTGGGATGCGGATGCTTATGCCCAATTCGGCAAAAGAATCGAGAGCGCACGTTTTGCCTTCCCGCGTCAGCCCCATGGCGACTTCCTGTGCATCAGTGATTATTTCGCGGACAGCGACAGGGGCGAAGTGGATGTGATGGTCTTGCAGACGGTGACGGTCGGCGCGGCGGCTACTGCCGAATTTGAGCGCCTGCAAGCCGCCAACGAATACAGCCAAGCCTATTTCTTCCATGGCCTGGCGGTTCAGGCGGCCGAAGCCACCGCCAATTATCTGACCGGGCTGGTGCGAGGGCAGCTGGGCATCGCGGCGGGGCAGGGCAAACGTTACAGCTGGGGCTATCCCGCCTGTCCCGACCTCGAGGACCATGGTCTGGTCATGCAGCTTTTGCCGCAGCTTGCCGCCGAGCTTGGCATGAGCCTGACGGAATCCTGGCAGTGGGTGCCAGAACAAAGCACCGCCGCCCTCTTCACCCATCATCCCGATGCCAGATACTACAGCGTCGGGGCTATCGACCGCGCCGCGCAGATTTTGGGCTAGGGTCAAAGCGGCGCAGCGAGATTGAGGGTGTGCTATAATCAAGTCACCGCGATAAACCGAAGGGAGACTATCCATGACCTACACAGTCAAGCGAATCGGCTTCTCGTCGGCCGTCAAGATAGCGGCTGTCGTCTCGGCTGCGCTGGCGGTCGTGCCGCTCCTCATCTTGCTGCTGCTGAACGGCATCTTCAAATTCTGGGATGTCATCATCCCGCCCGAACTGCTTGGCCAGGTGCTGGCGGGCGTGGCTTTTTGGGCGGCGCTCTGGGGCGGGCTTTCAACTGGCCTGGTGGTGGTCATCTATAATATCAGCGCCACTTTCTTCGGCGGCATCAAAGTTGAACTGCAAGTGCAGCAGCAGCCGCGCAAACCCAAGAGCCAAGTCGATATCGAGTAGCGGCCAGCGCGGGTCAGCTACAGTTCGGATGTCTTGCGTTTGCGGTTTGCGGATGGGCGCAGGTTCTTGACGAGGATGCAAGCGCCGATGCTGACCATCAACAGCGGCAGCATCACATGAAAGCCGCTGAAACCTTTGCTGTGAAAAGCGAGTTCAAACAGGCTGCCCAAGCCGACCAGACCCACCAAACCGCCAATCATCAAATAGCGTCCCACCTGTTCCGCGCCCTGCTCACCGGTACGGCGGGCAAAATAACGCAGCGCCAAGCCGACCATGACTGGATACAATGTCCAGATATATGCCCAGCTTTCCCAGCTGCCGGTTATATTTTGATATGCCAGGATGAGGCCGGTGCCAGTAACGAGGATGCCAGGGAAAAACAGCCCGGCAACATCCTTGCCGCCGCGGATGGCAATCGTCAGAAAGACAAGGCCGGGAATCAGCACAAGCAGGGGCCAGCCCAGCGCGAGAATGTGCCAGCCGGTTATTTGCGCCAGCAAGAAAAGACCACCCACTCCGACAAGCGTCGCGCCAACGACAGCAAAACCATGATTCTTCTCGGCTTTCATTCGTGCATCTCCTTCTCTTGTTTTATTCAATGAACCTTCACTGTCCATACGCTGATTTTGGGCAAAGGTTGCTCTGCGCTTGACAATCGTGCAAAAACAGGTTAGTTATTTACGAAACCGAGTTGTGCTGATTTTTCAGGAAAGGCTTATGATGACGACCGCTTTGCAGCAGGAATACCATGAAAATGGCTATGTGATTGTCCGCAATGCTATCGATGCCGAGCTTGCCCGCGAAACTGCGGAGCATGTTCACTGGCTGGCGAAAAAACATCCGCATACCCGCCCCGAACAGTTCCATCATCAAATGCTGGTGGCTGACCCCTTTATGCACCGTCTCGTCGGCGATGAGCGCCTGCTGGATATTGTCGAACAGTTTATCGGGCGCAACATCGCTCTGTTCGCCGCCCATTATATCGCCAAGCCGCCGCATCACGGTCAACGGGTGCTATGGCATCAGGACGGCACGTATTGGCCCTTGGAGCCCATGGAAGTCACGACTATCTGGCTGGCGGCGACCGAATCCAAGCGCGAAAACGGGTGTATGCGCGTTTTGCCGGGTACGCAGAACAATCGTCTGCTGTCCCGCGCCGAATTGCAGGATGTTGATGACGGCAAGAATGTGCTGGCATCTGGCATTCATCCCTCACAAATCGACGATTCCCATGTGGTCGACCTCGAACTGGAAGCGGGGGATGTCTCGATTCACAATCCCAAAATCATTCACGGCTCCGAACCCAACGCATCGGACAAATGGCGCATTGGTCTTACCCTGCGTTACATCCCGACCTCGACCTGGGTCAAACGGGCAGACCACGCCAGCATTTTCCTGCGCGGCGAAAAAGATACCAGCGTCGATAATCTTTATGCCGAACGTCCTGGCTACAACCCGGCTGAACACATGCCCTTCCGCGGTCAGGAAGCGTGGATGCCAGCCTAAGCTCATCCTGTCAGGAGCGGCCTCATGTCACTGCCCAATATCCTCTACATCCATTCACACGACAGCGGGCGCTGCCTTCAGCCCTATGGCCATGCCATCCCCACCCCCCATCTTCAGGCGCTCGCCGAGCAGGGGGTGCTGTTTCGCCGCGCCTATTGCGCTGCGCCCACCTGTTCGCCCAGCCGTGCCGCGCTGCTGACCGGACAATCGGCGCATAACAGCGGTATGCTGGGGCTGGTGAATCGCGGTTTTGCCCTCAAGGATTACAAGCAGCATATCATTCACACCCTGAAATCCGCCGGCTATACATCGGCGCTGGCGGGCATTCAGCATGTCGCTGGCACTGTGACTGGCCGCGGCGCCGAAGAAATCGGCTATGACCACCTGCTGGGCGGCAGGGACCAAGCCCATCAACATGCCATTGACTTTATCGCCGCCGCACCCCAACAGCCGTTCTTCCTGACGGTTGGTTTCTTCGAGACGCACCGCGAGTTCCCGCTCGAACACGACATCCAGCCGCATTATGTCCTGCCGCCAGCGCCGCTGCCGGATACACCGCGCATTCGTCAGGATATGGCGAATTATATCGCCATGGCAAAAATCCTGGACGGCAAAATCGGGCAGGTTATCCAGGCGCTGGATGACCATAACCTGCGCGACAATACCCTGATTATCTACACGACCGACCATGGGATTGCCTTCCCGGGGATGAAATGCAGCCTGAAGGATGGCGGCATCGGGGTCGCGCTGATTATGCAGGGCGCCGGTCTGTTTGGCGGCGGACGGGTGGTGGATGCCATGGTCAGCCACATTGATATTTTCCCGACCCTTTGCGATTTGCTGAACATCGCGGCGCCAGCCTGGCTGCAAGGGCATTCGATCCTGCCGCTGCTTCGCGGCGAGGCGGCATCCATACGTGATGAGGTGTTTGCCGAGGTGAACTATCACGCTGCCTATGAACCCAAACGCGCCCTGCGCACCGACCGCTACAAATATATCCGCCGCTATGACCAGCGCGAGTCACCCGTGTTGCCGAATATCGACGACGGCTTGAGCAAAGATGAATGCCTGGCGCATGGGTTCGCCCGCCGCGCACCCCTCAACGAGCAGCTTTACGATACCTTCTTTGACCCGACCGAAAGCCATAATCTGGCGCATCAGCCCGACCGGGCGGCCATTTTGCAGGAGATGCGCTCGCGCCTGGATGGCTGGATGCAAGCGACCGCTGACCCGCTTTTGCAGGGTCATATCCCTGCTCCCAAGGGCGCCCTTCTCAATAACCCTGATGATTCGTCGCCGCGCTCGCCAACCGAGCTTGTCCTTTAGCGTCTATGCGAGATTGAAGGCGGAAAGGTTCTTAATGTCCGACCTGCTGCAAAAACAAATCGAATACTATCGCGCTCGGGCCCAGGAATATGACGAATGGTTTTATCGTCAGGGCTATTATGATTGGGGGCCTGCGTTCAAGCGGCGCTGGGAGCAGGAAGTCCAAATCGTCCGTGAGCAGCTACACCGCTCTGTCGGCGGGGCGCATATTTTGGAGATGGCTTCTGGCACGGGCATTTGGACGCAGGAACTGGTGAAAATTGGCGGGCAGGTCACCGCGCTGGATGCCTCGCCGGAGATGATTGCCATCAATCAGGCCAAACTGGGTTCGGAACAGGTCACTTATCAGCAGACCAACCTGTTCCAATGGCAGCCACAGCGTCAATATGACATGGCCTTCTTTGGTTTCTGGCTGTCTCATGTGCCGGCGGACCGACTGTCCCCGTTTTTGCAAGGGGTCGGCCGCGCCCTTAAACCCCAGGGACGTTTGTTTTTTGTGGATTCCCGACAGCCCGAGACAGCCAGCCCCGCCAAGCGGACGTTACAGATAGACGACAGCAGGGAAAGCCGCGCCCTCAATGATGGGCGGCGCTTTGAAATCGTGAAAATCTATTACGATCCGCGGCAACTCACCGAGACGCTGCGGCGGCATGGCTTTGACATCGAGGTGCAAGCCACGCCAAACTATTTCATCTATGCGGATGGCAGGAAAGCCGAATAAGCGGGGCAGGGGGTTATGACAGCGCTTGCTGATAGAGCGCAATCACCTGCCGCGCCACAGCATCCCAGCTTTGCTGCTTGGCACGGTGGCGGCCAGCCGCACCCATCTGTGCCGCTTTTGTCGGATTCGACAGCAACTCGAGCAAGGCACGCGGGAGTTCCTCGTCGACATTGTCCTGTGACACAATCAAGCCGGTAAGGCCGTGTTCAATGGCATCGGCCACCCCGCAGCCATCCGTCCCGACAACGGCTGTGCCAGCGGCGCCGGCCTCGTACAGCACCAGACCAAAACCTTCGAACCACAAGCCGTCATTCATCGCCGGCAATGCCAGCACATCCGCCGCCGCCAGCCAAGCTCGCATCAGGCTGTCATCCACCAGGCCCAACAGATGCACGCTGTCCTTCAGGTGGAGCCGCTCAATCGCTGCCTGCACCCGCGCCGTGTAGGCGCTGCCATATTGCGGCTGACCCATAATCAGGCATTGCGCCTGTGGCATTCGCTCACGCACCCGCGCCATCGCTTTTACCAGTTGCAAAGTGCCTTTGCGCGGCTTTATCTCGCCCACTGCGATGACTGTTGGCGCTTTTTTGGGCGGGCGCAGCGGCGGCGGGTGCAAAAATCGGGCGACATCCACACCGTTGTTGATGACATGCACGCGGACATCGGGCAGCTGCCGCTTGGCGACATCGGCCGTATAGCGGCTGACACAAATCAGCCCTGAGCGTCTGAATGCCGCCCGATAGAGTTGATTGACCGGGAAGGGGCGCATACGCGGCAGATTGACATAGCTGCCATGAGCGGTCACGAAAAGGGGCCGCCCGCCAGCAACGGCGGCCGCCAGAACAGCGAAGGGTTCAATGGTGGCATGAATCACATCACAATGCTTCAGCAGGCGGCGCACTGCCCAAGCCTGGCGCATGGATTTGACGGAGGTCAATCGCTCTGGCGGGCTGACGGTCGGCAGCAGAGGGTGGATTTCAAAATCAAGGGCGGCGCTGTTGCGTGCCGTGACAACTGTCGTGGGGATGCCCCGTGCCTGAAGCTGGCGAATCAGGTTCAGGCTGTAAGTCGCCCAGCCATTGCGGCTGCCAAGCTCGGCGGCAATCAATCCAACGCGCATCGGCGTGCCAACTCAATCGCTGGCGGTTCAGGGTGTCTGAACATCGTCCCTGCCCGCAGCGGAAGCTGACTCCCGGCTTTCGTTCAAGGCGGCCTTTTCCAGCCGCGCCCGCCATGCCAGGACCGCGCCCGACTGTTCGGCTGCGACCTGGTCATGGAAATCTTCGCGCGTGCCGATGCGCATCACCGCCAGCAATAAGATAATGTTCAGGCCGATAATCACCGCCATGACTGCCATTGCCATCGCTTTTCCTCCGAAGTCTGTCCTGTCTTCAGCCTATTATGGCCTGTTATTCGCTTTTGGGGTAGGTTTTTTGCTGGCAGGGCAGACGCTTGCCTTGAATCGGGGGGCAGAACCGTCTATGATGAATGACCGCTTGGAATGATTGGAAAGGGCCGCGCCGTGCTGAAGGAACTGAATCTTGAAAGCGATGCCCCCTGGAAACAACGTTACCGCGCCCCGTCCATCGCCTGGTCGCTCCGCGCCACACAGAACCCATCGCGCGGCCTGGTTTGCACCAACAAGGATGCGCTCTATCAGCTTTATGCCTGGGATACGGAAAGCGGCCGCCTGACCCAGCTAACCCATCAGCCGAAGGGTGTGATGAGTGGCATCCTGTCTGCCGACGGGGAATCGGTCTATTATCTGCATGACCGCGATGGCGATGAAATCGGTCATTATATGCGCCTGCCCTTTACTGGCGGGCCGCCCAAAGACATGACCCCTGATATGCCCGATTATGCCTCGATGTATATCACTGAAAGCCACAGCGGCAATGCCTTGGGGTTCATGGCGGTCAATGACGATGGATTCCAGATTTATGTGATTGACACCCTGCTCAAAGGCAAGCCGCTCTTTACTTATCAGACGGGTGCCTTTTCCATTGGCCCTTTCCTGTCGCACAGTGGCGAGATTGCCATCATCGCTTCCAATGAGAAAACCGGCTCAACCGATTTCGCGCTGGAGGCTTATGATGTCAAAACTGGCAGCCGCATCGCTGAATTGTGGGATGGGGAGGGCAGCGGCATAGCGCCGGCTGGATTCGCCGCGCTGGCTGGGGATATGCGCTTTGCTGGCTCTTCCAATGTCAGTGGGTTTCAGCGGCCTTTCCTCTGGAATCCACTGAAGGGCGAGCGGGTCGATATCGAATCCGAATACTTTGGCGGGGATGTTGCCGTCTGGGACTGGTCGGCTGATGGCGGGCGCATTCTGCTGCATCAGGTGGAAGAGGCGCACCATGCCCTGTATATTTATGATGTCGCTGAGGGGCGCGTCCGCAAACTCAATCCACCGGCGGGTTCGGCGGGCGGCGGCGGCTCTTTTATCGAAAACGGCAACGTGCAGGTGCATTGGAACGATTCATCGACGCCCAACCGTCTCCTCGAATTGGACGGGGACAGCGGGGAGTTCCTGCGCGATGTGATTGACCTGAGCATGGATATTCCCGAAAGCATCCCCTGGCGCTCGGTCAGCTACCATTCCACTGACGGCACAGCGATACAGGCGTGGCTGGCGACGCCGAAAGGCGCCGGTCCCTTCCCGACCATCGTGCATACCCATGGCGGCCCCACCGCTGTTCAGACCAGGGCCTGGTCGCCCATGTCACAGGCATGGCTTGACCACGGTTTCGCCTTTTTCAGCATCAACTATCGCGGCTCCGTCACCTTTGGCTATGAATTTGAACATGCTATTGATGGCAATCTGGGCGACCTCGAAGTCGAGGACGTCGAAGCTGGCGTCCACTGGCTGATTGACCAGGGCATTGCCAGCCCGGAGGCCATTTTCAAAACTGGCGGCTCTTATGGCGGTTATCTGACCCTGCAATCGCTGGGCAAGAAGCCCGATTTGTGGGCTGGCGGCATGGCAGTTGTCGCCATCGCCGATTGGACGTTGATGTATGAGGACCAGGCTGGCACATTGCAGGGTTATCAGCGCAGCCTTTTCGGCGGCACGCCAGACGAAAAGCCGGCGGCGCACCGCAAGGCATCGCCAATCACCTATGCCGAAAACATCCGGGCGGATGTTCTGGTCATCCAGGGCGAAAATGACAGCCGCTGTCCCTCGCGCCAAATGAAAGTTTATGAGCAGAAACTCAAGGAACTGGGCAAGTCGATTGAGGTTCGCTGGTTCGATGCCGGGCATGGCTCGCGCGATATGGAGCAGCAAATCGAACATCAGGAATGGATGCTGCGCTTTGCCCGGCGCATACTGACAGCAAAGGACGATGGATGAGCGCTTCACCCGCACAGGCATTCGAGCCGATTCATGGCGTCTTGACGGTGCCGCTGATGGCCTTTGGCGATGAGCGCGGCCGCTTCATGGAGACCTTCCGCAAATGCTGGTTTCCGCAGGTCAACTGGGACCGCCTCCAGAGCAACCGCAGTGACAGCCGAGCGGGTGTCTTGCGCGGCTTGCATTATCACTTCCACCAGGTGGATTACTGGTGCGTCATCAACGGCAAAATCCGCGTCGCCCTGGCGGATTTGCGCCGCTCATCCCCGACTTGGCTGGCTTCTGCGACCCTTGACATCGGCGGCGACAACCCTCTGGGCTTGTTTATTCCAGTCGGGGTCGCGCATGGTTTCGCCGCCTTGACCGACTGCACCCTGATGTACATTGTCAATAATTATTATGATGGCGGCAAAGACGAATTTGGCGTCGCCTGGAACGACCCGCAGTTCAATATCGACTGGGGCATCGCCGACCCCCGCCTGTCGGAACGCGACAGCAGCAATCCCCTGCTGGCGGACATCCCCGCCGCCGCCCAGCCGCAGTAATCGGCTTGCTTATGGCTGTCGGGCATAGGTCAATTCGCGCATCCGCTCGAAGACATCCACCCCAATCTGGTTATAGACATCCAACAGGTCGACCAGCACCCAATTCTCACGAATCATCCCGTTCTCACAGCGCCAAAAGTCCAGGCTGCGCATGGTAAGCTGCTGCTGACTGGGCGCAATCCCCAGCCAGCCATCCCCAGTGATGGTCATCTTCATGCCCGGCCAAGCCGTGAAGCCAACATAGGCCCCGTCACCATACAGAATGCCCTTGTCTGTCGCTGTGGTGCGGTCGGGCATCGCCTTCAAGAAGGGAATCTGATGCCAATAACGAAAGCCGGCAATGCGGCGCATCGAGCCGATTCCTGCCGGTCCGTACCACATCATTTTGGGATGCCAATACTTGTCCAGTTCCATCGCCGCCGGGCCCTGCGGCGAGCGCTTCAAAGCCAGCAGCATATCCAAAACCAAGTTCTTGCTCGCCGCGGATTGCTGTGGGTCGTAGGGGCCGCTGACAATCCCGTCCGCCATTGCCGGTCCGGGGACCACCCATTCCACCCCGAGACTTGGCGACAGGGGCCAGGCATTGGCTTGCATCATCACCTGCGGAATATCCCACAAAGCCTGCATCTCCACGACTTTGCCGGCTTCCATGCGAAAGAACTCATGGTAGCGCATGGCGGCCACATGCCGTGTCGGTGGAATATCGAGCCAGGGCTTTTCAAAGACGCCCACATAATGCCCGGCACATCCCACCCAATGCTCGCCCTGACTTTCGCCGGCTGTAACAATGAAATCGCGCCGTTCCAAGTCAGGCATTGCCGCCAGCAGAGGCAGGTAGGCTCGTTCGTACAGGGCATCGGCGCCGTCCAGGTCTTCAAATGGAAATGCCAGATGAATCTGACAGTCGGGCGCAAAGGTAGCCCGCAGCTGCGCTGGCAGCCGCGCCGCATCGCAGTCATACAGCGCTGCCCGAAATGGAGCGATATGCCGCTTGCTGCGGCTGTGAATCTCGTCAGTCAATATGAATCCTTTATCCTTTGACGGCGCCCCCGGCCAGCCCCTTCACCAGATTGCGCTGGAAAAAGATAATCAAAACCACAATCGGCAGGGTAATCGACACGGCGCTGGCGTTGGAAAGTGTAATCAGACGAATATCCTCGCCACTGGTAAAGCGAGAAATGCCTACTGGCAAAGTCCAGAGCGTCGAGGTCAAAAGCCGTGCCAGCAGGAACTCGTTGTATGCCAGCAGCAGGGTGAAGAGCGACGTCGTGATGATGCCCGGCCACGAAATCGGCACAATCACGCGGATAAATGCCGTGAAGCGATTGCAGCCGTCAATCATCGCCGCCTCTTCGACCTCGCGCGGGACTTCCATAAAGAAACTCCGCAGCATCCAGATGGTAAAGGGCTGGTTAATGGCCACAAAGGTGATAATCAGCAAGACATAGGTATCATACAAGCCAGTAATCTGGGCGAAGAAATAATAGGGCAGGATGAAAGCCATCCGCGGCAAGGCGCGGAAAGCAAGCGCCGCGAACAAAATCACCACGCCCGCAATGCCAGAATACCGCGCCAGGCCATAACCCGCCAGACAGCCGATGCTGATGGAAATCGCCACTGTGCCAACCGTCACCACCACGCTGTTCAGGAAGTAATCATAAAATTCGGCAAACTTGACCAAGCTGGGCAAGACAAAAATTGTCGCCACGATGATGGCCACAATCGTAAAAAAGACAGTCGATTCCGCGACTGGAATGCGCTTGACATTCACAGCGACAATCAGCAGGATAATGGCCAGCAAAATGAGACCTATCCCAAATGGCGTAAAAACCTCTGGCTCCACGCTTAGCCACAAATCCTGGTAATTGCCTGTCGTAATCGTAAAGATGTGCCGGTCATCGACGCTGTTGGTCAATAGCACAAATCCGACTGAAATGATGCCGGCAAGCGCTGCTACAAAGCCATACTGCCCTCTTTGCGCCGCTTGCGGCTGCCCCTGCTCATCGCGGCGCATCGTTGAAAACAGCCAATAGCCACCAAGCACCATGATGAAAAAGGCAACCGCAATGCCAAGGTTATTATCGAGAATCGCCTGTGCCAGAAAACGGGGGCGACGGGCGGTCGCATCTCTTGTGAACTGCAAGGAAGTAATAATCGACATCAGAAATGGTGTGATGCTGTAAATTGCCCAGCCCACCAAAAACAGGTGAATCAAGGCGCGTACATAAGGATTTCGGGTCTGTTGCATGATTAACGCTCCTCCACCTGTTCCTTGTAAGTTATGTACAGGAAAGGTATCAGAATGACGAAAACGCCCACCACAGTGATAACGCTCATGGCGTTTGCCCGCCCCAGGCGCTGGAAGGTCACGGCGACTTGGTAGTTGTAATACATCAAGGTCTCGACGTGACTGTAAATCGGATTTTGTTTGGTCAGGACGAAAATGCTGTCGAACACACGATAGGCATCCATAATCGAAATCAGCGCGATTAACAAAAACAGGCTTCTCAAGTGTGGGATGACCACATGCCACAAGCGCCGCGTCCAGCCAGCGCCATCCACTTTCGCGGCTTCCAGCGGCTCTTCTGGCACCGTCTGCAAACCGGCGAACAAAGTGACAATCGCAAAGGGCGTCACGTACCAGATAGCATGGAAGAAAACCAGCGACATGATATTGGATGTGGCGAAGAAATTGATATCGATGCCGAAGACCTCATCGAGGATATAGGGGTAGATGCCATATTTGTCGAATGTCTGCCGGTAGATGAGCGTCCCCACAATCGGCGTGACAATGAAAGGCAGCAGAATCGATGCCATATACACGCCGCGGAAGGCTTTCACCTGGTCTAGCATCAAGGCCACCAGCAGTCCGAGAACAATCTGAATCGGCACGGTGACTGCGATATAAAGTATGGTGAACCAAAACGAATTCCAGAAACCTGGATCCGTCAGCATAAAGATGTAGTTATCCAGCCCGACCCATTCGGGCGATGTCACATTGCCGAAGGTCATCCGATGAAAGCCCAGCCAGATTGCCGCCAGCAAAGGCGCAACCATCAGCAAGAGCATGATAATGACGCTCGGCCCCACAAAAATATAAAAATGCTTCCTGCCCATAATCAATAACTTTCATCCAGTTTTCAGAATAACTTGCTCAATCTCCTTTCACCAGCCATTCGCTGGCGCTGCTGGCCTGGTGCTGACGGAATTGATGCCGCATCCGCCCAAAGACATCCACACCCATTTGCAGCAGGATATGCGGCACATCCATCGGCACCCAGTTCTCAACAATCGTAACATCATCACAGCGATAAAAATCCATCACCCGCATTTTGATTCGTTTGCCAGTCGGGGGGACGCCAAACAACTCACCGCCGCTATGTGTCGCCTGCAAATATCCCCAGCCGCCCGTCACCGCAAAATAACCATCGCCAATGCGGATAAAATGCCCCTGTTCCGAGCCAGCGCGGTCTGGAAAAGCGACCAAAAACGGAATCTGATGATAATCCTCGAAGCCCTTTAAGCCGCGGGTCGTGCCAATGCCCGCCGGCCCATACCACATAAAATGCGGATGCCAGTGCTTGACCTGCTCCATCTCGTCCAGCACTTCGCGGGTGGGCGGCTGGCCGCTGTAATATCCCAAAGCCGCGTGCATCTTGAGAATCGTCTCGATGGTGTGCTTGGAGCGCTCCTCATCCTGCGGCGTCAGAATCACGCCATCGCAGGTCCGCGGCGGCATCCAGCGCATCTCGGTGCCCAGGCTACGTGCAATCGGGAAGTAACCTGCCTGCCGCATCAAATCAAGAAAATCAAGAAAGATATAACTGGTTATAATTTTATCATCGCGCAGTTCATGCCCCTCGCAATAGCGCAGGCAGACAACCCCGCGCGTCGCTGGAATGCCCAGCCAGTCGCGTTCAAATGTGCCTATGAAATGACCCATGCAGCCAATCCAGCTGGCATTCCGATAGCGCCCGCCGGCCACAAAATGGTCGTGGCGCTCGGCATCTGGGAGCGCCCGCCGCAGCGGATGCCACAAATGCTCCAGCCCGGCCGCAATCCCGCGCATCTCATTGATAGGGTGGGTCACATTCAGGGCAATGTCCGCGGCGAAACTCGCCCGCGCCACCTCGTCCAGGCGTTCAAGCGGTTCGTTGGTCATGGCCTGCATGATATCGATGATGCGGCGCTTGCTGGCGATATTCTGCTCTTGCGCCACTGGCGTATATCGGAACGATGCCGTGTAGTATTTATCATCCCTGTTCGTCATTTGCGGGTTTCCCCATCTCTGGCTGAAATAAAACCACCCGACGCTAAGGCGCTGTCAGCGGCTCATATAAATTCACGCCCGATTGCCTGCCAGCATCTATCAGGTCAATCAGCACCCAATTTTCACGAAGCAAATCCCCATCGCGCCGATAGAAATCCATGATATTCCAGCCAATTTTTTCATGCGTTGGCGCCCAGCCCCTGAAATCATGCCGATGCGTGCCAACCAAGCTCGGCCAGCCGGTCGTCGCCGCATACAGGCCGTCGGCGACCCGCGCCCGATGCCCGGCGCCCTTTCGGTCTGGAAAAGCGCCAACAATCGGGCCTTGAGCATTCCGCTTGAATTCATCCAGCCCGTATGTTGACCCAACCCCGACCGGGCCATGCCACACCATCTCCGGATTCCAAAAACGCTCCAAACCCTGGCTGTCCTGATCTTTCTGGTCATACAGGTTCAAACCATCAAATACCATGCTTTCGACCATCGCTATCGTCTTTGCCGATTCGTCTGGATCCCTCGGCGCCAGCCGCAAGCCATCGCCTGCCAGCGGGCCTGGCACCCAAATATCGCGCCCGGGGTTGGGCGGCATAATCGGCCTGTCTGCCTGTCGAATCAAATCCGGCAAATCCACCAGCAAGCGGATTTCCTCAATCACCCCCGCAGCCATCCGACAAAACTCACCATAACGAAACTTCACGCTCGTTCCACTGGCAGCTATCCCCAGCCAATCACGAACGAAAGTGCCAATAAGCTCCCCACAGCTGACTACCCAGTTCTCCCCTTGAAAGTTGCCGCCAATCAACATATAGCTGCGCCGCATCAAATCAGGAAAAGCCCGAAACAGCGGCAGCCACAGCTGCTCCAGCAGGGCTTCCCGCCCCGATAAATTTCTCATCGGGTAAAACCCGTGATATTCAACCCTGTCGGCAAATATGCCGTTTAGCTGGGCGGCGGCTTGGCTGGGGTTGTGATTCACCGATTGCCATACATCCCAGACACGCTGTTTGTTTTGCAGATGAACTGTCATCATAGGCTCTCTTGGATGAACGTCAGGGACAAGACCAGCCTTGCCCCTGAACGGTAAAACAGTGTTTGTCTTATTCGCCGATGAAACCGGCGGCGGTCGCATTTTCGATATAGAGCTCGGCGGCGGCATCCAGCGCTTCCTGAATGGTCGCTTCGCCAGTGGCAACCATGGGCAGGGTTTGTCCCAAGGCTGCGTTCGCTGTTTGAATCGCGGCGTGGTCGATGCCAGGGCCGCCTTCGGCAATTGTTTGCAGTGAAGCAGCCGAATAGCGCGGCGCGGCGGCATCGGCGCCCATGCGCGGCACTAAGCCAAAGCTAGCCGCAGCAATCTGCGAATCCAAATCGGCGGTCTCCATGATAATTCGGAAGAGCAGGTCTTTATCCACCGGGCTGTTGGCTGGAATCGCCAAAAAGTCTGACCAGGGGATACCGCCGCGAACTGTTTGGTCGGCGGTCGGATACAGCGCCGGCGCAAACTCAACCAAGCCGATGACGCCGGACATTTCTTCATCATCCATCATCGCTGCCCGGCTTGCCCATAGATGCGCCATAGCGATGCTGCCGTTCGCCATGCCAGCCTGTACATCATCTGTGGACAGCAAAATGCCATCCTCGCCCAGACAATTATCAGCCAGTTCCATCAGCTTGCTCATGGCGGCAACCCCTTCTTCGCCGTGGAATGCCGGCATAAGCTCACTATCGAGCAGCACACCGCCATAAGCGCCCAGCAGATTCACGAATTCAACTCGCCATGCCCAGCCAGCCGAAACCACAATTCCGAATGCCATATCAATGTCCAGCGCATCCGTGTCCAAGGTGGCACAGGCTTCCAGCACATCGTCATAAGTTTCTGGCGGGGCGATGCCAGCCTCCTCGAGCAGTTCGCTGTTATAAAAGAAGTGCTGGGTATTGACGATAATTGGGATGCCATAGATATTGCCGGCTGCATCGGCATAGACATCAATGTTCATGTCATCCAGGTCATATTCCTCGCGGTATTGCTCAATCAAATCATTGAGCGGCATCACCCAATCCAAGGCAGTCAGTTCGACCAGGAAACCATTGCTAGCGTGAATAATATCATAGGGCGCATCCCCGACACTGGATGCCGCCAGCCGCATGGCGTCCTGTGCATCCGCACTTTGCAGGACCTGGGTGGTCACATTGATGTTGTCCACCTCGTCGCAGGCCGCAATTTCTTCAGCATAAAAATCAAGAATCGGGAATGTCCAGCCAATCATCGTGACATCGGCAGGTTCGGCAGGCGCGTCTATGTTACAGACACCGACGTTTTGAGCGAATGCTGGCATAACCAGCCATGCCGCCAGCAGCAGAACAAGAAACAGCTTTTTCATCCTTAAAATCTCCTCATCTTTCGTTATCGTTCGTTAAAATTAAAGGCGCACCTGTTTTCAGATAGCACCGTCTTTCCTAAACCCGTCCCCCTTTGTCGGGCCTTGGCTAAACGCAAATCTGCTTCAGCAAAGCAAATTCGTCAAACACAGTCCACTCGTTTTGAACGCGGCCCTCTTTAATCAGATGATGGCTTATTCCCATAATCCGAATCGGGTTGCCGGTCGGTTCGCCATAGATGCCATAGCCGGTATGGGTGCCGCGCATCGTCCAGCGGGCTGCCGTGCGGTAGCCGGCGGCTTCATCCCCCACATAGCAGAAATGGTCGACCTCAATCGCTAAATCGGGGAAGGGGGACAGCAGCGAAAGCACATAAGCCTGATAATCGTTAGTCCCCTGTGATTTGCGCTGGGTGGGACCTTCAAAACTTGAGGAATCGTGATAATACTGGCGGACTTTGTTGAGCAGACGCCAATTCCAAATCTCGTGAATCATCCGCCGGACAAAATCTTCGGGGTCAAAGCGATCTGATGGGGCTGCGGGCATTTTTGCTGGCGGCATTTGACCAATCCCGCGTTCGACATCGCCGGCAACTTGCAGCTTCAGCCCCTTGTCCTGCTCCTTCTTGACCATCTTTTTGGCGGTCGCCATCGGGTCAAGCCCCAGTTGAATCACCAGCGAAAGCTCGTCGCGCACCAGCCATTCTTCGACGACCATGTTATTTTTGCAGAAGCAATCGGCAATGCCGCGATAGCTGACTCGCTTGCCGGTCGGCGGCCCATACTGCGACCAGCCGCGATTGGTGCCCTCAAGCTGCAGCCGATGGGACGAATACAAACCATCGACATCGTTGCCGCCCCAAATCACCTCATCGCCATACAAGCGGCGGTCTGGATAAGCCGCCAGCATTTCAAGCGTACTGGCAAAAACAGCCTGTCGGCCATAAACGGTGCCGCTCGGTGTATGCACCTTGACCGTGTTGGCATAATAATCATAGAGCTTGCCAACCGCTTTTTCTTCCCAAATCTCGTGGGTGATGCCAATGATGTAATCGACAAAATCCTTGTAGCGCGGCGTGAAGCCGGTCATGGAATGGGCGCGGACGCCATTCGCATTTTCCATAAACTGAATATCCATCTTGTCGGGCAGGGTGATGCTCGACTTTTCATCATCCAGACCAGCCCCCGAAACCTCCATCTGCTTGACCTCTCGCTTGTTATCTGTCATCCTGACCTCTGAAAAATTTTACCATGCTTCCAAAAAACGGGTTTTGCAAGTTCAGTCGAATCGAGTAGACTCCATATCCGAAAACGATTTCGCCTATTCTACCAGATTAACACTGACCCTTGCAAAAGCAATTTTCTGTTTTAGTGGCGAATCCAGTTACTATTTTGTCGTTCTCCGTTATTATGATATAATTATTATCTTAATGCGAGTCAAAGGGGTTCCATGCTGAACCCGACCTAGAAACTGATGATGAAATCCCTTGTACAAAGTGCAGTTGGCACATTAAACGACAGCCTTCTCATCCTTATAGAGTGGCTCAGAGGAAAAGACAGGTATTCCTGATGACAAACCATTATCAGGTCATTGTGGTTGGCATTGGCGCGATGGGCAGCGCTACGCTCTATCATCTGGCAAAGCGCGGGTTTCATGCGCTGGGCATCGAGCAGTTCGAGGTTCCTCACCAGATGGGCTCCTCACATGGTCTGACGCGCATCATCCGCCTCGCCTATTATGAAGACCCGTCCTATGTGCCGCTCCTGCGCCGAGCCTATCAGCTGTGGCATGAACTGGAAGGCGAAACGGGCGAGAAACTATTCTATCAGACGGGCAGCATCGACATGGGGCCCGCCGACAGCGAGGTATTTGCAGGCAGCCGCGAAAGCTGTGTGGAACACGAGCTTGAACATGAAGTGCTGACCAGTCGGCAATTAAACGAGCGCTTTCCCGGCTATTGTATGCCCGATGAAACGATGGCGGTCTTTCAGCCGCAGGGCGGCCTGCTGGTGCCAGAACGCTGCATTAGCGCCTATGCTCGAATGGCGCAAAAGCGGGGCGCCACCCTGCATACCCGTGAGCGCGTGCAGGCTTGGGATGTCTTGTCGGATGGCCGCCTGCGCCTGGAGACGAACCGCGCGACATACACGGCCGACAAACTGGTCATCTGCGGCGGCGCCTGGGCATACAAGCTCGTCCCGCCCTTGACTGGCAAGGCAGTGCCAGAACGTCAGGTCTTGATTTGGCTGGAGACAAAACAGCCGCGCTGGTTCGCGCCAAGATGTTTTCCCGTCTGGAACGCGATGGTCGACGAGGGGCGCTTTTATGGCTTCCCGGAGTTTAACCCCACTGGCGATACCCCTGGCATGAAGTTTGGGCGCTGGCATCACCTGAATCAGATTTGCGACCCCGATACCCTCGACCGCAATGTCCACCATGAAGACGAACAAGTCTTGCGTACCTTTGCCGAACGTTACTTCCCCGCCGCCGCTGGCCGAACCTTGGACATGCAAGTTTGTATGTTCACTAATACCAAGGATGAGCACTGGCTGCTGGATACCCTGCCCGATAGGCCGCAAGTCGCGGTGGCAGCCGGTTTCAGTGGGCATGGCTTCAAAATGGCGAGCGTTATAGGCGAAATCATGGCTGACCTGGCGCAAAATGGAACAACTACGCACGATATTGCCTTGCACCAATTCGCAAGTCTATAAAGCGGTATTACTGACAATATGCTTCTTTCTGGCACCCGTGCAAGGGGTGGTCTATGCTGCTCGCATCACGGTCAATGAGAATTGTTCTTTGGCGGATGCGGTGCGGGCTGCCAATACCGATGCGGCGCAGGGCGAATGTCCGGCTGGCGATGGTGAAGACGTCATTATCCTGTCGGCCGACCTCACTTTGGAAGGGGAACTCCGCGATATTCGGTCAACGATAACCATTCAAGGCGAGGGCTATCGCATCAGCGGCGCGGATATGTTTCGGATTTTTTATGTGGTGGATGGCGGCAGTCTGACCATTCATAACCTGACGATGACCGCGGGCCGCAGCAATTCGAATGGTGGCGCCATTCTGGTTGGCGACGGCACACTGGCTGTTCATAACAGCACCATCCGTGACAGTTGGTCGGGCAATTTGGGCGGCGGCATCTCGGCCCTTCACAGTGACGTGACGCTGAACAGCGTTCTGCTCAGCGGCAATTCGAGCAGGGGCAGTGGCGGTGGCATCTATTTCGATGATTTTGACACTGAAAGAACATACCGCTTGAGCATTAGCAACAGCACATTCGCGGGAAACCAGACGCATGGCATGGGGCCGCGTAGTGGGAATGGCGGCGCTGTGTACCTCGAAGGCGGCCATGCAGCCATCATTAAGAGCACCTTTGCCGACAATCAAGCCTCCCAACGCGGCGGCGGAATCCACAATGCCAATACCATGAGCGTCGAAAACAGCACCTTCTATGGGAACCGGGCTGTTCAGGGCGCTGGTCTTTATACCAAGGGCGACAGCATGACGACCCTGACACATCTGACCCTGGTCGATAACATATCCACTTCTGTTAGAGGTGGCAGCCTCTATAATACGGGGACGCTGAAATTGCGGAACAGCCTGATTGTCGGGAATACGAGCTACGATTGCGTGACCGAGACGGACTTGAGCGAGAATATCGCCAATTTTGTTGCGGACGGGTCTTGTTCAGCGGCATTTAGTGGCGCTCCGCTCTTGGGTACGCGAACTGGCTCACCAGCCTATTATCCTCTCCAAAGCATGAGTCCGGCGATTGACGCGGCTGATACCGACACCTGTCTGACAGCAGACCAAGCCGATACGGAACGTCCGCAAGGTGCGGCCTGTGATATTGGCGCTTATGAATTTCCAGTCGGAATGCCGATGCCGACGGCGACAGATACGGCGACTGCGACGGCGACTGAAACGCTGACCCCGACGGCGACGGCAACGGATACGCCAACTGCGACGGCGACAGATACACCGACCGCAACGGACACGGCGACTGCGACTGCAACAGACGCGCCAACTGAGACGGATACACCGACACCAACGGCGACTGAAACGCTGACACCGACTGCAACAGAGACGGCAACCGCGACAAATACACCAACAGCAACGGCGACGGATACACTGACACCAACGGCAACGGACACGCTGACACCGACAGCAACGGACACACCGACGGCGACAGATACTGCGACGGCGACAAATACATTGATGCCAACGGCAACGCTGACACCAACACCGACTGCCACTGCGACGGATACACCGACGGCAACTGAGACGGATACACTGACACCAACAGATACATTGATGCCAACGGCGACTGAAACGCTGACGCCAACGGCGACGGATACACCGACGGCAACGAACACGCCAACTGCCACTGCGACAAATACACCGACTGCGACGAATACACCAACGGATACGCCAACCGCGACTGCAACGCTGACACCAACTCCAACTGCGACAGATATACCGACTGCGACGGTAACGGACACACTGACACCGACTGGGACGAATACGCCAACGGCAACGGCAACGGACACACCAACGGCGACTGGGACGGACACACCGACAGCGACGGCAACAGATACACCAACGGCAACCGCGACGGATACGGCGACGGCGACGGACACGCTGACGCCAACGGCAACTGACACGCCGACTGCGACTGCGACTGCCACTGCGACAGATACACCAACAGCAACCGCGACGGATACGCCGACTGCAACTGTGACGGCAACGCCGACGGCGACGGCGACAAATACACCAACTGCGACGGCGACAGATACGCTGACACCGACGGCGACGGATACGGCGACTGCGACTGAAACGCTGACGCCGACGGCAATAGATACACCAACGGCGACTGCAACGGATACGCCAACGGCGACTGCGACAGATACGCTGACACCAACGGCGACTGCAACGGACACACCAACGGCGACTGGGACGGACACACCAACGGCGACTGGGACGGACACACCAACGGCGACTGGGACGGACACACCGACAGCGACGGCGACTGAAACGGCGACGGACACGCCAACCGCGACGGATACGCTGACACCGACGGCGACAGATACGCCAACCGCGACAGATACACCGACACCGACTGGGACGGATACGCCGACGGCGACGGCAACGGCGACGGCGACTGTAACGGACACACTGACACCGACTGGGACGAATACGCCAACGGCCACTGCGACAGATATACCGACGGCGACGGCGACAGACACGCCGACAACAACAAATACACCGACGGCGACTGCCACTGCGACTGAGACAGACACGCTGACGCCAACGGCGACGGCGACAGATACGCCAACCGCGACAGATACACCGACGGCGACTGTAACGGACACACTGACGCCGACTGCAACTGTGACGGCAACGCCGACGGCGACTGCAACGGACACGCCGACTGCGACAGCGACTGCAACGGATAAACCAACTGCGATAGCAACAGACGCGCCGACTGCGACGGCGACTGGGACGGATGCGCCGACTGCGACAGCGACAGATACATTGATGCCGACAGATACGGTGACACCGCCTGCAACCGATGTGCCAGCGCCAACCGCAACGGACGCACCGATACCAACGGCAACTTACACACTGATGCCAACCGCAACGAACGCACCGATACCAACGGCAACTTACACGCTGATGCCAACCCGCAGGCGGGCAGCGGCTTTGAAACCAAGCCCTAGAGACGCTCAGACAACGACCGGCGAAAAACTGCGCCAGAGCGGTATTCATGTATCCGCAAGGTATGGTCTGGATAGCGGCGTTCAATTTCAGCGCCTTGATGCGCGTGGCATTGGCATTCAGGCAGTGCTGGATGCTGGCTTTATTGATGCGGTTGATGTCTGGGGCTATGCCGAGCAGGGCGTGGAAATCTGCTTTCCTGAGCAGGGTTCACTCATCTTTTTGGATGCAGCCACTTCACCGCGCCGTGCCGCGCCACTGCCCGCCTATAACCGGTCGGGCATGACCTGCGCCGAGCTTGACCGCGCTGGCACGGTTGTCCTCGTATCCCGACCCGCGCCATTGCCAGCGACAGCCGAAGCGATGGTGACCGTGCAAAACTGTCAGGTAACGACCACGCACATCCTCAATTTCCGCGCCAGCCCGGCGGGCGCTAAAATCAAGGGACTCATTCCCTATCGCGTCACCCTGACTGCGATGGCACGGATACCGGGCTGGTTCCAGGTCGACTATCATGGCACTGTGGGCTGGATTAGCGCCGATTATGTTCAGATGCAGGGGATGTGTGGCTAGGGGAATCTGTTATACTGTCAGGGGCTTTGATACCGACGGGATGGATGGCGCGTGAAAACAATCGGGTTAATCGGCGGCTTGAGTTGGGAATCCAGCATTGAGTATTATCGCATCATCAATGAAGCGTGCCAAAAACGGCTTGGCGGCACGCATTCAGCCGAGTGCATCATGTTTTCGTTTGATTTTGCCGAAATTGAGGCGCTTCAGATGGCGGGCGACTGGAAAGCCGCGGCGCAGCGCATGATTCAGGCGGCGCAGCAGCTGGAACGAGGCGGCGCAGATGGTATCGTTATTTGCAGCAATACCATGCACAGGATGGCAGATGCCGTGCAGGCGGCGGTGAAGCTGCCGCTGATACATATTGCCGATGCCACTGCCGAAGCGATTGTCGCTGAGGGCTTTCAGAATATCGCCTTGCTTGGCACGCGCTTCACGATGGAGCAGGATTTTTATAAGGGGCGCATGATGGACCGCTTTGGCTTGAATATCCTGACCCCCGATGATGTCGGACGCGCTGTTGTGCATCGGATTATCTATGATGAACTGGTGCGCGGCGAAATTCGGGAGTCATCGCGGCTTCGATATCAAGCGGTGATTGAAGACCTGCGGTCAGCCGGCGCCGAAGCGGTGATACTGGGCTGTACCGAAATCGGCCTGCTGATTGAACCGCAGCACAGCGCGATTCCCAGCTTTGACACCACGCGGCTTCATGCCCTGGCCGCGGTCGAATGGGCGCTTTCGGGCTGATGCGCTTTCAATTCGAGCGGCAGGCATGGTTCATCGACAAATCCACCTGCCACAAGCCGCCCTCGACCCCGTTTGCCGCCACCGCCAGACGAGTCCCCCTTGGTGACAGCCACGACCAGGCGCGTGATTCCCGCGTCAGGCGCAAGGGCAGGGCGCTGATGGTCACTAATTCGCCCGTCTGCCGATTAAAACATTGCAGGGAGGGGATGCCCTCAAGCGGACGTATCACATAGATTAAACGATTCTCGAATACAATCGGCGCCGGATAATTGCTGCCCGGCAACTCCGCCTCGAAGAGCAGTTCGCGCCCGCCATAAGCCGACTGCCAATAATAACCGCTCAGGCCGTCGACCTGCATGCCAGCCACCGCATGAAGACCATCCGCCGCCAGACCCGGCACAGTCAGAGAGGGCGGCACGGCCTCCAAAGGTCCCATGAGCATCTTGCCAGCCACATCCCCCGTAAAATAATGCACTGGCTCGCCATAAGCGCCGAAATAATAGGCCAAAAATATCCCGGGCGTCCCCGTCCACAAAAATCCGCGCAGGCTGTGCTGATGCAAGCCGTCATGTATCAGGCGCTTGAATGAACCATTGGGTTCTGCGGACAGGATGGTATGCAAATCATTCTGATAGACAATCCGCCGGGCGTTGGGTGCGAAAATCATGGCCGAGCCGTAAAACAAATCCGCATTCTGTTCGCCCGACTGGGTAATCATCGCCGCGCCGCTCTGCTCAATCATCGCGGCATTCACATAATGAGCATCGGGATGTTGCACTTGCTCCAGTTCGTCATTCGCCAGATTGTGCCGCCACCAGTCCAATTCGGTGAACACCGCGCCCTCACAGCCGACGCCATAAATCAGGACATCCTCGGTCAGCCACTCCAGCATGACCACTTCTCCGCTGGCAATTTGATGCACGGCTGGGGTTTCCAGCGCTGGACGCGGCGCCAAGGCCACTGGCTCGGCATCAAGGCGGACTTGGACGCTCGCCAGCGCATCGTCGACAAACAACTCAAAAGGCGCCTGAAAGCTCTGGGTGCGCTCTGGCGGCAGGGCATAATCCAGCAAAGCCGTGCCGCAGGCATCGACCAAAAAGCCGAAGCCCTCGCCAATCCATTCTTGAGCGGCGCTGTAGGCCTTCACATCCATACGAATGCGGGTGTAGGCCTGGCTGCCAGAATTATACACATCGCCAAAGACGACGAGTGTCTCGCCGCCGAAGCCGTTCGGCTGTGTCCCAACCTGCGTGTTGGACAGGGTCAGCGCCGATTTGTCCTGCGCCGCCAGTCGGGCGCTGGGCCAGCACAGCAAAGCTATGCCCAGCATCAAAACTACGCGCATGGTTTCTCCCCATGTTGATTCGCCGACGTCCCTGATTATAAGACCCAAGCCGCAAATGACCAGTGCATGATTAAAAACAAAGAGGACGCACCGGGCGGCGCGTCCTTCTTGATTAGCTGTCGTTTTGCTTTGGCTTATTCGCTGGCGCCAGTCATGCCTTCCAGCAGCTGTGGGATGAACCAGATGTCCAGCAGGCTCACCGATTCGCCTTCGGCGGCCAGCTGCGTGCCATCTTGCAAGTTCAGCGGCCCTTCCCATAAAAAGATTTCGCCAGCGTGCATCGGGTCGGTTTGGAAAGCCGCGATTTCGGCGGCGAATGCGTTCAGGCTTTCGATGGTCTCCATGCTCAGCGCATCGCCCAGCTTAAAGCCAATCACGCTGGTATCGCTGTCGGTATAATAGCCATCCTCGTTAATCTCGTCCCACTTCGGCTCCAGCCAGACCCATTCCTGCTCCCAGGTGCCATCTATCACCCGCTGAACCACATCCAGATAAGCTGGGCCCCAGTTGTAATAGGCGGCGCCAATGCAGGCAGCCGGCGCTTCTGAACAGCCGTTGACGTTGCCATAGGGAATGCCATAGCTCATATCGCCCTCCGCCATATACTGGCCGGCGACTGTAATCGCTTCGGTCGTATCGATGCCGGAGATAATCACATCGACATCGCCATCGAGGAAACTGGTCGCTACTTCGGTCGGGTCCAGCGTGACGCCGGGGATATTGAACCAGAAGCCAATCCAGACCACCTCGAAGCTGATGTCATCGGCCATCATGTCATCGCGGTAGTTATCGGCACAGTAACGCGCACCAAGATAGCTCGAGGCGACCAGACGGCGGGTCTCCGCGTTAATCAAGGCGCCCAGGTAGCCAAGGTTGCCGGTTTCGCTGGTCAAGGCGGCGGCACAGCCAGCAATCATGCGTGGCAATTCCATCAAGCCGTTGAAGTTGCCGACGTTCGCGGGCGGCAGCGGCGGCAGTTCGTGCATCATGGCATGTTCGCCCATTACGATTTCGTTCGCCTGAATGGCGTTGCTGCCAGTGATGTTGATAAAGGTCACGTCTGGGAAGGCTGCCGCGACCACGTTGGTATCCTCTTCAAAGCTGTCCGAGGTGGTGAAGATGACAGACGCGCCTTCATCAACCATCAACTCGACCACATCCATCAAGGTGGTTTCGGGAGCATCGGCCGGATTGAGGCTCTCGAATTCGAGCATCTGTGCGCCCGGCAAGTTGGCTACAACATACTCGCCGGCTTCATGGTGCGAGGTACTCCAGCCGCGGTCATCATTCGGCCCCACCAAAACAACACCAAAAACAATATCTTCTTGCGCGGCAGCAGGGACTATGGCAAGCGCGACCCAAGCAAGAACCCAGAAAAATAACAGCAATTTGCGGAACATACAAGCCTCCAAAATAGGATTATCGGGTTTGAAAATGTGACAACACACTGCAACTCAAGTTTAACAAATTCCACCATCACGGCAACTGACAAATCCTGCAAAATAGGTGGATTGCCCTAGCCTGACAAAAAGGGTTGGCTGTTTCCGTTGATAACTTTCTGGCATCTTTCGTAAGAGGCCATCAGCCCTAGAGGGTATTGAGACAGGCTCGAATATCCATTATAATGATTTTATGAGGGCATAAAGCCTGCTTGTTATCCTGCTGAGGACAGTGATTGATATGTCACGAAGGACAATGATACTCATAGCATTTATGCTGACTGTCGCCGCAATTCTTGCCCTGAGCCAATTTTTGCAGAATCAGGCAGCGCTGACGCTGACGGTGGCGGTCAACCCGATGGCTGAGGATTGGATGCGAGAGGTCGCTGCCGACTTTAATGACGGCAGCTTTTTTGTCAATGGCACGACCCGCATTCAGGTTCGCCTTACAAGGGCATCCGATGTCGCGGTCTGGGAAGGCGAGCTTGGCTGGAATCGCGGCGAGCATCCGGATGCCTGGCTGCCAGCCGCATCACTGTCCCTGAGTTATCTCGACAGCCGGATGCCATTTAAGCTGGCGGTTGATTCGCTTGCCAGGACGCCCTTGGTCTGGGGCGGATTTGACAGCCGGGTTCGCCTGTTATCCGCGGATGGCAGCCTGGATTGGAATGTGGTTGCTGATGCCGTGCGGAGGGATGGTGGGAATTGGGCATCCCTTGGCGGCGAGGACAGCTGGGGTTTCCTCAAGCTGGCTTACCCAAGCCCGTCCGATGATGTGGCCGGTTTGGCGGTACTCTTCTCGGGCGCCGGCGACTTTACGGCTTCCAAGACGCTCGAGCGGCAGGCATTGCTGGCGGAGGACTTTAACGACTGGATGGATCCCATTGTGGCGAGTGTTCCCAACTTTCAGACTCTGGGCAGCGACCCGGCCGAGAGCATGGCCTCGCGGGGGGCTTCCGTGGCTGAAATCGCGCTGCTGCCGGAGGTTTTGTGGCTGACCAACCTGGAGGGCTTCGCTCAAGATGACCCGCTCAGGCTTAGTTATCCGGCTACACAGGTCAGCCTGGATTTTCCCTTCGCTGTCTGGGATGACGCGAATACGGACGAGCATGTAAAAAGCGCCGCAAAGGTGTTTGCGGATTATGTCGCTGGCAGTGGACAAAACACGGTGACTGCTTTTGGCCTGCGCCCAGCCAAGCGAGAGCCGACAGAGGCGGATGCTGTATTTGTGCGCGGCGCCGCGGCGGGCATCCGGCTCGAGCCGGATTATGGGCGGCTGGTTGATATGCCCGACAGGAACACTGCCGAAACCCTTTTGCAGCGATTTGGCTGAGTCATCCATGATTCGGCTGCTTGTTTGATAAACTTGGAACAAGGAGAGACCATGCCTAGATTGGCGCTCGTGATATTGGCAATCGCAAGTTGGCTGCTTGTGTCTTGCGGCGGCGATGACAGCCAAGACACAGAGCCAGCCAGCAGCCAGCAGCAAATACCCGCTGGCGCTGTGGTGGTGGATATTATTTATGCCCCCGAATCTGATTTGTATATGCCTAAAATCATCGAAGATTTCAATGAGGCGTATCGCAGCCGCACCAACCCCTTGACCGGTGAGGGCTTGGCTGATGGCGAAGCTGTGATTTATGTGCGCGGTGAGCCCGGTTCGTCGGGGACGGTCATGCAGGGGATTGTCAACGCTGTGGTGGCGCCGGGCAATGTCAATACAGCCCGGCCCACCATTTTTCAGCCGAGTGTCAGCCATTGGCTATCGCTGGCGAACTTTTTGAGCCGCGAAGAACTCTTTGATTTGACCGATATTCGGCCGACGGCAAACGCCCCGGTGGTGATGGCAATCTGGGAAAGCCGTCTGCAAGCGATTCAGCAGACCCTTGGTTATGACGATATTGGCTGGGCAGAACTGCTTCAGGTCTTGCATAGCGAAAACGGATGGCAGGATTATGGCATCGAAGGCGGGCGGCGCAGCGTTTATTATGGGCATACCGACCCTTTCATTAGCTCGACAGCTTTGTCGACGCTTATTGCCGAGTATTATGCCAGCGCACGGGCGGTCGGCTTTCGCGGGCGGCGCTTGACCCTGGAGGAAGTGCGCGATGAAGCCGTGCGCGATGGCGTGCGCCGCATCGAATCGCTCATTCGCCATTATTCCAGCCGCACAACCGAGTTCAAAAATTATATCGCCCAAGGCCCCAGCTATCTTGACTTTGTGGCGCTGGAAGAAAATGACCTGATTGCGATTAATCGCGGGCAGACCGCTTTTGACCCGCCCGAGCCATTGATTGCATTATATCCGACAGAAGGCACATTCTGGCACGAACATCCTTTTGGGATTGTCCATGCCGATTGGGTCTCGGATGAACAGCGAGATGCGGCTCGCGTATTCAGCGATTATATCGTGACGGCCGAGAATCAGGCTTATATTATGAGCTTTGGCTTTCGGCCGGTGAACCCGGAGGTGGCATTGGGTTTTCCTTTCGAAGCGCAGTATGGCGTGACGGCCGCGGGCCCGGCGACTGTGCTGGATGTGCCAGAGCCGCAAGTGATTGCAGCGATTCAAGAAAGCTGGTCTTTCGTCAAGAAGCAGGCAGATGTCATCCTGTTGATGGATGTCTCCGGCTCTATGTCTCAAAACAGCAAGCTGGAGCAAGCCAAACAAGCGGCGCTCTTTTTCCTGGATAACATGGAGAGCAGCAACCGCGTGGGGCTGGCGATTTTCTCGGATTCGACCCAGATGCTCATTCCTCTGGATATTCTGGAAACCAACCGCGACCGGCTGGGGGGCGCTATTCCAAATTTGTCGGCGGGGGGTGGAACGGCTTTGTTCGATGGGCTTATCCATACCGTGGGGGTGATGAATAGACTGGAGGATGAGGACCGGATTCGGGCTGTCATTGTGCTGAGCGATGGCGAAGATACCGGCTCAGCGAATACGCTTGATGCGGCCGTTCAGGCGATTGAAGCCAGCTATGATTCGCTGAACCCGGTCATCGTTATTCCCGTGGCTTATGGCGCCAATGCAGATATTCGCACCTTGGAGCGGATTGCGGCGGCGAGCAACACCACCCGACAATCGGGCGACCCACAGAGCATTCAGCGCGTGCTGGAAATCCTCAGCAGTTTTTTCTAAGCTGCCTGGCTTCAGCCGACATTTTGCGATAGCGCGTGATGACCATATCGCGGCGGATGTGGATGATGAAATCCTCGTTCTCATGGGCTGTCAGCGATTCCAGCCGGTTCATTATCTCTTCGGGCAGAATGCTCCGCCGCAAGGCGGCCGCATAACCGCGCAAATCGGCAGCCGTATCCAAGTCGGTTATCAGATGAAAGTCGGCATCGTGTTCGCCGCGGAACAGCCCTTGATTCACCGCGTCACGCAGAGCGGCATCCGCCGCCTGACAGTCCGCTATTCTGCTTGAGGAGTCAATTTCGCCCAGATTAAGCCGCGCATACGACAACTCAAGCTCGACGCTGCGATTTTGGATCCCCGGGCGCAAATCAATCAATGTGCCGGCCGCTTTCAGGACGCGGTGAATCTCTTGCAGGGTATGCACCATACCCGCTGGCAGGATTCATCAAAAGGAATGGGCCAACAGCGCATGGTCAAAGCTGGCGGACTTGAAGGGGAGGACGATGCCGCTCGCCATCAAAAAGTCGACTTGATGCGCCAGCCGACTCGGGCGCTGCCGCAAGCCAGCGCCTAATGCCGCTGGCGTCACATCAATCCCGACTACTGAAGCCGCCAAATCAGCATACTGCCATGTCAGCCGACCATCGCCGCAGCCAATCTCCAGAATGCGGACATCCCCCAACTCGAGCATGTCCAGCAGGTAGCGCTTTTCAGTTCGCGCCGTATCATTGCGTATCGCCATATTATTATGATACAGCCTGAGGCCAGCCGCGTCTATGAATCGCGGTGTCCAAATGGACTTATATGGTTATAAAATTGGACTGCATTTATTGATATATTAGCCGTCAAGACATCATCGGAGTGACTTGCCATGCACCAGGCCTCGCCCAACATCACGCTCAATCGCAGCAGCAAAGAACCCATCTATCACCAACTGATTCGCCAGCTGCAGGCACAAATCGAGCGTGGTCTGCTGCCGGCTGGCACCCGCCTGCCCGCCAGCCGCAGCCTAGCCCGCCAGCTTGGCGTCAGCCGCATCAGCGTCGTCAACGCCTATGCCGAACTCCGCGAAGCCGGTTACTTGAGCGCCAAATCCGGGCGCGGCACTTTTGTCGTCTTTGAGCAAGGCGGCGCTGATGCCTTTCGCGGACAGCCGCCCTTGCAGGCCCGCGGGCAATCCATCCGCGAGATGATGCGGCTGGCACGCAAGCCGGGCGTCATCAACTTTAGCCATGGCTCGCCACCGAAAGAATTTTTTCCAGTGCGGCACATGCAGGATGCCATCAACCATGTGATTGACCGCGATGGCGCGGATGCGCTGTCGTATGAAGTGCCTGAAGGCTATCTGCCGCTGCGCGTGGCGGTGCGTGATTATGTCCGCGCCCTGGGGATTCAGTGCCGCTTCGAGGATGTGCTGATTACTGGCGGGGCGCAGCAGGCGATTGACCTCGTGCTGCAATCGCTGATGAGCGATGGCGAGACCCTGGTGACAGCCAACCCGACCTACTTGGGCATTATGGATATTGCCCAGGCACGGCGTGTCCATATCCAAGGCATTCCCATCGATGAGGCGGGCATCCGCATGGATGCGCTGGGGAATTACCTGCATGACCATCAGCCGCGCCTGATTTATGTCATGCCCAGCTTTCAGAATCCGACCGGGCATGTCATGCCCATGTACCGCCGCCGTCAGTTAATCCGCTTGGCGGCGCAGCATGGGATTCCGGTGCTGGAAGATGAGGTCTACCGCGAATTTCGCTTTGATGGCGAACATCTGCCGCCGCTCAAGGCGCTGGACGAAAGCGGCGGCGTCATCCATGCGAATGCCTTCACCAAGATGCTCCTGCCGGGGATGCGGATTGGCTATCTGGTGGCTGATGGGCCGTATTATGAGCGGCTGGTGCGCGTCAAACAGGCGGCCGATATTTCCACGTCTGGCTTGAACCAGCGCACCATTCATCTGCTGCTGGAACGCGGCATCCTGGCCAAACAGCTGGAGCGCAACCGCCTCGATTTGCGGCGGCGGCGCGATGCCGCGCTATCGGCGGCCAAAGCCTTTTTCCCGCCGGGGACGACCTGGTATTCGCCCAAAGGGGGGCTGTATCTGTGGGCGGAACTGCCGACTGAAGGGCCGACTGCGGCCGAGACCTTCGTCACCGCCATTCAGGCGGATGTCGCCTTTGCGATTGGCAGCCTGTTTTATACCAGCGAGGGCGGCTCCCATGCCATGCGCCTGAATTATGGCATTCACCGTCCCGATGCCATTCGAGAGGGCTTTAGGCGCATCGGGGCAGCCTGGCAAGACCTGGCAGCGAATTACAGGTCGGTGCAGAAGTCGCCCATGCTTTAGGGGGGAGAGGCGTCATGGGCGCGAAAGGGCAGCTTTTCCAGCTGTTCGACCCTCTCGACTGTGCTTAGGCTGACCCAGATGACGCGCTCGATGAGCTTCAGGATATACTTTTCATCATGGCTGTAGCCGTTGGGGTCGGAGGTGATGCCGCTGCGGCTGTCGGTTTTGACGCGGTATTGATCGACAATCCAGTCGAGGGCCGAGCGATTGCCCAGGCGATAGGCAAAGGCGCGTTCGGGGATGCCGCGCAGGGTCAGGCTGTCGTTGTATTTCAGGGCGTCGTAGACCTTGTAACTGCCGGCTTGGGCGGGGCGTTTGCGCTGGGGGAGCATCTTGTTCACGCGGTAGGAGACGGGCGTTTTGGTGACCTGCCAGTCGAGTTCATAAGCGGCGGCGGTCTCATAGTTCAGGTGCAGGCGGGCGAGTTGGCGGCCGGCTTGGGCGAAGGCGCGGAAGTCGGGCGCGAGGGGGATGTGCGGCAGCTGGCGCTTGAGGTCGGCGGCGTAGCGTGAACGATAGCGCGGGTGATGGAGCAGGGCGTAGACATAATGAAAGATGTCCCATTTGCTGATGGCGTCGTCCTGATAGTGGGCGTGGAATTGTGCCAAAGCCCAATCGGTGATGTTCTCCTGGCGGTGGCTGCCGTCCTTGTCGTAGGTGTAGAAGGGGAAGCATTGGGTTTTTTCAAATGCCAAATCGGTGTTAGGAATAAAACCCGTAACCAAGCATCCGAAACCTTTACGATTACCGATGCCCGCCACACAGATAAGCCTGTTTTCCGCTTGGGACTGCTTGTCGGGGAAGAAATAAGGCTGTCGGTACACACTATTGATAAACAGCGAATCAAAATAGAGATGTTTTTTGGTGAAGGGCCGGTAGATTGAGGTTCGCAGGCGGTCGATACCAAAAGCGCCATAATTCCCCCTTTTCAAATCAGCCTTGAGGGTGCCATCCCATTTGAGCAAATCATAATCAACAAAATCATCGATGTTGGGTTTGGGTGTCTGCCGTCTATAGCTATCGACTTGACTGTTGTAATCTTCCACAAACCGGCGCATTCGCTTCGCCAAAACGTCAAAATCATTATCATAAACCCAGGCATCCCGATTAGTTGATACACCGAGGCTGTAGGTCTTGAAAATGGTTTGGGCTTTGTGGGGCAAGGCGCGTTTGGCTTCTTTGCTGCCGAGGGGCAGGTAGCTTTCAAATTCGGCTTCGGTTTCGGAAATCAGCCAGGTATGCTTGCGGTTAGGCCGTAATACTTGCCAAGGAATCGAAATACTCGGGGGGGGGGGGGGGGGGCAGTAAGGGTCATAATAGTTCTGGACAGGGCATGAGCGCTCAGAAAGTCCAGCTTTTCTTCCTTGCTCCAGGTATTCGGGACAGCATGATAAGACAATCGGTGCCCTTGATGGGTTTGTTTGCGAATGGCGATGGTAATGCCAACGCCCACCCGAATATCAAAGACATTGCCAATCGATGCGCCCGGTTGATTCTTGCGGAGGTTGCCGCCCAAATCCAAATGATAAACGCGGTTAAAATCTTGCAGGAGATGCTTGCGAAAACCATCAAAAGCATAGGCATCGACAAAGCTGTTGTTGCTGACATAACAGACGATGCCGTCCCGACCTTTCAGACGGTCAACCGCCCAGCGAAAGAACTTGATATAGGCATCATACAATTTATTTTTCAAAGTGGCTTTGGAATCTTTGGCATAAGTGGCGCGGATGCGTCTCTCAATGACAGCATATTTGCGATTTTTGTTGTTGTCGTTCTCGTTGATTTGGCCGACGTTATAAGGCGGGTTGCCGATGATGACGTTGATGTCAGCCGCTTTCTGTCGCTCGACGCGCTCGGCGTTGGCTTCGGTGAGGTAGGTCAGCTGTCGGGTGTGCGCCAAATCGAGGGTATCGACAAAGCAGAGGCCGGGAAAGGCTTCGGCTTTGCCGGTGAGTTCAAAGTATTGGTGTTCGATGTTGAGCGAGGCGATGTAATAGGGCATGAGCATGACCTCGTTGGCGAAGAGTCGCTGGCGGTAAAAGTCCTCAAAGTGGCGCGGGTTGCTTTCGGAGGCGCGGCGGAGGAGATTGACGACAAAGTTGCCGGTGCCAGTGGCGGGGTCAAGCAGGGTCACGCCTTCATCGCCCAGCTTCTTGCCGAATTCATTAGCCAGCGCCTCTTCGATGGCGGCGCACATAAAATCGACAATCGGCTGGGGGGTATAGACGATGCCGTGGGTGTCGGCGACCTTGACGCTGTAGCCTTGGAAGAAACGTTCGTAGACGGTGTTGATAAAATGCTGCTTGGCGGGGAAATCCGCCAGATGGTCGGCGGCGTTTTCGATGGCGCGGTAAAAGCGGTCGAGCCCGCCTAAAAACTCCTGTCGATTAAAGTGTGCGCTGGTGAGGGCGTCGATGACCTTTTCGATCTCGGCGGCGATGACGTTGCTGCGGGTAAAGCGCTCGACATTAAAGACGCGGCGAATCACACGTTCGGTCATCAGGTGCTGAATCAGCATCTCATTGACGGCTTCGCGGCTGATGTTGGGGTTGAGGGATTGGCGGCAGAGCGCCATAAAGACGTTGAATTTCGCTTGGAATGCCCGGTTGTGCTGGTGGGCGCTCTCGATCTTTTGCTTGAGGGCCATGGCGATGTTGGGGATTTCCTCGCCGTAGCGGGTGATGGCCTGCTCAAACTCCTCGAAGGGTTTGATTTCGTAATTGAGGAACTCGGTCAGCAGCTGAGCGAAGCATTTGCGGTTCTGGACGGGGCAGCGCAAAATCTCGTAGCCATTTTGATAGAGGATGGCGGTTTGGGTGTCCTCGAAGATGGTGTTGTCGACAGGGTAGCCGCTTGCCCGTTTCTTTTCGATTTCGAAATCGAGGTCGTCGTGGCTGTCTTTGGCTTCCCACCAAGCGTGGGGCAGCTGCCACTGGTCGCGGAGGGTGCCATCGGGGCGAATCCAGCGATTGGAATTGCTTGACTGTATGCTGACCTCCTCGACGAGTGTCCACTTCTGTTTCTTGGCGATGTCGCTGAGCAAGGTGCCGAAGGCGCGGCGGGTGCCGCCCTCGTGCTGAATGTTTTGCACCTCGCGCAAGTCTTTCAGGTTTTTGTAATAATCTTTGAGGGGTTTGTCGTCCGGCTTGATACGTATCTTTGACATGGCGGCCTCTTGCTATCTTCAATCAAATTCATTTTACTATGCTTCGCGCTCAAGAAAAGCTAACGGCTGAAGAGCAGGTTGATGACGCCCATCCCGTCCAGCAGGGCGTCGGTCTGGCTTTGCACGGTGGCGGGGTCATGCGTCCAGTCGCGCAGCGAGCCATCGGGTTCAATCGCCTGCACCTGCACAAAGCCCAGCGCCAGCACCTCGCGCAGCGCTTGAATCGGCTCGCAGCCGAAGGCACGCAATGCCTGCGGGTTGTATTCCATGATGAGCGAGAGGCGGGGGGAATGGGCGACAGTCGCTTTCATGCCGCGCAAAGCGCTCATCTCCGCGCCTTCAATGTCCATCTTCACCAAGTCGACCTGCTCGATGCCCATCTCGAGCAGGCACTGGTCAATGGCGACGGTTTGCACGCGGTACTGCCGCATTTTGAAGTTCGCCTGGCGGCGGGGGGCGACGTCGGTCGCGTTCATCTGCGCCTGTTCGAGCGCGGCGATGGATTCGTCATATTGCAGGGAGCCGCTGGCCGACATCATCAGATAATCGTAGAGTTCGGCTGTGCCAGCGGCTTCGGCGGCGGCGGCTTGCAGGGCGCTCACGTTGGGCAGGTGGCGGGTGTTGGCTTGCAGCACCCTGTGGGTGCGCGGGTGCGGCTCGAAGGCGATGACCTGTCCGTTCGCGCCGGTCAAGGCGGCGAACAGGCGCGTGTAATAGCCGACATGAGCGCCCACGTCGAGAATGACCATGCCCGGCTGAATCAGCTTTTGCAGCTGCCGCGCGGTTTCGATTTCATGGCGCTTCGTCAGCAGTTCCAGCCGAAACCAGAAGGGGTCTTCGGGGATGGTCTTGAAGCCGTTGGCGCGTTCCAAAAGGGGAATGAGGAGGTCTTTCATCAGGCGGTGCATGGCAATATGAGCCGGCCGAACGTGTTTCACCGTGTGGCGATAGAGCTTCAGGCTGGCATCCAATACGCGCATGATGTCTTTCTGTTTGATGGGCCTCGCTTGGTTAGCCTAGCCCAGTCGGCTGTGATGGTCAATCCTGAAACGAGGCGGCGTAGCTGGCATAAGCGGGGCATTGCGGGTCGGTGGCGATGGCTGCCAGACCCTGCTGGATATTGTCTATCGCTTTGGCGCTGCCCTCGCGTGCCTGGGCAATCAGCAGGGATTCCTGCAACATTTCCCAGCCGGTATCACAGTCGCCAGTGTAATAATGCGACAAAGCCTGCCGATAAAAACAGTCCAAATCATAGCTGCCAGTATCGTGTTCGAAGCACTGTCGGAACGTATCGCGTGAGTCTTCGAAGCGGTGCTCCCGATAGTAGAGCATTCCCAGATGATAGAGGGCTTCGGGGTTGCTGCTGTCGCTGGCAACGGAGTCCTCGCAGAAGCCGAGCGCACGGGCGAATTGACCGACTTTGCGATAGGCAAGGCACTGGCGCAGCAGGGCGCGGGCGTTGCTTGGCTCGATGGCGAGGATGCGGTTGTAGAGGTCGATGGCTTGCTGGTCGCGGTCACGCGATAGGTACAGGCCGGCCAGTTCGAACTGGGCGGGCAAGTAGGTCGGGCGCAGTTCGGTGCTTTGTTCGAGGTAGGCCATGGCATCTTCGTAAGCGCCGACGGATTGCAGGGCATAGGCATAGGCGCGGGTCAGGCTGGCGTCATTGGGGCTGATGGCCAGGCCGCGTTCGCCCAGTTCCAAGCCCTCAGCCCAGCGGCTGGTATCGACATAGGCGCGGGTCAGGGTGGCGTACAAGGGTGTGAAATTGGGATTGAGTTCCAAGCCGGAGAGGGCAATGGGTATGGCTGTCACTGCTTGGCCCCGCCAAACCAGCGCCTGCGCCTCCAGGGCATAACCGCGGGCATCACGGGGGTTCAGGTTAATGATTCGCGTTCCCAAATCGAAAGCGTCCTCATAGCGCTCGAGTTCAATCAGCAGGCTGCCGTGTTCGTACAAATAGGCGATGTTTTCGGGACGTTCGGCGACGGCGGTCGCCAGCAGGTATGCTGCTTCCGTTAGGTCGCCGGCTTGGACGAGTGAGCTTGCCCGCAGCGCGAGTTCGCTGGGCAGGGGGGTTGGCGTTGGGCGGGGGCCTGTCAGCGCGGCGACAGTCTGCTGAAGCGCTGTCCACTGCGACAGGATGCCCAAGCCCAGCAGCAGGCCCAGCGTGGCGGCAATCAGGATATTGCGGATGGGATGGCGCTTGGGTTCACGGAAGAGGGGCTGCGAATAGTCGCGTTTGATTTTCATCCACTAAATCCCTCCGATGGGTGTCAGTGGGACAGGGGTCGGTGGAATGGGCGTGGGCAGGGGTTGGTTTTCGTAGCCGGGGCATTTGAGCGTTACGTTTTCGAGGCCGATGTTGATGATTTCGATGGTGGATTGCTGAAGGTCTTGAATGACATAATTGAGCGAATCGTTCAAGACTTGCCAGGCATCGGCGCATTGGCCCAGGAAATAATGCGCCCAGCCGCGCAGGTAATAACATTCGACTTCGGTCGAGCCGAATTCGACGCATTTGTTAAAGGAGTCAATCGAGCCTTCGTAGTTTCGGCGGTTGTATTGCAGCTGTCCGAGCATACGATAGGCCGAGGCATAAGCGGGGTTGAGGTCGAGGGCGGTCTCGCAGTAGCCGGTGGCGGTGATGAATTCGCCTACGGAGGCATAGGTTTCGCAGAGGCGGAGGTAGGCTTTGGCGTTGTCAGCATCGATTGTTAAGATGTGGCGATAGACGCCGACCGCCATTTCGGGAAAGTCGATGGCGCGGTATTGGGCGGCGAGCTCGAAGTAGGGGCCTGGCAGGTTGGGGTTGATGGCGACCGCCTCTTCCAGCTGCTGGATGGCTTGGGAGTTGCGCCCGGTATAGATGAGCGGGATCGAATAGGCGCGGTGGGCAAAGGAATCGAGGGGGTCAAGCTCGGTGGCGCGGATGCCGCGCTGCAAGCCCTCGGCATAACGCCCGATATTGGTGTAGGCGATGGCCAGCGCAGCGTGAAGCGGGGCAAAATAGGGGTCTTTTTCCAGGCCGGATACGGCTGTGGGGATGGCTGTGCCGGGGTCGCTCCACATCAAGGCGCGGGCTTTGAGGGCATAGCCGCGGGCGTCATCGGGCGCAGCTTCGATGGCGCGTTCGCCATAGGAGGCGGCTTTGTCATATTGGTCAAGCTCAATAAGAATCCGCCCATATTCGTAGAGGTAGTTGATTTCGTTGGGCCGCTGCGCGATTGCCATTTCAAACTCCAGCAGCGCCGCCTCTACTTGGCCGCCGTTGTACAGGCTGATGCCGCGTTGGGCGCGTTGGCTGGCGAATGGTGTGGGTGTGGGCGCGATGCCCAGGGCCTGCTGGGCAATATATTGCATTTGGTCGAAGCTGCTGTAGGTCAGCCAGACCAGGCCCAGGGTCATGCTGGCGATTAAAAGCGTAAAGAGAAACAATGGAAGCCCGCTCAGGCCGCGGCGGCGGCTGCTGAAAAAGGGTTTTTTATAATTGCGTTTGATGGTCTGGTTGGGTTTCATTGCGGGATTATTTTGATAGCGAAGGTTTGCGCCCTATGCCAGTTATTGGTATTCGTCGTCTGCCTGAATGCTGCGCGAGTCGGTGTAGATGTAAGCTGGCTGATATTGTTTTCGCTGTTTGGGCTTGCTATAGATGGCGCGGTCGAGGGTCTCGCTGAAGCCGATAATCAAGCCGCGCAGATGTTCGCGGGCATACTGCAAGCGTTTTTTGACGGTTGCCAGGGGGATGTTGCGCCTTTCGGAGATTTCGCGCTGGGATTCGCCCATGATGTAATAATCGCGGGTGATGTCCCGTTCTTTTTCTGGCAAGGCGGCGATGGCGAGCCGAACGCGGCTGCGGAGTTCGTTTTCTTCCAGCAGCGCTTCGGGCGAGGGGCTGGCGGCTGCCAGATGCCGCTGCGCTTCGATTGGCTCTAGGAGGGGCTGCTGGCGGCGGGTGACGCGGTCTGCCTGCGTCATCACGATGCGTTTGAGCCATGATGGAAAGGCGGTCACATCGCGCAGCTGACCGATGCGCTTATAGGCTGTCAGGAAGGCTTCCTGGGTGACGTCCTCGGCAAGCGGATGGTCGCTTAGTTTGCCATAGGCGATATGGTAAGCCATGCCATAAAAATCTCGCACCAACTGGTTGAAGGCATCATTTTTCTCGCTGTGGTCGTCTGACTGCGCCCGCAGCACCCAGTCCATATAGGTCGTCATTGGTTTTACTGCCCCATGCAGTGGGTCAAGTGACATTATTGTATCACGATTAAGGCAGATAGACAGGGTAATCGGCACGAATTAGCGCAGCCGCCGAATCAAGGCGAAGGCGGCGGCGCCGATAATCCCGACCTGGAGGAAGGCGGCCGCGATTAAAATGGCTTGCAGGGGCCGTATGGCATGGGTACGGCTGTCGGCTGAAGCTGTGTTGGGCGGTGGCGTGGGCGTCAGGGTTTGGGTGGGGATGTAGCGAATGGCAAGGCGGCGCGTTGGCGTTGGTGAGGGCGGCGCCAAGGTCGCCCTGGGCGGACTTGTCGGGCTTGGCGGCAGGCGGGTCGCGGTTGGGGATGGGGTCGGTGTTGCGGAGGGGGATGGGGCGGCGGTTGGCGTGAAGGTGCCGGCCTGTGGCGGGACAAGAAAGACGTCGCCAATTTTGAGGCGGGGGATGTCATCGCTGGTCATGCCATTGATTTCCAGCATGTAGGGGATGTCTTCCCAGACATAGCCATAAATCAGGGCAATATCGCCCAGGGTGTCGCCGGGCTGAATCTGGTGCATGATATTGCCGACCGCATCGATTCCCAGCACATAGGAGGGCGGGGCGGGGGCGGCGTTATGGCCGGGTGTGTCTGCGCTGGCTGATGACAGGCGACCGCGCGAGTTGCCAAAGACCAGCACAAAAGCGTAAAGTCGCCCGTCGCTGGCGGCGCCGATGCCGATATGGTGATAGTAGGGGCTGGTCAAGCCGGCGTAATGGACGGGCGAGTTTAACCAGAAGCTCCAGGCATGGTCGGCGCTGGGGCTTCCGCCCATATAGATGTTCTCGCCCACCCAACTGGAGGGATAACCGACATTTTGCGCGCGTTCGCGGGGGCCGGAGCCGTTGTCCTGTCTGTGGCTGGCGCTGCCTGTGGCGACCATCCAGGCAGCGTGACTGCTGGCGGCGGCGGTCAGGGCAGCATGGGGTGAATAGGCGGGCAGACCGACTGAGCGCCGCAGGCTGTTGATGCGTGAAAGCAGGCCGCTGGTGGCATCTTGTGCGCGGGCGAGGCTGGTCACAAGCAGCATCAAATGGATGAATAGCATGAGTCGCTGCGTCATACTTCGCATTGTAGCAACGAATGGCGGCATTGCCATCTTTGACAATAGCAGGAAATTCAGCGCGGGGTATAATTTCGCTATGCTCGATAAGCGGGAGCGGGGCGGTTATGGGCATTTTTTACATTGATGGCGACTATGTGGATGCGGCGCGGGCGGTGATTCCGGTCGATGACTTGGCGGTATTGCGCGGCTTTGGCGTCTTTGACTTTTTGCGCACCTATGGCGGCAGGCCCTTTCAGTTAGGGGCGCATCTGCGGCGGCTGCGGCGGTCGGCGGAACTGCTGGGGCTGCATTGTCCTTGGGGCATTGAAGCGCTGCGCGAGATTGTGATGGAGACGCTGGCGCGGAACAATTATGCTGAAGCGAATATCCGCATCGTTGTCACTGGGGGCGACAGCCCGGATTGGTTTATGCCGCGGGGGGATTCGCGTTTGCTGGTCATGGTGAGGCCGGTGCAGAATATCGCCGCCGCCGGTTATACTCATGGGGCGGAGGTGGTGACGGTGGGCATTCGGCGCTATCTGCCTGACGCCAAGTCGCTGAATTACATACCGGGCATTATGGCGCGGCGGCAGGCATTGAAGCTGAATCCGCTTTCGGTGGAGTCGATTTATCGGGTTGATGGCAAGGTCATGGAAGGCACAACGACCAATACCTTTATGTTCAGGGATGGCAGGTGGGTCACGCCTGGCGATGGTCTGCTGCGCGGCATTACCCGCGCCGAGGTCATCAAGCTGATTGAAAGCCGGGGGCTGCTTGAGGTGCGCGATATTGCGCTGGAGGAATATCAGGCGGCTGAGGAGGTGATTATCACCTCGAGCAATAAAGAAGTTGTGCCGATAGTGAAGGTCGATGATGCGGTGATTGGGGATGGCGTCCCGGGCGAAAACACCAAAAAGCTGATGCAGGCCTGGCGCGAGATGACCGCGAGCTATGCGGCGGGCGCGTGGGTTTAGCTGTCATCGGGCGGCAGGCAAGACTGGCAGATGCCGTAAAATTCCAGCAGGTGGCCGCTGATTTTGATGTTCAGGCTTTGTTCGAGGTTTTGCGTCAGCGTCTCCAGCCCGCAGTCTTCAAATTCGATGAAGTGGTTGCAATGCGTACAGATGACGTGGTGATGATGTCCGCCGTGCATCATGACGTAGGTCGGTGTGAGGCTGGTGTCGATATAGGTTGGGCGCACAATGCCCAGCTGGGTGAACAAATCCAGTGTGCGAAAGATGCTCGCGCGGCCGATAGCCGGGTTGATTTGCTCGACTTTTTCCAGAATATCGGCTGAGGTGATATGTCCGTGTTCGGCTTCGAGGATGCCCAGGATGGTGAGCCGCGCCTGCGTCAATCGGTGGCCGGCTTGTTTCAAACGCTGGATATGGGGGTTTGGTTTGGGCATGGTCTTCCCTGCTTGGCGTGATATGCTAAAGCTATTATACTCACAAAATCTTCTTTGACCTGATGACAGGCGGCGGGCAATGCGGGATGTAGTTGTGATAGGCGGCGGTCTGAGCGGGCTGGCGGCCTGTTATGAACTGGAAAAGCATAAGATTGCCTATACGGTGATTGAAGTCAAGGCGCGTTTTGGCGGCAGCATTGTCTCGCTATTGGAAAAGGGCTTTGTCGTGGACGGGAGCGCCTTTGCCAGCCGCAAGCTGGCGGATGGGGCGCTGCTTGAGGAGCTTGGGCTGGCGGCGCAGCTCTTCGATTTTGGGGCGGGTTCGGTTGGTTTTCGTGGCGGGACGGAATCCCTGATTCATGCTTTTGCCAGGGGGCTGACAGGCGGGCGGCTGATGCGGATGGCGGTAAGTTCGCTGGGTCGCTGGCGGGGGCGTTTCACTATTTGTATGGAGAATGGGCTGATGTTTGATGCGGGCGCCCTGATTGTGGCGGCGCCGGCGCGGTTTGCCGAGCGGATGTTTTACAGCCTGTCGCCGGAGATTGCCGAAGGTCTGCGCGATTATCGGTATGACAGGATTTATCGCGTATCGCTGGGTTATCACAAGCGCGATTTGCCAGCCCAACTCGAGGCGCCGCCTGATGTGGCGTTTCCGTTTTTGCTGGCGACGGACCAGCCTGGGCGTGTGCCGGACGAGTGTCATCAGCTGGTTCAGGTGGGTGTGCGGGCGGCGGCGGATGTATGCCCGCATGACATCGTTCGGGCAGCTGTGCGACAGTGTGGCTGGGGTGAGAATCCGATAATGCAGCGGGTGCATTATTGGGCGGAAGCGGATCCCTTATCCTGTTATGAGGAGGGGCATCGCGCGAATATGGCCGCCATTCAAAGCCGGCTGCCGGCGGGCGTTTGCCTGATTGGCAGTGACTACAGCCAGCTTGGGCCGCAGCACAAGGGGGCTGCGCGGCTGGATGACCGCATTCGGCAGGGTCAGCTGGCGGCGCGGGCTGCGATTGCTTATCGGAGAGCAAGGAAGGCTGCCAATGTGTGAAGGTGGGGACGGATGATGCTGCGTTACCTTCGCGCTTTTATCAAGGCATGGCAGCTGACGCTGCGCGGCGAAGGGGTTAAGCCGCATTTTCGGCCCCTGGAGCGCTGGGTGGAGGAGTGTCTGCAAAAGGTGGCGCAGGCTGTCAAGGTTGCCGATGCTCAGCAAATCAATCGGGCGCGGCGAGAAGACATCCAACTCAAGCTCGATGGGCGGATGACCAGCCTTGAGCAGACGCTGGAAATGGTGCGGCATAATCTGGTGCTGGTGTATCCGCGTCTGATGCGGTTGGATGACCCCTATGCCATGATGGTGATACAATCCAGCAATATCAACGACCAGTATCGGGTGAGCCAGTTCGCGCTGGGGGATGCCGTCCCATCGGCAGAGCTAAAACAGGCGCTGGCGGCGCTTGACCAGCATTTGATGAGCCTGCCGCCGATTGAAAGCCCCCCATCATCATCCACTTAAGGCACAGAATGGCTTCAAGGCTGCATGGCTGTCTGTGGCATTGTCCGTTACAATGAGGCTATCCATTGCCGAATGCGATGAAGGGCCATTATGTCATTCCTGACACCGACTGCGTTTGTCGGCCTCGCCATTGCCATACCCATTTTACTGCTTTATATGCTGCGGCTGCGGCGCCAGGAACAGCAGGTTTCCAGCACGTTCCTGTGGCGGCAGGTCGTGCAGGATACGGAAGCGAATACGCCCTGGCAGCGGCTGCGGCGCAACCTGCTGTTATTCCTGCAACTGTTGATTCTGCTCTTGATGGTGCTGGCGCTTGTCCGGCCTTTTATCACCGTGGCTACGGTGAGCGCGGGCAAAATCGCGTTGTTGGTGGATGCTTCGGCGAGCATGACAGCCGATGATATGGAGGGGCAAACCCGATTTGAGGCGGCGCTGGGGCAGGCGCTGCATATCGTCAGCAATATGAACCCGCAGGATAGAATCTCGCTGATTCGGGTGGGCGAGGTGGCTGAACCGCTGACATCCTATACCGATGACAAGGCGGAGCTTCGGCTTGCGCTGAACAGCATGGCTGTGAGCCATGGGCGTGCGGATTGGGATACGGCATTGACGCTGGCGGCTGCGGGCGCTGCGGGCGCCGAGAACTTCAGCATTGTGATGATTTCTGACGGGGGAATCGGGCAGGCGACTCGTTTGCCGGCGAATATCCCGCAGCCTATTTATGTGCCAGTGGGCGCATCGGGGGATAATGTCGCCATCACCGCGCTGGCAACCCGTTCGCTGGCGGGCCAAGCGCCAGAACTGTTTGCCCAAGTGACGAATTATGGGGATTCGGCGGCGGATATTTCGCTGGTTATCCGTCTGGATGATGTGCTGCGTTTGTCGCGGAGCGGCACGATTCCGCCCAGAAGCCAGCTGCCGATTCCCTTTGACGAGCCGATTACGGAGGCTTTTGAGACCTTGTCGGCATCCTTGACATTTGACAATGATGTTCAGGATTTTCTGGACTTGGACAATCGGGCTTGGACTGTTCAGAATGAGGTCAATACGCGGCGCGTCTTCTATGTGTCGGAGGACAGCAATTTTTTTGTCGAGCAGGTTTTGCGCAGCCTGCCCGGCGTTCAGACCTTTCGCGGCAATGCCGCCAACAGGCAGCTGCCTGGCGAGCCATTCGACCTGTATGTCTTCAATAATTGGCTGCCGAACCGCTTGCCGGATGGGGATATGCTCATTATCAATCCGCCCAGCAGCACGCCTTTGTTTGCGGTCGGGGGGACGATTGAAGCGGTTTCTGATATTGAAATTGTGGCCAGTGAATCCTCGATTACCGCCTTTGTTGACCTGGATGAGATGAGCCTGCTCCAGTTTCGGGAGGTCAGGGCGGATTGGGCTGCGCCTTTGATTCGGGCGTCGGGCGGGGATATTTTGCTGGTTGGCGAGGCGAATGCGCGGCAAATCGCCATTTTGCCTTTTGATGTCCGCGATTCAAATTTGCCCCTGCTGATTGCCTATCCGGTGCTGATGGCGAACCTGCTGGACTGGTTTTCGCCAGCAGACATCGTATCCCTGCCGGATGGTTTGAGCGTGGGCGATTCGGTCGTGATTCAACCGCCTCTGCTGGCGGATGGCATTCGGATTACCTCACCGACGGGCGAGGTGAGAGACTTGCCGGTGAACGACAGCACCTTGGTATTCACGGATACCCGTCAGTTGGGTCTCTATCGGCTGGAGATTGTGCAGGCGGGCGAGGTGACGCAGTCGCAGAACTTCGCTGTCAACCTGTTTGCCACTGGCGAAAGCGATATTGCGCCCATTGCTGAAGCTGACCTAGCGCTGGGCGGCGGGGCTGTCGGGGCAGAAACGGATGAGCAGCTGGGCTTGCAAGAGTTCTGGGTCATTATGGCGCTTCTGGCCTTGCTGGCGCTGTCGATAGAGTGGTTTGTCTATCATCGGCGAATGCGCGTGCCGAGGCTTGTGAATGCGGCTGAGCGCCGCCGCGCCAGATAGCCTATCAGGTCAACTGCTGCTGCAAGGCCCGCTTGAGGCGCCTGTCTTGGCATTGGCGCAGTTCAAAGGTCTCGCATTGGTGGAAGGCCATGAACTCTTGAATGGCGGTGACCAGCCCCTGGGTTAATTCTGGCGTGACCTGAGCGCTGTCTTCAAGATGCAAGGCATGAAAAATCAGGCGCTTGTCCTTGCGCTCGACTTTGGGGTCGACGCGGCCGACCAACTCGCTGCCGTGCAGGATGGGCAGGACGTAATATCCATAGACGCGCTTGGCTTTGGGCGTATAGACCTCGATGCGATAATGGAAATCCCAGAGCATGTCATCGCGGCCGCGATGCCAGAAGAGATTGTCAAATGGGGACAGAAACAGCGTCATTCGCGGCGTGTGCTGGCCGGCTTGAATCTCGTTCAGCAGGGGCATATCGTCCCGATGAATGTAGGCAGGGACTTCCCAGCCGGCGACCTCGACTGGCTGGGCGAGGCCTTGGCGGCACATCTGGGCGATGATGGCGGCGGCAGCGCGTTTGGGCTGACGATAATAATCGGCAATCTGGTCGATGGCGGCGATGCCGATATGCCGCAGGCCCTGTTCAATCGTCCAGCGCTGATAATCGGACAGGGTTTTGTCGAGTGTCAGGTTTTTGTCGGCTAGCACGCGCTGGCTCAGGTCATAGTAGCGCTGGAACTTTCGGCGGTGGCTGACCATCAATTCGCCGCGGTCGAAGAGGTATTCCAGCGCGACCTTGGCTGGCTTCCAATTCCACCAGCCGCCGTTGCCGCGGCGCTCGCTGGCGAAGTCTTTGGAGGACATGGGGCCCTGGTCGCGGATGGCCGCCAGCACCTGCTCGATGATGGCTTGGGCTTCGCCGCCGAGTTTGTCGATGTGCCAACGGGTTTCCCTGCGCTGTTTCTGTTGGAGGCGGGCATGAAAGTAAGGATAGTGGGCGGTGGGGATTTGACAGGCGGCGTGCGCCCAGCTTTCAAAGACAAAGCCCTGGGTTAGCAAAGCGTCCAAATCGGCTCGGCGGTACAAGCCAGCGCGTGCCAGCATGACCAGATAATGGCTGCGGGCGACGACGCTGATGGAATCCAGCTGGAGCAGACCGATGCGCTCTATAATCCGTTTGAGTTCGGCCTGGTTATTGGTTTTGGGGCGTTGATGCAAACCCTGTTTATAAACCGCCAGCCGTTTGACATCTTCGCGCGTGACCTTGATGGGAATGGACATGGCCTCTATTTTAACATGGAAATTGCCTGCAAAAAGGGATGACTTGCTCGCGCGAAACATCGGTTTTTTATCGCGGGTACGGATGCGAGCGAGCTATGGTAAAATCACAGCGACTGCCATTGTGCAGGGGATGCGGGCTGGAGAAAGTGTAATCTGCGATGTTTAAGCAAATCAGCATGAGCAATTTCAAATCATGGCGCGAGACCGGCGAGATTCGTCTGGCGCCGCTGACCGGATTCTTTGGCGCCAATAGCTCAGGGAAAAGCAGTCTGCTTCAGATGTTGCTCTTGCTCAAGCAGACCACCGAGTCCAATGACCGCAATCTGGTATTGAACACTGGCAGCATTCAAGCGGGCTATGTCAATCTGGGTACTCCGCATGAGATTACCTATGGCGATGAGACTGAGATGAGTTTGGGCATCGTCTGGGAACTCCCCTCAAGATCCAGGCTTGACGTCCCGATACCGGGAGAAGCCGCGAAACTGACGCTGCATGAATTAGCTTTTGAGACCCGTATCCATGCTGAAGCGCAAAAAGTCCATGTGAGTTCCTTGCGCTACTGGCAAGATAAAGACTTCTCGGTGGAATTAAATCGGGCGGGCAGCAACCATTATCACATTCGCATTTATGTCAAAGGGTCACAGCCGCGCCGCCCACAAAGTCGTCCGCGGGTTTATATGAAACCCGAAAAGTGTTACGGCTTCTCGGACGAGGCTTTGCGCTATTATCGGGATACCAATTACCTCAGCGATCTCGCGCTTCAGTTTGAGCGGCAATTCGAGAAATTGCATTATTTGGGTCCATTGCGGGAATATCCGCAACGCACTTACATTTGGGGCGGGGAACGTCCAAGCCATGTTGGACTGAAGGGTGAATTGGCAGTACATGCGCTCTTGGCTGGCAAGAATCAAAAAGTCTATGGTGACGGAAGAAAAAGACACGGCAGGCTGGAAGCGCGGATTGCCAAGTGGCTGGTGAACCTGGGTTTGGCATCATCTTTCAAGACTTCTCCGCTTTACGAAGGCAGCAACCAATATGAGGTTCGGCTGCGACGGCATGAACACAGCCCGGAGGTGTTGATTGCCGACCTTGGCATAGGTGTTTCGCAAATCCTGCCGGTGCTGGCGCTTTGTTATTATGTGCCGCAGGGTTCAACGATTATCCTCGAACAGCCGGAATTGCACCTGCACCCTTCGGTGCAAGCGGGGCTGGCGGATATATTCATTGATGTCATCAAAGAGCGGAAGGTGCAGATTATTCTGGAGAGCCACAGCGAACATTTGCTAAGGCGGTTGCAGCGCCGGCTGGCTGAAGAAAAAATCGAACAGAATGATATTGCCTTGTATTTCTGTGATTTGCAGGATGGGGTATCGCAGCTTAAACGGCTTGATGTTGATATATTTGGCGCGATTCGCAACTGGCCCCAGGATTTCTTTGGCGATCTTTTTGGTGATATGGTAAAGACTGCTGATGCCGGTTTGACTCGAAAAATAGAACGAGCCAATGCCTCATAAAATTATAGATACCAATGTCCCGCTAACTGGGGCGGGTGAGAACGCTGCTGCCAGTGTCATCTGTGAACTTGCTTGCATTCAAATCCTTAATCGCATTATCGCAGGCGAGATTGTGATCGTCATTGATGAAGGCGGTGAGGCATATACAGAGTATCGCAGAAATATCTATCCCGATCCTTATGGAAGCCTTGCGAGTCAATTTGTTATGTATCTCTTGAATAACGAATATGACGCAACTCGATTTCGTCGTGTAAAGCTAAACAGAAATGCAGATGGCAGCTATGAAGACTATCCGGCTGATGACAGTTTGTCAGAGTTTGATGCGGACGATAGGAAATGGGTAGCGATGGCGCTGCGCTTTAAGAAAGACACACAGGAAGATGCCCCGATTGTGAATGCTGCTGACAGAGATTGGCGCAATTTTGAATCTGTGCTGTTAGCATGGGGTGTCCGATTGGAATTTTTGTGTCGGGATATGTAAAGGCTGCCGTCTACTCCAGCGCCAACTGATGCACGGGCGTGAAGAACTGGCGATAGGTCAGCCAAGCGGCGATAAGCCCGGTGAAGGTGGCGGCGCCGACCAGCATATACATGACGATGATTTGCAGCTGCACCGCTTCGAGGGGGGAGGCGCCGGCTAGAATCATGCCGGTCATGGCGCCGGGCAGCTTGATAAGCCCGACTGTTTTGGTGGTGTCGATGATGGGGGTCATGGCGCTTTTGAGGGTTCGCTGGAATTGTGACCGCGAGGCTTGGCGGCTGGTCGCGCCGAGGGCGAGCTTGCTTTCGATCATATCGCGCTGGTCGTGGAAGTCGGCGCTGAGGCGGGTGATGACGAGGGTGGCGGTGGTCATGGCGTTGCCGATAATCATACCGCCTATGGGGATGATGTCTTTCGGCACAAATTGAAAGACGCCCAAGGCGACGAGCAGGGACAGGGTCAGCGCCGAGCCAATCCCAATCGATAGGAAGGCGATGGCCTGGGCGTTGGGTGTGGTTTTGGCGCGTTTGGCGGTGGTGCTGCCGGCAGTCAGGGTCATCGCCAGAAGGATGGCGGCCGTAAAGAGCGGGCTGTCGATTTCGAAGACCAGTTCGAGCACATAACCGATGGCGATAAGCTGGATGAAGCTGCGAAAGGTGGCGATGACGAGGTCTTTTTCGAGGTCGGAGTCTTGCCAGCGCGACACGGCGGCGGCAATGAGGATAAAGACGGCTGACATGATGACCCGTTCGATGCCTTGCAAACCTGCTGAAAAGTCGGGCATGGGGTTCTCCTTGTCGGCTCACGAGGTCAATGTCGGATTTTTGAAGGGGACGAGCGCCAGCATGATTGCATGGGCATAATAACTTTTGCGATTGAGTCTACTCTAACAAAAATGGCGGCGTTTCCATAGGCTTTCCCGCGTATAGAAAAAAGGTTGCAGGAATGCTGATTTTGTGTTAGCTTATGGGTACGGTCTCCATGACCCGTATAGGATTCCTGTGGCAGAACTAAGGTTAGCAGGCCGGCGTCTGCCACAGGAAACACAAAAAACTCGAAGACTCGAAAGTCTTCGATGTGAGTATAATCCTTTTCGCTGTGTCGTGGAATGCTGGCCTGTTCGCTTAGCTGCGGGGCTGCGACACATGAACCGAATTTTGTATGCCGCCGACTGTCTGGACGTCCTGCATGATGAGGATGAACTGCCGAGCGAGTCGATTGACCTGATTTATCTCGACCCGCCTTTTAACTCCAACAGCAATTACAACCTGCCGTTCAAGGGGCGCGACAAGAGCCTGAAACCAGTTGAGGCCTTCACCGACACCTGGGAATGGACGGCGGATGACAATGGACGGCTGAATGATATGGAGCGCGACCCGCGCACCCGTTCGCTGGCGACCATTGTCAAGTTCGCGGGGGAAGTCGAGCGGGTTCGGGGCGGGCGGGGCAGAAAGCCGAGTCTGGCGGCTTATCTGCTGAATATGTCGCTTCGGCTGCTGGCGATGCGCCGTGTGCTGAAAAAGACGGGGAGCATTTATCTGCACTGTGACCCGACCGCCAGCCATTATCTCAAGCTGGTGATGGATGCGATATTTGGGCGCAAGAACTTTCGCAATGAGATTGTGTGGTGTTATACAGGCAACTCCACGCCTAAAATGAACTTCCAGTCGAAGCACGATATAATCCTGTTTTATGCTAGAAGTAAGGACTCTCCGTTCACTTTGCAACTATCTCCCTATTCCGCCGCAACCCTGAAACGGTATAACCACATTGACGAAAACGGGAGAAGGTACAAAATGAGTTCCCTTCGCAGTGGGCTGGAAAAGGTTTATGCGAAAGACGGCAAACCAATGGAAGACTGGTGGCCTGATATACCTGTAGTCAGGAAAAAAACAGAACGCCTAGGCTATCCCACGCAAAAGCCGCTCGCCCTTTTGGAGCGCATCATCAAGGCGTCCAGCAATCCAGGCGACATGGTGCTGGACCCTTTCTGCGGCTGTGGCACGACCGTTCATGCCGCCGAAGCGCTGGAGCGCCGGTGGATGGGCATCGACATCTCGCCCTTTTCAACGGGGCTGATACGCGAGCGGATGGTGGATAACTTTCCGCTGCTGGCCAAAGATGACATCCTGATACGCGGCATTCCGCATACGATTGAGGATGCTCAAGCCCTGGCCAAACGCGACAAATTCGAGTTCGAAAAGTGGGTCTGCGGCTTTATCGGCGCGGAAGGCATGTTCCGCGAACCCGGCACGCGCGGGGCGGATGGCGGCGTCGATGGCTTATTAAAGTTTTATCGCTTTGTCCCCAAGAAAGTCGCTAAAGCTGAATATGCTATTGTGCAGGTCAAGGGGGGGCGGGTCAGCGCGGATGCGGTGCGGGCCTTGCGCGAGACGGTCGACCGCTTGGGCGTGACGGCGGGCGTGATGGTGTGCTTCGAGCAGTATATGCGGACGGTGGAAAATCAGCGCAGCCGCGACAGCTTTGAGGATGTGTTCGGCAGCTATCCGGTCATTCAGGGCTACAGCGTGGAGAAGCTGCTGGCGAATGCGCCATTGGACTTGCCGACTTATGGGCGCAGGCGCAAGGGCGGGCTGCTCAACCTGTGAGCTATCAGGCCTGCCAGCTTGTCAAATCATAAGCATCTGCTACACTAGGGCGGTAATCGCATCCTGGAGAGTGGCATGTCAGACGATGCCTTGAGGACCGTCAGCATTCATCAAGCTGTCCGCGCTGACCTGATTGAGCTATCTGATTTCATCAAGCCCTTCGTTGCCGTGGGGGATTTGCTGCCGCGCACCTTTGACGAATTGGAAGATTTGCTGGAGACGTTCTTTGTGGCGCGGTATGAGGGCCGGATTGTGGGCTGCGCGGCGCTTGAAATCTATAATAAAAAACTTTGCGAAATCCGCAGCCTAGCGGTTGACCCGCATACGCAGGGCTTGGGCATCGGCAAAAAGCTGGTTGCCGCCTGTGTTGAACTGGCGCGGCAAGAGGGCGTTTATGAGATTATGGCCATCAGCGTGGCCGAGGATTTCTTCAAGGCCTGCGGGTTTGATTTTACGCTCCCGAACCTGAAAAAAGCATTTTTCCTGCAAACCCGTGATTCGATATAAATGAATATCCCGCGAAACAAGCGATGAAAATAGAAGTCCTGAGCTTGTTCCCGAATATGTTTGCCGGGGTCATGTCCGAGAGCATGATGTGGAAGGCGCGTGACCGACGGCTGCTGGAGTTTCGGGTTTATAACATCCGTGATTATGCAGAGGACAGGCATCGCCAAGTTGATGACAGCCCTTATGGCGGCGGCGGCGGCATGATTCTCAAGGCGGATGTCGTGGTTCGCGCGATTGAAGCGGTCAGGGGGAATGAGGATGCGCCGGTTATCCTGATGTCGCCGCAGGGACGGCTGCTCAATCATCAGGTGGCGCGGGAGCTTTCGCGGCGGGAACATCTGATTTTGGTTTGCGGTCATTATGAAGGCTTTGATGAGCGGATTCGTGAGTTGGCGATTAGCGATGAGATTAGCATTGGGGATTATGTGCTGACGGGGGGCGAACTGGCGGCGATGGTGGTCATTGATGCTGTGGTGCGTCAGCTTCCGGGCGTGCTGGGCGCCGCTGGGGCGCAGGACCGCGACAGCCATGCCGATGACTTGCTGGAGGGGCCGCATTATACCCGTCCGGCTGAATTTCGCGGTTTGGGGGTGCCAGATGTGCTGAAGAGCGGTCATCATGCGGAGGTGGAACGGTGGCGGCGGCGGCAGGCGCTCAAGCGCACCTGGCAGAATCGCCCGGAACTGCTGTCAAGCGCCCGGCTCAGCGAGGAAGACCGAAGTTATCTGGCGCAACTGGCGCGGGGGCATCAGGGATAATCTGATGGGCGGTGCAAGCCTGCTTGGTTGCCCTGGGCAAAGGCCAAGGCGCGTTTATCGCCCGTTTGCGGGTCGAGCATGGCGGCGACCGTATCCTCGCGCAGGATTCGCCCTTGGTCGAGCAGCAGGACGCGGCTTCCGATGCGGCGGGCCTGCTCAATGGAATGCGAGACCCAAATCATCGTCAGGCCGGTCTGCTGGCGGAGCTTCAGCAGGGATTCTTCGACATGGTGGGTGGCAATCGGGTCCAAAGCGGATGTTGGCTCATCGAGGAGCATGAGGGATGGCTTGAGCGCCAGGGCGCGGGCAATGCCCAGACGCTGTTCCTGTCCGCCAGATAAGGCCTGCGCGGATGTATCCAGCAGTTCGGCCTCGAGCGATACCAAGTTCATCAGTTCGAGGATGCGCTGGCGGGAGAGTGTTTGTCCGTGCAGGGCGCCGCCGAAGGCGATGTTTTGGGCGAGGCTGCCCTCGAAGGCGGCGGTTTTTTGGAACATCAGGCCGACTTTGCGCCGCAGGGCGGTCACGGGGAGGTCATAGATGGATTGTCCGTCGAGCAGGATGGCGCCAGAATCGATATCGTTCAAGCGGTTGATACATCGGAGCAGGGAGCTTTTGCCGCTGCCGCTGGGGCCAATGACGACCAGCAGTTCACCGACGGCAACATCGAGGGATATATCCCGCAGAACCAGATTCTCGCCGCGCGTGAGCCTGAGATTTTGGATGGACAGCTTGGTCATGGTTTGCCCTTGGGTGATAAAGCGGGAGACAAGTTCATTTTAGCGGCGAATTGGAAATCCGCTATGTTGAATTCGTAGGGTTCTTGGGGGATACATGGTAGACTTGGGGGCATTGTCGTTGAAACCCAAGGAGGCTATTCATGGGTGAGAATTTGACCTGTGCGGCGGAATCGCGCTTGATGAACGAGTCGCTTGGCGGCACTTTCAAGCCAGCCGATGTATTTTTTCTGATTGAGAGCAAGGCCGCTGAATATGGGGGGTGGCAAAGCGAGATTGTCAAGAAAGTACAGCGAGCGGGTGATTTTGCGCCTTACATCCGACATTTGCAGGCGGTGCCGCGGGCGAAAGTGCTGTTCATTCGCCGCCCGCAAGCTGAGGGCAGGAACTTCTATGTTGCCGTGACCCACCAGGAGAGACCGAAAATCTATCACAGCAGCCTGTCCGATTATGATGACCTGATGGGGCTTGATGCGGCCAGCGTCGCCGCGGACAGCGTGCCGCGGATTCGGGGTCGTGATATGGATGAGGTGGATGAGCTTTATACCGTTTGTACTAATGGCAGGCATGACCCCTGCTGCGCGACTTATGGCGTGCCGCTCTATCAGGCGATGGTCGCGCAGGTGGGGGCGGAGAGGGTGTGGCAAACCACGCATATTGGCGGGCATCGCATGGCGGCGGCGCTGATTGCTTTTCCGCAGGGGATTGTCTATGGTCATCTCGACCCTTTCCATGCCGAGGAAGTTGTCGTCAATCATCGTTCGGGTTATATGCTGGTTCATAAATATCGCGGGCGCGGCGCTTATGCCGGTCACAGCCTGGATGTGGATGCCCATTGCGCGGCGGGGGCAGCCGAAAGTTATGTGCGCGGGGCGGCCAAGAAATATGCGCTTGATGCGCTCAGGCTGTCTGGGGCGGCGTGGCTGGCGGACAGACGATGGCAAGTGTCCTTCGTCGATGGCGAGGGCAAGATTCATCAGACCGAGGTGACAGCGACGATGTCGCTGCCGCGGCAGGCCTCATGCAGGGAAGCGCCCAAGCCGCTGCCGCTGTATCAGGTCAGGGCCTATTCTGTGGCGGGCGGCTAGCGGACAGGCGGCTAGCAGAAAGTGATGGCTTGTGATGTTTTGTGCTTGAGCGAGGCAGGTATCAGGATGCCTCGCTCGGGAGCGACTTGGCTACAGCGCGGGTTCGATGCGGGCGGGCTGGACGAAGCCCTTGAGGATTTTTTCGAGGGCCATGGTGTGGCTGCATACGCCGCGCTGGGCAAAGAATGATGCCGAGCTTGTCCATTTGCCGCGGTTGTAGGTGATGTGGTGGGTTTTGCTGTAACCCTCGAAGCTGCAATCGAAAGAGACGATGCGAATGCGCTCACGTTCTTCTGAGTAGCGTTTTGCCTTCTCGACATCACTGACGATATTTTGACCGGGGGCATAAGGGACTGGGCGGCGTTTGAGCAATGGTTTGAACAATGTCTCGAGCGCCATGATATGCGGGCAGATGGCGTATTTTTGGCAGCCGGGGCAGGTGCAGGACCAGCCGTCACTGTCCAGGCTGACGGTATAGGTATTGTTGTTGCCGTGGAATGTCACTGTCAGGCTGTTGAAGGTGGCTCGCTTGGGTTCGCTGGCATATTCGCCGGCTTTTTGAATCTTGTTAATCATACTTGCGTCCATCGTTTTCCCTTCTATCCATAAACTATCTATCAAGCGGTTGAATGAAAAAACGCGGGGCAAAATTTCATCACGACCGCGCGTATCTTGATATGAACCTGTTCCGAATGAATGTATGGGTCACGCAGGCTGCCCCCGCTACTCCTGATTTCAGTTTAAGGCAGGGTTAAATGATTGTCAAATAAATACTTCGCTGTCGAATGAATTTTCCAAGCGGCCTTCAGGCTTGCGCCTTGCTGTGTCTGTTGGCGGGGCTGAGAAGGGTTTGGGCGGGGGCAGCGGGGGCAAGCCTGCCGTCGGCCAGGGATTGGATGTAGATGCACAGCTGCCAGGGAATCGACACATCGTCGGCGGAGAGGCGGTCAGCGGTCAGTTCAATTTCTGCGCCGCGCACCAGGGCAAAGGGCCTGGCTTCGTCTCGTTCGCCCATGACGGCCTGGGCGCAAACCGCCAGCGAATCGGCGACGCCGACCTGTGTGACGGCCATCGAGTTGCCAAACAGGTCCATCTTGCCGCGCTCATCTCGAATCGGCTTGAAGCCGGCGGTCGCCAGCGCGATTCCAGTTGTGCCGTAGCGGCCGGGGAGCAGCCAGCTGTCGGTCAGGATGACACCGATGCGACAGTTCAAGCGCTGGCACAGTTGCTGACGAAGCGTTTCGGCAGTGTCATAAGGCTTCTTCGGCAGCAGCACGACCTGCCCACTGGGGATATTCGACCTGTCCAGGCCGGCATTGGGCGAGATGATGCCAAACCTAGCGGTCAAGAGGAATCCCTGTTTGATGCCGCCAAAGATATGATGCGCCTCTTCAAGCACCAGTTGGGCCATGGCGGCATCCATCTGATAGCGGGCTGCCAGTTCTTGGGCGCGGGCTGTCGGCGAGACCTCATCCAGGTTGACAATGCGCCCCTCGGCAATGGCGGCGTATTTGCTTGACACCGCCAGGACATCGCCATCCTGCAAGGCGAGCTTGGCTTGATGGAGGCTGTCCATGAGTGTCTGCATCAGGTCAAAAGGGTGGTCTTGTATCGGCGCTGTGACGGGGTGAACGGTCAAAGGAGGTGGCACGGATTGGGCTTTCTGTTCAGCCGACTGTCAGGAAACATCATGGTATCATATTCGGCGCGTCCTGTCAGTGGAAATCGGGGGGGCTAGGGGTCTGTTAGGCCAAGGATAAGGACGCGCCGCTGGCTGGGTTCGGCGGCTGCGAGGAGGCCCCCATCGGGGCTGAAGGCGATGTCGGCTGGATTGAGCAGCAATGAGGCGGTCGGCGCGGCGCGGCTGAGGGCGTTGACCAAGCGGAGCGTTCCTGAATCGGCGGGGGCGGTGGCGGCGAGGGCAAAGAGAACTTCCGCGCCGTCGATGACTTGGTGGCGAAATGCGAGGGCCTTCAAGCGTTCGCCCGGCTGGTGGTAGAAGCGGACATCCCCCGCGAGCGGGACGCTGATGCGCCAGGCGCTGTCACCGTGGTTATAGACAAAATCGCCCAGAGTCGGGTCGGGCGAAGGGGTGACGAAGCTGTATCCCGTGTAGACGAGCGCTTTCGAGAAATGCAAGGCGGCGTCGGTGGCGCCGTAAATCCAGAGGGCGGCTCGCTGACGGGCGGCTGACTCGCCAGTGACTGCCAGCCAAGCATTGTCGGCGCTGAAAGCCAGGTCGGTGAGTGGATAGGGAAAGGCGTAATTGATAAACAGACTGGGATGTGAATCTGATGATGGCGAGAAGCCGTTCAGATGCCAGACTTTGAGTGTCCCGGCGTTTTCAGCGGGCGGGGTTTGGCTGAAGCCGCTGGCAGATGCCAGTTGATAGCCCGGCCGCGACCATGCCAGGGCTCGCACTGGATGGGCATGGCTTTGTGGCAGGCAGACGGCGGCTTTATCGGGCTGCGCGAGGCAGACGCGCCCGTCCCGAACCCCAATCGCCAGAAAATGGCCATCGGCGCTGAAGGCGATGGCCGTCGCGTCCAGGGTGGCGAGCCGGTGATAATCGGCAGTGATGTCATCGAAGCTTGGATAGCTGTAGACAGCGATTTTCCCGCTAGCGTGAATCAGGGCGAGGCTGGATTGGGCTGGTGACCATGTCAGGCTGTGTGGCGATGTCGCTGAGAGGGTGTGAATGACGCTGACCTTGGGGGCCTTGGCGGTGGTTATCATTTGGAAGGTGGCCGGCAGTGGGCTGGCTGTGGCGGCATGGGCGACAGGTTCAAGCGGCTCGATATAATAGACATTCGCCTTGACATCGCTCTCGGCCGTCCAGCCGACCCTGCCATCCACCTGCACCTGCCACCACACAAAATTTTCCTTGCAGGCGGGCCCGTCGACGACGGCATCGAGTGTCCGTCCGGTGGGTATCTCGCCAATCTGAGCCGCGGTGATGCTCGGCTGGGCGCGGAGGCGGTTGGGAATGCTGCCGGCGGCAATGCGGGCGTTCGCCCTGCCGATGGTGATGCGGGGCGGCAGATAGCCGGTATATTCTGGCGGGCAGAAGAAGACGGTGCCGCTGCCCGCAGATTGGGGGTCCAGCACGGGCAAATCGCTGCAATCGCCAATGAGTTCCACCACCGCCTGGCTGACCCAGCCCTGATTGAAGAACAGCCAGTCGCCGCCGAAGCTGCGGCCGAGCGCGATATAAATCTGATTGGGATAGATTCTCGCAACGCGCTGGCCGGTGGTGGCGGGGCTGCTGCGCACATTGGCGAAGTCTTTGCTTGGGCGCAGAAAACAGCCGGTCGCTGGAGCGAGGGTGACGTTGACCGTGGGGATGTTGTAGCAGGCGCCGCCGAGTTCAAGGGAAATGGCGGCGGCCCAGCCCTCCTTGAGTCGATACCAGTTGCTGGCGGCGTCCCGTCCGATGACGTCTCCGGCGCCAGTTTGCGCCTGCGAGTGATAGTAGATGCCGATGATGGCGGCATTCACCGCGGCGCGGTCAAACAGGCGGATGCCATCACCGAGGGCGCGGCAGACATCGCTGGCCTGTCGAAGCGATGGCGAGCTTCCGCTCCCGTTGAGCGGGCAGCCGAGGGCAAAGCCGCGGCGCATGGCGCCGGGGTCTCCGGGGCAGATGTCGTCGGCATCTGGGACGCCATCGGCATCGGCATCTGGCAGGATTGAACAGCCATTCGCCGCGGCGGCTCCGGGCTGGCGGGGACAGAGGTCGTCGCTGTCCGCTATGCCGTCGCCATCGCGGTCGCTGGCGCTTGGCTGTGGACAGCCGGGCTGGGCGGCGGATGGGCTGCCAGCGACAGTCGGGCATGGGTCGGCGCTGTTGAGGACGCTGTCGCCATCGCTGTCGTCCAGAGGGACATCCCTGCTGGCGGCGACCAGACCGCCGCGCAACCCAGGGAAGCGCTCGTCGCAGAGCTGCACCAGACTGGCATCGGGGGATACATGGACGCCGTAAGCGGAATCCCCGTAGCGCAGTTCGAGGCGATGCGCCTCGATGGGCGCGGGAAGCTCCAGCCCGGCTGTCAGCCGACAGCCAAGCGCGGTTGTCTTGATGTTCGCCAAAATCGTGTGCGACCAGCCCTGCGGCGCATCCAACTGCGGCAGGTCGGTTTCGGCGGCGCGGCGGGCGGCGGCCAGGATATGCGGCGGTGTGGTTTGCTCTGTCTGCGCCAGGGCGAGACCGCCGTAAAACAGACTCAAGAGCATAGCCCATGCTGCAAGATAATGCACCGGGTTTCCCCCGAAAAATCGACTAGGGCGCCATGGTAACAAAAGCGCGGGCCTTTGTTCTGTGGGATGCGGCCGCTTGGCAAGCGGTAAAACTACCCTGTATCAAATCAGCAGAAAATGGTAGATTGTTGATTTATCCCAAAGGACCCCGCAAACAATAGACAGATGGAACGGATGATGGCGCGACTGAATGAAGTGTACCGAATAGACAACTTTAATGACACCTTTGCTCTGGGGCATTATGCGCGTGTGCTTGACGCGGTGGATAAGCAAAGTGGCAGTCGGGCTGCGTTTAAGGTGATGCGCCCGGAACATCTGAATCCTGGTGGCGAGATGCGCTGGGAGTTCCGTGCCTTTGGCAACGAGGCGGAGATATTGACGCGCCTGTCTGGCAGCGCGAGCATCGTGAGGCTGTATGACTGCGGTTATGTCTCGGACTCTGAGGAAGCGCCGCGTTCGGGCGAGATTGCCTCGTTTCGGGATGATGTGGGCGGCTTTGTGGAATCGATGTCGGACTATGCTGCCAAGGGCTGGCGTCCGTATTTGTCGCTGGAGCATCTGCCGCGGCATCACAGCCTGTTTTATCTGATGAAGCCGAACCGTGCGGGGAATCGCTGGCGTCTGCCGAGCGAGGAGGGTCTGTCGCTGGCGGTGCAGTTCAGCGATTTGCTGTCGCTGGCGCATTCCCATCAGATTGTCTATTTGGATCATAAGCTGGAGCATGTGTATTGGGATGGCAGCCATCTTAAGGTGATTGATTTTAACAGTTCGCGTCAGCTGGAGGATGACAAGGCAGAGGCACAGCAGCAGTATGCCAAGGATGTGCATAATATGTGCGTTGGCGTGCTGTACACCATTTTCACGGGCATGTCGCCGCAGAAGACCTCACTGCGCCCGCAGCCTGGCAGTCGGGAAGAGGTGGCGGCGCGTTATGCGGATATTGACCGGCTCGATTTCAGCATGGAGACCAGCCTGAGCGAGAACCTGTGCGAGCTTTTGCAGCGCGGCGCGGCGCAGCATATTGATACGGTGCAGGAATTTGTCAATGGCTTGCAGCGGGTGGCGGCGCAGCATGGCTGGGATTTCCCTGATTATTATACCAGCCCGGCGAGCCGTGAGGCGCGGGAGCAGATGCGTGCCGGTTTGTGCCGTCTGCGCGAGGGGCAGGGGAACATTCGGCAGGCGCGTGACCTCTTCCGCGAGGCGGTGATACAAGATGGCATCAGCCGCGACCTGGAAGACGAATTGCGGCGGATGGTGGTCGTCATCAACGATATGCTGACGCATCGGGTTGTGCCTTAGTCTGCGGCAGCGAAGGAAGCCAAGCATGAACAGCACCATAACCCCGCAGGAGTTTGTGGACAAGTGGCGTGTCACGTCATTGGGCGAGCGACAGAGCTATCAGCTTCATTTCTCCGATGTGTGCCAGCTGGTTGGGCATCAACCACCGGATAGCAGCGGGACGGATGAAAAAGGCCGGCTCTTTCAATTTGAAAAGTATGTTAAAGAAGAAAAGGGGGAACGTGGATTTGCGGATGTGTATTATGAAAAACATTTTGCGATTGAATACAAAGCCCCCAACCGAGATAAAAACCTTGATGATGCTTTCAAGCAGCTGCAACGGTATCAGCGTCAGCTGAAAATTCCGCCGCTGTTAATTGTGACCGACATCCAAAATTGGCGGATTCATACCAACTTTAACAATACTGTGCCAGAGGTATATCAGTTCACTCATGCAGAAATATCTGAGAAGCCCGAAGTATTACAATGGTTAAAGTATCTATTCTATCATCCTGAACGTTTTAATCCGGAGCGAAATACAGACAGGGTTACGGAAGAGGCGGCGAGTGCGCTTAAGGCAGTGGTGGATAATATGCGGCAAAGATGGCAGATGTCATCGGAGCGAGTCGCCAAGTTTCTGACACGGATTATATTCAGCCTGTTCGCTGAAGACATCGGCTTGCTGCCGACGATGGTTGAAGGGCAGCAAGGCTTATTTACTTATCTGGTTGAACATACGCAGCACAATCCAAGAAATTTCAAAGCCGATATAGGGCTGCTGTTCAAAGCGATGGAAGACGGCGGACGAATGCACTCGCGCGATATTCGCTGGTTTAATGGTGCGCTCTTCAAGGATGTGGAAGTTGAGAGGCTTTCTCCACCTGCCATCAACAAACTTTATGATGCTTGTTTGCTAAATTGGGAATATGTCGAGCCGGCCATTTTTGGCACATTGTTTGAGCGCTGTTTGGATCCCAAAAAACGGGCTCAATTAGGCACGCACTATACCGCGCCGGCGGATATTCTCTTAATTGTCGAACCCGTGTTGATGCAGCCGCTCAGGAAAGAATGGGAAGGCATTCGCAGGCAGGCTCAAGCCCTGCGAGAAAAATACAATCAAAGCAGGACCACGCGGGAGAAAGAAACCGCCAAAGCGGAATTGCTGGCTTTGCGCGATAAAATGCTGGCGCGGGTGCGCGGCGTCAAGGTCTTGGACCCGGCCTGCGGAAGTGGCAACTTCTTGTATATCGCCTTGCAGCAGTTGATGAATCTTGAGTTGGACATTGTGACGGATGCCTTATGGCATGATATTGACCGCGCCGATTTACAGGTCGGTCCTGGGCAGATATATGGCATCGAGATAGACGAAATTGCCCATGCGCTGGCAAGTATTGTGGTATGGATTGGTTATATTCAATGGCGCGAACATCATGGCTATCGCTATGATGCAGTGCCGCTGCTGCAGGATTTGAGCGGCAATATCGTCTGCAAGGATGCCATTTTGGCCTTCGATGAGGCGGGCAGTCCTGCCGAACCTGCATGGCCGGCGGTGGATGTGATTGTGGGCAACCCGCCTTTTTTGGGCGACAAGAAAATGCGCCGCGAATTGGATAAGAATAATGATGGCTATGTTGACAGGCTGCGGGCATTTTATAGCGGGCGCGTGCCAGGCGGTGCGGATTTAGTCTGTTACTGGTTTGAGAAAGCGCGGGAGCAGATTAAGAATGGCAAAGCAGAACGGGCTGGACTGCTAGCGACCAATTCCATACGCGGCGGATTGAATCGGGAAGTTCTGAAGCGCATCAAAGGCACGGGCGATATATTCATGGCCTGGTCGAACAGGGAATGGATACTTGATGGTGCGGCGGTGCGTGTGTCGATGGTTGGCTTTGATGATGGCACAGAACAACATAAAACACTTGATGGAATGCCAGCCAATACAATTAACTCAGACTTGACCGCGAGCGTCGATGTTACTAAAGCCGTTGTACTTATAGAAAACAAGGGATTGAGTTTCGTAGGCGTTCAAAAGAGCGGGCCTTTTGATATTGACAGGGATATGGCGCAGAAAATGCTCACTCTAAGGAATAGCAGTGGCCTTGATAATGCCGATGTGATAAAACCAACCGCAAATGCAAGAGACATAGTGAACCGCCCAAGCAATACATGGCTCATTGATTTTGCAGAAATGCCCCTTGAAAGCGCGAAGCAGTATGAAGCCCCTTTCGACTATGTTGTACAAAATGTGAAACCAATTCGAGATAATAATCGCCGTGTTAGAACCAGAATGCGGTGGTGGATTCATGGGGAATCGTGTCCGGGAATGCGCAATGCTTTAGTCAATTTAGAGCGTTTCATCTGTACTCCTTTGGTTTCAAAACATAGAATTTTTGTGTGGCAGCGAAAGAAATTATTGCCTTCCAACTTACTGATAGCCATCGCCCGCAACGACGACTACTTCTTCGGTGTTTTGCACTCCAAATTGCATGAGCTTTGGTCGCTACGCATGGGGACAAGGCTAGGCAAAGGCAATGACCCCCGCTATACCCCGACCACCACATTTCAGACCTTTCCTTTCCCTTGGCCGCCGGGCAAAGAGGACCGGCAAAGCGCGGCATATCAGGCCATCAGTCGGGCGGCGAAGCGATTAAACGCGGAACGTCATGCCTGGCTGAATCTTGAAGGAGTGGGTGGCAGGGCGCTCAAGGAACGCACCCTGACCAACCTCTACAATGCCTTGCAGGCCTTTCGCGGGCTGGACAGCATGAAGGTCAAAGCCGCCGCTGATTTCGCGCCGCGCCTGGATGAGCTGCATCAAGCGCTGGATGTGGCGGTCTGCGCTGCCTATGGCTGGGAGCCGGCAATACTGGATGATGACGAGGAGATTCTGCGGCGTCTGCTGGCGCTGAATCTGGCGCGGGGGTAGGTCTCCGTGTCTTTCGTGCCGCTGTGGTAAAAAATCATCGCTTCCGCTGATAATAACGCGCTTCGCTTTCGACGAATTCGACGGCCGCGGCCAGGCTGGGGTTGGCGGGCGTGTTGGGGGGCAGGTCATGCACCGCCGCCGCGACCAGACGCGGCAGGGGATGCAGGTCAAGGCGGACGCGGCCAATTTGCTTGGCGCGGACATCGCCCAGATAAAGGATGTTATCTTGAACTTTGGTCGCGGCGGCTGGCGACAGGCAGATTTGCAAGCGGGCGGACGGGTCTTGCGGGCGGAGAGTCGCGGTGATGCCCCTATCGGTGACGGGCGGAATCTGATAATGCCAATCCTGTGAATCATCGACCAGGGCCATGGTCATTTGCGCGGCGACTTTGCGGCGGCTGATGGGGTCGAGGGTGCCGGCGACGTTGGCGGCATGATAGCCCATGCCATCCAGCACAATCAGGGTCGAGCGGCCCTGGGTCAGCCGACAGTGCCAGACCTCAGCGGCGCAGGCATGGCCAAGGTCAAGCAGCAGGCTGCCTTGCCGCCGGGCTGGCTTCAAGCGCTGCATGAAAGTATAGAGGCGCGGCAGCATAGGGATGTCGCCGCGGATATTGGATGTATAGAGCAGGGTCAGGCTTAGCGGTTTTTCCATACCGCTTTTCGCTTTTCGATAAAGGCACGCATCCCTTCGGCTTTGTCTTCGGAGCCAAAGGCGAGGTAAAAATTGCGTCTTTCAAATTCCAGCCCTTGGCTCAGGGTCATCTCGTCAGCCTTGTTGATGGCTTCTTTGGTCAGCCTGATGGCGATTTGCGACCTGCTGGCGGCTTGGCCCGCGGTTTGGATGGCGACATCCATATATTGGTCGAGCGGCGCAACCCGATTGACCAAGCCATATCGCAAAGCCTCCTGTGCCGAGAGCCGGCGGTCGGTCAGCATGATTTCCATGGCCAGGAACTTGCCAAGGGCATGGGTCAGGCGCTGGGTGGCGCCGCCACCGGGGATAATGCCGAGGTTAATCTCTGGCTGGCCAAAGAGGGCGGTTTCCGAGGCGACAATCATGTCACAACTCATGGCGATTTCGCAGCCGCCGCCAAGCGCATAGCCCGATACCGCCGCGATAATCGGCTTGCTGACCCGTCTGAAATCGAAGCGGTCAATCAGTGAGGCGGTCATCATCATGTCCAGGTAGGTTCTGGCGTCCATCTCCTTGATGTCGGCGCCGGCGGCGAATGCTTTGTCGCTGCCAGTGAGTATCATCGCGCCGATGCGCTGGTCGGCATTGAAGGTCAGCAGGGCATCCATGACCTCATCCAGCAAAGGCGAATTGAGGGCGTTGAGCGCCTGCGGGCGGTTGAACTGGACTCGTCCAACGCCATCAGCCGGCTGGTCAATCAGGATAAATTCATAGCTCATAGCCAAAAGTCCTTTCCGCTATCATTCTGTCCCGAAGGGATTGTTATGGTAGCACAGGCGTTTGGCTGGCGTAATGCTTGATGTGCGAGAAACTCACCCTAGCAATATGGGCAGAATCAGTTAATATGAACAGTCGATTTCTGTCAGCATCAATAAAAGGGTTCGTCATTTATGGCTTCGTATCATGGACCAAAAGCAAAACCACAGAGGCGCTTCGGGGAACTGCTGGTGCCGCGTCCCAAATACTCGCGCATTTTGGAGGAACGCGCCTATCCCCCAGGGGAACACGGGCGCGACAAATCGTTTCGCTCTGGGCGGCGCAGCAACTATGCCATTCAGCTGGATGAGAAACAAAAGCTGGCATTCATCTACAATGTGCGTGAACGTCAGCTGCGCAACTATTATAAGAAAGCCGCTCTGATGGCGGGGCCGACTGGCAACAACCTCTTGACCCTGCTGGAACGCCGACTGGACAATGTTGTCTACAAAGCGGGCTTGGGGGCGACTATTTGGGCGGCGCGTCAGGTTGTCGGGCATGGTCACATCAAGGTCAATGGGCGGCGGCTGGACTTGCCTTCGTATCAGGTGATGCCGGGCGATGTCATCGAAGTGACTGATAAGATGAAAAAGAATGTGCATATTCAGGAATGGATTCAGCAGTCGGCTTATTTTCCGCCTTATCTGATTGTGGACAAGGAAAACTACCGCGTCACGTTCGACCGCCTGCCAGAAGAGGGCGAGGTGCAGACGCCGGTTGATGTTCAGATGGTGGTTGAGTTCTACAACCGCCTGACCTGATGCCGATACACTGGCGGCGGGGCTGGGCTTATATCAGCGCAGAGGGATGAAAGAGGGGATGCCGATGGCGTCCCTTTTTTGCGTCAGGGCAAGGCGCGGATGCGTTGGATGAGCGCTGTTGTGCTGTGTCCTGCCAGACAGTCAATCAATTCGATGCGCCCGCCGTAGGCCTTGACGGTCGGGGCTTCGGGGAGGGGCTTGTGGGCATAATCCCCGCCTTTGACATAAATCTCGGGTTCAAGCGCTCGAAGCAGGGCAGCGGCGGTATCGTCTTCGAAGGTGATGACGGCCGTAATCGGAATCAGGGCCGCCAGCAGCCGCGCCCGCTCGCTGGCGGGTACAATCGGGCGGCCGGCGCCTTTGAGCCGGGCGGATGAGGCATCCCCGTTCAAGCCGAGAAACAGCGCATCGCCCAAAGCACGGGCTTTCTCCAGATAGTCGAGATGTCCGACATGCAGCAAATCAAAATGCCCGTTGGTAAAGACCAAGGTCTTGCCCGCCTGTCGCAGCCGCTGCCGCTGTCGGATTGCCTGTTTCAGGCTGATGTGCTGTCCCATGGTGGTCTCAGGCGAATTTGTCGGGATAGAGTTCTTTTGCCAGTGATTCGGCCTGCGCCACCCAGGCCTCAATCACGGCGATGCCCTTTTGCCAGAAGCCGGGGTCGTTGATGTCCACGCCCACTTTTGCGAGCAGTCGGTCGGGATAATCAGAATCGCCAGCGGCCAGCAGGTCAAGATATTTGGGGACAAAGGGCTGGCCCTCTTCCTGATAGAGCCGATAGAGCGCCAGCACCAGCAATTCGCCAAAGGAATAGGCATAGACATAACCGGGCGTGTGCAGGAAGTGGGGTACGTAACTCCACCAATAGCCATATTCATCGGTGATGGTGACGCTGTCCTGGAACATATCGCGCTGGGTTGCCAGCCAGAGTTGGTTAAAATCTGCGGTGGTTAATTCGCCTTGGCTGCGGCGGGCGCGGTGTATCTTGTCTTCAAAGCGGTTCATCGAGATTTGCCGAAAGACCGTGGCAAAGGTGTCTTCGATTTTCTCGACGAGCATTGAAAGCTGCACCTCTGGGTTGTCTTCGGCTGCCATGAGGTCTTGGAAGACAAGCATTTCGGCAAAGGTGGATGCCATTTCGGCCGTGGTCAGCGGCGTGTAGAGCGCGAACAGGCCGCTTTCACGCGCGGAGAGGGCCATGTGGATGCCATGCCCCAATTCATGGGCGAGGGTCGTCACGGCGCGGGCATCGCCCATATAATTCAGAAAGACATAAGGGTTGGCAGAGGCGACTGTGGGGCTGGCAAAGGCGCCGCCGCGTTTCCCTTGCGTGACTGGGGCATGAATCCAGCTGCCGTCAAAAAATTCCTGCGCCACAGCTTTCATTTTGGGGCTGAAGCCGGCGAATGCCTGGAGGACAATCGCCTTGGCTTCGTCCCAGGGATAGAATGCTTCGCTTTCTTGAAGCTGGAGCGGGGCATAGCGGTCATAATCGTAGAGTTCGTCATAAGCCAGCAGGGCTTTCTTGAGGCGATACTGGCGGGCAACGAGGGAATAATTGTCGGTCACCGTTTCGATTAGGGCAGTGACCACTTCGTCACTGACTTTATTGCTGAGGTTGCGCGAGGAGACCCAGTCTGGATAGCCGCGGCGGCTGTCGCTGTTGGCTTTGTCCAATATCAATGTATTGAAGATAAAGGTCAGTTCCATCGACTTTTCTTCGAGCTTGTCGGTCAGCTTGCGCCAGGCCATTTCGCGCACGTCGCGGTCGGCATGGTGCAGTTTGTTCAGCACGAAGGTCATATTGACGTCCTCGCCCAGCCAGTCCAGGGTGAGGGCGCTGGTCAGCTGGGTGAAAAAGCGCGTCCAGGCTTGGCGGCCGGTAACGCTTTTTTCGATGATGATTCGCTCTTCCGCTTCGGTCAGATTATAGGGCTTGTCGCGGCGGGCGGCTTCCATAAAGTAGCGGTAATCCGCCAGCGCGGGGTCGTCGAGGATGACCTGTGCCTGCTCATCATCAAGCGCGTTCCATTCCAAATTGAAGAACACCATTTTTTGGCTCAGGGCCGCGCCCAACTCCTGCATTTTTGCGACCAAAGCCTGATAGGCGGTGTTGGCGGTATCGGTGGAAAAGTTCAAGAAAGCATAAGATTCCAGCCGACCGCGCCGGTCATAGATGGCTTCCAGCGTCTGATAAGCGGCGGCGAATTCTGGTGCGCTCATTGTGGCGACGGCCCCGCGACAGCTACGCTGGAAATCATCGACCTGCTGGGTGAGTTTTTCGATATCGGCTTGGATGGCTGGGTCGCTGGGGCTGTCATAAAAGACGGACAAATCCCAGATAACGTTCTCGGCGCCAGTGGGGCGGTCTTGCACTGCCTCGGTCATCGCATCCTCTTTCGCATTCGATTCAACAAAGTCCAAACAGCTTCATCCTATCAGATGAGGGGTCAACTTTACACTTGGAATCTGATGAGAAAGGGGCGGCTAGGGCTGGGCCGTGTGTTTGGGGACAGCGAAAATCATGCGGCCGGTCGGGCGGTTAATCAGTTTGGTGACTTCGACGACGATAAGGCGGTCCATATACTCCTGCCCGGATTCGACCACGACCATGGTGCCGTCATCGAGATAACCGATGCCCTGATTGGGGTCGCGCCCTTCCTGAATAATGCGGATGGCGAAGGTTTCGCCGGGGATATAGACCGAGCGGACGGCGTTGGCTAGCTCATTGATATTCAGCACATCGACCCCCTGGGCATCGGCAACCTGATTCAGGCCAAAGTCGTTGGTCACGAGCGAGTTGTTGAGTTGGAGCGAGAGCGCGACCAGCTTGGCATCGACTTCATCAAAATTTTCGGGGTCGTCCTCGATGATTTTGACGGGCAAATGGTTGTTGCGCTGGAGTTCATTTAGTTTTGCCAATCCACGCCGTCCGCGATTGCGGCGCAGCGGGTCGGGCGAATCGGCTACGCGCTGGAGTTCGCTTAGGATAAAGCGGGGGATGACCAGGCTGCCGCCGATAAAGCCAGTCGCGGCAATTTCCACGATGCGGCCGTCGATCAGGACGCTGGTATCCAGCAGCAGTTGACGCGAGGCATAAGGCTGCGCCGGCCGTGAGCGAGTCGGCGCCTGTTCGCCTAGGGCATCCAGGATTTCGCTGGAGCGGGTGCCGAAAATCGTCATGCCCAGATAGCCGAAGGCAAGCGAAACGATAGCCGGGCTGAGTTCTCCGATGGGCTTTGCCAGCAGGGACAGGGGGAATGCCAGCAGCAGGGCCAGCAGCAAACCGATGGCGCCGCCCAGGAGGGACAGCATGAGTTTGGGGAGGGGCATTTCGCTGCTCGCCTGCCGCAGGCGCCGCAGCGGCAAGATGGTCATCCAGGGCGCTGCTATCAGCCCAAAAAGCGCCCCGACCCCGAAGAAGATAAATGCCGATTCGGATGCGCCCAGCTGGATGAAGTCAGCGAGGCTGTGGCCAAGGCGGATGCCCGCGATAGAGAATATCACCAGACCGATGATGCGGGCGATAAAGAAGGGGGGCATGGGCTTGTTTCTCCTGTGCTTGGGGACTTAGATATTATGCTCGCGGTGATATTTGCGCGGAGACCTTGCATCCCATTATACGGCTTCAGCCTAGCGGTTACAACGGATGAAGTTGAAAGGGCGCGAGCAGCTGTCAGCGCGAGCCTTGGCGATAAGCCTGTTCGGCTGCTTGCAGGCTGCGGCCGTAGCTGCCGATTAGATAGCCATGCACCGGAAAATACAGGATGAGTCCCAGCAGGGCGAAGGGCATGAGGATGAACAGGGCGATGTTGGCTGTTATGGCATAGAGCAGCCATTGCAAGGTCAGTTCGGTGTTGGTCTGCAAGCTGCGGAAGAGTTTGCTGAAGCGAAAGAACTCGCCTTGGTCGCCAGTTTCGGCATAACGCATCAGCCCGATGGCCAGCATGGGCCAGGTGACTGCCATATAGATGAACAGGAGCGGTAAGATGCCAGCCACAATCCCGACAAAGGCAATGCCACCGAAGAGGCTGACAGCAATCATCTGGCTAAAGCCGTATAACAGGCAGAGCGCCATCACGGGTGGCAGGTGGTAGACCAGGAGTGCCAGCAAAACGGAGGCGCCGCGATTGATTTTTTTGCCGAAGCGATTCCAATTCGGGAGCGGGCGCGGATGTGTGCTGATGACATGGTGGACAAGCTCGGTCAGGTAGCCGAGCAAGGCGCACAGCGCGACAAGACCGATGAGGGGCAGACCGCAGAGGAGGGTCAGCAGGGCAGTCCGCGCCAGCTTGCGCGGCCAGTGTTTGTCGCTGAAGGGATAGGTGAATGCGCGTCTGAATGGCATCAGCTGTCGTCCTGTCTTTCAGCCTGCGCCAGACAGACTGATGATTTCAGTTTAGCATCTTTTGATGTTTAGACCATTCTCGGGGGGCTGCTGGAGATTCCTCTATGCCTGCCGTGCATGATGCGTTACATTTCGCGTGGTTCGGGTGGTATGACGGGGAAAGGGGCTTGATGGTTTATTCGGTTTTGGCGCGGCTGCTGCCGGCGAAACCTGTGGCGACCAAGCCGCAGCGGATTGTGTTCATTCGTCCCTGCTGCATTGGGGATGTGGTGATGGCAACGGCGGCGCTGTCGGCTTTGCGCCAGACCTTTCCACGGGCGCATATCACCTGGGCGGTCGGGTCGTGGTCGGCGCGGGCGGTGGCACATCACGGGGCGCTGGATGCGATTCTCGATACTGGCGCCGCGGATATGCCGGTGCGTTCGCTGAGGGGGATGGTGCATTTTGTGCGGCAGCTGCGGGCGGGGCATTATGATATGGCGGTATCGCTCGTGCGCTCGCCTCTGATGAGCTTGGCGGTGTATCTGTCGGGCATTCCCCTTCGCGCGGGCCTGGACAGCGCGGGACGTGGCTTTGGCTACAACCTGCGGCTGCCAGTTGACCCGACTGACCGCGCCCATGAAAGCGAGATTTACCTCAAGCTCATCAGCGCGATGGCTGGTCAAGAGCTTCATGCCTATGCCAATTTGCCAGTGACCCCGATGGCCAAGGCGGCTGTCAAGAGGCGGCTGGCGGCAGCGCGGCTTGCCAACCCTTACATTGTCGCGCATCCGGGCGGCGGCGGCAACCCAGGCATGAAGATGGACAGCAAACGCTATCCGCCAGCGCAACTGGCGCAACTGCTGAATCATGTAGCCGAAAAGACGGCGGCGCGGGTGGTTCTCATTGGCGGGCCCAAAGAGGGGCAGCTTGTCGAGGCAGTCGCCAGACGTCTGAATGTGCCGGCGGTCTTATGGGTGGATAAGCTGTCGTTTCAGGAAATCGCTGCGCTGGCGGCGGATGCCCTGTTTTATATCGGCAACGACACTGGCTTGACCCATCTGGCGGCGGCCAGCGGGGCGCGAACGGTGATGATGATGGGCCCCACCGACCCCAGCCGCTATGCGCCTTATACGCCCAGTCATCTTGTCCTTTGGAAGCCGACTCAACTCGCTGCGGAAGGTGTGGCGGCGGGGAAGCAGCGCTGGGACTGGGCGCGGGACGGATTCAGTGTGGCGGAGGGCGCTGGGGCGATATTGGATTTTCTTGATACCTAATCCAGTCAGGATAGCCAGCTCATACTACAAACGCCAACCTCTTGCAAGCAGCACGGTAATGGTTACAACTGCTATTCCAGTTCCAAAGAAATACCAAAAAAAGCAACCTACTTTCTGTGATATGTCCTGTAGATGCTGTTCCTGCCGTTCTGCTAGCTGTCTAAGAAGTTTCAACTCTCTTAGATGCTGTTCTTCGCGTCTATTCGCTTCCTCTAAAAGCTGTTCGTTTTTATTCTTGGATTCCATTTAGTTATTCCGTTCACTGCTCATTATGAGGCGGCTTGGTCAACCCGTATTTGGGCGCGGCGGGCCATGTCGGTCTCAATCTCATAGCCGACGAAGGCGCGGCCTTCAAGTTTGGCGGCGACGCCGGTAGAACCTGAGCCGGCAAAGGAATCCAGCACAAGCGCACCGGGCGCACTGAAAATACGAATCAGATGTCGAAGCAAATCGACTGGCTTGGCTGTCATGTGTCCATATCGCCGCCTGGGCTTTTTGGCTGGAATCACCGTGCCAGGGAACTTCCCGCTGCCAATCAAGGGGTCATGCACGTCAATTAAACCCGTTTCCCATTTGTCCCAGTTATCGACAAATGTGCCTTCTCTTGGGGCTTGGGCCAGAACAATCATCTCCCCCTGCGGCTTCAACTGCGGTGTTTTGCGGCCGCCCAATTTGCGGATGAGCCGCGCCTTCTCATCTGGCGGCAAATCCCGCTTCCTGACAAAATGGTCTTGGGTAAAGGCTTTGGCCTGACCCTCATAGCGCCATAGCAGAACATCGCGTATCTCAAAGCCAGCATCCTCTAGGGCCACCGCCGTTCTGTGCGCCAGACGGTTTTGGCTGAAAACGAGACAAAATCCCCCCGGGCGAAGAACCCGCCGCCACTCATCAGCGACAGGTGTCAGAAATCGCTGCAAAGCCTTGCCCTGCTTGGTAGAGAATTTCATCCCGGCCGGCAGCGACCCGACAACGCCAGGCTTCACCCGTCGGTTCAATTTGGCTGTATTCCAGTTCTCGTCCATGCCATCCATGAAATAAGGCGGGTCAGTCAGCACCAGAGAGACCGAGTTCTCTTCCAGTCGCTTCATGCCAATCCGACAGTCTGCATCTCGCACCTGCGCTGTTAGATGATTATGAGCCACGCTGTCAGACCCTCAAGCTCAAGCAGGCATATTTTCCAGACGGGTCAGCCAATAGTGGACATCGAAGCCGTCATCGCCAGTCAGAAAGCGCCAGAGTTTGATGCGGTTGACAATCTCCAGCCGTCCGGATGCGGCTTCAAACCAGGGCTCGCGCCGGCTGAGGATGTCCTGGATGTCGTCTTTGCGCTGCCCGGTGAAGATTTTCTGGTGAGCGCTGTAGCCCGCGGCGAGGTCATCGGTGTTCCACAGGCGCAGCTGAGGTTCGGCTGGATTCAGGCGCAGCTTGAACATATAGCGGCGGCGGTTGGTTTTGTTTTGGCGGCCGCAATGCCAGATGCCATGATGCAGCGCCAAAATAGAACCGGCTTTGCAAATCATGGGGATTTGACCGCGCATATTCTGATAGGCAGCGACATCGGCCTCGTTGACGCGGCGAAAGTGGCTGCCGGGCAGCAGCAGGGTGCCGCCCATTTCGAGCGGCACATCATGCGGGAAGTACATGAGTTGAATGTCAAAGTGGGTGCGCAGGTCGATAATCGAATCGGCGTGCAAGCCCTGCGCCCGGCCTTCGTTTGGCTCGCGGACATGAATGGCATCATGGTCAAAGAGCGGGTCGGCGCCGACGAGGCTTTGGATAAGGCCTTGAATCGGCGGCAGGTCAAGCATCGTGCGGATGGCCGTGCCAGCATAGCATTGTGACAAGGGTGTGCCGGCTGGCTCGCCCTTGGTCAGCGCACTATTGACGTCCATTTTGTCGATCTCTCGCATAATCGCCTGATTGATTTCGTCGGGAACCAGTTCGTCAAAGCGCAGGAAGCCGCGGGCGACGAATTCTGCCATTTGACGGGAATTGAGCAGATATTGCTTGTCAATCATTCTTGCATAGCCTCCAGTTTTTCAAAAACAAAACCATATTTCATAAATGAGGTCGTGTATTCCTCGCCGGGGTAGGGGGGGATGAGTATGGGGTGCTGAATCAGCCGCCAGCCGTCCAGCAGGGCGTCCAATCCGGTTTCATAAGGCGGCTCATTGCTGTCGCCGGTGGTGAATGTTTCTTGGCCGGTGCCGTCGTAAATCGCCCAGCCCATAACCCGGCTGTCGAGCGCCGAAGTCCCCAAGTAGAGCGTTAAGACTTTTTGTCGAAGTGTATTGTGCATCGAATCCTCTTTGGGTCGCTGAATCATTTATCCCAAATCATATCCTAAAAGGGTCTTGGCGACAAATGATTCGGGCTGTTTTGGCAGCGCATCGGGGGGCAAGATTATTTGGTATCGGGCAGTGGCGAGCGTTCACGAAAGTAGCGGATGACCGTATCGCCAATCACTTTTGTCTTGGCGGCCCCGGCCGCCCTTTTGGCTGCCCAGCCGACTACGGGTATCAAGCCAACAGCTTCGGCGATGATGCCGCCGGCGACCGCGCTGGCGATTGCGCCTGTGAGGGTCGATAGCAGGTTGTCCATATCGAAAACGCTGACTCGATACACGCTGGCAACCTTATGAATCATAGCGGTATCGGCGGCGATGAGGAAAAAGGCGCTGCCCGGAATCCAGCCAGTGAGCGCGGTGCCGGCTGCCCAGCTGGCAACCTTATGAATCATAGCGGTATCGGCGGGGGTGAGGAAAAAGGCGCTGCCCGGAATCCAGCCAGTGAGCGCGACGTCGGCTGCCCGGCGGTCAACCAGTTGGCGGGCTTCGCGGTCGGCATCTTGCAAAGTCTGGAACATGAGAGTCTCCTTAGTATAGCTTGCTTTTATTATACATTGGATGCCGGTTATCCGCGTGAGGGCGGGCGCTGTATCGCATTAACCTGTGTTATCGTCTATCCTTAGGGAACAGGTGACAGCAAAGGCGGGCAGCTGGTCGAATGAAAATAGCACTTTTGAATGACAGGATTCCGCCCGAAGGCCGCGGCGGGGCGGAGGCGGTTGTCTGGCGTCTGGCGAATGGGTTGCAGGGGTGTGGGCATGAGGCGCATGTTATCGCCACCACACCGAAGGCTGCCTTTGAGGAAGTCCGCGATGGCATCCCGACTTATCATATCCATGCCAAATATCCGGAGCGCTTCCGCGCCTGGCTGTCGTTATGGAATCCGCAGACTCTTGGGGCGCTGCGGGGGCTGCTGCGGCGGCTGCGTCCCGATGTTGTCAATGCCCACAATATCCATTTCTATCTCTCCTGGCACAGCCTGAAAGCTGCCCGGGAAGCGGGCATTGCCACAGTCTTTAGCGCCCATGATGTCATGCCCTTCGCCTATGGCAAGCTGCGGCATTTTATCCGAGCGGGGCGTGAGGAAATTCTCTTGCCGGCGGATTATCGCCTGCCGACTGGATTTAACATTCGCCAGAATCGGTTTCGCTACAACCCTTTTCGCAACCGGCTCATCCGACATTATCTGCATAGTTGCGCGGACATTCGCACTGCGCCCAGCCAAGCCTTGGCAGATGCCCTGGCAGTCAACCGACTGCCGCCCTTTGAGGTGGTGCATAATGGCATTGATGCCGCCGAATGGTCGCTGGTGGATGCCGAGTTGGCTGAGGGTTTGCGACAGCGGCTTGACCTGAGGGGAAAGCAGGTGATTTTGCTGGCGGGGCGCCTGACCTCAGACAAGGGGACCTTGCAGTTGCTGCAAGCGATGGAGCAACTCCGCGCGGACCTGCCGAATATGCGTCTGCTGGCATTAACCGCGGGGGACATCAAGCGGGACATTCCCTCAGGCTATCAGCATTTGCAGCCGATAATTCGGGCTGGCGGCTGGCTGGCTGGGGATGAATTGCGGGCTGCCTATCATCTGGCGGATGTGGTGGCTGTCCCCTCGATTTACTGCGACCCCTTTCCGACCGTGAATCTGGAAGCGATGGCGGCGGGCAAACCCGTGATTGCGACTTGTTTTGGCGGTTCGCCAGAGCTTGTTGTTCATGGCGAGACGGGATTCGTCGTCAATCCCTTGGATATAGAGCAGTTCGCTTATCATTTGGGGCGGCTGCTGCGCAGTCAGGCGCTGCGGCGGCAAATGGGGCATCAGGGACAGGCGCGTGTCCGTCAGGCTTTTTCGCTGGAAGGTCAGGTACGGCGGATGGTGGCGCTCTATGAACGGGCGATTGGCTGATAAGACAGGAGCGGGCGATGCAGGTGCAAGCCTATCAGAAGGCGGCAGATTTAGGTCGCGTGCAAGCGGCGCTGATGCGCTGGGTACAGCAGGCGGGACACTGCCATTATTTGCATAAGGGCGATATTGGTCATCGCTTGTTCAATGGGGGCTACAAGCTGCGTCCGCAGGAGATGCTCCACTATTGGACGGATGATGCCGACAATATCATCGCCTTTGTCAACCTGTATCCGCAGTGGGAATCCTTTGATTTGCAGCTGGCGCCGAAGCTGCTGTTCACCGATTTTCATGCTGCCTTGTTCGCATGGTGCGAGCGGGCGACCCTCGATTTCGCGCGGCGGATTGGCAAAAAGACAGATGCGCTGGTGGTCGAGGCATTTGACTGCGACCAAGGCTATCGTGCCTTTCTTGAGGCACGCGGGTATGTTTATGACAAACATTCGTTCACCATGACGCGGCACGATTATGATTATCTGCCGCTGGCGAGCCTGCCGCCGGGCTTTCGATTTCACGATGCCAGCGCCGCCGATGTCGAAAAGCTGGCGGATGTCCACAATCACAGCTTCACCAACAAGTGGACCCCCGAATCGTATGGCCGGGTTTTTCGGGCGCCGCACATGGAATATGAGATTGCAGTCGTGGCGCCAGACCAGCGCTTCGCGGCCTTTACCAATGTCTGGGTTGATGAGGTCAATCGGTCGCTTCTGTTTGAGCCAGTCGGCACGCATTCCGATTTTCGGCGGCGGGGGATTGGCAAGGCGCTGATGGTTTATGCGCTTAAGCGGATGCAAGGCGAACATGGCATCAAGCGCGCTTATGTCTGCCACGCGCCGCCGCAGGCGAATCCGGCTGCCGCTGCGCTGTATGCTTCGGTCGGGTTCAGGCGGCTGCACGACATCCATGAATATGCCAAGCCGATAGGGGCGGCGTGAGTTGGCCTTATTTTCGCGCCCGATTATTTTGATGATGGCTGGTTCGCATCGAGCGAGTTTCTGTTACAATAGGCGTCAATCAGAAAAAGAAGGGGACGGCGGGGCTTATGACTTTGCAGATCTTCAATGTGCTGGGGCGCGAAAAACAGGAGTTCAAGGCGATTGATGAAGGGCGCGTTGGCATGTATGTCTGTGGCCCGACGGTTTATGACGATTCGCATTTGGGTCATGCCAAGACCTATGTATCCTTTGATGTGGCGCTGCGTTATCTGCGCTATAGCGGCTGGGATGTCCTTTATGTTCAGAATATCACCGATGTGGGTCATTTGCAGGCGAATGAGGAGGACAAGGTGCTGGCGCGGGCGCGGCAGCTTCATGCCCGACCGATGCAGATTGTGGAGACTTATGCCCGCAGTTACTTTGAAGATATGGATGCCCTGGGGGTGGTTCGGCCGGATATTTCCCCGCGGGCGAGCGGTCATGTGCCAGAGCAGATTGAAATGATTGAGACGCTGATTGCCAGCGAGAATGCTTATGTGGCTGATGGCAGCGTCTATTTTGATGTGATGAGTCATCCTGATTATGGCAAGCTGTCGAATCGGCGGCTTGAGGAGCAGCAGGACACATCGCGCGAGCTTGTCGGCGGGGACAAAAGGCATCCGGCTGATTTCGCGCTGTGGAAAAAAGCGAGTCCCGAACATATCCTGCGCTGGAACAGCCCTTGGGGCGCGGGATTCCCGGGCTGGCATATTGAATGCTCGGCGATGGCACGCAAGTATCTGGGGGCCAACTTCGATATTCATGGCGGCGGCATCGACAACATCTATCCGCATAATGAGAATGAAATCGCCCAAAGTGAATGCGCCAATGACGCGGCTTTCGCCAATTACTGGATGCTGACGGGCAGCCTGAATGTGCTTGACCCTTTGGAGGGCGTGCCGGTCAAGATGAGCAAATCGCTGGGGAACTTCGTCACGATTAAGGAGGCTTTGCGTGCCTATCGTCCGCAGGAACTGCGTTACTTCATCCTGACCTCCCATTACAGCAATCCGGTTGTTTATAGCGAGGATTCGCTGGCTTCCGCCAAATCGGGCTGGGAGCGGCTGATGAATGCGGTGCGCCTGACGCGGCAGCAGATGAACAGCGCTGTGGAAAGCGATGCCGCTGGCGGCTTCCGCGGGCGGCTGGAGCAGGCAAAAGCGGCCTTCCGCGAGGTGATGGACGATGACTTCAATTCGCCACGGGCGATTGCCGTCTTGCAAGACCTGACCCGCGATGTCAACAGCCTGCTGAATAGCGAGGCCGAGGTGGGTTTGTCGACGCTGAAGGCGATTGATGCGGCCTATACCTGTATGGGTGGCGATGTGCTGGGTCTTGTGCCGGAGCTTGAGGCGGCGGGTGGCGATGGGCAGCGTGAGGCGGGGCTGATTCAAATGTTGATTGAACTGCGGGCGCAGGCGCGTGCCGAGCGGGATTATGCCCGCAGTGACCAAATCCGTGACCAACTGGCGGGGCTGGGGATTGTCTTGGAAGACCGCGCTGATGGGACGGTTTGGAAATTGGGGTGAAGCGCGTTATGCCGGAATTTTTGTATGGACACTGGGCAGTGGTTGAGGCGATGCGTTCGGGGCGGCGGCGGCTGCATTCGCTGATGATCCATGAACGGGCTGAAAAAAGAGGTTCGGTCGGCGAGGCGATGGGCATGGCGGAAGAACTGCAAGTCCCGATTCAACGGGTGCAGCGGCGCATTCTCGATGACCTAGCGAACAATGGCAATCATCAGGGCTTGGTGATGCGCGTGGGGCCTTACCCTTATTGCGAACTGGATGACATTCTCGATACGGCTGCCGAACGTCAGGAAAAGCCCTTTATCCTCTTGCTGGATTTGCTGAAAGACCCGCAGAATGTCGGCTCTTTGATTCGGGTCAGTGATGCGGTTGGCGTTCATGGCATTGTGATTCAAGAGCGCCGCAGCGTTGCCGTGACGCCCGCTGTGGTGAATGCGTCTTCGGGGGCTGTCGAGCATATTCAGGTGGCGCAGGTGACGAATCTGGTCAATGCGATGAGGGAGCTAAAGGCGGAGGACATCTGGCTGGTGGGTCTCGATGTGGGGCCTAACATTCCGGCGCTCGACAAAACCGACCTCGACATGGCGCTGGGCTTGGTCATGGGCAGCGAGGGCGAAGGTTTGCGCCGTCTGGTGCGGGATACCTGTGATTTGCTGCTGACCTTGCCCATGCGCGGCAAAGTGGGCAGTTTGAATGTGGCGACGGCGGGCGCGATTGCGCTCTATTCGGCATGGAGCGCCCGCACCTGGGAAGGCTGGGTTCATGCCCAGTGACCGCCTGCCGCGCGTGAGCTTCGTCAGGGCTGCCGCCGCAGCGCTAGCAGACTGAAAGCGCAAATTCCCGCCATCAATCCGGCGCCGATTAGAAAAGGCGCACTGGCGCCATACCATTGAAAAATCAATCCGGCCGCCAGTGGCGCCAAGGCATTGGCGGCGCTGACCAAAGACGAACTTACCCCAAGCACTGTGCCATATTCCCCTTCCGATACGCACTGGGTTATCAGGCTGTTGAGGGTCGGACGTATCAGCCCGGCGCCGACTGAGATTGGCAGGATGGCGAATAAGAGCCAGATGACCCCGCCAAGACCGTTATTGCCCTTGGGTGGCAGGGCAACCCCCAGCCCGCCGATGAGCGTCTCGGCGCTGGATGGGTTTTGGGCAAGCAGGTCGCTGCGGACGATTTCCTGCACATAAAAGGGATGTGGCTGTGCCGGTGTTGTGCCGGTCAGCGCCAGCCCGATGGCCAAGAGCGCCAAGGCGCCAATGACCAGCCGCCTTTCGCCATATTTGGCGCTCCAGCGACCGATGTAGCGTGCCTGTACTGTGACCAGAATGATGCCAATCAGCAAGAAAAGCATGGCGTTGCCCGGCCCCAAAAAGCCTAGCTGGCTCAATGTGAACAAACCGAGCAGGCTCTCATAACCAAAGAAAATCACCTGCTGCCCAAACATAAGCAAGAGCAGCACACCTAAAAACGGGCGGAGGATATAGCGGATGACAATCAGAGGGCTGACTGCCGCCCAACCGCCTTGACCGCGCTTTTCGGGCGGGAGCGTTTCCTGAAAGATAAAAACAGTCATCATCAGGGAAGCGAAGGAATAAACGGCGGCTGTGAATGCCGGCATCGCCAAAGAATCGGTTAATTCAAAAGAGACGATGGCGATGATGGGCCCAAAGATAAAACCAAGCCCGAAAGCCGCCCCGGTGATGCCCAAGCCGCGGGCGCGGTTCGAGCGGTCGGTAATATCGCTGATGGCTGCTTGGGCGGTGGATATATTGGCGCCGAAGAGCCCGTCCAGCAAGCGCGACAGGATGACCATTTCGAGCGAAGTCGCCAGACCAAGCATGATGAAGCTGATGCAGGTTGTCAGTTGGCTGGCCAGCAGAAGCGGTTTGCGGCCCAGCCGGTCGGACAGGGCGCCCATCATCGGCACACCCAATAGCTGTGCCAGTGGAAAGGCCGCCATGACCATGCCGATTTGCAGGGGAGTCGCGCCGAAAGCAGCCGCATAGAGATGCAGCAGTGGCAGGATGACCGTTAATCCGAGCATATCGACAAACACAAGCAGGAAAATCGGGATGACCCGCCGCATATCAAGAGGAGTGGGTGAATGGTTTGCGGAGTGAGTCACGAGCCTGTCGGATGCGAATGCTGACGGAATGGCCCATACTTTAACAGATTTGCAAAATGTGGCTAGGCTTATCCATATTCAAAGCAGGCCGGCAGAACCAGCGTGGCGGGGTGATTTGCCTATATGATGGCTTTGTGCTAGTTTTAAGTTATCGGTCGGGGAGGTATGTCGGGGGTGCGGATGCCAACCCTGCGAGAGTACGCGCGGCTGCGGCTGCGTATGGTTGACGAACAGCTGATAAAGCGTGGCATTAAGGACCGCCGAGTCCTGGATGCCATGCGGGTCATACCCCGTCATCATTTTGTCGCGGCGAGATTCAAGCGGCGTGCCTATGAAGATGCGCCGCTGCCGATTGGCGGGGGGCAAACCATCTCCCAGCCCTATATGGTCGCGTTTATGTCCGAGAGGCTGCGCCTCAGGCCGCATCATTCGGTGCTGGAAATCGGCACTGGCTCTGGTTATCAGACGGCGATACTGTGTCATCTGGCGCATTATGTCTACAGTATCGAGCGTCTCAGCCGTCTGGCGGACATGGCGGGCGCGTGCATTAGCGAATTGCGTTACAGCAATCTCGACATCCATGTTGGCGATGGCAGCCAGGGGTTGCCCGACCAGGCGCCCTTTGACCGCATCATGGTGACGGCGGCGGTGCCGCGCCTGCCGAGCGTGCTTTGCAGCCAGCTTGAGCATCATGGCGGGCGCATGATATTGCCCATTGGCAGCCAGAACCTGCAAGACCTCACCTTAATCACCCGTCACGGTGACAGAATTCGTTCGGAGACACTGCTGAAGTGCAGGTTTGTGCCGCTGGTGGGACGTTATGCCTTCGGGAGTGGCGCATCGGGTTTTGTTTAGTCGTGCAGGGGCAGCAGGCGATAAATCGCGCCGGTCCCGCCGCCGACTGTTCCAAAATAGATTGCCCCTGAGGGACTGACGGCGACATCGATGCGGCAGCGAACCGCGCCAAGTTCAATCTGGCGGTCAAACTCGACGCGGTTGCGCCCAGCCGCCAGGCGCACATGGTGCAGAACGCCATCATTCCAGCTACAGAAGAACAGGTCATTGCGCCACTGTGGCAGCGCGGGGTGGTCATAGAAGGCAATGCCGGCCGGGGCAATGGTGGGCGTGTAGCTGAGCAGGGGCGGCAGATAGCGTCCGAGGCCGGCAATAAATCGGGTGCCGGCGCATTCGTAATGCTCGCGGTAGCCATAATTAAAGCCGGGCAGAATCAAGTTGAGTTCATCATCGCAGTCGTCGCCGTTTTCGGTGGCGAAGAGGCGTCCGCTGAGGGGGTCGAAGGCATAATCAAAGGGGTTGCGCAGACCGTAGGCATAGATGCTGCTGCCCTCAAATGGGTTGTCGTCAGGAATGACCAGCCGGTCATCCTGGATGGCGAAGCGGTGAATTTTGCCGTGCGGGAGGGTCAGGTCTTGTGGCCGGCTGGCATCCCCGTAATCTCCAACCCCGACATAAAGATAACCCTCATCATCAAATTGCAGACCGCCGCCGTTATGCAGCAGATGCCCGGTATCAATCGGCAGGGACAGAAATTCGACCGGGTTCGTGCCGATGCCATCCTCGAACTGGAATCGCAGCACCTTGTTGGCGGGATAATTGCGGGAGGTGCCTTGGGCGGTATAGAACACCCAGATATGGCGGTTGGTTTCATAGTGGGGGTCGAGCGTGACAGCCTGCAAGCCGCGTTCTTGCAGGGCGTCGACTGCCAGACTAATCACGGGTTCAATCTGGCGGGTCCCGTCGGCGCGGACATAGCGGACATTGCCGGTTGTCTTTTCGTTGTAGAACAATTCGCCATCTGGCGTGAAGACCAGGCCAACCGGAAAATTGGCTGTCAGGAAATGTTCAACCCGATAGCGTATGCCGTCGGGGCTGGTGAAGGTGTCCTGCGCCTGTGCCGCCAAGCTGCAAAGCAGCGCCATCAGCAGCATCCAGGCAGCATGGTGATGTTTTTTCGGGCGGTCAGGAGGCATGTGGCATCTTCACCAAATTGAAAACGGTTGCTGATTAGAATACAAAGTGTAGCATAAGCAGGGAGGTTTATTTAAATAAGAGAACAGATGGTAGATATCAAAGTCGGTTGCAACTGGTGGATTTTGAAGTAACATACAAGTAATAGAATGCTATTTGTTAAGAAAATCATACAAGCGTGAGAGACCATGGGAATACAAAGAACGCTTTTTGACTTGTCTGAATTTGAAAAACCTGCCTACGTAGTCCGTGTATATAAATCTGCTTTTTGGCGGAAAGAACCGAGAAGCGGATATTTTCAAATTCAAAATAGACGGTATTTAGGTAACAAATACAAACTACTTGGATTTATAAAAGACATCATATCTGTAAAATGTGGTTCAATAAATTCGCTTTGTGATATCTTTGCTGGTACAGGTGTTGTTGGTGAGAAGTTCAACAGTTGCCATACAAGAATAATCTCTAACGATTTCCTCTCTGCAAACTACATTTGCTTGCAAGCATTTTTGGGAGTTCAAGACGATTTACATGAAATCGTTTGTGAAAAGATAGAATATCTTAATAATCTGTCAAAAGAATATGAGAATTATTTTTCAGAACATTTTAGCGGAACATATTTTACTGAAGAAAATGCAAGAAAAATTGGAGCAATCAGGGAAGAAATAGAAAGAATTGCAGAAACTTTTAATGAAAAAAATATTTTGATTTGCTCTTTGCTTTACGCTGTCGATAAAGTAGCCAATACTGTCGGGCATTATGATGCTTTTCGTAAGAAGTTAGATATGTTGCAGCCGATAAAATTACTTGTTCCAGATATTAATTATTCATATAATACAAACAACGAGGTTTATAAAGAAGATGCAAATGTGCTTATAAAAAAAATCTCTTGCGATGTTTTGTATATTGATCCACCTTACAATTCCCGCCAATATTCGGACGCTTATCACTTGTTAGAAAATCTTGCGGAATGGAAAAAGCCAGAGGTTATTGGCGTCGGCAAAAAAATGGATCGCTCACATATCAAAAGTAGTTACTGCCTCAAAAGCGCAACCAGCGCATTTGAGGATTTGATTCGAAACGCTGATTGTAGGTACATTTTGCTTTCCTATAATAATACTGGCAACTCCAAAGACAGTCGTTCAAATGCACGAATGAGTGATGAGGAAATACTGCAGATCTTGAACGACAAAGGCAATGTTGAGATCTTTGAAACGAATTACAAAGCCTTTACAACAGGAAAAAGTAACGGAGAAAACAATGCGGAGCGCATTTTCTACTGCAAAGTGACAAGATAACCATGAGAAAACCTTGGTCAATAGCTACCGCAGTACGAAACCCGGAGAGATTGAGAAATTTCTTGGTTGTTTTACAACGACTCGAAAATTCGGAGTGGCATCTCGAGAATCAGAAAAAGTATCAAATCTTGCTGATTCAAAACAGACGATATGGATATGGAAATCATCAATTCTACAACGGACTTTCCCAAGACAAGATTGAATTGATCGATGATCTGTCAAAAGATATTTCTTTTGAAACAGCAGAGGAAATTTTCTATGCAAAAGGCTATAAAGATCCTCCAATGCGTGGACGACAATCAGTAAATCCGCTAAAAAAGATAGGACTTGCTACTATCGAGAATAAGAAGGTGAGAATAACTGATTCGGGGAAGTTGTTCTTGAAAAATGACTTTGATTATGAAGATGTATTCTTTAGAAGTTTTCTGAAATGGCAAATACCTAATCCAAACAGCCGAGATTATTCAGTAAATGGATATTATGACATCAAACCATTTGTTGGGACACTTCACTTGATCAATGCAGTTAATCAGGAAGAAATTGCGTGTGGCAACACAGCAAAAGGTATTAGCAAAGAAGAGTTTTCTCTCTTTGCTCCAACCTTGGTACATTACCAAGATATAGAGACCTATGCAGAAAAAATTATCACACTACGGGATGAATTATCAGGAAAAGCAAAGCAAGAGCAAAGAAAAATTTTTGATAGTTATAAGAAGCAATTCGCTAGTGAATTCCTTGAAACGGATAACAAGGAAAAGATAACTAAATTGTTAAGCAATTTGAAAGATTATGGTGATAATGCTATTCGATATTTCCGCTTGACAAGATATATTCATATTCGTGGTGGCGGATTTTATGTTGATTTAGAGCCAAGACGGTCAGTCGAGATTGAGTCCCTGCTTGCTAACGATAACGCACAATCAAAGATTTTCGAATCCAAAGAAAAGTATCTTGCTTATATCGCTGACATCTCAGAGCCTCGACTACCTTGGGAAACTGAAGAAAAACATTTTGAGATTATAAGAACACTTGTTGAGGATATTCGAAGTTACGAAGTTACTTTACAGAAAGAGAAAATTGAAGTTAAAAAGTTTCAGGCAATGTCCGCTCATGAGTTGATTAACTACATCAAAGAATTGAGGGGATACAGACGAGAATTACAAGATGAGGAGACTTATAAACAATCTCAAGCAATTGAGCAATTAGAATCATATATTAAGGATTTGGAAAATATATATAATTTCGAGGATCGTTCGATTCTGCTCGAGAAACTGTCTGCGCTCGGTTTGCAAGCACTCAATGATGCCTTGAAAATCAGACCTAATTATCCTGTTGGTGATGATAACGAACCAACATTTACCGCGCCTGCCAACATACCAGATATTGAGTGTTTCTATGAAAGTTTCAATGCTATTTGCGAAGTCACAATGCAAACAGGTCGTGTTCAATGGTACCATGAGGGACAACCTGTTATGAGACACCTGAGAGACTTTGAGAAGAGGCACGAGAATAAATCCTCATATTGTTTGTTTATTGCCCCAAAACTGCATAGAGATACGGTAAATACTTTTTGGACGGCAATAAAGTATGAATATGAGGGGCGACCTCAGAAAATCATTCCCCTTTCAATCAATCATTTCGTTTGTATCTTGAAAGTATTGCTTCAAATGAAAACTGAAAGGAAGTTTTTAAGGCACTCAGAAATTTCGCGTTTGTACGACGAAATTTTGGATTCATCCAACTCCTTCAATAGTTCAGACAAGTGGTTACAAAGTATTCCCAATACGATTTCTTTGTGGCAAGAAAGTCTAATTTCCCAAACATAGAACATGAAAACTAATATTATCTACCATGGAAATTGCATTGATATACTTCACAAGGAAGTCTATGCAAAATCCATCGACTTGATTTTCGCCGATCCTCCTTACAATCTGTCGGGGAATGGTTTGGAATGGAAAGGCAATAAAACCGGTGGTGATTGGTATATGGTCAACGCATATTGGGACAAGATGACCGCTCCAGAATATATGCAATTTACACGTGAGTGGATTAGTGCTTGCAATAGAGTTTTGAAGGATAAAGGTTCAATTTACATTGCTTGTAGTTATCACAATATTGGTGAAGTGATGATTGTACTGAAACAACTTAAATTCAAAATAAACAACATTATCACTTGGTACAAAACAAATGCTATGCCGAATATGACAAGACGTGTATATACTCACTCAACGGAGTTTATTATTTGGGCGGTAAAAGGAACTGGTTGGACTTTTAATTATGAAACAGTAAAAGAAATAAACCCGGAAAAACAAAAGGATGGAAGCCCGAAACAAATGCGTGATCTTTGGAAGTTGCCACTTGTACAAGGTAAAGAAAGGCTGCGCGGTGACAATGGGCGTGCTTTACACCCAACACAAAAACCGAAAGAAATGCTCAAGAGGATCATTTTGGCCAGTTCCAAAAAAGGGGATATTGTACTTGATCCATTTTTAGGAAGTGGCACAACAACTTATGTAGCGAAAAAATATGGTCGCAAATGGATTGGTATTGAGCAGGACAAAGCGTATGTAAGGTTTGCTAGGCAAAGAATGAAAGGAGCAGGCCCGATAAAATAAAGTTGCTTTCTCTGATTCGTTGCGTGTGCCTTGAGAATAGCAGTAATCGTAGCGCAAAGACACTGACGATTGCCTGATGTTTGACCTCAAGCGGGTTAATGGGCAGTCTGTTCTTTCATGGAGCGCCGCGAAATTAAGGTGCGCCAGTGGGTGGCGAAGAATTAGATATGGCTTGGACAAACCAGACAAATGCTTGACCGCCTGGTTTGTCCTGTGCCTTAGGTAAAAGCCGACAGCCCTTGCTGGTTTGGCTATTGCGCGGCAGCCAAAGCCTGTTCGAGGTCGGCGATGATGTCGTCGATATGCTCGATGCCAATGCACAGGCGAATCATATCGGGCGTGACGCCGGCGGACTGGAGTTCCGCTTCTGTTAATTGGCGGTGTGTGGTGGAGGCTGGGTGTGCCGCCAAGGATTTGGCATCGCCAATGTTGACCAGCCGTTTGAAAATCTTGAGGGCGTCATAGAATTCGATGCCGGCGTCATAGCCGCCTTTGATGCCGAAAGCCATCAATGCGGATGGTCGGCCGTGGGTGTATTTTTGCGCCAAGTCATAATAGGGCGAGCTTTTCAGTCCGGGATAGCTGACCCACTCGACTTGGGGGTGTCCTTCCAGATAATTGGCGACTGCGAGGGCATTGTCGGTATGGCGTTCCATGCGGAGCGACAGGGTTTCCAGCCCTTGCAGAATCAGGAAGGCGTTAAAGGGGCTGAGGGCTGAGCCGGTGTTGCGCAGCGCGACGGTGCGGGCGCGGCCGATGTAGGCGGCGGGCCCGAGGGCTTCGGTGTAGACAATGCCGTGATAGGAGGCTTCGGGTTCGCTGAACATGGGGAAGCGTTCGGCATGTTGGGCCCAGGGGAAGTTGCCTGAATCGACAATCGCGCCGGCAATCGTGGTGCCATGCCCGCCCATGTATTTGGTCAGCGAATGCACCACAATGTCAACGCCATAATCAAAGGGACGGGTCAAGGCCGGGGTTGGGACTGTGTTGTCCACAATCACGGGTATCCCGTGCGCGTGCGACATATCGGAGATGGCTTCCAGGTCGGGGATATTGCCGGCGGGATTGCCAATCGATTCGCAATAAACGGCGGAGCTCTTGTCGTCGATGAGTTTTTCCAGGCTGGCTGGGCTGTCATCGGCGGCGAAGCGGACATCAATGCCCAGCTTGGGCAGCATGTGCTTGAACAGGGTATAAGTGCCGCCATAAAGCAGAGGCACAGTTACGATATTATTGCCAGCTTCAGCCAAGTTGACAATCGAGTAGTTCACTGCCGCGCTGCCGGCGCTGACGGCCAAGGCGGCCACGCCGCCTTCCAGTTGGGCGATGCGCTGTTCCAGGACATCGTTGGTCGGGTTCATAATGCGGGTGTAGATATTGCCGGGGACGGCAAGGTTGAATAAATCGGCGCCATGCTGCGCATTGTCGAACTCGTAGGCGACTGTCTGGTAAATGGGTACAGCGACGGCCTTGGTGGTCGGCTCGCTGGCATAACCGCCATGAATGGCGATGGTTTCGGGTTTCATGGGTGCATCTCCTGTGTATATTTGCCAGCCGTGACTTTACAGCATTTTGGGCGTTGTTAAGAGGTGCAAGTTGCACGATATTTTCGTGGTGACATGCCCTAAGCGCTGCTGTTGAATGGCTTGCCCTGCGCCTGCTCGATGGCGGCGCTATAAATCACCAGCGAGGGTATGCTTTCGTTTTGCGTGATGCAAATGACAATCGGGGCAAGGCCGGCCGAAAAGATTTATATTTGTCATTATCGATAATTATTTGTATTATACGGCCAGTCTGTCAAGAATGAAAAAGGTGCGCAAGCGATTATGGACAAGCCTTCACATCCTCATCAAGACCTCACAGCGCTCAAGCGGCAGCTGGTTGAGGGAGCGGAGCAGGTAGCTGGCATTGGCCTGGTGCCGCTGACGCAGGGCAACCTGAGCCTGCGCGACCCGCTAAGCGGGCTTGTCCTGATTACGCCACATGATTATCCCTATGATGAATTGACGGCTGAAGATGTTGTTGTGGTCGATTTGGATGGACGTGTCATCGAGGGGAAGCGCGAGCCTTCGTCCGAATCGCCGGTTCATCTGGCGGTTTATGAAAAGCGGCCTGATGTTCGGGCTATTGTTCATGCCGAGCCGATTTACACCAATGTGTTTGGCGTGCTGCACATGCCTATCGCGCCGGTGCATGTCGGCACGCTGATTGATGTCGGCGGTGAGGTGCCGGTGATGCCTTTCGCATTGAGCGGCTCGCGGCAGTTTGGCTATGACATGCTGGAAGTGATGGGAGACAAGAACGCGGTGGTTTGGGCGAATCATGGTATGCTGGCGGTCGGCGACACATTAAGAAAGGCGATTCACTGCACCGTGATGGTCGAGATAGCGGCACAGATGTATCATCTGGCCTTGCAGCACGGTCAACCGCATCTCATTCCGGCGGCGCTGCATGGAAACCTGATTGGATAAATGAAGGGAGGCTGCCGCACCGATTAAATGGCGAAGCACCGCAAGCATCAAGTAAATAAGGAGAAAAATCATGCAAAGAAAAATTTTATTGGCTTTCGTTTTTGTATTGTTACTCGCGGTGAGTCTGCCGCTGGCGGCTCAGGATGAAACTGTTGTGACCTTCCGCTCCTGGAGTCCGGTTATTGCGACCACCCAGCAGATGATAGAGGCATTCAATATCAACAATCCTGATATTCGGATTGAGCCAGACATCACCAACTATACGGAGTATCTGGTTGATTTGCAGACGATGGCGGCTGGCGGGTCCTTGCCGGACTTGATTGGGCTGGAACCTGGCGCCTTGACCCAACAGTATCGCAATCATCTGATGCCGCTGCAAGACTGCGCCGAGCAGACTTGGGGCGAAAACTGGCAGGAGCAATTTTATCCGGTCGGCATCGAGCAGGCGCGTCTGGGCAACCCGGAGGGCGACGAGAACATCTATGGCTTGCCCGTTCTGGTTCAGACCATCAATATGTGGTACACCGTCCCGATTTTTGAAGAGGCTGGGGTCGAGCCGCCGACAACCTACGATGAACTGCTGGAACTGGCGCAGCTGTTCAACAGCCAGGGCATTGCGCCGGTGATGATTGGCGCGGGAGACGGCTGGATTCGCCGTGATGTCTATATGCAGCTGATTCATAATATCGCTCCAGGGCTGATTTATGAGGCTGAATTGGGCAATGCCAGCTTTACTGATGCGCCCTTTGTGGAAGCGATGACCTGGTGGCAGCGTCTTTTTGATGACGGCATTTTCCAGATGGGCGCTCTGGGCATGACTCATTATCCGGGCGCGGTTGAACTCATTCAGGGCGGTCGCGCGGCCATGTTCCCGATGGGCGCTTGGTGGCAGCAGCAGGCTGCCAACCCGAACCCACCGCCGCTTGACCAGAATTTGGCCGGCTATGCGCCCTTCAAATTCCCGGATGTCACTGGCGAGGGCGCCCCGGAAGATTTGCTGGGCGGCATTGATGTGATGCTGGGTGTAACCCGCGATGCACAGAATCCAGAGGCAGCCTGCCGTGTTATCACCGACTGGATTAGTGGCGCTGGGGCGCAGGCTTTGATTAACACCTACAACGACCTGCCGGCGTATATCGGGCTGGTGCCCGAATCCTTCGGCTCGGATAACCAGCAGGCGGTTTGGGAACTGTTCACAGACGAGTGGCTGCCGACTGTTACCTACGCTCGCCAGCTGCGCAGCCCGGCTGTGAAGCAGGCCTTGGAAGACGCGCTGGCTGGGGTGGCTGCCGGTGAGATGACGCCAGCCGAGGGCATGCAGTTGGTTCAGGATGCCTGGTCGCCATCGGAATAAGGCAGTCTGTCGATTCACATTCGATTTGAGCCAGTATTCGCGTCATGGCGGGGGCGGCGCAAGCTCCCGCCTTTGGAGCGCCTGTCCTTGCTGTGGGCAACAGGAAAAAATAGATGCTGAGAAATTGGCTGGTTGACAATCAGGGTTTGCTGTTCATGGCGCCGGCAATGCTCCTGTTTGTCATTTTTGTGCTGTATCCCATTTTTTACATTCTGGCAACCAGCCTGTATGAATGGGATGGCATCAACGAGGCCTTGTTTGTCGGTCTGCGGAATTATGTTGAGCTTTTCACCGATGACCGCGCCTTTAGGCTGGCGATGCGAAACTCTTTCCTGTGGACATTTCTGACCATTTTTCCACAGATGTTCTTGGGCTTTCTGCTCGCTTACATCCTGACTTCGGGCATACCGTTTCAAAATGTCTTTCGCATTATTTTTTTCACGCCGGCAATTATCTCGCCGGTGGTGCTGGGCATCGTGTGGCAGCGCATCTATAACCCGTTTGGCGGGCTGCTGGCGGATATTGGCTTGGAGACGGGCGCGAGATTTTTGGTGCAGCCTTATCTGGCGGATCCCAAAATCGCCATCTACTCGACCATCGCCATCAACGTGTGGCAATGGACTGGGTTTTCGATGTTAATGTACGTGGCTGGGTTGCAGAGCCTGTCGCAAGAGGTTTTGAGCGCTGCGGAAGTGGATGGCGCCAGCAAAACCCAGCAGATACGTTTTGTGATTTGGCCGATGCTGCGTCATGTTCACCTGACCCTGATTTTATTAGGCGTCATTGGCACACTGCAAACCTTTGGGCTGGTTTTCATGCTGACCAGAGGCGGCCCCAATCATGCTACTGAGATGCTGCCGACCTATATCTTTCAGCAGGCTTTCATGCTTCAGAGCATGGGCTATGCTTCGGCGCTGGCGGTTGTCCTGCTGGTGATTGCCTTGAGCGCCAGCATTTTTCAGGTGCGGGTATTGGGGTCGCGCTTCACGCTGAACAGCTAGAAGCCATATCCCCATCCTGTCAAGATTTTCGGGAAAGACGCATGTCAGCCAAGCCAAGTCGTCCACGCAATCCGATGAAAGCATTGGGCTTCCTGTTTGTCAGTGCCTTAGCGATTATATGGCTGATACCGATTGTGATGATGCTGGTGGTGTCGTTCATGCCGCCTGACCAGAGGGCGCCGCGGTTTGGCGGCTTGCTCATCAGTGGCGTCAGCTTTGATAATTATGCAACGGTCTTTAACGATGCGCCTTTGGTGCAGCACTTCCTGAACAGCCTTGCCGTGACGATTCCCTCGGTGATTCTGGTTGTCGCTATCAGTTCACTGGCTGCTTTTGCCCTGGCGCGTTTGAAGTTTTTTGCCAGGGACCTCTGGTTTTATCTGCTCATTATGACCCTGATGCTGCCCATCCCAACCTTGGTGATTCCGATTTTTCAAATCAACAAGGCGCTCGGTCTGAATGATACTTATCTTGGTTTGATACTGCCTTACACGGCTTTGGGCGTGCCTTTTGCGATTGTTATCCTGCGCAGTTTTTTCGCTGGATTTCTGAAAGAGATTGAGGAAGCGGCGGTGTTGGATGGCTGCACCCCCTTTGGCATTTACTGGCGCATTATGATGCCGGTGAGTTGGCCTTCGATAGCGGTCGTCATTATCTGGCAGTTTATGATATCCTGGAACGAATTTATTTTGGCGCTGGTCACGATGAATTCCAATCAGGTCAAGCCTTTAACACTGGTGCCTTTGGTCTATAGCGGGCAGTTTATGATGCGTCCTGGGCCTATGTTTGCCATACTGACACTGATTACCCTTCCGGTTATCGTGGTTTATTATTTGATGCAGCGTTTTATGGTCTCGGGTTTGACTGCGGGCGCTGTGCGAGGTTAGGGGGGCGGGATGAGCCTGCTTGGATTGGATGTTGGCACAACTGGCTGCAAGGTGGTCGCGTTTAATGAGGCGGGCGATGTTCTGGCCAAAGCCAGCCGCGAGTATCCCCTGTTGAATCCGCAACCGGGATATTATGAACTGGAGCCGAACCGTGTTTGGGCGGATGTATGCGCGTGTCTGCGGGAGGTCAACGCGCAAGTCGGCCATGACCCAGTTTCGGCGCTGGCGGTTTCCTCACAAGGCGAAGCGGTGGTGCCGATTGCCGAAGACGGGGAAGTTCTGGCAAACAGCCCCGTCAGTTCGGACCAACGCGCCGCGGCGCAGTCCGCGCGTCTGGTGGAACAATTTGGCTTTGAGCGGATTTATGAGCTTACGGGTCAGCCGCCGGGTTCGCTGTTCACCTTGCCCAAGGTGATGTGGTGGCAGGAGCATCATCCCCGTCTCTTTCGGCAGGCGTGGAAATTCCTGTGTTACAGTGATTTTGTGACCTGGCGGCTGGGCCTGGAGCCGATTATCGACCATGGCATGGCAGCCCGCACAATGGCATTTGACATCGGCTCGCTGGCTTGGTCGGGTGAGTTGCTGGCGGCTGCGGAGATGGATGAAAATCGGCTGGCGAAACCCATGCCAAGCGGGTCGGTCATTGGGGAGATTCCCGCTTCAGTCGCCCAAGAACTGGGCTTTGTCGGGCAGGTTCAGGTGGTGACGGGCGGACACGACCAACTCTGCGCCGCGCTTGGGGCGGGTGTCATGCAGCCGCGCAGGGCATTGTACTCGATTGGCACGACCGAAGCTCTGGCGGTCATCCTGCATCAGCGCAACGCGGACTTGCGGCAGCTTCATATTCCCTGCTATCCGCATGTTGTCGCGGGTACATTCGTCGCGCTTAGCGGCAGCCAAACCGGCGGCCGACTGCTGCGCTGGTATCGTGACGAACTGGCTGGCGCTGAACGGGCTTCGGCTAAACATCTGAAACAGGAGGTCTATGATGTGATTGTCGGACAGGTCGATGATGCGCCCAGCCGACTGCTGCTGCTGCCTTACTTTGCGGGCAGCGGCACGCTGTATGATGACCCGGCGGCAACTGGCCTGATTATCGGTCTGACCTTTGGCACGCGGCGCAAAGATATTGTCAAAGCCATTTTAGAGGGCGTTACCTATGAACAGGCGCTCAGCCTGCGCTGCCTGAATGAAATCGGCATTGAAGTCAATCAGCTGACGGCAGTCGGCGGTGGGGCAAGCTCTGATATTTGGCTTCAGATAAAAGCTGATATTACCAATCTGCCCATACAAGTGATTCATACTTCGGAAGCCGCCAGTTTGGGGGCGGCATTGCTGGCTGGCTGGGCGACAGGCATTTATGAGGACTTGGTGGAGGCATCGCAGCAGTTAATCCGAATCAGAAAGACATTTTATCCGCGCCCGAATCAGGCACAGCATTATCAGCAGCAGCTAAAGATTTATGCTGATGTGTATGCTGCGCTGCGCCCGGTCTATGATGCGATGGCAAAAGGTGGATGAGGGCTATTCACCGCTTTGCAGCCGGCGGCGGCGCTCCTCGATTTGCGCCAGCACATTGTCCGTGACTTGGGGGGCTTCTTTTTCTTTCTCTTCCAGCCGAGCCATATCAGGCTGAACCACATCATCCTCGCTGATGACCACATCGCTGTCCTTGAACTCAATTTCGCCTTTGGGATGGTCGCTCAGCGCATCTTTCATTTCGTGGATGGCGTCCTCACGGGCGGCTGCTTCGGCTTCGGCATCACTTTCGGGGACGGGCGCTTCTGCTGCTTCACTGGCTATCACGCTGGGCCCCCGTCTCCTGCGGTGTCGTTTTTTGTCGGGAAGGACTTGCATGTCATTGAGCGCTGCGCTGACTTGCATGGTGCTTTCTACCGCCTGTCGAGTCTTGCGGAAGCGGCTGAACAGCCCGCGTGCCTGTTCTTCGACCTCGTCGGCTGTCGGGGCAGCCGCATCGCTTAATGCCCAGCGATAACCGACATAGACACCCGCCGCCACAATCAGGAAGGGCAGCAGCGTCTGGATGACCTGTATCAGGATACCCACTACCGCCAACGCTGCCAGCGTGCCAATCACGACAATGACAAGTTTTATCGCTTTATTGCGGTCGATGTCCATGGATTGCGCTCCTCAATTCGTCAAGCCTGCCCAACGCCCGGTGCAAATCGGGTATAGTATCCTATTTATTATACCACTCGCGCGGGCAAAGTGGTTTATTAAAAGGAGGCGCAGACCTGTTCGCTGTGGTAGGCTTTGTTTTGGCGCGACTGTCGATTCGCAGAAGAGGCGCATGATGCCTGACCCGATGATTTCTCATGCCTTTGTGCTGCCCGATGGGAACTTTTATGAGTGGCGCGAAGTTTTGCGTCCTTACCTCGAAAAGTTTGCAGGGGTGGCGGTGGTTTGCTCGCCAGCCGGCGACGACCTCAATCGTTTCCGCCATGTGACCGCGGTGCAGAGGCCCGCGACTTGGTGGCAGGATTCGGCATTGGCGCATATCAGGCGCATTTACCCGCAGGTTGTGATGGTGGACATCATCGAGGCGGAGACGCCGCAGCAGCTTGAGCCGATTGTGCAGCGGCGCATCCGCCGCGCAGACCGCTATGGCCGAGAGGATGCGCGGCCAGAGCATATCTTCACGCGCTTTACCTTGGGCTGGCCAACGGCTTTCCGCCCGATGGCAGCGCTGGCTGGCTATCAGGTGCGGGCAACTGGCGGGCGTCTCCGCGAGAGCCTTGACCTGCAAGCCAGGGCGGGCGCTGATGTTCTCTGTGCGGCTGATGGCAAAGTGACCGCGATTCGCGGGGATGTCAATGACTTGGGCTATCGCGCTTTTATACAGGTCGAGTCGATGGCGGAAGAAGGGCGCTTCATCACGACTTACGAGGGCATCAGGCAGGTTCAGGTCAAGCTGGGGGATTGGGTCATTTTCGGGCAGGTGATGGCAAAGGCGCAGAGTGAGCGTCTGCGGATTATCCTACAGAATCCGCCAGACAGTGGCAGCAGCCTCTTCCAACTCAAGAATGTGGTCAATCCGCGCGATTACATTTATATTTCAGGATTTCGGGTGCGTCCGACTGTCAATGGCCTGCGGATTCGCCGGCTGCCCAGCCTGAAAAGCGACATCCTGGGCGTGATGCACAGTTGGGAATTGGGGGAGGCGCTGGAACATCACGGGCGGGCTATCGAAAAAACAGGCAAGCGGGGCAAGTGGCTGAAAGTTCGCTCGGCAAGCGGGCTGGCAGGTTACATGGTGGCCGGGCATCTGGAGGCGACCACCCAAAGAGAGGGTTCGGAGGCCTTCCCGGGCGTCAATCCTGTGGGTGTCAATCTCGATGTTTATCATCCACTGGGTCGGCCGAATCCGTCCCGTTTGGGTGATATGGGTTGGGTGCGGTTGGGTTACAATGTCTCCAACTTCAGAGGTTCGCAGGACATTGAGGCCGCCCTGCGGCGTTATTTGCCGCTGATGGCAGCCTACCGTCAGGCGGGCTATCGCATTGTGTTCACGACCAGCCATCAAACTTATGGCGAGGGGCGCAGCCAGTTTTGGCCCTGGTCGCAGATGACGGATGTCAAGTGGGGGTGGCTTATCAGCCGCTTTGCGGACATGATGCACGATATTGCGCGGCAATGGGCGGGGCGTGGACTGGTTTCCGCGTGGCAGGTGTGGAATGAGCAGGATTCACATGCTGGCTCAACCTCTGCCGTACCTGTGCCGCCCCATATTTATCCGCGTATGTTCGCTCATGTTTATCGGGCGATTCGCAGTGCCGACAGCGAGGTTCACATCATCACCGGTGGATTCGCAAGCGGCCCGGCCGAGGGTTCAAGATATGCCCGCCGGCTCGTGCGGGATTTGCCACGCGATATCGAGCCAGACGGCATCGCCTTCCATCCTTATGGGCGCGGTGTGAATGGTCATCCGACGTATGCGCCCTTTGGACATATTGATGAGTTGGTCTGGGCCTACAGCGCGGTTCTGCCGCGCAAACCACTCTGGATTACGGAATGGGGCGTTCTCGACCAAAACGATGACAAGGCGCAGGATGTTGCCAGATATGCCGGCTCATTTATCCGCCATCTGAAAGCGAACTATGCGAGTAAAATCGCGGCGATTATCTGGTATGCGTGGGCGGAGGGCATGCACAATGGTTATGGCATTGTCGATGCCGCCAACAATCCGCGGCCGCCATTGTCAGATACGTTCCTGTCATTATAAACTGGCTGGGGATGCCCGCTTGATCCATATTTATTCACACGAGGAGAACAATCACGATGAAAAAAGCAGCATTTTTAAGTGTTCTGTTTTTATGGGTCTTGGGCGGGATTGTTCTCGCTCAGGAAAGTACGCCCAGCCCGCAAGACCTGTTCGAGGGGCAGGTATCGGCGCCGGAGTTTCCGCTTGGGCTGGATTGGATTAACGTTGACCATCCGCTGACGATGCAGGGCCTGCGCGGCAAAATTGTCATCCTTGACTTCTGGACGTATGGCTGCATCAACTGCATTCACATGATTCCGATATTGGAGCAGGTTGAGAAAAAATACGCCGCTGAGGTGGTGGTGATTGGTGTGCATTCGGCCAAGTTCGAGACAGAAGGGCAGACGGATAATCTGCGCCAGATTGTTCAGCGCTATGACTTGCACCATCCGGTGATTAACGACAGTGAGTTTGCGGTCTGGCGCAGCTATGGGGCGCGTGCCTGGCCGACGGTGGCGATTATTGACCCGCTTGGCCGGCCGGTTGTGCGCGAATCGGGCGAGATACCCTTCGCGGCATTTGATGCGTATCTGTCGGGCATGGTCGCCTATTATGATGACATGGATGCGACCATCATTGACCGAAGTCCGCTCGAATTGGCGCTGGAAGGCGCTGGGGATCCCGGCACGCCGCTGCTGTTCCCCGGAAAAGTCCTGGCGGATGAAGCCAGCCAACGTCTGTTTATCGCTGACAGCAATCACAATCGCATTGTCATTGCCGATTTGGTGACTTACGAAGTTCTCGGTATTATCGGGTCGGGGGCGCGTGGTTTCGATGATGGCGGCTTTGACAGCGCCAGTTTCGATAAACCGCAGGGCATGGCATTAGATGGCGACCGGCTGTATATCGCTGATGTCAATAATCATGCCATTCGGGCAGCGCATCTGGTCGAGCGGAGCGTATGGACCGTCGCTGGCAATGGCGAGATGGGGCGCGGGTATGTCCGCTTCGGCACGCGGATTGATGCGCCGCTTGAGGTGGCCATCCGCAGCCCGTGGGATTTGGAGTTGGATGATGATGGCTTGCTGCATATCGCTATGGCGGGGACGCATCAGCTTTATATTTTTGAGCCGCAGAACAATCTGCTGTACCCATCGGTCGGCAATGGGCGCGAAGCCAACCTGAACGATGTTTCCCTTGCCGCAAGCGAATTGGCACAGCCGAGCGGGCTGTTTTTCGCTGGCGCGGGCAATTACAAATTGTACTTTGCCGACAGTGAATCCAGCACGATACGGCTGGCGGATTTTGAGAATGACCTGGTGACTGTTGTGGCTGGCACGACCGAAAACAGCCTCTTCGATTTTGGTGACATCGATGGCGAGTTGGGCGAAAATCGCTTGCAGCACGCCTTGGATGTGCAGGGCGTTCCCGGCGGCGATTTGTATATTGCGGATACTTACAACAGCCGCATCAAGGTCATCCCGGCGGGCGAGACGGCGGTTCACACGGTCTTTGGGCTTGGCGGGCTGGGTGGCTATGCTGATGGCGATGCTGATGTGGCGGAATTTGATGAACCCGGCGGATTGAGCTATGCCAACGGCTCCCTCTATGTGGCTGATACCAACAACCATGTCATCCGCAGCATTGACCTCGATGCGGGCGTGGTGGATACCGTGGCCTTCAGCAATCCGCAGGCATTGGCGCTGGATGCCGAAGCGCTTACCATTCTCGGCGCAGACAGCATGATGGTCACGCTGGAGACGCAAGACCTCGCGCTTGGCGCCGGGGAGATTGCGCTGCGTCTCGGTTTCCCAAGCGATTTCAAAATCAATCCGCTGATTGACAGTCGGCTGGAGTTAAGCTCCGACTCGGATGCGCTGGAAATCGCGGGCGCAGACGAAGCGGTCGCGTATAGCGTAACGGTCGCTGAAAACGAAGTCCGTATCCCGGTGACCTTCGCCGCCGGCCAAGGCGAACTGACGGCGGCGCTGACGCTTTATTACTGCCGCGAAGGTGAGGAGGGGCTGTGCTTCATCGAGATGGTCACCTATATCGTGCCTTTCGCGGCGGCGGCGGAGCACAGCCTGTCGGAAATTGCCCTGGAGCGCGAGATTGTCGCGCCCGCCGGACTTTAGCCGCGTGCGCCCACAGTTGCGCTGGTGGATTGCAGGGCGCCGCCGCGCACAAATGCGATAGCGACTTGGCTGTTGACCGGGATGCCTGCCAAAAGGATGAGCAGTTCATCGACATGCTCGACGGCTTCGCCATCCAGCGCGGTCAATATATCGCCCACCATCAGTCCGGCTTTCGCGGCCGGGCTGTTGGCCTCGACCGAGACAATCAGCAGGCCGGCATCCTGGTCAAGCGACTCGGCTATGGCGTCGGGCAGACGCGCCGACTGCAGGCCGACCCCCAGATAGCCCTGCTGAATTTTGCCATCTGACAGCAGGGCAGCGACGGATTTGCGGATAGTCGCAACGGGTATGGCGATGCTGACCCCGCGCGAAAATCCCGAAGTATTCAGCCCGTGGACTTTGCCATCGCTGCCGAGCAGCGGCCCGCCAGAGAAGCCCGGGTACATGGTCACATCGGTCTGGATGTAGCCGTCGACCAGGGAACGTCCCCAGCCGCCATGCCGCCAGCGCCGACCGCGCCTATGGCGTCCGCGCGGGTGGCGCCGCTGCATGGCTTCAGCTTTGTCTCGCTTTCTCTTGACGTCGGCTGGGTTGGCCAGGCTGCTGATCACGCCCAGGGTCGCCTGTAATTTTCGCGCCGGGCGTCCCAGCGCCAGCACGAGATGCCCGACCCGCAAGCTCCCGTCCCCGGCCCAGTCGGCCGCTGTCAGGGCTGTTTCGGTTCGCAGGAGGGCGAGGTCATTGTGAGGGTCGCGCCCGATAAGCGATGCGCCGACGCGCCTCCCGTCCGCCAGCCCGACGGTTATATCTTCTTCGTATTCGACCACATGGTGCGCGGTGACAATCAGCTTGTCGGCCCAGACGACGCCAGTCGCAGGCAGGCGGCGGCGTGCTTCGACGCGGACGACGCTTTCGGCGGCGGCTTCGACTTGGTTTGCCATCGCATTGGATAGTTGTTGCAGTTCTGTCACAGTATTCTCCTTTTCGCTTGTACTGACCCCATTGTGTCATAAGCCGACAGCCAGGGATATTCAACCAATGGCGGGTGTCATCCTAATCGTATGGGCAGGGAAAGGTTAAGAGGGTCGCCGTGACAAACTGAAAGGGAAGGGGGGCGCCCTTCCCTTGCTGAATGGCCTGAAGGATGCCGCTCGGTTACATGCTCAAGGCATCGTAACCGGGGCCGCTGGTGAAGAAGTCGTAGTTGGGCTGAATGTCGGGCGTGAGATCGATAATATCGCCTTCATCGTGTTCTATAATGACTTTGGTATCGAAGGGCAGCCGCTCTTGCCCGTCCATCATCTCGTATTCGGAAGGGACTTCTTCCTCGATGAAGATGGCTTCGTAGGGGCATTCGGGAATACAGGCACCGCAGTCGATGCAGGTATCCGGGTCGATGAAGTACCAGGGCCATTCGTTTTCCGGCTTGCCGGCGATGATACATTCAACCGGGCAGACTTCTACGCAAGCGCCGTCCCGCAGGCACAGGCTGGTAATGATATGGGTCATGTGAATTCTCCTTGGATTGAGTCTTGATTCTGGTCAGTCGGCATATCCACCGAGCAGCGACAGAATAATCATTCGTTGAGGTCATCGTAGCGCACTTTGTTGGGGTTTTCTACTACTTTTGTTGGATTTTAACCCTGATTCGCATGGTCTTTTGGTGGATGCAAAATGGCTTGAAGCGAATGGTTTACCTGCTATAATCGTGCTACAGCTCCAGTAGCTCAGAGGATAGAGCACCAACCTCCTAAGTTGGGTTGTCACAGGTTCGAATCCTGTCTGGAGCGATAGAGAGCCAGCCCGGCGGAATGCGGTTAATCAAGCTGCGGGCGAATCTCCGGTGAATGCGAGCCGATGATGTCGGCTGCGAATTGGGCGAAGGCATCCACAGGCATGGCGCCCAGGTCCTCATCGCTGCGCAGGCGCAGGCTGACGGTGCGGTTCTCGATGTCGCGGCCGCCCACAATCAGCAGCCAGGGGATATTCATACGGCGGTGCCGTTTGATTTTTGAGCGCATGTTGCGGTCTTCCAAATCCGCCCGCACGCGCATACCCTGCGCCTTGAGCAGGCTTTCGATGTCGCGGGCATAGTCATTGTGCTGGTCTCGAATGGGGATGATGACCGCCTGAAGCGGCGCCAGCCAAGCCGGAAATGCGCCAGCGAAATGCTCGATGAGAATGCCGATAAAACGTTCCAGGCTGCCAAAGGGAGCGCGGTGAATCATGATTGGGCGTTTGCGCTGGTTATCGCTGTCCACGTATTCCAAATCAAAGCGCTGCGGCAGGTTGTAATCGACCTGCACCGTCCCCAGCTGCCACTCACGTTTCAGCACATCGCGCACGATGAAATCCAGCTTGGGGCCATAGAAGGCGGCTTCACCGACTTCGATATGAAAATCCAGGCGCAGTTCTTCGCAGGCTTGGACAATCGCCTCGGTGGCTTTCTCCCATTGTCCGGGGTCGCCCACATATTTGTCACTGTGCGGGTCGCGCGTGCCAACACGGGCGCGAAAATCGGTCATGCCCAGCGAACCAAAGACGAACTGGATGAGCTTGACCACCGATTGGAACTCATCGAGCAGCTGGTCTGGGCGGACAAAGAGGTGGGCATCGTCCACTGTGAAGCCGCGCACCCGCGTCAGGCCGCGCAGTTCTCCGGATTGCTCATAGCGATAGACCGTGCCGAACTCGGCATAGCGCAGCGGCAAATCACGGTAGGAGCGCGGCTGGCTCTTGTATATTCGGCAGTGATGCGGGCAGTTCATCGGTCGGAGCATGAAGGCGTCGCCATCGACGTCAATGGGCGTGTATTGACTGTCGGAGTAATAGGGATAATGTCCCGATGTCTGATAGAGTTCGATGCTGCCCAGATGCGGCGTGACTACGGGCAGGTAGCCGCGCTCGATTTGGATGTCGCGCAGCCAGCGCTCCAGGGTATCGCGCAGGATGGCGCCGCTGGGCAGCCAGAGCGGCAGACCCTTGCCGACCATCGGGTCGATAATGAACAGGTCAAGTTTTTCACCGAGGACGCGGTGGTCGCGTTTGACGGCCTCGGCCAAGGCCATTTTATAATCGCGCAGTTCTTGCGGCGTTTCCCAGGCGGTGCCATAAATGCGGGTCAGCTGCTGGCGGTTTTCGTCGCCGCGCCAATAGGCGCCGGCTGGCGGGCGCAGCGAGATGCTGACGGCTTTCGGGTTGATGTCCTGGGTGCTGGCGACGTGGGGGCCGCGGCAGAGGTCGGTAAAACCGCCTTGTGTGTACAGGGTCAGCGCTGCTGCGGGTTCTGCGCTGCGGCGGCCGCTGTCATCGGTGCGGTTTATCAAATCATCAATGAGCTCGAGCTTGTAAGGCTGGTCGTGGAAGATTTCGCGGGCTTCCGCCGCCGTGACCTCGCGCATACGGAAGGGATGCTTTTGTGACAGGATTTTTTTCATCCTTTTCTCGACCCACTTAATATCTGCTTCGCTGATGGCTCGCGGCAGTTCAAAATCATAATAGAAGCCGTCTTCGATGGGCGGGCCGATGGCGATTTTTGCCGCGGGGAAACGTTCCAGCATCGCCTCAGCCATGACATGGGCGGTCGAATGTCGGATTTTATAGAGTTGACTCTCCTGGTATGGTGTTGCAGGCATGGTTTTCCCTCGATAGGTTGGTTTCGGTTGGCTGCTGGCTGGCGATTCAATCTCAAACGCAGGTCAAATCACCTTGTCCGATAAAATGACGAAGGCGCTGCCGATAGCGGCAAACCCTTATGAAAAATCTTATTTTGCGACGGCAAGCTGCGGAAAATTATAGCCAAGAATGTGGAAAATCCAAACGGGAAGCTCACATTCGCGCAAGGGGGGCGCTTTATTCTGCGCCGACAACCACCAGAACATCTTCAATCACGACAGTCGCAACCGCTTGCGTGGCACGCTCGCCGTCGTTGATAGTTCGGGGGTGACTGGTCTGTTCGTCGTCGGTGACGCGCGTGAACAGGCTTTCAAAGACATCCTGGGCGACCAGATTGTCAATGGCGTCTTCGATGATGGAGCGCTCCAGGGACTCGACAATGACATGGGGGGTATCGAGCACGGCATAATGAACTGGCGGCGCTTCGGGGATAGATTCGGTGACCATCAGCGTCAGGGCCATCTGACGGCGTATGTAGGGAATGGTGGCAAACAGCGCGGTATAGACCGCCCCGTTTTCCATGCGGACAATCACATCGCAGGCATCGCCTTCTTGGTGTATTTCGCACAGGATTTTATCTGGGACCCGCATCAGGTCCGCCATCAGGTAGTCAAACATCAGCGCTCATTCCCCATATCAATTTCAGTCGCTTTATCTATTATATGTGTAAAATCATTGATATAAAATAAACATATCGTGAATTGTGCTATTTTTTACAAATGAATCACAATACTGACCCGGGCATTGTCCATACACAATTCGGACAGATAGCGTATTATAGAGGCAAGTATTGGATAGTGAGAGTGCCAATGTCAACAACACCTGAAGACAATCATCCCCTGTATCAAAAGCCCAAGCCCTCCGGCGAGGCTGAACCCGCCGCGCCAAGGCGCGGTCAGCGGCGGCGGCGCCCGCCAGAAGACCGCCCTACCTTAACCTATCTGCTCATCGCGGTCAATGCGCTGATTTTTTTGGCGGGATACCTGATGGACATTCAGCTTTTTGTGGGCGGCGCCTTGTATCCGCCGGCAGTTGTCGAGGGCGGTGAAATCTATCGCCTGCTGACAGCCATGTTCCTGCATGGCAGCGTGGGGCATATCTTCTTTAATATGTACGCGCTCTATATCGTTGGCAGCACGCTCGAGCCTGTTTTTGGGCGGCTGCGGTTTGTCATCATCTATCTTTTGGGGGGATTGGCGGGTTCAGTTTTGAGCTTGGCGCTGGGCGATTACGGAACGCCATCGGTGGGCGCATCGGGAGCGGTCTTTGCGATTTTCGCTGCCGAAACTTTGCATCTGTATCAGCATCGCCAGGTTTATATCCATGTTCAGGGACGGCTGCGGCACATGGTCTTTCTGATTGCGATGAACCTGTTCATCGGGTTTTTGCCGGGGTCGCGCATCGACAGCTGGGGGCATATCGGGGGGATGCTGGGCGGTCTCGCGCTTGCCTGGCGGATTGCGCCGCGCCTGCGGCGGCCGACAGCGCCCATCAAGAGCATGAGCGAGCTTGGCAAATGGGATGCCAACCCATTAAGGCTGCGCCTGCCTGATTTGGTCATCTATGCTTTTGCTTTAGTCGCTGTTCTCGTCCTTGCCATGACTCTGCTTGTCCCGTAGGCGCTCAACTTCGTAGCGCAGCAGGGCGACTTGCTGGGCGATTTCCTTGTTCTCTTGGGTGAGCTTGGTCATGACGGTGGAAAGATACAGCTGCATGAAGAGCAGGAACAAAGCCGCCAGCAAGAATAACAGATTAGGCGGATATTCAATGCCGACCGCGGCTGCCAGTCTATGCAAGAGGTCGCGCCAGACGCTAACGACCAGCATCACGACAGCCGTCGCCAGCCACAAGAGCGAGTATTCTTCGCGCAGGCGGCGGCGGCGCACCAGTTCCAAAATCACCAGCAGGGCAATCACCGAGGCGCCAACAGCGAGGATGATAGAACGGTCGTCAATCATGTCTTGCCTCCGGGATAGCTGAACCGACAGCTAAAAATGTAGCGCAAAGCCAGCCGAGCGCAAAGATAGAAACAGCTGCTTTCCTGATTGGAGAAGGAGGAATCATGCCCCAAACCCTAGTTGAACTGGGCGCTGCGGTTGATAAACCGATTATGCACATCGCAACCGCCAATGGGTTTCCGCCGCAGGTCTATACCCCCATGCTGCGAGCCTTTCTGGCGGATTATCGGGCGCTGTGCTTTCCGCCGCGGGCCTTGTGGGGTGACCCGAGGCCGCCGAAGGGCTATCAGGACTGGGGGATGCTGGCGGATGACCTGCTGGCGGGTTTCGCGGCGCATGATATGCGCGGGATTATCGCGCTGGGGCATTCGCTAGGCGCGATTGCCTCGTTATTGGCGGTCATCAAAGCGCCGCAGCGTTTCAAGGCCTTGATACTTTTGGATCCAGTCATCCTCTTGCCCAAGATGCTTGAGCAGATTGGCCGGGCATGGCAGCGGCAACACCTTGAGCAGCTGCCACTGGTCGCCGGCGCGAAACGGCGGCGGCGCTTCTTCGATAACCGCGATGATGCCTTTGCTCACTTTCGGGCGAGACGGCTGTTCGCGGATTGGTCGGATGAAGCGCTGCGTTTGTATGTCGAGCATGGCACGCAGGCTCGCGCGGATAGGGTCGGCATCGAATTGGCCTGGCCTGTCGAGTGGGAGGCATATTATTTTGCGACTGTCTATCTCAAAATCTGGGAGGCGCTGCCCAAGCTGGATGGGACTGTGCCGACCTTGTTCGTGCGCGGCGCAGCCAGCGAGACCTTTGTCCCTGAAGCGCTTGAAAGGGTGAAGCTGCTGGTCTCGTCAGCTACATTCCATGAGATGGCGGGGCAGGGGCATCTGTTTCCGCAATCGGCGCCACAAGCGACCTGTCAGGTGATTCAGGCTTGGCTAAGACAGACATTTTATCCTTGACAATTCATGTTCAGTCCGTTAAACTTCGCATTCCATTCAACCATAATATGCCGAGATAGCTCAGTTGGTAGAGCATCGCACTGAAAATGCGGGTGTCCCCAGTTCAAGTCTGGGTCTCGGCACTGAAAAGCTCATCCTGGTGATGAGTTTTTTGCGTTAGCCGGGTACGATTCGCTTATGAAAACCATCCTCCTGATTTCGCGCTGTCCACCCTATCCGATTCATCTGGGAGACCGTCTGATTATCTGGCATTTGGCGCGTGAACTGGCGCAGCGCGGTTATGTGATAGACCTGCTGGCTCTGTATGACCGGGCTGATGACCCCGCGCATATCGCTGAATATCGGGATTTTTTCCGCAGCATTGAACTGATTCCCGAAGCGCGGCGCGGCGGACTGGCGCACTTGAGACGCTTGCTGGTCTCATCAGCGCGTTTCGCTCAATCGCCCGAGATGAGCTTTAGTCCGCAGCTATGGCGGACGATTGATGATTATCTGGGGCGCTGTGATTATGATTTGGTGCATTGCTTTGGGGGCGTGAGCGTCTATGAGTTTTATCCATGTTTCGCGGATAAACCGACAGTGATGACGCCCTATGAATCTTATGCGCTCTATTTGGAGCGGGCAGCAGGTCAGGGTCAGCTGAAAGCCCGGCTGGCGTTGCCGATTGCGCGCCGCTTTGAATCCTGGATGTTCACGCCCTATGACCGCACGGTGGTTATCGCCCAGCCAGATAAAGAGATGCTGCTGTCGCTCCAGCCCAAGCTCAAGATTGAGGTCATCCCCAACGGGATTGACCTGGCGAGCTTTCGGCTGCAAGCATTGGAACGCGAGCCGCATACGTTGGTGTTTGTCGGCAATTATGATTATCCGCCCAATCAGGATGCGGTCAAGGCGCTGGCGGGGCGGGTGCTGCCGGCGGTTCGCCAGCGAATCCCGCAGGCCAGATTGCAGCTGGTGGGCAATAACCCGCCAGATTGGATGCGTGCCTTGGCGGATGATGCGATTGAGGTCACCGGGCGCGTCGCCGATGTGAAGCCGTATCTGGCGCGGGCGACGGCATTTGTGTGTCCCTTGCGCATGGGCGCTGGTCTGAAGAACAAGGTCTTGGAGGCCTTGGCGATGGGCATTCCGGTGGTGGCGACACCCTTGAGCGTCGATGGCATTGATGTCAGACATGGCGAATCGGCTTGGGTAGCCGCTGTGGACAACATTGCCGAGGGCGCGATACGGCTTATCCAGGACAAGGGGCTGTGGCAGCGTCTGTCCAGGCAGGGACGCGCCCTGATTGAGGCTGAATACAGCTGGGCGCAGACGGCTTCGCGTTATGAGCGGCTGTATGATGAGGTGGCCGGGCAGGCCATTTAAGCGACTTTCCATTTGCAAAGAAAGTGAAAATAGGGTATTTTAGTTGTGAGCCTTTCATGGCTTTATGTGGAGATTCCTGTGGCAGACTATCGGAGTGCCATCCTTGCTGCCACAGGAATACCAAAATATCGAAAACCCGCAGGTTTTCAATGTCAGTATATCCCATGTAAGAGTCGCATGAAACGCTTGCTTGTTTGATTTAACAGAAAAGCAGACATGGCAGCGCCCAACTTCCAGAACCGCAGCCTATATCATGGTGACAATTTGGACTTTCTGCGCGGGATGAACAGCGAGACGGTGCATTTGATTGCAGGTGAGCCGGCTTAAATCACTTGCAGCTGGTCGCGCTGGGGCAAGGGCGGGAAGGGCGCATGAGGCAAGGTCTGATACCAGTAGGCGACGGATGCGATGTCGTCTTGCAGCGGCAGGTAACGGCGATTGTAACCCCAGCCAAGCGCCTGCATGGTCACTTTGATGTTCTCGTCAAAGCGAATCGGGTCGACGATATGCCAGCGATACATCCCCATTCGCAACTGTGACTGGTAATCGTTATTGGGTCGGATGACCTGATGAAAACCGGCGTAAGGGGTGGTGTAGGTGGTGTAACCCTGATTGTGCCGCGGGCTGGGGTCAAAATTATACGAGCCGCAGAAATAATCCTCGGTGCCCGTGCCGCAGATGGTCGGGTATTCATCGCCATCAAGGTAGAATTTTAGCTCGCCCTCGCCCCACCAGCCGTTATTGTTTGTCCCCCAGGCGACATAAGCGCCGACATACTGTCCGCGTCCCTGGACGCCATCAAGGAGGGCATAGACGTCTTTATAGGGCAGCGGGTTGGCGCGGCGAAATTGCGCATGAAAATAAGCGGCATCTGCTGGCACTTCGGTCAGGGTGTAATTGATTTGGTAATAGAGCGTCATGTCTTCTTCGGCTATGTTGCTCATGGTCATGCGGCACTTTTTGCGGAAGGGCATCTCCCAATAGGAGTTGAAGGCGCTGCCGGGATTGACGCAGATGGGCAGGGATGTGACCTGGGCATATTGCCCCCAGCCGACGGTGAAGAAATCGCCAATCGGGCATTCCACCGATGGATGTTCCGAATCGTCCCAGTAGATGCGCAGAATGGAGAAGCGCCAGTTTCCGGTTGGGGTCATCCAGATTTGCTGGATAGCGCCAGGGCCATCGATATCTGCCAGGGTGAAGGTTTCGCCAGCTTTGATGACGACCGATGGCGATACCTTCCAGCCTTTGCCCAGGTCACGGGCGGCATGAGCGCCGGTGCCTTCGGCCGCCATACCGCCTTTTCCCTTTTCGCCAGTGAAGTTTTCGGCGCTGATGGAGCGGGTCTTGGCGGGCGAGAGGCGCGATAAATTGCCGAGATGCAGTCCCAAGCCGTTAAATTCAGTCATAACCTCATCCTCACTCTGTTAAATTGTTAAAGTGCTGCTCATAGAGAGCGCAAACCTGCGGGTGTGAGCCGACATAAACGAAACTGATGGTGCTGCCTTGATAGGCGAATGTGCCGGCCTGGGCGCAAGGCTCAATGGCGATGGCCTGTGCGCTTGGCAGGCCCTCTTGGCCGCCAAGGGCGCAGTTGATGAGCTCCTGGTTGATGCGCGTCTGGTTGATGACCAGCACGGCGCCGACAAGCGGCACTGTGCCTGTCGGATTGGTTTCGGTGTAGAATTTCGCTGCGATGGCGCCGCGGTCTTGGAAGCACTGCAACACCTGTTCAATCTTGGCGACGGCGGCTGTGATGGCGACCTGCCCGCCGACCAGCGCCGCGCCACCCAGCGCCGTGAATGCGCCATCGATAGCAGCGTCGACATCGGTGGTGGTATATGCCGCGAGATTGGGCAGCAGACGCTGCGCCGACTGGGCATCGCCGGCTATGTTGCCAGTGCCGCCGCAGGCTGCCAGCACAAGCACAATCAGGCTCAGCCATGCGGCAGGTTTCAAGATTTTCAAGCTCATGCTCCTAATTGGGAAACGACTCTCTCGTCATTTTAGCAGACTTTGGGCTGGCGTGGGCAAAGCGATTGTTGAATTGAGGGGGATTTGTTAGACTGGCGCAATGCGAAGCCAGCGCAGGAATGGGGACAGGATGAAACTGCTCAGCTATGAAGTCGATGGGAGGCGCTGTGTCGGCCTTTTGGATGGGGAGGCGATTCGGCGGCTGGATGCGACTGACATGATGGATATAATCGCTTTGGGCGAGAGGCCGGCGGCAAGCCATATTTGTGACAAGCTCGGTGAGGTGCGGCTTTTGCCGCCGCTGGCGCCGGGCAAAATTTTGGCTATCGGTCGCAATTATGTCGCCCATGCGCGGGAACTGAACAACGAAGTTCCCGCAGAGCCACTGGTGTTTGCGGTGATGCCCAGCGCGGTCATCGGGGACGGCGATGTTATCGAATGGGAAAGCAGCTTGACCTCGCAGGTGGATTGGGAGGGCGAACTGGCGGCGGTCATCGGCAGAACCGCCCGCAAAGTCTCGCAGGCGGAGGCGCTGGATTATGTTTTTGGCTATACTGTCGCCAACGATGTCTCGGCACGCGATTTGCAAGCGCAGGACAAACAGTGGGCCCGTGCCAAGGGGCTGGACACTTTCTGCCCGATAGGCCCCTGCATTGTGACCGCCGATGACATTCCGAATCCGCAGAACCTGAAGATTGTCACGACTGTGGATGGCATCGAAAAGCAGAATGGCTCGACGGCCAACATGATTTTTGGGCTGCGCTTTTTGATTGCCTATCTGTCGCGTGCCTTCACGCTTCACGCGGGCGATATGATTCTGACGGGGACGCCGGCTGGTGTGGGCAAGGCGCAGAATCCGCCCGAGTTTCTTGGCGATGGCAGCGCTGTCAGTGTGGAAATCGAGGGTATCGGCAAAATCACGAATGCCTGCCGTGTCTTATAAGGCTTGTAAAGATGGAGGATGTTGATGGCGAATCCAGTCACAATTCGAGATGTCAAGGTCATCTTAACCCAGCCGGGCAAATCGCGGCTGGCGATTGTCAAGGTTCTGACATCCGAACCCGGGCTTTATGGGCTGGGGTGTGCGACATTTACGCAGCGCATTTTTGCGGTGGCGACCGCGATTGAGCGGCATCTCAAGCCTTTTCTGGTCGGTCGGGATGTTGACCGCATCGAAGAGATTTGGAATATGTCGATGGTGCATGGGTATTGGCGCAACGGGCCGGTCTTGAACAATGCGATTTCGGGGGTTGACCAGGCTTTGTGGGACATCAAGGGCAAACGCGCCAATATGCCGCTTTATGACTTGCTGGGCGGCAAATCGCGGCTGGCGGCGAATGTTTATGTTCATGCGGATGGCGGCAGCAAGGAAGAGGTGAGCGACAATGTGCGCCTATTTATGGAGCAGGGGTATCGTTTTATTCGGGTGCAGATGGGCGGGTATGGCGGCAAGGGCAGCCCGATGGTCAAGCCGAGAAACGCGCCCGAGGGCGCCTATTTTGACCCGCGCGATTATGCTCGGCGCATGGTGGATATGATTGCCCATGTGCGCGAACAGGTTGGCGAGAGGGTCGAACTGCTGCATGACATCCATGAGCGTCTGGTCCCGATTCATGCGGTGCAGTTTGCCAAGGATGTCGAGCCTTTCAAGCTCTTTTTTCTGGAGGATGCGCTGGCGCCAGAGGACATTCACTGGTTCAGGATGATGCGTCAGCAGTGTGCGACGCCGCTGGCTATGGGCGAATTATTCAACAATCCCCACGAATGGCAGCTTCTGATTCAAGAACGTCTGATTGATTTCATTCGTATGCACATCAGCCAGATGGGCGGGATTACGCCAGCCCGCAATGTCGCCATTTTTGCCAATATGTACGGGGTTCGCACCGCCTGGCATGGCCCGAGCGATACCTCGCCGGTGGGTCATGCGGCGAATTTGCATCTCGACCTGTGGCATCCTAATTTTGGCATTCAGGAGTGGTATCGCCCCAAGGCGTTGGATTATGAGATGTTTCCTGGCTTGCCCGTGATTGAGGATGGTTATCTGTATCCCAACGAGAAGCCAGGATTGGGCATTGATATTGATGAGAGGCTGGCGGCGAAATATCCCTGTCGGGACATCATCGAGGATTGGACGCAGACGCGCCTGCCTGATGGCAGTCCCGCGCGTCCCTGACACCCGCTCAATTAAGGAGGGCGGCTTAGGTCAAACTGTCGGGGTTGCAGACATTGGCGGCTTTGCCATGCAGCAGATAGTCGATGATGAGGCGCGCCGCTTCGATGGCGACCGTAACCTGGGCATCGGAGGTGCTGGCAGCGAGATGCGGCGTGTGAATCACATTTGGCAGACCGACTAATGGATGGTCGGCTGGCGGCGGCTCGGTCTCGTAGACATCCAGGGCCGCGCCGGCCACTTTGCCCGTGTGGAGCGCTTGTGCGAGGTCGGATGCGTTGATGAGCGCCCCGCGGGCGGTATTGATAATCCGAATGCCGTCTTTCATCAAGGCGATGGCGCCGCTGTGAATTATATGGCGGGTTTCATGGGTGATGAGCGGGTGCAGCGACAGGTAATCTGAACGGGCGCAGACCTCTTGCAGGCTGACGAGCGGCACCTTGAGGGCATCAGCGGCCTCTGGCGGGAGGTAGGGGTCGTAGGCTATCACGGTCATGCTGAAGGCCTGGGCGCGAAGCGCAAGCGCCTGCCCGATGCGGCCCAAGCCGATAATCCCCAGCGTCTTGCCCTTCAGTTCAAGGCCGACAAATCGCTTGCGTTCCCAACGGCCGGCCGCCAGCGATTGATGCCCCTGCGGGATATGCCGCGACAGAGCGAGCATCAGCCCGAAGGCATATTCGGCAGTCGAAATCGTATTGCCGCCCGGGGTGTTCATCACGACGATGCCCTTTGCGCTGGCTTTGGGCAAATCCACATTGTCGACGCCGACCCCAGCGCGGGCAATCGCTTTGAGCTTGGGGGCCGCTGCGATGAGTTCGGCATCGGCGGTGACGGCGCTGCGGATGATAAGCGCGTGGACATCGGACAGGCTATCCAGCAGGGCGCCGCGTTCCATTTTGCCGGGCGCCGTCACGCGAATCCCTTGGCTCTTTTTGAGGATGTCGATGGCTTTTCGGTTCACATTATCGGGTACGAGTACATGAAAGGTCATGGTGATTTCTCTTATGCCTGCGCGATGAAGGCATCGATGCCGTCCAGCACTTCCGCCAGCGTTTCGGCCTGCATATCGCCCATGTGTGGCAGGCGGAAGGTGATGCCTTTGATTTTGCCATAGCCCTTGTCGATGGTGAAGCCTTTTGTCTCTTGCATGAACCGGGCTAGCTCAAGGACGTCTATGCCCAGCGTGTTTTCGACTGTGGTGACGGTATCGCTGCGATAGCCCTGCTGGGCATACAAGCCGAAGCCTTGAGCTAGCGCCCATTGGTGGGTGATGTCGCGCAGGCGGCGGTGCCGCGCCCAGCGTGCTTCAATCCCTTCGGTCAGGATGTCATCTAATTGGACATCAGCGGCATACATGAGCGAAATTGGCGGGGTAGACGGCGTGTTGTTCTTGAGCAGGGATTTTTCCAGCGTCAAAAAGTCGAAATAGTAGCCGCGCCGCTTGATGGTTTTGGCGCGTTCGAGGACGCGGTCGCTGACGGCGGCGAAGGCAATGCCCGGCGGCAGCGCGAATGCCTTTTGCCCGGAGGTCAGCGCGATGTCGATGCCCCAATCATCAACCCGCAGTTCCGTGCCGAGGAAGCCGCTGACGGTATCGACAAAAAGGAGCGTGTCCGGGTATTGGCTGACGACCTTGCCAATCGCTTGTAGCGGATTGGTCACGCCGGTGCTGGTCTCGTTGTGGACGACGCAGAGGGCATCGTAGGCTTGCCCTTCGAGCGCGGCGGCGACCCTGTCGGCTGTGTGCGCCCGCCCCCAGTCGACGGCAAGGCAATCGACCTGTTTGCCGTTGGCGCGGCTGACTTGCGCCCAGCGTTCGCTGAAAGCGCCGCCGGTCAGATGCAGCACTTTGTGATTGTCGCGGATGCCGTTGCGGACGGCGCCTTCCCACAGGCCGCTGCCCGAGGACCCGGTGACAAACACGCGGCTGTCGGTCAAGAAAGCCTGCTTGAGCTTGCCCTGAAGCCGCGCAAACAACTCTGCGAATTCGGGCGAGCGGTGCCCAATCATCCATTGGGTTTGGGCTTGCAGGATTTCGCGGCGAACTTCGACTGGGCCGGGGAGAAACAAGCGTGTGTGGTCAAAATGGCTCATGTGTCCTCCTGTGAGCACGCATCTGCTGACGGGGGCATTGTAGCTTGGTCAGCCAGCCATGCACAGGGCGAAACACGACAGGGCAGGCGAAAGCTGTTATACTCGAGCGCGGCTTTGTCTTGTGCCGAAGCGGAGGGATGTTGGGTAATCAGGAGTGGTGAACATGTTACAGGTGGCTAATGCGCCCTGTTCTTGGGGCGTCATCGAAAATATCGCTGGTGAACGTTATGATTATGTGCGGGTTCTTGATGAGATGGCTGGCAGCGGCTATGCGGGTACGGAGTTAGGTGATTGGGGCTTTATGCCGACTGACCCGCAAAGGCTTCGGGATGAACTCGACCGCCGTCAGTTGGTGATGCTGGCTTCGTGGGTCAGCGTCTATCTGCATGATAAAAATCGGCATGAGCAAAGCGCCGCGGATTGCGTGCGCACCGCCAAGCTGCTGGCGGCGGTCGGGGGGGCGGATTGTTTGATTGTGCTGGGCAATGACCCCTACAGCGACCCCATGCGCACCCGAAATTCGGGGCGAATCACAGCCGAAATGGCGATGGATGAGGGGCAGTGGCAGGTTTTCGCGCGGGGCGCGGATGATATTGCGCGGCGCGTTATGGATGAGACGGGCTTGCGGACGGTTTTTCATCATCATATCGGCACCTGGATTGAGACGCCGGCGGAAACAGCGCGCCTGATGGCTATGACCGATGCCAATCATCTGGGGCTGGTCTTCGATACCGGACACTGGGCTTTTGGCGGTGGTGAGCCGCTGGCGGACATCCATCAATTTGCCGACCGCATCTGGCATGTGCATTTCAAAGACCATGACCCCGAAGTGGCGCGTCAGTCGCGGCTGCAAGCGTGGGATGGCCCGGCTTCGGTGGGCAAGGGCATCTTCCCGGAGTTGGGCAAGGGCGATGTCGATTTTCCGGGGGTGCTGAAAGCGCTTGAGGCGATTCGATATGATGGCTGGATTGTTGTCGAGCAGGATGTCTTGCCGGGGCTGGGGACGCCGCTGGAAAGCGCCCGACGCAACCGCGACTATCTGCGACAGATTGGATTGTAGGGCTGGCAGATATGGTGACCTTGGGTGACATTATCCGAGCGCAGCATCGTTTGGCGGCTGTGCTGCCGCCGACGCCGCTGGAAGCTGCGCCTGAATTGGGCGAAAACATCTGGCTCAAGCTGGAAAATGCCAACAAGACCCACTCCTTCAAGATTCGCGGCGCTTTGAATGCCATGCTGTCGCTGGATGAGAGGGCGCGGGGGCGGGGCATCATTGCCGTCTCATCGGGCAATCACGCTCAGGCGGTGGCTTATGCGGCCCATTTGACCGCTGCCGCGGCGCAAATTCTGATGCCGAAATCGACGCCGCAGAAAAAGGTCAAGGGGGTGAGGCGTTATGGCGCGGATGCGCTGCTCTTTGGTGAGAATTATGACCAAGCCGAAGCCGAGGCCTTGCGCCGCGCTCAGGGGCGCACCTGGATTTCGCCTTACAATGACCCGCAGGTGATTGCTGGGGCGGGGACGGTTGGCGTCGAGGTTTTGGCGCAGCTGCCGAGTGTGGAGCGGGTGGTTGTTCCCGTGAGTGGCGGCGGTTTGGGCGCTGGCGCCGCTACGGCGGTCAAGGAACTCAAGCCGGGTGTCGAAATCATTGGCGTGAACGCGGCAGCTGCGCCAGCGATGCACAATGTTTTCCACCAGCGCCAGCGACCGCAGGTTTGGGAGACTTTGGCGGATGCCCTGTCGGGCGACATCGAGCCGGGTTCGATGACCATACCCATCTGCCAGAGATATTTGGATGGGATGACGCTGGTTTCGGAGGGACAAATCGCCAGCGCCATGCGCTGGATGATTGAGGCGCAGGGCTGGGTGGTTGAAGGCGGCGGGGCGGTGGGCATTGCGGCTGTCCTGCATGATGCCGTGCCGCGCGATGGGCGGGTGACGGCGGTGATTGTCAGCGGCGGCAATGTCGATGGGGATGTCTTGCGGCGGGTGCTGTGCTAGTTTGGGCGCGGGGGTTCAGCCTGTGTCGGCGCTGAAAGTCAGATGAGGGGGGAAGAGACAGTGAGCGATAAGAAAATAACACGCGAGTTCTTACTGAAGCAGTATGTGAACCTGAGTGGCATCAATTTGAGGCATTTGGACTTGTCGGGGGTGGACTTGTCCTTTGCTAATTTGACGGGCGCGACCTTGTGGAATGCGGACTTGCGGGGTGCGAACTTGCGGGAAGCGAGCTTGCGGGGCGCGGACCTGCGGAATGCGAACTTGCAAGGCGCGGACTTGCGGAATGCGAACTTGGAGGATGCGAACTTGCGGGGTGCGAACTTGCAGAATGCGAACCTGTTGAGTACGAAGCTGTCGAATGCGAACTTGGAGAAGGCGGACTTGCGGGGTGCGAACTTGCGGGAAGCGAACTTGCAGGGTGAGAACTTGCAGGGCGCGAGATTGCAGAATGCGAACTTGCAGGGCGCGAACTTGGAGGATGCGAACTTGTGGGGTGCGAACTTGGAGGATGCGAACTTGCAGGGCGCGAACTTGTGGGATGCGAACTTGCAGGGCGCGAACTTGGAGGATGCGAGATTGCGGGAAGCGAAATTGTGGGATGCGGACTTGCAGGGTGCGAGCTTGGTGCGTGCGAACTTGGCGGGCGCGAACTTGGAGGGCGCGGACTTGGAGGGCGCGGACTTGCTGGGCGCACGATTTAGTCATCAGACGACACTTCCCGATGGTTCAAAATGGTCTGCTAATACAGATATGAGACAATTTACCGGATAAAATGCTTAAGTCGTAAGGGTTTGGGCGCTGGCGCCGCTACGGCGGTCAAGGAACTCAAGCCGGGTGTCGAAATCATTGGCGTGAATGCGGCGGCAGCGATGTACAATGTTTTTCGCCAGCGCCATGCGCTGGATGATTGAGGCGCAGGGCTGGGTGGTTGAGGGCGGCGGGGCGGTGGGCGGGTGACGGCGGTGATTGTCAGTGGCGGCAATGTCGATGGGGATGTCTTGCGGCGGGCGCTGCGCTAGTTTGGGCGCGGAGGTTCAGCCTGTGTCGGCGCTGAAAGTCAGGTGAAGGGGGAAGAGACAGTGAGCGATAAGAAAATAACACGCGAGTTCTTACTGAAGCAGTATGTGAACCTGAGTGGCATCAATTTGATGGGATTGGACTTGTCGGGGGTGGACTTGTCCTTTGCTAATTTGACGGGCGCGAATCTATCGGGCGCGAATCTGTCGGGTGCAAACTTGCAGAATGCGAACTTGCGGCTAGCGAACTTGGAGAATGCGGACTTGCAAGGTGCGGACTTGCAGAAGGCGAACTTGCGGGAAGCGAACTTGCGGAATGCGAACTTGGCGGGCGCGGACTTGCAGAAGGCGAACTTGCGGGAAGCGAACTTGCAGAATGCGAACTTGGAGGGCACGGACTTGCGGGAAGCGAACTTGCAGAAGGCGAACTTGAAGGTTGAGAACTTGCTGCGTGCGAACTTGCTGCGTGCGAACTTGGAGGACGCGAAATTGCGGGGAGCGAACCTGCGGGGCGCGAACTTGCAGGGTGAGAACTTGGCGGGCGCGGACTTGCAGAATGCGAATTTGGCGGGCGCGGACTTGCAGAATGCGAACTTGGAGGGCGCGGACTTGCAAAGTGCGAACTTGGGGGGCGCGAACTTGGAGGATGCGAACTTGTCGGGCGCGAACTTGGATGATGCGAACTTGCAAGGTGCGGACTTGCAGAATGCGAACTTGCGGGGAGCGGGCTTGCAGAAGGCGAACTTGGAGGGCGCGGACTTGCAAAGTGCGGACTTGTGGCTAGCGAGCTTGTGGAAGGCGAACTTGGAGGGCGCGAACTTGCGGGAAGCGAAATTGTGGAAGGCGAACTTGGAGGAAGCGAACTTGCGGGAAGCGAACTTGGTGGGTGCGAAATTGGTGCGTGCGGAATTTTGGTATACGAACTTGTCGGGCGCGAACCTCTCGGGTCAAGATTTGCATCATATGGACTTGAGGGGTACAGACTTGCGAGAAGCGAACTTGGTGGGTGCGAACTTGGTGGGTGCGAAATTGTGGAATGCGAACTTGGTGCGTGCAAACTTGGCGTTTGCGAACTTGGTGCGTGCAAACTTGCGGGAAGCGAACTTGTGGAATGCGAACTTGGAGGGTGCGAACCTCTCGGGTAAAAATTTGCAGGATACGAACTTGAGGGGTGCAGACTTGCGGAATGCGAACCTGTCGGGCGCGAACCTCTCGGGTAAAAATTTGCAGGATACGAACTTGAGGGGTGCAGACTTGCGGGGCGCGGACTTGGAGAATGCGAACTTGGAGGGCGCACGATTTAGTTATCAGACGACACTTCCTGACGGTTCAAAATGGTCTGATAATACAGATATGAGCCGATTTACCGGTAAAACGCTTAAATCGTAAAGGTTTGGGCGCGGGGGGCTATCGGGCGAGTTTTGCGCTGAGGGCAATGATGGCGGATTGGACGGTCTGCCAGGCGGGGGATGCTGTGGATACGATTTCGAAGTGGCCGACTTCGGGCAGGATGATAAGCTCGGCTTCATCGCCCAGGGCTTGGGCAGCGGCCATGTAGGCGCGGACGTTGTTCAGCATGGTGGCATCCTCGCTGCCGACAATATGTGTTTGCGGCCGGCCCAGCGGCAAGAGCGCCTGTGGCGAGCCATGCTGATAATGAGCGGGAACTGCTGCGGGTGTGCCGCCCATGACGACGGGCAAAGCCTCGCTGCACAGACCCTGCTCGAGAGCCAGTGTCGGGCTGGCGACGGCGGCCAAAGCCACGACGCCGTGGATGGGCAATGCCGCGGCGGTATGCAAGCGGCTGGATGCGGGCAGTTTGTGGCGGGCTGCCAGCCAGAGCGCCAGATGACCGCCAGCTGAATGACCCACAGAGATGACCCGAGCCAGATTGAGTGGATGCAAAGCGGAGATTTGGCGCAGATAATCGGTGGCTTGGGCGACATCGAGGAACATGCGCGGGTAGCCGCCGCCGGTATCCTGGCGCCTATATTCAATGTTCCAGACGGCGAAGCCCTGGTCAGCCAGCGCTTTGGCGAGGGAGCTTATGGGTTTCAGATTGTAGGCGGCCTGGTAGCAGCCGCCGTGAATCAGGACGATGACGGGGTGCTGGGCGCGGGTCGGCGGCAGATAAAGCTCGCCAAACTGCTGCGGATGGTCGCCATAGGCATAGGCCTCATCGGGCGCGACCGGTGGAAATTGGGTGTAATCTTCGGCTGTGAGCAATGGCATGAGGGGCCTCGTATCGGGTCATAAGATGCCGAGCGGGTTATCGGGGTCGATGTTTGTGTCAAAGGGGATATGGCGCACCACGCTGGTCACTTGATAGACCGCCCCCAGCCAGTTATTGAAAATCGCCTTGGCGGTATCGCCCCAGGTATTATCCAGGCAGGGCAGAATCTGGTCTTCGGGAAAGGGCGGGATGGGCTCGCCTTTTTCGAGGGCAAGCTGCGCCCGTTGCAGGTATCGTTCGGCTACCTCGCGTGCTTCGATTGGGAAGTAGTTTTCGGGGTAGGGCGGCTGGTTATTCTGCCCTTCAAGGTAGCGCATCAAATCCCGTTTGTATTCTTTGAGCAAGCTGTTGATGTCGTATTCGGGGTGTCCCTGAAAGTAGACGATGCGCAGTTGGTCTGGGCTGACGGCCATGTGGACTTCGCCGTCAAAACTTTGAATCAGCACGGTCAGACCGGCCTGTTCGAAGTGTTCGCGGGTAATCGAGTTCCAGCGTGAGTGGGGGACATCAAAACGGGTGTTGATTTCGCGGAGCAGGGGATGCTCGGGCTGGGTGACCCGATGCTCGAAGACGCCCCATTTTTTGGTATCGCGTTTGGTGCGGTCGATTTGGTAGAAGTATTTCATCAGGGCGTGGGTGGAAAGGCAGGAACACAAGGTTGAGGTGACGTTTTCCCGCGCCCATTCGATGACGGCAGTCAGGGGCTGCCAGAAGTTTTCCTGGTCGAGGCTGGGATTGGCGACATTGGCGCCGGTGATAATGAGGGCGTCGAGGCCTTCCTGTTTGACTTGTTCGAAGGTGGTGTAGTAACGGTCGATATAGGCGGCGGTTTTGGGGCTGCGGTCTAGGCCTGGCACAGAAAAGACATGCACATAAAATTGAGCGATTTGATTGCTGTTGCCGACCAGACGCATAAATTGACGCTCGGTGATTTCCAGCGCGGCATCGGGCATCATATTCAGCAAGCCGATATGCAGTTCGCGGATGTCTTGTTTCAGGGCGCGATCCAGGGTCAGGACTTCCTGACCGCGCTGTTTCAGCCGGTCAAAACTTGGCAGGGGGGTATGGGCAACTAATGGCATACCTGAGCGACTCCCGTGTTAGAGGGTGGATGTTGTCTTGGATTGGGACAGGTGAGTATATCACAGTTTGTTGATGCGGCTTAGGGCAGATGTTCGCCGGCGTTGACGTGCAGGAGCGTGCCGGTGAGGAAGTCTTCCTGACAAAGGTACAGGACGGCGCGGGCGACATCTTCGGCAGAGCCGGTGCGCTTGAGCGCATTGCGCTCGCCAGCCCGCGCCCAATTTTCATCGGAAACTTGACGCCCGGAGGCTTTCAGTATAATCCCCGGCACAATGGCATTGACTCGGATTGTGGGTCCCAATGACAGGGCGCTGACCTGTGTCAGCATCCAGAGGGCGGATTTGCTGACGCCGTGATGGGCATATTCTTTCCAGGGTTTATCGACGCCGGCATCGCAGATGTTGACAATGGCGCCGCCCGGAACAGCATTGTTCGCCATGATTTTGGCGGCCTGCTGGGTGGTGAGGAAGGGCGCACGCAGATTGACGTTCATGGTGAGATTCCAATCCGCCGGGGAGACCTCAAGCAGCTGCCGCTGCTGAAAGACGGAGGCGCTGTTCACCAGAATATCCAGGCCATCGAACTGCTCTTGCAGCCCATTGAAGAGCGTTTCCACGCCTTTTATCTGGCTGAGGTCGGCTTGGACGCTGAAGGCAGCGACGCCATAGGACTTGATGTCTCGCAGGGTGTCGCGCACTTGTGAGGGGGCGGAGCGATGATAATGGAGCAGAATATGAACGCCCTGTTTGGCAAGTTCAAGCGCGATGGCGCGGCCGACGCGATGCGCTGAACCGGTCACCAGGGCGATTTTATCCCTCAAATCGATACGCATTCATCCTTCTCCGGTGTTATGCCAGGGGCATTATTCGTCAGCCAGCGCTTGCAGATAAAGTCCCATTTCCTCAAAACTTATTTCGCCCAGTTTCATAAAGCGCACCATGCCGCGCTCGTCGATAATGAAGGTTGTCGGCAGGTTCTGGACGCCATAATCGCCCTTGACGACTTGATTGGCATCCAGGGCCACCGGGAGATTCTGCACGGCGATTTCTGCCAGAAACCCGCTTATTTCTGCGGGGGTCTCGCCCAGGTTGATGGTCAGGAGCGCGGGGCCGGTGTCATCGGCGGCATGGGTGGCGGCAAATTCTTCCAGCGCGGGCAGTTCGCGGACGCAGGGTGGGCACCAGGTCGCCCAGAAGTTGAGGAAGAGCGGTCGGCCGGCAAAATCGGAGGGCGATACCAGGGTCAGGCCATCCAGCAGCGGCAGTTCAAAGTCGGGCGCTTCAAAGTTTATCAGGTTTCGCGGAGGCGCTGGCACAAAGGTCGGCTGGGGTTCGGGCGCATCCTGGCTTTCCAGCGCGACCATCAGCAAAGCCACAAAAATGCCCAGCAAGGGCAAAATCAGAAAAATCAGCAGGGCGGGCGAAGGGCTTTTCGCTGCGCTGTCTGCTGATTCCTGGTCAGGGGCTGGTTTCATGGTTCTCTCGGTTCATCCAAGCTGGCGCTGCATCCTGCTGCCTACTCGAAAATCCATGGGTCGGTGTCCCGTTCCCAGCCGCTCATGAGTTCGGCTTCGCTAAAGAAATTGGCGGTTTCGATGTGTCCATTTTCGGGGCTGTCGGAGCCGTGTACGAGGTTGCGTCCGATTTCAAGTGCGTAATCGCCGCGGATTGTGCCAGCAGCGGCTTGGGCAGGGTTGGTCGCGCCGATGGCTGTGCGGGCTGCCATAATCGCACTGCTGCCTTCGAGTGCCATGACCACCACCGGCGCCGAGGTGATATAGGCGACCAAATCCTTGAAGAAGGGGCGTTCGCGGTGGACATCGTAATGCTTTTCCGCCAGATCGCGGCTGACCTGAAGCAGCTTCAGTCCAATCAGCCTTAAACCGCGCTGTTCGAAGCGCTTGATGATTTCGCCAGTCAAGCCGCGCTGCACCGCATCTGGTTTGACAATAATCAGTGTGCGTTCCAAGAGATTGCCTTTCGCTGTGATGAGTTTTATAAATCGAGGCTATCATACAACCGCTTGCTGGAAATGTGTATGTGGAACAGGAAAGGTCGCATTTTGAGGATGATTCGAGGGGATGGGTGTATGTGATGATACACTTGTGATAGTCTGATAAGGGCAGGCAGTTGAGAGGGATGGCGATGGGCAGTGATTTTTGGAATGAACAGGTCGTGATGGTGACGGGTGGCGCTGGCTTTCTGGGGCGTCATTTGGTCGAGGAATTGCGGGCGCAGGGAGCGGGCGCCATCATCGTGCCGCGCAGCGCCGATTATGACCTGCGCGAAAGCGCGGCGGTTGGCCGTCTGTACAGGGATTATCCCGAGACCAGCATGGTCATTCATCTGGCGGCGACTGTGGGCGGGATTGGCATTAACCGCGAACATCCTGGCCGATTCTTTTATGACAATATGATGATGGGCACTTTGCTGCTGGAATATGCCCGCCGCGCTGGCGTCGGCAAGTTCGTCGGCATCGGCACGATTTGCAGCTATCCGAAGTTCACGCCCGTTCCCTTCAAAGAAGATGATTTGTGGCGGGGCTATCCTGAAGAGACCAACGCGCCTTATGGATTGGCGAAGAAGATGCTGCTGGTGCAAAGCCAGGCTTATCGTCAGGAATATGGCTATAACGCCATTCATCTGCTGCCGGTCAACCTGTATGGCCCGCGTGATAATTTTGAGGCTAAATCGGCTCATGTGATTCCCGATGTGATTCGCAAGATGATGGATGCCAAAGAGCGCGGCGCGGGGTTGGTCAGCCTGTTTGGGGATGGTTCGCCAACCCGTGAATTTTTGTTTGTGCGGGATGCGGCGCGTGGCATTGTTCTGGCTGCCGAGCGCTATAACAAGGGCGAGCCGGTCAATCTGGGCAGCGCCTTTGAAATCAGCATTCGTGATTTGGCTGAGATGATTGCTGAGGAGGTTGGTTTTGCGGGCGAATTGCATTGGGACACCAGCAAGCCGAATGGGCAGCCGCGGCGCCGGCTGGATGTCTCGCGTGCTGAGCGCGAATTTGGCTTTGTCTCGCGGACGGATTTTCGTTTGGGACTGCGCGAGACCATCGGATGGTATCGGGCTGAACGGCAGAAAGTGCAAAATCAGCCGATTTCTTAACAGGAATTGGTAAATCCAAAACTTTTTTGGTAAGATAATACAAATCTTGGCCCAGCAGAGGCAAGTTTTGATTTTCTTACAGGCTCATATTAATTCGGCAAGCTCTTTTCAGTTAGAACTATATGGAATAGAGTTTTTTCGGTAAGGAGGGTAGCGTTTTGAGCGTACTACTTGAGGTTAAAGACCTCGTTGTTCGATTTTATACACAAGAAGGCACAGTCTACGCGGTCAATGGCGTCTCGTATGAACTTGAAGAGGGTGAGACCCTGGGCATCGTGGGCGAGAGTGGCAGCGGCAAGAGCGTCAGTTCCCTTGCGGTGATGCGTTTAATTCCCAGTCCGCCGGGCAAGATTGAGGCTGGCACCGTCAACTTTGAGGGGCGTGACCTGCTGACACTGAAGTCTGACCAGATGCGGCTGATTCGGGGCAAGGAAATCGCCATGATTTTCCAGGATCCGATGACTTCGTTGAATCCGGTTCTGACGATTGGCACGCAAATCACTGAATCGCTGAAATTGCATGAAGGGATGAACACCTCGCAGTCGCGGAAGCGGGCGGCGGACCTGCTGGATATGGTCGGCATTCCCGATGCCTATCGTCGGCTGGATGATTATCCGCATCAGTTTTCTGGCGGGATGCGCCAGCGCGTGATGATTGCGATGGGTTTGTCCTGCAATCCTAAGCTGTTGATTGCCGATGAGCCGACGACTGCCTTGGATGTGACCATTCAGGCGCAGATTATTGAGCTTGTCAAGCAGCTTAAAGATGAGTTCAACATGGCGATGATTTGGATAACCCATGATTTGGGTGTGGTTGCTGGCATTGCTGACCGCATTCTGGTGATGTATGGTGGCCGGATTATGGAATCGGGGACATCTCACGAGGTATTCGGTGATACCCGTCATCCTTATACGGTGGGTTTGCTGGGTTCTTTGCCGCGTTTGGATTCGAGCGGTGAGGAGAAATTGATTCAGATTGAAGGCTCGCCGCCTGATATGCGCAATGAGCCGACGGGCTGTCCCTTTGCGCCGCGCTGTGAGGTGCGGGAGTATTTGAGCCTGGAAAAATGCTGGGACACCCGTCCGCCACTGGAGACAGTTCCTGGTGCCAAAGAGAATGGCTTGCATGTCATGTCTTGTTGGGCAGACACCCGTGAGGAGATAGCACAAAATGTTTAGTGAAGCGATAACCAAGGAAACAGGCAAGCGGCTGGATCCGAATGACCATATCCTGGAAGTCACGGATTTGAAGAAGCATTTCCCGATTTCGTCAGGCATCGTGTTTCAGCGTCAGGTGGGGGCGGTGCGTGCGGTTGATGGGATTAGTTTTCATGTTGTGCGTGGCGAAACCCTGGGGCTTGTCGGTGAATCCGGCTGTGGCAAAAGCACGACTGGCCGGACGATTTTACAGCTTTATCGCCCAACCGAGGGCAGCGTCAAATTTGAGGGGGAAGAATTGTCGACCATGACGGGCAATCGATTGCGTCAGATGCGCCGCAAGATGCAGATTATCTTTCAGGATCCCTTTGCCTCTTTGAACCCGCGCATGACAGTCGGCAGCATCGTCAGCGAGCCGCTGCAAATCCACAAGATGTATCCCAACAAAAAAGAACGTCAGCAATATGTCGAGCAGCTGCTGGAGCGTGTGGGCTTGAATCCCTATTTCATCAATCGCTATCCGCACGAGTTCTCTGGCGGTCAGCGTCAGCGTATTGGCATTGCGCGTGCGCTGGCATTGCAGCCGAGCTTTATCGTGGCAGACGAGCCGATTTCGGCGCTGGATGTGTCGATTCAGGCGCAGGTGGTGAACTTGATGGAAGAGCTTCAGGCTGAGCTTGGCTTGACCTACCTATTTATCGCGCATGATTTGAGCATGGTGCGCCATATTTGTGACCGAGTTGCGGTGATGTATCTGGGTAAAATTGTCGAGTTGGGTCCGGTGGATGAGGTTTATGACAATCCACAGCATCCTTATACCCAGGCGCTGCTTTCGGCTGTGCCAGTGCCTGACCCGGTTGTCGAGGAGAATCGACAGCGGGTTATTATCTCAGGTGATTTGCCCAGCCCGGCGAACCCGCCCACTGGCTGCAACTTTAATACGCGCTGTCCGGTTGTCTTTGGTTTGTGCTATGAAGAACCCGACCCGCCCTTAGTGGAAGCGCGTCCGAATCATTATGTCTCTTGCCATCGTGTGACTTAGTCTTGCTCTGCTGAAAAATTAAAATCCCCTGACAAGCTGTCCGTCAGGGGATTTTTTGATTTGATATGCAATTTGGCGGGCAAGTCAATGGGCTTGGCAGGAGGAACTCACCGAGTTGCCCACAGTTTCGACATTTCTGAAAGCGGCAGCCATCACTCCTCTACTTGGATAAAGCTGGCGGCTGGGGCGGGGCCATCGACAATTTCGATGAACTCTTCCGCATTGAGCGTTTCGCGTTCAATCAGGACAGCGACCAGTTCTTCCATCTTGCCGCGCTGTTTGGTCAAGAGGTCTTTGGCACGCTGGTAGGCTGCCTGGAGGATGCGTTTGACCTCGTCGTCAATCTGCTGGGCATAATGTTCGCTGTAATCCCGCTGTTCGGCTATTTCGCGCCCTAAAAACACGGCGCCCTGTCCATTGCCATAAGCCCGCGGACCAAGCAGGTCGCTCATGCCGAATTGCGTGACCATCGCCCGCGCCATGCGGGTGGCCTGCTGCAAATCGTTGCTGGCGCCGGTGCTGAACTGATTGAATATAATCTCTTCGGCGGCGCGTCCGCCCATGGCCGCGACGATGTCGTCCTCAAATTTGTCGCGTGTGATGAGCATATTGTCGCCAGCAGGCAGGGGCATCACATAACCGCCAGCCCGTCCGCGCGAAACGATGGTGATTTTGTGAACTGGGCTGGTGTTTTCCAGCAGATGGAACAGGAGGGCGTGTCCAGCTTCGTGGTAGGCGACTTTTTTCTTTTCTTCGGGCGAGATGACCCGACTGCGGCGTTCTGGGCCCATCACAACCCGCTCCATGGCTTCCTGCATTTCGCCCATGCCGATGGCTTTCTTGTCGCGCCGCGCCGCCAGGATGGCCGCCTCGTTGACCAGATTTTCCAGGTCTGCGCCAGAGAAGCCGGCCGTGATTTTGGCAATGGCTTCGACATCGACATTCGCTGCCAGGGGCTTGCCGCGCGAATGCACCTTGAGAATATCCTGACGTCCCCTGACATCGGGGTTATCCATAATGACCTTGCGGTCGAAGCGACCTGGCCGCAGCAATGCCGGGTCGAGAATATCGGGGCGGTTGGTGGCGGCGATGATGATGATATTGGTATCGTTATCGAAGCCATCCATCTCGACCAGAATCTGGTTGAGGGTCTGCTCGCGTTCGTCATGCCCGCCGCCCAGCCCGGCGCCGCGATGACGTCCGACAGCGTCGATTTCGTCGACGAAGACGATGGCTGGCGCTTCGGCTTTGGCACGCTCGAACAGGTCGCGGACACGGCTCGCGCCAACACCAACGAACATTTCCACAAATTCCGAACCGGAGATGCTAAAAAATGGCACGCCCGCTTCGCCGGCGACGGCACGGGCCATCAGGGTTTTGCCTGTGCCGGGCGGGCCGACCATCAAGACGCCTTTGGGAACTCGCGCTCCGAGGCGGATGAACTTTTCTGGCTCTTTCAAGAATTCGACAATCTCCTTGAGGTCTTCCTTGGCTTCTTCAGCGCCAGCGACATCGGCGAAGGTGACTTGCGGCCGTTCCATATCGCGGGCGACGCGCGGTTTGCTCCGTCCGAAGCTCATCGCCTGGTCTTGCCCGGCGCGCATGGAGCGCATCATCCGCCACAAAAACCAGACGATAATCAAAATTGGCACCACAGCGATGACAAGCTGAAAGATAACCGCCTGCGAATTGTCGCCTGCCTGGTCATCGTAGGTCAGGTTGTCGATGGGCGTATCCAGGGCATTCATCAGCACATAAAAATGTGCGCTGGGGTCTTTATAGGCGGTTTGTACTGTGCCGTCCGAATAAGTGGCGAATACATCGGTGCTGCCGCGCACGACAACCCGCTCCACCTGCCCTTGGCGAATATCGTCGGCCAACTCGTTCATGGGTATGCTGCTGGCAAAGCTGCCGCTGGCTCTGCCTCTGAACACCAGCAGAAACATCACCAGAACAATAATGCCGAGGATAATCCACATCCGCTGGGCATTGGCATTGCCAAATGGCGATTTGCCGCCGTCGTCGTTCTTTTTGCCATCCCCGCCGCTTTCGGATACATGCTGGGGAGGTTCGGGCCTGTTGTTCATATTGTGGACTCCATTTCCAGTCGATAGGCAGCGCTAGATTGACTGTCATACTGCCTCACTGTTTATAATGACCCACTTGTTGGGCATAAGGTGATAAAATGACGGCTTGTTCTGCGGGTGAATTTTCGTGAATAATTCGGTATGATTGGGACAATGCACTTGATGTTCACCCATCTGATTGATGACGAACCTTATGACAGACCGCAGCAATGAACAATGGCTGACCGAACTCCGCCATGATGACGAAACGATTCAAACGGCTGCGCTGGAGGAGCTTCGCCGACGGCTCCAGCGCGGCATCTATTTTTATCTCAATCAGGATCGCAGTGATTTGCGCGGCCTGGCGGCCATTGAGCTTCAGCAGATGGCGCAGGACCTGGCGCAGGATGCGACCCTGCGGGTCATCAAAAACCTTGACAGCTTCCGTGGCGAAAGCCGCTTTACTACTTGGGCGAACAAAATCGCCATTCGGCTGGCGATTAGTGATCTGCGCCGAGCGCGTTACAAAGATTTCAGCCTGGATGAATTGACGGCAGATGGCGACCTGCTGCCGACTTCGAGCCGAATGGCATCGTCAGCCGCTCCCACACCCGAGAAAGCAGCCGAGCGGGATGATGTGATGGAGAAAATCGAACTGGCATTGAAGGAAGCGCTGACCGAGCGTCAGTATCAGGCGTTGGTGGCTGTTGCGCTGAAGGGCATCCCGATGGATGTATTGGCGGAGCGCATGGGCAGCAACCGCAACGCGCTTTACAAGCTGATACACGATGCGCGGCGCAAGCTCAAGGCGGAATTGGAATCGCAGGGCATCTCCATAGATTACATGATGAACCTGTTCCAGAATTAGGCATTGGCTTTGTGCGCGACAGCCTGCTGGTGAAAAAGCCCCTCATGTCCAACCTGCGCTGGCTCATGGTTATCCTGATATTGCTGCTGGGAGCATCTTTCCGCATTCTGCATCTTGCTGACCAGAGCTTTTGGGTTGACGAAGGCTATGCCTTTTATCATGCTTATTTCCCCAATCTGATGGAGTCCTTGGCGCGTGATACCCATCCGCCCTTGTATTTCGCTGCCCTGCGCCTGTGGAGTATGCTGGCGGGTCAAAGTGAGTTGGCTTTGAGATGGTTCTCCGTCTTGCCTTCCATGCTTGGCATAGCGGTTATTTTTCAGTTGGCGCAGGAAGTTCAGTGGCAAAGGCGGCGCGGCGATGCCAGCCCGAGCAGTGGCGTGCCGCTGCTGGCGATGCTGATGCTGGCATTGGCGGATGCCGAACATGCTCTGGCGCAGGAAGCGCGGCATTATACCTGGCTGGCGCTGTGGGTGCTGTGCGCCATGTGGTTTTTCCTGCGCTGGATTCGGCGGGCAAAGCGCCGTGATTATGGCTGGTGGCTGCTCTTTACGATTGTGATGGTGCATACGCATTACATCACGGCCTTTGTCGGCGGCGCACAGGGCTTGTATGCGCTGGTAGCCTTGAGCGGCAGAAGCCGAAAGCAGGCGCTCTTTGGACTGGTGATGAGCGCCATGGCCTTGGCACCCTGGCTGGCGCTTGTTGGCGTGCATCAACTGGGCAATCGCGGCGCGAACTGGTCAGTCAGTCTGTCTGCGGCGGTGGCGCGTGATATTCAGGTCAAGTATTTCAGCGAACAGTGGGCGCTTGTCATCGCTTTGATGCTGCTTGGCTGTGTCTCGCTTGCATATTCAAGGGATGGCGGCTTCCGCGTGATTTGGCATCGGGTCAGCTGGCTGCTGCTGTTCTGGCTCATCGTCCCTTTGGCATTGACGATTCTGGTGAATGAGTTTCTGCCTTTCTTGCAGCCGCGCCGTCTGAACCAGTGGGTGCCGGTGATTGCTCTGCTGGTCGCGTTGGGGCTGGGGAACATTCGCCAGCCGATACGGTCGCTCTTGATTGGGGTATTGGTGGTGTATGGCGTGGTTCAGGTGGATTTTTATCGCGTCAAGCCGGATTGGCGGACGGTGGCTCACTTGACGGCACGCTATGCTGTCCCTGGCGATTTGGTGCTGACGGATATTGCCGGCGGGGATTATCAGATGGCTTATTATCTGCGGCGGCAGCTGCCGAAGGCTCGCCTGCTTGATGCCGATGTTCGCTATGAATCGCTCAAAATCCAGCGCGACTTCTATCCGCAGACCTATCAGTCTTGGCTGCCGCAGCTGCTGCAAGCGCATCGAACGGTTTGGCTGATGTATTGGTCGGATGATGATTCGGCTTTGGGCTGGCTGGACAAGCTGGGTTTTCGGCAAACGGCAGATTTTGTTTATCGGCATGATGGCGGCTTGGCGGGGGAAGTTCGAATGCACATTTTTCGCTTTGACCGCCTTGATGAAGCCGAGTTGGCAGCGCGGTTTGAGAATGGCATGATATTACAGTCGGCATCGCTGGATGTGGATGATTTGCGGGTGGATTTGCTCTGGCGAACGGGGGAGCAGCTACAGCGAGATTATGCCATTTCAGCAAAGCTGTTGAATCAGGCGGGCGCGGTCGCTGCCCAGCTGGACAGTCAGCCTCAATTAAATCAGCGCCCGACAAGTGGCTGGCAGGTGGGCGAGGTGGTCTATTCGCCGCATGACATGCAGTTGACTGGCGATGCCTTGTCGGCTGGTGAGTATCAGGTGGCGGTGCAGGTTTATGAGGCCCAAGGGGGGAGCCTGGTCAATGTGCGGACGGAGCGCGGCGCAGAGTGGGTCGTGGTGGGCGGCTTGCGTGTGGGGGATTAACCGAGGGGGCGGCCGCCGTCGACGGGGATAATATCGCCGGTGCTGAACTTGAGATGGGCAATGGCAGCGTAGACGGCGGCAGCGACATCTTCGGCTTCGGCAATCCGACCGAGCGGCGTCTTGGCCTGCTGTTCGGCCATGACCTCGCGCGGCATTCGGCGGGCGTATTCGCCATTGACCCAGCCCGGCGATACCGACAGCATCCTAATCTGCGGCGCCAGCGCGCGCGCCAGTGAGCGCGTCATGCTGTCCAGCGCGGCTTTGCTGGCGCAATAGGCGACGTTGCTGCCGACGCCGGTGCGGGCGGCAATCGAGGAGATGTTGATGACAACGCCGCCTTCATTGGCCATCAGCAAAGGCTTGAGCGCCCGAATGGATGCGAATGCGCCGCGCCAGTTGACGCGGAATATGCGGTCAATCAGCGCGTCATCGAGGTCATCCAAATCAGCGTGTGGCACTGGCCGGGTGATGCCGGCGTTGTTCACCAGAATATCGAGGCGCCCATAGCGGTCGCTTATGGTTTGCGCCAGCCGCGCCTGCGCTGCGCTGTCGTCTGCGGGACAGCGAATGACCAGATGGTCGCTGCCGGGCAGGGCGGCGGCGACTGTGGCTGCTTTCGTCTCATCGCGGTGCCAGGTGATGACGAGGCTTGCGCCGGCTTCAGCCAGACGGCGGCAAATGGCGCTGCCGATGCCACCGCCGCCGCCGGTCACCACCGCGACCTGTCCCTTGAGTTCTGTCATCTGGCTTGTCCTTTCCCATTTCAGAATGAGCGCATGGCGGCTGACAAATGGTCAACGCGGTTCATATAATGCAAAATCGGGCGGGATTCATGGTAGCTCATGCGGGTGATGGCGGTATTCTCATGGTAATAGCGCATGGTGCGGGGGCGGGAAGGCAGCTGGGCGAAAATTGCCTTGAGCAGGACATCAAGAAAGCCGGCGTGTGAAATCAGCGCGAGGACATCGTCGGTATGGCTGCGCTCGCGCAGGTCTTTGGCGACCTTGATGGCGCGGAAGAAACTGTGCGTTTCGGGTTCGAGGCCCAGGCTGGCATCATACCAGCCGCTGTCCGAAACGGCATCGGGCAGCTGATAATTCGGGAACTTGTTTAATATGGCGGAGCGGGTCATGCCATGGAAGCCGTTGATATGTCCATTCTGGCGCTGGAACATCCCGCCTTTTTCGTAGAGGTCCACCCATATTTTGGGCTGGAGACCGAGGGCCTTGGCGACTGGCTCGGCGGTCAGCATGGAACGGTACATGGGGCTGGTGTACAGATGGGTTATCTCGAGGCCGTTTTCCCGCGCTGCTGGGTGGGTCGCCAGAAAATCGGCCAGCTGCTGCCGCTGCCGATAGCCCAGTTCAGTCAGGTCAGGATCCACTTTGCGGCGGTGCATCGTCCGCTGGCTGAGGATATTGTTTTCGGATTGAGCGTGCCGAATGAGATAGAGGCGCATCCATCCTGCCTTTCATAAGCATTGAATCATGTCGTATCCGAATTATAGAATAAATCGGGTGGAAAGTAACCCGATATTTTCGATTCGGAAGGGATGAGGGCGCCTTGTCGGCTGGCACTGGCTGATGGCAAAGCCTGCTGTTAAACTTGGGCGGTTCGCTTCGACTAAGGCTGGGGGTCATAGCAGGGATGGAAAAAATTGTTACCCTTACGATGAACCCGGCGCTGGATGTGAGCAGCCGCATTCTGTCGGTCGCGCCAGAAATCAAGCTGCGCTGCGCCGCGCCGCGATTTCATCCGGGCGGGGGTGGCATCAATGTCTCGCGTGCCATTCGCTTTTTGGGGGGCGAATCGACGGCTGTGTTCACGGCTGGCGGGCATACTGGCACGATGCTGACCCGACTGCTGCGGGATGAGGGCATTGCCAGCAGTTCGATTGCGATTGCGGGAATCACCCGCGAGAGCTTTGCTGTCTATGAAGAAAGCACCGATTTGCAGTATCGCTTCAATATGCCTGGGCCGGAGTTGAGCGCGGATGAGTGGATTGCCTGTCTTGAGAGGGTCTTCGACTTGGATCCGGCTTATATCGTTGCCAGCGGCAGCCTGCCGCAGGGTGTTCCGATTGAGTTTTATGGTGAGATTACGCGCTATGCCCGTCAGTATGATATTCGGGTGATTGTGGATACGGCTGGCGAGGCGCTGAACAAGGCATTTGGCAAGGGCGTTTATCTGATGAAGCCGAATTTGCATGAACTGGAGCTATTTTCGGGCGAGAAAGTGCGGGACGAGGCGCATATCCGCGAGGTGGCGCGGCGTCTGATTGCTGAGGGGCTGGCTGAGATTATGGTGGTGTCGATGGGGGCGGCGGGAGCTTCGCTCATCACCAGGGACGAGTATGTTCATCTGCGTGCGCCTATCGTGAAAATCCAAAGCAAGGTGGGCGCGGGTGACAGCATGGTGGGCGGCATGGCGATGGGGCTGGCTGCCGGGCGCTCGCTGCTGGATGCGGTGCGTTTCGGGATTGCGGCTGGCAGCGCGGCGGTGATGACGCCAGGGACCGAGCTTTGCCGTCAGGAGGATGCCTATCGGCTGTATGAGCAGATTGCGGTCGATGGCTAATGGCAGGTGACTCCCTCGGGCGGGGGTTTTTTGGCGCTTTCCCACAGGCCTTGCCACTCGTCGAGGTACAGGCGGGCGATGTCGGGATGGCGAATGATGACGACATTCTCGTCGTTGCGGCTGACTGCGTTGTTGGAAAAGTTGAGCGAACCTGTAATCACGGTGTCATCGTCGATGATGAAGACCTTGTGATGCAAGATGTAGGGGTTGCCGTCCTGCCGCACCTCGGCGCCGGCGCAGTACAGCGCGGGCAGCTGACTCCAGGTGGCGGTGCTGTTGCGGTTCTCGAAGATGCCCTGTATGACCATGCCATCGTCCAGCCGTTCGATCAGCGTTTGCCCCAAGACGTCCAATGAAAAGACAAAAGTCATAAAGCGAATGCTGTGCCGCGCCGCTTCGAGTTCGGCAGTGAGCGCCGCGACCATATTCCCTTCGGCCGCGAACAGGATGCGGATGTCCGCGCCGCGTTCGGTGAAGTTTATGAGGCCGCTGTCGGTTGATGTAATGCCGAATTCGCTGTGGGTGAACATCTCATTAAACTCATCCTGATAAACGGCGGCGACCAGGGGGCTTTCGATGACCAGCACATTGTTGTTGTTGCGGTAGGTGTCGTTGAAGGTGTAATTCCATGAGCCTGTCCACACTGACGCGCCGTCCAGAATCATAAACTTGTTGTGCATCAGCAAACTGCGCCCGTCGTCCACGACTGGCACGCCGGCCGCTTTCAGTTTACGGAGGGTATCGTCTTTTTCATCGCCCAGCCCATGTTCGTTATCGGTAACGATTCGCACCGCGACGCCGCGCTGATGCGCCTGCATGATGGCCGCGGCAATCAATTCGTGATTCATCTCGAAGGCGGCAATGTCCAGGCTGTTCTGGACCTTGGCAATCGCGGTGGCGAGGGGAACATCCAGCCCGTCCGAGCGCAGGTCGGGCCCTGGTTCATTAAAATAGACCTGCCACCAGTCGCTCGTGTAGCCGCGGGCGGCGTTCCAGCGCAGGCGCGTGATGTCGGATGGCGTGGGGGATGCGATGGGCGCGACGGGCGCGATGGCTGCGGGTTGAGCGGATGGGCTGAGGTTGATGGTGATGGTGATGAGGCAGGCTGTGACTGACAGCAGGCCGATGATGAGCAGGGCTGTCAGTCTTGGGCGCGGGTGATTTTTTGGTGCTGATTGATTGTTCATACTTCGTTATTATATTCGATGTCTCGGGCGAATGCAAATTTTAGCGGGCGGCTGCAAGCGACAGTTACCCCCCCAAGCTGTCCGTGTTATAATGCGAGGCGCTTTTGTCAAGGAGTCGATGTTATCCGTCTTATGTCCCTTTTGGCCGCCAGCAATCTCAGTAAGTTTTATGGAGCGGATGAGGTCTTCAGCCATCTCAATCTGGAGATTCCGGCCAAGGCGCGGATTGCGCTGGTGGGGCCCAATGGGGCTGGCAAGACGACCCTGATTAACATCTTGGCGGGGCTGGATGTTCCGACAGAGGGACGGGTGCGGCTTGCCCGCAATGTGCGGGTGGCTTATCTGCCACAGCGCCCGGAATTGGCTGGAAGGCACAGCCTGTGGGAAGAGCAGCTCAAGGCGTTCGCTGGCTTGCGGGCGATGGAGGCGCAGCTTGGTCAACTGGAACTGGCGATGGCCGAGTCCGAGGCATACGATGCGGCGCTGGCGGCCTACAGTCCGCTGCAAGCCGAGTTCGAGCGGCTGGGCGGTTATGCCTATGAGACGCGCATCAAGCGGGTGCTGTCGGGGGTCGGCTTTTCCGAGGATGAGTATGATGTGCCGCTGCCGCGGCTGTCTGGCGGGCAGAAAACGCGGGCGCTGCTGTGCCGTCTGCTGTTGGAAGAGCCTGATTTGCTGCTGCTTGATGAGCCGACTAACCATCTGGACATTTGGGGGGTGGAATGGCTGGAGAACTTTCTCAAGTCGTTCCCTGGGGCGATATTGGCGGTGAGCCATGACCGCTATTTTATTGACAGCTTCGCCGCGGTCGTGTGGGAGATGGAATGGAAGCGTCTGGAAGTTTATCGCGGTCATTATACGGCTTATCTCAAGCAGAGAGAGGAGCGCCGCCGACGTTTGCAGAAAGCCTTCGATGCTCAGCAGGAATTCATCGCCAAGGAGAGGGATTACATTCGCAAACACATGGGAAGCCGCTGGACGGCACAGGCAAAGGGGCGCCTCAAGAAGCTGGAAACCATGAAAAGGCGCGGCAGAATCCTTGAGAGTGGGCCGCGCCAGCGCAGGACGATGAAACTTGATATGCAAAGCGATTCGCGCAGCGGCGACCAAGTGATTGTCAGCGAGGGTTTGGCGGTTGGCTATCGACCTGAGAGGCCCTTGGCGCATCTGCCCGATGTTCGGGTGATTCGCGGGGAGACTGTGGCGATTATCGGGCCCAACGGGGTCGGCAAATCGACCTTGCTCAAGACGCTAAGGGGCGATACAGCGCCATTGGCAGGGCGGGTGCGATTGGGGGCGAATGTCAAGCTGGGTTATTTTGCCCAGGCGCACGAGGCACTCAACGCCCAAAACACGATTCTTGAGGAGATTCTGGCGGCTAAAGCGATGCCGATTTCGGCGGCACGCAAGCTGCTGGGGCGGTTTATGTTCAGCAATGAGGATGTTTTCCGACCGATAGCGACCTTGTCGGGGGGTGAGCGCGGGCGGGTTGCCCTGGCGAAATTGACCTTGCAAGGCGCTAATCTGCTGCTGCTGGATGAACCGACCAATCACCTCGATATGGACAGTCAGGAAATTTTGCAGGCGGTTTTGGAGGCATTCACGGGGACGATTTTGCTGGTGAGCCATGACCGTTATCTGATTGATGCGCTGGCAACGCAGGTCTGGGAGATGGCGCCGGGCAGGCTGACCGTGTTTGAAAGCAGCTATCAGGAGTTTGTGCGGGTGCGCAAGCGGCGCCTGGAAGGCAGTGAGAAGGCTGTCGCTACTAAGGGCAAAAAAGCGGCTCATTACAGCGAGAAGAAGCAGGGCTTGAATCCTTTTGAGGTTGAGAGGAAAGTGGCGCAGCTGGAAGGCAGAATCGACGAACTCGAATCCAGCCTGCGGCAGATTGAGGGGCGGCTGGATGCCGCCAGTTTCGCTGGCGATGCGGCTGAAGTGGGGCGATTGGGCGCAGCCTATGCCCAGACCGAAGCCGAACTGGAAGCCACTCTGACGGAGTGGGGGACCTTTGTTGATTGACGGAAGTGTTATACTGGAGTTGGAACGCCATCATCTTGGCGAATTAAGGGAAGGAAAATCATCTTGGAAATCACATGGCATGGTCATGGCTGCTTCCGAATTACTGAACGCGGTCAGACATCGGTTGTGACCGACCCCTGTCATTCAAGGGCGGGCGCGTCTGAACGCAAGCTCAGAGCCGATTTGGTGACGGTCAGTCACGATGAGGCTGGGCGCGATGTGGCGCATCTGATACGCGGTCATCATTATGTGGTTATGGGCGCGGGCGAGTATGAGGTGGGCAACCTTTTTGTGACTGGCATTCCCATGCACGTCTATAATGAGGAGCAGGGGCGCGTTCGGGACAACGTCGCTTATCTGTTTGAGTATCCCAATCATCTGACGGTTTTGCATTTGGGCAATCTGTGGCAGGCGCCAGAGCAATCCACCCTGGAGCAGTTGGGTGAGGTTCAGGTTTTGCTGGTGCCGGTGGATGGCGGGCGCGGCTTGGGCAGTGACCAGATAGCGGATGTGATTGCCTTGGTCGAGCCTAATTATGTTGTGCCGATGCACTATGGCTTGGATGGTTCGACAGGGGAGGCGGACGCGGTTGAACGTTTCCTCAAAGTGATGGGGGTCAGTCAGCCCGAAGAGAGGGACACGCTGCGGGTGAGGGCGTCTGGCTTGCCCGAACAAACCCAGGTGGTGGTGCTGCGGGCCAACCTCGACTAAAATTGACGGGATTCCAGCGCAAGACACCTAGTTTGATGTATAGTGTAGGTGTAGAGTCTGTTTTCTGTGTTCTGTGAGCGATGTGGGTAAGAGCCAATGCAAAGTGGAAGCATCAAGATTCTGATGAATTGGGACATCAAGCCGGGTCTGGATCAAGAGTATTTTGAGTTTGTGATGCGCGAATGGGTGCCGAACACGACCAAACTGGGGCTGACGCCAACGGAAGCCTGGTACAATGTCTATACGGATTCGGATATTCCGAAGATTATGGCGGGCGCCATCGCCGAAGACGAAGAATCCATGCGAAAAATCATTACCAGCGATGATTGGGCGGATTTGCAAGACAAGCTGATGAAATTCGTTGAAAACTACAGCCACAAAATTGTCCGCGTCACTGGGGATTATCAGCTGTAAATGAGGCGGACGGCTTTATCCCGTTTTCATTATCCACTTAATCAACTTATCAAGCCATAAAAAGGGTGAGACAGATTTTGTCTCACCCTTGAGGTTTGGCTGCGAACTTTAGCCGCCCATTGCCGCCCGAAGCGTGTTACATGCTGGACAGTGATTGCCGGGCCGCACAATGGCGTAGCCAGATTGCGGGTCATCGCCAAAGTAGGTGGCGTCCACATTCCAGACAATCAGCAGGCGGATGATGCCGGAGTTGCGTGCCTGCGTGGTCACTTGGCCCAGCCAAGCAGCCTGCTCGGCGAGCGTGTTCCCGGCGGCCCAGTTAAAGGTCGCTGGCAGGGCGCCGATGCCCTCGCCAGTCAGATAACCCAATTCGGTGAAGCAAAGCGGTTTGCCGGGGAATATGCTGCGGTACAGGTTGACCATGCTCGGATAGTACCATGAGTAGTGTCCCGAACTGCCGACTGGCGCGCCGCTGGTGGCGCTCGGCGGCACGATGCCGGCGTTATAGTGAATCCCGACGCAGTCCATGAATTGGGCGGCGCCGGCGGCTGCCATCTGACGGAGGTAACAGTCATCATCGCTGCCATTGGGGGTACAGCCCTGGAAGAAGCCGGTTGGCGCTGGCGCGCCGCTAATCACCAGCGTGCCGGGGTTGGCTGCCTTGATTGCCCGATATGCCGCGCTCAGCATCTGGGTATAATTGGTGCCGCTAATCAGGCCTCGGGGCCATTCGCGGTCGATATTCATCTCGTTCCAGACTTCAATGCCGTCGGCGCCGCCAGCGGCCAGCCCAGCCAGGAAATTGGCATAGTTTTGATAATACTGACCGGGATTGCTGGCGATTTGACCGTGTTCACCGATGACGCTCAGGAGGACGCGGAAGCCATTGCCATGAGCGCTGTCAATGACATGCTGGAAGTTGCTTGCCGGTTCATTGCCATGCCACTTGACCTGTCGTTTGACCCAAGTCATGCGGGCGTCGTGCATGTGGCCGGGATGCGAGAAACTCAATGCCTGCCCGCCCAGTTCAAAGCCGCCAGTGGACGCGGTGCTGGCTGGGGGCGGTGCCGCTGGCGCGGGGGCGGGGTCGCTGCTTGGCGCTGGCGGCGGCGGAGCGCCCGGCACCCTAAGCACCTGACCGACATAAAGCAAATCCGGATTGAGGAGATTGTTCATGTTCGCCAGTTCGAGATAATTGGTGTTGTGGGCGGCGGCAATCGAAGCGAGCGAGTCGCCTGGCCGGACGGTATAGGTAGCCGTGGCTGGGGCCGGGGCGGGCGCGGCTGTGCCGCCAGAAGCGCCGCTGCTTGGCGCTGGCGGCGGGGCGCCAGGCACCCTAAGCACCTGACCGACATGGAGGACATCGGGGTTGATGAGGTCGTTCATGTTCGCCAGTTCGAGATAATTGGTGTTGTGGGCGGCGGCAATCGAAGCGAGCGAGTCGCCTGGCCGGACGATATAGGTGGCTGTGGCTGGCGCTGGGGCCGGTGCTGGGGCTGGCGCGGGGGCTGCGGGGGCTGCGCCGGGAATGACAAGCTGCTGTCCGGCGTGAATAATATCGGGGCTGATATTATTCGCCGCGGCAATCGCATCGATGCTGACGCCATACTGCGATGCGATGCGAAACAGGTTTTCCCCTCGCTGCACGACGTGAACCGTCTGTGCTGTGACCGAGAGGATGCCAGTCCCCATCAAGACGATGGCTATGCTTACAAGTATCATTAAACGGCGCATATTCACTCCTTAGCTCTTTCATCCAATTTCATCCAATACTATTTACAAATGCCAGATTATTCTAGCACGAGTTCACTGAAAGCACTGTGAGCGGCCGAAGAACGTTGGGCGAGAGAAGGTTTAGTAACCCACTTCCATCCCCCTGTCGACAAGCGGCAGGCGCGGATCGATGCCCTTGAGGGTATCCGTCACCCATGCGTAATCGGGGTCGGTGGCTGCTGCATACTGTCGGGTGGAGCCAGCGAGGAAGTTCAGCGTGTAGGCTGTTGTGCCGGGCGCGCTGACCATCGCATAGTAACCGGAGGGCATCAGGATGACATCATGCTGGCGAGCCATCATGGTTATATCCGAACGCTTGTCCGCGCTGTACACGCGCTGGTAGGCGTAGCCGGTTGGGCGGTCGAACTTGTAGAAGCTGAAGCGGTTCAACTGCGCTTCGAGGACGGTGCCTTTATCATCGGTGCGGTGCGTATCGTGTTTTTGGGGCGGATAGCTTGACCAGTTGCCGCCGGGCGTATAAAGCTCGTAGACCATGATGCGCTCGGCGGCGAAATCGCTGGCGATTATTTGGCACATCTGGCGGGAGGCATTGCCGCCGCCTAAGAGTCGAATGTCGACTTCATGGGGGGTAATGAGTTTTGGCGGGTGTTCTTTTTCGGTTGGGACCCAACAGGAGGCGAATTCAAAGTTATCGGTGCGGGCTTCGATTTCGAATTCGGTGTAGGGTGGCAGGTACAGGGCGTAAGGCAGGCCGGTGAATACGTTCTGGCGGCGCCCGACCTGCTCGAAGTCGCCCTTGTTGGTTCTGATATTGCATTGGCCGCTCAAGACAACGGCGACATATTCAAAGGCATCGATCGCAATTTCAAATGTTTTGCCTTGGCTCAAGCGCACGGCCGCAAAGTTCATGGTATCCCAGCCAGCTTTTCGGGCATCGACGGCCGCGAAAGCGCCCGCTTTGCCGGTGTCGGTGGAGGGGTAGTGCAGCCTGTCCGTTGTATAGCTGGTCATCATCAAGCTCCATTTCTGGCTATGTAACCAGACCGCGCGTGACACGCATGAACATGTGCTCGAGGTCTTTTTCTTCTTCGTTAAACCCGAGAAGCATGATGTCGGCTTCGAATAATGTTCTGCTTAGCCCGGCCAGGTCTTCGTCATTGCCGATAAAATCGACGCGGACACGGGCCCGCCCGTTTTTGGGGGTCATCATCTCGGCGGCGGCGACCTGGGGCAATCCCGCCACCAGAGCCAGCACTTTTTCGGCAAGCTGACTGTCCATGACCGTCACGATAATCTCGCGGTGCGCCATTAACTGCAATTTCAGGTCATCCATGCTGCCCTGCATAATCAGTTCGCCCGCTTCGACGATGCCGATATGCGAGCAGATGTCTTCGACGTCCGCCAGGATATGCGATGAGAAGAAAATCGTTTTGCCCATATTGGCGAGTTCCCCCAGCAGTTCGCGGATTTCGACGCGGGCGCGGGGGTCGAGCCCGGAAGCGGGTTCATCCAGAATCAATACCTGCGGGTCGTGTGCCAGGGTGCGTGCCAGCGAGAGGCGCTGCTTCATGCCTTTGCTGAGCTTGTCGACCATGTCCTCGCGCCGATGGGTCAAGTCCACCAGTTCCAGCAAATCACCGACCAGCCGTTTCCGTTCCTTTTCGGGAATATCATAGCAAGCCGCAAAAAAGTCGAGATATTCCCAAACCCGCAGGTCTTCGTAGACGCCAAACTCATCGGGCATATAGCCGATGGAACGGCGAACCGCGCGGCGGTCTTCGAGCACTGAATGCCCGGCGACCCAGGCCTGCCCTTGCGTCGGTCGGGTTAATGTGGTGAGGATGCGCATGGTGGTGGTTTTGCCGGCGCCGTTGGGGCCGACAAATCCATAAATCGAGCCAGCCGGCACTTCGAGTGAGATGCCGTGCAGGGCATGGAATGAGCCGAAGAATTTGTGCAAGTCCTGCGTTTTAATAATAACTTCCATCGCTTGCTTGCTCCTAACGGTAGCGGCCGGTTTGTTCGATTCGCATTTTTCGCACGCGGGCAGTGCCGATGCCCTGCTCGTAGTCAAGTCGGATCCGCACCATATTGCCAGCGCCCAGATAGGGCTGCGGGTTATCGAATTCCAGGATTTCGCCATCGCGGAAGGTATAGACATCGTATTGGTTTTCGACCCAGTTGAACAGTTCGGTATCCAGGGATTGGGCATAGCCGCCGCTGCGGTCGACTTCGATGACCAGACGGTCCACCTCATCCATCACCAGGCCGGGCAGCGGGTTGAAGAGAAACTCGACGCCCTGCATCTCGAAGAGGCTGAAGCCGTCGGTGCCGTTGCCGGTGAGGCCACTGCGGGACAGTGTCATCCAGGTGAAGTATTCGGAGGTGAGCGTTGCCGTTTCGGCGGGCAGCTGCATATCGGTTTCCAGTTCGATGATATACAGGGTGGTATCGACCGAACTCCAGCCAGCGCCGCGGATGTCCAAATCGCGCTGCCAGTCGTCGTGCCAGCCGACCAGATACAAGCCGCTGCCGCGGGCGGTCGAATCGAACTGGTCGACCATAAAGCTGGCGAGGAAAGACTGTTCGCGGGCGGCCTGTTTGTCATCGGTCGATTCGGCGCTCAGAAATGCCCGCGAGCGCAGGAAACGTTCGCCCTGAATGTTCTTCATCGAGATGTTGCGGCTGTTCCCCGAAAAGGGTGACAGGCCGCTGTCCACTGACGAGACGTGATATTCGAGGGGATTGGGCTGCGGGGGACTATCGACAAGGCTGGCGCTCAAGTCCTCTCGCTGAAACGTCAGGATGTCGCCGGGGGCGAAATCGCCATCGAGTCGGTAGACAAGCTGTTCGCCCAGGATGACGGCATCCCGCAGGGCAATCTCGCTGTCGTTGGTGATAAGGCCCTGAAAGCCGGCCACCATTCTGCCGCTCTCCATTATCTCAAAATCGAGGGTGAATTTGCCGTTGATTTGGGGGCGGGGGATGGTGCCAGTGAGCGTGAAATTGGCAAAGATGCCGCCGTCGATGGTGAAGTCGTTGGCGCTGAAAGCCGCGCCCTGCTGTATTTCGGTCGCGGTTTGGATAGCGTTGCTGGCGAAGAGGCTGCTGGGGGCGGTGGCGCCAGCGACAGCCAGAAAAGAGTCGGCTGGGACAGCCAGCGAATAGGCGGCGCGGCGCGGTGAGAGCAGGCCGATGAACTGATTCACCTGGGCGTCATTGCTGTCCGTCCAGGATTGGACGAGACTGGTTCGGCTGACGATGATTTCGGTGCCGCGCAGGTTGAAGCCGACTGTCCAGGCAATGCCAGTGAAGGCGATGATGACGAGAGGTATGGTGAACCAGCCCCAGCCACTGCGATTGATGCGCGACAGAATCAGATAATTGACGGGGCCAATCAGAATAACATAGAGCGCGAGGAAGAGGCACAGCGTTTGAATCGGCGGCAGCAAATCGACGCCGGGCAAGTTGGCGACGGCCGCCGCACCCTGTTCGGGGCGGGTAAAGCCTTCGACCCAGACCGGATGGGGTGAGCGCGCTGCCAGCAGTTTCGTCCACAGACGGCTGATGCTGTCCCAGCTTGCGAGGGGTTCGAGGCTTGGGTCGGCTGTTAGATAATCGACGACGCCAGCGCCTATATGGCGGCGAATCAGGAGGGGGATGCCCTCATGCTCCGCCAGAATGAGCGCATTTTCGTGGAGGCGGCCGGTTGCGATCACCGTTCGCTCGAGTAGCCGTGTTTGACTGTCGCCGCTGAAGCGGGCGAGCGCGGTCAGGTCAGCGACAGACTGGCTGTCTTGTGGCACGAGCGGCAGGCTGTCCGTCAATGCCTGCGCGGTCGTCTGGGCTGAGGGGCCGCCGGTGACAATCAGATGGCCGCCGCCTTCGAGCCAGTGTCGGATGGCGCGGCGCTGTCTGCTGGAAAGGTTTTGGCTGTCGATATTGACCAGCATCATCATGTCCAGCGATTGCAGGGCGATGCCGCTCTCGGGGATATTGCCGATGTCCCATAAAGCCTGCTCGGCTTCGTAGCCGCCAATATGAACGCCCGCCAAGCTCAGCGCGGCGGTGTTGGGACCTGTGACCAGGGCATAAAGCTGGTCTTGCTGCTGGAGGTCAATCAAGCCAGCTTCCCGCGAGGTCTGCACGAGGCCGGCATCGTCAATGAGTTCGACGCGCAGGGTATCTGGGAATGAACGCGCCTGAATGTTGATGATGGCTGATTTTTCTGAGCCGCTGGGCAAATCTATCGGGGCGCTGAAGGCATTTCCGACCACAGTTCCGGATGTTTCCGGGCGAATGACCAGACGCCCGGAGACGGATTCGCCATTATTTTTGAGCTCAACGCGGACGGGTGTCCATTGGTTGGGGCGGAAAAACGAATCGTACCCGACCTCGACGGACATTTCGATAACATCCTGAAAGCGCTCTTGCGCCTGGAGGGGCGCGAAGGTCAGAGCGAGAAACAGTATGATGAGAAGCGATAAACAGCTTGCAGGGCGTCTTGCCATCGCAAATCCTGTTGCCGTTAATATGGGACTGTCGCCTATTGTATCATGTTGCTGTGGCTTGTCAGTGTTCAAATTGGTTTTATGGACGGCCTGATGATTAAAGATTCACCTTGAACTTATCTTGCGTTAAGGTTTAGCTCATAAAGCGCCGCTATTATAGCGACGGGATACTAATCCCTCCAAAGGCATGTCACAGTTGTTAGTCTATTTAGACTAAATTGGGTATTGTCATAACAGAATTCAACGCAGCTATCCAATTCCCTGAACTACTCCTCCCCTTAAACATGCCTTTGGAACAGAAGCGATACATCTGTATCGCTTTTGTTTTTCTTCTTGCGTGAAGACAGCAGGCTTGGGAAGCGCCCCTCCATGCGCTATAGTAGGGGCTGGATTGGCTATGTATGGTTGAGGAGTTTGGATGATGGTTTATGATGCGGCGGATACGCGCTATGAGACGATGAGCTATCGCCGCAGCGGGCGGAGTGGCCTGCTGCTGCCGGCTATATCTCTTGGCATCTGGTATAACTTTGGCGGGGTGGACGTGTTCGAGAATGCTCGCAAGATGCTTCGGACTGCCTTTGATGTGGGCATCACGCATATCGACATCGCCAATAATTATGGGCCGCCGCCAGGCTCGGCAGAGGAGACCTTTGGACAGGTTTTCCGACGGGACCTGGCGCCCTATCGTGATGAGTTGATTGTCTCCAGCAAGGCGGGTTATCGGATGTGGCCTGGGCCTTATGGCGAATGGGGGTCGCGCAAGTATCTCATCGCCAGTTGTGACCAGAGTTTGAAGCGCACCGGGTTGGATTATTTTGATATTTTTTACAGCCATCGTCCCGATGCGGATACGCCGCTGGAGGAGACGATGGGGGCGCTGGATACGATTGTGCGCAGCGGCCGCGCCCTTTACGCGGGGATTTCGAGCTATAGTCCAGAACAGACGCGGGAAGCGGCAGGCATCCTGCGAGACATGGGTACGCCCTGCCGGATTCATCAGCCGCGTTACAATATGTTTGACCGCCGCGTTGAGGGCGGTCTGCTGGCAACGCTGGCTGATGAAGGCATCGGCTGCATTTGTTTCTCGCCGCTTGACCAAGGGCTGCTGACCGATAAATATATTGGGGCTGTGCCTGATGATTCGCGTGCCAAAAAGTCCGATGGCGGCAACTGGGGCAACCGGCTGACCGAGCAGCGGCTGGCAAAAATCGTGAAGCTCAATGCGATGGCTAGCGAGCGGGGACAGACTATGGCGCAGATGGCTATCGCCTGGACTTTGCGCCACCCTGGCATGACCTCGGCGCTGATTGGCGCCAGCAAGCCATCCCAGATTGAGGATGCCGCCGGCGCATTGAACCAGCTTGAATTCAGCGAGGGAGAATTGGCGCGGATTGATGCCATCCTGAGCGACTAGAAGGGCCGCTTGAACAGTGGGAGATGCGCCGCCGTGACGTTTCTGGTGATTGATATTGGAAGTTCGTCGGTTCGCAGCCTGCTGTTTGACGATGATGCCGGCTTGATTGACGGCGCGATATGCAGCCGCGGCCATGATTTTGCCACCGATAAGACCGGTCGGGCGGTGGCGGATGCGGTCAAGATAAAAGAACTTGTCGAAGCCTGTGTGGATGAAATCCTTCAGCATCGGCTGGCCGGGTCGATACGGGCGGTCGGCATGGCGACGTTTGTCGGCAACTGGCTGGGGCTGGATGAACAGGGGGCAGCCCGCACCCCCGTGATGACCTATGCCGATACCCGCAGCCGCCACGATATACCGACACTGCTGGCGAAGCTGGGCGGGAATCCCGATGCTTATCATCAGGCGACCGGCTGTATGCTGCACCCGGCTTATCTGCCGGCTCAATATGCTTATCTGCGGCGCAGCCAAGCCGAGACGCTTGAGCGCATCCAGCGCATAACGGACATCGGCGGCTATTTGTATCGTCAGTGGTTCGAGCGCGAGATGCCGATGAGTTATTCGGCTGCCAGTTGGTCGGGCTTGCTGAACACGGGCGAGCGGCGGTGGCATCAGGGCTATCTGCGCCTGTTCGACTGTTCGGGCTTGGGCGCGAAACTGCCGCCGCTTGCCGATTATGATGCGCTCCAGGTCGGGCTGGCGGGCGGCTATGCGGCGCGGTGGAAGGCGCTGCGAGAGGTTCCCTTTTTCTTGGCGCTGGGGGACGGCGCGGCTGCGAATGTGGGTTCGGGGGCGGTTGACCGGCGGCATATCGCCTTAACTATTGGCACGACCTCGGCGCTGCGGGCTGTGAGGGAAGTCGAACGGGTGCCCAAGGGGCTGTGGCGTTATCTGCTGTGCGCGGGGATGCCGCTGGTTGGCGGCGCGACCAGTGAGGGCGGCAATGTCTATCAGTGGGCGCTGGAAGAGCTTGGGCTGGATGAGGATGGGCTTGAAGCCCGGCTTCGCCGCCGCCCGCCCGATGGGCATGGCTTGACGGCGCTGCCCTTGCTGGCGGGTGAGCGCAGTCCGGGCTGGCATCCCCATGCTTCGGGCACGATTCACGGGATTCGACGCAGCACCAGCCGACTCGATATTTTGCAGGCACAGCTGGAAGCCGTCGCCATGCGCCTGTCGCTGGTGTTTGAGATGCTCAGGGATGAGGATGCCGTCGTCCTGGCGGGGGGCGGCGCCTTGCAGGCTTCGGCAGCCTGGGCGCAGATGACCGCCAATGCCTTTGACGCGCCGCTGCACTTATTGGCGGAAGCCGAAATCACGGCACGGGGGGTTGCGCTGATGCTGCGGCATCGCCTGGATGGCATCGCCCTGAATGCGACTCCAGTCGAAGTCGAGCGCGTCGTCCAGCCCAACCCGAATCATGCGCGGCGCTTTCGGGCGGCCCGCGCCCGACAGATTGACCTCTATCAGCGGCTTTATTCATCGCTGGATTAGCTGCGAATAGCCGATAACCTCGTGAAGCGAATCATTGCCGCCACACATCAACAAGACAAGGTGATGGTCGCCGCTGAAGCGGCTCTGGATGCGCTCGGCGGCGGCCAGGGTGCTGGCCGCGGCAAGCTCCGGGAAGAGCTTGTCCTGCTCCATTAGGATTCGCTGGGCCGCAATCATGTCGAGGTCGCTGACGATGATGATGTCTTCAAGGTGCTGACTGCACAAGTCAAGGGCGTCCCTTCCGACAAAGGGCGCGCCCAGGGTTTTTGAGAGGGAGGCGGGCTTGATGTTGACAATCTCGCCGGCCGCTATCGATTTCTTCATGGTTGGCGCGGCTTCGGGTTCGACGCCCCAGATGCGGACGGAGGGCTTTCGCGCTTTGATGGCTGCGATGATGCCGGCGATGAGACCGCCGCCGCCGATGCTGATGATGATGTCGGTCATTTGGGGGCAATCCCGCATGATTTCCAGGGCAGCCATGCCGTTGCCGGCCATTTGATGCGGGTTGTCAAAGGGGTGCAGGCTGGTGCGTCCCTGCGCCACCCATTCATCGGCGCGGGCAAAGGCGCTGACAGCATCGGACAGCAGTTCGACCTGAGCGCCATAGCCGCGGGTGGCGTCAATCGAGCCTTGCGGCGCGTTGGCGGGCATGCAAATCATCGCCTCTACTTCCAGGATTTGGCTGCAATAGGCGACGGCGCGGGCGAAATTGCCGCCGCTGACGGCGACGACGCCCTGCTCTAGGGCCGGCTGCCCCAATGACAGCATTTGATGAAACGCGCCGCGCGTCTTGAAGGAGCCGCTGTGCTGAAACAGTTCCAGCTTGAGATGGACGTTCGTGCTGAGCCGCTGGCTCAAGGCGGCTGAGGTCCATTGCGGGGTACGCCTGACATAGCGCTTCACATTCTGGGCGGCGGCCTGCACATCTGCGAGGGTTATCATGGGCTGTTTCCGTTTGTCTTTTATCTATCCATTATTGAGGATTATAATGCAATAGCAGATGAGAAGCCCACCATATCAATCAAACACAATCGCCTGCGTATCCGCGATGCAGCTGCCGTCGGGTTCAGCCGACGGCGTTTCGATAAAGGCCACTGCGATGTCGACGGCGCAGTCATCCGAGCGCAAGACGCCATGCCCGACGTGCGGCAGAACAAAGTTATAGGATGTGGACAGGGTTTCATGCGCCAGACTGGCATAGGCGGGCGGCGTAATCGGGTCAAAATTGCCGGACAGCAGCAGGGTTGGAATATCACTCTCCACCGGGCTGTTGGCGATGGGCGGGCGAGCTTCCGCCTGCCACAAATCGCAAAGCCGCTGAACGGTGTCCGCCCCTTCGACTGGATAGCCCAGATAACCGCTCAGGTGCGGATGGGCGGCGATGATGCTGGCGTAATCGCGGTCAAGGGCTGAAATGTACTCCTCCTGGCACTGCACCGTATAGTGCATTCCGAGGCTGAGCAGCGTCATCAGCGCCTCGTGGTTGACCCCAACCCGCACGGCATCCTGTGGCTGCCCCTGCTTCAAGTCATAAATCAGCCGAGGGATAGACTGGATGGAATCGACGGCATAGAGCCAGCTAAATATCCAGTCATAGAGTCGGTAGCCGCTGATTTCGATGGCCAGCGTTTTGTATCGGGGCGGGGTATATTCGGCCGTCATCGGGGCGGCGTTCAGGCGGTGATAGAGTTCATAAAACGCGCGGTCAAGCTGCGGGTAGCGTTCATTGCAGCTGTCGGATGCCATGCAGGCATCGAACAGGACTTGCAAGGCCCGCTCGCCGCTGTAGTAGGCGTCGAGGTAGATGTCCGCTTGGGGCGGATAAACCGAATCGAGGATGACGCTGCGGAGATACTGCGGATGGTCGCGCATCATTGCCAGCGCCAAGCGCGAGCCATAGGACACACCGACCAGATTCCAGCGTTCGTATCCCAGCGCCAGCAGGACATTGACCACATCGCGGGCGTTGTTTTCGCTGTGAAAGGTATTGAATTGGATGCCATCTCGGGAGAGGCGCTCATGGCATTGCCGCAGGATGCTAAGCACCAGTTCGGCATGGTCTTGATAGTGGCTTTGCAGAATCTCGTCGAGGCGGAATATGACTTCGCGGCAGTAGAGCGGCGGATTGGAAAGCCCGGTGCCGCGCTGGTCAAGGACGATGATGTCGCGGTCGGCGGCAAAGGCACGCAGATAAGCACGGAAAGAGGTCAGCAGGATTTCTGAGCCGCTGCTGCCAGGCCCGCCGACCAGATAGACGAGTGGGTCTGGCTGTGGCTGGGGGTTTCTGCTTTGTATGAGCGTATAATAAATCTGAACACGGCTGCCTGTCGGCTTATCGTAATCCTGGGGCAAGGTCACATAACCGCAGCTTGAGGTGAATCCATAGGGCTTGTCATGGCATTCGGCAGATTCGATGATGCCCTGCGCGGCACTCGATGAAACAGCCAGCCAGAAAAAGAGCGAACAATAAACAAATCGGATAAACATGCCAGACCCTTCGGGCTCCCTTTTATCCAGTTAAGCACAAAATGCCGCCAAAGCGAAGGTTTCTCAGCAAAATTACATCTGCTGCGCTCTTGCTGCGCTATTCCATTCGGCCGCTTAATCGTTATAATGTCGCCTTATGACCCTAAGACGGATAGGCAAAACATGGCGGCGGCTGGCGCTCATCGGGGCGGCGCTGCTGATTCTGCTGGTGTTAATCGGCTTGGATTTGCGCCAGCGCGGTGTGCTTTGGGGCTTTATCTGGTCGCAGACGGGCGAAGAAAGTCCACTGGCGCAGGTTCGGGGGATGGTAGAACTGGCTGGCAACCTCATCAGGCAGCCGCTGGATACCGCTCCGCTGGCGCCCATTCAGCACAAGGCCGATATTCCCTACGGCATCAACACCTTTTTACAGCAAGAGGTCGAGGGCGCGAAAATTGAAGCCATGCTGCGGATGATAAGCGAGGCTGGTTTTGTCTGGCTGCGTCAGGAATTCCCTTGGGAAGACCTGGAGACAGAGGGGCGCGGGCAGTTTGACTGGGCGAAATATGACCGCATTGTCGAATTGACGGCGGCGCATGGGCTGCGCCTGCTGGTGCGTTTGAGCAATCCGCCCGCCTGGTCACGGGCGGATGCGGCGGCGGGCGACCTGGCGCCGCCGGATGACTTTCAGGATTTTGTGAATTATGCCGTGGCTGTGGCGGAACGCTATCGCGGGCGAATCACGCATTATCAAGTTTGGAATGAGCCGAATATCTACCCGGAATGGGGGAACAGTTTTGTAGAACCGGCGCGATATACGGAATTGCTGTGTCGCACCTATGCTGCCTTGAAGCGCGTTGACCGCGACATCGTGGTCGTCAATGCCGCGATTGCGCCGACTGTGTCGCTGGATGGCTATTATGGCTTTAGTGATTTGATTTTCTTGCAGGAGATTTATGACAGCGGCGGCGGCGATTGTTTTGATGTGCTTTCGGCGCAGGGTTATGGTCTGTTCAGCGGGCCGACGGACAGGCGCTTGCGGGCGACCAGCGTCAATGCTGCCCGCCATACCTATTATCGTGACATTATGGTGCGCAATGGCGACGCGCATAAACCCATTTGGCTCAGCGAAGCCTCCTGGAATGCCACCCTGGACGCGGAACTGCCGCCAGAGCAGATTGACGCCTTTTCGAGGTTTGGCAATGTCACGCAGGAACAGGCGGCGCGTTATATGCCGATATTCTATGAGCGGGCGCAGCGGGAATGGCCCTGGGTGAGCGGCATCATGTACTGGTTCTTCACCCGTAAAGACCCCTATGAAGCCGACCAGTCCTTTTATTATTTTCGCATGGTCGAGCCGGATTATCAGCCGGAAAAGCCGCGCTTCACGGCTTTGCCGGTGTATCACAGCGTGCGCGATTACATCCGCCAGCAGGAGCCGACCCTGTATCGCGGCCTTCATCAGGCCGAGACCTGGCAAATCCCTGGCGAAAAGGATGTGATTGCCGATGATTCGGCGCGTTTCGGGCGGGCGGTGCGCTTTGAGTCCGGGTTGGCCTTTCGCGCACATGGCACATCGCTTGACATTCGCTGGCGTCCCGATGGGCAAGCGGCATCAGCCTGGCTGACCACGCGCTTCAATCTCTCGATGGGTCTGGCAGAGACGCAGTGGATAGAGTTTGGCGAGGGTTCAATCATCGTTGACGAGGTGACTGTTTATGACCTCAGCCTGAATCGACTGGCGCCGCTGGTGGCGCTGGGTCTTGTGGGGGCGGCCTTGCTGCTGGGGACGGCTGCGCTGGCATTCCGAGAACGCGGGCGATGAACCCAAAGCCGCTGTTTGTGTGGCTGGCGCTGGGGATTCTGCTGCTGGCGGCGGCGGTCCGTTTTCATCGGCTTGGCGAGCAGTCGCTGTGGTATGACGAAGGGGTTGCCTACGCCCATTCCCAGCGCACGCTTCCCGAGCTTATCCCGCAGCTGCAAGCCAATGTTCATGTGCCGGCTTATTTTGCCCTGCTGGGTGTATGGGAAGATGTCGCTGGGGCATCGGAATTTTCGCTGCGGGCTTTGTCGGCATTCTTTAGCATCTTGAGCGCGGCCTGGGTGTATGCGCTTGGCAAGCGCCTGTTTCACCCGATTGCTGGCCTGGCGGCGGCGGCTTGGGTGGCATTGAATACCTTCAGCATTTATTACGCGCAGGAGACGCGCATGTATGCCATGCTGGCGGCGGTGGCGGGCGGCAGCATGTGGCTTTATGTCGGTTTTTTGCGCGATGTCGCGCGTGGCTGGCGCGGCAGCGCCGTGCTTGGCGGCATCCTTGCGCTGGGCCTGGTCAACGGCATCGGCATTTACACCCATGTGGCTTATGCGCTGGTGATGCTGACGCAGGGCGTGATGGCTTTGCTTTGGCTGCTGAACAGGCAAAGCCTCCCAGCTGCCCTGCGCGTGCTGCTGGCTTATATCGCTGCCAACCTCTTCACGCTGGTTTTATTTTTGCCCTGGCTTTCCCTTGCCATTGCTCAGGTTTTCGCTCAGCCCAACCTGTCCGAGCCAGCTTCGCCGGCCCTGGTTTTGCGGGCGGTGCAGGGCTGGTTTGCCTTTGGCAGCACCTTTGAATTGGGCATGGGCCATATGGGTTTTGTGGTTTATTTCCTGCTGTTTTTTGGCCTCATCGTGACAGAAGGGCAAGGGCGGCCGAATCGCGGTTGGTGGGCGATGCTCTTGCCGGTGGCTTGGGTGCTGGTCTCGGCATTTGCTTATCTGCATCTGGAATTGACGACCCGTTATATGCGCTTTTTATTGCCGGCGCAGCTTGGGTTTGCCCTATGGCTGGGACGGGGCGTTTGGGTCTTGTCGCGGCAGACCCAAAGCGAGCATCGCTGGCTTAGGTTCGTGTCGACATGGGCGGCGCTGGTTTCGAGCGGGGTTTTGCTGCTGACGATGGCGGGCGGATTGGAGATTCTCTATCGGCATCCCGATTTTCAGCGTGATGATGTGCGCGGCCTGGCGCGGCAGATTGAAGACAGGCTGCGCGAGGGAGATGCCGTGCTGGTGAGCGCGGTCGGGGTGAGGGAAGTTCTGGGCTATTATTATGATGGCGCGCTTTATGGCTTGCCCACCGCGGCTGATGATGAGCAGACCCGAAGGCAGGTCTTGGACATCATCGCGGAGCATGACCAAATCCATGCGATATTTTATGGCAGCGAGGAGCAAGACCCGCATGGCGTTGTCGAGGCGACGCTCAATCGCTATGCCTATGAAATCCGCGAGGTTTGGGTTGGGGATATGCGCTTTGTGGGTTATGCCACCGCCGACCGATTGGACGCGCCGCGGGAGCTTGGCTTGCATTTTGGCGAGGGGATTGCCTTGCAGTCTTATGCGCTGGGTTCGGGGGCGGCGCGCCGCGGCGATGCGCTGCCGCTGCGGTTCGTCTGGTCGGCGGATGAGCGGCTGGCTGCCCGTTACAAGGTCTTCCTGCAACTGCTGAATGCGGATGGAGTCCTGGTGGCGCAGCGGGACAGCGAACCGGCGGGCGGTCTGGCGCCGACTACAGCCTGGCAGGCGAATGTGCCGGTGGTGGACCATCACGCCCTGCTGATACCCATGGATTTGCCCGCAGGTGAGTATCGCCTGATTGCTGGCCTCTATGACATCCATGACCCGGCGGCGCGTCTGCTGGTGGATGGCGCGAGCTATGTTGAACTGGCGCGGGTGTGGGTGGAGTAGGTTTTTTACCACAGAGGCGCAGAGATTATCTACTTGATGCGATTACTTGGGCGGGCTGTGGATGGTTAATTGTTTTAAGATATGGTAGCATCGGTATATTTATATTTCATCGTTCAAGAGGCTGTTTTCAATGGTAATGTTCAAGAAACCGGAAGAATATCTTGTAATATCACAAGTAACTCCAATGATAGACTTTCACAATCGCAAGGGATTATATGTAACTCGCCCCCCATATCAACGTAAAGTGGTATGGAGTACAGCTAAGCAAAAGGCATTGTTGGATAGCATTTTCAGGGGCTATTACATACCCCGACTTGTCTTACGTCAAGTCACTATAGACGAAGGGGTGAGACATGAAGTGATTGACGGCCAGCAGAGAATCACCGTTGTACAACTTTTCTTCAATGATGAGCTTGCTCTCCCGCCCTCACTTCGGAATGTCAGAGATGATTTGCCGGGCAAGACCTATTCCAAATTACCAGATGATGTCAAGGCTTTTATTGATTATGAGCAATATGACGTTGACATGGTGTATGGGATTGACAACCCACGCAAGGATAAACATCAAAAGATAGCCACTGAGATATTCAGGCGCCTGCAAGAGGGTGACTCATTGTCATATATGGAAAAAGCACATGCGCGTCTGAATAGCCGTGTGCGAAATTTTTTGGTTGAATATGCTGACGATATATCTTTCGATTTTGATAATTATCAGCCACTAGACAAGAATGATACTAAGCATTCTTTTTTCAAGAGTATTTACAAAGCCAAAAACAACCGAATGCAGCATCTAGCTTTCTTGTGTCGTCTACTCATGTTTGAAAAAGAAGATGGTCCGGCAGACGTAGGAAATAAGGATTTAATGAGTTTCATAGAAAAGGCTGAAGTCCCCAATGGAATCGGTGATTTTTCATACAAAGAGGAGAGAATCGCCAAGGATGTACTTAGGAACTTAAGTTTTGTTTTTGATGTATTTAAGGATGACCCACAGGTCCTTGCAAATCAGGGCATGAAACAATTTTCTCAAGAGTATTTCACGTTATCGGTCTATCTGCTGCTGCGCCATCTGCGAGAACGCTATGTGATAAACGACGAGCATAAACGCACGATTTATGATTTTGTGATAGAGTTCCATGAACGGTGGCAATCCGAGCGTGATACCAATCTGGATATTTTGACCTTTACGAAGAGTCGTCAGCGAGGTAAAGAGAACGAAGTGCGTCATCAGATTATTCGTCAATACTTTTTTGACTTCGCTGATAAGAATGGCATTGAGCTCATAGGGAAAGACAGTAAGCGGGCGTTTAATGAAGCAGAACGAATTCGTATTTATCGCAAGGATGGCGGCATCTGCCAAATGTGTATAAAACAAGGTTTATCGCGCGAAGAGGCATTGGTTCCTTGGCATCAATACGAAGCAGACCATGTGATTCCGCATAGTCGGGGTGGCTCAACTGTTATTGAAAATGGGCAGGTACTCTGTAGGAGGCACAATCGAATAAAGAATGCAAAAGTCTGAATTGTCAAGTTTTCCTCTGCGGTAAAAAATTAGTCCCGCTCATAGACCGCGCTGCCGGCGACATAAGTCGCTTTGATGGCGCGGTCGTCGGCGCAAATCATCAGCGCGAACAGCAATTCTTCCAGCGAATCGGCAGCATTGGCACGCAGGCTGAGCAGGGGGGTGGCATGTGGGTCGAGGACAGCCACATCGGCATCATGCCCGACCTTGAAAGTTCCCACGCGGTCTTCAATGCCCAAGGCCTGGGCGCTGCCGAGCGTCGCCAGATAAAAGCCCTGCGCGGCGGTGAGCGAGATGCCCTTCATCTGCGCCATTTTATAGGCTTCGCTCATGGTTTGCAGCATGGAAAAGCTGGTGCCGCCGCCGACATCCGTTCCCAGCCCGACTGTGACTGGGCGCGCCGCTGCTTTGGTTCTGGCAATATCGAAGAGGCCGCTGCCGATGAAGAAGTTTGAGGTCGGGCAGTGGGCGATTTTGGCGCCGGTTTGGTGAAAGCGCTGGAGTTCGCTTTCGGACAGGTGGATGCCATGCCCATAAAGCGCTCGCTGATTGAGCAAGCCATAATAATCATAAATATCGGTATAGTGCGCTCGCTGTGGGTATAATTCGCGGGCGCGGGCGATTTCTGCCGGGTTCTCGGATAGATGCGATTGCAGCCGTATATCCTGATGCTCGCGCATTAAAGCGCCTGCCAGTTCCAGCTGCTGCGGGCTGCTGGTCAAGGCGAAGCGCGGCGACAGGGTATAGAGCAGGCGGCCCTGCTTGTGCCAGCGCTGGATGAGGGTTTTGGAATCGTCATAGCTGGATTGCGCCGTATCGAGGATGTTCTTGGGGGCGTGGCTGTCCATCATCATCTTGCCCGCCAGAATCAACATATTGTCGGGCTGCGCCGCCTGAAAGATGGCGTTGACCGATGCGGCGGCGGAGGTACAGAAAACCGAGGCCGCGGTCGTGCCGTTGCGCTGGAGTTCGGCAATGAAAAACTTGGCTATCGCGCGGGCGTGTTCGGCATCATTGAATTTGGCTTCGGTGGGGAAGGTGTATTTGCTGAGCCATTCCAGCAGCTGTGCGCCATACGAGCCGATGATTTCGACCTGTGGATAATGGATATGGGCGTCGATGAAGCCGGGCATCAGAATCGAATGCGGATAATGCCGAATGGGTGTATCTGTCGGCAGGCGGGCGCGGATTTCGCCCGCGGGTCCGATAGCGCTGATTCTGCCGGCTTGCATGAGGATGATGCCGTCCGATTCGTAAGTCAAGCAGGCATCAGGCGGGTTCAGGAAGGGGTCGTGGCGGAGATAGCATATCGAGCCGCGCAGCGCCAAGTGTTTTGCTGGGGTCATCTGGCTGTCTTTGCTGTTCGGAGGGCGATGGTGGAGGATTGTACCACAAAACCTGCTGTCTGGCATCATTCGCGCCGCAAAGAGGTCACGTCCTGCCAGCTGTGGCTTTGCCAAGAGCGAATCATGGCCGCGTGAACTTCGGCAACGGCCAGCGCCTCGCTGAATCCGGGCGCGGTTTGCTCGCCGGTGGCGACGGATTTTAAGAAATGATAAGCCTCAATCACTTTCATATCTTCATAACCGATACCGCTCCCCTCGCCGGGGTTGAAGTTGCCATGATAGGGGTATTGGTCGCCGCCAAGCAGGCGCACAAAGCCGTCATGGAGACCGTCAGCGCCGGGCAGATAAAGCTGGAGTTCGTTCATGCGCTCAAAGTCCCAGTTAATGGCGCCTTGGGTGCCGTTGATTTCAAAGCCGAACTGATTTTTGGGGCCGAAGATGGTGCGGGAGGCTTCGACTGAACCGCGGACGCCGTTTTCAAATTCGAGCAGAGCGCCGACATAATCCTCATTGGTGACGGGGCCTTTGGGGTCGCTGGGCGCACCCATCGAATAGTGCGTGCCTTTGCCGGGGATGGGCTTGGGACGGTGGGGAATGAAGGTGTGGGCGCTGCTGACAACGCGCTTGACCGGCCCGCTCAGCAGCAGCGCCATGTCAACCACATGCGCCATGATGTCCCCCAGCACGCCATAACCGGCTTGCCCTTTATCGAAACGCCAGGACAGCAGCCCCATCGGATTGCTGCCATACATACTGAAAAACCGTCCGCGGTATTGGGTCAAATCGCCCAGAAGGCCGGCGGCAATCAGCTTTTTGGCGTGCATGACCAGCGGCGCCCAGCGATAGTTAAAGCCGACAAAGCTCAAGATGCCGGCCTGCCGTGCCATGCGCTCGATGTCGGCAGTTTCCTGCGGTGTCCGACCGACTGGCTTTTCGCAGAAGATATGTTTGCCGGCGGCTGCGGCGGCCTGCACAATTTCCAGATGGAGGTTGTTGGGTGTGGCGATATTAACAATCTGCACCTGCGGGTGTGCCACGACATCCCCCCAGTGGGGGGAGGAGGTTTGAAAGCCGAGCATCTTCTGCGCCTGGGTGGCTCTGGCGGCGACGTTATCCGAGCAGATAATCAGGCGCGGGCGCAGGCCGCTAGCCGGAAAACGCTGTGACACCATGCTGTAGGAACGGCTATGCACCTGTCCCATCCAGCCCATGCCGATAAGGCCAATGCCGATTGCTGTCATCATCATTCATCCTCTTGAGAAGAAAGGACCGACATTGTACATCAGGCTGTGGGGATGGCAATGTTCAGGTCTCGATAGCTTGGATGTGCCGCTGATAATTTGATTTTGGGTGGTCGCTGTAGACCCAGGCGCGGGTGCTGCTGACCAGCGTGACGCTGACGCGCAGATAGGCATTGCCTTCATAAGCGTCCAGGCGTTCGAGTTCGGCGGCGCTGACCTCATAGACAAGGCCATCCACCTTTGCGCCCGCCTGTGGCTGGATAATGGTGTAAGTGTCGTGGATGCCAACCAGCTTTGCCAGATGATAGCCGCGCAGGGTGTCGGCCCTTCCCTGGCCGAGGCTGCGTCCCAGCAGGCGCATTTGTACGTCTTGGTCTTGCAGCGTGCCATAGGTGAAAAGTTTTTGCATTGTCTTCGACCTCCTCCCTTTGACATGCAGTGAAGGAATCGGATTTAAGCATGGCTGTTTAAGCGGTTATCGCCTTAGCCATTGGCGCTGCTGTGCGAGCCGCCAAGATAGCCGGCTATCCATTTCATCATATCAATCGACCCTTGCGGGTTCGATTCCCCCAGCATGAGGTGTCGGTCGATGGTGTCATCGCTGCGTATGAGGGAGGGTTTGCTGCGATTATCGGCCATGGCTGTAATCCGATAGGCGAGGTTGCGCAGGTTATTTGCCAGCACATGCTGCTCATCCATGGACAGATAGGCGCTCACTTCGTCAAGCTGGCGGCGAATGGTGCTGGTGTCGATGTCTGTCAGTTGGGCGGCGTCGAAGGCTTCGGTGATGTTCTCGAGCAGGGTGTAGGCGGTGTTGATGGCGGCGGCAAACTCGGCTGGGTCGCGGTCGTGCATCAAACGGCGCATGGCAAAAGCTGTTCTCAGGATTTGCTTCTGGGTGTCCAGATAACGTTTCGAGTCCATTTCGCGTTCCATGCGCTGCAACTGCATGAGGGTGCGGGTGTTGGCATAGTCGCGCCACCAGGCATTCAGGGCGGCCAGCAAGGTTTTGTTCCAGCCAATCTGCCTAGAGATGCGAGCGATGCCCTTGACGACGACCTGGGGGTCTTCTTCGGCGTCGAACTGCCGCAGCAGGCGATGGATGGATACACGGGTTGCGGATTCGATTTGCAGGCTGTTGCAGGTTTCCCAATGTCGCCATAGATGCCGATAGGAGACAGGCAGCGAGGGGTTGTTGCCCATGAGTCGCGCCAGCGCTTCCATCATGGGCTGGGTTTCGGGCGCCCACTCATAATAACTCAGCAGCGAAAAGTAGGCGTCAATCACATCGCGCGGCGATACGTTGTCGATGCCGGTCACGAGATTCATAACCGAAAGGATTCTGTCCAGTGTGAAATGGTCGGCCTCCAGGACAGCGCTCAGGCGCGGGAAGAGCCGGTCGCGGTCAGCCAGATGGTTGGCTGTTTCGATAAACAGGTCGGTGTCGTTGATTTCGATGATATGCCGCATGAGCAAATCGATGGCATTATCCGTCATTTGGTGGCTGGCCTGGGTTGCGAGCAGACGAATGAGGGCTGGCGGTTGATAGATGGCCGGCAGGTTGATAGGTTCTTCGGATTGATAGAGCGCCCACAGCTTTTTGACAGTGGGGACCGTGACCAACTTCTCATCAGAAACCTGAATGACATGAAACAGGGCGAGCAGAAAATACTCTGCTGGCTCATCAATCAGCGCCTCGAGGGATTGGGCGGAGACATCCCGCAATGCCCGGCTCACGTTGCCAGCCAGCGCGTTGACGAGACCCTCGTCGGCGTATAAGACATCGACCAAGTCGGGCAGGCGGCGGGTGGCGATGAGTATGAGATGGATGCCCAGTTCACCATCAGCGCGGGCGCGGGGCTGCGCCAATAAAATCCCTTGCCGCAGGACATCCAGAAGCTGATATGACTGCGGTTCGTGGGCAATCAGTTCGAGCCAACTCACCAGCGTGGGGACATCGCTTTCCTGAATGGCGACTTCCAGCGAATTGGCGGCGGCCAGCTGCAAACGCGGGAGCCAATTTTCGTCCATCCCCAGATGACTCAGGCGATTGCGAATGAAGACATAGACGGCATCGGGCTGGGTTTCCAGCATGTCGTCGAACAAGCCAGCCAGAGTGGGTTCAAGCGCGGCATCGTGTTCAAGCTCTTCGGCCACCCGCAGCCCGGCGGCGACATCACGATGGTGGAGGGCATTTTCCAGCAGCTTTCGCATGTATTGATAACGCAGGCGGCCCTGTGGCGGCGCATCGCTTGCCAATGCCTGAATCATGGCATCTGTCTCGATGGCGTGGGCGGTTTTTACCTGAAGGTCAAGCCAAAATCGCTCTGTCAGCGGGGTCAAATGGCTGGCCAAATCGCTGTCGGGGACAAAGCTGAGGCTTAGCCTGTCCATGCCCTGGATGTCGGCCGCGAATGTGGCGACATCACCTTGCCACAAGGAGCGGAGCAGCTGAATATAAGGGTGTTCCAGTACCCCCGCAATGACACGCGGCTTCGCCCAGTCATAGACCCACTGCGTGGTTTCATCGCGGTCATCAGCAAAAATCAGCCGCGGGTCAGCCGCGTTCAAGCGGGTGTTGTAACTCGAGAATGTCATGCGCATGGCGGCGGCGGCGGGCAGAAGCGCAGGGATGCCTTGTATCAAATCAAGCCGCTGTGCGGAATCGAGGGGGAAGCTGCGGATGAGCAGGTTGCGCTCATGGATGACCGCGCCCAGCAGGGTCATGGCGATGTCGAAGTGATGATTCAGCATATCGCCAATGAGCTTCCGCAGCTGCGCGATGCGGATATGGGCGTTTTCAGGGGGCATCTGTGGCAGGCGCAGGGCCGGGGCATGATGGGATTGTTTGAGGGGCAGCGGCTTGCTGAACAGGCTCAGGAGTGGGTCCAGCCTTGCATTGCGGTCTGATAAAGCATCGTATGGAATCAGAACATATTGATAAGCTGGCAGCCGCTGACGACTGTCCTGAAAATGCGCCCGTGCCAGCAGCGCCCGCGTCGCGTCATAAGCGAGCATGGCAACCGTTTGCGAGCCGTGGACATGATTGACCGGCATCGGCTCGAGTTCAATGCGCTGGCGATAATGGGCGGGGTCTTGTGAGGGAACATTGCGACTGCAAGCGAGCAAATCCAGCCGCCCGTTATCTTGCCTCCCCAGTATCACGTGTTCCAATGTTATCATCACGCGGACACCCTTTGATGACTTGGTTCAGGAAAATATCTGTACATTGTGTCAAATTGCGCTCAAAGTTGCAAGTCTGCCCTATATGAGGTCGATTTGATGCGGATTTTGGCTGTGGCCCGCTTGAAAGCGGGATTTTATCCCAAACGCTTGTCATATATCCCAATTTTGGGATATATTGGGATAATATGGTGCGCTTCAATATGCTTGCTTGGCGGATACATTTCGAAAGTTTTGTACATGTTGATGTGTAAATGGCTTAGGTGTTTGATACTATTAAGATGATAGAACGCTGCTTTATCTGACAGGAAGGTTTATGGATGCCCTGCATTTAACCGGTACGGCGGTCAAATCTTATGAGATTGAGGCTTTGTTGGGTCAGGGGGGGTATGGCGTTGTTTATCGCGCCCGTCAAAGCGCGGTCTTGCGCGAGGTGGCCATCAAGGTCATCCTGCCAAAATATGCCAATTCGCCTGAATTTATTCGCCGTTTTGAAAGCGAGGCACAGGTTGTCGCTCGTTTGGAGCATCCGCATATTGTGCCTTTGTATGATTATTGGCGTGAGCCGGACAGCGCGTTTCTGGTGATGCGCTATTTGCGCGGCGGCAGCCTGCGGGATTGGCTTGATGCGTATGGCGTGGTGGATACGGAAAGGGCTGGCAGGATTTTGGAGCAGATTGGCTCGGCTTTGACCTTCGCGCATCGCAATGGCGTGGTGCATCGGGATGTCAAAGCCGACAATATCCTGTTGGACGAGGATGGCAACGCTTATCTGGGCGATTTTGGCATCGCCAAAGAAGTTGGCAACGAGGGGCATATCGCCGGCGACATTGTTGGCACACCCGCCTATCTTGCGCCCGAACAAATACGCGGCGGAGAGGTCGGGCCGCAAAGCGATGTCTATGCCTTTGGCATTATGCTTTATGAGATGCTCACCGGGCGGCGTCCTTTTGCCGAGCTAACGCTGGCGACCCTGGTCTACAAACATCTCAACGAACCGCTGCCGATGATTGACCCTGATGAGCTTAGCTTGCCATCCGCTTTCAATTCCATCATTCAGCGAGCGACCGCCAAAGACCCGAGCGAGCGTTATCCCGATGCCCTGTCGCTGGTGAAAGAGTTTCGGCAGACCTTGCAGCAGGCGAGTTCGACGGTCGAGTTTCCGTTGGAGGAATTGGATTTAACCGATTTTGATTTGATTGAGGCCAAGAATCCGTATAAGGGGCTGCGGGCTTTCCAGCAGGCGGATGCGGCTGATTTTTTTGGGCGTTCGGGGATGATTGAACGTGTGCTGGCGCGTTTGGAAGAGTCGGTTATCGAGAATAATTTTCTGGCTGTCATCGGTCCCAGCGGCAGCGGGAAATCCAGCTTGGTCAAGGCGGGCGTCCTGCCGGCCTTGCGGCAGGGTCGAATCGCTGGCTCTGAGAACTGGTTTTATGCTGAGATGGTGCCAGGCGAGGAGCCGCTGGAAGAACTGGCGGCGGCGCTCTTGAGCGTTGCCACCGCGCCTATGCCGGGCGTGGCTGATTTACTGCGCGAAGAGGTTTCGGGCCTGGCAGACGGCGTGAGATGGGCTTTGCCGGCAGAAGATGGCAAGCTGGTCTTGATGATTGACCAGTTCGAGGAAGTCTTCACGCAGATTGAGCGTGAAAGCGAGCGTCAGCAGTTCCTCGACCTGATTCTGGCTGCCGTGAATATCGAGGACAGCCCGGTCAAGATTATCATTACGCTGCGTGCCGATTTTTATGACCGGCCGCTCTTGTATCAGAATTTTGGTGAACTGATTCGCCAGCGCACTGAACTGGTTCTGCCGCTGTCCGATGAAGAGCTTGCCGAATCCATCAGCGGCCCCGCTTATCGGGTGGGGGCGGTGTTGGAGGAGGGTTTGGTTGAACATATTATTGAGGATGTCCGTGAACAGCCGGGCGCTTTGCCGCTGCTGCAATATGCGCTCACTGAACTGTTTGAGCGGCGCGATGGGGCGCTGCTGACTCATGCTGCCTATCAGGAGATTGGCGGTACGCTGGGGGCGCTGGCAAAGCGGGCCGAGGAAGTCTATCAGCGTTTTGATGATGCTGGCAGGGGTATGGCGCGGCAGATGTTTCTGCGGCTGGTCACGCTGGGTGAAGGGCAGGAGGACACCCGCCGCCGCATCCTGCAAGAGGAATTGATGACCTTGGGCGCGGCTGAAGTCGCGGGGAAGGTGATTGATGACTTTGGTCGTTATCGCCTGTTGACCTTTGACCGCGACGAAGCCACCCGCAGCGCGACGGTGGAGGTGGCGCATGAGGCGCTGATTCGCCGATGGGAACGGCTGCGCGAGTGGCTGGATGAAAGCCGTGAGGATGTGCGCTTTGAACGTCAGCTGCTTCATGCCGCTGAAGAATGGGAAGCTGCGGGCCAAGAGCCGAGTTATCTGATGCAGGGTACTAGGCTTCAGCAGTTTCAGGAGTGGTCGGAGTTGACTACGCTGCGGCTTAACAAGACGGAATTGGACTTTTTGGCTGCCAGCCTGGCGGCGCGGGAGGAAGGGCGGGCGATTGAGCGGGCGCGTCAGGAACGGGAAGCGGCGCTGGAGCGTCAGAAAGCGCGGAACCTGCGAATCGCGGCGGCGGTGTTTGCGGTGGCGGCGGTGGTGGCGGCTGCCTTGAGTTTGTTCGCCTTTGACCAGTCGAATAAGGCGACTGAACAGCGGCAAATCGCTGAGAGTGAGCGGGAACGGGCTGAAGATGCGCTTGAAATCGCGGAAATCAATGAGCGCAAGAATCTGAGTCTGGCGCTGGCTGCCAATGCGCGGAGCGCCTTGAGCGAGCATGAACCCGCGCTGGCCTTGCCAGTCGCCATCGAAGCGGAGCATGCGTTTCAGCCGCCCGAAGCCGAGGTGCTGCGCATTCTGGGGCTGGCGGCCTTTTCACCGGGGCCGCGCTTCCGCTATGCGGATTCGTCCCGTTCGATTCTGGCGGTCGCCAGCAGCCCGACGGGGATGACCGGCGCTTATGGCGGGACTGAAGGGGTGATTTATCTGGTGAATAACAAGACTGGCGAAACGATTCGCTCGATAGACGCCGGCAGCCCGATTATGGGGCTGGCGTTTAGTCCTGATGGGGTGCTGCTGGCGGGCGGTCTGGTGGACCACAGCGTTGGCGTTTGGGAGGCGGCCACTGGGGACGAGCGATACCGACTGCGAGGGCATGAGCTTGTGGTTACGGATGTCGAGTTTAGCCCGGACGGCCGGACTTTAGCCTCGTCCAGCGGCGACACGACCGTTCGGCTTTGGGATGTGGCAAGCGGTTCGGCGCTGCATGTCTTGGATGAGCATATCGGTTATGTTATGAAAATTGATTTCAGTCCTGATGGCGCCAAACTTGCCAGTTCGGCTGCCGATGAAACGCCTACTGGCGCCGCGGATGACCTGCAAGACCGCTCGGTGCGGATATGGGATGTCGCTACTGGCGAGAGCATTCTCAGGATTCACCCGCAATCCGGCTATGTCCGCGATGTCGAATTCAGCCCTAATGGCCGCACGATTGCCGTAGCCACCTGGGATTCTGGCCATGGCGGGACAGCGCGTCTTTATGATACGGCCATCGGCACGGAACTTCAGCGCCTGTCTGCCCATACCAGCGCCATATCGGATGTCGAATTTTCGCTGGATGGTCGCATCCTGGCGACAACTTCGCGCGACAAAGACATCAAGCTCTGGGATCTGGATAAAGCTGTCGAAATCCGCAGTTATGTTAATTTTGCTGAGCGTGTCTATGATATTGAATATACGGCTGATGGCGAGTATATGATGGTCGGGCTTGGGAATGTCGGTGACAATCTGATGCCTGATGGGAGCGATCAGCCGGTGGACAGCTCCGCGTTTTTGTGGGATTTGCGGAATCGGACTCATGTACAGGCTTTCGCGGGTCACGAGAACTGGACATGGGCAGCCGACATCAGTCCGGATGGGAAGCTGGTCGCTTCGGGGTCGGGGCCTTTGTATTATCCCGAATCGGTGGATGATTTGGATGCCTCGGTTCGCATCTGGGATGCCGCCACCGCGACCGAGATGCACAAGCTGACAGGACACACTCATACTGTCGATTCAGTGCGTTTCACGCTGGATGGCAGCCAGATGCTGTCGGCCTCCTGGGATGCTACTATCCGCCTTTGGGATGTGGCTACGGGTGAGCATTTGCAAACTTACGAAGGTCATACTGCCGAAGTATTTATGATTGACCTGCTGCCGAATGGCGAGCAGTTTGTCTCGGCTTCGGCAGATGGCAGCCTGAAATTGTGGGATATGGAAAGCGGGGCGGCGCTGCGAACTTATGAGGGGCATGAGGACGGGGTCAACAGCGTCCACGTGAGCCCGGATGGCCGGCAAATGGTGAGCGCCGGTTCCTGGGGCGACAGCAGCATCCGACTGTGGGATATTGAAAGCGGCGAGGAGATTCGGCAGTATCTTGGTCATACATCTGCCGTTAATTATGCGCGAATCGCGCCTAATATGGAGTTTATCATCAGCACGTCCTGGGATGACAGCGTGCGGATGTGGGATATTGCCACGGGCGAAGAGATTCGCCAGTTTGTCGGTCATGCCGGCAATACCTTTGGGGTTGCCATCACGCAGGACAGCGAACTTCTGCTGACAACCTCGTCCGATACGACTGTGCGGATGTGGGATATTGCCACGGGCGAGGAACTCAATCGCTTTGAAGAGCATGGCGACTGGGTGCAGGAGATAGTCTTCAGTCCGGACGAAACGATGGCGGTTTCGGCGGGGCAGGATAATGTGCTGCGTCAATGGCGGATTGCGAGAACCGCGGAGCAGCTGGTGACCTGGGCGCGGGACAATCGTTATATCCGTGAACTAAGCTGTGCCGAGCGCCAATCGTATCGTCTGTCATGCGATTGATTGCAAAACTCGTCAAGTGGGATTATAATTCCGTTCAGTCAGCCAACCATGAGCCGATGCCATGTCTGATGATTTCTCCAAGTCGCCATCCGAACAGAACAGCCGCGACCTGCCCGCATCAGCCATCTTTACCGAAATGATGCAGCAGGCGGCGGAACGTCAGTCCGCGCCCCGTGCCGAGTCGCCTTCGGTGGAGGCTTCTGCGGGCGATGAACCCGCGGCGCAGCACCGCGTCCGCCGCATCAAGCGCCGTCGGGAACATCACCGCCGCACAAGGGCGGCGGCAACGAGCGGCTTCCTGCGCACGCTGTTTGTCGTTTTGGTGAGCACCGGGCTGGCTGCGACTGTCTTGACCTGGTTCACGGATCCGCAGTTCCTGAACCCGGCGGTGGTTCGTGGCTTGCAGGCGAACGAGGCGGTGCTGATTGCCAGTGGGACGACGACAGGGAAAATCGCGCCTACTGTGGCGGCGACGCCGAATTGGCTGCATCGAATCGGGATTGTTTCGGGGCATCGGGGCCCGAATAATGACCCTGGCGCTGTTTGTGAGGATGGCTTGAGGGAAGCGGACATCAACTTTGAGGTGGCGCAGCGGGTGGTGATGAGCCTGCGGGCGCGTAATTATGTGGTCGATTTGCTGGATGAATTCGACAGTCGGCTGGATAATTATCGGGCGGCGGCGCTGCTTTCGATTCATGCCAATGACTGTCAGGATTATGGCGAGTATGTTTCCGGCTATTTGGTCGCCAAAGCCGCAGCGCGTCCCGAGGGGGGCATTGACGCTTATTTTGCCGAGTGCCTTGCCTTCCATTATGAACAGTTGATTCCGTTGGAACGGCGTTATACGTTGACCCGCGATATGACGCATTATCATACCTTCCGCGAGATTTATCCACTGACACCGGCGGCGATTATCGAACTGGGCTTTATGCGGGCTGACCGCCGACTCTTGACAGAAGAGCCGGACTTGCTGGCGCAAGCGCTGGTCAACGGCATTCTGTGTTTGCTGGGGCCAGCGGAGGGGCCGCCCAAAGCGCTGCCTTGAATCCATGTTTCATCTTGGTTTCATCTTGGAAAAAAACAGACCAACGGTTATAATTTCAGTTCGACATCAGGATTTATGGAGAAGTCGCATAGAGGCCTAGTGCGTCCGCTTGGAAAGCGGATACGGGAAACCGTACGTGGGTTCGAATCCCACCTTCTCCGTTCTAAAGAGAGCCGATCCGCTCGATGCAAAAGCGCCAACCACCCGAAACCATAAGGCTCCATGTTAATGGTCAGGCGCATCAGCTTGAGCTTGACCCGACCGCGCCGCTGCTGTATGCGCTGCGCAATGATTTGGGCTTGAAAGGGCCGAAATATGGCTGTGGCCTGGAACAGTGCGGCTCATGCAAGGTCTTGGTGGATGGGGTCGATGTGCCATCGTGTCAGCTAGCGGTCGGTCATGTGGCGGGGCTGGAGATTATCACGCTGGAGGGCTTGGGCAGCGCCGATGAGCTTCATCCTTTGCAGGCGGCTTTTTTGGAGGAGCAGGCGGCGCAATGTGGCTTCTGCACGGCTGGCATGATTGTCGCCGCGCAGGGCCTGCTCAACCGGGTACGGTATCCTGGCGATGATGACATCCGCGCGGCTCTGGACAAGAATCTGTGTCGCTGTGGTGTCTATGACCGTGTGCGGCGGGCGATTCAAATGCGCATCGGGCGGCCTCATGCCGAGACTGTTTATGAGGTCATCCCATCGAAGCCCCTGCCGAACAGCGTTCAGGACTTTAGGCTGCCGCCCTCGCTGCGGCGGACACCGCAGCTTGATGCCTGGCTGCGGATTAACGAGGATGGCACGCTGTCGATTTTTAGCGGCAAGGTCGAGTTGGGTCAGGGAATCAAGACAGCGCTGGCGCAGATTGCCGCCGAGGAATTGGATGTGTCGCTGGAACGGATTCGGGTGGTGACTGCGGATACCGCGCGGTCGCCTGATGAAGGCGGCACGACTGGCAGCCGGTCGGTCGAGGCGAGTGGGGCGGCCATTCGACTGGCATCAGCAGAGGCTCGCTTTCATCTGCTTGCGCTCGCCTTTGAACAGCTGGAATCGCGCACGCCCGCTTCGGATTTGCAAGTTAAGGATGGCATCATCAGCGACAGGCGCACTGGACGACAGACCAGCTATTGGGATTTGATGGCGGGCAAACGTTTCGAGCGGCGGGTGAGCGGGAAAGCGCCGGTCAAGGATGTATCACAGCATACGGTGGTTGGGTCGCCGGCCAAGCGCCGCGACCTTATGAGCAAAGTGACCGGCGGCGCTGCTTATGTCCATGATATGGAATTGCCTGATATGCTTCATGCCCGCGTGGTGCGGCCGCCAGGGTATCATGCCCGCCTGATCGATTTTGATATGGACCGCATTCGTCAGATGCGGGGGGTTATCGAGGTGGTGCGGGATGGTCAGTTTATCGCCCTCGCTGCCGAAGGGGAGGAGCAGGCGGTTCGTGCGTGGGAAGAGGCAAGGAAAATCGCCAGATGGGAAGATGAGGGCTGGCTTCCTGAACAAGGCGCGATTTACGATGACCTGCTCAATCAGCCAGTGGCGTCACAGCTTGTGCTGGATGGCGTGGCTGTCGATGAGCCGATTCCAGACATCCATATACCGGAAAATGCTTGGCAAACTCTCCGCGCCAGCTACCGGCGGCCCTTTCAGATGCACGCCTCCCTGGGGCCTTCGGCTGCGGCTGCGCTGTGGCGGGACGGCAAGCTGACGGTCTGGTCGCATACGCAGGCGGCCTTTAACCTGCAAGCGGCTCTGGCGCAGGCGCTGGGGATGGATGCGGCCGCGGTTCGGGTGATTCATGTCGAGGGGTCGGGCTGCTATGGTCATAATGGCGCGGATGATGTCGCGCTGGATGCGGCGCTGGTGGCGCGGGCTTTGGCGGGCAGGCACATTATGATGAAATGGATGCGCTCGGATGAACATGCCTGGGAGCCTTATGGTTCGGCTATGGCGCTGAAGCTGCAAGCGAGTCTTTCGCGGGGGGGCATGATTGTGGACTGGAATCATGATATTTGGAGTTACAGCCATTCGACGCGGCCGGTGGCGGGTGAAGAAAGCTCTGGCCTGCTGGCGGCGTGGCATCTGGCGCGGCCGTTTCGGCGGCAGGCATCGCGCCCTATGGCTGGCTGGCATTCGGGCAGTCATCGCAATGCCGACCCCATTTATGATTTTGCACGCAAACGGATTGTGCGCCATGAGGCGGCCGCCAGCCCCCTGCGCGTTTCGGCCATGCGCGGGCTGGGCGCGTATGCCAATATCTTTGCGATTGAATCGTTTATGGATGAATTGGCTTCGGCGGCTGGCTGCGACCCGCTCGATTTTCGGCTGCGGCATTTGAGCGATGAGCGGGCGAAAGCTGTTCTGCTGGCGGCGGCAGCGCGGGCGGGCTGGGGTTCGCGGCGCGAGTCGGGCGAGGATGGGCAGGGCTGGGGGCTGGCTTTGGCGCAGTACAAGAACATCCAATGCTATGTGGCGGTCATCGTCCGGCTGCGCGTTCAGCGCCAGGACGGGGCAATCAGGCTGGAGCGGGTGATTATCGCGGCGGATGCCGGCCAAGTGGTGAATCCGGATGGCTTGAGCAATCAGTTGGAAGGCGGTTTTGTGCAGGCAGCCAGCTGGACGCTGTTTGAGCAGGTCGGGTTTGATGAGGGCGGCATCACCAGCTTGGATTGGGAAACCTACCCCATACTGACATTTAAGGAAGCGCCAGTCATTGAAACGGTGATATTAAATCGTCCCGAACTGCCGGCCCTTGGGGCCGGGGAAGCCAGCCAAAACCCAACCCCGGCCGCCATTGCCAATGCCGTCTATGATGCTGTCGGCATTCGCCTGCGCGAGATTCCCTTGAGGCCTGCCAAGATAAAATCCCTTATCTCCTGAGACAAATCACAGTGACATGCTCGCCGGGCATGGCGGCGGGTCCCTCGATGACCGTCTGACTGCCTTCGTGGCTGAGGCTTAGCGGGGCGCTTAGCGATGAATCCAGCCAACCCGCCGACTCCACTTCCAAGTTCGGCAGGACAAAGCGCCCGCCCTCGGGCCAATCAACGATGTGCAGATAGATGACATCATCCTTCTGCGTCGTGCGACACCCGGCCAGCCCCTGGATGGGACCAGGGTCAGTGCCGTAAATCGACTCCCCGTGGGTTTCCAGCCATTCGCCTATCGCCTGCAAGCGTTCGATGCTCGGTTCAGGGATTCCCCCTTGGGCATCGGGCCCGATGTTCAGCAGATAATTGCCGCCTTTGCTGACAATATCGACCAGATTGCGTATCAGCTGTGTGGTGGACTTCCAATTATGGTCGTGAGTTTTGAAGCCCCAGGTGTCGTTGATGGTGGCGGGCGTTTCCCAATCGACTGTGGCTTGCAAATCGGGTGGGATGGCGTTGTCCTGTGCGGTGGCATAATCGCCCAGGGCATTGCCCAGCCGCCCGCACACCAGACAATCGGGCTGCAGTTCATGCACCAGGTCAAGCAGGGATTGGCTCTGCTGTCTGGAGATGATGCGGGGTGTATCGAACCAGACAATGGCAATCGGGCCATAATTGCTTAGAATCTCGCGCACCTGCGGCTTGACATAGCTGTCGATATAAGCGCCAAAGTCCTGATTGGCGGGGTCATAATCCCAGGTGTTGCCAAAGCCGTCGGGGTGATGCCAGTCTTGCGTCTGCGAATAATACAGACCGAGTTTGATGCCTTCACGCTGGCAGGCTTCGGCCAAGGCCTTTAAGGTATCCTGACCGTAGGGCGTGCCAGCGGCAATGTTATAGTCGGTCTCTGCGGTTTGATACATGCAAAAGCCGTCATGGTGCTTGGAGGTAAAGACGATATACTTTTGCCCGGCCTGCTTCGCCAGCTTCACGATTTGGTCGGCGTCATATTTTATCGGGTTGAATTGTTTGGCAAGCCCTTCATATTCAGCGATGGGTATCTGGGCGCGGAGCATAATCCATTCGCCTATGCCGGCGATGTGCCTGCCAGCCCAGAGGCCGGCGGGAATGCTGTAGATGCCCCAATGGATGAACATGCCGAACTTCGCCTCGCGCCACCAATCGAGGCGCGGGTCCTGGTTGGCGCCGGGCCGCTGACCGCGCTCCGGTTTGAAATAAGTTCCCTCTGTCATTATCTCTCGCTTTCTGTTGGTTAGGCCAGGTCAATAGCATAAGTGTAGACATAATCGCATGGTTTTTCTGTTGGGACGGACAGGCGCAGGCCCTGCTCATCCTGTGACCAGTTGATGGCTTCATCCGAGCCGAGCATACGGACGCCGGTGATATTGACTGAACTGAGCGTGGTGATGAGCGCCTCGTTTTCGGGGTAAGCCAGCAGGAAGGCATACAATGTATTGCCTTTTTGGGTGAAGCGAATATCGGCGGCTGTGAAGGGCTGGCGTTTGGTATCGGTGAACGCGCCCTCCTCGATTTGGGTGGGGCCTTCGCCAAAGGTGTCCCAGGCGCGGGTGTCATAGATGCCCTCGCCATTGACCGCCAGCCAGCGTCCGATGTCGCGCAGCATCTCCTGTTCAATCTCTGGAATCGTGCCATCGGCCCGCGGGCCGACATTCAGCAGCAGGGCGCCGTTTTTGCTGACAATATCCACCAGGTCGCCCACAATATCGCCGCTTGTTTTGTAGTCATGGTCTTTGATATAGCCCCAGGAATTCTTGGAGACGGATGTATCATTCTGCCAGAACAGACTGCGCGTATCGCTAAGCTGGCCGCGTTCGATATCGAAGACGGCGACGCCTTCGGGATAGGAATTGTATTTGTGGTTGATGGCGACGCCTTTGCCCCATTCGAGACCGCGGTTGTAATAATAGGCGGCGAAGCGCTGCAAGTAGGGTTCGTAGACAATCTGCTCGATCCACCAATCGAACCAGATGACCTGCGGCTGATACTTGTCCACCAGTTCACAGCAGCGTGCCAGCCAATCTTCGAGGAATTTGGCGTTCGGGCGGGGAGTCCAGTCCTTGTGTTTCCAGGCTTGGCGGTTGGTTTTGTCGACGGATGCCGGGACTGCGGGGCCGTAGAGGCCGTCGTTTGCCGGGTCTTGGACATCGGAGGGGAAGCTGCGCCCGCCATCGAAGAACCACCAGTGTTCGGCGCGGTGGCTCGATACCGCGAAGACCATATCGTGCTGGCGAGTGGCATCGGCCAGTTCACCGATGACATCGCGCTTGGGTCCCATTTTGGCGGCTGTCCAATCGGACAGGTCGCTGTCGTACATGGCGAATCCATCGTGATGCTCGGCGACTGGCATGACAAACTTGGCGCCGGATTCCTTGAAGAGCCGCGCCCATTCAGCGGCATCAAACTTCTCGGCGCGGAACATGGGGATAAAATCCTTGTAACCAAACTCGGTATGTTCGCCATAGGTCTGGCGGTGATGCTCGAATGCGGGGTCGTCCTGCAAATACATCCGCCGCGGATACCATTCGTTGCCATAAGCGGGGACACAGTAGGGCCCCCAGTGGATGAAGATGCCAAATTTGGCGTTAATATACCATTCGGGAATCTTGTATTGGCTCAGGGATTCCCAAGTGGGTTCATATTTAGCTGCTTGTTCCATATTGTCTGCTCCAGTTAGTCTATTTGATATTCATTCTGTTCCAGTTGGTGGCGCTGTTCTGGCTTGGCACATCAGACCCATAGAAAGGCGCGTGCCTGCCATTCACAAGAGTTCTGTTTGCGACCCGACTCGATATAAAATATACTTGTAAATCTATGCTATTGATTTTGGGGAATCTAACAAGTCAGGATTTATCTGTCAAGTTATTCGAGCGCCCTTGAGGCAGAGGGTGATTTATCGGGAGAGACAAGATGCAGCATGTGGCATTTGGCAAAACAGGTCTGACAACGCCGCCGGTTGTGTTTGGCTCGACGGCGCTGGGCAATCTTTTCCGTGTCTTTTCCTATGAATCCAAACTGGGGACGATACGGGAGATATTTGAACATATTCCAAAGCCGGTGGTGATTGATTCGGCGGGGAAATATGGGGCGGGGCTTTCGCTGGAGGTTTTGGGCGAGTGCCTGCGCGAGTTGGGCATCAAGGACGATGAGGTCATTATCAGCAACAAGCTGGCTTGGCTGCGGACACCCCTGACAGCGGCCGAGCCGACTTTTGAGCCGGGCGCCTGGTTTGGTCTGGAGCATGATGCCGTGCAGGACATCAGCTATGAGGGCATTCTCAAATGCTTTGAGCAGGGAATCGAATTGCTGGGGGGCGATTACAGCACGCCGGTTGTCTCGGTGCATGACCCTGACGAATATCTGGAGGCGGCGGACTCCGCAGACGAGCGCAAGAAGCGCTTCGATGATATTCTGGGCGCTTATGCGGCGCTCAATGAACTGAAGGCGCGGGGGCAGGCAAAAGCCGTCGGCGTGGGCGCGAAGGACTGGCGTTCGATTCAGGAGATTGACGCGCAGGTGGAACTGGATTGGGTGATGTTCGCCAACAGTTATACCCTGTATTCGCATCCGCCCGAGTTGCTGGCTTTTATGGATTCGCTGTATGAGAAGGATGTCGCCATCATCAATTCGGCTGTATTTAACGCCGGCTTTTTGACTGGCGGCGAGTTTTTTAACTATGTCAAGCTCGACCCTGAGCATGCGGCTGACAAGGGCAAGTTTGAATGGCGCGAACGATTCTTCGCGCTGTGTGCGGCGCATCAGCAGATTCCTGCCGAGGTCTGCATTCAGTTTGGCAAATCGCACCCGGGCATTGTCGCGCTGGCGCTCAGCACCAGCAGACCGCAGCGTGTCAAGCAGAATGTGGCGGCGATGTCGGCTGAAGCGCCGCGAGCGTTCTGGGATGCGCTGAAAGATGAGGGGCTGCTGCTGGAAAATCATCCTTATATCGGTCATTAGCGGGGGATACGCGAGTGGAACTGATTGACAGTCATGTGCATTTTTGGAATCCGAATCATCTGACCTATGGCTGGGTTGAGGGCAATCCGACCCTGAGCCGCGCTTGGCTGCCCGCCGATTATGCCGCCGCCACCAGCGAGCATACGGTGGCTGGCATGGTGTTTGTCGAGGCTGGGTGTTCAAGCGAGGAGAACCTGCGGGAAGTCGAATGGGCAGCGGCGCTCGATGCGCCTATCAAGGGGATTGTCGCTCATGCGGTGCTGGAAAACGAGGATGGGCGCGAGGCGACCCTGGAGGCGCTGGCGGCACATCCGCTCGTCAAGGGGGTGCGCCGCAATTATCAGGATGAGGCGCCGGGCTGGGCGCGTCAGGGGGCTTTTGTGGCGGGGGTGAAGGCGCTGCCGCAACACGGGCTTAGTTTTGATATTTGCATCAAGCATCATCAGCTGGATGAGACGATTGCCCTGGTCAAAGCCTGCCCGGATGTGCAGTTCATCCTTGACCACATCGCCAAGCCGAACATCGCTGGCGGAGAGCATTCAAGCTGGGCAGCCGGCATGAAAAAGCTGGCGGAGTTGGATAACATTGTCTGCAAAATATCGGGGGTTGTCACTGAAGCTGACCATAAAGACTGGAGGCCGCAGGGGATTCAGCCTTATATCAGCACAGCGATAGAGGCCTTTGGAATCGAGCGGGTGATGTTCGGCAGTGACTGGCCGGTGGTGAACCTGGCGGCATCCTTTGGCGCGTGGGCGGCGGCGCTGGAACTGGCGACGGCTGGATGGGGTGCGGGCGACATGGACAAGCTGCTGGTGGACAATGCGGTGCGTTTTTATCGCCTGTGAGGCTGTTCGCAATTAACGAATCTGCTGCTGAAAGGGAGATGCTATGCCACAAGAAGGTCCGAATATCCTGTTTATTATGTCCGATGACCATGCGTCTCATGCCATGAGCTGTTATGGCAGCCGCATCAACACGACGCCCAACCTCGACCGAATCGCGGCGGGGGGGATGCGCTTTGACAGCTGCTTTTGCACCAACGCCATCTGCACGCCCAGCCGCGCCGCTATTCTGACTGGCACCTATAATCATATCAACGAGGTCACGACCTTGAGCACGCCTATGGACAATCGGCTGCCTACCTTTGTCAAGGACCTGCAAGCCAGTGGCTATCAGACGGGGATGTTTGGCAAGTGGCATTTGGGGACGGGGCGGGCGCATCAGCCCACGGGTTTCGATGATTGGGCGGTGCTGCCCGGTCAGGGGCTGTATCATAACCCCACGTTTATCTTCAAAGAGGGAGATGGGGGCGAGCGGCGGACGGTCAAGGGGTATGTGACCGACATCATCACCGATATGAGCCTGGACTGGCTGCGGGGGCGGGACAGCGCGCGGCCGTTTTTTCTGATGTGTCATCACAAGGCGCCGCATCGCCATTGGGAGCCAGATGAGAAACACGCGCATCTGTACCTGAATGAGGATATTCCTGAACCCGAAACCCTCTACGATGATTATGCCAACCGCGCTGCCGCCGCCGAAGCCGCCGAGATGCGGATGGGCGTCCACATGGTGCCGCTGGACATCAAGACCGAGATTCCGCGCGATTTGCCCGAAATGGAACTGCGCAAATGGGCTTATCAGCGTTATATCAAGGATTATCTGCGGGTGGTCGCCAGCATTGACGACAATGTCGGTCGCCTGCTCGATTATCTGGATGATGAAGGGCTGACCGACAACACGGTGGTGGTTTATACCTCGGACCAGGGATTTTTTCTGGGCGACCATGGCTGGTATGACAAGCGGTTTATGTATGAAGAATCGCTGAAGATGCCTTATATCATGCGCTATCCCAAGATGATTGAAGCGGGGAGCGTCAATGATGATATGATTTTGAATGTTGATTTCGCGCCTACGTATCTGAAGCTGGCGGGTTTGGACAGCCCGGAACATTATCAGGGGCGGAGCTTTGCGCCTTTGCTGGCGGGTGAAACCCCGTCCGACTGGCGGACTTCGATGTACTATCGCTATTGGATGCACAAGACGCACCATAATGTCTATGCCCATTATGGCATTCGCACGCGGCGCTACAAGCTGATTTATTATTATGCCGATGCGCTGGGGCAGGCTGGCAGCATTGACGAAAGCTATGCGCCAGAATGGGAACTGTTCGACCTCGAAAATGACCCTTATGAGTTAAACAATGTGGTCGATGACCCCGATTATGCGGCGACAGTCGTTGAGCTCAAAGCCGAACTGCACCGCCTGCAAGCCGAACTCAAGGACGAGCGCTATCCGCTGGATGTCGATTAGCTGGCTGACAGGAGCGCCTGTTTTGCCCGCAGGATGAACTTGCGGAAGCGCTCTTCCATGTGCGGGCGGGTGAACCAGCCGGCGGGGTCGGTCATCGGGCGGGCGGCGGCCGCGAGTTCGAATAAGGGCAGATTCTCGAGGGGATGGCCGCTTGCGGCCTCATAGACACGCAAAAACAGGTCGGCGGCAGCGGGCAAGCCCTCTAGGGCATATTCCATACGGCAATAGGCGACATCGGCTGCCGGGTCGCCATAGCCGGCCTCCTCCCAATCGACCACAGCCGAGATGACTCCGTCCTGCCACAAGATGTTGCCTGACCAGTAATCCGTATGCAGAAAACGCGATTCGACAGGCATTCGGCGGGGAAGCCGCTCATTGACGCAATGCCAGACCATGGGGCCATCCGGGTCGCGCTGCATGTAAGCGGGAATTTGGCCGTTTTTGATGAACCAGGCGACTTCGACATTGTCATCCATCAGGAATGCCCGGTCGGGTTTGCTCAAGGGTGTGCTGTGAATCCGAGCCAGCATGGACGCGGTCGCTTCTGCTTGGGCGGCCCATTTGGCTGCTTCGGTGGGCGGTTCAATCTGTCTGCCGCGGACAAATTCCGTCAAGATGCCGGGCGAGCCGAGCAGCCGGCCGTCAGCATCCATCAGCAGGGGCGGCGGCACGGGGATGCCATGCTGCCGCAAGCGTCTCAATGCCTGATATTCGCGGACTGCCTTTTCGGTTTCGTGTCCGTTTGCCGGGTTGTAACGGCGCAGGACAATCTGGCGCGGCGGATTGCGGGCGAACTCAATTTTGACGAGGTGGGTAAAATTGGAGTAGCTGCCGGCGAGGGGGTGAATGCTGAACTGGTGGTGGTCGGGCGCGACCGCAGCCAGCACCCTTTGCAGCGTTTTATGAGATGGCAGATGGCTTGGATTGGTCATGGCGGGGAGGGCGCTGTCGTCTGTGCTTGTGTTTTGCGCGGCTCGCGCACCCACCCCCAAAGCAGCAGGCCGCCGATGAGGCCGCAAACCAGCGATGCGCCAAACATCATCTGAAAGCCGAAGCTGGTCACCATCCAGCCGCCCAAAATCGGAGCCAGGAAGGTCACTGGGGCCAAGATGGTATTGGTCAGTCCGATGAAGGTCGGCTGGTCTTGGGGCGCGGCAAACTCCAGCACGATATTGAACTTGGAGACGCCGTCGCTGGCGATAGCGATAGCGAGGCAGGCAAAGGCTGGAATCAGACTCCAGAGATGGGTGGCTGACAAGGCAAAGAGGGCCGCCAGCGCGATAGCGAAAGCGGAAAGCGTCAGGTTGAACTTGTGTCCCAGCTGGTCGCCGACCCAGCCGAAAATCAGGTGCATGACGGCTTGCGTGCCGATGAAGATGGCTGTCAGTGTGCCGATGTCGCGGCCGCTGGGGTTAAAGTTTTCGCTGCCAAAGACAATGAAGAAGCCGACGGCCATCATGCTCAGGCGGTTGACGGAATAGGCGATGACAAAGCGGCGATAATTGTGGCGGTGGCGGAAAATCGCTGGCAGCTGTCTGAAATAATGCCGCAGGGGGATGGGCTGTTTGACGGCGCGGCTTTCGGGTTCGCGGGTGAGCGCCAGCCAGACCCAGGAAATCGCCATTAGGACGGCGGCAATCAAAAACAGCAGCGCGAAGTTCGTGGGGTAGGCAAGCTGGTCGAGGATGATGCCGACCAGGAAAGCGCCCATAACCCCCATTAACATGCCGCCGCCATCGGCCAAGCCGAAGAAAATGCCGCGCCGATGGACTGGCACGACCTTGCCGACCATGGTGAACCAAGCTGGCGTGACCACACCGCCGCCAAATGCCGCCGCGCCAATGAATGCAAAGAACAAAATCAGCGCCAGCGCGGGTGAATCCTCGGCAAAGAGCAGGATGGAAAGCCCAATGAGCAGATAGGGCAGGCGCTGCACCAAGCCGCTGCCAATCAGGACAAAGGGCAGTTTTCGTTTCAGGCGTTCGGCGTGGCTGGCGACAAACAACTGCGGCAGATAAAAGGAGACGCTGAAGATGGCGGGAATCAGGCCGATGGCGATTTTCGAGTCGGTCAGCTGGCTGACCAGCAGCGGCATGATGGTTTCCTGCGAAATCAAGCTGACTGCCAGCGCAAAGAACATATTGTCCAGCACATTGACCGAGAAGTTCCATCTCAGATTTTGCTGGACAAAGGAATCGGCTTTTTGCGTCAAGGCATCAGGCTGAGGCATGTCGCGGTTCCTTGACCCAGAATGCGAGCAGCAGCCCGCCGACAACCCCGCAGAGCGCCGCCGCCATAAACAGGGCTGGAAAACCATAGTTCGCCGCCAGCCAGCCGCCAAAAATCGGACCCAGGAAGGTCGTCGGCGCCAGCAGGGTATTGGTCAGCCCGATGAAAGTCGGCTGGTCTTCGGGCGCGGCAAACTCGAGCACAATGTTGAACTTGGAGATGTTGTCGCTGGCGATGGCGGTCCCCAGCAGCACAAACGCTGGAATCAGGTGAATAGCTTCGGTGGCGGAGATTGCCTGTATGGCTGTCAGAGCGCCGGCAAAGGCTGAGATGACCAAGTTCAGTTTATGCCCCCGCCGGTCTCCCAGCCCGCCTAAAATCAGCTGCATGACTGCCTGACTGCCGATGAGTATGGCGGTCAGCATCCCGACGTCGGCGCCGCTGAGGCTGAATTTTTCATTGCCGAAGACGATGAAGAAGCCGACGGCCATCATGCTCAGGCGATTGACCGAGTAGGCGATGACAAAGCGGCGGTAGTTGTGATTTTCGCGGAGGATGGCTGGCAGCTGCCGAAAGTAGTGATGCAGCGGAATCTGCTTTTTGACGACAGGGCTTTCGGGTTCGCGGTTGAGTGACAGGCCAATCCAGGAAATCCCCATGAAAGCGGCGGCAATCAAAAACAGGCTGGCAAAGTTAAGCGGGTAGGCGACTTGGTCGAGGATGATGCCGACGAAGAATGCGCCAATGATGCCCATTAAGGTTCCGAGGCCTTCGCTGACGCCGAAGAAAATGCCGCGCCGATGCACGGGCAGCACCTTGCCAATCATGGTGAACCAGGCTGGCGTGGCGATGCCGGCGCCGAAAGCGCCGGTGCCGATGAAAAAGAAAAGCAGGATTAGGGCGATGGAGGGGGCGCTTTCGGCAAAGATGAGAATGGCAAAGCCGATGAGCAGATAAGGGACGCGCTCGAGCAGCCCGCCAATCAGCATCACAAAAGGCAGTTTCCGTTTCAGGCGCTCGGCATGGTTGGCGGCAAAGAGCTGCGGCAGATAAAAGGCGATGCTGAAGATGGCTGGAATCAACCCAATCGCCAGTTTGGAATCGGTAAGCTCACTGACGAGCAGGGGCATGATGGTTTCGCGTGAGACCAAGCTCAGCGCGAGGGTGATGAATGTGATGTCAATCAGGTTGACCGAGAAATTCCAGCGAAAGTTCTGTTGGACAAAGGGTGTCATTTTTTGAGTCAAATTGGTTCGCCTGACGCGGTGATTTTGAGCGAGTGGGCTGGCGCATTGGGCAGGTTCTGCGGCAGTTGAATCCTCAAGTCGGCGCCTGCTTGACGCCAGGGCAAGCTCTGATTTTGCCCAAGCAGCTGGATGCTGGCGGTGGCGGGGGCTTCGAGCCCTTGGATGTCGATTTCGCTTTCTGCGGGTGTGCCGAGCAGGGTGGCGTAGAGGGCATGGCGGCCGCGCGTAAAGCGCAAATCAAGCCCTTGGGTGGTCTTGCCTGCGGCGCGTTTCCAGGGGCGGGTATCGAAGATGGCGGCGCCGTTTCGGTCCAGCCAGCGCCCCAGACTGCGGAGGCGGTCTGCCTGATTTTCGGGGATTGTGCCGTCGGCCATGGGGCCGACATTGAGCAGCAGGTTGCCGTTTTTGCTGACAATATCGACAAACAGGTGAATCAACTCGTCCTCCGCCAGCAGCTGGGCATCGCCCTCGCTGCGATTGTAGCCAAAGGAATGACCGATGCCGCGGCAGGTTTCCCACTTGTCGGTCTGGATGTCGTCGAAGGTGCTGTATTCGGGTGTGATGAAATCATAATGCGGGCCGCGCGGCGGGGCGAGCGGTTCGCCTGCCTGCGGCACACGGTCACGCGCCTGCGTGAAGCGGTCGTTGATGACGCCCTCTGGCACATGGTTGTAATAATAGGCGAAGAGTTCAGCCAGGTCGGCGGCGGCGGGATAACCAATGTCATTCCACATCAGCGCGGGCTGGTAGCGGTCAATCAGTTCTTTCCAATGCGCCAGCGAGTAGGTCACAAATTCGGCTTCTTCAACGATAGTGCCCCACACGTCACGGACGTCTTCGATGCGTGCTTCATTAAAAGCCCAATCCAGCCCGCCAGAATAATACAATCCCATACGCATACCGTGCTCCCGCACGGCCGCGGTTAGTTCGCCAACCAAGTCGCGCTGGGTATGATAATTGGCTTTGTGGGGGCAGGGGATGTCTGTATTCCAGAGGGCGAATCCGTCGTGGTGTTTGCTGGTCAAAACCACATAACGCGCCTTGACCTCGCTGAACAGGGCGGCCATGTCATTGGGGTCCCAAGCGGCGACGGCTTGATTGAAGGGGGCGGCAAAGTCGTCGTAATCAACATCATCGCCATAGGTTTGGTTATGCCAGGCGCGGGTGGGGCCATCTTCGAATTTCAGCGAATTCAGATACCATTCGGCATAAGAATTGCTGCGAAACCATTCGCGCCAGCCGCCCTGCTGCAAAATTTCCCCGATGTCACCGCCATGCGGCGCCCAGCCCGGCACCGAATACAAGCCCCAATGGATGAAAATGCCGAGCTTGGCGTTCAGATACCATTCGGGGTTCTGATGCGTCTTAACCGATTCAAGCGTGGGTTCAAATGTCATCACAGAATGCCTTTACAAGTTGTCGTTATTAAAGAACTCCCAGCCGCTGAAGGCTGCCATCCGCCATCGCCAGCAGGATTGAGCGGCTGTCTGCTGCAAGCGTCAATGCCTGAACGCCGCCATCGACGACGCTTGTCCAGCTTGCCCCGCCATCTGTCGAATGGATAAGGCTGTCATTGACAAGCGCGACCAGCCTGTGATTGGGCGAGCCGTCCGCAATCAGGAGCAGCGCATTGACCGCGCCTTCCGTCGGGCAGCAAACCCGCCAAGTCGCGCCGCCATCGCTGGATTGAAGCAGACCATTGGATTCTGTGCCGGCGAAGAGGGCGCGGTCGGCGGCGAAATCGGGCGACAGCGCCAGACTCAGCACGGCATCATCCAGCGGCAGGGCGCAGTCATGCCACAGGCGGCCGCCGTTTTCGCTGATGTAGATGCCGCTGCCAGTGCCGACAAAAGCCCGGCCATCATCCGCGAATCGCGGCGACAGCGCCAGACACAGAATGCTGTGGTCAAAGAGGCCGAAGCTGCCCGCCTGCCAGCTTTGTCCGCCGTCGGTGGAGCGAAACAGCCCATCTTCGTAAGTCCCTGCCAGGATGGTGCGGTCGGCGGCAAATGCGGGTGAGAGCGCCAGACAAGTGACCAGCGGCAGCGGATTGCGGAAATGACGGGCGGCCCATGTATCGCCGCCATCTTCTGAGAGGGCAACGCCGCCGCTGATGCCTGCCAGCAGAATGCCGTCGGCAGCGACATGCGGCGATGCGGCTATTGCCAGGGTTGGCACGGCATCATTTGGCAACCATGACTGATAGAGATTCTGCCAGTCGACTGGCGATAGCGGGGAGCGATACAAGCCGGAATGACGGGCCAGATACAGCGAGCCGTTCACCTCGGCAACCGCGTAGATGCTGTCGTCGGTTCGGGTCATGTTTATGGCTCCACCATCGTTTCGGGGTTGCGATGCAAGACCAGCACATCCACCGTGAGCGCCAATGCCGCGCTGGAGACAGCCCGCTGCAAGGCTTCTTTTTGGACATGCGCCACATCTAAAATGCCGGCCTCGGCCATAGGGACAATTTCACCTTTCATCACATCAAAGCCATATCCTGGCTCATAGTATGGCAGCTGCGCCAGGATTTCGCTCGGCTCTGCGCCCGCGTTTGCCAAGAGGGTGCGGATGGGCGCTTCCATTGCCTTGGCCAGGATGAGACTGGCGGCGCGTGCTTCCAATTCGTCCTGCTGGGCTGCCTGCTGGCGCAGTTCCTGCTGGCAGCTTAACAGAGCGGTGCCGCCGCCGGGGATAACGCCATGGGCGAGGGCGCCGCGCAAGGCGCGAACCGTGCGTTCCGCCAATGCCTTGCGCTGCTTGATGTCGTTATCGGTGATGCCGCCAACATGAACGGTTGCCAAGCCGCCGAGCAGCTTGCCGAGCCGATTGAGCAGACGCTGGCGGTCATCGTCATCGGTCGAATCGGCATGCGCCTGCCGCAGCCGTTGGAACTGCTGGCGGATATGACGCGAGCTGCCTTTCCCGCCGGCGAAACCGAAGTTTTTGTCATCTGCCCATACCCAACGGGCATAGCCAAAGTGGCGTTCGCGGACGTGTTCGAGTGATTGACCGGCTGCCTTCAGTACGGGTTGAGCGCCAGTCAAGACCGCCATGTCTTCCTGTGCCTGATTGAGCTCATCCTGCAAAAAGCTGTCAATCTTCACGACCGCGACCTTGATTTTTTCACGCAGGCGGTCATCCAGAACCACCGATAAGCCCTTGTCCGAGATGGCATGGACGACAAGCAGCAGCTTTGAGATTTGGCAGCGAAGCGCCAACTGCATCAGGGGGACCAACTCGCGCGGTTCTTCGATGTCCATGTCGGTGATGAGGATAGCGGCATCTTCCATCTCGGCAAGCTGGCGGGCGGTGCCGCGCAGCATCTCTTTGGATTGCACGCCGCCTTTCCAATAAGCGCCTTCGACATAGTTGTGCGCCAGGCCGCGTCCGTGTCCGACGCGAATGTCGACCTGGGCATATTGACCCACTGTGTCGAATATCTCGCCCAAGGTGTCGGCCAGGTTCGCGTCATAACACACCGAGAGGGCGATGGCTTTCAGGCTGTCGGCGCCAGTCAATAGCTGCCGCTGCGCCAGCAGGCGGTTGCTAAGATGCGGCAGCGTCTCCATCAGGCGCATCCGCAGGCGCAGGGGATTGGCGCCAGCGGCGATGTAGCGGAGACCTTCCCTGTAGATGCTTTCGTATAAGATAGCGGTGGTGGCTGTTCCATCGCCCACTTGCTGGCTGACCTGCCACAAGACCTGCCGCAACAGCATCGCGCCCACATCTTCCGCTTGATTGGGGAGCGCCACAATGCGCCGCGCAATGATGCCGCCATCGTCTAATAGCTCAAATTTTTCCAAGTTCTGTGCGACCGAGCGGCGGGGCAGGGGACCCAGGTGGGGCGGATGGCATTGACAAGGGTCTCGACCCCTTGGCGGATAGCCTGATGGGTCCTGGGCTGATGAATGACTTTGGGTTTTGGCATCGGGTGTTAAATGTTCTGCATGTTCCGGCTGAAATTGACGATACATATTCTAAATCGGTCTTGCGCCTGCGCTGAGGCGGGCTGCGCCGCGACATCCATTATTTTGGATGATGGCAAGCATACCACATAAAAGTTTCGTCTGCTAAAATTGGCTGGCGCTGTTTTGACTCTATACATTGCATGGAAGGGCTGCAAAAATCAACCCTGTCTGAACTTGAGGGGCCAATCTCAGGTTAAAAAAGCTGCGGGTTTTTGACAAAATCCATGAAACTAGATAATATGTGTTGCATGTATCATCATTAACGGGAACAAGCTCGAGTGAGTTTGATGTGAGCATCTGTGTGAGGAGGTGCAGCAGCCAAGAGTTTAGGTTTAAGCAAGCCATTTTGAACAAAAGTTTATGAGTGAAAGGGAGAACAACCATGAGTACCAAACAGTTGTCACGCCGCGCTTTTCTGAAGTTGGCGGCGACCACCAGCACCGGCACCGTTCTGGCGGGTTATCTGGGGCCGCTGCGCCATATCGCCAGCGCGCAGGATACCGTCGAATTGACCTTTGGACGCCACTGGGAAGCTGCCTTCCGCCCGCGGCAGGCAGAATATGATGAAATGTTCATGGAGCGGCATCCGGATATTAGCATCAATATCACCTATAACACCTGGGCAGACCACAATAATGTGGTTCCGGCTTGGGCAGCTGCTGGCACCCTGCCTGACATCATCTATGTCCATGGCAGCCGTGTAGCCCCTTGGGCGCATGAAGGCATTATCATCGACATCCACGACCTGGCTACGCCGGATGAAGAGTTCAATGCCGATGGCATCTGGGAAGAATCACTGCGCCTCTATCGGGTCAATGGCCGCCTGCACGCTATTCCCTATGACCACGGCCCTTTGATCCTCGGCTACAACAAGGATATGTTTGATGCCGCCGGCGTGGCATACCCCACCGAAGACTGGACAATGGAAGACCTGCTCGCTACGGCTAACGAGTTGACCAATCCTGATGCCCTGCAATGGGGCTGGAGCGGTGAGCTTGACCTGGGCAATGGCGGCTCTGGCTTCTTCCTTGGCGCTTGGGGCGGCGCGACGATGAATGAAGAAGAGACCGAGATGACCTTGGATACGTCCGAATCCCGTGAGGCGCTCAATTTCTGGTACAGCCTGATTCACGAGGACAATGCCGGCCCGAGCGCAACTGAAGCGGAAGGCTTTGGCGATAACCCCTGGCAAAACGGGCGCTGTGGCATGGCGGTTGTTCCTACTTGGGAGACTCCCAGCCTGCGGGCTTTCGCCAGCTTTGACTGGGATGTCGCCCCGGTGCCGATGGGCGCTGATGGCACCCGCAAGACCGGCGCATTTGGCAGTGGTTATGGCATCACTCCGACCAGTGGTCAGCCAGAAGTTGCCTGGCGCTATCTGCGTGAATATCTCTCCACTGAAGGCATGATCTTTATGTGGAGTCTGTCGGGTCGCGGTTCACCGGCGCGTCCGGATGCTTTGGAGGTCTGGTTCACGTCCGATCCGGCGCCGGATAACGCCCATTACTACCGCGATGCCATGTTCGATTATGCGGTGACCGGCCCGCCCTTCCAAACGCTGGCTGCCGCTCAGGTAGGCGATGTCCTCGGCCGTGAAGCTGAACTGCTGCGTCTGGGCGAGACCAGCGTTGATGCCGCCATTGACGCCATTATGACTGAAGGTCAGGCTGCTCTCGATTCAGTCGCTGAGTAATAGGGAAGTCACTTTCAACTGACGAAGGCTTGTTTTATCTGGTCTTCGTCAGTTTTTCTTGCTATAGAGTCATGAGGATGTTGAGCCTATGTTAAAGCGAAAGCGATTGTTCCCGCCCATATCGCCCAACGCCCGCCGCGAAGAGCGGGTCTTTTACCTGTTTATTCTGCCTTGGCTGATTGGACTGGTCATCTTCAACGCGGGTCCCATCCTCGGTATCCTGGGCTTGAGCTTTACCGATTGGCGAATCTCTTTTGAAAACCTCAGTTTTATCGGCTTGGAGAACTATGCGACCCTGTTTGCCGACGAGACTTTCTGGGTATCCGTGGGCAACACCCTGTATATTGTTGTCGGCAGAGTGGTCTTCGGCACTGCCTTCGCGCTGTTTCTGGCGATTCTGCTCAATCAGAAAGTGCCTGGCATCCCCTTCTTCCGCGCCGTTTATTACCTGCCTTCCGTGACGGCTGGGGTGGCTGTGGCGCTTGTGTGGATTTGGATTTTCAATCCCCAGGTCGGCATTCTCAACCACGGGCTGCGCTTGATTGGCATTAAAGGTCCCACCTGGATACACAGCACGCAATGGGTCAAACCTTCGCTGATTCTGATGAGCATGTTCGCGGTCGGGCCTAATATGATTATCCTGCTGGCTGGCTTGCAGGGCATACCCAAGGAACTCTACGAGGCTGCCGAAATCGATGGCGCTGGCAACTGGGACAAGTTCCGCGGCGTGACCCTGCCGATGCTGTCGCCGGTTCTCTTCTTTGTCATCGTTATCTCCGTCGTCGGCTCCTTCCAAAACTTTACTGAAATCAGGGTGATGACCCAAGGCGGGCCTGGCGAGTCCAGCAATGTTTTAATCTGGTACTTATGGGAAAACGCTTTCGTCTACTTTCAAATGGGCGTTGCCGCGGCTGTCGCCTGGATTATGTTTATTATTCTGATGGCACTGACCGGCTTGCAATTCCGCCTGGGCAGACGCTGGGTATTCTACGAGGTCTAGCTTTATGGCGCTTTCTCAATCCAGGCATCACACCCGCAAAGCGAAAGACCAACCAGCATGGCGCAAGTCGATTAAAGGCCGGCGGGTCGTTGCTGTTATCGTGACCTTTGCCCTGCTGCTTCCACTCGGGGTCTTGTTTATCATGCCTTTCATTGTCATGCTGTCGACCGCTCTGAAGACCCCACAGCAGATTTTCCAGTTCCCGCCACAGCTGATTCCCGACCCCGTCCAATGGCAAAACTTCCCCGATGGCTGGTATGGCTATGGCTATATCGACTTCACGACCTGCACCTGGAACTCGCTGAAGATTACTGTCAACAATATCATCGGCAACCTCTTTTCCTGCACGCTGGCGGCTTATGCCTTTGCTCGCCTGAAGGCGCGGGGCAAGAACTTCTTCTTCGGCATCATTCTGGCGACGATGCTCCTGCCCAACGAAGCCATGCTTATCCCGCAGTATATTCTTTTCAAGCTGCTGGGCTGGAATGATACGCATCTGCCGCTGATGGTGCCGCCCTGGTTTGGCTGGCCCTTCTTTATCTTTTTGCTGCGGCAATTCTTCTTGACCATTCCCGAGGAACTGGTGGACGCCGCCAAGATCGATGGCGCCGGACACTTCCGCATCCTGATGCAAATTTTCATCCCGCTCTCCAAGCCAGCGCTGGCGACCCTCGCCATCTTCGCCTTCATCGGCAACTGGAACAATTTCTTTGGTCCCTTGCTCTACCTGCGCACCCCCGAGATACAGACCCTGCCAGTTTGTCTGGTGCAATATCAAGGGGCATACGGCAATACCGATTGGCATCTGATGATGGCGGTGGCGACAATCGCAGTGATTCCGGTGCTGATTATCTTCATATTCGGGCAGCGCTATTTCGTCGAAGGCATCGCCACATCGGGTGTCAAAGGCTGATTCGCTGCTGCTTAATAAGGTATTTTGGAAAAGCGAAAATGAGAAAAGCAGTCTATTTTTTTCTACTGCTGCTGTGCGCTGCATTCTCTACAGCCATCTCCAGGCTGGATCCCTTTGTCAATGTGAGTGAAAGCGCCGGCATCACGGCTACGCACCGCGGCGAGTGGGAGTTGTTCGACGATGACTTTGCCAGCGGTTATCTGGGCATCGGGCAGGCTTGGGGCGATTATGACAATGATGGCTGGCTTGACCTGTATGTGACTGGCAATCTCGATCCGAATGTCTTGTATCACAACAATGGGGATGGCAGCTTTTCCCAATCGGAGCTTTCGGCGCAGGTTCGTCTGGCGGGGGCGCTTAGCGGCGGCGCTGTCTGGGTGGATTATGACAATGATGGCTGGCTTGACCTGTATGTGCTGAATTACGGGGCGAATGCCCTCTTCCACAATCAGGGCGGAGCGGGTTTTGTTGAGGTGACCGAGTCGGCGGGGGTGGGCGATGTCGGCAAAGGCACGACCGCGACCTGGGGCGATTATGATGGCGACAGCTATCTTGATTTGTATGTGGTCAACTGGTCATGTTTTCCGGAGTGCGGCGACCCCAATGTGACCGGCGAACACGATGCAGCCCGAGACACGCTTTACCATAACCAGGGCGATGGCACTTTCGCTGATGTGAGCCATTTGCTGGATTATGACTTGCTGCTGGGTTCGGGTTTTACAGCCAGTTTCACCGATTACGATAATGATGGCGACCTGGATATTTATGTGGTCAATGACCAATTCAAGAATATGCTGGGCAATATCCTTTGGCGCAATGACGGCGCTGGCTGCGGCGGCTGGTGCTGGTTGGATGTCTCTATCGAGGCGGGCGCACGCACCTTTATTCACGGCATGGGGCTGGCGGTTGGCGACTATGACAATGACCTGGATCTCGATTTTTATTTCTCGGATATGGTGAATGGCATGGTCTTGCTGGAAAATCAGGGGGATGGCACGTTTGATGATGCGGCCAGTAAAGCCGGTGTCCGAGTCGGGCCTAGCAGCGCGGTCGGTTGGGGGACGGCTTTTTTTGATTATGACAATGATGGCTGGCTTGACCTGTATCTGACAGCCACCGAATTTGTCCAGTTTGATATTGTTGCTGGCCCCGAAGGCATGATGTTCGCTTATCGTGATTTCCTGTTTCGCAATCGTCAGGATGGCAGCTTTGCCGATGCGACCCCCGCCGCCTGGCTGGACGCGCCCTCTGCCAGCATGGGTTTGGCTTATGCCGATTATGACCGCGATGGTTTGCTCGACTTTGTGCTGGGGAACTGGAATGAGGGATATGCCCTGTATCGCAATACCGGCGCCGAAGGCATATCGCACAACTGGATTAGCCTGCGGCTGGAAGGCGGCGGCGACATCAACCGCGATGCGGTTGGTTCACGGGTTTATGTCACGACGGAGACCGGCCAGACCTATATGCAAGAGGTGAAATGTGGCTCGAGCCTGGGCGCCGGCAATGACACTGCCCTGCATTTTGGATTGGGCAAGGCAGCGATAAGCGAGATTCGCGTGCGTTGGCCCAATGGCGAGGAACAGATTCTGGATGACCTGAATATCAACCGATTCGTACAGGTCGCCTATGCTGGCGCGAGTTCATCCAGGCTCAAGGTTTGAGATACAGCTTGAGCACCGGAACTTCCATGTTCGGCTGGCGTACCGGAATCTGGAAACGCGCCGTGTTCTGGGCGTCAATCGTGAAGGGAATCTCGCTGCCATCATGCAGGAATTCGGCGTAGGCAAGCTGCTCTCCGATATCGTCGATATAAAGATAACGGAAGGGATAAGCGAAGATATGGACATACAGCTGGCTGCCGTTTTGCGTCAGGCGGCAATCCTGCGGCGCTTTCAAAGGGCTGGCGGTGCAGCCATAGATGGATTCGCTATTCTTTGAAAGCCAGTCGCGGTAGACATGCAAAGCCGCTATCGCCCTCTCATCAAGTTCGCCGGTGGCGGTGGGTCCAACATTCATCAGGAGGTTGCCGCCGGTGGCGACTGTATTGACCAGCATTCGAATCAGCTGCCCTGGGCTTTTCCAGGTGGCTTCATCCCGATGATAGCCCCAGGAACCGCTGAATGTCTGGCAGGTTTCCCAGACAACTGGCTCGCCATCCACCTTGATCCAGCCGCGCGGCTGCACTTGTTCGGGTGTATGGAAATCAATCGAGGATGGCAGGTCAAGGCGATTGTTGATGATGATGTCCGGCTGGAGTGAGCGCGACAAGGCCTCCAGGCCGGCGCTGTCCCAATCCTGGTTTCCCTTGCCATCATCGCCAGGATAGGAAAAGTCATACCAGATGATGTCAATTTTGCCAAAATCGCTCAGCAATTCGCGCACCTGATTTTTCATATAGGCGCGATAGTCAGCCATATTGCGCCCCTGATTCAGGCGGTCACGGTCGGGGTGGCTGCGCAGGGGGTGAATGCGGTCGATGGTGAAATTCGGGTGATGCCAATCAATCAGGGAATAATAAAAGCCGATTTTCAAACCGCGACTGCGGAAGGCCGCGACCGCCTGTTGGAGCAGGTCTTTGCCGTAGGGTGTACGGGTCACTTTATAATCGCTGTATTGTGTATCCCACATGCAAAAGCCTTCGTGGTGCTTGGAAGTCATCACCATGTATTTCATGCCGGCGGCCTGTGCCAAATCGGCCCACTTTTCCGGTTCAAAGCGCGAGGGATTGAAATAGCGAAAATAGGGCGCATACTGCTCGTCAGTCAGTTCCTCGCGCTGTTTGACCCACTCGTGCCGCGCTGGCATGGCGTACAGTCCCCAGTGAATGAACATGCCAAAACGGTCATGCACAAACCAGTCGGTGCTACCTTTGCTTGGCTTTGGCTGATACATCTCGATTCTCCTTGCGCCCTGTGTTTTCAGTGAATATCCAGTTTATATGCGCGGGCATGATTTGGCAAATCTGGCGGGGGGCTGGCGCCCTCAATCGAGCGAGATGCCATAGTCATCTGCCAGAGCGCGAAGCTCCTGCCAGACTGCATCCGGCAGTGGGATGCCGAATTGGCTGCGTTCAGCATAAGAGCGGGCTTCGGGTTCGCCGGGCAGCAGCACCTCCTCGAAGCCGACTGCCGGCTTGACCTGTTTGACGCGCCGCGTCAGTTCGGTGACATAATGCCGAAAATCCGCTTCGGTATCAAAGGCAGCCGGCGACAGCGCCAGCAGCAAGGTCGGGTTGCCATAATGAAAATCCGGCGAGGCAATCGGGCGATGTCCGGCGAGCAGGGTCGGAATAATCTCCATCATCATGGACAGGCCAGAGCCTTTGTGGGAGCCCATTGCCAGCAAGATAGCGCCGTCATCCAAAAGGGTTGGGTCGGTTGAAGGCTGTCCGTGTTTGTCCAGCAGCAGGCCGCTGGGCAGGGGCAGGCCTTTTGCCTGCGCCAATACGACTTTGCCATGCGCGACCGCGGCGGTGGCGAAATCGAGCAGCAGCGTGCCGTCATCCTCGGCTGGAACGGCGAAGGACATCGGGTTCGTGCCGAAGACAGGCTCGCGCCCGCCATAAGGCGTGACCCAGCCGCGATACATCGTGCCACTGGTGAAACCGATGCCAATCAGCCCTTGCGCCGCAATCATTTGGGTATATTCGCCCAGGCGGCCGATATGGGTGGCTGCCGTGAGGGATACGGCGGCGATGCCGTGCTGCCTGCCCAGTTCGGCTGCCAATTCGGCGGCGAATCGAGCGCCGATTTGACCGAAGCCGTAAGCGCCAAAGACGGTCGCGGTGGCGCCAAAACGTTTTTTGATGCGCGGCCGCATCGCTGGTTTAATCATGCCCTGGCGAATCATGGTGATGTATTGCTTGACTCGGAGTACGCCATGCGAATCGTGTCCCAGCAGGTTGGTCATCACCAGGGATTCGGCAACGATGCGGGCAATATCCTGGGGCGTCCCGGCAGCGATAAAAATGTCGCGGCTGAGGCGGATGAGCCTGTTGGCCGGCTGATAGACTGTCATCGGATGACTTTCGCTCCCTTGCTGATAACCCCCATGAGTCTAGCGTCTGAACAGGATGGGGGCAAATCATCGATGATTTGCTCGGCATCGCGCTGATGCGCTAAGATTGGGAGGGCGTCCGAGATGGGGGAAAACCCGATGAAACCAGCCAACTTGCTCTTTATCCTGTCCGACCAGCATCAGGCAGCGGCTCTGGGCTGTTATGGACATCCACTGGTGCAGACGCCAAACCTGGACCGGCTTGCCGAAGCGGGGACTCGCTTTACCCAGGCCTATACCCCCTGCGCCATCTGTGTGCCAGCGCGGGCGGCATTGGCAACCGGGCGTTATGTCCATCAAATTGCCTGTTGGGACAATGGCTTTCCTTATGATGGCCGGGTGAAGAGTTGGGGACATCGGCTGAATGAGGCTGGTTATCAGGTCGATTCGATTGGCAAGCTGCACTTCCGCAGCACAGCCGACGACAATGGCTTCAGCCGCGAAATCGAGCCGATGCACGTTGTGGAGGGCATTGGCGACCCCAGCGGCTGGATACGGGATGGCTCGCTTCAACGCAATTCTCGCGCGGGCATCACCGAAGCCGGGGCTGGCGCGAGCAGCTATCAGCAGTATGACATCCGCAGCCGAAATCATGCCATTCGCTGGCTGCAAGACCACGCCAATGATGAAGAGCCTTGGGCCTTGTTTCTGTCTTTCGTGACACCGCACCCGCCTTTTCTGTCACCGCCAGAAACCTATCATCTGTACCCGCAAGACCCAATCAGGCTTCCGCCACAGTGGCAGGAATCGGATTGGCCGGAACATGCGGCGCTGCGGTATATGCGGCGCTACTTTTCTTATGATGAACCCTTTGATGAAGCGACGATTCGCCGCCTTCATGCCGCCTATTATGGCATTTGCACGTTTTTGGATGCTCAAATCGGCGCGGTGGTGGCGGCCTTGGAGGCAGCCGGCCTGAAGGATAAGACGCGGATTATCTATACCTCTGACCATGGCGAGCATCTCGGCGCGCGTGGCATTTATGGCAAATTCAGCATGTATGAGGAAGCAGCTGCCATTCCGTTTATCATGGCGGGCCCTGATGTGCCGATTGGCAAGGTGGTCCATACGCCTATTTCGCTAGTCGATTGCTATCCAAGCGTCTTGCAGGCGCTGGGCTGCCCGCTGAGGGATGAGGATGCGGCGCTGCCGGGCGACTCGCTGTGGGAAATCGCGCAGCAGGATGACAGCCAGCGAAGGGTCTTTGCCGAGTATCATGCCATTGGGTCGCAGAATGCCTTTTATATGCTGCGCGACAGGCGTTATAAATTTGTCTATTATGTCGATGCGCCCAATCAACTCTTTGATTTGTGGCAAGACCCGAATGAACTCGTCGATTTGTCACGTAGCGCTGACCAGAGGGCGCAAAGCCTGATGGCTGATTTTGAGCGGCGGCTGCGAGATATGATTGACCCCGAAGGCATTGACCGGCAGGCAAAAGAGGCTCAGAGGCAGCGCATGGATTCTTTGGGTGGGCGCGAGGCGGTGATTTCGCGCGGCGCTTTTATCAATTCGCCAGTTCCCGGAGAGGCGCCGCGCTTTCAGCGCCTCGAAGGTTCCACGTAAGCCCTAAAGCAAAGACCAGCCAAGAGGCTGGTCAAAGGCGTGCCTGGAGAGATTCGAACTCCCGACACCTGGTTCCGTAGACCAGTGCTCTATCCACTGAGCTACAGGCACTTGCATTATTTTAGGATAAAGGCTGTCGCCCTAAAAGTCAAGGGCAACTGCCTCAGATTTTGCTTAGTTGCCGTGGTATCCTCTATAATAGGCAGGGACAAACACTGTTTATCAAAGCATATCGTACCAACCTGCTCGGCGGGGGCTGCCTGTACGATTGCATGAGGGTTCTGCTTTGCATCGCGCACTTGCTTTTTCATTCAACCGACTCTTGATTGCCGCTTTCGCTTTGTCGATGATGCTTGCTGGCTGCCGCAATGCCGCCGAACCGACACCGACCCCCTTGCCAACCGCCAGCCCAACTTCCCGCCCGACAGCAAGCCCAACCGACACGCCGCGGCCATCCCCAAGCCCAACCGATACGTTGACTCCAAGCCCGACCCCCACCGCGACCAAGACACCGACCCCAACCTTCACGCCCACCCTGTTTGGCATTGTTCGGTCGCAGCGGCGTGTCAACGTCCGCGGCGGGCCGGGGGTGGATTTCGCGGTTTATGATTCGCTTCAGCCGGGAACGGGGGTTCAGGTGATTGGGCAGGATGACGATGCGAACTGGTACAACATCAAGCTGGAGAGCGGGGACGAGGGTTGGGTGAGCGCCAGCCTGCTGTTCCTGGAGGAGACGGCCACGCCACTGCCGACTGTGGCGGCATCGCCAGTTATCGCTCGCGCCAGCACAGCATCAGGCACATCGGTGAGCGGCGAAGCGCCAGCAAACACCCCTGCGCCGCCGGCAGCCGCGACTGATGATGGGTTTCTTGTTTTTAATGTGCCAGTTGTCGATGTAGAGGCCATTCATCTGACCGCGACTATGCTGGTCAGCCATTCCTCAGCGACGGCAGCAGCCACCGACTCGCGGCAAATCGCGGGGCAGCCGTCACCATCGGGAGAGGACAGCGCCGCGGCTGTCGCTGTCAGCGATGAGGGCATCGAAGCGCCGACTCGGCCGGCCAACGCAGCCCGTCAAGGAGTGGATGTATTCGCGTTTTGTGACGACAGCGCCTATGGCATCGCTCCCCCGACAAATTTATCGGCTGGTTCGACGATTGAGATTTTTTGGGCTTGGTTTGCCTCTAGTGAGGATTATCTGCGGCAGCATATTGTCCATGCGAGGCATGAATTGCGCGTCAATGAGATGCGGATTGCCAATGTCGATCAGTTCCGCCGCCCCTCTATCACGCGCGGGCGTGACCGGGTTGTCCATTGGTATGTGCCTTTTGGCCCGCTGGAGGCCGGCGAATATCGGATTACCTATCGGGTCAGCTGGGAGGCTGCGATTACGGATGGCTATGATTCTTTCGGGCCGGGGACGGCCACCGAGTTTGAAGAGGAAAGCTGCGGCTTTGTGGTGGGGTAATCCAGCGTGCAAGGGGATGAATGGCAGACGACGGAGTTGGGCAATGGGCTGGTTCGGCTTGGGGGAGGCGAAGTTCGCCTGTCCATTCCATCAGGTTCATCCCGTCATTATCACGATGCCCAGGTCAGTGATTACAGCACGGGGGCTTTGGATTTTCGTCATCGCCCGCCGCTGCGGCTGAGCGTCAGGGCGCGGGCGGCGGGGACGATTAGGGGGACGGCGGGTTTTGGTTTCTGGAATCATCTGTTTGTTCCTGGCGAGCGCGGTTTTCGGCTGCCGCGGACCATCTGGTTTTTCTTCGCCAGTCCGCCCAACAATATCCGTCTGGCGCAGGGTGTGGCGGGACATGGCTGGAAGGCGGCTGTGCTGGATGCCCAGCGCTGGCAGTTTTACGCCCTGCTGCCGCTGGCGCCGCTCGGATTTCTGCTCATGCGCAGCAAGGCGCTGTATCGTTCACTCTGGCCGGTGGGGCAAGCTGCGATTGGCGCTGGCGAGGCGGCGCTGGATGCGGCCCTGCTGGGCGATTTTCACAGCTATACGATTGACTGGCTGAGGGATGGGGCGGTGTTTTCGGTTGACGGCCAGGCGGTGTTCAAGGCGGACAAGGTGACCGGCAAAGCGCTTGGGTTTATCGCCTGGGTCGATAATCAATACGCGATTGTGACTCCGCAGGGGAACTTTGGTCGGGGGCTGCTGGATGTTCCGCAGGCGCAGACGCTCATTTTGCAGGACCTGGACATATCGGCTTTGGAATAGCCGCCCGTTTGGTGGACATTGGGCAATGACAGCCATGATGATATAATCGTTTGGAATGGGTCAGATGGGAATCGGGGATGTCTAATTCCTCAGCGATGACTTCCAGCCAGCAATCCTTTGACAGGCTGCTGGGTGCTGTGGAGGAGCGCAAGCGGATGATGATGGATTATCTGCTGCAAGCGCGTTTTGTGCGGCGTTTTCGGCCGCAGCATATTCGTGATGCCGTCTACAGCTATCTCAAGAGCGGTGGCAAATCCCTGCGGCCGGCGGTGGCTATGCTGGCCTGTGGGGCTGTGGGTGGCGATGAAGCGCAGGCCTTGCCGATTGCGGCTGCGATTGAGATTTATCATACCTGGACGCTGGTGCATGATGATGTGATTGATAAAGACAAGACGCGGCGCGGGGGACCCACGGTGCATACCGAATATGCCCAAAGAGCCAGCGACGAGTTTGGCTGGCAGGGCGCTGATGCCGAGCATTATGGGCGGACAATCGCCATGCTGGCTGGCGATGTGCAGCAGGCTTGGTCGTGGTCGCTGATGTTCGAGGCGCATCTTGAGGGGGGGGTGGCGGCTGAAGTCGTGATTCGTCTGGCGCAGGAACTGGCAGCCTGCGTGACACCGATGCTGGTAGAAGGCGAGACGCTGGATGTGCAGTTTTCCAGCCGACAGCGCGAGCTCAGCGAAGCGCATGTGATTGATATGCTGCGGAAGAAAACGGGCGTGCTTTATGAATATGCCGGGCGGGCTGGGGCTGCTATTGGTCTTAATGATGCCAATCCCGATGTGCCGGCGGTGAGGGCGATTGCCAGCTTTTGCAGCCTGTGCGGCACCGCCTTTCAGATTCAGGATGACATTTTGGGCGTGGTGGGGGATGCGCGGCAGCTGGGCAAACCAGTCGGCTCGGATATTCGGGAGGGCAAGTCGACCCTGCTGACGCTCGAGGCGCTCGACCGCGCCAATGATGGGCAGCGGCACAGGATTCTGTCGACGCTGGGCGACAGCCGCGCCAGTGACGATGAAATCCAGGCTCTGACGCGGCTGCTGCGTGATTTGGGGGTCATCGGGTATGCGCGGGACATCTCGCATCGATATGTGGATGAGGCTTTGGGGCATTTGCGGCAGCTACCCGCCAGCGATTATAGGACCCTGCTGGGTCATTGGGCGCACTATCTGATTCAGCGCGAGTTTTAGCTGCGCTTGGCGGGCAGGGGCGGGATATTTTCTGTGGCGGCGGATGACTGACGGCGTTCTCGGATGTAGTAGATGGGTTTGCGCTGGGCCTCGTGGTAGGTGCGCATAATCATATCGGCAACGATGCCTGTGCTGATAAACTGCACGCCAAGCACCATGAGGAGGACGGCAAGCTGCAACAGGGGGCGGTCGCCTATTTTGTTTTCGGTCAACAGCTTGAACACGGTCAGGTATAAGCCCAGCAGCGTGCCGATTGCGCCAACGATAAATCCTGCCGCGCCAAAGACATACAAGGGGCGATTGAAGTAGCTCAGCAGGAAGACGACCGCAATCAAGTCCAATATGACTTTGAAGGTGCGGTTGAAGCCGTATTTGCTGCTGCCCCACTTTCGCGCCCGGTCTTTGACCGCGACTTCGGCGACGCGGACCCCCATTTGGCTTGCCAGCGCGGGGATAAAGCGATGCAATTCGCCATAGAGGCGCAGGCCTTTAACGACGTCAAAGTGATATGCCTTCAGGGTGCAGCCGTAATCATGGAGCTTGATGCCGGTGGTGTTGGAGATGATTCGGTTGGCAATGATGGACGGGATGCGCCGCAGAAAGAGGGGTTCTTTGCGGTTTTGGCGCCAGCCGCTAACGATGTCATAACCTTCGGCAAACTTGTCCAGGATTTTGCGGATGTCGCGGGGGTCATTTTGCAGGTCAGCGTCAATCGTGACGACGATTTCCCCGCGGGCCGCATCGAAGCCGGCGGCGATGGCGGCGGTTTGCCCGAAGTTGCGGCGGAAGTGAATAATATGCCAGCGCTTGTCCCTGGCATGCAGTTCGTTGAGCATCTTATGCGTGCCGTCCTGGCTGCCATCATTGATGGCAATGACCTCATAATCGCGCTCAAGTTCTTCCAGGGCTTGGGTCAATTCATGGTACAGCTTGTCGATATTGCCTTTCTCGTTGAATATGGGGATGACTATCGAAAGGTCAAGTTCGGGCTGTTCGATGACTTGGGGATAAGTGGACATCGTTTTTCTCCAGATTGGGCTGCTGCGCCTATTCTAGCATTCAATGGGTATGGATTTCCAGACAGCGCGGTGGCTTGATTGGCTATGCGCCAGGCGATACAATACAGTCATACTGTCGGGGGTCAGGTTCGGGCAGATAGCGGGAACGGTTTATGGCAGACGAAAACAGCGAGCGGGATGCCGCTCCGAAATCCGCCAGCGAGAAACCGCCAGCGGACAAGGAGACGCTGACAACTGAGATGGTTGAGGTGGATGTCCATGCCGATGTGCCTTTTCATCTGCCGCATATCTCGGAGCTCAGGGAGGATGTGCCGCGGGACGCTCGCAAAGAGGCCGGCGGCATCGTCACCATGCCCGTCTATCGTGAGATCCGGCCAGCGGCGGAGTCCGAGCCGACCCTGTTAGGGCCGCGTCCTTTTTCCGCGCCGCAGCCCAAGTCATTGCCCAAGCCGCGTGAGATTCCGCCACGACCGACCCGGCCCAATCTGCCAGCGCGGCAGTCTTATGGTCATTCAGCCGCGGCAACATCGAAATCGAGGGGGCCGCGGCGCAAACGCAGTCGGCGGCTGTTGGGGCTGCCGTTGGGCTGCGTGTGGGCGCTGGCTGGCCTGGTGGCGTCATTCTGTGGCGGCTTGACGCTGCTGACGGCGCTGGCGGCGCTGATTTTCGTCCCGCAGGTCGAGGCGGAGTGGGCGGCTCGCGTTGCCGAAGTTGACAGTTATCGCGGCTTTGAAAGCACGTTTATTTATGACCGTTCTGGCCATGAATTGTATGAGGCCTTTGGCGAAGGCCGGCGGGTGCGGGTGGATATGGAGCGCATTCCGCTGGCTCTCATTCAGGCGACGGTTGCGATTGAGGATGATACCTTTTTTGACAATATCGGGATTGATGTGGCGGCGACCCTGGTGGCGGCGCTGAATTATCTGGGCGCTGATGCGGCTGAGAACACGCCGGGCGGCAGCACGATTACCCAACAGCTGGTTCGGAATGTGCTGTTTGATTTTGAAAAGCGCGCCGAGCGCAGCATCGCCCGCAAGGTGGAGGAAATCCTGCTGGCGATTGTGCTGACGCAATCCAAGAGCAAAGAGGACATCCTGGAGATGTATTTCAATGAGATTTATTATGGCAATCTCGCTTATGGCGTGCAGACGGCTGCCCAGACATTTTTTGGCAAGGATGTCGAGGCTTTGAATCTGGGGGAGGCGGCGATGCTGGCTGGCCTGCCACAGGCGCCGGCGAGCCTGGACCCGCTGAATCCTGACCCGGCCATTCAAGCGGCGGTGGATTCTCGCTGGCGTCAGGTTTTGGGCGAGATGACAGAAGAAGGCTACATCACGCAGGCGCAGGCGCATGGGGCGTTGAGTGAGGGACTGTCATTCGCGCCTGCCAATGTGTCGCTGACGGCGCCGCACTTTACGGTGTATGCCCAGGCGGAGCTTGAGCGGCTGATGTCTGGGCTGGGGCATCACCCGGAAGATATTGCGCGGGGCGGCCTGCGCGTCTATACGACTCTTGACCAGCATGTGAATCGTCTGGCGCAGGGGGCAGCGGCGCATCGGGTCGCGCAGCTGGCGGCGCAGCGTGTCAGCAATGCGGCTGTGGTTGTGACGAAGCCGCTGACCGGCGAGATTATCGCCATGGTCGGCAGCGTTGATTATGACAACGAAGCCATTGACGGGAGCGTCAATGTGACCACCGCCTTTCGTCAGCCGGGAAGCACCGTCAAACCCTTCACCTATGCCGCCGCTATGGAGCGGGGGATGACAGCGGGGGAGGTTCTCTGGGACACGCGCACCCAAATTGAGATTCCGGGTCAGCCGCTTTACACGCCGCGCAATTATGATGGCGTCTTTCATGGGCCGATGACCATGCGAACCGCGCTCGCCAACAGCTATAACATCCCGGCGGTGCAGACCCTGCGCCTGGTGGGTGTGGATTACCTGCTGGGCCTGCTGCGCCGCTTTGGCGTAACGACGCTCCATCAGGACGCATCGCAGTATGGCCTGTCGCTCGCGCTGGGGAGCGGGGAAATCACCCTCATCGAACTCACGAACGCCTTTGCGGTTTTCGCCAATCAGGGGGCGTATGTGCCGGTGACCTCTATTTTATGCGTCATCGACAGGGACAATGTCATTTTGTATCAGTATGAAAATGGCTGTCCCGAGGGTCAGCCATCCGAGCGAACGGTGCAGCGGGCGGCGGCTGCGGTTCGCGTGCTGGATGCGCGGATTGCCTATATCATTAGCGATATGCTTGCCGACAATGTTGCCCGCAGCCCGGCCATGGGCGCCAACAGCCCCTTGCATACTGGCAGCATTTACGCTTCGGTGAAAACTGGGACGACCGATGATGTGAGAGACAACTGGACTATCGGCTATACGCGCAATGTCGCTGTCGGGGTTTGGCTTGGCAATAACGATGGGCAGCCGATGCTCAACTCATCTGGCTTGACGGGCGCCGCGCCCGTCTGGAATGCGGTCCTGAGGGGCATCTACAGCGACAGTCGGCTGCTGGGCGCTTTCGCGGATCATGGCCAGCTTCTGTATGACCCGCCGCTGCCGCCAGAGGGCCTGTCGCTGCGTCAGATTTGTGATGTGCGCCATTTGTCAGATCCGGCGACGGGCTGCCCGACGACGGTCAACGAGTGGTTTCTGGATGGTTCGGCGGGCATTCAGCCAAGGCCGCTGCCGACAGAAGGCTCGGTCATCGGTGAAGTCTCGCCGGGGGTCTATCAGACCCTGGCATTGCCGCTGCCGCCAGAAATCGCAAGCGGCATCCGGTTCAGGGTGCAGCCTGGCGAGAAGCAGCCGCTGCCGCCGCGTTATTGCCGCGTGCCGGTGCAAGATGCGGAGCGGGCAATGGCTGCGGGCGCTCGGCATCTTTGGTTTATCGGCGGGCCGGCGACGGCGCCAGGGGATGCGATTGAAGCCGAGCGTTATGCGCGTGAGGCTAATTTGCCTTTTCTGCCGACGATTGACTGTCCGGCGCAGGTCTATGATATGCCGAGGATTGGCAGCGTCGGCGCCATTCTGCACATACAGCAGCCAGCCAGCGGGCAGCGCGTGACGGGGGTCGTGCCTATTATCGGGACGGCGCAGTTCGATAGCGGTCAAGCTGATTATTATCACCTGTTTATTCGCGGCGGGCAGTTCGCGGATTGGACGCCGCTGGGAGAGGCTCATCATCAGCCTGTCGCCCAGGGCCAGCTGGAGATATTGCATGCCGATGCGCTCCGCGCTGGATTTTATCTGCTGCGGCTGGGGCTGATTCGCGGCGGGAATATGGTGCAGGCTGCTGATGTCGGCTTTGATGTACCCTGAGTGGAGCTTGCTGTGGCCGATAAGAACCAGCCGCCCGCGCCAGTCGATGTGCCGACATCGCTGCTGTCGCTGGAGTCGATTCGCCTTGCCCGAGAGATGCCGTGGAAAGCGAGCAATGAAATCCGCCGGCTGCTTGTCCTGCCCGGCGCATGGTGGGTGCTGCGCGGCGTGGATGCGGGCGAGGGCTGGCGCTGTTATGGTTTGCCCATCATTCAGCGGCATCGCCAGAGCCGCATCCGCATTGGGCGCGGCATGAATCTGCGCTCGACACCCAGGAGCAACCCATTGGGCCCCAACCATCCGGTGATGATTAGCACCCGCCGCGCGGGCGCCTGCCTTATCATCGGGGACGATTTTGGCATGACAGGCGGGTCATTGGTCTGCGATGAGCGCATCACGATTGGCCATCGCGTGTGGGTGGGCGCTAACACGGTGATTGCGGATACCGACTTTCATCCGCTTGAGCCAGCGCGGCGGCGGGTCAAGCCGCTGGCTGCCCGGACGGCGCCGATTGTGATTGCCGATGATGTCTTTATTGGCATGAATGCGCTTGTTTTGAAGGGGGTTCATCTAGGCGAGGGTTCTGTGATTGCTGCTGGCAGTGTGGTCAGCCGCGATGTGCCGCCGCGAACTGTCGCCGCGGGCAACCCGGCCCGGATTATCCGCGAAATCTAATCGTGTGAGGCATATCGATGATAGACGGCCATTGTGCCGTCGACCATCTGGCGGATATTAAAATGTTCCTCCAGGCGGGCCGCGCCCAGCAGCCCCATGTGCTTTCGCAGGGGGGGGTCATCCAGCAGGCGGGCGGTGGCCGCGGCCAGCGCCCGAACATCGCGGGGCTGAATCAGGATGCCGGTTTCGCCGTGGCTGACCACTTCGGGGATGGCGCTGATGTGGCTGGCGATGACGGGTACGCGGCGGGCCATGGCTTCGAGCAAGACCAATCCAAAGCCCTCCCACAGGCTTGGCATGAGCATAATATCGAAGGCTGCGATAAGCCTGGCGGCATCGCTGCGCCAGCCGAGCCAATAGACGCGATTGGCAACCCCCAGGGTCTCCGCCAAGCGGCGAAGCTGGGCCGCCATGGCGCCATCGCCAGCGATGACGAGGCGGGCGGCAGGAAAGCGGGCGCAAATGCTCTGAAAAGCCTCCAGGGCGTAGGGAATGCCTTTCTGTTCGACCAGCCGACAGACCATCCCCAAGAGCATGGCATCTGGCTCCAGTCGCAGTTCGGCGCGGATTTCCTGACGGGCGGCGTGGATTTCCTCATCGGATACCCAGTGATAGGCCATGCCATAATAGACGATGCTGATTTTATCTGCGGGCGCACCTTCGATATGGATGGCGAAGTCCTTGACTGCCGCTGAAATGGCGATGCCGCCGCTCGTCAAGCGCCACAGCAGGGGGCTGATGCGCCGCCAGAGCGGGTGATAGCGGAACTGGTCATTGTTATGCCGACTGCTGATGATGGTTTTGATGCCGGCAGATTTTGCCGCCAGCCAGCCAAAGAGGTCCGCGTGGATGAGGTGGGTATGGACGATATGCGGTTTCATCTGTCGCAGCGCCCGGCGGATTCTGAAGAGCAGGGTCGGGTCATAATCGCGGCGGATGGGCAGGCGCTGGGTGGGAATGCCGCGGCTTTGGGCTGCGAGCATCATATCGTCCATGGGCTGGGCGGGCTCGACCAGCATGATAAGCTGAGCATCCATGCCTTCGCTGCGGAGGCCCTGGAGCAGCGTCAGCAGATGACCTTCGGCGCCGCTGATGCGGGTGGCTTTGATGATATGGGCAACGCGCATGAATAATCGGGGCTCCTCTGCAAGACGAACTGTCAAGGGACTTTTTCGGGCGATAGGGGGCCGACGAGTCCTTGGGCATTTCTGGCGGCGATGGCGACGCCGCCGTAGCGTGTGAATTGGTCCCAGGAGACGCTGGCGCTGGTGACCTCGAATTGCTGTTCATAAGTCAGGGCGCCTGGACGGCGCAGCGCGATAACATAGCTGGTCGCTTCTGGCACGGGCTCCCAAATCAGTGTTCGCAAGCCGCCGCCCTGGTCGCGGAGGCTGATGTTGTGTGGCGGGCGGGGGCCGTCGGCTAATGCCGTCAGGACGGCCAAAATGGCCTGGGTGGCCTGCTGGAGATAGCCGGCTTCGATATATTCAATGGTGTCGGTTGGGTCGCCGTTGTACTTCTCTTCGTGAGCATTGATGAACCGAATGGCGGGATAGCCCAATTCGCTAAAGGAAAAATGGTCGCCATAGCGATTTTCGCGGTCAATGGCATCCTGCACGGTCAGGTCGAGGTCGAGGCTGTAGTTGTAACCGATAAAATTGACCATCCGCGCCATCTGCCGCGAGGCGGATGTCTCGTTGGGCCCGGCGGAGAAGACGCGCAGTTCGCGGTCATTGATGGCCTGGCTGCGGTCATGGACATTGCCAATCGTATCGATGTTAATCATGCCAATCACATCGGTGTCGCTCTCGTGAATCCAACTGGCAAAGGCGCGGCTGCCCTGCCGTCCGACCTCTTCGGCGGCAAAGAGGACAAACATGATGGTCGATTTGTACTGTTTTTGGCTCATAATGCGGGCGATTTCCAAAACGGCTGCCACGCCAGAGCCGTTGTCGTTGGCGCCAGGGGCAAAGACCGTGCCAGATTCCAGGGGGAGACCGATGCTGTCGTAGTGAGCGCCGATGATAATCGTGCCAGCGCCAACTTCAGTGCCTTGAATGACGGCAACGATGTTGTGCTGGGGACTGGTTTCGCCATCCGCATCCGCTACTTCAAAGTCAACATGGAAGGTATAGAGGTTGCCGCCTGAAGATTGCAGGTAGGTTTTGAACTGGTCGGCGATATAGGCACGGGCCGCGCCAATGCCCTCGGTGCTTGAGGTCTGCGTCGAATAGGTGTGGCGGGTGTGGAAGTTCTGCAAGGTGCTGATGTGATACATCAGGCGGTCCGATTCGACGCGGTCGATAATCCGGAAAATTTCGACATCGGCCGGCGGCGCTGGCGCATCGCCTATGCCCGGCACATAAGCCAGTTCGGCATAGCCCAGGGTGGCGGGCGGCGTTTGGGTGGGGCGGGGGGCCAAGGTGGGCGGCGCATTGCTGCTGGTGCCCAGGTTGCAGGCGAGCAGCAGCAGCATCCAAGCAGTCAGTATGGCGAGGGTTTTGCGATGTGTAGAGGTATGGCGGTCTGTCATGGTGATTTTAGCATGGCTTGCTGGTCTCAAGGGCAGCGCCGATGAGGCGGCTGGCGACATATCATAGCGTGTCGACCGCTTTCAGTACAGGGGGAGGCTGATTTTGAGATAATCCGCACATTGTCAGCGTGATGCCGCGCCCATTACAATCAGGTGAGGAGGCTGGGCTTATGGAACTCTTGATTATTGGCGGGACCAGGTTTGTCGGGCCGGCATTGGTGGAAGCGGCGACAGCAGGCGGGCATCGGGTCACCCTGTTTAATCGCGGCAAAAGCAGCCGTCATGCCTATCCCGATATTGAGACGATTGTCGGTGACCGCGCAACTGACCTTGACAGGCTGGGGGGGCGCAGCTGGGACGCGGTGATTGACACCTGCGGTTATCTGCCGCGGCTGGTGCGGCTGTCGGCGCAGGCGCTCAAGGGCAGGGTCGGGCATTATTCATTTGTCTCGTCGCTTTCGGTGTATCCCATTATGGGCGCGGCGAATCGTGATGAGGATGCCGAACTGCTGACGATGGAGGACGAGAGGGTCGAGGACATCACCAACGAAACTTATGGGCCGCTGAAAACAGGCTGTGAGCAAGCGGTGCGGGCGGCCTTTCCTGACAGCGCGTTGATTCTTCGCGCTGGGCTGATTGTCGGGCCGCGGGATGAGAGCAACCGCTTCACGTATTGGGTGACGCGGACGGGGAAAGGCGGCGATGCGATTGCGCCGCCGGCGCGGCAGCCGATTCAGTTTGTTGATGTGCGTGACCTAGCGGACTTCACGCTGCGACAAATCGAGTTGGGGGCGGGCGGAATCTATAATGTGACGGGGCCGGCGCAGCGGCTGACCTTTGGCGATTTGCTGGCAGCCGCCAAAGAGGCGCTCGCCAGTGATGTCAGCTATCATCATGTCAGTGACGAATTTCTGCGCGAACATGAGGTTGGCGAGTTTATGGAATTGCCCTTATGGGTCAGCCGGGATGCTGCCGAGTGTTTTCTGACCTTTAATATCGACCGCGCCCGCCGCGCTGGCTTGGCCTTTCGGCCGCTGGCGGCGACGATACGGGATACTTGGGAATGGGCGCAGGGGCTGCCGCATGACATCGACAAGCCGGCCGATTTGCCAGCCGAAAAAGAGGCGAAGCTGCTGGCGGCGCTGGGGTATTAGGCCCAACCGGCATCTTCGATTATCTGGCTCAAGCGAAAAGATGGCAAATCCAGCGCTATCATAGATGGCAGTTTGAGCCGCAGCCATAAATCATAGCGGCTCAGTTGATTGTACTGTGCCGTGAATAAGACGTTCACGGTTCCGTGAGCGATGACAACGATGTTTTCCTCGCTGCCCGCTTGTTTCAGCGTCATCTCGATGCCGCGATGAAAGCGCTCGCTTGCTTGACTGGCGGTTTCATCGCCAAAAACAAGTCTGTTCGGCTCTGCAAACAGGCCTTTGATGCGCGCGTGAAAATCCTCAAGTGTGCCATAGGGGGCGTTGGATTGGCGGCTGTGTTCGGCTAGCAGGCGGTTTTGGATAATGGGGGGATTATCGAGCGCCTGGGATACATAGTGCGCGGTTTGCAGCGCCTTTGGCATCGGGCTGCAAAACAGGCGGGCTGGCTGATAGGGCGCGAGGCGGGCGGCCAAGGGCTGACAGCGGGCGATGCCTTCCGCTGTCAACTCCCAGTCGAATGGCGCTTGGTGGGGATTGTGATTGGCATTGCTGTGTTTCACCAAGACGAGTTTCGGCATGTCAAGGCTTTGAAATCCAGGATGGCTTAGTTGATATAATCGCGCAGTTTGCGGCTGCGGCGGGGATGACGCAGGCGGCGCAGGGCGTGGCCTTCAATCTGCCGAATGCGTTCGCGCGTCAGGCCAAATGTCCGCCCGACTTCTTCCAGGGTATAGCTTCGTCCATTTTGCAGGCCAAAACGGAGCCGCAGGATGCGGGCTTCGCGGGGTGTGAGCGTGTTGAGGAGTTCTTCGATTTTTTCTTGGAGCAGTTTATGATAGGCGCTGTCGGCGGGGCTGGGTTCGAGGTCGTTTTCGATGAAGCTGCCGAGTTCGCTTTCGTCGTCTTCACCGACTGGATGCTCGAGGCTGAGGGGCTGCCAAGAAACTCTGAGCATCCATTGGACTTTGCGCGGCTCGCAATCCATGACGGCGGCGATTTCCTCGATGGAGGGTTTGCAGCCCATTTGCTGTTCGAGCTCATAGGCCAGGCGATAGAGTTTGCGGATGCGGTCGCTCATGTGGACTGGCACGCGAATGGTTCGGCTCTGGTCGGCAATGGCGCGGGTGATGGTCTGTCGAATCCACCAAGTCGCATAGGTGCTGAAGCGATACCCGCGATGATAATCGAACTTTTCGACGGCTTTCATTAAGCCGAGGTTGCCTTCTTGAATCAGGTCGAGGAAGGATACGCCGCGTGTCATATATTTCTTGGCAATCGAGACGACCAGCCGCGTATTGGCTTTGATGAGATGCTCGCGGGCATGGAGTCCGTCTTGAATCAGGAACTTCCATTCGGCGCTGCGTTCATGCTCTGGGCGCTGTTCCAGCTTGGCGGCGGCTGCTTTGGCGGCTTCGAGGCGCATGGCCAGCTTGATTTCCTCTTCGGTGGATAACAGGGGAACCCGCGCCATCTCTTTGAGATATAAGCCAATGGTATCGTTGAATGCGATTCGGCTGAGATCGTACTCGTCGTCGTCCTCGACATGGTTCTCGAGCAAGTCCAGTTCGTCATCAAGAAAAATTTCAAAGTTATTCTGTTCGCTCTGGTCTTCATCGAGGTATGCCGCATTTACGTCGATGTCGTATGTATTTACAAAGTCAGTCACGTTGCCCCCCAAGGTGTGAGCGAAACTTGGTGCGGAGTCTCCCTCATATTAAGTCAATCAGGTTCATCGTCTTTGTCTAATAACTGCTTCAGCACGGCCAGGCGCGGGTCAAGAGTCGTTTGGGCATCGGCGGCGGCAGTTTCGGATTCGCGGTTCAGGTTAAGCCCGCTGGCGGCGCTTAAGCCGCGGCAGCTGTCGTGGCAGATGACGCGATAGCCGGCCTCAATCAGCACTTCTTCCCGCAGCAAAGGGGCCAGGTCAATATCGCCGGTGCCGCTGACGCTGAAGACACTCTTGCTGGAATCTGGCGGGGAGGCAAACAACTCGGCAACCTGGACATCAAAAACATGAAGGAGCGCATCCAGACAGCGGTCGCATTCCCGCCTGTGCTTGATTTGGATGATGCCTTGCGCCAAAATGCCCTCTTTGGTGCGTGTGAGCAGGAGGCTGCCCGCCAGGGCCTCGAGATAAAGCTCATTGTCTATCTTGACTCGCTGCGGAATGCTGATTGGGATTTCTCTGGAATTGCCGGGGCCTTCGGACAGCAAAAACCCAACATTAACTTTAAGGAGTCGTTTGTGAAGATAATGGCTACTCATAACATTCACAATCATCAACCCGCAGCAGACTAAAGTCTGATTGATAAAGTATATTCTGTTTTGAATAGTCGATGTATGATTCGCATTATAGGCGGGTTTTGAGGGGCATGTCAAGCAATTTGACCGATATTAAACTTTTATTCTCATTTAAGGGCGGGTCGGCGGTGTTAGCGACATATCATAGAGAGACGACAAGCAAAGTGATGGTATTTGTTTTGGCTGTCTGCCAGGATGAGCGGGGCGTCTTGTGAGCCGGGCGGCGCTCATATTTGTGACGGACCGCGATGCCTTTGCCGCTATTCGCGCGGCGCTGGGCGCGTATCGGGTGATTCAGGTGAGCGCTGGCGAGGGGTATATGAATAGGTTGATTGAGACCCGGGCGGCGATGATACTGATTGATGGCGAGCATTCTGACTGGCGGGCATTCGCCACCGCCGCCAAGGTGAGTTCGGCGACGCGGCGCATTCCTGTCCTGCTGGTCAGTGATGAGGGCGAGCAGCGAGCGCAGGCAGCCCGACTGGGGGCGGATTTAACGCTGGGCTGGTCCAATCTTGGGCGGGACATCGGCAGACTGGTTGCCGACTTTGGGCGGATTCCTGACCCGCAAATGCTGGAGCGGCTGGACTGCGAGTGTGGTCAAGGGCTGCCCCGATTGGCAGTCGAGGGCGTCGAGAAATTTAATGCGGGCGCGTATTATCGGCAGCATGACCTTTTTGAAGAGCAGTGGATGCTGACCGAGGGGCCGGTGCGCGACCTCTATCGCGCGATTTTGCAGGTTGGCGTCGCCTATTTTCAGATTGAACGCGGCAATTATCGCGGGGCGCTGAAGATGCTCCAGCGCAGCGTGCAATGGCTGTCGATATTGCCGGCAGTATGCCAAGGCATTGATGTGGCGCAGCTGCGGCAGGATTCGTATGCCGTTCGCGCGGAACTGGAGCGGCTGGGCGCCGAGCGACTGCATGAGTTCGATGCCGACTTGCTCAAGCCGCTGCGATGGACGCCAAGCGGCGACTAGATACGGGCAGCCGTCAGCCTGACTGCCCAAGCACATAGCGGCCAAACCATTGCAGCATGGCCTCGTTGTGCGCGCGGCGCAGGTTCACCTTCCCGTTTATCGAAGCGCCGTGCGACCCGCCGGGCTGGCGCAGCATCTCGACAGGGCAGCCATTGGCTTTCAGCACGGTGTAAAACTGTTCGGACTGTTCGGCTGGGCAGCGCCAATCCTGCTCGCTTTGCACCAGCAGGGTGGGCGTCTGGCAGTTGTGGGCGTAGGTGATGGGCGAGCATTTTTCGTAGATTCGCGGGATTTCGTGGGGATGGCCGCCCATTTGTTCGACCGCAAAGTAGATTCCGATGTCGCTCGTGCCGTAAAAACTGCGCCAACTGGTGACTGGGTTCTGTGGAATGGCCGCTTTGAAGCGGTGGGTTTGCCCGATAATCCAGCAGGAAAGATTGCCGCCGCCCGATGTGCCGCAGACACCGAGCCGCTCGGGGTCAGCCAGGCCCTTTGCGATGGCATCATCGACGCCGCTCATCAAGTCGTGGTAATCCAGGTTGCCCCAATCGCCTTTGATGGCGGTCGAGAAGCTGTCGCCATAACCGGTCGAGGCGCGGTGATTGAGGAACAGGACGCCATAACCCGCGCCAGCCAACATCTGAAAATCGAAGTGGAAGCCATAGCCATAGGCAGCATGAGGGCCGCCATGAATGTAGAGGATGGTCGGATAAGGCGCTGCGCCGACCGGCGGTTTCATGTACCAGCCCTCGACTTGCACGCCGTCGATGCTGTCCCATAACAGGTGCTCGGTTGCGGGCAGGCTGATTTTTTTCAGATGGTCAGCGTTGAGCCGGCTTAGCTGTTTCGAGGTATGGGATGTCAGGTCAGTGATATGCAGTTCGGGCGGGGAATTGAGCGATGTTTGGGCATAAAGCAGCTGGTCTTTCAGCAAATCCAGGGGGAAAACGGCGCATTCGCCCGATGTAACGGCTTGGCAGTGTTCCGCGCCACTCAGGGCTATCCTGTAGAGGTGGGCGGTGCCGCCGATTTGCACAGTTGCGTAAGCATAAGCGCCATCATCGGATACCATCAGATTCGCCGCCTGCAATCCGCCAACGGGCATATCCATGGACAGACGCCCGCCGACCCCGACCGCCAGAGTGGGGCTTCGGTTTTCGAGCCTGCCAGAAGCCAGATTGAGCAGATACAAATCGGATTTGCTGCCGATGGGTTGGCCTAGAGGGCAGCCGGCAAAGACAATGCTGCCGCCATCTGGGGTGAAGCCGGCATTGGATACGGTGCCCCAATTTTCGAGCAGGGGCCGGCGCTTACCTTCAAGGTCGAGCAGGGTCAGGGTTGGGGACATGGCACGGATTGCATCGGCTTGCATGGTGGCGTCGTACAGGATTTGGCGGCCATCCGGGGACCAGCGCAGATTGATATTGTTGGCGCGGTCGGCGGTTAATTGGCGGGTCTCGCCAGAGGCGGTGTCCAGCAGATAGACATCCTGGACATTTTGGTCCAGATAGCCGATAGCGTCAAAGCGATAGACGGTGCGGTCAAGCCGATAAGGCTCTGTGGTCAAATCCAGCGGCGCGTCAGCCGCATCATGCGGTTTGGCGGTGAGGGCGATTTTAGCGCCATCGGGCGACCAAGCAAAGCCGCCGACCCCTCCCTCCAGCGCGGTCAACTGCTTGGCTTCGCCGCCGTCGACGGGCATCAGATAGAGTTGGGGTGTGCTGCTGCGGGTGGATATGAAGGCAATCGACTTGCCATCTGGGGACCATTGCGGATTGACATCTTTGGCTTGGCCGCTGGTCATTTGCCGCTTGTGACCACTGGCGCGGTTCAGCAGATAAATCGTCGAGAACTCGGCATCCTTTTCGGCATTGATTTGATAGACATAATAGATGACCTGGGAGCCATCTGGGGACAGTTGGCCGCCGTTGAGGAATTGGAGGTGGAACAAATCTTCGGCTTGGATGGTTCGTGCTGTGGACATGGTGACCTCAAAAAGCTATTTGACGGGCTGCCTCTATTCTAACAGCTTCGGCGGCAGAATTGCAGCTGGCAAGGCAAGCGCGTCAAAATCGCGTTCCTTTAGTCGCCTTTTGCCAATCGTTCTGTGATACGTTGGCATGACCGTGCGGATTAACAATTTTGAAAAGGACGCAAGACAGCTGTATGGCAGATGTTGGTTCGCCAATTCTTTGCCATGATAAGTCAGAAAGAGTTTTAATAGGTCATACAGGGTTAATAAGGGTCTTTCGTGATGCCAGAACTTACCATAGCATGTCAGTCTGCTGCCATTTGCCGCCATTTCTTGCCATTTGCTGCCGACTTTGCGCCATTATTTAACAGCGAATCGGCTGTTTTAGCGCGATTGCCCTGAATCGTTGGCGAATCTCATCATGTCTTGTAAGATAACGGAAAATCTTAGCTGGGAAGCTGAAATGACTGCAAGAAGAGATGCGAAGTCCTTGTCACAGGCGCGTTATACCGAATATGCCGATGGCTATATCATCAGCGAAACCCATGCCAAAGGCTCTGACCTTGACCGCCTGCTGGCGATGGCGCAGCCACAGGCGCATTGGGAGGCGCTGGATGTCGCCACTGGCGGCGGGCATACCGCCCTCAAGTTCGCCCCTTATGTCAAGCGGGTGACGGCGACGGATTTGACGGCGCGGATGCTGGAGAAAGCCGCAGCCTTCATTGTGGCTGAGCGGGGGGTGGGCAATGTCGTTTTTAAGCAGGCGGATGCCGAGAACCTGCCCTTTGAGGCGGCGCAATTTGATTTGGTGACCTGTCGGATTGCGCCGCATCATTTTCCTGATGTCGGCAGATTTGTCGGGGAATGTGCGCGTGTCTTGAAGCCGGGCGGTATGCTGCTGCTGCAAGACCATCTCCTGCCGGCGGATGAGGAAGCGGCGCGTTATGTCGATGGGTTTGAGCGCCGGCGCGACCCCAGCCACCATCGCGCCTTTAACGCTGCGGAATGGAAAGCGATGTTCGCATCCGCCGGGATTCGGGTTGAATACAGCGAGACGTATATCAAGCGGCACCATTTTTTGGATTGGGCAAAACGTCAGGGCAATGATGAGCGCACGATTGCGGCGCTGGTTCGGATGGTGGAGGATGCGCCGCAGATTGCCAAAGCCTGGCTGGACGCGCGGGATTGGGGAAGGGAGGCCGCCAGCTTTGTCAATCATCATATCCTCATTCGCGGTCGCGCCCCCTAGCTGGACTGTGGGAGGCTGGCGTGCCGAATTTATTTGTGGCGAGCGGGATATTCCACCCCGAATCGGGCGGGCCGGCGACTTATCTCCTGGAGATACTGCCGGCGCTGCAAAGCCTGGGCTGGGACACCCGCGTGTTGAGCTATGGCGACAGCACGGCGTCGGATTATGCTTATCCGGTTACTCGGGTGGCGCGGCAGGCCTATCCGCTTCGATTGGCGAAATATGGGCGGTTAGCGCGGAAAAACTTGGCTTGGGGGGATATTGTCTATGCTCAGACGATTGATTTGCCGCTGTGGGGCGGAAGGCATATCCCCCGTGTCATCAAAATTGTGGGCGACCAGGCTTGGGAACGGTGCATCCGCCGCGGATGGATTGAGCCGAATTTGAATGTGGATGATTTTCAGAGGGTCAAGGGGGATTGGCGGGTGCGCTGGCAAAGGGACTCGCGTTCACGGCAGGTCGCGGCGATGGATGCGGTTGTCGTTCCCAGCGATTATCTCAAGCGGATGGTGGTGGGCTGGGGAGTCGATGCGGCGCGTGTTCATGTGATTCACAATGCGCTCTCCCGACAGCCCGCGCCTATCGAATCCCGCGCCGAAGTCCGCGCTGATTTGGGCTGGGACGACCGTCCGACCCTGCTGACGGCTGCCCGACTGCATCCCTGGAAGGGGATTGACTATCTGATAACTGCCATGAGGGCCATGCCCGAAGCGCGTCTGATTGTGGTCGGCGATGGCCCTGATTTTGGGCGCTTGCAAAAGCTGGCGCAGCCACTCGGAGAGCGGGTGAGATTCGCGGGATATTTGCCGCGGCGCGATATTCTCCGCCTGATGGTCGCGGCGGATGCCCTGGTTTTGTACAGCGCTTATGAGGGACTGTCGCATACATTATTGGAAAGCCTGCAGCTTGGCACCCCCGTTCTCGCAAGCGATAAAGGGGGGAATCCCGAGCTTGTTCGACATGGGGTGAATGGCTTGCTCCTCCCGTATGCAGACATCGCGGCGCTGCGAGAGGGCCTTCGGCAGCTGCTTGACCATCGGGATGAATTGGCGGCGAATACAGGGATTGGCATGGAGCGCTTCACCTTTCGGAGCATGGTTCGGCAAACCGATGCGCTCTTGAAGTCGTTTTTGCGCTGAAAGCTGGCGGAATCTGAGCGGGTTTAACGCTTGGCAAAGCGATAGCCAACGCCGCGTGTTGTCAGGATATATTCGGGCTGCTGGGTGTTGTCTTCCAGCTTTTGACGGAGGTAGTGGATGTAGAGTTTGAGGCTGTTGATGGCATCGCTGTATTCTTCACCCCAGGCCTCGGTGACAAGGTCTGTGCGTTTGACGACGCGCCCAGCCTGACGGACTAGCACCGCCAGCAGGTTGAACTCTTTGGGTGTCAGATGTTTGAGGCTGCCATTCACCCAAACTTCCCGATTCATCAGGTTAATCCGAAAATCTCCCTGATTAAACACGAGTTCTTCGCTTATATCGGGAGCGGGCGAGCGGCGCAGACAGGCGCGGATACGCGCCACCAACTCATCGTCATCACAGGGTTTGACAATGTAGTCGTCGGCGCCGGTCTCCAGCCCTTTAACGATGTCCTGGACCTCGCTGCGCACCGTCAGAAAGATAATCGGCATATTGGACATTTCCCGCAGCCGTTTGCAGATGTCCCAGCCGCTCATGATGGGGAGGACAGTTTCGAGCAGCACCAAGTCGGGCTGATGTCGATAAGCCAGGCGCAAGCCATCGGCTGCGTGACGGGCTTTGAACACCTGAAAGCCGCGCTGTGTCAGCGTGTCAGCCAAGCGCAGCGTGGATTCATCATCGTCAACGATGAGTATCTTCTTGGACATGGGGTTCTGCTCCTGACTTCGTTTCACAAAGCAATGCGGCGTCCGCTCTGGTTTTAGTTAAGGGCTGTGAGACGGCAGCTTGGCGGAGATTATAATATCAAATTGATTTTTAACAAAAGATTAACCGCTATGCAATCATCCTGAGACACTCGCTCGCTGTCCATCATCTCGATTCTAGTCAAGGTTGAATGGGAATTGGACACGCCGGCCTTCGCTTGCCGATTGGTAGGCGCCCAGTATCATCTCGATGCAGATTCGGCCCTCTTCTGCGGTGGCAAGGGGCGGGCGCTCTCCCTTCAGATAATTGATAAGCTGGCGCGGCACAGCACGAATGCGAGTGCCATGCGGGACAAAGGGAAAGTCGAACCGCTCCCAGTCATCCGCCCCAGCACGATACAGTTTGAGCGGGGTTGCTTCGGCTGGCGGGAGGGTTGATGGCGCATCGCCATAATTTTGCACAATGGTGCCGCCATCGCCATAAATCTCGGTGGTCGCTTCGGCGGCAAGCTGGGTCGAGCTATTGAATAAAATGCCCATCACGCCCTTGTCAAAACGATAGATGGCAACCCCGTTGTCATCCGGCGCAGCGTGGGTGACCACATTGTCAATCTCGGCCATGACACTCACTGGCCGCCCGAGCATCCAATAAAACCAATCGGCGGCATGGGAGGCATCATCCATGAACATCCCCATATTCTGAACGGGGTCAATATGCCAATTATCCGGCCGAGCGAAAGCAGGGTTGAGCAAAGCTGGGATGGCATGACGGCGGCGCACCACCGCGATATTGCCAACAGCGCCAGCATCTATCAACGTTTTCATCTTTTGATTGACGGGGTCGGCTCGCATCTGATAACACATGCTAAACCGCAGCCCGGATGTATTCACGGCATCAATGATAGCATCACAATCTGTCAGGGTGAGCGCCATGGGTTTTTGCAGCAGGATGTGTTTGCCAGCTTGAGCAGCAGCGGCCACATGGGCGGCGTGCTGGTTTGTCGGGCTGGTAATAAAGACGGCATCCATATCATCACGCGACAGGAATTGACCGAAATCGGGGACGAAATCTATGCCATACTGCGCTGCATATTTTTGACCGCGCTCGCGGTTATCGTCCCAGCAAGCCACAACCGAAGCATCGCTAAAATCCGCGATGGTTTGAATGTAGGCATGAATATGCCCATGCGCGAAGCTCATCACACCTAGGCGAAGGTGTTCTTGCAAAGGGTTCATGGTGGCGGTCTCCTCTCTATCTTGTCTATTTTGGGCGCGTCAGCTGCGGATGCTGGCGATGAGTTTTTCGGCAATGGGGGCAAAGGAAGCGGCGCGATTGTCGGCAGGCTGGATGTGTACCTGGAGAATGATGCCGTTGTCGAGGCTGACAGCCGGTTCATCAGCCGCCGAATCAACTTGTGTCAGGGTGATGGTGCTGCTATCGGGCGCGACAAAGACGACTTGCAGATGGTCGGCGGCGGCGATGCTTGTTTTGACGACGCGCCATGATTTTGGATAATCCAGGCGGAACAGACCGGCATCAAAGCGCCTGTCGGTCACAACCACAAAAGCTCCGGGCGTGTGTTCCAACTGCGGTGGCGCAGTCGCCGGGATGGCAGGGGCGCAGGCACTCAGAAGCAAGATAAAAAGTGTCAGACGCCAGGCGGGCATGACAGTCGCTGTGTGCAGAAGATGTCGGCTTTTATACGTCGGCAACCGAGCGCGTGTCGGTTTTATCGACGCCATCGACACCCCGAATGGCGCGAATGGTATTCACAAGCTGCGTTGTATCATCGGCTTCAATATAAGCAATGCAATCATCGGGCCCGACCACTAGGTCGGCCCGTCCGACTCCGCTAATGGCGCGGATGGCATTGAGCGAATCAGCAAAGTCAACGGTCATATTCAGGTGAATCAGTATGTAAGCGGCAGGCATAAGCCGTCCCCCCAAACCTTGAGCGATACCTTATTTATAACCACTTTTGCTATTTTGGGCAATCCTTACTCCCACTCAATGGTGGCGGGGGGTTTGCTGGTAATATCATAAGTGACGCGGTTGATGCCAGCGACTTCATTGACAATGCGGGTGCTGACACGCGCCAGCAGGTCATAGGGCAGCCGCGCCCAATCGGCGGTCATAAAGTCCGCGGTGGTCACGGCACGCAATGCCAGCACTTCCTCATAGCTGCGATTGTCGCCCATGACGCCGACGCTCTTGACCGGCAGCAATACAGCAAAACACTGGGCAGTCCTATCCCGCAGCATCCCGGCGGCTCGCAGTTCGCTGGTGAAGATGGCATCGGCAGCCCGCAGGCTTTCCAGGCGCTCCCACTTGAGCTCACCCAGGCAGCGGATGGCTAATCCTGGCCCGGGGAAGGGCTGCCGCCATACAATCGAATCCGACAAGCCGAGCGCCGTGCCGATTTGGCGCACCTCGTCCTTAAAGCAGTCGCGCAGGGGTTCGACCAGTTCAAATTGCAAGTCATCGGGCAGCCCGCCGACATTGTGGTGCGATTTGATGATTTTGGCTGTTTTGCTGCTGGCGGCGCTTTCAATCACGTCCGGATAGATAGTGCCTTGTGCCAGAAAGCGGACTCCCTCCAGTTTGCGGGCTTCTTCGCTGAAGATGTCGATAAACATCCTGCCGATGACTTTGCGTTTTTGCTCTGGCTCGGTGATGCCGGCAAGGGCGGTCAAAAAGTCCTCCATGGCATGGACAGCAATCAGATTCATGCCCTGTTCCTGCTGGAAGACCTGTATCACCTGTTCTGGCTCGTTTTGGCGCAGCAGCCCGTGATTGACAAAAATGCAGGTAAGTTGGTCGCCCACTGCCCGATGAATGAGTGCAGCCGCTACCGCAGAATCCACACCGCCACTGAGCGCCAGCAAAACCTGTTCAGCGCCGACCTGCGCTTGAATGTTGGCGACAGCCTCGTCAATAAATGCCGCTGCCGTCCATTTGTTTTCGCACCCACAAATCTTGAACAGGAAATTGTGGAGTATGGCATTGCCTTGCGGGCTGTGCTGGACTTCAGGATGAAACTGGAGGCCGTAACGTTGGCGCTCGACATCGCCAATCGCCGCACAGGGCGAATTTTCGGATTGTGCCAGGGGAAGAAAGCCGCGCGGGAGTTCTTCGATGCGGTCGCCATGTGACATCCACACTTGCAGCTTGCTTTCGAGGCCATCAAATAAGGGGCTGTGCGGCTGATGGGTGATGGCGGCGGCGCCGTATTCTCTTTCGGTCGCTGCTGCTACCTTGCCGCCCAAGGCCGCGGTCAAAAGCTGCATCCCATAACAGATGCCCAAAATCGGCTTGCCGCTTTTTAGGATAAAAGGCGCGAGTTGGGGTGCGTCAGCTTGATAAACGCTGTCGGGTCCACCCGACAGGACATATCCAGCCGGGTTATGACAATGGATATGCTCGGCTGTGCCATCGTGAGCGAAAACTTCGGAGTAGACGCCAAGTTCGCGGATGCGCCGGGCAATCAACTGCGTGTATTGCGAGCCATAATCAATAATGGCTATCCCGCCCTGTCTCAAGTTTCTCATGGTCTGCCCGCCCTAGAAAAGCAGCTTTGCCAGTTTAAGGATCCCTTGGCTCCAGGGCGCCCGATGCGAAAGGCCAGTTCGTTTTTCGAGTGTCTCCAGATTGTCGAGATACCATTGATAATTTCGCAAGAGGGCATCTTTATTGGAAAACCTGGGTTGGTAAGCCAGTTTTGCCTCTGCTTTTTCAATCGAGACAAAGGAATCCTTGGATGCTGTGCCGTAGACCCATTTGTAAAGCGGCGAAAGGTTCAGCGATTCCAATACTTCCAGCAGCCAGATGACGGGTTCGGCGGGCAAGCCGGTGATTTTTTTGCCAAAGCCGGCATAATCCAGGATGGCCTGATAATCCTCGCCCATAGTGGTGAACGTTTTCGCGCCGATGTTGAAAGTATCATTCACGCGGTCAGCTGCCAGAACCGTGCATTGATAGATAGCTTCGCAGAGGTCTTCGACGTCCAGCAGCTGATAGCGATTGCCGCCATCGCCCAGCATGGGGAAGCCGCGGCCATCTTTTGCCCAATCATAAAAGAGCGCGAAAACGCCCAGCCGTTCCGGCCCGATAAAGGTCTTGGGGCGCAGGACTGGCGCAATCAGGCCTTTTTCACGATATTCAAAACAGATGTCTTCCGCTTGGACTTTAGCTTCGCCATAGGGGCCGACGCCTACGCGCGGGTCATCTTCCATCAAGGGGTGGTGGTCGGGAATGCCATAAACGGCGGTCGAAGAAATGTGAACGAAACGCTTGACCTGATGCTGATAAGCCGAGTCAATCACATGGCGCGTGCCTTCGATATCGGTGCTGAATATCTCTTCAGGGGTATAAAGCGGCAGGGCAGCGGCGGCATGAACCACATAGTCGATGCCGGCCATCGCTTTATCGACCAGCGCGCGGTCGCGGATGTCCCCAGTGATTTCGGTAATTTGAGCGCGTTCGGGGTAATCAAAATCGGCAATATCGAGGGTGACGACTTCGTGCTGGCGTGCCAGCAGATAGCGGCTCAGGTTAATGCCCAGAAATCCCGCGCCGCCGGTCAGCAAATAACGTGCCATCTATCCGCTCTCTCCATCCCTGCCAGCCGTGCAGTGGGCGGCATTACTCCAGAAAATCGGCCGGCTGCGCCCAGCAGACATTGTAGGTCATCTCGCGCAGCGCCTGCCGCTGCCGCTGCGTGAGTTCTCGCTGGCGCTGCGCTTCGCTCAAGTGGCTCAAGTCCAAAGTTTTATACCCGAAAGCGATGGCTGTAAAGGGTTCATATTCGTCGGGGATGTTATAGACCTGACGCGCTTTGTCGGGGAAGAAGCCGCCCATCTGGTGCGCGTAAATGCCGTGAGTCAAGGCCTGCAAGACCATTTGCGCGATTGCCTGCCCCAAGTCGTGGCTGGCGTGTCGGTTGAGGACATCGGGACGGCGGTGCTTTTTGATGACCGCAATCATCAGGACGGCGGCATGTTGCGCCCAAGACACATTCCCCTCCCTGAGAACCGATAATATCTTTTGAAATTCGTCTGGATTTTCCTTTGGGGCGACAATGAAGCGCCAAGGCTGGAGGTTGCTTGATGATGCCGCCCAGCGTGCCGCTTCCAACATACTCAGCAGGGCCGCCCTGTCGATGCTTTTGTCGGGGTCGAATCCAACGGGACTCCAGCGAGCTTCGATGAGGTCATGCACCTCAAAGGATGTCACAGCCGCTTTTTCAGTTGAGCCTAGCTGAATGGACTTCTTTTTTGTCTCTTTTTGCAGGGCATCAAAGACTTTCGGGGCAATCAGCCAGACCAATTCGCCAAACCGTGATTTGTTATTGATGACATCAATCCGCGCCAGCCCGCCTTTCTTCATAGCAACGTTGACGCCGCTCAGTTTGTGAACCAGCAGGCTCATATCAGGGTTGTGTCCGACAAACATCACATCGTCTTCGGATGACAGGTCTCGGCTTAAAGCCCTGACGTCGGCAATGTCAAAGCCAAAATCGACTTCTTCGGCCAAGGTGGCTTCCATGCCAAGCTCGGCGGCGATAATCTCGGCGGTCTGGCGGGCGCGGATGCGCGGACTGGTGTAAATACGCGCCGGCCTTATGCCAAGCGCTTTCATCACTTTGGCGGACTTGCCGACGCGCCGGCGTCCGCGTTCGGTCAATTCACGAGCGAAATCACTGGTGACATAGTCTACTGCGATGCCATGTCGCACAAAATAGTATCTCATGTTTGTTCCCGATTATGATGATGAACCGATGATAACCCTATTTTGCATATTATCGCTCAAAAGGCAAAGTTCATTTTGCCCGGCGGCTTGATTCCGCGCCCGATTTCTCGGAAACGTTCAATCAAGACGCTAGTATGTGTTTTCTCGCATCTCTTCGATGGATGGATATGAGAGAGCTTACTTGGTTATCGGGGAGGCTGCTTTGGTTTCGGATTGGGAGTCGCTTTGGGTCTTGGACTTGGCTTCGGCTGAATCGCTGGCGGGGCCGCTTTCCCCGTTCTTGTTGGATGGGCTGGCTGAATTGTGGGCCTTGTTATGGTCGTTGACGTAAAACCCACTCCCTTTGAAGATAATCCCGGTGGGCTGAATGACGCGGTTGACTGCCTGACCCGTCGTTGGACAGGTTTGCAGCGAATCGTCCAGGAATGTTTGCCGAATATCAAAGGTTGTGCCGTCCTCACGGCGATAGGTATAGACTGGCATAAGCTCTCACCACCATTTGTATGTCTTGACCAATCCTATTGGGTTCATCCGTCTATCATAACCACAAACGCGGGGATTTGCATATTCAGATGCGCCAACTAGCTGTTTTTTATTGAAATTCTTACATCGCGGCGCATTCGGCGGCTATTTCATTCAGCCTGCCAATCTGTTGTACAATAGGCGCTGAAGGGGGATTTGGGCATGATACGTTGTGGCACGGATATGATTGAATGCCAGCGGATTGCCGCGGGCATTGACCGCTTCGGTGAGCGATTTCTGAATCGCTTCTTTACTGCTGGCGAACGAGCCGACTGTGATGACCGACCGCAGCGTTTGGCGGCGCGTTTTGCTGGCAAGGAAGCGGTCAGCAAGGCATTAGGCACGGGCATTGGCGACCTGCGCTGGCTTGAAATCGAAATCCGCGTGGATAACCCGCGCCGCCGCCCCGAACTGGTTTTGCATGGCGCAGCCAGAGCATTGGCGGATGATATGGGATTAACCGAGTGGGATATTAGCCTGACGCATACTCAAACGATGGCGGCAGCGATTGTGGTCGCACAATCCGCGGATTAAACTTCGGGCAGTTCATCGAACAGGCGCATCAGCTTGAGCGCAATCTGCAAATTGAGACGGGTATGCGGGCATGACAAATCGACCTGACAAATCTCTTTAATCCGCCCCAGTCGATAGTTCAGGGTGCTGCGATGGATATGCAGGTTTTGGGCAGTTTGGATGCTGCCGCCACCAACATCGAGGTAGGTTTCCAGCGTCTTGAACAGGTCGGCTTTTTCGTCCAGGAGACGGCGCAGGACTGGCACATGCGGATTGTGCTGGATGCTCGCGGCGCCAGCATGGAACAGGGTATGGAGATAACCCAGGTCGACAAATCGCTGAATGGGCTGGCTGCTTTGGATGCGCCGCGCGATTTCGAGCGCCTCGCTGCATTGGTGATGCGCCGTGCTGACATGGGCTGCGCCCTTAAAGATGGCGCTAATGCCGATGCGCACCCCGACCTTGCCATTTGAAAGCCGTTCCAGCAGGATTTCTGCCAATGAATCAACGTCTTGGCTGGCTTGAATGAGTATAACGACCTGTCCGGCGAATTGTGCCGCCACCGCCCGCTGTTCATGCTGCGCCAATATCCGATTGATGATGGGGTATGAACTGGTCACATAAGGTGGCTGGCCCTTGTCGGTGCTGATAATCATCATGCGGTAGGGCAGCTGCAAATCAAGGCCATAGCGCAGGGATTGGTCGTTGAGGATGGTTACGCGCTTGCCGTTTCCCTCGATAAGCTGGGCGATTAAGCTGCCTTTGAGCGATGCCTCGGCGGTTTGCAGCGATTCCTGATAGAGCATGAGCAGGGCGGCGACGGTGGCGCCGATTTCGATGGCCATCATGTCGATGGGCGAGAGCGCGTGAAGGTCGGCAATAATCCACATATAGCCGTAGATTTCGCCATGCACGACAATCGGCGCCAGCAGGCGCTCCATCTCCAGCCCGACATCGGGCATCATCGGCAGATAAACTGGCCGCAGGGCATCACGGATTTTTGGCAGGTATTCGTCTTCCAGCGCCTCGATCAGGCGCGGGTTCGTCCGTCCGTGACGGATGGTATAGCGGCGTGCTGAATCGACTTTGGCAATGTTTTTGCTGGCAATCGCTTCGAAACTTTCGTTTTCGATGCTGATGGAATGCCCAACCAGGTCTGCCAGCATTTCGGCAAGCTCCCGAAAGCCGCCGCCTTCCAGCACCAACCGCGAAAGACGCTGCTGTATGCTCAGGGCGCGGCTCACCTTGTCGAGGTTTTTCTCGGAAATGCGTTCATTGATGCTTTGGGCGATGTCAACAAAGCGCGTCTCATAAGGGAGTTCGATCAGCGGCAGGCCAAGTTCATCGCCCAACTGGCGCAGATAATCCGGGATGCTGTTCAGCAGGCTGCCGATGGTAATCACGACAGCGACAATGCCCTTGTCCGCCAGCTGCCGCAGCAGGTCGCGCTGCGCTTCGGGTTCGTCGGGCAGGTTGAGCATGGTGGTCAGCACCAATTCGCCGCCATGCAGCCAATGAGCCACATTCGGCACGTTGACCGTATGCACCCAGCGAATTGACCGCGACAGCCCGCCGCCGCCAGCGACAACCTGTGCCTGGTCGAGTATGGGCAATTCAAGCGCCTCGGCAAGTGTCAGCATGGATGATTCTGCCCGATTCCACTAAGCCATAGGCATGTGATGGCGGGCGGCGTAATGTCCGGTGACGTGATGCGAAAGCTGCCGTTCAATGTCCGTGAGCAGGCCCGATGCGCCGAAGCGGAACAACTGATGATGAAGCCAGTCGCCGCCGAGCTCTTCCTTCATCAGAATGAGCCAGTTGAGCGCGTCTTTGGCGCTGCGGATGCCGCCAGCCGGCTTGAAGCCAATTTTATATCCGGTCATCTCCTGATAAGCGCGAATCTCACGCACCATCGTCAGCCCGACCTCCAGCGTGGCGTTGACCGCTTCCTTGCCGGTGCTGGTTTTGATGAAGTCGGCGCCAGCCATCATGCAGACCTTGCTGGCCTGCGCCACATGCCACAGGGGGCCTAATTCGCCGGTCGCCAGGATGGTCTTTATGTGGGCATCACCACAGGCGAGGCGCATCTGGCAAACTTCGTCATAGAGCGCGTGCCAGTCGCCACGCAGCACATATTCGCGCGAGATGACAATATCGATCTCGGCCGCGCCCGCGCGGACGGACTGCTGAATCTCTTCAATGCGCTGTTCAAAGGGGCTAAGCCCGGCTGGAAAACCGGTGGATACGGCGGCCACTGGGATGCCACTGCCGCGCAGCGCCGCAACAGCATCGGCGACCCGTTGATGATAGACGCAAACCGCAGCCACTGTCAGCTTCATATCCCCGACGCCCAGCGCGTCCATGATGTCCTGACGCAGGGGCTGCCGCGCTTTGGCGCACAGGCGATAAACCTTGCCCGGCGTATCATCGCCAGCGAGTGTTGTCAGGTCAATCATGGTGATGGCCCGCAGCAGCCAAGCCGCCTGCCATTCTTTTTTGATGCTGCGCCGGGTGCTGATTGTTTTGGCGCGGCTTTGGGTTGCGCTCAGGTTGACGGTGGTATCTTTCACCCAGCCCAAATCAAGCGGGATGCCTGGATTGCGTTTGATGGTTGTCCTGGTCATAAAAACTTTCGCTTTGGCTCTGCCCGACTGTGATTATTATACCCGCAGTTATGCGCCCGCCAACCTGCGGACAAGCCCATCAGCGCTTAGGCTGATGAGGTGCGCTGAATGAAAGCACGCACATGAGCGGCGATTTCGGGCCCTTTTTCTTCCTGCAAGAAGTGTCCGGCCTCTCGAATGGTGATTTCGGGCTGTTCGGCGGCGGTGGGGAAGAGCCGCCGAAAGAACTTGACGGCGCCACCTAATATCGGGTCGCCATCACTAAACATCACCAGCACCGGCTTTTGCCATTGGGACAGGCTTGCGATGGCGGCCTTGGTTTCTTTTGCGCCGGGCATTTCGGGTGAGATGGGCACCAGGGACGGGAAGACCGCAGCGCCAGCTTTATAGCTGTCATCGGGATAGGGCGCATCATAAGCGGCGATGACCTCGGCGGGCAATTCATAGCGGGTGATGGTCTGCGCAATCAGCCGCCCGACTTGCATGCGGGTGCCGACTTTGCGGCTAAAGGCAAGCCATTGCAGGAAGGCCGCGCTTATTTTTTCCGCGCCAGTCGGCAGAAAGGTATTCAATACCACCAGACGGGCAAAGCGCTCACTGTGATTCGCTGCCATCGTCAAGCCCAGCAGGCCGCCCCAATCCTGACAAACCAGTGTGATGCTGCGCAGGTCAAGCGTTTCGATGAGGCGCAGCAGCTTATCGTAGTGCATCTGAAAGCTGTAGGCATCCAGTTCCGCGTATTTGTCCGATTTGCCAAAGCCGACCATATCGGGCGCGACCACGCGATAATCGGCGGCGAGCGGCGGAATCATGCTGCGGTAGAGATATGACCAGGTGGGTTCGCCATGCAGGCACAAGACCGTTTCCGCGCCTTGTCCTTCGTCCACATAGTGCATTCGGGTGTCGCCAATCTGGGCATAATTGGGGCGAAAATCATAACCCGGCAGGTTTTCAAAACGTTCATCGGCTGTACGTAAAACAGTCATTGGCATCCTCTTGCGGTTTCTATCTTGGCACTTTTGCACAATGGAATCCGCTTGTATAATACTGCTGTGAACACAAGACAGGACATCAATCGGCTGGACGAATTCTAGCAGGCATGACCTCGTTTTCACAGCCCATCTGTGTCTGGCGCATGCCAAGCGAAACTCAAGCCAAATACTGTCAGAAATGAATCGAGTTGCCCCATGCTGGAAAAATTAGCCCAAGTTGAAACCCGCTATCAAGAACTTGAAGGGATGATGGGCGACCCTGAAATCGCCCGGGATTATGAAAAAGTTGCTCGGCTGGCGAAGGAACGCGCCAGCTTGCAGGCTGTCGTCAGCACCTTTCGGCAATATCAAAAGCAGCTGAAAGAGCTTGGCGAGGCGCGGGAACTTATGTATTCTGACGATGATGCCGAGATGAAAGAACTGGCACAGCTGGAAGCTGCCGAATTGGAGGCGCATACGGAAGCATTGCAGGAAAAGCTCAAGCTGATGCTGCTGCCAAAAGACCCGCGCGATGATAAGAATGTGATTGTCGAAATCCGCGCCGGCGCCGGGGGGGACGAAGCCGGCATCTTCGCGGGCGATTTGATGCGCCTGTATATCCGTTATGCCGAATCGAACAAGTGGAAGGTGGCCATGCTCGACTTGAATGAGCAGGGCAATGGTGTGTACAAAAACATCACCTTTCAAATCAAGGGCCAGGGCGCTTTCAGTCGGCTGAAGTACGAAAGCGGTGTGCATCGGGTGCAGCGTGTGCCAACCACCGAAAGCCAGGGGCGCATCCACACCAGCACGGCAACCGTGGCTGTACTGGCAGAGATGGATGATGTCGATGTGCGGCTGGATATGAATGAGGTCGAAACGCAGGTCTTTCGTTCACGGGGCGCTGGCGGTCAATCCGTCAACACGACCGATTCGGCGGTGCGGCTGATTCATAAACCGACGGGGCTGGTGGTCGAAATGCAGGACGAGCGCAGTCAGCTTCAAAATAAAATCCGCGCCAGGCAGGTGTTGGTTGCCCGTTTGTATGAGGCTGAAGTCGAACGGCAGCGTGCTGAACGCGAGGTCGAACGCCGCGGTCAAGTCGGGAGTGGCGACCGCAGCGAGAAGATTCGCACCTATAATTATCCGCAGGGACGGGTGACAGATCATCGCATTGGCTACAGCAGCTATAACTTGCCGGCGGTGATGGATGGCGAGCTTGATATTTTTATCGATCAACTGGCGACGCAGCAGCAAGCCGAACAGTTGGCCGCGGGCGGGCTTGAATAATCCTGCGCTTGGCAATCCTGTTTTGCAATTTATTACTGATAATCTCACTGGATATTGATTGTCATGGTTTTCAAGCGGTCATCTGTTTTTCAATGGTTCATTGCCCTGCTGGCGCTTGTGCCAGCGTTTCTTTTTGCTTATTTGGGGCATTTCAGTCGTTTGGAATATGATGATTATTGTACCATCACGGTCGGTCGGGAACTGGGTGCCTGGGAGGGTATGGTCTACTGGTACAATACCTGGGCGGGGAGTTATGCTAATTTCTTTTTCAAGAGTGCGATTGCGCCGCTTGATACTCTTCTTCCTGTGATGATGCCAACCTTGATTATCGTATTGTGGTTAGTCGGACTGATTTGGCTTGTCTGGCAGGGACTTGCCCGCTTGCAAATCGACAGTTCGCGCCGGGCGCTTTCTGTTGTGATTGCCGGCTTAACCGTTGCCTCAAGCATCAATGCACTCCATTCACCGCAATCGTTTTACTGGTATGCCGCCAGCACCCATTATATCTTGCCGCTGGCTTTGCTAACAATTTATATGGCGCTGGTCATGTGGATGGCTCAACGATGGGATAGGCGGCTTCCCGTATTGTTAGGGCTAATCGCCGGCGCTGTGCTTTGCTTTTTGAGCGCGGGCGCAGCAGAAATTTTTGTGGCCTTCCAGTTGACCTTTTTCACGCTTTGCCTGCTGTTGGTATTTGTTTTTCTGCGGTCTCCTTTACGCCCGCGTTATGTTCGCATCTTTGCTCTAGCCTGGTTAGTGACCTTGGGCAGTGCATTCATTCATCTGAATTCACCGGGCATCGCCAATCGGATGGCAACAGAGGCACGAATTTTTAATCAAGCGGTGTTAAGACCTACTTTGGAAGGGGACCAAAAATTGGATTTGGCTTTGGGGTCAGCGCCGGAAATACTGCGTTTGACATTTAGATATATCGGTCATCAGCAGGCATTTGCCGGCTTTGTTCTGTTGATGTGCCTCGGTCTGCTGGTCATGCTGCTCAAATACAGACCACAGCCGATATTCAAAGCATCAGAGTCCCTCAAACTGGCTTCTCCGCTTTTGTGGTTTGGCTTGATGTTCCAACTGATTTACATTCCGATTTTGTGGGGCCACACGAGTGACCACGCACAGTTCTTTGGGCGCTTCAGCGCAGGTTATATGAGCGTTATCAGCCTGAATATCGTGTTCATATTGGCCTTTGCAGGCTTGCTTTGGGGACGAAAGCGCATCAACGCCGCCCTGGAGAAACACAAACAGGGCTTGCTGTTCGTCTTTGGCATTATGGTCGGCATTTTCCTCTTTCTGTTTGCATTATCGCAGTTGAGAAGCATTCATTACCGCGCATCAACCTATCTGTTCACGACTGCACTTGTGTTTTTGAGCATGATGACATGGATATTGTCTTTTGGAGTTGAAAGCAAGTCAGCAAAAAAATATGGGTTTGCTGGGCTGCTTGCTTGTGGTCTGGCGCTGATTTCAATGGTAGCGATTATCTTTACAGCATTGTTAGGGCGTGGCTTGGTGACGCCGCGCATCTTGGCACCGTTTGCCTATCTGTTGGTCTTGTCGGGTTTGGTTTGGGGAGTTTCGCTCGGCTTTTTACTAAAAAGACATCCCCTGTTGGATGACATCTGGCTAAACCTGCTCAAGCTCGGGAGTCTTGTCATTGTTCTGACGGTTGCTGCGGGCATCGCTTTGGGTCAAGCGGCGCTCATCCCCGATTTTCAGGTCTTCGCCAAAGAGTGGGACGCGCGTCACCAGCTAATTATTGCAATGCGTGATGAAGGTCAACGGAACATTATTGTGCCGCGATTGAGCGATGCAACTGCCGGCTACGTTGCCGCTACAACTTTACCGGGGGACCCGAGATTTCGTTGTGGCAAACATTATTATGGCGTGGATTCGATTAAATATGATGACCCTTAAGGCAGGCTGTCTGGTTCTCCGAGAACTGCCGCCATGACCACGATTCGCAAAGCGCTGACCGCGGCGGCGAAGGCGCTTGCAGGCTCGGACACGCCCGCTCTTGATGCGCAGGTCTTGCTGGCTTTCGTCTTGAAAGTGGGCGCCGCCTACCTCTTTGCCCATGACAATGAACTGCTGACAGACGAGCAGCGCAAGCTGTATGCGTCCATGGTGATGCGCCGCGCCAAAGGCGAGCCGATTGCCTATATCATCGGTCGCAAGGGCTTTTATGACCTTGAGTTGGTGGTGACGCCCGATGTTTTGATTCCGCGACCGGAGACTGAATTGCTGTTGGAGGCGGCTTTGCGCCTGATGGCGGACAAGCCTGACTGCGTCGTGGCGGATATTGGAACGGGCAGCGGAGCGCTGGCTGTAACCTTCGCGGTGCATAGCCCCAAGAGTCAGGTTTATGGGCTTGACATCAGCGAGGATGCGCTGAAGGTTGCCCGATTAAATGCACAGCGCAATGGGGCGCGGCTTCAGTGCTTTCAAGGGCATCTGGGGCAAGCGCTGATTGACCGGCAGATTAAAGCAGACTTGCTGATGGCGAATCTGCCCTATATTCCGTCTGCGGAGGTTCAGCAGCTGGCGGTCGGGCGCTATGAGCCGCAGCTTGCGCTGGATGGCGGCAACGATGGCCTGGACTGCATTCGTGAATTATTGTCCCAGATTCCGACTCTGTGCCATCAGGGGGCTTATGTCTTGCTGGAGATTGGCGCCGACCAGGGTGAGGCGCTGATTTCACTGGTGGATGAGAGGCTTGACGTGGCTTGCGATATTTTACAAGATTATGCCGGCTTGGATCGAATTGTCCGATTTCAAGTCTAGAGAATACCACCGAGACCCGGAGAGCGGGAAGAGGACATGCTGCATCTCCTAATCATAGAGCGGATTATGCAAAGATGACGAAGCCCTTATGCTGACCCGAGACGATTTTCTCATTCGTGACGACCTTGTTTTTCTTAATCACGGCTCTTTTGGCGCGTGTCCTAAAGCCGTCTTCGAGCGGTATCAGGCTTGGCAGCTGGAGCTTGAGCGGCAGCCTATTGATTTCCTGCTCCGACGGCGCCCCGAACTGATGCGCGATGCTACTGCACAAATCGCCGCTTATCTCAATGTGCCGCCGCGAGAGCTTGTATTTACGACCAATGCCACCGTTGGACTGAATACGGCTGCCAAATCGCTGCGCTTGAATGCTGGCGATGAGATTTTGACGACCAATCACGAATATGGCGCGGTCAATCGAATGCTGGAGTTTGTCGCAGCCAAGCGCGGCGCGAGGATTGTCCGACATCAGGTTAGCTTGCCGTATCGCTCGGATGATGCCTTTGCCGATGCCTTTTTTGCCAGCGTGACGGAAAACACAAAAGTGATTGTGATGAGCCATATCACTTCACCGACCGCGCTCATCTTTCCAGTTGAATTGATTTGTCGGCGGGCGCGGGAGATGAACATATTGACCATGATTGACGGGGCGCATGTGCCGGGACAGCTGCCGCTTGATTTGCAGGAGATTGCTGCGGATATGTACAGCGGGAACTTTCATAAATGGCTTTGTGCGCCAAAAGGCGCCGCTTTTTTGCATGTCCGCGAGGAACACCATGAGATGATTGACCCGCTGGTGATTTCGCATGGCTGGCGTGCCGATGCCGATTTTAATGAGCGCAATCAATGGCAGGGGACACAGGATATTTCCGCTTATCTGACTGTGCCGGCTGCGATTGATTATCAGCAGGCGCACCATTGGGAACAAGTCCGCGCGGACTGTCATACACTCGCCCGCCTGACCCAAGCGCAATTATGCGACTGCTTCGGGCTTGAACCCCTTTCGGTCAAACAGTTTTCACAGATGGTGACCATTCCGCTGCCCGAATGTGATGTGGCGGCTGTTCAAAAGCGTCTGTATGCGGAATTCAATATCGAAGTTCCGCTCGGTCAGTTTGAGAATCATTACGGAGTTCGGGTCTCGTTTCAGGCATATAACACGGCAGACGATGCCCACGCGCTCATTGCGGCCTTGCAGACGATTCTCGGTTAGCGCTCAAACAGCGCCACGGCGTCGATGTACCAAGTTTGCGGTGAAAAATCTATGGGCTGTATCGTTTGCAGACGAAAGCCGGCGTCAATCAGGGTTTGGCTGTCGCGGGCGAGTGATGTCGGGTTGCCGCTGACATAGACCAGCCGCTTGACCTGGAGTCGGGACAGGCTCTTGATGACGCTTGCGCTGATGCCGCTGTGGGGCGGGTCGACAAGGGCAGCATCGTAGCGGGCGTCCTGGTCAATCATGTCCGCCAGCACCTGCTCCACAGTCCCTTCGATGACATCCAGGTTGTCATATTCCATCAGGTTGACATCGGCATCGGATACCGCCGGCGGGTAACTTTCAACCAGGGTGACCAGTGCAGCACGCGGGGCGATGAATGCACTGAAAATACCCACCCCGGCGTATAAATCCAGCACCCGTTCCTTGCCACTCAGCCGCAGCCCCTGGATGACCTCGGCGACCAGTCGGTCGATTTGGGTGATGTTGGCGCGGATATAGGCGCCGGCGGTGACGCGGAAATCGCGCTGCCCAATGCGAAAGGTGCTGTGGGCAGCGCCAATCAGGTTGATGGGTTCATTGCTCGGCAAAATGAGATTGACGCTAAGCGGCAGGTCGGTGCTTAACTGTGGCTGTTCTTCCTCATCAAGCTCGAAGATGAGCATCATCCGCCCATCCGAGCCGCGCTGCAAGCTCATCCGCTTGGCCGGCGCATATTCCAGGTCGAGCTCCCCCAGCAGTTCCAGCAAGTCGGGGTGGACAATATGGCATTCTGTTATCGCTTCGATTCCTGCCCCCTCCTGCCGCCGATAGCCCCACTCGCCATTGGGATGGCGCAGAAGCTGGAGTCGATGATTGTATGCCCAGGCCTGCGGCGCCGCTGCGACTGGCTGCATGGCAGATTCGACAACCCGCTCAGGCAGTTTGCCGACCCGCACCAGTTGGTCAGCCAGAATGTCCTGTTTGAGCAGCAGCTGCGCCTCATAGTGGATGTGCTGCCAGTGACAGCCCCAGCAGCGCCCCGGCCCAAAATGCCGGCACTGCGGCATGACGCGGTCGGCGGAGGCGGCATGAAGCTGTATGCCCCGCGCGAAGAGAACCGCGCCGCGTGCGCCCGTGATTTGTGCTTGGATAGATTCGCCGGGCAGGGTATATGGCACTAGGACCAGCTTGCCCTGATGGCGGCCAAGCGCTTGGCCGCCGTGTGCCATATCGGTGATTTCAAGCTCAAGGGTCTTGCCGATGAATGCGTTTTTCTTTGGCTGCCTGGATTTGCGAGCCATGACTGATTATGCTCGGTTCTGCGGACAGGAAGCCTCATTATACCGCGCAAGCTGCCATCGCTCTAGTTTTTTTGCCACAGCCTTTGTCTGTCTTGGTTAAGGTGTTAAACTCTGCCAGAACGTATGCGGGATTGTGATGATATGCGTACCGGCAAGAAAATCGCTGTCTTTTCCATGACGCCGCTGTTTCCGGATTTTGCGATGGGTGGCGGGCAGAAACAGTTAAAGAAGGTTGCGCTCTATTTGGGGGAGCAGGGGCATCGGTTGACGATTCTCTCGACGCGGCGCGAGGGTTCGATGACTCCCTTCAAGTGGCACGACAATGTTGAAATCCAGCCAGTGCTGCGCTTCAAGCAGCCCTATCCCGAACCCTATTTTACGCCCGTGTACCATATCGCCAATGCCATCCGTGATATGGGGAGTGCCGTCGCGGCGGCGGATATTCATTACAGCCATGACGGCGGCCTGATTTTCCCTTATGTCTATCAGAATACCCCCACGGTGATTTCACTGCGCAGCATTGTGTATCCCGAAACGCTGCAAGCCGCTTTTCTGTTTCAGGGTGATGAGTGGATTCTGCCCTCCGAGCATACCCGCGCCTCCTATGAGGCGGTGGTGTCGCCCTTCTCGCCCAAGGTAGGCGAGCGCATGCACACGATTCACAATGGCTTTGATTGGGACAAATTTCAGTACACGCAGCCCGCCGACATTTTTGAACAGATTCCCGCCGCGATTGCCGAACATCCGATTTTGCTCTTTCCGCATCGTCCGGAACGCCCGAAAGGGATGTATGAGGTGGTTTCGGTTGTGGAGAAACTGGTGCATGATTATGGCTGGACGGAACTGCGGGTGCTGGTGCCACGCTGGCTGGATGCCGAAAGCGAACCGACTAACCGTGATTATTATGACCAGTTGGGACGGACAATCCATGCTGCCGGGCTGGCGGATGTGTTTGTCTTCCATGAGTGGATCCATGATGCCTTGATTGCGGAATACTACAGCCTGGCGGATGTGACCATGTGCATCGGCAGCTGCGTTGAGACCTTTGGCAATACGCCCTTCGAATCCTTGGGCTGTGGCACCTTGCCGATTCTGTCACGGGTGGCGGCTTACCGCGACCTGCTGCCGGACGAGCATGTCAATCGTGTTGATTATGGCGATGTGGATGCGGCGGCTGAACAGGCCCATGCGATTTTGGTCGAAAGGCGGCGCGCCTCAAAGGCGGCGCTGCGCTATCTGAAAGCAGAGTTTTCTCTGGAAGCGATGGTGACCCGCTATGCCGAGGTGATATTGAGGGCGGTCAAGAAACCGCCGCTGTCCTACGCGCTGCCCAAACTCACCGCCGAGACCCGCTATCGTCTGGCGCCGTGGTGCTATCTGTCCGCAGAGCGCGGCATTTATCATGATTTTCGCGCCAGCTATCAGATGGACAGCCAACTGATTGACATGGTGAACGCCAGCCCGGCCGGCTTTCGCGGCGGGGCAGTCGCGCCAGCCTGCCTGCACGACTGGCTGGACAATGGATTTGTCGTGCCGATTATCCGCGCGGCGCAGCCCGATGGTAACGGGACGGACACAGCATGATATACTGATGTCAGGGCAATTCATCAAGGACTTATTGCTATGGCAGTCATCAACGAGTTGATTGAGGCCGGCCTGCGGCTGAAACAGCAGGGCAATTATCAGGCGGCTATCGAGCATTTTCGGCAATTAAACGCAACCTATCCCCATCATGCGCGGATTATGTTCGAGTTGGCGGATTCCTGGCGGGCTTTGGGTGTGCCAGAGCAGGCTGTGCCGCTCTATCGTCAGTTGATAGCCATTCCCAAGCATCAAGGGCTGCCACTCAGGGATGTGCCGCGCCTCTACACACAAACGGGCGCGAGCTTGCGCTTGTTGGGCAAATACAGGGAATCGCTGGCGGTCATCGAAGAGGGGCTGCGGCGGTATCCAGCTTACCGTCCCTTGCGGGCCTATCGGCTGTTCGCCCTGCACAGCGCCGGCTTGCATCAGAATGCGATGGTGGAATCGCTGGAATTGATGCTGGAATCCCTGGGGCCTTCCAAGTGGGATACCTTCGAGGAGGACATCATTCATATCGTCAAGGGTCTGCGCGAGCAGATTTCCCAAGCGGACACAGCGCAGCTTGAAGATTGGGAGTTTGATGAATACTGGACGGAAACAGAATCCGACCAGCCAGATGAACCTGTCAATGCGGCAAAATCAGCCGAGGATGACCGCATCGGTGTCATGGATGAAGATGAGCTTGACTTTGAAGGCCTTGAGCTTGAGGTGAAGGTGCGGCCGTCGCCGACAAAGCCACAGCCCAAACCCCGTCAAACCGACAGTCAGGGACAGTTTGGCCGGAAACCTGTTCAGATTGACATCAGTTTTGATGGGGAAGAGGACGAGGACAAGCCGAGTTCGGATGATGATTCACCGCCGCCAGCGAGCGGCCGGGTGAGCATTCCGATTGACTTTGACTAAAGGTGAGACGAGCTAATCGACAATGAGTTCGCCCGCCCGCAAGCGCCAGATTCGCGTTGCTACTTTATCCATAAACCAGCGGTCATGCGTCGCCGCGAGGATGGCGCCTTTGAACCGGGTGAGCGCCGTTTCCAGCGCCTCCAGGCTCATCAGGTCAAGATGATTAGTGGGTTCGTCCAGGAGCAGGACATTCGCCCGACTGTGAATCAAACAGGCCAAGCCCAGCTTGCGCCGCTGTCCCAGGCTCAAATCGGCCACTGTTTTACTGGCAAGGTGCGCATCCCGAAACAAGCCGCTGCGATGCAGGCGGGTCAGCAGGGCATCCTTTGCATCGGCGCGGATGCTGTTAAGCACATCAACAACGTTGCGAGTTTCATCAAATGACTCGCCAGCTTGATCGAGATAGCCCAGTTTGACCCCCGACATCACTGCAATGCTGCCTTCTGCTGCCTGAAGTTCGCCCATAATGAGACGCAGCAGGGTTGTTTTGCCGCTTCCGTTCGGGGCGACCAGGGCGATGCGTTCGCCTTTTTTCAGGCTGGCCTCTGCCCGATGAATCAGCGGCTTGCCGCCGTAGCTCATACTCACCTGCCGCAAGCGAATCGGCTCCATACTGATGAGCGGCTCGGGTTCAAAATCAAATGCGATGCGCCAGACATGGCGCGGGTTATCCAGCTTGCTGGCTTGGAGCGCATTCAGCTGCTGGCGGGCGGAACGGATTAATTTGCTGGCGCTGCGCTGCGCCGTCTGCCCGCCGTGCCATTTGATGTACTTATCGCCATCGGATAGCTTCTTGTGCCTGCGGTGTCCGTGCGCCTCTTTTTTCATCTGGATTTGCAGAGCCTTCATCTGGTTCACCTGGGCGTGGTAGGCTTCAACCTCTTGCTGATACCGCTGTTCGCGCTGCGCCAGATAGTCGTCATAATTGCCGCAATAGGTGGTCAGGCTGTGCGTGACGGCCGACAAGTCAAGGATTTGCGTTGCCACGCGGTTAATGAAGCGCCGGTCGTGTGTCATCATCATCAGGGCATGGGGATAGTTCAGCAGATAATTTTCCAGCCAGCTTAATCCCTCAAAATCCAGGTGATTGGTCGGCTCGTCCAGTATCAGCAGGTCGGGCGCCTGTAACAGCAGAGCGCCCAGGCCGACCCGCGTTTTTTCGCCGCCGCTTAAAGACAGCATCTTGCGGTTCTGATGGATATGCCTTAGATTGAGTCCGCTGAAAATTTGCTCCAGACGGCTTTCCAAAGTATAGCCGCCACGCTGTTCAAACATTTCCTGAAGCTGACCGTATTCTGTCAGGATGGCATCCAGGTCATGGCTGTGCGCCATTTTGGCTTCCAGTTCAGTCAGGCGCTGGCGAATGAGGTTGAGCTTGCCGATGCGCCGCTCGATGTATTCCTGGACGGTGATATGGGCATCCGTTCGCACTTCTTGCGGCAGATAGCCGATTTGTGTGCCTGGCGCGAAATGGATGTCGCCGCTTTCGCGGCTTTCCTGACCCAGTATCACCCGCGCCAGCGTCGACTTGCCCACGCCATTTTCGCCAACGAGAACGGCGCGTTCCCCGCGGTTCAGGTTCAGGTTGATATTATCCAGGATGAGCTTGGCGCCGTAATACTTTTGCAGCCCGCGTATCCCTAAAATCTGCTTCGACATGCGCCCTCCGCTTTTCGCTGGCAATGACGATAAACGCTGAAACTGACTATCCAAACATGGTTCGATCTGATTTGCCGAGCGAATCTTGCAAGCCTCTGTTCAGATTTTATAACCTTTGGGCTATAATGCTGTCAATGGGATGATTCAGTCGGAAGGCATACCCTACTATGCCGATTGTGCTGGCTCACGGCGCGTTGGGCGCATTTGACGAGATTATTTTCCTGAGCATTGCCCTGGTTTTTGTCGTGATGATGGCTTTGAGTTGGCTGCGCAGTCAGCAGCTGCCGGATGAAGATGACGAAGCCGCGGCTGAATCGTGGGCAAATGACGAACAGCATTTTGAATTGGAATAAAGGCCAGCGAGGGTGAGAGCGCCATGAAATCCTGTGCAGTCGCCCATCGGCTGTGAGTTTGATTAAAGAAGGGGAAGCAATGCAATGAGACTTGAACATGTGGCATTCAATGTTACTGACGTGCGGGCGCTGGTGGCATGGTATGTCGCCAATCTGGATATGAAAGTTGCGCGGTCTTTTTCCGAGCCGCCTTATATTCATTTTTTGGTGGACAGCAGCGGCAAGAGCTTGGTCGAAGTCTACAGCGACCCGCTTGGCGAGTATGTAAAATATGCGGATTATCATCCCGTCACCTTTCACCTTGCCTTTGCGGTGGATGATATGGAAGCCACTCGTCAGCGCCTGGTGGCGGCGGGCGGGACGCTGGATGGCGACATCAACGAGACCCCGGCCGGCGACAGGCTCGCCTTTGTCCGTGACCCCTGGGGCTATGTCGTCCAACTGGTGCAGCGCCAAAACCCAATGATTGACTGAGCCATGAAAATCGCATTCGACCTGCGCACCGAAGGCGAAGAACTGCCCGATGCCTTTCTGGATGCTTCTGAACTGGAGATGATGTTTGAGCATACTCGGCGCTCGATTGGCGCGGGTCTGGAGCGAAAACTTGGGGGTGTGGTCTGTGCCGAACACGGGCAAACGCCAGAATTTGTCATCACTGGCGTTTATCACCATGAAAGCGAAGAAATGGATATTCGCTATCATGTGGATACCTGCTGCCAGTTCTTTCTGTTAGCTGTCATGCGGATACTCAACCGCTCTGCCTAGACGAAAGCCATGGGGAGGATAGCCGAATGCGCGTGTTATTGCAGCGAGTGACAAGCGGGCGCGTGGTGGTCGCCGGCGAGACCACTGGCGAAATTGAGCAGGGTTTTGTGGCGCTGGTGGGCCTGACCCATGCCGATACAAGGGCTGATGCCAAACGGCTGGCGCATAAAACAGCGAATCTGCGTGTATTTTCCGACGAGCAGGGTAAGATGAATCGGTCGCTGCTGGATATTGGGGGCGGCGTGCTGGTGGTGTCCCAGTTCACTTTGTACGCGGATGCTCGCAAGGGGCGCCGTCCCAGTTACATCCATGCCGCTCGGCCGCAACAGGCAGAGCCACTGGTGCGATATTATGCCGAGCGCCTTCAGCAGGAAGGGGTGACGCGAGTTGAGCAGGGTGTCTTTGGCGCTATGATGCAAGTCGTTATCCACAACGATGGCCCCGTAACCATCATGCTAGATACTGACCACTTGTAGCCTGGGGCCGAGCGCATCGCGGCAAGCAGCAAAAAAGCGACCCGCTGTGAGCCGCTTTTTGTTTTCGTGCCGTGAAATCAAATCAGTCTTGCGCTTCATCGGGTTCACCGAGCGGGAGGACGTTGGGCCACAAGGTCGCGCCATGTTCGTAGGCGTCGATGCCAACGCGCTCGGCTTCCGGGTCTACATGGAGGATATTGGCAGCGTTCAAAGCGCCGAACATCAGGAAACTGGTGACCGCGGCCCAAACCGCGACCCCGACAACCCCGACAAGCTGTGAGCCTAATGTAGCCAGTGTGCCGCCATCCAGCAGGCTGGGGGCGCCTAATGCAGCCGAACCGACGATGCCAATCATCAGTGTGCCGAATGCGCCACAGACGCCGTGTACGGAGAATGCGCCGACGGCATCGTCAATGCGCATTTTTTCGATAACGCTCACCGAGATGACGACCAGGATGCCTGCCAGCAGACCAATCACAATCGCGGCAATCGGCGTGACGGCCGCGCAGCCGGCGGTGATAGCCACCAGCCCTGCCAGTGAGCCGTTCAGAATGAAAGCCACATCCCATTTGTGGGTGCGGGTGTACATGAAGAACATAGCTCCAAGCACCCCGGAGGCGGCGGCGAGGGTCGTATTGACGACGACCAAACCCAGTTGGTTCGGGTCGTTTGCGCTCAGGGTCGAGCCGACATTGAAGCCATACCAGCCGAACCAGAGGATAAACGTGCCAAGCGCAGCCACCGCCATGTTGGAGGGGCGCGGCGGCGAGCCAAAGGTGCGGTTGGCGCGAGGTCCAACCATATAAGCGCCAACGATGGCCACAATGCCCCCGGTCATGTGAACGATGGTCGAACCAGCGAAGTCAATGAATCCCTGTTCGCTGACCCAGCCGCCACCCCAAGTCCAGAAGACGACAATCGGGTAGATGACCGCACCGAGAATCGCGCTGTAAATCAGCTTGCCGACAAAGTTTGTGCGCTCGGCCATGGCGCCGGTAGCGATAGTGGCGGCTGCGCCGGCAAAGGCGAATTGGAAGAAGAAATTGATGAATACATCACCGTCCTCGGCACCTGTGCCATCGATGCCGCCCAGCATCAGCTGGACTTCACCGAGGATGGGACTGCCGATGCCAGCAGCGTCATCATAAGCGCCAAAGGCGATGCCGTAGCCGACAATGAAGAAGACGATGCCGGTAATACAGGCATCCATAAAGTTTTCCGCCAGTGAGTTGACCACCCCCGTTTGGCGAATAAAACCGCCTTCCAGCATGGCAAAGCCAGCCTGCATGAAGAAAACCAGAAAACCGGCAAGCAGTATCCAGATGTAATTCAGATGGGTTTGCACCTCTTCTGCTTTGGCATAGGCATCATCGGCAGTCAGCATCATGGATTCTTCGGCAGCCGTATCTGCGTCGGCTGGCGGGTCATCCTGCGCTACCGCTCCAAAGCCAAAACTGTAGAGAATGACGAGCCCCAGTAAAATTGAAACAAGTCGATAAAGAATTTTGCGCTTGCTCATGCTGTTCCCTCCCCACGGATTGCACGGATACCGTGAATATCCCTCATAGCAAAGAGTCTATCCTATCTGCCTTATTGGGATTTACCGCAATTTCGTCTCAATTCCGCGTCATACTTTTGGTTAAATCTCACAAAGAAATCATGGCTGTCAAAAAAGAATGCCGATTATCGCGGGCGAAGCACCAACTACTATGCGGCTTATGGTTAATATGCACATAACAACAGATGAGAGCGCGGATGTGTTTCAGGCGAGCGCCTCGTGCTTGATGGCTTTGAGGCCTTTCATAACGTCGTTGGCGCCGCGCCCGAAATAATCGTAGAGGATTTTGTATTCGGCAAAGAGCTTGCTGTACCTGGCCTGGTTCTCCGGTATGGGTGTGACGAACTCGTCTTTGAGTTTCCCCATTTTGTCGGCGGCGGCTTGGATGTCGGGATAGATGCCGGCGGCAACTGCGGCGTGCATGGCTGAACCGAGCGCGGGCGCTTGTGCCGAACCCGCCAGTTTGAAGGTGCGGCCGGTGACATCGGCATAGATTTGCCGCAGCAGGGCGTTTTTCTCTGGCAGGCCGCCCGCCGCCACCAGTTCGCGGACTTCGATGCCCTGGGCTTCAAAAGCCTCGATAATCACCCGTGTGCCAAAAGCGGTCGCTTCGATTAGGGCGCGGTAAATGTCGGGGGCGCGTGTCGCCAGCGTCATGCCGAGCATCATTCCGCTCAGGTCAACATCCACCAGGGTGCTGCGGTTGCCGTTCCACCAATCCAGGGCAATCAGTCCGTGTTCGCCCACCTTTTGTCGGGCGGCTTCGCGCTCCAGATACTCATGCAAGCTGAGGTCGGCCTGTTCGGCAGCCGCATGATATTCTGGCGGCACGGCATTTTCGACAAACCAAGCGAATATATCGCCCACGGCGCTTTGACCCGCCTCGTAGCCATAAAGCCCGGGGATGATGCCGTCCTTGACAACGCCACACATGCCATCAACCTCTTTGAGCGCAGCAGCGGACATAATATGACAGCAGGATGTGCCCATAATCATCACCATGACACCTGGGTCGGTGGCTTTGACGGCGGGTGCGGTAACATGGGCATCTACATTGGCGACCGCGACGGCAATGCCGGCCTGGAGGCCCATCATGTCGGCCATCTGCGGTGTCAGCTGACCCGCTTTCGCACCCAACTGGGCGAACTCGCGCCCGATTTTTTCGTCAACAACATTTTCAAAAGCCGGGTCGAGCGCCTTAAAGTATGCTTTGGGTGGAAAGTCGCCATCCTGCACCATCGCCTTGTAGCCGGCGGTGCAGGTGTTGCGCGTTTCGACGCCGGTCAGCTGCCAGATGACCCAATCGGCAGCTTCCACGAATTTGTCAGTCCGCGCATAAATATCCGGGCGTTCCTGTAGAATTTGCAGCAATTTGCTAAAGAGCCATTCGGAAGAGATTTTGCCACCGTAGCGTTGCAGCCAGGTCTCGCCCATTTCGCGGGCGGTGGCGTTAATCTGGTCAGCCTGGCGCTGGGCGGCGTGATGTTTCCACAGCTTGATGTAGGCGTGGGGTTCGTCTTTGAATTCGTCCAGGAAGCAAAGCGGCGTCCCGTCATTTTGGGTCGGCATGGGAGAACTGGCGGTGAAGTCAATGCCGATGCCCTTGACATCTGCGGGGTCAACAGCGCTTTGCTTTAAGATGGCGGGGATGGTATGGGCGAAGACATCGAGATAATCCTGCGGGTGCTGCAAAGCCCAATCGGGAGGGAGTTTTATCCCAGAGGGCAGCTGACTGTCCATGACCGCATGGGGATAATCAAAAACGGCTTCGGCAATTTCTGCGCCGTCGCCTGTATCGACCAGCACCGCCCGCCCAGACAGCGTTCCGAAATCAAGTCCAAGAGTGTACACAGGCATTCCTTCCAAAATCCTTTGATGAGTGTTCCCTGTATTGTCCCCAATCCGATTTTATAGCGCAAATCTTGCATGGTTTGCCTGGAGTTGTGATACTATAATTAAAGATAGGCAAAAGCGACAGATAAAGGATTGTCATTCGATGGCAGAGGGTCATTTTCCGCCGGGACCTCCGGCAATAGGCAGCGGTCCCATCCAGGGCTACCTGTTTTATCGGGATTTTTTGGCGAACCCGCTCGAACTGGTGACGCGGTGGTTTGCTGAATATGACGATGTCCTCCATTTTATGGTGGGCGACGCGCATGAGTATTTCATTGCCAACCCCTATATGATTCGGGAGATTCTGGTCAGGCAGTCGAACATCTTTATCAAGGGCCCCAACTACACCAGCAAGAGAGCGGGGTTGGCGCGGTTTATGGGGCAGGGCCTGGTGACAAGCAATGGCGATTTCTGGAAGCGCCAGCGGCGGCTGGTGGCGCCGGCATTTCATACGCAGCGAATCTCGGCTTATGCCGATACCATGGTGAATTATACCCTGGAGCGGATGGCAGAATGGGATGACGGCGCTGTTCTGGATGTGGATGAAGAGATGATGCTGCTGACGCTGCTGATTGTGGGGCGGACCTTGTTCGATGCCGATGCCTCGACGACGGCAAACCAAGTGAAAAAAGCGATGGCGGTAATACAGAAAGCCTCCAATACAGCCACCCTGCTTCCCAGTTGGGTGCCAACGCCGCTGCGGATTCGCTCTCATTATGCCAATGTGGCTCTGGACAAAATCGTGTATGAGTTTATCAATCACCGCCGCATGACAGGCGAGGATGCTGGCGATTTACTGTCGATGCTGCTGCTGTCGGAGGATGAAGATGGCAACCGCATGACCGACAAGCAAGTGCGTGACGAGGCCGTTACCCTGTTCCTTGCCGGCCACGAAACGACTGCCAACACCCTCAACTGGACTTGGTGGCTGCTGGCACAGCACCCGCAGGTCGAGGCGCGGCTGCATGAGGAACTGGATGCGGTCTTGGGTGGCCGGCCGCCGCTGCTGGAAGATTTGCGGCGATTGCCCTACACCGACATGGTGATTAAGGAATCCATGCGCCTGATGCCGGCAGTCTGGTCGATTGCGCGGATGCCAAATCGGGATACTGAGGTGATGGGCTACACCTTCCCGGAACGGACACGGGTACATATCATAATTTATTGCGTGCATCGCCATCCGGGCATCTGGGAAAATCCTGATGACTTTATCCCGGAGCGCTGGGGCGAGGCAAGCATCCACGACATCCCCAAATATGCTTATATGCCCTTCGGCGGGGGACCGCGCATCTGCATCGGCAACAGCTTTGCGATTATGGAAGCCAAGCTCTTGCTGGCGACAATCGCGCAGCGCTATCGAATGCGCCTGATGGAGGGGGTGAAAATTGTCCCGCAGCCGTTTATCACCATGTACCCGCGCGATGGATTGCCGATGCGTTTGGAAGAGCGCCAGCCACAGCCAGCGCCGCTGGTGGCAATGGCCTAAGCGCTTGGGTTTGGTTTGGATGATAGCGGAGGAGGACGCCTGTGATTGAGTTGACCAAAAAACTGGTAGAATGCTGGGGCCCTTCCGGTTATGAACATCGCATCCGCGATTTAATCCGCGAGGAAGCTGCTGACCTGGCTGATGAAATTTGGGTGGATGCGCTCGGCAATTTGATTTGCCGACTGGGGGGCGGCGGCAAAAAAGTGCTGGTCGCCGCCCACATGGATGAAATCGGGCTGATGGCGAATTATCAGGAGCCTGAAAGTGGATTCCTGCGCTTCACCAACATTGGCGGCTTGCGTGCCGATACCCTGAATGGCAATCGGGTGCTGTTTGAAGATGGCACGGTTGGCGTGATTGCGGTACAGAGTGACGGCGGCAAATCGCTGAGCGATTTTTATATTGATGTGGAACATGAAAAGGGCGAACATGCCATACCTGTTGGGCAGCCGGCCGGTTTCATGCGCGAGATGCGGGTGCGCGGCAAACGCATCGTCGCCAAGTCGCTGGATGACCGCATTGGCTGTGTGGTGGCCATCGAAACCATGCGGCGGCTCGGCAGGCAAGCGCCCAACGATATTTATTTCGCCTTTACCGTGCAAGAGGAGGTTGGTTTGCGCGGCGCTCGGACGGCTGCCCAGGGAATCCGCCCGGATATTGGCGTGGCGATAGATGTCACGGGCAGCGGCGATGAAATCAGGGGGCGCAAGATGATGGTGAGGCTTGGGGATGGCGCTGCCATCAAAGTTCATGACCCGGGTTTGATTGTGCCGCCAGCGATTAAAAACTGGATGATTGAACGCTGCGAAGCGGATGGCATCCCCTATCAGCTGGAACTGCTTGCGGGCGGGACAACCGATGCCGCCGCCATTCAGATGGCAGATGCCGGTGTGCCGAGCGGCTGTATCTCCATTCCAACCCGCTATATCCATACCACCAGCGAAACAGCCGACCTCGATGATATTGATGCCTGCATTGATTTGCTGACGGGCCTGCTGTCCAACCCGATTGCGATTTAGCCAAGACATCCAGACTGGCAATATGAAGGGGTTATTGCGATGAAAGCGGTCTTGTGCAAGGAATTTGGAAGGCCAGACCAGCTGGTGGTGGAAGATATTGAAAGCCCTGCGGTCATGGCCGGCGAGCTAAAAATCAGGGTGCGTGCCTGTGGCGTCAATTTCCCCGATGCCCTGATGATACAGGGATTGTATCAGATGAAACCGCCTTTCCCTTTCAGTCCTGGCCTGGAGGTAGCTGGTGATGTCATTGAAGTCGGGAGCGGGGTCGATAAGCGGCGGCTGGGTGAGCGTGTCATGGCGACGATGATGTATGGCGGCTTTGCCGAGGAAGTGGTGGTCCCGGCGATGATGGTCTTGCCCTTGCCCGCCAAGATGAGCTATGAAACGGCGGCTGGATTTTCGCTTGTTTATGGCACAGCCCATATTGCCCTGGCGCATCGGGGCAAATTGCAGGCTGGCGAGACCTTGCTGGTCTTGGGCGCGGCGGGTGGCGTCGGGCTGGCGGCGGTCGAACTGGGCAAGCTGATGGGCGCCAGAGTGATGGCAGCGGCAAGCACACCCGAGAAGCTGGCATTGGCAAAAGCCTATGGGGTTGATGACATCATCCAGTACACGACCGAGAATCTGCGTGACCGCATCAAGACGCTGACGGCTGGACGCGGCGCGGATGTTATTTTTGACCCAGTTGGCGGGGATATGTTCGATTTGGCGGTGCGGCGAACGGCTTGGGAGGGGCGTTATCTGGTGGTTGGGTTCGCCAGTGGTCGCATTCCTGATTTGCCCGCGAACATCCCTCTGCTCAAGAATATATCGATCGTGGGCGTGTTTTGGGGCGCGTACCTGATGAATAATCCCTCTGTCATCAAGAAGTCTTTCCGCCAGCTGTTATGCTGGTATGATTCCGGTCAACTGAAACCCCATGTTCACAAGATATTTTCGCTGGAAGACGCGGCGGCGGCGATTCGGGAAATCACGGAGCGTCGGGTGATGGGCAAGGTTCTGATAACCCCCAGCAACAGCCTGTAAAAGAATATCCGTTCTAAATTTTATCGCATCAACCTTGATTTTGTGGTATTCTGTTGGTGGTGGCTTGTGTCTGCTGTGAGGCATTCAGTTTATTGATGAGAGAATCAGAGGTCGCATCATGACATATCGTGGCGATGATGAATACGATGACCCTGATGAATACGATGATGACAAAAAGCCGCGTGACCGCCGCCCTTCCCGCGCGTCCGGGCGCAGGCGCTCGAATGTTTTGGGGTCAAGCGGTTCGGGGTACAGGCGGGCGGGCGGCGCTCCTAAACCGCGAAGCAAAAAGCCTTTTAGCGCTGGCCGCCCGTCTGGCGGTGGTGGCAGAGCGCGGCGGAATCCAGCGAACTCTTCGGCGGCTGCCAATGCGCGTGGCCGGCCTGCTCGATTATCAGGCTCTGGCAAGAAGCGTGAAAGCCGCCGCCGTCGAGACCTGTCAGACAGGCAGCAAGGCGATGAGAAGCCCGACAGTGGCGGTCGCCCTGGCGGTTGGCGGGCGCGTTTTGCCCGTGGCAGAAGCAAAAAACAGGCTGACAGGCCATCCGCCTCTCGCGGCGGCGGTGTCTTGACTCAAGCTACCGCCAAAGTTCGCGGCATTAGGGGCAGACTGCGCCAGCGCCGCGACAAGACCCGAGATGATGACGCGGCGCGAGGACGGCAAGACAGCCGTTTCCGCAGTAAAAACGCCGCCTACTCCAAACAACCCGCTTTGGGTGCAAGCCGAGCGGCCGCTCCCAACCGCGACAAGACGCGCTTTGCGCGTGGAGCAGGCAGCGCCCAAGCGGCCGAGCCGACTGGCCGAAGGGCTGCTGTCAAAGTGCCTGAACCGGCGTCGAATGATTGGCTGGATTTGGACCGCAAGCTGGATTTGGCGGGCGTTGGCTTGGTTTTTGGGGCTATCGTGCTGTTTTTCAGCACATTGTCGCAGGAACACGCTGCCATCAGCGCGGTGCATCATTTCATCGGTCAACTTTTGGGCTGGGGCGCCATGGCCGTGCCGATAGCCATGTTTGCGGCTGGCATGTGGCTGATTGTCCGACACTTTGGCGAGCGGCCGCCGACGATTGACGCTGTTCGCCTGACGGGCATGGCGCTTGCCTTCGCCGCGGTGCTGACGCTCTTTCAATATCTGGATTCTTTTAGCTATGCTGCCGCGGTGCCACAGGCGGTACAGGCGCAGCAAGTGGAATGCGCGGCACGAACGACCGGTCAGATGGCTTGTTGGCAGGAACTTGAACGTCTTGCCGAGTGCCGAATGGCAGTGACTTCGGGCTGTCTGCAAGAACTGGCGCAGTATTCTTATCAAAGGGGGCAGGGTGGCGGTTATATTGGCGCGTGGTTCTATCTGACCTTGGTCAATAATCTCACCGAAGTTGGCGGTTTTGTTATCGTGGTGATGATGCTGACCTTCAGCATGATGATGATGACGCGCTCAAGCATGGCAGAAATCGCGGTGGCGGCTGTGAGCATCGGGCGTGGTTTTCGCAGCCGTATGGCACAGGGCGCTGCCAAACGGCGGGCGCAGCAATTACAGGCAGAACAGCAGGCGACATCGCTGCGCGTTTCCAAGCCGCCGCCAGCGAAGCTGCCTGGGGCTGCTTATGCCGCCAGGGCATTGCCCGAACCCGCAGCCGATTTGAATATGCCCATACCATCCATGCCAAGCAGCGGTCAGGCATTCTCTTCAGCCGAGTTGAATCAGGAATCGATTCCAGTTGCCAATCAGCAGAATCCGAGTGTGGTCGGGCGTCTGTTGGGTCGGGACAAAAGCAAAGCAGCCCCGCCGCCTGTCGCGCCCAATCAAGAGCCCAGGTCAGCGGAGAGCGGGTTGATGGGGCGCATTCTGAATCGCGGCGACAGCAAACAGGCGCCCCCCACACAAGCGCAGCCTGAGACCGATGCTGATGCGGTGGCAGTGAGGCCGGCTGTCAAGCGAGTGCCACCGAATCCACCGAAAGCCATCCCTGATGAACTGCCCGCGAAGCCCGCCTTCGCTGCTCGGCCGCCAAAGCGTGACGAGGATGGAATCGATGACCAGGCCTTGGGTCGTCCCGAAGACATCCCCGGCGATGAGATCGAGAAATCGCCTGTGCCACAAGCGCAGGCGGTACGAAAGCCGGTCTTATCCCGGCCTTCGCCGCCGCGCCTGAACTGGAAATTGCCTGATTTTCGCCAGCTGCTTGCCAGTGGAGCGGAAAAAGAGGTTGACCATGAACAGCAGCTGGGTCAAGCGGCAACGATTGAAGAGACGCTGGCAAGTTTTGGCGCGCCCGGCAAGGCTGTCAGCATCAGGGTCGGTCCGGCGATTACGCAATTTGGCGTCGAGCCAGGCTATCTGACATCGCGTTCGGGCAAAAAGAGTCGGGTGAAAGTCAGCGCTATTGCGCAGTTGGATAAAGATTTGCAGCTGGCTTTGGGGGCGAAGTCGATTCGCGTTGAGGCGCCTGTGCCTGGCAAAGGTTATGTCGGCATTGAAGTGCCGAATCCGGTGGCTGCGCTGGTGAGCCTGCGGGATGTGATGGAGTCTGAGGATTTCCAGAAAATCAAGTCGCCCTTGGCTGTCGCGCTGGGCAAGGCAGTCGATGGGACCGCGGTTTCGGCTGATTTGACTCAGATGCCGCATTTGCTGATTGCGGGAGCGACTGGAGCTGGCAAGTCGGTCTGTGTCAATGCGATTATCAACAGCATCTTGGCGACCAACTCGCCGGAGACCGTCAAGTTTATCATGGTCGATCCCAAGCGGGTGGAATTGACGGGATATAATGGTCTGCCGCATCTGATGGCGCCGGTGGTGGTTGAGATGGAGCGGATTGTCGGTGTCTTGAAGTGGGTCACGCGCGAGATGGATGAGCGTTACAAAAAGTTCAGCAAGGTCGCGGCGCGGAACATTATCGACTACAACAGCCATCAAGATGCCAATCTTGAATCCATGCCTTATATTGTGGTGATTATTGACGAGTTGGCTGACTTGATGATGAAGGCGCCCGAGGAAACTGAGCTTGCCATCACACGGATTGCCGCGCTGGCACGGGCAACTGGCATCCATCTGGTTATCGCCACGCAGCGCCCCTCGGTGAATGTGGTGACCGGCCTCATTAAGGCGAACTTCCCGGCACGGATTGCCTTTGCAGTCGCTGGTGGCGTTGACAGCCGCGTGATTCTGGATCAGCCAGGCGCGGAGCGTCTGCTGGGCAAGGGGGATATGCTGTATCTCTCGGGCAATTCGCCGGCGCCGCTGCGTTTGCAGGGGGTTTTCGTTTCGGACGATGAAATTGATAACATCATTCGCTATTGGAAGACACAGCGGCTTGAAAACGGGACAGTAAGCCCGACAGCCGAACCGAGCGGGCAAACGGCCTTCTGGGATATGTCGCCGCGGCGTGATATGACTGGCAATTCTGACTCGCAAGAGGATGAGCTCTATCAGACGGCGGTCGATATGGTGCGGCGTTTGGACAAAGCCTCAATATCCCTGTTGCAGCGGCGGCTGCGCATCGGCTATACGCGGGCGGCGCGGCTGGTTGACATGATGGAAGAGCGCGGGGTTGTCGGCCCGCCCAAGACAGGCAGTTCCAAACCGCGCGATGTGCTGCCAAAATAGGATTTTCCTGCATGATAATGAGCAAAGTAAAAAGCCCGTAGAGCTATTATAACGAATCTGCACAGTTGCCCCCGTTCCTGCAACCTCCGCTTCAATATGCGGCTATAATACAAACGGTAATACTCCCGTGCGAAGATATTGCGATCGCTGAATTTGGCAGCATCTCGGGGGGCATCCCACCGTTGACGCGAGGCGGGTCAGCGGGAAGCATGGGTGATGTTCGAATCAACTGCGGGTAATGGGCGCAGAGAACAGAGACCATTAAAGCTCTTGGTTCGCAAGTCACGTTATAGAATGAGGAGGAGACAGCACTCAATTAATCCAAAATAACACCACATATCAGTATTCAAAGCATAAAACCCAAGTGTCAACAACGATAGTATTCAAAGGAGTTTCAATATCATGATTTATCCACACTTTCTTTCGCAAATACAGAGGCTGTTTCTCCCTGTCCTAGCAGCTCTCTTGGTTAGCGTTTTCAGCCTGAACCTGGTTATCGCACAGGATCCTTCCGAACCCACCGATGTGCTCGTCTGGGGACTCGGTTATAGCAGCGATTATGATGAAGTTCTGGTGGATCGATTCAACGAGGAGCGCGATGGTATCAATATCATTTACGAAGATGTATTAACGGGTACGTTCACGGAGAATAACCAGAAAGTGCGCATCGCCATGGAAAATGAAGCTGGTCCCGATGTTCTCGGCGGCGTTGACACAGGTGCTAACTTGCAGGCCTTGGTCTCGACCGGACAAGTCAAGGACCTGACGGAGTTTTATAGAGCTTCCGGCTTGCTTGAGCGCATTCCTGAAAATCTTATTGATCAAGTCTCAGTTGAAGGACGTATCTATGCTATCCCGCAGAACATTGAGTCCGTCGGGATATTCTACAACAAAGACCTGTTTGCTGAGTTGGGGCTGGAAGTACCCGGCACCTATGACGAATACGTCGGTGTTTTGGAGGCAGTCAAAGATGCGGGATATTACGGCTATGCAATGGGGCTGGCAGGTGGCTGGCCGTCGGCGCTAATGGCGTCGGAGTTTATGTACATCAGCGCCGGGTCGGAGTATATTGACGTGCTGAGTGGTACGCAGCCCTGGACAGAATGTGACAATTGCCTCGACGGATTACAGGCATTCTATAACCTCGTTGCCAATGGATACACGAACCCAGATGTCTTGGGTATTGACTATAATCAGGCGATTGATCTGTTCTATCAGGGACAGACCGTTATGGTGCTTAATGGGCCGTGGTTTATCGACGACGTTTTGTCGGCGGCCCCTGATTTTGAAGTTGGTTTCTTCTACCTCCCGCCAGTCAATCCTGCTACCGACATTATGACGATCGGTGGTATCGGCAGCGCACTGATCATCGCCGAATATGCGCCGGTCGAGGCGGCTTTCCAAGTTGTCGAGTGGATGGTCTCGGAAGATCTGGCAATTCAGGCACTGCGCGATGTCGGTGTCCTGGCGGCATTTCCCCTCGAAGTGCCCGAGGACCTGCCCCCGCTTTTCTACCAGATCGCTTCGGAAACGGCTGCCAACGTCGGTTCGATCGGTTTCTGGCCCGTCACTTACCTAGCTCCCAAAGTATTCGGGGACATGAACCAGATTGTACAGGGCATGATAGGCGGGATGCTCACCCCAGAAGAGTTTGTCGGCGAAATGCAGGCCACACATAGTAACTATCTGGCGGAAAACCCTGAAAATTAGGCATCTTGACATAAGCAGGTGTGACGATATACCGAACTATCGTCGCACCCGTCTATTTTGCTTCCGTTGACATCCTCCTCAACCAGAGCGCTATTGAACATGATTGGTAAGGAAACGATATTATGGCGCAACAACTTACCAGCCTTGAACCAACAAATGCGGCGTCTTCCCGGCTACGCTTCCGCGTTGATGTCATACCCTATCTATTTATCCTGCCCGCCGTGCTAATCTACATCGTATTCAACCTCGGTCCAGTGCTGGCTTCATTCATTTTTAGCTTCTTTAAGTGGGATTTACTCACGCCAACCTCGGAATTTGCCGGCTTACAGCACTACCGTTATATCCTCGGTGATGCACGGTTCTGGAATGCACTCAGCCACAACTTCATCTTCCTGGGACTGGCTGTCATCATTCCGGTTTGGATGGGCCTGCTGCTTGCGGTGTTTATCTATGAAATCCGGCGGGGGCGTGCATTCTTTCGTGCCGCATTGTTTCTGCCCGCCATCTTCTCGGGTGTTGTGATCGCCTATGTCTGGAAGTGGATTTATCATCCATTCGCGGGCGTATTGAACCCAATCCTTGAGGCCATCGGGCTCGGCATTCTCACGCAATCCTGGTTGGGAGACCCCAAAATTGCACTCTATTCGACTTTTATTGCATACGCATGGGCAACCTTTGGCTACTCCATGGTCATCTTCCTGGCTGGATTACAGGACATCCCGACTGACATATTTGACGCAGCACGAGTTGATGGGGTCAACTTCTGGCAAAAACTCTTTAAGATTATCATACCGAGTCTGTACGATGTGTTCACCTTTGTCGTCGTCCTGCGCATATTCACGGCGATGGGCATTTTTGGCGTTGTCTTCATCCTGACGGGAGGTGGGCCCTTCTACGCATCAGATGTTATAGATGTGTACGTCTTCCGCATGATTGGCAACTTTGAGATGGGCTGGGCAACTGCTGCCGCGGCCGTCAACGCAATCATTGTGATATGCCTTTCTACCGGGTTTATCAAATGGCGGGAGTGGCGCTCATGGAACTCGTAAATGACAGACTGCAACGCCAGGCTCGCATCGCGCCGTTTTATATCGCACTAGCAATAATGACCGCGATCACGCTGGTTCCCATCATCTGGGTCTTGGCAAGCGCCTTCAAGTCAAATAAGGAAATCCGCGAGAATGCTTTGGCTCTGCCAAAAGAACTTCTTTTCCAGAATTATATCGACGCGTGGGTCGGCGCGAACTTTAGTCAATACTTCCTTAACAGTATCTTTGTAAGTGTGATGACAGTTGCCTTGGTGCTGTTACTAAGCTCATTGGCGGCCTATGCTTTTGCAAAAATGCGTTTCAGCGGCAATCAGATTATCTTCTTCATCTTTCTAATAGGGATGTCGTTCCCGCTTTCCGCGAAGATTGGCCCGCTGATTTCGCTGATGTACAAACTTGAACTGGCAAACAGCCGCGTCGGGTTAATTCTGGTTTATACGGCAGGCAGCTTGCCGTTTGCCATTCTAATGCTGCGTGCCTTCTTTTCCGGCTTCCCACAGGAGTTGGAGGATTCTGCCGCACTAGATGGTTGCAGTCGATTCCAGTTCTACTTGCGGATCCTGCTGCCGCTCTCGAAACCATCGATGATGGCTCTTGGCATTTTCGTGTTCATGGGGGCGTGGAATGAGTTCTTTGTGGCACTGCTCCTGATCACTGAAGACAGTCAGCGCACGCTGCCGCTGGGACTGACGAGCTTTCAGGATGAGTACTTCACTGACTTTGCGCTGTCGTTCGCCGGGATCAATATCACTGCGGTACCCGTGATCGTGATTTACATTATATTTCAGCGCAACCTCATTGAAGGCATCACCGTTGGCGCAGTAAAGTAGTTTGCAAGGTTGCGCGTCTTGGATTACGAAAGGACATTTTACCAGTATGGCCGATTCACAACCTAATATCATCTTTATAATTACCGATCATCAGGCATTTTACGGACATGACCGCGAGGGGGAATACAGTTACAAGTGGCCGCATTTCGAGCGTTTCGCATCGGAAGGATTGCGACTCGACCGTGCTTATTCTGTTTGTCCACTGTGTTCGCCAGCGCGAAGCAGTATGATGACGGGGGTGTATCCCAGTTCACATGGCATACTCCACAACACTGAGGAAGGCAGCCTTCCGAACATGAGTGATTTTGATTCGGGTCAATTGCTTTATAGTCATTATTTGTCGCAGGCAGGTTATCGCAATGCCTATGTAGGCAAATGGCACTGTGGCAACCGGCGTTTGCCGATTGATTATGGCATTGAAGGCTGGAGCCTGCCACATTACGGAAAGGTGTATATGTCGGATGCGTATAGGACCTATGCCGAAGAACGCGGGTTTGGTGATGCCCGCGCTCACATCGAATATAATCTGAATTATCCTGAATGGCGCGGCCAGGAGGTGGTTTTACATGACCCATCGCCCTGGAAGTTTATGAATGGCTCTGGAATTCTTGCGGGGCCGCCAGAAGCACACGAAGAGCAGTTTGTCGCGCATCTAGCGAGTGAAATTCTGCGCGAACTCGCGGCTGACGATCAGCCATTCAGCCTGGTGGTCAGCCTGTGGGGGCCGCATCAGCCCTATTACCCGTCGGAGGAATACGCCGCGAAGGTTGATCCCGCAATGATCCCGGAATACCCCAGCTTCGGCGACGATTTAAGCGGCAGGCCCTTGCGCCACCACTTCCACAACGAAATCTCACACCGTAGCTCGGCGGCATGGACGGATTGGTCGGCCTGGCAGGAGATCCTGGCACGCTGCTATGCCCAAGGGCTGCAAACCGACGCTGCCATTGGGCAGGTATTGGACACGTTGGATGAGCTTTCACTGACAGACAATACAATGGTGATTTGGCTGGCGGATCATGGTGATGCGGTTGCAAGTCATGGTGGTTTATGGGACAAATCATCATCTTTTACAGAAGAGGTGGTGCGTGTGCCAATGGCAATTCGTTGGCCCGCTGCGATACAGGCGGAACAACGGAGCGATCACTTTGTTTCAAATATGGATGCGACCGCAACTATCCTGGATGCAGCAGGGATCACGCCACCCGATTACATGCACAGTCGCAGCTTGCTGCCGCTTTGCCAAGAACCGGCAAACACAGATTGGTCAGACGAGTTGGTCTGTGAACACAATGGGCATGGGCACCTGTTTCCTCAGCGCATGATGCTATACGACCGCTACAAGTATGTTTTCTCACTGCACGACATGAATGAGCTATATGATTTGCAAGAAGATCCCTTTGAGGCGAATAATCTGGTCCACAGTCCTGAATATGCCGACCTGATTGGCGACTTGCGGCAGCGCCTTATCCGGCATTTTCAACAGTCAACCGAGCGGGATCAACGCCTCAAGAAACTCTTCTTGTTAGCCTTGGAAAACAACTTATAACCTCAGTTTCGGATGAGAATCGGGATTGGACAAGAGTAAAAAGCGGAGTACCAGAACCATTGGATGCAGATCGAAGGCGCGGGCGGCACCTCTAGGGGCAGGCAGGCTGCGCGTGTCGCGTTCGATGGTTCGTTGCATCTGGGTATCCATGCGACCCTGCGCGATGAGTTGACGACATACTATCAGAAGGTTACTCTTACTGGAAGCGCCTGTCATCAGTAGAGGTTCTTGGCAGATGAATCATAGTTACCGCGTTGTCGAAGCAGATATAAACGAGTTCTTGAAATCCAAAGCCTTTTTGGATTCACAAGTTGATTTGACCTTTTTGGATCCGCCCTTTAATCAAGCCAAAGCGTATGCTTCGCATGATGATGACCTGCCCGAGGAGCAGTATTGGAATTGGATGAATGCGGTTTGCGCCGCAGTGTATGCCAATACATCGGCTGGCGGCTCAATCTACTTTATGCAGCGCGAAAAGAATAGCGAGTATGTTCTGCGCTGCCTGCGGGAGACTGGCTGGGCGCTGCAAAATCTCATCATTTGGAAGAAGCTGGCCTCGGCTGTGCCATCGAATCAGCGCTATGGCAAGCACTATCAGGTCATCGCCTATGCCAGCAAGGGTCGCAAGGCACGGGTGTTTCACAGATTGCGGATAGACCCGCCCCTGCCCGCGCATTATAAACACAAGCGCCCGAATGGCCTGTTTGTGACCGATGTTTGGGATGATATTCGTGAACTGACGTCGGGATATTTTGCTGGCGATGAGGCCTTGCGTGATGGCGCCGGGAGACGTTTTCACAAACAGCAAGCACCTATCGCCTTATTGTTGCGCATCATTCTCGCTTCCTCCCGACCGGGCGATACTGTTTTTGACCCCTTTGCGGGAACGGGGACGACATTAGTCGTTGCCCATCAGTTGAACCGATGCTCGCTGGGGGTAGAGATTGACCCTGAAAATGCTAATTGTATCCGCAATCGTCTTAAGACAATTCGCCCTTCTGATGAAGTTCATCGTTTCTATGAAGATTATAGATACACCGATAATCTGGCAACCATCTGGGGCGAAAGCGCTGGCGATAGGAATCAGGATGTACTCGATTTACCACTTTTTCGCTCATCTTTACCGTAATCGCGCTCTGCTTAAATCTGTCCCGAAATTCGACGACTTCCCTTTTGATGTAGAATGGCTGCACCCGTTCATCGTCCCACATCGCAAATTGCCCTTGCAAGTTGAAGTCGGCATAGAGCGCGAGGGTGGCGATGGCGCGGACGGCTGCTACAATAGAGCCATACAGAAAGGACAGTCATTTTATGGAATACAACAAAATTGAAGGTGTGGAAAAACCTGTTGCCCGCCTGTTGCAGGGGACGGTCATGCTGCAAGCGGATGCACGCGATGCCAATCGCAGGCTGCTGGATTGCCTGTTTGAACACGGATTTACCTGCTTCGATACCGCGCATAATTATGGCGGGGGCGTCTGTGAGCGGGAGCTTGGGGCATGGATCCATGACCGCGGCATTCGGGACCAGGTCGTTATCCTGACGAAAGGCGCTCATCCCTATCCGCCTGATGAACCTGAGCGGGTGGGGCCGGAGTTTATCCGCCGTGATTTCGAAGAATCGTTAGAACGTTTGCAGACGGACTTCGTTGACCTGTATCTGCTGCACCGCGACAACCCGAATTATCCGGTGGGTGAGCTTGTCGATGTGCTGAACGAGTATCAGGAAAAGGGACATATCGGCATCTATGGCGGGTCGAATTGGCGAGCGGAGCGGGTGCGAGCCGCGAATGAGTATGCCGCCGCCCATGGCAAGATGCCCTTTACCGTCAGCAGCCCGCAGTTCAGCGTCGCCGAGATGATACAGCCACCTTGGCCTGGGTGCATCAGTGTGAGCGGGGCGCAAGGCGAGGCCGACCGCGCCTGGTATGACCAAAACGCGATTTCCCTGTTCACCTGGTCGAGCCTGGCGGGCGGTTTTATGACCGGCAGATTTCGGCGGGACAATCTTGACAGCTTCACCAGTTATTGGGATACCAATCCGATTGGCGCTTATGCCTATGAAAGCAATTTCCAACGGCTGGACAGGGTCCTGGAGCTTGCTGCCGACAAGGATGCTTCGCCAGCGCAAATCGCTGTCGCCTATGTGCTGGGCAGCAACCCCCGCTACCATGCCATCGTCGCCAACTGGGAAATAGAGCAGATTGCGGACAATGCCAAAGCCGTCGACATCAAACTCAGCGCCGCCGAGATTGCCTGGCTGGAAATGAAAATCGAGGAGAAGCCGATATGACGGATGTGATTAAGTGGGGTCTTATCGGCCTGGGAAGCATTTCGCGCAAATTCGCCACCGGCCTGCGGGCAGTTTCGGATGCCGAATGTTATGCGGTCGCCTCACGCTCACAGCAAAAGGCCGATGCCTTTGGGGCCGAGTTCGGAGCGACAAAATGTTATGGCAGTTATGCCGCGCTGGCGAATGACCCCGATGTGGATGTGGTCTATATCGGCACGCCGCATACTTATCACAAGCCGAATACCCTGCTGTGTTTGCAGGCTGACAAGCCTGTCCTGTGCGAAAAGCCCTTCGCGGTCAACCGCAGTGAGGCGCAGGAGATGGTTGACTTGGCGCGGGAGAAGAATCTGTTCCTGATGGACGCCATGTGGACGCGCTATTTTCCGGCGATGGCTAAATTGCGCGAATGGCTGGCGGAAAAGGCCCTCGGGGATGTCATGCTGGTTCAGGCGGATTTCGGCTACCGCGTGCCGCAGATTGCACCTGAGAGTCGCGCATTCAACCCGCAGTTGGGGGGCGGCGCTTTGCTGGATGTGGGCATTTATCCCTTGCAGCTGGCTTCCATGATTTATGGCCGGCAGCCAGTCGATATTGTCTCGCAGTGCGCCTTGGGTTCAACTGGCGTGGACGAGCTTTCGGTGTCGGTGTTCAAGTACAGCGATTATGAGATGGCGACGATAACGACCGCCATTCGGCTGCATACGCCCCATGAAGCCCGCATCATGGGCAGCAAGGGCTTCATCTCCATTCCTGATTGGTGGCATCCAACCGAGATGACCCTTCAGATGAGCGGGCAGAAAGCGGAGACGCTGCACTTTGAACTCGAGGGCAATGGCTACAATTATGAAGCGATGGAGGTCGGGCGCTGCCTTCGAGCGGGCTTGACCGAGAGCGAGGTGATGCCCCTGGATGAAACCCTGGCGATGATGGAAACCATGGACCGCATTCGCCAGCAGTGGGGCTTGCGCTATCCAGTTGAGCTTTAGCCTTGGGCGATGACCCCAATGGAAGCTGCGATTTTGATTTCGGCATTGAGTTTGTTCGCGGGTGTGAGCCTGCTCCCGGCGGCTTTCCTCATTCTGCGTCATCGTGACATCGAGATTCATCCACAGCATCATATTCGGGGCGGCATGGCGATGCTGATGGCGTGGGTCTTGCTGGGGCTGGGGGTGATGTTTCTGCTCAACGCGGTCGCGCAGGATGTCGGTCTCTTGCTGGCGCTGCTGGCTTTGCTGGTGGTTCTGCCGCTTGCGATTATTCAGTTTGATAAGTTTCGCCAGCGATGATTGACAACTGAACTGGCTTGTGTTATGTTGATGGCAACTGCATAATTTCTAAGTTTCAGGTGTGTCTGAACCCGGATGTTCGGCACACAATAGGGAAAGTCGGTGCAAGTCCGACACTGTCGCGCAACGGTAATGATTGCAAAATCAGAAGTCCGAATGCCTGCCTGGAGCTTAGCTCGTGAATCTTTCGCGTTAAAAGGGAGACGAGCATGGTCAAAAGCCAAATCATGCCCGCCAGCCCAGGCGGGCTTTTTTGATGACCAGCCCCGTTTCCCTCCGGTATCCTTGAGGAGGGATGACATGCAAGCCAAATGGATTGTGCTTATAACATGGCTGTACTGCCTGCTGCCGATAGCGGCGCAGGCGGCCAACCTGACCGATGCCTGTGTCGAGGATTACGCTGCCGCTGTTGATTATTTCCCGGAAAAGGTCGAAATAGTGGATGCGGAGAATTTCTCGGTGGAATACTTCGGTCACTATAAAGTTGTCCGCGTGGCGGATGCCTTTGCGGGCGCCCCGACCTTTGAGTATGTGCTGGTGCAATGCGGCACGCCGATGCCCGCGGCCGAGGACTTCGCGGCGGGGACACAATTTATCGAAGTCCCGACGGGGGATGTCATCGCCTTGTCCACCACGCAGCTGCCAGTCTTGTCGCAGCTTGGCCTGCTGGACAAGCTGGTGGGCATTGACAGCGCCTTTTACATCAACACAGCAGAAGTGCTGGACTTGGTTGCTGCGGGGGAGGTTGCCGAAATCGGTTTTGGCACCAGGATTAATATCGAGTTGGTTCTTGACCTGGAGCCGCAGCTGGTGCTGAGTTATGGCTTTAACCCGACAACCGATGCCCATCCGATACTGCTGGATGCGGGCGTATTCACCGCGCTGGATGCAAGCTGGCGCGAGCTTTCCCCCTTGGGTCGGGCGGAATGGCTGAAGTTCACCGCCTTGTTTTACAATGCCGAGGCGCAGGCGACCGCGCTCTATGACGATATTGTCAGCCAATATGAGGCGGCACAGCGGTTGGCGGGGGATGTCCCCCCGGCGGAACGCCCGACTGTTTTGCTGAATGCCTTTCTTGGTTATGCCGATGCCTGGTTCGTCCCGGGCGAAGCGACTTATGTCGGGCGACTGCTGCGGGATGCCGGCGGGCTGCTGCTGCTGTCCGAAGCGGGTTCGACAGCCAGCAATGGATTGAGCTTTGAGGTGGTTTATGAAGTCGGCCTGTCGGCTGATGTCTGGCTGGTCGATACTTTTGGGGTGGCTTCTCGGGAGGATTTGCTGGCGCTTGACAGCCGCTTTGGCGACTTTGCAGCCTTCCAGTCGGGGAATGTCTGGAACAACAATCGCAGCGAAAACGCCCATGGCGGCAACAATTATTACGAAGCGGGCGTGACCCATCCGCATTGGGTTTTGCAAGACCTCGTGGCGATTTTTCACCCGACGCTGCTCCCCGACCATCAGTTCAGGTTCTATCAGCCGCTTGCGCGTGTGAGTGATTGAAATCATGCCCTTGAAACGTTCGCGCGGCGGCGCTGGCTGGCGGCTGATGCTTTTGCTGGCTTTGACAGTGGCTTTGCTGGCTGTCTTGATGTTAAGCCTGGCATGGGGGTCGGTGTCGATTCCGCTGGAGCAGATTATGCGCATCGTGCTGGGCGGGGAAGCCGACCGCGCCACCTGGGCGAATATCGTGCTGAAGTTTCGGCTGCCCAAGGCGATGACAGCCATGCTGGCGGGGATGGCCTTGAGCGCCAGTGGCTTGATGATGCAAACTTTTTTCCGCAATGCCCTGGCGGGCCCCTTTGTGCTGGGCGTGAGTTCGGGGGCGAGCCTGGGCGTGGCTTTGGTGGTCTTGTCGACGGCGGCGGTCGCCGGGCGATTTGCCAGTCAGGCTGGCTTGGGACTGTCGGGCGATTTGCTGCTGAGCCTGGCGGCTGGTCTGGGCGCGGGCATCACGATGGCGCTGGTGCTGCTGGTGTCGGCGCGGATTCGGAGCAGCATGACCTTGCTGATATTGGGGCTGATGTTTGGCTATCTGGCATCGGCTTTGGTGAGCCTGCTGCTTTATTTCGCCGTGCCAGAGCGGATTCAGGCCTACATCAACTGGACATTCGGGACATTTAGCGGCGTGACCGGGGAGCAGCTGCCGATTTTGGGTTTGACGGTCATCGGCGGCCTGCTGCTGGCAGGCGGACTTGCCAAGCCCTTGAATGCCCTGCTTTTGGGCGAGAATTATGCCCGCAGTCTGGGGATTCATCTTGGGTGGCTGCGTCTGGGCATTGTGGCGGCGACATCGCTGCTGGCGGGTGTGGTGACGGCATTTTGCGGCCCGATTGCCTTTATCGGGATTGCGGTGCCGCATTTGTGTCGGGCATGGTTTCGCAGCGCCGACCATCGCCTGCTGCTGCCGGCAGCAATGGTGAACGGCGCGATAGTGGCCTTGCTGGCTGCCTTGGTTGCTGAATTGCCCGGCAATAATCTGGTGCTGCCGCTGAATGCCGTCACTGCCTTGCTGGGCGCCCCCGTGGTGATGGGCGTCATTTTGCGGCAGCGCCATTTTGAAAGGGCTTCCTCGCTCTAAAGGTTGATTTTGATGCGATTGCCTGTCTTGGAATCCCGCAATTTGTCGATTGGTTATCGGCAGCCCGATATAGAGCTTGCCAAGGGGCTGAACTTAAGGCTGGAGCGGGGCCGATTGACGGCTTTGCTGGGCCCGAATGGGGCAGGCAAATCGACCCTGCTGCGCACCCTGGCGGGGATGCAAAAGCCGCTGTCGGGTCAAGTCTGGCTGTCAGGCGAAGATGTGGGGCAGATGAAGGCGTCCGAGATTGCCCGACGGCTCAGCGTCGTCTTGACCGAAGCGCCCAATCCGGGCTGGATGAACGGGCTGGCGCTGGTGGCTCTGGGACGGCATCCCTACACCGACTGGCTGGGCCGACTGTCGCCGACTGACAAAGCGGTCGTCCGTTGGGCGCTGGCTGCTGTGGATGCCGAAGACATCGCGCGGCGGCCAGTCGTCGAATTGAGCGACGGCCAGCGACAGAAGTTGATGATTGCCCGCGCCCTGGCACAAGAGACCGATGTGCTGCTGCTGGATGAGCCGACGGCATTTCTCGATTTGCCGCGCCGCGTTGAAATCATGCGGCTGCTCAAAAATTTGGCGCACCAAACCCAGCGAGCCATCCTGCTATCGACCCATGACCTTGATTTGGCGCTCCGAAGCTGTGACAGCCTGTGGCTGATGAGCCCGACCGCTTTGGTGGTGGGTGCGCCCGAAGACCTGGTGCTGGATGACAGCATGGCGACCACTTTCGCTGGCGATGGCATCATGTTTGACAAGCGGCGGGGCGCTTTTGTGATGGAGCGTTCGGCGGGCATTTCTGTTTGCCTCCAGGCGGCGGGCATCCCGCAGATTTGGATGCGGCGGGCGTTGGAACGGGCGGGCTATGGCGTTTCCGATTTGCCAGGGGCGAACCGAATCGCGCTTGACTCCAGCCGACCCCGACCCGAATGGCAAGTCTTGATTGGTGACTGCCACAGTCGGCATCAGACAATCGGGGAAGTCTTGACAAGGCTGGAGGAGGCGCTGCCCCATAAACCCGCTAACGGTCATCACAAATGAGCGTGCCAGCCGACAAATCGCCCTGCACCGCTTTAGTCAAATCGTCCGGATTCCAGAAGTTAAGCACGATAATCGGCATTTCGTTCTCTTGGCAGAGCGTGAATGCGGTCGTGTCCATCACCCGCAGCTGCTGGTCGAGAACATCCTGATAGCAGAGCTTGGAGTAGCGCCGGGCATTCGGATTTTGAACGGGGTCGGCTGAATAGACGCCGTCGACTTTGGTGGCTTTGATAATCACATCGGCATGGATTTCACTGGCACGCAAAGCCGCGGCGGAATCGGTGGTGAAGTAGGGGTTGCCGATGCCGCCAGTCAGGATGACGACGCGCTTCTTTTCCATGTGGCGGATGGCTCGCAGCCGAATATAGGGTTCGGCAACCGAATTCATTTGAACGGCGGTTTGCACGCGGGTGACAATCCCCAGCCGCTCGATAGCATCCTGAAGCGCCAAGCCATTCATCACGGTGGCAATCATGCCCATGTGGTCAGCCGTGCTGCGGTCCATGCCCAGCTTCGCTGCTGGTTCGCCGCGCCAGATATTGCCGCCACCGATGACGATAGCCACCTCGATGCCCAAATCATAAACTGCTTTGACCCGCTGGGCGATGTATTCGACTTTGTTGGGGTCAATGCCAAAGCCCTGCTGGCTGGCAAGCGCTTCGCCGCTTAGTTTGAGCAGGATGCGCTGGTAAGGACAGTTGCCGCTGGGTTTGCTCATGGTCTCGCTCCGCTGTGGTTTTGTCGGGTCGGGCTAGGCTGTCCAAAAGTCGTCGGTCAAATGGAGCGCTCGGAAAATGCTGCGGGCGCTCGCCAGCGTTCGGCCGCGAAAGTCCGATGACATTCGGTCGCTGTACCATCGTTTGGATAATTCCCAAAGCTGGCTTAATGTCAGGATGGCGCCCGCTTCGCGCTGGTTGATTTGACACCACGCATCAATTTCGCACCTCGCCCGGAAGTACAGGATGGTCGCTCAGGTATCAACGAGGTCATCGTACCAGTGCTCGAATCGGCGGGCAAAATGCACATAACCTGCGCTGTCTGCCGCAAGCTGTCCCTTTTTGACGGCATACTGGATGCGTTCACGGGTCAGGGGATGTCGGATGCTGATTTGGACATCCTGCTTGAGCATGGCGGGAATGCCCAGCGAATCCCAGGCGCAGTTGGCATACAACGTCAAGCCGCCAGTCTTGACCTGATAATCGGTCTCGATGGCGGATAGCGGGGGCGCCATCAGGATGTCATCGCTGCCCGGCCGCAGGAAGAGGGCGTGGGCGGTATGCAGGCGGTGGAATGCCTGTCTTGCCGCTTCGGCTTCTATGCCAAAATGCGCGGCGACTGCCTGACAGGAGGGTGCGCGACCCCGGCTGACAAACACCTCATAAATATGGAGTCGGATGTCCCAATCTGACTGCGCCAACTTGAGGTCGGTCATCAAACCCCCGACATAAAAAAGGGACTAGCTATTGGCTAATTCCCAATTTGTTTCAATCGGCTGCATGACGCTGTGCCAGCTAAAGGCGCCAACTTATTCTGCGTCGCCGATAGCGATGCGCTTGAAACGTCCGATTTTGATGGTTTCACCCACTTCGGCGACCGTTTCTTGCAGATATTGGCTGATGGTTTTGTCGTCGTCTTTGATGAAAGCCTGTTCCATCAGGACGATGTCCTCGTACCATTTGTTCAGCCGGCCGGTGACTATTTTTTGGGCGATATGTGCTGGCTTGCCTTCCTGAAGCGCCCGTTCCAGTTGGATTTTTGTTTCGGCGGCGACCTGTTCTGGCGGTACATCTTCCCGCTGGACATATTTGGGGGCGAGGTTGGCAATGTGCATGGCAATATCTTTGGCAAATGCCTTGAATTGATGCGTGGCGGCGACGAAGTCGGTTTCGCAGTTGACTTCGACGATGACCGCCAGCCGTTGGTCAAAGTGGACGTAATTCCCAATCACACCTTCGTTGGTGCGGCGTCCCTTGCCTTGCAGCCTGATGCCGTCCTTGAGCGCCTTCTGTCTCAGAAATTCAGCCGCTTTGTCCATATCGCCATCAAACCGCTCCAGCGCTTTCTTGCAGTCCAGCGGACCGGCGCCGGTTTTCTCCCGAAGTTGCTTGACTTCTTTTGCGCTTACAGCCATGTTTCGTATTTCTCCATCTGCCTGAGTGCTTGATTATTCATCATCGTCATCGTCTTCATCACTGTCATCGAACAGTTTGGAATCGCGCAGTTTTGCCAGTGTCGATTCGCCCAGCAAAGCGGCGTCATCCAGTTCTTCCTCGTCATAAACGCTGGTGAAAGAGTCTTCCTGCTCTTCTTCCGCCCCAGCGGATTGCCGCAGGTGATGCCCTTCCAAAACAGCATCCGCCAAAGCGCCAACCAGCAGCCGAATCGAGCGCATGGCATCGTCGTTGGCGGGCAGGATGTAATCCACCATATCGGGATCGGTGTTGGTATCCACCAGCGCCATGACTGGAATCTTGAGTATATTGGCTTCTTTGACGGCGGTATGTTCGCGTTCGGCATCCACAATAATCAGCATGTCAGGAATGCGCTTCATCTCGCGGATGCCGCTGAGCCGCAGCTGCAGCTTGGAGATTTTGCGTTCAAGCACGAGCGCCTCTTTTTTGGTCAGGCGGTCGAACTCGCCTTCGTCGCGGCGTTTTTCCAGCTGCTTCAGGGTATCGATGCGGCTGCGAATCGTTTGCCAGTTGGTCAAAGTGCCGCCAAGCCAGCGATAGTTCACATAGGGCATGCCACAGCGCACGGCTTCGCGCTGGACAATCTCCTGTGCCTGGCGTTTGGTGCCGACAAACAAGACGGTGCCGCCATCGGCAATCATCCTGGCAGTCATATCATGGAAGCTGTTGAGGTTTTTGAGCGTGATTTGCAGGTCGATGATGTGAATCCCGTTGCGCTGGGTGAAGATGAACTCATCCATCTTGGGATTCCACTTGTTGGTGCGGTGACCGAAATGGACACCGGTTTCGAGCAGGGTACGCATTCTTACTGCTGAGGGCATTGCCGTTCTCCTTAAATAGATGGTGTTTCAGGCTCGCACATCGTTCATCCTCCGATGATAATCTGGCTGAACAGACAACACCCACCAAGAGTCCCGATGTGTGGGATTTGGAAACTGAACAAAAAGGACAATTCCGCGCAGGATTTTATCACAGGCAGCGCCAGACGGCAATGTCTGGTTTGCCGTCGAGTTCAGGCAAATTCGTTCAGGGTTTCTTCCAGCGCATGAATGAATGTCTGGTTGGCTTCGCGCGTGCCTAGGCTGATGCGCATCCCGCGGGACATGCCGCTGCGGGTTTGCGGCCTTAAGATAATGCCCTGTTCCACCATTTTCTGATGCAAGTCCTGCGCCAGCATGTCCGTCTCGAACAGGATGAAGTTTGCCGCTGGCTTCCAATACTTGATATGCAGGCGGTCGAACTGTTCGGTGACCCATCGCTGTTCGTTCCGCAGGTACTGAACCACATATTGCAGGTATTTCTGGTCTTTGCAGGCGGCGATGCCAGCTGCCAGCGCGAGCCTGTTCTGATGAAAACCGCGATGCAGCCCGGCAAGATAATCGGCAATTTCGGGTTTGGCGATGCCATAACCCAGGCGCAGGCCAGCAAGGCCATAGGCTTTGGAGAAGCTGTGAATAATAACGATATTCTTGCCCGCAAGCACATATTGCAGCGAATCGGGGAAGGCGGAATCGGCGACAAAATGATGATACACCTCATCCGCGACGACCAGTACATGGTCAGGAATCGCCTGCATCAGGGCGTCCATTCTGTCGGCAGGCATCACCGTCCCGGTCGGGTTGTTCGGGTTGCAGAGCATGATGAGCCGGGTCTTATCGGTGATTGCCGCCAAGACGGCATCAACGCGGTAGGCAAAGGTTTCGCTTTCGAGCGGCACATCAACCACTTTGGCGCCCAGGGGTTCGGAGATTTTTTGATAGGCATGGGTGAAGCTGGGCGATGACACAATCAATTCGTCGCCAGCGGCCAGAAAGCCACGCGCCAGCAATTCCAGTGATTCGAAGCCGCTGCATCCGGTGTACACCTGTTCGGGCGTCAGCCCGCGCCCGATGACCTCTGCGATGGCCTGCCGCAGTTTAATGTCCGAAAAGTCAGGATAAGAGGACAGGGTCGGCGCTAGGGCGGTGATGGCTTCGATGACGCCAGGCGCGGGACCCAGAGGATTTTCATTCAGCGAGAGTTGATAAACCCGATTCAGACTATACTTTTGACGGATAGCATCCAGTGAAACACTGGGGGCAGCCCGTGAATACCCTTGCATGTTCGGGTTGAATCTCAAGCTGCTCATGATTCCCTTTGTTATCTGGCGTGAAGCTCGCTGAAAGCAAAAGCGTGCAATTCTGTGAGCGCGTGGGCTTATTGTAGCGGCCATGGCTCATCAATCAACGACAAATGCGGGCATTTATCGGGGATTCGTCTTTTGCATCGGGCTGACTGTCTTGGACTGGAATCCAAATTTTGCGTAGAAGCGCTTCAGTTCCGGCGGACAGTCGACCATGACAAGCTCGATATGTTCCAGCCGTTTGAGCAGTTTATCCAGCATGTGGGAAGCAATCCCCTGTTTTCGATAATGGCGGTCGACGACCAAGTCCTCAATCCAGGCGCGATAGAGGTCATCGGTGATGACCCGCGCAAAGCCAATCAAGCGGTCATCATCCCAGACGCCCAGAGTAAGCTGGCTTCTGTCCAGCATTTGCTGGATGTCCAGGGGGGTGCGGCGCTGCGCCCAATCCGTCTGCTGGAAAAGGTTTTGCAGGTCTTCCGGATTGATGGGTTCGGTAAATGAATAGATGAATGGCGCTGTCATTGCGCGACCCTTTCCCAATAGCTTGCGATGATATTTATCCGTCACGATACCCTTATCATACCGCAAGCTGACGATGGCTTTGTCCTTTTTGTACGCTTTGCATAGACTTTGGGCAACTGGGGACATTCGGGCGGAAGCCGTGATTGGGTTTCCCCTGGGGATGGCAGGTGTTAAAATGAGCGCATGACCCACAGGGCAGGCAGGAGTTTGAGTGGTGTCGCCACCACGATGGAATTCATTCATCCAGTTTTTATCCGAAACCTATCAGGTAGACGCGGAAGAACGTCAACGGATTGCAGAAGAACTCGTGTCATCGCGCGATTGGCCCTGGGTCGAACGCGACCGCGCCACCTTTGTTTATTATTCGCATCGGGCGCACAGCGTCGCCTTGAGCCTCGATATTGTTGGCCGCGACCCGCCCTTTGAGCATCTGGTCAGGCTGGAAGGCACCTCCCTCTGGTATTATCAGCGCTATTTTGACCAGGACGCCCTGCTCGATTATGTCTTTGCTGTGGATGACCCGGGCACGCCACTGGCACAGGAAGTCGATTTGGCTAACCGCATCGGCAGGTTCTGGGAAGCGGATTCCTTTAATGCGCTGTCGATTCGCACCCGTCAAATCCATACATCCGTGCTGCAAATGCCCAAGGCGCGTCCTTTCCCAGATTGGGAGGCGATGCGTTCTGTGCCGCGCGGACGTGTCTACCGCCACAGCTTTAGCTCGGCGCGGCTGGGTTTCACCGGGCGGAGTCTTTGGGTCTATACGCCGCCGAATTATGACCCGAATGACGGCAAGTTATACCCTTTGCTGGTGTTTATGGATGGGCAATGGGCGGTTGATGTCTTTGAAATGCCCTATATTGCCGATGCGCTTATCAAGCACCATCGTATGGAGCCAGTGATTATCGCCATGCTGGAGGGCGGCTCGCAATCGGAGCGCGTCAGCGAATATGTCAGCAGCGACAGGCATTATGCCATGCTCCTCACCGAGTTGCTGCCCTTCTTGCAGGCTGAATATCGGATTGAATCCATCGATTTGGGATTGGGCGGTGTCGGTGAAGGCGCGGCGGCGGCGGCGCATACTGCCTTGAAGAATCCGGCGATTTTTGCCCATCTGATGTTGATTTCGCCACCCTTGGGGCGCGGCGCGGCGGCCGAGCAGCTGCAAGAATATGTCCACCGATTCCGCGATTCACCCCTGCTGCCGCAGCGGATTTTTCAGTCCGTTGGACGTTATGAGCAGGCTGCGCGCTTTTATCAGCCCGCGCTGGCGCTGCGCGGCATCCTGGAACGGCGCATGCGCCATGATGCCAGGCTGGATTACAAGTTTGTCGAACTGGGCAGCGGGCATAGTCTGGCGGCGTTCAAGAGCATTCTGCCAGAGGCGCTCTCCCATGCCTTTCCCGTCAATAAAGCCACACCCACCGGCACATGAGCGGGAGCGTTCGGTTTATGGATGGGGCATGGCGCTGATATGGGCATCCTTTATATCGTACCGACGCCGATTGGCAACCTGGAAGACATCACCCTGCGTGCCTTGCGCCTGCTTGGGGAGGTCTCCCTGATTGCGGCTGAAGATACACGAACCTCAAGGGTGCTGACCCGCCATTATGATATTGATACGCCGATGGTCAGCTATCACGAACACAGCCGGCTGTCGCGGCTGGACGCTATCTTTGCCGCGCTGGCAGTCGGGGATGTCGCCCTGATTTCCGATGCTGGCACGCCCGGAATCTCTGACCCAGGCTATGAGCTAATCCGCGCTGCCATTGAACGCGGCTTCGAGGTGGTTCCCCTGCCGGGCGCCAGTGCGGTCACGACTGCGCTGGTTGCCTCGGGCATGGCGACAGACCGCTTCCTATTTGTCGGGTTTCTGCCGCGCAAAACCAAAGCCCTGAAAGCCCTGCTGGCTCAACTTGCGTCCGCATCCGCGACCGTTGTCGCCTATGAAAGTCCTTATCGCCTGGCCGAAACCCTGTCCGCTATTGTTGATGTGATGGGGGGCGAGCGGCGGGTCTGCGTAGCGCGGGAGATGAGCAAAAAATTTGAGGAGTTCTATCGGGGAAGGGCGCAGGACGCCCGTGATTACTTTGCCGCGGCGCGTCCGCGTGGCGAGGTGACCTTGCTGATTGCCGGCGGCGAACTTTCGGCTGGGGTTTGGACGGAGGCAGAGGTCAGAAGGGCGCTGGATGAGCGCCTTGATGCCGGCGAGCCTTTGTCCCGCGCTGCCAGAGAGGTCGCCAAACGTGCTGGCTGGAAGAAAAATGCGGTCTATCGCTTAGGTCTGGGAGATGGATAGCTAGCGTGATTCAACCCCTGAAATATCGACCGCAATGCCATCTTTGTCCAGTTTCGCCCGCAATTCCCCCCATTGGTCTTCGCGGATGATACATGCCAGCGGCCCCAGCCGCGCCCCTAAAAATCGGCGATAGGCAGGCAGGTCATATAGTCTGTCAAGCGTCTCTTTGGCGCTGGTGCGCAGGACAGTGAGGGTCTCGAATGTGATGGATGTTTTCGCCCCGCCTTGCCAGTTTTGCAAGAGTTTGCCGATAGAGGTCGGCAGCGGCTTGCCCTCCAGCTGACGCGAGAGGAATGCCCGAATATGCTGGGTATGGATGCCTTGGTCGGCGGCTTTTTGGATGCTGGCGCCGTCAAGCTCATAGATGTAGGGGTCGCCTGTCTGCACCCAACGGGTGAAACGCGCCAGTTGAAAGCGGTCGAAGCGGTTGACGCGCCGCGATGCCAGCATCCTGCCATCGCGGTGGATTTCAATCGGGTAGAATGCTTCTGGAAGCTGGGGCCAATCGGCAATTTGCAGAAAGGCGCGGCCGTAAGCCGTTAAACGGACGGCATCAGCGCCGATGTCGAGCAATCCCAGCCAGTGCATCGGCCCCAGCAGATAATGCTCAATCAGCGAGCCTTCCACAGCATCCCAGCTTTCAAAGCCGCTAAGAAATTCGCCAGTTTCGCTGCGGATATACCAGCTGTCATAATTGCCATCGGGGCGCTGAAAATCAGGCTCAATCTCCTTAATCAGTTCAATCAGGTCATTGACCGAAATCCAGCCCTGCGGCGGCACCAGGTCGCTGAACAAAGCCATGACCGAGTTCCGCGCCGCAATCGGGTCATAGGACCAGCCAGAATCATCGGGCTCGAGTCCGGGGATATGCCACAAATCCCGATAGGCGCTGCTTTCCAGCCAAGCCTGCGCCAGTTGGCGGATTTGTTCGGCACGGGCGGCATTCAGCCAGTCGCGCACCTGGCTGCGGCGTGGAGATGCCTTGCTGTCCTGGGTCGTAATCAGGCTGGCGCTGAGGCCAATCCCCAGCAGAAAATCCAAACGAACCCCGTTGGGGCGCAGCAGGTGCGGCTGAATCGCATCCATGGCGGCGGGCGTGAAGCTCGTTCCCTCGATGTCGGTGGGGTTAAGCTGTAGGAAAGCCAGCAGCGTGGTCATATCGTCGATGATGGTTGCGTCGGCTGGCCTCATATCCTGAACATCATCCATGACACTTAGGGAAGGCAGTTCCTCTTCGGGGAAGGCCGCTTCGTCTTCGAGATGTTCGTAGCTGGTTTTGTGGAGGGGCAGCGCGGCGATTAAGTCTGGCGTGACGTAGACAAAGTTGATGAGGTCTCCGTCAACCATGTCGAAGCCTTCGCCAATGAAACCGCGATAATACAAGGTCTCGGCGATGCTTTTCGCTTGTTGGTGGGGTTTTTCCTTGTTGATTTGCGCCCGTCCCAATTTGCGGATTTTGCCATAGATGCGTTCAAACTGCGCCAGCCGCATCCGATGCCCCGTAATGCTGACCAGCAGCTGGAGCGCGGTTCGAGTGGCTTCGTCCAACTTGTCCCATTGGGCTTCTGTGGCTTGGGGGTCGCACATGACCTGCTGAAGCCGGGCGACAATCTCATCGTCCTGGAGGCTTTTGCTGGCAATGCCCCACACTTCAGCCAATGCTGGCAACATGCCAGGGTCATAATCGTTTAAGGTTGCGAACAGGTTCTTCATCTGACGGTCTTCCCTTCACCCACAAGCACCGCGTAAATATCGAAGTGAAATGCAATCTGTGTATAATCCTGAACCCTGAAGATAATGCGGGTTGGCGCGGTGCAAGTCGGGCAGTGAAAATCCAGGAAGCCTTGTTCGGCAGGCGGACAGTTGGGGGTCAGGTCGTCGAACAAGGGGCGGAATTTGCGCCGCAGGAATGAACGTTCATCAGCCTGATAGAAGCTGCGCCAGCGAAAGCGAATGCGGTGGCCGCAGCGGGGACAGCCATAAACGCAGCTGCCGGCCACGCGGCTGCTGAAGTCGCGCCCATCCAGCAATCCGCGAATGAGGGCATTTGGCTGGTACTGGTCAATGTCCACGTCTCGCAATCCTTGCCACCGATGCCGATGGCCTTAATCATAGCATATTTCTGCACCCCGCCAGCTTGGGTGCGCCGCCCATTTGCATTGGGCAAAAAATGCTGAAGCGGGTTAAACTGGGTGTATGCGATTCAAGGCAAGGGAGATGCAGGATGATGGCGATTGATTATCTGGGGCGATTGGATGCCCTGCTGGAAGGCAGTCATGCCGATATGGTGGCGATTGTGCCGGGCGAAAATATGCTGTATTTCACGGGTTTGCACTTTCATTTGTCCGAGCGGCCGATTGTTGGCTTGTACAGTCGGCAGGGGCTGTCATTTATTATTCCGCAATTAGAGGTCGCCAAGCTGGAAGCGCGGCCCGAGCTTGAGGCAAGGCGGTTCGTATGGACGGACAAGGACGGTTATGAAGCGGCATTTCGGCAGGCTGCGCTGGAATTGGGCCTGCCCGACAAGCGGTTTGCGATGGATGGTCAGACCATGCGCCTGTTTGAGTGGCTGGCTTTTGAAAGGGCGGGCATCTCGTCCGCGAAGGGGATGGATATTGGCGAGCTACTTTTGAATATGCGAGCGCGAAAGTCACCAGAAGAGGTCGCCAAGATGCAAGCGGCGATTAACATAAGCGAGGCCGCCTTGCGGGCGACCATGCAGTGGGCGCGTCCGGGGATGACCGAGCGTGAAATTGCGGACAGACTGTCGGCGGAAATGCTGGAGCGGGGGGCGCAGGGATTGGCTTTTCTGCTGGTTTTGACGGGTGAGAAGAGTGGCTTGCCACATGGCAACACCGGTGACCGCGTCTGGGGTGAGGATGAGTTTTTGCTGATTGATTTCGGGGCATCTTATCAGGATTATCCGGCTGATATTACCCGCACCTTTTGCATGGGCGAACCCACTGAACAGATGCGAGCGATGTATGCTGCGGTTGATGATGCCAACCGCGCCGCCCGCGAGTTTGCCCGTCCGGGCGTGACCTGCGCGGCGGTAGACCGCGCCGCCCGTCGGGTGATTGAAGCGGCTGGATTCGGGGATTATTTTATTCATCGTCTGGGGCATGGCCTCGGATTGAGCGTGCATGAATTGCCCAATATCGTCGCGGGCAATGAGCAGGTGTTGGAGCCGGGCATGGTCTTTACGATTGAGCCAGGGGTCTACATGCCGCAAGTGGGGGGCGTGCGCATAGAGGACAATGTGCTGGTCACTGAGGATGGGCTTGATGTGCTGACATCATTTCCGCGCGAACTCCGTCCAAGGTTTTAGCCAATGTGGGCCGGGCGCGGTCGGCCGCAAAAGGATGTGAGATGAGTTATCAGCGAATGGCATCCGAAAATGTATCCAGCATCGAGACGGTCGGCATGGTGCAGTTTGGCTGGATTGCCGGGGTGTTATGGTCGCCGCTGGGGGATATGCTGGCGATTTGCGGCGGCGATGGCATCGCGCTGTATGTCCACGCCTTCGGCGGGTCACCGACTCATCGGCTAAGCGACCACAGCGGCCCAGTCAAGGGCATCGCCTTTAGCCCTGACAACCGCTTGCTGGCGTCGGCCAGCGCCGATACGACAGTGAAACTGTGGTTATTGGAAGACCAGCAGATTCGGGAACATCTCACGCTGAGCGGTCACTCGAGTTCGGTCGAGGCGGTGGCTTTCAGCCCGAGCGGCACGATGCTGGCAACAGCCGGCGCCGACCATACCCTGCGGCTCTGGGACACCGAAATCGGGATTCAGCGGGCGGTGCTGACGGCGCATTCGGACGAGGTCACGGCGGTGGCTTTTGACGGGGCGGGGCAGGCAATCCTGTCTGCCAGCCGCGACGGGAGCATTCGGCGCTGGGATTTGGGAGCGGCAGCCAGGAGCGCTGTCGTCGGACGGCATGATGATTGGGTGCGCCAGATTGCTGTCCGTCCGCGCGGGTCATTGCTGGCATCGGCGGGCAAAGATATGACCATTCGCCTCTGGGACATTCACCAAGCCCGGCCAAGCCGTATTTTGCCGGGTCATTTTGGCGGCGTGGATGCGCTGGCATTCTCGCCCGATGGCCTGCTGCTGGCAACGGGCGGACGCGATAGCAAAATTCGGATTTGGGATGTGGCAAGCTGTCGGGAATTGGTGAAGTTGAGCGGACACAGCCGACCGGTGCTGTCGTTGAGCTTTCATCCAGTGGGCTCGATGCTGGCATCGGGCAGTGGCGACAACCGCGTCAAGCTCTGGGCAGTAAGGGAATAGCGAGGACAAAGCGATATGGAAAAAGCAAGGACGACATTGCATCAGGTTCGTCGGCGTCATATTGTGCAGATGCGCCTGACCTGTGACATCCTGGGTCATATTCTGAGCCAGGTTTCGGAAGCGCAGGCGCATGAATGGCGGGATGGAGCGGAGGGATGGTCGATTGTCGAGATTGTCTGTCATCTGCGGGATTTTGATGAGATTTTTCGCCAGCGTGCCAAAATGATGCTGGAACAGGAGCAGCCACAACTGCCCGCTTATGACCATGAGGCGATGGCGATTGAGCGGGCGTATCAGCAGGAGACATTGGCCGAGGCATATTGCGAATTAAAAGCATCGCGCGGGCGGTTTATCGACTTTTTCAAGTCCTTGACTGCCGAAGAGTGGGAACGAAGCGGGGTGCATCCGGAACGCAAGAGCTTCACCATGACCGATGCGGTCATGCAGGTGGGTTTGCATGATATTGACCACCTTGAACAGATTACCCGTGTCCTGTCCCTTTTTGCAGATGATGCAGCCGGGCAGATTTGATGAAAGCGTTGGCAGAGCGCATTCAACTGGAGGGCAAGCATCTGGGTGGCGGGATTCTGAAAGTAGACAGCATCATCAACCACCAGCTTGACCCGCAGCTTATGGCGGGTATGGGCAAGGCATTTGCCGCAAAATTTGCCGATATGCAGATTGACCGCATTTTAACCGCAGAGATTTCGGGCATTGCGCCCGCATTGATGACTGGCATCGAACTGAATGTGCCAGTGGTTTATGCTCGCAAAAGAAAGCCGATTACGATGGCGGGGCCGGTGTTCCTGGAAACTGCGCCCAGCCATACCAAAGGCGGCGAAACATTGCTGCTGGTTTCGGCAGAGTTCTTGCAGCCAGGCGAAAATATCCTGATTATTGATGATTTCCTGGCAACCGGGAAAACGCTGCTGGCGCTGGCGCGGATTGTCGTGAGCGCCAAAGCCAGTCTGGTTGGCGTGGGGGTGGTTGTCGAAAAGACCTTTGAGGGCGGGCGCCGCCGTATGCTGGACAAGTATGATGTGCCGATAGAGGCATTGGCAACGATTACCAGCATGGAGGGGGATACGATTACGATGCTGGAAACCTGATTCGGTCATATTTTACGCCGCCTGCGCCGAGCGGGCTTCTTTTTATAGCCTTACAACCTGACCTGTATCGGCAGATTCCTGCGCCGCCGAAGCGAACTTTAGAATATCGCGCCCCTCCATTCCGGTCAGATGTGGCGTTTCGCCAGCAAAATAAGCATCGATGAAATGCCGGGTTGCGTTGATAAAACTGTGTTCCCAGCCGACTGGCATATCGGAAAAGGTGCGTGTCTGGCGGTCTTTATACAGGATGACCGGGGGTATATCCATCATTTTCCCGTGTCCGCGCGTGACCCAGATGACCCCTTTTGTGCCGGTAATCTCAACGCGGTCATCCTGGGCATAGTGCCGTGTATCCATCATGAGTTCGGGGGAGTAAGCCATTTCCAGCGAGCCGAAGCGATTATGCGGGTATTTCCACGAGACAATGGCAGGCGCATCCAAAACCATGCCGGGCGCAAATTCTGTCGCGCCCGTCCAGGCATGAACCTGCTCCGCCAGGCCCATAAAGTGCCAGGCCAAGGCAAATTTGTGATGTCCATCATCAAACAGCAGTTGTCCGCCGCCGCCTGTTTCGACCTTGAAGCGCCAGGCCCAAGCCTCTTGCGGGACTTCCCAGGCATTTGGACTCACGCCTGAATGGCTCTTCAGCCGAATGGTGAGCAGGTCGCCAATTTCGCCATGGTCAATCAGGGATTTGGCGCGTTGGATGGGTGGGTAGAAGATGAAGTTTTCATAAACTCTGAGGATGACACCGGCCTGGCTGGCGGCTGCAATCATGTCATCGGCCTGCGCGACTGTCAGCGCCATCGGCTTTTGGACTGAAACGTGCTTTCCAGCCACAATCGCATCCAGCGCTGCCTGACAGTGCAGATGATGGGGCAGCAGAATCTCCACCAGGTCAATATCCCTTGCCGCCAGCAAATCATGGTAGTCACTGAAGATGCGCTCATCAGGCACATGCCAGGCCTGACCGCGCTTTCGGGCCAATTCGATATTTTTGTCACAGACGGCAACAATGTCGGCCCGGTCATCATCGAGATAAGCCAGAGCGTGCAAATCGGAAATCCTGCCAGTCCCGATAAAACCAACGCGCAATTTGTCCATCGCCAGCCTCCATTTTGTCTTTAGGGGACTTCAGTATATCGGCTTGCAACAATTTGTTCCACTTTGCGTAATTGGATTAAGAGCTTTTGGACTTTGATTTATTGCTTGGAAATGATGATGCCTTGCTTCAGTTCCAATCGGGAGCGCCGGCTCTGGGCCGCGCTTGTTATCGTCTTGGCAGCAATCTATGCCACCTTGTGGCACGCCCCGGCGATAGCCGCGATACTCCGCGAGCGCAGCGACCTCACGGATGCGATGGTTTTCGTATTTCTTGTGTCGCTGGTGATTATCTCAATGCTATTTATCAGAAAGCGACCAGGTCGCGCCGAGATTGCGGTAGGGGCAGGCATCCTGATTGTTTATCTGATGGCATGGCTCAGAATTGGGATTGGGACACCAGAGGAACGCACCCACCTGTTTGAATATAGCCTAGTGGCTGCGCTGGTTCACGAAGCGCTTCTGGAGCGGCGAGAAAACGGGCGGCCCGTTCCTGTACCTGCCATCCTCGCCCTCGTCATTTCCATACTGTTGGGCTGGCTCGATGAGGGCATACAATCACTTTTGCCCAACCGCGTTTATGACATCGTTGATGTGTATTTCAACGCGCTGGCGGCCACAATGATAATCGGCGCGAGATGGATATTGGCATTCGTGCGGCGCCGGGTGCAAGCACGTCGGGATGGCGCTTAGGTTTATGGCAGGCGCTCTTCGCCCGCCAGCATCCATTTTGTTACGGGACTTCAGTGTACCTTTCCTCATCAATGGCTTCGAAGGGGACGTTGGTCGGATAGAGAGCGAGCAGGGCTGCATAGTAAGTATCATCCGCGCTGGTTTTGGTGGATTGATATTTGACCAGCAAATCCATCAGTTCGCGCTGAAAATCCATGGCCTTATCCGCTGTCAGCCGAAATAAAAGACGGCGGGCGAAGAGCGCCTTGGGGTGCGGCGGGACGGCGCTCATATCAATATGTTCGGCGCGGACACTCTGACGAACATCGGTATGGGAGGCATCGAATACATTTTTGAGCAGAACTTCCAGGCTGTCATTTTTGCCTTGCGGGTCAAAGGTGAGCAGGCTGCGGTCAATGACAAACATGCGGGCAGACACTTGATAATACTTTTCTTCGATGGCGCCAGATAACTGTCGGACATCCACCATGCGGATGAGCCCGTGTTTCTCCATCAGCTTGATGTGATAATACAGACGAGTAAAAGGGACATCCAGCGCTTCTGCGATTTGCTGGACGCTGCGCGGGGTGTGAGCGATTTCCTGCATAATGCGCGTCCGCATCGGGTTGAAATAGACCTTTAAGGTATCGAGACGGCGGATAATGCGTTCGTCATCAGGTTGGGGTATTCGTTTCCCGTCTGTCACACGGCATCTCGTTTCATATCATGTATGCGCTTCTGCCTGCCAGTTTATTTTATCAGGTTTTTTGAAATAGTTCACTTGAGGCTATCGGCACAAATCCATAAGACTGTTATAATTATCCCAAGTTATCCCAAGTATATCCCAAACAGGACTGATGAACTGGCGGCTTCATCTCACCAATCAGGCCATTCGGGACTTGCGAATCCTGTCGGGCAAGCCGTCTCTGCTGGCGGTATTGGCTCAAGGCGACCGCGTTGAATTTTACGATGTGGAGAGCGGCGCCTGGCACGGTTATCGTCAGATTGGCGCCCCGCCGAAGGACAGGGATTATCTGAGCAAAGCATGGGGGCTGTTTCTGAAAAATCTGGGCAATCCCAAAGGGTCTGCCTTTTTGCCCTTGGTATTGACGCGGCTGGCGGCAATTCACAGTTCACACGATGGCAGATTCGTCCTCTTTCACGAGCCGCATAACCGACTGCGGCTCCTTGCCGATGGCAGGCTTCATGCCCTTGAGGCCATGGGGGCGGAGGGTCTGGTGGCGGTGGCTATGGATGGGGCTTCGGGGCTGGTGGGGGCGTTGGACGCCGGGGGGCGATTAAGCGTCTACAGGCGAGGTATGCTGACGGGCGCGTTCGACACGGGTTTGCAGATTGACCCCCTGCGGACGAGCAGCCTTGTCATCTCGAAGGGTGGCAGATGCTTCTTTCTGACCGATGGCAGCCAAATCGTTTTGACCGATGCCAGCGGCGCGGCAGCAAGGCGGGTCCAGGTGCATTACAGGATTCGCCACATCGCCTGCTCGCCTGCGGGTGACATGGTCGTCACGAGCGATAACGAGGCGGGTTTGATACGGGTTTATCATGGCGCGGATTTGGGACACAGCCACCAGCGCTTTGCACAGGACTTGATAGCCGAAGCGCAGCAAGTCCAGCTGATGGCGGATTTGCCGCCGGTATCGGCTGGAATCAGCGCGCTGGCGGCCGGCAGCCGCGGGGAGATTGGCTTTGCGGTGTCGGGTGTGATTTGCATGACGAATGTCAATCGCATGGCGAAGCTGCCGGGCGCGGTGCGGTCTGGTGAAGGCGGGATGGCAGGCAAGGTCGGTTGTCAGAGCCTGACTGACAATGCTACAATAAGGCTGAACATATCCGCTTTGGATATGGGAAAGCGAGGAACATCGTGAACCATCATACCGACACCCATCCGATGAAACTGCTCGATATTCCCTTGATGCTGCGTCTCAAGCAGAACGCGATTGTGCTGCACAGTGAATTGAGGCTGACGGAGGATGCACGCGGGCAGAACAGTGCGCTTTTGTCGAGCATTGTCTTTTCGCGCGGATTGCATACGCTGCTGGCGCATGTCGAGCGTCAGGATGTTGTTGGACAGTTTCGCTATCGTCAGGATGATGTCAATGCCCACATTGTCTATCTGGCGCCGACGCTGAAAGATGATGAGGATGACACCATTTGGCTGCACATGCTGGATGCCATGGCCGAGCAGGCGGGCAAAAATGGCGCCCAAACACTGGTGGCGGAAGTCGAGTTGAGCCATCGCTTGTTCGAGACGATGCGCCGCGCCGGTTATGCCGTCTACAGTCGGCAGGTCATCTGGCGGCATGACCCCATCACAGATGAGATACCGCTGCCCGACCTGACCATCACGCCAGAGACCGATGATGACCAGGTTGGCATTGCGGCGCTGCTGGGCTGCACGATTCCGCGCATCTTGCAGACGGTGATGGGGCCCTCGGCTGATATGGAAGGGCTGGTCTATCGCAAAAATGGCTGTGTGGAAGCCTATATCGCCTGTTCCGAAGGCAGGCATGGGGTCTATCTGATGCCCTATCTGCACCCCGAAATACTTAGCGATGCGCCGGACATTGTGGCGGCGGCGCTGCTGGCAATCGAGCGCTGCTGCAAGGTGCCCGTTTATGTATGCGTGCGCGGTTATCAGGGCTGGCTGGAGAATGCCATGCTGGACTTGGGATTTTCTCCCTGGCTGGAACAGGCGGTCATGGTCAAGCATTTGACCGCGGGCGTGCGTCAAACCTCCTTTGCGCGGGTCAGCCTGAACGCAGGCGGTCAGCACAAACCAGCAGCCACCCTGCGGATGGTCAATCTGAACGATGAGCGAAAGGATGCCAGACGATTACATGGACAAACGTATAACTGATGATTTTGATGTACTCAGAAAGGTGCTGCCGCTTCGTGTCCGTTACGCGCTTGACGAGTATGGCAATACCGGCCAACTGCTGGAGGTTGTGCTTGACCTGGGGCGGCTCCCCATCGCCCGCTACATTGACAGAGAATATGAACTTTCGGACCGCGAGGTCACCGAGGAAGATTTGCATCAGATTGTTTCGGTGCTGGGCGAATTTGATGATGACAATCGTACTGGCATTGAACGTTCCCTGCATCGCATTTCGGCAATTCGCAATCGGCGGGGCAAAATTGTCGGCTTGACGGTGCGGATTGGTCGGGCGGTTTATGGCACGATTGACATTATCGCCGACTTGATTGAATCTGGGCAAAGCGTCCTGATTGTCGGGCCGCCAGGGGTTGGCAAGACGACACTGCTGCGCGAAGCGGCGCGGGTGCGTGCCAATCATAGGCGGGTCGTGATTGTCGATACCTCCAACGAGATTGGCGGCGACGGCGATATTCCGCATCAGGCTGTGGGCAGGGCGCGCCGCATGCAGGTCTCACAGCCAGACCGCCAGCATGAGGTGATGATTGAGGCTGTCGAAAATCACAATCCGGAGGTGATTGTGATTGATGAAATCGGGCGTGAACTGGAAGCGCAGGCAGCCCGCACCATTGCTGAACGCGGCGTTCAGCTGATTGGCACGGCGCACGGCAATTCGCTGGAAAATCTGTTGTTGAATCCCACCCTGTCCGACCTGATTGGGGGGATTGAGTCGGTTACTTTGTCGGATGATGAAGCCCGACGGCGCGGCACGCAAAAGGTTGTGCTGGAACGGCGCACCGCGCCGACCTTTGACATTATGATTGAAATTCAGGCGCGGGACCGTCTGGTGGTGCATTCGGATGTCGCTTCGGCAGTTGATGCCATGCTGCGCAACCGCCCGCTGCCGGCTGAACTGCGCGAACGCGATGACCAGGGCATGATTCATGTCGGGGAATATGTGCCAGAATCGGGCTCGCACTCGCCTCGCGCTGGGGGCGAGACGGCTGCCCGTGTTGTGCGCGGCAATCGGAACAATGGCAAGACGCGCAGCGGGATGCAGGACAATGCGGCGCAGATTGATACCCAAAACCTGACTGCGGTCAAGGTGTATGCCTATGGGGTGGCACGCAACCGCCTGAAACAAGCCGCCCGCCGTCTGGCTGTGCCGCTCGTCTTGACGGATGACTTTGCTGAAGCGGCGGCGATTGTGACCTTGAAGACCCATTATCGGCGGCGACCGCGACTGATTACGGATGGCGAAAAGCGGGGCATGTCCATTTATGTGCTGCGGGCGAACACAGTGACTCAGATGGAGAATTTTCTGGTCGACCTCTTCAGGCTCCATGGCCGGCGCGGCGCCGACCCTTTTGGAGAAGCGATGCTTGAGGCAGAACGCGCGATTAACCGAATTCGCACCGGTGAAGACCGCATTGACCTCAAGCCGCAGGCATCGCCCATTCGCAGACGGCAGCATGAACTGGCGCGACAGGCACGCATGAGTTCGGCAAGCACAGGCAGCGAACCGCGCCGCTATGTGACCATCTATCGCGCTGCCAAATAACCGAACATGAGCAGTTTTTGTCCTGAACATCAAGAGGAAACGCATGTCCACTGCGCTGAGAGCGCCTGAACCGATTCGCACCGACTCCAGCAACGCCTTCGCCAACAACACCATGAAGCGCCGTCTGCCGGCTATCATTGACGAGACCATTGACCTGAATGCGGATTATACGGCCGGCATTCGGGCGGACCTGAAGCGATTGCGCGATGATATTGCCAATGGGGAAGCGATAACCGCTTTGGACAAGTCGGCGGCGGATTATGAAGCATGGCTGCGGGCCTTGCAGGCACAGCAGGCGAAGGCTGGCGGCGATTTGACCTGGCACAATGCCGAATGGTTTTTTGCCGAGACTTACGCTTATCGGCGCTTGATTGCGGCAGTGCGCTGGCATGAAAGCGGGCGCGACCCTTTTCTGCCCAAGAAGCGAGCCGAACTTCAGGGTGCGGCGCTCTGGCATTTGCTGGAACGTGCCTTGCAGCCTGTCGGCGGGGCGGAGGAAGAGCTCATGGCAGCCATCGCCTTGGACTTGTGGGCGAACCGCATTGACCTGAGCTATGCAGCCTCGATGGCGCGGGGAACGGACATCGCGCCCGATGACCTGCTGGTGGACAATCGCCCGCAATTACTGGATTATCTGCGTCAATCGCAGGGTGGCGGCCTTAAAGCCGCAGGCTCGGTCTATATCATCGCCGACAACGCTGGCTCCGAGTTGGCGATGGATTTGGTGCTGACAGACTGCCTGCTGCGTCATGCAGCCGGGCGCGTTGTCCTGTGCCTCAAGGCGCATCCGACTTTTGTCAGCGATGCCATTCCGCAGGATGTCTGGCTGATGCTTGCCGAGATGAAAAAACGCGGCCGGGCGAGCCGCGAGCTTGCGCGGCGCTTGAGCGCTGCCTGGGATGCCGAGCGGCTGCGCTTTGTGCCGCACCCGTTTTGGAATAGCAGTTCATTCCTGTGGGAACTGCCGCCGGTTATGCGCGGCCTTCTGAACGCTGCCCGCCTCTTGATTGTGAAAGGGGATGCCAATTATCGCCGCGCCCTGGGTGACTGCCTGTGGGCAGTGGATACGTCTTTCGCTGCGGTGCTGAGTTATCTCGATGCGCCAGTCTTGTGCCTGCGGACACTCAAAAGCGACCCCATTGTGGGTTTGCCGTCCGCTGCGATGGCGGCACAACTAAACGATGCCGATGCGAATTGGCGCAGCAATGGCAAGCGCGGACTGATTCAGTTTAAGCCTTAACTGTCGAATCCGCCGGGCCTTTGTCGGCTGGCTCATGCCTATTTGCTCATCGGCATGATAACATGGATGAAGTCTTCCCGATTTTCGGGGCGCAGCACCCCCGGATTTTCCGCGCCATTGCTTTGGAAGACGACCCGCTCTTCCTTGATGACCCGCAGCACATCAATCAGATACTTGATGTTAAACGAAATATCAAGTGGCTCGCCTTCGGCAGAGGCATCCAGCAAGCCCTCACTGTCGCCGCGCTCGGCGCTCTTGCCGACAATCAGCACTTCAGAAGGTTCACCTGGATTAGGCGCCGGTTTGACATGCAAATTGGCGCTGTTGGCATTGTCACGGGCGAAAATTTCTGCCCGTTGACAGACAATCAGCAGGTCGCTGGTGTACATGACGGTCGATGTCGCATAAGAACGCGGGATAATCGAGGCGAAATCAGGGAAACGTCCATCAAGCAGCTGCGAGGAAACCAGAATGTTGGGCATAAAAAAGGTGACGCTGTCGCGCTGGACGGGCAGGGATATGCCGACTTCCTGGTCATCTTCGATAATGCGGGCGACTTCGCTCATCGTCCGCGCGGGAATCACCATATCCTGTTTGTCGCTGAAGTCTTTCTCGATGTTGGCGGTGCGGACTGCCAGACGATAGCCATCAGCCGCCGCCATCGTCATCACCTGTTTGTCTAATTGCAGATAAACCCCGGTCAAAATCGGGCGGTTCTGCTCTTTGGCGGCCGCGAATGCTGTTTGGACAATCATTTCGCGCAGTGTTTTGCCTTCAACATGAAGTTCAGCCTGCTCGTTGTGATTGACCGGCGGGAATTCATCGGCGTCAATGCCGCGTATATTCGAGTTTTGTATGCCGCAGCGCAGGTGCATGGTATGGGTGGCCTCGTCCAGCCGCAGGTCAACCCGCTCCCTGGAAAGGTTGCTGACCAATTCAGTGAAGGTTTTGGCGGGCAGGGTGATGCTGCCAGCCTGTTCCACTTTGGCGCCAATCCACATGGTAATGCTTAGTTCCAGGTTGGTGGCGGACAGCTTCAAACGCGAATCTTCCGTTTCGAGCAGGACATTGGCAAGCACCGGCAGCTGCGGGCTGCTGTCTACGGCTTTGGTTACAATACTCAGGCTCTTGGCCAAGTTTTCTTGCAGGACACTAACAATCATGGTAGACCTCTCATCTTCGAAATAGACAGCACGGATGGGCTTATCCGCCATAATAATTATGGATGCCAGTCGCTGCCGCTTGAGCTCGTATTATAAAGTATCCTGAATTATATCCCAAGTTGAGCAGGCTGCCCACTGCCTATCTGGCCGCAACGAATTCGATTTCAAGCGCTTCAAGTCTCCGCGCAAATCGTGCCATGAAATCCGACCCTGTGCGAATGCAAAAATCGCCCTTGGCAAGCCATCACCCTGACTGATGTCGCTCGAGGGGGGCAAAGGGCCATGAAAGAGCAACTGAAGGGCCGCGCTAGCGGCGACCCTTTCGCAGAATTAGTCTTCGGTGGTGTTATCGGTAACATCCTCCGCAGATATTTCGATGACTTCGGCTTCTTCGTCAATCTCTTCCACGCGAATGATTTCGATTTTTATCCTGGCGATGAGTGCCGCCAGCGCCCCCAAAGCCGCCAGCACGGGATTAATAAGGGTGGCAACCCCACCGACCACCACCGCCGGTGTCAATGGCACTTCGAGCAGGACATCGTTATTGGCATTGCGGATAATCAGACGGCGGACATTGCCCTCCGCGACCAAACTCTTGACCCGCTCCACCAGTTCATTGCCAGCGACTTCCATCTCCTCGACCCAATCGCGTTCCGTTCCCTTCTTCGGCTCCTGGCTCATGGTTTCCTCTCCTTGCCTGACTGCCTTCTATATCTGTATACGTTGTTACTCTCTTAGGGTTGCACTGCACCCGATTCAAGCTACTTGAGAAGTCCATACAGCAAGGCTTTCCAGCCCAAGGCATCCAGTTCCCAGCAGACAAGCGGCTTGGCTTGATGATGGAGAACCTCGCGCCAGGCATGAGCATTGCGTGCATCGTCAGCCAGATTGAGCCTGTCGACGACGGTCATGCCGCGTGTGAGTTCGCTGTGGCATTCAATATCCACATAATGTCGGCTTTTGGCTGTGCAGATTCGCGGGTCGATAGCGACGGCCATGGCGACGCCATCGGGCAGCGAGATGCCGATTTCGCCTGTTTGCTTCTCGTAACCGCGCATACCCTTTCGGTTCGAGTCGATGGTGAAATCCGCATAAGCCGTGTTCAGGCGGCGAATCCATTCGATGTCCTCCAGCGACAGCACAAATGCGCCTTGGCTGAACTCCCATCCCACCATTTCCAGCGGCAAGCCCGAACGAAAGACAATCCGCGCGGCTTCGGGGTCGCACCAGATATTGTATTCGGCGGCTGGCGTCACGTTGCCGTTGGTGCAGGCTGCGCCGCCCATCACAATGCAGCGCGAAACCTGTGGGATGATGTCCGGCGCCTGGCGGATTGCCATCGCCAGATTGGTCAGCGGTCCCAAAGTAACTATGACAATCTCAGGCGTCCGCCGCAGCGTCTCGATGATAGCATCGACAGCATGTCCAGCCTGCGCCTGGGCATATCGCGGCGCGAAGCGGTCTCCCCAATCCCCCAGGCCATCCGCCCCGTGAAACCAGTCGGCCGGCGCGAATTCGCGGATGAGCGGGCGATTGGCCCCAGCGTACACGCCCACCTCTGCCTGACAGAGTTCGGTGAAAAAGAGCGTGTTTTTAAGGCCTTGTTCCAGCGGCACATTGCCCGCCACCACAGTAATCGCCTTGACATCGACATCGGGGTGCCGCAATGCCATCAGCACAGCGACAGCATCATCCGAGCCGGCATCCGTATCAATCAGAAAAGGTCGTGGCACGAGACGGCCTCCTTGCCTTGCGCTTAAACCTTGAGCGCCAGCCGGTCAACCGCCGCCTTCAAGCGCCGAAGCCCCTCTTCCAGTATGGCGCGGGGACAGCCGAAGTTCAAGCGGACAAAGCCCTCCCCGGCGCTGCCAAAGAAGACCCCATCCGTGGGTGCGATTTTTGCGCTCGCCCGGCAGAAGTCCAGCAAATCCCCTTCGATGGGCAGTTCACGCATATCCATCCATAGCAGATAAGTGGCTTGGGGTACGGTGGTTTTAATCTGTGGGATGTTGCGCCGCAGGTAATCAATCGCGTAGTCTCGATTGTCTTTCAGATAAACAAGCAGCTGCCGCAGCCACTCGCCGCCGCCGCTGTAAGCGCCATAAGCGGCTTCATATCCCATGATATTGACGTGGGCGCTGATGCCGCGCAGCGCCGCTTGCAGCGTTTGGCGGATTTCTTTGTTTTGGGCAATCAAAACCGAACAGGCCATCCCCGGCAGGTTAAAGGTTTTGCTGGGGGCAATGGTCGTAATCGTATGCTGCGCCAGTTCGTCTGACAGGGTGGCGATGGGAATGTGCCTGCCTTCCAGAATCAAATCGGAATGAATTTCGTCAGCGACAATCAGGACATTGTGTTGCAGGCAAATCTCCCCCATTCGTTCGAGTTCCTCAAGCGAATACAGGAAGCCGGCAGGATTTTGTGGGTTGCATTGCAGGTAGATGGAGGTTTGTCCTTCGCGGGCGGCTCTTTCAAACTCGTCATAATCCGTCTCATAGTGAAAGCTGTGAGCATCGTCAGCGACATAGTGCATATCGACATTGTAGGTGAACTTTTGATTGTTGCTGGCAGCTTTGAAAAAAGACCCGTACACAGGTGTTTGAATCAAAACCCCGTCGCCAGGCGCTCCAAAACCCCGACAAATCGCGCAGAGCGCCAGCACCATCCCCGGCGAAAACACGACATCCTCTGGCGCAATCCGCCAGCCGTAGAGCTTTTGCATGCGCTCGACAATGATGTCTTTTAGCTTGGGCGGGTCGGTCGTATAACCAAAGACGCCATGTTCGGCCCGTTCTATCATCGCCTGGATGGCCGATGGGGGCGAGCGGAAATCCATATCCGCCACCCACATCGGCAGGCAGTCGTCCTCAACCATGCTCCACTTGGCGCTGCTGTGCTGGCTGCGGTCAATGATTTCGTCAAAATTGTAATCGGTCATCGTTCAGCTTTCCAAAAGGTCGGGATAAATCGTCCAGAGAGTCGGACGCCTAAAACTATAACCGATTGCGAGGCTGATTGCACGGGCGTTTATGGATAAGGATGCGCTTGTCTGCTGCCTTCCAGCCGCTTGAGTATGCCCGCCATATCCGCCGGCGACAGCGACTTGCCTGTCTTGCAAGTTAAGCAGAATCGGATACCCCTTGGTGAATTCAGACATGGCTTGGCTCCCTCGCCAATTCGATATGGCTGCTAACATCGGTTCTCCTGTAAATCAAAAACGCCTCGGGTTTATCCGAAGCGTTCTGACATTCCTGAACGATTATGCCAGCCATTGTCTGCTGCCAGCATCGGATAACCCTGCCTGATTGGCACGGTGCAGCAGCAGGCGAGATTCATCCACAGTATCCTGAAGGTTGTCTGATGCGACAACAGCTTAGCGCAGTCAAAATGGCTGTCAAATGTACGCTAGCGCCGCCCGTTTGAACCCGCCAGGTTGTTGAGGAACTTCTCGTTGGTGTCATACATACGGAAGCTATGCAAAAGCTGCTCGGTGGCGCCAGCGATGCCCTCTGGCTGTTCTGCCAGATGCGACCACATTCGGCGCATCGTGTAGACACGCTGCAACACATCGGGCCCCAACAGCAGTTCTTCGCGCCGCGTCGAGGACTGTTCAATATCAAAGGCGGGGAAAATGCGGCGTTCCTGCAGCTTGCGGCTGAGGTGCAGTTCCATGTTGCCAGTCCCCTTGAACTCCTCGTAAATGACATCATCCATCTTGCTGCCCGTATTGACGAGGCAGGTGGCGACGATGGTCAGGCTGCCGCCTTCTTCAACATTGCGGGCAGCGCCAAACAGCCGTTTTGGCGGATGGATGGCAGAGGGGTCAAGCCCCCCAGAGAGCGTGCGGCCACTGGTGGGTACGACCAGATTATAGGCACGCGCCAGACGGGTGACACTATCGAGCATCATCACCACATCCCGTCTGACCTCGACCAGGCGTTTGGCGCGTTCGAGGGCCATCTCGGCAACGCGGACATGGTGATGCACCGGGTCATCAAAGGTAGACGCAATCACTTCGGCATCAACCGACCGATCCATGTCGGTTACTTCCTCGGGGCGCTCGCCAATCAAGGCAATCATCAGATGCACTTCTGGATAATTGGTGCTGATGGCGTTGGCGATGTCCTTAAGGATGGTGGTTTTGCCCGCTTTGGGCGGCGATACAATCAGCCCGCGCTGACCAAAGCCAATCGGTGAAACCAGATTGAGCATACGGGTTGACATAATCCGCGGCAGGGTCTCCAGATTAAAGCGGACTTCTGGGAAAATAGGCGTCAGACGTTCAAAGTTGGCGCGGTGTCTGACCTCATTCGGGTTCAATCCGTTCACTGCGTCCACCCGCAGCAGCCCAAAATAGCGTTCGGTGTCTTTGGGCGGGCGCACTTGCCCGACAATCATGTCACCAGTACGCAGGTTGAACTTTTTGATTTGAGTTTGGCTGACGTAAATGTCGTTCTTGCCTGGCAGATACCCTTCTGCCCGCAGGAAGCCGATGCCGTCGTCAACCACCTCCAGGATGCCGCCGCGCAATTCATGCCCTTTGCGGATAGCTTCCTGACGGAGCAGTCCGATGATGAGGTCTTGTTTTTTGAGGCGGCTGAAGCGAGGGACGTTGCGGTCACGCGCCATCGTGCGTAATTCGGGAAGCGTTTTGGTTTCGAGCTTTGCGATATTCATTGGGTTTTTCCTGGGATATGCTGATGCGGCGGGGATAGATTGTGCCGCGCTGTCTGTGTTTGGTGTTTGCTGTGCTGTTGGGTGATAAATCCCCGATGGTTTGATTAAAAATACGTGCAGACGCTATATCAACCGAAGCATCTGATATGCCATGTTCATGTGGCTGCCAAGTAAAGTGGTGGGAAGGTGAACTTTCTAACTGAATATAACATAAAACGTGTCGCGGGTCAAATGGCACCTTTCGCTTTCTATTAAACTTTTTAGATTGGATGCTCCCTTCTCTCAAAATGAGGGAAGGGAGCGCCGATTTGGAGCGGTTGATTAGCCGTCAAGGTCGGCGTGCAGTTCGTTGGCTTCCTCGTTAAGCTCGGCAAGCGCGTCAGCGATGGCGGCATCGCCATTCACGACTTCCGCGAGGATGTTGGGAACAATCCCGCGGACCGCGCTGTAGCTGGGCAGGCCGGGCGACGAATAAACGCTGACCGATTCGTCAGTCAGGATGCCCTGCACTTCAATGAAGCGTTCGTAGGGCATACGCGGTTCGGTGAAGTCGTCTGCTGTCACTTCGATGTCGTTGCGGATGCTGAAGTAGCCAGTCGCGCCTGACCAAGCAAGCTGCGCCTCGGGGCCTGCCAGGAATTTGACAAAGAGCCAGGTCGCCAGTTCCTGTTCGGGCGCGGCTGTCAGGATTGCCTGACTGGGAACAAACAGCTGGATGGTGGCGCCGACGCCTTCGGCGCCCGGAAAGGCGGTAATGACCCATTCATCGGTCATTTCGGCTGTGGCGGCGTCCCAGGTGATAAAGGGAATGCCGGCGGAACTGCCAGCCGCAAAGGGCGTGATGCCCAGGGAGAAGTCGCCTGTATTCTGGTAGCGTTCGGCATAGAGATAAGCGCAGTTGTTTGCCAGCATACGGGTGAACAATTCCATCGTATCGACAACGCCATCGGATTCAAAGATGTATTCGCCCGCCTCGCTGTCAAAAATCGCGCCGCCGTGTGCAGCGACAAAACTTTCAAAGTGGGATATGCCGGTGCCTAGGGGGTATCCCTGATAATCTTCGCTGGCGCCAGCGGCGCATGAGATTGCCTCGAACTCGGCAAGGGTCGCCGGCACGCGGCGCTCGAATCCCAGCGCTTCGACAATATCGAGGTTGGTATAAAACACGTTCAGCGAGTTCTGATTTGCCCAGGCGACGCGCATCCCATTAAAGGGCGCGAAGTCGAGCTTGTTGACATCCAGCAAATTGAAGTTGAGATTGCTTTGCTCATCTGCTGAAAGGCCCCATTCGGGGTCCTGGAGCAGCCCCTCAATATCGACCACCAGGCCTTCGTTCGCCCAGCCGGCGACCGCATTGGCATAGCCGGCCACCAAGTTGGGCAGTTCGCCCGACAGAATGGCGGTGTTCATCAGGTCTTCAATGGGACCGTAGCTGCCTTGATGGATGGCTTCGACTGTGATGCCATATTCATTGCTGCTGTTGAACTCGGCAATGAGGGCGGACATGGTATCGCCCTGCGAACTGTCTTCGCTATATTGATGCCAATAGACGACGGTTTGACCGCTTGGGTCAAGGCCGGCATACATCGACTCCTGCGCCTGAACCAGCCCGAGACTCAGCATGAATAGCAGCGCGAGGCTAAGTAATACATTTTTCATGGTCATCGTTCTCCTTTGTATCTTAAGCGATTGTTTCACAAGCTGACTGAAGCCATACCCCCTCCTATAGTCAACAGCCGATGCGCTATCACCGCACTTTGAATGTACGATGGAGGGTTCATCATTAGCCTCGGATTCCTGTTTGGGAAATGCCTTCGGTGAATTGTTTCTGCGCCACAAAGTACAGAATCAGAATCGGAATGACGGTAATGACCGATGCCGCCATTTGCAGGTTCAAATCGCCGGGTGTATCAGAGGTTACGAAGTTGGACAGACCAACGGCAATCGGTCGCCAGTTGTCATTGACAGTCACCAGCAGGGGCCACATGAGCGCGTTCCATGAACCAATGAATCCCAGGGTGATAATGGTCATAATGGGCGCTTTTGACAAGGGTAAAACCACGCTGTACAGGAAGCGGGGATGTCCGGCGCCATCGATGCGAGCGGCATCCCACAGGTCCTCGGGTATTTGAATGAAGAATTGGCGCAGCAGAAAGATATTAAAGACGGACGCGAAAAATGGGATGGTCAGCGCGGGCCAATTATTGAACCAGGCGCCCAGCGGGCCGAACAGGCTTTCGCTCAAGCGTCCCAGCCAGATGACTGTGAGCAGATGGGGGATGAGCATGACGATGCCAGGAATCATCATGGTGGACAGGAAGATGGCGAAAATGACATTCCGGCCGACAAAGTTCATCCGTGCAAAGGCATAAGCCGCCGGGATGCAAACCAGCAGAGAACCAGTTACGCTGATTAAGGTGATGCGCAGGCTGTTCCACAGATAGCCGGAAATGCTGACCGACTGCAAGATGCCGGTTGTTGGGTCGGTCCTTAATTCAATATCAAGAAAATTGGCGCGGCGCAGGGCGGTGGCATAATTTTCCCAGAGCAGTTCTTCGGGGAAGAGGCGAGCCAGATTGACTTCGCTCACCGTCATAAACGAGGCGCTAATCATCCACAGGAAGGGGCCCAGGGCGATGATGACGCCAGCAAACAAAACCGCATATATCCCGATTTTGCTCCAGTTGGTTCTGGCGGTCGGGCGTCCAATCGGGGCTGGCATGTTGGTCTTAGCCATAAAACACCCGCCTTCCCAGCACGCGATTCTGGAAGAGCGTCAGCAAAAGAATCATAGCGAAGAGGACAAAAGCCATGGACGAGGCATATCCGTAACGATTGCTGTTTTGCAGCTCATCAAAAATATAGACGCTGGCGGTATTGACCTTGCTGCCGACCGCGCCAGTTCGCAGAATCCAGATTTGCGTAAATGCCTGAAAAGTCCCGATAATCGCCACCAGGGACAGGAAGAAGATGGTTGGGGACAGCAGGGGCAGGGTGATATGACGGAAGATGCGCCAGCCGCTGGCGCCGTCAATGCGGGCGGCTTCGTAGAGTTCGCCGGGGATATTGCCCAAACCAGCGAGAAAGATGACGGCATCGTAGCCGATGTATGTCCAGGTCGAATAAATCATAATGACGATTAATGCCAGGCTGGGGCCTGCCAGAAAATCGGGCAGGCCCAATAACTCGCCAATGGACGAACGTTCCAGTATCCAGCGCTGCGGCTCGATGCCCAGCAAGCCAATCATGCGATTGGCAGGGGCGTGTTTGCCGGCATTAAAGATGATGCGAAAGACAATCGAGGTGGCGACAAATGGCGTGATATAGGGGATGAAGTACACCATGCGGAAAAAGGAGCGAAATCGAATCGGCTGGAACAGAAAGTAAGCCAGCACCAAGCCGATAGACAGCTGCACAGGCACGGTGCCTGTGGCATACATGACAGTCACCCAAAAGCCTTGCAGCAGGTCATCATCCGCCTCTGCCAGCGCCGCCGGCAGTTCGGCCATCGACAGGTAGCCGCCGACAGCCAAAGTCAGTCCGCCCAGCAGGCAGAGGATAAAACGGCGATTGTCATGGGTTTGGATGCCGCGCCGAAAAATAAACCACCCCAGCGCGATGAGAACGATGCCAGTGGTGATAAAGGCAAGCTGCGACCAAATCGGCAGGGATTCGCCGGACTCGCGTGCCGCTGCAATCGCCAGCTGCGTTTCGGAAATCATCAGCTGCATCAGGAAAAATGCGCCCAGCGCCAGGATGAGCGCCATGCTGCTCCAGGCGATGATTTTGCCGCTATGTTTGGAGCGGAAGCGCAAAGCCAGCAAGACATTGATAACTATCGCCGCCAGCACGGCAGGCAGCATCAGGTTCGCGGCAGAAAGCACCTCGGCGCTGCCAAAACTTTCGCCCAGTTTTTCCATAAATAGCTCAAGCGAAGTGTTTTGACCGCGCACCTGCCGCGGAATCTCCATGACGGCGGGAATGAGCTTGAAAAACCAGTCGATAGCCAACAGAACCGCGAGACCCATGCTGAATCCGGAGAGGATGTGGAGGTAATCATCGGTTTTGTCGGATTGTCGCAGGGTGGCGAGCAGACGTCTGGCAGCCAGCCAAGCCGCCGCCAATGCCAGCAGCGCCAGCCAGAAGAACAGGATATAGCCCAGATTGCCCAGCGCTTTTTCATAGTTGGCAAGCCCGACATACTCGTCGGGAAAACGACGCCAGCGATGCAGGCTGACAAAAAATGCAAAGGCAACCGGGAAGAGTCCGAAAAGCAGAATCAACAAGCCCGCTGGCGCCAGAAAGGCATAGGCTGTCAGATTTTCAAGGACAATTTTTCCCCGCCTGGTCTGGAAGAAACCTGGCATCGGCTTGTCTGTCAAACTTTGATTAGCCATTCGCTTCTCTATCGACTCGTCCGATGAGAGAGGTTATATGGAATTGCCCGTTTCTGAACAGTTTCTGAACATCTCTATGATATATTATATCTGATTATTGGAGCAGGGAAAACATGAACAAGACCATTTTGGTCATTGATGATAAGGCAAGTGTGCTGCGTCTGCTGCGCGAATACCTCAGCGAAAAGGGTTATCGCGTCGTCAGCGCCATGAATGGGCGCGAGGCTTTGTCGGTTGCCCGGCACGAAAAGCCCGATTTGATACTGCTGGACATTATGATGCCGATGATGAATGGATTCGAGTTTATGCGGGTCTATCGCAAAGAGCGCGATACGCCCGTCATCATCCTGACAGCGCGTCTTGAAGAGACGGACAAGGTGGTTGGTTTGGAATTGGGCGCGGATGATTATGTGACCAAGCCTTTCGGCATGGCGGAACTGGTGGCGCGGATGCGGGCGGTGATGCGCCGCTATGCCCACGATGCGCCAGCAGCGGAAATCATCCGGGCTGGGGATTTGGTGGTGGACAGGGCGTCTCGCGTTACCAGAGTGCGCGGCAAAGCCATTGACCTGACCCCCTCCGAGTTTGAGCTTCTGGTGACGCTGATGGCGTCTGCCGGGCGCGTCTTTTCGCGTGCGGAATTGCTGAATCATCTGCGACAGGATCCCTTTGAACGGGTTGAACGCACGATTGACGTTCACATTCGCAATCTGCGTGCCAAAATTGAACCCAGGCCGGCGCAGCCGACTTATATTCTGACGGTGTTTGGAGTGGGTTATCGCTTTAGCGATAGTGGCGGTTAAGTCTATGGTGCGCTCACTCAGATTCAAATGGGGCCTGACGCTGGTTGCGACCAGTTTGGTCGGCATTGTGCTGGTCGGGATATTGGCAGCGCAGGTGCATTTCAGGGAATATCATCGCTTTCGAGATGAAGAAATCAAGCGGGTGTTTGTTCGTGCCGCGCTTGATTTTTATGAGACATATCGTTCGTGGGACGACATTGAGCAGGGCTTGTTCCCCCGCAGGCTGTATGACAGACTTCACGAACAGGAGTCGCCTTTTGTCATTGCGGATGCCGATGGCGTGATTGTCAAAGCCGCCGGCGCTTATCAAAAGGGCGATATGCTGCCGGCCACTGACATCGGGAAGGGCAAAGCCATCACCTTCAAGGGGAAGCGAATCGCTACCTTGATTAGCCTGGCATCGCCTGAACTGGATGAAGCTGAGGCGCGATTTTTGGGACGCACCCGCCTGATACTGTTAATCGGCGCACTGGGAGCGGTGGTTGCTGCGGTGGTGCTGGGTGCATTCCTATCGCGCCAGTTCCTGCGCCCCCTGGCCGAGTTGACCGATGCCATTGGCAACATCAAACAGGGCAAGTTTGACCAGCGCGTGCCTGTTCGCAGTGATGACGAGCTTGGCGAGTTGGCGGGGGCATTTAACCAGATGAGCGCGGAATTGCAGCGCATCCATCGCTTGCGGCGGCAGATGATAAGCGATATTGCCCATGATTTGCGTACCCCGCTCACGGTCATTTCGGGTTATTTGGAAGGCCTGCGGGATGGCTCCTTGCAGCCGACTTCGGCTCGCTTTGATACCCTGTATCAAGAGGCGCAGCTGCTGAACCGACTGATTGACGACCTGCGTACCCTGTCGCTGGCGGATGCCGGCGAACTTAGGCTGGTCTGGGGCAGCGTCAAACCGCGCGACCTGTTGGAGCAGGTTGCCAGTTCTTTCGCCCCGATGGCGGCGGCGCAGTCGGTGACGCTCCAGGTGGATGCCGAGCCAGACCTGCCATCCGTTGCGCTTGACCCTGACCGCATGACGCAGGTTTTGGAAAATCTGGTTAGCAATTCATTGCGCTTCACCGCTCCAAATGACCGCATTACACTGGCGGCGGCGCGGCGCGATGACAAGCTGCTGCTGAGGGTGCGCGATACGGGCAGCGGCATTCCTCCCGAACATCTGCAAAATATCTTCGCCCGTTTTTATCGGGTGAGTGAATCGCGCTTTCAGAATCGCGGTGAAAGCGGGCTGGGGCTGGCTATCGCGGAGTCGATTGTCGCGGCGCACGGGGGACAAATCTCGGCTGAAAGTGAACTGGGCCGCGGCACGGTCATCCACATTCAACTGCCGCTGCGAGCCAAGCCGCCAGGCTCATCAGGCGCTGACCGAACTGTGCTATAATCATGTCCATTGCTGGCGATGACCGGGATGATGAATCATGCCGCGCATTTATGTCATTGGGGCGCTGGTCGCTGATATTATCTTTAATGTGCCGGATTGGGTCGCTCCCAACCGTGCTGTTCATGCCGCGCAGGTCACCCTGTCGCCGGGTGGCAAGGGATTGAATCAAGCGGCCGCCGCCTGCCGTCTGGGCGCGGATGTATCGCTGGCAGGCTGTGTTGGGGACGATGTTTTTGGCGCTGAACTGCGCGCCGCCATCGAGGGGGTGGGTGTCCGGGTGGATTATGTGCTGACGCATGAATCCGCTCGCACAAGTCTGGCTGCCATTGTGGTTAAGGACAATGTGCCCGGTTTTATTGGTGCGCCCGATGCCAGCCGCAAAATCACCGAGCAGGATATACGGGCCGCTTTGGCTGACATCGCCCCTGATGATGTCTTGCTGATGGGCTTTGAAATTCCGCAAAATCTGGTGCAGCTTGGGCTTCAGCTTGGCAGAGCGGCGGCGGCGACCACAGTCTTGAACCCGGCGCCATTCTTTAGCCGGGATTCGTTTGTGTTGAATTATCTGGGTCTGGTGGATGTCATCATACCGAATAAACTGGAGGCGCAGCTGCTGACCGAGAGCCATTTGGATAATCCGCATGAACTGGCGCAGCGTTTGCTTTGTTTGGGCGTCAAACAGGTTGTGATGACCCTGGGCGAAGCTGGCAGCCTGTTCTTTGAGGGTTCGTGCCGGATTGAACAGCCGACTTTTGAGGTTGAGGTGGTGGACACCACCGGGGCCAGCGATGCCTTTGTGGGCGCTTACTGCTGCGGGCTGGTGAATGGCTGGCCTGCCCGCAGAACATTGGGATTCGCATCTGCCGCCGCCAGCCTGGCCTGCACCAAACACGGCACGATGTCGTCCATGCCGACCTTGGCGGCGGTCAACCGTCTGCTGCAAGATAATTTGGCCTGACTATGATTCAAGCAAGTCCGTAACCGCAAAACAAGTGTTGAGTTATAAGTGTATGAAAAAACTGTTTGTCAGACGTACAAACTATAAGGAACTGAATGACAGGGAACTGGTCAAGCTGGCGAAAGGAGACAAGGATGCCTTTGGCGAATTGTACGAACGTTACCTGCCAAAGATGTATAACTATATCTACTATCGCACCAGCAATCAGCATGATGCCGAGGATTTGACGTCCCGGGTGTTTTTTCGGGCGATGTCGCATATTGGCAATTATGTGGACAAGGGCGTGCCTTTCCAGGCGTGGCTGTATCGCATTGCTCACAACCTGGTTGCCAACTGGCACCGCGACCAAGCACGGCGGAAAATCATCGCGCTTGACGATTATGTGGCGCATTCCCTGAAGTCCGAATCGCCAGACGGTCTGGCGGAAGAACTTGAGGAGCAGGAACAGCTTATGGCAGCCATCCGCCGCTTGCCCGAGGACCGACAGCAGCTGCTCCTGCTCAAATTCATTGACCAGTTATCCAATGCTGAGATTGGTGAGATTATGAGCCGTACCGAAGGCGCGGTCAAATCACTCTATCATCGAACTTTACTGGCATTGCGCGATGAACTGCGGCGGCAGGAACACAGTATCCGCAGCCCTCAGCAGAGCAGAACAAAGGGGTGAAGGGGATTATGAGTTCATCATCGGATGTCAGGATGCAGGATTTACTCGATGAGGTCACGGCTGCCTTGCAGCAGGGTGATGATATTGAAGCGCTGATAAGCCAATCCTCCGGCCTCCAGGGCGAAGCTGAGGGTCTGGTCGGCGTCATCCAATCGCTGCAAGCGACATTAGTCCCGCTGGAGCCGACAGCCAGGTTCGCAGAAGAATTAGAGGCGCAGTTGATGAACAGGCGCCGCGGCGTCGTGATGCGGGTGCGCCAAATGCCGGCGCGGGTGCATCTGGCGGCGCTTCTGGCGGTGGTTGCCGGCTGCGGGCTGATTGTCCGCCGCCGCAGTGGGGCCGCCGCATCCCAGGACATTGCTGAGGAGCCTGTCGCCAGCTAGCGTTTTTATGGCTCGGCTAAAACCGATGCCAGCACACTACCCAATCAGGCAATGGCGTGGTAGGCTGTTGTGCTGTAGCTGTTTCATTATGCTCTGGAGACTCATGCCAGCCGCAGACAAAATTTCTGCCCTGCGCGGGATGCGCGATGTATTCAGCGCCGAATATGCAGCCCGCCGACAGGTTCAGGATGAACTTGAAGCGCATCTTCGGCTTCATGCTTATGTGCCGATTGACCTGCCGATTCTCGAAAATACCGAACTCTACCTGCGTAAATCCGGTGAGGATATGGCCGCGCGCCTGTATGAGTTTAACTTCAAGAGCCGCCGCATGGCTCTGCGCCCCGAGGTCACCGCATCCATCTTGCGTGCTTATGTCGAACGCTGGCAGGACGAGCCGCTGCCGCTGCGCATTCAATACACGGGGCCGGTCTTTCGTTATGAAAAGCCACAGCAAAACCGCTACCGCCAGTTCACGATGACCGGCGCTGAAATGCTGGGAGCGCGTGATTTGATGGCGGATGCTGAGATGCTGCATCTGGCTTGCGCTGGCCTGGAGCAAGTCGGCATTCGGCAGTACAGGCTGGTGATTGGGCATACGGAAGTGTTGGCGGGCTTTTTGCACAAGCTGTGCCTGCGCAAACAGCTTTTGAACTTTTTGCTGCGGAATATGGAGAATATCCGCAAACGGGGAATGCCCTTTGTCCTTGAATCCCTGCGCGAGATTTACCCGGAACTTGAATTGACGGCGGCTGACTGGCAGCGTTCGGATAAGGCCGAGCCCGTCAAAAGCCAGCAGTTAATCCATGTCTTGCGGGGAATGAGCGATATGGAAGCTCATCAGGCGATTGCTGATTTTCTGCACAGCCTCAATATCCGCATCGACACCAACCGCGATGAAGATGAGGTCATTGACCGCCTGCTGCACAAAATCCGCGAGGACCAGCAAGAGCCGAAACTCCGCCGCGCACTGGATTATATGCAGAAGCTCAGTGAGTTCGTTGGGCCGCCAGCAGAGGTCCTGTCGCAGGCACGCAAGCTCTTTGACGAATATGATGTTCAGCCGCGTGTGATAGGCGAGCTTGAATCTTTGCTGAAGAACCTGGCGCTGTTTGGCGACCTGAAAGCCGAGATTCAGCTTGATTTTGGCTTGAATCGCGGTCTGCATTATTATACGGGTCTGATGTTCGAGATTCACGCTCCCACCGACCAAGGCGAGGAGATTCAACTCTGTGGCGGCGGGCGCTATGACAATCTGGTGACCGTATTGGGTGGCAGCGTGCCAACCGCGGCGCTGGGGTTCGCTTATGGCATCGAACGGATTGCCAGCCTGTTGGATAGCGGCGCTGTGCTGAATCAGTCTGATGTGTATGTGATTCCGATTGAAGATGCGGATTACGCCTATAGTTTTGAAGTTGCGCGGGCCCTGCGCGAGCGGGATGTGGTGGTTGAGGTGAGCATTGACCGCCGCAGTGTTCGGCGCAGCCTCAAACATGCTCACCGCCGCCGAGCGCCCATCGTGATTCTCATTGGCGAGACCGAACGTCAGCGGCGGCAGCTGGTCTTGCGCGATATGCGGGTTCATCAGGAACAGACTGTCCCGTTCAATGAGGTTCAATCCATCGTGGAGGGCTTGCTGGCTGACCATGAACAGTGACAGGCGCGAACATAAACTGATTGTTGCCTTGCCGAGCAAAGGTCAGTTGGGCGAAAGTTCAGCCAGCTTTCTGGGCGGGGCCGGGCTGAGGGTCTACCAGCCCAATCGGCGGCAGTACACCGCCACGATTCCCAGCCTGCCGCTGGCGGAAGTTGTGTATCAGCGTCCCCGCGATATTCTGGATAAAGTGGGTGAGGCTCGGGTGGACATCGGGATTACCGGCCTCGATATTGTCGCTGAACACAGCGAGGAATCGGACGATGTGATGGTCATCGCCAGGCTGGGCTTTGCCAAATGCGAACTGCTGCTGGCTGTGCCGAATTCCTGGATTGATGTGACGTCGATTGCTGACCTGGCGGATTTAAGCCTGCGTTATCAGGAAAGGGGCAGGCAGCTTCGGGTTGCGACCAAATACAGCAGCCTGACCAAGGGCTTCATGTATCGGCAGGGGATTTCACATTTTTTGCTGGTTCATGCCGAAGGCGCGATGGAAGCGGCGCCGCGAATGGGTTATGCTGATATGATTGCCGATTTGTCTGAAACTGGCACCACCCTGCGTGAAAATCACATGCGGCCGATTGACGGGGGGACGATTATTGCCTCGGAAGCGGTCTTGATTGGCAATCGGCGCAGCTTGCGGGCTTCGGTGAAGAAACTGGAAACCCTGCGCGAGATGGTTGAGCTTATCGAAGCGCATCAACGCGCCCGCCAGTTCGTATCCTTACGCGCCAACATTATCGGCAAATCGGTCGCGGATGTGCAGCGGCGCATTCTTGCCAATTCGGCATTGAGCGGCACCAAGGGCCCTGGCGTGGTCGAGGTGGCCAGCCCACAGGCTGCGCCGCATAAATGGTTCGAGACCAATCTGCTGGTGCCGTCTCATCTGATTCACAAGACGATGCAGCATCTGCGCCAGCTTGGCGGCACGGACATTATCGTGACCCGCCCCGATTATGTCTTCGATGAAAAATCGGATACCTACGAACAGTTTGAGAAACTTTTGTATGCCGACCTCGCAAAGGAGCGACGATGAGCAAGACAGGCATTTTGAATCCGGGCGCGATGGGCGTTTCGATTGCGGCTTCGGCACGGGAGGCCGGCCACTCGGTCTATTGGGTGGCGGCTGGACGCAGCCAAGCCAGCCGCCAGCGTGCCATCGCCCAAAACCTGATTGAACTCGATTCCCTGGCGGAACTGTGCGCCGCCTGTGATGTGATTTTATGCGTCTGTCCGCCCCATGCCGCGGAAGCTGTCGCTCAAGCGGTCTTGGAGGCCGGTTTCCATGGTTTGTATTGTGATGGCAATGCCATTTCTCCGCGCAAGGCACAGCGCATTGGCGCGAAACTGGGGGCAGCTGGCATTGACTTTGTAGACGGGAGCATCGTTGGGCCGCCAGCCTGGAAAACTGGCACGACCCGATTTTATTTATCGGGCGGCGCGGCAAATCGGGTGGCGAAGCTGTTTGCTGGCAGCCTGACCGAAGCGATTGTGCTGGGTGCGGATGTCGGACGGGCATCGGCGCTCAAGATGGTCTTCGCGGCGCAGACCAAGGGCTTTGCCGCGCTGCTGTCAGCGATTCAAGCGACTGCCGAACAGCTTGGCGTGCGCGGGGATTTGGAGCGGGAATGGGGGTTTCGGGACCCCGACGCGGCGGCGCAGACGCAGAAGCGCGTGCGGAATGTGACGGCCAAAGCCTGGCGTTTTGCTGGCGAGATGGACGAAATCGCGGCTACCTTTGAGATGGCAGGCATGCCGTCGGGCTTTTTTGTGGCGGCGGCGGAGGTTTATGGACGGATGGCGGGCTTCAAAGATGCGGATGAGAGGCCGCCGCTGGAGGATGTGCTGGCAGCGCTGATGAAGGCTGAATGACAGTTTTTTATCGCAGAGGCACAAAAGCACCTGTTCTGTTGCACAGAACGCGAAAGCAGATTATAAATAGCTTGTGGATAAAAGCCTTTTACAGACTTTTTCTTTTAAAGTTTCCTGTGGCAGTCACAAGTGTGGATGGCGATTATATGTTAATACAGTCAAATTCCAAGTAAAGATGGAAGCGCATTATGCAAAAGTTCCTAGACCGAGGCGCATTGCTTCTGGTGGCACTTGTAGCATTAAGTGTCATTCTTAGAATTTTACTAAACGATAATAATCAATCGCCAGCCTCTCAGACAACAATTCGTATAACCGTACCTCCACAGCCAACGAATACCCCGAATACCCATGCGCTACCTTCGTTGATTGCGACTGACACCCATGTTCCAATCGCAACTAACACCGATGTTCCGACCGCAACTAACACTGATGTTCCGACTGCAACTGATACCCATGTTCCAATCGCAACTGACACCCATGTTCCGACTGTGACTAACACCCATGTTCCAACCGCGACTAACACCGATGTTCCGACTGCGATTCCAACTCTTATCCCGACCACAGTTCCAAGTGCGATAAGAAACTATCCTGAATCGATTTGTCCCAGCGCTGTGGTTAATCTGCGTAAAGGCGCAGGGCACACTCGTTTTGAGAGAGATGGGCAAATTCACCCTGGAAACAGCTATCAAGTTCTCGGCGCAGTGGAAGGGGAAAGTGTTTCTGGAAACAGTGTATGGTATTTAATTGAGCATAATGGCCGAACATCGTATGTTACCGCCCATTATGCACAGCCTTGCAATCTCCAGGCACAGGCGCCCTCAGGCGGCGGGACCGCTCTCGTTACTAACATTGTGGATGGCGATACGATTGATGTCCGGCTGAATGGGCAGGAGGTTCGCGTGCGCTATATCGGCGTCGACACCCCTGAACGCGGAGAAGCCTGTTATGCTGAAGCGACCAGCTACAACCGCCGCCTTGTATCCAACAAGACGGTCAGACTTGTCAAGGATGTGAGCGAGACAGACCGATACGGGCGATTACTGCGCTATGTTTGGGTTGGCGACACCTTTGTCAACCTGGCTCTGGTGCAGGCAGGGTACGCCGCGGCAAAATACTACGCGCCCGACGGGAGGCACTATAATAAGTTTGTGGCAGCACAGCGGACTGCTGTCCGGCGTGGCTGTGTAGGCGCTGCCGCCCGCCCGCGAGTGCCGACTGCCCGCCCGCAAGTGCCGACTGCCCGCCCGCGAGTGCCAACTCCACAGCCGCAGTATGATACTACTTCATCATGCGCTAAACTTAAAGAGCAGGGTCAAGTGCCGGCAGGTGGATGGCCCCAAGGTCATGAGATGTACACGAGCAGACGGGATGGAGATAAAGACGGTTGGGCTTGTGAATAGATGAGATGTTCGTCTGCGCCCTCTGTGGTTAAGCTCGCCCTTGCCAATTCGGCATTGAGCGACACCAAGGGCCCTGGCGTGGTCGGGGTGGCCAGCCCACAGGCTGCGCCGCATAAATGGTTCGAGACCAATCTGCTGGTGCCGTCTCATCTGATTCACAAGACGATGCAGCACCTGCGCCAGCTTGGCGTGCGCGGGGATTTGGAGCGGGAATGGGGGTTTCGGGACCCCGACGCGGCGGCGCAGACGCGGAATCGCGTGCGGAATGTGACGGCCAAAGCCTGGCGCTTTGCTGGCGAGATGGACGAAATCGCGGCTACCTTTGAGATGGCGGGCATGCCATCGGGCTTTTTTGTGGCGGCGGCGGAGGTTTATGGACGGATGGCGGGCTTCAAAGATGCGGATGAGAGGCCGCCGCTGGAGGAAGTTCTGGCAGCGCTGATGAAGGCTGAATGACAGTTTTTTATCGCAGAGGCACAAAAGCACCTGTTCTGTTGCACAGAACGCGAAAATAGGATGATAATAACTTGGAGATAAGTCTTTAATGACTTTTTCTTTTTGAGTGTCTAACTTCGAGTCAGGGCTATCATAATTGTCACCCGCGACAAAAACCAAAGACATCGGCAAGGCATTGCTGGCACTGGTCACGCTACTGTTTTTCCTTAGCCTGTATTTGGATGCCGCCCAAAAACAAAGTGCAGTCAATCACGATTTGTCCCAAAATGACCAAAGGGCATACATGAATTTTGCCAAACAAGCCTACGAGTCTCGTTTTCAATTTACGGGAAAACGAAACCGAATGCCGCTTTATCCTTTCATGCAGGCTTTGTTTTATTCGCCGCAGATGGATGATGAGGCATTCTTTGAGCAGGGCAAGCGGTTGAATGTCGCTCTGTCACTACTAGGTCTGCTGGCGTTGGGCATCGCTTTTTTCTCCAAATTCTCCAAACTCTATGCCTTCTATGCCATACTCGCTGTCGCCTTTACCGTATTCGCCATCAAGTCCCCTTTCTTCCAGGCTGAAATCTTATTCTATATCCTGTTTGGCTTTGCCTTCATCCTGTCACTGGAGGTACTCATATCGCCCGGGCGGTACAAATCTATTGGAGTGAGTGTATTCGTATTGTTCGCGCTGGCTCACCTTAGCAAAGCCGGCGCCTTGCCTGGCCTGCTTGTTTTCATAAGCAGCTATGGCATCCTGTTGCTGCTCAAGCTGTTCAGTCGCAGCCTGAATCGTGAGCAGATCAGGCAAAGCCTTTATCATGCGCTGGCGCCGCTGATGGTGTTTATGATGCTGCTCCTCCCTTATTTTCAGGAAAGCAAGGAAAAGTACGGCAGCTGGTTTTACAATGTCAACACCACTTTTTATGTGTGGTATGACTCTTGGGAAGAAGTCGAAAATGGTACGAAGCTCGCGGGTGACAGATACGGTTGGCCCGATATGCCGGCTGAAGAAATACCCAGTTTAGGCAAGTATCTTAATGAACATTCATTAGGTGAGATTATTGAGCGCTTCCGGCGCGGCGCCAAACAGTTAATCTCGTCCGGATGTTCCTACACCCGACTTGATTTAGGGTATTGCAGTCAGGTCGGTTTGAGTCTGGTCATTCTTGCATTTAGCCTGCCGCTGCTTATCAAAGGCGTCTGGCGGCAAAAGCGTCGCCAAAATATGCACATCGTCTGGTATGTTTTATTGTTTTTCCTGCTGTATGCCTTGTCGTTTGCATGGCAAGCAATCATCATGGGCGGAGGGACCAGGGGCGTTCTGGCCTTAGTCATTCCATTGCTATGGACTATTGGGCTGGTCGTTCATGCCCCGCAGATACAGTCTTTGCAGCTTCGGATATTCCAAGGTCGCGTTAAAGTCTTTCATATCGCTTACCTGCTGATGACCCTGACGCTCTTCTGTGAAATCTACCTGATTGTCACCTTTAGGGCGGCAACGATGTACGGCGGAAAATAAAAATCGTTTCATGCCAAATATCCCAGCGCTGCCACCAACTCTGGCAAGCCCTCAAAAACACAATCCGGCTGCACCGCGCTCGCTTTCAGGCTTGCTTTCGTCTCGACCCCGGTCATCACCAGGGCGGTTTTGAAGCCCAGCGCCTGTGCGCCCTGAATATCCGTGTCGATGCGGTCGCCAATCATCAGGGTTTCGGCTGGCTGTGTGCCAAGCTGGCGCAGAACCGCTTCAAACATGGCGCGTTGGGGTTTGCCGATGATGGCTGGCGTTACGCCCGAAGCGGCTTGGAGCAATGCCAGGATGCTGCCAGCGCCAGGCACCAGACCCGCCGGCGAGGGAAACGAAACGTCCGGGTTCGTCCCGATGAAGCGGGCGCCGCGCCGAATCTGCAAGGTGGCGGTGCGCATTTTGCTGTAGGTCAGGTCAAAGTCGATGCCACAGACGACCGCTTCGGCATCTTCTTCGACCAGCGCGAAGCCAGCCTGAACCAGAATTTGCTTCAAGCCATCGCCGCCGACCACAAACAGCCCCGTGCCTGACGGATAGGCCGCCTGCAAGTAACTGGCGGTGGCGGTGCCACTGGTGACGATATGATGCCGCTCGATACCTCGGACGCCCATGCTGGCAAGTTTGTGGATGTAATCATCGGGGGTTTTGCGGCTGTTGTTGGTGGCCAAGGCAAAGGGGAGCTTTTCTTGCTGAAAGCAGTCGAAGAGCGCATTCATACCCGGCAGGGGCTGATTCCCGCGCCACAATACCCCGTCCATATCGGAGACAATCGCCTTGATGTTGTTCAGCACGGGAACGCATCCTCTCGCTTGGTGGATTAGCGCCCCATTTTACCGCATCTGCTGCGCCCTGTAAGGCTCTGTCCAAGCAGATTACAGGCCGCGCAGCAGTTCGGCTGTCTGCTGTTCAAGCTGCCAGAGGGCCAGTTTTTCCTGCGCATGAATCAAGCTGCTTAGCCGCGGATAGCCATCTTCGTATTCACGCGCCCATTCCTGCGAGAAATCGCCACTTCGGATTTCGTCCAGTGTGACTTCCATCAGACTTTCCAGCTTGATTTCCTGAAAACGTTCCAGGCGGCTGAGGATGCCATATTGCCCGGTCAGCGATGACAGGCGCAAGGCGTGCAGCAGGCCGCGCTGCGCCGCCCGCGACAGATAATCGGTGAATTCGCCCGAAATATAAAGCTCCATCATCGCCGCTTCGGGCGGATACCCCATGTTTAACAGGACCTTGGCGGCGGTGGTCATAATATGATGATAAGCTGGCAGAACTGCCTGCTGGACAAACAAATCGAGTTGAGCTTCCTGTGCCATCGTGATTTCGATAGCGCCAGCACGGAGGGAACCCATCGCCTTTGCCAATGCCAGCAAAGAATCCCGGGCAGTGCCGGTCGCATCCTGATGGACGCCGACAAAGCTGTAAAATCCGCGTCCATTCAGATAGCGGGAGCGAACGGCGGCGCCAATCGTTCGCGGCGCAATCATGCCGACATCGACAAAAGGCGGCGGCTCGATATAGCCAAAGGCGATGTTGTAGCCACTGGCGAACACCAATAAATGCCCGCGCTGCAAAGAGGGGGAGACCGTCTCCAGATAAACCTCGGGCAAGACCTCATCGGGCAGCATAAACATCAAAATATGACATTTGGGAATCATATCCGCGATGTTTTCTGGCTCAAAGCCATCCCGGCTGGCCTGCTCGCGGGTTTCATCGTGGCGGACGCCAATCAGCAGCTTGACGCTGCTGTCGCGCAGGTTATGGGCGACCGACCGTCCCAGGTTGCCATAACCAATCATGCCAACAGTCTTGCCATTCAGCATATTCAGGCTGGCATCATCTTCGTGATATATGATTGTCATACCCCACCTCACAAGACAGACAGCCAACCTTGCGTTTATTATGGCAGGCTTTTGTGCCAGACCTCAAGGTCAAAGCCGTTGCGGAAGAAGCCGTAATGCTGGTACAAGCGCTGGGACGGGCGATTGCTCAACTGGGTGTTGACAGTTACCGCGTGGATGCCCCTGTGATTGAACTCGCGCAAGAGTTCAGCCAGCAGCGCCGAGCCAATCCCCTTGCGCTGATGGGCGGGAGTCACCGCCAGTCTGGCGAGGTGGCCGGCTTCCTGATGTCGGGTGCTAATCTGATACCCGACTATTTCACCCGCCAGCGTGGCGATGGTCGTGCTGGCAGAGATGCGAAAGGCTTGCCACAGGTCGCGGGGTGACATCTGCCAGGGCGGATAAAAAGCCAGATGGTCAATTTGAGCAATGCGCGGCAGGTCTGCGGCACGGGCAGGGACAACTTCAACGGGCGCAAGCGGCGGCGCAGGCGGCTTGTCCCCGATGTGATTCAGGGTGATGATGTCCTCCAGCCAGTCAAATCCAAGCTGGCGAACATAAGCATAGAACCAGTTGTTCGCCAGCAATATCATCACGCTGGAAATGCCAAGCTGAAGGCACTGCGCCGCGGCGCTCTGCCATAATTCCTGAATGATGGGCGCGGGGATGACCCCATCCCCTACGCCGAGCAGACGAATCCAGGAAGAGGCATTCAGGGCGGCGGACAGCCCCATGTAGCCCACCAAATGCCGGCCCTGCCAAGCCAGAAACAGCAGCGCCTCTTCATCATCAATCCACTGACGCATCCTGTACCAATCCAGATGTTGATGTGTCCAGCGGCTGTAATAGGACAGGTTGAGCAGTTTGTCGCGGTGCTGTCGCTCGTAAGGGGTGATATGCACTCGAGTGCGCAGCATTACCATTTTTTCTTGTCGCGCTTGCGTTTGATGTCGGGGTTGCGTTTGACATAGCTGGGCACCTCCAAGGCAAAGACGAGGCAGACGCGATTGTCTCCGAGGCGAGTGGCAAGGCGCGGGTCGGTCTCATCCATCGTTTCCGATGAAGTGATGACGGTCGGCATTTTCGCCAGATAGCGATAATCGATAATCTGAAACAGTTTTTCCTTTGCCCAGGCGGTGGCGCTCGCCAGACGCAAATCATCCAGAATCAGAATGGGGGCATTCATAATCTCGTGGAAACGTTTGTCGAAGCGAACATGCGATTTGGGGTTAAAGGTAAGGCGCAAATAATCCAGCAATTCGGGGATAGTCGTGAATATCACTTCCTGCTTGCGGTCATGCAAATCGTTGGCAATGGCAGCGGCAAGATGGGTCTTGCCCGAGCCGAAATCACCTATGAAACAGAGCCACTGCGCTGGTTTCGCAGCCCAGCTTCGGGCGAGTTCGAGCGCACCTTGCAGGTTGCGGGCTTCCTCGGGGATGGGCCTGTTGGTCAAAAAGGTCTCGAAGCGCATGCGATGATAGAGATGCAGATTGGAGATGTGTTTGTACTCGTCATGGCTGCTGGTGAGTTTGCGATAGTCGGGCGCTTTGATTTTGATGTGTATGACGACCCTGCCGACCATCATGCGGCTGCTGATGCGCGGGTCAAGCTCATCAAGCGGGGTGTTGGTGGTAATCACCGTTGGCAGTTCATTGACATAACGATAATTGAGCAGCTGAAACAGCTTCTCCTTGGCCCAGGCGCTCGGATTCTCCACCCCCAAATCGTCGAGGACAAGCAGGGGGATATTGCGGATTTGGTCAAAGGATTCGCTGTAGGGGATTTCGGCATCGGGGCGAAAGCTGGTGCGCAGGTAATCGAGCAGGTCGGGGGCGGTGATAAACAGCACCTGCTCGCCAAACTGCTCCAGGCGAGCATTGGCGATGGCAACGGCCAGATGGGTTTTGCCACAGCCATAAGGGCCTTCGTAGACAAGCCAGCCCTGGGCTTCTTCTGCGAACTTGACGGCTGCCTGCCGAGCGCCATTCAATGAGGTTACTGCCTCCGCGCTCAGTCCTTTGTGATGGGTGTTAAAGTTCTCGAAAGTCTTGCCCTTGTAGGCTTGCAGGTTGCCAAAGCGGCGCAGGCGCTCGTGTCTATCGAAGTCGATTTCGATGGGATGATTGGGGCAGCGCTGGAACTTGCCATAACGCGGGTCATCGACTGGCACATCCAGTATAATGACGCCCTTGCCATCACAGATAGGGCAGGGCGCATCGCGGTTCTGCGGGTCGTGACAGATGAATTCCAGCGGGATTTGGATTTCGCCATCCGCCTCACGATTCGATGTAGTCTTTCCATTCGCCTTGGGCATACTGTTTGTGCCGTTCAAGATGTCCCTGAAATGTTTCACGGCTTCGTCCCTCCTGCTGCCACCCCTTCAGTATGGCAGCAATATAGCTCCATTTGCGGACATTTTGTTCAACCGCGCCTTTAATGGCGTCTTCAATCCAATCGTGAGGATAGCTTTTTGCCGCATCTGTGAGTATCTCCGATAGCATGGGTGTCAAGGGCCCGATATTTTCCTCATAGAGCGCGTGGATGTTCGGGCGGACTGGCAGCACTTCGATTTCGTCCGCCCCGACAGGATGCCACTCGCCGCTTGCAATCTGACTGTGGACTGTCCGTCCATGCTCACTGTTGATGACATAATAACACAGCTTCCGAGCGTTCAGGATAATTTCCCCCGCGAGCAGTGTCTCGCGCTCTTTCGCCTTGTCCAGGGCCGCATCGAGAATCTCGGCAGGTTTCATGGACTTGTCGATGACAGCCAGCCCCGCCATCAGAGCCTCATCGGCAAGAAATTCATCGTAACGCAGGTAACGATAGTTGCCTTCCTTCTGCTGCAATGCCCACATGCAAAAGAGCGTCACCTTGAGTTCGGCCAAGTCGTCAATTCGGGGCAGCAGGTCGCTAAAGAATTGCGCCGGTATGGCTATGATTTGCGCCTTGCCCGCGGTGAAGCCCTCAAATTTTAAGTTCATGCGCTTTATTCCAAGGTCGCCCCAAGCGGGTCATGGATGCTGTGGCGCGTTCCAGTCGCTACAGGTCTTCCACATTCCAGTTGGATTTCTGTTTTCCATTATGGTTTCGATTGGTTTTCATGGGCCCGCCCAAATCGCTAAGATCGACCTGCTGCATGTTCACATCCATGAACTTGGTAATCGTCTTTTCAAAGTAGAGTTGGATGGTGCCAGTGGGTCCGTGCCGATGCTTGGACAGCAGCACATCCGCCTGATTGGGGAACTCGGTTGTCTCGGGGTTGTAGACCTCATCACGGTAGAGGAACATCACGGCGTCGGCGTCCTGCTCGATGCTGCCGCTTTCACGCAGGTCGGATAGCTGCGGCCGTTTGTCCTGCCGCTGTTCGACAGCACGCGACAGCTGCGCGGTTGACAGCATGGTCACATTGAGTTCGCGTGCCAGTTCCTTGAGCGAGCGGCTGATGTAGCTGATTTCCTGTACGCGATTGTTTTCATAGGCCCTGCCAGCCGACATCAACTGCATATAATCCACCATAACGACATCCAGCCCATATTCGTGCTGCAAGCGGCGGCATTTGGTGCGCATCTCCATGGGCGTAATGGCAGGTGTATCATCAATGAACAGGGGCAAATTGGCGATGCGTCCGATGGCTTCCGTAAAACGAGTGTGTTGGCGCGGTGTGATGTCTGCCGTGCGCAGCTGCTGAATCCTGATGCCGGTCTCCATTGAAATCAGGCGCTGCACCATTTGGTCGATGCCCATTTCCATGGTGAACAGGGCGACGCGGGCTCCCCGCCTGGCCACGCTTAAGGCCACCGTCAGCAGCCAACTGGTCTTGCCCATCCCAGGCCTGCCAGCAAATACAATCAAGTCCGACTTTTGAAACCCGCCCAGCAAACCATCCAGCGCCTTGAAACCGGTCGGCAGGCCCACCATGCCCTGCCCGGCAGCCAGCAGTTTTTCCATTTCGTCATAATAATCGCTGACGGCTTCCCAGATAGGCACAAATTCTCGGTTGATTTGACTGCTGCTGACTGAAAAAAGCCTTTGCTCGGCTTCACTAATCATTTTGTCAATCGGCATCTCTTCATCCAGCGCCAGCTTGCGGATTTCATCCGTCGCCACCAGCATTTTTCGCCTAAGCGAAGCCCGCTCGACCAGACGGCCATAAACTTCGGCATGGACTGCCGAGGGGGTATTGTTGACGAGGCCTGTCAGATAGGCCTGCCCGCCGATTTCTTCCAGGACGCGCATATCCTGCAATTCGCGCGACAGCGTGACATAATCAATGGTGTCGCTGCGCTCGTGCAAGCGGCTGAGCGCCGTCCAGATATACTCATGGCGCTTGAGATAAAAATCATCCCCGTTCAGGAAGGTGGCAATGTTCAGGAATGCCTTGGGTTCCAACAGAATGGCCCCCAGCAGCGCCTGTTCGGCTTCGAGGCTCGCTGGGACTTGCAACTGCGGTTGGGGTACTGGATTCGTCATGGCTCAAGTTTCTGCCAGCTTAAGGTCTCGAACAGAAACGGCGACCTGGCAATCGTCCGATTTCTACATGCTCTGATGTCTGGTTACTGATTGATTGTTACTGTATCGTACCGCGCTTCAATTCGTGCCGGCTGCCCGGCAAAATCGCTATTTTCCATCTTCGAGATCATCGAGATTGAGGGTATCCACAAAGTCGGCAAAGGCGCTGAGCTTGCTTTCGTCCTCTGCCGAAAGGTTGTCTTCCAGCCCGAGGATTTCCCCCTCCACATTTTTGTCGGGGCAAATGCCGGCCTTTTCAATCACCTTTTCATCCACAAAAATGGGCGCTTTCAAACGAACTGCCAAGGCAATGGCATCGCTTGGCCGGGCATCGACATCAATGGATTTGCCGTTGACATGGATATTGATATAGGCATAAAAAATATCTCTGTTCAGGCTGTTAATGAAAATGTAGCGCACCCGGCCGCCCATCTCAGTAATCATTGACTTCAGCAAATCGTGGGTCAAAGGTCGTTCGTGCAGCGTATTCTGCAATTCAGATATGATGGCTTCGGCTTCAAAGGGGCCAATCCAGATTGGCAAATAGCGGTCTTCCTGCTTTTCGCGCAAGACCACCAGACGATGCTGCGACATCAAACTTATCTGAATGCGGTCAACGATTACTTCAATCATGTCACTGTTCACTTTACTAAAGATTGGCTTAACTAGATTATACACCCATGTTTGGTTTTTCTCCAACATTTTTGGCTTCTTTTTATGATAAATGCCCCGACAAATTCGCGGCAGTCGCCTCTACATTTTAGGGCTGAGCTTGGTTACACTGAAGTTCCCTTTATCGAGGTCATTGGCGTGCGTGTCCTTTTATATGCGGTACTCATCCTGCTTGCTTCCGCCTGTCTGAATATCCGTGAACATGCGAGACCTGAGAGATTGCCATCGCTGGGCTACCGCTACCTGGATCTGGCAGCCCATGAGACCTTTGACCAGCTTGGGGATTGGCGCAGCTATCAGGATGGCGACAGCCTGTATATGAATGCTGAAGCCGGGGTTTATCGCATGGACTTGAGCGGCAGCCAGTATGTCTGGACACAGACCACAAGGCCCTATCGGGATGTCATCATCGAAGCCACTGTCACACAAACTTCAGCTTACCATGACAATGCCTTCGGGATTGCCTGCCGTCTTGATTTGGCGAACAGCGGGCGCGGCTATTTTTTCCTGATAAGCGGCGATGGCTATTACAGCATTCGCTGGAGCAACGGCCGCTCGCTGGACGGCATCGTCCGCGCCGCGCCCTCCGACCGCATCCGCAGGGGCAAAGCGACAAACCGAATTCGCGCGATATGTATTGACGATTATCTGGCATTGTGGGTCAACGACCAATTCGTCGCCGAAGCGCGAGACGGCCGCGCCGCGCAAGGGACGGTCGGCTTGGCCGGGGTGATGAATGCCCAAGGGCGGCGGCTGGCGGTGGAGTTCGACGACCTCAAGATATGGCACGCGGCTTTCGCTGATTAGGGCCGGCGCAACGGCGGCACGCCAATTTGCGTATAAGATAAATAGAGAGATGCTCGACAAGCTACAGGGGCAGAATATGGGATTGGAAGACACCCTGGCGGAAGCCATTATCATGGCGATGGACGAACTGGCCGGCAACCCGCAGAAGGCGGTCGAGGCAGCGATGGACTGCCAATCTGTGACGCAGTGGATTAACCAGGAGACCACCAAGCTGGCGCTGGCTGGCGGGGCCGAGATGGTGATTCCGGGGCTTCATGCCTTGACGATTCCGAGCGGAGTCAGTTACCTGCTGCATAAAATGGGGAGCATTAGCTGGGGGATTGGAGCGCTGAAAGAGGCCTATATCATCGAGACGGAGTCGTATTCCGATTTGCGCAATATCCTGGCATTATGGGCGAACGATTCCCATTTTGATGCCAGCATCATCGAACATCTTGCCCTATCGGTTGAGGCTTTGAGTTGGGCGATGACCGCCGAGGGGCAGAAAATGATGCCCAGCCTGCTGGCATCGCCAAGCGACCCGACCACCTTGCGCAGCTTTCACCTCTTGCAAGCGCTGGCGGAAAATTATGTGGCCGGGGATGAGCGCGGCTTCTTGATAGTCGAATCCATCGCTGGCAGGGAAGCTGCCCAGGAGATGCTGACGCGGGGCAAGGCGAATGTCAGGCAGTTGGGCGGCGAGGTCATCCTGACGCGCCCTCTGGGGCGCAAAATCAGCCGACGTCTGGCGGGCAGGCTGGCATCGCGGCTCGGCACGCGCATCCCAGTGCGCTTTATCGTTGGCTTTGTGCCTTTGGCTGGCGCGGTTGTCAACGCTTTTCTCAATGCGCAAACCTTGCAAAGCATGGCCGAAACGGCCGAAAAGTATTATGACCGGCGTTTGCAGCGAGAACATCTGGAAGCGGCCCTTTCTTGATGCTTAGGCTTCGGGCAGGAGAATATGGCTGTAGCCGGTATCGGTTCTGCCGCGCACATTGGGCGTCATAAAACGGGCGCCGTTCAGGATTTCCGATACCGTCAGCATTTGCACCCTTGGATAGGGCTGGCCATTGATTTCGATGGCGCCCGCTCGGTCCATTTCGCTTTGGAAGTTGCGGCGCTTTCTTTCGCCCAACTCTTCCATCACAATCAGGCCGGCCATTTTGGCATCGCTGATTTCGAGCGTGCCGATGAGAGCGCGTAAATTGGCGACTGGCACATGACTCCCGCCCTTGACCTCCAGTATCATATTTTGCAGTTTCTTGACATTATTCATCTCAAAATAGATGCGGCCATCAATGCCGCCATCGGCTGTACGGCTGTTGGTGACAAAGCCGTTCACCTCTTCGACGCACCACTGCTGGAAGTGATAGGGGTCGCGCCGCCATAAATCGCGTGCGCCTTCAGCATTATAGGGTATGCCTCTGATGAGAAAGTGTTTGTTTTCAACCAAGCCCAGCCGCTCTTCGAGCCGCACCTTGGCCACCCGCTTGATGGCGTGGATAGCGATGTCAATGCCAATCCACCGCCGGCCGAGCCGATGCGCCGCTTCTATGGTGGTGGCGCAGCCGCAGAAGGGGTCAAAGACGACATCGCCCTCATTGGATGATGCCTTGATGATGCGTTTCAGGAGAGCGACTGGTTTTTGTGTGGGATAGCCCAGGCGTTCTTTGGATATTGTTTGCCCAAGAGAGTGAATATCTGTCCACACCGATGGAACAGGACGGCCTGGAACATCATCTAAATAGGTTCTTGTTTTCCCTCTATATTCTTTGTATTTTCTTCCATCTTCGTCAATTTTAGTAAATTTCTTAATTGCTTCTTCAGTTAGTGGTGTATATTGACGATGGAAAGTGGGAGCAGCACCAGCAGAATAGTATAAAAGCGCATCATGTTTTCTGTGAAATGCGTACTTCGGGCCACGCCCACCTGGCGGGTATGCCCACACAATCTCATTCCGAAAGTGCTTATGACCAAAGAGGGCGTCCATAATCAGTTTGATATAATGTGAGGCGGTCGGGTCGCAATGCAGATAAATCGAGCCAGTGGGCTTTAAGACCTTCTTCATCCAAATCAGCCGCTCGGTCATATAGGACAGATAGGCAGCCAGTTTGGGCTGTGTGTCTTGCAGCCTGTCAATCAAATGATGGACAAGTTCGGCGCTGTGGTGGTCAATGCCCACCCTGGCATTCAGCATGGTCGCTTGCAATGTCTCAATCGCCTTTTTGCGGGCGCTGTCCAATGCCCATTGGTCCCAGAAGGCCGCGACCTGCTCGGGCAGGGGGTTGCCGGTGTGGTCTTTGTAGATGGTATGATAATTGCGATTGGAATTGAAAGGCGGGTCAAGATAAATCAGGTCAATGCTTTCCGCCGCCATCTCCTGCTGCATGATGGTCAGGCAGTCGCCATAATAGAGCGTGTTCATCTTAACCTCGCTTTACGTATTCGGCTGATTTTCGTATAATCGCCATCGAAAGCCGAAGCGGTTTTCCGTCTCGGTTTTCAATGTCTTGGGTTTCCTGTGGCAGATGAACGGTTGGGAGCCTCTCATTGCCACAGGAAACTTTGAAAGAAAAAGCCTATAAAAAGACTTTCATAGATATTAAATCTTATTTTCACCTCCTTTGCAATAGAACAGGTGTTTTTATTCAGGGATTGCCGCGATTAGCCGGTGCCGTATCTTTTGATGACATCCCGGGCGACCACCATGCGATGTACCTCGGAGGCGCCGTCATAAATGCGAAAGGCACGCGCCTTTTCGTACCAGCTGGACAGGGGCAAATCCCGCGATATGCCGCGCCCGCCGCAGATTTGCACGCAGCGGTCCAAGACCCGATGGACGATTTCCGACACCTGCACTTTGGCGATGGAGGTTTCGATGCGTGCCTGCTCCCCCTGTGCCAGCAGCCAGGCGGCCTCCTGCACCAGCAGCCGCCCCATCCTAAGCTCCATTTCCGAATCGGCAAGCATCCACTGAATCGACTGATGGCCGCTCAGGGCGCTGCCAAAGGCCTGCCGTTCGGTCGCATACGCGGCTGCAATCTCCACGGCACGCTGGGCGATGCCAGTCCAGCGCATGCAATGCGTCAGACGGGCTGGGCCCAGGCGTGATTGAGCCAGCATGAACCCGTTGCCTTCGCCACCGAGAATCGCGCTGTGCGGCAGGCGGACGTCCTCGTAACGCATCTCGACATGCCCGCCAAAGTCCTTAAGCCCCATGACGGGGACATCCCGCAGGATATGGATGCCGGGTGTATCGCGCGGCGCCAGGAATTGGCTGCAACCCTGATAGGGATGCACCGTCGGATTGGTCACCGCCATAATGATAAAGAAATCAGCGATTTCGCCGTTGGTTGTCAGCCATTTATGTCCATTGATGACCCACTCATCGCCGTCTCGGGTGGCTGAAGTTTGAATCATGCGCGGGTCGCTGCCGGCGCCGGGCGGGGGTTCGGTCATCGAAAAGGCGGAAAAGGTCGCGCCCTTTGCCAGCGGCACCAGAAACCTTTCGACCTGCTCGGCGTTCGCCCAGCTATGCAAAAGGTGCATATTGCCCTCATCGGGCGCGGCGCAATGAATCGCCAGAGGTCCCAGCAGGCTGCGTCCGGCGGCTTCGAAGACGGGTACGATTTCCTGAATGTTCAACCCCATGCCGCCCCATTCCTTGGGCATGGTCGGCGCCCACAGTTTGGCGGCTTTCGCCTTGGAACGCAGGTCTTGCAGTATGTCGATGCTTAGGTCTTCTCCAGAGCGAAGCAGCTCGGTTTCTACTGGAATGACTTCTTCATCAACAAATTGTCGGACGCGCCGCGCCATCGTTTCTACATGCCGGGGTATTGTAAAATCCATTGCCAGAACCTTTTTCAACTCATCATCCCATTCAGCTTCAAGTTGGAGTATAACATGGGTCAGCCAAGCAGCGCCTATTCGGGTCAGTTGGACGGGAGACCTCCATGCGAAAATTCGTGATTGATACGGACACCGCCTCTGATGATGCGGTCGCCTTGGTGATGGCCTTGCAGCATCCTGAGATCGATGTGCGGGCGATTACTGTGGTCGCCGGGAATGTCCCCTTGGGGCAGGCGGTGCAGAACGCCCTCTATTCTGTCGAGCTTTGCCAGCAAAACACCCCGGTTTATGCCGGCTGTGCCAAGCCGCTGCTGCGTGAACTGTCAACGGCTGAAGATGTACACGGCAGCGACGGGATGGGTGATGTGGGGCTGCCGCTTTGGGGGCGAAGAGCGGCGGACGGGCATGGCGCTGATATGCTGCGGCAAGTGATTAAGGACCATGCCGATGATATTACGCTGGTGACCTTGGGCCCCCTGACCAATGTCGCGCTGGCCTTGCTGCGTGAACCGCAGCTGGCGCAAAAAGTCTCCCGATGTTACATCATGGGCGGCATCGGTTCGGGACACGGCAATGTGACGCCACTGGCGGAGTTCAACATTTGGGTTGACCCCGAAGCGGCGAAGATTGTCTTTGAATCGGGGATGCCGATGACGATGGTCGGCTGGGACATCTCATGGCAGTATGCCACCTTCAGCCGCCGACAGGCCGAAGAAATCCGCAGCATTGGCACGCGACTGGCGGAATATGTGGTGGATATACAAGCCACATTGAATCAATATGCGATTGACCAATCGAACCTGGCTGGCTTTGATTTGCCTGACCCGATAACCATGGCGATTGCGATTGACCCGAGCATCGCCAGCTATAAGCGTTACCGCGTCGATGTGACCACTGGCGAAGGGCTGGAGCGCGGGCTGACTGTGGTCGACAGACTGGGCGTAACCGGCCGGCCGCCACAGGTCGATGTCGCCATCAGCGCCCGGCGCGACTTGTTTGTGGAGATGCTCAAGCAGTCGGTGCAGTGAGCCGGCCGCCATTCATGTCCGCCGCTTCCGCCGCCGCTTTCGCGGGGGCCTGCTGGCTCGGCTCTGCTGTTTCTTCCACTGGTCGCGCAGGGTGACGGTGCGGTTGAAGACAAGTTTGTCCGCCGTCGAATCTGCATCCACGACAAAGTATGCCAGCCGTTCAAACTGCAAGCGGTCGCCCGCCTTGGCGTTTTGGATGCTCGGCTCGATATAAACAGGATCGACGACCTTGAGCGAATTGGGATTGATGTACTCGGTGAAATCCTTTTCCTTGTCAGCGGCAGGATTTTCGACCGTGAACAGGGTTTCGTAGAGCCGTGCCTGCGCCTGGATGGCGTGTCGGGCAGATACCCAGTGCAGGGTCGCCTTGACGCGGCGGCCATCAGGTGCCGAGCCACCGCGAGTCGCCGGGTCATAGCGGCAGCGGAGTTCGATAATCTCGCCCTTGTCGTCCTTGATGACATCGGTACAGGTGATGAAATAACCATAGCGCAGGCGAACTTCGCGTCCGGGCGCCAGCCGATAAAACCTACGCGGCGGGTCTTCCATAAAGTCATCCCGCTCGATATACAGCACCTTGGAGAATGGCACCGGGCGCGTTCCAGCCGATGCGTCCTCGGGATTGTTGATGGCTTGCATATCTTCCACCAGGTCGTCGGGATAATTCTCGATGACGACTTTCAAGGGGTTCAGGACAGCCATGACGCGGTTGGCGACTTTGTTGAGATGCTGGCGGATGTGGTATTCCAGTTTGTGCAGCGCCACCACCCCCTTGACCTTGCCGACGCCGATGTCATCGCAGAATTCGCGGATGGATTCGGGGGTGTAGCCGCGGCGGCGCAAGCCCGAAAGGGTGGGCATGCGCGGGTCATCCCAGCCCTGGACGTGGTTTTCCCGCACCAGACGAAGCAATCTGCGCTTGCTAAGCACGGTATGGCTTAGGCGCAGGCGGGCGAATTCAATCTGCTGCGGGTGATAGATTTCGATATTGTCCAGATACCAGTCATACAGGGGACGATGGTCTTCATATTCCAGCGTGCAGATGGAATGGGTGATGCCTTCGATGGAATCGGACTGCCCGTGGGCAAAATCGTACATGGGATAGATTTTCCACTTGTCCCCCGTGCGCGGATGCGGCGCATCCAGAATGCGATACATGACCGGGTCGCGCAGGTTGATGTTGCCGGATGACATATCTATCTTGGCACGCAGCACCGCTTCGCCTTCCTTAAAGCCGCCCGCCCGCATCTTTTCGAACAATGCCAGATTCTCTTCGACACTGCGATGGCGATAGGGGCTTGCTTTGCCCGGCTCTTTGAGCGTGCCGCGATATGCGCGTATTTCGTCTGGGCTGAGTTCGTCCACATAGGCCTTGCCGATTTGAATCAACTCAACCGCCATGTCATACAGCCGGTCGAAATAATCGGAGGCAAAATAGAAACGCTCGTCCCAATCGTAGCCGAGCCATTTGACATCCTCGACAATCGCGTCGATATATTCCTGCTCTTCCTTGGCTGGATTGGTATCGTCAAAGCGCAGGTTGCACAACCCGCCATATCGTTCGGCAAGTCCGAAGTTCAAACAGATGGACTTGGCATGACCAATATGCAGGTAGCCATTCGGCTCTGGCGGGAAGCGCGTGTGAACCCGCCCCTCAAAGCGCCCGTTTTCGTTATGCGCGTCGATAATTTCGGTGATGAAATTGCGGTTTGTCACCTTTTCTGTCATAGGCTTTAGGCTTTTCCTGATATGGATGACACTGAAAACCAATCATAGCGCACAGCGCCATCTCGTTCAACAGAGTTTTTTAGGGGTCAGCCGCCATGGCCGCACAGGATGCGAAGCAGTTGCGAAAACTGCTGACATTTGCAGCGAATTGCATGATAATCATAGAAATTTTTCAGCCATTGCATTCAAGGTCTGATATGACACTGCGCCAAGGGATAGCTGTCCTGATTTTTCTGTTTATTCATCTGCTGCCGACACAGGCGCATGGTTATGTTGTTCGCGCCATCCCCGCCGACCGCAGCATCTTGCAGCGCCCGCCAACCCGCCTGCAATACTGGTTCAGCGAAGCCCTCGAGTGGCGCTTTAGCGAGCTCAACCTTCGCAGTCAATCCGGCGAGGTGATAGCCACTGGCGGCGTCGATGCAGCCAACCCCTCGCTGCTGTCCCTGCAAGTGCCGCCCGATTTGCCGGATGGCGCTTACATCGTCGAATTGCGGCCGGCCTTTGCCAGCGATGGCCATGTCATTGCCGAAAGCCGCGTGTTCTTTGTGGGCGAGGAGGTCGGCGGCATCAGCGGGCAGGCGGCGGACAGCAGCGCCATTCCCCTGGAGGTGCTTTGGCGTGCGCTGCTTGGCGCCGCCAATATGCTGTTTTTTGGTTCGGCCCTGCTTTACGCGCTCGTGCTGCTGCCGGCATGGGGCAGCCCGAAATATCCCGCCGGCGGCCTGCCACCGCGTGTTATGCGCCGCATCCGCAACAGCCTGACCATGGCGGTTGCCCTGGCCCTGGCGGCGAATGTGCTTGCCCTGGTGCAGCAGTCCATGGTCTTCTTTCAGGCCGATGCCTTACAAGTGATTCAGCAAAATCTTTGGCAGGTTGTTCAAATCGGCTCGCGCTTTGGCGATGTTTGGACTTTCCGCATGGTGCTGCTGGTTTTTACCGCCGTGCTGATTTTTGTGGCTGAATACTATCGTGATATGATGCCGCGCTTGACCGAGGGCATTTGGAAGGGCATGGCCTGGATGGGCGCTTTGCTGATTGGCCTGACGATGGTCACCAGCCACGCCGCTGGCTCTCTGCTTATGCCCTGGCTGGCGATTGCCGTGAACTGGCTTCATGCGCTGGCAGCCGCTTTTTGGCTGGGCGGCATCATGGCATTGGTTCTGGTGCTGCCGATTGCGCTGAAACCTTATGCCGATGATGCCCGCCGACAGGCGCTGCTGGCTGTCATGGCGCGTTTTTCCAGGCTTGTCACCCCGATGGTGCTGATTGTGATTGTGACCGGGGTGTACAACGCCCTGAATTGGTTTGTTTCTCCATCTGATTTGGGGACAGGTTATGGCCGCTCCTTGGGCATGAAGCTCATCATGGTCGCGTTGCTGCTGGCTGTTGGCGGCGTGCATTATCTGTCTTTGCGCCCTATCCCGCGCCTGAGGCCAGCGCCAATCGCTGAACGGCTTGACAGGCTGCTCAAAGCCGCATTCAAGCTGGGCATGTGGCTGCGACTGGAAGTTGTTTTTGCGCTGCTGACCCTGCTGACAGCTGCCTGGCTAAGCGCCACGCCCATCCCTCAGCCGGAGTCGCTGCAAAGCCAGGTCGATGCGCCGCAGGCGACGCAAAGGCTCGGCAGCTATACGATAACCAGCGCGGTCATACCCGGAGGACCGGGGGTGAATACCTATGACATGGTTATCAGCCGCGCCGAACTGCCGCTGAGCGATGTCCGCGTCTTTGTACAGATGGTGAACCCCAGGCGGGCATGGCGCGGCGAATGGCTTCTCGCGGAGCCAGTGGAAAAGGGGCTTTATGTCGCCAGTGGCGATGAGATTGATGCGGCGGGAATCTGGTGGACGCTGATTGATATGGTGGATGAAGCGGGCATCACGACTCGCGCGGCTTTTGTCTGGGAAATCAGCGAATCCGCTGCCATCCTTCAGTTCAGGCAGCCGCAGCTTATCCATGGGCTGGCGCTGCTGCTGATATTGGCGGTGCTGGGTGTCTGGTCATATCCCCATGCCAGACGACTGTCTGTCGGCTTGAATATGACCCTCGCCAGCGGCTTGATGGCGCTGGCTGCTGTCATGGTCGCGCTGGGCGTGATGGGATTTGGCGCGGCTCTCATCTCGCAGCAGCAAGCCGCCTACGAACGCACCCTGAATCCGCCGCCAGAGCAGGTGAATGCCGTCTTGCCCGATGCTGATTCCTTGCGGCGCGGGGAAGCGCTGTATAGCGAACACTGTCTGGTCTGGCAGGGTCAGTCGGCAGATTTCCGCGCCTTGCGGGCGCAACTGGATGATGTGCACGATGATTTCCTCTATGCGGTCGTCGCCGCTGGCTGGCGTGATTTGCCGCCCTGCACTGGCGTTTTAAGCGCAGGGCAGCGTTGGGATATTGTCAATTACTTCCGGACTTTCGAGTCGCGGGAGGGCTCACCCTGAGTTTTGTCCCAGAGAGTCGCAGGTCATCGGCGTCTGCGTCTGTGTTTAGGTTTGCTTGCTCGCCCGCGTTGAAGATATTTTTCATTCGCTGGTTTCAGATGCCCATTCTTGCGATTTGCTATCTGTAATCCAGATAATGTTAGCGCATCATGCTTTATCCGATTACAGGGTGGACATAACAGCGTCAGGTTATCATAGGCATCAGTTCCGCCATCTGATTTCGGGCGAATATGGTCGACTTCTAACACGCGGGGATCGAATCCATAACCATTCCCACATCCCTGACAAAACGCCCCCAAGTCTGTGAGCAATTTATCATGTTGAGTACGTGGATGCGGGTATTTCTTTTTGGCGCGGCGCGTTGGAGTTCTGAATGTTGGGACAGGAGCTTCTTCGTTATCTGTTCGTATCGGCGTGTCGGTTTTTTCGTTAATTTTGTCAAATGCCAGAATCATCTGACCATCTTTGCCTCTTCCACTTGGGGATGCCAAGCCCTCGCCTACCAAACGATCAAGCACCACCGGATACGCGCCATCCCATATATCCATGCCAACCCACTGTCGTCCTAATCGCTCAGCCGCAATCGGTGTAGTAGCGCAGCCGCAAAAAGGGTCAAGCACCCAATCACCGGGATTTGAGGATGCTTTGATGATGCGTTCATAAAGAGCCAGAGGTTTTTGGGTCGGGTATTTCGTGCGTTCACGTTTTGGTGTGTGCATCATGTCTGGAATATCATCCCAAGCAGAACCATGCCTGTATTGCTCCAAGACTTGCCCATGTCTTTCCTGCAAATCGTAGCGGATTCTGATATTCCCATTCCTTGTTATGTATATTCTGCCCTCTTTTTCCAGCCTTCTAATAGATTCATCTGTATAGTTTCCGCGTGGCGCGGTTTTGAACCAGCCGCGCTCATCTTTACGAAATCCTTTTTTTCTAGCTTCCTTGTATGACAGTTCATGGTAAGCTATTGGCGGGTTAAAAGTCCACTTGTCAGAGCGAGAATAGAATAGAATGATGTCATTATTTCGCGCATACTGTTTGGCAATGCCTTTTCCACCCCTTGCCGATTTTCCATAAATCCAAATAATTTCATTCCTGAAATTTTTGTATCCAAAGATAGCGTCCATCAATGTTTTGACATAGGCATGTGCCGTATGGTCTATGTGCAAGTAAATACTTCCGTCGACTCGTAAGATGCGGCGCATCTCTAACAAACGCACCGCCAAAAAAGCTAAGAAAGCGCCCATATCGCTGCCATAAGTTTGCTTGGCTGATATAATCGCATACCAAATCTCTGGATGTGTCTGGTAAAGTTTATCGAACCAAGGATCGTGCGTTTCTTTTTTCCAAAACCATCTATCCTCGAATTTAGCATCTGAAGCCAAGCTGTCTGGTGTGGCATGGAAGTCACGGCCCTTCTTAAATGGTGGGTCTGTGGCAATCAAATGAACCGTTTCGCTATTCATACCACGCAAAAAATCTAAATTATCGCCATGATACAAAGTGCGGTTCTCGAAGTTAGGCATCGCCATATTACGACTTCGCTTATTTTATCGTATAATCGCCATTGAAAGTCATTACGACTTTCAATGATTTTTCGGTTTCCTGTGGCAGTCAGGTTTGGACGCCCATTGCTGCCACAGGAAACACAGTAAAAAAACAAGTCATTAAGACTTATTTCTAATATGTTATCCTACTTTCGCGTTCTGTGCAATAGAAAGGGTGTTCTTGATTTGGCGGCAGGCTAGCGCAGGAAAGCCTCGTGCAAGCCGCCATCCACGCTGAAAATTTGCCCGGTCGTCTTGCTGAAGGCATCCGTAATCAGCAAATAGGCCACCTCTGCCTGGTCTTGCGGGGTGATGGGGCTTTGGGTCAGGGTGCGCCGGGCATAAAAATCAGCCAAGCGGCTTCGCAAGGTTTCGCTGCTTTCGTCATCGCTGAATTCGATATTGTACTTGTTCAGCGAACCGATGACGCGCTCACGCGGGAACAGGCTGCTGCCTTCGACCACAGTCGCCGGCGCCAATCCATTGACGCGCACCAATGGCGCTAGCTCCATCGCCATTTCCCGCACGAGATGATTGGCGGCGGCTTTGCTGGTGTCATAGGCGACCGAGCCTTTTTTGGAGACGGCGGCATTCACGCTGGTTGTCAATACGAGTGCGCCCGACAAGCCCTGCGCTTCCCAGATGGCGCGGGCGCAGTCGGCAGCGAGATACCCGCCCAGCACATTGACATCAAAGGTCAAACGCCACTGCTCATCGGGAATATGCCCGCTTTTGTCCGGCGCGACAAAGACGCCAGCCGTGACGATGATGCTGTCCAGACCGCCATAAGCCAGCAAAACCTGATTGAAGAGCGCATCGACACGCTCGCGCCGGGTGATGTCAACCGACAGGGCAATCGCCGGGCCCGAACTGGAAATCCCCGAGCCAGCCACGCCAATGCCCAGGCCATAAAGCGCGGTTAATTGACTGGCGGTGGCTTGCGCCGCCTCGATGTTCAAATCGGCGCAGACCACATGCGCCCCCTCCTTGGCGGCGCGATGTGCGCTGGCCGCGCCGATGCCACTGCCGGCGCCGATGACAACCACGACCTGGCGAGCCAATGATTTCTCGGCTGGCATACGCTGGAGCTTGGCTTCTTCCAATGCCCAGTATTCGATGTCGAAGGCTTCCTGACGGGGCAGGGCCACATAATCGCCGACGGCTTCGGCGCCTTTCATCACAGCCACCGCATTATTGTAAAACTCGGCTGTCACGCGGGATTCGCTCTTGTTCTTGCCATAGGCGACCATGCCGATGCCCGGAATGAGAATCACACGCGGATTGGGGTCGCGCATGGCGGGGCTGTCATCGTGCTTGCAGCCTTCGTAATAGGCGCGATAATCCTGGCGATAACCCGCGATGCCGCGGCTCAATTTGGCAAGCAGCGCGTCTCTATCGCCCGCCTGCGGATTCCAATCGACAAACAGGGGCTTGATTTTGGTGCGCAAAAAGTGATCCGGGCAGGATGTGCCTAACTCGGCTAAACGTTCGGCATCATGGCTGTTGACAAAGGCAAGGATGTCATCGTTATGCTCGATAGTTCCGATGAACCTGTTTTGCTGCGAGACCAGGCCGCGCAGTCTGGGGAGCAGGTCGGCCCACAGGGCATCACGCTCGGCATCGTCAAGCTGACGGTATTTTGCGCCGCCAAAGGTCTGCTCGCCCTGGTCATGCGCCGCCAGGTAACGGGCTGCCTTTTCAATCAAGGTCAAGGACAACTCATAACAGGTCTTGTCATCGTCTGCCCAGTTGATTAAGCCGTGGCCGCCAAGGATAATGCCGACAATGCCTTCATGGGCGGCAATCGTTTCTTGCAGGACGAGCCCCAGGTCAAATCCTGGCCGCTGCCAATCGACCCACTGAACCGCATCGCCATAGATTTCGCGCGTCAGCTGCCGGCCATGGCTGCAAGCCGCGATGGCGATGACCGCGTTGGGGTGGGTATGGTCGACGTGGCGGTAGGGAATAAAGGCGTGCAGCGGCGTGTCAATCGAACTGGCACGCGGGTTCAGATTGTAGACACAGTGGGGATACATCGCCACCATCTGGTCTTCGATGGGCGTTTTCACGCCTTTCAGCGCCGCCGCGTTATAAACTGCCCGCAGCTGCATAATTTTGTCCATGTACAAGGCAGCGAAGTTGGCCCGTTTGGCGGTGCGCAGGTCGCCCCCCGAGCCTTTCACATACATAATATCGACCTCTTCACCCGTCAGCGGGTCAAGCTGCATGATTTTGCTGGAGGTATTGCCGCCGCCGGTGTTGGTGATGCGCTGGTCATCCCCGAGCCTGTTCGAGCGATACACCAGGCGCTCGACCGCATCCAGTGAATCGGCATAGCTGTCATCCCACAGATACTTGACATGTCGGTACGCTTCGGCTTTGAAGGGCTGCATGTTGTCTCCTGTTGTCCGTGCCTAGCTGCGCTCTGGCAAAATCATCGCTTCATAGGCGCTGATTTCGTCCATAAAGGCCATGCCCACCGGCACGTCCTGCGTATGGCAGTAATAATCCCAGACTGCGCCAAAGGGCAAGCCCTTCAATTCCTCCAGCAGCGCCAGTCGGGCAGTGAAGTTGCCCTCATTTTCATATTGGCGCAGCAGACCGCGCGGCTCCAGCAGCGCCATCAGCAGCGCCCGCAGCGCGTTGCGCGTGCCGATAGTCCACGCGCCCACGCGATTGATGCTGGCATCAAAGAAATCCAGCCCGATATGAATCCGTTCCAAGGCATCGCTGCGGACGATTTCCTGCATGATGGCCTGCAGGTCATCGCTGAGGGTGACGACATGGTCACTGTCCCAGCGCACACCGCGGCTGACATGCAGCAGGATTTGCGGCACATACAGCAAGACCGCCGACAGCTTATCGGCAATGGTTTCGGTCGGGTGGAAATGCCCGGCATCCAAACACAAGACCTTTTGATTGGCGATGGCGTATCCCAGATAAAATTCGTGCGAGCCGACGACATAGCTTTCCGAACCCAAGCCAAAGAGCTTGCATTCAATCGCATCCAGGTTGCGGGCTGGGTCCAAGGCTTTGGCAAAAACTTTATCCAGCGCATCCTTGAGCCGCCGCCGCGGCGCCAGACGGTCGGCGGGCAGGTCTTTATAGCCGTCGGGAATCCAGATGTTGGTGATGCAGGGCGTCCCCAATTCCGCGCCAAAATAGGCCCCGATTTCACGGCAGGCCATGCAATGCTCAATCCAGAAGTTCCGCACGCCCTCATCCGCATGAGACAGCGTAAAGCCATCGTCAGCGAGTGGATGCGAGAACAGGGTCGGGTTGAAATCCATGCCATGCCCCTTTTCCCTTGCCCAATCGACCCAAGCCTGAAAGTGCTGCGGCTGAAGCTCGCTGCGGGGGATTTTGCGGTCGCTCTCCAGATAAGAGGCATGAAGGTTGAGCCGATGCGTTCCTGGAATCAAGCTGTATGCCTTGTCCAGGTCATCCCGCAGCTGCTCGGCGGTGCGTGCTTTGCCGGGGTAGTTGCCGGTCGCCATGATGCCGCCGCTCAGGCCGCGCTCGGGGTCCTCAAAACCGCCCACATCATCGCCCTGCCAGCAGTGCAGGCTGATGGCGACCGTGCTGAGTGCAGCCATGGCGGCGGCCACATCCACCTCAAAGGCGGCGTAACGTTCGCTGGCGAGCGCAAATGCCGCTTCAATCTGTCTTTCACTGGGTTTGAATGTCATTGTCTTTTCCTGTCTATCGCGCCCCGGCGGCTTGCAGGCAGGCTTGCATGTGGCCGCGCGATTCGGCGGCGATAATGCAGCATTGCTCGAGCGTGTGTCCCTGTGCCTTGGTGCCGATGACCTCCAAGTCCAGCGGCCCCGTATAGCCATTTTCATGCAGCACCCGAATGTATCCCACCAGGTCGATGTCGCCGCGCCCGTTCGCTTGGTCTTCAGGTGCGCCCGGGCCGGCCTGCCGTCCCTTGCAGTCGCGGATATGAACGTGTTTGATGCGCGAAATCACCGCTTCGATGGCTTCCACCGGGTTTTCATCCGCGCGGTGAATGTGGGAGGGATCCATATCCAGCCCGAAATAATCCGAGTGGATGTCATTCAGCACCTTGAGGCTGGTGGGCGTATTGTAGACATATTGACCGACATGCGCCTTGACGCACAGGGTCACGCCATATTTTTCCGCCTTGCCGACCAGCGCCCCCAGTTCATCCAGCACTTGCGGGTAGGTCGATTCATCGTCCGATACCCCGCCAGGGCCGCAGTTGATAATCGGAATGCCGATTTCGACCGCCGCCTGAAAGGCCTTTTCCATCAGTTCGGGGTCGCGCGAGGACTGCTCCATCGCCAGCAGTTCAAGCTCGTAGGTCTTGGCGAGGCGCTTGACCTCTGGCGCAATCTCCTGCCAGCGAGACAAAACAAGGTGCTGGCTCATGCTGTCAATCGCTGACATCTCAATGCCATCATAACCGGCCATGGCCAGATACTTAAAGGCCGTTTCCATATCCCACGCGCCAAACAAAAGTGAGTTCGCTCCAACTTTCATAAGTGTTTTCTCCTTAAGTCGATTGCATATCCATTATTTCGATGATTTCTCTCGGTTGCACTTTCTGCATAACATCTGGCAGTTTTGCTCTTCTGTCTTGCCGCCTTGCGACCAAGGCCTTATATGGTCCGCTTCCATATCTGAAATGTCAAACTCTTTCTTGCAAATGGCGCATTCGCCATCCTGCATCTCATATACCTTCTGCCTCATGCCAGCCTTGAATGCCCGTATATTCAAGTACTTTTCATCACGAGTGAGAATGTAGGGATATATCCCTTTCTTGTTCTCTACATCATCGTCAAGGATGAGACGAGACGTTTCCGCTTCAATCCACGCAGCATCGAGGTCTTCATCTTTATGGGCATTATAAAGAAGGCCCCACTCGACCCCTTTCATCAATGGCTTTCGCTTTCTCGTGAATGTTGATTCTACCCAGTCAATCACCGAGCGAAAATAGTTCCACAAAGGCACGGCGCTTTTATCATGCTGATGTCTTCCCATATAATCTTCAATCTCGCCTGCGCTCATCCACTTGATAGCTGCTTCCAAGTAGTCCTGCCTGATTGATGACCCTTTCAAGTAATCTTTCCCTATCTGAAAAGCAGGACAACCTCTCTTGCTGAAGCGTTTTCTGGCATCAGAAACCCAAGGACCTGCATATACTGCGTTGCGTATTTCCTGCTCAAGCAACTCCTCTCCTGCAATGTTGATTGTCTTATACCAATTCAGTCTTTCGCTATCCGTACCGCTGCATAGATAAATCATCAGTTGATAATCTAGTATCTGTTTCCGTTTGTCATCAGGGAGATTATGAAAATACAATCCTTCTACTGAGAAATCACCTTTTACATATTGCGCTATAGAAATCGTTCGTTGTTGTCCGTCAATGATCTCATAAGTGCCATCGTCTCGAACAGACCAATACATGACATTCAAAGGGAAGTCCTTCATAATGGAGTCAATGACAGCATTGCGCTGTTTATCCTTGTAGACAAACTCCCGTTGATATGGCGGGCGAATATCTAGCTTATCGCCATAACCACGTACACCACCCTCTTCATCGTCACTATAGCCCTTGACGAGTTCGCGTACTCTGAGGTCTAGCAATTCGATTTTCATGCTTGAAGTCTCTTGTTTTTAATTACTATTCTGAAATAAGGGCATTTGCCGTTTATGCTCAAGTCTTTACCGTCGTTGCCTTTTCTGAACCTGACTATCTCAAACTGCTCAGGATTATGCTTATTGAGAAAAGTAATCGGCACACCCATTGCCCCATCGTAATCGTAAGGAATATGTGCCGTCTTATTTACGTTAATAGCATCATAATTATCGTATGTTGGGTATTCCTCTGGCGAGTATTTTTTATAAAGAATCAAGTCTTCATGGCGTTTAGGGTAATCAAGGTTGGTGAACCAGCTAGCGCTTCCCAACCGGCCTTTAACGACGCCATCCACTATCTTATAAGCGCTGCCCTCTTTTTTGGTCGCAACCAATTCTCGCGCGTAGTCTTTTGGCACATCAAACAGCATATCCCTCCCTCTCGGGGTCCGCCCAAGCCACAATCTGTTATCTTTGATAAGAGGAAATATCTCTTTATAGGTAATGGCGTTCTGGTGTCCAATAATCAGGAACTTCTTTTCATATTTTATTAGCTGCGCCACATATTCTCTAAAGAGCGAAAAGGGCGGGTTGGTGACGACAATATCGGCCTGCTTCAGCAGTTGGATACATTCTTTACTGCGAAAGTCCCCGTCCCCCTTGAGATGAAAAACATCAGGCTCTCCCCCGCTATATTCAAGGCCAACAGCCGACTCTTTGTCGTGCTGGCTGAATAAGTCCATTTGCTGGTTCTTATAGCAGGTTGTGATGAGCCGCTTGAGTCCCAGAAAGTCGAAGTTGAGGGTAAAGTAGCGCGTGAAATTGCTGACAGTCGGGTCATCGCAGTTGCAGTAGACGACCTTGTCCCGAAAGTGGGCGCGGTAGTATTTGAGTTCATTCTCAATATCAGCCAGCTGGGTATAGAACTCGTCCTTTTTCTTGGATTTTGCTGAATGCAAATTGCGATTTGCCGACATATCGAGACCACCTCAACGATCCTTTTGCGCCATCAAGTCCTGCTTGCGCCGCTTAGCGCACATACACCACCGATTCGGTTTTCAGCGATTCAATCGCCGCTGCCAGCACTTTCTGCGCCGCCAGCCCCTCGGCTGCGCTGCCATCAATATCCTGCGGCGCGACCCCCGCGCTCACCTGCCGCAAGAAGCAGTGTATCCGCTCGCGGAAGGTATTTTCAAAGTTATGAAAGCCGCCGAACAAGGGGTCGGTATAAACGGTTTTTTCCAGGCTGCCAGCCGGATACAGCGTCAGTTCGCGCCACATGTCATCCAAGACAAAACGTCCGCCGGTGCCGGCGACCTCACAGCGCTCCATCGGATGCCCGCGCTCAATATCATAGCTGCCGGTCAAAGCGCCGACGACGCCATTGCTGAAGCGGAAATTGAATTGCGCGGTTGACCAGATTCGCCGGCCGGGCGCCTTGGTCGCAAAGCACTGCACGGCCTCAATATCACCGCAAAAGTAGCGCATGACATCCACCGTATGGGGATGCAGGGATTTGATGTGATAATAGGGGGAGGTCTCGGCCGGGTTCATAATCCACATCGCCATATTGACAAAAAGCAGATGCCCCAGCCGCCCTTCATCCAGCCAGGATTTTGCCAGCCGCGCCGCTGGTGTAAAGCGATGGTTGAGGTTGATGCCATAGCAAAGCCCCATCTCGATGCCTTTGGCGACCATGTCCTCGGCCGGCGCAATCTCGTTGGCAATCGGCTTTTCGCCCAGGACATGACAGCCAGCCGACAGCGCTTGCATGGTTGGCAGGTAGTGGTCGCTGCTGTTTTCATAGCCGCCGGTGGTGATGCTGACAACATCGGGCGCCAGGTCTTTCAGCATGGCCGCGGCATCATAAAAAGCCGGCGCAGCATAACGCTGGGATGCCTCGTCCGCCCTATCTTTGATGCGGTCGCAGAGGCCGACCAGTTCAGCCAACTCGTCCTGCTGATACAGCTTGGCATGGAGATTGCCAATCGGTCCCAATCCAATCACCGCGACTCTAAGCGTCAAGGCTGCCCCCTTTCGATGCGCCTTCAGTGAGGGGCGCCTGCGGTATTTCGTAGTTGTATTCCCGCATGGCCGGCTCAAGGAAGTCAAAATAGTTGATGCCCTCGTCGCGCTTCCAGCGATGAATGGTGTCCTGCCGCAGGATAATCCGTGCCAGCGGCAGGCGCAGAAAGGCTTCCAGCCGCTCCAGGGTCTCTTCCTGCTTCAGCACATAATCCTCAAAGCGGACTTCAATCCAGTTGCTTGGCTTGGGCGTCGCTTTCACAAGGTCATATTGATATTTCCAGGAAATGGCGCGGCGCAGCCGTTCGTCTTCCGTTTCGGGATATTGAATGCCAAAGTCGCGCAGGTCATCCGTTTTGTGGCTGCCGAGAATGCAATCGCGCGGGTTGCGAATCCAGAAGATATAGTGCATCTGCGGGAACATCCTGACGACCCAGGGATAAATCAGGGTCGTTTCGGGGATTTTCCAGCCTTTGGGCGCACCCCGATAATTCAGTACGGATGACAGATAGCTGCTGAACAAATCCATGAAGCGCTGTGGGATTTCCATCTCATGGATGCGGCTGAAATCCCAGCTTAAATCGCCGTTCCATTTGACATATCGCCCGAAAATCCGACAGGCGTCATACATGGCTGTCGGTGGAATCAAATCACCGGAGGGGTTGAGCCTGCTGCCCATATAAACGCCGCTGGCATACAGGGTATGCGATATGGTGCGCGTTCCCGAATGCCCGCGTCCGATGACGGTAATCACAACTCGATGACCTTTCCGCTATCCCAGGATTCGATGGCGGCTTCGATGGTGCGCTGCACCTTGAGGGCATCCGCGCCCGAGGCATCGATCTCGTCGGGCGCGACTTGAGCGACATTCTGTTCAATCCAGCGCGAAATGCGGCTTTTGAAGGTCTGGCTGAAGTGGGTCATGCCACCGAGGTTTTCGTGCCGTTCCAGTTCTTTTTCAAAGCGTGGATAAAAGGTCAGTTCCTCGCAGGCATCCCGCAGGATAAAGCGCCCATCAGAACCGACGACCTCCAGGGTTTCGAGCCCATAAGTGCCGGCGGCGCCAAAGTTGCCGTCATAACTGCCGCGCAGATGGCCGATAACCCCGTTTTCATACAGCAGGTTCACCTGCGCGTTCGACCAGATGCGGCGTCCCTTGCCCTTTTTGAAGAAAGCCTGCACCTTGCTGACTTCGGATTGAACGAAGTAACGCATGACATCCAAAGAGTGGGGGTGAAGCGCCCTCATGTGAAAGTGCGGCGAGGTTTCATTGGGGTTGTTAATCCACATGGTCATGTCAATCATATTCATCTCCCCCAGCCGGCCGGCCTCAACCCATTCCTTCGCCAGCAGGGCGGCCGGCGTAAAGCGGTGGTTGAGGTTGATGCCATAACGGAGATTTTTCTCCTGCGCCAAAGCGACCATTTGCTCAGCTTCAGGGATGCTGTTAGAAATCGGCTTTTCGCCCAGGACGGGGTAGCCGGCACGCAGCAGCTGCATGGTCGGCTCATAATGGTCGCCGCCGTTTTCGGTCCCGGCGGTGGTCACGCTCGCGGCATCAAATTCAATTTGGCTGTCCAGCATGGCCTGCACCGAATAAAAGCCGCGGCAGCCAAAGGCCTCGGCAGCTTTATCCGATTTTTCTGGGATGATGTCACAGACGGCCACCACTTCCGCTTGGGGGTGTTCTGTGTACACCCGCCCATGCGTATTGCCGATGCCGCCCATGCCCACGATGGCTACTCTAAGTGTCATGATTTTGTCCTCTCGTTATGATGGTTTCCCATTGCCGCTGTCCTGCGGTTTATTCGTTTGATTCGCGGCGTGATTCCGCCTGAAGGCGGATGGCCTCGTCCAGGTTGCCGATATACAAGGTGTCATAGGCCTGCTGTGACGAAGTGAAAGCGCCGACGCCCGCCTGACCGTGCCAGTCCCCCTGATGATACATCGGGTTCGGCAAACCGGTTTCAGCCTCGCGTTTGGCTATCCAGGCTTCCATGCGCCCTCGCAGCAGGGCGACCACATCGGCTTCCTGTTCCGCCAGATTGCGGTTTTCGTCCGGGTCTTCCACCAGATTGTAGAGTTCGATTTCCGGCTTGAAATGGAAATCCGGCTCCAGCGCGACCATCAGCTTCCATTCGGGCGTGCGCCAGCCATGCTTGCGCATCCAGGTGCATTCCGAGATATAAAACTCGCTCGCAAATGAGGTCGCTTCGCCAGAGACCAGCTTGGTCAGGCTTTGTCCGTCGAAGCGCAGTTCGGATGGATAATCAATGGCATCCTGGGGAATATCCGCCAATTCGAGCAGGGTGGGCAGCAAGTCCTTGTGCTGGTTATAGCCCTTGACGCGCTTGCCCTGCGGCAGCTTGGCCGGATAGCGGATGATGAGGGGGACATAAAGCACATTGTCGTAGATGCCGTGATGGTCAAACCAGCATTCATGGTCATAGAGCGTCTCGCCATGGTCGCCGTTGATGACCACAATCGTATCGTCCATGACGCCCAAGGTCTCCAATGCCGCAAAGATGGATTGCATCGCCGCGTCCATATAAGCGATGGCGCCGTCATATTGCGCGATGACATAATCCTTGTCGCTGATGCCCGGCGGCATCCACGAGGCGAAGAAGTCGCAGAAGGGCTTGAAGCTCATCACGGGATCCATGGAGCGGTTGCTGGGGTCGGTTTCATTGCCATGATAAAACATGCGCTCATACGGCTCTGGCGGCAAATAGGGGGCATGGGGGTCCATGTGGCGCAGCATCATAAACCAGGGCTTGTCAGCGGCAGCCAGCCGTTCCAGTTCAGGCAGGGTCACCGCGTTCAGATTCTGTGCTTTGGGGCTGCGCCCCTGGCGCCAGCTTCCCCAGCCCGCGTAGCTGATATAGCTGTCGAAGCCGCGCGAGCTTGGATTGCCGCTAAAGCCGACCGAAGTGGTGTTGTAGCCCTGTTCGCGCATGATTTCCGCCATCGTCTTGACTTCGGGACGCAAGGGGCCGGCATGACGCAAGGCGACTACCTGATTGCTGAAGCAGTCCATGCCGGTCAGCATCGAGGCATAAGCCGGGGTTGTCGGGATATGCGGGCTGTAGGTCTGTTCGAAGAGAACGGCCTGCTCGGCGAATCGGTCGATATGCGGCGTTGTCAGGCGCGGATAGCCATAACAACTCATGTGGTCGGCGCGTATCGAATCGATGGCAATCAGCAGGATATTGGGTTGATGCTTGGTGTCTACGCTAGCTTTTGGCACGTTATCATCCTCATAAAAAGTCTTGAAATTGGCGCAAACGGTTGCATTTTCTATTTCGAGCCATTATAATCAAAAAAATCGGTTCACGCAAACGATTGCGCCTTTTTGATTTTCCGTTTATAATGTGCTGCACAAGCCTTTGCGTTTGCCCGATATGATAGGCTGTTTGCTAAAAATTGTTTATCTGCGAATGCGCTGAGTTCGGCGCATCGTCCGAAGTTTCTGAAGGTGTTTGTTTTGGCAACGATTCGAGATGTCGCCAACCGAGCCAGTGTGTCCGTCTCGACGGCGTCGCGCATTTTGTCCAACTCGACCAAAGAGAAATATGCCGATGGCACCCGTGCGCGAGTGCTGGCGGCAAGCATCGAATTGGGTTATCGCCCCAATTTTGCGGCACGCGCCCTGGTTTCCGGCAAGACTCGAATCATCGCCGCCGTCTTCCCCCGATTTTACGACACGCCCTTTACGGCCTTGGCATCCTTGCAGATTTTGGCAGGCATCGAAGCCTATTGCAGTGACAACGGCTATCACATGCTGATTTCATCGCCCAAAGTTGTCGATGGGGTTATCGACCCCAATTTTATCAATCTGTTATCGGGCGGCTATCTCGATGGCGCTATCATTGACGGGCATGCCAACATCTCGCCCATTATGGAATTCATGTCCGACCTGGATATTCCCCTGGTCATCCTCGGCACCTATCCCTATCGCTATTATCTGCGCAGTGACAATCAGATGGGCGGGCGCTTGATGATGGAACATCTGATTGCCTTGGGTCATCGGCGGATTGGCTTGATTGCCCTGCGTGATATTGAAGAACGGCTGCAAGGGGTGCGGCAGGCGGCAGCGAATCATGGCATGGATTTGTCCAGGCTGCCCTGCGAATTTGGCGATTTTTCGCAGGCAAGCGGCGAAGCCGCCGCCCAGAGGCTCATCAGCCAACATCCCGACCTGACGGGCATCGTGGCATTTAATGACCGCATGGCGATGGGCGCGATTAGGTGCTTGCAGCGCATGGGCTATCGCGTGCCACAGCAGATTAGCGTGGTTGGGCATGATGATTTGCCGCGCTCGCAGGATTTCAACCCGCCGCTGACATCCATCAATCATCAGCTTCCCAAATGGGGCCGGCTGGCGATGACTATGCTCCTGGCGATTATCCAGGGGGATGCGCCCGAGCCGCTTACATTGACACCGCGGCTGGTCGTGCGGGGTTCGACCGCTGCCGTGCCTGTGGAACACAGTGAGTTAGGAGCGTTATGAAGACGCTCTTATAATGTATAATTATTTATCAGAAGGAGATATACCTATGGCAAGGAAGTTTATACTGTTGCTTTTGTTGGCGCTGCTCACAGTGCCAACTCTGGTCGGTTTCGCGCAGGAACCGCAAGGTCTGCCGGTCGAGGTGCCGGGCGGTCGTGAGAACCTTTGGGTTTTTGACCGCATTTATCGTCTGCCAACCGAGGCAAACTGGAACATCTGGAAAAGCGGCATCCATACCGCCTTTTTCCACGCGCTGATGCACGAGACATTCTGGAACCGCGATCAGGAAACCGGTGCATTTATCCACGCGCTGGCGGCCGCCGACCCGGTGTACAACGATGATTTCACCGAGATGTCAGTTGAGTTGCGGCCGGGTGTGCTTTGGAGCGATGGCGAGGAATTCAACGCCGATGATGTCGTCTATACCATTGATGCGCTCAGAAACAAATACGATGGCACCCAGTCCGGCTGGCAAGTGCAGCTGAACGACTTCGAGGCTGAAGTCGAAAAGACCGGCGACTACAGCGTCAAGTTCACCTTGGGGCGCTCGAATCCGCGTTTCCACACGCTGTTTGAATCGCGCTGGAACGGCATTTACATGATGCCGAGCCATGTCGTTTCCGCAGCCGAAGCCAACCTGGCAGAGGGCGAGAACCTCAGTGCGTGGCATTGGGAAGCCGAAGATATGGTTGTCCTGGGCAACTACCTGCCCATTGATTGGGATGACAACGGCTACTGGCAGCTGTTCAAACGCCGCGACGATCCAGAGAATTCGCTGGCGGGCGTCATCACCGGCGGTTCCGGCCCTCCCTATGCCCTGGGCATTTGGTACGGCAACGAGAACATCAAGAAGGCGATTGCCATGTCGCGCGGCGAGCTCGATGTCTACTTTGATGTCGATATCGAGTCCTTCGAGACCACGCTGGATACTACACCGACCGCCCGCAGCTGGTACACTGACTTCCCCTGGGCTTATCCCAATGAAGTCAGCAGCCGTCAGTTGGCTTTCAACCTGGAAGGCGATTCGATGGTCAGCAACAAGGACGTTCGCTGGGCGCTGGCATTGGCGATTAACATCGTCGAATTGCAGACCGAATACATCGGTGGCGTGGCGAAAGTGACACCCTTCCCGGTGCCGCCGACTGCCAAGCTCTATGAACTTTATCATGGACCCTTGACCGAGTGGCTCACCAACCTGCAAATCGACTTGGGCGACGGCGAGATGTACAACCCTTATGACCCGACTGTGCCTGACCAGATTGCAGCTTGGGCTGAGGAACAAGGTTTCATGGTGCCGGGCGAGCCGAGCGAGGTATTCGGCTCTGGCTGGTGGAAGTTCGATCCGGAAGCGGCCGAGAAGCTGCTGGAAAAAGCCGGCATGAGCCGCGGCGGCGATGGCCGCTGGCTGACGCCCGATGGCGAGCTTTGGACGCTGGATATACAGTCGGATCCGAGCGAGAATGATGCTTACCGCATGGGGCAGGCGGCTGCCGATATGTGGACGGAATTCGGGGTTGACGTGAACTTCATCACGCTTGACCGCAGCACCTGGACTCAGAACCATCGGGTCGGCGCGTTTGAGGTCAGCACGCCTTGGACGAGCTTCGCGCTGGCTTCGGGCGATATGTGGCCCAACGTGCGTGGATACCACTCTAAATACTATGTGCCAGCCCCCGAAGACTACAATCCTCTGGGCGGCAATTCGCTGCGCCGTCAGCAAGAGGCGCGGCTTGATGAGTTGATTGACGCCATGGAAGCTGTCAACCCGGTTGATCAGGAAGCGGAGAACATTGAGCTCAGCACCCAATTCATCCAGCACTGGGTGGAGAACATGATCGATATCACCGCCATTGCCTTCAAGAAGTTCGTCACTTGGGACGAGAAATACTGGACGGGATTCCCGACTGCCGAGAATCCGAATTATCAGCCTTTGTATTGGTTCATGGGCGGCAAGTTTGCCATTCAGAACCTGACACCGACGTCTTAGCGTTAGCTAGGCATCACCCCTGCAAATGCAAGAAAACTCCTCTTCCCTCAGCCCAAAATGAGGGAAGGGGAGTTGGGGAAGGGGGCTTATGAATCTGCTGCGAACTTACATCCTGCCGCGCATCCTCCAGTGGTTTATGGTTGTTTTTATCGGCATTACAGTTACATTTTTGATTCCGCGCCTGTCGCCGATCAATCCGGTCGACGAAATACTGGCGCGTATGACTATGTTCCAGTCGATGGATCCAGAGGCATTCAAATCCATGCGGGCATCCACGATGGCATTGTACGGTCTCGATGCCTCGCTGATTGAGCAATACTTCCAATACTGGGGACGCCTGCTGCAAGGCGATCTCGGCCCCTCGTTTGGCAATTTCCCGCGTCCTGTGTCGGACATCATCGCTACCGCTCTGCCTTGGACGATTGGGCTGTTGAGTACCGCGCTTCTCATATCCTGGACATCGGGCGTGCTGCTGGGTGCGCTGGCTGGCTACTACCATGATCGAAACTGGGCGAAGATTCTTGAACGGGTCGTGGTCGTTGTCTATCCGATACCCTATCTCATCATCGCCTTTGTCCTGATGTTCATATTTTCCGCCTGGCTGCAATGGTTTCCGCTGGTGGGCGGCTCACGCGGGGAGCCAGCCTTCACCTGGAAATACATCAGTACGCTGCTCTATTTCGGTTTCCTGCCAGCGCTGTCGATTGTCATTGGCGGCATCGCCTTCCGCTTTCTCATGGCGAAGTCATTGTCGACCACCGAGATAGCCAGCGATTATGTGGGTTACGCCGAACTGGCAGCCGTGCCCAAGCGCAAAATCATCCTGTTCTATATCGCTCGCAATACCATGCTGCCGCAAGTGACGGATCTGGCGCTCTCATTGGGGCTTATGTTTGAAGGCGCGCTCATTACCGAGGTCTTGTTCGCTTATCCGGGCATCGGCTTTGTGCTGTATAACGCGATTTATAACGGCGACTATAACGTCATCATGGGCATCACGCTCTTGTCGATTGTCGGCGTCGCCACCGCTGCGCTCCTCATTGATCTGCTCTATCCCATCTTTGATCCGCGCGTTCGCCTGCGATAGGGAGACAGCCATGTTCACAACCATACGAGATCTGTTCAAGTTCAGCCCTTCTTTTCGCTTCGGCTCGATCATCCTGCTGCTGATCGCTGTCATGGTGATTCTGTCCTTCTACTCTCCCTATGAGGAGGACAAGCTGCGCCGCAAGGTGAAGCGCAACCAACCGCCCTCGGCCGACTATATCTTCGGCACGACATCGCAAGGTCAGGATGTCTTTTGGATGATGACCTTCGCCATCCGCAATACCCTCATCATTTCCGGCATCGCGGTCTTTATCGGGCGCGGCATCGGCGTGGTTCTCGGCATGATTTCCGGCTATTTGGGCGGGACTTTCGACCGCGTGGCGCAATCCATTATCGAGAGCGTCATCGTCATACCGCGATTGCCCCTGCTGATATTGATCGGCGCCATTCTGCGCGGCAGCATGACCATGTATTCGCTGGGCATATTGATTGGCTTGCTCGACTGGGCTCATCCCTCGAAACGTTACCGCGCCCAGATCTTGAGCCTGCGCGAGCGTGACTTTACCCATACAGCCATCTTTAGCGGCATGAACACCTTCAAGATAGTCGTTCGAGAGCATCTGCCCTTCATCATTCCCTTTATGCTGGTGGACATCATCAGCGGCTTTCTCTTCTCCATCGGGGTCGAGGTTACGCTGTCTTATCTCGGCTTGGCTGACCTGGACAGCCCGACCGTCGGCACCATGATTTATTGGGGCAATTATTATCAGTCGATTTTCGTGGGCAGAACCTGGGTCTTGATCGCTCCCATCGTTGCCACCATCTTAATGGTGCTGGGCTTCTATTTGATGTCGGTCGGGCTGGGCGAATACCTCGACCCGCGCAAACGTCTGGCGCGGCTGCAAGCGCACCATGATGATGACGCGCAAGACGACGACCCCCGCAAAGAAAAGGACGCCTAATGGGTACAATCATCGAAACCAACAACCTGCGGGCTTATTACATCACCAAGGCCTATGGCGTCGAACGCACGGTCAAGGCGGTGGACGACATTTCGCTTCAGATCCAGGAAGGCGAAGTCTATGGCATCGCCGGCGAATCGGGCTGTGGCAAGACGACCCTGCTGAAAGTCCTGCTCGGTGACTATCGGCCGCCGCTGGCGGTTGTCGGGGGCAGCATCACCTATCATCTGGATGATGAGACCCTGGATGCCGCCGAGATAAGCGAAGAGCAGCAGCAGGATTTGCGCTGGAATAAAATCTCGTATATCCCGCAAGGCTCCATGCACGTTTTGAATCCGGTGCGCCGCATCCGCGATACCTTCCATGACTTTATCGGCGCTCACCGCATGGTCACCAAGCGCGAGTCCTTTAAGATGACGTCCGAGTATCTGCGTGATTTGGGCCTGCCCGAAAAGGTGATGGCCTCCTATCCGCATCAGCTATCGGGCGGGATGCGCCAACGGGTGACGATTGCGCTGGCGACCATCCTGTGGCCCAAGCTCGTTTTCGCTGACGAACCCACCACCGCCCTGGATGTCGTCGTGCAGCGCGGTGTGATTCAAATGCTGAAGGAAGTTCAGCAAAAAGAGGGCAGCACCCTGGTTTTGATTACGCATGACATGGGCGTTCACGCCAACCTGGCTGACCGAATTGCGATATTGTATGCTGGCAAGCTGGTCGAGGAAGCCGATACCGAAACCATCTTGAACAGCCCGCGGCACCCCTATACCAAGTACCTGATTGATTCGCTGCCCAGCCTGGATTCGCGCGAGGAACGGGTCAGCATTCCGGGGCGGCCGCCAGCATTAGACCAGCCGCCAGCGGGCTGCCGTTTTCATCAGCGCTGTCCGCTTGCCCGGGACATCTGCCATACGATTGACCCCAATCTCATCCAGGTTGCGCCAGGACATCGCACCGCCTGTCATGTTGTCGAGGAGGAATTGCGCTATGAGCCAGCATAAACCCAAACTGACACCCCTGCTAGAGATTGAAAACCTGAGCAAGATATTTCATATTCGACAGGGCTTCAGCACGCAAGATTTCCATGCGGTTGACCAGGCCACGATGACCATTGATTCCGACAAGCCCGAGATTTTTGCCATTGTCGGCGAGAGCGGCAGCGGCAAGACCACCCTGGCGAAGATGGTGCTGGGTATGGAAACCGCATCCGAAGGCATCCTGCGCTACAAAGACCGAGTCATCAACGATATTAGCAAGCGCGAGATGAGGTCCTGGTTCTATAAAGAAGTCCAGCCAGTGTTTCAAGACCCTTTCGCTGCTTTTAGTCCGCTCAAGCAGATTGACGGCTATCTTTATGAGACTGTTAATAATTACAAAATGACCGCCCACAAGAAAGATGCCCCTAGATACATCAATGCGGTCTTGAGCGAAGTTGGTTTGACGCTGGCGGAAATCGCCGGTCGATACCCCAACGAACTGTCTGGCGGTCAGGCGCAGCGCGTGGCGATTGCACGCGCCCTGATTACCAAACCCTCGCTCATTGTTGCCGATGAACCCGTTTCCATGCTGGATGCTTCCTTGCGGATGTCGATTGTCAATATGTTTCGCAAACTGAAAACCGATAATGAAGTCAGCGTCATCTATATTACCCATGACCTGGCGACAGCCTTTTATGCCGGGGATCGGATTGCGGTTATGCTGCGCGGCTGGATTGTCGAAATGGGTTCGACCGAGCAGGTGCTGGGCAATCCATTGCATCCCTATACCCAAAATCTCAAGGCATCCATCCCCAGCATCCGTACCAGCGAGGCCTGGAACGAAAAAGTTGACCTGGCTGTCATCGAGACCGATGAATATACGCGCACTGGCTGCAAGTTCGCCGGGCGCTGTCCGGCGGTTATGGACATCTGCCACGACAACATACCGCCAAGTGTCATCCATGAAGGGCGGAGCGTGAAATGCTTCCTGTACGACGGCGCGGTCACCAGACCCCCCAATACGGAATTCACATCCCAGCCCGCCTGATTTTATCCAGCGAGGCGCTCTGATGCTGGACGAAGGGCATATCAGCACCTTGAAGGCGCTGGTGAATACGATTATCCCGGCCGACGATTATCCGGCGGGATGGGAGGCTGGGGTAGGCGACTATCTGTTCAGGCAATTTGACGGTGATTTGGCCGAACACCTGCCGACCTATGCCCAATGGCTGACGGCGCTGGATGCTGAAGCCCGCGCCGCCTGCCAGCAGCCCTTTGCCGAGTTGAGCCTGGCTGAACGCACGCAGCTGCTCGAAGCCATCGAACAGGCGCAGGTCAAGACGGTTTGGACAATCGCCCCCGCGCCATTCTTCGGGCAGATTGTCGAACATTGCGGCGAGGGATTTTACAGCGACCCCGGCAATGGCGGCAACAAAGACAGAATCGCCTGGGAGATGATAGGGTTCGAGGTGCGCGGATGAGCGACTATTATGAGGCCATTGTGGTCGGTTCGGGCGCGGGTGGCGGCGTCGCGGCGGCCGTGCTGGCTGAAGCGGGCAAATCCGTCCTGCTGCTGGAACGGGGACCCGCGCTGTCATTTGAGGCAGTCGGACGAGACCACCTGCGCAATCAGCGAATGTCCCATTATGGACACAATGCCGGGCCGGATATTGAGGGCAATCCGCGCAGCAGCGAGGATGGCCGGGTGCTGCGCCCGCATGAGCCCGGCTATCAAAACAACGCCGCCTGCCTTGGCAGCGGCACACGGGTTTATGCCGGACAGGCATGGCGCTTCATGCCACAGGATTTCCGCATGGCGAGCATTTACGGAACACCCGCAGGCAGTTCCCTAGCCGATTGGCCGATTGGTTATGAGGATGTCTTGCCCTATTACGAGAAGGTCGAATGGGAAATCGGCATCTGTGGCGACCATCAGACGATGACTCATTTGCCTGCCTATGACAGGCATTATCCGATGCCGGCTTTGCGCTTGCCGTACAAATCAAGCGTTCATCGGCAAGGCCTGGAATCGCTGGGCTGGCAGGGGGTGCGGACGCCGCGCCTGATTAATTCCATCCCCTATCAAAACCGTCCCGCCTGCATTCACTGTCAGCATTGCGTTGGCTTTGCCTGTCCGGTGGATGCCAAGAATGGCAGCCAGAACACGATGATACCGCGTGCCTTGAGTTCGGGGAACTGCACTTTGCAGACCGAAGTTATGGTGAGAAAACTTGCCACCAGCGCCAAGGGGCGGGTTAGGGGTGTGGAGTATGTGGACGCCGCCGGGCAGCTGGCGGTCAAAGAGGCGGATGTGGTGGTCTTGAGTTGTGGCGCGGTTGAAACCGCTCGCCTGCTGCTGAACTCGGCAACCGCACAAGAGCCAAAGGGCATCGGCAACAGCAGCGACCAGGTGGGCCGGCATTTGCAGGGGCATTATTATCCGGGCGCGGTGGGCTTGTTCCCGCAGGTGATGTATGATGGCCTGGGTCCTGGGGCCTCTGTCGCCACCTGCGAGTTTAACCATGACAATGAGGGCGTCATTGGCGGCGGGATGCTGACCGACGAGGATATTGTGCTGCCGGTTATCTTTTGGAAGCGCGATTATCCGGCGGATGTGCCGCGCTGGGGCTTGAAGGCCAAGCAGTTCATGCGCGAAAACTACCGCCGAATTAATGACATCAAGGGACCCGTGCAAGAGATTCCGCACCCCGATGCCCGCGTGACCATCAACCCCAAGCTGAAAGACCGCTATGGGATACCCGTGGCGCATCTTTCGGGCAGAACCCACAGCGAAACGGTGCGCACCGCGACCTTCATGCACGAGCGTGCCAAGGAGTGGCTGCTGGCTTCAGGCGCGACCAAAGTCTGGGGCCGGCTGCCGCAGCGCTATTTGTCCGGCGGGCAGCATCAGGCCGGCACCTGTCGCATGGGTGCAGACCCAGCCGGTTCGGTGGTGGATGAATGGTGTCGCGTACACAGCCATGACAACCTCTTTGTCGCCGATGGCTCGGTTCATGTGACCAATGGCGGTTTTAATCCGGTGGAAACCATTATGGCATTGGCCTGGCGCACGGCTGAAAATATCGCAGCGACTTGGTAGAAAAGGGTCATTGAAGGGGAGATTGGCTTATGAAACATGACTTGACAGCGGAGCAAATCGGGTTTTATCGAGAGCATGGTTATGTGATTATTGAGGGGTTTCTGTCGGCCGAGGAGCTTGAAATCTGGCGTCAATATGTTGATGAGGCGGTATCCAATCGGGCAGACCGAAAACTGGCGGACGGGCGGATGAGGGATGGCGCTAATGAATACTATGACCGCGTGTTTGTTCAGCGCATCAACCTCTGGACGGATCATGCGGGGATGCGCCGACTGATGATTGATGACCGTCTGGGCAAGATGGCGGCGGATTTGGCGGGCGTGGCGGGGATGCGCATCTGGCACGACCAGGCGCTCATCAAGCCGCCTTGGGGCAATCCGACAGCCTGGCATTTGGATAACCCCTATTGGTCATTTTATTCCCGTGATGCGATTAGCATCTGGGTGGCGCTGGATGATGCCACGCGGGACAATGGCTGCCTCTATTTTCTGCCAGGAACGCATAAAACGGCGACCTATGACAACGTGGACATCGGCATCAATATAGGTGACCTCTTTTCCGCTTATCCGCAGTGGAATGACCAAGTCGCTGTCGCCGCTGAAATGAAAGCTGGCGCTTGTTCCTTCCATAATGGTTTGCTGGCACACGGCGCTGGCGCGAATATGACCTCCCAATATCGCCGCGCGATGACCTGCGCTTATATGCCAGATGGCAGCGCCTTTAATGGTCAGCAGAATATCCTCACCAGCGAGCAGGCGGCCGGTTATCAAGTGGGCGACCTGCTGGATGACGATGCCCAATCGCCCCTGATTTATCATCGCAGCAAGGCGTATGTCCGCTATAGCGGCTGATTCACCAGCTAAAGGGGACGGTGCCGCTTTTATCCTGCGGATAATCCCATTGCTTGATGTAAGACCCGCCATCCAGAAACGCATCGCCCATCTCGTCCAACTTGCGCTGGAGGATGCCCTCCAGTTCGCGCTGAAGCTGTGCATGGGCGGCGCGGTTGACCAGATTAGCCAGTTGATAAGGGTCGGCTTCGTTATCGAATAAGAGCCAAGGCCCATCGAGGCGGCGGCAATAGGTGTAACGCGGGGTGCGAATCCCTCGGTATTCGATGCCGCCGCGCTCGCGCGACCATTCGCCAAAGGGATGAAAGCAAGCCAGCAGCGCCGCCTCGCCTTCAGCGCTCCTGTCGTCCAGGACTGCTGAATAATCGCGCCCTTCGACCGTTGTCGGAATGGGCAAACCGCAGATTCCCAAGAGGGTCGGCATGATGTCATGGGCGTTCAGGAAGGCATCACACACGCGAGCCTCGCGTCCATATTGCGCTGGATGCCTTAACAGAAAAGGGACACGGATGGATTCGTCATAGGGCTTCTGTTTGCGCTCCAAACCCTGCGAGCCAAGCATGTCGCCGTGGTCGGATGTAAAAACCAGAATCGTATCCTCAGCCAGACGGCACTCTTCGAGCGTATTCATCATATCGCCCATGCTTTTGTCGATGGCGGTGCAATGGGCATAATAACCAGCCAGCCATTCCTTGGCTTGGTCTGCCAATTCGGCAGGGACATTCGGGCGCAGGTCGATGCTTTGCGGGTCATATAAATCCCGATACTCGGCTGGAGCGGTCTGATAAGGATTGTGGGGCGGCCCCCATGACAGCACCAGCAAAAAAGGCTGTTCGCCGGTCTGCGACCGGATGTAATCCTGGGCATCCTGCGTTTGGGCGAATACATCGTAGTCCTCCCATTGTCGCGGGGTCGGGTCATTGTGGGCATAGTAGGCCGACTGATTGTAATCATGGGTGCATTCCAGCGCCTTGAAATAATCGAATCCCAGCCGTCTTTCCGGCGGGATATAGCTGCTGCGCCCATGACCATCGACATGCCACTTGCCGATATAGGCGGTCTTGTATCCCTGCCGCTTAAAGGCATCGCCCAGCCCGACCGGATTGCCGCCAATCGGCACATCGTTGACAAAGACGCCGTGCGTCAGTGGATATTGCCCGGTCAGAAAACTGGCTCGCCAGGGACAGCAGACCGAATAGCCGGAGATGGCGTGTCTGAAGTTGACGCTTTCCCGCGACAGCCGGTCGATATGCGGCGTCCGCACCTGGGCATTGCCGCTGTATCCCAGCGCCTGCAAACGCCATTGGTCGGTCAGCAGGAAGACGATATTAGGTTTTGGCATATTTTTACCCCAGAGATGCAAAGTTTTGCCCCAGAAGCGTTATTGAGATGTAACTGGCAAACTCAGTATGTCGCCTTCGGCTTCGACAAGCTCGGCAGGCACCCAGCCAAATTGAATTTCCAGCCAAGAGCCATCTGCGTTGCGACCATGTGCCATCAGCTGTTCTCCGCGATTAAATACGCCTGTGAAATCCAGACTTTTACTCGGTCCCACGCGGGCAATCATGCCGACGGCCGCGTTGATTGGAATGCCGTCAACGGGTTCAGGCAAGGGCTCAGTCGCAAAGACGAGCGGGAAAGTATAGGATATATCGGGAAAATGGTAAAACAGCAGCACCAGATGGGTGTCGTCACGATTGACGATGGCGGCCATGCTGCCACTTGCTTCGCTGCCTGGCGCCAAATCAAAAGTCAGGGCATCAGCAAAATCTTCCCCAGCATTCACATAGATGAGGCCCCGGTCGCCAGCCAACTCAAAATCCCACCAGCTAAGATCGCAGTTCACTGGGCGGGATGATGCACATTGCACATCGACCGATACGATGACAACTTCTTCGCCTTCTTCGGGGAGAGCCATGCTGCTGTTCGCATCCAGCGCGGCGGGGTCAGCTGGGCGCTCAAGACCGGTTACACGGACAAAAATACCGCTTCCGCCGTCGGCAAAGCGATTGAAAATGTAGGGTCTTTTGAAAGTGCCTTGACCGAGGTTTTCATTTTGAGCAAAAATGGGGCTAACGGTTATCAAGGGCAGAACAAGAAAAAGGAACGAGATTAATTTATTCATTGCCAATCCTCTCTTCATACCTATGCGGTGCTGATGCTATACACGCAGAATTCGTTGCAGCCTTTGCTCGTGCCAAGCGAATGACATTGATGCGGTTCAGCAAGGGATTATGCCTGGCGCAGACGCTTGCCGAGTTGGGCGATAAGCCGCGCTTTTTCGCTGTAGGCCTCCCGCAGTTCGGCTATGGTGGGTGTTTTGCCCTGTGCCAGATCGATGACAACCTTCTCGGCGGCGGTGAATTCCGCGCAGGCATCGGCGACATCGGCGGCAATCTCTTTGGGGATATGGGCAACACCGCTGCCATCGCCGTGTAACAAATCGTCGGGATAAATGCTGATTCCGCCAACTTGAACGGGGACATGAATATCCAGCAGGTGATTGTAGCCGTGTGCGCAAACCATGCCATCATGGAATACCGGGAAGGCAATCCCTTCAACCTGTTCCAAATCACGCCCAGGACCATTGGTGACCAGACCGACAGCGCCGAATGCCTGATAGGAATTGCACATCACATCGCCAAAGACCGCCGCCGCGCCGCTGCCATCCAGATTTTGCAGGACGCTAATCGCCGCGCCCGACAACTCCTGAAAACGTTCTATCTGTTCAGGTATGGCTGAGGTGGCAGTGTCAGCCGCTGGCGCTGCAAAAGTGCGGCAGGTCGCGGTGGAGGCGAACCCGACCATCGGCGGCAAGTTGGGAAACGCGGCTCGAATGCGCCGATTCATAAAGCCGCGATTGTGTGGGCGAAGCTCAAATAGCTCGATGACATTGCAAATGGTCGCGGTATCACAACCCCGCAGTTTTTCTATCACGGCTGGGTTCATATCGGTCTCCTTTAGGCGTTTTCGCGCATGGATTCGACGTACATCGCCTGACTGGGCATGACATTGGCGACATTGCAATCGGGCCCAAACAGATTGAAATAACGGGTCAGATTATCATGCCAAATCATGGGACCCTCCTTGGGTGAGGTAGCTTCAAAGACCAGCCGCTCCAAGCCTAGTTCGGCGACTACCTTGCCAATTTCGGTCGCCTGCGCGTCTTGCAGGTCAAACTCGTCATGGTCAATCATCACGATAAACGCGCCATCTTCCAGAAAAGGCGCGGCTTCCTGAAGAATCTGCTCGGCTGATGCGGCGCGGGCGGGCTGGCTTCGGTCCCAATTATACAGAGGGTGATGTTCAAAGATGATGCGCATATCGTTTTCCAGCGCGATTTTCCGCCATGATTTCCACTGCTGCGGGGTGATGTCATCGCCGGTATTCATAAACTCAATCACCCGGAAACCCAAGGCACGTCCGGCGACAATCGCCTCATCTACCACGCCGTCGGCATAGGCACGCTTAAAAAAGGTATGGTCGAGATAAGGCTCGACGCCAAAACCCTGATAGGTTTTGATTTTGCGCTTGAGCCAGTCGGGCGGGCTGTACAGCACTTGCGAGGTCACAATTTTGACGAAATCCAGGCGGGATGCCGCCACCTCCAGAAAATCCGCCAGTTCGACCAGCCCCATGCGTTCAATATAATGGGGCGCCTCATCAAAACCGACATCCTTGAGCCAGGTCTGGCGCAGTTGGCGGGGTTTATCGTAGCTGGGAAGCCCGAAAAGTTCTTCCATCGAATAAGTCATTTGTCGCTCCTTGTTTGGTTTGGCTCTGGATTTGCATGGCGCCGCTTTAGCCTTTGATGCCGATGGCTGCCAGCCCGCCGATGAGATGCCGCTGGGCGAAGAAGTACAGCACCAGAATCGGAATAATCGAAACCAGCGTCGCCGCCATGAACAGATGCCATTCCACGCTGTAGCGTCCCTGGAAAAATGCCAGCCCGACCGAGATGGGATAAGAATCATAATCGCGCAGGTAGATGATTGCCCGCATGAATTCGTTCCATGTCCATAGGAAGGTGAAGACGATGACGACAGTCAGGGCGGGGCGGCAGAGCGGGATGATGATGCGAAAGAGGATGCCCCAGTTGCCCGCGCCGTCAATGCGGGCGGCGTCATCCAGTTCGCGGGGAATCGTGCGCATGAACTGTGTCATCAGGAAGATGAAAAAAGGCTGCCCGAAAAAGGCCGGCAAGACCAAAGGCCAATAGGTGTCAATCATGTCCAGCCGCAGATAGAGCCAGAAGAGCGGAATGAACTTGATGTGCGCTGGCACCATCATGGTGCTTAGCATCAAGAGAAAGAGCGCGTTCTTAAACGGGAAATTAAAGCGGGCGAAGCCGTAGGCGATGATGGGTACGGATATAAGCTCGCCGATGATGTTGACGATGACCAGAAACGCGCTGTTCAGCATATAGCGGCCGAGCGGATATTTGGCGAATGCCTCCGCGTAGTTGCCCCATTGCGGATTGGACGGGACCCATTCGGGCGGCCAGGCAAAGATCTCCTGCGGCGGCTTGAGCGATGTGGAAGCCATCCAGAATATCGGCAGCATAAAGATGAAAGCGAGAACAATCATGAAGGCATAGATGAGGGCGTAACCCGTCAGCTTCCTGGCGCGGCGCCAGTTATTGCTGTGGCGCAGCTGCCGCTGAATGGATGGATCAGTTCTCATAAAAGACCCACCTTCTGGATGTGACGTACACAAGAACGGTCGCCGACATGATGACTGCCAGCAGGAACAGCGCCAGCGCCGAGGCATAACCCATATTGTAATTGCGGAAGGCTTCTTCGTAGAAATAGTAGAGAAAGAAATAGGTCGCCTTGAGTGGGCCGCCTTTCGTGATGACGTAGGCTTCGGTGAATATCTTGAAAGCGTCAATGAGTTCGATGATGAGTTGGAAGAAGAGGGTCGGCGTCAAAAGGGGTATGGTGATGCGCCAGAAGCGGCTCCACTTGCTTGCGCCATCAATCTTGGCAGCCTCATAGAGATGTGCCGGGATGTTTTGCAGTCCCGCCAGATAGATGATGGCCGCCCCGCCGACTTTCCAGATGCTCATAATGGCGACTGAAGGCAGCGCCCAGTCCCGATCCCAGAACCAGTAGGGACCTTGAATGCCGATGTAGCTCAGCAGGGTATTGACGACGCCCGTATCCGGATTCAGAAACCAGATCCACATCAGCGAGACAGCGACGCCCGAAATGACGGCGGGAATGAAAAATATCGTGCGGAAGACGTTCATGCCCGGTATCTTGAGGTTGAGCATCAGCGCCAGCATCAAGCCCAGCACGAGCTTCAAGGGTAGAGAGATGACGACAAAGAGCGTGGTCGCTTTCAGGGAACTGACGAAGAGCGGGTCGCGCGTGAACATACGGACGTAGTTATCCAGGCCGATCCAGACTGGCGGATCGACGAGTGTCCATTCGGTGAAGCTGAAGTAGAGTGTGGCGAGGATGGGGAAAGCGTAAAAGACGACAAAACCAATCATCCAGGGGGACAGCGCAATGTAGCCGGTTCGCGCGTCGCGGCGCTCTTGCGCGGTCATATTTCGCCAAGTCGAGAACATTATTCCTCTAAGACGCTCCAGGCAGACAAAGGGCGCAAAAACCACACCCTGAAGAGCGACTGTTCAATGACAGGGAATCTGAAGTTGGGGCAGAAACATGCCCCAACTCCTTGACTTTCATTGAATGAGCGCTAGCCGCCGAGACGCGGCACACAGTCATCAAGAGCGGCTTGCCCGGGTTCGACCATGTTGTCCAGCGTGGCTTGCACTTCATCGCGTTCGATTTCGCCCAGCATGACCAGATCCCAGGCATCGCTGACAGCGCGAATGACGGCGCCGCGCCAGCAGGGATGATCCGCCCGCCACTCTGAGGTCTGAGTCGCGTTCAGCAAATCCATGAATGCCTGGAAGTATTCTTGATCGGCGTCCGGATAATCCTCTAGGACAGACGGAAGCGAAGGGATGTTCGCGCCCAGTTCCATCGTGATCCGTTGGCCTTCAGGACCTACCCAGTAGCTCAGGAATTCGTAAGCCTCATCGGGATGCTCGGTGCCTTTCCAGATGCCAGCCCGCAGCGACCAGGCATGCACAAAGCGCTCGTTCTCCGGAATATGCGGTTCTGGGACGACGCCGAAGTTCAGACTAGCGTTGGCTACGGTGATCATGTGACCGTTGTTTAGCGTTGCCATACCCAACCTGCCCGCCATGAACAGATCGACTGGACCGGTGCCCTCAGTTCCAAGGACTTCGATATCGGCCGGGGTTGGTGTGGCGCCGCTATCGACCAAATCCCAAAGCCAGGTATAGGCGGCAACGGCTTCGGGACCGTTGATGTAGCCTTCTACGGTTGTGCTGTCATCGCTGTAGGGTTGGACGGCGCCAAGGTTGCGCCAGATGGCGCGGAAGGGACCGCGTGGACGGTCGCCGCCCCATCTGCGTTTGGCGGGGTCAGTCAAGGCCTTGGCGGTTTCAATATAGTCGTAGGGTGTCCAATCGGCGGTTGGATAATCGACGCCGGCTTCGTCGAATACATCTTTGTTGTACATGACGAAATTGGCGCCAACAGTGAAGGGCAGCGCGATAACGCGGTCATTCCAAACGGCCCAATTATCGAAGTATTCTTCAAAATACATATCGCGGCTCAGGTCAGGATCGGCTTCGAGGCGGTCGGTAATATCCAGCGTATGCGGCAGCCAGGCGTTTTCCCAGAAATAGGCGATATCGGGTGCGCCTTCACCGGCGCCCAGCGCCGTATTCATCAGGTCGTTGTAGGCGGATTCTGCCATGATGGACACATCGATCTTGATGTTGGGATGCTCGGCTTCAAAGGCTTCGATCACTGCACGAATGGCCGGCTCGGGTGATTCTGCCGATGCCAGCGTCCACCATTCAAGCGTGACGGGATCCTGCGCCGCCGCGCCGCCGATGCTGGCGAGCAGCAGCAAAAGCAGGCTTGCCAGCGTGAGCATCTTCTTGCTGATAAGATATTTCATAATCCTTCTCCATAACGAATACTTTAGAAATTTTTGACCGCATGCCATTGCGCATACGACGCAAGCAGATAATAGCACATCCACGCGGATTAAGCTAACTTTTTCCAACACGGGGTCAGGGCAATCGCATCAAAACCGCGACTCTTTAGCCGCCTTTTGCCAATCGCTCTGTGATACCCTGATATGACCGTGCAGATTAACAATCTCCCAGTCACTCGGCGACAATGAATATGGCAGTATGACAGATGTTTGTCCGCCAAGTTTTTGCCATATCCATTCATAAGGGTTTTTAATGGGTCATACAGGGTTAATAAGGGTTTTTCTATTGCCAGGACTTGCCGTTTTTTTGCCGGGAGACTGCACTTGGCTGCCATTTGCCCGCCGTTTGCTGCCACTTCTTGCCCGATTTTGGCAGCCAAGCGGCCACTTTAGTGCGATTGCCCTGAGACGGGGGGGGAATATCAGTTCAGCGCTCCTCAGATATTGCTCACAGCATCAAACTGTATTATACATTGATGAAGGCTGCATGTAAGATTATTCACATCAACCATTTTGGAAAAGTGATGCGAACAGCAAAAGTGATTCATATCGTCTCCTGCCATGCCGAAGGGGAAGTTGGGAATGTGATTGTTGGAGGGGTGCCAGCGCCGCCAGGCGATTCGATTTGGGAGCAGGCACGCTGGATTGCCCAAGACCAAAGCCTGCGCCGATTTGTCTTGAATGAACCGCGCGGCGGCGTTTTCAAGCATATCAATTTGCTGGTCCCACCCAAGCACCCCGAAGCGGCTTATGGTTTTATCGTCATGGAGCCAGAGCATACGCCGCCGATGTCCGGCTCTAATTCCATCTGTGTGGCGACGGTGCTGTTGGATACGGGGATGATTGAGATGCAGGAGCCAGAAACGGCATTTTTCCTCGAAGCGCCAGCAGGTTTGGTGCAGGTGCGAGCCTATTGTGTGCAGGGCAAGGCGCAAAGCATCGAAGTGCGAAATGTGCCCTCTTTTGTCGATAAACTGGATGCCAGGCTGGAGCTTGAGGGCAGCGGCACACTGACAGTCGATGTTGCTTACGGCGGCGACAGTTTTGTCTTGGTGGATGCCGCTTCACTGGGTTTCGAGGTTGTTCCAGACGAAGCAGGCCAACTGGCGCAAATGGGCGCAAAAATTACCGCAGCCGCCAATGAACAGCTTGGCTTTCAGCATCCCCGACATCAGGAGTGGAATCAGATTTCCTTTTGCCAATTTACACTTCCTGTCGAGCAGCATGGGGGTGTTTTGACGGGGCGCAATGCAGTTGCCATTGACCCGGGCAAATTAGATCGCTCGCCTTGTGGGACAGGCTGTTCAGCGCGGATGGCGGTGCTTCATGCCAGAGGTGCGATGCAAGTCGGCGACCGTTTTGTTGGGCGTTCGATTATCGGTTCACGTTTTGACTGTCAAATTCGGGATGTCACCCAAATTGCCGGTCGTGAAGCCATTATCCCAAGCATACGCGGGCGGGCATGGATAACGGGTACGCAGCAGTTGATGCTTGACCCCGAAGATCCATGGCCGTTTGGCTATCGCCTGACAGATACCTGGCCCAAACATTAGGGTCGATTCAGCCAGACGGCCATCGCCCCCGTCTCCCGATGCCCCCAGGCATAATAGGGGATGGCTGTAAAGCTGGATGAGTTTCCCCTCGCATCCACAGCCGCGCCCTGGATGACAGTAAGCCCTTGCAGCAGGTTCGGCTGGTGTTTGATTTCAAGCTGGCTTGAATCCGCCAGAGCAAGCTCAAGCACATCCGCATCATTATCAGCAGCTTCGATGGCGTAGACGATGGGACCCCGTTCCAGCGCCACCTTGCCGCGCAGGTGTTCCACCGCGGCATGTGCCAGGACGCGGCGCACTGGCATTGGCAATTCGAGCGTGATGCGGGCGGAATTGCTCCAGCGGCGTGAAATGCTGACATAACCTTTGTCGATGTGGACAGGAAGCTCTTCGCCATTGACTGAAAGGCGGACTGGCTCTGCCGCCGTTTCGGCATAGCGATACAAATCACTGGGGAGGGGTTGATTTTGGGCGAAAGACGGGATGCGCAGCTTCAGCGTGAAAGACTTGGGCTGCGGAACGCTCACATCCAGTTGGACCGTTCCGTCCCAGGGGTAGTCTGTCGATTGTATGAGGGTGATTTCGTTATCCCCCAGCCTGACCCGGCCTTGACTGGCGATATACAGGTTGACATACACTTCCTGTTCGCGGACGGCATAGATATAGCCTGAAAGCGAAGGCAGCAGCCTGACGATGTTGGTCGGGCAGCAGGATGTCTGAAACCAGGGCTGCCGGGTCAGTTGACTGTCACGATTAAAGCGGTAATGACCATCAGATGCCAATGGATTGACATAGAAAAACGACTTCCCGTCCAAGCCGATGCCGGCGAGAAACCCGTTGTACAGGGTGCGTTCCAGGATGTCGATGTATTTGGCCTCACCCGTGAGCAGAAACAGCCGATGATTCCAGAGGATATTGGCTTGGGCGGCACAGGTTTCATTGTACGCGGTCAGGGTTGGCAACTCATAATCAGCGCCAAAAGCCTCTCCATGATGCCGCGCACCGATGCCGCCAGTGAGCGCCAGTTTTTTGCTGACAACATTGTCCCAGATGCCTTGGACAGCAGCGGCATAATCCGCGTCAGCCGCTGTCGCCGCGATGTCCGCCATGCCCGCATACATATACGCCGCGCGGACAGCGTGGCCGACCGCTTCGATTTGCTGGGTGACCGGGAGATGATCTTGACAGTAATCGCCATATAATTCGCGCTCATGGGCTTGCCCGCGTTCATCCAAGAAAAATTTTGCCAGTCGTAGATATTTTTCGTCCTCGGTGACCCGATACAAGCGCACCAAAGCCAGTTCGATTTCCTGATGCCCGGGGACATCGCGCAGTTTGTCGATGCCAAAGACGGCATCAATCAAATCCGCATTCCTGAGCGCAAGCTCAAGAAACTTGCGCTTGCCAGTTGCCTGAAAATAAGCGACCGCAGCTTCGTACATGTGGCCGACATTATAGAGTTCATGGTTGACAATCAAATTTGACCAGCGCTCGCGGCCGCATCTTTCGGGGGGATTGGCCGGGTCAATGGTTCGGGCGGTATAAAGGTAGCCATCGTCTTCCTGGGCGGCGGCAAACTTCTCAATCAGGTCATCGACATAAGCCTCCAATTCCGAATTAGGCGCAACCTGAAGGGCATAAGCCGCGCCTTCAACCACCTTAAACACATCGGAGTCGTCGTAGAAGATGCCTTCATGCGGGCCGTCCATCAAACCGCCAGCCTTGGAAAAATTGTCGATGCGTCCGGTTTCCTCACATTTCTTGAAATCATAAGGAATGGTTATCTTGATGGCGGTCTCGATACGAGGCTGCCAGAACTTGTCTCGAATCGAAACCTGCGTCAAGGGGATTGCTTGGACCGGATAATCGCGTACAGCCGCGCTCATGGGGTTTCTCCTTTCGTGCGGGCGATGGGAAACGCTGCGACTCGCAATTGGGTTGAGCCGTATGGAATCAGCGTGACAGGTTCAATTGGTTCCTCGGTTGGATGCGGACCAGCATCAATATCTGCCGCGGAGTTCTCGCTGAGCGTCCATTGTGGCAATCGCCTGGCGGCAAGGCTCAAAGTGACTGGCGGCTTGTCGGTGGCGAAAGGCATCTCACTGGGTTTGGACTCCTCCACTGACAGCAGCATCTTGTCATCGGGAGTTAGACCGTAATTCCACGGCGAGTTGGGATATACCTCCCAATCCGCATGGGGCAGTTCACCGGCAATATGCTGCCATTCTTCTTCGATCTTCAAGCCGAAGAGCAGTGGACCGCGATGTACCGATAACAAGCCCTTATGCCCTTCGCTCAGGCGCACATTCATTGGCAGTCGCAGCGTGATGGCATCTCCGGAATGCCATAGCCGCTGGATCACATGGAAAGTTTCGGCGGCATGAATGCGCGTCATCCGGCCGTCTATCGTTAGCTGAGCTTCTTCCGCCCAGTCTGGGATTCTTAATTGAAAGTCAAATTCGCAGGGTGATTCCAACTCAAATGTGAAATGAACTTCGCCTTTGAAGGGATAATCGGTGGTCTCGGTTACTGTCACAGGAATGCCGCCAGCTACAGTCGTATTGACTTGGCAGGGCGAGTAGGCGATGGTTGCCAGTCCATCGCTGGCTGTTGCCATGAAGAGGTTCTTGGCGAATTTTGGCCAAGCCTGGTGCATATTAGCTGTGCAGCAGCCAAAATTCGGCTCCAAGCCAAAGATATTGGCATCGTCACCGTTGTTCGTCCAGTTGCGTTTGGCAACGGTTGCGAGGACTTGATTAACCTGTTGATCATATTGGTGCGCCCACATATCGGCAGTAAATGTCGCCGGCAGGGCGTTGAACGTGACACGTTCCAATTGATCGCCGAAGAAGGGGTCGCCCAGAATGCGCGTCAACTCTTCAAGCGAGAACATATACTCGGCTACCGCGCACAGTTCAGTGCCGCTGACGGGCGATGTGCCGTGCAGATGTTCGTCGCCGCTGAATATGCCATTCGCTTGACCGTGGTGTTTCATCAGTTGTTCAATGCCCAGGCGCGGCGCCATGCTGTGCCAGGGTTTACCGGTTTGTACATAAAAGACGCCGCCTGTCTTCACACCCATCGCATTGTTGGGGGCATGTGTCATCATCCCGTCGTCCCATTCTTCCAGCGGCAGAATATCCATCAGTCGGTAGTTCGCTTGCAGTTCGGGCCAGTCGAGCGCCCGATCCATGAGCGCTTGCGCCAGTTCCAGCAGATACTCATCCCCGGTAAAATTGTATAACCAGTGAATCGCCAGCACATTGTCCATCACCCGCGCCCAGCCCCACATATAAAGTGGACGGGCGGGCAAAGCCTGCAACTGATAACGGAAATAATCGCGCATCAACTCGATGACGCGGCTGTCCTGGCTGACCTCGTAGTGCGACATCAGCGCCTTGAGCATCACCATGCGCGGCCACCAATCGGGATCCCGCGGGCCAAAGAAGCCACGCTCGTCACTACTATTCAGCGTCCATTCAATCCAGGGCTCGACTTTCTTCAGCAGGCGCTCGTCACCGAGCAAATGAGCAAGTGGCAGCAAGCCGTCAAGATAGTATGGACCACGCTCCCAGGATTCTCCATCACCGCCCAGCCAGCCACTGTTCGGTCCCAAATCGGGCCAGAACTCGTCAAGGTGACCGCTGAGGCCATTCGCCTGTACTGTCAATTGGTCGTGCAGCCAGCCGCGCGGTTTGATGCTGCCTAGTGGCAGCGCTTGAAATGCTGCAGGAAAGAGGGGTTCGCGGTTCTTGGGTAGTTTGTACATGAGTTGCCTTTCAGGATGACAGTGCTTAGTTCTTGACTGCGCCGCCCATTAAGCCATCTATGTAATAGCGCTGCAAGAGCAGGAAAATGACCAGGCTTGGAATGATGATGCCAGCCTGCAAAGAACTTGAGTGCTAAAAACGGGGATACGGATTAAGGCCATTAAAACCAGCTTACAACAGATTCGGTGGTATGCCAAGCTGACGGAAAGCTGCGGCGGCAGCTTCCAGATGCACCTTGCCATGCGTCAATGAAATCTGAAGATGCCCTGGAACCAGCGCATCAAATTCTTGCTGCTCCATCTTGAACATACTATTGGCATAGGCATCTATGCGGCAGTCGTGGATGTTCTGCCAGAGTACCCTGCCGCCCCAAAAAACAAGGTCAGCGCCAAGCAGATAGGTTCGGTCGCCGCCGCGCATCATAAAGCTGAGATGCCCGTCGCAATGACCGGGCGTTTCAAAGGTTTCAAGCTCCAGATTGCCGACTTGAATGACATCGCCTTCGACCAACTCGACATCAACCGGGCAGGGTGGCAAAACATAATCCGCCGGGTAAAACTTCGCAGCTTTGGCGACATCAAGGGCAACCGCCTGTTCGTCGCCAGAGCGGATGGCGGGCGCGGCAAATGCCGATGAATAGACTTCAACATCCAGGCGTTTTTGCGCTTCGGCGGCTGCGCCAATGTGGTCAGCGTGATAATGCGTCAGAATCATTTTGCGGATTTTACGGGGGTCAAGCCCGTCGTCACGAATGTGCCCTAAGATGGCATCAAAATCGTTATTCATGCCCAAGCCAGGGTCAATCAAGGCCAGTTCCGAGCCGCTGTTCAGCACAAATACATGACAGTCGAGTTGACCGGAAAGACCAAAGCCAAAGTAACCGCCGCCAACAAGATGAATATCATGGGTCAGTTTCATTTTCATTCTCCAAAAAGACTAAGTATGATTATAAATAGACATGATTTAAGGGCATAGGTCAAGTGATTTAGGGGGTTAATTGGTGTTTTCTGTCAGCCATGCTATACTCTCGCCTAAATAGAAAGGCCTCATGGATGATTATCGGAATCGATCATATTGTCATCGCTGGCCCCGACCTGGACAAGCTGACAGCGACATTTGAAGCCATTGGCTTTCATGTGGTGGCGGGCGGCAGGCACCCAGTCGGGTCATACAACACCTTAATCGGCTTGCAGGATGGCGCTTATGTCGAACTGCTTTCGTTTTATGAGGCAAGCCCGCAGCATGATTGGTGGGATGCGGTGCATGTCCGCGGCGGCGGTCTGATTGATTTTTGCATGGGGACGGATGATATTCAATCCGATTATGCGGCCTTCGCCGCTCAAGGCCTTGAGATGAGCGGCCTGGTCGGCTTGAGCCGCGAGCGCGTTGATGGCTATCATCTCGCGTGGATTAACAATAAAATTTATGGTCAGCATCAAGGGCTCATCCCCTTCATTATTGCCGACAAGACACCGCGCGAAGAGCGCGTGCCGCAGCAGCATCAGCATGACAATCAGGTTACGGGCATCGATACCCTGACGCTGGCTGCCAGCGACCTTGAGCGGATGCAAGCCATTATGTCGGCGGCATTGGGGAAAGCGGGGACGCCAGTTATGGATGAGGCGCTCAACGCAGCTGGCATTGCTTTTGAGGTTGGACCTCATCGACTTGAATATCTCCAGCCCAATGACGACAGCAGCCCCTTGCACCAGCATATTTTGCAGGATGCGCCGGCTCCCTGGCGGATTCGCTTTAAGACCACCGGCGAGAAAAAATCCTTCGCGCCGCAAAATGCAGCCGGTGTTCGTATTGAATTTGTCTAGGCTGTGGACTGGGCGGCTGCAAAGCTGGAATATAAGGGTGCGCAAGATAAAAATTTATTGATTCATAATAGATTGAGGAGAGGATTTATGACTGAAGGACGGAAGTATCCCGACTGGATGGGTAAAATGCGCGGGCTTTATCCGCAGGAACTCAAGACGTTTCTTGATGGGCCGGTGGTGGCGCGGATTGCGACGGTGGACAGCCAGGGCGACCCATATATCACGCCAGTGTGGCAGGAGTGGGATGGCGAAGCCCTGTGGGTGATACCGCGTGCCAGGACCATTTTTGTCAAGCATTTGCAGCGCTTCCCGCGCTGTTCAGCCTCCTGTGCCAAAGACAGCAGCCCTTATACGCGGGCGCTGCTGCGCGGCAAGGCTGAAATTGTCGCTGGACCCGAACTGATGCACGGGGAATGGCTGGAGATGGCGCGGCGGATGTCGGTTCGCTATCTGGGCGACCGCGGCCCGGAGTATTTGGAGCCGTCTCGGGTTCGCCCCCGTTACTGGGTCAAGATAATCCCGGAAAAAATCATCTCGTGGGAAGGCGTTGAATGGGCGGCGAAGTACCTCAATGACTAGCGGCGGGCAAGAGCCTGCCCTTTGGGGGAGCAAATGAGCCTTGCAAGCCAATACGAAACGACATCGGCTGCGACTGCCTGGAAGCTGCGCAAATTCATCGTTGATTTTGGCGTCTATATTGCGCTGGGCATCCTGCTTGCTGCGGCCTTGTTTCTGACGCCCAAGCTCTATGAAGTGGATACGATTGCTTTGGTTATGCGGCAGGCAGCGCAGCTGGGCATCGTCGCCATCGGTCAGACGATGATTCTGCTGGTTGCCGGGCTGGATTTATCGGTGGGCGGGGTGATTGTCCTCACCTCGGTGATTGTGGCGGAGGTCAGCAACGGGCGCGATGAGATGGTGCTGCCAGCTATTTTGATTTCGCTTGGTTTTGGTGCCCTCATCGGCTTGGGCAATGGTTTGCTGGTGACGAAGCGGCGGGTGCCGCCTTTTGTGGCGACGCTGGGTATGCTGGTGTTGGTGCAGGGCGCAACGCAGGCATATACCCGCGGGGTGCCGGGCGGTTTTGTGCCGCCAGTGCTGGATATGGTGAATCAATCCTGGGGTTTCCTGTCGATACCCTTTGTTCTGTGGCTGGGCTTGAATGCGATTTTCATCTTTGTTTTGCGCGGCACGGCATACGGACGCAGGGTTTATGCGGTTGGCAGCAATATCGAGGCGGCGCGTTTATCCGGCATTTCAGTGGATGTGATTCGAATATCCATCTATGTGCTTGGCAGCTGTCTGGTGGTGATTTCTGGCGTTGTGCTGACTGGTTATGTGGGTTATGTGGACCGATTCATTGCCACCGGGCTGGAGCTTGATTCGATTGCGGCGGCGGTGGTTGGCGGGACGGCTTTTGTGGGTGGACGCGGCGGTCTGCTCGGTACGATTGCCGGCGTCTTGATTATTCAGCTTCTTAGTACCATGGCGGTGCTGATGGGCTTGGATATTGAGGTGCAGTTTATTATCAAGGGTCTGGTGATACTCGGCGCGGTGACGCTGTACAGTGTGGCAAGCGTCGAATCGTAAGCGGGATTGAGCAGAATGGAGGTGAAATTGCGGAGAAAGAGTTGTGTAAAACGCAGGTTAAATAGAATTGTTTGAAGGGAGAATAATGATGAAGAAATTACTGTATGGATTCCTCGCACTGTCGCTGCTTTTGGGTATGGGATTGGTGGTCCTTGGACAAGACGACGAGATGATGTCATTTGAATTCACCGAAGAGCAAATTGCCGCATCGCCTTATTTGCAGAGTGTGCTTTCGCGTCTCGATGAAGTCTATGACACCAGCGAATTCGCCAAGGAAGGGCCTTACCGCATCGCCTTTGCGGCACAGGGGACCAGCAACGCCTGGTCGGCTTTGATGGATGCTCATGCTTATTGGTATGTCGAAGAACTGGGAGAAGATGTCGTTTCCGAGCTTCTCTATGGCGATGCCCGGGCGAGCGCTGACATTCAGGTGCCGCAGGTGGAAGACCTGCTGGCACAGGAACCGGACGCGATGATTCTGGTGCCGATGGGCGCGGCGGCGCTTTCAGCGCCAGTCGAGCGGGCGATGGCGCAAGGCGTGCCAGTGGTTTTGTGCGCTAGCGCGGTCGAAACCGACAACTTCGTGACTGAAGTCGGCACAAATCTGTTTGTAGCTGGCGCGAGTCTGGCGCAGTGGCTGGTTGACACGGTTGGGGATGCGGAAGACCCGGCCAAAATCCTGATGATGACCGGCATTCCGGGCGTGACCACCTCCGTTATCATGGAAGAAGGGGCGCTGGCGGTCTTTGAAGCCAATGCGGACACGATTGAACTGCTTGACAACCAACCAGGCAACTGGTCAACCGCCGAGGGCAAGCGCATCATGGAAACCTGGCTGGTGCAGCACGGCGATGAGATTGACGGCATCTGGTCGGGCGGCGCCCAAATGACGCAGGGCATCATCAGCGCCTACCTGGATGCTGACATGGACATCCCGCCGATTGGCGGCGGCGAATGGCAAAACGGCTTCCTGCGCTTGGCAATCGCAAATGATGTCCAATATGCCGCTTGGCAATATCCCAACGCCATGATTACCCTCTGCATTGATGCCGCCATTCAGATTTTGCAGGGTGAGCCGATTCCGCGCTTCATTGATTTTGTCGGACGCATCGCCAACAGCGAGCCTTTCACGGATGCTGAAGGGGCAGACTACTTCCGGCCGGAATGGAGCGACGATGTTCATGGCCCCATTACCATGCCAGACGAAAAACTGGCGGAACTGGGCTTCCTGGTTTCTGATTAGTTCAATATCGGGGGAGAATCACCCGAAAATAGCGTGTTTCAATATCTGGGGTCTGAATGACCCCGGATACTTCTTTATCGCTGATGTGTGAGCGGCAGCCATGAGTGACTACATACTCGAAATGCGTAACATATCCAAGGCATTTGCGGGCGTGCCTGCGCTGAAGAATGTTTCGTTTCAATGTCGTCCTGGGCTGGTTTATGCGCTGGTGGGCGAAAATGGCGCCGGCAAGTCCACGCTAATGAAGATACTGGCGGGGGCATACAAGGCTGACAGCGGCGACATCATCTTCAAAGGCGAAAAGCGCGACCAGGCTTCTGCCGGTGATATTATCGACAGTGGCATCAGCATCATTTATCAGGAACTGGCGCTGGTGCCAGAAATGTCAGTTGCCGAAAATATCTTCCTCGGCCGTGAACCGCGCCGGCGCTTTGGGATATTGAATCTCAAGGAGCTTTATCAGGGCGCGGCAGATTTGCTTGAGCGGCTGGGCGTCTCGCTGGATTTGCGCCTGCCAGTGAGCGAATTGACCGTTGCCCAGCAGCAGCTGGTCGAAATCGCCAAGGCGCTTTCGCAGAATGCGGACCTGATTGTCATGGATGAACCCTCGTCTATCCTGGCTGGCGCTGAACTGGGCCAGCTTTTTCGCATTATTTCGTCTTTGGTAGAGCAAGACGTTACCATCATCTATATCACGCATCGTCTGGAAGAGGTCTTTCGGATTGCGGATGAGGTGACGGTGCTGAAAGATGGCGAGGTGGTTGCCAGCCGCTCGATTGATGAGCTTGACCGTCCCGCGCTGGTCGAATTGATGGTCGGGCGGCCGCTGGACGAGATTTTCCCCAAGACGAATCATCATCAAGGCGATTTGGCGCTGGCTGCTGAAGATATTTCAACAGATACGATTCTGGATGGGGTGAGCCTGGAACTGTATGCCGGGGAAATACTGGGCATCGCCGGGATGGTCGGCTCTGGGCGCACGGAACTGGCGCGGGCGCTTTTTGGCGCTGACCCGCTCACAAGCGGGAAAGTTTCCCTAAAGGGACGAAAAACCGACAGCTTCAAGAATCCGGCGCAGGCGATTCAGGCGGGCTTGGCGCTAGTGCCTGAAGACCGCAAGCTGCATGGCATTTTTACGGCCTTGTCCGTCCGCATCAATATCACGCTGCCGATTTTATCACGGGTGACGCGCCTGGGGGTGCTGCGGAGCAAGGCTGAAGACCGGGTTGTTGACGCTGCCAGTCAGCGCCTGTCGATTGTCATGGCATCGCCCAATCAGGAAGCGCAGTACCTGAGCGGTGGCAATCAGCAGAAAGTGGTGCTGGCGAAGTGGCTGGAGACGGAGCCGACTGTGATTATTTTGGATGAACCCACACGCGGCGTAGATGTGGGGGCGAAGTTTGAGATTTACAAGCTCATGCGGCAATTAAACGACCGCGGCATCGCTATTTTGATGATTTCGTCCGAACTGCCCGAAGTCATCGGCATGAGTGACAGGATTCTGGTCATGCACGATGGCAAAATAGCTGGCGAAGTTTCACAAGCGGCGGCCACCGAGGCGGGCATTATTGAATTGGCGACTATGGGTCAGGCTGGAGTGGCGCATTCGTGAAAATCTCATTGCCTGTGTTGAATGGACTTTCAAAATCACAGCGTTTGTTCTTGCGGCGGAATGGCCCCGTTTTCGCGGTGTATGCCTTTATCATCCTCTTATTCATAATTGGGGCGACCCAATCCGAACGCTTTCTCACCGAGCGAAATCTGGCAAATGTGGCGCGTCAGTCCGCCTTTTTGGGCATTGTCGCCCTGGGACAAATGCTGGTCATTTTGACGGCTGGCATCGACCTTTCGATGGGGTCGCTGGTCAAGGTGTCGATTTTGGTTTCGGCCATTGTGATGAATGGCGAAAGCAGCAATGTTGGCCTGGCGATTGCAGCGACAGTCGGCTTGGGGCTGCTGGTGGGTCTCATCCACGCTTTTTTGATTAACGAGGTGAAAATTGCGCCCTTTATCGTCACCCTGGCCTCATTGGGCATCCTGCGCGGCATTGGGCTGAGCATCTCAACATCTCCGGTAGGGAAAGCCAGCCCGGAGTTTTTATTGTTTTATGTGCAGAAGATAGGGCCGGTGCCGATTATTGCGCTTATGTTTGCTGTTTTGCTGGTGCTGACGATGCTCATGCTGCGTTACACGGCATTTGGCAAGTATCTTTATGCCATCGGGGGCAACCCTGAAGTCGCGCATCTTTCGGGCGTCCCTGTCAAGCTGGTGCGCTATGGGGTCTATGCCCTGTGCAGCATGTCGGCGGCGATAACCGGCTTGCTGTGGCTCTCGCGCATGGGCGTCGGCGATCCAGCTATCGGCGATGGCATCGAACTCGAGTCCATCACGGCGGTGATTATCGGCGGCACCAGCCTGTTCGGCGGCCGCGCCAGTGTCATGGGCACCCTGGGGGGCGTGCTGTTATTGGGCGTGACCGCCAATCTGCTGGTGATGCTGGGCGTCAACCAGTTTATTCAGGGCTTGATTCAGGGCATCATCATCGTTGCGGCCGTCGCCATCTACAAACAACAGGGGGATTAAGAGAAACAGATGATAATTCGCGCAACCCGACCGACCGTTCATGGTTTGCAGCCCAGTCTGATTCGCAAGCTGGCGAATAGCGCCATCGGACGAACCGATGTGATTCCACTCTGGTTCGGTGAACCCGACCAACCGACGCCACAATTTATTCGAGAAGCCGCCAAAGCTGCCATGGATGACGGTCAAACCTTTTATCAGGCAAATTTGGGGATTTGTGAATTGCGTCAGGCATTGGCGGGCTACATGAATGACCTCCACAAGACCAGCCTCGATATGGATAACATCACCGTAACGCCCTCTGGCATGTCGGCGGTAGCCATTGCCCTTCAGTGCGTCGTTGCCGAGGGGGACGCGGTGGTGCTGCCGTCGCCCGTTTGGCCCAACCTGCCCTCGATTGCCGAGATACTTGGCGCAGAGATTGTTCGCGTTCCCCTGCGGCCTTTCAATAACAGGTGGCGCCTCGACCTTGATGAATTGTTTGCGGCCTGTCGGCAAAATACCCGTGCGCTGCTGCTGAATTCACCCAATAACCCCACTGGCTGGATGCTTGAAGATGAAGAACAGCAGGCGATTCTGGACTTCTGTCGTCAGCGCGGCATCTGGTTAATTGCCGATGAAGTCTATAATCGGATTGTCTATGACCGAGCCTGCGCCCCCAGTTTTGCCGACAAAGTGACCGATGAGGATCGATACATTATCATCAACAGCTTTTCAAAATCCTGGGCAATGACCGGCTGGCGTTTGGGTTGGCTGACAACGCCAAAATCATTGACATCCGCGCTGGAGATGGTGACCGAGTTTAATTTTTCCTGCGTTTTCGCACCGACGCAGATGGCGGGGGTTGCCGCCTTGCAAGGCGGAGAGCCTTTTATTCGGTCGTCCATCGAACGCTATCAGGCGGCGCTTGAGACGGTGATGAGCGCCTTTGCTGCTCTGCCACGCATTACCTTCCCGCTGCCGCAAGCGGCATTCTACGCTTTCTTTGCTGTCGATGGCGTCCATGACAGCTTTGCCTTTGCCCAGCAGGTGTTGAACAAAGCGGGTGTTGGGCTGGCCCCAGGCGCGGCTTTTGGCGATGAGGGGGAAGGGTATCTGCGCCTGTGTTTTGCGGCGGATGTTGACCTGCTGCAACGGGCATTGCACCAGATGAAACCCTTGCTGACATGAGGGGGCGCTGCTGATGAAACTGGGGCAGGGCGGTGCTATGCTTTCATTCAGCCCTTGGCCTCTTGCGATACCTTATGACAGGATATTCCAAACCGCTTCAACAATACCCTGCCGAAGGCCATAAAGTTTGTTATGCAAAAAGAGGGTGGAATCGGTATAACCCACCATAAAATTAAGCAGGTCGCCTACTTTGATGCTGTGATTGGCTTCATAGAGCGTAATGATGCCATGTTCTGCTGAGCCGACATGACTTTTAACTCCTGTAAGCCCGATAGCCTGCGGCTGTGCATGCCAGATTGGCATGGTTTTGAAGCCGGCATCAATAATAATGCGGTCAGGCGCTGGACGACTGCTGACAATCGTCTGAATAAACAAGCTGGGTGTTGTTTCGACTCCCCATCTCTGATAGGCGACATCTGAGAAAATGGCGCCGCCTGCCTGAATCTCGGTCATCCCAGCCACAAATGGGGTGGTCTTATAAGTTCCGCTGCCACCCCCGCTCACAATGGATATTGTTAATCCAGCCATCCGACAGCGGTCAGCCATGTTGATTAACTGTTCGACCGACTTGATAATTTCTTGCTGTTTTATTTCCGGGTTATGATGCTCGAGCGTATGACCCTCCCAAGCCATCATGCCCAACAAGCATAATCCGGGGCTTTGATGAACCAAAGCTGCCAAATTGACCACAGCTTCACCGGGCAAAATGCCAGTGCGGCTCATTCCCGTATCGATGTCAATCAGAATGCCGATTTCCACGCCGCGTTCACAAGCTGCTGCGCTCAAGTCAGCAACATTGGCTGCGTCATCGACAATCACTTTGGTTTCGGTGTAACGGCAGAGGTTGACCAGACGCGATATTTTGCGCCTGCCGACAAGCTCGTTGGCAATTAAAATATCGGTGATGCCGGCTTGGGCCATCGCTTCGGCTTCCTTGATGGTGGCGCAAGTTACCCCGATAGCGCCCGCCGCCAAGGCCTTATGAGCGATGCCGGGCACTCGCACGCCTTTTATGTGGGGGCGCCAATGCACATTTGCCGCCGCAAAATGCGCCGCTAAGGTGGCGATGTTGTTTTCCATCTTGTCCAAATCCACCCATAATGTCGGTGTCTCCAATTCGTCCAGGCGGCGTCCAACTTCACTCATTCCTGTTTCCCCTTTACTGTGGTTATTCAAGCCGCTTATTGGGAGTCATGTTCAGAATACTTTGCTGTCCGAAATCAATTCGAGTTTTTATGGCAATCCCCATCTGCTTGGATCCAGCATACTCGGCTCGTCCCAGCGAAGCTGCTTCAATTGATTGATGACATCTTCTCCTAACAAATGACCCTTCAACCCCGCCAATGAAGCATCGAGTTCCGCTTGATTGCGCACACCGACCAATGCGGTTGTTATGTTGGGCTGCGCCAAGACAAATTTCAGCGCGGCTTCAATGCGAGTCATGGGCGGGGTTAGCTGCGCGGCCAATTGTTTGATCGCCTCGGATCGCTGTTTGAGGCCTGAAAGATGATGCGGTAAATCATCGGCTCGCGGTGTGAGCACACCCTTGAGAAAAACAGAGCGCACAACGATACCCACGCCTGTGGCGGCTGCCAGCGGGAAAATCTCGTCTGCCATGCGCTGATCCAGGATATTGTAAGCCACTTGCACGGCGTCCACCTGTTGGCGAATGGCGAGTCGCGGCGCTTCAGTGCCATAAGTCGAAACCCCGATGTAACGCGCCCAACCCTGCGTTTGAAATGCTCTTAGATTTGCCAGGGCCTCACTATTTTCGAGTAAATCGACCGATGCACTGTGCAGCATCAGCACATCCACAAAATCGGTATGGAGTCGCTTCAGGCTGGTTATGAGCGATTCTTTCATCTGCCATATCAATGTCTGCCGCGGCAGCAGATTTCCTGCGGCATCGCAGCCACTTAACTTGGTTGCGATTATCACTTGGTCGCGGCGGTCTTTCAGCGCTTTGCCCAGCACCTCTTCACTGCGACCATATCCCCGCGCAGTATCAATAAAGTTGATTCCTTCGTCAATCGCTCGATGAACCAGTTGTATGGCTTCTTTATCGGAAGGCGGCCTCATGCCAAGGTTTGTACCCCGTGCCTGAGCGGCTTTGGGCGCTATCCCATAAGGCATCCCCAAGGCGACCGTGCCTAAAGACAGCGCGGATACTTTCAAATCAGTTTTTCCTAATTGTCGATATTGCATTGAATGGCTTTCTTGCGTGAACAAAAGGACTCACTGGGCTAGTGGCGGCGCGATACCGCGTCTTTTTGCTGAACCCTGGATGCCAGATAATCGTCAACAGCCCGTGTATCAAAGCGATCCGGAGAGAAGGCATCGATATTCAATTGTGTTTGTCCGTTTATCGCCAACTCCGCCAATAATTGTCCCGCTACCGGATTGTAAGCAAAGCCACCTGAATGAAATGAAGTCCCGACAAGCAAACCCGACAGCTGCGGTACGGCGCCAAGGATAGGGCCGCCATCCATCGAAAACGATAATAATCCGACTTTTTCAGATTCCCATTGTGTGTGCTGAAGACAGGGTAGCAGGGGTATGATTTTGTCTCGCAATTTGTCTTTGAACCCGCTCGGAGCCGATAGATTCGTCATCCGAAAATCCAGCGATGGCGTAATGAACTCTTCACGCGCTTCAGTTTCGCCGCCTACCAATAATCGATTCCCGCTGGCAGGACGGAGATAGCCCCCGTATGGATGGGCGTTTAGGGCTGGGAGTTCTATTTTTTCTTGAAGCGGCTTTGTCAGATAACGTTGATGGACAAATGATTTCATCGGCAATGATTGGTCTTGAAGGGCTAAAAGGCGATTTGTCCAGGTGTGGGCCGTACAGATGACCCTGTCTGCTTCAATCTGAGCTTCGGGGGTAATCACACCGCGGACATGGCCGTTTTTTAGCAGCAAATCGGTCACAAGCTGCTGTTCGCGGATGTCTACACCCAGATCACGGCATCTTTGGGCTAATGCCGGAATATATCGCTCAGGCTCGCTATAACCGCCCAGTGGGTCAAACAGGCCGGTCATGGTTGGCTTGGGTGTCAAATCTGACCAGCGATAGTGGATTTCTTGGGCGTCTATGATTTCGTAAGGAACATCACTGGCATCATACAGGGGCAAGAGCTTTTCTTGCGCCTGCCAACCTGGCGGGTCAAATAAATTGAGGCAGCCGACAGCTTGAAACTGATACCCATAGGGAGCAAGTTCAGTTGATAACTCACGATAGAGTTGCAGGCTGATTTTACGAGCTTCAACAGCCGTTTTCGACCACAGCAAGCCGGTGATAATGCCAGCGGCACGATGGCTGGAGCCATCACCGACACGATGTTTTTCCAGCAGAATAATCTTCGCGGCGCCCTTTTTTGCCAGATGATAAGCTGCGCTCAGACCGATGACACCCGCCCCAATAAGGATGATGGTTGCTCTCATGGTCATTCTCGCATGGCTTTCGGCACGAGGTCCAGGCGACAGGATGGCCTGCGGCTGCGGGGCAAGTTTGGAATATCTAAATCATACTGGTGCATTTGACCGCGCTCGGAAAATAAAGTTTTGCGTTTTTAGGCGAATTGTTCTGGAATAATGATTGACTGAGAGTCTGTCATTCAGGGGAGTGGGAACTTGCAAGATAAATTCTGCCCAATCAGGATGGTTGAAGGCAACATAGGCCAGGTAAAAGCTGTCAATCAAATTATTGTGCGGGATTGACAAATCCGGAAAAAGAATAGGGCCTGTATCCGTTTGATAGATGAAATCCCGTTCGTTGGCATTCATGGTCTTGATTGGGAAATCAATCTTTATTTCGTACTGCCCCTGCATCGTGAAGATGGTGCGCCCGACCAAAATATCGTCCGCGAGCGTCGCTTGCACAATTTTTTCGGTGGCGTCAAGATGTTCGCCATCAACAGTCCGCAGATTTATCTTGATGCTCTCGTAGGTATCCGATACGTTTCCTGATTGCCGCTCGGGCTGTTCGCCCAGCGAAATCGGATAAAGCATCACCCCTTTGTTATTGCGGTCCCAGCTTTTCAGAATCAAGAAGGATTCCTCAGACAGGATGATGCAGAAATCCGCATTCGGCTCTGTCCATATATTTTTATCCACCCCCACATATTCTGTTTTACACGAGGCGCCCAGAACATATTGAAGGCGATGGTTCGAGAGGCGGTCTGTAATTTGACAGACGGCTTCAATCTGAATTCGGGCATTATTAAGGGTATAAGGTGGTTTATGAGATGCTGTCAGGCTTTGCTGCTGTTCCCAATCCACCCTAAAGGTCAGGAAGGAAGCAGCAAAATTCGGGATGTTCATGGTTTAATGTGCCTTTTCTGTTTGCGCATCAAAGCTGCCGCAAGATGCCGCTTGCTGGAAACCTCACCCTGTTATCCTTTCAGTGCGCCAACGGTGATTCCCTTAATGAAGTAGTTTTGGAACAGCAAGAAAATCAGGAGCATCGGGATAAAGGCAAATGTCGCGCCAGCCATACCCACGCCCACATCAACACTGCCAACGCCAGATGCGGTCAGCTTGGCAACCCCAACCGGCAAGGTCAGCCATTGCTCCTTGTTCGTTACGACCAACTGCCACAAATAATCATTCCAGCCGGCCATGAAGGCAAAAATCGCAATAGCCCCGATTGCCGGACGACTCAGTGGCAAAATAATATGCCCAAAGAGTTGTAATTCCGAAGCGCCATCCATCTTGCCCGCTTCCAATAATTCATCCGGGATAGACTGCATAAACTGCCGCATCAGGAAAATCCCAAAGGGGTAGACGAGCCAGGGCGCAATCATCCCTTGGTAGCTGTTGAACCAGGCCAGGTCTTTCATCAGCACAAACAGGGGGATGATATAAATCTGTCGTGGCAGCATCATGGTCATTAAGATGAGCCAGAACAGCAGCGTTCTGCCCGGAAATTGTTTTTTGCCAAAGGCATACCCGGCACAGGTGCTTGTGATGACGGCAAAGAGAGCAATTCCGCCCGAAACAACAAAGGAGTTGAGCATCCAGCGCAAGGAGGGTCTGTCGATCAATAAACGTTCCCAATTATCCATCACCGGATTGCTCGGAATAAATTCTGGTGGATATGCCAGGGCGACCCGCTGAATCTTAAATGAGCCGAGAATCATCCAGATAATTGGCAGCAGCAAGATGACTGCCAAAGCGACGACGACCGCGAGTGCAAAATAACGCAGCCAGCGACCTGCCAGATACTTCCGCTGCAAGTATTTTTCGCCCGGCATGAACAGGTTGTCTGAGTCTAAAGAGCTTTGCGCCATAATTATCCTCTTGGTTAAAATTATTCGACTACGTTATCTGTCTATCCAATAACTTGAACTGAACAACCGCCAGGGTACTCACAATCGCCAGCAAGATGACCGCCATTGCCGAGGCATAACCAAATTTGAGGGTTGTAAAACCAGTCACCCGAATGCGGTAGACAATCGTTTGGGTGGCGTTCGCCGGGCCGCCGAGTGTCATCAGTTCGACAACGACAAAAACCTGAAAGACCGCTATGGTCAGCACCACCAGTACAAAGAGCATGGTCGGACGCAGCAGGGGCAAGGTGATGCGCCAAAAGGATTGCCAGGAGTTGGCGCCATCGATTTTGGCGGCGTCGTACAGTGTCTCCGGGATAGCGCCCAACCCGGCGAGAAACAAAATAAGCGGCTGCCCCAGGCTCCAGCTTAAAACCACAATCGCCAAGGACATCAGAGCGGTGTCCGTTTGTGCCAGCCAGCCAATTTTTTCACCCGAGTTCAAGAGGTCAAGAAGGCCGGTTGCGTCAAAGATATAGTTCAGTAATCCATATTCCTGGCTGTAGATATACACCCACACCATAGCAAGCACGACACCGGCAGATACCACTGGCATATAGAATGCTGCCCGAAAAAAGGTTTGCTTGCGTTGACTTAGCGGGTAAATGAGAACCGCGACAAACAAACAAATGACCATCGCCGCCGGGACCACCCCTAAGACGAACAGGAAGGTATTTTTGATGGCAGTGGGGAAGACAGGGTCGCGGGTGAGGAGATTGGTATAATTCTTGAGGCCGATAAATTGCCATTTGTCCCGGTTGACTCCGGCTTTGTAAAAACTTAGCCATAAACCTTGCACGAGCGGATATGCTGTAAATATCAGAAAGGGAATCATGGCAGGCGCAATGAAGATGTATCCCCAGCGACCTTTCCAGATTCGTTCGATAAAATCTTGTAGCATCTTGCATCCTCCCTGCTATCTGTATTGGGTGAACATCCGCCTGCTCATATCACTGAAGCCCCACATTTTGAATCGGTCGAAAAGGCACATGCGAGGAATGGCTGCCTGGGCGATGGCAAACATAATTCTAAAAGGCATCTGAAACTGCCAGATGCCTTTAACTGCTTATTGTGGCGCTTATTGATCCAGAATAAATGCTGCTTCTGCGGCAAGCGCTTCAAGCGCCTGTGTTGGGGTTTCCTGTCCCAAAAACATCGCTTGCCAATGGGGGGGCTGCGATACGCGGACTTCATAGAAACCAGGACATGCCAAGCCAAGATTCTCGGTGCCACGCGCTTGAATCAACTCCAGCGTTAAGGCGTAGTTCGGGTCATCCGCCAAGGGGACGCCTGCCGATGCACGAGCCGGGAATTGGGCGTTGTTTTGTGTATAGGTCACCTGTGCTTCGCTTGAATTCAGGAAGAGCAGGAATTCCGCAATCCATTCCATCTCATATTCCGAACGTCCTTTGTCGAAGACGGCAAATCCGGATGGGCCAACACCCAAACCGGAGACGACACCCTCAGTATGCGGATAGGTGACGATGACCGGGTCCATATCTACGGTGACTTCGCCATTTTTGATAGCATTGCCGATGGTGTTGTTAAGGACACCCATACCGCCACCCATGATGGCGCTCTTGCCAGTGAACAGGTTGTTGGTTTGATCGGCATACGCAGCTGTGGTCGCGTCCGAGTTAATCAGGCCTTCTTGGTAGAGCATGTTGACAAACTCGAGGCCGACGAGTGTGTTGGGATTGTCAAAGCCCGTTGTACAATCCGGATTCCAAATCTCACCACCAGCGCCCCAGATAAAGGCGTGGAAATCGTAGTCGCCCTGTTCCGATGCAACTTGCAGGGTATAGGGGAATTCAACACCTATATCGGCAGCTTTTATTTGAGTAGCGGCTTCATAAAATTCGTCGAATGTCCAATCGCGGTCATCAACGGGGATCAAGTCCCCCAGTCCGGCTTGATCGAAGAGGGCTTTATTAACCACCATCGCGTGATTCCAGAAGTAGGTTGGCATGGCGTGCAGTGCGCCATCAATCGTGTAGAGGCTTACCAGACCCGGTAAAAGATCATCAATTTCTTCTTGTGGCACCAAGGTGAACAGGTCAACAGTCACGCCTTGAACGCCATATCCCGATGTCCGTCCGAGATAATCTTTCAGAATATCAGGCGGGTCGCCAGCTGCAAGCGCTGTTGGCACAACCGTGGCCAGGTCGGGCCAATCCAAGCCGCGCACTTCAATGGTGACGTGGGGGTGCATTTCCATAAATTGCTCCGCTTGCCAGGTTTCAAATTCAGCCAGTTGAGTGAATTGAGGCAAGGTGGTTGGTTGAGACAGGGCTGGATCCGTCCAATAGACGATTGTGACGGGCTCCATGTCTTGTGCCGCAACCGGGGCAATCAGGACAATCATTAAAACAGACAGTGCAAGTAGCAGTTTGAGGTGTTTCATGGTATCTCCTTATTGGCTGGTCATGTCAGCGCGAAAGTTCAATCGCCGACAGATTCAAATCATCATTAAGCCGAAACGCATGAGGCCCTTCGATTAGCAAAATTTGATTTGTGGTCACCTCCTGAATTCAATTTGACAAACATGATTGACGACCCATCATGTCGTATAACAAGTTGGATCCGCAAGTGGATGCCAGACCCCGAGAAATGGCGTCTGGCTGGCATCTTGACCATACATCATCCATACCATGGTCAAAAATCCGCCTTGGCAGGATAAACTTTCAACACAAGCTCGCGTTCAAAATCCATGTGCGCTTCTCGGAGTTGCTGCAGGTCAAGCCCTTTTGGGAATATAAACTCGCGCTCGCGCAGCGTTTGCGGGATTGCCTGGAGCATAGTTTTGACCGGCATAACGCAGAATGGATTTTGGATCATATCGGCTAAGAAGATATGAAAATCTGCATGTGCAGACAAGTATCGGGAGTCGCTAAAATCATCAATATAAAGGACATAATCATCCAATGTTGAGCGCAGCTGTTCCACTTGTGCCAGCGTCGCATCTGTCGCCGCTCGAAAGGCGATGTACCCGCAAGTCGTACTCACGATGTTTGATGCAATAGTTGACAAGCCATTGAAATACGACATAATGGTGTTTATGTCTGCTAGTCTGACCAGTTGCATCAGATGACTGAAATTATAACCTGCTATAAAATTTTGTCAATATGATGTCTTTATTTAGCTTTGGGCGCTGTTGGAAGAGAATCATCGCAGCAGTTGTAAAGCTGCAATATCCGGCTGAAGGGTGTGACCGATGAAATTGGCAGGCAAAACGGCGCTTGTCACTGGGGCAGGGCGCGGTATTGGCAAAGGCTGTGCGCTGGAACTGGCGCGGGGCGGCGCGAGGGTCGCTGTCAATGACCGTCCCGACAGCCCCGATTTGGCAGCGACAGTCGCTGAGATAAGGGCATTGGGCGCAGCCGCTGTTCCGATTGAAGCCGATGTTTTCAGCCGAACAGGCTGCGAAAATCTGCTGCGCGAGGCATTGGCTGTATTTGACGCGATAGATATTTTAGTCAGCAATCCAGCCATGAGCGCCCGTGATGACTTTCTGGTTTTTTCGCCCGAGTTGTTTGAACGTCTGATACAAGCGACCCTGATTGGCGGTTTCCACATGAGCCAACTGGTCGCCAATCACATGGTGGCACGCGGCAATGGCGGGAAAATAGTCTTCATTTCCAGTATTCATGCCGAGTTGCCCTACCGCCGAGCCGTTGCTTATAATGCTGCCAAAGCCGGATTAAACCACATGGCAAAAACGATTGCCCGTGAACTGGTCGGCCACAAAATCAATGTCAATATCATTGAACCGGGTTGGATTGATACGCCTGGCGAGCGCGAGACTTTCGCTGACCTGGATGAGCAGGCGGTGGCTATGCCTTGGGCACGGCTGGGGACGCCGGCGGATATTGGCAAAGCGGTTGCCTTTCTGGCTTCCGATGATGCCGATTATATCACGGGGACTATTCTGCGCGTTGATGGCGGACTGCTGCATAAAGATGCCTAGCCTGCTATGCCCCGTCCATTTATCAATCTTGTCTTGAGGAGGACAATTTATGCGTAGGAGCAAGGTCTTGGCAAAATGGCGGAAGAACCAATTTGCGCGTTTTTGTGCGATGGGACATGTGCTGCCTTTTTTCATCCGTTATGCGGCACATTATAAGTACGATGGCATCTGGCTCGACCTCGAACATCGCAGCATGGATGCCCGCGAAGTTCAGCATTTGCAGGCGCTTTGCCACTTGTATGACATTGACTGCATGATTCGCCCGCCGACCCTTCAGCGCACGCGCCTTTATCGTTATCTGGAGGATGGCGCCGCTGGCTTGATGATTCCTTTTGTATCCGATGCAGGGATGGCGCGTGATATGGTCAGCGCGACCAAATACCCGCCCTTGGGAAATCGCGGATTGGATGGCGCTGGCTTGGATTGCAATTTTGGCGGGGATAGCTGGCTGCCCGACAGCACTTATATTCAAGATGCCAACCGAGAAACCTTTCTTGTCGCCCAAATCGAAACGCCCGAAGCGGTTGCCAATGCGGACGAGATTGCGGCTGTCCCCGGCATTGACGCCCTGTTCGTGGGGCCGAGCGATTTGGGATTGCGCCTCGATGCCGACCCGTCGATAGGCATGAATGTGGATGAAGCTGTGGCACAGGTGGCAGCGGCCGCCCGCAAGCATCATAAAGTCTGGGCAAGAACAGCTTCATCCATCGAAGAGCTCGATGCCTATCGCCAACAGGGCGCACAAATGATTCCCCTTGGCGGAGATTTTGCCTTAATCAATGTCTTAAAGACGGCCAGCGAGCAGCTTGATTCTATTCTGGGTGCATGATATTTTGGCAATTCGGCTGGCCTTGACAGATGGTTAATTTGCCAGCCATTCGGCATATTTGCTCTGTAGGAGTTGTTTGCAGGCTCGAAATTGCTGCTCGGAAAAACCCTGATAGGGGGATAATAATCTCAAGGTCATCTCCTCGAAGCCACCCAAGCGCACCCATAATTTATCGTAGGCGCCGTCAATATGCGGGTCCCCCGCCAATTTCTCAAACAAATCCATGAGAATATCGTGGAAGCCCTTTTGCAGCTTGAGCATTTTTGGAAAATCTCCCCGTTGAGCGGCTTCAAAATAAGCCTTCACCTGGTGCGGGCTTAATGACCCAAATGTCGCTAATAGTGAACATTCGCCGTACAAACAGCCCTGTAAAAAGTTCCCTTCGCCCAGGAAGTGCTGCAATTCACCCACCTGACTGACCAATTCAGCAGCGCGTTGATGTCCACCACCGGTATTTTTGGTAGCGACCAGGTTGGGAATGGCATCGGCCAAGGGGCGATAATCGCTGGCTTCCAATACTCGTCCCGCCCGCGGCAGGTTGTAATGCAAGAATTGCGCCTGGGGGTATGACCCGCAGACATCCTCGAAAAAGGTCAGGACTTCGGCATCGGTCAATACCCCCCACGATGGCAGAGAAATCTGGAAGAGACGGAAGCCGATGTCATAGGCATAGCGCAATTTCTCCAGGACAATCGCGGTGGACATGCCGATAAGCCCCACCATAGCATGAACACCCTCCACTCGCGTTTCTTCATAGAATAGTTTGACAATCTGACGAAACTGCGATGTATCCACGGCATAACCCTCGCCGGCTGTACCGAAGATATACAGATGATTAAAATGTTCCAGGGAGCTTTGGATGGAGCGGCGGAACACATCTTCCAAGACCGCGCCATTTTCATCCCAGGGGACTTCGCAGGATACGAGGATGGCTTGTGGATAGCGGGGAATGACGCGCGTCATCATGCTTCCTTCAGGTCTGATATGAATGGACAGTTTGCCCGAAACCTATTCGGCATTCCAAAAAGCGATTGTTTCTTCGATAAATTGTTCAAGGGGCAGCCATTTGGTCTCAGCAAAACTTGTTTTGCTCCTGAATAGCTCATGTCATTTAACTTATTGCCACAACACCCATCTGCAATAAAAGTTGGCGCAATTCTTCTCGTTCAGCTTGAGTGAGTGAGCGCGATGGCAAACGACTAGGACCCCCATAGCGCCCAACAAGGTCAAGCGCAGCTTTGACGGGCGGCGATTCACCACTGGTGCGCCGTGCCATCTTAGCACGAAACTCACCCCACAGCCAATTAACAGCCATTATTTTCTGCTGAGCAGCAATATAATCCCCAGTTTCCAGCAGCTTCCAAACAGCAATATCATGTTCGGGCCAAATTGTTGCTAAATGCGTGATAAAACCTGTTCCGCCAAGCATGTGATTCATAACCCACATGCCCGCATTATCAATCACTGCTAGACGGTCTGCATATTGTGCGGCCCCTTTCATATATGCAGCGCCGTTATTAGGGCGCGACCATTTCAAAGCAACGATGCGTTCCATCTGACACAGTTTGTCCAGGACAGCAAATGGCATATCATAATCGTGCCAGTGTGTGTTATAAGCCATAATGGCTACTTGTGATGTGGCATCGTGAATCGCCTGATAGATACTAAGGGCATCTTCATCCGAGGGCGGATAATAATAGGTGGTGCTCATCTGGATGCCGTATGCGCCAATCTGTTCGGCGAACTGAGCCATCTCGATCATCACATTGACATTGGTATCTTGTGCGCCAAGCACGACAGGCACACGCCCAGCCGCACCCTCTACGACAGCCCGCGCCGCCCTTTTGCGCTCCTCGACGCTCAGCATGTTGAAGTCGCCACCGGCGCCCACCGCAAGCAATACGCCTTGTCCGCTGCGTATGCCATGTTCGACAAGGTAGTTCACCTCGGCTTCGATTGCCACAGGATCAACGCTCAAATCCGCTTTGAGATGGGTAATCACCGGAATCATGGGGCCACACAAGATTTGCTTGACTTCTCGAATATCCATCGTCCGTTCCTCCTATTTGAAATCCCTAGTATATCTGATGCGACACACCCAAAGTTACCAGGCCGTCCAACCGCCATCGACCAGGATATTCTGTCCGGTGATATAACTGCCGGCATCGCTCGCCAGTAACACGATAAGCCCTTTTAATTCTTCTGGTTTCCCCATGCGCCCAAGCGGCACCTTGGCTTCCAAGCGAGCGATAAAACCCGGATGGGCATTATGAATATCGGGCATTTTCGGGAAGGGGCCTGGGCTAAGGCAATTGACACGGATGTTATCTTTTGCCCAATAGACGGCAAGGTGGCGCGTCAAATGAACCATGCCGCCCTTCAAACCATGATAATGGGGTGGGCTGTTGATGCCTAATCCTTCGTATGCCTGGGGATAACTCGCCACAACACCATACATACTCCCGATATTGATAATGGATCCCGAAGCCTTGCGTTCTCGCAGATGTTTGGCGACATCACGCGCCAAGAGGAAGTAAGCCGTTACACCATTATGATATGCTTGGTCAAAATCGGCGGCGGTGGCAGTATCAATGTCGGCCGCAGAGCCGCCATAAGCGTTGTTGACAAGTATGTCAATCCCTCCCATACAGCGGACGGCTTCCGCAACAAATTGTGGAATGGAATCTGTTTCACCTTGTGAAAATCCCAATCCTAAATGCCCATCGCCGGGCAAGGTCGCTGCAAATGCCGCGGCTTGTGCGGCTTGACGGCTGGTGACAAGAACCCGCGCCCCAGCTTCAGCCAGAGCACGGCTCATCGCCGAGCCCAACCAGCCAGCGGCGCCTGTCACGATGGCGACTTTCCCTTCGAGGCTCAGCAAGTCCATGACATTGCGTTCGGCTTCGTTCATTTTACCCCTCCTGAATCAGTTGGTGAGTGCAATCATCGCATGGTCGGCATCTTTGAGCCGCTATTTCAGGCATCCCAGGCGGTGTACAGCAGTCGCAGCCAATTGCCGTGCATGATATGGTTGATGTCGGCTTCGGTATAGCCTCGGCGGGCTAATTGGCGTGGCACTTGCTGTAAATCCGCGATGGTATCCAGGTCGCAGGGGGATTGCTCTCTGCCAAATCCACCATCCAAATCACTGCCAATGGCGGCATGATGGCTATTCCCGGCTAATTGACAGATATGGTCAATGTGATTGATTACCGTGTCGATAAAAACAAGGTCGTTGCTTTGCCCGCGCACAAAGCCAGGTTGCAGCATCCAAATATCAAAAGCAGCGCCAATAACGCCATCGCGTTCAATGATGAGCTTAATCTGTTCATCGCTGAATTGACGTTGGTGGGGTACAAGTGCGCGGCAATTATTATGGCTGGCAAGCACTAAGCCGTCATAGATGCTGGCTGCCTCCCAGAATGCTTCATCAGAAAAATGGGTCAGGTCAAGCAGAATGCCGAGCCGCATCATTTCTTGCAACAGGGGCTTGCCCAGTTCCGTCAGCCCTAATTCTGTGCCAGTGCCGCCGGCATATCGCCCGGCCCCATAATGAGTTGGGCCCAATAAACGCAGACCTGCATCCCACCATGCCTCTAGTTGCTGCGGATGACGAATGGGGTCTGCGCCTTCCATGCTTAGCACAAAACCCAGCGGCGGTGTGCTTTGCGGGTCGGCTCCATGATGTTCCCAGGTTTCCCATTCTGACAGGTGGGCTTTCAAGCTCGGGCTGTCTGTGAGAATTCGGACATGCCCCTCCATCTCCAAGGCGCGATAATATGCCAGTTGTCCATGCGCCATGCCATAAGATTGGGTTGGCGAACCATAATCAAGGTGTTCGACTTTGTGTCCAGTCGAGCGTGCCAGCAGCGTTGCAAAACAAACAGCTATGCGGCCGCGTTTCATGTCGGGTAAAGCGACAGTGCCCTGAGCGCGGCCTTTGCCGGCTGTCCCCGCTTCTGTTGCGCGAATCGTGTACACAGACTCAAGCAAATTCCGATTCCATTGCAAGGCGTTCATCGACAAATCAAGATGGGCATCAATAATAAGCATTCCTCTGTCCTTTACGAATTTGATTGCATACCGAGCCGCGCATCATAAATATCTACCGATTGCTGTTATCGAACAAGGCGGCGAAACGGTTCTTTTGTCAAATCACTTTTGAGTAAATCATCCAGATTTCCCCTGTGCAATCCGCTCTTCACCATGTCCAAGGCTTCTGTGGCGGCCCGTGCAGTCTCCCGAATATCTGCCGCTGTATGTGCCAGTGTTGCCTTAAAGCTCATGTTACAGTGGATGCCACGCCGTGCCATTTCCTGAATAAATAGTGTATTGACTTTGCCGCGAAGGCTTTCATCTGGCAAATCCAGTGTGATAGTTGGATTCCAGAATAATCCCGTACACGCGCCCGACAAGCCCACATCGCTTAGCGCGGTATTCAAAGCGCTCCGCAGCGCTTCGCCAATATCCTCAAATTTCCGCGCAGAATGACGTCTTTGAAGCTCGCGGATTGTCGTTAAGCTGGCTGCCAAACCCAGATTATCACTCCAATACGAACTCGAAATGAACATCCGGCTTGCGGGTTCCATCACAGCCCGCGATCCAACAACCGCCCCCATCGGGTATCCATTTGACATGGCTTTCGCCAGAACAGTCATATCGGGTGTGACGCCAGTATATTCTTGCGCCCCTCCAATTCGCAGTCGCCATCCACAAGAGACCTCATCAAAAATGAGGATCACATCATAAGCTCTTGCCAAGGTTTTTACCCCCTCCAAGTAGCCCGGCGGTGGCATTTCCGAGCGCAAGGGCTCCATCATAATGGCAGCAACGCTGCCCTTGTGCGCTTGCAGCAGGACTTCAAGCGATTCAAGGTCCCCCCAGATAAAGGGAATCGCGGTACCGGCCAGCGCCTTGGGAACACCAATCGGCTCAATGCCAGCAAAGGGAAATTCCCCGCTTTCAGGATCCACAAGATAATTTGCGGATTGATACCAATCGTGCCAGCCATGATAACCAGAGAACAGAATCAAATCGCGCCCGGTGGTGCCGCGGGCAATACGCGCGGCGACGGCATTCGCTTCCCCGCCTGATTTTGTGTAGCGCACCATCTCCGCGCTTGGGATAACCTCATTGAGCAATTCCGCCAATTCAATTTCCAAGGCGCTGTTGACGGTATAGAGACTGCCGCGGTCAATTTGCGCTTTGACAGCGCTGTCAACGGCATCATCTGCATGTCCCAAAATAACTGCGCCGACAGCATTCACCCAGTCGATATATTCGTTTTCATCTACATCGACAAAGCGAGCGCCTTTTGCTGCTTGTGCATAGATCGGACTCGTGCCATGTGCGAATTGGCTGGATCGTCGGCTAATCAGCTGGGTGCGCCCCGGAATAAGTTTGTCAGCGCGTTCATAAATTTCTAAAGAGCGGGCAACACTGTGGTTGTCGGACATCGAGGGTCTCCTGGTCTTGGACGGGTTTGCTTTAGCGCTTAGGGTTATTTACCAGACCAAGCCACGCGCAGCCACATCCCAGCTTTGCTTGATGGCATCGCCCTGGACGCCGTAAATCCGATTATGCAGATTGGTCACAATGCAGGTGTGAACCGGTATGATGTGGACAATATCGCCCACCTTGGGAATCGTGGCACAATCGCTGCAATCAAGATAACCATGTTCTTCATTGACTTTATAAAAACGGGCATCGGGATATTCGACGATGTAACCAAATAATCCGTCCACTGTTTCGGAATTGACTGTTTTGCTGCCACTGTCGAGAATGACGCGGCTTGGCTCATTAGCGCTGACGACAGTAGCGCGAATGCGCATCGCGCAGCTGTCGAATGTCGTCATGCCATTGGCAACACTGCCCCAATCCCAAAAAACATAAGTGCCGACCCGCATCTCTGTCAATTCTGGCAGCAAGTGCGCCTCCAGAATAGCGCCACTGCCGCCGCCGCTGACTGTCTCGACTTCAATGCTGGCGGCTTCGAGTAAGGACAAGGTTTTCTGCAAGCGTGGTCGAATGGCGGCGTCGGAGGGGTAAATCATCACCCCGACAAAGTGCAGGTTATCGGTGGCGCGGATATGCTGCGCCAGTTCAACCGCCTTTTCGGGCGTGGTGCCAGTACGATGATTGAGGGCAACCAGTTCAACCATCATATTCACGCTCGCTCCCGCTTCCTGAGCCGCCGCCGCGATGCCGTCAACGGCAGCCCGACTGTCAACGGTTACGGTCACTTTGACCCGCTTGGCCAAGGCTGCCAGGCGCTGCGTCTTTCTTTTGCCGATGATATTGTAGGGAATCTGAATGTCGTCAAAGCCGGCAGCGGCAAATATCTCCGCTTCGCTTACCTTCTGACAGGCAATGCCGCTTGCCCCGGCCTCAACCTGTCGGCGGGCAATATCGGGGATTTTGTGCGTCTTGATATGCGGACGAAATTGAATGCCCAGGTTATCACAGCGCGTTTGCATCGCCAAAATGTTGCGCCCCATCCTATCGAGGTCGATGAGGACGCTGGGGGTCTCCAGGTCATGGATAGTTTCAAATGTCATATCATCTGCCTCTTAATAAATAAGATGTATAGATTAGAGAATAGCTGACCTAACTTCAAGTTGCAACGAAATGGGATAAGTCAAATTAAACCGAAACTCGCCACCGAGACGCAAAGAACACCCAGAATTTGACACAGCACAAAAACCATGTTAATTTCTGAATATGATTCCACATTGCTGAATGCTTTTCTATAATATGGAAACTATAAAACTTTGAGTAAGCATTGCTGTCAGAAATCTCGAAAAGATTGCCCGTGAAGAGTTTGCCCCGATGGTAAATTATTTTTTGCGCCGTCTGGTTTATATGGTAATCGTGCTTTTTCTGGTATCGATTTTGTCCTTCTATATTATCAATTTGCCACCGGGCAGTTGGATTCAAAACTATGCACTTGAACTCGAAGCATCTGGCGATATTGTTGATCAGGCAGAGCTTGATTTTTTGCTAACCCGTTATGGATTAGATCGCCCGCTGCATGAACAATATATCAGATGGATTGTGCCATTATTGACCGAAGGTGACTTTGGGCAATCTTTTGAATGGGGGCAACCAGTCTGGCCACTAATCGAAGAGCGCTTGTTCTTAACAATGACGATTTCGATTGCTTCGATTATCTTTGTCTACATTGTTTCAGTCCCCATCGCCCTGTATTCAGCCGTTAATCAGTATTCTATCGGCGATTACTTTTTTTCGTTTATCGGGCTTATCGGCTTGGCGACGCCTAATTTTCTGATTGCCTTGGTATTCATGATTATTATGTTGCGGGTTTTCGGAATCACGCCTGGCGGTTTGTTCTCGCCAGAATACTTACGCGAGCCTTGGAGTTTAGCCAAGTTCTGGGATATGTTGACCCATTTGCCGGTGCCGGTGATTGTTGTTGGTACGGCGGGTACTGCTGGCTTGATACGTATCCTGCGGGCACAGTTACTTGATGAATTTCAGAAACAGTATGTGATTACAGCCCGCTCTAAAGGCTTAAAAGAGCAGTTTCTCATTATAAAATACCCGCTTCGGATGGCATTTAATCCGATTGCGAGCAGTATCGGGAGTCTGCTGCCACAGATTGTCTCCGGCTCGGCGATTGTATCCATTGTGCTTGGTCTGCCGACAACAGGTCCCTTGTTATTGCGTGCTTTAATCGCTCAAGATACGTTTGCGGCGGCAAGTATGCTCTTGATGTTGAGCGTACTGACCGTTGTCGGGGTATTTATATCTGACTTGCTCTTGATGTGGTTGGATCCTCGCATTCGTTATGAGAGAGCAAATTGATGATGACGACTTTGGATTTCGAGCGTGGGGCAGCTAATAGCGACGATCAACTGCATTATGAGATTCTCTCGCAGCAGCAGCTCATCTGGCGCAAATTCAAGCGGCATCGAGTTGCTTATTATTGTATGATTTTCTTGGTCATATTTTATATCTTGGCGATTTTTGCCGAATTTTTTGCGCCTTATGGCCCGTTTCAAAGACATACCGATTTCCTCTTTGCACCACCAACTCCCCTTCACTTTATTGATGAGAATGGAACTTTCCATTTACGTCCATTTGTCTACAAAATCACCAATGAACTTGACCTAAGCACTTTTCAGCGCACATATATCGAAAACACAAGCGAGAAATACTTCATTCAATTCTTTGTGAGGGGCCAACCCTATCAACTCTTGGGCTTTATCAACACGGATATTCACCTGTTTGGCATCGATGCTCCGGGGGTGTTCTTTCTGTCGGGGACTGATGGGCTCGGGCGTGATTTATTGAGCCGTATGCTGCTGGGCGCACGGACATCCCTGTTCGTCGGATTATTAGGCTTGGCTATCGGGTTTGTGCTTGGCTTGTTTTTTGGCGGAATCTCCGGATATTACGGCGGTGGCGTTGATATGCTTATCCAACGTCTCATCGAGTTCTTGCAATCGCTGCCGACATTGCCGCTATGGATGGCATTAGCCGCTTTAGTCCCGCCTGACTGGACACCGATACAGGTTTATTTTGGCATCTCGCTGGTATTGGCAACCGTTGGCTGGACTGGGTTGGCTCGCGTTGTTCGTGGAAAGCTGATTAGCCTGCGTGAAGAGGACTATATTCTCGCCGCTACGCTATCTGGCTTGAGCGAAAGGGCGATTATCCTCCGTCACCTGCTGCCAGGATTCACCAGTTATTTGATTGTTCACCTGACACTGGCGATTCCACAGATGATCTTGGGTGAAACTGCGCTCAGCTTTCTCGGCTTGGGCATACAACCCCCGGCTGTAAGTTTGGGCACCTTATTGCAGGATTCACAAAATGTTCAAACCGTTACGCTCAATCCCTGGCTGCTGTTTCCGGGTGCGGTGGTGGTCGCCATTGTCATCGCCTTCAACTTTCTCGGCGATGGCTTGCGTGATGCCGCCGACCCGTATAAGCACATTTAAGGCGCTGCCATGAATGATGTATTATTGGAAGTCGATGACCTTAAGACCTATCTGCCTTTGGAAGAAGGTTTGCTGAAAGCCGTTGACGGGGTGAGCTTTGTGATTCGCCGGGGCGAGACGATGGGGCTTGTGGGTGAGTCGGGCTGTGGCAAGAGCATGGCGGTCAGAACCATCATGCGGCTGGCGCCCAATTTTGCCGAGATTTCCGGCTCTGTGATTTATCATCCTCAGAATGAAGACCCCCTAGACATCATACAACTCCATCCACATGGCGCGAGAATTCGGGCGATTCGAGGTGGTGAAATCGCCATGATTTTTCAGGAGCCAATGACATCGTTTTCACCCCTGCATACGATTGGTAATCAAATTACGGAAGCGATTCGTGTCCACAGAACTCAAGACAAAAAGGAAGCTCACAAAATTGCCATTAATCTGCTGGAACGAGTCGGTATGTCTAACCCGCAGCAGCGCATGAATGAATATCCCCATCAGTTGTCAGGCGGGATGCGCCAACGCGCTATGATTGCGATGGCGCTATCATGCGAACCGTCTTTGCTGATTGCTGATGAACCCACAACAGCGCTTGATGTCACTGTGCAGGCACAGGTACTTAAACTCATGCGCGATCTTCAAAACGAATTTGGCATGTCGATTTTGTATATCACCCACGACCTGGGGGTTATTGCCAGTACAGTTCAACGTGTTGCTGTGATGTATCTGGGGCGTATCGTTGAATATACGGATGTGGACAGCTTATTTTATAAATCGAAACACCCTTATACATCCGCACTTATTAAATCAATCCCAAAAATCGGCAAAAAATCACGACAGCGATTGGAATCCATTCAAGGCGCTGTGCCGGTTCCGATTAACCGCCCGGTTGGATGCGGGTTCTTTCCGCGCTGTTCGGTTGCTATTGAAGGGCTGTGCAATCGCGTTGATCCGCCGCTGGTGCAAGTTGAAGAGGGTCATGCGGTGGCCTGTTTTGTCTATCAGGAGGTGCTAGAAGCAGTGGGCGCAGCACGACCGGAAGGTGTGAACCATGCAGCAGAATGATATTATCCTGCAAGTGAAATCGCTAAAAAAGTATTTTCCGATTGAAAAAGGTCTCTTGCGCCGCAAGGTCGGTCAGGTTAAGGCGGTGGATGATATTAATTTTGAGATTAAGAAGGGCGAAGTTCTGGGTTTGGTTGGTGAATCGGGCTGTGGCAAAACGACTTTGGGGCGTTGTATCCTGCGTGCCATTGATCCGACCGCAGGTGAAGTCATTTTAAGGACGCACAGTGGCGAGACTGTCGATATTACAAAACTGGATAAAAAACATCTGCGTGGCTTGCGCCGAGAAATACAAATGGTCTTTCAGGACCCCTTTTCATCCTTGTCGCCGCGGATGACAGTGCTGGACATTATCGGAGAACCCCTTTGGGCGCAAGGCGTCCGCGGCAAAAATCTGGAGAAGCCGGTCAAAGAATTGGCGGCGCTGGTTGGTCTAAATCCTGGACATCTGAATCGGTATCCCAATGCCTTCAGTGGCGGTCAGCGTCAGCGGATTGGGATTGCGCGTGCATTGGCGACTAACCCCAACCTGATTGTTGCCGATGAGCCGGTTTCTGCGCTTGATGTTTCAATACAAGCTCAAATTCTGAATTTGCTTCAGGACTTGCAGGAAAAACTTGGACTGACTTATTTATTCATCGCGCATGATTTGAGCGTTGTCGAGCATATCGCTGACCGTGTCGCGGTGATGTATGTCGGCAAGATTATTGAACTGGCGGAAACCGAAGAACTGTATCTAAGTCCGAAACATCCGTACACAGAAGCGCTCCTTTCGGCTGTTCCCAAACCAGACCCTCGTGTACAAGAAGAACAAATCATTTTGACTGGCGAAGTAGCTAATCCAGCCAGCCCGCCTTCGGGTTGCTATTTTCACCCGCGTTGTAAATATGCACAGGACATTTGTTCGCAGCAAGCACCGGCGCTACAGGAATTAACGCCGGGTCATTTTGTAGCCTGTCATTTCGCTGAGGAACTAGACCTGGAAGGTGTCCCGATATGATTCAATCCGTTCTAAAAGCCATTGACATTATGAACGTGTTCACTACAGAGGAGCCATGCCTGACACTACGTCAAATTAGCGGTCGTCTGCCTATGCCAAAAAGCACCGTCCATAACTTGCTGGCAACACTGATTTCTCGGGGTTTTATTGAAAAGGTCAATGATGATTCTTATGCGCTGGGTACAGCCATTATCACCTTGTCGCAGGCAGTGCGGGTGAATGCGGAGTTGCGTGATCGTGCCGCCCCGCTATTGCGTGAACTGGCGGAGATTGCCAAAGAGTCGGTCTACCTGACATATTTTGATGGCACTTTTATTCTCTATATTTATGCCATTGAATCGTCTAAGCGTCTGATGGCTCGTACTGCGGTAGGGGAGCGGGTTCATCTTCACTGTACGGCCAATGGAAAATCTATTCTGGCAACGCTGCCGTCACAACAGGTCGAATGGATTGCAAAACAAGCCGGGCTGCCGCACTTTACTTATACCACCATTACCACTATCGATCGACTTCATAAAGAACTGGAAGATTCACGCCAAAGAGGTTATGCAGTCGATAATCAAGAACATGAAGCCGGCACTTTTTGTCTTGGTGCAGTGATTCGCAACTCACAGGGCGAGCCGATTGGCGGTTGCAGCGTTTCGGGTACGGACGAGCATATTATCAAGGATCCACCGAACAGCCTTGCTGATGACCTGCTGTATGTGGCACAAGAAATATCAAGACGGATGGGTTATGTCCCGGCAACACCATCCCTGCTGGTTCAAAAATCAGAACATTTTAGCCGTCTTTAGCAGCTTGGATAATTTGTATGACAACAACTCGATTACTACATGGTGTCTGGCCAGCCATGATTACCCCGTTCAAGATGGATGAATCCATTGATTGGGATGGTGTAGATCGATTGACGGACTGGTACATCGAATCGGGGGTTGCCGGTTTGTTTGCAGTCGGGCAATCCAGCGAAATGTTTGCGATGGATGATGACGAGCGATTGCGTTTGGCACGGCGTGTTGTGCAGCGGGCAGATGGCCGTTTGCCTGTTGCTGCCTCTGGAACTTTTGTGCCTTCAGTGGTGTCACAAGCTGAATTTATCAAGAAAATGGCGGATACAGGTGTACAGCTTGTTGTGATCCTTGCCAGCCAGATGGCAGAATCGGATGAAGATTCTCTTATCTGGCGGCGAAATGTTGAGCAGCTGCTTGAATTAACGGGCAGCATTCGTCTGGGGCTGTATGAATGCCCCCAACCCTACCACCGTCTCATTTCACCGGAATTGGTTCACTGGGCGGCGCATACGGAGCGTTTTGATATGCTTAAAGAAACTTCACGTTCGATTGAACAGATTCAAAGTAAAATTCAGGCGGCAGCAGGCACGCCATTGGGGATTTATAATGCGGATGCCACTACTTTATTGCAATCCTTGAGGAACGGTGGACGCGGGTATTGTGGGATTGCGGCAAATTTTTATCCGCAGGCAGTGGTGTGGTTATGTGAACACTTTGAGACAGCGGCGGCCGATCGGGTACAGGCGCTGCTGGGTATGGCAGATTCATCAATCCACCACAAATATCCGGTTTGTGCAAAATACTATCGAAAGCAAGCCGGGTTCGATATGCTTACCACCAGTCGGGTAACGAGTGCGGCGCTCACGCATTATGAAATGCGGGTCTTGAATTATATCGCGGCGCAAATGAATGCGATGTGATTCTAAATTTGGAACCTCACAGCGCAGTGTGTTGTATGCGGTTTGATACTTACCAACACTGCCCTGCAAGGAATTTGACGGCACAGTAAAAGAGGAGGATAACCTATTGCAGACATCTGTTTTCAAAGAACCTTTGTCTATTATTTTATGTTAAGGAGAATGTGAAGGATGCTGACAAAATACAGAGTTTTAGGGATATTGCTGCTTGTAGGGATGCTGATGTCTTTGTCGGTTGTGGCACAGGAAGCCGGGTATTCGCCAGCAGATAACTTTAGAACCTGGTCACTTGCAGAATATGAAGCCTCAACTGGGAACGCCATTGGCATGTTCAATGAAGCTCCCATGCTGGCAGAGATGGTGGCGGCCGGTGAACTGCCGCCAGTGGAAGAGCGTTTGCCAGAACGCGGTGATATTATGGTGGTTCAAGCGCGTGAGTCTATTGGGACCTATGGCGGAGAAATCACATTCAATGCGACCAATCCAACCTCGTTTGGGAATACAGGTTTTACAGCTTGGGACCAGCATTTGACAGGTTTTTCGACGAATTGGGAAATTATATTCCCCGAAATCGCCAAGAGTGTTGAACTATCCGAGGATTTGACAACTGCTACCATCGCCTTGCGCCGCGGTATGAAGTGGAGTGATGGCGCACCGGTCACGGCTGATGATGTGATGTTTTGGTATGAGAACATCATCCTGCATCCCGACCTTCCCAATATGCCCAGTTCACTGACACCCGGGGGGACACCCATTGTCATCGAAAAGGTGGATGATTTCACGGTCACGTTTACATCTGCCCAAGCCAATCCGGCTTTACCTATTGTCGTAGCGCGTAGCAGCCAGGGTTTCCCGCTTGCCCCGCGTCATTATCTTGAACAATGGCATCTTGACTTTAACGAAGATGCCCAGGCTTTGGCGGAATCTGAGGGCTATGATACATGGGCAGGCGCCTTCCAATTCCATATGAATGGACAGACAGGACAAAACGACTTTGACCCCGATTTGCCGGTCTTGAAGCCTTGGAAACTGGATGAGGTTGATGATTTTGGGAACAAGTTCTATGTCCGCAATCCCTACTATTGGAAAGTGGATACCGAAGGCAATCAATTACCCTATATCGACGGGCAGGTTCGCTTGCTGCTTGGAGAACCAGAGGTGGTTATTCTGAATGTACAGGCCGGTGAGATTGACTACGGCTTCTACAATCTGGAAGTTCGTGATCTCCCTGTCCTTAAAGCGGGCGAGGCCGACGGTGACTATACCACCATCCTGTGGCCTGCTGATCAAGGGGCGATGAGCAAATATCAATTCAACATCACGGTTAGCGATCCAGTATTGAACGAAATTTTCAATGATTTGCGCTTCCGCCAGGCGATGTCAGTTGCAATTAACCGCAATGAAATCAACGATGTCTTGTTCTTTGGGCAAGCAGTACCGCGTCAGTGGGGTGTATCATCCGCTTCCGCATTCTATGAAGACTGGATGGGATCGTACTATGCCGAATACGACCCCGAGCAAGCCAAGGCCTTGCTGGATGAAATGGGCTTGGCAATGGGTGATGACGGTATTCGTCTGCGTCCCGATGGCGAGCCATTGTCTATTGTGCTGTGGGATGCCATCAATCGGATTCCGATGTCGGAACTGGTTGCCGAGTATTGGGAAGCTGTTGGCGTCAATGTGGAAATCAACCCCAGCACCCGTGAGGCATTCAAACAGGCATTGCTTGCTAATGAAGTTCATGCCTCGGTCTGGTTTGCTGATGTAGTGTCCGAAAAAGACCTGTATCAGCGCCCCATCTGGTTGGGACCGCCCTACGGCATTGATTCAACGCCGGTCGGCGGTGGGCTGGCGTGGCGGCAATGGTGGCTATCAGGCGGAACAGAGGGTGAAGAACCGCCGCCATACCAACTCGCGCAGATGGAAATGATTGCAGAATGGCAGCTTACCGAAATCGGATCAGAAGAATATCTCGAACTCGGCAAGACACTGGTTGCGAATACAGTCGAGAATCTGTTCCATATCGGCCCTGTCGGCGAGGCGCCGGAGGTCTTTATTCGTTCCAATCGCCTGCGCAACTTTACACCGGTTGAAGGCGTTGTCTACATCAGCCATCTTGAGAGCGGGCATTCCGATCAATGGTATGTCAGTGAATAAATTGTAAAACGCAGTAATGGGGTTCGCATACTGTGCGCGAACCCCCTTTTTGCCAAGGCAACATCCTCATCGGATGGGATTCTGTACGGTATTCTTAATAAATAGAAAAGAGCCTGTCATGTATTGGTCTCAAATCAAATATCAACCGGAGCGCACAAAAACTTATCTCGGCAGCCCAAGTATTGTTCGTCTGGCGGATGGCGCATTATTAGCATCACACGACTATTTCGGTCTGCAAGGCTGCCCCAAAAATCATGAAGGTGAAGAAAGCCTGACCAGTATTTATCGTTCGGAAGACGATGGCCTGACATGGGTCAACGTCACCCATATTATGAACTGTTATTGGAGCAGCCTGTTTCTGCATGGTGGCGATGTGTATATTCTAGGAACATCGCAGCAATACGGTTCTATCGTCATTCGCCGCAGCCGCGATGGCGGGTTCACCTGGTCGCATCCGGCAGATTCACAAAGTGGCCTGTTGTTTAAGGGTGGCTTTTATCGTCATCCTCCAAGCTATCATTGTGCGCCCGTGCCAGTGGTTACACACAACCAGCGGATTTATAAGGCTTTCGAGGATTGCGACCCACTGCAATGGGGCGTGGGCTTTCAGGCTTGTGTCATATCTGCGCCTGCTAATGCCGATTTGTTAGATGCAGAAAACTGGACAATGAGCAATAAAATCCCCTTTAACCCAAGTTGGATACCGGCCGAATGGGATAAAGAAAGCGCAAAAGGTCCGGGTTGGCGCGAGGGCAATGTCGTCGTCGCCCCAGATGGTCAATTATGGAACATCATGACATTTGAGGCGGGTTCAATCATTGAGGAAAAGGCTGCGCGTCTTCAGATTTCGGATGATGGCAAAAAACTGTCTTTTAATCCGCAAACTGGCTATCTGGATTTTCCTGGCAGCAAGGCAAAATTTACGATTCGGCGCGACCCAAAAACAGGGACCTATCTGTCGCTGGTCAACAACCTGGCGAGCATGGATGTTCTGCAAGAAATGGCTGCCGGTAATTTGGGGTCGCAGGGTCATCGCGGCAAACATCCGTTTCGTCAGCGCAATGTGCTGTCATTGACGGCCTCCGAGGATCTTTGGAATTGGCGTATTGTCGCCACCCTGATGCGAGATGAGAGCGGCCTGCCCGCAGATGCTTCCATCTTGCTGACAGGTTTCCAGTATGTGGACTGGCAATTTGATGACGACAATCTGATTTATGTAGTGCGTACCGGCTATCGCGGCGCCCGTAATTTTCACGATTCCAACCGGATTATATTCCGAACGCTTAAGAACTTCCGCGGCTTGCTCTAACGAAAACTTGAAGGCTTTCGTTCCTTATTGTAATTGTAGGCGCTCGCACAAGGCTTACCAGATGCTTTGCATCTGCCAGGCCTCCAGGCGCTTTAGCTCGGCAGATTGACCTTGAGCCCGTAAGGACACACCCAAACTGTCCTCGCGCCCAGGATAGACTCTCGCCGCAACACATTGCTTCCCGTTGACAAAGACCTCAACCACGCTTCGGTCAATAAAAATTCGCAGTTGCAGCGGCTCCTTCGGCTCAAGTTGAATGGGCGCTGTTTCAGGCGCTCTTGAAAGCGCTTCAGGCAAAACAGAAGAATACGAGGTATCAATCGTGATTAAACTCTGATAGCGCATCGGAATGGGTTTCAGGACATCCGAATTGGCATTCAGCGCGGTATGGGGAATCCGTTCCCGATAGCGAAAACCGCGATTCTTGAAGAAAGCGATGCGCGTGAATTCTTCCCGATTGGGTGAACGCAGCACATTGACCTCAACCATAGGCGCATCCTGCGGGTCAATCTCCATCACAATTTCCATCGCATTGCCTTGAATCGAATCCAGCACCACCTCTCTATTGGCGGGCAAGACCCTTGCGCCAAGACTTTGATGCTGATGTCTCAATGATTCAATGGCGCCAGCAGGCTCCATTCGCAATCTGTTGTCCGCGTCCAAAGTCAAGAGTCGCGGCAGGGTCATGATTTGATTCCAGCCCTGTGAGGGCTTGCCCTGATTCATATTGAACAAGACAATGACGCCGCCCTTTCCGTCTGGCACGGCGGAAGGCGCATGGACACCGGACGGGAGGGCAGCGCCAAAATTGAATAGACCATGATCCGTGACAACGAACTTATCGCGGTCTTTGTCATAGTCGCCCAGCAAATACTGCCCGCCGCTCATGTGACTGAAGAACAAAAGGATGTGTTTGTCCTCGCCAATACCCCAAAAATAGGGACAGGCGCCGTCATCGCCTACTAATGTGAATTGGTCATCCTCAACAAAGGGATGCAAATACTCCCAGTTGGCCAGGTCGCTGGAGCGGAAGAGGAAATTGGCTCGAATTTGTTTCTTGTCCGGGCCGGCTGGCAAGGTCCCGCCAGAAAGCGCGTAGTAGCAGCCATCTTTTTTCCAAATGCAGGGATCAAAAACGGTGTAGGGCAGGGGCGGCTCGCCGGGCTTGGCAAATGGAATGACAGCGCCATCGGTGACCTTCTCCCAATTCAGCAGGAGCGGGTCCTGCGAGACCGCGACCATATTGCCGATTTTAGTGCCATGATACATAGCGATAACGCGGTCATCCTCAGCCAGCGCCGAACCCGAAAAACAGCATTCTTCAGGATGGGGATAGATGGCATAAGGCAAATCCTGCCAGTGAATCAAATCATCACTGACGGCATGTCCCCAGTGCTGGCGCGGGTCTTCGGGCGGATAAGCCTGATAGAACAGATGCCAGCGCCCCTGCCAAAAGCAAAGACCATTAGGGTCGTTCAGCGTGCTTTCAGGGTTGACATAATGATAAAGCGGGCGATGGGGGTCGGCTGCCAGGCTTTGGCGTGATTCATGGAGACGGCGCATCAATGGATTGGTCTTGAGTTGTTCTTTCTGCTCGTCCAATGTCTCGGCAAATCTGTATTTTGGAACGCGCGAGGTATAATCTGCTATCGTTTGCATAATTCCCTTATTCTTTCATTAAAGTTTGGATAATATCACATTAGCGAGCGGAGTACCCCCATTGAGCACAATCCCGATGCCAGAAACGCAGCCGCAGTCAATCGGCTGCATGTTATCACTGATGGAGACGCATTTGAACGCGCCGACCTCAAACGGATAGATTTTTGGGTTCATCGAGGTTCTCCGCTTGTCTCTGCTAATTATAGGACAGCCTCACAATCCCTTTTCCCAAGAGGCCGACAAAAATGGGTTTCTCGGCTGGGGCAGGCACCAATAAGGCAGTTGGCGTGTCATCGGTCTGCATCAGCCGCGCCCAGCCATGACCCGCATCTGTCGAAGTCAGTATGCCATCATCGACCAGCGCAAACAGGCGCTGGCTGCCATTCGGCTGCCGAATGACCTGAATGTCATTGACCGATTCGGGAATGCTTTCCTCCGCCAGGCGCGTCCAGTCATTGCCCTGTTCGCCAGAAACCAGGAGACCATGATTCTCGGTGCCTGCCAGTATCTTTGTCGTGCCTGTCGCGTCTTCATGCAGGAGTGCCAGACAGAGAACAGGCGCATAGTCAGTCGGGAAACCGGTAACACACCACGCTCGCCCGCCATTAGTGCTGCGATACAAACCCGTTTCTGTGCCGACAAAGACGGTTTCATCCTCCGCCAGATTGGGGGACAGGGCGATGGCAAGCACATTGAGGTCGAACAAACCGAAATTCCACGGCTTCCAGTGTGTTCCCCGGTCCGAAGAGGAGAACACGCCATCCTCCATCGTTCCGGCCAGAACGATGCCATCATGTTCAAAGTTGGGTGAAATGCCTAAAGCCGAAAACAAGGGCGGCGGCGCCGGCAAGCCTGTGGTGAACCAGGTATCGCCGCCATCACTTGAGCGCAGCACACCGCCTTTTACCGCAGCGAACAGGCTTCGGTCCCGGGCATAAGCGGGCGAAAGGGCAAGCGCGGTGGTCGTCAGCCGCGCCTCATGCTCATCGGAAACAGCCAGCGATGCCCACTGGTAGCCGCCATCTTGCGACCGATAAAGTCCCGAAGTGCAGGCTGCGAAGCAGATGCCATCCTGGGCGAAATTCGGTGAGGCAGCCAGCGAAAAGACCGTATCATCTTGCCCCAATTCAAAAGTGGAATGTACATCCAGCATACTTACTGTGCCTTATCCGGGTTGCCGTGCGATTTCTGGGGTCTTGTGGTGGACAAGCACATCAAGGGTCAATGCCATCCCAGCCGTCAACACCGCATTGCGGAGTGCCATCTTCTGTATCGAGGCGCAGTCGAGGATGGTCTTCATATCGGTCATCTGCCCGGCGACCACGTCAAAGCCACAGAGCTTGTCCGCGGCCATTAGCTCCGCCATGATGTCACCAGGGTCATAACCTGCGTTTTCAAAAATTGCCCGCGCTGGTTCGGCAAGCGCCTGATAGAGGATGCCACAGGCGGCTCTTTCATCGGGGTCGGCGCTTTCTCTTCGACCCTGCTCCAGCGCCCGCCGGCAGGCGAGATACGAGATGCCGCCACCCGGCAGCACGCCGTCCTTGACTGCTGCCCGCATGGCCGCCGATGTATGCTCAGCCAGTTCTTTGCGCCGCTCAATTTCCAATTCGGATGTGCCACCCACCCACAAAGTTGCCGACCCTCCCATCAGTTTGCCGATGCGCCCCATGATTTTCTCGCGCTGTTTAGGGTCATCGCTATGCTGAAAGCGAGCTTGCAGATGGCCGACATGTCGGCGCAGTTTTCGCGGATTGCCTTTTCCGCCAACAATGCCGAAGTTGTGCAGGCTGGCCCAGCCACGCCGCGCCCAGCCAAAGTGCTGCCAAGTGACATCCTTGAGGCTGTGACCAGCCACTTTTAACATCGGTATGCCACCGGTTAAAAGTGCTAAATCCTCAATGGCTGCCCGCCGGTCATCAGGGTTAAGCCCGGGCCCTTTGACTGCCATGACATGAAAGTTCTTGAGCTTGCCGTTTGCCAGCAGCAAACCTGCCAGGGCGTTCGGAGACAAATCGCCAGCGACCAAAATGAGCTTCTCAATTTTTGTTTCAACGGCGATTTCCAGCACCGGCATGATATGGCGGGGGTCGTTAATCTTGAAGTCAACAATCAGTATCGCTGGCTCCTCATAGACAGTCTGGAGTTCAGCCCGATTCGTTATCATCTCGCGCGAGAACAAGCCACTGCTGTTCCAGAACATGCCCTCAATATATTCGCGGCGCAGTTCGCGGCCGTGGTCTTTGCGAATGTCAAGCTGTCCGTATGCGCCGATAATATCGAAGATTTCGCCCAGCAGCTTTGCCATCGGCGGGTCATGGCAGATGGATTCGGCAACTTGGGCAAGATTTTCTTTTCCCTCGATATGGAAGGTCATATCATCCAAAACGCCAAGCATTCGTGCCAACGCCGCTTGCAGATGAGAGCGCAAACGCATGGCATTGCCACCGGCGGCCAGATAACGCAAGCCGCCATTATAAACTGCCTGAAACAAGACGGCGGCAGTGGCTGTGCCGTCCCCCATGCGCTCGTGCTGACGGCAAATCAATGCCCGCGCCAGCATAGCGCCCATATCTTCGTTCGGCTGGCTTAATTCAATCACTCGGCGGGCAATGATGCCGCCATTATCGAGTATCTCCGGTGGCTTCTTGTCATTCATCAGATGTGTTATCGCCACCGTCCGCGCCGTTGGCCCCAGTGTCGGACGGATAGCGGCAACCAGGGTATGGATGCCCCGTTGGATATGCTGATGCGCCCAAGGCTGAAAAACAAGCCCCGGCTTGTATGTTTTGCGAGATTGGAAGGGCGTCTTTTCGGTCATATTCTTATCCGGGCGGGCGGCTTCGCACTGTAACATGGTCAAATCTTGCGCCACCCTCGGCAACAAAAAGTCCCAGTTGACCCGTGGGATGGTCATAGGCGCGGCAATTCAGCGCAACTGTGTCATTGATGTAGGCGGCCACGATTGAACCGTCAATGAATATCTTGAGTTGCAGCGGCTCGTCAGCTGACATTTGCAGCGGTCGTTCCAGCATAAAGGGTTGGTCGCCCGGTCGTGGCCAGCGGTCAAAGACGACGCGATGCCGTCCAGGCTCCCAGCGAAGCTGATAATAATGCTCCATGTCCTGGTCACAGCGAAGCAGCAAGCCGCAACCGCGTGATTGCGGCTGAACGGACAGGTTCGCCTGAATGAGCGCACTCTGGGGCAACTCACCCAGGGTACAGGCTGCGAAATGGTCATCTGCCTGAACAGTGTATGAGGATTCGCTCACCTGCCATTCACCAAAATGAGCCTGGAAATCAATCGCTTCAGGATGAGTAAATGATGACTCCAACTCTGGCAGGGCGGATACATGGAAGCCATCAGCGCTCAACCCGGCAAGCTCGTGGACGACCATATCGCCACCCCATTGCCATTGCCCATCATCGCGCTCCTGCTCGCGGGTGGGATTCCAGCCAAAAACGAAACGCCGCCGACCATCGCCAGCTGTCTTGGCGGCATAAAAGGCGCGGCCGTCAAAGGTATCATTTGTGGGCGCAAGCCAAGGTCCCTGCAAGGACTTGCTGATGCGATAATGAGTCACCTGACGCTCACTGAAGGTCGAATAAACCAACACCCAATTTTCGCCCCAAGGGAACAAATCCGGGCATTCGTGCGTGTAGTACAAACGCGGCGACCAAAACGGCGGCTGCACTTGCCAATCTTCAAGGTCAGGCGATGTCATCAGTGCAATGCAGCCGCGCCGATTCGAGGGGCCATCTTTTTCGCGGGCGGCTAACAGCATCCAGTATTCTCCAGCCTCATCATTCCAAAAGGGGAACGGGTCGCGCCAGTCGATGGCTTCGTACCAGCGAGGGTCGGCTTCAATAATGGGGTTGAGCGGGTCTTTGTGCCAAGTTTGCAGGTCGTGGCTGGTGGCTCGGCAGACTGTTTGCGGCTGGTTCTGTCCCGGGTATCCGGTATAAAAGAGGTGAAAAACACCGTTTCGTTCGATGACCGAGCCGGTAAAACAACTCACAGCATCGGGCGAGCCAGGCGGACCGGGCTCAATCGCAAGGGGCAATTCTTCCCAATGAACCAGGTCACCCGAGGCGAGATGGGCGTAGGGCGTGCCATCAGCGCCGCTGCGCAGCGGCGGCAATGGCGCTTTCAAATAGAAAGCATGATAGACACCCTCCCAATAAAAAGGAATGACATCGCCAACAAATCCATCCGAGGGTCTGTAAAAAACGCTCATGCACATCAACTGTCTGCGGACGGGCTGCTTGCCTTAACCCTTGATCGCGCCACGCATAATGCCTTCAATCAAATAACGCTGTCCGAAAAGATAAATGATGATAACAGGGACAAGCGATATTACCACCCCAGCCAGCACAACCGATATGCTGCCAGTCATCATGTAACCTTGCAACTGGAAAATCCCGATTGTAATCGGATAATTCTCGTGCTGCAAGAAAATCAGCGGACGGAAAAATTCGTTCCAATGAAAATTGAAGCTCAGTATGGCCAGCACTGCCAAACCGGGCTTAACCAGCGGCAGGTAGATGCGATAGAAAAGCTGCCACTGGTTCGCACCATCAATGAGCGCCGATTCCTCCAGCTCTATCGGAATGGTCAGATAATACTGCCGCAGCAGGAAAGCACCGAAGGCAGTCGGCGTCGCCGGTAGAATCAGAGACCAGACGGTATCATACAAACCCAGGTTTCGTATCAAAATGAATACGGGAATGACGGTCGCCTGAATAGGAATCATCATGGTTGCCAGCACAATCCAGAACAGGAGTTCGCGCCCCCGAAACTCCAGGCGGGCAAAGGCATATCCCGCCAGCGAGGCGGTGATAAGTTGACCCAGCACCGTCCCCCAGGTAATGATGGTGCTGTTGAGGATTTGTCGGGCGAAGGGCACCGTCTCGAAAACCTCGACATAATTCTCTACCGCCAGGTCGGTCGGCAGCCACTTGGGCGGCACAGTAAAGGAATCCACGCCAGTACGCAGGGAAGTCGAAATCGTCCACATAATCGGCGCCAAAACAACACCGCTCATTATCGCCAGCACCATCAATGGCAGCCAACGGCTTAGCTGATGGGAAAAAACCTGTCGCCGGTGTTCCATTTGCGAAACTTCTCTGGGACCGCTTCTGAACCTAGTCGTCATCAATCATCTCCTGATAGGCCCTATTGATAGAACACACGGCTGCGCCAGAGCCACATCTGCACCATCGCCATCACAAGAATCATCAGGAAGAGCACGATTGCAATAGCTGAGCCGTAACCAAATTCGATGTGCTTGAAAGCGTGTTCGTACATCACCATGACCAGTGTACGGCTGGCATTGCCAGGGCCGCCGCGCGTCATAATGTAAGGCTCGTCAAAGACTTGCAGCGCACCGATGACGCCCGTGACTGTGGCGAACAAAATCTGCGGACTGAGCAGGGGAAGCACCACCGACCACAAGCGGCGAAAGCCTTGAGCGCCATCCACATCCGCCGCATCCAGCACTTCCTGCGACAAATTGGACAGCCCGCCGAGGAAAATCACAAAGGTGAAACCCATGTTGCGCCAGGCAGAGATGATGGCAATCGTAACCATGACCAGGTCGGCTGATGTCAGCCAGGGTATCTGTGGCATGCCCAGTAAGGTCAGATAATAATTGAGCGGCCCGAACTCCTTGTGGAAGATATAGCCCATGAAAACCGCAACCGAAGCGCCGGACATCAGCAAAGGCAAGAAGAAAGCCGTCCGAAAGTAATAGCGCATCCATATCCGGGTTATCCGATGCACCGCCAGCGCCAAGAGCAGCCCTATGGAAACCTGGCTGCAAACCGCGAGAATCGTGAACTTCAAGGTGTTTCCCAGGCCGACGATGACCCTGCCATCACCCAAGAGCCGCTCGAAATTATCCAATCCAATGAAATCGGGCGGCCTGAAGATATTCCAGTGGAACAGGCTAAGCCCGAAAGATACAAAGATAGGACCGGCGGTAAAGATAAAAATACCCAGCAGGGTGGGCAAGAGAAACAAGTAGCCCAATAAGGCGCGTCGCCGCCGGAGCCCATCCATCGTGTCTTGCATGAGCCAATGCAAGATGCCGCCGCCGCTGTCCGTCTTTCTCTTTGAATAAGTCATTTCTTTCTTTTCCCCATCTGCTGGATGAGCAGAGCCCATACACAAGGTATCGGCTCTGCACCTTGCAGACAGTTAATCGCCGTAGTAGCTCGGCTGACGGTTGGTCAGGTCTTCCAATTCCCGCTGCATCTCATCAAGCGCCTGTTGAGGTTCCATTTCGCCAGAGGTGGCAAACCCGGTGTAAGTCGTGAAGATGGTCGTCATCGGGTTCGACCAGGGCGGCGCCGGAATCGGAGCCGTGTCGGGGTGGTCATCCAGGGTGCCATAGAAGACGTCGCTGTTCGCCGGGCCCGTCGTTTCGTAGGCTGCTGCCGTGCTGTAGGAGCGGCGTGCCGGGGTGGTTCTGATGACCGGATTAAAGAATTCGCTGCTCTGGAAGCCTTCGTGGCTGACCTCGATTTTGATGAATTCCCAAGCCTCGTCGGGATTTTGCGAGGTGGCGCTCAGCCAGTGGCCGCCAGTGCCAAACTGATGCTTCTGATTGCGCCAGGCAGGCCAAAGCTGTACATCAAAGCCGCCTTTCTCCATGCCCTCGCCAGCCAGACGTCCAGCCCAGAAACCGCCAGCCGGTGTCATGCACAATTTGCCGGTGGCATAGAAACCTGTCAGCGTTTGACCGGTGCCCATGCCGATGTCGGGTGTGACCCCTTCTTGCCACAGGTCAACGACCAGTTGCAGCGCCTCGACCACTTCAGACGAATTGGCAATCGGAGTGCGCCAGCGGAAGCCGCCACCGCGTGCTTCGACAGCCGGGTCGCCCGCATAATAGCCATCCCATATCCATTCACCGCCAGGGGCGCGTTCTTCGGTGTACAAGTTGCCGCCAGCGACAAAAATCCAAGGCATCCAGCTGCCCCACAAGCGGTTCGTCCAGCCATAACCGAAAATCTCGGTCAAGCCACTGTCATTCTTTTGGGTCGTTCCGCGTGCAATCTCCAGGAAGTCGTCCTTCGTCCAGTTGGCGCCCGGCACTTCAAAGCCATTATCGGCAAGAACATGGGTGTTGAAGTACATATTGGCAGCGTTGAAGTCGCGCGGCGGCTCGTACAGGCTGCCTTCGTACATCATGGCTTCCACCAGTGAGGGATGGACATCGGCAAAGTATTCCGTCCAGAAATCCTGGTCGGGGTCGTTCACGATGCGGTCATCCAACGCAAGCGCCAAGCCTTGACCAGCGAAAAGCTGCGTGGCTTCCGTCGCTGCATAGCCGACATCAATCGACTCGCCGGCTGCGACCAAGGCCAAAATCTTGGCGGCGACCTCTTCATGGTCAATGCCCGTCAAAACCACCCATTCCACTTGAACATTCGGGTTTCTCGACATCTGTATGTCGGCAACGGGCTGCAAGGTGTTGTCATCCAAACCAGCCGTTTGCACTTTGATGACAGTAGCATCTTGTGCAATCACCCGTACTGGCACACCGCTTAATACCAAACCTGCACTGCCGGCTGCTGCCAGTTTCAGCAAATCGCGGCGGCTCATCTTGTTCTGATTTTTCGAGTTCATATCTCCTCCAATAAGTCATGCTTGCCATATTCATAAGGCACCTCTTTATTTAGATACTCTTTGCAGTCATCACCTCCTGAAACCTGGTCGCTTAAGCACATCCTTGCCCAACGATAACGATAACATAACCTGTTTTGGATGTTTGTGCAAATTTTAGTCGGCAAGCCAGCGATTATCAAGCACGCAGCCCGATTGTCAGCAAACGACAATGCCCCGCGGAAAGGTCGTCAGGCTCTCGCAGCCATCGTCGGTAATCAGCACATCGTCCTCGATGCGAACGCCTATTTCTCCCAGCCGGTAAATGCCGGGTTCAATCGTGAATACCATGCCCGGCTGCAAAATACGCTGATTCCCCTGAACAATGTAGGGCGCCTCGTGTGCCTGCAATCCCAATCCATGGCCGGTTCGATGCCGCATCAGATGCTCATAGCCCGCTTCGATAATCACCTGCCGCGCAGCCATATCGACGGATTCGGCGGTAACACCCGGCCGCGCTGCCCGGCCGGCGGCGTCATTCGCCGCCTGCACCACCGCGTAAAACTGACGGTATTCCTCGCTGACAGCACCCACAAAGACCGTGCGGGTGATGTCAGCGCAATAGCCATCAAAAGTCGCGCCAAAATCAACCAGCAGAGGGTCGCCATACTGGATGCGGTAATCCAGTGGCCCGCTATGCGGTAAAGCCGTGTTGCCGCCACCATGCAAAATCACATCAAAGGACAGACTTTCGCCGCCCAGCGCTTTGATGTGCGCCTCCAGTTCGGCAGCGATTTCCCGTTCACTCATGCCCGGCTGCACCTGATTCAGGGTTGCCCGCAGCGCGTCTTCCGATATTTGGATGGCCTGGCGCAGGGATGCGATTTCGTCGGCATCTTTAATCAGCCGCAATTCGGCAAGCTGCCGAGACGCATCCACGATGGCGGCTTCGGGCGCATGGGCGCGGATAATCTCGCCCTCAAAAAACCGCATCTGCAAACCCTCAACGCCGATGGTCTTGCCGCGAGTTCGCAAGGCAGCCAGCGCAGCTGCAAAGGCATGGTCATATCCTTCGGCATCTGTCCATGAGAAAATCCTCGATGGGATGGGATGTCGTTTGAACAGGGGGATTTCGAGTTCGGGTATGACAGCGATGGGCTGTTCATCCAGTGGAATAAACATCACAATGGGACGTTCCATCACGAAATGAACTGCTTGCGTGAGATAGCGGTGGTTGGCCCCTGGAATCAGCGCCAGTATATCTAGCTTTGCCCGGCGCATGATGGCATATAACTTGTCAAATCGCGGATTGTTCACCATCGGGACAAGACCTTTCTGATAACCTTCAGTTGATGTTGAGCGCGTCATTCAAGCCATCGCCCAGCATGGTAATGGCAACGACCGTCAGGGTAATCGCCAGGGCGGGGAATCCGCCAATCCACCATTCCGTAAGAAAATAGAGCCGTCCCCAAGCCACCATCGCACCCCATTCGGGCGTGGGGGCGCTCGCTCCCAGACCGATAAAGCTCAAGCTCGCCAGCAGCAGGATGGCAAGCCCAAGGTCGAGACTGACGCGCACGATGATGGCATAAACAGCATTGGGCAGAATATGCCGCCGGATGATGAACAGCGATGAAGCTCCCATAGCTCTTGCTGCCGTGACAAATTCCATTTCGGTCAGTTGGAGCGTTAAACCACGAAGCAGGCGGGCATAAACGGGCCACCAAACGGCGGCTGCCGCGATAATCGCACTCCGCAGCCCCGAACCCAGCGCGGCACTGACCGCCAGCGCCAAAATCAGGCTCGGAAATGCCAGCACCAAATCGACCCATGTCATAATGATTCGGTCGCTCCAGCCACCCCAATAACCCGCGATGGTGCCCAGAACGATGCCAATCAGGCAAGCGATGCCAATAATCAGCGCGGCGGAGACCAATGATATGCGGGCACCGTAGACGACGCGGCTGTAGACATCGCGCCCCAATTCATCTGTGCCGAAGAGGTGTTCGGCCTTGGGCGGCGTGTATAACTCGCGGATGGAGGTTTTGATGGGGTCATGTGTGGCAAATACCTCTGGCAGCAAGGCAAAGAGCAGAAACGGGAATAACAGTAACAAACCCACCAGCAACCCTCGATTACGATTGTAAAACCGTGCTTGTTTTACCGCAAATTGCCGTATCTGAGGCATGGCTCGCTTTCTGTTCCCCCTTCGGTCGGGCTTCATTGTATCTGGCTTACCGCTCGCAATTCATCGCGCCGCGCTTTGGTCGCTGCCCTGTCAGTGGCCAGGGTCTTTGGGTCGAGGATGACGCCGTAGACCGCTGCCGCCTGTTCGAGCGAGACAAGGCCATCGCGGACATCCCGCTGCACATTTTCAACTGTACGCGCCAGGGGCGAGCCGTATCCACCACCCGCGGCCGTATCAAATCCAACCGACATGCCTGTATCGATGAGCGGCAGGGCGCTGGCCTGCTGGACTTTCTCTTCTCGCGTCAGCACCACCCCGTCGCGGAGGATTTCGGCTGGCGTGCCGCCGCCGCCCCCTCTCAATCCAAAGGGCGGCACATTCTGCCCGGCGGCATGGACAGATACGGTTGCTGTGCCTTCAAACCCGGGCAGCAGTTGAAGCTCCACGCGCTGCGCCAGACCGCCACGCTGCCTGCCAGCGCCTCCCGAATCTGGCAGAAATTCGCGGCGAAGGATGAGAATGGGAACTGTTATCTCGAAGAGCTCGACCGGCACCGCTCCCGCCAGTGCGGGAACCTGAACCGTGGCGATGCCGCTGGCCTTTGCATTTGCCCCCATGCCGCCAGCGCTGAACAGGTAGCTGTGAGAGATGGACGAATCCTGATGGGAACGGGCAAAAACCCGTGTGCTGACCAGAAAACCCGAGCCGGCAATGACCTGATGCGGCAGAACCTCAGACAATGCCCGCAGCACCGCTCCAAAAATATGTGCGCCTATGCGATGACGCTGGCTGACGGAAGCTGGGCGGCGGGCATTCAGGATACATCCGGGCGGCGCGCTGGCATGAATAGGGCGATAGCAGCCATCATTGCCAGGCACATCGGGCAGCAGCGTCGCTTTTAGCGCATAAGAAATCTGGCCATGCGTAAAGGTGAAGGTTACGTTAATCCCGCCGCGCGGCTGCTGCGGGGATGTCCCGCTGAAGTCGATGAAAATCTCGTCATCGCGCACTTCGAGTCTGCACCTGAGCCTTAAGGGCTGGTCAAGCTCATCGACAACCACTTCCGAGCCATACAAGCCGTTTGGCAGTGCCGAGATGGCTTCTCGCATGGCTTTTTCCGAGCGGTTCTGAATGTCATCAGAAACAGATTGAAGATTCGGCAAATCATACTCGTCCAGCAGCGCCAGACAGCGCTCCGCGCCGGTTTGGTTGGCAGCCACTTGAGCATGAATATCCCCCACCACGTCAGTAGGCAGCCGAACATTTGCCGCAACGAAATCCAGCACGGTCTGGTTGAGCTCGCCAGCTTGATACAAGCGCACCAGTGGAATCATCAAGCCCTCTTCATAACAGTCGCGCACCTGATTGGTATCCACCGAGCCGCCGACATCGGCATGGTGGGCGATGCTGGCGGCGAAGCCCACGAGCTTGTCCCGCTTGAAGAAAGGCGTAATCACGGTGATGTCGGGGTTATGACCCGCGTTTTGCCAGGGGTCGTTGGATATAAATACATCGCCAGGGGCGATATGCCTGCGCCCAAAACGTTCCAGAACAAGGCCCGTGGTGTAGGGCATGGTGCGGTTGAAAATGGGCAGACTGCGATGGGCATGGGCGATACAGCGCCCCTGGGTATCCATAATGACACAGCCATAATCGTTCGAGGCGGTAATGGTGGTCGAGAAGGCGGTACGCGCCAGCGTCGTCGCCATCTGGTCAGCGACTGTGATGAGACGCTGCCAGAGAATCTCCAAAGTCAGTGGGTCAAGTTCATTTTCAGGCATAGCCGCTATCCTTGAATGCGAATGATTGGATGGGTCTCTGGGTCTGGCTGTCGGAACAGTCCCCATGCCTCGATTTCATCAGGAGGTGGCGCTTCGCTGCCCCATTTGCGACTGGGATGCCAGCCAAAACGCTGCGCCGTTTCCGCCAGAAATTCGGCATATTTGAAGGGCGCTAAGGCTGCGTCAATGACTGGAACTCCCAATTCAGCTTGCAATGTCTGATGGAATCCGACTTCGGCGCTGCAACCTAATACGATGACCTCGGCGCCGTCTTCTTCAACCGCTTTTTTCCCTTGCCGCCGCATCGCCGCCATCGTGCGCTCGGCTTGTGACTGGAATTCGAGAACACCCATGTCGAGCGGGCGCATTGACGAGAGCCGATGTTCCATACCATAAGCGCGAATGTTTTCGCGCATTTTCGGAATCGCTTTGCTGGCGCCTACCAGGACGGAAAAGGTGTTTCCCAGATGACTGGCGATGGCAAGCGAGGACTGACAGGGCGCGGTCACAATTGCTTTCCCAGAAACCTCGCGGGCTTCACGCAGCCCCAAATCATAAAAACAGCCAATAACAAAGGCATCATAATCATCCGCATAGCGATAGACTATCGTTACAATCTCCGCCATGACCAGTGCCTCATAGGCATGGTAGCGCAGATGGCGGGGGTGACGGCCGGGCGGCAGAGAGATGATGTCTACATCCGTTCCCGCCCGGCATGACGCCTGGAACGCGGCTGTCAAAGCGGTCGTATATGGCTTGTCTTCAACAATCGGGTCAATCCATAAAAGGCGCATGTTGACGGGTCTCCGGTGAACTCGATTGATTGAGATAGAGATGAACATTGGCATAAGCATCCACCTCAGCCTGCATGCCAGGCCGCACGACGATGGTTGATTCGCGTTCCTCAACAATCGCCGGCCCAGCGAAACCCATGCCCGCACCCAGTCGATAGCGGTCATAAATGGGCGTATCGACAAAGCCGCCAAGCTCCGAAAACCAGACGTGGCGCTGACCTTTGCAAGCCGAACCAATATCCGCATCCACTGCCGCGAGTGCGGGGGGCGCGAGCGGCTTTCGCCTTCCCGATACCCTTGCCCGCCAGGTCAGCAGTTCGATGGGCGTATGGTCAGGCACATAATGATAGAGTTCCCTGTAGGCCGCATTGAAGCGGGCGATGAAGTCATCCACAGCCATCCGACTCCAGTCATTTGGCAGCGGCACCTGGATTTCGTGCAGCTGTCCCTGAAAGCGCCCATCCACACTCCGCTCGACCTGGATTTCCCCTTCAGTGATGCCAGCCGCGACCAGCATCTGCTTGCCCTGCGCTTCCATCTGCTCGAAGAGCGCTCGCAGCTTGTGCCAATCGGCGCTTGCCAGCGCGGTTGGATAGGAATGCGCGAAATCAAAGGCGATGGGCGCGATTAACAAGCCGATGGCCGAGGCGACGCCGGCGCTGGGCGCGACAATCACTTTCGGATTGCCCAGGATGCGGGCAACGCCAGCAGCATGAACGGGACCGGCGCCACCGAAACAAATCATGGCGTAATGTCGCGGGTCACGAGCCCGTTCCAGAATATGAATGCGTGCCGCCGCCGCCATATTCTCATTGACCAATCGATGGATGGCAGCGGCGGTCTCGACAACTGTCCAGCCAAAGCTGGCGGCGATGGATTGCAGCGCCTTGTTTGCCGCTGCCAAATCGAGCGTCATTTCACCGCCCAGAAAATAATCGGGGTTCAGATACCCCAGCATCAAATCAGCATCGGTTACGGTGGGCTGTGTTCCCCCAAAGCCATAAGCGGCTGGACCGGGACTGGAACCAGCGCTCTGTGGGCCCACTTTGAGCAGACCCAGTTTATCGACCCAGGCAATGCTGCCGCCGCCCGCGCCACTCTCCAGAATATCGACAGTCGGAAATTGAAGCGGATAGCCACTGCCCTTGGTAAAGCGATGCACGCGAGCGACCTCTGAATTGGAGGCGACAGTCGGCTGTCCCTTGTGAATGAGCGCAACTTTGGCGGTTGTCCCGCCCATATCGAATGATATTAAATGGCTGTGTCCAGCCAGCTTGCCATAATAGGCGGCGGCGATGGCCCCGGCCGCCGGCCCGGATTCGACCAGGCGAATCGGCTGCTGGGCGCTGGCAGAGACCAAAGCTGTGCTGCCCGAAGACAGCATCAGGTAAAAGTTGCCGCCGAAGCCGCCTGCGGCAAGCTGGTCATGCAGCGTTTGCAGATAGCTGGACATCAGGGGCAGAACATAAGCGTTGGCGACTGTGGTTGAGGTGCGCTCATATTCTCGGATTTCGGGCGCGATGTCGCTGGACAGTGTGACTGGAATATCCGGCCACAAATCGCGGACGAGTGCTGCAATGCGCTGCTCGTTGGTCGGATTGCGATAAGCATGCAAGCAGGCAATGGCAATCGCCTCAACGCCTTCCTTCTTGAAATCTTCGATTGCCTGGCGCACATCGTCCTCGTTGACCGTCTTCAGAATTTGACCGTCGCGGTCAATGCGCTCACGAATGCCGCGTCTCAAATAACGCGGGCTGAGCGGCGGCGGATACTGAAGGAACAAATCGTAGATGGCATATCTCTGCTCGCTGCGCATCTCCAAAATGTCCCGAAAACCCGCTGTCGTGAGCAAACCGACGAGCGCGCCTTTATGCTCGATGAGTGTATTCGCTGCCAGTGTGGTCGCGTGGAACAGGTTGAGGAGTTGAGCCGGGCTCAAATCGGAAGCCTCCAGGAATGCCCGCATCCCGTCCAATGCACCGACTTCAGGCTGATGAGGCGTTGTCAGCACTTTGAATATCTTTAGCTCGCCCCTTGTCGAATCCGACAATGCAAAATCCGTGAAAGTGCCGCCAATATCAAATCCAAGCTCAAATCCCATAAATTGTCCTTGTCACTTGTGCTGAATTCGCGGGTCCAGTTGAACGTAAAGCAAATCCACGACCGTATTTGAAACCACAAAAATCACGGCAATCACCAGCGCCGCGCCGATGACCGAAAAGAAATCGAAGGAAACCACCGATTCCACTGCATATCGTCCCAGACCGGGCCAAGTGAAGACTACTTCGACCAGTACCGCGCCACTCAAAAGAAAACCAATCTGAATGCCTAGCATGGTGACGACGGGAATCAGAGCATTGCGAAAGGCATGACGATAGATTACCTGCCTGTTAGGAAGCCCTTTTGCCCTGGCAGTCCGCACATAGGGTTGGGACAGGGTTTCCAGCATACCGCTTCTGGTGAAGCGAGCGCCGACAGCCAAACGTCCCAGCGACAGCGCCGCAACTGGAAGCGCCAGATGCCGCAGGCTTGACCCGAAGACATCCCATTGACCAGCCAGGAAACTATCGATGGTGTACATGCCAGTAACGAAGGGCGGGGGCGCCATCAGCGTGTCCAAGCGCCCTTCAAGCGGAAACCAGTCCAATGATTTGGCGAAAATCAGTTGCAGGAACAATGCCAGCACAAAAGGGGGAACTCCCATGCCAATCACAACAAACATACGAATCAGAAAATCAAGGGGTTTGCCGGCATGGATGGCTGCAACGATGCCCATCGTGATGCCAGCAAACACAATGACAATGCCCGATGCTAATGCCAGTTCCAGCGTGGCTGGAAAACGCAGTTTCAAGTCATCGATGACGGGTCGCCGAGTCAGCAGTGATTTGCCGAGATCGCCGCGTGCCAAGCCCGAGATATAGGTGGTGAACTGTTGATGAAAGGGTTTGTCCAGGCCCAACTCTTGCCGAATCTTCTCGATTTGTTCCGGACGTGCATTGGTGCCAGCAGCTACTGCCGCGGGATCTGCCGGCAGAATTTGCGTTACGATAAACAGGATGACCGCCATGCCAAACAGTTTGAGAATCAGCGTTAGGATGCGCTCAAGAAGTAGCCTGCCCATGTGAATTGTGTCAATGCAGAACGCAATGACATCTTTCCATTGCGTTCCGCATTAAGCTCCTGTTGAATAGAATCGTTTAATGGATTCGTGTCTGCGCCAGCAACCCCAATTCATTCTGATGTTCAGGCACAGGATTTCCATGCGCTCCCGCCCCGCCGGCTAGTTTTCGAGATAGATATTGTAAAGATGCAAATCACCCGGGAAACCATAGGGGTCATACCGATAGCCTCTGACCGAGGCATGGGTCAAATCAAGATATTGTGACAGCATGACCGGGATGACAACGGCATCGTCGATGAGAATCTGTTGTGCCTGGCACAATAATTCATCAATGCGGGGGTCGCCCGGGGCCAGTGTCGGCGCTTCCTCCAACAAGGCGTCAAATTCCGGATTGCTATACCAGGCCCAGTTGCCGGTGCCGGTATCAATCAATTCCGAATGGTTGAGGCGATACAGCATTTCGCCCGAATAGGGTATGGGGATATTGAGCCAATGGCTGCTCATATCATAGGCGGTATCAAAATTGCGCTGGGCGTCGATAAAGGTGCCCCAGGGAATATCATCGAGTATCACTTCGATTCCCAGTTCGGCAAGCGCTTCCTGATACAAAACAGCGGCGAAGCGGCGCGGTTCGTTGGCATGGCGGTATGCCTGCCGCAGGCTAAAACCATCGGCATAGCCGGCATCTGCCAACAGTTGACGCGCTTTTTCCAAATCCTGCACGGGTTCGAATACATCACAATGCCCGACGGTGCCACTTAGGGCTGGCGATGTGAGCGGCACGGCAAAGCCGCCCATGACTTCAATCATGGCAGCGTAGGGGTAGGCATGCAATAGCGCCTGCCGCACGGCTTTATCCGCCAAGGGCCCGTCCTGCTTCATAAAGTGATAAAAGCCCTGAAGCGGATTGCCGAAATTGAGATGGATGGCATCGTTAGCTTCGGCACGCCGCGCATCCGAAAGCCCAGCCCAGTCAATCAGATGCACATCCCCGTCCTCCATCAAAAGCAGACGAGTGGTGTAGTCCAAGCCATAGCGAGCAATAAACCGCTCGATATGCGAGCCTTCCCAACCGCGCCAGTAATCCGCGAAAGCCTCCAATTCAGTCTGGCGTCCCGGATCCCAGCGAAGCAACTGATAGGGACCCGTCCCGACTGCCTGTTCTCTGAAGAATTCTCCAGCCAGGTCGCCATCGACTTCGTTAGCTGTTACTGCCGCTGCGCTCACGATTTTGATATGTGGCAGGCCGGCCCAAAATTGAAAGTCCGCCGTGCTTAACCTGATTTCAACTGTGAGGTCATCGACAGCCGTGACGGTATCCACCGGCGCAAGAATGAACCCCAGATTGCCAAGCCCCAAGGCCGCATGACGTTCCAACGACAGCTTGACAGCTTCAGCGTTCAGCGCAGTGCCATCATGGAAGAGCACATCATCGCGGAGCGTCAGGGTGTAGGTTAGGGCATCGTCCGAAATTGTCCAGTCGGTTGCCAGGCGCGGCACAATCTCCCCTTCAGGCGAGTATTGCGTCAGTCCTTCATACATCGCATTGATGACATATCCTTCCGTTTGCGAAATGCCCATCGCCGCCGGGTCGAGCGAGTTGGGTTCGCAGCAGGTTCCCAGCACAAAGGCGCCAGTCCATACCGTATCTTGAGCGCTCACCGGAACAAAAACAGCCATAAGCAGCGCCGCCAAGAATAAAATCCTGAAAATACGACTCATTTTTTATCTCCATATCATTTAATTGATTTGTTGAACTCAGTGTGTTTTTCGCAGAGCGGGTTCATCATCTCCTTTCTTCCAGATTCAATCTATCGAGGCTAAGGCCATAACAAACTTTGCCGTGCCAGGCAACGGTCTGCTTAATCCGTTCAAGATAGATTCAGGCAGGGCATGGTGCGTCTTGTGAAGCGGCAACAGCCTCTGGATTGATTTGGGAAACCATAACATGGACAGCTGAAACTGTCAACAATTTATCGTTGACAGGGTAGGGCAGCTGCATCCAAACACAACTCACCGCAGAATCGCAAAGGACACCGAGAAAAGCAGTGTCCCAAGATGCCTCTTTTTAATAAACCACTTTGCTCGCAGGAGCGTAAGGCTTATTATTTTGTATGAATGCGGCCGCCGAGCGGCTGTGATAAAAATTTGGCGTCTCTCCGACTTTGATGCCATGCCCCCTGCCTTGCAGGCCTCAACCAGCGGCAAGGGGCGCAAATTTACCAGCCGCGTTTGCCCAGGATAACCTGCTCCGGGGAGACATGGATGCCGACCATCGCTTCGCCCAGATTGCGGCTGACGGCTGCCAAAATCTGTGGGTCGCTGTAATGGGTGACAGCCTGCACAATCGCTTTGGCGCGTTTTTCTGGATCACCGCTTTTGAAGATGCCGCTGCCTACAAATACGCCATCGACGCCAAGCTGCATCATCAGCGCGGCATCGGCTGGCGTCGCCACGCCACCCGCAGCGAAGTTCACCACCGGCAAGCGTCCAAGCTCGGCAGTCTCTTTGACCAGATGATAAGGCGCCCGAATTTCCTTGGCATAGGTGTACAACTCATCCTCGTCCATGCTGCTGATGCGGCGGATTTCGCCATGGACCGCGCGGGCGTGTCGGACAGCCTCAACCACATCGCCAGTGCCTGCTTCGCCTTTGGTGCGCATCATGGCTGCGCCTTCATTGATGCGGCGCAATGCCTCGCCCAGATTGCGACAGCCACAGACAAACGGCACTTCAAAACGCCATTTGTTGATGTGATGCTCTTCATCGGCTGGTGTCAAGACTTCGCTCTCGTCAATGTAATCCACCCCCAGCGCTTCCAATATCTGGGCTTCGACAAAGTGTCCGATTCGTGCCTTCGCCATGACTGGAATGGAAACGGCATTGATAATCCCCTCAATCATGTCCGGGTCGCTCATGCGGGCGACGCCCCCTTGAACGCGAATATCCGCCGGCACCCGTTCGAGCGCCATCACGGCAACTGCGCCAGCATCTTCGGCGATTTTTGCCTGTTCTGGCGTGACGACATCCATAATCACGCCCCCCTTGAGCATTTGCGCCAAACCGCGTTTGACCTTGTAAGTGCCTTTTTCACTGCCATTTTGCTGGTGTTTGTTTGAATTCATTTTGCCCTCTTTTCATTTCAAATTCATCTGAAGTCCATGCTAAGGCATTTAACATAAAAGCTGTATGTCCAATGCAGTCCATTAAGGCCATTCAAACCAGATTAGGCGGTGCGGCATTTGACCGACAGCTGCAAGCAAGGCTAAACTGGCTTTAGATAAACACCAAATGCAGTGCAGTGGGGAAGACGATGAAAAACGAAACGATTGCGATTGAGACCATTCGACCGCAGCACGCCAAGGCGCTGGAACAATTGCAGCGGGATTGTTTTCCGACCCTTGCCAAGAGCGAGTTGATGCTGGAAAAGCACTTTCTGAATCATTGCCGACTGTTCCCCGAAGGCAATTTTGTCGCGCTGGCTGACCATCGCGTCATCGGTTTGGGTTCGGGATTTCTGATTGATTTCGATTTTAATGAGGCGCAGCATAGTTTTCAGGAGATTATAGACGGCGGTTACTACACTCATCACGACCCAAACGGGGCTTGGTATTATGGCGGAGACATCAGTGTTCATCCTGATTTTCGCAGGCGGGGCATCGGCTCGCTCTTGTATGCCGCCCGCAAGGATATTGTTAAAACGCTCAATCGCAAGGGCATTGTCGCTGGCGGGCTGATTCCAGGCTTTGCGAATTATAAACACCGTATGTCCGTGCAAGCCTATGTCGAAAAAGTCGTGGCTGGCGACCTGCATGACAGCACCCTGTCGTTCCAGCTGGGGCGCGGTTTCAAGCTGCGTGGCTTGCTGGAAAATTATATCGAAGACGAGGCTTCTGACCATTGGGCGACCCTGATTGTATGGGACAATCCGACCTACTGGCCTGCTTAGCGCTTCTGCGCTCTTGGCGCCTCCGAGCGAAAATGTTGATGGTCAGCTTGCCTGTACCAGATAAAGTAGGCAACTAGAAATATGCCGACACAATCAGCGATAAAATCGTCCCAGGAAGGATAGCGGTCAGGAGAAAACATTTGCAGATATTCGGTCAGACCGCCCAGGCAGATGGCAATGCAGCAGGCAAGCGCCAGGCTGGGCAAAAGCCGCAAATGCTTAGACCACGCCCAAAACCACAAGCCGCAGGCTATGCCAAATGACAGCAGATGCACACCAGCCGCCAGGATGTCACGGGTGAGGGTGCGGGGACCTGACTGAATCCCGAGATCAATCAGGGGGGCGCTTTCCGATTGCACCAGCAGAATGCTAATCCATAATGACCAGCCAATCGCCATCAGCCAACGCACCACAGGTTTTTGCAGGAATGTGAGAAAACTTGTCACCAATCTCTCTCTTTCAGGCTACAGGTGATGAAAAGGCTGCCCTCATCTAAGCGCTGGATTGCCGCCACCACCAGCCGGCCTTTCTGCGTTCCCCATATTTGAGCTTTTTGTCCAGCCAGAGCGCCAGCCGACGCCATCGACTGCCCAGCATCCAGCGCAGGATGCGGTTATGGAACTTTGAGAAATCCTTGTTGTAAGGGCAAACGCGAATGCAAATCGAACAATCCGTACCCTGATTCGCCCAGAATTTGAAGCATTTCCTGGCGTCAATCGTCCACTTTCTGACACCCTTGAGATGCGATATGCCATGGCTCTCATAGCTGGGTGCGTCAAAGGGAATGGCTTTCACCGGACAGCCATGGCTACAGCGGCGGCAGATATTGCAGGTTTCAGTGACGCCAAAGTCGATGGGTTCATCGGGGACCAGGGGCAAATCGGTGAATATCTTGGCGATGCGCACCCTGGGACCAAACTGCGGGGTAATCAGCAGCCCGTGCCGGCCATATTGCCCCAGGCCCGCCTGAATGGCCAATGGAATGGATAAAGCGGTGTCATTCAGGCTGGCGACAGCGCGGTATCCCAGGTTGCGAATGTATTGCGTCACCGACAGCACAGCGATAATATCCCGACTGTAACCTTGGCCGGTGGCGGCGCCGCTCAAGGCGGAGGGCACGGTTTGGATAGTCTGATGGTGCATTTCGTTGGCGATGACGACTACATTTGACAAATCTTCGGGCAAATCCATCGCTTTGTCCGTCAATTTTTGGCGGCTGTAGTTATGCGTGTAGACCCAGCGTTCATCATATTCGCAGATTCCAATCGCATCTGCGCCGAGAAATCTGCCGGCCCGTTTGAGCGCGGCTGTATTTTCGGCCGCAGTTCCTTCAATTTTGCGGGTCGCGCCTTCACGGAACATGGTATAGGTATCCAAAAAGCCCTCTTTGCGGTCATCTGACAATTCCAGCAAATCGGCAGTGAAATCGGCTATGTACCAGGCGGCGTTGCGCAGGGCATAATCGCGGTGTTGAAAGCCCTCAACCTTGCGGAACTGCGCCAGATCGGTGAAGTAGGATTCAAAGAACTGGCGTGAGCGGTCGGAACGAACCTCATCGTCCCAGACGGCGCGATTAAACATATCATATTTTTGATTGAAACGTTCAAAGTCCGCAGAGACCTCGAAGCCGGTTTTGGCGTCGATTGGCTTTTGGCAGACGCAGCTTTCGCATGGGCAGTGGGCTTGTTGGGTTTCGGCTGGGCTCATCATCAGGGTCATCCCGCACGCTTGAACTGGCAGATTTTGATTTTAACATGGACTTGCATATCTTGCGATGCCGCTCCAATCAGCGGAGGCGGTGAATTTCATAGAATACCCCCACCTTGGATCCTCCTGCATAGTGTCTATGTCTGCGCGGCCCTTTCTTGTCAGGGCTGGGGATGAGGGACAAAAACTGAAGCTAATTTGTATTTCAACCGATTTTGCTACTCTGTCAGTTGGCGCCGGCCTCTGTGTTGGAACAGCTTAGGATACTGGTTCCGCATCGGCCGGTGCTTTGCCCATGACCCCTCTGCCTTCCAGGAAGCCGAGCATGCGTGCCTGCTCCTTCTCGACATTCTGCAAGCCTTCGCCGAGACCCTTAATCTCGCCCTGCATCTGATTCAAGCGCTCGTCCATGCGATCCAGGCGCTCTTCGACACGGACTTGTCCTTGTTCCAGGCTTCCCATGCGTCCCTCAAAGCGGGTCATACGCTCGTCCATGCGTCCCTCAAGGCGCGTCATGCGCTCGTCCATGCGATCCAGGCGCTCTTCGACACGGGCTTGTCCTTGTTCCAGGCTTCCCATGCGTCCCTCAAAGCGCGTCATGCGCTCGTCCATGCGATCCAGGCGCTCATCCATGCGATCCAAACGCTCTTCAACACGGACTTGTCCTTGTTCTAGGTTTCCCATGCGCTCATCAAGGCGCGTCATGCGGTCGCCCATGCGGTTGAACTGACGGGTAACATAAACAAGCCCCGCCAAGCCCAGACTCAGCACCGCAACAAAAAATGCGCCAACTTGCAGCCAGTCCATGTTATCCAACCATCTCCAAACAATGTCTGCGACATCACTTATAAGTATAACTTGACGAACGCGCCCTGACAAGTTTCCCCTGTCAGCCGTCCAGCACGGTTGTGCTGGAGTTGTGCCAAAAGACTTTGACCGCCTGCCCGATTTTGAAGCTGGCGCTGTGCTGATTGTTGATATTCTGAATCCGCGCGACCAGTTGGATGTCCGTTCCAATTCGAAGCGTGTAGCGGGTGTCGGTGCCAATATACTGATTGTCAATGAGTTCCGCATTCAAGACGGTCGTTTCGCTGCCCAGGTCGGCGGCGTCACCTTTGGCGGCAATGCCAATCCGCTCTGGACGAATGGCGACTGTGACGGCGCCACTGGCTGCCCGAAGCGCATCCGACAGCGCGGCGGAGATAATCACATCAGGCGCAAGCTGGACGCTGCCATAACTCTCATCGTCTCGGCTGATGAGCGTCGCTGGCATAAAGTTGGTCTCGCCGATGAAGTCGGCAACAAAATGCGTACCAGGATGTTCATAGATTTCTTTGGGCGTGCCGACTTGCAGCATCTTGCCGCCGTTCATAACCGCAATCCTGTCCGCCATGGTGATGGCTTCTTCTTGGTCATGGGTCACATAAATAAAGGTGATGCCGACATCGCGCTGCAATGCTTTCAATTCGTATTGCATATTCTTGCGCAGCTTCAGGTCAAGAGCGCCAAGGGGTTCATCCAGCAGCAGGACGGCTGGCTCTTTGACCAGGGCACGCGCCAGTGCCACGCGCTGCTGCTGCCCGCCGGATAACTGATGGGGCTTGCGTTTGCCCACATCTGGCAAGCGCACCTGCTCCAGCGATTCCAGCGCACGCTTCCGCGCCTGTTTTTTGTCCACGCCTTCCATCTGCAAGCCGAACATGATGTTCTGCTCGACGTTGAGATGCGGAAACAGGGCATAATCCTGAAACACTGTGTTGACCGGACGATGATAGGCGGGAATCCCCTCCATCGCCTTGCCGCGAATCAGGATATGTCCTTGCGTCGGCTGCTCAAAGCCGGCAATCAGGCGCAGTGTGGTTGTCTTGCCGCAGCCGCTCGGACCCAACAAGGCAAAGAACTCGCCATCCTCGATTTGCACACTCACATGATCGACGGCGCGAACCAGGCTGCCCCCGGAATCAAATTCTTTGACCACATCCTTGAGTTCAATATCATAAACTGACATGTCGTTGACCCGTTTAGAATGGTGCGGCTGGAGAACCTGAATCAGGCTCTCCAGCCCTTATGCTTTGTTATTGACCCAGCAAAATCAGCAATTCGTCCCAGGCGTTGTTATAAAGCTCTTCGGCTTCAGCGCCGACATCAATGATGGCGAAGAGGTTTGCCAGTTGTTCTTCGGGTGGGAAAATCGTCGGGTCGTTCAGGATTTCCTCGTCAATAAAGCCCGATTCGATGGATGCCTGATTAGGCGAGGCATAAGCAATATAATTGCTCAAATCCGCGCCGACTTTGGCATCGAGGATATAATCCATAAACACCATGGCCAATGCCGGGTTGGGCGCATCGACCGGAATGGACATATTGTCAAACCACACATTCCCCGCTTCTTGCGGGATGACATAGGCATAATCGTCACATTCACAGTCGGTGATAATCTGCGAGATGTCGCCACTGTATTCAACAGCAATATCCACTTCACCGCGTTCCAGCAGCACTTGGCCGTCATCTCCGGCGACCGTTACCACATTGCCGCCTTTTTCGAGCAGATAATCGCGTGCCGCGCCAATTTCCTCGGCATCGGTTGAATTGGGATTGTATCCGAGGATGGTCAGGGCAATGCCAAACATCGCCTGACGGTCATCTATCCAGGCGACGCTGCCATCATGCTCCCAAACCTGCTCCCAGGATGTCAAGCCATCAGGAAAGGCTTCGGTGCGATAGCCGACGCCAAGCGTCCCCCATTGATAGGGCAGGGAATACTCGTTTTCGGGGTCATAAGCCTGCCCCAGCAAATCGGGCAGCAGATTGGCGAAGTTCGGAATCATGTCCAGGTCAATTGGAATCAAGAGACCCTCTTCACTCATCCGCTGTACAGTACCGCCACTGGGGACAACCAAATCATAGCCGGGGTTGCCCTGTCGAATCCGTGCCAGCATGGCTTCATTGCTTTCGTAAATATCATAATTGACAGTCACGCCACAGGCTGCCTCGAAGTTGGGAATGGTGTCTTCGGCAATATAGGTTGACCAGTTGAAGATGCTCAGGGTTTGCCCTTCATAACCTTCGGGACAAGTCCAGGCTTCATAATCCTCATCTTGCCCGAAGACAAGGGGTATGGCGAGCAGGACAATCAGTAAAAGGGACAGCTTTTTCATTATTTTCCTCCATTTAAGTTATCTAAATTAAGCACGGGTCGCACTGCGCCCCTGCATTGCGAGCGAGATGCCAATTAAGAGGGTACTCAAGACCATCATAATTGTCGAGATGGCATTCACCTCTGGCGTGACGGTCAGTTTGAGCAAGCCATAGACAAAGACAGGCAGCGTGGTTGTCCCGACGCCAGAGGTGAAAAATGTGATAACGAAGTCGTCCAGCGACAGGGTAAAGGCGAGCAGCGCTCCGGCAATGATGCCGGGCAAAATTAGTGGAAAGGTCACGCGCCAGAAGGTTTGCCAGGGATTGGCGCCCAGGTCGCGCGCGGCTTCCTCCAGTCGCGGGTTCATGTCCGCCAGCCGCGCCCGAACCACAATCGCCACATAGGAGATATTGAAGGTGACATGCGCCATAATGATGGTATGAAAGCCGGGGAAGATGCGCTCGCCAGTGAGAGTCCCAATCCAATCGAAGGCGACTTTGAAAAAAATGGCCAGCGAGATTGCCTGCGTGATTTCGGGGATGACAACCGGCAGAAAGAGCAGACCATCCAGCCAGCGTTTGCCGGGGAAGCGCCCGCGTGCCATGCTCAAGGCAATCATCGTCCCCAGGACAGTCGAGATGGCGGTCGCAGCCGTGCCGACAAACAGGCTGTTGCGGAAGGCATTGAGCATCAGTTCAGTCGAAAATGCCGATTCAGCGCCGACTACATTGTTCAGGATGTTGCCATACCACTTTAAGGTGAAGCCAGAAAAGGATGCGACCGATTTGCTATCGTTAAACGAAAACAAGACCAGAATCAAAATCGGCGCCCACAAGAAAAAGTAGGAAAAAATCGGGTTCAGCCACAAACCCACTCGGCCAAGGCGCCGTATCAGTCGATTGCGCCCGATAGCCTGCTCATTGATGAGAATCTGCTGTGGAGACACCATGCTTAGACCCCGGATTCGCGCCGATTGGCAGATACATAAACAATGAGCGACAGCATCACCACCGCCATCATCACAATCGACAAAGCTGAGCCCAGGGGGGTGTTTCCCGAACCGCCGAACTGATTGTTGATGAGGTTGCCAATCATCAGGCCTTTGGTGCCACCCAGCAGGTCGGGCGTGACAAAAGCGCCAACCGAAGGGATAAATACCAGGGCGCAGCCAGCCAGCACACCGGGCAGGGTCAAGGGGATGACGATGCGCAGGAAGGTGCGGACATCATTGGCGCCCAGGTCATGGGCGGCATCCACAAATCTGAAATTGAACCGTTCGACGGAGGCGTATATCGGCAAGACCATAAAGGGCAGAAAGCCATAAACCAGCCCCACTAATACAGCAAAGGGTGTATTCAGGAGCTTCAGGGGTTCGGAAACCAGACCGAGACTGATGAGAAAGCCGTTGATGGTGCCTTCATCGCCCAGCAGAATGCGCCAGGCATAGGTGCGGATTAAGAAGTTCGTCCAGAAGGGTAAAATCACCAGAAAGAGCGTGATTTGCTGAAACAGCCGATTTTGACGGGTGCTGATGAAAAAGGCGAGCGGATAGCCGATGAGCAGACAGACGACTGTCGTCAGCCCTGCCAGACCTATCGACCGCCACAGGATGATTGAAAACACGCCAAAGGTTCGTTCATAGTGCTGGAGCGTGAAGGGCAGGGTCGGCACGCCGCCACGCCCGCGCGACATGAAGCTGACAATCAGCACAATCACCAGTGGCAGCACAAAAAAGACGACCAGCCAGGCAACTGTCGGCAATGCCAGCAGGAATCCATCTTTTTGCTTGCGCCTAAACCATTGGGACACGATGACAGGCAGCCTGAACTTGATAAGGTCTTGCCATGTATAGTAGCATAGATTAAAGGCAAACGCTATTCATTTATCCTGTGCAGCTTGGCTCTAGTCAGAAAGGACGCGCTATGTCAAAGCTCACCCAAGACGAGTTGAAAGCTCTGAAGCATTTGGATTTTGATTCCTGGTGGCTGGACAAGTTCGACCGCAAGGATGTCATCCTGGCTTTGCCTGGCATTGCTATTATGAACACCCAGCCCTGGCAGGCTGGCGGCGCCAGCGCCTCCCTGCACGCAGCTTATGGCATACGAGCGGGCGAAGACAGCGATGGCTACTTCACATGCAAACATATCCGCGCCCACATCGAACGTTTTCCTGAAGGGCAGTTCATAGCGATGCGGATTGGTGGACCCGTTGCTGGCATGTGCATCGGCATGGCAGCGACTCTGCTTACCTCGCGCCCGCCCACCGCGCCCGCGCTGCCTTGGCTGGAAGCCATTGGCGATTTGCAAATCAGCGCCCATGAACCGGCGGGCGATTGGCTCTATGGAGTCGAGATGGGGGTAGACCCGAATTATCGGCGGCGTGGCATCGGCACGGGGCTTTATGAGGCGCGTTTTCGATTGGTCAAATCGCTCAATCTGCGCGGATGGTATGCCGTTGGTATGTTGATGGGCTACGAAAGTCATGCCGACAGAATGGATGTTGTTAGTTATGGCAACAAGGTTATCAGGCGCGAAATCCATGACCCGACTGTGACGATGCAGATGAATCGCGGTTTTCGGGCTGGATATGTCGTGACCGATTATGCTGATGAACCAGCGGCCGGCGATGCGGGCGTGCTGATTGTCTGGGAGAATCCGGATTATGAGGAAGGATAGAATGAAAACCATCATTATTGGCGCCGGCATGGCCGGCTTGTCGGCTGCCTATCATCTTAGGCAAGCTGGCTTTGAGGCGATTGTCCTCGAGGCGCGAGACCGTATCGGCGGGCGCGTCTGGACGAATCGTGATTTTGCTGATATTCCGGTTGAATTTGGGGCCGAATTGATTCATGGCTGCACGGCGGAGGTGAACACCTGGGAGTGGGTGCGCAAGCTGGGGCTGAAGACCTTGCATTGGCAAAAAACAAGCGATTCGATGATTCGGCTGGAAGATGGCCGCTGGCTGACCATGGGGGCGGCGCGGGCGGCTTCGGCTGAATTGGATGTGACTCGCTCATGGAAATTGGGCGATGTGCCTGAACCCGATGACGACGAAGACCTGCGTACTTACCTCAAGCGGATTGGTTTTAACGAGACACAGCTGCGTTATGTGCAGCGTTCTTTTGCCAATGCCCAAGGCGACAGCATGGAGTTTCTCAATGCCAAGGTGCACGTCAATTTGTTTGTGGACGGCGACAGTGATGAGGAGTATGAGGATTATCGCATCCTGGACGGCTATGATGCCTATTATGAGGAATTGGCGGCGGGACTGGATATTCGCCTTAACACCGCAGTTCGCGCGGTGGACTGGTCGGCAGGTGTGACCGTCACCACGGCTGACGGGCGGACTTTTGCTGGCGAGAATGCCGTCATCACCCTGCCTGTGGGTGTCTTGAAGGCGAACAGGGTGCAGTTCACCCCTGACCTGCCGACCATCAAGCAGGAAGCTCTGGCGGGCTTGAAGATGGGGCCGGTGATGAAAATGGTCTATGAGTTTGAGGCGCACCTTTTGCATCCAGCGATTGGCGCTATTTATGCCCAAGGTAACCCGCCTATGTGGTGGTCGCCATCACTGGGGCGGGAGCAGGGAGCGGTTGTGTGGACCGCCTTTTTTTCGGGGGATTATGCTCGTGAAATGCTGAAGCTGGGTGAGGCAGGCGCCCTGCGACAGGGGCTAAACACGCTGCGCCAGGAGGTCGGCAATCCTGATTTGGAATATAAACAGGCTCGCTGGGTCAATTGGCCCGAGGATGAATTTTCGCTGGGCGGCTATAGCATCTGTCTGCCGGGGCATTATCATGCCTGCGAGAAACTGGCACAGGCAACCCCGCCGCTGTATTGGGCAGGCGAGGCGACCGCAGCCCATCATCTCATAGCGACGGTGCATGGCGCTTATGCCAGCGGGCAGCGGGCAGCCCATGAAATTGCGGCGAGCAGATGAGCGAGGAACGATGAAAGATATTCACGTTGCGCTGGTGCAGGGACATTGGGCTGGCGAGCAGGAGTTGACCAAAGCGCTCTATCGTGACCTGGCTGCCGCTGCGGTCAAGACAGGCGCGAGCTTGATTTGCCTGCCAGAATTTACCATCCTGCCCTATTTTCCAGGGGTGCGCAATCAAGCTGGATTCCAATGGGCGGAATCCTTGCCCGGCGGGGTATCGGAACGATTTTTTGCCGAGCTTGCCAGCGTCCACAAGGTCACTGTTATCGGCAGCCTGTTCGAGCGGGATGCCAATGGCAGGCATTGGGACACCGCCACGATTCATCGTTCGGATGGTCAGTTGGCTGGCTTTACCCGCAAGGTGCATATTCCATCCGGCGCGGGTTATCACGAGACCGATTATTTTGAGGGTTATCATGCGTTTCCGTTGCATGATATAGGGCCTGTCAAGCTGGCGGCGCCGACTTGCTATGACCAGTGGTTTCCCGAACTGGCGCGGATTTATGCCCTGGAGGGCGCGGAGTTCATCTATTATCCGACCGCCATCGGCTCGGAGCCGACCGCGCCCGACTTTGATTCGGCGGCTGCCTGGCAGACTGTAATGCGTGGTCATGCGGTCGCCAATGGTGTTTTCATCGCCGCTTGCAATCGGGTTGGGCAGGAAAACGCGGTGACATTTTATGGCAGCAGCTTCATTTGCGACCCGCTTGGGGCTGTGCTGGCGCGAGCCAGCCGTGACCGCGACCAGGTCATTGATGCGGTGCTTGAGGCAAGGGTGCGGCAGCAATACCTGGATTTGTTTCCATTGCTGCATCAGCGGCGTCCGCAGCATTATGGCCGGCTGCTGGCAGGCACCGAGCAAGCGCCATCACTGCGCTGGAAAGACAGCCTGATTTAGACGGCGCAGACAAGCAAACAGGGCAGGTGAGTGAGGCCATGTCGCGGATTGAATTTTATATTGTGGATGTCTTTACCATTGGCAGGAAATACACCGGCAATCAACTGGCGGTGTATCTGGGCAATCCGCCGACTGCCCTCATGCAGCAGCTGGCGAAAGAAATCAACTTTTCCGAGATTACATTTGTAACCTCGAATACTCCCGAAAATGGCGGCTATCATGTCCGCATCTTTATGCCCGAGGTCGAAGTGCCTTTCGCCGGGCATCCGGTACTTGGCACGGCTTACATCATCCAGCGCGAGCTTATCGGCGAGAAAGTGGACGGCCTCAAGCTGAACCTGGCAGTCGGGCAGATTTCAGTGACTTTTGGCGAGGATGATGTCATCTGGATGCAGCAGAATCCGCCCGTCTTTGGTCACCGATTTGAGGTGGCGGAGATGGCGGGGATACTCAATATCTCCGAGTCTGATATTGATGACCGCTATCCGATTCAGGAAGTATCGACGGGTTTGCCCTTTGTGATTGTGCCGCTGCGGTCGCTGGAGGCGGTGAATCGGGCGCGGGTCAATCTGGATAGGCTGCGGGCGATGCTGGGCGCTTATGATGCCATTGGCCCGGCGATATTCTGTCCGCAATCCCTGCATGCAGAAAACGACATTCATGTGCGGGTTTTGGATGATATTTATGGTGCGCCCGAAGACCCGGCAACCGGCAGCGCCATCGGCTGCATCGCGGGTTATCTCATCCGCTATCGTTATTTCGGCCGCGACAGCATCACGCTGCGCTGCGAGCAGGGCTATCAAATCGGGCGGCCTTCCCTGCTGCATATTCATGCCTGGCAGGCTGCCGATGAAATCGTGATTCGGGTCGGCGGGCAAGTCGAGATGGTGGCGCAGGGGCAGCTGGCTTCCGATGACTGACCCGAAAATTTGTGATTGACTCTTGTTGAGAGGACGATGATATGAAATACAAAAATCTGGGGCGCACGGGGGTGAAAGTTTCTCCCTTGTGCTTTGGCACGATGTCCTTTGGGGATGTTGCTGATGAAGCTGAATCGGCGAGGATGTTTCATCGCTGCCGCGAGTTGGGCATCAACTTTTTCGATTGTGCTAATGTGTATGCTGGTGGACGCTCCGAAAAAATTCTGGGCGATTTGATGGCCGACTGCCGCGATGAAATTGTCCTGACGACCAAGGTCGTATCCCGCACTGGCGCGGATGTCAACCAGAAAGGCGCATCCCGCCGACACATTCAAATCAGCGTCGAGCAGAGTTTGAGACGTTTGAAAACCGACCGCATTGATGTGTATTTCCTGCATCATTATGATGCCGATACCCCGATAGACGAGACCCTGCGTGCTTTGGATGACCTGGTGCGGCAGGGAAAGATTCTGTACCTCGCGGTCAGCAACTGGTCGGCATGGCAGGTGATGAAGGCGCAGGGCATCGCGGATAAGGCAGGGCTGGCGCGGATTGAATGTTTGCAGCCGATGTACAACCTCGTCAAGCGACAGGCAGAGGTGGAAATCTTGCCGATGGCGGCGCATGAGCAAATTGGCGTGATTCCCTACAGCCCCCTGGGCGGCGGCCTGCTGACGGGCAAATATATGCCAGGGATGCGCCCCGATTTCGGGCGTCTGGTGGACAACAAAATGTACATCAAACGTTATGGCCTCGCCGATTATTATCAAACCGCCGCCGATTTTGCGGCCCATGCCCAGCAGCGCGGGGTTCATCCGGCGACATTGGCGGTGGCTTGGGTGATGGCGAATCCTGCCGTGACCGCGCCCATCATTGGCGCTCGCAACCTTGAGCAGCTGGAAGCGTCCCTGGCGGCGCTGGAGGTCGATATGACCCGCGAATGGCACGACCAGATTTCGGCGCTTTCCATCACGCCGCCGCCAGCCAACGACCGTCTGGAAGAAGTCTCGAATTAAATGCCGGGTGTGTGGTAGTATTAGGATTGTCCAATAAAACAAAAAATCAGAAGAGGAAATTATGGATTTTGTTACTGCGCTCAAATACCCGTTCAACAGTACCGCCAAGGTCATCAGTATCGTGCTTGTAATGACCATCGCCTTTGCCGCCTGTCTGGCTCTGGTTGTCAGCGCTTATGACTGGTCGCCTTATGTCACAGCCATCCAAGATAGCATGGCCACGGGTGCAAACTATTCGGCTGAACATGAAGCAATGGGAGGCACTGCCCTTCTCGGACTGCTGGGCTTGTTTGTCGTTGCGGTTGTCGAAGGCTTTTGGATTTCTGGCTACAGCGTCGATGTCATTCGCTCGGTGATGGCAGGCAGAGAGGCTTTGCCGGCGGTTGAGTTTGGCAAGAATGTGGGAGCGGGCTTTTATCTCTTTCTCTCCGCCCTCTTGTACGGGCTGCTGTTTATCCTCTATGCTATTGTCGCTGTCCTGCTGGTGAGCGTCTTTGGAGAAAGCGGGTTAGCCTCATTGTTCGCCATTGCCGCGGGGGTTGCGGCGATTCCCCTCTTGTTTATCATGGGCTGGGGCTATTATATCGGCATGGCGCGTTATGCTGCCGAAGGCAATCGCAGCGCGGTCTTTCAAATCCAGGCCAATATGCGGACTGCCCGCGCCAACCTGAGTCCTTCAATTTCGCTGGTCGGCTATCAGATTTTGCTGGGCATCATCTATCACATCGTGTCGCGGGTGGCGGAAGGTGTTTTTGGTGGCATCGCTGGGCCTGATGTGTTGCTCACGCTGACCATATCGACGATTGTCTTCTTCATGCTGAACCTGTTTCAGCATTTTTCGGGTCAGCATCTCATCGCGCAGTATGCCTTGAGAATCGGAATCAGCGGGCAAGGCCTGCCCAAAGACAAGGTTGATTTTGGCGATTAAGGCTGCGTCTTGGATTTGCGGTCTCCATGACCATCGAGCAGCTGCTTGAGGGCCGCCAACTCTTTGCCTAATGCGCCTTTGAGGCTCAGGTTGAAGAAAATGCCGAACCAGAACATCCAGCGGGTGCGGATGTTCAGTTCTTCCCTGATGTGGGTTTGCTGACCGCGGTGCTCGAATGTCATCGTCGAAATAAAGGGGAAGCCCCAATACGAGCCTTTGAGTTCGATTTTTCGATTGCGCTCGTAATCGGTGACATCGCAGTTGACAAATCCACTGCGCCCCATCAGACGGCGCGTCATCGCCACCATCGAGCCAGGGCGAATGGGGTCGCCGCTGGTGATGCCAATGCCGTGTACATTGCGCCAGTGAATATCATTCCTGAAGTCACCTACATATTTGAATACCTCAAACACGGGGCGATTAATTAGGACTTGATTTTCAAATTTGGGCATGATGCACCAACTTCCTCTTTATTCATGAACCAGTGGCGCAAAGCGCCCAAGCGCGGCTGCCTTGTGTGAGTTCGGAGGCGTCTCGCCCGTCCATTATAACTTTCGCGGGCGAGGATGCAATAAAAAGTCTATACAATTCCGATGATGTACAGATAAAGGAAGACCCATGTCGCCACCCATACCAGCGCATCAATCCGATCCAGCACCCCGCCATGACCAGGGAAGAGATTAAGCCCTTTGACATAGCTGTCTTTGACGCTGAAGAAACGTTTCAATGCCGACTCGAACAAATCGCCACTGACGGCCAAGAAGGGGCCCACAACCACCATGGGAATCAAAATGGGCTGAAAGGCACCGGTTGTCACCAGAATCACAATCGCTGGAATCCAGGCGCCCAGGATGCCTCCGATAGCGCCTTCAACGGTCTTATGCGGCGAAATCAGCGGCGCCAGCTTGGTTTTGCCAAAGATTCGCCCGAAAATATAAGCGAATGTATCCGTCCCCCAAGTGATGGCATAGACAAGGAATAACCACATCAGCCCGTCTGGCTGGATATTGCGGACACTCAGCAGAAAGGCAGTCGGGAAGGCGATGTAGACGATGCCAAACAGGGTGATGCCGACTTGCGCCAAAGCGCGGCGGAATTCTTTGGGCTGCCGCGAAAGCTCCAGCAGGAGCGTCAGCACGACGCCAGTAGCCAGCGCCAGCTGCCACAGCCAGTCCTGATTAGAAAAGAAACCCAGAACGATGATGATGCCGGTCGGGATGCCGGTCAGCGAACTGCCTTGCATGGTGGTGTCCTTTTCCATCACGTAGAACTCCAACATGCCGATGCACATGACCGGCAGCAAGATAATCAGGAAGGGAACGCCGCCCGCCAAGGACGCCAGAATCGCCACTGGCAGCAGGATAACGGCGGTGATAAGCCTTAGTCGAAGGTTGGCTGTTTTTCTGGAGTTGGCGAAAAGTCTGTCGCTCATCCTGCCCACTCTCCAGGATGTAATCCGCGCTTAACCGAGCTTCACTCTTATTCTAGCATTATTTATCCTATTTTACATCAAGACTGAAATTTTTTGCCAAAGCAGGGGGATGAACTGTCGCGGCGGCAAGGAGATTGGGTGTTTAATGGCAGGATGCGCATCGCATATAATCATAACAGCTGGAGCGGGGATTTATCGCAGCGATGGATGATATGTCGCAAGATCTCATCGGGATGACGGTCAACGGCTATGAGATTGTCAGCCAGGTTGGGCAGGGGGGCATGGCAACCGTGTTTTTGGCTCGCCAGCAATCCATGAACCGCCATGTCGCGCTCAAATTCCTGCCCATCCGATTTATGAATAATGACACTTACCTTCAGCGTTTCGAGCGCGAAGTCAAAATCGTTTCCCAGTTGGAACATCGCAATATCGTGCCAGTCTATGATTATGGCGAACATCAGGGGCAGCCTTATATCGTCATGCGTTATATGCCGGCGGGTTCGGTGGAAGATTTGCTGCGGCAGGGGCGGATACCTCTTCAGCGGATTTTGAGCATTGTCGAACAGGTCGCGGCGGCTCTGGATTACGCGCATCAGAAGGGCATCCTGCATCGTGACCTGAAACCGAGCAATGTCTTGCTCGATGATGGCGGCGGGGTGTTTATCACCGATTTTGGCATTGCGCGGATATTAAGCGAAGGTCATTCCGTCATTACCACACAGGGGGTCGTCGGCACGCCCAGTTATATGTCGCCCGAGCAGGCGCAGGCACATGAGCTTGACGGGCGCAGCGATGCCTATTCGCTGGGCGTGATGCTGTTTGAGATGGTGACCGGACGCCGACCTTTTGAAAGCGATACCCCCTACAGCGTTGCCGTCATGCAGGTCACGGCGGCGCCGCCGTCGCCGCGTGAGCTTGATGGAGAGGTTTCGCCTGCTGTGGACAGGATGATACTGCGGTCGCTGCATAAGGATCCCGACAAACGTTACAAGCAGGCAGGCGAGTTGGCGCGTGCCTTGCGTCTGGCGATTGAGCAGCCCCAAAGCATACACGATACAGAACCGAATCTTCAGCCGCTGCCTGCCGCCCCCCCCGAATCACAGCAGTTTGTTCCGCCAGCCGCGCCCCGCAACTCGCAGACGCCATTCCCGCCCACGCCGCATTCTGTCAGCCTCCCTTTCAAGCTCAAAGAAGGTCAGCAAAAGCCCAGCGGCAGCAGGATGTGGCTTGCGGCGGGTTGGGTGGCCGGCTGTGCGCTGCTGGCAGGCTTGATTATGGCGGCTGCCTTCCTGTTCGGCTCATTGCAGGAATCGTCTCAAGGCGATTCGCGGCCGGTCAACCTGGCAAGCACCGATGCCGAAGCGGCGCCCCGTCCGACTGTCTTGGATGCCACGATGGATTTTACGCGGCTCACGCGCACCGCCCAGCCGCCTGCTGGTCTGCGCGATGTCTCGACATTGGAGGCCGCGCTGAAATCAGCCTCAGGCAGTCTCGTCTATTTTGACAGCCGCGGGGAACGGGATGCCTTTGAGATTGTGACCCTTGATTTGGAGTCGCGGGAAGGCCGGCAGCTGACAGCCGCGGGGCCTGGCGTGAATACCTATCCGCAGCCCTCACCGGATGGGCGCTGGATGGTGTTTCAGTCCGACCGCGACGGCGATTTCGAAATTTATGTGGTCAATGCGCTGGGGGGGCAATTACGCCAAATCACGAACAATCAGGTCTGGGACCGCCTGCCAGCCTGGTCACCCGATGGCGAATGGATTGTCTATTCATCGGATGTGCGCGGCGATGAAACCTTTGACCTGTATCGCGTTCGCGCGGATGGCTCGGGCAATCAGGTCGTCTACAGTGATGGCTGGCGCAACAGCCATGCCAGATACAGCCCCGATGGCGATTATATGGTCTTCACAGCGGGGCCCGATGTTCGGGATGCCCGCACTTGGGAGATTCGTTTGCTTGACCTGCGGACGCAAGAGACGCGGCTGCTGACCGAAAATGCCGTTCGTGATGCCTCGCCCAGCTTTAGCCCCGACAGCCAGCGCATCCTTTTTGTCACAAGCATTGACAATCATCGAGTCCTTGCCAGCATGACACGGGCAGGCTCGGAGCAGCGCATTTTATACACCGGCCCGGGGAATGTCTGGTCAGCGAGTTTCAGCCCCGATGGAAACTTTATCCTGGTCACCGCGACCCATCAGGGCGAAGACCAGCTGTTTCTGATGGAAGCGGATGGGGGCAATGTCCAGCAAATCACGGTGGATGGCGGCGCCTATGCGTCCTGGATTCCGCCAATCGCCTTCGGTGCATAACAGCGCCCCCAGCCTGCATTCATATCGTACTTACATTGTCGGACAAATGAGGATATAATAAAGTGATTCCGCCATCAGCCGGCGCAGGTTTCAGGCTGTTGGGAGCTATTCATTCGTATGAGACAGGATGGTTATGATGATTGATGATGTGTTGGACGAAGCAAGGTACAAAATGGAAGCCACCCTGTCGGTCTATCGGGAGGAACTGGGACGGATGCGCAGTGGGCGTGCCAGCACCGCCCTGGTTAATCGACTGATGGTTGAGTATTACGGGCAGGATACTGAATTGCGCCAACTGGCAAGCATTTCGACCCCGGAAGCCATGCAAATACTGATTCGCCCTTATGACAAGGCGGCCGTGAGGAGCATTGAAAGAGCCATCCAAATGTCGGACATCGGCGTCAACCCCAGCGTGGATGGCGAGAATATCCGCTTGAATATGCCGGCATTAACCCGCGAACGGCGTCGGGAACTGGTGAAGTTTCTCAATCGCCGCATGGAAGATACGCGGGTCGCCATTCGCAACATTAGGCGGGCGGCAAACAGCGATTTGCAGGAGTTTGAGAAAGAGAAGATGATTTCGGAAGATGAGTGCAAACGGGGCGAAAATGAGGTGCAGAAATTAACCGATTCCTTTATCAAAAGAATAGATGATTTAGGCGCTGTCAAAGAAAAGGATATTATGGAAATCTAGCGCCCTGATGGCGGATTGCTTTGGCGATATGCCCGCTGTTTGGCAGTCATCGCATTGAATGAGGAATGGCCGCTTCTGCTGTGTACAATAATTGGGGAAACCTTTTGCAATCACGCTCGGATGACATTTTATGACGATTATAACCAACCAAAATCATCGCCCGTCGCGGCAGCTGCCCCAGCTTGAAAAAGTGCCGACCCATGTAGCGATTATTATGGACGGCAACGGACGCTGGGCGAAGCAGCGAGGGCTGCCGCGTTCGGAGGGGCATCGCCAGGGAACCGAGAACTTGCGGCATATCATTCGGGCGGCGGTTGAGTTCGGCCTCAAGGTGATGACCATTTATGCCTTCTCGACGGAAAACTGGTCGCGCCCGCGCCGCGAAGTCATGCTGCTGATGCGCATCCTCGAGATGGTGATTGACCGCGAACTCCGCGAACTTCACGATGAGGGGGTGCAGATTCGTCACATTGGAGAATTGGACGGAATCGAACCCCGATTGGCAAGAAAGGTCATTGAAGCCTGTGAGTTCACCCGTGACAACCAGCGCTTGATTTTGAATGTCGCTTTTAATTATGGCGGGCGCGACGAGATTGTCCATGCCGTGCAGCACATCATCCGCGATGGCATCGCCGCCGACCATATTACCGAGCAGACCATCAGCGATTACATCTACACCAGTGACCTGCCTGACCCCGACCTGATTATCCGCACCAGTGGCGAGTTTCGCTTGAGCAACTTTCTCATCTGGCAGGGCGCCTACAGTGAAATCTATACCACCCAGACCTATTGGCCCGATTTTGACAAACTTGAATTCCATAAGGCGCTGATGGAATTTGGCAATCGGCGGCGGCGCTTTGGCCGGACCGATGAGCAGATTGATGCTGAATCGGACAGCGAATTCGACCCGCAGGGAGCGACGGGCAGCTGATGCGAACCAAACGGCTCGGACGAACAGAGCTTGAACTTCCGATTGTGGGTCTTGGGACGGCCTTCACTGGCATTCCCACGCCGAATCAAATCCTGGGCGAGTATGAGGGCGGCAGCAGCCAGGTTGATGAAGAACTGGGTGTCAGGACGCTGACTGCGGCGCTGGATGCGGGCTGCACCTTTATGGATACTGCCGTTTTGTATGGGCGCACCTTGAGCGAGAAGATGATTGGCGAGGCGCTGCGCCAGCGTCCGCAGCTAAAATCGGATGTTATCGTTACCACCAAAGCGGGACGCGCCTATGAAGGCTACGACTTCAGTTTTGACGCGATTGTGAGAAGCGTCCATGCCAGCCTGGGGCGTTTGGGGCTGGATGCGCTGGACATCGTTTATATCCACGACCCGATGGGGCATCCGCTGGAAGAGGTGCTGTCGAAACGGGGTGCGCTAGGCGCTTTGCGTCATTTGCAGGCCGAAGGCACTGTCAAATATATCGGGACGGCTGCCAATGACCCGATAACCAATGCCGAGTATATCCGGACGGGCGAGTTTGATGCCGCCGTCATTGCCGACTGCTGGAGTCTCATCAATCTGAAAGCGCGGGATGAGATTTTCCCGGCGGCCGCCAGGCACGATGTTGGTTTGGTAACGGCGACGCCGATTGAACGCGGCTTGCTGGTGACAGGTCCCGCCGTCGGCACGAATTATCTCAATCGGCATTTTAATCAGGCCTGCCTCAATCACGTCAGTCGGATTCAGCGATTGTGTCAGCAGTATGAAGTGCCGATGGTTGCGGTCGCTTTGCAATGGTGTACGCGACAGCCGCAGGTTGCCTCCACGATTCCGGGGGCGCGGCTGCCGCAGGAAGCTGTGGCGAGCATGGCAGCGGCGCAAGTCGACATCCCCGATGAATTATGGACGGAGTTGGCATCGCTGCTGAAGCACTTTGACACCGTAACCGGGAATTAGCTGTATCGTGAGCGGCTAAGTCGGGGTGGCTGTGTCCAGTTCACGCGCAGCCCTGATGTCCGCCCATCCCATGCCCTGACGAACGAGGAAAACGAAACCCGCCAAAGTAACCGACAGCCAGATGACGATGTGCATAACGACCGCATAAGCTGCCGCAGCTGCTGCTGGAATCCCCGTTGCGACTAAAACGGCACTAACGACAAATTCATAGATGCCGACCTGCCCGGGAGATGCCGGAATCACACTGGCCAGGTTGACTGTTCCTATAACCAGCAAGGCCAAGGGATAGTTTGATTCTAGCCCGAAGGCAAGCATAACCATCCAGTAGACCCCGGCTTGGATGCCCCAGGTCAAAAATGAACTGACGACAGCGCCCATAAGATAAAACGGGCTGCGCAAACCTGCCAGCCCAGCTATTATGTTCTCGCTGATGTCGCCCATGAAGGTCCCCAATTTTTGCGGAAGAATTTTCAGCAGGAACTTGAGGAGTTGTCGCAGGCGGTCCGTCTGTGCCACTAAAAGAAACAAAATCAGCATCACACCAACAAATAGAGGGGTGGCAGCTGCCGTGATGGTCTCGATTTCGGCAGATTGCACATCCATCAGCAAAAGGCTGAACAGGATAAATGTCAGCATGACCAAGCCGTCAAACACCCGTTCGACCAGGATGGTTGCAGCTGTGCTTGCGAATGGAACTTGATGACTGCGGCGCAAAAGGTATGCGCGGAATGCCTCCCCGGCACGCAGTGGATACAGGCTGTTGCCCATGTATCCGATGAGAACAATCTGGAACAGTGGATAAAGCGGTATCGGCTGCACGGCACGCAAGAGGCATTGCCAGCGCCATGCGATGATAACCACCGCTAAAAATAAGGCCGGCACCGCCAGCAGCAGCAAGGGCAGATTAACATCGCGCAGGCTCTTCCAGAATGGCTCTGGCTGCAAATCACGAAATGCAAAAAGCAGAAAAACAAGGCTGACAAGCAAGCCTGCGCCGATAGCAACGCGCTTGCTGCTGGTGTTCATGGCAATCCTGTCTTGGTGCGAGTTATGTCCCGGTCAGAACACCATACCAGAGGATTGCCAGGCTTGACAGTCGGAGATGCTTCCCGATATTCAGGCGCTCAACAGCAGCTCCTCCAATGCCTGCCGGGGTTCTGCGTATCTTAGGCCGAATGTCTTGGCAACGGCTGGATGGGTACACTGTCCGCCGAAGGTATTCAGCCCTTTCAGAAAAGCGGGGTCGGCTTGCAGGGCCGCCGGCGCTCCCAGATTTGCGATTTTGAGTGCGTAGGGCAGGGTGGCGTTGGCTAATGCCAGGCTGGAGGTGCGCGGGACGGCGCTGGGCATATTGACAACACCATAATGCAAAACGCCATCCATCACATAGGTTGGGTCACTGTGTGTGGTGACACGGGTCGTTTCGATACAGCCGCCTTGGTCAACGGCAACATCAACGATAACACTGCCATTTGGCATCGTCGGCAGCATATCACGAGTAACCAGCATGGGCGCTCGCGCTCCGGTAATCAAGACTGCGCCAATCAGGGCATCTGCGGTTCGGATGGCATCGGTGATATTCCCATGATTGGAATACAAAGTGCTTAAATTGCCCGCCAGCACATCCTCCAGATAGCGCAGGCGGTCGAGGTGGATGTCCAGCAGGGTGACTCTGGCGCCCATGCCAAGCGCGACTTTGGCGGCATTTGTGCCGACTGTGCCAGCGCCAAGTATCACAACATGAGCGGCTGCCACACCAGGCACCCCACCCATCAGGATGCCGCGCCCGCCCTCATGTTTTTTCAGGTAATGCGAGGCCGTCTGGGAAGCCATGCGCCCGGCAACCTCGCTCATCGGCTCCAGAAGGGGCAGGCGACCCCGCGCATCTTCCACTGTTTCGTAAGCGATGCCCATCACCCCGCTGGCGAGCATGGCATCGGCAAGCTGCTTTTCCGCCGCCAGATGCAAATAGGTGAAGAGGACCAAATCGGAACGCAGATAAGCATATTCACGCGGTTCCGGTTCTTTCACCTTGATGACCAGATCGGCACGCGACCACACACCAGCAGCCGAGGCCAGCATGACAGCGCCCGCCGCCATATATTCTTCATCTGCAAAACCACTGCCCATCCCGGCGCCGCTTTCAACATAAACCGTATGCCCCTGCCTGACAAATTCGCGGACGCCAGAGGGCGGAATGGAGACTCGATATTCATCTGCCTTGATTTCTTTTGGGATTCCGATATTCATAAGGACATTTCCTATGCAAACAATTTTATTATCATTGTACGCGATGTAGGAAAATTGTCCACTAATTTAATACAGATTGCACGAAATTTGGATGATTTGCATAAATCAAGGTTTTAATGCACCACGGAGGATGCGGAGATTGACCACGCCCACCGGCCTCAAATGATAAAATGTTCGTATTCATTCTCGGCTGGCAAGCCCCAGACGCTCCAAAAGTCGCCAGTCGCTGGACACATGATAGCGGCGCCGCAGCTTTCGACATCCATCGGCGGTTTGGGGCGGGTGCAGATGGCTTCCTCGTCGCGCGTCAGCGCCATCAAATCATCAAGGGCAATCTCGTTCCGCGCCAACAGTTCACGGGCGCGATTCAGCCGATTTTCCGAACTGTGCCGGGATGCGGGCGGGCGTTCGCGTGCCAGCCGCAAGTGCTTCTCAATCAGGCAGTGATTGGTATGGGCAATGGTCTCTTCAGCCAGTTGGTGAACATGAAACGAGGTGGACATGGCCTCGACTTCATAGCCGTTGCCCTGTTTATCCAGCAGCAGGTAATTATGCGCCCCTGCCAATTTGGCGCTTGTCAGACAATCGAGGGCATCCTCCAGATTGTCCTGCTGCAGAATCTTCCGCACCACAAAGGGCCAGGTGACACCGATTTGACCATCTGCCGCCATCAGATTGTTAATGCCAACGGCAATGCCAGCGCTGTTCATACCAATCATGCCCACGCAGCCCGTTATGGTGAAGGTGAGGAAATTCGGCGCTGCTTGCGGCTCGCCATGAATCAAAATCACATAAGGCGTAGCAGAAGCGTGCATGTCCCAGGTTTGGCCGAAGAATGCCTGTCCGGTCGCGCTGCGGCTCTTGGGCACCAAAAAGGCGGTGCAGTTGTCGGCAGCGTTGCGCGGCACAGCAACCGGCTGGATGCTGCGCCCCAAGTTATAAATGGTATCGATAAAATCGGTAAAGCCATTATTGATGAGCAGTTCGGCAAGGCTCAAGCCAGTTGCGTCTGCCATGCCCGCCAATTCCTCCATCAAATCCGGGGCATAGCGCTGATGCTCCTCAACGCAGGCTTCTGCCAGGCGGATGACCTCCTCGCGCGGCAGATGATGCCCCGTCCAATTCCTGTCCTGACAGAGTTCGACGCGGTCTTTGGTGAACATGTGGATTTCATTGTGAAAGAGTTGACCGTGCGCGAAGCCCATCTCATAAGCCGAGCCTGATAATTTGACAACCCGTATCCGTTTCATCATCACCTCCCTTGACTGAATTGTATTAGATGACACCAGAATTGGAAAGGCGATATTCAAAGCGATGCTGAAAGACTGGGGAAGGGAACAAGCATCTTTAGCATGGCGAATAATGATTTGCACATATCTTTATGTAAAATATACAAATCATATTGACATGGCAAGCGTCATGTTAATATAGAAGATAGTAATGTCGATTATCTAATATAAGGGGGTAATCGAAATGATAAGATATTGTAAGTTTATGTTTATCGTCGGATTGTTCGTCTTGCTTGTGGGACACTGGAGCGCGGAATCGGATAATCCAGGGCAGGCGCAGCCCGCTTCATTCGCTGCAACTGAATGGGATGATTGGGGCAGCTTGAACCTTGATAAGATTTCTACGGAGGAAGACATGGCCGCGGGCGAGGCGGACTGGGAGGCGCATAAGCAAGTCTTTATTCAGCGTCAGACCGCGCTGGGGCAGCCGCCGCCGCCAGAGGTCTGGGATGAAATCGATGCTTTCTTCCACCAGCTTAACGGGAACTGGAGCGAAGAGGAAAGCCCGCCTGTAGCTGACGAAGCGACTGCTGTCGAGGATATTAAGAAAGTAACCTACCTGCGTTCGGGTGTCCTAGTGACTTACATCCTGCGTTCGGACATATTTGAATGCGAGCGGTCTGTCACGGGGGCTTCGCCCTTGCCTTTGCCCCGTTCGGCCGCCTGGATGATTGTCGAGGAAGGCATTGATGCCTTTGATTGCCGCGTGCCGCTGCCTTCGCAGGATTCCTCAACCTGATTCTCTTGGGCAGAGGCGCCAGAGCTTTGATTATACCCGGTCCATTTCGGCGCGGACGGTATCCAGCAGATTTTCGGCGCGGATTTGCGCCAGCGTATAACAGGGGCCGCCCAGGTGGTCTGCCAGACGCCGCGCCAATCCCTGGTCAAAGGCGACATGCTCCATATTGATAGTCACGGTGCGGATGTTCGCCTCGTGGATTTTGCGGGCAATCGAATGCGCCTCTTCCTGTGGCGAGATGGATTCGCTGATGGAAACATTGCCAGCGCCATCCGTCAGCAGAATCATCATCGGCATCACATCGGGATTGAGGTTCTTTTCGCGCATGATGGCTTCATAGGTCATCAGCAAGCCAGCCGACAGGGGCGTTTTGCCACCCACCGGAATATCCGCCATGGCCTCTTTTGCCAGCACCACCGAATTGGTTGGCGGCAAGACCAGCGAGGCGCGGTCTTTCTGAAAAACCACCAAGCCAACGCGGTCACGCCGCTGATAAGCCTCCGTCAGCAGGGACATGATAGCGCCTTTGGTTGCCTGCATCCGTTCCGAAACCGCCATGCTCCAGGAAGCGTCAACCGTGAACATAATTAGGTTGGCGGCTTTGCGAACGCGAACTTTTTCCTGCAAATCGGTTTTTTGCAGGGCGTAAGCCATGCCAGTTGCCCGCTTCTGCGAATCCCGCTGTTTCTGGAAGGGGGCGGCAGCCCGCAGCGTGGCATCAAAAGCGATGTCGCGCGGTTTGTCGCCAGCCTGTTTGGCGCGGACATAGCGCCCGCGTTTGCGGTCAGTGCGCGTGGTGGAGCGCCGCCCGGATTGACGGCGCGTCATTTTATCAAGCTGGGTGTTCAGTTTGCGGGTTTCAAATTCGGCTTTGGATTCGACCTGCTGTCCGCCTTCCCACCATCTGGCATCCGAACTGGGGAAGACATCCTGCGGCGCGGCTTCGGTCTGGCCAAGCTGCTGTTCCTGTGGCTCGCCTTCGCTGCCTAGCGCCTCACTTTTTTTTTAGTTTGCGATGCCTGCTCGTCACTATTTTCAGTGAATTCGCCCGCCTCTTCCCCTTCGCCAATTTCCTGCCGCTTTTCGTCAACGGCAGATTCGACTGCATTCAGGTCGGCTTGCGCATCGGTGAAGGGGCCGCGTTTCAGGCGATGCGGAATCGTCAGGCGAATCGCCAACGTAATATCCCGGTCATTGATGGCGGTGCGCCCTTCATAAGCGGCATGGGCGCGGGCTGTTTTCAGAACGACCAAATCGGCGCGGTGCCCGTCAATCTGCAAATCGCTGATGATGCTGGCGATGATGCGCAGGTCGCTGGTCCTGTGCGAAACGTCGTCGATGATTTCGCGGGCATCGGCAATGCGCTGCGATAAGGCGCCATCGACAGGCTCCCATTCTGCCTTGAAGTCCAGCGGGCTGTTTTCATAGGCGATGTGCCGTTCAAGAATCTCAATGCGCTCCTGGGCATCCTTGATGCCAGTCACATCAACCGAGAGCGCGAAACGGTCAAGCAGCTGCGGGCGCAGGTCGCCTTCTTCGGGGTTCATCGTGCCGACGAGGATGAAACGGGCCGGGTGACTGAAGCTGATGCCTTCGCGCTCGACGATATTGACACCCATAGCGGCGCTGTCCAGCAGGAGGTCAACGATATGGTCATCCAGCAGGTTAATTTCATCAACGTATAAAATGCCGCGATTGGCATTTGCCAAGACGCCAGTATCGAAATGACGTTCGCCAAATTGAATGGCTTTTTCGATGTCGAGTGTGCCGACGACGCGGTCTTCGGTGGCGCTGACCGGCAAATCCACGAAGCTGATGCGCCGACTCGCCACGGGAATATCGGTATCATCAGTATATTTTTGACGCGCAAAATCCGACCATGATTCGGGACGGCCTGGGTCGTCATTAAAGGGAGAATCGGCGATAACCTTGATTTCGGGCAAGAGCGCTGCCAGCGCACGGGCGGCGGTGGACTTGCCCGTACCCCGCTCGCCACGAATCAGCACCCCGCCGATTCGCATATCAATCGCGTTGAGGATGAGCGCGAGTTTCATCAAGTCTTGTCCGACTATGGCAGTGAAAGGATAGACAGGCGGTTTTTGGCTCATGGTTTCCAATTTCTCTTGTTATTCGCATTGAACTGAATGACCAATTATACGCGAGAGAATGCCCCCTGACAATCGTCAGCTTGCAGGGAATTATGGTTTATAAACGCCCGGGGGTTTCTGTCATCGGCGGGGTGGGTGAGTCGGTGACGGTCGGCAGGCTGGCAGGGGGCGGTGTCATGCTTGGGGTGGCTGTGGGCAAGCGCGGCACATCTTCAATCACATTAAGCGCATCGGGGTCAAAACCCACGCAGGCGAAGCTGGCGCGGGAACCCCAGGCGGTTTCGCCACTGGCAAGCTCCACCTTGAGCCAGTCCCGTTCTTCTGTGATGCCGCCGGCCAATACGGGAATATCCCTGATGGCGACTTCCGTTTGCGGAAACCGCGAATGAGGCCCTGCATAGAGGGGCGTATCTTGTGTCGGCGTGCATTCTGGCTCAATGGTTGTGATGCGAATGCTTCGCTCGACCACCGTGCCGATTTCATCCTGCGCGAACAAGACAATATCAAAATCTTCCTGCGGCGCTCCCTGCATCACTATCGCATCATCTTCTTCACTGGCGTCTGATGTGCGGAATCCGACAGGCGGCCTTATCGTCACGGAAACCGCGCCCTCAACCAGCCAGCGAACAGCCAGTGCAGCGCTTACCCGCCGAACCATCGTCTGCCTGTCGGCTGCAAACATCTTGATGGAGACCGGCTCATAGACAGTCAGACGGCGCGTTTCAATATCGACAAGCTCATGGTGAACGGCAATCAGGGCAATATCGACGGGGCCGTCATAATCGCGGGTTTCCAGCGTCCAGGTCGTTTCGCTCGCTGCCAACTCGGCGACGGCATTGCGATTGACCTCGATGACATAACGCTGCGCCGCGGCTGCCTGCCAGCGCAATGCGACCGATGTCCCCTGGGCGACCTGTGCGTCTGACAAGGTTAAGGAGGTGATTTTGGGTTGGGGTGTTCGGGACAGTGCCAAGGTCAGGATGAGCAGTAAAACGGCGACCATGCCGACCATCGGGATGAGCCTGCTGGCACGCAGGCGGGGTTCGGCAAGCAGCGTTCCAGGAACGGCGGCAACACCTGCGCTTTCGGTATGCGCCTGAACCAGCAGCGCAAAAGGAATGGCGGCTGCCTTACCGACAAGAGCCGACTGCCGCGCTTGCACCTTGCCCGTAATCTGCGTTCGCTGACCGGCGGAAAGTTGTATGGTCCCCCTGGGGAGTTCAAACTGAAGCTGTGCCTTGGGGTCATAACCTTTCACCGCCAGGGTCAGCGCCTCGCTGCCCTGGTTGAGCAGATAAAGATGAAGGCTGTCCTGGCTTCGGACGACTGGCGGGTTCAGCGCCAGGCTCAAGCCGCCAAATCCTCTGACGCGAACCATCAGACCAAGCTGGATGCTTTGGTCGGGTGCATGAATGGGCGTGATATGAATGGCGACCGGATAACTGGCTGGCTCCATGTCGGCGCGGCGTGCAGGTTTGATATGCAGCAGGATGACGCTGGTTTCCTGACCGTCAAGGCTGACAAGCGGTCGATTGATTTTCGCCCAGCCCTCTGGCAATCCGCTTAATGCGATTTGATAGCGTGCTGCCGTCTCCCTGTGATTTGTCAGGACAATCTCGACCGAGCGGCTTGATGCCGGCCAAACATCAACCTGCGCCGCCTCGAGGCTGGCGCGAAAGTTGGCTTGCGTGGGCTGGGTGCTATCGTCAATCGGGCGGATGGGCAGGGTGGGGCTGTCCGCCTTGGGATAATAGATGATTCGCAGGTGTCCAATCTGAATCTCCTCAACATCGTCGAGGAGGTGTGGGGTCTTGCCCTTCAGCCGCCTTCCGTCGACATAAGTGCCATTGGCAGAATCGAGGTCGGTCAGCTGCACGATGCCATTTTTATAATTCAGGCTGAAGTGATGCCGCGAAATCGTATCGGTAGACAGGGTGATGGTATTGTCGGCTGCCCGACCGACCGAGATGTCCGCCCCTTCCAATGACCAGGTTTCAATCCGTCCATCGGGATAATAAACATCAAAGCGTCCAAAAGCCGCCATGTTTGACTCCGCCCGCGCCTGCTGGAGCGAACCATCTCTCTGCGTTGCGGACGCGAGTTCGCCCGGCAGAAGTGTGAGAATCCGCACTTATTTTAGCCTTTGGGCATTCAGCGGCAAGGTGGCGGACGCGCTCGGCGGCCAATCGTAGGGCAAGTGTTGCCTGGTGCGCTGGTCAACTGTACGATAGTGGGCAGCTTTGAAGGCCAAGGACTTTGGAAAGGGACGCGATGAAGGACGAGAAAATTATCTGCATTACCCCCAATGTGGCTTTGGATCGTACTTTGGTTGTCCCCGATTTCGCGCCAGGGCACATCTCCCGCATCAAACGGGCGATTGTGGTTCCAGGTGGCAAAGGTTTGAATGTGGTGCGGGCGGTTCGAATACTGCGGGGGAATCCGCTGGCGATGGGTTTGTTGGGCGGTCACACGGGGCGGATGATTGCGGCGATGGCGGCGGCAGATGGCTATCAGGCAGAGTGGACTTGGTATGAGGGCGAAACGCGCACCTGCACCATTATTGCGCCGCCAGATGGCAATTCCACAGTCATCAACGAAGCCGGCCAGATAGCCGCCGCCGACTGGACGCGGCTGGTGGATGACATTTGTCGGGTGGCGGAACGGGAGCAGGCGAAGCGGGTTTGCTTCTGTGGCAGTTTGCCCTTGGGTGTGCCGCATGATGCGCCTTCAGATGCGATTAGGCGCCTCCATGCGATGGGCAGGCAGGTCTGGGTCGATTCCAGCAAGACCGCGCTGGCGAATGCCATTTCCGCCAGACCGTATGCCGTTAAGGTGAACCGCGATGAAATTGCCGCCGTCCTGAACAGGCCTGTTGACAGCCATGACGAGGCTATTTCGGCTGCAAAGCAGCTGATTGCGGCGGGTGTCTGTGTTGTGGTCATTTCGATGGGCGCTGAAGGGGCGCTGCTGGTGAGTTCGGATGTGACTGTCAAGGCGACTCCGCCGCCCATTCAGGCGGTTGACCCCATTGCGAGCGGCGACAGCCTTCATGCCGGGATTCTGACGTCGCTGGCGGCCGGGGACAATTTTGGCGAAGCCCTGCGAGCTGGCGTCGCGGCGGGGACGGTCAATGCGCTGTATGCCGGGGGAGCGCAGTTCACTTACCCGCATTATTTGGAAATCCTGCGTGATACGCGCATCGAATTCCTGTCGGATTGACAGAGAGGCAGATTTTACAAATTGTTAAAATTTTTCATATAAAATTCATACACAGGATTTCTATGATTGCCGTCTGAAACAAAACTCCGCGCCGATACGGGGCGGTTCTGCAAGGGAAGGGAGGCTCTGTTTATGATAAGTGTCCAGAACATCACCAAGCGCTATGGCACGATTGAAGCGCTGCGCGGCTTGAGCTTCACGATTCAGCTGGGCGAAATCGTCGGTTTGCTGGGACCTAACGGCGCGGGTAAATCCACTACGATTAAAATTATGACCGGCTTTCTGCATCCAGATGAGGGCAAAGTGGAAATTGATGGGCAGGATGTGCTGCGCCATCTCCATGCGGTGCAGGCAAAAATCGGCTACCTGTCCGAGAATACGCCGCTCTACCCGGAGCTTTCGGTGCAGTCTTACCTGAGGATGGCTGCCGAACTGCGCGATGTGCCGCCCGCCCGATTCCTGCCCTTGCTGTCCGATGCGGTTTATGGGACGGGCTTGCAAAATTATCTGACCCGGCCGATTGCCTCGCTAAGCAAGGGCTTGCGTCAGCGCGTCGGGCTAGCACAGGCAATTTTGCACAAGCCGCCATTTTTGATACTGGATGAGCCGACAATCGGTCTGGATCCGACCCAAATCGTCGAGATTCGCAGCCTGATTAAGCGGTTAGCGCAGGACAGCACCATCTTGTTTTCATCACATATCCTGTCCGAAGTAGAAGCGATTTGTGACCGCGTAGTGATACTTATCAATGGCGAGGTGAAAGCCGACCAAAGCCTGCGAGAGTTAAGCACGAGCAACAACGCTACGCTTGTCTTGCAAGCCGCGACCGAAGATGTGCCAGCCTCGCTGGCGGGCATCGAGGGCATCACACAAATTCGGGAAATGCGTTCGCTGGACGATTATCCGGCTTATCGCATTACGAGTTCGGCAGACATCACGCCCAGCATCTATGAGGTTGCCCGCGACAGGGATTGGGCAGTTCGTGAAATCCGGCGCGACAATATCACGCTGGAATCTTTCTTCAATCAACTGGCAACCACGGCATAGGGGGGAGCATGAAGAAAATCCTTTCCATCACACGCAAGGAACTCAAGCTCTATTTCGGCTCGCCGATGGCGCTGATTTTTGTCGGCGTTTTTCTGGTTTTGACGCTGTTTGTCTTTTTCCAGGTGGATTCGTTTTTTGCCCGTGGCATCGCCGATGTTCGCGCCCTGTTCGAGTGGATGCCACTGCTGCTGATTTTATTGGTGTCCGCCCTGACCATGCCCCAATGGAGCCGTGAAGAAGACAGCGGCAATCTGCAAGTGCTGCTGACGATGCCAGTTCGTCTGGTCGAACTGGTTATCGGGAAGTTCCTGTCGGTCTTGATTCTGGTTGCGGTGGCGCTCTCGCTGACCCTGTTTCTGCCGATAACCGTTGCATCGCTGGGCAATCTGGACTGGGGTCCGGTCATCGGCGGCTATCTGGCAGCTTTGCTGCTGGCCGCCACCTATATTGCGATGGGGCTGTTTATATCGTCAAGGACGAATAACCAACTGGTCGCGCTGATTGGAACGGTGGCTGTCTGTGGCTTGTTTCAGGCGATAGGGTCGCCTATTGTGACGGATTTGTTCGGCGCGACGACGGGCGACATGCTGCGTCTGTTCGGGACGGGCAGCCGCTTCGAAAGCATTGAGCGCGGCGTCGTTGACCTGCGGGATTTGATTTATTATCTGTCGCTGTCGCTTTTCTTTCTGTGCCTGAATGTGCTGTCGCTGGACAGCAAACGCTGGAGCCAGGGCCGGCATCTGCGTGCCTATCGGCGCAGCGGCAAGCTCACAGTGACGCTGGTGGGTTTGAATCTGCTGGCGTTTAACCTGCTGGTGGCTTCGGCAGGCGGAGCGCGGCTCGACCTGACGCAAAACAGCGAATACAGCCTGTCTGATGTGACCAAAGATTTGCTGGGTGGATTGCAGGAACCCCTGCTGATTCGCGGGTATTTCAGTGAGGCGAGTCATCCCCTGCTGGCGCCGCTGGTGCCGCGCATCAAGGATACCCTGCGCGAATATGAGCTTGCTTCCAATGGCATGATGGAGCTTGAATTGATTGATCCCCTGACGAACCCGGAGATGGAGCGGGAGGCAAATCAAATCTATGGCATTCGCCCGACGCCGCTTCAGGTCAACGACCGCGGGGGCGTTTCGCTGGTCAATGTCTATTTTGATGTGCTTATCGCTTATGGCGACCAGACAGCGGCGCTCAACTTCTCGGATTTGATTGAAATCGCCGATTCGCCAGGCGGGGTTGAGGTTCGTCTGCGCAATCTGGAATATGACCTGACGAGCCATATTCAACGGGCTGTATTTGGCTTTCAAAGTCTGGATGCTGTGCTGGCTGCGCTGGATGAGCCCGCTCAATTAAGGCTGTACCTGTCATCGGCAACCTTGCCGCAGATGATGCTGGAAGCGAGCCAGACCATTCAGGATGTCGCCAATGAAATTGCCGCGAGCCATCCGAACAAGGCTGTCTTTGAGGTGGTTGATATGTCCTCGCCCGATGTCGGCATCAGTGAGCAGGCTTTGTTTGACCAGTATGAGATTCAGCCAGTGGCGACCAGTTTCTTTGCCCTGGAGACCTTCTATTTGCATCTGGTGGTTGAAGCTGGCGGGAACATTCAGGTGATTTATCCGTCTGGCGATTTAAGCCAAGTCGAGATGCGGAACGCCATTGAAGCGGCGCTCAAGCGGTCATCAGACGGCTTTTTGAGGGTCATCGGCCTGTGGCTGCCGCCAGCGAGTGGCATCGACCAGTTCGGGCAGTCCATGCCAAGCCTGCAGCAGTATGCCATCCTCGAAGACAGCCTGCGCCAAACCTTTGAAGTGCGCCGCCTGACTTTGGATGAGGGACAAATCCCGAATGAGATGGATGTCCTGGTTCTGGTTGCGCCCCATAATATGACCGACTTGCAGCGCTACGCGATTGACCAGTATCTCATGCGCGGCGGGTCCGTCATTGTGGCTGGCGGGCATTATCGGCTGGGCATTGACCCCATGCAGGGGACGCTCAAACTCGAGCTCAACGAAAACGGCATCGAGGAGATGCTTGAAAGCTATGGCATCATCATTGGCGACAGTCTGGTCATGGACAGGCAGAATGCGCCCTTCCCGGTGCAGACGCAGCGCGACCTTGGCGATATGGTGGTGAGTGAATTGCAGGCTTTGGATTATCCCTTCTTTGTGGATGTGCGTCCCAATGGCCTGGATGCCGAACATCCAGTGGTCAGCAGCCTGCCCTTTGTGACCATGAACTGGGCATCTCCGGTGAAGATGGATGAGTCGCTGCTTGAGGATGCAGCTGTCACCACCCTGATTCGTTCGAGCGGCGCGTCTTGGGAAACCACGGATATTGACTTGCAGCCGAATCTGGAACACTATCCCGATTTGGGATTTCCCGTTGGTGAGGAACAGGGTTCGTTTCCGCTTGCGGTGGCGGTGCAGGGGTCTTTTGGCAGCTTCTTCCTGGATAGGCCATCCCCCTTTGAAGCCTCTGGCGAGGACGATACCGCCAGCCAAACCGAAGCCATCGGTCTCATCGAGCAGTCGCCCGACCACAGCAATTTGATTGTGCTGGGCAGTTCCGAATTCGTGAATGACAATGTTTATCAGATTTCGCTTAACTTTGGCGGCGACCGCTTTGCCAGCAATTTGCAGTTGATTGCCAATGCGATTGACTGGTTCACCGAGGATGTATCGCTGTCAGCCATCCGCAGCCGCGGCAGAGCCGCCCGCCTCTTGCCGCTGATTAGCGCCGCTGCGCAAAATCAGTGGGTGGTTATCAACTATGCAGTCGCGCTCATTGGCTTGATGCTCATCGGGGCGGTCTGGCAAATCCAGCGCCGCGCCGAGCAGGCGATTGTGCTTGTCGGGCCATCTGGCGAAGCGGCAGGCGATGCAGCCGATAGGATGACCAACACCCAAGGAGAAGCCTGATGTTGAACCGCAGCAATCTGTACCTTGCTATTCTGCTCTTGCTTCAAACTGTTTTGCTGGCTGTCGCTGTCATCACCTCAACCAGCACCGAGACACGGCCGACAGAACCCATCCTGAGGGAGTTTTCGCTTGAGGCTGTTGAGCAAATCACGATTGCCGATGACCGCGAGGTTGAGGTGACCTTGGCGCGAGGTGAAGCGGGCTGGGTCTTGCCCCATGCCGATGACTTTCCGGTGAACAGCGCCAAAGTGGAGGAACTGCTGGGCAAAATCGCTGGCTTGAACACGGGGCGTTTGGTTGCCTCCAATCCAGCCAGCTTCGCGCGGCTCGAAGTCAAGGATACGGACTTTCGGCGCCGGCTGGACATCCTGACGGATTCATCCACCGAGGTGCTTTATCTTGGCGGCAGTGGCGGCGTCGATACGGTCTATACCCGCCGTGACGGGGACAGCCATGTGTATCTGGGCGTCGGATTGAGTTCCTGGGAAGTGTCGCCGGAGGTTTCGGCGTGGATTGACACGAGTTATGTCAATGTGCCACAGGACGATGTGCTGGAGCTAAGCCTGCGCAATGCCAATGGCAGCTTCAGCTTCCAGCGTGAGGGCGAGGGCTGGATTTATGATGGCCTGGGCGAAAACGAAGCATTCGATACCGCGCAAATGGCTGGTATGCTGCGAAATGCGGCCTCCATCCGGATGGTTGAGCCGCTCGGACTGGAGGCGCGGGACGAGTATGCGCTGGATGAGCCAGCCATCATGGTTGAGGTTGCGTATCGTCAAGCTGTCGAGGTCGAGGAAACAGGAGAAGCGGATGAGACCGAAGCTGAAATTGAATATGCTGAACAGTCCTACACCCTTGCCATTGGCGCACAGCAAGACAGGGAGCATTATGTGCTGAAGTCCTCATCAAAGGACTACTATGTGCTGGTGCGGCAGTCGGTGGTGGATGCCTTTGGGGATGTTAATCAGGATATGCTGGTCACGAGTGTCGAATCAGAATCGGCAGCCGATACCGAGTAATCCCTCGCTTTCGATTTTGCCTCCAAAAGAAGGGGTCGTGTAGACACTGACCTGCGCGACCCTCGTTATCCAAACGCTTCACGCTTATAATACAGCGCGTTATTCATCACCCATATCATCAGGAAGAGCTATGTCATCGGTCCCCTTGAGTTTCCAGCAGGTTATCTTGAAATTGCATGAGTTTTGGGCGGCGCATCAGTGCGTTATCTGGGCGCCTTATAATGTTCAGGTGGGAGCTGGGACGGGCAATCCGGCGACGGCGCTCAAGGTCTTGGGGCCAGAGCCTTGGCGCGTTGCTTATGTTGAGCCGAGCGTCCGCCCCGATGATGGGCGCTTCGGTCAGAATCCCAATCGGATGCAGAAATACTATCAGTATCAGGTCATCCTGAAGCCCGACCCGGGCAACCCGCAGGAGCTCTATTTGGCATCGCTGGAGGCGCTTGGAATCAGCCAGCGCGAACACGATATTCGCTTTGTTGAGGATAACTGGGAATCGCCCGCCCTGGGAGCCTGGGGGCTGGGTTGGGAAGTCTGGCTGGATGGTCAGGAAATCACGCAGTTCACCTATTTTCAGCAGGCGGGCGGCTTGCCGCTTGAGCCTGTCAGCGTCGAAATCACTTACGGTATTGAGCGGATTGTGCTGGCGCTGCAAAACAGGGAATCCGCCTGGGAGATTGACTGGCTGGATGGGGTCAGCTATGCCGATATGATGTTCGATGAAGAGCTTGAACACTGCCGTTATTATTTTGATGTTGCCGATGTCGATGCGCTGCGGCAGGTGTATGACACTTACGAACGCGAATACTCGCGGGCGCTGGAAGGCGATGCGCTTATCGCTGCTTATGATTATGTGCTGAAGTGCAGCCATCTGTTTAATGTGCTGGATACACGCGGCGCCATCGGCGTGACCGAGCGGGCAAACTATTTCCGCCGTATGCGCGAGATGACCCGCAGCGTTGCCAAAGAGTATGTTGCCCGGCGCGAGGAACTGGGTCATCCGCTTATGAAAATGGCGCGGGTCTGGCGCGGATTTCAGCTTCAGTCCCCTGCCGATTTGCCGCCTGCGCCGACATCGGCTGCGGATGTATTGATTGAAATCGGGGTGGAGGAATTGCCCGCGGGGGATGTGGCTGATGTTCTGGCACAGGCGCGGCAGGCGGCGCCGGCTTTGTTTGATGATTTGCGCCTGGTGCACGGGGGGCTTGAAGTTCATGCCACCCCGCGCCGCATCGTGGTCATGGGCCGCCAGGTTGCGCCGCGCCAAACCGACGAGGAATTTGTCGCCAAGGGGCCGCCAGCGGCACGCGCCTTTGATGCTGATGGCCGCCCGACCCGCGCCGCGCTGGGCTTTGCCCGCGGCAAGGGGCTGGATGTGGCCGATTTGAAAGTGCGGCAGATGGATGGCGGCAGCTATGTTGTCGCACGGGTGCGCCATGCGGGCCGCCCGACCACCGAAGTCCTGGCGGAAGCATTGCCTCGATTTCTTGCCGGGCTGAAATTTGGCAAGTCCATGCGCTGGAACGAGACGGGAATCGCCTTTTCGCGTCCGCTGCGCTGGCTGGTGGCGCTGTTTGGCGATGTGGTGATTCCATTTGAGTTTGGCGGGGTCGCCAGTGGGGATGTCACCCGCGGCCTGCGTCCTTATGGCTCACCGAAAATTGCGCTTGCCGATTTGGAGTCCTTTCTTAAGGCCAGTCGGGAACAGGGCATGATACTGGATGCGGAGCAGCGTCAGGGGGTTATTGAGGAACAGATTCGGGCGCTGGCGGATGAGGTCGGCGGCTTTGTCGCGGCGGACAGGGGGCTGCTGGCGGAAGTGACCCATTTGGTCGAAGCGCCAACGGCATTCCGTGGCAGCTTTGATGCCAAATATCTCGAATTGCCGCGCGATGTCTTGGTGACGGTCATGCGCAAGCATCAGCGCTATTTTGCCCTCGAAGATGCGGAGGGGCGTCTGATGAACTACTTCATTGGCGTCCGCAATGGCGACGGGGAACATCTCGACAAGGTGATTCAAGGCAATGAGCATGTCATCCGCGCTCGCTTTTCCGATGCGAATTTCTTTTATCAGGCGGATATTAAAAAGCCGCTGAAGGATTACCTGGCGCGTCTTGGCACGCTGACCTTTCAGGCGGATTTAGGTTCGATGCTGGCGAAAAACGAGCGCGTTGCCGCGGCGACTGTCGGATTGGGCAGGCTGCTGGGATTTGAGGCGGCGGATATTTCGGTGGCGCGGCAGGCAGCGCAGATTGCCAAAGCTGACCTGGCGACCAGTATGGTTGTTGAAATGACCTCTTTGCAGGGGATTATGGGCCGCGAATATGCGCTGAAGGAGGGGCTGCCGCAAGCGGTTGCTGATGCGATTTTTGAACACTGGCTGCCGCGGTTTGCCGGCGACATGCTGCCCGCCAGTGATGCCGGCCGCCTGCTTGCGTGTGCCGATAAACTGGATAGTTTGCTGGGTTTGTTTGCGGTCGGGCTGGCGCCAAAATCGACATCCGACCCCTATGGCTTGCGCCGCAGCGCCCTGGGCCTCCTGCAAATTCTGGTGGAGCGCGGCATCTCGATGGATTTGCGCCAGGCGATTGAGCTTGTGGCGCGGGTTCAGCCCGTTGCGCTTCCCTTAGGCATGAAGCAGCGAGTCCTTGACTTTATCCAAGCGCGACTGGCTGCCTGGCTGAGCGATGAATATGATTATCGCCCGGATGTCATCAAGGCGGTGCTGAAGGAGCAGGCGCATAATCCGGCTCGCGCGGTGCGGGGCATTGATGAACTCAGTCAATGGGTTATGCGGGACGATTGGGAGCAGATTTTGGACAGCTTTGCCCGCTGCGTGCGGATAACGCGCCGAGAAGGTGTGCAGACTTTGAGGCCCGAATGGCTGATTGAGCCGCAGGAGAAAGCGCTTTATGATGCTCATCAGGCGGCCGCGAAGGGACTTTCGCAGTCAGGCAGCGTGGATGGTTTTCTGGCGGCCTTTGAGCCGATGATGCCGGCCGTCACCGCATTTTTCGACCATGTGCTGGTTCATGCCGATGATGTCAAGCTGCGGAACAATCGGATTGCGCTCTTGCAGCTTGTCAGCCAGATGCAGCATGGACGCGCCGACTTGAGCCAGTTGGATAACTTCTAGGGGGCGTGTCACATAAGAGTTTCGTATAAATGTTCTAATTTATCCTGGCGACTATGGCATAAGCGAACGCGCCTGTCTATAATGAACCAGCATCAATTAAGATGGGGGGCTGTTTGCTATGTCAGTGACGGATGAGATTAAGACACGCATTGACATCGTGAATTATGTTCAGCGCTTCGTCCCTTCTCTCAAGAAGGCCGGGCGCAATTACAAAGCCTGCTGCCCATTCCACAGTGAAAAGACGCCCTCTTTTGTCGTCAATCCAGAAAGACAAACCTGGCGCTGTTTTGGCGCCTGTGCCGAAGGCGGTGACCTGTTCACCTTCGCGCAAAAGATGAACGGATGGGATTTCAAAGAGGCGCTGCGTGAACTGGGTCAGGAAGCTGGCGTGCAAGTCCGGCGACAGACAGCCGAGCAAAAATCCCGCAGCGAGCATCTGAACCGCCTGCGCGGCATTCTGGCGGCGGCAGCCGAGTATTATCACAGCTATTTGCTGGGCGCAGAAGGACTTAAGGCCTTTGTGTATGTCCGCGACAAGCGCGGCTTGACCGAGGACACCATCAAGAGCTTTCAGATTGGATACGCGCCGGATCGCTGGGACGGCCTGCTGAAAATGCTGCGCGGGCTAGGCTATGGGGAAGCTGAAATCATTGAGGTTGGCCTGGCAATTCGCAGTGAGCGGGGGCGGGTTTATGACCGTTTCCGCCAGCGCATGATGATTCCGATTCGTGATGAGCGCGGGCGCGTGGTTGGCTTTGGCGGGCGGGTTCTTCATCCGCAAGACCATCCCAAATACATCAATTCGCCACAGACGCCCCTGTTCGATAAGAGTCGGCTCCTGTTTGGGCTCGACAGCGGCCGGCGGGCTATCCGTGATACGGAAACGGTGGTGATTGTCGAGGGCTATCTGGATGTCATTCAGGCGCATCAAGCGGGTTATCATAATGTTGTCGCCCAAATGGGTACAGCGATGACCGAGGCGCAGGTCAGGCTGGTTGCGCCGCGTTATGCCCGCAAAATTGTCATGGCGCTGGATGCCGATGAAGCCGGCCAGAACGCGACCCGCCGCAGTCTGGATGTGGCGCGTCAGACCCTGGCCAAAGATTTTGCCGGCAAGCTGTCGGTGGATGTGCGCATCCTGCAAATTCCAGCCGGCAAAGACCCTGACGATTTCCTGCGTGAATCCCCGACTGGCTGGGACGCGCTGGTCGATGGGGCGCAGCCGGTTGCCGATTTTGTGATTGATATGGAAACGGCTAGCTTGCCCGCGCAAGCCAGTGTGCAGGAGCGTCAGCTTGCTGCCAGACGGATTTTGCCGATTCTGATGGTATCGGAAAACAATTTTTATCGGCAGGAAAACATTCAGAAATTGGCGCGGCGGCTGCGAATCAGCGAGCGCGACCTGTTGGCCTGGACGCAGGAGCAGTGGCAGGCAGCGCGAAGCTCGGCATCATCTGCGCGTTCACCGCAGCAAGCAGATGTTCCGCCTGATTTGCCGCCGGAGTATTGGGATAACGAGTACGATTCGATACCGCCCGACATGATGGCGGAAGCGAGTCAGCCGAAACGCGCGGCGCAGGCATCTCAAGCGGGCCGCCGACAGGAGCGGGCCATCGAACCCTATTGCCTGGGCCTGTTGATGAAACATCCGAACCTGCTGTATCAGGTGAATCGCAAGCTGCGGGAACTGGCTGGCGATGATGAAAGTCTGCTGGCAGGACCTTTGTCGGATTTGGACGTAGAAGACTTTGCACAGAGCCAGTATCGGATATTGATGCGCTATTTTCAGGAGGCGGTGGCACAGGATGATATGGAGCCGCTGGATTATGTGCGCGGCGCGATTGAGCGCGAACTGGAGGCGGATTTTGAGGCCTTGCTGATGGATGCGCCAGAGGCGGTTTTGGCCTTGATTCGTGGCGCTTTCAAACGCGATTTGGATGATATTTTCAAGAAGCGCCGGGGCAAAGCTCGTGATTTGCGGCAGGAATTGGTGGTCAGGGCATTGCAGCTGCGGCTGGCGCGGCTGGAGCAGGAACGCATTGAGATGCAATATCTGCAAGAAGAGGCGCAGACTGGCGCTGGCCAGGATGATGTTCATCATAAGCTCCTTAATCAGAAAATCCTGTTATCGATGCGGGCAAAGGCACGGATTGATTTGGAAGTGAGCGGTCTGGATGGGATTGGGTTTCGGCTTCGAGAGTAGAGAATTGGATGGTTGATGGCAAACAAAAATAGCAGCATCCGTACCTTTAGTGGTTATAATGACAGCGAAGATGAACGCTTGCTGGCGGAAGTTGCGAGCAAGGAAAGCCGCAATTATGAGGACTCTGATTTTGAAGATGAATTGGACAATGAGGATGACGGGGATGACGCTGCTTATGAAAGCGTGTCGCTGTCGGATGACCCCGTGCGGATGTATCTCAAGGAAATCGGCCAAGTTTCCCTATTAAAGAGCAACCATGAAATGTGGCTGAGCGCCCAGATTGCCGCCGAGCGGCATTTGGAGGCCTTGCGCGATGAGCTAATGAGCCTGGATAATCTTCAATCGGACAATCGGGAGCCCAATTATCTGGATGTCCAGCGATTTGCCTATCAGAAATTGCGGCAGAATTGGCAGGAACTGCTCAAGGCTGTCGCCGACTTTGAGGTGGCTGCGCCCGATTTCTGCGAGATTCTTGATGAGGTGCAGGCGGTTACGCGCGATTGGGATACAGAGAACGATTCTTATATCCGCAGCTATCTCAGTCAGCAGAGTTGGGGGCGCAACGACCCGTGGACCCAGGTAGCGCGATTGTTTTTTGAAGTCGTCCATGCCATCTATCTGTTTCCGCTGGAACACCAAATGCAGATGCGCCGCTATTTTCGTGAACGAAACGAGCTGCCTCCCTTTATACAGTTTGATGCCTGGATTGAGGACACGGCAGAACCGATTGAACTGGCGCGATGCCAGCAAGAGCAGGTTGAACTGCAAGCCGGGCTGGCAACGGAAGACCTCACCCGCGCCAATTTGCGGCTGGTGGTGAGCGTGGCGAAACGTTATATGGGGCGTGGCATTAGCTTCCTCGACCTTATTCAGGAGGGCAACATTGGTTTGCTGCGTGCGGTCAACAAGTTTGACCATACCAAGGGGTACAAGTTCAGCACTTATGCCACCTGGTGGATTCGGCAGGCAATCAGCCGCGCGATTGCAGACCAGGCGCGAACCATCCGCATCCCAGTCCACATGGTCGAGACGATTAATCGGCTGATGCGGGTTCAGCGTGATTTGCTGCAAAAGCTGGGCGCTGAACCCAACGCCGAGCAGATTGCGCTGGCGATGGACTTCCTGTCGGATGCTGAGCGCAAGGCGGTGATGACGGGGCGGCGGCAAGATGTGCCGCTGGAGCCAAGCCTCAATCGCAAGCTGCGCCGCGCGACCCAGAAAGTGCGCAAAATCATACGCATCAGCCAAGAGCCCATGAGCCTGGACATGCCGGTTGGGCAGGAAGACAGCAGCCAGCTGGGGGATTTTATCCCCGATGACAATTTGACTGGACCGGTTGATGCAGCCAGCCGTCAACTCCTGAAAGAGCAGATTCGCTCGGCGCTGGGGGTATTGAGTGAACGCGAGCGGCAGGTGCTGGAATTGCGCTTTGGCTTGATAGACGGGCAAGACCATACCCTAGAGGAGGTTGGACGCCATTTTGGTGTGACTCGTGAACGGATTCGCCAGATTGAAGCCAAAGGATTGCGCAAGCTGCGTCATCCGACCCGCTCGCGCCAGTTGCGCGATTACCTCGAAATGTAGACGCTGCTGTGAAGATTCATCCATTGCACGGCTGGAACTTGAGGCCGCAGGCGGCGATGGCCTTGCAAAAGGAACTGGCCTCCCAACTGATTAGCGATGCGCCCATTGACCTGGGGAAAGTGGATACGGTGGCTGGCGTGGATGTCAGCATCAAGAACAAGGTGGCGCAGGCAGCCGTCGTCGTGATGCGTTATCCCGAACTGGAAATAATCGAGACGGTTCGCGCCAGAGGTCCGGCAGCTTATCCCTACATTCCTGGCTTGCTGAGCTTCCGCGAGGGGCCGGTGCTGGAAGCCGCTTTCCGTCAGCTATCGGTTGAACCCGATGTATTCCTGTTTGATGGCATGGGGCAGATTCATCCGCGCCGAATGGGGATTGCCGCCCATCTCGGTTTGTGGCTGCGGCGTCCGACGGTGGGCTGTGGCAAAACGCATTTTATCGGCAGCTATGAAGAGCCGAACAAGGAAAAGGGAAGCGCTGCACCCTTGACGTATCAGGGTGAGCAGCTTGGCGTCGTCTTGCGCACTCGCGCCAATGTCAAGCCGATTTATGTTTCGGTCGGTCATTTGGCGGATCTCCACAGTGCGGTGGCATTGGTTCTCTCCTGTACGCCCAAATATCGCCTGCCATCCCCGATTCGGCAGGCGCATATCGCGGCAGGCGCACTCTATTGACTGAAGTGTTTGCCCCCTTGGGGTGAATGCGGAGATTGGCTTCGTCCAGTATACTTATCATACTTATCGGGAGCTTGAAGCCCGTTCAGCGCAGAGGCAGTTTATTTTGCATCGGTGTGGGACTATTATCCACGCTTGCCCTGGGGGCTTTCTTTCACCTTACTCACCTCACCACTTGAAGCCAGGCAGGCGATGCAGATTTCACGCAGCAAGACCGGGCAGTTCGTGCGCCGTTCCCGTCGCGGAAAGGGCTGTCTGCCGCTGCTGGTATTGTTTGGCGTCACTGTAATGGTGGTTGCTTTGGGGCGTAACTGGATTGGACAATGGCTGCATCTGAATCGTCCGCAGCGTACCCAAATCAATTTTCAAGCGGCGCAGTCGGCCTTTGACCAAGGCGATTCGGCGACAGCCATCCACTATGCCCGTCAGCTGCTGGAGAGCCGGCCTGCCGATGAGCGGGCGCTTGAGCTTTTGATTCGGGCGCTGGTGTATCAGAGTTATGCCGAGTTTGATGGCCAATCGGAGCGGCAGCAGGCGCTGGATGTAAGCCGACAGGGGATGAGCCTGCTGCCGCGCAGCCTGAATATGCAGGCAAGCCATGCTTATGCCTTGCAGGCGAATGGTCGCTCTGATGAGGCTTCACGGATGGCGCTGCGGGTCATTGAACGCTCGCCCGAACATATCCTGGCGCGAATCGTTCTGTCGCGGTCATACGGGGCGCAGGGGATTTTCGAGGCGGCGCTCCGTGAGGCAAAGGTAGCTGTGACCTTATCCGTTCAATATGGACAGTATCAGATGGAAAGTTACCGCACGCTGGCGGTTGCGCATGGCGACCTCGGTCAATATGAGCAGGCGATAACACAGATTGACCGCGCTATCCACTTCAACCGCAAACTGATTCCGCTTTACTTTGAACGCGCGTTATACGCGATGCAGATTGGCGACAGCGACCTGGCATCGGTTTCTTATTTTCAGGTCATGGCCTTTGATGATGATAATGTGAAGGTTCGCGTTCGGCTCTGTGAGTTATCCAGCGGCCTGCAAGAGCGGGCGACGGCAATCCGTTACTGTGGCGAAGTGACCGAATTGGCGCCGCTGTGGTCGGATGGCTGGTATAAATTGGGCCGAGCCTATTTTTTGCAGGGCGATTTCAGGAATGCGCAGCAAGCGCTTCATCAATGTACGCGCTTGCAAATCGAGCAGGATACAGCGATAGCCGACCGACAGTTCGAGTGTTGGTATTTGCAGGGTCAGTCTGCCGAAATCCTTGGGGATTGCCCGGCGCTGATGGCGACTTTCAACGAGTTTCTTGAGATGGCAAGCCGTGCCGGCCTGCCGCAGACCTGGTCGTATCCGCCTGGGGGGCCGCCGATTTGCGCCGATGGGCCGCCGACGGTGACGGCGATTTATGCCTCACCTTGACCGATGCCAGGCGGATGGCTTTCGGTCAGCAATGAACGATAGAGCCGCAGGGTTTCTTCGGCGACTTGCCGGAAGGTGAAACCCTCAAGCACGATTTGCCGGCCGCGAGCGCCCATCTGCTGCCGCTGGGTCGGATTCTTGATGAGATGGCTAATGGCGGCGGCAAGCGCGTCCGTATCCGCCGGCGGAACGACCATGCCGTTGATGCCGTGCTGGATGATTTCGCGGCAGCCAGGTGTGTCGGTCGTCACGCAGGCGCGTCCACAGGCAGCGGCTTCGATTAAGACTTTAGGCACGCCTTCGCCATAGGTCGAGGGCAGGCAAATGATGTTGCTTTCGGCATAGACGCGCGGCATATCCGTGCGCTTGCCACCCCACTCGATAACCCCCTCATCATGCCAGGCTTGCAGCTGCGCCCTAGGGACATTTAGCGGGCTGGTCGATTCTTCATAGCCGACCACGCCAAAACGCGCCTGGCCTCGCAGTCGCCGTGCCGCCTCAACAAATTCGCCCAGCCCTTTTTGCCACAGCAGCCTGCCAGCAAACAAGACGACAGGCAGGCCATCGAGTGTTTCGGCTTGGGGCTGGAAACAGCTTTCATCAACCCCTGAACCGCGAATCAGGATGCTTTTTTCGGGGCTGACCCACGCGCGATTGACAAACAGCTGTCGGTCGTCCGGATTTTGGAAAATCACCCGTGTTCCTTCGCCGGCCATAACCAGCCGAAAGAGGGGTTGCGTGAGCCATCGCAAGAAAGACGCCTTCAGTTCTTGGCTGATGAAAACATAACCCAATCCGCTCATGGCATGAACCACCGCTTTTCGTCCGCTCAATCGGGCGGCGATGCCACCATAAAGGACGGGTTTGATGCTGATGTGGTGCAGTAAATCGGGCTGAAGTCGGGTGTATAGCTGCCGCAGGGCGTTCAGCGTCCGCAGTTCGGTCAAGGGGTTGATGCCGTGCTGGCTCAAGGGGAGCGGATGAAAGGGGAGATGGCTGTCGATGATGGGCTGCACATATTGGCGGTCATGCGCCGCAGAAGCGACATGCACATCAAAGCCGGCTTCGCGGGCGGCTAAAGCCAGCGGCAGGCGATGTGAGACAAAGAAACGCGGGATATTGACCACATACAGCAATTTGGGAGCGTCAGTCTTCACAGAGGCGCCTTTAAGCGGCTTCTTCCGACTTTGAAGGGAAGTTTTCAATGGCTTCATCGGCTGTCTGAACACGGTCACGGAGCGCCTCGGCCGGGGCGTGCCGCGCCAGATGCCTGCCCGCCAGAACATAAACCAGCACGCCCAGCGATGACAGCGCGAAGCTCGCCAGAATCACGACCATTTGCAGCTGTCCGAAAAAAATATCATCGACATCGCTGCGAATGTGCGTGCCGAAGCCGAGAATGTCGGCTAATCCGGCAAGCGCCGCGAAGAGAATGCCGGTCAATGCCAGCCGTGTTCCGATTTGCTGTATCAGGGTGGAGGGAACATCCAAAAAAAATGTGAATTTCAGGTAAATCAAGGCGCCCAGGATAAGCAGGGCATAACCGAACAAAACCACAGTCATCTGAATCAGTCCAATGCCAACAGTGGGTTCAGCGCCGGTCACGCCGGGGAACAGCCCCATAAAACAAAGCACAATGCCCATCGCGCCCAGGGCAATGCCTACCTGTGCAAAACGCCACATATCCGCCTATCCATCGGGTAGAGTTCCGCGCAGTTTGCGCGGTAAAACCGCCGCCACATCTTTAATCCGAAAAACCTCGTTCTTGCAAACATCGCCCTGGATGCCACAGAATGCTGGAAGCATCCATGCCAGCCCTAAGCGCAGGCCAGTGACATTAGTTTAACCCGTCTTGCCAGCCGATGATAGAGGATTGTATTCACTTGTGATATGCTGATTGGGTGCATCCCTGAGGGCCGAAAGAGACCGCTTGTGCATATTCTCCATGTCAACAATATCACCGTCAATTTTGCCGGCCGCGAGCTTTACCGCGATTTGTCGTGGGTCGTGGGAGACCGGGACCGGGTTGGACTGGTCGGGCCTAACGGAGCGGGCAAGTCCACGCTGTTCAAGCTGCTGCTGGGCGACATCGAACCCGACCGAGGCAATATCAGGCGACAGAAAGGGATTCGCCTGGGTTATCTGCCGCAGGACATTGAATTGCCGCCCGACAAGACCCTGATGGAAACGGCGCTCATCAAGCCGAGCGAATTGTTGGAGGTTGAGGTTCAACTGGACGCGGTCGAAGCGCGGCTGGCTGACCCCAAAGTGTATGGCGATGCGGACAGGCTTACGCGCCTGCTCGAAAAACATGAGGGGCTGCTGGCTGTCTATGAAAGCATGAATGGCAATCGTCATGCCAGTCATGTCAGAGAATTGCTGGCGATGCTGGGCTTTCGGCGCGAGGATGATGATTTGTCAACGGCGTCCCTGTCTGGCGGACAGAAGAAGATGCTGGCGCTGGTGCGGTTGGCTGTCGCCGCGCCCGATATTCTCCTGCTGGATGAGCCCGACAACCATCTGGATGTAACTGGCAAGCGCCATCTGGAGCGCTTTATCCAAAATTATCGCGGCAGCGTGGTGATTATTTCGCATGACCGTTATCTGCTGGATGAAGTGGCGACGCAGACAGTGGAATTGGCAGATGGCAAAATCACCGTTTATCATGGCAACTACTCGTATTATCTGAATGAGCGGGAATTGCGCCGTTTGCGCCAGCAGCAGCTATATGTGACGCAGCAGAAAGAAATAGCCCGCCTGGAGGAAATGATTGAGCGCTTTGAGCGCTGGGCGAAGCAGGTTTTGAGCCGCAAGCACATGCTGGCGGCGCGGCAGCGGCGGCGGATGCTGGAGAAAATGGAAGAACGCGGCGAAATCATCGAGAAGGTGGCAGACCCCAAACTGATGAACTTCAAAGTCGCGGGATGGCGCGGCAGCAAAAAGGTGCTGGAGCTTGAGCATGTGTCGATGGCATTTGGGGACGAACCGCTGTTTTCTGAGGCCAATCTGCTGCTGCGGCATGGTGAACGGGCGGGTTTGATTGGTCCCAATGGCGCTGGCAAGACTGTGCTGTGCAAGATGATACTCGGTGAGTATGAACCGACCGAAGGCAGAATCTATGTGGGACCGAGCATTCGGATTGGCTATTATTCACAGGAGTATCAGACGCTTTCGGGCTGGCTGGACAAGACGCCGCTGGATTTGATTCGCAATATCCAGAATAGCAGTGAATCGAATGCGGTGACATTTCTGCTGCGGATGGCCTTTCAATATGAGCAGGTGCGCCAGTCGATTCGCACCTTGTCGGGCGGCGAACGCAGCCGCTTGCAGCTGGCGCTGGTGATGCTGCGCCAGCCGAATCTGCTGCTGCTGGATGAGCCGACCAATAACCTGGATATTCCCTCGGTGGAGGTGCTGGAAGATGCGCTGGATGAATTTGTTGGCACGGTGTTGATTATCTCGCATGACCGTTATTTCCTGGATCAGACGGTTGACCGCGTGGTCGAAATTCGGGATGGTGAACTAAGAACCTATGCGGGCGGCTATACCGAATACCTGGAGGCGACTGGTCAGGCATGATGGTTGCTGTGAAGGACAGGTGAATGCTTCAGCTTGTGCGGGTTCGCTGGCGAAATGACAAAGTGCCGCTGCTGCTGTATCTATTGACCTTCATGGTGATGAGCTATCCCTTTGTGTTGCGGATGAACGCTCTGCCGATGAACAACACCGATACGCATACGGCAATGTGGCAAAATTGGTGGATGCGGGAGGCGCTCAATCAAGGGCATGGCGTCAACTACAGTCCCTTGCTATTTTATCCGAAGGGCCTGGATTTAGCTCTTCAGCCACATCGCTGGTCAACATTTCCGTTGTGGAGTCTGCTGTATCTTGTCTTTGGAGACCCGCTTGCTTTTAACCTCACGGCGATGCTGGGTGTTCTTTTCAAGGCATACGGGATGTATTTGTTCGGCTTGATGCTTTTCAAGAGCCGAATACCCGCTTGGGTGAGCGGAGCCTTTTATGCCTTTTCCGCATCCAGCCTGACCCACGCGCTGCAACAGCCTAACACAGGCGCGACCGAGTGGATTCCCTGGTTTATGCTGGCGTTTTTAGTTGGACTTTCGGGTATTCGGGCAAGAAAACAGGCTCGCTCGGTCATGCTGATGATGATAGTGGCGGGTTTTCTTTTTTCGCTGAATGCTTATATGAATCTCAAGATAGCGATTTTTGCGATGCTGCTGGGCGGCGGTTATGTGCTTTTGGTTATGCTTGCCCATCGATTATGGCCTTTGCGATTATTTTGGATGGCGATGTTTGTTTTTGGGCTGTCTGCCATTTTGTTTAGCTGGCCGCTATTGAGCGTAATTCTTCGGTCGGGCGGTTTGGAAAGCGCGTCTTCGGATGCCGTTGTTACTGGAGAATGGGGAGGGATGGACATACTGACCTATGTCAAAGCGGAGCATTCGCGCCCATTGAATTATATGCAAAGCATCGCCAGCCTGAACCATGACCAACTGGAGATGTCATTTGTAACCTGGGGCTTGTCCCATGTGGGCGTGGTCAGCATGGCATTCGCACTGATGGGCGTGGTTTATGCTGTCAGGGTCAGGCGCGGGGCTGCTATTTGGGTCGCCTTGGCGCTTGTGTTCTGGCTGCTCAGCCTGGAAGTGGACATCTATTTCAATCGCAGCCCGCTCGGTATTTACTGGACGCCTTATCGTCTGTTGCAGGATAATTTCATTTTTCGGGTTCTCAAGTGGCCCTTTCGGATGATATTTGTCTTTCTGTTCCCGTACTCCATACTGATTGGCTATGGTTTGCACTATCGGCTGCGGTCGCTGGTTCTTAGCCGCAAGCAATGGGCGCTGCTGATAGTCTCTGTGGCGATGCTGCTCTATGGCAGCAGCATCTTCCCGATTCCGACCCGCCCTGCGCCGCAGCCGTCATATCTGTCCGCGCTGACTGAACTGCCTGATGGCGCTGTCATTGACATACCCTTTGGCCGTCATTATTCCAAGTATTATATGTCAGTGCAGCGCTTTCATGGGCGTCCCATCGCCGAAGGCATGATTGCCCGTGTCCCGCCTGACACCTATGATTATATCGATTCCAATCTTTTGCTCGCGGTTCTGCGTGAGCCAGCTTATGTCGCTATAGAAGACCTGAGCCTTGAAGATTGGCAGGATGCCTTCGCTGAGCTTGAAGAGGATGGATTTCGATATCTTATTTTGCATCGAGAGATGCCAGTATCCTATGGCTATGTGGGAAAGACCGAAAGTCGGAGACTGGAACTGTTTTCGCTGGAGGCGGCGGTTCACGAGGACGATGAAGTCTTGATTTATGATATGACCGCCCTGGATGTGCCGAGGATATATCGGATGGCAGGCAGCATTTTTGCCGATTAGCCTGATACCCCTTGGATGATGGCGCCAGGGATAACGAAAGTAAAGTCCTTGCCGCTGACATGCTCTGGCAAGCCAAAACCTCGTTTAATGTCATCAGAAGCGTGATTGAACAGGGTCTTTATCATGTGTGCATTCTGCTCTGGAGTCGCCATGCGCAGCGTCCATTTGTCGAAATGCAGCGTCAAATCGAAGGTGTGGACAAGTTCGGCCGCAAAGCCGGCGGCGCTTAGCATGGACTGCCATTCAGATATTCGATAGTCACGCACGTGGGATGGATCCCGCAGCCGTTCAATGGTTTGCAGAAAGGTATCCTGGGCGTAATCCTCATCTGCCATAATATCGCTGAGGATGAATGTCCCGCCCGATTTAAGGACACGCTGAAATTCAGCCAATGCCCGTTCGGGATGCAGCCAGTGATGTGCGCTGTAACGGCTGGCAACGATATCGAAAGTGTTATCCTGGAAGGGCAGGTTTTCGACATCGCCATGCTGGGTCGTGACATTGTGGACGCCGCGTTCATGGGCAAGCGTCTCGACCTCATCCAGCATAGAGCGGGTGAAGTCGCAGGCGATGACCTGCCTGGCATGGGGTGCGAATGCCATTGCGGTATGCCCGGCGCCGCAGCCGGCGTCAAGGACAAGCGCCGCCCGTGTGACGGGGGACAGCTGCACCATGAGTTCAAGGTCTTCGCCGGCAGCGTGAACGGCGCTCTTGCGATAGTTCGCGGCGACATCATCAAACTGTGATTGAACCTGCTGCTTCATGTCTTGTTTGGGCATGATAAATCCCATTGAAATGGAAAGGGCGAAAAAAACCGAAGAGAGGATATTGCAAATAATCCAAAGTGGTGTACACTAAAGATAGTCGGTCGTGAGATGCGTCAAAAATTTCCCTTGACAAAACCTTGTCTCATCATATATACTGTTAGTTTGCAGTCCCCTTTCCGATACATTTTATGGTTTCATGGAAACAAACCTAATACTCTGTCTATCCGATAAGCGGTTTTCTCTTCCTCTTGATGGAGCGGGGCGGTCGTTTTCGTGATATCGGACATCATGTTCAGTAGAATCATTTATCCATCCGAGGAGCACTGCCTTGAAACACTATTATAATGTGAAAAGTTATGCTCGTACCCCTGAAATTCAGGAACTTCCCTCACTGATTGATATTCAGTTGAAGTCCTTTGAAGACTTTCTGTATCGGGGCAGGCTGCTGGAACTATTCGATGAGATCAATCCCATCGAGAGTTTCAACGGCAATCTGCTGCTGTATTTCCCGGGGAACATCCCTGAAGCGCGGGAATTCGGTTTGAAGTTCTGGTTTGAAGAACCTAAATATGATGAGGATGCCTGTCTTGAGCGCGATATGTCCTATGCGTCGCCGCTTCATGTGCGCGTTGCCTTGATGAATCGCGCGGAGGGGGATGAAGTCATCACGCAGGATATTTTCCTGGGGGATTTTCCGCTGATGACCGAAAAAGGCACTTTCATTATCAATGGGACGGAGCGGGTCGTGGTCAGCCAGTTGATACGGTCGCCTGGCGTTTATTTTGATGTGGAAGAAGAACGCGCCACCGGGCGCTCCTTATCGAATGCCAAAATGATCCCTGACCGCGGCGCCTGGATGGAATTTGAGACGCGCAAGACCGATTACATTACCATCAAGTTTAATCGCAAGCGAACCATTCCAGTGACGGTGCTGCTGCGGGCATTGGCGGCAGTTGATGACGGTCTGCCGCCGGAAATGTCGCCTGTCAAGACGGGCAATGACGATGAGATGCGCCGCTTGTTTGCTGATTTGGATACCGATGAATTGCACCCTTATATCGAGAGTTCACTGAAGAACGAGCCAGAATGGGATGTCAAGAAGAAGCAGACGATTGCGGAAGTCGCCCTGATTGAATTTTATCGGCGGATGCGCCCTGGTGACCCGCCTACGCTGGACAATGCGCGGAATTATTTGGAAGGTCAGCTTTTCGATCAGCGCCGCTATGACCTGGAGCGCGTCGGACGCCACAAACTCAATCAAAAGCGCCGCGACCTGGTCAAGAAGCTCGAAGAGCTTGGTCGGGAGGGCGCTATTGAAGTGCTTGGACTGAAAGACGAAATCGATCCAGAGCATCGCACCATGACCAAGGCAGATATTGTTGCGCTGGTGGCGCAGATGATTCTCATCAACAATGGTCAGGGCGAGCGCAATGATATTGACCATCTGGGCAATCGCCGCGTGAAGACTGTTGGCGAGTTGATTGGCAATAAACTACGGATTGGCCTGCGCCGCATGGAACGGGTGGTTAGGGAGCGGATGTCGATTCGGGAAGCCGAGCAGCTGACACCGGTTGCGCTGGTGAATATCCGCCCGATTGTGGCTGCTGTTCGTGAATTTTTTGGTTCGTCGCAGCTGTCGCAGTTCATGGAGCAGACGAACCCGCTGTCGGAATTGACGCACAAGCGCACCCTCTCGGCATTGGGTCCGGGCGGTTTGCGCCGCGAGCGGGCGGGCTTTGATGTCCGTGATGTGCATCACAGCCATTATGGGCGCATCTGCCCGATTGAAACGCCAGAAGGCCCCAACATTGGGCTGATTGGTCGCCTGGCGAGTTATGCGCGGGTGAACGAACTGGGGTTCATTGAGACGCCCTATCGCAAGGTGGTCAATGAGTTGCCAGTCGTTCTTACTAACAAAGTCCGTGCCCCCGAGGACATCGTTGTTTCTCGGAAAGTCTCCAGATCCCGTAAAGTCACCGAATCTTTAATCGGGTATGAGAGTTCTGGCGAAGTTCCAACATTGGAGAAGTCTCGCCAAGCTGTCGATAATCTCAATAAGATTAGAAACACCTCTCTTAAACAAAGCGAAAACGCTTTGCATAGTTTGGGAGAAGAATTACGAGGGGGTGGTGGTGTTCGTGCCAGTTTGCAGCAAATCAGAGGTGAGGCTGAGAAAGGTAAATTTCCCGATGGTGAAACAATTAAACAATACAGATGTAAGATAGACGAACCTGTTCGCGCATATCAGGAGACAGTCAGAAAGCTGGAGAGGGAGATTACTCAATTACAAAGTCATCCCGAGATTGTAAGAATACTAGGTGATCAAGCAAAAGTGCTCGATTTCGTAGAATCATTAGATGAACTTAAAGGAGATACCGATAGGGCAATTGTCGGATTAGAAGACATGGAAGCCGCTATATCTGAAGGTGTCACCAATAAGGAGGAATTTAATAAGGCGGTGGCTGAGGCGTTAATAGGCGTTAACAATCTTCAGGAAAGAATTCCCGCGATAGTTAGAGATGTGCAAAGGAAGATAGACGCTAATCCTCTGTTATCCGATGAAGGTGTAAAGAGTCGCATTATCGTCAAAAAGGGTGACATCATTGATGCCGATATCCTTAAAGCCTTGAAGGAACACGGTAGAGAGAAAGTCAAAGTGGTGTCGTATGTTGGCAACAAGGCTTTGATCGGGCGCGAGGTTTATGATGACATTAACGACACTAAGGGCAGAACCATTGTTGAAATGGATACCGTCATCGATGCCGACATCCTCAATGTGTTGGTGGAACACGGTATCAAGAAAGTTAAAGTCGTTACCTATGTTGAAGAGAAAATTGACAATCCCGACTTAATCGGACGGACAGTCCGCGATGACATTGAATCTGTGATCGTTAAAGAGGGGACAGTCATTGATGCTGAAATCGTGAAGGAGCTCAGGGAGTATGGCAGAAAGGAAGTTCTGGTGGTGGAAGGGCTGTCAATCCCCACTTCTGTGAAAGAAGTCAAGTCCGTAGAGGTCTTCACTCCAAATTGGGTGGAAAGCGATACCAATGAGTATAACCTCGAGAAAGTCAGCAACAAGGACTTGCTCAAGCAGGTAGTTGCTGAAGATATTGAAGCTGTAATCGCCGTAGCGGGAACAGTCATTGATGCTACAGCCGTGAGAAAGCTCAAGAAGCACGGCATCAAGGAAGTCAAAGTCGTGATCTATGTTGAAGAGAAAATTGACAATCCTGACCTAATCGGACGGACAGTCAGCGAGGAAATCGTTGTTTCTCGGAAAGTCACCAGATCCCGTAAAGTCACCGAATCTTTAATCGGGTATAAGAGTTCTGACGATGTTGAAGTTGCAACATTGGAGAAGTCTCGCCAAGCTGTCAATAATCTCAATGAGATTAGAAACACCTCTCTTAAACAAAGCGAAGACGCTTTGCATGGTTTGGGAAAAGAATTACGAGAGAGTGATGGTGTTCGTGCCAGTTTGCAGCAAATCAGAAATAAGGTTGAGAAAGGTGAATTTCCCGATGGTGAAACAATTAAACAATACAGACGTAAGATAAACGAACCTGTTCGCGCATATCAGGAGACAATCAAAACGCTGGAGAGAAAGATTACTCAATTACAAAGTCATCCTGAGATTGTAAGAATATCAGGTGATCAAGCAAAAGTGCTTGATTTCGCAGGATTATTAGATGAACTTGCAGGAGATACCGATACGGCAATTGTCGGATTAGAAGACATGGAAGCCGCTATATCTGCAGGTGTCACCAATAAGGAGGAATTTAATAAGGCGGTGGCTGAGGCGTTGATAGGCGTTAACAATCTTCAAGAAAGAATTCCCGCGATAGTTAGAGATGTGCAAAGGAAGATAGACGCTAATCCTCTGTTATCCGACGAAGGTGTAAAGAGTCGCATTATCATCGTCAAAAAGGGTGACATCATTGATGCCAATATCCTTAAAGCACTGAAGGAACATGGTATCAAGAAAGTCAAAATTGAAGATGACAAAGAAGAAATCATCGCCGAAGCGGGAACAGTCATTAATGCCGAAATCCTGGAAAAGCTGGTAGAACAGGGCATCAAGGAAGTTAAGGTAGAGACAAAGACCTATACTGCCAAGAAAGTTGATGACCCTGACCTGATTGGATGCAAGGCTGCGGATGACATTGAAGCTGTAATCGTAGCGGGAACAGTCATTGATGCCGAAATCCTAGAAAAGCTGGTAGAGCAGGACATCGAGAAAGTTAAGACAGTGTCCTATGTTGGCAATAAGGCTTTGATTGGGCGCAGTGTCTATGACACTATTAAAGGTAATAAGGGCAATGTCATTGTCAAAGCATCTGCCAAAATTAATGCCAGAATTCTGAAAAAGCTGGTAGAGCAGGACATCAAGGAAGTTAAGGTAGAGACCTACACTGCCAAGAAAGTTGATGACCCTGACCTGATTGGATATAAGGCTGCGGATGACATTGAAGCTGTCATCGTTGAAGAGAGAACAGTTATTGACGCCAAAGTCGTGAGAAAGCTCAAGAAGCACGGCATTGAGAAAGTACCAGTGGTGCCATTTGCCACCTATGACATCGAATATCTGTCGGCCGATACGGAAGACCGCTACAGGATTGCGCAGGCGAATTCGCACTTGGACGAGCGCAATCAATTTGTGTCGCGCCGCGTCTCCGCCCGCCACGACCAGAAGTTCCTGACAGTGCCGCGAGACCGGCTTGATTATATGGATATTGCGCCGCGGCAGATTGTCGGCATCAGCGCGGCTCTGATTCCTTTCCTGTCGCATGATGATGCCAACCGCGCCTTGATGGGCTCCAACATGCAGCGTCAGGCTGTCCCCTTGCTGACGCCGGATGTCTCGGTGGTGAGCACTGGGATGGAAAGTCAGGCGGCATCTGACAGTGGTCAGGTTTTGGTATCGGATATTGAGGCGGAAGTCGTCAGCGTTCAGGGGCATCGGGTGATTGTTAAAACGAAGGAGGGCGAAGAGCTTGTCTACCCTCTGCGCAAATATGACCGCTCGAACCAATCCACTTGCATTGACCAGCGTCCTTTGGTGCGCAAAGGCGACACCATCAAGCCCGGCGATGTGATTGCGGACAGTTCCTCGACCTATGAGGGGCGTCTTGCGCTTGGGCATGATGTCTTGACCTGCTTCCTGTCCTGGGATGGCGGCAACTATGAAGATGCTTTGCTCGTCAGCGAGGATATGCTGCGCAATGACAAGTTCACCAGCATCCACATCGAGAAACATGAAATCGAAGCCCGCGATACCAAGCTGGGGCCAGAAGAAATCACTTATGATATTCCGAATGTCGGGGAAGAGGCGCTGAAAGACCTCGATGAGCGCGGGATTGTTCGGATTGGCGCTGAGGTCGGGCCGAATGATATTTTGGTTGGCAAAATTACGCCCAAGGGCGAAAAAGAACTGTCGCCAGAGGAAAAACTGCTGCGGGCCATCTTTGGCGAACAGGCGCGGGAGGTGAAGGATTCCTCTTTGCGCCTGCCGCATGGTGACCGGGGCAAGGTGGTCGATGTGAAGATTTTCACCCGTGACGAATACCCGGATTTGCCGGCTGGTGTGGAAAAGATGGTGCGGGTGAGTGTCGCGCAGCGCCGCAAGCTGACGGTTGGTGACAAGATGTCCGGGCGACACGGCAACAAAGGGGTCATCTCCAAAATTGTTCCGATTGAGGATATGCCTTATATCGAGGGGGGCGTTCCAGTGGAGATTATCCTGAATCCGCTGGGGGTGCCAGGTCGGATGAACATCGGTCAGATTCTGGAATTGCACCTGGGTTGGGCAGCTGACCGCCTGGGCTTCCGCGCGGTTACGCCCGTGTTTGACGGTGCGCGGGAGGATGAAATTCGGGCTGATTTGGGTCGTGCCTGGATGATAGATTGGGCCTGGAAATACATAACCGAACGCGCCTGGGAAAACGCTGAACATCTGGCTGAAATGGGTCAGATGAAGCTGGAAGAATTTGATGATGACATGCACGTCATTTGCGCTTATCTGGTGCATCGGGTGGGTGAATCAGGCGAGTACGACAACGAAGCGATTATCCTGGAGCGTGACGAGATTTATGTCCGCCGCGTGGCAGTTGCCGAAGTTCTGCGTGAATTCGGCTATGCACCTGATGAGGTCATGGTCTATAACAATGAGGGTTTGTCAAATGAGGAGCGTGACCGTCGGGACCAGAACGCGCTGCGGGTTTCATTATGCCTGTGGATTGGGCAGAATGCGGAGCAGGAAGTCGAGTTAGGGGATGACCTTGAGATTCGTGACCTGTTTAAGATTGCTGACCAGGTGATGTTTGAGACGGGGAGTCCGGTGCCGCATTATGGCAAGCAGAGGCTGTATGACGGACGCACGGGCGAGCCCTTTGACCGTGATGTCGCGGTGGGTTATGTGCACATGCTCAAGCTGGCGCATCTGGTGGAGGACAAGGCACATGCCCGTTCGACGGGGCCTTACAGCCTGGTGACCCAGCAGCCTTTGGGTGGCAAGGCGCAGTTTGGGGGTCAGCGCTTTGGCGAGATGGAAGTCTGGGCGCTGGAGGCATACGGCGCGGCTTACATTTTGCAGGAAATGCTGACGGTCAAATCCGATGATGTGCAGGGTCGGGTGAAAACCTACGAGAGCATCGTCAAGGGTGAGGACATTGAAGAACCAGGGATTCCGACCAGCTTCCGCGTCCTGGTCAAAGAATTGCAGAGCTTGGGTTTGGCTGTCGAGGCGATTACTAGCAGCGGCGATGTGATTCGCTTCGGCAAGGATGACGAGCAGGCGCGGAGACCCCAGCCGGCAACCGGCTTGCTGCGGCTTGGCTCGAATTAGGCTTCATTGGCTATCGGTTAGGCTCAAGGGCGTATCGCTGGTGATGCGCCCTTTTTGGTTTGGGTGGAGCGAGACTTGGTGGGGAGTTGGTGCGGTTGTCCATATTCATTCGGCAAAAGTCTCGCAAAAAATCCCCTTTGGGGTACAATAACAAGCTATAGGAACGGCGAGGATAAAATCCGAGTTTGGCGTTTCTTGATTTTGCTTGAATTGTATGCTAATGTTTGTGTATTCTTGATTTGTTCCAAAAAGCACAAATGGCTGGAATAAAATATGACTGTCCTTGAATTTGGTCCTGTCGCGGCGCTCCTCGTTATTGCGGTGGCATTAGCGTTTATCATCGCCAATATCTCGCGCGTCATGGGCCCGCACAAACCAAGCTATCGCAAGGGTGTCCCTTACGAAAGCGGCATGAAGCCGATTGGCCCGGCCACGCGCCGCCTGCCGGTCAAGTTCTATCTGGTGGCGGTGCTGTTCATTATCTTTGATATTGAGGTGATTTTCTTTTTGCCGTGGGCTGTCGCTATGCGCGACCTTGGGGTTTATGGCCTGGTTGTGATGGCGGTTTTCACTGTGATTTTGATTGTTGGCTTTGTTTATGAATGGAAGAAAGGTGGTTTGGAATGGGAGTAAGCTCCAAGCTCGGAAATCTGGGGGTTGTGACTACCACCGTTGAGCAGGCTGTGAATTGGGCGCGGACAGGGGCGATGTGGCCGCTCTTGTTTGGCTTGGCCTGCTGTGCCATTGAATACATGAGTTCGCAGGCATCCAGTTATGATTTGTCGCGTTTTGGCATGGAATTGAATCGCGCCACGCCACGCCAGGCAGATTTGCTGATTGTGTCGGGACGGCTGACGCGCAAGATGGCGCCGGTCATCCGTCAGCTGTATGACCAGATGGCCGAACCGAAGTGGGTCATTTCGATGGGGGACTGTGCCTCTTGCGGCGGTGTCTATAACAATTATGCCATTGTCCAGGGGGTGGACGAAATCATCCCGGTGGATGTTTATATTGCTGGCTGTCCGCCACGCCCGGAACAATTGCTGCATGGCATTTTGACCCTGCACGAAAAGGTCAAGGGCGAACGGATTAACGATTGGGCTTAGATGGGTTTCGGGCCCTGTGATGGTTGAACGAGCAGCAAAGGCGACTTGGGAATGGAAATTCCAGCAGCGAAAGACCCGATAAACGCGGTGCGCGAACGTTTTGCGGATGCTGTCCTGCATGTTAAGGAGTTTCGGGGCGAAGCCACGATTGTTGTTCCGCCAGAGCGCCTGCTCGATGTGCTGGATTTCTTCCGTGTCAGCGCGGGCCTGGTGTATAACATGCTCTCGGATATAAGCGCTGTCGATTATTATCCGAACGATTATGGCGACGAGTTCGATGGCGATGGGGGCGATTATCGTCCCGAACGATATGGCCTTTGCTACCATATCCTGTCGATGCTGTACAATCGCCGCCTGCGCGTCAAGACTTTTGCTGCCGAAGAGGATCCAGTTGTTCCATCGGTAACGGCTGTCTGGCCGGCGGCGAATTGGCTGGAGCGTGAAATCGCGGATATGATGGGCATCACCTTTGCCGGGCATCCAGACCAGCGGCGGCTGCTGATGCCTGAAGACTGGCATGGGCATCCCCACCGGCGCGATTATCCCCTGGGCAAAGAGACGGTCGCCTTTTCATTTAATGAGGAAGACATCCGCAAGCACAAACCCTTCGCCAGGAAGTAGTTTCTTGAGGTTAAGATGGTCGTTGCAACGCAAACACAAACGATTGAAGAACAGCGCAAATGGGAAGGCAGCCTGGACGAGTTGAAAGGGCTGGTTTCGGAACGGGCGATAACTGGCGAAACCATGCTGCTCAATATGGGGCCGCATCATCCCAGCACGCATGGGGTGCTGCGGCTTTTGCTTGAACTGGATGGCGAGGAAATCGTCTCGTGCTTGCCGGATATTGGTTTTCTGCATACGGGCATCGAGAAATCCATTGAAGACAAGACCTACGAAAAAGCGGTGCCGCTGACCGACCGCATGGATTATCTCTCGCCCATGTCGAATAATATGGTATTTTCCAGCGCAGTGGAAAAGCTGCTCGATCTGGATGTGCCTGAACGCGGTCAGCTTATCCGTGTCATTTGTCTGGAACTGGCACGCTGCGCCAGCCATCTGGTGTGGCTTGGCACACATGCGATTGATATGGGGGCGATGAGTGTCCTGCTCTATGCGTTCCGCGAGCGCGAGCGCATTCTGGGCATGTTCGAGATGCTGTCGGGTCAGCGCATGATGAGCAGTTATATCCGCCCTGGCGGGGTCTGGCGCGATGTTACGGACGATTTTGTGCCGACGCTGAAGCAATTCTTGCAGGATTTTCCGGCAAAAGTCGATGATTATGAGGCGCTGCTGACGCGAAATCCGATTTGGAAAGACCGTGCGCAGGGCGTGGGGGTGATTGAACCTGATGTGGCGCTTGCCTACGGGATGACGGGGCCGGCTTTGCGCGGCAGTGGCGTCAACTGGGATTTGCGCAAGGCACAGCCGTACAGCGGGTATGAGACCTATGATTTCAATGTGCCTCTGGGCGAACACGGGGATGTTTATGACCGTTACCTGATTCGCATCCACGAATTCCGCGAGAGCATCAAAATCCTGAATCAGGCGCTGGCTCGTTTGGAGCGGGTCAAGGGGCCCTTCCGCTCCGAGAATCGCAAGTATTGTCCGCCGCTGCGCAGTGAATTGGGGCAGAGCATGGAAGCCGTCATTCACCACTTCAAGCTGTGGACCTATGGCTATGATGCGCCCGATGACGAAATCTATCAGGCGATTGAAAGCCCGCGTGGCGAAATCGGCTGTTATATTCATGGCACTGGCGCCAATAAACCCCGCCGCGTTCACTTCAAAACGCCGTCTTTCATGCACATCAGCGCCTTGCCCGTGATGTCGAAAGGCTATTTGCTGGCGGATATGGTGGCGATTATTGGCAGCGTCGATATTGTTCTGGGCGACTGTGACCGCTAATAAGGAAAAAACAGTTTATGGCAGTTATTGGAAATCCCAAATACGAAGAGCGCATCAGGCATCATCTGGCAAAATATGAGACCAAACGCTCGGCGGTGATGCCCTTGCTGTATATCGCGCAGGAAGAATATGGCTGGGTCAGCCAGGACGGGATTGAAGAGGTGGCGCAGATTCTTGACCTTGACCCGACGCAGGTCAAATCCATCGCCGGTTTTTATACGATGTATTCCGAGAAGCCCAAGGGCAAATACTGGCTGCATGTTTGCACCGACTTGGCCTGCGCCCTCCAGGGTGCGGATGAATTCCATGCCTGGTTAAAAGAGGAGTTGGGCGTGGAAGAGGGCGGCACCACCGACGACGGCATGTTCACCGTTGAGCATGTCATGTGCCTTGCCGCCTGTGATAAAGCGCCGATGCTGCAATGCAATTTCCGTTATGTCGAAAATCTCGGTCGAGACAAGATGCGAGGCTTGCTGGCAAAATGGCGGGCAGAAGCCAGCCGAGAATTGGCGAACCGATAGCGCTAAAGGACTGAAGCGAATGATGCACATTCTATTGCGTGGACGCGAGATTGAAAATTTTGACCAGATGGATGTCTATGAAAGGCATGAGGGTTTTGTCGGCTTGAAGAAATCGCTCGCCATGAAACCTGTGGAAGTCATCGAACAAGTCAAAGCCTCCGGGCTGCGCGGTCGGGGTGGGGCGGGTTTCCCGACTGGTGTGAAGTGGAGTTTCATCCCCCAGCACGAACCGATTAAATATGTCACGGTGAATGCTGACGAAAGTGAAACCGGCACTTTCAAAGACCGCGAAATCATGGAAAGCAACCCCTATCAGTTGATTGAGGGGTCGTTGATTTGCGCCTATGCCATCCAGGCGAAGGCGGTCTACATTTATTTGCGCGGCGAATTTTGGGATATTGGACAGCAGTTGGACGAGTGCATCGAGATAATGCGTCAGAAAGGTTATGTCGGCAAAAACATCATGGGTTCTGGCTATGATTGCGAGGTGTACACGCATTTGGGCGCTGGGGCCTATATCTGTGGTGAGGAGAGCGCCCTGCTCAACAGCCTGGAGGGTTATCTCGGTCAGCCGCGCGTGCGCCCGCCCTTTCCAGCGCAAAAAGGTGGCGGTCTGTATAAAGAGGCGACTGTTGTCAATAACGTGGAAACGCTGGCGAACGTCCCTTTCATTTTGCGCGAGGGGCCCGAAGCCTTCAAAGCGATTGGCACGGAACAAAGCACCGGCACAAAAATCTACTGCGTCAGCGGCCATGTGAAGCAGCCCGGCAATTATGAACTGCCGATGGGGACGACCTTCCGCGAATTGCTGTATGACCATGCGGGCGGCCCCTTGCATACCGACCGCGCCTTCAAGGCGATGCTGCCCTCGGGAGGGTCGGGGCCGATTGTGCCGCTGACGGACGAAGTGCTGGATACGCCGATGAGTTATGAGGATACGCCTAAAATTGATACCATTATCGGCTCGGCTTCGATTATTGTGATGGACGAATCGGTCGATATGACCTGGGTCGCCTCCAAGGTGACCAAGTTCTTCGAGCATGAAAGCTGCGGAAAATGCACGCCCTGCCGCGAAGGGACTTATTGGCTGGACAAGGTGATTGACCGAATTATGGATGGGCGCGGGACAGAGGAAGATGTGAAGCGCATCGCTGATGTGGCTGAAAATATGCAGGGGACAACCCTGTGCGCTTTGGGCGACTTTGCCGCCAACCCGATTATTTATACCATTAAGCATTTCCCCGATGATTTCGCGCAGCATGTGCAGGCGAAAGCGCCAGCGAGCGGGGATTAGCGCATGACCTATGAGTTCGCGGCCGAGTCGGAAGCTGTGTCAGAAGATGGTTTCAAAATCGACTCTTCTTTTGTCAGGGGGCATGGTGAGGGTTTGCCTGCCGCGAGGGCTGCGGTATGGCTGCGGCGCATCATCGGCTGGTTTTATAAGCGTCCAGCACAGCGACAGCGCGAGCTTGCGCAGCGATTGCAGGAGCTTGATGCGGCTGTCGGCGCTGCGCCAAATTCCTTGGCTTATCGCATCTTGCGGGGCGAATTATTATTGCAGGACGGAAAATATGACTTGGCACAGGCTGATTTTGATGCTGCGCTGGAGCTTGCCGAAAAGTTTGACCCAACCAAGGGCTGGGGGCTGGTTGAGCAGGTGATGCGTGACCGCGCACTGCGAGGGCTGGACGAGGTTCGGCGGCGCGTGTAACCTGTGCATGATAAAGAGCGAATCGAGGAAGTGGAGGCTTGAATGTCCGACACGGTGAAAATCAATGTGGATGGAAAAGAATACGAGGTGGAAGCCGGGTCGAATCTGGTGGATGCCGCCAAGTGGTATGCCAGCAATGATATTCCGGTGTTTTGCTATCATCCCAAGATGGAGCCAGTAGGGATGTGCCGCATGTGTCTGGTGGAACTGGGGACGCCGGCACGGGACCGGGCAACCGGTGAATGGCTGCTGAACGCCGATGGAAGTCCGCAGATTCGCTATTTCCCCAAGTTGCAGACCGCCTGCACGACGGTGGTCAGTGATGGCATGCACATCAAGACCAACACCGAGCAGGTGATAGCGGCACGCAGTGATGTGCTGGAGTTCCTGCTGACCAGCCATCCACTGGATTGCCCGATTTGTGACAAGGGCGGGGAATGCCCCTTGCAGAACCTGACGATGCGCCATGGCCCGCAATCTTCGAGGATGTATTTCGAGGACAAGCTGCTGATGGACAAGCATTATCCCTTGGGAGATTTGATTTTCCTCGACCGCGAACGCTGCATTCAATGCGCCCGCTGTGTCCGCTTTCAGGATGAAATTGTCGGCGATGATGTGCTGGCATTCCATGAGCGCGGTCGCCGCTTGCAGATTATTACCCATTCCGACCCAGGCTTTGATACCTATTTCAGTGGCAATACCACCGACATTTGTCCGGTGGGCGCTTTGACCACGGTCGACTTCCGTTTTGGCGCACGTCCTTGGGAACTGAATGAAGTTCCCAGCATTTCCCCTTGGGATGCTGCGGGCGAAAACATCAGCCTGAGTATGCGCCTTGACCGCGATTTTGACGGCAGGGCGATGATTAAACGGGTCATGCCGCGTCAAAACGAATGGGTCAACGAGATTTGGATCAGCGACAAGACCCGTTTTGGTCATCACTTCACCCGCAGCGAGGCTCGCCTGCAAGCGCCGCTGCGCAAAACAGGGGGGCACCTGCGCGAAACAGACTGGAAATCCGTTTTGCCCAAATGGGCTGAAACCCTGAAGGATGCCGCTGGAGATGTCGCGGCGATAGCGGGCAGCGGCATGTCCAACGAAGACTTGTGGGAATTGCGGCAGCTGGTTGAAGGCTTAGGCGGCTCGAGGTTGGGTGCTTGGCCGCCAACCCACGGCGGCGCTGAACAGGTGGCGCAGGTGGGTGTTGGCGCGGGGACGAACCTGGGGCAGCTGGGCAAGGGCGATGCGGTTCTGGTGATTGCCAGCGACCTTGAAGAAGAAGTGCCAATCTGGCGGCTGCGCTTGAAACAGGCGCAGGATCGTGGCGCTTATCTGGTGGTCGCCAATTCTCGGCACACACGGCTGGAGGACTTCGCCTTGCAGGGCGCTCGCAATGACAGAGTGGTTGCGGGAGATGCCATCCGCTATGCGGCTGGTGATGCTGTCGGTATGATGAGCAACCTTCAGACAGCGCACCCAGTCATTGCCCAGCGGCTGGGCGATGCCCAAAATCTGGTGATTGTTGCCGGCGCCGAGGGTTTGACGCTGGCGGGCAGCGAGGCATTGGCGCAGGCTGCCGCCAACTTCCTGATTGAGACCGGACATGTGGGAAAAGCCAACAACGGCTTGCTGTTGACCTTGCCCGGCGCCAATGGCATGGGGCAGCATTATCTGGGTTATACCCCCCAGGTGACGATGGATATTATTAAAAATCCGCCCAAGGTGCTGATTGTGGCGCAGGCTGAACTGCTTGATGATGACCCGACGGCAGGCGCGTGGCTCGGTGGGGTTGATACGCTGGTTTATGCCAATTTCTTTAAGGATGACGCCGCCGATTTTGCCGATTATATGCTGCCCATTCAAACATTTGCCGAGCGCGATGGCAGTTTCGTCAATGGCGAAAGGCGGGTGCAGCGATTTTATACGGCGCAGGGGCCGATGGGCGATGCCCTGCCAGCCTGGAAGCTGTTTGGGAGCATTCGGCAAGAACTGGGCCGGGGGCGCTTGAAAGCATCTGCGGCGGCGGTCATGCTGGAGATAAGCAGGAACATCGAGGTCTTTGAGGGCATGCGCTACAAGGCGCTGGCGAAAGTCGAGCGTCAGTTTCCCGATGTGGGCGGGCGGGATATGTATTATGGCGGCACCGCCTATAACAACACGGGCGGGCTGGGCCGGCAGATTCCGAGCCGGGCTGACCGTGGCGAAGCGCTGCCACAGGTCAAGATTGTGCCTGAACCGATTCAAGCTGGCGAAAATGAAGTCGTGGTGATTCCAACGACGCGACTGTATAATCGTCAGCGCAATTTTCGTCCGAGCCTGCTGATGGAAAAGCGGATTTTGGCACCCCATGTCATCATCCATAGGGCGGATGCGGATGTCAGGGGCATCAGGCAGGGTGACAGGGTCGAACTGCGGGCGGGTGATGCGCTCTTGCGAGTTCGGGCCATGGTGACAGATGAGATTGCTCAAGGTTCGGTGGCCTTGCCCCGTCATCTGACTGATGAGGCGATACCGATGTTCGTGACAAAAGGTACGATGAACAAAGCAGCCGCGGCAGTGGCTTCGGGTGATTAGTAACAGGGGATTGTGCGTATGAGCCGCAACCTTCTTATCGGCATTGGCATAGCGGTACTGGCTGTGATGGTCATTGCGCTGGCAGTGATTGTCATCAATCTGGGCGCGATTGGCGCTTGGCTGGGTTTTGACGAATCCGGCAATCTGAACGGGCGCGAAGGCGCGATTGGGATGCTGCTGCACCCGGAAGCGCGGGTGCAGAATGTGGTTCAGTGTGAGGATGACGCTGGCTGTTCTGCCTTGTGGCCGATTATTTTTGCGGCTGGCTTTGCCTTTGTGATTGTCACTGGTTTTGCTTATGCGACCCTGCTGGAGCGGCGCTTGCTGGCCTTCTTGCAGCATCGCGTCGGCCCCAATCGGGTGGGGCCGGCTGGATTCCTGCAACCGGCGGCGGATGGGGTCAAGCTGGTTTTTAAGGAGGATTTGCTTCCAGTCGGGGCGGATAAGTGGGTGTTTCGGCTGGCGCCGATGATTAAGGTCATCCCGGTGCTGATGATTGCCGCGGTGATTCCCATGGGACCCGATTTGATTTTGCCCTGGTTTGCCCCGTCGCTGGGTGATGTCTGGTTTCAGGTGCCGCAGGGGCTGGTAGATTCCAATGTGGGCATCCTCTGGATTATTGCGATTACGAGCATCGCCACCTATGGCGTGGTGCTGGCGGGCTGGTCGAGCGACAATAAATACGCCATGCTGGGCGCTTTGCGGGCTTCGGCACAGATGATTAGCTATGAATTAAGCATGGGGCTGGCGCTGGCGGTGCCAGTGATGATTGTGGGCAGCATGGCGATTGGCGACATCATTGACGCCCAGAGCAATATCTGGGAATGGCTCGTCTTCCAAAATCCCCTGGCGGCGGCGGTCTTGCTTCTGGCATTGCTGGCAGAGACGAATCGCGCTCCCTTTGATTTGACGGAAGCAGAACAGGAACTGACGCAGGGTTATATGACCGAGTACAGCGGGATGAAATTCGCGCTGTTTATGATGGCGGAATATCTGGGTATGATTGCGGTCAGCCTGGTAGCGGCGGCGGTTTTCTTTGGCGGTTATCATCTGTGGCCGATGGATGGCTTGCCCATTCTGGCGCCGGTCATTTTTATGGGCAAAGTTGTTTTATTCCTTTGTGCCATGATTTGGGTTCGGGCGACGCTGCCGCGCATCCGCTATGACCGCCTGATGCAGTTCGGCTGGAAGGTGATGATTCCTTTGGCGCTGCTGGCGGTTGCCTGGACGGCTGTTTCGGTGGTTGTGGGCGATGCGCTGGGCGGGACGGCTTATCCCTTTATCTCTGGCGCAGTGTTTGTGCTGGTTTTGATGGTGGGGGCGCTGGCGCTGCGGCGGCTCGGTGAAGACAAAGCTGGCGAAGAGGCGATTCCGCTGGAAGAAGACCCGATGTACACCGGGGAACGGCGCGGGATTGGCTGGGCGCTGGTTCATCTGGTCGGGATGCTGATTGCCGCTCCGATTGCGCTGATTAACTTCAATGTCAAGGCGCTGGACGGCCTGGCAAGTTTTGGGCGCACGCCAGAAGAAGACCGCCAACTGGAAAGCGGCGAGACAGCCATTACCTCGTCAGGTGGCGGGGATTAGCTCATAGAATCTGATGGAATGCGAGTGTTGTGAGGCTGTGGTTTTATGAATGTGATTAAAGGGTTTGCAACAACTTTCAAGCATCTGATGGATGATGCCGTAACCGTGCAGTATCCGGAGCAGGTGCAGAAATTTCACCAGCGCTACAAAGGGCGGCATCATCTGCGCCGTTATGAAAATGGCCTGGAGAAATGTATCGGCTGTTCCTTGTGTGCGGCGGCTTGTCCGGCGGATGCCATTTGGGTCGAGGCAGCGGAGAACACGGATGAGGAACGTTACAGTCCTGGCGAGCGTTATGCCAAGACTTATGAAATCAATATGCTGCGCTGCATCTTCTGCGGTTATTGCGAAGATGCCTGCCCAACCGAAGCCATCCAGCTGGGACATGAGCATCAGATGTCTTTTACTGACCGGCGGGATGCGATTTATACCAAGGAAATGCTGATTGATGCGCCGCAAGCTGGCGCAGAAGCGACGCCGCAGCAAGTTGAACCGGGTCTGTACACGCGCTCGATACCCGATATGGAAGACCCGTCGTAAAGCCTGCGGCGCGGTATTGCATTTTGAAGGGCAGCGCTAATTGTGTTAAAATGCACAAACTCATTTAAGGGATAGAAGCGGATGGAATGGTTGTTCCTGGCTGTCAGTTTTGTAGCCGTCTTTGCGGCGGGTATGATGCTGACTCGGCAAAACGCAGTGCATAGCGCCTTGTTTTTGATTGTCAATTTTGGCTGTGTCGCCTTCTTGTATTTGATGCTGGATGCCCCGTTTTTGGCGATGGTGCAGGTGACCGTCTATACCGGGGCCATCATGGTCTTGTTTTTGTTTGTGATTATGCTGCTTGGCGCCGAAGTCACCAGCGATACCTCCGGGCGGATGCGCTGGCTGAGCTTTGCTGCCACCGGGGTCGCCATATTGACGCTTCTCATTTTTGGCTTCCCGATTGCGTCCGACCTGCTCACCGATGACGATGCCACTGTGGTGGATGGAACAGCCCTTTTGCGGGTCATCAACGCGATTCCTCCCGACGAAGCCAGACAATTTACGGTGGTCGAGGCTGGATTTGATGTGCCGCTCGATGGCAGCGCAAGCGCGACTGTGCTGCTTGATGTGATGGACGAGACCCTTGCCGATATAAGGTTCGAGTCGGTGATTTATGATGACCCGCGCGAGGACATCCGCGGCTATACCGAGCTGCCTGCTGGCGATTATACCCTCACGGTCTCGGTTGGCGATGGCAATTACCAGTCGAGCCCGATATTCAGTGAAAATCTGCGCCTTGCCCCTGATGCGGCGCGGTCGGTTATCGTGTACGAAAATGTGGACAGGCGGGTGGATGTGCTGTCACTTGCCGATGACATCAGTGCGCCCGGCGTGGGCAAGATGCGTCTCACCCTGTTTAATGGCGTGACAGATACGGACATTTCGCTGGTTGACATCGGACAGTACAGCGCCATTCGCTCTTTGTGTGAGGATGACTCGTGCGGCGCTCTTTTGCCTCATCGCACCTTGATTGAGGAATTGCCGCAGGGGAACAACAGCACGATTGAGCTTGACGAAGGGACCTACAACCTGGCCTTTGTCAATGCAGACAAGGACATTCTGCGCAGCCTGCCAGCATACGAGGCGAAGCGTGGCGTGGTGGAGACGCGGGTTTTGGTGCGCGAGCCGAGCGTCCCTGGCGGACAGGCGAGCTATCGCGCCGCCATCTTCAGCGCCCTGGCCAGCCCGCCTTTTGGCAGCCCCGAATCGATTGGGCAAGTGCTGTTTATTGATTATGTCCTGCCCGTGCAGCTGGTCGGCATTCTGCTGCTGGTGGCGCTGATTGGGGTCATCGTGCTGGCGCGTCCCGATGCGCTGGCACAGGCGAAGCGGCAGCGTGTGAATCGCCGTCGGCGGGTGAACCGCCCGCTTGTCAGCGTGATTTCACAGCAGACCGGTTCTGATGTTTTGCGTGGCGATTATCTGGCGAAACTGCCCGAAGGGTCGGATGACCCGACAGCCGAGTAGCCGCAGGAGAGAATGAACACAATGCACTCAATCGGCACAGAACCTTATCTGTTATTAAGCATGGTTTTGTTTTTGATGGGGACGATGGGCGTCCTCATGCGCCGCAATGCCATTCTGGTTTTTATGTCAGTCGAATTGATGCTGAACTCGGCTAATCTGGCGCTGGTGGCATTTGCCCAGCAATGGCAGCAAATCAACGGGCACATCTTTGTGTTTTTTGTGATGACGGTGGCGGCGGCGGAGGTCGCTATCGGCTTGGCCTTGATTGTGAACATTTTCCGTGAGCGCCAGAGCATCAATATCGACGAACTGAACCAGATGCAGGGTTAGCGGATTGCCATCAGAAGAGGCTCTTTAAGGTATGGAAAACTTGCCACTCTTAGTCCCCTTGGTCATTTTTGTCCCCGCGCTGGGGGCGATTGTCAACTTCTTCGTCGGCATGAAAATCGGTGAGAAGTGGTCGGGCTATATCGGCTGCTTTGCCTCTACCTTCGCCTTCCTGATTTCGCTGTTTTTGCTGTCGTATGTGACGGGCACCGACGGCGCGGCCGGGGTGGTGAACCCGCCATTTGTGGATGGCTGGCTGCGCATCGAGTCGATTGGGCTGGAGATACCCTGGCAGCTGCGGGTCGATTCCTTGAGCGTCACCATGATGCTGGTGGTAACCGGCGTTGGCTCGCTCATTCATTTGTACGCGCGTGGCTATATGCACGGCGACAAGTGGTATCCGCGTTTCTTTGCCTATCTCAATATGTTCCTGGCATTCATGCTCATCCTGGTTGTGGCAAATAACTTCCTGATGATGTTCGTTGGCTGGGAGGGAGTTGGTTTGTGTTCCTTCCTGCTGATTGGTTTCTGGTGGGACAAAAAAGCACCCGAAGGCTGGAAAAACAGCAACGCCGCGCGGAAGGCATTCATTGTCAATCGGATTGGCGATTTCGGCCTGCTGATGGCAATGTTTCTCATTTTCTGGACCTTTGGCACGCTCGATTTCTTCAAAGCTGGCGAGCTGCCCAATGCCGAAGCCAAATATCTGGTGGAATGGCGGGAACACAATGGGCTGGCCGCGCATACTGAAGCCCAAGACAGCGGCGCTGATGACGGGCATGGCGCGGGCTATGTCTGTGTGCCGGCGGCACCTGATGCGCATGGCGATGAATCCCATGCAGAAGAGGACGATGCACATGGCGACGCCGCCGGGCATGATGAGGTCAATCCGCTTGCCAGCGACATCCGCGCCATCTATTGTGACAACCATCATATCGACACCGACAGGCTGGGCGTTTTCGGTCAAACACACGAACGCTTCGGCCAAGGGGAAGTCGTCGATTTTGGCGGTTTCCAGATGCCATTTGATGATGTGATTTTTCTGATTGCGCTATTTATGCTGCTGGGCGTCGCCGGCAAATCAGCACAGATTCCTCTGTTTGTCTGGCTGCCGGATGCGATGGCGGGGCCAACGCCTGTCAGCGCCTTGATTCATGCGGCGACCATGGTGACGGCGGGTGTCTATATGCTGGTGCGTTCCAATGTATTCTTGTGGGAACTCAACCATGGCGGCTATGTGATTGGCTTGATTATCACCCTGGTTGGCTCTGGCACGGCGCTGATGGCGGGTTATATCGCGCTGGGGCAATGGGATATTAAGCGGGTGCTTGCCTATTCAACGATTTCGCAGTTGGGCTTTATGGTGGCGGCGGTGGGCATCGGCGCTTATGTCGCGGCGATGTTTCATCTGGTGACCCACGCTGTTTTCAAGGCGCTGCTCTTCCTTGGCAGCGGCTCGGTGATTCATGGCGTCGAACACGGTCATCATCATGTGCATGAACACGGTCATGACGAAGAATCCTTTGACGCGCAGGATATGCGCCATATGGGCGGCCTGCGCAAAAAGATGCCGATTACTTATATCACTTATTTGATTGGCACGCTGGCGCTGGCCGGGATATTCCCCTTTGCCGGGTTCTGGTCAAAAGATGAAATTCTGGCCGATGCCTGGTATGAGGGCTTTGAGCTTAATGAACTGCAAGGGTTTATTGCCTTCGGCCTTCTGCTGATGGCGGCTGGTTTTACCGCCTTTTATATGTGGCGGCAGATTGTTCTGGTTTTCTTTGATGAGCCGCGCAGCGAGGCTGCCGAACGTGCGCCCGAAAGCAACGCCGCCATGCTGCTGCCATTGGTGATACTGGCGATTTTCACTTGCATCATCGGCCTTATCAATGTGCCGAAAGCCACGCCGCTTTTCGCCAGCATCTACGAAACTTACGAGTTCAAGCACTTCCTCGAACACAGCCTATCGAGTGTATCCCGCGGCCATGCGCTGGACTTCAACCCTTTGATTGCCGGGATTGCGCTGGCCTTGGGGATTGGCGCTATACTGTTCGCCCATAATGTCTACAAGGGGAAAGGTTTGGCGCGGGACAATCGTGACCAGCTGGAAGTCCATGCCGCGTCACGGGCGGCATTCCGACTGGCGAATGCCCGGCTGTACTGGGACGAGATTTATTTCCGCCTCATCGAAAATCCCTTCAACAAGCTGGCGGGTTTCCTTGCCGACCGCGTGGATTGGGAGTTTCTGCACGATTATTTCCATGACAGCCTCATCAAACGCGGCTTCGACCGCATGGCGCAGCTTCTCAGCCAGCCGCTGGACCTGGGCGTGATTGATGGCGCGGTCAATGGGCTTGGCTGGCTGGTGCAGCGTGCCGCCAACTGGATGCGCGGCATCCAAACCGGCTATGTACGGATGTACGCCGTGATATTGTTTATTGGCGTGGTGGCAGTCATCCTGCTGATGCTGCTGCCCTTTATACAGACTTTGCTCCAGAGTGGCTCTTAAGGAGAACGCTGTCCTATGGACTTAACCGGACTTTCGCTTACGACGATTACTTTGTTCATCCCGATGATTGGTTTCGCTGTTCTGCTGTTTATGAATGGCGAAAGCCAGAAAAGCAACATCAAGTGGGTGGCATTCGGCGCCAGTGTTGTGACCTTTGTGGCATCGGTTCTGATGTGGATTAACTTTGATCCGGGTACGGCTGAACTGCAAATGGTGCAGCGAAATACCTGGGCGGAGGTCTCTCTGGGCGATTCGGTCATCAACATCAGTTATTTTGTGGGCGTCGATGGCATCAGTATGCTGCTGGTTCTGCTGACGACCTTGATTATGCCCATAGCGATTCTCGGCTCGTTTGGCAGCCATATCTTCGAAGAACGCGGGCGCGAGAAACTTTATTATCTCTTTCTGATGCTGCTCGAGTGGGCGATGATTGGCGTCTTTGTGGTGCATGACCTGATTATCTTCTATGTTTTCTGGGAGGTTACGCTGGTCCCGATGTACTTCCTCATCGGCATCTGGGGGGCGGAAGAACGTATTTATGCAGCCGTCAAATTCTTCCTGTACACCATGGCGGGTTCGATTCTGATGCTGATTGCAATCTTGTATGTTGGCAACCAGGCCGGCACTTTCAGCACGTACAGCGCCGCTGGCGATGTCGGCGTTATTGAGAAAGTTCAGACTTATGCTGGGGAAGGGACATACTGGGACCCGCTTGAAGCGGATGCGGAAACCGCAGATGATGCCGGTTTCCTGTTGAGTTCGGTTGAGAGCTTCCTGTTCCTGGGATTCCTGGTGGCATTCGCCATCAAAGTACCCATTTTCCCCTTTCACAGCTGGCTGCCCGATGCGCATGTCCAGGCGCCGACGGCGGGTTCGGTCATCCTGGCGGGTGTGCTGCTGAAGATGGGAACTTACGGGATTGTGCGCTTCAATTTGACCCTGTTCCCGCAAGCCACAGTGGCCTGGGCGCCGACCATTGCCTTGCTGGGCGTTATCGGGATTATCTACGGCGCCTGGGTCAGCTATGCGCAGGATAATGTCAAGAAGCTGGTTGCCTATTCGTCCGTCAGCCACTTGGGATTTGTCGTGCTGGGCATTTTCGCGCTGAACTCGCAGGGTTTGCAGGGCGCGACGCTTCAGATGGTGAATCATGGCATCAGCACAGGCGGTCTCTTCCTGATTGTGGGTATGCTCTATGAACGCTGGCACACCAAAGAAATGGCGGCTTATGGCGGTATCTGGAAAGTGATGCCCTTGTTTGGGGCGATAAGCCTGGTCATATCCCTGAGCAGCATGGGCTTGCCCGGTCTGAATGGCTTCATTGGCGAGTTCACGATATTGATGGGTTCGCTGGGCAGCAGTTATCTGGGCTTTGCCTTTACGCTGTTTGGGACGCTGGGTGTGATTTTGGCAGCCGTCTATCTGCTGAAGATGTTTCAGCAGGTCTTTATGGGCGAACATACCAATCGCTTGAAAGATGAAGCGGGTTATAAACTGCGCTGGAACGAGATAGCAGCCTTTATCCCGATTTTGATTATGATTTTCTGGATGGGCATTCAACCCATCGTTTTCTTCAATATGCTGGATGTATCGATAGACAGCATCGCAGCGCTGTTCATTCCCTAGGAGAAATCATGTCCGAGACGCCGACTGTCGCCGAGTTTCTGGCGCATTCCAATTTGGTCTCCACCTTGCCCGGGGTGCTGCTGGTGCTGTGGGCGATGCTTCTCGTCCTGGTTGACCTGTTTATCTCGCCAGAACGCCAGCGGTGGACACCTGCTCTGGCTTGCGTCGGGCTGGGCCTCAGCTTTGTCGTGAATTTGTTTGTCTACTCTCCGGCGGAGGGCGAGCAGGTCGCGCTTTATGGCATGTTCGTGGCGGATGCCTTTACCGGCTTTTTGAATATGGTCATTCTGGTGGCGACGCTGATTGCCATTCTGATGAGTTGGGATTATCTCAATCGGGCGGATATTCATCGCGGGGAATACTACATTCTGGCATTGCTGTCCTCAGCCGGCGCGATGTTCATGGTCGGCGCGAATGACCTCATCATTGTTTTTATCGCCCTCGAATTGCTCAGCATTCCACTCTACATCATGGCAGCCTTTCGCTCCATCAAACGGGATGGCACTGAAGCGGCGCTGAAATCCGAAGAAAGCGGCATGAAATACTTTATTCTGGGCGCTTTTTCGAGTGCGTTCCTGGTTTATGGCGCGGCGCTGGTTTATGGCGCGACTGGCACAACCAATATCCCTGATATTTTCTCGATGGCGGGGGTTCTGGCTGGCACGACATCGGCGGCGGCTTTCTATCTGCTGGTTGGCGCTGCCCTGCTGTTTGTCGGGCTGGGATTCAAGGTGGCGGTCGTTCCCTTCCACATGTGGACGCCAGATGTGTATGAAGGCGCGCCGACCCCAGTGACAGCCTTGATGAGCGTGACCGCCAAAATTGGCGGTTTTGCTGCCTTGCTGCGGCTGTTGGTCACGGGTTTGTCGGCTTTTGTCCTGACAGAAGGCGATGCAGTTGCCTGGCAGGCCACCGTGTCTGCTGTCGCCATCCTGACCCTCGTCTTGGGCAATTTTGTGGCGATTTCGCAGCGCAACCTCAAGCGGATGCTCGCCTATTCCTCCATTGCTCACGCCGGTTATATTTTGGTTGCCGTAGCGGCGGCTGGCACGGCAGGTATGGCGGATGCGGCCACCCAGAGCGCTCTGGTGTATATGCTGACGTATATGTTCACCAATCTGGGCGCCTTCGCGGTGGTGATGACCATCGAAAATGAAGATGGCACAGGCGTCAATCTGGATGACATCATTGGTCTGGCGCGGTCGCGTCCACTGATGGCGATGGCGATGACCATCTTTATGCTTAGCTTGACCGGCATTCCCCTGACTGCCGGTTTCGTGGGCAAGCTGCTGGTGTTCGCATCAGCAGTGCAGGCGGGTCTTTTTGGCTTGGCGATTATTGGCGTGCTGACGAGCGTTGTCAGCGCGTTTTATTATGTGCGGGTCGTGGTCAATATGTACCTGCGCGAACAGCCTGGCGGCCTTGAGCCAGCACTGGAAACGCCCTATATTCGCTGGGCGATTAACATCGCGCTGGCGGGTACGCTGGTCTTCGGCATTTTCTACCCCCTGGCGACCCATCTTGTGAGCATGGTCAGCATCATCTAAGAGCATTGGCCTTCTTGCAGGCTTTGGAGCGCGGTTACAGCCCTTCCTGCATTTCGAGAACCGTCCTGCCATCCTGCTCCACCCAAACCCCGCACTGTCCGCCACCCTCGCTCATGTCCAGTTCAACCTGCTGTCCATTAAAGTGCAGCACCGGGTGATAATACTGGGCGACCTGCCGGGCTTGGGCGTCAATGTAGTGTCCGATGAGCGCTCGGCGGAAGCGCGATGCCGAGCGGTTGGGGAAGCTGCCATGAATCAGCTGTCCGTTGAAGAAGAGGACATCGCCCGCTTGCATGATGACCGCTTGCGGCTGCATGTCGGCTGACAAGGGGACGGTTACATCGGTAAAGCTCTGGGTGGTATCCGCTTGGGTCGGGCAGAGCAGGGGCAGGGTATGGCTGCCTGGCACGACCTGCAAACAGCCATTTTCTTCGTCGCAGTCATCCAGCGCCATCCAGGCGGCGATGCAGGTGCCGGGCTGCACCCGCAAATAAAATTGGTCTTGATGCAAAGCCTGTCCGCGAGCGCCAGCCGGCTTAAAGTACAGCATCGTCTGCACCGCCAGAGGCTCTTTGCCAATCAACTGGCGGAAGACCGCAGCCAGTCGCTGGTCCAGCATCCAGTCGAGGCTGACTGGGTCCCAACGGTGCATGTGAATCAAACGCGGATATTGCTTGAGCGGGTCATTGATGCTCATATCAACACCGCCAAAATCGCCCGGATGACTCCCTTTGCGCATATCCATATAATGCTCGCGGTAGTTTGCCACTTCTTTATCGGAAAACAGCCCCGAAACAACCACATATCCCTGTTCCTGAAAACCTCGTACATCGACCTGCATGACAGACCTCCAGTTGCTTGATAACTCGACGCGTCATTATAATCCACAATCTCACCCTTAATTTTACCGAAAAAGGAACTCTCGATGCAAGCGATGGGCGTTATGGATGTTCAGGAAGCGCTTGACCAACTCCAACTCAATATCCAGATTATCGAGTTCGCCAGTTCGACAGCGACCTCACAGATGGCGGCGGATAAAGTCGGATGTGAACTGGGGCAGATTGTCAAGAGTCTCGGTTTTATGATTGACAAGACGATGCCCATCCTGGCCTTGGCCAGCGGCGACCAAAGAGTCGATGAGCGCAAACTGGCGGCATTGTTCGCGGTGGGGCGCAAGAAAGTGCGTATGATGAAAGCCGAGCAGTGCGTGACAATCCTGGGCTATGCGCCCGGCGGCGTGCCGCCGGTGGGTCATCGGCAGGCTGGACTGTCGGTGTTTTTGGATGAAACGCTGAAGCGCTATGAGCGGGTCTATGCGGCTGGCGGAACAGCACAGGCGCTGTTCCCGATAACCTTAACGGCTTTGCAGCAAGTCACGCAGGCGACTTTTGCCGATTTTGTCAGACGCTGACCGATTCAATTCCCCCGCGCGTTCAAGGTGGTCAGGTAGTATTCTCTGCCGATGCTGCCGTCAGGCTGACGGAATGGCTGGGCGGCTCCTGTGATGCTCTCTTTCACGGCGAGCAGCAGATTATAGCTGCCCGTGCCGATGTCGCAGGGAATGGCGAGTTGTGTCTGGTCACGATAGTATTTGTCCGTTTGCCACTCGGTTGTGAATTGATTGGCGGGAGCGGGGAGCGAGTCGGCGCGGGCGGCCTGGCCATCACCATCGCTGTCGGCAAGAATAAGGGTCAGGGTGTAGGGCCTGTCGTCGGGCTGGGCAAGCTGCCACCAGCTTTCGATGGTGACGCTTTGGCAGGGGTTCACCTCAACGGAATCCAGCAGCGACCATGAATGCAGCCGCATGGCATCGCCAAAGAGGACCGCAGCGCCCGACTGCGGAGCGCGAATGTATTCGGAGAGGCTGTAAGATGTCGGGAAGGGAGCGTCCCAAGCGGTCGTTCGCAAAAGCGCATAGTTCTGGTTGAGCCACTGCTGGATGTCGTCGCCATGTCGGTTGCCGCCGCCCTGTCGCAGCAGCCAAAGCTGCTGATGGTCGGGCAGCTTATCGAAATCGGCTTCGTCAAATGACTTATGGACAACCAGTTCGTCAGGAGGAGCTGCGGGTGGGTGAGCCTTGTCCTCGGGGTCAATCAGGTGGAACATGCGCTCTTTGCGCATCTTGTCGGGCGTAAAATCCATCAGATAATAGGCTGCCGGCTGAAGCCATCGCCAAGGCCAATCGAACTCGGTCATAAGAACGCTGTCTGTGCGATAGGAAGCCGACATGCTTTGCACGATTTCACGATAGGGCGCGTTTGATGTTTGGACGGCAATGTTTTGCGGGGCATGGAGATAAAGCAGAATGAGCAGAATCGCTCCCGCCTGAACTGGCAAGAACCGCAGCCCCAAGGCCATCAGCAAAGCCACCAGCACGACCAACATCCGTAGAGTGCGCTCGTGCAAAATAGTGAAAACTAAGTAGTGGACAAGACAGATGATGACAAGCGCCGCCAGCAGGAGAAACAGGGGATAGAGCAGATTCCAATGTCTGGCCCAGCGCAGATGGGCCTGGTGATGGGCTGTTCCCGGGCGGGGTGGGCTGAACAAGCTCAAGAGCGGCAGCAGCCCAAAGATAACGCCAGGATTGAACCTGACCTGATGATACAAGGTTTGCAAGCCCTCCCAGCTTTCGGCAATGGCGTAATATCCACCGGAAAAGGGAACTAGAATGACATACAGGAATGGCAGCAGCCAAGCGGAAAACGACAAGGCGATGAAACCCCACATGAGCATGGAGTCCAGCCAGACTTTGCGGTCGAATCGGTGAAAGACAAACAGGAAGAGCGCATGAGCCGGGAAGATAAAGAAGGCAGCGAAGTGCGTATAAATGGCGGCGATGCCCAGGGCGACATAGGCGAGCATGAGTCTGGATGTCGGTTGGTGCAGCCAGCGATAATAGACGAGGTGCAATGCTGCTGTCAGCATAATCAGCATGGGATACGGGCGCAGTTCGGACATGCCATTGCTGGCGAATCCATATACCCCCAGGATGGCGACGGCATAAAAGGCAGTGCGCCTGTCGCCAAGGTGCAGCCCCAGTTGGTACAGCAGGGCATAGGTCAGCAAGTTAATGAGTTTGGATGACCAGCGAGTGATGGCTTCGGCGCCGCCAAAGCTGTCCACCCAAAAATCGGCCAACAGACGCCAGCCAGGCGGATGAACATCGCCCGCCAGCCACTGGACGATGCCCATCGGATTTTTTATCATGGCGGCATGGACAGAGTTAATCTCATCTTCCCGATAGTTGCGACCGCTATAGCTGTGCGAATGCAAAACCATGATGACGAGGATGAGCGCCGCAAGGGCAAGGGGCCTCTTCAGTGTGGCGGCTTGTTCTGTCGGCAACAAGAATACGCTCGCTTGGCTAAACCATATCGGACATTGACTCTACCATCGGCATGAGGCAGATTCTAGTCCTCCTTTATCGCCTCCGAACGCATTCGCTCGCGCAGCTGCTTGAGTACATCCATCAGCCGCCATTGCCAGATGTCCTTTTCTGCCGGGACTTGCACATGGGTTCGCGTGACATCAGTATCCGTCCCCAGTTCAAATGCCAGCAGGTCGCGCTGTATGCTGGCGAGATAAGGCAGTTTGATGAGAATGTGAGAGCGGGGCATGGTGATATGCGTCGCCTGAATGGCCCGCGCCAGCAGCTTGACTTCGATTTGATAGAGCAAACCCTCGACGGCTGTTGGCAGCTGCCCGAAGCGGTCTCTCAATTCCTGTTTCATGGTTTCAACTTCCTGTGCGCTTTGAAGATTGCCAATGCGGCGGTAGAGCTGCAAGCGCAGTGCCATCTCCGGTATCCAGTCGGTCGGGAGGTAAGCTGGCACAGGCAGGTCGATGACGATGCGCTCGCGGGCGGAAGCCAGCTTCTGGCCCAGGGAAGCGCCTGCTTTCCGCTCCTTGATTGCCTGCCGCAGCATCTCAGTATAGAGATACAAGCCGACTTCTTCGATATGACCGGACTGTCTGGTGCTGAGTACGCCGCCACTGCCGCGCAGTTCCAGGTCACGGATAGCGATTTGAAAGCCCGAACCCAGCTGCGTGTTCTCTGCCAATGTCTCCAGACGGGCACGGGCTTCTTCCGTCAGTGTGCCTGAAGCATGGAAAAAATAAGCATATCCCTGCTGCGCCGAGCGCCCCACCCGCCCGCGCAGTTGATAAAGCTGCGATATGCCGAACCAGTCGGCTCGGTCGACGATAAGCGTGTTGACGCGCGGCATGTCAATGCCATTTTCGATAATGGCGGTCGAAATCAAAACATCATATTCGCCACGAGCGAAGGCCGCCATAACGTTTTCCAGGCTGCGCGGCGGCATTTGTCCGTGCGCCACAGCGACGGTGGCTTCGGGGGCGATATTTTCGATTTTGCTGCGGATTGCCTGAATCGTCTGGACGCGATTGTGGACAACAAATACCTGACCGCCGCGTTCAAGTTCGCGCATAATGGCGCGGCGGCTGAGTTTGTCATCCCAGGAGCCTATCTGTGTCATCACGGGCAGCCGTTCTTCCGGTGGCGTTTGAATGGTGCTGATGTCGCGGATGCCGCTCAAGCTCATAAACAGAGTGCGCGGGATTGGCGTCGCGGTCAGTGTCAGAATGTCGATTTTGGCTCGCAGTTTTTTGAAATGTTCCTTGTGCTTGACGCCGAAACGCTGTTCTTCGTCGATGACAATCAAGCCGAGGTTGCTGAAGTTGATGTCTGATGACAGCAGCCGATGCGTGCCAACGACAATATCAACCTCGCCCATTGTCAGGCGCTTGACAATCTCTTTTTGCTGTGCTTTGGTGCGAAAGCGCGACAGCATGTCGACAGTGACGGGAAAGGGTTTGAGGCGAGCCTTGAAATTATCGTAATGCTGCTGTGCCAGGATGGTGGTCGGCGCCAGGACAGCGACCTGGGCGCCATCCTGCACGGCCTTGAAGGCGGCACGCAGCGCGACTTCGGTCTTGCCAAATCCGACATCGCCACAAATCAGGCGGTCCATAGGTCTGCTGCTTTCCATGTCCCGTTTGACCTCTTGAATCACCTTGAGTTGGTCGTCCGTTTCGACAAAGGGGAAATTGGCTTCCAACTCGTGCTGCCAAGCGCTATCGGGACTGTAGGCGAAGCCGGCTGAACGCGCCCGCCGCTGATGGATTTCAAGCAGTTCTTTAGCTTCCGCTTCCGCATTTTGGCGTGCCTTGCCGCGGATTTTCAGCCACAGATCGGGTTTGCCCAATCTGCTGAGCCTGGGCGCTATGTCATCGACGCCAACATAACGGGATAAACGGTCAGCTTGATGAACAGGGACAAAAAGCGTATCCGTGCCATGATACTCAATCAGCAGATATTCGCGCTGGTTCGCGTTCACCCGCCGATGGCGCATGCCCATGAATTTGCCGATGCCATAATCGACATGGACGACGTAGGTGCCTTCCGTCCAATCCGTGTACGCGGTTTCGGGAGTTTTATGGACAGTTCGGCTGGCTGCGGCGGGTCGGCGGCGGGGTTCGGCGCGTGTCCAGCCGAAAATCTCGGCATCGGTGATGAAATGGAGTCGGCTGCGGGCAGTCCGCAATGACCAGCCTTCGGCAGCAGCGCCTTCGACAAAGCGCAATGCGCCGCTTGGCAGCGGCTCAGTTATGGATTGGACAGTCGGTATGAAAGCGGAGGCATCTTGCTCGTACCACAAATTCAGCAGCCGATTGCACTGCTCAGTGACAATCACAACCGCGTCGCCGCGATTCCGATAAAAGCGAATCCGGTTCAGCATGGTGCGAAGCTGCCCGCCATAACGTTCGCCAGGCGTGAACAGCGGCAGCGCGACCCCGTTTTTCTCCGTCGCTGTCATGGCAGAAAGACTGATGCTTTGCTGCCTGTCAAACTGCCGCTGCAAGGTCTCCCAGTTGATATAGGGCCGTGGATGAAGCTCCGCAATTTGATGAGCGGAGCGGGCATCGCTGCGGCTGTCATCCGACTTGTGGACGAGGTCGCAGATGGCTGCTTGCAGCGCTTGCGGGTCTTCTATCAGAATCAGGCTGTTGGCGGGCGCATAGTCCAGCAAACTCGCTGGCTGGGGATAAAGATAGGGCAGATAATGTTCGAGGTGGCCGAAAGCCGTACCCATTGCCAGTGATTCAATATCCGCGGCGATGCTGGAAAAGCCGTTGGCGTTATCGGTGATGGCATCTGCCCAGCCTTTAAGCTGGTTGGCAATCGGCGGTGCGAGTTTGGGCAGGGCCTCTCGGGCTGGCACGATGCGCAGGGATGGCAAGCGCCTGATGCTGCGCTGGCTGGCAGGGTCAAATTCGCGCAGGCTGTCGATTTGGTCATCAAAGAATTCGATTCGTGTCGGATACTTGGCTGCCAGCGGGAAAATATCGAGGATGCCGCCGCGCCGACTGAATGTGCCGCTTTCAGTGACAACTGTCGCGGGTTCATAGCCCATGCCAATCCAGGAGCGAATCAGAGATGCTGGCTGATGACGGTCGCCAAGCGCGAGTTCGAGCGTGGCCTGGCGAAAGTGCTTGGGCGGCAGGGTGGCTTGCATGAGAGCCCGTGCCGATGAGACGATGATGGGCTGTGCCGCATCCTGGCTGTGCATCAAGACGTTCAAGGTCTCGATGCGGCTGCGAATCACGCTGGCATCCCAAGGCGCACGGTCATAGAAGCGGGCCGATGGCTCGGCAAAGCGATAAATGCGTTCGGAGCTTTCCAGCCAGATGGGCAGCTGCTCGCTGACATTGTAGGCGCGGCGAACTTCTGCGGTCAGGCAGATTATCGCGCCATCCCAATCCTGCGCCAGCGCAGCCAGCATATAAGGACGTGCCGAGCGCAAGACATGCAGCCGAGATGGGCTGCTGGCAAGCGCTTGCAGAACTTGGCGATAGGCTTCGCTTTCGCGCAGAGCAGGCAGCAAACCTGAAAGTGAAATGGACATTTTAATCGAGCAGCGCCTGATAGCAAAGGTTGCGGAAATCGCTTTGGAAGGGAAGCATATTGTCCATCAACTGGGTCATCATCATGCCGACAATGCGCTCTTGCGGGTCTACCCAGAAGTTGGTCGCAGCGGCGCCGCTCCAGCCATAATTCCCGTTTGAGTTCATCACGCCAGTTTGCGCCGCGTCCATGACGACATCAAAGCCCAGCCCGAATCCCTTGCCGGGGAGGGCTGCCAGTCCGAGTTCAATCGGCAGCAGCTCTGGCTTGAGATGATTAAGCGTCATATATTCGACCGTTTTGCGCCCCAGCAGACGCAGGTCGCCTGATTTGCCTTTGTTAAGAAGCATCTTGGCAAATTGCCAATAATCTTCGGCGGTCGAAACCAAGCCGCCGCCGCCCGAAGGCGCATTGGCGGGTACGGTGAAATCATGTGCCGGGATATAGGGCGTTCCCTGATATTCATGGAAAGAATGATCGGCGACATGATGCTGATACAGTTTTGCGAAACGATGCCGTTTTTCGCCGGGAACATGGAAGTGGGTATCGACCATGCCAAGGGGGTCAAAGATTTTTTGCTGCAAGAAATCTTCAAAGGGCATATCGGACAATACCTGCACCAGATAGCCGCAGACATCGGTGGCGATGCTGTAATTCCAGACGGTGCCAGGATGATGTTTGAGCGGCAGTTCTGCCATGCCGGTGATTTTCTCTGCCAGAGTCGCCGTTGTGCTGCGGAAAATCGAATGGCGGTACATGTTCTCGACAGGCGAATCATGGAAAAAGCCATAGCTCAAGCCGGCGGTATGGGTCAGCAGGTGTTGGATGGTCATGGGCGTATCTGGCTCAACGAGTTCCTGCCCCAAATATCCCATCCGCCGCAGCACTTTGGTTTTGCCGAAAGCGGGGATGTATTTGCTGACTGGCTCAAAAAGCTGAAATTTGCCCTGTTCGCACAGCATCATCAGGGCGACGGACGTGATGGGTTTGGTCATGCTGTAGATGCGGAAGATGGTGTCTTTTTCCAGCGGCAGCTGCTGTTCCACATCGCGGAAGCCGCAGGTTTCATAATGAAGGACCTGCCCTTCGCGTGCAATCAGGCTGATAAAACCGGGCGCTTTTTGCTGGTCTACATATTCCTGCATTCTGATGGGGATATGGCTCAGACGGTCGGATGACATGCCCAGGGCTTCGGGTGATGACAGTCGCATAAGGTTCTCCTGCTATGATGAATAGTGTGTCTAGTTTAGCTGTATCTGCGCGAGATTGGCAGTGTCTTTGTCATCAGACGGAAGCTACAAGCGCCTGATGGATTTTAAGCGCTTTGGGATGCTGCGGATTGATGGCCAGGGCGGTTTCTACAGTTGCCAGCGCCGCCGTTATATTGTCCTGCCTGAGATAATAATCTGCCAAAATCAGATAACGGCTGACGGCTTTTTTAGGATTTGCCTGCTGGCGATACCATTCGGCAATATCACGCTGGACATCGACCAACTGCGGCTGAATGGCGACTGCCCGCTCCTTTTCGGCACGGGCCAGACTGGATTTCCCGACTGTTTCGTACAGCCGCGCCAGTTTGAGATGGCCGGCGGCGGCATCATCCAGCCTGCCAAGTTTCTTCTGGATGGCAATCAGTTTTGACAGGGGCTTGGGGTCGGACGGTGCCAAGGCATGGGCGCGTTGACAGATTTTGAGCCGTTCCTCGGGCTTGGCTTTGGGTTCGGGCTGGCTTGGGCTGCCGTTGTAGGTGGACATTGCCTTTTCGATGCCGTCCGTCAGCCACATCTCGATGGCATCTGCCGCGCGGCTGACGACCTCCTGCGCCACGATTTCGTCATCGCCCTGGAAGGCATGCAAGACAAAATCAACCGGGGGCATTCTGCCGGGCGGACGACCAATGCCAAAGCGCAGCCGAGCGAAGTTTTTGCTGCCAAGGTGCTGAATGATGCTGCGAAGCCCGTTCTGCCCGCCATGCCCACCAGATTTGCGCAGTTTCAGGATGCCAAAGGCGGTGTCCAGGTCGTCATGGATGACCATCAGGTGGTCAATCGGGATGTCATAATAATCCATCAGGGGACGAATCGACTCGCCGCTGCGGTTCATATAGGTCAGGGGTTTGGCCAGTTTGATTTTTTTGCCTTTGACGATGCCGTCCCAGGTGTGAGCGCGTTTTTCGGCTCGTCCCGCAGCCAAACCATAACGCTGAACAAGCTCATCAATCACCCGCCAGCCAACATTGTGGCGGGTCTTGGCGTATTTGGGGCCCGGATTGCCCAGCCCAGCGATTAAATATCGGTCAGCCATATTCGCCTCATCATCCAAGGTTTTTGAATATGCCTATCATAGCACAAAGGGCAGTGAGTTGGGTATGACGATGCTCAAAGCGGACTGTCATCGACATAACGGGGATAAGAATTTTTGGCGGCTTCGGCAAGGCTCAAATCCAGGTCAAGGGTGACGAAGGGTTTGTCGGCTGCCGTTTGGGCGAGAACGACGCCATCAGGGTCGCTTATCCAGCCGGCGCCGCCCAGCCGTACCTGGTCGACTTGGCCGGCATGATTGGAGGACAGGCAATATGCCCCGGCGATGACCGCGGCGCTTTGCCCGCCAGCGAGCCATTTCGCATTGGTGGAGCAGGGCGTGCTGCGCGGGTTGACCAGCAGATGAACCCCCTGCCGGCCATAATCTCGCGCATGGTGCATAAACCAAATCTCGGTGCAAATCATCACGCCAATGCGGATGCCGCCGACAGTCACAGGTCGGAAATCAATCGGGGCGCGGTCATACCAGGCTGCTTCCCAGTAGCCTTCATCATTCGGCAGATAGGTTTTCCGATGAATCCACCGCAGGTTGTTTTCAGGTGTCCACAGGTAGGCGATGTTGTATTTTTTGCCCTTGAGATTGCGCGGGGCAGTGCCGATGACGATGTTCGCGCCAAGTTCGGGCAAGCGTGCCAGCCAATGGTCATGGGACTCGACAGCGGCTTGCCAGCGGCTTTCATCCGCAGCGGGGGTGGTGCAGAACCAGGGCGAAAAACACATTTCAGGCAAGAGCAGCAAGTCGCTTTGATGCGCCTGAATGTGTTGGATGAGCTTGCCCCACTGCGCTTCAAGCTGCGCGGCATTAAGCTGGGTCATGGTCGCTTTCACAATATGAATCCCGATGTGGCTGTTATGGGACTGGCTGATGCTGCTGGCTGAATTGGGTCTCGTAGAGTTGGGCGTAAAGTCCATTTTGGGCGAGCAGCTGTGCGTGCGTCCCCTGCTCGACAATCATGCCGCGGTCCATCACCAGAATCTGGTCGGCAGCCAGGATGGTGCTGAGGCGATGGGCGATGACAATGCTGGTGCGCCCGCGCATGATGCGACCAAGCGCATCCTGAATCAGCGCCTCGGATTGGCTGTCGAGGTGGCTGGTGGCCTCATCCAGCACGAGGATTCGCGGGTTTTTCAGGATGACGCGGGCGATGGCAATCCGTTGTTTTTCGCCGCCACTCAGCCGATAGCCGCGCTCGCCAACGATAGTGTCGTAGCCCTCACGCAGCCCTGTGACAAAGTCGTGAATGTGGGCGGCTTTGGCGGCGGCTTCGATGTCGTCTTGGGTCGCATCCGGCTTGGCGTAGAGCAGGTTGGTGCGAATGGTGTCGTGGAAGAGGTAGGTCTCCTGGGTGACCATGCCGATATGCTCGGCCATGGTGCTTAATGTCAGCCGCCGCAGGTCATGCCCGTCTATCATAATGCGCCCTGTGGACGGGTCATACAGACGCGGTATCAAATAGGTCATGGTGGTTTTGCCAGCGCCGCTGGGCCCGACCAGGGCGACCAGCTGCCCTGGCTGGATATGAAAAGAGATGTTTTGCAGCGCCAGTTCGCGTGCCTGATGACTCGTTGATGAGGATGTTTTGCCGTTTTCCCGTTTGGCATAATCGCCAGAGCGGGTGGCGGTCACATGATCCATTTTGCCAATCCGCTCCACATCCGATAGCAGTTGGCTTTCGTCCAGTTCATAGCGGAAGGCAACATCATCGAATTCAAGTTCGCCAGCGATTTCATGCAGATATTGAGCATCGCTTTGCTCGGCTATTTCGAGCGGCAGGTCAATAATCTCGAAAACACGCTCGAAGCTGACAATCGACTGGGCAAAGTCGACGGGCGCGTTGGTCAAGGCCTGCAAGGGGATATAGAGTTGAGTCAGGTACGTGACAAAGGCGACGATAGTTCCCACGGTAAAGGCATCCTGGATAACCAAAATGCCACCGCCCCAATAGACGACGGCAGTCCCGATGACGCTGATGAGGCTGATGAGGACAAAGAACTGACTGCCCAGCACAGCGCGTTGGATGCCGGCATCGCGGACATCGGCGGCGCGTCTCTCAAAATGACCGACCTCAGCCTCACCGCGCCCAAAGAGCTTGACCAGCAGGGCGCCGCTGATATTCAGGGTTTCGTTCATCATGGCGTTCATTTGCGCGTTGTAACCCATCTGCTTCCGCGCAATCGCTTGCAGACGCTTGCCCAGCCGGCGGGCGATAACGATGAAAAACGGCAGCACCAGGACACCCAGAACAGTCAAGCGCCATTCCAGCGTCAGCATCACCGCCAACGTAGCGACCACAGTGATGACATTGGTGATGATGGTGACGATTGTGTTGCTGATGGCATTTTGTGCGCCGACCACATCATTGTTCAGCCGACTCATCAATTCGCCCGTTTTGGTGTTGGTGAAGAATCGCAGCGACATCTGCTGCAAATGATGATAAAGCGAGACGCGCAAATCATAGATGACGCCTTCGCCAATGGAGACATTCAGCTTGCGTTGGATAATCCGAATGCCACCGCTCAGAAGCGAAATCAAGACCAGCCCCAGCACCAGAATGTTGAGTGTGCCTAAGTCTTTGTTTGCCAGCGCATTGTCAATGATTTCGCGGAAAATCAGGGGATTGAGCAGGCCGAGAAATGTCGTGAGCAGTATCGTGCCGAGCATACCCGCGATTTGAAGGCGGTAAGGCTGGGCATAAGCCATCACGCGCAGCAGCAGGCTGCGAGTGACCTTGGGTTTGTTGGCCGTCTCGAACTTATGAAAATACTTAAACCAGCCGCCACCCATCATCGCGCTGTTCCTCTGTCCCTGTTTGTTCGGATAACCTTAGCATAGCGGAAAACCACTTGGCCAAGCTACTGCACCTATGGTTAGGAAACCCACATCCATACGGCTGGCCTGCGCTGGCTGTCCCTTCAGTTTATCCAGCAGGGACGGTAACGAGGTTTGAATGGCTAGCGATCCAAAGATAAGCCGCGAATGATGGCACGGGCATCCGACAGACTGGGCGCAAACAGAATTTCGCGCCCTTCCACCGCGTTGTTGAAGGTCTTGTGGAAAGCCTGATAAATGGTTTTAATCGCGCCATTCGCCCCGACGACGACCCGTGCGCCTTCATTCGGACGGGCTTCGCCGGTGTCGAGCAGGGTTTTGGCGGCGGTGAGAATATCCTTGGGAATGGATGTGCCTTCCAAATCAATAATCAAATCGACAACATGCTCAACGCTGCCAATCAGCGAATCGGCTGTTTGCACGGCGGTCTCAAGCTCCGCCCACGACCATTCCGTCTCAAATTCGAGGAGTACAATCGTCTTCTTCTTATTGTCCCAGCGTGTCACAATTGCCATCTTGCCTGTCCTGTAGCTCTTGTTCTGCCATATACACGATACACTTGTCTACGAATCATTTTCGCAACGGTTGCCTTAAGATACATTATAAATATATCGCCATTCGAGTCGTAGGGCAATTATCCAAGGTGAATGTTGCGATTCAGTTTTCCGCAATTTGAAAGGGCAGGGGCGGGGCAAGCAGGCTGTCATCCAGCCGAAGCTCAACACTCCATGTCCCCGTGACGAAAGCGGCATCGCCCTGGTCAATCGAAAACCAGATGCAGCTGTCGTTGATAGGGTTTTCCGCTTGGAAGCTGTAAAAGAATACGTTTCTTCCCCGCTGCTGCCAACTGGCGGAGAGGGTCGCGCCGGTTGGGATATGGTAAGCACGCGCGACCACATAGATTTCGGCTGAAGCGGGCGTAAAGCGCGGATTGCGGTCTGTGGCGCAGTCGGTCTCATCTTTGCCCGATGCCAGCACAATGTCTTCCAGACGCGGCTGATTGCCGCCGACGACTGCATCATCTCTCACGGAAGCGGCGGTTTGAGCCATGGTAACGCTGAGTCGAGCTTGTGGCGCGGCCGCATGATTCGCAGCGATTGGCGCGGTGGGCTGAGGGGTGAGGTCCGCCATGTCACTTGACCAAGTTTCGATAAAGTCGATTTCGGTGCCCAGCGCGACCAGGGTCGAGCGCAGGGATTTGCCGTCCTGTTCGACCTCTTTCACGCGCGTCAAGGCAAAATCCTGTGTGGTTCGCATCCGCGCATGTGCGACTGTTGCCTCCAGGCGCAGGACGGCTATCTGTGTGCTGGCGGTGTCATGCTGCGCGATGGCGGTCAGCTGCGCATCGGATGTGCCGCAGGCAGTCAGCGCAAAAACCATGAGAACCAGCAGACCATAAGCAGGCAAAATCCTGTTGGGCATCCACGCTGACCTTCTGCTTTCCATCAGAGGCATGGCTCTTAAACAAAAAGACCGCCGCGCGAAAAGCAAGACGGTCTTGACGAGTGGAAGCGCCGGGGACCTGCCCCCCGGGTCCGCTGATTTCGAATCTCGCACTTCTACAAGTTTAGCTCTCTGTACAGTTTCGCGCAGTGTTGTCCCAAAGAGCGCGGCGCACACTGGGCTAGCCGATGGGTCTTGGCGCCGTCTTATCGGCGTGGACGGCGGGCACCCTTACTTTTTATGACACTCGCTGCAACACGCAAAGGGAGACGGATTTGCAGGAGCGGTAGAGGACTTCGCGCCTCTACTACCGCTTGTCAGCCGTCTAGGCGGCTGCAAGGGCAAAGGAGTTGTCTTCTGCACCTATGTGCGTTGCCAGTTTTACGTGTTATGACACCACGACTTGCCGTGCGGCTTCAACCACCAACGTCGAATCTGATTCGCTCCCGTGATGGCTGATGATGTTGACCCGCCTGAAGCAGACCGCATCACCACCTAACCCAATTCTATCACAAAGACTTATGGATGTAAAGCGTGACAATTAAAAACATATCAGAAATGGGGGCAGCGCATCATTTTAATGCGATTGCCCTGAGGGCTTAGCCCTTGAACAGGCCCTTTTGCGATTTGCCTTCGCGGCTGGTTTGGTCGGGTTTATAGAACTCGGCTCGCTCGAATGTCCCGTGCTGCGGCGGCATCGAGACGATGGCGCCGTCCAGCAAATCGCCCACCGTCAGGATTTGCAGCTTGCGATACGGCCGTTTCCAAAAAGGCGATTCGTAGTAACCGGCCGCCAGCGCCTCGCGCAGCATATCCTGCGTGGGAAGTTCCAGCGTGATGAAGACGCCTATGGCGGCTCTCTCGCGCTCGACCGTGCCTTTCAGGTCGCGGATGTCGCCCGATTTGACCTTGCCCGACTTGACCTGCACCACTACTTTTTGCGCTTTCGCTTTGCCTTTGCCGTTGGGCTCAAAGAAGTTGATGACCCCGTCGATGCCCTTGTCGGCGCCCTTTTTGCCGCGCCGCGAACCCGCGCGGCCGCCAATCGGCTTTGCCTGTATCAGAGAAAGCGCCCACCACTCAAACTGATAGCGCCCTTCGTTGTCGGAATCGGTCGCCAAAGCCCGCGCCCCGGCGACAGTTCTGGGTTCACCGATGACCGCGTAATCCGCCCCCGACGTCAAGCCGAACATATCGCCCAGTCGATATTTTTGCAGGGCGATGCTCAGGTGCGTGATGTCGATGCCAATCCATTTGCGATTAAGTTTGTGCGCGGCGGCAATGGCGCTGCCACAGCCACAGAAGGGGTCGAGTACGATGTCGCCTTCGTTGGATGAGGCGCGGATGATGCGCTCCAGCAGGGCGACTGGTTTTTGCGTCGGGTAGCCTAGTCGTTCTTTAGCAGTAGGGCTTATGGGGTAAATGTCCATCCATACGTCGCCCGCAGTCTTTCCTCGTGCATCCTTAAGATAATGTTTTAGGGTCGGTATCCCATTTTCTTTTCGCGGCCAGTGAATCATTTGAAGCTGGTCTAACAAGTCCAGTTTTGCGTGTATTCCCAGTTTATTCCATTCTTGTTCTGGTGGCAGTTCCGCTCTTAGCCAGTCAGGAAACCTCTTATGTTTTGGCAATGCCCAAGCGCGTCCGCTACTTGGATTTCTCCCGCGCCACGGCTGATACGCCTCTTCTCCGCCCGCCTTGCCTCCCGTAATATCGTACGGCCCGTAACTTCCTCTTTCATCTTGATACCGAAATTTCTTTCTCTTGTATTCGTCATCATAATCCACGAAGCTCACATTCCAGCGCCAGTTCTTATCGCGGCTGTACATCAAAATTACATCATGGATTGCTGACCATTGCTTTGCACTCAGATTATGCGAGGATGTCCGCTTCCAAACAATCTCATTGCGAAAGTTCTTAAGGCCAAATATCGCATCCAGCAGGATTTTGAGATAATGGCTGGCGGTCGGGTCGCAATGCAGATACAGGCTGCCCTGCGGCTTCAGCACGCGATGCAATTCCACCAGCCGCGCCGTCATCATCACCAGATAAGCCATCATCTGGTTGCGGTCAATCAAATCCAGCAGCGCCGCAATGGCGGTCGCCACTTTGGGCGGCGCGTTCACAACCAAATCCTGATAGGTCGCCTCGGCTGTTTCGCCCCAATGCCAGGTGTCCTCAAAGGCGGTAATCTGCGCTTCGCTGTCGGCGCCGCTTTCGGATTTGAACAGCACATTGTAATTGCGATTGCTGTTGAAGGGCGGGTCGAGGTAAATCAGGTCAACGCAGTCATGGGGAAAGTATTCCAGGTTGCGCAGGATGTCCAGATTGTCGCCATAATACAGACGATTCTTGAAGTTCGGCTTGGCCATCAATTATAATTCCCTGCTGAAGGCCCCTCGGGGCTTTCAGGATTTTGGGGTTTCCTGTGGCAGTGGTCGCCAAACCTATGTCTGCCACAGGAAACCTGTAAAGAAAAAGTCTGGTTAAAGACTTATCTTATACTATTAAACCCTGTTTTCGTTTTCTTGGCAATAGAAAATATCCTTTTGCTGCTGTCGAGACCGAGCCAGCCTGCCATATTGCGCTGAATGCCGTTATGATAGAAACGCTTGTGAATACAAATGATGAAAGGCGCGTGGCGGTGGATGTTTTGATTATTGGCGCTGGGGTGGCCGGCTTGATGGCGGCACGCACCCTCGAGGATAGCGGTTATTCGGTTCAGCTTATTGACAAGGGGCGCAGCGTGGGCGGGCGTTTGGCTACCCGCCGCATGGGGGCTGGCGGGCTGGCAGACCTCGGGGCGCAGTTTTTTACCGTGCGAACCGCCACCCTGCAAAGCTATGTGGAGCGGTGGCTTGATGCGGATTTGATAAGGGTCTGGGGGACGGGCTGGTCGGATGGCAGCGTGAAGCGCACCGCTGGCGATGGTCATCCGCGTTACATCACGCGCGGCGGCATGAATCAACTGGCAAGACATCTGGCGCGGGGCTTGGATGCTGTGCTTGACCGCCGAATTGCCGCGATTCAAATGAGGGATGAGGGCTGGCTGCTGCGTGACAGCGAGGGCGCAGCGTATGAGGGTCGGTCGCTGGTGATGACGCCGCCAGTGCCGCAAACATTGGAATTATTGGATGCGAGCGGGATTCAACTGCACCCGCAGGATTTTAATGAGTTGCGGCGGATACAATTTGGCCCCTGTTTATGTGGCCTCCATGAGATTGATGGCGAGGTCGATTTGCCGCAGCCGGGCGCCGTGCAGAACTTTCACAGCGAGGTTTATTGGATAGCGGACAATCATGCCAAGGGCATTTCGGCAACGAAAATCGTCACCACGCACGCCAGCGCCAGGTACAGCCGTCAAAATTGGGATGCCCCCACAGCGGACATCATCACCGAGTTGGAAGCGGCGGTATTGCCTTATCTCAAAGCGGGTGGCAGAATTGTGCATACCCAACTGAAGAGGTGGCCTTATTCTGTTCCGCTGACAACGCACCCGCGTGAATGTCTGCTGGCGAGGGACTTGCCCAACTTGGTGTTTGCTGGGGATGCCTTTGGCGGGCGCGGACGGGTTGAAGGCGCATTTATGTCAGGCATCGCGGCGGGTCGTGCGCTTGCTGAGGTCCTGGCTTAAGCTGATATGGCAGAAAGATGTTTGGAGACGATAAAAATGATTGATATGGCAGCAAGCCCGCAGTTCAAACTGACTGAAGAGCAGGAAATGCTGGTGCGGATGGCACGCGACTTTACGGCGGATAACATTACGCCAGTGGCGGCCGAATATGATGAGCACTCGAGATTCCCGGAGGCGATTTTTCACAAGGCACGCGAGCTTGGCATCGTGAATATGCTCATCCCCGAGGAATATGGCGGGGTGGGCGCGTCATCGTTTGAGGAAGTGCTGGTGGCCGAAGAATTGGGTTATGGCTGTACGGGCATCAGCACCAGCATGGGGACAAATTCGTTGGGTATGCTGCCGATTCTGGTGGCTGGCAATGAAGCGCAAAAGGCCTATTGGATGGGTGAGCGTCTGGGCGAAGGGGGAGAGTTCGCATCTTATGGCGTGACGGAAGCCAATGCTGGCTCGAATGTCGCTGGCATCCAGACCCGCGCCGACAAAAAAGGGGCTGGCTATGTGATTAACGGCAGCAAGACCTTTATCACCAACGCCAGCTACGCCCACTTCTTTACGATTTTCGCTAAAACCGACCTCGAAGCGGGACATCGCGGGATGACCTGCTTTATCGTCGACCGCGAGATGCCCGGGGTGAGCGTTGGCAAGAAATTCGACAAGCTGGGGCAGCGCGCCTCGGACACGGCCGAGATTGTCTTCGAGAATGTGGAAGTCCCCGACGAGAACATTGTCGGCCAAGTTGGGCAGGGCTTCTATATTGCGATGAAGGTTTTTGACTACAGTCGCCCGGGGGTGGCGGCCGCGGCGGTGGGCTTGCAGCGGCGAGCGCTGGAAGAAAGCATCAAATATGCCGCCGAGCGCGAGGCGTTTGGCGTGCCGATTTATCAGCATCAGGCGGTGGGACATAAAATCGCGGATATGGCGATTCATTATGAGGCATCGCGCTTGCTGACATGGCAGGCAGCCTGGCAGGTTGACATGGGCATCTTTAACCCGCGCATTCCAGCCTATGCCAAGGCCTTTGCCGCCGATATGGCGACCAAGGCGGCGGTTGATGCGGTGCAGGTTTTTGGCGGCTATGGTTTTATGAAGGAATATCCGGTCGAAAAGCTGCTGCGTGATGTCAAAATTTTCCAAATTTATGAGGGCACCAGCGAGATTCAGCGCAATATCATCGTCCGCGAACTGTTTCGCGGTCGGGGATAAGGTTGGGCTGGGATAATTCGTCCCAAATTGATGCTGTCATTCCCTTGACAGGCATGACAATGCCTGATAGCATAATCAGTCGCACTTGCGGTCTGTAACCTCCAGGCGGAGGCTCTGTGGGCTGAATTGAGCAGATGTGGCGAAAGTGCTTGGCGGTTGCGAAGCGTCTCGTCATGGGTGAAAGAAAAGTCGGGCGTTCTGGTTTGTGCGCCTGTTTGTGTGTGTCTGAATGCCGAGCCTCGCTCGCAGTGAGTCATGGAGTTTTTTATGCCGACCATCAATCAGTTGGTTCGTAAAGGGCGGAAGTCAAAAAACAAGAAAAATAAAGCGCCAGCGCTGCAATATACCTTTAATGCGCTGGACCAGCGGCGGTCGCGCCAGAAGAAGGGTGCGCCGCAAAAGCGCGGCGTCTGCACCCAGGTCAAGACGATGACGCCCAAGAAGCCGAACTCGGCCTTGCGCAAGGTGGCGCGTGTTCGCCTGACGAACGGGATTGAAGTGACCGCGTATATCGGCGGCGAGGGGCATAACTTGCAGGAGCACAGCGTGGTGCTGGTGCGCGGGGGACGGGTCAAGGACTTGCCGGGCGTGCGCTATCATATCGTGCGCGGCACCTTGGATACCAACGGGGTCAGCGGCCGCGAGCAGGGTCGCAGCAAATATGGAACGAAGCGAAGGAAGTAGGTACAGGGAGCGAAACCATGCCAAGAAGAAATCGCCCGCCAAAGCGAATCCCCCCCAATGACATGAAGTACAACAACCTGCATGTCGCCATGTTTATCAATCGCATGATGCGCGGGGGCAAGAAAAGCACGGCAACGCGCATTATGTATCAGGCTTTGGAAGCTATGGGCGACCGCACCCGCAAAGACCCGATTGAGGTTTTTGAGATTGCGATTCGCAATGTGACGCCAGCTGTCGAGGTCAAACCGAAACGGGTTGGGGGTTCGACTTATCAAGTGCCGATTGATGTTACGCCAGAACGCGGCGTGACGCTGGCGATGCGCTGGCTGATTCAGTTTGCCCGCCAGCGCAGTGGCCGCAGCATGGCGGACAGGCTGACGAACGAATTGCTTGATGCCTATAAGGGTCAGGGCAACGCGGTCAGGAAGAAAGATGAGACCCATCGCATGGCAGAGGCAAACCGCGCTTTTGCCCACTTCCGTTAGCGCGAATATCATAATGAATCCCGACTGCGAAGTTCGGGAAGTGGACAGGAAATGACAGACAGGAAATCGGGCTTTAACCTCGACAGAGTGCGCAACATCGGCATTATCGCCCATATTGATGCCGGGAAAACGACCGTTACCGAACGTGTTTTATATTACACTGGCATGGTTCACAAAATCGGTGAAACGCATGAAGGTTCGGCTACTACGGATTATATGGAACAAGAGCGGGAACGCGGCATTACGATTACATCGGCGGCGGTGACAGCCAGTTGGAATGACCATCAGATTAATATCATTGATACCCCTGGTCATGTGGATTTTACGGCGGAGGTGCAGCGCAGTCTGCGCGTACTGGATGGCGGCGTCACGGTTTTTGACAGTGTGGCTGGCGTTGAACCGCAATCGGAAACGGTGTGGCGGCAGGCATCGGAATACAGTGTGCCGCGCCTGTGTTTTGTCAACAAGATGGATCGCATCGGCGCCAACTTTGACCGCTGCGTCAGCATGATGGTCGACCGTCTGAAGGCGAAGCCGGTTGTGATTCAAGTTCCCTACGGCAGTGGCGAACATTTTGAGGGCATTATCGACTTGCTGAAGATGGAGCTCATCACTTACGGCGACGATGAAGGTACGGACATCAATTATCATCCCATCCCCGAAAGTCATCGGGAAATGGCAGAAACGCGCCGCGAAGAAATGATTGAAAAAATTGTCGAAAGCGATGAGTATCTGACCATGAAGTTCCTCGAAGAAGAGGAAATCACCGATGAAGAGATTATGGCGGCCTTGCGTGTCGGCACCATCGCCAGCGAGCTGCATCCGGTGCTGTGTGGCGCTGCTCTGAAGAACAAGGGCGTGCAGGCTCTATTGAACATGGTTGTTGAATTGCTGCCGTCCCCCCTGGATGTTCCGCCAGTGAAAGGTGAACATCCGAAAGATGGGGGCGAACTGCTGCGCTATGCCGATGACAGCGAACCGCTTTCGGCTTTGGTTTTCAAGATTGTGTCCGATCAGTATGGTCGCCTGGCATTTACTCGCGTGTACTCCGGTGTTTTGAAAGCGGGCAGTCAGGTGGTCAATACAGCCAACGGCAGGCGTGAGCGCATCGGACGGATTGTTCGGATGTTTGCTGACCGCCGCGAGGATGTCAAAGAGGTGCATGCCGGTGACATTGCGGCGATTATCGGTATGAAGGAGACCTTTACCGGGGATACCCTGAGCGCAGCCAGCGCCCCGATTTTGCTTGAGAATATCACTTTTCCGGCGCCGGTGGTTGAGGTGGCGATTGAGCCAGATACAAAAGCCGACCAGGACAGGATGGGTTTTGGTCTGCGCAAGCTGGCGGAGGAAGACCCCACCTTTCGGATTGAAGTCGATGACCAACTGGGTCAGACCAAAATCAAGGGAATGGGCGAGCTTCACCTGGAGGTATTGGTTGACCGTTTGATGCGGGAATATGGCGTCGAAGCGACGGTCGGTCGTCCGCGGGTCGCTTACCGCGAGACGATTACCCGTCAGGTTGAAATCGATACGACATTCAAGCGCCAAACTGGCGGCGCGGGGCAATATGCCCGTTGTGTCATCCGCTTTGAACCTATGCCGAAAAACGAAGAAGAGGATGCCGATGGCGAACTGCTGTGGGTGGATGCCACCCGTGGCGGGTCGATTCCCAAGCAATACATTCCGGCCGTCAAAAAAGGGGTTGCTCAAGCGATGCAAGGCGGTGTGATTGCCGGCTATCCGGTAATCTCCTTGAAAGCTACGCTGATTGACGGCGCTTTCCATGAAGTCGATTCCAGCGAGATTGCGTTCACCATTGCTGGTTCCATGTGCCTGAAAGAAGGCATCCACAAAGGGTTGCCGGTCATCCTTGAGCCGTCCATGAAAGTTGAAATTGTGGTGCCAGACAATTATACTGGCGCTGTGATAGGGGATATTTCATCCCGCCGTGGAAACATCCAGGGGATGGAGCCGCACAGTGAAGGCGTTTCCGTCATCAAGGCGCAAGTGCCATTGGGTGAGATGTTTGGTTATGCCAATGATTTGCGCAACAACACCCAGGGACGCGGCAACTTTAGCATGGAGTTTGATGTGTACACCATCGCGCCGGAGAGTATTGCCGAAGCGGTTAAAGCCGGGGCGCGATAAGCAGCAGACCGCGCTGGTCTGTATTTTCGTTCGTTATATGTTCATATTCAGTCGCCAAGTTATACAAGAGGGATTGTCAGATGGCAAAAGGTAAATTCGAGCGCAGCAAACCGCATGTTAATATCGGTACGATTGGTCATGTTGACCATGGCAAGACCACATTGACGGCGGCGATTACCAAAGTTCTTAACTTGAAGGGTCAAGCAGAAGCACGGGATTACGGGGATATTGACAATGCTCCCGAAGAACGGGCTCGTGGCATCACTATCAACATTCGTCATGTTGAATATGAGACCGATGCGCGTCACTATGCCCATGTAGACTGCCCAGGCCACCGAGATTACATCAAGAATATGATTACGGGCGCGGCACAGATGGACGGCGCGATTCTGGTTGTGAGTGCGCCAGATGGGCCTATGCCGCAAACTCGTGAGCATGTGCTGCTGGCAAAGCAGGTGGAAGTTCCGGCTATGGTAGTCTACCTGAACAAAACTGACCAGATGGATGATGAGGAACTCATCGAACTGGTTGAGATGGAATTGTCAGAGCTGCTGGAAGGTTATGATTTCGACCCGGATACACCGATTGTCAAAGGCTCGGCATTGGCTGCGGAAGAATGCACCAGCAATGATCCGGACGCGCCCGAATATGCCTCCATCCTCGAACTGATGGACGCCGTGGATGAATGGATTCCGACGCCACTGCGTGAGGTGGACAAGCCCTTTATGATGGCGATTGAGGATGTCTTTTCCATCAAGGGGCGTGGCACGGTGGTCACTGGCAGCGTCGCTCGCGGCGCCCTGCTGAAAGGCACGGAAGTGGATATTGTTGGCTTGCGTGATGAGATTGTCAAGACGACTGTCACTGGCATCGAGATGTTCAACAAGGAACTCGATCAGGCGCAGGCGGGTGACAACGCTGGCATTCTGCTTCGGGGCATCAAGCGCGAGGAAGTACAGCGTGGCATGGTGATTGCCAAAGTGGGTTCTATCACGCCGCACAAGAAATTCAAATGCGAGGTTTATGTCTTGCGCAAGGATGAAGGCGGGCGTCACAAAGCCTTCTTCAGTGGCTATCGTCCCCAGTTCTACATTCGCACGATGGACGTGACTGGCACAATCGTCTTGCCGGATGGCGTCGAAATGGTGATGCCGGGCGATAATGTGAATCTCGATGTTGAATTGATTACGCCAGTCGCGCTTGAACGCGGGTCGTCTTTCGCTATCCGCGAAGGCGGGCTGACGGTTGGCGCTGGTCGCATCACCGAGATACTCGAATAAGTTTTGTCCCAGGCAGGCAGCGGCTTGTGTTTTTGGGCTGCTGCCGCCGCCAGTAAGCAGACAAAGGTTGCGGAATGGCAAAGAACAAGATACGTATCCGCTTGAAGGCTTATGACCATCGGGTACTTGACCAGTCAGCACAGCGGATTGTGGAAACTGCGGAACGGACGGGGTCGCGGGTTGTGGGACCTGTGCCTTTGCCGACGCGCATCGAGCGCTTTACGGTGCGCCGCTCTCCGTTTATTGACAAGGATTCGCAGGAACACTTTGAAATCCGCACGCACAAGCGGCTGATTGACGTTCTCGAACCAGACAGTAAAACGATTGATACGCTCATGCGCCTCAATTTACCGGCGAGCGTTGACATCGAAATCAAGATTTAAGGCGCTTCAGCGGCAAATCAGCGACCCGTCTGAACAAGACAGGCTATTCGGGGTTGTACACACAGGTACAAGATGTGTTTGATACACCCCAGTGGAGGCTAAATCATGAAGGGCATGATTGGCAAAAAAGTAGGCATGACCCAGGTTTTTGACGAGAAGGGGACCGTCATTCCGGTCACCGTCATCCAGGCAGGTCCCTGTTATGTGACCCAGGTGCGCAATGAGAAGCGTGATGGCTATATTTCTGTTCAGTTGGGTTATGGCGAGACCAAGCCCAAAAGCCTGACCAAGGGTCAGCTTGGGCATCTGCAAAAGGCGGACTTGCCTGCTCTGCGGCACTTGCGCGAATTCCGCCTGTCGGATAAGGCGCAGGTTGGGGTGGAAGAGGGGCAGGAAATCAAGGTGGATGTGTTCGCGCAGGGCGACCTGGTGGATGTGGTTGGCATCAGCAAGGGGCGCGGCTTTGCGGGTACGATTAAACGTCATGGTTTTGCCCGCGGCCCGAAGACGCATGGTCAATCCGACCGCATGCGGTCGCCGGGGTCTATTGGTATGTGCGCGACGCCAGGGCGGACTCTCAAGGGCAAGCGCATGGCGGGACGGATGGGCAATGACCGCGTTACTGTTCAGAACTTGCAGTTGGTGGTGGTGGACGCCGAGAAAAATCTGCTGGCTGTGAAGGGGTCGGTGCCTGGCGCCAAGGGCAGCATTGTTATGATTAAGCCCGCCATCAAGGGAGCTTAGGCGTCAGTCAGATGGAGGAGACAGGAGTTTTCGCTATGGAATTCCCGGTTATGAATACCGCCGGCAGGGAAGTATCGAAAGTTGAATTGCCGCCAGAAATTTTTGAAGCGAAAATCAATGTGGGTTTGATGCACCAGGCATTTGTCCGTCAGATGGCAAACGCGCGGCAGGGGTCTCACAAGACGCTTTCGCGCAGTGAAGTCCGCATGACGGGGGGGAAGTGGTATCGTCAGAAAGGCACGGGGCGGGCGCGTCATGGTGCCCAGAGCGCCCCGATTTTTGTCGGTGGCGGTTTGGCGCATGGACCCAAGCCGCGCGACTATTCGAAGAAGATGCCAAAAAAGATGCGCCGTGGCGCCATCCGTTCCACATTGAGTGCGCTGCTGCGCGATGACCAACTGGTGCTGGTTGACAAGTGGGATATGGATGCGCCCAAAACAAAAGCCATGCGTCAGATGATTGAAGCGCTGGTTGGTGAGAAGTCGGCGCTGCTTGTCGTGACGGCGGAGCAGAAGGTTCTGCGCAAGAGTGCCAGCAATCTGCCCAAGGCGCATTCGGTCATCGCCAATTATCTTAATGTACGCGACCTGCTCAAATACGACAAGGTCATCATGTCGCTGGATGCGCTGGAAGTGGTCAAGGGCATCTGGGGCAAGGGGAGTTAAAGATGGCAGAGCTTCATCTTTATGATGTGATTCGCCGGCCGGTGATTACGGAAAAAACCACCGAACTGGTTGACAATGAAAACAAATATGTGTTTGAAGTCGCATCCAATGCCAATAAAATCCAAATCAAGGAAGCGGTCGAAGAAATCTTTGAATTGGAAGGTCAGGTTGTCAAAGTGAACACGATGGTGATGCCAGCCAAGCGGGGTCGCCGCGGGCGGAACTGGTATATTCGGTCTCGTCAGTGGAAGAAGGCGATTGTCACGGTTGCGGAGGGCGTTTCCATTGAGTTGTTCAATATCTAGGGGAGCATGAGCGATGCCGATTAAAGTTTATAAACCCACATCGCCAGGTCGCCGCGACATGACCGGGTACACCTTTGAGGAAATCACGAAGAAGAAGCCGGAACGTTCCTTGACGGTGGCTTTGCGCAAGAAAGGCGGGCGCAACAATACCGGGCGCATCACGGTGCGCCATCGTGGCGGCGGCCACAAGCGCCGTTATCGGCTGGTTGACTTCAAGCGCAATAAAGAGGACTGCCGTGCGGAAGTGATTGCGATTGAATATGACCCCAATCGCTCGGCGCGGATTGCGCTGCTGCAATATGAAGATGGCGTCAAGAGCTATATTATTGCGCCAATGGGTGTCACTGTGGGGGATGTGATTGGCAACGGCGCCATGAGCAGCCTGCGCCCCGGCAATCATCGTGCGCTGAAAGATATTCCCTTGGGTACGGTGGTTCATAATATCGAACTGCGTCCGGGCAAGGGCGGTCAGCTGGCGCGTTCGGCTGGGGCATCGGCGCAGATATTGGCTTCGGAGGGCAAATATGTCACCCTGCGCCTGCCAAGCGGCGAGATACGGCTGATTCTGGAGACCTGCCGAGCAACCATTGGTCAGGTTGGCAATGCTGAACATGCCAATGTCAAGCTGGGCAAGGCGGGTCGGCGGCGCTGGCTGGGCTGGCGGCCGACGGTGCGCGGCACGGCGATGGATCCTGCCAGTCATCCGCACGGCGGTGGCGAAGGCAAGTCTGGCATTGGCATGGCGGCGCCCAAAACACCTTGGGGCAAGAAGGCGCTGGGCGTGCGGACGCGCCGCAACAAACGCACCAACGCCTTTATCATCCGACGCCGCGGCAAACGCCGTTAGTCGCTCGGCGGCAGCGAAAAGGCCTGTCATGCTCACGCAGAATAATAAGCCTTCTGCTCGACCGAGCAGCTCGGTTTATTAACAAAGAGGAGAATAAACCATGTCGCGTTCATTGAAAAAGGGGCCCTATATTAGCCCGAAGCTGCTCGACAAGGTTGAGAAGCTCAACCAGCAGAACAAAAAGGTCGTGATACGAACCTGGAGCCGCGCCAGCACCATTTATCCGCAAATGGTTGGGCATACCATTGCGGTGCATGATGGCCGCCGTCATGTGCCCATTTATGTGACCGAAAATATGGTGGGGCACAAGCTGGGCGAATTTGCGCCCACCCGCACCTTTCGCGGGCATGTTGCCGATACGAAACGATAGGGGGCAGTCAAATGGAAGTTCGCGCCATTACCAAACATCTGCCTATCTCGCCGCGCAAACTGCGCCTGGTGTGCGATAAAGTGCGCGGGATGGATGCGCAAGAGGCTTTAATTTTGCTGGATTATATGCCACAAAAAGGCGCCAGACTGGTGAGCAAGACTCTGGCATCGGCCATGGCAAACGCCAGAAACAATTTTGACCTCAATCCTGATGAGATGTATGTCTCACAGATTTATGCCGGCGACGGCACGACATTAAAACGTTTCAAGGCAGGCGCACGCGGGCGATTTAAGCCGCGTTTGAAGCGCACGTCCCACCTGTGGGTGTTCTTGGCAGAGCGAGAGGAAGAAGATTAATGGGTCGCAAGGTTAATCCCAAAGGCTTTCGTCTAAAAGTGATTCGTGATTGGGATGCCCGCTGGTATGCAGAGGGGGATCATTACGTCTCATTGCTGATGGAAGACCGTAAAATCCGTCAATATCTGAAAAAAGCAACGGCTCGGGCGGGTGTGTCGGGCATTGAGATTGAGCGTCATCCCAACCTGGTGATTATTAACATCCATACGGTTCGTCCGGGTTTGATTATTGGTCGCAGGGGCGAGGCGGTCAAGGAACTGCGCCAAAATTTGCAGGATATGACCGGCAAAAAAGTCAAAATTGAGGTCAATGAAATCGAGAAGCCTGACCTGGATGCCACGCTGGTTGCCGAAAATGTAGCCTCGCAGCTGGTTCGCCGCATTGGTCACAGCCGTGCCATGAAACGGGCCATCATGCAGGCGATGCGTCAGGGCGCTGGCGGCATCCGCATTGAAGCCAGTGGTCGTTTGGGCGGGTCGGATATGGCTCGCCGCGAGTGGATGTTTGATGGTCGGGTCCCGCGCAATACCCTGCGGGCGGATATTGACTATGGCTTTGCGGAAGCTCTGACAACCTTTGGTCAGATTGGGGTCAAGGTTTGGATTTACAAAGGGGATATTTTGCCAGAGGAAAGGCAGGCTGTGGGTGCCCAGCGTCCAACGTCGCAAGACCGCAGACGGCGGCGCTAGTTCTCTTCAGCGAAAGGAGCAATCCGTATGTTAATGCCCAAGCGGAGAAAATATAACAAACAGATGCGCGGACGGATGCGCGGCAAAGCCAGCCGCGGGGCGGTCGTTCAGTTTGGCGATTATGGTTTGCAGGCTTTGGAGCCGAGTTGGGTGACCAGCCGTCAAATCGAAGCCTGTCGGCGGGCGATGGTGCGTTATATTCGCCGACGCGGAAAGGTCTGGATTCGGGTCTTTCCGGATAAACCCGTCACGCAAAAAGCTGCGGAGACCCGAATGGGCAAGGGCAAGGGCTCAGTCGAGAAGTGGGTCTGCGTTGTGAAGCCCGGGCGGATTTTGTTCGAGATGAGCGGCGTGTCAGAAGCTGACGCGCGTGAGGCGCTGCGTCTTGCCGCGCACAAGCTGCCGATTAAGACCAAGTTTGTCAAGCGCTTTGACCCCATTTCCGGACGGGAGGTCAGCTAATGTATATTGACGAAATCCGCGAGATGTCGACGGACGCTATTTTGGATACGATTGAGGATTTGAAGGTTGAGATGTACACCTATCGCATTCAAAAAGAGTCGGGTGAGTTGAAAGATACGACCCTGTTCCGCAAGACGCGGCGGGATATTGCGCGTCTGAAGACGGTGCTGCGTGAACGCGAACTGGCGATGGAACTCGTAGCGGAAGAAGGAGGGGCAGGAGATGCCGAATAATCGCAAACGCCTGGTTGGGCGGGTCGTGAGTGACAAGATGCAGAAAACGGTGGTGGTTGCGATTGAAAACCGCAAGATGCACCCGATTTATCGCAAGGTTGTTTCGTCGACGAAGAAGGTCTTGGCGCATGATGAGACTGGCGCTGGCATGGGGGCCTTGGTTCGCATTGTCGCCAGCCGTCCGATTAGCAAACGCAAGCGCTGGGTCGTCGAAGCTGTGCTGGAACAGCCGAATGAACTGTAAGGAGAGTCCAGGATGATTCAGACGGAATCTCGTTTGAAAATTGCTGATAACAGCGGCGCCCAGGAAATCCTTGTTATTCGTGTTTTGGGCGGCTCGCGGGTGAAATATGGGCGCGTGGGGGATATTGTGGTCGGCACGGTCAAGTCGGCTTCTACAACGGGCGCGATTAAAAAAGGGCAGCTGGTTCGTGCTGTCATCGTGCGCACGCATAAGGAATATCGCCGTGCCGATGGCTCGACCATCCGCTTTGACGACAATGCTGCCGTTGTGCTGGCTGAGGATTTGGAGAATCCGCGCGGCACGCGGGTTTTTGGTCCGGTGGCGCGTGAATTGCGTGACAAGGGGTTTATGAAAATTGTATCGCTGGCGCCCGAGACGTTATAAGCGAGGTAAGCAACATGCAACGAGTCAAGCAGGGGGATACCGTTGAGGTTATCGCGGGCAAGGACAAAGGCTTGCGCGGCGAGGTGGTTCGCGTTTTGCGCAAGAAAGACCGCGTGATTATCAACGGCGTCAACATTATGAAACGTCATCAAAAAGCACGCCCGGCGCCTGGCGGTCAGCAGATTCCGGCACAGATTGTCGAATTCGAGGCGCCGCTTCATTTGTCCAATGTGATGATTGTCTGTGGCAGCTGTGATGAGAGAACCCGCGTGGGCTACCGCGTGACTGGCGAGGGTTTCAAGACACGCTATTGCAAAAAATGCGATGGCAATATCGAGTAGAAACGGAGCGAGGTGAGATATGGAAAATCGGATGTACACTCGCTATCAGCAAGAGGTGGTTCCCGCTTTGAAGGCAGAGTTCGGCTATAGCAATCCGATGCAAGTGCCGACCATCCGCAAGATAGCGATTAATATCGGTGTTGGCGAGGCGATTGACGAGCCGAAGTCGCTGGATGGCGCTGTCGAGGATTTGAAGGTCATTACCGGGCAGCAGCCGATTGTCACCCGCGCCAAGAAGAGCATCGCCTCCTATAAATTGCGCGAGGGGCGTGCGATTGGCGTCAAGGTGACTTTGCGCCGGGAGCGGATGTGGGCGCTTTATGACCGTCTGGTCAACATCGCGCTGCCACGCATCCGCGATTTCCGCGGCGTCCCTCCCAAGCTGGATGGTCGCGGCAATTATACGATTGGCTTACGTGAGCAGCTTGTCTTTCCTGAAATCGACTTTGACAAGATTGACAAGGTTCGCGGGATGGAAATCACGATTGTGACGACTGCACAAACAGATGAGGAAGGACGCCGACTGCTGTCCCTGCTCGGTATGCCTTTCCAGGGGAATTAGAGGGAAGTGTATGGCAAAAAAATGTATGCAATATCGGGAAGAACGGCGTAAATACAGGGTGCGTGTCCGCAATCGCTGCAAGGTGTGCGGTCGTCCGCGCGGCTATATTCGCCGCTTTGGTCTGTGTCGGATTTGCTTCCGTGAAATGGCATTGGAAGGCGAGATTCCTGGCGTTGTGAAGTCAAGCTGGTAGGAGGTGTGGTACGGTGTCTAATGTGACAAATGATCCGATTGCGGATATGCTGACGCGCGTTCGCAATGCGCTGACAGCCGGCAAGCTGGAAGTCATTGTGCCGAAGTCGAAAATCAAAGTGGAAATCGCCCGCATCCTCAAGGAAGAGGGTTATATTGAAGATTTTTCGATTGGCGAAGAAAGCCCAGTGCCATTGATTCGCGTTCAACTAAAGTATTTCGGGGCGCGGCGCGAGCGGCGTCCGGTCATTACGCAGCTGCAAAGAATCAGCAAGCCGGGGCGGCGTGTCTATCGCAAACGCAGCGAATTGCCGATTGTTTTGAGTGGCACGGGCATTGCGATTGTGACGACCCCCAAGGGCGTGATGACGGCACAGCAGGCACGGCGCCATGGCGTCGGCGGCGAAGTCCTGTGTTATATCTGGTAGGGGAAGAGAAACGATTATGTCACGTATCGGAAAGCAGCCAGTCGCACTGCCTGACAAAGTGTCGGTCAGGATTGAGAAGACGAGGGTTACTGTGAAGGGTCCCAAGGGCGAATTATCCCAGGAGTTCAGCCCGGAGATGACAATCAGGCAGGATAATGGCGTGCTGGTTGTGGAACGCCCGTCGGATTTGCGCCATCACAAGGCCTTGCATGGCTTGACCCGCGCTTTGCTGGCTAATATGGTGACGGGCGTATCGCAGGGATTCCGCAAGACCCTGGAGATTAGAGGCGTTGGCTATCAGGCGCTCTTGCGGGGGAAGAACTTGCAGCTGCGGCTGGGACATTCGCACGAGGTGATTGTCGAGCCGCCGACAGATATTGTCTTTGATGTGCCGAGGGAATCGCGCGGGACTATTATTCATGTGGATGGCATTGACAAGCAGGCTGTTGGGCAGGTGGCGGCAGATATTCGCGGCTGGCGTCCGCCCGAACCCTACAAAGGCAAGGGAGTGCGCTATCTGGGTGAACGGGTTCGCCGCAAAGCCGGTAAAGCTGGCAAGAAATAGTCCGCCGGCACAACATGACGGGTTGGCTGCGCTTCGCAGGTGTTTCATTAAATAAGAGGTAAGGAAATGGCTGACATTACAGGTCGCAAAAAGGTTCTCGCTCGCAAGCGCCGACATCGGCGGGTGCGCAAGCATATATCTGGTACAGCGCTTCGGCCGCGCATGAACGTCTTCCGCAGCAATCGGAATATCTTTGTGCAGGTGATTGATGATGTGGCAGGCCGGACCTTGGCATCCTGCTCGACGATTGACAGGGAACTTGCGCCAAAGCTGGTGGATAAAAGCAAGGTCGAGGCGGCGCGGATTGTGGGACAAACGGCTGCCGAGCGTGCCAAAGAAGCGGGCATCACCCGGGTTGTTTTTGATCGGGGTGGGTTCAAGTACACCGGACGGGTGGCGGCAGTTGCCGAGGGCGCCCGCGAAGCTGGATTGGAATTATAAGCGTGGAGTTGAGAAATGGCAGAAAGCAGACGACGGGAACCGCGTAAAAAGCAGGACGAGCGCGATGAACTGGATGAACGTGTAGTCGATATTCGCCGTGTTGCCAAGGTCATCAAGGGGGGGCGCCGTTTTGCCTTCCGCACGGTGGTGGTGGTCGGTGACAACAAGGGCGGCATCGGCATCGGGATTGGCAAGGCGCGGGCGGTGCCGGATAGCATCCGCAAGGCTGCCGAGCGTGCCCGGCGCAACATTGAAAAGGTGTCTTTGTCTGGCACGACCATTCCCTACACAGTGACCGGACGCCACGGCGGCGCACGGGTTCTGCTCAAGCCGGCGGCGCCAGGTACGGGCGTGATTGCTGGCGGGGGCGTTCGGGCGGTGCTGGAGGCGGTCGGTGTGCGCAATATCCTGACAAAAAGCCAGGGCAGCGCGAACTTGCTGAATGTGACGCTGGCGACGCTCAACGCGCTCAAGCAGCTGCGCAGCGCTGAGGAGTTGGCGCAGATGCGCGGCAAGCAGATACATGAAGTCGCGCCAGTCTGGGAGCGCCGCAGCGGAAGGGACGGAGACCATGCGTGAGCGGAGCGGCAGGCTGTTGAAGGTGACATTGGTTAAAAGCCCGATTGGTTATAGCAGCAAGCAAAAAGCAACCATTAAATCGCTGGGATTGCGGCGAATGGGGCAGAGTGTATGGATTGGCGATGCGCCTCAAATTCGGGGCATGGTTGCCAAAGTCCGCCATTTGGTGGCAGTCGAAGAGGTCATCGAAAATGAAGCTACATGATTTGAAACCAGATAAAGGCTCGAAGCGCAAGCGAACCCGCGTTGGGCGGGGGATTGCCGCGGGCAAGGGCAAGACCGCCGGGCGTGGTCACAAGGGGCAGGGCGCACGGAGTGGCGGCGGCAAAGGGCCTTATTTTGAGGGCGGGCAACTGCCGCTGGTGCGGCGTCTGCCGTTCAAACGCGGCTTTACCAATATCTTTGGCATTCGCTATCAGGAAGTGAATGTGGATATGCTCGAGGCTCGTTTTGAGGAGGGCGCGGTTGTGAATGGCGCGTCTCTGGTCGGCGCTGGGTTGGTGCGGGATGCTGACAAGCCCATCAAAGTGCTGGGACGCGGTGACCTGGACAAGAAGCTCGAAGTTCATGCCAACAAGTTCAGCAAGAGCGCCGTCGAGAAAATCGAAAAAGTCGGTGGCAGTGTCAACCGACATGCGCTGAAAGTGACTGGCGCCCGCGCCACCGTGAAGAAACTCCGTAAAGTGGATATGGAACGGCTTTATGGTGATGCCGAGTAGTTCCCGCTTACAAAGGGGAGGATGTCCCTGTTTTGCAACCTCGGCGCTTGCCCTGCGTATATCAAGGGGCAGCATGATGGCAGCACAGTACGACAAGCGAATGATGAGGAATGAGTTCCTATGATACAGGCATTGCGAAACGCATGGCGGTTGCCGGATGTACGCAACAAACTGCTTTTTACCGGATTTATCCTGGTGGTCTACCAATTCGCGGCGCATGTGCCGGTTGTGGGTGTGGATCGTTTTGCCTTGCAGCAGGTCTTTGAGGGCAACAGCAGCGCTGGGAATCTGATTCAGGTCTTAAATCTGCTTTCGGGTGGCGCGGTTGCCAATTTCAGCGTGATTGCGAACGGCGTCTATCCCTATATCACCGCCTCCATCATTTTCCAACTCTTGGTACCAATTGTTCCCGCGCTGGAACGGATTCAACGTGAGCCGGGCGGGCAAGAGAAAATCCAGCGTTATACCTATTATGTTTCGATCCCGATGGCGGTCTTGCAGGCTTTGGGTCAAATCAGTATTTTCAATTTGGCTGGCGGCAGCACCGGCCAGGTCTTCGAGATTATTCCGGGTTTTGGCAGTGATGTTTTGCTGACGGTCTCAGTGCTGGCGACGATGACCGCCGGCACCATGTTTGCCATCTGGCTGGGTGAACTGATTACCGAGCAGGGCATTGGCAATGGCATCTCGATTATCATTTTCGCGGGCATTGTGGCACAAGCGCCGCAAAACCTGGTTCAGCTATTGACGCAGCAGCCCGACCGAAGCCTGTATAATTTGGTGCTTTTTATCATCATCACCATCTTGAGCGTGCTGGCGGTGGTCATTATTCAAGAAGGCGTGCGGCGCATTCCGGTGCAATACGGGCGGCGTGTGCGGGGGAATCGGCAGTTTGCCCAGCAGGATAGTTTTATCCCCTTGCGGGTTAATCCGGTGGGGATGATTCCGTTGATTTTCGCGCAGTCCGTCATTACCTTTCCAGCGATTATCGCCAGTCTGTTCCCGCCAGGAGCGGTGGGCAATACCATACAAACTACCTTCGGCAATCAGCAGGGTTTGCTCTATTGGGGTACATTTTTTCTGATGACTGTTGGCTTCACCTTCTTTTATGCCGAGGTGATGGTCGGCAACCAGAATCTTGCCGAGACGCTGCAACGCAACGGCGGCTTTATTCCGGGCATTCGTCCGGGCAAGCGCACCGAAGATTACATCAAGACCACGACTCGCCGCATTACCTTTGTGGGCGCGTTTTTCCTGGGTGTGATTGCGGTTATCCCCGGCATGGTGGACTTTGTGAATCGCATTATTTTCCCGCTGGAAGCCTCAACTTCGGGCGGCGTCATCAATGCCGGGCTGGTGATTTCAGGCTCCGGGCTTATTATTGTGGTGGGTGTGGTCATCGACACGATGCGCCAACTGGAAGCGCAGCTGGTGATGCGCAATTACGAAGGTTTCATGCGTTAAGCGCTGCAAATTTGGATGTACAACTGCCGAGTATCCCTTATATGCTCGGCTTTCTGCTGCTTGGAGATGGCAAGATGAGCCTTTACGTTATTCTGATGGGGATTCAGGGCGCGGGCAAGGGCTTGCAGGCTCGATTTATTGAGGAAAGCTATGGCATTCCGCAGGTTTCCACCGGTGACCTTTTTCGCGCGATGAAAACACGGACGGATAAACTGGCACGCAAGGTGCAGGACATTATGGCAGCCGGGCAGTTGGTGGATGACGACACGACCAACGCGATTGTGGTCGAGCGTCTGGCACAGGCGGATGCGAAGCAGGGCGTCATCCTGGACGGGTATCCGCGCAATCGGGTACAGGCAGAGTTTTTGGAAGGGCATCTGGGGGAAAAGGGCGCCAGGGTCAGCGCGGTTCTGCTGCTTGAGCTTGATTTGTATATCGCTTTCAAACGCGCTTTTGGGCGCGTGACCGATGACGATGGCGGCAGCTACAATTATTATTACAATGATGTCGGCGTTGATTTTCGCTGGGTGCAAGATGCGGATCATATCTTCCCACCGCGCCTGGAGGCTCGCATCGCTGGCACGGACAGGCTGCTCAAACGGCGACCCGATGATGCCAGCGCCGACGCCATACTCAAGCGGATTGACACTTTTTTGGAAACGACCCAGCCATTGATACGTTATTTTGAGGCGAAAGGCAGCCTGACGAGAATCAATGCTAATCAATCTATTGAAGCGGTGAGGGCGGATATTAAGAACGTGTTGGATTCCCTGTTATAAATTCGTTCATGTGAGCAAGCTACATGGCACCTGTTCTAAAAACGTCGGATGAGCTTGAAATCATGCGCCAGGCCGGTCGCATTGTGGCAGAGGCACATGAGGAAATGCGCCGAGCCATCCAGCCGGGGATAACAACCAAGGCCTTGGATGTCATCGCCGCGACTATCTTGCGGGATTATGGCGCAGAACCCTGCTTTCTTGGTTATGCGCCGGGGGCTCACCCGCCTTTTCCGGCGACCATTACCGCGTCCATCAATCAGGAGCTTGTCCATGGCATCCCTTCAGAAAGTCGGGTTTTGCAAGCGGGTGATGTGATTGGGCTTGACCTTGCCTGTTTTTATCAGGGTTATGTGGGCGATGCGGCTTTTACCCATCCAGTTGGCGAGGTATCGCGGTCGGCGCGGCGCTTGCTGGAAGCGACCGAAGCAGCGCTGATGGAAGCGATTAAGGCATCGGTGGCGGGCAACAGGATTAGCGATGTCGCCAAAGCGACCGCCCGATTCGCGGGCAGAATGGGTTACAGCGTGGCACGCGAGTACACTGGACATGGCGTTGGGCGGGCGATGCACGAAGAGCCGCAGGTCCCCAACTGGTGGCCTGGCAGAAACAGCCGGCATCAGTGGATGGATTATGATTTGCAGGTGGGTATGACCTATGCGATTGAGCCGATGCTGATTGCGGGACGGAGCGACTTGATTGAATTGGATGATGGCTGGACAGTCGTCACCAAAGACGGGTCTTTGGCGGCGCATTTTGAACATACGGTTGCGATTACAGAGAGCGGGCCGCTGATACTGACACTGCCGTGATTGCTGAGAAAACATCCTTTTACAAAGTCCAATTATGTGATACACTGGAAGTTCGCTGTCAGGCGACCCTGCCAGGATGGGTGTATTTTATCTAACAGAGGTTTTGCAAGGTGCGCCTTTTTCGTGGGGGCATTTCTGAATTTGATGGTGAGTAAGGAAAAGGCATGAAGGTATCAGCCAGTGTCAAGCGTCGTTGTCCCAAGTGCCGCGTCATCAAGCGCAAGGGACGGGTGATGATTATCTGTGAAAATCCAAAGCACAAACAGCGGCAGGGCTAAAGCTGGGGGAGTGTGATTGATGGCTCGTATTGAAGGTGTAGATTTGCCCCGTGACAAGCGGGTTGTGATTGGCTTGACCTATATTTTCGGGATTGGCAAAGCCACCAGTCAACGGCTGCTGAATACGGCTGGCATTCATCACGACACCCGTGTGCGCAATTTGAGCGAGAGCGAGGTTCAGCGCTTGCGGGAATTGATTGGCGGCTTGACCACTGAAGGTGACTTGCGCCGTCAGACCCAACTGAACATTAAACGTCTGATGGAAATCAATTCTTATCGCGGGCTGCGGCATCGCCGCCGTTTGCCCGTTCGCGGTCAACGAACCAAAACCAATGGTCGTACCCGTCGGGGCAAGAAACAGACCGTTGCCGGACGCGGGCGTCGGCGCGGCGCCACCAAGAAATAGGGCTCGATTCGGCATCAGGTAATGCGCTGCGCCGGGTGTCTGGCGCAGTTTGTCAGGCCTGCAAGCAAGCGAAATCAGTTATTTATCCATCTGGAGCAGTTGAATGGCAAGAGCAAGAAGAGGCAGTCGGAGTACGGCAAGACGGGTTTTCAAGAATATACCTTATGGTCAGGCGCATATTTATGCTACCTTCAACAACACCATTGTTTCCATGACCGACCAGTCCGGGAACGTGATTGCATGGGCGAGCGCTGGCACTTCCGGTTTTAAGGGCAGCCGCAAGAATACGCCTTATGCTGCCCGCATGGCGGCGGAGACGGCGGCGGCAACCTCACAGCAGCATGGCATGAAAGAGGTGGATGTCTTTGTGAAGGGCCCCGGCCCCGGTCGGGAAGCGGCGATTCGTTCGATTCAGCAAAGTGGGCTCAAGGTGCGGTCTATCACCGATGTGACACCTGTACCGCACAATGGTGTTCGTCCTCCCAAGCGCCGCCGTGTTTAGTGTAAAAGGAAATCCTGCTTTATGGTCTATACATCCAATCCCGCATCGGTGAGTTCAAGCTCGCTGGATGCGAACCTTGTAACTGCGAATATGGTGCTGCCGCATCAGGTCGAGAGCCAGAACATCACCAAGGATTACGGGCGTTTTGTCATTAGCCCGCTGGAAAGCGGTTATGGCTTGACGCTTGGGAATGCCTTGCGCCGCGTCTTGCTGTCGTCCCTGCCAGGGGCGGCTATAACCAGCATTCGCGTTTCCGATGTGCATCACGAATTTTCGGAAATCCCCCATGTTCGTGAGGACATGACACAGTTGATTTTGCAAATCAAGCAGCTGCGTTTGGTGCTGCATGGCGTCGACAGCGCCCGCTTGCGTCTTGAGCATCGCGGCGCCGAGGGCATCGTGACAGCCGCCGATATATGGGCGCCAGCCGAAGTGCAGGTCGAGAATCCGAGCCTGTATTTATTTACTGTGGATGAACCTGATGCCCGTATTGAGATAGAATTTGAAGTGCGTTCCGGGCGCGGTTTCAGCCCGGCGGAAGAACGCGGTCGCCTGCCGATTGGCGAGTTGCCCGTGGACGCCATCTTTAGCCCCATCAAACGGGTGAACTTTGATGTGGGGCGGGCGCGTGTCGGGCAGCGCACGAATTATGACAGGCTGGTGCTGGAAATCTGGACGGATGGCACGATTCGTCCAGAAGAGGCGCTGGCGCAATCCGCACAGATTTTGATGCACCACCTCAAAGTGGTCGCTGGCGTGGACGAGGATTGGTTTCAATCTATCGAGATACCGCCGCAGCCTGAGGAAGAGCCGTCCTATCCACCTTTGTATGACAAGCCGATTGAAGAACTGGATTTGAGTGTCCGTGTCTTTAACTCCCTGAAGCGGACGGGCATCACTTCGGTGGGGGATGTGCTGGATACCTTGAATCGCGGCGCCGATGCGATGCTGGCTATCCGCAACTTTGGCGAAAAGTCGCTGGACGAACTCGAACAGAAGCTGCGCGAAAAGAATTACTGGCCCCTCGACAGGTTTGAATAACAGGTAAGTGAGGCGCGACTATGCGACACCGACACCATGGAAAAAAGCTCAATCGCAGCGGCAGTCATCGCAAGGCATTGCGGATGAACCTGGCGACCGAACTGCTGACTCACGGGCGTATCAGAACGACCTTTCACAAGGCGAAGTTTGTTCAGGGTTATGCTGAACGGCTGATTACGATTGCCAAGCGGGGGCTGGCCAAAGCCGAAGCGAAAGGCGATGCGCTGATTGCCGTTCATGCACGGCGTCAGGTTGCCCGCCGACTGAATAACAATCGTGATTTGGTTGGCAAGGTTTTCGATGAGTTGGCGCCACTTTATGCCGAGCGTCCCGGCGGCTATACCCGCATCCTGAAGCTGGGACCGCGCAAGGGCGACAACGCGGAAATGGCGCTGATTGAATTAGTGGATTATGCAGCAGATGATTAAGCTGTAGCGCGATGACGGGTTATGGTGCCACGCTGGCTTACGATGGCTCTGCCTATTACGGCTTTCAGCGACAGCCCGAGCCAAGGCCGACGATACAACGGGCGGTCGAAACAGCCATCAGCCGTGTCACGCGGCAGTCGGTATCGATTGTTGGCGCCGGGCGAACGGACAGCGGCGTTCATGCTGTCGGGCAAGTGATTGCCTTTGATGTCGATTGGAAGCACTCTGATAGGCAACTGCTGCAAGCCATCAATTCGCAGCTGCCGCTGGATATTGCCTTGCAGGATTTATGGCGGCAGGCGGGGTTTCATCCGCGTTATGATGCCTTGTGGCGGCAGTATGCTTATCGCATCGCAGCGAAGCCAGTCCGTCAGCCGCTCTTGAATGGCCAAGTTTGGCAGCTGGTTGGTCAATCATTGAATCTTGAGCGCATGCAGCAGGCGGCCGAGCAGCTGTTGGGCGAACACGATTTTGCTGCCTTTGGCACGGCGCCGCAGGCGGGCAGCAGCAACACGGTCAGGCAAGTCTATGTCTCGCAATGGACGCTGGCGCCGGGCGATTATGGTCATATCTATACCTATCGCGTAAGGGCGACTGCCTTCTTGTATCACATGGTTCGGCGCATGGTGGGCATCATGGTACAGGTGGGGCGCGGTCAAATAACGCTGAATGATTTTATGGCTATTTTTGTAAGCCATGACCTTCAGCAGGCGAAGCTGCTGGCGCCGCCGAATGGGCTCGTGCTGGAAGCGGTGCATTATCCGCCGCGTCAAGCGCGGATAGGCGAGACCGACTCGCCATGTGCCAGCCCTGCGCACCTGAAAAATGATGAACTTCAGTTGCTTGCGCGGACACAAGTTCATTGAAAAGCAATCGGGGTGTCCGCCTGGAGGGAAGAAAATGAGAGAACAGATTCAGAAAACCTATGTCACCACGCCGGCTGTCATTGAGCGCCGCTGGTGGGTTGTGGATGCACAGGGCATGACCCTGGGGCGGCTGGCATCCAAAGTAGCGCCGATTCTGCGCGGCAAGCACAAACCTTATTTCACGCCGCATCTCGATACCGGGGATTATGTGATTATCATCAACGCCGACAAAATTCACGTCACTGGCAAGCGTTTGGATCAGAAGAAGTATTATCGTCATTCCGGTTATCCCGGCGGATTGAAATCCATGACCCTGCGCGAATTGATGGATAAATTCCCCACCCGTGCGCTTAAGTTCGCCATCAAGGGTATGCTGCCCAAGGGGCCTTTGGGTCGTAAAATGATGACCAAGCTGAAGGTTTATGCGGGAGGCGAGCATCCTCATCAGGCACAGCAGCCTCAAGTCTTGGAACTGTAAGGAGCGTTTGAATGTCAGCACAGTATTACGAAGGCATTGGTCGCCGCAAATCGGCTTCGGCTCGTGTTCGTCTTTTCCCGGGTGGCACTGGCAGAATCATCATCAACGGGAAAGAGGGTATGGAATATCTGCCGCGTTTTGGTGATATGCAAATCTGTATGGCTCCCTTGACCCATATCGGGCAAGAAAGGAGCTATGATATATCGGTTCATGTGAACGGCGGCGGTATTACCGGACAGCGCGATGCGATATTGCTGGGCGTTGCGCGGGCGCTGGAAAAAATTGACCCGGATTTGCGCGGCACGCTGAAACGCGAGGGATTTCTGTCCCGTGATGCCCGTGTGAAAGAGCGCAAGAAGCCCGGTCTCAAACGCGCCCGCAAAGCGCCCACCTACACCAAACGCTAGAGCAGGCATCTGGTTCAATGGCTGGGCTTCCTCTATCACCATCAGGCCGCCCGGTTCGGCTGTTATCGCTGGCGCATGGCTGAGGATGTTTGCCCATGATAACGATTATTGGCTTAGGACCAGGCGCGGTCGATGATTTGTCCTTGAAAGCATGGGATAAACTGCAAGCTGCGGAAACGCTGTACTTGCGAACCTGCCGCCACCCCTGTGTGCCGCAGCTGCCCAAGCATCTGAACTGCATCAGCTTTGACGAATTGTATGAGTCGGCTGACAGCTTCGCGGATGTATATGCCACGATTGCAGACCGCATCATGGAAATCGCCAGTCGGGGGACGGATGTCGTTTATGCCGTTCCTGGTGACCCCCTGGTTGGCGAAGCGACTGTCAGCCGATTGCTGGCGCAGGCAGCCGCGGCGGCGATTGAGCTTGAGATTGTGCATGGCATCAGCTTTATCGAGCCGAGCCTGGCACAAATCGGGATTGATGCGCTGGATGGCTTGCAGATATTGGATGCCTTGGTGGTGGCGTCGGCATATCATCCGCCTCTGAATCCGGAGTTGCCTGCATTGCTGGCACAAGTCTACAGCCGTCGGGTGGCATCTGAGCTCAAGCTGACGCTGATGAATCAGTATCCGGACGAATTTCGGGTTAAGCTCGTTCATGCTGCCGGCACGGGTCAGGCGCGGGCAGAAGACCTGTGCCTGTATGAAATCGACCGCAGTTCAGGGATTGATGTGATGACATCGCTCTATATGCCGCCCTTGGGCAAGCTAAGCAGCTTTGAATCCTTTCAGAACATCATCGCCCATTTGCGGTCGGCGGAGGGCTGCCCCTGGGATCGCAAACAAACGCATCAGTCCTTGCGCCCTTATCTCATTGAGGAGGCATACGAGGTTCTGGAGGCGATTGATGAGAATAACCCCAAGGCGCTGTGCGAGGAATTGGGCGATTTGCTCTTGCAGATTGTCTTGCACACTCAAATTGCGATTGATGATGGCGAGTTCTTTATGTCGGACATCTTGCGGCATCTGAACGAAAAGATGCTTCGGCGGCATCCGCATGTATGGGGGACTGTGGAGGTGAATGGGGATGCCATCAAGGTGACCCGTAATTGGGAAGACATCAAAAAAGCGGAGAAAGCCGAAGCGGGCGAGCGGCGGGAATCGCTGCTGGATGGCATACCGACCGCCGCGCCCGCGCTGTTTGTGGCACACAAGTATTCCCGTCAGGCGGCCAAGGTCGGCTTTGACTGGCATGACGCTGGCGGTGTAGCGGCAAAAGCAAAAGAAGAATGGGGAGAAATCCTGGCGGCGACATCGGATGAAGACCGAGTGAGAGAAATCGGTGATTTGATGTTTGTTTTGGTGAATTGGCTGCGCTGGCTTGATGTTGATGACCCCGAGAGCCTGATGCGTGACATCAATGCCAAGTTTTATCGCCGTTTTCGTTATGTCGAGCGGCAGGCAGCGCAAAACAAAAAGACGGTCGCGGATTATTCGCTGGCGCAGCTTGAGGCCTGGTGGCAGCAGGCTAAACGCGAAGGCCTCTGATGGCAAAGTGTCTGCGGCTTCCGCATCTGTTGCAAAGTCGAATCCTTTGGTACGATGTCTGCTGTATCTGTGGGCATAATCTGTGGAGAACCCATGATGAAAGCTGTTATTCTTGCGGCTGGTCAAGGCACGCGCTTGCGCCCGGTTACTTTGACCATGCCCAAGTCGCTGGTGCCAGTGGCGAATCGCTGGTTGATTACGTATGTGATTGATGTCCTGAAACGGGTGAGCCTGACTGACATTGGCATTGTCGTCAATAGCATGGATTCGCCCATCGTCAAAACCCTGACGGATGGACAGGCATTGGGCGTGAACATTCAGTACATCATTCAGAAACAGCAAAAGGGCTTGGCACATGCCATTGGATTATGCCGTGATTTTGTTGGGGATCAGCCCTTTACCGTCTTTCTTGGCGACAATATCTTTCAGGATAAAATGACCGATTTGCTAACCTCGTTTGTCAATTCGGGCGATGAAGCTGCGATTGTGCTGGGGGAAGTGCCTGACCCGACGAGGTTTGGCATCGCCGAAATTGATAATGGTCGGGTTGTCCGTGTGGTCGAGAAACCGCCAGACCCCCCGTCCAACTTGGCCATCGCGGGGGTTTATCTGTTCCGCTCGTCGGTTTTTGATGCGATTGGTCGGATTAAGCCTTCGGGACGCAATGAGCTTGAGATTACCGATGCCATTCAAGTGATTATCAACGATGGTCATCCGGTCGCGTCTTATAAGTTGGAGGGCTGGTGGATTGATGCTGGCAAGCCGAATGCCATCATTATGGCGAATCAGCTGGTGCTGGAAGGTTTGCCTTATACCCCCGCGCCCGAAAACAGCGGGCAGATTGAAGGAGACAGCGAGGTATCCCATCGGGTGCTGATTGGCAGGCACAGCAAAATTGTTGACAGCGTGGTGCGCGGGCCGGTGATTATAGGCGAGCATACGATTATCCGCAACAGCTATGTCGGTCCCTATACGGCTTTGGGTGATAATGTTGTTGTTGAAGGCAGCGAAATCGAAGCCAGCATCGTGATGAAAAATTGTGAGATCCGCAATATCCCTGGACGGATTGACCGCAGTCTGCTGGCGGACAATGCACGAGTGACCTCGGCGACGCACATGCCGGACGCGCATCGTTTTGTGCTGGCGGAAAACAGTTATGTGCAGTTTTAAGCGCCGCTTGAATTATTTGAGCGGCTTGGGCGGCAGCAGATGGTTGGCTTCGAGGTAGCTTTCATCGGGTCCCTGCCAACCGACGGTCTTGAAATCAACCTTGTTTTTATCATCAAAACGGACCCCTTCCATTTCCAGCAGGCGGCGCTGTTCTTCGGCTTGGAGGCTGCCGGCGGGAAAACTGATTTTCCCTTGGCTGTTGATGACGCGATGCCAGGGAATGGCTTGGCCGCGCGGGGTTTTGCGCAGCGCCGTGCCAACCCAGCGCGGCGCCAGACGTCTGCTTTGTTCCGCTTCGATGCCGTCTGCTGGCGGTATCATCGAGGCGATTTGCCCATAACTGCTCACCTTGCCGAAGGGGATTTGCCCGACAATGCTCCACACCATCTCGAAGAATTGTCTGGGATTTGGCGGATTAAACATCAGATGCTCCTATGAATCTGTGGAATGGGCTTCATAGCTGCCCATCGTCGATGCTCTGCGAAAGCTCGGCAGGCGAAGGCCTGTAGTTGCCGAGGTGGCGCACCACGATGCCACTGGCGAAGTTTGCCAGCATAAGGGCATCCTGCGCCTGGATTTGCGCGGCCAGCGCCAGGGTAATGAGGGCGATAGCCGTGTCGCCAGCGCCGACAGTATCAAAGACATCGCTGACCTTGGGTGCCGGGCGGTAATGGGTCGCATTGTTTGCAGCCAGGGTCGCCCCATCGCTGCCGCGGGTGATGATGGTTGCCCTTTGAATGTCAAGCTGCTCATGCAGCTGTCTGGCAGCGCGATTGAAATCCGCGCCCGTTTCCAGCGCCCAGCCCAGATAGCCTTGGGCATCGGCTGCATTGCATTTGATGACATCCAGCCCGACAAATTTGTCAAAATGCCCCTGGACGTCTGCGGTGAGCAAAATCTGAAACCGCCGGCACAACTCCCGAATTTGCCTGACCAGCGATGGCGTCAATAATCCCCCATGGTAATGGGACAGCAAGACAGCATTCACGCCGCTGATTTGCGCGGTCACAAAATCAATGATTTGCGCTTCGGTGGCTGGGTCGATTGCCCGGCGAGACAGGGTGTCGATGCGCGTGACCTGCTGCGGGAAGCGCAGGCCCATCTGTGCCAGTATGCGGGTCTTGATGGTTGTCGGGCGGTCATGGCAGGTAATCATGCCAACCGAATCAATGCCCTGTGACTGCAAGACCCGCACGAGCCGCTTGCCGGGTTCATCCGCGCCAACGACGCCGACCTGGATTGCCTGACTGCCCAAGGAGACGATATTGGCGGCCGGGTTGGCGGAGCCGCCAGCGATGTACCGCCTGGACTCCAGTTCCAGCACTGGCACGGGCGCTTCGCGGCTCATGCGGGTTGCACGACCGACGATGTATTCGTCCAGGATGACGTCGCCCACCACCAGCACGGTTTTGTCTGCAAGTTGTGCTATATGTGCTTTGAGATGCGAATACATGCCCCTATCATAGCGCAAAGGCGCTTAATCGGCAGTGTCGGCTTGGCTGAGATGTCGGTGTCGCAGTACGGCAATCACAAACCGCGGCAGCCGCAGCATCCGCCGCAGGCGCCAAGGCTGGCGAATCAGGCGGTACAGCCACTCCAGCCCATTTTCGCGCATCCAGACTGGGGCGCGGGGGACGATGCCAGCGATGAAATCCAGCGAGCCGCCAACGCCCATGGCCATCTTGACATGGAGGCGCGGCAGGTTGCGGGCAATCCACTTGTCCTGTGCTGGTGCGCCGTAAGCCACCAGCAAAATGTCGGCGGCGCTGCCGTTAATCAAGCTGACGATAGAGTCTTCTTCGGCTTCGGCGGGACTCCCCGCATAGCTGCCAGCAACCTGAAGCCCTGGATGCTGCTGACGCAGGACATCGGCGGCTTTGGCTGCAATGCCTGGGGCGGCTCCCAGAAAAAATATCCTCCAGCCGTGTTGGGCGGCATGGGCTGCAATCACAGGGACGCCGTCCGAACCCGTGACCCGTTCGGCAATCGGGCTGCCGAGAATCCTGCTTGCCCATAACAAACCGACGCCATCGGGAACGCAAAGGTCAGCCCGGTTCAGGATATTGAAGAAGATGGGGTCTTGGCGGGCGAGGATGATGAATTCCGGATTGACTGTGCAGACATGATGCGGATGTCGGCTGTGGCGCACCCACTGGCGGATTTGCTCCATCCACTGGTCGTAAGCAATCGCATCAACTGGCACCCCAAGGATTTTTGTCCGCGCTGTGGATATGGTTCGCCAGGTGGCTTCTGTCTTCGCTGGAGTTTCATCGGGTTCAGCAGCCAAGAGTCGTTTGGCGGCCTTGAGGACTGTCTGCTGGCTGACCAGTTTCATACAGGTGCGTGCCTGGCAGCCATCGCGTGCGCCAATTTTATGTCCGACATAACTGCATGGGCTGCATTCCACCTGACTGGTCAAGACGGCGGCTCGGCTGCCAACCGACCAGGGTTGCCAAGCATGGAAATTGCTGGGACCGAATATGCTGATGACGGGTGTGCCAGTGGCGGCGGCGATGTGCATCACGCCGCTATCAGCGCCAATAAACAAATCGGCATGATAAATGACATCAGCCAGCTGCGGCAGGCTGGTCTTGCCGACCAGATTCCGCGCCGCGCCGCCCATGATGCGGGCGACTTCGCTGCTGTCATCCGCGCTTTTCCCGACCAGGATAATCTCGGCATCATATTGCTCGCGCAGCTGCCGCGCGACTGCGGCAAAGCGCTGCGGAATCCAGCGGCGGGCGGTGCTGTAACCTCCGCTGCCGGCATGAATGACAACCTGCGGCACAGTCCGATGGCCGCCAGCCTGTTCTTGCGAATCACTGGCGTCCAGGCAGGCCTCACGATGGATTTGCGCTGGACGCGGCTGGCTGCTCGCGCCGACCAGAGCAACCAGTTCCAGCCAGTATTGTGCCTCGTGTTTGACGCCAAACCCCTCATCCACAACATAATCGGTCAAAAATCCGACATGGCGGTTCTTCAAGCCGACAATCCGTTTGGCACGCGCCGCCCGCGCGATGAGCCGAAATTTGGCAACCCCGATGTTCAGCGTGAAATGATGAAAGAAAATGACGGTGTCGTAATTGCCCTGCCTGAGCGACAGCAGCCGGCGAAGATTTTGTGATGAGAACAGGGCGCGGGTGGCGCTGTGGACGCCCTTGTCAAAGGGGATGATGTGGTTGACCAGAGCGGGTGGCATGATGGACAGGGCATGACGGGAGGCAAAGAGGTCAATCTGCGCTTGTGACCTGGCTTCGCGCAGGGCAGAAATCGCTGGTGTGGTCAAGACCAAATCACCAATATCAGCCAACTGCACCAGCAGAAAACGATTGCTTGCCATACGATTTCTTTACCTTGCCTTTATCATTCTCATTGTAACAAATGGCTCACATCGCAGCTTCAATCTCATCAAACACCCTCATTACGCGCTGTGCCGTTTGTTCCCAAGTGAACCTTTTGGCTTGCTCATAACCTTGGTCAATCATTGCCTGACGCAGGCTTTGATTTTCGCTGAAGCGGCTCATGGCGGCGGCGATTTCGGCCGTGTTGGCGGGGTCGACCAGCAAACCCGCATCGCCAACCAATTCGGGCAGGCTGGATGTATGGCTGGCGATGACGGGTGTGCCGCAAATCATCGCCTCGATAACCGGAAAGCCGAAACCCTCGTACAGGCTGGGGAATACCAGCGCCAGCGCCCCGCCCAGCAGACCGCCTTTATCCGCCTCGTCAACATATCCAATCAGTTTGATGCTGCCGATGCCCTGCACCCATTGCTCATCAAACAGCCAGCCTTTGCCACCCGCCAATACCAGCGCCGTGTTCTCATCTTGATGCGCTTGCTGCCAGCGTGCAAAGGCGCGGACGATGCCTTGAATGTTCTTTCTGGGCTGAAGCGTGCCAATGAACAGGAAATATCGAGCGGGGAGATTGTATTTTGCACGCACTGCCGCGCGGTTCTGCCAAGATTTTCGCAAAGGCGCAGCATCCACGCCAGGATAAACAACTTGGATTTTAGCTGGCGGTGTTCCGTAAAATCGGCCGAGGTCAGCGGCGGTTGCCTGACTGTCCGCCAGCACGACCGACGCCCTTGCCTGACTCCATCGCGTGGTGACATCCAGATAAGCCCGCTGCGTGCGGGGATGGGCGGCGGGAAAGTGTTTATAGCCGAGGTCGTGTACAGTGACGATGCTTCTGCCCGGAAACAGGAAGGGCAGGCTGTGCGCGGGTACAAAGGCAACATCGGGGCGCGTTTTCCATAGCTCACGGGCAAAACGAAGATGCGTCCAGGCACGCGGGAAGGGAATGACGACCTGCTGTGTATGCACATCCGATGGGAAAAGGCTGGCTGGCGGGTCATCCCGAAAATAGAGCCTGAAGGAATGGGGCGGGTCGCGGCGCTGGTTCGCCCTGATGAGCGCCTGAATCAAGCGCAGGGCATAATGCTCGGTGCCGGTTAATCGGCTGGCGGTGCTGCGGCTGGCGTCAAGTGCGATACGAAGTGGCATAACATGGCTTTTCACGCCGACCAGCCCGGCCTCACAAGCTGAATACCTGCGCCTGACCATCAATCCCGCGCAGAGCATGGCGGGTATCCACGATGACGGCGCTGTGCCGCGCGATTTCCTGCCAATCGAAAGTGGAGTGGTCGGTCACCACAACAACACAATGCGCTTCTTTCAGCAGCGCGGTATAGCAAGTTTGCGATTGCAGCCGAACATCGCTTTCCAGGCGGATTTCTGGCACATAAGGGTCATGGTAACAGACTTCAGCGCCTTTTTGCCGCAGCAGACTGATGATGTCAAGCGCCGGGCTTTCGCGGACATCATCCACGTCGCGTTTATAGGCCACGCCCAATATGACGATATTCGAGCCGCGAACCGCCCGCCCCTGATGATTAAGCGCCTCGGTGATTTTGTCGATGATGTAATATGGCATCGAGGTATTGACTTCGCTGGCCAGTTCAATGAAACGCGCATTGTAGTTCAGGGTCTTGAGTTTCCAGCTTAGATAATGCGGGTCAACCGGAATGCAGTGGCCGCCCAATCCGGGGCCGGGATAAAAGGGCATATAACCAAAGGGTTTGGTGGCGGCTGCCTGAATGACCTCCCATACGTCAATATCCAGTCGGTTGCACATCAGCGCCATTTCGTTGACCAGCCCGATATTGACTGCCCGAAAGGTGTTTTCGAGCAGCTTCACCATCTCGGCGGCGGTGGGTGAGGACACGGTGATGATTTCATCGACGGCGGCTTCATACAAGGCGGCGGCGACTTCGGTGCAGTGTCCGGTGATGCCGCCGACAACTTTGGGCGTGTTGCGGACGGAAAAGCGCTGATTGCCGGGGTCGATTCGTTCGGGCGAATAGGCGATGAAGATGTCTTCGCCTACCATAAGCTCGCCCTGTGTCATCTTGGGGAGGATAATTTCTTCGGTCGTGCCAGGGTAGGTCGTGCTTTCCAGAACAATGAGCATCCCGCGCCGACATATCTCGGATATGGATTGGGATGCCTGAATGATGAATGACATATCCGGGTCGCGCGTTTTTCGCAGGGGCGTAGGCACACAAATGCTGATGGCATCTACAGCGCTCAAATCTTCATAAGAAGCGGTGGCACGCAGCCTGCCCGCAGTGACCAGCGCCTGAACGCGATGAGCGGGAATATCGGGAATATAACTGTCCCCCGAATTGATTTGGCGCACTTTTTCCGCTTGAATATCCAGGCCCAATACGCAGAAGCCGGCTTCGGCAAACTCGACCGCCAGTGGCAGACCGACATAACCCAAGCCAACCACGCCAATCGTGGCGGTGCGGTGGGTGAGCTTGTGAAGCAAGTCTTGCTTGAAGGTCATATCCATCCCCTGCCGATTGTTCTGTCCAGGCAAAATTATAGTTTGCCTGCGCCCGTCATAGTAGACTAAATTATTTGATGCCACTTTGGGCGAAGCTCTCGATGAACTGCCGCTGGAATATCATAAAGAGGATGACCAGAGGGGCGATGACCATCAGCGTACCTGCCATCAGCTGTCCATAGAATGCGCCCTGGTCGGTGGTCTGAATCAGTTTGTTGAGACCGACGGTCAGGGGGCGGATGTCCTCCGAACGGGTGATGATGAAGGGCCAAAGGAACTCATTCCAGTGCGCACTGACGGATACCAGGGCAAAGGCGAGGTAGGCGGGTATGGCGTTGGGTACATAGACGTGACGAATAATCTGAATCAAACTGGCGCCGTCGATGCGGGCGGCTTCCTCAAGCTCCAGGGGGACTTCCCGAAAGGTCTGCCGCAGCAGCAGAACACCAAAAGCTGAACCCCAATAAGGCATCATCAAGGCAATGCGGGTATCGAATAAACCCAGGGTATAGATGGTGCGGAAGTTCTGCACCAGCAGCACGCCCGTGGGAATCATCAGCTGCAAAAGGATAATCAGCAGCAGGGGATTGCGCCCGGCAAATTTCATCCGTGCGAATGCGTAGGCGGCGGTTGTCACCGTCAGCAGCTGCACCCCCAGCGTTCCAGCCACAAAGATGATGCTGTTGATGTAATGCAGTCCCCACGGGGCGATATGGAATGCCCGCCGATAGTTTGCCAGCGTGATTTCGCTGCCAAAGAAGATGTTGCCATTGGTGACGGGTTCGATTTCCGGGCGGAAACTGACCAGGATGGTGAAGATGAGTGGCATAAGAAAGATGAGCGCGATGGCAATGGTCAGCGCATCGGCAAGTTTTTGCCTAAGAAGTCCTTTGGCTGGATTCATCACGGGTCTTCTCGCCCCTCGAACAGCAGAAAATTGGCAAGCGTAAATATCAGCACCAGACCGACAAGTATGATGGTCATGGCATTCACATAACCCCAGCTGCGCCGTTCAGAGATATTTTGGAAAATCAGATACAAGAGCAGGTTGGCGCTGTCCGCGGGGCCGCCAGCGCCGAGCGCTTGCAGCTGCTCGACGGTTTGGAAGGCGTAGGTAAATGCGATGACCACCACAAAAAGAATGGTGCGGCGCAGCAGAGGCAGGGTCAGAAAGACAAACTGCTGCGTGCTGCCAGCGCCGTCCAGCGAAGCTGCTTCATAAAACTCGCGGGAGATATTCTGTAGACCGGCGAGAAAGAAAATCATAAAATAACCCGCCTGCTTCCAAATGTTGACGATGATGACCGAAGCCAGGACGAGATTTCGGTCGCCGAGCCAATTCAGGCCGGGATGCCCGAATGACTTCAGGATGGCGTTGGCAAGCCCGATGCTGTCCGAGAAAATAAATGACCAGATGCTCGCAGCGCCGATGAGTGGCAGCAGAGAGGGATAAAATACGGAGAAGCGCCATATCCCCAGCAAAGGCTGCCGTCGATTGAGCAGCAATGCCATCAGCAAGCCGAGCGGCACCCCAATGCTGACCGTCGCCAGGGCAAAAATAAGCGTGTTGCGCAAGGTATCCAAAAAGCGAGACCCCATGTAATGGCTGTCGTCAAACAGGTCCCGATAGTTTTGGCTGCCGACGAAATCGGGCGGTTTATTAGCCGAATTGAGGCCGCGTGCCGGGCGATGAAAGCTGTCGTTGAGGGTTTGGATGGCGGGCAGCACGTTGAACAGCAGCACCAACAGCAGCGTAGGAGCAATCAGCAGGTAGGGCATGATGGGGGCAAGAAGAGATTTTCGTGCTGGCGACGGGCGCATCAGCCCTCCGACTTGGCAGACGATTTTGCACCCATAATATACTGCCTTGCCCAGCCGGGCGAATCAGCGTGGTTTGGAATGCGGATGAGATTGGAAGGGGTGGGCGCGTCTCTGTAGAACACGCCCGATGGTCCCTAGCGGTATTCGGCCAGGATGCTGTCTATTTGTGCTTGTGCTGCATCCATGGCTGTCTGAGCATCCGCCGCCTCGCCAGTCAGAATGCTCTCCAGCGTGCCGTTGATAATGCCCTGAATGGTGATGGTCGCATAACTCGAAAATTCTTTCTGCACATGGGCAAGCTGGTCGCGTGCCACCAGATACTGCGGGAACTCGGCCGCCAGCGATGCCAGCGGTTCCGTTTCCCAGGCGGATGCAGTGGACGCAATATAACCGGTGGTCGCTCCCCAGTCTGCCTGGATTTCGGGCGAGGACAGGAACATGACCCATTGCCAGATGGCATCAAGCTCTGCCTGCGATTTGCTGCCATCATCAAAGATATACAGGTTGCCGCCGCCGGTCGGAGCGCCGTAGCCAGTGCCGTCCTCTCCTGCGGGGCCGCTCGGCAGATACCAGACGCCCACTTCAAAATCGGCATCGTTGAGAATGCGGGTCAAGTTGCCGGTGGTGTGATAAATCATGGCGGCTTGCCCGGCCAGAAATGCCGTGGGCGTATCGCCCCAAGCGGCGCCGCCAGCGGGGCCTACAGCCAGGTCAGTGCCGAGCGAGCGCACAAATTCGACTGCGGCGACAGCTTCGGGGGTATTGAAGAATACCTGGGTAGGGTCGTCGCTGACGATGTTGCGCCCATAAGCGATGGCAAAACTTTGATACATCCAAATCGGGAAGCCGCCAGCCACCGGCACCAGGAGGCCATCGCGCTCGTCCGTGTCAAGCGCTTGCGCGATTTCGACGAGTTCGGCATTGTTGGCTGGCGGCGAGTCGTAGCCGGCCTCTGCCAGCAAATCGGCATTGTAATACAGGATGGGGGTGCTGCGTTGGAATGGAATCGTCCAAAGGTTTCCGTTTTCATCCAGACTGTTGAGCATGAGAGCGGGGAAGAAGTCCTGAACATAGTCCGCGTTATCTTCCATTTCGTCGATGAAATTCTGGGCTGGAACGATATAGCCCTCTTCGGCAAAGCTGTAGAGGTCGATAGACAGCATCACGGCCACATCCGGCCCAGCGCCGCCGCCCTGGAGTTCGGTTAATATCGTCTGGCGCGTATCGGTATAGCTGCCGGTGAAAACCGGATTGACAAGGATGTCGGGGTTTTCTGCGTGAAACATGTCAGCATAACGCTGGAAGATGCCCTCGGCATCGTTGGCGGTTGCCGAAGGGAAATAAAAGTCGATGACGATTTCTTCCTGTGCCTGTATCGCGCCCGTCATCATCACCCACAGCAGTGCGAACAGGATAATCTGTTTGATGCTTTTCATCACAAACGCTCCGAAATAAAGGATTAAGGATTTAGTGCCACGACTGATTATACCAGAACTTTGTTATATGAGGGTGGCGTTTATATCAAGAGAAGGCGATAAGAAAAACACCACTTTGGCAGTGGTGTTTTCCTTCAGCATGGATTCGATTTAGATTCCGACGTCTCGGCGTTCATAGCTATAGAGCGAGAAAACCAGCAAGGCGAGCGATAAGCCTATCAAGCCGATAATATGCGACCAGATAAAACCATCGGCCAGAATGTTGCTGGCGTTATAGTAGGTGAAGAACGAAATCTGCCCGATAGGTTCGGCGATGGTGTCTATGGCCATAGTGCCAATCGTTTGCAGCATGAAGCTCACGATGATAAAAGCCGTGACGATTCCCAGCGCGACCTGGCGGCGGCGCACTATCACGGCAACAAACATGGTCACTGCCATAACGAAAACCATCACCGGTATCAGATAGAAGACGACCTCGGTGAGCCTGTTCATATCCAGATCGACCCCGCTGATGGCGACGCCAAAGTACATGCTTAAATAGATGACGGCGACAACGCCAATCACGCTCACGGTATAGGCTGCGAACTTCTCGATAACGACCTGGATTCTGGGAACGGGAAGGCTGAGCAGAACATCCATGATGCCCTCATCTTCGTCGTTGGCGGTGATGCGCATCCCCATGACAACCGGATAGACGGCAAAAATCAGGGCGGATTTCCCAAAAAAGCTTATGGCGACAAAACCTTCGTTGGTGGTAAAGATTTCCAGCGAGGAGGGGTCAATGCCGATCAGCGCCAGGACGAAGGGCGGGAAATTTTCCATGAGCTCTCTCATGTCGTTCATATCGAAGAGCGGTACCATCAAAACAACCAGCAAACCGATAGCCGCCAAGCCCAAACCCCAATACAGCATTTGCTTCCAGGTTTGCTTATAGGTCTCAAGAAAGACTGAACCAATCATCATCCTACTCCTAAAGTCCAATATCACGACGATTAAACATCATCACCGACAAGGCAAAGCCAACCAGAACGACCCCGAACATCCCGATGATAGTGAGCGGGTCAAAGGTATCGAGGATGATGGCTTCGCCGTTCAGGTAATGGAAAAACGACAAATCTTGCAGCAAGGTGGCGAGTGCGCCGCTGGCTGATGCGCCAATCGTATTGAAAACGTAGCTCCCGATAACGAAAACCGCCGCCAAACCAATCGCCACGCTACGGCGGCGCAGAATGGTTGTCAGCAGGCTCGTTACCGTCATGATGAGCAAGAGACTGGGATAGACATTAAAGATGCTTGTCGTTATCTTGCCGATGTCGGCGTCCAGCCCAAGCAGGATGACTGCCAATAAAGGAAGCAGAATGCAGAGCAGGATAATTCCCAGCGAAATCAGCGCATAGGCAATCCATCTTTCAATGATGTACTGCGTCCGTGACAGCGGCAAAGCCAAGACAACATCCATGATGCCCGCCTGCTCATCATTGGCGACAATGCTTGTCCCAGCCATGACGGCATAGATGGACAGGATTAACGCAGCTTCGGCAACATATATCGTAACCATCCATCCTTCGACAGTTGCCATGAGCTCCAAATCGCTGACGCCAAAAACGCCAAAAGCGGCAAGCACCGCAGGGGGCATGGATTTGAAGAGGTTGGCATAGCCTTCCAGAACCTCCGAGCTTGATGCGATGAAAACGATGTAAAATCCGAGAATGCCGAGCCCTAAGCCCCAATACAGGGCTTGCTTCCATGAAGAACGCAGGGTGTTGTAAATAACGATGCCGTTCATGATTGTCTCTCCTTGCTGCCACTGTAAAATGTCAGGAATATATCTTCCAGTGAGGGTTCTTCCACCCGCATATTTTCAATATAGCCGCTGCTGATGCTGCGAATCAGGGGGTCAAAGTCGCCAGCCAGCCGCAGACGAATAGAAGCGCCATTGATGCTCACATCGCTAACAGCCGCCATGTGTTCCAGTGCTTGGGGCAGGCTGCTGGGGATGGCATCGCGGAATTTGACCTCAACCCAGTGGAATTCCACATTGGTCAATTTATCGACCGATTCCACGGCTTTCAGTTCGCCATCGCGCAAAATGCCGACTCGGTCGCAGATGGCTTGCACCTCGCTCAATATATGCGAGGACAAAAAGACTGTTTTACCCCTGTTCCGATAGTCTTTCATCATCTCGTGGAATGTCTGCTGCACCAGAGGGTCAAGTCCACCGGTCGGCTCGTCAAGAATGAGTAAATCCGGCGCGTGCATCATCGCCAATACCAAGCCTAGTTTGCGTTTGTTCCCCGATGAGTAATCCCGCACCTTTTTGCTGACATCAAGTTCCAGCTGTTCGGCAAGTTCATCCGCATGTTTGGCGATTTGCTTGGTGTCCCCGCGTACACTTGCCAGATAATTGATGATTTGTTTGCCGGTGCGACCCTTCCACAAGCTCAGTTCACCGGGCAAAAAGCCAATCTGCCGATGAATATCGACGCTTCTTTCGCGGATGTCCATGCCAAAGATGGTGGCGGAGCCGCTCGTGGGTCGAATCAAGTCGAGCAGCATACGGATGGTTGTCGTCTTGCCGGCGCCATTAGGACCCAAATAGCCGAAGATTTCACCTTGTTTGACGGTCAAGTCTAAATTAGTCAGCGCCTTGGTCTGTGTTTTGCCAGAGCCATAGATTTTTGAAAGTCTATTGGTCTCGATGAGGGATGCAACCGCCATCATTCTTTCTCCTGTTATTGGACAGTCATGTTGACCTTGGGAGGTTTTTCCAATCGTCAACCTAGTCAGATTATAGCTTGTATCAGATTTCAATGTCAACAGGATTCGGCTTGCTCCCCAATAATTGGGGGTTTTCAAGTCGGTCTAGCCCTTGCGAATTGAATCTGCGCCACCCAGATAAGGTCGCAGCGCCTCTGGAATCAGAATGCTGCCGTCCGCTTGCTGATAATTCTCCATGATGGCAATCATCACGCGCGGGGTCGCCAGCCCACTGCCGTTGAGCGTGTGGACAAAGCGGGTTTTTCGGCTGCTGTCGGGATAATATCTGACCATGGCGCGGCGTGCCTGAAAATCTTCGGTATTGCTGCATGAACTGACTTCCAGCCATTCTCGACAGCCTGGCGACCATATTTCGATGTCGTATTTTTTTGTCGCGCTAAAACCCAGGTCGCCGCTCACAATCTCAAGCCGACGATAGGGCATCTCCAGTTGGGCGCAGATTTGCTCGGCATGTCGGGTCAACTTTTCGAGGGCCTCATAGCTGGTTTGCGGCGTGGTGAACTTGTACATTTCGACCTTTTCGAATTGATGCACGCGCTTGATGCCGCGCACATCCCGCCCGGCGCTGGCTTTTTCGCTGCGAAAACAGGGCGTGTGCGCCACATAATGCAAAGGCAAATCGGCTTCCTCAAAAATTTCATCGCGGTGCATGTTGGTGATGGCCACCTCGGCTGTCGGCAGCATGAATTTGTCCTCATCGTCCAGTCCATACACCGTATCCCGAAATTTGGGAAACTGTGCCGAGCCGTAGAGCATATCGCCATAGACCATATAAGGGAGGTACAGTTCGGTAAATCCCTTTGCTCTGGCGGCATCGAGGAAGAAACTGATAAGCGCCCGTTGCAGCCGCGCTCCCCAGCCTTTCAGGATGTAGTGACGGCTGCCCGCCAGTTTGACCCCGCGTTCAAAGTCGATGATGTTCAGTTCAGGGCCGATTTCCCAATGTGGCTTGGGCTCAAATTCAAATTCGCGGAAGCGCCCCTGGGGTGGGTGTGGGGTGTTATGCGCCTCGCTTTCAAAGACGGGGACGCTCTCATGCGGCAGATTTGGAATCCAGAGCATGTTGTCCTCCAGTTCCGCCTCAATCCGCTTGATTTTGGCGAAGCTGCCATCAATCTTGATGCCCACATGCTTTAACTCGCCAATCAGACCCGCAAATGCCATTTTGAAATCATCGTCGGCCAAGGCTGGCGGGTCTTTGGAGCCATCCATCCATGCGCTGGCAGCTTCATAATCCGCTTGCTTCAGCGCGGTGGCGGCCGCGGTGGCGCGGACGGCTTTTTCCGCATCCGTCATTTTTTTGTTCCCGCGCAGCTTTCCCATCGCTCGGTTGAGCCTGTTTCGCGCTGCCTGCGCTGTTTCGGTCTGTGTCCGTATCGCACGCCGCTGGGCGTCCAGTTCAAGGATTTTGTCGATGCGTGCCAGGGCGGTCTCATCGTAAAGTTTGGCTATCTGTTTCTTGACCCAATGCGGCTTTTCGCGGATAAGTGCAATATCAAGCATGGTTTATTCGTCTCCTGTCAGGTTGTGATTGTCACTGTGCCGAGTCATCGGCTCTGGGCTTGCCCCTGCCATGCACCGCAGGCAAAATGGATGCCCACTTGAAGCGGTGCATGGCGCTAAGAGTCGGTTGTGGCCTTGGAGGAGGAATCATACGTTTCGTGCGCCCAGGCGGGAGCATCATCTGGCAGCGGCCCGCGAATGTCTTTGACCAGCCTGCGCCCGGCAATGACGACGCCGACAGCGATATTGACGATGACAAGTATGTCAAATGCCGCGGGTGTCATAAAATCCATCTCGGTCTCCGAGCAGTCTGCCGTGTCCTCATCATAAATCAAACCTGCTCCACTTTGCCAGTCACAGATTGGCCGGCTGGGACAGCGACTTCCAAAAATCGGCAAGCGACAGGGCCTCCAATTCGTCATGGACGCGATAAAAGCTCTCGTCAGTCATCACATACAGCGCCCCGTCAAATTTTTTGCGGAGATTTTGCAGCCGCGCCAGCGAACCCGCCAGCGCATTCGCCATCCGAAATTCAATCCCAACCTGTACCGCCGGCAGATAAAGCCCAATGCGGTATTTTTTGCCCGCCACTGGATAATCGAGCCGATATTCATACTGCCTGACAGCGGCATCCAGCATCAGTTGGCTGCGCAAATCGGCTTGGGAAGGGGCTTTGGCACGCAAGTGCGGATAAAGCAGCACATCACGAATGCTGTCCTGGTCGGTCAGCAGCATGACCAGCCGATCCACACCACTGCCGAAGCCGCCGTTGGGTGGCATCCCGTAACGCATCGCTTGCAGGTAATCTTCGTCCAGCGGGGTGATTTCGTCGGATTCGTCGGCATACAGACGTTTCGTTTCGACAAAACGTTCCTGCTGGTCGCGCGGGTCGTTTAATTCGGTGAAAGCGTTGCCCATTTCCATGCCATGGATAAAAAATTCAAATCGTTCGGTATGCGTGTCGATATACAGGCGTTCTTTTTCATCGGCAACGGATGGGTCGCTCTGAATCCGTTTGGCAAAGGGCGACATATCTCGGGGATAATCTTTGATAATTGTCGGCTGAATCAGGGTCGGTTCGATATAAACCCCCAATAAATGCTCGACAATCATACGTCCCCAGGTATCATCAGGATGAAGATTCTCCGCCAGGTTGTGCGCCTTCAGATAAGCATAAAGTGATTGACTGTCGGGATAATCCATATAATCAAAATCGAGCCGTTCCTGCACAGCCTCGCGGATGCTGACGCGCCGCCACGGGGGCGCCAAGCGCAAGACCTTGCCCTGATAAACCACATCCGTCGAACCCGTAACCTGCTCGGCGGTGTAAGCAAACAGCCGTTCGGTGATGTCCATGACGCCTTCATAGTCGATATAGGCTTTATAAAATTCCAGCATCGTGAATTCGGTATTGTGCTTGTAGCTCACGCCTTCGTTGCGGAAATCGCGCCCAATCTCATAGACGGCATCAAAACCGCCCACCAGCAGGCGCTTCAGATAGAGTTCAAAGCTAATGCGCAGGTACAGGTCTTGATGCAGCTGATTGTGATGGGTCGTGAAAGGGCGGGCAGCCGCGCCGCCATATAACGGCTGCAAGATGGGCGTCTCGACTTCCAACATGCCCTCATTGTCAAGAAAATCGCGCAGGGCCTTAATGGTTTTGGCGCGTTTCACAAAGACATTGCGGACGGATTTATTGACAGCCAGGTCGGCATAGCGCTGGCGGTAGCGCGTCTCGGTATCCTTGAACTCGCCATATTCGACCCGCGAGCCATCAGCGAGTACCTGCTCCTTAATCACCGGCAAAGGGCTGAGCGCCTTGCTGATGAGCCGCAGGGCCTGCGTATCGACGCTCAACTCGCCAGTGCGAGTCCGCATCATCAGGCCGCTGGCTTGCACGAAGTCATCGACATCAATCAGCTTGCGCCTGACCAACTCATACTGTTCTTCGCCCAATGTATTCACGCGCAGAAACAACTGGACGCGGCCGGTTTCATCTTCAATATGGATAAAGGAGACCCTGCCTTTGGCATTCAAGCGGCGTATGCGTCCGGTTACGGTAACCGACAGATCGCAGCTTGTGTCGGTTTCCGCGCGTTCTTTTTGCTGATAGGCTTCGATGGCAGCGGCAATCGTATGGCTGCGCGTGATGCGGGCTGGATAGAGCGCAACCCCCTTTTCTTCCAGCCGCGCCACTTTTCCCAGCCGTTCGATTTCAAGTTTGTTCGGTTGCCACATATAGGGGTCAGTCTCCTGTAAGCTCTTGCCTTGCTATTATCCTCGATTAGCATTTGTAATTATACAGAAGTTGATTATACTAGGACAATTTGCAAAAAAAGTTGCAAGGCTCTGCGGATTATGCAAGATGAAGACGCATCCCATCCACAGTCGCTGTCCAATCGCTGGAGGGTAACGTTGGCTGTAGTCGCCCTCGCGCAGGCTTTCGGTGCTTGCGGCGTTACGCTGGTCTACCCGTTTTTACCCCTTTATGTCCAAACGCTCGATGGCGCTCAGTTCATCAACACGGAACTGCTGGCGGGCTTGGTCATTGCCGCGCCGCCGCTGATGGCGACGCTCTCGACGCCATTTTGGGGACGGCTGGCTGACCAGTACGGGCGCAAGAAAATGGTGATGCGAGCCACGTTCACCGCGTCAGTTATCCTGTTTTTGATGGGCTTTGCCCAAACCGCGCTGGTGTTGGTTGTTTTGCGCGGTCTACAGGGATTAACCAGTGGGATTATCGCGGCGAATATGGCGCTGGTTGCCGGCGAGTGTCCGCGCGGGCGGATTGGATTTGCGCTCGGAGCTTTGCAGGTCGGCTTGTTTGGCGGCGTCGCTGTCGGCCCGATATTTGGCGGTGTCCTGGCAGAAAACTTTGGCTTTCAGCTTCCCTTTTTGTTCACAGCCATCATGCTGGTATTGGCGGGTCTGCTGGTGACCTTCGGCGTCAAAGAGACCTATATCCCCCACAAGAACAAAACTTTGGACTTGAACCCGCGCAAGATGATGCGGGCATGGGCAGACATCATCAAGGCAAGGGGTGTCAAAACAGTCTATTCGCTGCGTTTTTTGAATGGATTTGCACAGCGCACGCTTATGCCTATCGCGCCGCTGTTTGTGTTGGCCTTGATGCCCACTGTGGCGGCATCGGGCGCCAGCAGCTATGCCGGGCTGGTGCTAACAGTGTCATCTGTCACCACAACTGCCGGCTCGCTCCTTTTGGGCTGGCTGAGTGATAAATGGGGCTACCGCAATATCCTGCTGGGTGCTGCTCTGGTGGCGATGATATTTTACATTCCGCAGGCATTTGTCACCGATATTGCACAGCTATTGCTCTTTCAAGGCTTGGCAGGGTTTGCCGCTGGAGGAGTCTTGGCTGCCCCAGCAGCCCTGTTGGCAAACTATACCAATTTGGGAGATGAAGGCTCGGTTTATGGGCTGGATGCGTCCCTGTCGTCATTTGCCAATGGCCTGGCGCCTTTGACTGGCTCCATGATTGGCGCCGTCTTGGGTCTGCGAGCAGTCTTTGCGGCAGTGGCGGTTTATTATCTGGTCATCCTCGTGATTAGCTGGCAATGCCTGCCCAAATCCAGGCGGCAAGGTCTTGCCATGTCATTAAGCGCTGCCAGTGGTGATTAAGATGCTGTTAAAACGATGGAAAAGGCATCGCGTGCCGCTGCGTCTTTGTTTGGCGCATCCGCCCTGATTGCCTTGCCCGGCCCTTTTGCGGTTGCACGGTTTCGGTAAGATTGTACAATGAGCTTATGGCAAGAAAACGGGATCCGCTCACAAAAGTTGACAGCTTCGCCAAGCGGCAATCAAAATATGCGCCAGTGTCGGCTGCATTGATGGATGTCTATGGCTGTTTGGATTGGTCGCGCCATCAGGACGGCATGGACGAACTGGTTAGCTGCATCTTGAGCCAGAACACGAGTGACATCAATCGTGACCGCGGTTTTGCGCGTTTGAAAGAGCGCTTCGAGACATGGGAGGCGGTGCATTTTGCCGATACGGATGAACTGATAGATGCCATCCGACCCGCCGGTCTGTCCAGACAAAAAGCCCCGCGCATTCAGAATGCGCTCCAGAAAATCTATGAGAAAGCGGGGGATTACAACATTGATTTTCTCAATGACATGCCCATTGGGGCGGCAAGAGACTGGCTTATCGCTCTGAAGGGGGTTGGCCCCAAGACAGCAGCCATCGTCTTGTGTTTTGCTTATGGACGACCCGCGTTTCCAGTGGATACCCATGTTTATCGCACCGGGAAGCGGATTGGCTTCCTGCCAGAGAAAATCTCGGCCAATGATGCCCATCCCGTGATGGAGGCAATCGTCCCGCCAGACGATTATTATCAGTTTCATATCCATCTCATTCAGCACGGGCGCGATACCTGCCATGCACGCAAGCCAGCTTGCGAACGCTGTCCTTTGACGGCGGATTGTGATTATTTTCAAACCTCCCTAACGCTCGATGCAAGCGGCAAAAACTAAAAAAAGCGGTTCGCATCTGTTTGTCTCGCCACATTTCGATGATGGCATCTTGAGCTGCGGCGGCACGCTGAACCAGTTGGTGAAGGCGGGTCATGCGGTGACAGTGATGACCATGATGGGCGGGTTGTTCGACGGCGTCCTGCCGAATACCCCGATTCTTGCTGACCTGCATCAGCGTTGGCAGGCGGGCGGCAACCCACTCCTCACGCGGCAGCTGGAAGATGTCCGGGCGCTGCGCATCATCGGCGCTGACTGCCTGCATATTCCCCTCACCGACTGCGTTTATCGCCTGGTGAATGACAGGGCGCTCTACCCCTCGGAAGAGTCATTATTCGGGGAGGTGCATCCTGATGATTATGCTCCCGCGTTTTTAAGCCGCGTCTCGATTCCCCGCGCGGATGCACCGACTGTGGTGTACATACCGCTTGCTGTGGGACATCATGTGGATCACCAAATTGTCCGTGACTGGGGCTTGCGTTTGCCAAGGAATCAACCTGACCAGCTATCCATTCGGTTTTATGCAGAATATCCGTATTTGAATGCCGAAAAGGCGATTGATGATGCCTTGTCCGCGCTTGGGATTGCGCTTATCGCGGAAAATGTCATCTTGAGCGAGCGTGACATTCGGGCAAAGGTGAATGCTATCGCCTGCTACCCATCGCAAATCAGCACCTTTTGGAAAAGCCTGGATGCCATGGAAGCCGATGTGCGCCAATCCTCGACCCATCTGCAGACTGGCGATTATGTTGAGCGCTTCTGGAAAATGGCTCGTTAGAGTTCGCTGCAATCCCACATAAAACCGCATTTGGGGCAGCGCACCTTGCAGGCGAGTCGGAAGGTGCGGCTGTTGCAGGCCGGGCAGACTGAACTCAAGCTGTAGTTGGGCAGGGGCTTTGGCGGCCTGTCATAAATGATATGGCTCGAATCGCGCCGCTGTGGTTTCGCTGTGCGGTGTTTCTTGCGCATCCTGTTTCCTTGATGCCCCTTGAGGCGACGGTGGGATTCGAACCCACGAATAAAGGTTTTGCAAACCTCTGCCTTACCACTTGGCCACGTCGCCTGAATCGAGAAACATTATACCAGCCAGCCCGCTGTTTTCAAGGCTGATTTATTGCCGTCTGTCGCTGGGTGTCCAGCCAAAGGGCTGGTCTTCATCCAAAGTCTTGAACGGGCTTGGCGGCGGCGATTCCTGCGGTAAATAATACTCAAGCGTATCGGAGGCCTGACGGATTTCGCCGCCTTGGCCGCGCTGGCGCAAATCGCGTGGATAATAGACAGACCGGGCATCATCGTCGGACAGGGCAATGCGGGCAGCGCCACGGGCGAGCAGTTCAATCGGCATGGGGGCGATGCGCCCGAACATCAGCCAGGAGAGGGGCGGGACGCTGCCGAGCAGGGTCATCAGGCGGTAGAACAGGGGGCGCGGGCTTCCCCGCGCATAGACCAGCGGCGCCCGAATAATGCTGATTCGCAGGCCGACGCGGCGCAGGTAACTTTCGGCTTCGCGTTTGGAGCGAATGTAAGCGCGGCTGACCCAGGGCGTTTGCACCGCGCTCATCAGGATCATGTGTCCGACCCCGTCGCTGACGCACATATTGGCGACGTTGCGTGCCGAAAGGAAGTTGAGACGATGATAGGATAAGCCCTGCGCCGGGTCGGCGTTCAGGCTGCCGACGGTATGAATGACGGCGGCGTGATTGCGTGCCTTGCCGCGCAGGCTGGCGGGATTCCAGACATCGGCTGTTGACCAGCGGGTATGCTCTGCCAGTGGACCGAGCCGCTCTTCTGCGCCTGGGCGCACTAACAGGCTGACCTGGGCGCCTTCCGCCAGCAGGGCCGAGGCAATGCTGGCGCCTAGAAACGTTCCACCACCCGTTACCATGATGCCCCGATGGGTTCGTGTCATCGATTCAATGAATGTGCCTGTCCTTGGGCTGCATTTGAGCAAATTGTAACAAGTTGGCAGTGATTCGACAACGCAAGCCTTGCCAAAATGTTTTTTAGGGTATAATCAGATAAGGGATGGATGGCAAGACATGGATCATTCATCTCGGAATCAAGTCAATTCAAGACCACCTTTGCTATCTTGATTTACTGGGAGAGCAGTCACGACAAGACAGGGTGGGTTAGAGGCTCAATCGCGGGCAGGGCAAACGGCAGGAAAGGAGAGGCTCTGTTTGCGACTGCGGAGCGTACTGGGAAAATTACAGCAAGTGTTCTGTCTCGCTGTCGGATAAAATGACATTGGTACAAGATTCTCAAGCTGAAATCTGCGCCTAGGCTGTGTGTTCATCACGCGGCAAGGTTCACGTTGCCTGAAAGACTGACTCAAGACAAGTCGGTTTGAAACCCTTGAACTGACAGATACATGCGGTAATCTGTCCCGGTATCACCGTCGATTCGGATAAACTATGGCTTTTGTTTTGGGTCATCATGCCGGTCATTACTGCTTTGGAAGTTCAAAGACGAAACAAAGAGCGCGTCAGGCTTTATCTTGATGATGAATTTGCTTTTGAACTGCCGGTGATGGAAGCGGCGAAACTGCGCCTGGGGCAATGCCTCAGCGAAGCCGAAATCGAAGCGCTGGTACGTGAAGATGAGGTTCAGAGCGCATTGGACCGCGCCATGTATTTTTTGTCCTCTCGGCCCCGCAGCACCGAAGAAGTCCGCCTGCATCTTGTCAAAAAAGGATTAACCGATTCTGTAATTGCAGTTGTTATCGACCGTTTGCATCGTCAGGGATATTTGGATGATGCTGCCTTTGCCCGATTTTGGATCGAGAATCGCAATGCCTTCAAGCCGCGGGCGCCGCGGGCGCTCCGTTATGAATTGTATCAAAAAGGCGTTGATGCCGATATTTTCAATGCGCTGCTGGCAGAACTGGACGTGGAGGACTCCGCTTATCGTGCCGCAGCGAAGCAGATATGGCGGTACAGAGGGACAACACGTCAGCAGTTCAAGCACAAGCTGGGCGGTATGCTTCAGCGGCGCGGCTTTTATGCGAGTGTTATCAGCGATGTTATTCTGCGACTGCAAGAAGAGCTTGAGGAATCGGATCCGGACTATTTTGCCTGTGAGGATGAGGATTAGTATCGGTGGATATTATCCGAATTAGGTCAAGAAAGGAGCGAGGACGAATGTATCCTGTGGATACCGTCAAGCGACTATGGAAGCGATTATACTTGCAGTTGTTACAGCCATTATCGGCGCTGGCGCGGGAGTGGCCCTGGGGGTTTGGTGGGGCAGGGATTCCCTGCTGAAGCAGCAGGAGGAGGAAGGGCAAAACGCCATTCTCGCCGCTTCAAACGATGCCAAGGCGCTGCTGAATAAAGCTGAAATCGAAAAGACCCAGATTATTGCCGAAGCTGAACACGAGGCAAAGGAGAGAATCAACGAGACTGAGGTAAAAATTCGGCAGCGGCGGCGCGACATGGATGACGAAGATGAGCGGATTCGCCGCCGCCGCCATGAACTTGACCGACACCTGGAACGGCTTGAACAGCGCGAACAAAAGCTGAACAAACGTCAGAGTCGGCTCGACAAGAAAGACAACGAACTCAACAAGACTGAAGCCAAAGTCATTGAGAGGCTGCAAGGCATCGCCCAGATGACCGTCGAAGAGGCGCGTCAGGAATTGCTGGATTTGATTGAACTGGATGCGCGGAATGATATGGCGCGGATTATCCGACAGGTCGAGGTGGAAGCCCGCGAGACCGCTGACCACCGCGCCCGCAAGCTGATTGCCATGGTGGTTCAGCGGATGGCATCGGAACATGTGAGCGAGGTGTCTGTCAGTGTGGTGCCGCTGCCCAGCGATGATATGAAAGGGCGCATCATCGGGCGCAACGGGCGCAATATCCGCTCGTTTGAGTTGGCGACTGGCGTTGATGTGGTCGTTGATGATTCGCCAGAGGCGGTTACGATTAGCAGCTTTGACCCCGTTCGCCGTGAAGTTGCCAAGCGCACCATGTCCAAGCTGGTCACGGATGGGCGGATTCATCCGGCTCGCATCGAAAAACTCGTGAAGGACACACGAGCGGAAGTTGATCGGATTGTGCATGAAGAGGGCGAACGGGCTGCTTATGAAACGGGCGTTCACGGCTTGCATGTCGAAGTTCTTAAGCTCCTGGGTCAGCTTAAATTTCGCAGCAGCTACGGGCAGAATCAACATGCCCATGCCATCGAGACCGCGCATATTGCCGGCATGATTGCGATGGAATTAGGCGCCGACATCAATATCGCTAAAATGGGCGGCCTGCTCCATGACATCGGCAAGGCGATTGACCATCATGTTGAAGGCACTCATGCGCTCATCGGGGCGGATTTTGTCAAACGCTATGGCGTCAACGACAGTGTGGTCAACTGTGTTGCGGCGCATCACCACGAAGTTGAAAAAGAGTGCGTCGAAGCCTTTATCGTGGAGGCGGCGGATGCCATCTCCGGGGCGCGTCCCGGCGCCCGCCGCGAAAGCCTTGATTCTTATATCCGCCGCGTCAAGCAGCTGGAAGAGATTGCCAGCACCTTTGAGGGCGTCGAACAGAGTTATGCGTTGCAGGCTGGTCGTGAAGTGCGCATCATCGTGCGCCCGGAAGTTGTCGATGATTATTCCTCGATTCAGCTGGCACGCGATATTGCCAAGCAGATTGAGAACGACATGCAATATCCGGGGCAAATCAAAGTCCATGTCATTCGTGAGACGCGGCGGGTGGAATATGCGAAGTAGCTGCGCTGGGTCGGTGGTAACGCTCGAGTTTTTACACTGAATTCGCGGCTGGTTTAATGTTATTTTAGCTTGCGTTTGCGCTTGAATGGCAGCTGGTGCGGGCCTGCTGACTCGGAGACCACCGTGGTGTGATCCAAATCTTGTAGAAAGCGACAGCGGTTGTGTTTGGGATAAAGCAGATACAGCCGCTCAGCAGCCCGCGTCATGCTGACATAGAACAGCTTGCGTTCCTGCCACTCATCTTCTTCTTTGGTTTCGGAAGACGCTGGAATACGGGGAATAATGCTGTTATCCAACTCGATCATGAAGACAGCTGGAAATTCCAGTCCCTTGGCAGAGTGCATCGTAATCAGTTTGACCTGATTTTCAAAAAGGTCGAAATCATTTCGAAAGAACTCACATGGGATGCTCGCTTGTGTCAGCTGCTTTTCTATGTTCTTTAAGGCCCGCTGCTGACGCGCTAGTATCGCAATATCACTCGGACGGTATTTGCCACTTCTGCATAAGCGGATAATTTTCTGTATGATAAATTGCGCGGCTTCATATTCATTGCTGTACCCCAAGAGCGTAGGCATCGGTCCCGCACGATAGGCGCTGCTTGGATGAATATATTCATCCGACATCTTAAGGTCCTTACACCCTTCAAGAATGTACCGCGATGCCTCTAAAATTTGTCGGGTATTGCGAAAGTTTTTGGCGAGTATGCGCGTTCGTCCGCCGCGGATATTGATGCCTCCTTCTTTCCAAGGGATGCCGCGATAATAAATGCTCTGGGCGGGGTCAGCGAGCAAGGTTAAGCTGCGTGATTCGGTATAATTGGGTATCAGCTTGGTTGCCAAATTCAGGTGACTGGGCGACAAGTCTTGGGCTTCATCGATGATTACAACATCATACTGAGGCAAGGGCTGACAATACTTGCGCACCAGCCGCGGCAAATCCTTCCAATCAAACAAATTCCGCCTATCAAGTTTTTGCTGATAGCGTTCATATATTTCCCAAACGATTGGGCGATGTCGATTTTTGTCCAATCCAATCCCACGCCCTACTCGCTCAATCGACTGATACTTCGTGAGTTTTTCCAACCGCCTTGCCCGAATCACCGTGTCAATCTCTTCTAGTAAATAATCAGGCGACCACCACCGATTTGATGACCTTTGTAAAGAGTTTTTCTGGGCGACTTCCCGCAGCGCTTCTTGCATAAGCTCCCGTCGGACGTTATATGATGCTGCGTTATAGCGAATGCCCCTGCGATTAAACTGCCGCAGCATCCAACTGTCGTATGTGCTGATTATAATCGTGCCGGGCAGGCCGCCATAAAGCTCTTTATAGAGTTGCTTCAAAGCCTTAGCCAAAGTTCGGGTATAAGTAACCATCAGAATGGAGATACCTTCGCCAAACAGCCGCCGCTGTTTTTCCATCAATTCTGCCAGATATTGGGCGCGATACAGCCCGATGGTGGTCTTGCCAGAGCCAGCAACGCCTTTGATTAAAATGGGCCCAGTAGCATTGATTTGTACGTATGCCTGTTGTTCCGCGTTCAAATTGAGCAGCAGGCGCTTGATTTTGCCCTTGCAATAGCCTTCTAACTTGTCAGCGGTGGTGCGATAGAGCAGCTGTCTTGGGGCCAGAAAGCTGTCCGCTGTCCAATCTTCACCCTGCAAGAGAATATCGTACAAGGTGCATTGTACATTTTCGGGAATAGGCAAATCCCAGATGGCTTCGGGGTCGCTCAGCCTTTTCACAGCCTCTAATTCGTCATCTGGCACACCAAACAAACGGAGCAGATTATCAGGAAAATGTCCAAAGGGCTGATTTTCAGGGCTTTTGTCATATTGATCCTGTGTCTTTGACAATGGCGCGGCGATTTTTCCGAATTTTATCTGCTTGCGGTTTGCTCCTTCGGCATCGGGCAAATAATCAATGGCATCCATGACTTCGTGCTTACCGACACGCCATAGACTGATGCTACCCTGGTCAAGCCATTCCCACAGCAGTCGGAAATTATAATTGACCCGTGAACGCATCATCTTGCGCTTCGATATTCTCTTGTATGAATGTGTTTCCAAGCCCGGATGATGTGGATTATCCTCAATTTGACGTATGGTTTTCGGAACTCTTTCCCGAATCGACTTGTCAAGATTGCCCAAGTCTTCAAGGAATTGTTCAGTCACAAATATGTCGCGCATGGTGAGTTTCCTGCTTAAGGTCTGTCTGCTTAATCTGATTATAATCGGGCAGTCCGCATTCGGCAAGATTCTGGCGGGGAGTTCAGGTGCAGCGGAGCAATAAAAAAAACCCCTGCCAGATGACAGGGGCTTGCAAAAGGCTTGCAATTTGCGGATTAACTTGCTGCACGAAGGACGACTTCAAGCTGAATCAGTTCACCCGCACGGAGTACATCCAGCGTGACCTCTTCGCCAGGGCGATGAGCATAAATGCGATTGCGCAGGTCAATCTCGCTGGTCGCCGCCAAGCCATCGACAGCAACAATGATGTCGCCCACCTGGATGCCGGCATCGGCAGCCGGCAAGCCCTCAATGACTTCGGCAACATAAGCGCCATTGGTCAGGCCAGTCCCGTCAAAAGCTGGACTGTTCGATTCCAACTGAATATAGCGAAGGCCTAATGAGACCTGTTTTTCGTGCAAGTCCAGCCATTCAGCGCGGTTTTGTTCGGCAGAAAGTTCCTGACCAAACATCAGCAGCGGAGCAGCCGATGTCGGCACATTGAGCGACAGCGCCTCATCGCCACGTTCAACCTTCAGCGCGATGGCGTCGCCGCTGAAGAGGCCCTCGGCTTCCTGAATGGATGCGTCATTGACGCTGGTAATCAAATCGAATTCGCGCAGACCGGCCTCGAAGAGTTCATGCTCTTTATCGAGTTCCCGAACCTCGATAAAGCCATCGCCATAACCGAGGCTAACGTTGTCGGTCTGGTAGATGTGAGTAATATCCTCTCGCGGACGCGGGCGCGGACGGTGGCGGGGCGGCGGCTTGCGGCGACCCATGGCAATGTAGTGGACAATCACGTAGTGGTCAACACGCATCGGGGATACTTGCTCATCGCCATTGTCGGATACGGTGACAACGTTCACATCGTGACTAAACACCCAAACCAAAGTGCCGCAGGATACAAAACCGTTATCGGTGGCTATGGTCACTGTGCTGCGAGCAAACAGCCAGCGAGCGTTCATGGTGTCAACCGGCGCCAATTCAGATGTGAACTGGTAATCCGGGTTGCTGAACAAATCCTGCGGACGCGCCATTAGGGTCACATCCTGATGGAATGTCTCCCCATCGCGCTTGATGCTTAGGGTGATGGTGTCATTGACATCGTACATCCACACAGCATCCTGAATGGATGTGGCATCGATTGGCATCTCGTCGACAGCGACAATCACATCACCGGCTTCGAGATTGGCGGCCGCCGCCGGGGTATTGGCAAGTACACCGGTGACGAGGACACCCTCGTCGGCATCAGCGAAGCGGATGCCGACAAAAGGCGCTGTACGGCTGTCTGTATCGATTTCATCCTGGGCGAAAGCAACTGCTGAAGTCAACAGCAGCGCCAGCAGGACAAGAAGGTGAATAAAGCTGCGGATTGAAATTTTCATGCTGGGAAGCCCCCTTAATTTACAATAAGAATCAAATTCGATTTCCTAAAAGGATTTGACAACGGGATTTCTACAATCTAACTTTAACCAATTTATTGGATTAGGTCAAATGATTGGCGCAAAAAAATCAGAATTGATGCAAAATGGACAGGGATTTTGACAATTCGCCGCCCACAGCTTGTAAAATGACGCCAGCCTCGCACCATCTGGGCGCTCATTTGTCTTGGTCGTTTCTGCTCCCGAACAGCCGTTTGCTGAGGGCGCCGCCCAAAAGACTGCCAGCAATCGTGTTCTCGAATTGGACTTTGGAGCTTGAGCGCTCTTCCCAATCGCCCTTGTGGCGTTTGTTAATCCATTCCTGATAATCATCCGAAGCTGCGATTAAAAAGGCTTCGATGGCAGCCGCATCCTGCGCCGCGATATGCTCGCGGACTTCTTTCAGGGTCAGCATCAACTCGTCGATGGCACGCACCAGCGCCTCACTGTTTTCGAGCCACTCGTCGCGCAGGGCATCGGGATGATGTGTCAGCAGGTAGCGGGTCAGGACATTAAAGGGCGGGTTGGTGAGCCGTCGGGCATCCTGCCAGGCATTGTGCTGCATGGCGGTGGCATAGGCGGCGACGCTTAATAATTGTGGAATCTCTTCCGTCAGCGTGGTCAGGCTGTCGTGTTCAGTCGGGTCAAGAAAATGCGGTTTGCCACCCAGAATCGCCGAGAAATTGACCGCCAAATCAATCGCTTGCTTGATGCTGGATACCGACGGCGTGAGAAAAATGCTGCTCTCATGGAAGTAATCATCGCTGGCGTATTCTGCGCCCAGCTGATGTTCGAGCATATAGGCCGCATTGATGACTGGCGTAAAGCCAATCCAGTGATGTTCACTGCCCAGATATTTTTTTACCCATGCCAGAGAGGGCTGTTTGATGACCGATGTATCCAGGATGACGACGCCCTCGCGCAAGTCCGATGCCAGAACTTCGTAGGCGGCGCGAACATCTTCATAAGGCAGGTTCATAATCACGATGTCCGCAGAGGCGACCGCCGTCGAAGGCTGGCGTTCTACTTTGTCGAAAACCTTGTGCTTGCGGGCGGGTTTTTCAAAGTCTTCGCGGTTATCGTGTCCGATAAGTGTGAATCGGTGTTTCCCGCCTTTTTCGACATAAGTTTGCAAGCGCAGGGCAATGGATACGCCCAGCCGATCCAATCCCAAGATGGCGATGGTGAGGTTTGCCATGTCCCACTCCTTTTCCAATGATTCGGATGAGGCCACCTAACTATAGCGCAGAGGGCGCGGACGTTTCTATAGCCAACTTCCCGCTGTCTGATGCCGCGCAAATCAGTTGGCATCATCGGCAGCTTGCAGGCGCTCCAGCAGTTGATGGTGTGGATGTCCCTGGTGGCTGTCTGCCTTTTCCTGATGATGTTCCGCCAGCCAGATGACAATGCTGTCCGAGCCACAGGCGCGGAGGATTTCGGCGCTCCATTTGGGATGATATTCGCGCAAGGCGAAGGGCGCCCGCCAAAAATGGGTGGTTTCATCCTGGCCGAGATAGGAGGCGAGTTGTGGCAGGAGGGCCTGGATGAGTACCGCCCCGGTCTTTTGCCAGACTGCCAGATGACAGCGTGACTTACCCACATCATGCAAAAGCGCGGCGACTGCCAGGGCGGGCGGCGCTGCCTCGTTTTGGTTCAGGATGTCGCGCAATACTTTCAGGCTGTGCAGCTGCTCGGCGCGTGACATTTGCTGAAAGGCCTCCAGTTCTTTCGCGCTTAGATGCTGCTGCGCCAGATGAAAGTCCAAGGGCGTAACCCGTGCCAGCAAGGCGCGAAGGCCTTGCCGAAGTCGTTTTGCGGCGGCGGTCATGGGCATCTAAAACAGCAGAATGCCCAGCAGGGTGGAGGTAGGCTGTCCGATGAGCAGCCCGAAGGGGCTAAACCCGCCAATGGGCAGCACGGACAAGAAAATGAGCCCCAGAAACACATAATAGCTGAGCATCTGCCAATCTTTCCATTTGAATGCCGGGCGAGCCAGAAACTCTGACAGGGGCCTGAGATTTTGCTGGATGACGAGTGGAATCTGCATCCGATTGAGCCAGGCGCCGGGCAGCAAAGTCAGGACGATATGCCAGCCGTCTATCGGGAATAGCGGAATCATGTTAAACACAAAGAGTAGCACATTCCAGAAGACCATCGCATACAGGAGCGCCGCCAGGAACGCCATCGGTTGGACAATGATGTATGGATAGTTGTAGGCGGCAGAACCAAGCCCGCTCAGCCCGCTAATCCGCAGCAGGATGGCAAACACAAGCGCCAAACCGAGATTGGAAAATGGGCCCGCGGCCACGGCAGCCAAGTATCCCCAGCGCGGGTCGCGCATGCGCTGCGGGGATATGGGTGCGCTGCCGAGAATGCCAAAACCAATGATGGCGAACATGAGCCAGCCAACCCAGTTGATGTGTACCAGCGGGTTCAGGGTCAGCCGCCCCTGCATTTTGGGCAGCGGGTCGCCCATCTTCCAGCCGACATAATTATGCGCGAATTCGTGAACGGTCATACTGGCGCCCAGGACGAGCAGGTTGATGATGATGATAAGGGGGTGTAAATCCGGAAGCATGATTTTTTCTCGCTGCATTTGATGCACTGCCCTCAATATACACCAATTTGCATTTCTTGCGAAGGTTTGCTGGCCGATTATCGCGCAATCACATCAGAGCGAATTGTGATACAATAACAGGCAGTCTCGATTCCAGTAAGAAATGGGTGTTGTGAAGAAACGGGTGCTGTTTTTGTTCTCGGATACCGGCGGCGGTCATCGTTCCGCATTTCAGGCCATTCAGGATGCGATGAATATCCGCTATGGGGATGCGGTCGAATTTGATGCGGTTGATGTGCTGCGAGCCTGCAAGTGGCCGCTGAACAAGCAGCCCGAACTGTATCCGGCGGTGGTCAATACTTCGAAATTCCTGTGGGCATTGATGTACCACAGTCTGGATGGTCGGCGGCGGACCCGCTTGATTCGCCAGCTCATATACCGCAACAATCGCAAAAATCTGCGGCGCGTTGTCCAGGAACACCCGGCGGATGTGGTTGTTTGCACCCATTCCATCATTGCCAATCCCTCATTTCGGGCATTTTTGACTTTGGAACAGCGCCCGCCTTTCCTGACGGTGGTCACAGATTTGGTCACGACCCCCTCCTTTTGGTATGACCCGCGCGTTGATTATTGCTTTGTGCCGACCGAAAGCGCCTACCAGCGCGGACTTCGGCTGGGGATGTCGCCTTCCCAGATGCGGATTACTGGCTTGCCTGTCAACCCACATTTCATCAATTCGATGACGACCAAGCCAGCCGCCCGTCAGGAATTCGGATTTGATCCGAATTTGCCGACTGTGCTGATGGTGGCTGGCAGTGAGGGCATGGGCAGCATCTATAAAATGGTCAAGGCGCTAGATGCGCGGCGACTGGGTGCGCAGATTGTTGTGATTTCCGGACGCAATGAAGACCTGAAAGCCAAGCTGGAAGCCCGCAGATGGACGAACCCGCATCATATTTTTGGTTATGTGAACAATCACCATGAAATGCCAAGAATCATGGCGGCATCGGATATTATTGTCACCAAAGCGGGCCCAGCGACGATTATCGAAGCGGCCATCGCCGGCCTACCGATGATTATCAGCGACCGCATTCCCGGTCAAGAGACGGGCAATGTTCAGCTGGTGGTTGATAATGATGCTGGCGTGTACCTGCCGAAACCCGACAAGGTTGCCCGCAGGATTACTGACTGGCTGGCGGAGGGGCCGGAGAGGCTGGAACAACGCGCCCGCAACGCCAAGCGCATTGCCTGCCCCGATGCCGTGTGGGAAATTGCCGATGCGGTGTGGGAGTGGGCGCATAAACCGGGCATCGCAACCTCACAAGTCTTTTAGCGCTGGCGCAAATGACCCAGGTAGGTGGCAGCGGCAACTTTGACCACCTGCCCACTGTCCAGGATGATTTTCCAGGTGCCATTTTGTCGGTCACTGGTGAACAGGATAGCGGTATTGTCCTCCGTCCACTTGAGCGGCTGGACAAAGCTGGTAATCGGCTTGCTGAGGGGCGACTGTTCCAGCGTGAGCAGATTAACGCGCATGAAGACGGTGCGCACGGCCTGCTCGGCTGTTCCGTAACCGCGCATCTGCGACAAGGCATAAACCGCCAGTGTGTTATCGGCGCTGACCAGCACACCACCAGCGCGGGCATCATGTTGGCGGGAAAGGGCTGGAATCACACGGGCCGCGCCGCCATGCAGGCTGTCAAGCTGGACATCCACCCCGCCCGATTCATCGTTGGGGCGCAGTCTTAAAAACATGCCCGTCCCAAAGCCAGCGGCACAAAAACAGGCGGGTTCGCCGGGCAGGGTGCGCATTTCGCCAGATGCCAGATTGAGCGCGAACAGACCCGCATACTGGACATAGGGGGCATATTCGTCTATCCCGTCCGGATGGACATCCATGTAAAGCTCCGCCTTGTCATCACTGAGCGCAATCGGCAGGACTCGAACATGCGTGCGGGGACCATCTGTCAATAATTCACGAATTTCTGTCCCGTTCGCATCCGCCATAAAAGTGGAGGTCGTCAGGATGCTGTCGCTGCTTTTCCGCGCCAGCGTCCAGGCGATAGCTTGGCGGTCAGTCGAAACTGCCCAATCCACGCGATAGGCATCGGGAGTCATGGTGATAAAGGGGTGGTCGCGGATTGTGCCATTCGGCTTTGCCAGTTTGACCTGCCTGTCGCGGGTATCAAAATACAAGACGCCATCCTCCAGCAGGGTATAACGCTCGCCTATGGTGTGGAGCGTGAAAGTTTCCCCGCTAAGGATGTCAGCGAAAATCAGGTCGGTCTGGTTGGGCCTGTCATCGTGGACTTCGATAAATACATCCCAGCTGCGGGTGTTGGGTGCTGGCTGCATGGTTTCCTGTGCCTCGATTTGGCATAGAGCCATCAGGAAAACAACAGCCAAGAGGGACAGGGTTCTCATCAAGGCGCCGCTCGATTTCGTCATCAGCATGGACATTATAGAACGCATTCAACAGTTCGGCAAATCAGCTTAAAAGCGAAAAGCCCTGCTTTTGGCAGAGCTTTCACTGTTGAAAGACGGGCTTTTATCGGGTCATCCGATGGCGCTGGAGGCGACGCTGAAGCCAGGCATTGGCTTCGCGGTTCTTCCTTTCGTTCAAGAAGCGCTCAATGCGGGCTTCTTCCTGTAGCTCACGCGCACGCTGCTTGTGCAAAATCTCGGCAGCGAAGTTTACGTTTTCCATGATGGTCCCTCCTATGGAATTCACACTACCTAAAAATCAGCTTACAATTACTGGACAACCTACACAAGCATAATCTTACTTTATCATATAAATCATACAAGTATCTTATATTTGCTCGCCATAAACCGGCTGCTGCCAGGCATGTATGGGTTTTATTTGCATTTCTCATTACAATAGGCTTCGGAGGCAAGCAGAAAAGGAGTGGATAGTTTGAAGTCAGTCACAATTCAGGATGTCAAGCTGCATCTGGTGGCGCTGCCACTGGTCGAACTGCTGAAAACCAGCTTTGGCGCCGAGCCTTACAAGTCTGCCATTATTGTAGAAGTGACGACGGAGGAAGGTCTTACTGGGTGGGGCGAAACGGCGCTCAAAACCAAACCTTCTTACGGGTCGGAGACGATTCTCACTGCGCTGCACATAACACGGGATTTCCTGATTCCCAAGCTGCTCGGTCAAAGCCTTGGTTCGCCAACCGAAGTCCCCGCTTTGTTGAAATCCGTGCGCGGCAATCATCATGCGCGGGCGGGCGTCGAGGCGGCGATTTGGGATGTGATGGCGCAGGCAAATGATATGCGCCTGGCAGATTATTTCGCCTGCCATTTGCCGACAGGCAACGCACCGCGCGAGTCGGTCGCGGTTGGCGTCAGCATCGGGATTCAAGATTCGATGGATGACCAGATTGCGCTCATCCGCAAGCGGGTCGATGAGGGTTATGAGCGCATCAAACTCAAAATTGCGCCGGGCTGGGATGTTGAACTTGCCCGCGCGGTGCGGCGGCATTTCCCCCATATCATGCTGATGCTGGATGCCAACAGCGCCTATACCCTGGCGGATGCCGACCATTTGAAGCAGCTTGACGAATTCGATTTGATGATGATTGAGCAGCCCTTGGCTTACGATGACATTTATGAACACAGTTTGCTTCAACCACAGCTGCGAACCCCTGTTTGTCTTGACGAGAGCATTTATTCAGCGCATGACTGGAAAATCGCCATGCGGCTGGGCGCCGGCAAAATCCTGAATCTGAAGCCAACACGGGTGGGCGGTTATACCGAAAGCCTGAAGTTGTATCAGCTTTGTGTCCAAAACCAGGTGCCGCTTTGGATTGGCGGCATGCTGGAAACGGGCATCGGGCGGGCAGCGAACCTGGCATTTGCCGCGCTGCCCGGTGTGACCTTGCCCAGCGATATTTCCGCCACCAACCGCTATTTTGACCCCGACATCGCCGACCCGCCCTTCGTTTTGGCTACCGGCAGCCGACTCAAGCTGCCGCAAGGGATTGGCATTGGCGTCGAGGTTCAGCGCGACCGTCTGGCCGAAGCCGAAGCCACCTGGCGCGAATACAATCCCTTCCTGCCGCTTTGGGATTAGGCTTTTTGCCACAAGGGGGACAGGGAGGTTAATACGGGCGCAGGTAAGATACGCTTGGCATGACCTCGCGCGGCGGCCCGCTTAGTACAAAGCTCATAATCGAGGCTGTGGCGGGATATTCCTCTGGCAGTCTGTACTCAAGCAGGTTCTCTTTCATGTGGGCGTCTGGCGTCCAGCCCTGGGCGTGCAGCCAGGAGAAAACCAGAATATCCCCATGCCCGACCGCCACCACCGATTCGCCCTGATGCCGCTCAAGCAGGTAGTCAAAGAAATCATGGACGCGATTGAGAACGGTCGGGGGTGTTTCATAAGGCGGCTCGTTGCCGCTGTACAGGTCCCAGTTCGCCGCTTCGAGCTTGGCGGTAAGTTCGCCTTCATATGGCGTGAATACTTCGATGATGCGCTCGTCAAGGACTGGATTCAGGTCATCTTGATACTCGGCAACAATCGAGGCGGTCTGTTGGGCGCGTTCCATTGGACTGGAGTAAATTGAGGTAATGGGCTTGCCTTGCAGCCATAACCCTGCCGAATGCGCCTGCTGCCTGCCAAGCTCGCTGAGATAATAGCCCGGCAGGCGGCCGTACAGGATTTTCTTCGGGTTATGGACGTGTCCATGCCGCATCAGATAGAGTGTCGTCGCCATGATTTTCGCTCCTGCCGCCTGTGCCTATCATTAGCCAGTGTATCACAGCGCAGCCATTCATGTAAGCGGCTGTCATGTTCAAGGCAGTTCTCACTGTTATCCTGACGGCTTTGGCTTATGATAGAGGGACAAAAACAAAACTGCCATGAGACCCATGGCAGTTGCTTGCGGCAAGTCGGGGCGGCGGGATTTGAACCCACGACCTCACCGACCCGAACGGTGCGCGCTACCGGGCTGCGCCACGCCCCGACGAAGTGCGCCCAGTGTAGCGAAATGGATGGCGGCTGACAAGGTGGAATATGAGCAAGGAACACCCAGCGACTCTGACTGACCGCCTGCGCCAACTGATGCAGGCGCCGCTGAATCGCGGCGGCGGCTTTCTGGCAGGGCTGGGGATTCATCCTGACATGGTGACAATAGCTGGCTTGGTGATGGTGGCTGTCGCCTCGTCTCTGATTGCCGCCGGATTGTTTTTGGCTGCTGGCATTCTGCTGCTGCTTAGCTTGCCTCTGGATGCCCTGGATGGCGCAGTCGCCCGTGCGCTAAATCGCAAGGGGGCCTTTGGGATGGTGCTGGATTCGACCCTCGACCGCTATGCTGATGGTTTTATTTTTGCATCTTTGGGTTATTATTTTGCCAAGCAAGACCGTTTCGATATGCTGGTTTTGGCATTGTTGGCTTTGGTCGGCAGCTTTTTGGTGAGTTACATTCGCGCTCGCGCAGAGGATGCCAAAGTCGGCTTGCAGGTCACCATCGGTCTGTTCACTCGTGTCGAGCGGGTGGCGGTTATTCTGGTGATGATTCTGGCGATGGGCTTGCTGGGTAATCCGATTGCGCTTGAAATCGGGATGGTGATTCTGGCAATCGGTACGCATGGGACAGCCTTGCAGCGTTTGCTGTTTGTTTATCGTGCTTTAAGGGACAGGGGTGAGTGATTATGGAGTTTCAACAGACCTATCTAGTGCTTGGCAACCTTCAACTGCGCTATTACGGCATCATTGTCGTCGCTGCCTTATTGGTCGGCGCTTATGTCGCAGCCATGCTGACGAAACGCAGCGGCCGCAACCCAGACCATATTTGGGGCGGGCTAACCTGGGCGATTGTCCCTGGCATTATCGGCGCTCGATTGTGGTTTATCCTGTTTCCGCCCATATCGCTGACGGCAGGCTGTGGCATTGAGGGGGAAATCTGCCAAAACACGGCCTGGTTCTTCGAGAATTTCTTCAACGCGGAAAATGGCGCCATTGCCATCTGGAGCGGCGGGCTGGGCATTTTTGGCGGGATGATTGGCGGCGCCTTTGGCATCTACCTGTATTTGAGCCGCTGGCACAACCGAATTGTCAATCTGTTTGTCATCATCTTGACGCCAATTTTGTGGCTCGGTCAGTACCTGAACTGGCTGGTCAACATGCTCATCGGACAAGTAGCGGGCAAGGATGCCGCTGCCTTCCGCTATCAGCGTCCCGTCAGCGATTTCCCGGATGAGGGGATGCGCAAAACACCCTGGATGGACATTGCGGGCGTGTCCATTCCCATGGGTCAGGCAATCGGTCGCTTTGCGAATTATGTCAATCAGGAATTGTATGGCAGCCCGACAACCTTGCCCTGGGGCATTCAGATTCCGCGCGAGGCACGGGTAGCGCCTTATGAAAGCATGATTGATTATCCCGCCGATACCCTCTTCCATCCCCTGTGGGCATACGAGGCGCTTTGGAGCCTGATTGCGTTTTATGTTTTGTGGCGCATTTATCATCAATATCGAGACCGACTGCTAAGCGGTGACATTCTGCTGTTATATTTGATGCAGTATTCCTTTGTTCGCTTTTTGCTGGAGTTTTTGCGCGTGGAAATCGCAGTCATCGGGGATTCGGGCATCAATAGCTCGCAGACGATTACGCTGGCGGCTTTTGCCGCATCCTTGGCGCTTCTCGTCTATCGCCATCGTCCGCAGAACTTTGAAGCCGCCAAAGCGGCGGACAATCAAGCCGAACAAGCGGAATTGTCGCGTCTCAAACTTGCCGAATCCTGAGATGGCGCGGGCGGTCATTATCGAGGATTTTGGTATACTAGAGGTGCATTCTCGCAATTAGTCCGAGGCAAAGGCGAATATATGGCGCGTGTCATCATTTTAGGTTCGTCTGGGGCAGTGAACAATGCCAAGCACGATTATACACATTTCCTGCTCATCGGTGAGGAAGACCGTCCCATCCTTGTTGATGCTGGCTCCAATCCACTGGATAAAATCAAGCATCTGGGCATTGACGACCGCGACCTGGAAGACATCATTTTGACGCACTTCCATTCGGACCATGTCGCGGGTGTGCCAAATATGCTGATGCACTTGTGGCAGATGGGCAGAAAGGCGCCCATGCGCTTTTATGGCATCGGGCATTGTCTCGACCGCGTTGAAGAGACGATGGAGTTGTATGGCTGGCGGGATTGGCCCAATTTCTTTCCGGTGTCATTTTGCCGCATCAATCAGCACGATGATACACTCCTGCTGGAGAACAAGGATTTTGCGATTCGCGCCTTTCCGGTGGTGCATTTTATCCCCACCATCGGGATGCGGATTACTAATAAGCACAATGGCAAGGTGCTGGCATACAGCTGTGATACGGAACCCTGCTCCAATGTTTTGAAAATCGCGCAGGATGTCGATATTCTGATTCACGAAGCTGGCGGTCCCCCGCCGGGTCACAGCACGGCCCGAATGGCGGGCGAAGCCGCCACCCAGGCCGGCGCCAGGGAACTCTATCTGATTCACTATCAGGTATGGAATCAGGATCCGGAGACCTTGATTCAGGAAGCAGCCGAAACCTTCGCGGGGCCCATTCATCTGTGCAAGGATTTTGACGAGTTTGAATTTTAATTGAGTCTCTCATCCAGATGGGCTACAATGGAAGATGCCTTCTCTGTGGGGGCATTTTGAAAAGATAATGTTTATCTATGTTATGGAGGTATATTGATGAAAAGCTGTTATCGTTTTAGGTCTTTGTTTGTGCTTCTGCTGGCAGCGATGGCATTGGTCATCGCGCCAGTTGCCAGCCAGGATGATTTGATGAGCTTTGCCGCAGCCGATTGTGATTATGGCGGCAATCTGCATTCCGTCGAAGCGGTCGATGAACTCACGGTCGTTGTGACCCTGTGCAACCCGGATGCTATCTTTGACCAGGAAATGGCGAGTCTTGGGCTATCGATTCACCCGCGCGAATACCTTGAGGCAACTGGCGGCGCTGGCGAGATATTGACCAGGGCCATCGGAACGGGGCCTCTGCGTCTGGTGAACTGGGACCAGGGCAATGAGATGGTCTTCGAGCGTTTTGATGATTATTGGGGCGAGCCTTCCATTGAGGACACGGTGATTCTGCGCTGGAATTCGGAGGCGGCGGCGCGGGCAACTGAATTGCGTGCTGGCACCATTGACGGCATGAAGTTCGCCAATCCTGATGATATTCCCGTCTTCCGCAATGACCCCAACTTCAACCTGATTGAGATTCCGCCGCTGACCGGTGTTTATGTCGCTATGAGCAATTTCTTTGAGCCGCTCAACGATGTCCGCGTTCGCAGCGCGATTGCGATGGGCATCGATCGGCAGCGCATTGTGGATAACTTCTTCCCCGAAGGCTCGCCGCTGACGCCTGACTTTGTGCCGCCGGCGGTATTCGGTCATGTGGGTGAAGGCGGCGTGCCGGGCTATGACCCTGAAGCGGCGCGGGCCATGCTGGAAGCGGCCGCGGCTGACCTCGGCTTCTCATTGCCGCTGGATACGGTCGTGGATACACGCACGGGTGAAGCGCGTTCGCTGACATTGACCTGGCGCGATGTCGTGCGTGCCTATCTGCCGAATCCGGGCATCATCGCCAATGACATTCAAGTTCAGCTGGCGGAAATCGGGATTATGGCGGATGTTCAGGTGGTCGAATCGGGCGCGTTTATCGCTTCGTCGCTTTCGGGCAATGAGCCACTGCACATCCTGGGCTGGCACGCGGATTTCCCCGATGCGACCAACTTCCTGACCTGCTGCCACGGCCCCAATATGGCGCAGATGGGCAACCCCTATCCCGAAGTCTACGAACCGCTCATCGCCGCCGGGCAGACGCTTGACCCCGAAGAACGGATGGAGCTTTTCCAGCAGGTTGCCGATGGCATGGCAGCCGTTGTCCCCTGGGTGCCCTTTGGACATGCCGGCGCGGCTGATGTCTGGCAGGCACGGATGATTGGCGTGCATCCGGGCGTCCTTGATGGCACGGAGGAATTTGCCCGCATTGAAGACCCGGATGACAACAATGTCATTTATATGCAGAATGCCGAGCCTATCTCGCTGTATTGCAACGATACCTGGGATGGCGAAACCTTCCGTGCCTGTCATCAGGTGCAAGAGGCGCTGCTCGATTTCTCACGGGGTGGCGTTGATGTCATTCCTGGTCTGGCGGAAAGCTGGGATGTTTCGGACGATGGACGTGTCTGGACATTCAACCTGCGCGAAGGCGTGCTTTTCCATGATGGCTCCAGCCTGGATGCCAACGATGTAGTTGTTACCTGGCAGGCAGCCGCGGACTGTGCCAGCCCCCTACATACCGGCACGGGTCAGGGATTTGCCATTTATCTGTCCATTTTCCAGGAGTTTATCAATGCCGACCAGTGTTGATAAGCCTCAGCTGAAATGATTTCGAGAGCGCCAGATGTCTGTCTGGCGCTCTTGTTTTATAAACCGCTTTGCTTGCACAGAGGCTTGTTATTTTGTGTGAGCGTGCGCTGCCGCCGAGCGGCTTTTTAATTGCGGTTCAGACGCGGGTCCAGGGCGTCGCGCATGCCATCGCCGAGCAGGTTGAAGCCCAGTACGGTTATCATAATAGCGATGCCGGGGAAGAACACGAGATGGGGCGAGGTGAACAGGTAGTTTCGGGATTCACTTAGAATTTGCCCCCATTCCGGGGTAGGGGGCTGTGCGCCCAGGCCGAGAAATGAAAGCGCTGCCGCATCAAGAATAGCCGTGCCGACGCCGAGCGTCCCCTGCACCACGATAGGCGTCATGGCGTTGGGCAGGATATGCACCAGCACAATCCGCAGCGGATTCGCTCCCAGGGCGTGTTCAGCCACAATGAACTCCTGTTCCTTGAGCGACAGGACGCTTGCCCTGGAAAGACGGGCATAGTGCGGAATGAATGTAATCGTGATGCCCAGCAGGGCATTCCTCAAGCCCGGCCCCAGAATGGTGACGATGGATATGGCCAGCAGCAGCGCTGGAAAAGCCAGGACGACATCCATCAGGCGCATGATGACATTATCGACCGCGCCACCCAGGTAGCCGGCAGTAATCCCCAGCGCCGTGCCGACGATGATGGACAGGCTAATCGTAATAATGCCGACCGAAAGCGATGTTCGGCTGCCAAAGATGATGCGGCTGAACAGGTCTCTGGCATTGAGGTCGAGTCCCAATAGATGCAAGGGGTCTTCACAGCCAAACAGCGGGATGCAGGGCGGCTTGCTGGGCAGCCGTCCCGTCTCGCCAGGGACGCCAATCATGGACTGTATGGGGTCGTGGGTGGCGATTAGGGGGGCTGCCAGGGCGATAGAAACCAAGGTCCCAATGATGGCGAGGCCCAGGATTGCCGATGGATTGCGCAAGAGGCTGCGCATGGTTTCCCGCCACAAATTCGACGAGCGATAAGAGTCGGCAAGGGTTGGGATGGCGGGCTGCGGCTGTGCCATGACGGGTCTTCCCTCTAGTTGCTAGTTGAAACGGATGCGCGGGTCAAGGTAGCCGTATAAAATATCGACTACCATATTGATAATCACGAATCCGGCGGCGATAACCACAGTAAAGCCTTGTACCAAGGTGTAATCACGGGAGGTAATGCTGTCAACCAGGGTACGCCCGACCCCCGACAGGCCGAAGATGGTTTCCGTCAAGACAGCGCCGCTGATGACCAGTCCGAAGTTTAAGCCGATGACGGTGATGACGGGCAGCATGGCGTTTTTCAGCGCATGTTTGCCGACCACGCTGCGTTCGCGCAAGCCCTTTGACCGCGCTGTCCGAACGTAGTCCTGATTGAGGACTTCCAGCACGCTTGAGCGGCTCATGCGGGCAATGATGGCGAGCGGGATAGTTCCCACCGCCACCCCCGGCAGAATCAGATGACGAAGCGCATCCCAAAACAGTTCGCCGTTCAGGGTGAGGATGGCGTTCAGCGTATGGATGCGCGACAGGAAAATCAGAATGCCGAGCGGGGCTTCGCCTTCTGCCACCCATCCCCAGACATCATAAAAAGGCTCGGGGGAAGCGCCTGGGGTCAGGCGGCCGGAGGGCGGCAGAGCGAGCGGCGTATCCTTGAGAAGCACCGCAAACAGATAGGCCAGCATCAAACCCAGCCAGAAGACCGGCATCGATACACCGATATTCGCGCCTATCATCGTGCCGACATCAATGGCGGATTTGTGCCGATAAGCGCTCAAAACACCCAATGGAACACCGACGCTGATGGCAATGAAAAGCGCAAAGAGTCCCAATTCGACCGTTGTCGGCAGGCGTTCAACCAATAGCTCCATGACAGGGCGATAAAATCTTAGTGAGCTGCCCAGGTCACCTTGGGCGAAGTTGCGAATATAGATGAGAAACTGGACGGGGACGGGTTCGTTGAGACCATTTCGGATGAAGAAAGATTCGCAGATTTCCTTAGTGGCGCGTTCGCCCAGCACCGCCAGGCAGGGGTCGCCCGGAATCGCACGCGCCAGACCAAAAGTGACAGCCAAAATCCCTAACAAAACGGGGATGGAAAAAGTGAGTCTTCTGATGACAAATAGGAGCATCATTCCATTCCGAATGCGTATCACAAGCCGCTGACTGTCGGCTATTCATCCGCCCAGCTGCGTGCCCGTTCAACCGCTTCTTGCCAGCGCGAATAGAGCGCCTCGCGCTGGTCGGTGGACATGTCGGGCTCGAAAGTTTTTTCAAGCTGCCATTGCTGCGCGATTTCGTCCTGCGAACCCCAGAATCCGGTCGCCAGCCCGGCCAGATAAGCAGCCCCCAGGGCCGTTGTTTCGGTCACTGACGGCCGCTGCACTGGCACCCCCAGAATATCTGCCTGAAACTGCATCAGGAAGTCATTGACAACTGCGCCACCATCAACGCGCAGGGCATCAAGTTCCAGGCCGGCATCGGCTGACATGGCGCTGACGACATCGCGGGTTTGATAGGCGATGGATTCCAAAGTTGCCCGCACAATCTGCGCGCGGCCGCTGCCACGGGTCAAGCCGACAATGGCGCCGCGGGCATACTGATCCCAATAAGGCGCTCCCAGGCCGACAAATGCCGGCACAACATAGACGCCATCGGTGCTGTCAATGCTGGTGGCGACAGCCTCGCTCTCGGCAGCCGAGTCAATCAATCGCATCTCGTCACGCAGCCATTGCACGGCGGCCCCAGCCACGAATATGCTGCCTTCCAGCGCATACTGCCGGGCTTGCCCTTCCACTTGCCAGGCGATGGTCGTCAAGAGGCTGTTTGATGAGCGCTGCGGGGCATCGCCCGTATTCATCAACATAAAGCAGCCCGTGCCATAGGTGTTTTTTGCCATCCCGGCGCGGTAGGCAGCCTGACCGAAGGTGGCGGCCTGCTGGTCGCCTGCCATGCCAGCAACGGGTATCGCCTTGCCAAACCATTCGGCATCGCAGTCACCATAGATTTGACTGGAGGGTCGGACATCCGGCAAGATGGCGGGCGGTATGTTCAGGCGCTCCAGAATGGCGGCTGCCCATTCGCCGGTGTGAATATCGAACAGCAAGGTGCGGGCGGCATTGCTGACATCGGTGATATGCAGCCGTCCGCCGCTTAATTTCCAAACCAGAAAGCTGTCAATCGTCCCGAAAGCCAGGTCGCCGGCTTCCGCTTTTTCACGAGCGCCAGCCACATTGTCCAGCAGCCACTTGACTTTTGTCGCCGAGAAATAGGCATCGGTAACAAGGCCGGTGTGCTTCAAGATAGTTTGGTCGAAGCCTGCCGCTTTCAGTTCATCGCAAAGGGCGGAGGTGCGGCGGTCTTGCCAGACGATAGCGTTGTGTATCGGCTTGCCGCTGGTTTTGTCCCAGATGAGGGTTGTTTCGCGCTGATTGCTGATGCCGATAGCGGCAATATCGCTGGGGTCTTCAACGATATTGCGGGCGACCTGAAGCTGCGTCTCCCAGATTTCATTGGCATCGTGTTCGACCCAGCCAGGTCGGGGATAAATCTGTGTGAATTCCTGCTGGGCGCTGCGGACAGCATTGCCCTCATGGTCAAAGAGAATCGCGCGGGAGGAGGTGGTGCCCTGGTCGAGTGCGAGAATATAGCTTGCCATACAATTCTTATGTCCTTTGATAAAACATTTTGATGACCGCTTCCATTGCAGCCTCATTGTAACCTAATCCGCGCCTTGGGTGTCCCCTCTGTTCGCCAATAGCCCAAGCAGAAGTCCCAGCCCCAATCCTGCCAGCCCGCCGGCGAGAGTCCATATCGGCAGCCGTTCAAGAATCGCCAGCATAAGCTGCGGCGGATAATCCGGATAAACATGACCATGCCGCAGGTCCTTAAACAGCATCAGCAGAACGGTCATCACGCTGGAAAACGCGCCCACAGCAGCGCCAAACGAGAAGGCAAGTTCGGGCAGCCCCAGGGCCCTGCCGCCAAAACGAGACATCAGATAGAGGGCGACGGTCACGAGGGACAGCAGCCAGCCGAGCGCTGTCACCGTGATGACATCATGGTCTTCCATGCCTGACCAGACTAGGATGGCGATGCCCAGCGCCACCATCAGCAGGCGGGAGAGGTCATTGCGGGAGGGGATGACGAATTTCATGCGCGGCGGAACTGAAATATATGCGAGCCATAGGGCGGGACTTCGACTATCAAGCCCTCCTTCATCATGTCTTCGCCTTGGCGACAGGTGTAGCTGTCATTCAAGACATCATAAAGCTGCCAGTCGTGATGTTTCAGTTCTGTCCAATGCCTTAGCTGCAAACGACAGGCTGACCACTCATAAGTGAGATTAACCACAATCAGACGATAGGCCTGGTCGTTATTCCAGGTGTAAGCAATCAGGTTGTGATGGCTGTGACTGCCTTCAAAGGCGGGCTGCGCTTCCAGCATCAGCCATTTTCCCTGTCCATAGGCAGGGGCATATTCCGCCCGGCGGCGGCGAAGCCCCCTGGCATAGTATTTTCCCTGATGATAGACGGGGGCATTGACTTCTTGCAGCAGGCGTTTGTAGAACCTTTTCAGCAAGGGATGCCTGGTTTCTTCGGGCTGGCGATTGATTTGCACCGGCAGTTTGACACGGCGGCCGGTAAGCTGTCCCTGATGCAAAAGGGTGGCGCCGGGCAGGGTGCAAATCAGGGTCGCGGCGGGTCGTTGAAAGTCTTCGCCCAGTGTTTTCATGGCACGGGGTTCGTCGTGATTTTCGATAAAGCGCATATTGGATTCGAGATAGGACAAATCGGCATTCAAGTGTGCCTTGATTTCGCCAAGCCCCTGGTTGATGAGGTAGTCGTAGCTCATCTTGTCGTAAGTATAATCAAAGCCTTGCAGCTGCAATTCATGTTCCAGATTCCAATAAACCTCCGCCAGGAACATCATCTGCGGATGGATTTCGCGCACTGCTGGAATAACTTGGGTCCAGTAGTCGGTTGCAGGCGCGGCGCCAGCCCGTTCGCCCCACACATTGGCGAAGACCGCGTTCATCATCAGCATCGCCATATCGCAGCGCACACCATCACATTGCGAGCCGATGTCAATCAGCGTGTCGATAGAGGCCCGCCGCAACCCCGGATGAAAGGCGTTAAGCTGTGATGTGTCAATCCAGGGCGGAAAGTAGGGGTCACGGCCGTGGGCGATGACCGCTGAATTGCCGTTTGCCGTATCCGCATAAAAGAAGCCCTGCGGGAATTGCTGGGCCTCGGCTGCTGTTCCTTGGATGAAATAGTCGGGACGATGCTGAATCCAGGCATGGTCGGTGGCAACATGATTTGGCACATAATCCAGGATGAGCTTGATATTGTGCTGCTTTAGCTGCTCGCGGAAAATCGCCAGCCCGCCGCGCCCGCCAAGCTGCGCCGCCACGCGATAATCTTGGATGGCGTAGGCGGAGCCGATGACATCATCGGCCGTAATATCGGGCAAAGCCTCGCGGTATTGGTGGATATAGTTCAGGGCGCTCTGGCGGGTGGCCCGCCCTCGATGCCAGACACCCATTAACCAGATGGCATCGAAACAATAAGATGCCAATTCCTCAATTTCTGGCTTCGGTATATTTGCCAGGTTAATCTCGCGGTCATATTTTTGGCTGAGGTCACGCAGCCAGACACAGGTGTTAATCTCATAAATAATCGGGCTTGAATCCCAGTCTGCCAATGAAGTTTCGCTTTCGGCCTGGGAAAGTTTTTGTAATGGCTTCATCATGCCAAACCTACTTGGATAGTCGCAAAAGTGCGATGAGTTTAACACTTAAAGTTTGGAAACCAAAGAAAATTTTGCTTGCCGCTGTCAGCGCTTTAAGGCATTTCGCAGATGGCGCAGTGTGATGTCATAAAACTGTTCCTTTTGCTGCTCATGTACAGCGTGACCACAGGCAAACATTTCCAGTCGGCCTTGCGCGACTTGCTTAATAAACCGTTCGCCATAATGGCGGGGATTGAGTTTGTCGTCTTGACCAAGCATGATGATGAGTGGACAGGTGATTTGGCCTGCCAGCCCCAGACTGATGTCGCCGCCAGCGTCAATCATGCGGGTGGTGGCGCGAACCCAACTGCCGGTGAACTGGGCTGCATCGGTGAAGCCGTGTTCCCGTTTTTCCGCCTCGCTAATCCAGTCGCCAGGGTAGGTGCGCTGGAAAATCGGACGCAGCTCGGGACCAAAGTTGCCGACTGCGCCGATAGCGATACATGAAGCCACACGGGACGGGACTGCACCAGCGGCAATCAAGGCGACCTCGCCGCCGTCCGAATAGCCGATTAAATGTGCCTGGGGAATGCTGCGGGCGTCCATAAATGCCAGCAAGTCATCGCAGTCACGATGATAGAAATTGTCCGGGAAATCGCGCGGTTTGGGGGTTGACTGACCGTAGCCGCGCAGCGTCAGGCCGATAACGCGGCATCCCTGTCCATGCAGCCAATCCATCACATGCCCCAGGTGTCCGCGGGCCGTGCCAAGCAAACCATGAATCATAATGACGGGCATTCGGTCGCTGTCTGGCTGCATGTCTTCATAATGCAGCGCCGCACCCGTCACGAGCTCAACCAACGGCATCGGGTTCACTCCTCATGCGTCGGGTCTTTCATCGCGGGCAGAACAAGTTACTCCTCCAGCGCCAAAAACACTTCCCAACCGTCGCTCATGCCATTTTCGGTAACGCCGTAATAGGTGCGAATGCCTTGTGGGGTCTGTTGTACAAGGTCATAGCGGACGCTGCTGCTCTTGCGATACTGTCGCCATAATCCGATGGGGCCCTGCCACTTCACCTTGTCATGCTGGACTGGATTGCTCTCAAACTGCTTAATCGCATAATCCCACAATTTTCGCGCCGATGACTGGGTGACATTGCGCACGGTGCTGCCGTTGCGCAAGTCGTGCATGGTATAATAACGGGTGTTGTCGCGGTCTTCAGCGGCAACGATTTCCACACCCGCCCGCGGCGGCTCAAGCTGATTCCCTAGCCCTGGCGGCGGATTGCCGCTGCGGCTGGTTTGCCCCTCGATAGCCTGGGGCTGGCTGCTGACATGGCTCTGGAAAATCAGCCCCTGCTGCACCAGATTGACAATTTCATCGCGGACCGCCAGATTGGAATCGGTATCATCACGGACATAGATATATTGATTGTCAATCGCGTAGGGTCGATATTCGCCATAAGGCACCAGAATGCGAATGATGGTTTTCCCCTGGGTTTCCTGCGAATCGATGTCAATATCGAGCGGTGGCGTGATTCTGCGGCTCATCTCCTGTCCCAGGATTTTGATGGCATTTCGGCTGGCTCGGATGCCGACAGGCTTTGTTTTGGGGTCCTCGCCCAGCCCCACATAGACCGCGCCGCCGCTGGTGTTGGCAAAGGCGCAGACATCCATGACAATCTGGTGCAGATGACCGCCCTTTTGTGTCATGGATTCATGGAAGGATTGGACAATGCTCGCGCCTTCCTCGCGGGCTGCCTGAACATAATCAAAGGGTTGGCGATTGGGATTGTAGGGGCGGGTGCGGGAAAAATCTGTGCCGGCAAAGACCTCAAAAATCGCACCAAAGGTTCTTTCTGCCAGTTGAATCTCGGTTACCCGTTCACCCACACCGCAACGTGTCGTTCTGCCGTGCCGCGATGTATCCAGGCTGTGTGCATCCGAACCTTGAATGCAGTGCATTTGCCGCGCGTATTCCGTTTTGGTGCCGTTGAAAAAGCGCTGCGTTGCGTTGCGCCCGCGCCGCGACAGGTCGGTTAATTCCAGCGCGTGCAAGTGTTTGTCCTGCGTGTAGGCGATGCGCGTCTGTCCGCCAAAGTTCATGCCACGCATGGCGACGCCGTGGCTGGCATTGGCATGGGCAGCGATGCACAGTCCGCCAGCTTCATCAATCATCCGATAAGCGCTTAAAACATCGGTGGTTGAACCAGCGGCCGCATCGCCCCGTTCCAGCACTTCATAAGGCACATTCAGGCTCAAGAGGATATGTTCGATATAGTTGATGGGTGTCTCTGGGGCAAAGATGCCCAAAATGTGAAAGCCGAAGGTGGCCGTAAATTCAAAGCCAGGCAAGACCAGCACTTTATCCAGCAAGCGCCGATACTCTGCCAGCAGCCGCAGTTCATCCGCCTGCGCCCGCCCGGACTGCTCCAGAAACACCAGGCGGTCTATGGCGCGAGTCATGGCCGCGTAACCGTTGACGGTGTTGTGGTCGGTAAAAGCGAGAATATCCATGCCGCGCTGTTCGGCACGCCGCAGAATATCAATATAGCTGGCATCGCGGTCGATGTAATCGGCCGAAGCGGGGGTATGGACATGCAAATCCATGCGATACCATTGCAGCCGCCTTTTTCGTCTAGTTGCCATAATCTCTCGCTGTATTGCAAGCCGAATATCTATCTTCAGCGTGTAGTATAACCCCTATCAAAACGGGTGTCCAGTTAGCGGTCTTTCAGCGCGATTGCCAAAACCTCGTCAAGATGTTCCGCCAGAACGAAGCTCAATGCCTCACGAATATCTGCTGGCACATCATCCAGGTCCTTTTCATTCTTGCGCGGCAGGATAATCGTATCCGCGCCCAGCCCGTGCGCCGCCAGCACCTTGTCTTTGATGCCGCCCACGGGAAGAACCTGTCCGCTCAGGGTCAATTCGCCGGTCATGGCGATATTGCTTTTTGCGCTGCGCCCGGTGAGCAGGGAAGCCAGCGCCGTCGCCATCGTGACGCCAGCGCTGGGTCCATCCTTTGGCACAGCGCCGGCTGGCACATGCAGATGAATGTCGTAGGCGTTATAAAAGGCTGGGTCAACCCCCAGGTCTTCGGCTTTTGAACGTATGAAGCTGTAAGCGATTTTGGCGCTTTCCTGCATAATCTTGCCCAGTTGGCCGGTGTATTGGAAGCCCTTGCCACCTTTCATCTTGGTGGCTTCGATGAACAAGACATCGCCGCCAACAGGCGTCCAGGCAAGCCCGGTAGCCACCCCTGGCACTTCGGTTCTGTCTTGCATCTCGCTGCGATGTCGGTAGCGCGGCTTGCCCAGCAAGTCCTTGACCTGTTCCTCCGTGACAGTCAGCCTTTTGATTTTGCCCTCGGCAATTTGCGTGACCACCTTGCGAGCGGCTTTGCCGATTTCCCGCTCCAGATTGCGCACCCCAGCTTCACGGGTATAATCACGGATAATCTGTAACAGCGCCTCGCTGGTGAAGTCGATTTCCTCAGCGTGCAGGCCGTTCTCGCGCCTTTGCCGCGGCACGAGATACTGCGAGGCGATGGCCTGTTTCTCCAATTCGGTGTAGCCGCTTAGCTGAATGATTTCCATGCGGTCACGCAAGGGGCCGGGAATGGTATCGACCGAGTTGGCGGTGGTGATGAACATGACATCGCTCAAGTCAAAGGCAACATCCAGGTAATGGTCGCGGAATTCCGCGTTCTGTTCCGGGTCAAGCACTTCCAACAGGGCAGAAGCCGGGTCACCACGGAAGTCCCGTCCCAGTTTGTCCACTTCGTCCAGCATAATCAGGGGATTGCGGGATTTGACACGGCGGATTGTCTGAATAATGCGCCCGGGCATGGCGCCGATATAGGTGCGGCGGAAGCCGCGAATTTCGGACTCGTCGCGTATGCCGCCCAGACTCATGCGGATGAACTCCCGCCCCATGGCACGGGCGATGGATGCCCCCAGCGAGGTTTTGCCGACGCCAGGCGGCCCGACAAAGAGCAGAATCGCCCCAGAGCGGTCGCGGCGAACTGGATCCTGTGGGTTGCGGTCGGCCAACTCGGCTTTGCGCTCGGCGCGAAGTTTGCGGACTGCCAGAAATTCCAATATGCGCTCTTTGATGTCGGACAGGCCGTAATGGTCTTGGTCGAGGATGGCGCGAGCATGGGCGATATTGAGCTTGTCCTCAGTGCGCTGGTCCCAGGGCATACTGGTCATCCAGTCAAGATAAGTGCGTATAACCCCGTATTCCGCCGCCGCCACCGACAGCTTGGACAGCCGATTCAATTCGCGTTCCGCCTCCTTGAGAGCCTCATCCGGCATATTCGCGTCCTCGATGAGTTGGCGGAACTTCTCGATTTCCTGCTGGTCATCGTCCTCTTCCAGTTCGCGCTGGATGGCTTTCATCTGTTCGCGCAGATAATAGTCGCGCTGCGATTTTTCCATCTCGTGCTGGGCATCTTCCTGGATTTTGCGACCGAGCGACAGCACCTCGTACTCTTTCGTCAGCAGCTTCAGCAGATAGCGAAGTTTGTCGGTCACATGGTTCATTTCCAGCAGCAGCTGCGCGTCTTCAAGTTTAATCCGCACATAGGTTGCAATCGAATAGGCAAGCTGCAAGGGGTCTTCGACGTTAAGCGCGTTGGAGACAAGTTCCTGCGGGATGCTCGGGACTAATTTGGCAAGCGCCGAGAAGCGCTCGACGGTGCTTCGCACCAGCGCCTCCATTTCGATATTATCGGCAAGGACGAACTCATCTTCGGGGATTCGCGTTACCCGTGCCTTGAGGTAGGGCGCTGTGGCGACAAACTCATCAATTTTTATGCGCTGCAAGCCCTGAACCAGCAGGCGAATGTTGCCATCGGGTGTACGGAAGAGGCGATGAATGGTGGCAAGCGTGCCGATTCGCTGCACTTCCTCGGGACCTGGCGTCCCCAGGCTGGGGTCATTGGAGGCGACAAGTCCGACAGTGCGGTTGCCAGCAACAACATCGTCAACCAGTTGAATGCTGCGCTCCTGCCCGACCGTTAAGGGAATGGCTGTCTGCGGATAAACGACCAGACCGCGCAAGGGCAGTATCGGCAGTTCTTCTGGCAGGTCAATGGCAGTGCCTTCATCTGCCAGTTCTTCATTGAGGTTGATGTCAACTTTGGTTTGCGGCGCTTCCGCGCTGCTCATCCACTTATTCCACAAGGTCATCTGTGTTCATCCTTCTTGTTTGGTTCGCTGGCACGACCTGCACCGATTGCCGCGGCAGGTAGGGGAGTTCGATTTGGAGTATGCCGTTCTGATAGCTGGCAGTGACTTGCGCATCATCAACTGGTTTGGGCAAAAGATGCTCCAGGCGAAACTCGCCCGTCTCGATTTCCACTTGGTGATGCAATGTGTAGCGCTCGATGTTTGGCAGCCTGCGCGTGCCACGGATGACCAGTTTGCGTTTCATCAGGGACAGCTTGAAATCATCAGCCTGCATGGCAGCGATTTCGACCCGAATGACGAATCTGTCTTCTGTCGCCGTGACATCGCAGGGTGGCTTGAATTTGCCTTGTTCTCGGTTTCCCAGCATAAAATCCGCGCTTTGTGTTCAAATCGGTTCAATGGATTCATTCTGTCATATAGAGCTTGCTGCTTATAACAACTTTACCGATTGGCATATAAAAAAAGTATCAGAGTTCAGGATTTCGGGGCAGTTTTGATATGTTTCTTAGATTTGGGCATGGTAGGGGGGCGGATGTGATGGGCTGTTGACCTTTGAGAAAGACTATGCCAGTTGGACGACTTTGGGCTACAATAGATATGAGATATGGATGGATAGCTTATGTTGGAAAACGTCACATGGATGATTACCAGCGGCAGTCAAAAAGGCGAGGCGAGAATCGGGCGCGGGAACGCCAGCGCGAGCGCGGCAGCGGCGCTATCAGGCATCTGCGAATGTCAGCGCGTCTTCGGCGGCGGTTTCTGCTGCGCCCCGAAGAAAATGGAAGCCAGGAGATATGCTGCGGCTGGCCTTCAGCCGTTCACCCATTATCAAGCTGGCGGGGCTGGCTGCGCTGGCGGTGTTCATCTTCTTTGTCGGCAGCTATGTTTTTGGCGGGCGCATTTTCCCCAATATCTATGCCTTGGGCGTCCCGCTGGGCGATTTGGCGCTGGAAGAGGCTGAAGCCGCAATTTTGGCGGCGTGGGAGGATGATGTCCACATCGACTTGACTGTTGACGGGGAGCTTGTCATGCAGGCGACGGCGAGACAACTGGGTTTGTCCATTGATGCGGCTGCGATGGCCAATCATGCCAAGGCGGTTGGATTATCGGGGATGCCCCTGGGCGTGACCATAAGACCGGTCGCTGCCGTTGATTATGGCAAAGCGCAGGCGCTCCTGCTTAACCTGACGGAAGCGATTTATGTGCTTCCATACGAAGCCGGTTACGAGTGGTCAGGCAGCGAACCGGTGGCGCTTCCAGGGCGTGCTGGCAGGCATCTGGATATTGCGCTCAGTTTGGAACAGCTGATGCAAGACCCCGCCAGCGTGATTTTGAATCATCAATTTGAGCTTCAGGTCAGCGACCTTGTCCCCAGGGTCATGGACAGTTCACCATTTTTGGGAGAGGCCGATGCCTTTCTCCGCGCGGGCATTCACTTGCAGGGCTTTGACCCCTATCTGCACGAGACAAAGTCGTGGCGCATTGATCCCAGGACGGCGGCTGGCTGGCTGGCAGCCGATACCAATGGCTTGACAGTGCGCCGCGATACATTTACCGCCTATATTCAAAGCATCAATCAGGATTTGGTCGCTGGCGACCCGCGCCGATATATTGATGAGCTTCCCGCGCGGGAAAAGATGCAGGAAGCGTTGGATGCCAACAATCCCCATGTTGTCTTGCGCATCCATCATTTACCCAAATCTTATATTGTCGAACCAAAAGACAACGGCTATCTCATCGGGCGCAAACATGGCTTGCCCTTTGAGTTAGTATCGGTGGCGAACCCCTCCATCGACTGGAGTCTGCTGACTGTCGGGCAGCAGATTCAAATCCCATCGCGCGAGGAGTTGGTGCCCCTGGATCCCATACCCAACAAACGCATCATTGTGGATATTGAATCCCAATGGCTGGTTGCTTTTGAAGATGACAAGGTTATTTTTAGCTGGGCTATATCATCGGGACGAGAAACCTCGCCAACCTATCCCGGCACCTATCAGATATTGAATCACAGCGTCAAGGCTTATGGCAGCAGCTGGGCCCTGTGTGATGATCTTAGGACCAACTGCGGTCAGTGGGAGATGAGTTGGTTTATGGGTATTTACGCCATCATCCCTGGCTTGATGAATGGATTCCATGGGGCGGTGCTGCTGCCAAATGGCGGTTATCTTGGTGGGGGCGGGGTGTATGAGCCGACCACATACGGCTGCGTCATGTCCCTGGACGAGAATGCCAAACGGCTTTATGACTGGGCAGAAGACGGTACGATTGTTGAAGTCCTGTCCGAGGACTTTGAGCCTGAAAGTGTATTGGGGCGGCTCGCGCTGGAATATATCAGTACCATCGACACCAACTATCGCCCGACTTCTTAGGGTGGCTCGCCTTGGATGGATTTTTGCATAGCCGAAAGTCTTGACAAGTTCTCCGCGAACATTTATAGTATCTGCGCTGAACGCGACATCAAAAGATGGTGTGCTTCTTGCTAATAGTTTTTGCTGAAAGTGCCCGCAGCTGCGGGCATTTTCTGTTGCACGGCATCTGGTACAATAGACAGTGGTTGAATCAGTTCAGCAAGAGGCGACAAGCGATGAATAAACCTTATGGCACTTGGGACAGCCCGATAACTGGCGCAGCGATTTCGAGCGGAGTCAGCCTGCGTGATGTGCAATGGAACAGCGCTGGCGATACTATCGTCTGGTGGGAGAACCGCGGCCGAATCGGAACACTGCTGGCGCAGACCGGCCTGGACGCACCGCGCGAACTGACCGACAAGAGCCTGAACGTCGCCGGGCGAGTCGGATATGGCGGGGCTGCCTTTACTGTTGGCGGCGGGCAGGTGGTTTTCGCTGCCAATGGACGGCTTTATAAACAGGCGCTCGCTGGTGGAAGTCCGCAGGCGATAACGCCCAAATTTGGCAGCTATGCCGCGCCGGCCGTTTCGCCTGATGGAAATTGGGTGGCTTTCGTCCACAGCTATGACCATGTGGATGGGATTGCGCTGGTCGATTCGGCAGGCGAACAATTCCCGCGCAAGCTGGCATACGGCACTGATTTTGTCATGCAGCCGACCTGGCATCCAGCTGGCACGCATATCGCTTATATCGCCTGGAATCATCCGCAGATGCCCTGGAACGGCAGCGAATTGAGGCTGATTCAGCTGGCCATGGACAAGAGCGGCTATCCCTATGCCGAGCATATTGTCAGCCTGGCAGGCGACCCGAACACAGCTATTTTTCAGCCGCAGTTTTCGCCTGACGGGCGCTATCTGTCTTATGTCAGTGACGCCACTGGCTGGGGGCAGATTTATATGCTCGACCTCGACCAGCAAAAGCGCATTCAACTGACGCGGGCGGAGGCAGAGCATGGCACGCCGGCCTGGGTACAGGGCTTGCGTATGTATGGCTGGGGGGCGGACAGCCAGTGCATCTATTATCTGGAGAATGTGCGCGGGTTTTACACTTTAAGACGGGTTCAGCTAGCAACGATGGAATCCGAGTCAATCGCTGGCTTGGAGCATTATACGGAGTTGGAACAGATTGCCGTATCGCCCAAGCGGCAGGCGGTCGCCATGATTGCGTCTTCGTCCTTGATTCCTTCGCGCATCATCAGCCTGGATTTAGAACGTGGCGAAAGGATTCATCGCCGACAGCAAACCGAAAACCTGAAGGCCAATCAACTGTCGGCGGCACAGGCGATTGTCTGGAAGGGAGATGATGGCGAGCAGGTGCATGGTCTGTATTATGCGCCAGTGATGCAGGACGAGATGCCATCGGGCAAACCCCCCTTGCTGGTTCAGGTTCATGGCGGCCCGACATCACAGCGTGCAGCCGGCTATGCCAGCGAGGTTCAGTTTTTCACCACGCGCGGTTACGCTGTTTTGCAGGTCAATCATCGCGGCAGCACCGGTTATGGCAAAGCCTATATGGACAGGCACCGCGGCAACTGGGGGATTTATGATGTGACCGACTCTATCGCGGGCGTCAGGCATTTGGCGCAGGCGGGGTGGATTGACATCAGCAAAACAGTCATTATGGGCGGCAGCGCCGGCGGATTCACAGTATTGCAATCTTTGATTGATTATCCCGGGTTCTACAAGGCGGGCATTTGTTCTTATGGGGTTTCCAATCAGTTTGGCCTGCTGATGGATACGCACAAATTTGAGGAGCGCTATACTTTTTGGCTGCTGGGTGAATTGCCCGAAGCCGCTGATATTTATCGTCAGCGTTCACCTGTATTTCACGCGGACAAAATTCAGGATCCCATCATTGTTTTTCAAGGCACGGAGGACAAGGTGGTGCCGCAAAATCAATCGGATGATATTGTTGCTTCGCTTAAACGGCGCGGTGTGGCGCATGAGTATCATCTGTTTGCGGGTGAGGGACATGGCTGGCGCAAACCTGAAACCATCGAGCATTATTACAATCGGATTGAGCGCTTTTTGTTGCAGCATGTCATTTATGCCTGATGAGGAAGCTGTCAAGATGATAAATCTGCCCGCAGTAGAACGCTTCGAGAGCAATAGCGGCGTCGTTATTTTTCGCATCCCGATGGTGTTGTTTCCCAACAACTTTACCGGCTTTGCCCATGTGCTTGAGGGCGCGGGCGAGTTGACCCTGGTGGATACCGGTTCGGGCATGGGGCGCAGCAATGATGATTTGCTGGCCGGCTTTCGTCAGATACAAGCCAAGTTTGGCGAGTCTTTCACGCTTCAGGATATTCAGCGGGTGATTATTACGCATGGTCATATCGACCATTTTGGCGGCCTGCCCTTTGTCAAAGGGCAAACCCAAGCCATCGTCGGCATCCACCAACTGGACAGGCGCGTCTTGACCAATTATGAAGAGCGGGTGGTCGTGGCGACAAAAGCGCTGGGGATTTATTTTCAGCGTGCCGGCATTCAGCCGTCGCTGCGGAAGACCTTGTTTGAGATGTATGGCTTTGCCAAGAAGCACGTTACCTCGGTTGAAGTTGATTTCAGCATCGAGGACGAGCAGGTCATTGACGGCATGGAGTTTATTCATGCGCCTGGACACTGCCCTGGGCAAGTCTGCATTCGGATAGGGGATGTCCTGTTAAGCGCCGACCATGTTCTGTCGCGGACGACGCCGCACCAGTCGCCAGAGAGCATAACGCATTACATGGGGCTAGGTCATTATGCCGATTCCCTGCGTAAAGTGATGCGCGTCGAGGGGATACGGCTTGCCTTGGGTGGGCATGAGGACCCGATACATGATTTTTACGGGCGTGTTCAGGATATTCGCGCCAGCCACAACCGCAAGCTGGAGCGGATTCGAAAAATCATGCGCGACCATGCTGCGCCCATGACCATCAGCGACATCTCCAGGGCGATGTATCCTGATGTCGAGGATTATCATATTTTGCTGGCGATTGAAGAAGCCGGGGCGCATATCGAGTATCTCTATGAGCATGGTCATCTGACCATTGCCAATTTGCAGGAGTTCGAGGCGGAAGACAACCCGACCATTCTTTATGCCCTGCACGATTAAGGCTGCCCTGTTCTTGATATTCACCGCGCCCATTCAGCTTCAGGTGATTGACACCGCCACGCATCTACTTGTACACTGAATATAAGTTTTACATTTTGATTACACTTCCAAGGAGCGAATCGCATATACTGGAACAAAGCGGAAGGAGAGCGACCTTATGGAAGAGAAGATGAAAAATGACCGCCGGACAGGGACGGAAGTCTATGAGTTGGCCGGATTGCTGGAACGTTTTGCCGCCAATATCATTGACAGCTTCCTGTTAATCCTCCCGATGATGATTGTAGGCGTGATTATTGGCTCGGCGGGGAATCGCTTGCCGATGCAGCTGGTGAAATTTGTCCTTTTGGCCGTGCCAGTCAGCTATCACTGGTTTTTCTGGACACGGCGCCAGGGGCAGACGCCGGGCAAATTCGCCTTGGGCATTCGTGTCATCAAGACCGATGGCAGTCCAATCAGCGATGTCGATGCCGTGATTCGGGCGATTGGCTATCATGTCAGCGCCATGCTGTTTGGGCTTGGGTTTGTCTGGGCATTTTTTGACAGGAACAATCAATCCTGGCATGATAAAATGGCGCGGACTTATGTGGTACGCAACGGCAAGCAGCGTAAAACTGTAAAAATTGATGCCTGATGCGAATACATGGGCTTGATGTCGGCATTCTTATGCGCGGTCAATGAAGCCGCGGCTTTCGATTTGAATAGGTTTGCTCTTGAAGGGCAAAGCGCCTCCTTTTAATGTGCGGTTTCCTCAGCTTTGACACTCCTAAAACTTGCAACGTTCAGGCAGCTTGGATGCTTGGAGGCTGGATATGCTGAAGCAGCGATTGGGGCTGACCCGTTATGATGCTGACGAGCATGGCAAACAGGCATGGCAGGCATACAGCAGGAGCGATTTCGAAGAGGCATACGCGCAGATGCGGCTTGCTATTGAGCTATTGCCCAATCATGCCGAGTATCATGCGGCGCTGGGTTTGTTTTTGCTGGAGGACGATGCCAAATCCGAAGCGATGGTGGCATTTGAGCGTGCCTTGTCGCTGAATCCTTATGAGATGATGGCGAATTACGGGCGTGGCATGATTGCCTACCGAAAGAAGAACTGGGAAGCGGCTTTGGGGTTCTTTTTGAATGCGCTGGCGGCGCAGCCGACAAGGCCGGAAATACAGTATTATCTGGCGATGGTCAAGCATCGTCAGGGCGACAATGCCCTGGCACAAAAATGGATGAGGGACGCGCAGGCAGGGTTCGCTAAAATAGGCGACCGCCGTGAGCGGCACTGTCAGGCATGGATAAGCGAGTTTATAAAATTGCTGTAGGGTGGTGTGTGAGGTATGAACCTAAGAGAACATTTTACAGCCCTGTCATTCGATAAAAATCGGGGCAGGGGAGCGGCTTGTATGCTGCTGCTGGTGATATGCTGGCTTGCCTGGGGAATGTCGCCGTCTCAATCTTTGGCGCAGTCCGAGGAGCGGCTGGCGGCGAACTGGTGGAATGACCGCGTTTTTTATGAGATATTCATTCGCAGCTTTCAGGATAGCGATGGCGACGGGATTGGGGATATTCAGGGGATTATCGACCGACTGGATTATCTGAACGATGGCAACCCCATGACCGAGGATGACCTGGGCATTACTGGCATTTGGCTGATGCCCCCAGCGGAGGCCTACAGCTATCACGGCTATGATGTGACCGATTATTATGCGGTTGAATCCGATTATGGCTCTATGGCGGATATGCAAAGACTGGTTGCCGCAGCGCATGCACGCGGCATTGCCGTGATTGTTGATATGGTGGTCAACCACTCCTCAAGCCGTCATCCGTGGTTTATCGCTTCGCGTTTGGGAGAAGAACCCTATGCCGATTGGTATATCTGGGAAGATGAAAATCCTGGTTATCCTGGTCCCTGGGGTGCGCCCGCCTGGCACAAAGCCGGTGGAAGCTATTATTATGGCGTCTTCTGGGACGGGATGCCGGATTTCAATTATCTCAATCCGGATGTGACACAGGAGATGTATGATGTCGCCACATTTTGGCTAAGGGACATGGGTGTTGACGGGTTTCGGCTGGATGCCATTAAGCACCTTATTGAAATTGGCGAGATGCAGGAAAATCTCCCCGAAAGCCGTCAGTGGCTGAGCGCCTATGAGGCGCACCTGGAATCGGTCAAGCCCAACAGCTTCACAGTGGGCGAGATATATGGCGGGCCTTCTTTTGTTGTATCGCGCTATGTCCAGGAAGATGCCATTGACATCGGTTTCGATTTCAAGCTGGCGCAAGAGATGATTGCGGCCGCGCAAAGAGGAACAAACCGCCAGATTGCGCGAGCGCATCGCAGCGCCATGCGTGATTATCCTCTGAACCAGTTTGCCACTTTTCTGACGAACCATGACCAGAATCGGCTGGCGAACCAACTGCTCCATGACCAGGGCAGAAACAAAGTCGCTGCCTCGCTGCTGCTGACGGGGCCGGGTGTGCCTTTCCTGTATTATGGCGAAGAGATTGGCATGACTGGCACCAAACCCGATGAGCGCATTCGGACGCCGATGCAGTGGGAGAATGCGGCTTTGGCCGGCTTTACGGATGGCGATTCCATCTGGCAGCCCTTGCAAGCTGCGGAAAATGTCGCGGCAGCCAATGTCGCCGACCAGACCCATGACCCCGATTCCCTGCTGAGCCATTATCGCAAGCTGATTCACCTGCGGAACGCCAATTCGGCATTGCGTCAGGGCGATTTGCAGGCTGTCGATAGCTCCGAGCGCGGCATCTACGCCTTTCTGCGGCATGACCAACAGCAGACCTTGCTGGTCGTGATAAATCTGGATGACGAGGCAGCCCGTGATTTTACGCTCACGCTGGAAGCGAGCGAACTGGATTTGTCATCGGCGGCGCTGACAGCTGGCGAAGGTGAGCTTGCCGCCCCTGAAATCAACGCGCGAGGTGGCTTTGACGCTTATGCGCCCGTGCCAGTTCTTGCGCCTCACAGCCTGCTTCTCATTGGATTCGAGTAAGCGTTTGACATGGACGCTTATATCGGAGAAATCGCAGCGCTGCTGGCGGCCTTCAGCTTCAGCCTGACCTCGGTATGTTATACCCTGGCGGGGCGCCGCATCAATGCCATCGTGTCGATGGCGACCAGCCTGCCGATGTCGTGGCTGGTGCTGTTGGCGCTGCATCAACTGGCTTTGGGTGAAGTTTTTCCCTTCTCGGCATCGCTTGAGCGCTGGCTGCTGCTGGGCGCATCGGGCATCCTGGCATTCGTGATTTCCGCCTATTTTATTCTCAATGCCTATCAGTCTATCGGGCCGCGCCTGACCATGCTCATCGCTTCATTCGCGCCGGTTTTGGGGGCGATTCTTGCATTTGCCTTTGTGGGCCAGACTCTTCCCGCAAACTCGGCATTGGGCATTGCGCTGGTCATATTGGGCATTGTCGGGGTCGTTGCCGAACGCAGTCCAGCGCAGGCAGTCTCCGACAATACCCACTTGCGGCGCGGTGTTATCTTTGCCGTTTTAGGTACGCTGGCGCAAGGCTCAGCATTCGTATTTTCATCCGAGGGCGTCGCTGGCGGTTTTTCGCCTTTCAGTGGCATTTTGATGCGGACGACCGCCGGGATGGCTGCAATCTGGTTAGTCATCGCCTGGCAGGCCAACATCCGCCAGACCCTGGCCGCTTTCCACAATGACCGCAAAACCTTTCTGCAAATTTTTGCGGCGGCGATACTGGGGCCCGTTATCGCTGGCTCATTCCTGCTGCTGTCATTCCAGCATGTTCCCGTCGGGGTTGCGACCACCTTGTCACATACGACTGCCATCATGCTGATACCGATTGGATATGTTGTTTTTAAGGAACGAATCAGCTTGCGGGCAGTGCTGGGCACCGTGTTGGCTATTATTGGCATTGCCATTTTGTTCAGTTGAAACAAAATTTTCCCCAGACAGCGTAATCGGGTTATAATAAAGGTAATACTGAAAAACAGAATAGAGGCCAGGCGATGACCGAATACAGAATCCGTCCATTGGAACGTTCTGATAGGGAATGGGTTGCCCATTTCCTCGATGAACGCTGGGGAACGACCCAGATTGTATCGCGCGGGAAAGCTGTTTATGGACACCTCTTGCCTGGCTTCATGGCGGAACGAACATACTCCAATAGCGCTGGAGAGCCGTCATCCGAGTCGAACAAGGTGGATTACATTGGCTTGATTACCATCCATGCCGATGAAAATGGATGTGAAATCACCACCCTCGATAGTCTGTCTGAAGCTGTCGGTGTTGGCACTGCTCTGGTTGAGGCGGTCGAAAACTGGGCAAAAGAAGCTGGCATTCGGCGGCTGTGGCTGGTGACGACCAATGACAATCTGGCTGCGCTCAAGTTCTGGCAAAAGCGCGGTTATCATCTGGTTACCGTTCATCGCAATGCGATTGACCAAGCCCGCCGAATCAAGCCGCAAATCCCGATTACCGGCCTCGAAGGCATCACCATTCGGGACGAAATCGAACTTGAAAAACGCCTCTGATTCATTTAGCTTGATGAAGAGGCATCATCCCTCCTCCGATGGCTTGGCGGGGTTCTCAATCCCGATTTGTCCGAACTTCTTTGTCCGATAATCGCGCCAGATGCTTTCCCCGATGATGAACAGCACGCCGAGCACAATCGCATGGTCTGCCAGGTTGGAGACATTTGATATTAGGTTCGGTATCTGATAGTGAATGAAGTCAACCACATATCCGTACTGCAATCGGTCGATGACATTGCCCATCGCGCCGCCGATTACCATGCCAATCGCAAAGGGAACAAAACGCGCCTTGGCGGGTGTATCGCGGAAATACCAGAGCAGCCCTCCGATAACGACCAGCGCCAGCAGGGGGAACACGTTACCCGCCATGGGCAGAATGCCGAAGGCGGCGCCAGTGTTGGTGCTGCGCGTCATTTGAAACAGGGGCGCCAGGAAGGGAATCGGCTGGATGCTTTGGTACAGTTCCAGATTGGCGATGGCCCAGGCTTTGCCAAGCTGGTCGATGAAAGCGATGATGCCAGTGACGGTGCCGAGTATAATCCATTTGCGCATGGGCTGCTCCGACAAAATCAATCCGATGTGACTGTGCTGTATTGTAGCATATCTGCTCTCGGTGCGGAGGATGGGTAAGACCATAAAATCAGACGCGCTCCTGATTCAAGTAACATTTGACAGCCCGATATGACCCGTGTTAGACTTTAGCTGACTTAAAAACATTGCTATGAACTGGAGGAGACTATGTTGGAAATTGTGAAAATCACAGACGTGGAAAACACAGGCGCGTTGGAGGGGGCTGCCTGACCTTGCTGTCACGGAGCAAACTCCGATAGACAAACAGCCAGGCAGCTTCGGCGCGTCAGCTTCGGGTCGTGGTTCGTTTTGCGTTCTGCGATGTTGATGTGCTGTGGCTGTTTTTATTTGGGCAGTCATGGCTTGGTGGCTGTTTTTTTATTGGATGAGCCTGGAATGCAAACGAGGAAACGCGAGCAATGCCTGATGACAACTCCTTAGATGGATATGATGACTTTGAATGGGGCTTTGACCCGATGAAACTTGACCGACAAGCGCGGCGCAAACGCAAGAAAAAAGCGCATCACATACCCAAAAAATCGGTGGCGGACATGTTGCAGGAAATCGCCGATACCAGAGATATAGAAGGCGGGTTCGAGACGACCTATCAGCCAGCACGGCACGAAGCTGTGTGGCTCTATGATTCGCTGCGGACATTTTATCAGCAGGCTTTGATTACCGATGTCTTGTCGCTGGTCAAGGGTGGCAAGGAAGCCAATGTTTATCGCTGTCGGGCGCATGACTCGGTCGGACAGCAATACCTGGCGGCGAAGGTTTATCGCCCGCGAATGTTCCGCAACCTGCGCAATGACAAGATGTATCGGGAAGGGCGGCAGGTGCTGACGGAAAGCGGTCGTCCGGTTGACGGGCGCGATGTGCGGACGCTCCGCGCGATTGGAAAGAAAACCGCTTATGGTCAGCAGGTGGCGCATACCTCTTGGCTGATGCACGAATACCATGCCCTGAAGGCCTTGCATGCTGTCCATGCGGATGTGCCGCAGCCCATATCGGCTGGCGAAAATACGGTTCTGATGTCGTATGTGGGTGATGAGACCTTGCCAGCGCCAGCCTTGCATACGGTCACCCTGTCGAAGGGAGAGGCGCGGTTTCTGTTTGAGCGAGCGCTGGAAAATATCGAGTTGATGCTCAAACAGGGGATGATTCATGGTGACCTGTCGGAGTACAATATCCTCTATTGGGAAGGTGAAATCACCTTGATTGATTTCCCGCAAGTGGTCGAAATCGGGTCGAATTCCAATGCCGGGATGATTCTTGAACGGGATATTGTGCGGGTATGCCAATACTTCAACCGATTTGGCATCGGGGTTAGTCCCGATGTGATTTACCAACAGCTTTGGGAACAGTACGGCCAGGATCCCACTGTGATATACGACAGTGATGAGGATTGAGGGCGCCGTATCGGATAATGGGAATTAAATGACTGATTTCAACAGCTGGTCACTGGCGGCGCAGAAAAGGTTCTGGCTGCGACTGGCTGGCGATGTCATCGCCCACTGGAACTTGCGGCTGCGGGCATTGTCCTGGCTGGGATATGGGCATAATGCCGTGTTCAAGGTGAGCGCGGAGGGCGGCGATTTTGTGCTGCGCCTGCATCCGCCAGGGCGCGTTGATGTGGCGGGTTTGAGGTCGGAATTGCAATGGCTGCGGGCGCTGCGGCGCGATACCGACCTGCTGGCGCCCTTGCCGCATCCGATTGTGACCCATGGCCAAGAGAGGCCCTTCGCGCGGGTCTGTCATCATCAGCTGCCGCCGCCGCATATCGTCTATGGCAGTTTGTTTGAGTATGTGCCAGGTGTCACCAAATCGGCCCAGGTGATGAGCTTTGACGAGGTGTTTCGGATTGGGGTCTATCTGGGCAAACTGCATACCATCGGGCAGTTCAGGCCGCCGCCGCATTTTTCGCGCCCGCAGCTGGATTGGGAGGGCTTGTTTGGTGAGCATTCGCCTTATCATCCCGGCGAAAATATCCGCCTCATCCAGCCCGAGCAATCCGAAGTGTTTGCAGCGGTGGCAGAACGCCTGCGAACAGCGATGAACGCTTTGGGCGCGGGCGCGGACAGCTTTGGCTTGATTCATGCCGACCTGCTGGCGAAGAATATCCTGTTTCATCAGCAGGCCCTGGCTGCGCTGGACTTTGAATATAGCGGCTGGGGCTATTATCTGTATGACCTGACGCCCTTGTTGTGGCAGTTCAAAGGCGAGCGGGCGGCCGATTATGAACAGCTGGAAGATGCCCTGTGGTCAGGTTATGCCTCTATCAGACCGCAGGCTGATGCCGAGCGCGATTTGCTGGAGGTTTTCATTGCCGCGCGTCAGCTGGCATCCTGTCGCTGGCTGGCAGTCAACTACAGTCATCCGACAGTGCGTGATATTGCGCCGCAGCTGCTGGCACAGCGAGCGCTGGAACTGAAGGCATTCCTGAACACAGGCAAACTCCGCCGCCGCTCACGGACTTTATGAACCCCATCATGCAAGGAACTTGAATGCCGGTCAAACTGAACATCGCCAAAGCGGATGCCTACAGGCTGTATCTGTCGATGACGGCCTTGCAATCTCTGGCGCTGTCGCTGGTGTTCACGGTCAATCTATTTTATCAGGTCAAGCAAGTCGGTTTGAATCCCCTGCAACTGGTCTTGATTGGCACGACTCTGGAAGTGACCGCCTTCCTGATGGAAATGCCAACGGGCGTGGTTGCCGATGTCTACAGTCGGCGTCTGTCTGTGATTCTCGGTTTTCTGCTGCTGGGCTTGGGGGTCATCGTGGAAGGCAGTTTGCCACTGTTTGAAGCGCTGCTGGTCGCGCAGGTCATCATGGGGGTGGGCTACACCTTTCTAAGCGGCGCGACATCCGCCTGGATTGTCGATGAAATCGGTCAAGCGCGGGCATCAGCGGCTTTTTTGCGGGCTTCGCAGGTGGCGCAAATCACAGGTTTTGCGGGCATCTTTGTCAGTGTCGCGCTGGCGAGCATCAGCTTGCAGTTAGCGATTGTTACGGGCGGGCTACTGCTGGTCGCGCTGGCTGCCGCATTAGCGCTTTTTATGCCCGAAGACGGCTTCAACCGTCGTTCTGCATCCGAAGGGGAATCCTGGTCGGCCTTCTTTGCCACCTTTCGCGCTGGCGTCAAATTGGTGCGTGCGCGGCGGATACTGGTGCTCATCATGCTGGTCACGGCGATTCACGGCGCGTTCACGGAAGGCTTTGACCGACTTTGGACAGCGCATCTGGTCAATCATTTTACTTTGCCGCCGCTCGGTCAACTGCATGAAATCGCCTGGTTTGGGATTATCAGCGCGGTATCGGTGCCGCTCAGTCTGATAGCGACCGAAGTGATTCGGCAGCGGGTCAACCTGTCCAGCAGCCGCGCGGTTGCAGCGACCTTGACGGCTGTCTATAGTATGATGATATTCAGTGTGCTGCTGTTCGTTTTGGGCGAGCGTTTTGAACTCGTGCTGCTGGGATTGTGGCTGACTGGTGCGCTGCGCACGATTCGCAATCCGCTTATGGAAGCCTGGATTAACCAAAATACCGAATCCAATGTTCGCGCCACGGTGCTTTCGATGCAGGGACAGGCAGATGCCTTCGGGCAGATTGCCGGGGGACCCGTGGTTGGGGTGATTGCCCTGTTAAGGTCGGTGCGGTTTGCCATCACGCTGTCCGCCTTGATGCTGACGCCCATTTTGGCGCTGTTCAATCGCAGCCTGAAGCATGAGGCGCAAGAAGCACAGAGGTAACAGGCTGGGTTGCTGGGCGCGATTTGTTCGCAATATCAAAAGCTGCGCTGTAGAATGGGCGGACTGCGGAAGAAGGGAAACTTATGTCAGCATCAAGCAAGCAGAAAATGCTCGAAGAACTAAAGAACTTTGATACGCCTTCCATCACCAATGTAGTCGCCACCTATCCGGATTCGCCGCTTTGCCTGGGGCTTTACAATCCATGGACGGAGAACTGGTACACCGACCAATCCATTCGCTGCATGTTCCCCGAACTGGGACCCAGGGTGGGTTATGCGGTGACCTGCGTTTTCGGATTGCCCGACCCCGATTATGCGCGGCTGAGTTTTAATGATGTGCTGGATGCCCTGGAGGCATCTGACAGCCCCAGCCTCTTGGTTATCCAGCAGAAGTTCCCGCCGCATATCGCCGGCAAGGTGGGGCTGGCGGGCGGGAACATGGTTTCGGCAATGAGAGCCTTGAACTGCGTCGGTTTGTTATCCAATGGGCCTTCGCGGGATATTGATGAGGTTCGTGAGATGAACTTTCAGTATATGCTGAGCGGTGTGACGGCGGGGCATGGCAAAATGGCAGTTCATGCGGTCAATGTGCCGGTGTCGGTTGGCGGGATGGATGTCGCGCCCGGCGAGTTGATTCACATGGATGAAAATGGCGCCTGCAAGTTCCCGTCCGACCAACTGGAAGCCGTCTTGACCAAGGTCCGCGCCTTGCAAAAGGAAGAAGCGGCGCGGATGAAGGCTTTGCAAAATGCCAAGTCAGCGGCGGAACTGCGGGCGATTTTTGCCGGCCATGCTTATGGAGATGAAGACAAGGCATAAACGGATGGGTTCAGTTCGTGCCATCCTCATCTAACCCAGCGCCATGATGTCCAATCGGCAGCGTGCCTTGCGTGCCTATTATGCCTTTCGTCTGGTGGGACCCTTCGTCTATGCGATGTGGCTGACGGTGGCGATGCTGTACTTTGCCACCGTCATTTCCACCGACCCCTTTCGATTGGCGCTGCTGGGCGTGATGCTGGAATCGGCCACCTTCGTTTTTGAGATTCCGACCGGCATCGTTGCCGATGTCTACAGCCGCAAATGGTCAATCGTGATTGGCTATGTCATTTGGGGAATCGGGTATCTGGTGCAGGGACTTGTGCCGATATACGAGGCGGTTCTTCTGTCGCAGGTCATTTGGGGCTTGGGATTCACCTTCGTCAGCGGTGCGCCTGAAGCCTGGCTGGTTGACGAACTTGGACAGGACGAGGCGCTGCCCCTGTTCCTGCGCGGCTCGCAAATCGGGCAGGCATCCACTCTGCTGGGCATTATCGCCGCGACTTTGCTGGGCAGGGTTCATGTCGCTTTGCCGATTATTGTCGGCGGCATCGGCACGATATGGCTGGCGCTTTTGCTGGCTGTGATAATGCCAGAGAAAGGCTTTCAGCCGATTGCGGCGGGCAACCGTTCTGCCTTCCCATTTTGGACGCGCTTCCGCGCCAGCCTGAGCGAAGTCCGCGGCCGGGCCGTCTTGCGTTCGGTGATTTGGATTGGAATCGTCATCGGTACATCGGTGGGCGGATTTGATGCCATGTACACGCCGCATTTTGTGCAGAACTTCGAGATGCCCCTGTTCGAGCCAGTGGTATGGTTTGGGGTGATGTTCGGGACGGTGACCCTGATGACCATTCCCACCCTGGAATTGGCCAAGCGAGCCATGAAACGTTATCCTCAACTGCCGATTGCGCTTATCCTTGCCTGGTTCGCCTTGGGAACGATTCTGGGGAATCTGGTGTTTGTCTGGGCGGGCAGCTTCTATGTGGCCTTGCTGGCCTATTGTGCGAGCCAAATCCTGCGCACCGCCACCAAGCCGCTGTTCATGGCCTGGATTAATCGGCATACGCCCTCTAGGGTGCGGGCGACGGTGATTTCGATGTACTGGCAATCGAATGCCTGTGGACAGATTGTTGGCACGCCGATTTTGGGGGCGATTGGCTCGCTGCTGTCATTGCGGGCCGCCTTGAGCCTGGCAAGCGTTGCCTTGCTGCCGGTGGTCTGGATTTATCGCAAACACCGCTTTGATCCTAATCAAACGGCTAGTTGACCTTTTCGCTTAGAGACCTGTATGATAGAGGCAGCAAATCGCTGAAGATAGACCAACAAGAGAGGTCAGAATGAATGGAAAACGGGTTCTGATTACCGGGGCAACCAACGGCATCGGGAAAACGGCGGCGCTGGAATTGGCCAAGATGGGCGCCGAGGTCATTATCCTGGGGCGCAATGAAGTCAAAACGCGCAAGGTGCTGCATGAACTCAAGACCGCCAGCGGCAATGCCAGGATGGATATGCTGCTTGCTGATCTGTCCTCTATCGAGCAGATTCGCCGGGTGGCGGTTGAATTCCGCGCCCAATACAACCGGCTGGATGTCTTGCTGAACAATGCCGGCGCTGTCTTCACGGAATATTATCCGTCGGCCGATGGCCTGGAAATGACCTTCGCGCTCAACCACATCAGCTATTTTTTGCTGACTCATTTGCTGCTGGAGCAGCTGAAACAAACCGCGCAAACGCAAGGGGAGGCACGCATCATCAATGTATCTTCCAGCGCCCATACAGGAGCGCGTCAGGGCGTGCGGCTTGAGGGCCTGCGCGATGCCAGCGCCTTCGGCTCACTTCGAGCTTATGGCGAAAGCAAACTTGCCAATGTCTTGTTCACCTATGAATTGGCTCGGCATCTTGAAGGTACAGGGGTGACGGTCAATGCTGTGCATCCGGGCCTTGTCGCTACTGGCTTTGGGCATAATACGAGCAGATTTTGGCGCCTGCTGGTACAGGTTTTACAGAAATTATTCGGCAGAAGCCCTGAAAAAGGCGCCGAGACCTTGGTTTATCTGGCATCATCGCCCGATGTCAATGGGATTAGCGGCAAATACTGGCAGGACAAAAAACAAACCCCGTCCAGCAAAATATCTCACGATGTCGGACAACAGCGCCGTCTGTGGGAGTTCAGCGAGGAAATCACGGGCATCGCCTAGGCTGGTGGCAAATCGGCCGGCAGCCGAAAGCCATTTTCGTCACCCAGCGAAGGCGGCGCATACTGACCCTGTTCCTGGGCCTTTTCCCACGCGCCGCGACTGGTGATGTGATAAATCATGCCAGCGCCTGCGCCATATCGGCAATGAGGTCATCCGCGTTTTCGAGACCAATCGAAATGCGGAGCAGGTTGGCGGGTGTGGATGTGCCTTCTTCGATGGATTGTCGATGTTCGATGAGGCTGTGTGTGCCGCCGAAGCTGGTCGCGCTGGTGAAAATGCTGAGCCGCCGCACCAGTTGGAGCGCCGCCTCGCGCCCGCCGGCAGCTTGAATCGACATCAAGCCACTGCCAACGCGCATTTGCCGCCGCGCCAGTTCATATTGAGGGTGGCTGGGGTGCAGCGGGTACAAGACCCGTTCAATCGCGGGGTGTTCCGCCAGAAAACTGGCGACCTTGAGCGCACTCTCACTGTGGGCGCGAACCCGCCAGACCAAACTCTGGATGCCGCGCAGGGTCAGCCAGCAACTCATGGGCGACAAAACAGCGCCGCCAATTTTCACCAGACGGGCAACGCGCTCTGCCAGGTCGCTCTCCTCGCCGAAGATAATAATGCCGCCGAGTACATCATGGTGGCCGGCGATATATTTTGTCAGCGAAATCACGACTATATCCGCCCCCAGCAGCAGTGGATTTTGGGCAATCGGCGTGGCGACTGTATTGTCAACCAGCAGTAAAGCATCCCGCTCATGGGCAATCTCGGCAATAGCTTGAATATCCGCCAGCCGAATCATCGGGTTGGTGGGGGATTCAAAGATGACCAGCCTGGTTTCCGGGCGCATGGCAGCCCGAACCGCATCCAAATCGCTCATGTCGACATAGGTCGTTGCCAGCCCCCAGGGCGCAAAGAACTCTTTAAGCTGCACCCGAATGCCGAAGTACATATCATCACTGGATACGATATGGTCGCCGGGACGCAATGCCTGAAAAAGGGTCATCATCGCCGCCGAGCCACTGGATATGGCATGCGCCAATGCGCCGCCCTCCAGCTTGGCCATCGTTTGTTCCAAAGCGGCGCGGTTGGGGTTCTGGTAGCGCGTATAAATGAGCTCATCGGGATGATGTGCCTGGCCGGTTGCCTCATATTCGAAGGTGGTGCTGAATACCAGCGGTGGCACGATGGCGCCGCTGGACGGGTCAATCGCTGTGTTATGGACTGCATTCGTTTCTGGCTGGTGGGTCATCTGCTTTGCCATTCCTGTCCCAAGATGCTAAATGCTCAAATATCGCCATCCAACCCTATTCTGCTTGAATCCAGGTCCTTTGGCAACAGACAACACTGGACGACCTGATACTGGAAATGAGGGGATTGGGCCTGTACCATGGCGCATTAACGCACTGCATCAACAGGATGATGAGGTGAACTATGCCGGATATGCTTGTCAAATTATATGATTTGCCGCCGCTTGAACCCGCAATCGCCGGTCAGCGCGAACGCGGCATTATGATAAGACGGGGCATACCCCCCGAAAAGCACCTTGTAACCCGCTGGATTGGCGAACACTTCAGCGATTATTGGCGCAGCGAGGCGGATGTCGCCTTTTCGGTTCATCCGACGACGATTATGCTGGCGCATCGCCGCGATACACTGCTGGGATTTGCCTGCTATGATGCCACTTACAAGGGTTTTTTTGGGCCGACTGGCGTCGATAGGGCCGAGCAGGGTCAGGGCATCGGCACGGCATTGCTCTTGCAGTGCCTGCACGAAATGCGCCATGTCGGTTATATGTATGCCATTATCGGCTGGGCAGGCCCGACCGCCTGGTACGAGAAAGCTGTCGGAGCAGTAGCGATTCCCGATACCGAGCCATCGCGCAGTTATCTGGGTTTGCTGGGGACGGATGCGGTATTCAATGCTGGCGCCCCAAGCGACTCCTTTCTGGAATCGCCCTAGCTCAAGATGGCTTCAGCCGCTTTTTCGCTTCATAGACGACCGCATGGACAAGTGCGGTCAAGCCGATGCCCTTGCCCATAGAAACATCTTTGCCAAACAAGGTGAAGACGACCTCGCCATCAATCGCAGCCACCTGCTCCAGCGGCGCTCCAGAACAGGATTGCTCCAATATGGCGCTCATCGCCATCGCGGACAGCCCTTGCGGGTTAAGGACATCGAAGTAAAAATCGAGCCTGCTGTCTTCGCGGTCGACTGCCCACACAAATGCCTCGGATTCGCAGCCGACCACGCGCCTGGATTCATCGTAGGGCGGCGCAGCGATGGATTCTGGCACCGGGCGGAACTCATCCGAGATGGCAATCAGAAAATCAATCCGTTCCTCGCGCGAGCCAACAAAGGCGAAGTCATCAAGATATTCTTGCAGTTTGGCTGGATAATTGGGCATGGCGGGCTTTCCGGCGTGAACGAACCCGACACGCGAGCCAGAGCGCCTGCTAGGCGAGGTCCCAGCCGCGTGCCGTTGCCTTTCGACTTTACTTCTCAATCGGAAGTCCGACGCTGTTGCCCCATTCTGTCCACGAGCCGTCATAATTGCGGACATCGCTGAAGCCCAGCAGATTTTTCAGGACGAACCAGGTATGGCTGCTGCGCTCGCCAATGCGGCAGTAAGCGATGGTCGCGGCGGATGATTCCAGCCCAAGCTCATCGTTATAGATGGCTTTGAGTTCGGCGGCATTTTTGAAGGTGCCGTCTTCGTTCGCCGCCCGCGACCAAGGCACATTAGCCGCGCCAGGTATATGACCGCCGCGCACCGCGCCTTCCTGTGGATAGCCCTCCATGTGCAGCTTCTCGCCACTGTATTCGCCCGGACTGCGGACATCGACCAGCTGTCCCCCCGCTTCGACATGCCGCAGCACGCCATCGCGGAAGGCGCGAATCACGCTGTCGTCGCGGTCGGGCGCCGTGTAGGATGTCGGGCTGATGCTGGGTCTTTCGCGGGTGAGTTCCCGTCCTTCGGCAGCCCATTTAAGCCGCCCCCCATCCATGATTTTGGCATTCGTGTGGCCAAAAAGTTCAAAGACCCACAGGGCATAGGTCGCCCACCAGTTGCTCTTGTCGCCATAAAACACGACAGTGGTATCGGGTGTCATGCCGATGCGGCTCGCCAGCGATTCAAAGCCGGCTTTGTCCAGATAATCGCGGCGGAGTGGGTCATTGAGGTCCTTGACCCAATCGACTTCAACGGCGCTTGGTATGTGTCCACTGGGGTAAAGCAGGGGGTCTTCGTTGGATTCAATAATCCGTACATTGTCGTCGTTCAAATGCTCGGCGACCCAATCGGTTGAAACAAGTTTGTCCGCATTGGCATAGCCACGACTGCTGATGTCGCTCATTCACTGCTCCTTATCTACTAGAACCCCTCGATTGATGCTGCTTGCTGTCCGCTTCGCTGCCTTAATCAAAAAAAGTCAACCGCGGTGTGCTGACTTGCTGGTATCGAACAACCATGTTGTCGGCAAACCCCAACAGCCCCGCCTAATAACAGGCATCCCTGCAACAACAGAAAACGGAATAGGATATGCTGTGTTCGCCCATAAAATCATCCTAGCACACCCAGCCTCACAATGCAAGAGGGGTTTTATCAGGGCAATCGCACTAAATCAGGATTTACCATAAAGGCGCGGGCGTTTCTGGCGAGTCGCAAGTGAGCTTATCCCTGTATTCTTGCCCCGCGCCGCTTGCCGTATCGTGGCGGGAGTTTGGGCGGCTTGTCTTGCAGCAGGTCTTCAATGCTGTAGCCTTGTATGACAGGATAGGTTTCGTAGTCATCCGACCACGTTTCCCAGCTTCGTTGATTCTCGACGGTACGCATTTGCCTGTCAAAGCAAACCATAATGCCGGCGACAGCTTCCAGCCGCCGCACCGTTTCGCTAAGCGCCTTAACAGAATCCGGCCTTACATTGCCGCCTTTGACCTGAATGATGACGTATTCCTCATAGACTTTCCCCTTGCGAATCACGTCAATCTCCATGACGCCATCTACTCCGCCATCTGCCCCTCGTTCGCCCGGGTTCTTATACATCCCATTGGCGCCAATGCGTCCGCAAACCCATTTCTCAAACTCGAACTTATCCTTGTTTGCAAGTCGCTCGGCTTCCTCGATAGTATCAGGCGCACCCCACATATAGATGTCTTCAGGTCTTATTCGATGTTTGAAGTTATGGAGAATGCGCTCGCGCATTAAGCCGGTGCTGAATGGTGATATGTCAATCCCAATCCATTGCCTGCCCAGCGCTTCCGCCGCATGAACAGTTGTGCCACAACCGCAAAATGAATCGAGTACCAGGTCGCCCTCATTGCTGGACGCTTTGATAATCCGTTCTAACAAGGCAAGTGGCTTTTGGGTTGGATAGCCGAGCCGTTCTTTGGATTGTGAATTCAAATAAGGTATCTCCCACCAATCATTACAAATCATTCCGTCTTTCGGATAATAAATTCTCGTTTTGCCAGCATCTAGTCTAATGCGACATCGTTTTCCATCTTTATCTACCTGTCTATAATGACTTTCCAAGTATTTTTGACTTACGGGGATTCTGTAATTTGTCCACGTATATTTAGAAGATTTGGAATAGAAAAAGATTATATCATGCTTTTTTGCGAACGTTTTTTTACTTCTACCTGATGTTGAATAACACCATACAATCTCATTGCGAAAATTCTTAACACCAAAAATTGCATCCATTATTAACTTCAGATAATGACTGGCGGTCGGGTCGCAATGCAGGTAAATGCTGCCCGTATCTTTCAGCACGCAGCGCATCGCCCGCAGCCGCAGTGTCATATTCATCAGATAGGCTGCCAAACTGGATTTGCCCCTCGCCCCGACTCTTTTTTCGCTGCCCTGTGCGAATTTGATGAGGTTCGCCAGCGAACGGGTGAGCGGATTTTTCTCCAATCTTCGCAAATCCTCTGCGTCTTGCTGAGTCCATTCCCAAGTGTCTTTGAACGCTTCCACTGGGCGCAGGGATTTGTCCTTGTTTTTGAAGGGCAAGTTGTAATGGCTGTTGGAATTGAAAGGCGGGTCAAGGTAAATCAAGTCGATTGAACTGTCAGGGATACGCTCGTCCATAATGCCGAGGCAGTCACCCGTGTATAAAGCGCGTTGCATACTGTTCCCAAGCATTCCAGTAAGCGCCGAAATAGCGTATACTGATATGGAAAACCGCTATGGTTTTCACCGTTTTTGGATTTCCTGTGGCAGCAGCTTTGCGAGGGCTATGAACTGCCACAGGAAACTCAATATAAAGCCATGAAAAAAATTCATCGCCAAATAGAGCCTATCCTATTTTTATCTCCTTTGCAATAGCATTTTTACATTCAAGGCAATCGCACCAAATCGGGAAGGCACAGAGAATAATTTTACGGCATTGCTTTATGCTGTGTTCTCCGCGTCTGTGTGGCAAAGAAAAGGCCCTCAAAAGGAATCAGGCGGAAAATCGAGGGTCGTGTTCAGGTTGTCCAAGCGCAGCTGACACCGCGCCAGCTTCAGCGTGACATGAATGTTATCGGGCAGGGTGATGTCAAATTTGCCGCGCCCGATGCTGCCGATGAGCGGCTTGCGCTTGGCAATGATATAGACCCCCGCTTCATCTTGTTCGGCTATCATCTGCCAGCCGAAGCCTGCCTGCAACTCGACTCTGGCAAGCACCTGTGGCTTGTCGTGCCGCGTCAGTTTGACATCGGCCTGTTCAGCCTGAAGGAAAAAGGTAATCGGTGGCGTGACTTCCCATTGATAATTTTTCGATTCGACCGTCAGGTCTCTGGCCGAACCGAGCCAATGAAGCGCCTGCCACAAGTTTTCCAGATGCCGCATCAGAGTTCTTCCAGATGACCTTCTAACCATGCCTGATATGCCTGCCGCAGCTGTCGGGTCATTTTGCCGACTCGCCCGTCGCCGATGGTTATCCCGTCAATCTCCACCACTGGCACTATGCCACGGCTGCTGCTGGTGAGGAAGGCTTCGCTGAAATGAGGGATGTCATCCAGGTGGACGGCTGTTTTCTCAAGCGGGATGATGCCGGCGCAAATCTCAAAGACAATGCCCCGCGCGATGCCAGCCAGCACCCCCGCGCCCGCCGTCCGCAGTTCCCCGTCCAGGATGGCGAAAAAATTGCTCGCCAAACCTTCCAGCAGATACCCGCCCGCATCCAGCAGAAAGGTGTCATAGATGCCGCTTGGCATGGCTTGCTCCAGCGCCCGGCGCACATGAATCCAGTCACTGGTTTTCGCGGTGGGGTGATGACGCGCGGCCGCTGCTGATGTGATGCAGGCTGCGCCCTTGCGGATAAGGGACGGGGAGGTCGGTTGAAATGGCTCCAGCGTCAAAATCATTTCATCGGGGCTTTGCGCCGCGACAGTCAGCCGAAAGCGGACATCCCCAAAGCCCGAATCGACTGTCAGCTGTCTCAATGCGGATTTGAGCCTGCCGCGGTCATAAGCCAGCGCGATGCCCTGCTGCCGCGCCGACTCTTCCAGCCGCTTCAGATGAGCATCCAGCATCAAGGTCTGCGTGCTGTTCCAGGTATTGGCCACAGTGTAGACGCCCTGTTGGGGTTCATATTGCGCGGCATCCCTCAAATTGTCCGCCGCGTAATCGACATCAACCAGTCCCCTGGCTGTCAGGCGTTTGATGAGAGTTGGCATCTTGGGCTTGTCCGTCTGGCGGGCTCAGCCATTTCTCATTATAAATATCCCATTGTTCTTGGCTTAGCGCCCGGTCGGTATAGATGGCGACCCCGGTCAATAAATCCTGTTTTTCTTCATCCACCCTCGACAGACCGACCTTCACCCCGTCCAGCGCGGCGGCAATCGTTTCGACTGACAGGTCATGCGCCGGACTTGCAGCCTGATAATGTGGAATGCTTATCAACAGCCGGATGGTTGAATCGGCAGTCAGCATGTTGAGATAGGTCTCGACGTGATAAGCCACCCAATGGATGTAATCCAGCGGGTCGCTGCGATAACTCTGATACATTTGCAGCACAACCTCATTAACAGAAATGAGCAGCTTCCGTTTATCCCAGGCTGCCCACCTGGTCCCCGGCGCAATGTCAGGGATACTGGCGAGCTCGACATTTTTCGGAGTCAAATCAGGCGCAATCGAGACCGCAACCGGAATGCGAACCCCGACCGCCGTGCGAACATCGCGTATCAACTGGAAGAAGTCTTCGGTTGCCCGGAAGAGCGGTTTGACATCCAAAAATACGCCGTCAAAACCCAAGTCTTCGATTATATTATTGCTGAAATCGGCAACCCTTTCACGGAAGTCACTGTCACCCAGCCGATACTCGCCGCTTTGCGTATAAGCCCAGATTTCAATCCAGCCATAAATAGCTGAATCGGGATAGGCTTCCTTGATGGCATCCTTAAAAGCAGCCACATTATCCTGCGACTGGATGAAACTTTGTCTGCCCTCCGCTCCGCCAGCCCACAGGTTGTTGGTGTTCAGGGTGCTGACATAAGCATAGATTTTGCCAATTTGATTTTGCCGCAGCTGCTGGGCGAAGTCAGCTAGCTCGCCCTCATCATAGCTGGCATAAGTCCATGATTTGTCCAGCCAGATAGCGTTTTCAATCGGCGTGGACCTATCCTGTGAAATGATTAATCGAGCAGCGACGATGCCCACAAAGATAACCAGGAAACTGGCTATTAACATGCTGTTGATGACTTTGGATGACCTGACTCGCCTGCCGCGCTGTGTCTGGCGGCTGGAGGCATCGCTTTGCCTGTCGCCACCCTGGGTCGCCATCGCTTGCGCCTGTCGGCGGCGACTGCGCTCAGTGGTGGGCTTGTCTGACGGTAGAGTCATAGTATTTACCTCGCGTCATAGACATGGATAATTCAAAAGGTTCGCCTGCATCTGCGACCGACTGCTATTATAGCATAATTTGACCATTCGTCACTGATGCTGTGCGCAATTTTCTATGTCCCTTGTGGTAAAAAGATGCGCTATGCGGCTTCCAGCCTGTCAAGGAGCGGCGGCCCCAAGATAAGGCAGCCAACCAGAACTGATGCCACAGCGCCCAGCAAGACGGCAGCCGCAGCGACATCCTTGGCGACCTTGGCCATTGGATGATATTCCCTGCTGGCCAGATTGACAGCCGCCTCGATGGCCGCGTTGATGAACTCCGCCACCCATACGACCGCCATCGTCAGAATCAGCACCGCCCACTCCAGCGCATCGATGCCCAGCCACAGCCCCAGCATGAAAACCGCAGCGCTTGCCACAGCCTGAATGCGAACATTCTTTTGATGGCGCAGCATATACACACAGCCAGCCAGGGCATAGCCCAAACTCCGAATGCGGTCGGGGCTGGTTATGTGGCTGTGTTCATCGGGATGAACCCGCGCCGTGCCTGCCAGAACATCGAGGATACGCTTAATCATCCGCCACCCCTTCGTAAGCGGCTGCGATGTCGGCCTGGATTCGCATACTGTGCAGAGCCGCCGCCTGCGCCGCCCACATTTTGCCGCGCGACTGTGCCGAATGGTGGTCATAACCCAATAAATGCAGGCAGGCATGAATCACCAGCAGACAAAGGACATCATCCAAATCAGTCTGACGCTCTTCGGCATTCGCGGCCGTATAGGGATAGGCGATGACAATATCGCCCAGATAGTCCCTGCCGCCCTGGAGACCCTGCGGCAGCGGCGCGGCGGGGAAGGACAGGACATCGGTCGGCGCATCTAACTGGCGGTGCTGATGGTTCAATGCCCGAACCTGGTCGTTATCGGTGATGACAATCGTCAGGCTGCTGCCATGTTTGCCCTGCTGCGCCAGTACGGTCTTCCCCGCTTGTTTCAAGCGGGGAATGTCGAGCGGATACCCCCGCGGCGCCCGCAGGTGGATGCAGCTGCTCACGCTGTCGCATCCGTTTCCTTGGGGCTGGGGGCAGCCTGCGGCTCATGCGAGTTCTTCGAGCCATTGCGCTTGGGCAAGGGCGGCACCTCCAGCAGAGGTTCGTCATTCTCCTTGACAACCGCATCGTTTTTATGTTCCGAGTTGGTCACGACAGCCGTCTTGCGCTCCGTCTGTTCCGTCAGCGGCTTGGGTGGCGGCGCGTCGCCGTTTTCCGTTCTTTCCCTGATGCTGACCGGTTTGATTTTCGATGTATCCGTCTTAGTGCGGAAGGCGGGTTTGTCTGGCGCTGGGCCCCGTTTTGTGCCTTGAGGGTGCGCTTTGGCCGCCTTGGCGTAATCAATTCGGGGATGGAACAAGCCTTTGAAGATGTCAATAAAGGTCTCTTCAATTCGGCGCAGGTCGTTGAGCGTCAGGTTGGAGTCATCCAGCTGTCCCTGGCTGCGCTTGTCCTCGATGATGCCATGCACCAACTGGGTGATTTCCAGATTGCTCTGGGGTTTCACAGCACGAATTGCCGATTCGCAGCTGTCCGCCATCATCAGGATAGCGGTCTCGCGGCTCTGGGGGATGGGTCCTGGATAGGAAAAGTCACGCGGGTCCACCGTGCCTTTGCGGCCGGCTTCCTTGAGCGCACGCTGATAGAAAACATAAACGGGGGTCGTGCCATGATGTTCGCGCACAAATTCCCGTATGCGATTGGGCAGGTTGTATTTTTTGGCAATCAGGTCGCCTTCAACCACATGGTTGATAATTATGTCGACGCTCCGATAGGGGTCATTCAGCGCTTCATGGGGATTATGAATATGCTGCTGGTTTTCGGTGAAGAAGAAGGGGTTGCTCATCTTGCCAATATCATGGTACAGGGCGGCGACATGAGTCATTCGGGTATCAGCGCCGATGGCCTCGGCCGCCTGTTCAGCCAGATTGGCAACCTGAAGCGAATGCTGATAGGTTCCCGGCGCTTCCCGCAGCAATCGCTGAAGCAGGGGCTTGCTGGGCTGGCTGAGGTCAATGAGTTTGAAAGGCGTCGGCAGGTTGAGCAGCACCGTCAGCGCATACATGCCAGCGAATGCCGTCGTCGGCACAATCACCATCCCGTTCAAAAAGGCCTGCGACATATTGTTGATGTCAAATGTTTCAGTGCCAATCAGCGATGCGAATATGGTCACAACGGCGGCATTGGTCACGCCCACAATCGAGCCAGCGATAAAATAGTTGTTCAGCCGGCCAGCATCGCGCAGGGTCAGGATGGCGCTGATATTCGCGGCGGCAATCAAGCTGGCGACCTCAAAGGAGGGACTGCGACCTGAAAGCCCGCTAAGGAAGGCGAAGCCCAGTGTGCCGACAATAGCGAAGTTTGGCGTGCTGATTCCCACGTAGAGGATGCCCAGGGCGGCGGCTGGCATAAGATAGATATTGTCAGCGCCGAAGGCACGCACAGCCGACAAGGCGATTAAAAACAGCACAGCGATGAGCGTCATGGTTTTGGTATCGGCATAAAGCAGCCGCGGCTCAAAGCGGCTGATGTACAGACCCGTCAAAACCATGACCAAGATACTGGCGAGGAAGGCACGCAAAATCCTTAAACCGCGATTGCTGGTTTGGGTCAGCAGGCCCAGTTCCTGCAAAGCCTCAAAGGACAGATTGTCGATAGGCAGGTTGGCGGGCGCTACAATCTGGCCGATGATATACTGCCGCTGCTGGTCAGCGACGCTGTTGAGCGCCGCTTCGCGGTCGATGTCCGTCTGCTCCGGGTTCTCAAAAGTGTTCGCGCGAATGATGTCGCCGAGGATAGCCGTGACGATTTGACTTTCCTGGGGGGTCAGGCGCAGGCCCACCTGGGTAGGCAGCTGCGCCCGCACATTTTCCAGGTCGGCATCACGGATGGAATCGCGCATGACGCGCTCCAGAACGGTAATGATTTGGTTGCGCACCAGCAGCCAGCTGTCTTCTGGCAGCTGTAGGATGGCAACGTTGATGTCCTCGTCCAGGATGAGCGAGGTAATCTGGTTGATGTCCGAAATCTGCTGTTCGAGCGAGGCATAGGGGTCACTGCGCACATTCTCAATAAACTCAAGGATTTTTTCCGTCAGTTCGCGCTGTTGACGGGCGACATTGGGGTCGGGCGGGTCAAAGACCGTCGGCACCTGCGTCAGCGCCTTCTCGCGTTCCTGGCGGGTCAGTATCTCGCTGACAAAAGCCCCTTCCTCGCGCGTGATAATATCTTCCGCAGGCACAGAACCAATCTTCAAATTGGCGACGCTGTTGAGCCCAATAAAAATATCATCAAAGCCGACAATCACCGTACAGCTTAAAGCGAACAGGATGGCGAATATCAATATGAAACTTTGCCGAACAGCCCGCAGCGTGCGCTCTGGTTCAATGCCGAATCGCTCTTCGAGTAATTCTGTAAAGCGGGTGAACATGAGCTTAGCCCAAAAGCTCTCTGACAATGGCATTGACTTGCCTGCCATCGGCGAGGCCCTTCACCTTGGGCATGACAATTTTCATAATCTGTCCCATTTGCTTCATCGAGGTTGCGCCAGTTTCAAGGACAGCCGCCTGCACGATGGGTCTCAATTCCTCGGCGGTAAGCTGCCGTGGCAGAAAGCCTTCAATCACAGCCAGTTCAAACTTCTCGCCGCCGGCGGCATCATGGCGGCCGGCTCGCTCAAGTTCATCAATGGCCTCGCGGCGTTTCTTGGCTTCTTTCCCCAAAATCTCCAGCACAGCATCGTTATCGAGTTCGCTTCGGCTGTCAATTTCGACTTGCTTGACCGCGCTTTGCAGCAGGCGAATGGCGTTGCGGCGGTCTTTGTCCTTTGCCCTCATCGCCTCTCTAAGCGCGGTTTGCAGTTCCCGTTTCAAATCCCTCATGGCAATCCCTCTTCAAAGGATGTCTCCCTTCGGATGATGACCCATCATACAGCCAGGAGAATGCCTGTCTATTCTTCTATTCTGATGATGGCTATCCGCCAACCAGCAGACTCACGAGGGCGAGCGCAACTGTGAGAATGCAAGCCCCTACCATAAGCAGGGTGCCTATTGTCGCCAATGCCCCGATAATTGCGGGCAGGACAAAAACAACAAAAGCGCCGACCAATACGACAACGATAATCAATTCCATGACTCCCCCCTTTTTGGTGATGTTATGTCATTTACCCCAATATAACTGTACCATGAATCGCGCCATCAGCATAATCGCCAAGCTGCGTGTCGGTGATGAGATTGGTCAGGTTGCGTCGATGCACGGTTTTGACACGCATATAATTATCGCTGTACCCGCCATGGATGTAGCCTGAGGGCGCTGCCCCGCTGATTTGTTCCCAGAGGACGGATTGCCGCGTGCCTTTGAGGGTCGCCGCGAAGGCCATCTCCATGCTGGCGGACAATGCCAGCAGTTTGGCGCTGCGTGCTTTTTTGACCCTGGCGCTCACCTGGTTTCTCATGCGGCTGGCGGGTGTGTCGGGACGAATGCTGTAACGAAAAACATGCAAGCCAGCGAAGTCCATCTCTCGAATAAACGCTTCGGAAGCGGCGAACTCCTGCTCGGTTTCGCCAGGGAAGCCAACAATGACATCGGTTGTTATCCGCAGCTGCGGAATCTTCGCGCGGGCGATATGAACCAGCTGGCGGAATGCCCGCTGACTGGTATGACGGCGCATCCGTTTCAACGTGGCATCACAGCCGCTTTGCAGCGGCAAATGCAGATGACGGCAGACACGCGGGCTGTCCCACAAGTCAAAGAAATCGGGGGAGAGGTCCCAAGGCTCCAGCGAGGAAAGCCGAATGCGCGGGATGTCGCTGTCCGCCAGCAAGGCCTCGACCAGATGAACCAGTCCATTGCGCTTGCCGAAGTCATGCCCGTAACTCCCCAGATGGACGCCGGTCAGCACCGCTTCCTGATAGCCGCTTTGATGCAGATAGTTGACTTCCTGGACGACATCTCGGATGGCGCGGCTGCGGCCCCGGCCGCGGGCGATGGTGGTGACGCAAAAGGTGCAGGCATTGTCACAGCCATCCTGGACTTTGACAAAGGCGCGGGTCTTCCCCAGTGTCCCCGGCGAGGTCTGGCGTTCCAGCGGCTCGCGGTCATAAATCTGGATAGTTTCCCCCGTGATTTGGGATACCAGCCCTTCCTTGTCGCTATTCTTGATAACCTGCCGAACGCCGGGCAGCTGGCGCAGCTCCTGTGGCGCTAGCTGGGCATAACAGCCGGTGACAGTGGTTTCGCCGGCGGGATTGCCCCGATGAAAATCGCGGATGAACTTGCGGCTGGTCTTGGCGGCTTCGCTGGTTACGGCACAAGTATTCAGGATGAAGTGTTCAGCCTCTTCAGCCGAGTTGACAATCTCATGCCCCAAAGCCTCAAATTGTCGCGCCATTGTGTCAATCTCGCTTTGATTGAGGCGGCATCCGACCATCTTCAGGTGTACTTTCATGCTCTGGATTCTCCGTTTGACGTCTGGCTGGCAGGGCTGAAGACCATGACATTATCGAATTGAACGACAAGGCCGCCCCCGCCGCTTGGTGTTGTCTGGGCAATCGCACCCAGTTTGCCAGTGGCGAGCGAATCATCATGCAGCCCCGGCTGCATGGTGCCCTCAATACATTCTCCGTTGGCATAGGTGCTGATGGCTTCTGGCTGATTGGGAATACATAAGGGGGCTGGCTCGCCATTGATGTAAAACTGAAAATCTGCCCCGCGTCCAACAGCGCGAATGGTGTTTTGTGAGCCCAGATTCTGGTTCACGGCTGGAGATGCAATCCAGGCGCTGAGCGTTTGTTCGACGCCATTCTCGACTTTCCGCAGCGAATAATAGCCGTCGCTGCTGATTAAAAAGGCATAATAGCTGGTGTGTTGGCCCTCGATGACTTGTCGAATCAGGGCGCCAGCCAGCGGCGCTGCCGCTTCGATGCCACAGAGAATAACGGCAGGCAGGTCACAGCGCTGCTCATCCCTGTCTTGCAGGCGGAAGATGATGCCAAAAGCATTGTCCACCGGCCCAGCCAGAGCCTTCGCTTGAACTGTGATGTCGAAGTCGGCAAAACGGGGCTGACGGGCGCTTGACCAGAACTCTGTCTGCGGGCTGCTGATGCTTAGCTCAAGGCTGCCGTCGAGGATTTTCGCGCTCTGCTGTCCCTGATGCAAATCCCATTCGTCCGTGATTTCATCAAATGTCTCGATATAGAGCAGTTCGCCCACCTCACCTGTGAGCGGTGTCTCCCTGGCAGCAATCCCCGCATACAGCAGGTTAGCGCCAAACAAGACCAGCAGCAGGCTGGGGAAAACTGCCACCCGCCGCCACCGAAAGCTGGCAGGCTGTTTGCTGGTTTCCGACTCCATCGCTTCCGCGCCTTGCCTTACTAATCGTAGCTGGATTTTAACATTATAGCAGGAAATGCGTAGACGACGATTGAACAAAGAGTGTCGAAATATGAGGGATTAGCAGTCTTTATAGCCGTATATCCCGTTCCTGCTGCAAGATGAGGTCGGTAACAGCCAGGATGGCGATTCGCTGCTTTCGGTACAGGTCGGCTTCGCTCATGCTGAGTCGGCGGGCGACATCGCGCACCTTTTTCTTTTCGAGGAAGCGGAGCTGCAAAATGTTGTAGAGCGTCCATTCGGGGCTGGTCATTTTGCGCTCGCCTTCTGGTTTGAGGGCGGCAATCGAATCCTCCAACAGCTTTCGCAGCGCGTTCACGGGGGGGGCTTTTTCGCTGGTTACTCGGCTCTGTACGATTTGCAGCTTAATCAGGTTGCTCTGGGTGATGCCAGAGCCGCCCCAATAATGCCGCAGCGCAGCCCGCACCTGTTCAAACAATTCGCTGCGGTCAGGGAGCGGGTTGACGCTCGATGAGGCTGTTTGCGACTGGCGATATTCAACCTGCACCGCCCGCGACCGCGTCATCTGGAATTGGGGCAGCAGGCCTTCCAGCAGGTTATACATCTCCGATTGCAGTCGCATGTCATCGAGGCTTTTCTCAACGCGCTCCAAGAAGGTGTGCAAAAAACTTTCTGGCACCTGGATTTCGTTTTTCAGCCGTTCATTGCCGCTGCGCAAGCCGAGAATGCCAATGCTGACCGCTTGCATGTTATCTGCCTGAACGCGATTGCTGAATAGCGGGATGAGCGCATAACCTTTCCACTCCAGATACCCCGTGTGCAGCGCATCAGATGGAAGCGAGGCGATTCTTTGCAGCAAAGCGCGGTCCATGAGAATATCCTCATCGGAAAAATCGAGCTTGCCAATCTGGTTGAGGAATTCGGGTTCATCATTTTCGATGGTGATGACAAAAGCCGTGTCGATGCGCAGGTAATCACAGATGGATTCGGTGGTGGCGGCGATAAGCTGCGAGAGGTCGTTGTGCGTGAGGACTCTTTCGCTGAGCGCTTGCAGCTTGGTAATCTGGGCATCATCTTCGTTGCGATAGATAAAGAATTTTTCGAGATAGGGCAGAGACAGTGAGACAAACCACTGCCAAAGCAAGACGGCTGCCACCACAGCCGGCGGCGTGAAGGCTTCTCCGGGCAAGCTGAAGATGCGCGAAGCCTGCGTGGTGAAGTTAATGACGGCAAGGGCAATCAAACCTGTTGCCGGGCCGCGAAGCAGGAAATCCAGCAGTTGTTTCTTGACCAGACGGTCGGGTATGTCCGAGCCAAAGAAATAGAGCGGATAAGATAAAAAAAGCAGCATCAGAATGATGATGATGTTGGCGGTATTGATGACCAGCAGGCCAAAGATAGAAAATTCGTCGCCTGGATTCAGCACCACCGAATAGGGGAAGATGCCGATAGCCGGGGTCAAGATAGCGATTTGCAGATAGGCCATCCGCCTTTCGGTGCTTTGTGTCAGGCATCGCTTGCGGGCGCGTTGGACATTGTAAAAGGCAAAGCCGTTGGCAGCCACAAAATAGGCGAGATAGATGACAAATACAGAACCAGCTTGAATGCCCACCCGTCCCTGCACATTGACGAATTGAACCAGAACATCCGAAAAAGCCGTCAGAATGAGAAACAGGGCGCCAAAAAGATACAGAAGGCGGATGGCTCCGCGGCGTCTGCCGCGCGAGGGCAAGCCAGTGGTTGCCAGCAGGGCATCCGACAGGTGATACATGGCGGCCGGGATGAAAGCGATGCCAATCCAGTGCAAGCGCGAGGCGACTTGATGGGCGCTGTTATCCGGTCCCAGCGAAATGAATGAATCCGCGACATAGGAGACAGTGACACATGCCAGCACCACCGCCGAGGTCTTGGCAACGCGATTATTGAGATTGCGCGTCAGGTTAAACAGCAGCAGCGAGACGGCGATGATGGCATTGCCAGCCGTCAGGGTCTCGTTCAGTGTTAAAAGAAAGGTCGTTATTAGATCCAATGTCAATCCTCAGCTTCAGTCTGATGTCAAAAAGCGAGGCGCAGCCGTTCCTGGCGGATTGCTGCGGACTAAATGGACAAGCCGAAAAAGACAGCAATCTCCCGATTCGGGAGAAGGTGGTCATTGAAGCCGCAAAAAACAAACCCCTGTGCTTTGGCGAACTGGATGCAGGGATAATTCGTGGTTGGGATTTCAAAAATGATTTGTCGCAGGCTGTTTTCCCGTGCCCACAGCTGCGCCACTCGCGTCAAGCGTGAACCCAGACTTTGCCGCCGCCAAGGCCTGTCGATAACGATGTCTTGCAGATAAGCAATCTGGCGGGATTCGTCGACGCGCATCGAGATGTAGCCGAGGAGGCTGTTGGTCAGGGATTCTTGCAGGACGATGAAACAGTGCCGCTGGCGGATCGCCATTTCGAGCCGTCTGTGGCTGGTCTCATGCTGTGCCTCCAGCGAGCGCGGCAGACGCTGTTTGCGGCAGCTGATGCGGATGGCATCCGCTTCTTCCTGAAGGGTCATCTGCCAGACATACTCTGCCTGGTAGCTGCTCTCCAGCGCCAGGCAATACGCGATGTCAGCTTCAATGCCATCACGGATGACAAGCTGAGATGACTCCAATGTCGCGTTCATAATGAATGGACATCTCCCAAAATGCCGACGGGACAATTTGAACCCCAAGCGCAAATCGCCCCGACAAAGAACAAGGCGGGACAGACGCCCCGCCTGGCTTTAGACGTCGTACAGGTAATCTTTCAGGATGACATGTGCCGAGGATTGGCGCAAGCGCTGAAGCGCCTGTGCCTCCAGCTGGCGGACGCGCTCACGGGTGACGCCAATGGTTTGCCCGACCTCTTCGAGTGTATAAACCCGCCCGTCCGCCAGCCCGTAGCGCAACCGCAAAATCTGCGCCTCACGCGCTGGTAGCTTGTCGAGCGCCTGCTGTAATTGGGAATGGAGCATACTCTCTTCCGTTTTCTTTAAAGGCGCTGGGCTGTTGGTGTCTTCAACGAAATCGCCAAAGGCGGAATCGCCTTCGTCGTCGATAGGTGCTTCCAGGCTTTTTGGATGGTGCGAGATTTCCTTCAGGTTTTCAACTTTGGCGGGCGTCGTGTTCATCCTTTTTGCCACTTCAGCAATCGTGGGTTCGCGTCCATGTTCTTGCAAAAGCTGCATCTCAACCCGTCTCATGCGGTTCAGCTGGTCGCCCATGTGAACCGGAATCCGAATAGTGCGCCCCTGGTCAGCGACGGCGCGGCTGACTGCCTGGCGAATCCACCAGGTGGCATAGGTGCTGAACTTGTGCCCGCGCTGATATTCAAACTTTTTGGTCGCGCGAATCAAACCGATATTTCCTTCCTGAATCAAATCGAGGAAAGGCACACCATGCCCCTTGTACCTCTTGGCGACGCTAATGACCAAGCGGGCATTTGCCCGAATGAGATGTTCCCGTGCCTTATCGCCATCCATGATCACGCCGCGCAGGTCTTGCTCTTCGCTCCAGGTCAGTTCGGCAATATCCGTATCTTCGAGACGCTTACGCGCGAATTCGGCTGCCTCCATGCGCTCCGCCAGTTCAACTTCCTTCTCTCGATTCTCCAGTAGAGGAACGCGCCCGGCTTCCTTGAGGTAGAGACCTACAACATCGCCATCTTTCAGAGCCGCCTGATAGCCTTCATCGTTGGTCAAGTCCTTTTCATGCTCCGCATCCCGTTCGTCAACGTCGTCATCTGGTTTGCTTGCTTTTTGATGCGGTGCATCCCGTTTGCCGGGCCCTGGAATGACCTCAATGCCGGCTTCCTCCAGGCTGTCCATGACGTCATCAAGCAAAGGGACGTCATTTTCGACATCGGGCATCAGCTCGAGTATATCGGTGTGAGTGATAAACCCTTGCTTGTTCCCCTTATCGACAAGCTGCTTCTGGATTTCTTCACGCTGAGTTGTATTCGTTACATTGTCTAATACAGCTATCACAGACATGCCTTTCCACTAACCGCATTTTAACACATCGCTTGTAATAAGTCATTTATACAAGAACAAATTTGGAATCCGACAGGATTTGATATTGATTTTTTAGATATGCGTACACTACTATGCTTGAGAATATACAGCATTTGGAAGTGACGGTCTCACTCACGCCCGAGCGACCCGGCCCCGTTCAGTTTCGAGGGCGGGGACACTTCTAAATGTGCCAAGTATTCCAGTTTAGTAATTTAACGCTTATTTGATTAATTGTCAAGTTTTTTGGCAAGGCGCAGGACAATCGTAGAAGCCAAAGCGGGTGTTAGGCATCGGAAACTGAGGTTTCTGGTTGAATCACCCTTTTACTATCCCTAACTTTGGTGCAGCTTGCACAAACAAACCAAAAAAGTGCATAATCTTTGCCGAGTTTGTTGACGAAGGCGGCAAAGTTCTCTAAAATCTGAAAGATGTTCGTTCTAGCTTTGTCGAATCTTATGTTTGAAGTCCGTTCTGCTTGTCATCGCAAAAGGAATCGCCCCATGGCACACGTTGAGCCTGGCGCGAGTTTTTTATGTTTGTGATGTAAAGCATAACTCAAACTGGAAACATCCCCCTGGTCTCAAGTATGCGGTCGGGGTTTTTTATTTGTTAGGAGAAGAACTCATGATGATTCGCGCTGGCGTCTATGGCGCCTCAGGTTATGCCGGACTCGATCTGGTGGAGATTTTGCTGGCACATCCCGAAGTCGATTTGATATTTGCGACATCCAACACCTATGCCGGCGAGCGGGTGCCAGGAAGCGATATGGCTTTCGTCAGGCCAGGTTCGGTCTCACTGGACGATGTGGACGTGATTTTCTTGGCTTTGCCGCACAAGGCATCGGCTGGCGTAGCCAAGCTGGGTATGGATGCTGGCGTGAAAGTTGTTGATTTGTCGGCAGACCTTCGTCTTGATTCGCCAGAGGTCTATCAGTCGCATTATCATATTCCGCATCCACATCCCGAACTGCTGCCAGCGCCTTATGGTTTGCCGGAAATCAATCGTGCCAATATCAGGAACGCGGATGTCGCCGCGACGCCCGGCTGTTACCCGACGACGACGCTGCTGGGACTGTACCCGCTGCTGCGCTGCAACGCGCTTCAGTCCGATGCGCCCATCATTATTGACGCCAAATCGGGCGTGACTGGCGCCGGGCGCAAACCCTCCCTGACGACGCACTTTGCGGAAGTCTACAGCAATCTGACACCCTACAAAACTGGCCGCTCGCACCGCCATCTCGCTGAAATGGAGCAAGAGGCGCACAAACTCAACGCGCACATAGGCCCCCTGATATTTACGCCGCATTTGATGCCGGTTGACCGCGGGCTGATGTCCAGCATCTATGTGACGCTGAATGTTTCGCTCTTGAGCGAAGAGGTTCATGCGCTCTATTGCCAGATGTATGCCCAAGAAGCCTTGGTGGATGTCTTGCCGCTGGGCGAGCAGGCGACGCTGAAACATGCGGTAAAGACCAACAAGTGTGTGATGAGCATCACACCTGTTTTGAAACGTTATGTGCATATCACCAGTGTGACCGATAATTTGCGCAAGGGGGCTTCGGGGCAGGCGGTGCAGAATATGAACCTGATGTTTGGCATTGAGGAAACCCTGGGCTTAATCTAGTGGACAGGACAATTACGGCGCTCAAAATCTCCGGGCATTATCTGGATGATGACCGGCTCTTGAAGCAGTTTGCCCGCAGTGTGGCCAGCTGTGATGAGCGGCTGGTCATTGTGCATGGCGGCGGCAAAGAGATTACCAGATTGCAGGCGAAGCTGAATATCGAACCGCGCTATGTGGATGGCCTGCGGATTACGGATGCCGATTCGCTGGCGCTGGTGGAGATGGTGCTGTGTGGCAGCGTCAACAAGCGGCTGGTGAGATACCTGCTGGCGGCGGGCGTCGATGCGCAGGGGATGTCCGGCGTCGACCGCGGACTGGTTCGTGCGCGGCAAATGCGACATGCCAGCGTGGACATGGCTTATACGGGTACGGTGGTTTCTGTGCGCGAAGCGGTCATCTTTCAGCTTCTAAATCATGGCGTTACGCCGGTCATTGCGCCAGTTAGCGTTGGCGATGACAGCAATTTTAACCTCAACGCCGACCCGGTTGCCGGCGCAGTCGCCGCCGCCATTTCAGCCGACAAGGCTGTCTTTATCTCCAATGTGGCTGGCGTTCTGGTGAATGACAAGCTGGTAAGAACACTGACACGATTGCAAGCCGAATCTTATATCGCCAGGGGCATTATCTACGGGGGGATGATTCCCAAGGTGAAAACCGCGCTGGATGTGCTATCATCGGGTGTGCCGCAAGCTGTCATCACGGATTTGGATGGCTGGGCAAGCCACAGAGGTACGACCTTTGTGCAGACCCGTCAAACTATTTAACTGTAGAGGGAGACCATGACAATTCAAGCTGAGGTAATACAGAAAGACCAAGAGTACAGTGTTCCAGTTGCGGCACGTCCCGATTTTGTGCTGGAACGGGGCGAAGGGGTAACATTATACGATACGGAAGGCAAGGGATATACTGATTGGGTCGCCGGGATTGCGGTCAACGCGCTTGGCTATGGCGACAAAGAGTTGATGGATGTCGTCAGCCGTCAGATGAATACGGGTCTGATTCATGTGAGCGGTTTGTATCATACCCAGGCGCCGGTGGAGCTTGCCAAGCTGCTGTGTGACAACTCCTTTGCCGACAAAGTCTACTTCTGCAACAGTGGCGCCGAAGCCATCGAGGGCGCACTCAAGTTCGCCCGCAAGGTGGCCTATGCCAATGGACAGAAGAACAAAACCAAGGTCGTCAGCTTTAGCCATGCCTTTCATGGTCGGACGATGGGCGCTTTGGCGATTACGCCCAAGGAACAGTATCAAGACCCCTTCAAGCCGATGGTCCCGGGTGCGGCAGTTGGTGAATTCAACGATATGGACAGCGCCCAAGAAGTGATTGATGATGATACAGTGGCCGTGGTCGTTGAGCCGATTCAGGGCGAGGGAGGGATTAACCTTGCCAGCGCCGAGTTTTTGCAGGGGCTGCGGCAGCTGTGTGATGCCCATGAGGCGACACTGATATTTGATGAGGTTCAATGTGGCTTGGGGCGCACAGGCGAGCTTTGGGCGCACAGTTTTAGCGGCGTCTCGCCCGATATTATGGCTTTGGCGAAACCCTTGGCAGGCGGCTTGCCCGTTGGGGCGATTCTGACAACCGAGGCGGTTGCCAGCGCCATGAAGCCTGGCGACCACGGCTCGACTTTTTCTGGCGGGGCGGTGGTTATGCGTGCCGGCGAGGTGGTGGTCAAGCGAGTCCTGAGCGCCGGGTTTATGGAGCATGTCCAGGCAGTTGGGGATTATCTGCTGGAACGTCTGCAAGAACTCAACAGCCCGCATATTGTGGATGTTCGCGGGCGCGGCCTGATGGCTGGCATTGAATTGGATATTGCCCCCGCCAGCGTTGTTCAGCGGGGATATGAGCATGGTTTGCTTTTGGCAGGCGCGGGAACAAATGTGGTTCGCTTTGTCCCCCCCTTGATTATCGAAAAAACCCATGTGGATGAGTTGATCGAAAAGCTGACGGTCATCCTGGAGGGCATCGATGATTAAGTTCGCGCCTGCGATTGACGGGGTTCGGGGATTTCGCGTGGCTGGTGTTCACGCGGGCTTGAAAAAAGACCATGCGCTTGATTTTGCCTTGATTGAGAGCCAGACGGATTGTGTGACGGCTGGGGTATTTACTCGAAACAAGGTCAAAGCCGCGCCAGTGTTATTCAATTTGGAGCGCCTGCGTGAAAATCCTGAGCGCATCCGCGCCGTTGCCATCAATACGGTTAGCGCCAACGCCTGTACCGGTGCCAAAGGCTTGGAGAACGCAGCAAAAACAGCCAGCCAGGTTGCCGAAGGGCTGTTGCTGTCTGACGGGCAGGTGCTGGTGATGTCTACGGGTGTTATCGGAACGCATTTGCCCATGGGGCAGATTGCAAGGGGGATTGAAAGGTCGTCTGCTAGTTTGGGACAGGACTGGCGGGCAGCCGCAAGCGCGATTATGACCACCGATACGCGCCCGAAACTGGCCTCGGTGCGCGTCGGCTCGGCTGATGCCGGTTATGCGATTGCCGGGATTGTCAAGGGCGCGGGGATGATTGCGCCTGATATGGCGACCATGCTCAGCGTGATTGTGACCGACGCCAAGCTGACATTGCCCCAAGCAAAAAAAATGCTCGGAATTGCAACTCAACAAAGCTACAATCGCATTGTTGTGGATGGCGATACCAGCACCAATGATATGGTTGTCCTGATGTCCAATGGCATGAGCGGGCAAGCCCTTCGTGATGATGATGCGATGACGACCTTCCAAAATGCCTTGAACACGCTCACGCGGTTTCTGGCACAGGAAGTTGTGCGGGATGGGGAGGGCGTCAGCAAATTTATCACGCTGGACATCCGCAATGCCGATTCGGAAGATTCGGCAGAAAGAATCGGTCATACTATCGGCGCCTCGGTGCTGACGAAAACGGCTTTCTATGGCAGTGACGCTAATTGGGGACGGATTGTCGCGGCAGCCGGGCGTGCTGATGCGCCCTTTGACCCGGACAAGACGTCATTGTGGATAGCGCCAGGAGAAGCGACCGTTGACGATGACGATGGTCTCAAGATATTCAGCAACGGCACCCCGACCGATTATGAAGAAGAACAGGCGGCGGAAATCATGTCCAACGCTTCGATTTATGTCACCCTGGACTGCGGGCTGGGGACAGCCAGCGCGACCTTCTGGACCTGCGACATCAGTCACGACTATGTGACCATCAATGGGGATTATCGTTCATAATTGAAGAGGTTTCATGCGGGCAGGCCGGATTGACCTGATTATCAATACACCTTTGGGCAGTCAGGCGCATGAGGATGGCATCGCCATTCGCAGTGAGGCCTATGCGCTTGGAATCCCGATTATCACAACGATGAGCGCCGCCGCCGCGTCCGTACAGGGCATAAAGCGCATCCAGGAAAAACCGCTCAGTGTTCGCAGTTTGCAGGCACATTATGCTGGCGCAAATTAGGCGCTTGCTAAAATCGTGGAAGTATTGAAGGGATTGGCACAGTGATGACACTTGCATACGAGAAATACCTCGAAGAGATACTTATTGATGAGCATCGCCTGCAAGCGCGGGTAGCCGAGCTTGGCGAAGAGTTGAGCCGAGATTATGAGGGATGTGATGATTTGCTGCTGCTGTGCATTTTGAAGGGCGGGGTCATGTTTATGACAGACTTGTCGCGCCACATCAGGATTCCTCACATGATTGACTTCATGGCGGCCAGGAGTTATGGCATCGGCGCCCGTCAGACATCGGGGTCGGTTCGCATTGATATGGACTTGCGAACGGATGTCTATAATAAACATGTCCTGGTCGTGGAAGACATTATTGACAGCGGTCATACCTTGAACTTTGTGATGAAGACGCTCCGAAACCGCGAGCCGGCGAGTTTGAAGCTGTGTGCCTTGCTCAACAAGCAGGCACGGCGGGAAGTCGCCATCCATATCGATTACATCGGCTTCGAGATTGAGAACAAGTTTGTCTTTGGATATGGTTTGGACCTCGACGAAAAATTTCGGAATCTCCCCTTTGTTGGCGTAGTGCGGCAGGACGCCCTGTCTGATGAATAATCCCGCGACGCGCCTTGCCTGGACTGACTTTGTTTATGAGCTTCAGCATCTTTTGTCAGGGAAAGAGGGCAGGGCGCCAGCGTTTATCGTTGGTGGCGCGGTGCGCGATGCCTATTTGCGCCGCGCCATTAAAGATATTGATATTGCGGTGGATGGCGATGCCGTGGCGATGGCGAGGTATGCTGCCGATTGCCTTGATGGCGATATTTTTGTGATGGATAAAGAGCGCGGTGTGGCGCGTGTGTTTGCTGCTGGCGCTGTCATAGATTTTGCGCGATTTCGCGGCGCTGCGCTGGAGGATGACCTGCGCGACCGTGATTTTACGATAAACGCCATGGCCGCCGATTTGCTTGGCGATGTCTCTGCTTTGATTGACCCGCTCGATGGCGCTGATGACCTTCGGCAAAAGGTCTTGCGGCGCTGCTCGGAACATGCCATCCAGGCTGACCCGATACGGTCTTTGCGGGCAGTGCGCCAGAGTACACAATTCCGCCTGAAGATACATCCCGATACCTTGTCCGATGTCCGGCGATATGGTTCGGGACTGGCGCAGTCGTCCGGTGAACGGGTTCGGGACGAGTTCTTCAAGCTGCTTGGATTGAGCAGCGCCGCGCGTGGCCTTCGTGTGTTGCAGCATCTTGGCATTCTCAAACACATTATTCCCGAGATTGACAGTTTGGTGGGCAGGCGGCAGCCCTGGCCACAGCAATTTGATGTTTGGCGGCATACGCTGCTGGTGGTCGAGCGCATGAGCCAGATTTTGACCGCCATCAGCAGGCAACGGACGGATAATACGGCGGCGGCATTTGATTTGGGCATGTTGGTGATTCAATTCGACCGCTTTCGCCCGCAGCTGCAAGGGCATATTGCCCAGGTCTATGGAAATGGGCGGGTGCATCGGGAGTTGCTGGTGCTGGCGGCGCTGATTCACAATCTGGGCAAAGCGCAGGCTGGCGCTGATTATGTCTCTCGTTCGGCACAGCTGGCGCAAGCCCTTGCCCGGTCGCTGCGGCTCACGACTGGCGAGGGGAAAAAACTTGTCGCCATGATAAGAAATTATCGCCTTATGATTGACCAGAAGGGGTGGTCTGTTCTGGAGCGTCACCGATTTTGGTACAGGTTGGGCGAAAGCGGCGTGGATGCCATCTTGCTGGCGGCGGCCGATTTTCTGGGCATTTATGGCGCGGAGCTTGAGCAGAAAGCGTGGCTGGAATGGGTCGAAGCGGCAGTCATCTTGCTGGATGCGTATTTCAATCATTATGAAACGCTGGTGAATCCCAAGCTGCTGCTAAGCGGCAATGATATGATGAAACTGCTTGATATCGAGACGGGGCCTGCCATCGGTCGTCTGCTGACGGCGCTGCGTGAAGCACAGGTCAGAGGGGATGTAGAGACAGTCAGCCAAGCGCGTGATTTTGTGATTGGGCAGTTCAAAGCGCTCCAATAATTATATTGGGGAAGCGGCAAAGCGATAGAAAAGCAGCAGGGTGCGGCCATATTTGCGCTGTTTATATTCAATGAGATGCTTGAATGTTTTAGCTGAATCATATTCGCGGGGGTCGATTTGGACAATGATTGTGGTATCGGCATGATGCCAATGCGGGCTGCTGTCCAGCGCCTCCAGGGTCGCTGTCCACATACCTTGATATTGTGGCGGGGCGACGTAAATGAAATGATAATGCTGGGTCGGTGGCTGGGCGAGAATGTCAAATGCGCTGCGATGCAGGATGCTGGCTCGCGCATCGAGTCGCGTGTGTTTCAGGTTGTCGCGGATAACCCGAATGGCGCTGCGGTTTAGCTCGACGAAAACAGCGCAATCGGCGCCACGGCTAAGCGCTTCGATTCCCACGCTGCCCGTGCCGCCAAAAAGGTCGAGAAATCTGGTGTCCAGGATGTCGTCCCCGATGATGCTGAAAAGCGCTTCTTTGGCGCGGTCCATGATGGGGCGGGTGCTGTTTTTTGGCACTTGTTTGAGTTTCATGCCTTTGGCGCTGCCGGCGATGACCCGTATTGGCATTAAAAGGCAAGGCTTTCTACCAGGCTGCGGACGGCGCGTATGTTTGAAATCGGGGTGGTCACATAACCCGCGCCGCAGCCGGACAAGATAAATCGCCGCGATTCGCTTTGGCTGAGGGCGTCCCGAATCACTGAACCCAGCAGGGCCGGCGTCCCCTGATGAAGGTCTTGCCAATCCTCCAGCCCGCCGCTGACCGCCCCGGGAAATGCTCGTTTGGCAGACGATAAATCGGGCTGTCCTTCCCGCGTGTTGCAGTTGATGACCTGCACTGGCAATCTGCCAAACAAGTTCAGCATGGGCGACAGCCCTTGAACCTGGACGATATTCAGCCACCAGCGCTCCGGCAGCGACTCCAGTATCTTGAGATTGTGAGGCATCACAAATGATTCATATTCGGCTTCGGACATGAGTTCGTGGCTGGCGAATTCGGTGACATAGAAGATGCCGGCGACATTGGGGATTTGCCACAGCGCTTCGATAAAGCGCAAGGTGCTTTCGGTCAGCAGATTGAGCCCGCTGCGCAAGCGGCTGGCGTCGGTTCTCATGTGTTTGAAGGCTTGCTGTTTGCCGCCCAGACGGACGGCCTGGGCAAAAGGGCTGTAGATGGTGTGAACAATCGGCACGCCGTCTGACAGCATGGCCTTGCAAATCATGCGCATGCACTCCAGCTGCTGCGACAGGATGCCGCGGTCGGGTGACAGAGCGCGTATTTTTGTCCAGTCGAGTGAACGTCTGATGATATGCCGATTAATCTCGCGGATGCCCTGCTGATTGCCGAGCCACTCGTCTTGAGCGCCGTAGTCCATCACCTGAAAGTTGCTGGAGGGCATCACGCGGACGAAATCCCAGTTGTAATCATGCTGAAAATCAATGGTGGAACGCGCCAGGTCGGCATAGCGCTGGTCATCGCCGGGCCAATGACGCCAAAGCGACACTGGAACGCGGTCTACCTTGTCGCCAGCAATCGCCCGTTCCAAACGTTCGCGTTTGTGCATGGTTTATGCTGAGGGATGCCGAACCCCCAAATCTTCAAGTCGCTGTTTCAGCATCCGCGAAAGCATCATAAAGCGGTCATCCTCGTGGGTATTCAGGTCAGAGGCGCCATGATGCCCTTCGGCATGTGAGGTCGTTTGAACCGCATGATAAGCCTGTTCAGCATAGCCGAGGGCTGTCTGGAAGGCGACGATGGCTGCATCTCTGTCGCCAGATGCCTTGTACACCAGTCCTAGCCCATAATACGCATCGACATTCTCCGGCGCAATCCGAATAAGGTCTTGAAATATCCCCATCGCCGCTTCATTCTGGCCCTCGCGGTGCAAGCGCCAGGCTTCGCTGATTCGTTCTGATGAGTGTAAAGTGGACATTCGCTCTCCTTGATTTATCCTGTCGACTCAATTATATGCTCGAATGACATTGATTGAGTATATCCTTTAACTATTTTACCGAAAAGCAGCCTGGTGAACTTGTGTCCGCGCGGGATTTTTTATGGGCTGGCGCTGCTGCGGGCTTGTTAGCCTGATTGGCAGATGATATGCTAGCGTTCCGATAAGTGGTCTTCAAGAGCCGCATGAACATACGACTGGCACAAGAATCTGATTTAACAGCGGCGGCGGCCCTCTGGTATGAACGGATTGCGCTGCTGCGGCAGACGGACGCTTACTTTACACCTTTGCCGAATGCTATGCAGGTCTGGAAGCAGCAGGCAGCCGCATGGCTTGCGGACGGTCGCGCTGCCTTTTTTGTTGCTGAAAACGATGCCGCACTGATTGGATTTGTCATTGTCGCTGTGTCGGATGGTCTGCCAGGCTTGCAGCCGCAGCGCTTGGGCCGGGTTGTGGATATGGGATTGGACTTGCATCAGTCGCATCCTGGATTAGGTGGCAATCTGCTGGCGCGGGCGAAATCCTGGTTAAAAGGGCGGGGCATTCAGGTGATGGCGGTCGATTTGCCAGCGCGTTATCCGGTCGAGGAAGCATTTTGGCGCAGTCAAGGCGCGAAACCGCGTTTTCATGCTTATTGGATGGCGATATGATTAGGCTGGCAAGGGAAGATGATGTTGAACGGATTAGCGAGTTGTGGCTGGAGTTGGTCGAGCATCATCGCGCATTTGATGAAAGCATGTTCAGGGCAGCGGCGGAGGGACCCGCGCTTTATTCTCAAAATATCCACAGCCGATTGTCGGACAGGCTGGCGCGGGTGCTGGTGGCAGAAGCGCAAGGCGAAATCGTTGGTTATGCGCTGGGCATGATTCTGGATGTGACTACCGAATTGTTCATGCCGATGCGGGTTGGTTTTGTGGCCGATATTTATGTGGCGGGAGCTCATCGGCGCCAGGGCAAAGGGCGTCAGCTTGTCGAGCGTTTGGTTTTGTGGTTCGCAGCGCAGGATGTCCATTGCTTTGAATGGCATGTTACCGCCAGCAATCACAAGGCGCTGAAGTTCTGGGAAGCGGTCGGCGGCGAGATAACGATGCTGCGTATGCGAGCCGAGATAGGGTGAGGTCAGTTATGACGGAATTGATTTATCTGCAAGACAGCTATGTCAAGGAGTTCACGGCTGTGGTTGTCGGTCGAGACGAGGAGCAGAATGGCCTGATTCTTGACCGAACGGCATTTTATCCGGGTGGCGGCGGGCAGCCCCATGACCAGGGTAAATTGCTTGTCGGGACGCGCGAATATATCGTGAGTCGGGTCAAGCGCGGGGGCGTTCATCTTATCGAAGGTGAACTGCCGTCTATCGGCACGGAAGTCGAAGGGGTGATTAACTGGGATAGGCGTTACAAGCTGATGCGCACCCATACCGCCATGCACATCCTTTGCGGCGTTATCTGGCGTGATTATCAGGCGAGCGTGACGGGCGGCAACATGGGAGTCTTGTCGGGGAGGATGGACTTTGAATTTGGGCGGATGACGCCCGCATTGATTGCCGACATTGAAGCTAAAATCAATCAGGAAGTCATCGCCTCGCGGGACCTGTCGGTTCAAGTCCTGTCGCGTGAAGAGGCTTTTCAGATTCCCGACCTCATTCGCACCAAAATCAATCTCCTGCCCCGCGGAATCCGCGAGGTGCGGACGGTTGAAATAGTTGGGCTGGATTTGCAGGCAGACGGCGGGACACATGTTGCCAACACCAGCGAAGTCGGGACGATAAGAATCAGCAAATACAAGAGCAAGGGTGGCATCAACAAGCGATTGTATGTGGAGATTTCGGATTAATGCGTTATTTGCATCCGATTCAAAGGCACGAAAAGTTCGTCGCCAGTGGCCGTTACCGATTTTTTAGGGACGGGCAGGCCTTGCAGAAAGCTGAAGCCTGGACCATCCATGCCCATCCTGATGGTGCAGAGTTTATCCGCATTGATGTGGATTCACGCTTTGAAGACGGAAAATCCATTCTGGTTGAGGCCTTGCAAAACGCGGAAAAGGAACTCTTGCGCTTTGACATCCGTTATGAAAACGCCAATTTTGAGGGGGGCATCAAAACCCTGCGGGCGAGCTATCATATCGCGGAGGGTTGGATGCAGGTCGGTTATGCGCTGAATGGGGCCGACCGAGCGTATTTGGAGATGGAGTTGCCCGCCGTCACTATGATTGACATTCCGCTGCTTTTGCTCCGTGGACGCACAGTGGTGGAGATGGCAGGCTGTGAGGGCAAAGCGGTATCGGTATTCGTGCCGATGTTTGAACATGCCCAGTTGTTTCCGGGGATTGTGAGGACAATCCAATCCCCAGTGGAATATGTTGCGGATGACCGGGTGTCGATTGGCAGGCTCCCAATCAAGACGCGGCGCTATCGTTATGTTGACCAGGCGGTCTCATACTGGATTGATGCGCATGGGGTGGTCATCAAGCGGGTCAATGCCTTCAGGCAGCAGGAATTTGTCGTATTGATAAGCGATTATGCACAGCGCAAGCAGCAGAGGTGAAGCCGGCCTTGTCGATGATAAAACGATTTCAGATTTTTCTCGGTCCGCGCCGATTTAAGGTGTTTATCGCCTTGCTGGCAGTTACGGGTTTGACGAGCTTGCTGCTGAATGTCTGGGTTGAGCAGAGGGCCTGGGTTGTCACGCTGCAAACGGCGCTGCTCATCGCATTCCTGCTGGGCGCCGCTTATTTGATTCTCGGCCGCTTGCCAGTTGAAGAAAGGAAACGCTGGCTAGCCATCATTTTGCCAGCAGTTCTGGCGATGATTTTGGGGTCAGTGGTTTTCCCGCAGCTGACGGGATTGTTTGTGGGCGCGGGCGCGGGCTGGATTGTGGCCGGCATCTTTGTTTTCAATAGCTTTGGGGCGCCGCAGAATTACAAGAAGGCGATTAAAGCCATGCGCCGGCAAAAATATGACATCGCCATTGAAGCGATGAATGAGATGATAAAAAAAGAGCCGCAGCAGCCAGAGCATTATCGCTTTCGGGCGGAGTTGTTTCGCCTGTGGGGGAAACTCAAGCAGGCACGCAGGGATTATCTGCGAATGATTGAGTTGGACAGGCAGTCGGCGGTCGCTTACAACGGGCTTGCCGAGGTAGAATTGCAGGCGCGGCATTATGAGCAGGCGCTGGATGCGGCTCGCAAGGCGCATGAACTGGCGCCAGATGAATGGGTTGCGGTGTATAATCTGGGTCTGATTGAAGACCGCCTGCAAAACAGCGAGCAGGCAGTCCGACATCTCAGCCATGCGTTGAAACTGCGGATATCGGATTCCCGACATCGCTTGCTGGTGCATTTGTATTTGCTGCGTGCCTTTATGCGCCTGGGGGATGAGTCGCAGGCTGCGGCGGCTTTGGCGGCGCTGAAAGGCGAGAAGGCAGGTTTGGAAGAATGGCAGGTTATTATGAGCGCTGATGAAGCGCAGGCTCTGCGCGAAGTCTTGAGCGAGGACATTGAGCTTGCCCGCGCCCTTGTCCATGATGAGATTGAGCTTGTTTCCAGTACGGTCGGAAGTTGGTGATGTCCCTGCGGCGATGGCTTCTTTGGTTGGTGGTTTTTGTGTCCGCTGCCTTGGCGGCGCTGGGCATGATTATCTTCGTTTTGGGTGTTTTGATTGAGTTCTCCAACGGGCTGACGCAGCCCTTGGATCACTATATTTCTCCGACAGCGCAGCTGGCTCTTGCTGGTTTGTGCCTTTCGGCCAGCATGATTCTGTTGGGTTTTACGCTGGTTGGCATTTTGCTGGCGCGGCAGTCGCGTCAGTATGGGGCTGGCTATGGCGAGGCTTATCGTCTGATTGAAAAACTTCAGTTTCCGCAGGCGATTCAATTGCTGGAGCGTGTCATGGCTGGCGGCAAAATTACGCCTGACCTGCTGATGCTGCTGACCAGCGCTTATGCCTACAATGGGCAGCTGGCGAAAGCGCAGGCAACGGCTGACCAGGCGGTGTATCTGTTTCCGCAAAATGCTGGCGCGTATATTACCCTGGCGAACGGATACCGAATGCAGGCAAGTTATGGCGAGGCGGCCATCGCCTTGCAGGCCGCCTCGCAGCTTTCGCCAGACCAGCCGATTATCTGGGCGGAACTGGGTTTTGTGCAGCAGCTGGCTGGCGAACACGATGCGGCGATTGAGTCCTTCAAGCAGGCGGCCTTGTATTCGATTCCTTCGATGTACAGTGTGCGCGTGAACTATCATCTCTCGCGTCATTATCTCAAGCTGGGCGAGCATGACCATGCCAGCCATACCATCGACCGCATGGTGGCGGCCAAGTATGGCGTGCAGGCATGGAAATCGACGCTCAGGGCGCTGGAAGGCACGGTCTACGGCAGTTCGCTTCAATATGAAATCAGCCAGATTGAAGCCGCCATAGCCGCAGCAGAATCCCGAAGGCAGGCCCTTGATGATGCTTAGGCACTTGGCGCGGCGGCTGCCTGAATGGGATCCTGCGTCCAAGATGGCGCTGGGACTGGGCCTTGTTTTGCTGCTGCTGATGGTCTGGCTTGGCTTCTGGGGTCCCGAGCCCGTCCAGCTGCCAGCCAGAATCGGCGCTTTCGGGCTTTTGCTGACGATTCAACTCCTGGTTCTCTGGGGAAATCGCCGCGTTTTATCGCCCTATCACCAGGCGCAGCAGCATTTCATCCATGGGGATTATCTGGCTGCCCGCGATATTCTGGAGATGATGCCCCAATCGACTCCTGTTTCGGTCGATGCGCTGGTGCTGCTGGGCAATACTTATCGGCATCTGGGTCAATTTGAAAAAAGTCGGGCGGCCTTGGAACATGCGCTGGGATTAAAGCCGAATTATCATTTTGCGCTTTATGGCATGGGCAAGCTGAGCCTGACCACAGGGGACTATGAAGCTGCCGTCCGTTTCATCACCAAGGCGCTGCTGTCGGGGTCACCTGATGGCGTGCAGTTTGATTTGGGGCAGGCATTTTATTTGCTTGACGATGCTGAAAAATCGAATCATTATTTCAACAATATCCGCTCAATCATCGCTGATGAGCCCGCGCAAGCCATGTTAATGGCGTATTATCGCTGTGCGATGGGCAGGGGAGAGCGTCCCTCCAATCGCTCCATTCAGGAACACATTCACTATTGGCAGCAGGAGGCGGTGAAATATCGCCAGACCCCTTATGGCGCGGCTTTGCAAAAAGATGTCGATGCTTTGAGCGCGTGCTTAAAGGATGCACAAGCGTCCAACTGATTGCCCCTTTCGCAATTTCGCAATTTAAGTCATAATCCCTGCGGAAATCCGGGTGCAGGGAGGTGTTCACGTGGTGGCGGAGCAAGCGATGCCCACACCGCGGGTCATTGCCGATTTGATGCGAATATGGGGATGAGCGGTGGCTCGTCTTTGCCTTGAGTTCATTCGTATCAATAGCATGGAGAAATGATGACTTATGTTTAAGGCAGTCGACTCGAAGGTCAGCAGCGAAATTATCAACAAACTTGAAATCGAACAGCTTAATTTCTGGCGATTTGGTCGGGTGTTCGAGCGCACGACTGAAGGACGTGAGGATGCTCCCAGGTACGTCTTTTATGAAGGGCCGCCAACGGCCAACGCCAAACCCGGGACGCACCATGTTTTGTCGCGTGCGTTTAAGGATATGTTCCCGCGTTACAAAGTGATGAACGGCTATTATTGTTTGCGGCGCGGTGGATGGGATACGCACGGCTTGCCAGTCGAAATCGCCGTAGAAAAAGAACTCGGCTTTGATAACAAGAGCCAGATTGAGGAATATGGCGTCGCCGAGTTCAATGAAAAATGCCGCAACACTGTCTTTCGGCACATCGTTGAATGGGAGAAGCTAACCGAACGGACGGCATTTTGGGTTGATCTTGACAAGCCATACGTCACATTCACCAATGATTACATTGAAAGTGTCTGGTGGATCCTGAAACAGTTCTGGGACAAGGGTCTGCTTTATCGCGGCTACAAGGTTGTGCCTTACAGTCCGACTTCGGGTACGCCTTTGAGCAGCCATGAAGTGTCTTTGGGATACAGGACGATTACAGACCCCAGCATCTACGTCCGTTTTCCGCTTAAAGACCAGCCCGGCGTTTATTTACTGGCATGGACGACGACGCCATGGACATTGCCCGGCAATGCGGCGCTGGCGGTCGGTGAAGATGTCAGCTATGTTCAGGTAGAAGGGCCCGCATCGGATGGCGAAGGCGCTGAACATCTGATTCTGGCGGAAGCGCTGATGGAACAGGTGCTTCGTCATCCCGAAGAATACAAGGTGGTCAGGCGACTGAAAGGCGCAGACCTGCTCGGCTGGAGATACAATCCCCTGTACACCTTCCTGCCCGTGGAGCAGGATTATGCTTATGTGGTGGCGACGGATTATGTCAGTGTTGCGGATGGGACTGGCATTGTTCATACCGCGCCTGCTTATGGCGTCGAGGATATGGAAACTGGCAAAAAGCATAACCTGCCGATTCTTATCACTGTTGATGAGACGGGGCGATTTGTCGATGCGGTGTCGAATTTCCGTGGCATGTGGTTCAAGGACGCTGACAGGGAAATCATCAAGGATTTGGTTGAGCGCGGATTGATGTATCGCCATGAGCAGTATGAGCATTCCTACCCGCATAACTGGCGCGACGAAACGCCCTTGATGTACTTTGCCCGCGAGACCTGGTTCATCAACACCCTGGCATACAAACAGAAGATGATTGACCTCAACCAGACCATCAACTGGGTCCCGTCGCACCTCAAGGACGGGCGTTTTGGCAACTGGCTGGATGACCTCAAGGAGTGGGCGCTGGGCAGGGAACGCTACTGGGGCACGCCGCTGCCGGTCTGGGTTGATGATGAAAGCGGCGACATGCTGTGCGTTGGCAGCGTGGATGAATTGAGCGCCTTAGCCGGGCGAGACCTCAGCGAACTGGATTTGCACCGCCCCTATGTCGATGAGATTGCCTTCGCCAACCCGAATGGCTCTGGGGGGATGATGCGGCGAGTGCCGGAGGTCATTGATGTCTGGTTCGACAGTGGCGCGATGCAGGTCGCCCAATGGTCTTATCCCAAGAAGCATGGCGCTTTGCTTGAAGAACAGCATCCGGCGGATTATATCTGCGAGGCAGTTGACCAGACGCGCGGCTGGTTCTATAGCCTTCATGCCATCGCGGCCATGCTGTTCGAGACTGTTGCCTTCAAGAATGTGATTTCGCTGGGGCATATTCTTGATGAGCATGGACAAAAAATGTCCAAGAGCAAGGGGAACAGTCCCGATCCCTGGGCGGTGCTTCATCAGAATGGCGCGGACGCCTTTCGCTGGTATCTGTACACCTCGGGACCCCCGGGCGAACCCCGCCGTTTCTCTGTGAATCTGGTCAATGAGGTCATCAAGAAATTCTGGTCCACCCTTTGGAACACCTACAGCTTTTTTGTGACCTACGCCAACATCGACGGCTGGGATCCGACCCAAACAGCGCCCGAACCCCAAGACCGCGGATTGCTGGACCGCTGGCTGCTGGCTGAATTGCATCATTTGACCAAGACAGTCACTGATGCCTTTGAGAATTATGATGCCACGAATGCCACCCGACCGATTGAGGATTTTGTTGAGCGCTTGAGCAACTGGTATGTTCGTTTGAGCCGTGACCGTTTTTGGAAAAGCGAACAGGATGATGCCAAGCTGTCGGCCTATGCGACGCTCTATGAGACGCTGACAGCGCTTTCGAAGCTGTTGGCGCCGACCATGCCATTTTTGAGTGAGGCGATGTATCGCAATCTGGTTGCCGAGCAAGACGGCTCTCAAGCTGACAGTGTGCATCTGTCGGCATGGCCCCAATACGATGAGTCTTTGCTGGATGAAACTCTGATGTCGGAGATGGCGTTGGTGCAGCGCGTCGTCAGTTTGGGACTGGCGGCCAGAAATGCAGTCCAAATCGGAGTCCGCCAGCCACTTGCCGGCGCACAGTTTGCCATGCGCGATGTGATGGAAGCCCCCATCATTGAGCGTTATTCAGGGCTTATTATGAGCGAGTTGAATCTGAAGTCGGTCAGTGTCATGGGCGCGGATGAAGCCAGCCAATTTGAATCGACCACCATCTACAGCTTGAATCCTTTGCCGCGTTTCCTGGGACCCAAATTCGGGAAGGATTTCAAAGCGATACAATCCGCCCTTCGAGATGGCGGGCAGGATTTTGTGCGTCCTTTCGCCGAACGGCTGCTGGCAGGGGAGAACATCACTCTTGAATTGGATGGGACTGCCTTTGAGATTATGAATAACGAGTGCGAAGTCAAAGTCAGCATCGAAACACCCGAAGGGGCAGTTGAGGATGGCGGTTATGTGGTGCTGCTGGATACTGCCTTGTCCTCTGAACTGGTGGAAGAAGGGCTGGCACGCGAGATTGTTCGGCGGATTCAAAATCTGCGAAAGAGGGCGGACTTTGAACTGGACGACCATATTGAGGTCAGCTATTGGGATGCTTCTGAAAGCGCAAATGCGGTGATGCAGCTATTCAGCGATTATATCAGTCAGGAGACACTGGCTGATGCGCTGCAACCTGGCGATGTATCGGCAGGATATGTCAGCGAAACGGTCGAAATCAAGGGCGAATCACTGACAATCGGCGTCAAGCTCGCGGGTTGATTTGTTAATTTTATCCAGTTAATCGGGCAGGACAAGTGAAGACATTGCGCTTGTCCTGTTTTTTTTGTTATTATTGACAGTATAATTGGCTATAACTTACAAAGCAGCGCTGTGATTTTGTTTATTCTGCTGAGTTAAACCTATGAGGACTTTGTTCAGTGTACAGGATGCCAGTCATGTCCAATAAAAAGACGGCCTCGATTCAGTCTTTGCTTCGCTATTCGCTGCCACTTGGCACGAGTATGGCTGCCGGTGATACCGAAACACAGGTCAACTGGTGCGTGACCATACGCGCCCAGCCCCCCGCTTTCCCGGATATTTATGGCGGCGAACTGGCTTTGGTTTCGATGGATGTTCTGCGGAGCTTTGACAGCCGCCTGATGCTTGCCAATGTCATTCGGCAGCTGGCGGAGTTTGGGGTGAGCGCGGTCGTCACGGCTGGCGCGGCCGAAGAGAGCGCGATTGCAGCCGCGAATGCCTGTCAGATTGCGCTGCTTTCGATGCCTCTTGATGCCAGCCTGACCACCGTCGAACGTGCTGTCAATGCCTTGATTCTCAACCAATCAGCGCGTTTGACCGAACGGGCTATCGAGATTCAGCGACAGCTGGCGCGGCTGGCTGCGGAAAACCGCGATTTGAACAGCCTGCTGCAAGTCATATCGCGCTCGACGGGCAAGCCGATTGTCGTCCATGACGATGCCGGGGTAATCATGACACGGATTTACCCGAACCTTGGGCGCCGGGGGGCGAATGGACGCAATCGCTTTCAGGCGATGCCCTACAGCCAGTTTCAAAAGTGGCTGAGCCATGACGCGCCATCCAGTCAAGGCACGATAAGCAGCAGTCCGCTTGGCTATACCACCGTCCTCAAGGTCGAAAAACGTGTGGCCGGCTATCTGTCGCTGGTTGGTCGGCCTAACAATCTGGATGAATTTGACCGTCTTATTTTGACCTATGGCGCGGATGTCTGCGCGATAGAGATGGCAAAGAATCGCGCCATTGCGTCGGCTGTGGAACAGACACGCGGCGATTGGATTCAAATGCTGTTGAGCGGCACACTCGCCGATGATGATTTGCTGCATACCCGTGCGCGGCAGGCGGGCTTTGAGCCTGGCTCTTTATATGTCGCTGCTATTTTCCGCGTCAGCGCCCAATCCGCGCAGTCGTTGCCTTTAGAATCACTCATATCGCTGCTGCGAGACGACATATCGCGGCGGCAGGTCGGTGGGGCGGTCGGGCAGTATGTCGATGTGATTGTCGCTTTGTACCCATTGGATGCGGAAGCGAATGCGCTGTCGCGGACGCGGACGATTATTGAGGATGTACGCGCCCAACTGGCAGCCCGCACGCCGAACGGGCTGGTCGCGGCGGGGATAAGCCGTCCGACTGCGGGCTTGTCCAATTTGCGCGATGCGTATCGTGAGGCCAAGGATGCTGTCGGCATTGCTTATGAACTTGGCGACCGCGATACCACCACCTTTTATGGTGATTTGAAACTTTATCAGCTATTGCTGGCGCTGAAAGAACGCAATCTGGAGAATCTGAACCAGTTTTATCGTCAGGCGCTCGGCCCGCTTGTGGACCACGACAGCCGCAAGCAAAGCGACTTGGTGCGAACCTTGAGCGGTTTTTTTGAGGCTAACGGGAATCTGGCGAAAGCAGCGCGAGACCTTGATGTGCATCGCAACACCTTGGTTTATCGCCTTCAGCGAATCTCGGATTTAACCAAGCTGGATTTGGATGATGCCGACAATCGTCTGATTTTGCAGCTGGCATTGAAGACGCAGCGCGTCCTGGCCACTGTTCCCGGCAAGACGGACGGAACTTGATGCGCGGCTGCCAGCAAACAGGCCGGCAGCCTTGAAACCGCGCTAACCGACATTCATCATTTGATGCGGCAGCGGCGGGGCGATTTTGATAAAGTGGTCGCCAGGGTGTTTCAGCAGCGCATAAATTGGCTGGGCAGCCTGCGACTGGTTGTTCTCCTCAAGCGTGCGAATATAGGCGTTCAGCAACTCCCGCACATCCTGATGGCCTTCGTCATCCAATGGCTGGATTACCACCAGCGAATCGGGGGCGATGCGCTGGCGAATGGCATCGACGGTCAGGTTCATTTCTGGCTGAATCCGTTGGTAGACCACGCCGCCGCTCATGCCGGCACACATCCACGGGCCGGGGTCACCCAAGACGAGCGCCCGCCCGGAGGTCATATACTCAAAGGCATAGCCCTTGAGATTAGCGCGAGCGCCCAGCCCACCGAGACTGTCTTGCAGGGGTTCCAGTATTTCGCCGCCGAAGACCGCATCGGCGCCGCTCATGCGGATGCAGGCGCGTGTATCGGCGTTGCCTTGCACGATGAATAAACCGCCTTGTGCGCCATAGGCGAAGCTCTTGCCAACCGAACCATCCAGGCGGCGCCCGTTGTGATTCAGCCCTTTCAGGATGGCGATTTTACTGCCAGAGGCACATTTCCCGACCCCGTCCTGGGCGCCGCCTTCCACCAGCACATTGACCGGGTCATCAAGGAAGGCAGCCAGGCCATTGCCAGGGATGGCGGAGTTGCTGAAGCTCAGGTTAATCGCGCGGATGCGGTCGGCATGAGGCACTTCCTCCCGTTTGATGGCGCCCGCCAGATGTGTGCCTAGTGCGCGATCCATCGCCATCACCTGCTCATCGTCATAGGTGAGTTCGTATTCGCCTTTTCGCACATATTCCACAACAATATCGGTGATTTGCTTGCTGACGGTGTTGCGGGGTCGTGTAATGCGCCGTCCGCCGGGCTGTGCCAGGGTTTTTTGCGCGTGGGGGACTGAACGCAGCAAGGTCGAAAGGTCAACGCGGTCGTGATGCGAGGTTTGATAGAGCAGGTCGGCACGCCCGACTATATTCTGCAAGTTGCTGATGCCCATTTTCGCCAGCCACTTGCGAATATCGCCTGCCAGGGCGTCGAACATGACCACGATGCTGTCCGCAGAGCCGCGTTCGACAAAGGGACGGAAGGCCTTGAACTTTCTTTTTTCCGCCTCTTCTTTGGTTTTGACGTGGGTTGTAATGCCCACATGGCAAGTCCCGTCATGGCAGCCGCGGCAGATTGTGCAGCCAACTGCCACCATCGCCAGGGTGCCGAAGCCAACGCGATTGGCGCCGAGGCAGACCATCTTAATTACATCGCGCCCGCTCTTCATGCCGCCGTCTACCCATAGCTCAACATCGTCGCGCAGGCCGCTTTCGATAAGGCGGCGATGCGCCAGCCAAAGCCCAATCTCCGCTGGCAGGCCCACATGACGCAGGGCGTGCGCCCGCGCCGCGCCCGTGGCGCCAGTGTAACCGGTTATGGTAATAACATCGGCGCCAGCTTTGGCAACGCCAACGGCAATGATGCCGATGCCAGGCACGACCGGCAGCTTGACGGACACTTTCGCATGGGGATTAGCCGTTTTAAGCTCGTCAATCAACTGCGCCAGGTCTTCAATCGAATAAAGGTCATGGTTGTTGCTGGGCGAAATCAAGCCAATGCCAGGGGTGGTGCTGCGGACGGCTGCGATTTGTTCGGTGACTTTGTAGCCCGGCAGATAGCCGCCTTCGCCTGGCTTGGCGCCTTGGCCAATCTTGATTTCGATATACGCTGCCGAGTTCAGGAAGGCGATGTTCACGCCGAATCGCCCTGATGCCACCTGCTGCCCGCGATTGCGGGGATTCTTGCCCAGCAGGTCATGGAGTTCGCCGCCTTCGCCGTTCATGCAGATGATATTGAGCCGATGCGCCGCTTCCGCATAGGCGCGATAGGCCAACTCGCCCTGCGACCCGAAGGACATCGCGCTAATCAGCACCGGCAAGTCATAGCCTTTGATGCTAATGTCCACATCGGCAGGATTTATCGGAGAGGCGCTTTCTTTAAGCGCCAGGATATGCCGCAGCGAGACCGGCATTCTTTCCTCCAGGCCCAACAGCGTTTGGGTATAGTCGTCAAAGCACAATTCGCCATGAGCGACCGCCTCCGCTTTTTTCCACATTTTCGGATAAAATCGCTCCGGATTTTTCAGGCGGGCGCGAACCTTGCCGCGGAACTCCTGCGCCCGCTCTTCAGCGTCATTGTACAGCGCAGTCCAGGTCAGCCCGCGTCCGGTCGAGCCGAAATAATTTGGTGTCCCCAGCAAGTTGGCAAGATTTTTGGATAGACCCACAGAACTGAAACTGTGGCCATAGCCGCGCAGTTCGTGGCAGCCTATGGTCGATGTAATTTTCTGCAGGCCGGCATAAACTGCCTTGAGCGTGTTGCGCAGGCGGGTTTCCACATGCTCGGGTGTGAGCATCGTTCTGCGCCCGCGCGGCGCTGTACCCAGACTGACGGCGTACATCGCATAGGGCAGCACGGCATTGGCGCCCAGGCTGATGCACAATGCCAAATCATGCAGGTCTCTCATGGCGCCAGAGCGAACGACAATCCCGACCTTGCGGCGCAGATTGGGCGTGAAATCTGCCTGACGCAGCGCCTTGTCCACCACAGCAGTTGCCAGCAGAGGATCCATAAACAGTTCATCGCCCGCCGCGATTTTGCTGTCGTCCAGGACGATGCACTGCGCCCCGTGAAGCACAGCTTCAATCGCCTGATGCTGCAAAGTTTCGACAGCCTGGTCAATGGCAGAGTCGGTCGGACAGCCCATCGACAGGAAGCTGACCTTCCCCGCGAAAATATCAACCAGGTCTTCAATGAGCATGATGCCAAACTGCGAGGCGATTTCGCGCACAAAGTCGGTATCCTCAAAGCCAGGTATTGCCTCCAGCAGGAAAGGCAGTTCGAGACGAATCAAAGTCTCGTTCTGTTCGCGTCCCCTGGCGATTTCGGGTCGGCTGCCGACCAAAACCTGCGACGAGAACTGCGACTGCTCCCGCTCGCGGTCAATAGATGGGTTGGTGACAACGGCAATCGTCTCTTTATAAAAATCAGCCAGGTTGACGCGGGTATTGCTGAGCGCAGCCAGCGGCCCGTCCCAACCCAATGAGCCAATTAGCTCCTTGGCATCTTCGGAAAATGCCTTGACGATTTCAAGATGATAACGTTCCCAGCCAAAACCGGACATCACCGCCGCATTGACCTTAAGCGGCTTGTCCAGCCAGGGCAGTTTCGTTATGGATTGGCGCGGTTCGGGCGCTTCTTGCAGCATGGCAACCGCTGCCGTTTCGGTTTGAAGCTGCTGGCTGGCCGCCAAAGAGGGGCTTATCGGGAAACTTGCTGCGGGTGATTCCATGGTTTGTCCGACATGGCCTGACCAAAGACTGGAAGCTGTCGGATGATAAGGCTGGCGGGCGCGATATTTGCTGAGGACATGCCGCTGGATAGCGGGATAATCCAGGACCTTGATGGCGTGGCCTGTATGGATTTCGAGCGCGATTTTTTCGCCTGGGGCCATCGGTTTGGGGCTGACCGACATGGAATCCAGGCTATAGACACCGCGTTCGGATGAAACGAAGTGTTCCTTTTCGGTTTCGCCATACCACAAGGGGCGAAGTCCCAGCGCATCCACGCTGAACACCGCCAGATTGCCCAGACGGGCGGCAACAGCAGCCGGTCCCTGTGCAAAGGGCCCAAAGGACTGCCGCACTTCGGCATACATCTTCTGGATTTCGGGCGAGTCCTGAATGAGGTCATGGTCAAAGGGCGGGAAGACATGTTCCATCGCTTCGATTAAATCGAGTCCCTTTTGCATGCACAAGGCATAAATGCTGCGGTCTACATCTTGCGAATCGGAGCCATTTTCTACCATGGGTATATCCAGCATTTCCGATTCAAGCCGAAAGCGGGAAATCGTGTTAAATTCGCCATTGTGTCCTAAAATGCTGAAAGGCTGCGCCCGCTCGAAAACAGGATTGGTGTTGGTGCTGTAACGTGCATGTCCCATGGTGATGGCGGAGGCATAATCCGGGTCGCGCAGTTCAGGATAGTAACGCCGCAGTATCTCGATGGTGCCCTGGACTTTGTAGACGACGCTGTGGGCGGAGAACGAAGGGAAATGGATGCCAAGCCCGCGTTCCAGCTGAACCTGCAATTCAAACAGTTTCGAGTCCAGCTTGCTTGATGCGACCTGACCGTTAATGCCGGCGATTTGCCAAAAGACTGGCTCGCTCTTTTCGGCATTGGGTCCCAAGACCTGGCGATTGACTTGACCGCGGCGGTCAATGAGGATGTGCAAGCCGGCTTCGCTGATTTGACGGCAGATTTGGTCGACGATATTTAGGGCGCGGGCGCGGTCGCCAGAGGGAATCATCACATGGGCCACCCAAAAATTGCGCGAGGTTGCCAAAGAAGACCGCAGACCCGCCTGCGCCAGCCATTTTGTCCATAACTGACGCGGGATGTCCGTTAAAACACCGACCCCATCGCCCTCGCCATTGATGTAGCCGGTGCGGTGTCCCATCCGAGTCAGCGCCTCGATGGTGCGTTTCACATTGCCGTGCGTCGCTTGTCCGCCCTTGCGAACTGAACAAATCAACGCGCAGGCATCCCGATGGTCGCGGTCGATGTGATGAAGGTCATCGAATGTATCATATTGATAAGTCAATTCTCATCCTCCTGTTGCTGATACTATAGATTGTAACGGTATTCACAGGCCGCGCCATTGCTAGAAGTTATGGATATTTACGATAAATGCTTGGGCAGAATACACAAGGATATGCTGTTGATGTTGGCAGACATCCATACAGAATCGCTTAGCCAAGCGTCAAGAGCCGCCGAATGGTCAATGCCAGGTGCAGCGCCAGCCGCGTCTCCGGTCTGCTCAGGTCAATGCCAGCGATTTCATTGATGCGGTTCATGCGATACAGCAGGGTATTCCGATGCACAATCAGGGACTCCGCAGCTTGCGACAGATTGCCGTGACAGTTGAAAAATGCCTCCAGTGTCTTGATGAGGTCGGCTTTTTGCCGCATATCGTAATCTGTCAGCAAGCCAAGTGTATCCTCGCAAAAATCGTTGAGTTTGTCGCGGTCGGACAAGCTCAGTATGAGTTGATAGACCCCCAAATCGCCAATGAAAAGCGGAATATCGGTTTGCAGGCGTTCAGCCAGTTCCATCGCCTGCACGGCATCGCGGTAACTGGCACGCCAGGTATTGACGTCGCGGGCGACCTGCCCCAAGCCGATGGCGACGCGACTGTGAGGATATTGCTGGTTAATCTCTTGGCGGAAGGCAAGCGACAACGCCATGCTGCTGTCGATAGGATTCTCAAAATCTGTCGCATGGAAGACAGCCACCTCGCCTTCGGTTTCACGGATCCAGACCAGAGCGGCGGCGCGTTCATGGGTGATGACCGTATTGACGATGGTTTCCAGCCGCCGCAGGGAAGGCTGATTTTCGCCGCGCCATGACAGGACAAAGGCCAGATGGGTTTGCGTCATGGCGTGATTAAATCGCTCGCCTTGGCGGACAGCCTCTTGCAGGCTGACATCGCCCAGCAGCAATCGGTCAAGGAATGTCCCGCGCAGGCGTTTTTCGGTCTCATTGATAGCTTTCTGCTTCGCCATTTCCAAAGCGCAGGCTGCCGCGCCATGTTCGCAAACGAGTTGGTCGATTTCATCCAGGTCGCCCTCGCGCCCGATAATCGACAGATAGCCGCGTCCAACATTGCTGGTGATGATGGGCGCCACCAGACGGGCCATGCCAGCAATCGGAAGCGCCTGCATCAGCACAGGTGGGTCCACATCGACGACGCGATGTCGGTCATGGAGTTCGACTGGCAGATTGTCCTGCTTCTTGAGAAAGAGCTCCACATCATCCCAGATATCGACAAACTGCGGCTGAAGTTTATGGGAGAGTGGATGCAAGCGCTTGTCGTGGATAATCACGGCTTTTTTGGTTAAACGCGCCATAGCGTCGATGAGTTCATCCATCCCCTCGTTGCGTGATGAAATCTGTGTAAGCTGGCGATAGATTTGTGTGCCGCGCCGTTCAATTTGACCTTTGCGGTACACCAAAAGGCTGATGATTGTCTTTTCAACATCTCGAATGCGGATGTCGTCTGGCAAGGTCAGGACTGGCAGATTGTAAGACTTTGCCTCGGCAAGAGCCGTCGGATTGACGGCTGCGCTGAATATCATGGCTGCGGCGCGCACTTTGGCGCTCCAATGCACCAGTTCCGAATCACTGTGCGCCCTTGACGGATTGTTCACCGGCGCAAACAGGATGAGTTCATGCTTCTGAACCGATTTTGAAGTGATGTCATCTTCGGGATGGATGACCGTTGTCCAGGTCACTGCGCGGTCCAGCAGGCCTTCACCAGAGATAATGCGCGTGCTCAAGGGCAGCGCCAGCTTGCGAATTTCTTCTACTGTGATTTCCTGAGTTTTCGTTTTATTCATAATCATATCCAAACTCGGCATATATTTGGAGAAAATCAGGTTTCATTGGTAAAGATACCGATGGCAATGACAATGAAGGCAAAGATAATGACCACAAATGACAAGTCCAGTTCAGGATGATAAAAGACGTTAAAAATCGCCATACCCAACAGCAGGATGCCGACAATCCAGGTCGATAGGCTGATGCGCCATTTTTGGCGGTGCTGATAGATGCCTGACAGCACAAGCACCAGTCCGGTGGCAAGGGGCGTGAGGGCATGATGCAGCGCCATCCCCTCTGGCATGATGCTGGCGACAATCAAAACACCCACCAGACCAAACCAGGTCATGCGCTCCACTCTTAGCTCTTTCGCTGACTTTTGCGGCGGCGCGGTTTCCGTTGCCATATCAAGATGCTCTTCTATATTGATTATACAAATTATACAAGCATTTGGGCAAATTGCCGAGAGTAATTTGTGCAAGGCAGACTCAACTGGCGGCAGCAGGCGCCATGACAGCAGCTATGAAGCGGGGCGGTGGCTTGATGATGCTTATTTCCTGCTTTCTGTCATCAGCTTTTGATAGCACCCTTCCCAATCTTTGGGATTTCGGGTCATCCTGTTAATTTGAATCTGGGCAAAGTGAGGAAAGAGCTTCATCATGGTATCGGGCAAATCATCCCAGCGGTTGGTTTTGACCTGCTCTTCGATGGACGCGCCCAGCAAGGAGGCCCACCACCATTTTTGCTGGAAATCGACGGCTTTTTTCCAGTAGCCGCGTTTCTCCCAGGCGCGAATCGATTCTTCAACTGTGTCGTTAATCCCGCGCAGGCAATAAACAAGCATGGCGACCATGTCTTTGGTGTCGTCGTCGACGGCCTGCTGCTGGGTCAGGCGCCGCAGAATCTCGGCGCTGGTGCGCATGTAACTGTGGCGGCGTTTGCCTGGGCTGTTGGTATTGATAATCCGTGCCATTCCCTAGTCCTTAGCATGATTGACGGGTTGATAGGGTCGGATGCCGCGATAAATTCGGACACCGCCAATTGTTTTGAGGATGGTTGATGCCGCGCGCCCGGTAATCTCGGCAAGTTCAAGCGCATCCAGGGGACGATTGCCATTGACCAGAAAGGCGCGAAAAACGCTGTCAATCAACCCGATATGCTCGGTGATGAAATTCGGCCGTTTTGCCGATTCCTGAATGGCCAGCCCCAAGGCATCCAACCGAAACACTTCGCCTGTCTCTGGATGCACATAATCAAATACTTCCTGCAAGTCCAGATGTTCAAGATTGGCTCGCTGCTGCGGCGACAGGTGAGTCAGCAGATAGACATTCAAGTCATCACGGCTTGTTTTCCACCATTCATAATCAATATAGAACTTTGTTTCGACGTTCAGCTTAATCAGGTAATTGGGGGGCATTCGGCAAATCCTTTGGGTCAATCGCTGAGCTTCCAGTAATCCCCGCCCGCGTTCTCAAAATCCGGATGCGCTGTCAGCGTGGCGAATATCGGGCCAGGTGGACAGCGCCGCAAGATATTGAGTGTGCTGTACAAGACTTTGGCATGAACGGTCCTCTGTGGATTTTGCCGGCTGAGTTCGGTAATGAGGTCGCGCAGCAGTTTTGCTAATGGCATCTGTTTATTCTGCACATCGCTGCCCAGCTTATCGACTTCGGGCAGGTTGTTGATTCCGACAATAATCTGGTCATCGTAATCAGCGCCAATGGCGCGTTTGGCGGTTTCAAATCGGAGTCGGTCTTTGTCGATGCTTTCAACCAGTGGAATCCATTCTGTTCGGGGGCGATAATTGTCAAACTCGATTTCTATTCGGCTGGGGTCGCGGGTTCGGTTAAGATAAACATAAGCGCCGACTGGCAGGTGGTGTTTTTGATAGAGCGCTGCCAGACCATAGACATATTTATATTGATGAACGACCCAGCAGGGATATTCCTGTCCATCCAGCGCATCGACAATCGTTATCGCAATGCGTGGCGTTTTGGCTTCGGGGAAGATGTAGCGCGTCTCCGAGTTGATGGGCAGGGTGCCAACACGGCGATGGGGATAAATCAGCGTCAGGCTGACCTCGTCGCCCGGTGGCGGCGAGCTAATGGGCGAATGTTCGTCATCGAGGTCATATTCCAGCTGCATCATGTCTTTTGTCAGCAGCCTGCGGTCGCAGGCGACGGTCTTGTACTGCAAGATGGCTGGCACTTGCCGCACCATTCGCGGCAGCAGGCGATGAAGATGCCACAGGATTTTGCCCGCCGGCCCAACCTCATCAAAGCGTTCGTCATGCTTCATGCCATAGTTCAGCGAGAAGACCTGCAAAGGTTCTGGCGCTTTGCCCAAGCCGCCGATTTCTTGCAGAATGTCGGCGGGGGGCAATGGCCCGCCATTGTTCATATCGAGGACGGCTTCCGCCAGATGCAAATGACCAATATCCACGTCCAGCATCAGGTCGCGGACAAACCAGGTGCCAGCAATCCGAACCAGGTCGGGGTTCTGTTCCAGCGCCTCATTCACCTGCTGGATGATGGTGACCGCCGGGTCTTTGATGATGTCATCGACTGTGTATGCGCTGTTCAGTTTGCTTGGATGCTTGTTCAAATCCGGATTGTTGAGGGGATGTTCGCCTTCAAACCCGCTGACAAATTCTCGAATCCGATTGTCGGTGTCATCGTCAAATTCGACTGTGACGACCTGGAATGCGTTCAAATCCATGCTTCGACCGGAACGAATGCCCGTGACCCTTGCGGTGGCATAATCCATCATGGAAAATGCCAGTCGGTCTCCGACATCGTAACTGCCTGCGGGCTGATAGATTTTCGTCCCTCGATAACGTTCTCTTAATTCTGACCGTATATCTTGTTCACGCTGTTTGATGATGGCGGTTGCGAGTTGCACGCTGGATAAAGGCGTTTCTTTTTCCAGCAAGAGGTTGGTGATGCTGTCAATATCTTCAGAAGCAATCGAAAAGCTGTGTGCCCAATGATGCGCTGGTATCAAGGTTAAACACCTCCCGATTCGTTTATCAATCAACAGACACTGGCGGGCTCGGACCTTAAAGGACAACTCGCCCTGCAATCCTACTTGAATGCCCCGCTTATCGTCAAGCGCTACTTGGGCTAATCTCGTATAATAGCAGCATTTGACAGTGAGCAGGCTGACCTGTGTTATGATAAGGTAAGCGACTGTTGACCAGGCATCGCTGCTGGGTTATACTGGCTGTTTGTGATGGGAAATGATGTTTAGATAAAGGCAAGTGACATGTCAACCAAACGCACCTGGCAGCCCAAGGTTCGCCGCCGCAAACGTGTGCATGGCTTTCGCAAGCGGATGAGCACTGGCAGCGGGCGCCGGGTTATCAAAGCTCGGCGCAGACGCGGACGCCATCAACTGACCGTGATACCCAGGCACGTCAAGAAGGTCAACTGGAACGCGGGCTAGGCGATGAAGTCCGCGCTGAGGCTGCGGCACAGGGCTGATTTTGCTGGCGTTCGCGCTGGCGGCAGGAAATATCGGCATTCGGCTTTGGCGCTTGCCCTGCGTGCCAATGGCTTGTCACATAATCGTTATGGCTTTGTGACCGGCAAATGGCTCGGAAGGGCCGTCTTGCGAAATCGCACCAAACGCCGCTTGCGTGCAGCCATCTGCCAAAAGCATACCTGTCTGCGGCAAGGATATGATATTGTAGTGACCGCGCGACCGATGGCCGCCGCACAACCTTTCAATGAATTGCAACGTATATTGAATGAGTTGTTCTTGCAGGCAGAATTGTCCAGAGGAAAGCCAGGATGTTGAAGTGGCTCTTGCTGAAATCTATAAGCGGCTACAAGCGATTTCTTTCGCCTATCCTGCCCTCTGCCTGTCGTTTTACACCAACCTGCTCGGTTTATGCCTATCAGGCAATCGAAATCTATGGACCTTTCAAAGGAATGTGGCTGGGCTTCCGACGGATTATGCGCTGCCATCCCATGCACCCCGGCGGTTATGACCCCGTTCCACCCAAGGAGTGACAGTTGAACAAGGTGAACCTCAAGCGGTATCGCTTGCCAGTTTTATTGCTGCTGACGGCAGCCCTGCTCACGGCTTGCGTCGGAACGCGGATGGGGGTCAGCTGGCCCGCCATCGGTTTGATTGACCTGCACGGCGAGCAGAATATCGTGCTTTCCTACAATGAGCGCGTGGCGATTTTAAGCCCCGCCAATGGCGTGCCGGCGCGTTTGATTAATCCGGTCACCGGTGAAGTGCGCCGTGACTCGGATAACAATCCCCGAAGCTGGGTGCTTTTGGGCAGCGAGTACGAAAATGCACAGTTCTACGCCACCCCTATTCGGATTGACGAGGAGGCTTTTCTGGCTGCCGACCACAATGGTCGCCTGCTGGAGATTGATTCGGTGGCGGCAAAGGTGGAACGGGTCATACCGATTGATGACCAGATTGTTGCCAACATTCTGGTTGTGAATGATGTGATGTACATTCCCCTGCAAAACGATGGTCTGATTGCGATGTCAATCGAGGATTATGAGGTCTTGTGGACATATTCGACCGAAGGTGGGGTTTGGGCCAAGCCCCTGCTGGTGGATGATATGATTGTCTTTCCTTCGCTTGACCATCATTTGTATGCGGTTGACAGGGAAACCGGCAGTCATCGCTGGTCGGTGGACTTGGGGGGCAGTGTGGCCGCGGCGCCGCTGCTTGCCAAGGGGCGCTTGTATGTTGGCAGCTTCAACAAATCGTTTTTTGAGATTTCGCTTGATGGTCAAATCCTGAACCGCTACGATACCCAAAATTGGGTCTGGGGCACACCGGCAATCGACGAAGAAGGCATCGTTTATGTGACTGACCTGAGCGGTTATGTACATGCCCTTGACACCGAGAATAACCTTGCCGAACATTGGTCAGTGCAGGTTGCCGAGCGTGGGATCCGTCCAGGGCCGCTGGTTTATGAGCAGCGGGTTATCGTGGCATCGCGTGATGGCAAGGTCTATTGGCTTGACCGCCGCGATGGCGGGCTCATCAATGCCAGGGAGATTGAGGGCCGCCCGGAACTGCTTGGCAATCTGCTCTTGCTACAGCCCAGCGAAACGCTCGACATCGACCAGCCGCTCGTGCTTGTCAGTTCTGTGGATACAGGCAAATTATTGATCGCGTTTGAGGTCGATGGACGCCAAACATGGGTCTATAGTCCTTAGTCCATCGACAGGAGTTTGTTTGAATGTGGGATTTAATTCTAAACCCGTTTGTGACCATTCTGACATGGTTGTATGCGGCGCTCAATCAGGATATTGTCCTGGCGATTATCGTGCTGACGGTGATTATCCGCTTCCTGACTTATCCGCTGCTGGCGCGGCAGCAGGAATCCTCGCGCAAGATGCAGCAGATTCAGCCACAGCTCAAGAAAATCCAGGAGAAATACAAGAACGACAAGGAAAAACTCTCCCAGGCACAGATGAAACTGTATCGGGAAAACAAGGTCAATCCGGTCGGTGGCTGCCTGCCGCTGGTCATTCAATTTCCGATTTTGATTGGTCTTTATCAGGCGATTTTCTTTGCCTTGGCGGCGACTCCCTTTCAGTTGGTGGATTTGTCGGAGCGGCTGCTGATTCCGGGGTTGGATTCTTTAATTCCCTTGCAGCGGATGTGGATTGGAATGGACTTGACCCTGCCGCCAACGACCAACCCGCCTTACGCGCTTGTTTTGCCCTTGCTGGTGCTGGTAACGACCTGGGCGCAGTCGAAATTGACGATGGCGACCACCCAGGGCAGCAAGGACCAAGACGATGATGATGACAAGCCTTCGGGCGGCGTGGGCGGTCAGGCGCAGGCAATGACGAAAAGCATGACCACCATCATGCCACTGATGTTTGGTTTCTTTTCGCTGTCGTTCTCGGTTGGCTTGTCCATTTACTTTGTCACGTCCAATTTGATTGGCATTGTCCAATACAGCCCGCAGGGGCGTAGGGTATTGGACAGGATTTTTGGGGGCAAGAAAGGCGACGATGTGATTGTCAGCGCGGAGATTGAAATCGAGGATGAGAAACCAGCCAGGAAACCGCGCAAATTCAAGAAAAAGAAACCGCGCAGGAAGTAACCAGAAATAACCAACCGCATCGCGCACAGGGGACATAAATATGGAAATGATAGAATCGACCGGTAATTCGGTTGAAGATGCAATCAATAAGGGGCTTGCCGAACTCAATGCCTCGCCCGGTGATGTCATGGTCGAAGTCTTGGAAGAGCCGAATACGGGCCTGTTTGGATTTGGAGCGCGGGAGGCGCGTGTTCGTCTGGTGCTGATTGGCCGGCGCAAATCGGTGGAAGCCGAAGTGGCGGATGATGAAGACAGCGATAGGGATGGACTCGCGGACGAGCAGCCGCTTGAGATACCGACAGACGAATTGAGTGAAGATGCTATCGTGGGCAAAGAAGTGCTTGGGGAACTTCTGGCGAAAATGCAAATCAAGGGTCGAATCGATGTGCATCGCGTTGAGGAAGAGGTCGAAGGGGAAGAACCCCATTGGATGTTAAATGTCACTGGCGAAGGCATCAATCGGCTGATTGGGCGCCGCGGCGAGACGCTTTCCTCATTGCAAAACATCGTGCGCCTGATTTGCAGCCGCCGTTTGCAGCGCCGCGCCAATATCATCATTGACGCCGATGGCTACAAAATGGGTCGTTCCAATCGTTTGCGGGGTTTGGCAAACCGCATGGCAAAGCAGGCGGTGCAGCAGGGGCGCACCATTACGCTGGAGCCGATGCACGCCAATGAGCGGCGCATCATCCATCTTACCCTGCGCGGCCGCGGCGATGTGATGACCCGCAGTGTTGGCGAGGGACGCACCCGCAAAGTCACCATTGTTCCCAAATAACCCGGCCGAATTTGACAGTTTGTGAACAGACCTGCCTCCTGTGTCTTTGTTTCCCGGGTGCTTTGAGCAGCTATGACTTCAGAAATTGATGTTTTAGTAATCGGTCACACGACGGCAGACCTGGTGCCGGGTGGCAGAATCCTGGGAGGGACGGTCTCTTATGCCGCACCTGTGTATGCTGCCTTGGGGCATCGCGTGGGCATCCTGACAAGCGCCGCCTATAACGAGCCGCTGCTCAAGCATTTATTGCCTTTCGGCAAGCTCATGGTGCTGCCAGCCGATTCTTCCCTGACTTATGAAAACGTCTACGGTGAGGGCGGGCGTCAGCAATTTGTCCGGGCAAGGGCGAGGGCAATCCGTTATGGCGATGTGCCTAATGGCTGGCTGGATGTGCCTTATGTGCATTTGGGGCCGCTGGCGGATGAGGTCAATCCATTGGAGATGGCTCGCAGTTTTCCAGAGGCGATGATGATGCTGACGCTTCAGGGCTTGATGCGGCGCTGGGATGAGGATGGCAAAGTGCAGTTCAAACGCTGGTTCGATGAAGAGGCTTTCAAGCTGATTGACCTCCTTGTCTACAGCGAAGAGGACATTCATCAGCATCCCCGCTTGACCGACGAGATTCGACGGGTGTGCAATCACCTGGTGGTCACCAACGGGCGCTATGGCGGCACCTACTACTATGATGGTGATTCTCGGCATTACGACAGCATGGAGGTGCCTGTCCGTGACCTGACTGGCGCTGGGGATGTCTTTGCGGCATCGGTGCTGGGGCTTTTGCCGCTGGTGGGGAATGATGTCTTTCGGGCGGTTGAAATGGCGGGGCGTCTGGCGGCTTATTCGGTGACGCGCATCGGCATTGACAGCGCACCGACGGCTGCGGAAATCAAGCGCGAACTGGAAAACTTTTTACAGGAATGATTTGATGATTCAGACAATTTTGTTGAATGGCAATATCATCACGCTGGATGCTGCTCGGCCGCGTGTCCGTGCGCTGGCAGTCAGCTATGGCAGAGTGGCTGCGCTTGGCACGGATGCCGAGATTCGCCGCCTGGCAAACGCAGGCACAGCAGTATGCAACCTGGATGGCAAAACAATTTTGCCTGGACTGACGGATGCGCATCTTCACTGGGAATTGCAGGCGAGGGCGCTGCGGTCTGTCGATGTGTTTGAAGTGGCGAGCAAAGAAGCGGCGCTGGAACGTGTCAGGCTGCGCGTCGAGCAGGCTGCGGCGGGCGCATGGATAACCGGTCGAGGCTGGGCGCAGGACTTGTGGGCTCATGATGCCTTTCCCGACAAGTCGGATTTGGATGCGGTGGCGCCCGATAACCCGGTGATGCTCAATGCCAAGAGCGGACACGCCGCCTGGGTCAATTCCAAAGCATTGGAGCGGGCGGGGATTACTTCGTCAACGCCAGACCCCGAAGGTGGCAAAATTCAGCGCGATGCCCAAGGCGCGGCGACGGGAATCCTGCTCGAATCGGCGATGAAGCTGGTGCAGGAAAAAGTTCCGAATCCGACATCGGAGGAACTGGCTGACATGATGGCGGCGGCGCAGGAGGAGGCGCTCAAGTGCGGGATTACGATGATCCATGATTTTGACGAGCCTTCGAGCCTGGCAGCGCTTCAGATTTTGCGCGAACGGGGCCGGCTCTCGCTGCGAGTCTTGAAACAGATTAATCAGCCGTGGCTGGATGCGGCGATTGAATCGGGCATCCGCACCGGTTTTGGCGATGACTGGATTCGGATGGGGGCGCTGAAATTGTTTGCCGACGGGGCGCTGGGACCGAAAACCGCGCTGATGTTCGAGCCGTATGAAGGCGAACCTGACAATTATGGCATTGCCGTGGTTGACAAGGAAGAAATGGTTGAATATGTCAGCCGCGCGAGCGCAAACGGCTTGTCCGCCACTATCCACGCCATCGGCGACAAGGCAGTGCATGATGTGCTGGATGTCTTCGAGAGCGTCCGCCGCGAGGAACGGGAGCGCCATGAATCCGCCGCCAGCCGCCGACATCGAATCGAGCATGTTCAGGTTATGCACCCGCAAGATTTGAGTCGTCTGGCGGAATTGGATGTGATTGCTTCCATGCAGCCGATTCACGCCACCTCCGATAGGGTCATGGCGGACCGCTATTGGGGCGAAAGGACGCAGTACGCCTACAATCCACGGATTCAGCTGGATTATGGCGCTCGGATAGCTTTCGGCTCGGATGCGCCAGTCGAACCCTTTGACCCCTTGCTGGGCATCCATGCTGCGGTGACTCGCCAGCGTGCGGGTCAGCCAGCTGGCGGCTGGCATCCACAGGCAAAGCTGAGCCTGCACGAAACCCTGCTCGGTTTCACGCAGGGGCCGGCTTATGCCGCCGGGATGGAGAAGCGGCTGGGCAAGCTCACCGCTGGATACCTTGCCGATTTGATTGTGCTTGACCGCGATATTTATGCGACGGCCCCTGGTGAAATCCCCGAACTGAATGTCATGGGAACGATGGTTGACGGAGAGTGGCGGCATCGCAATTTTGATTAGCGGCAGCCGAAATGGATTTACGATAATTCGGCCGAGCTAAATATAACGCGGAAGGGCCTGCAATAAATCACCACGCTTTGGTATGGAGCCAGGTCAGCATCGGCTGGAATGTCATAATTCTGATTCCCGACATTGCCCTTGAGCTTGCCGAGGTGAATCGCGTTCTCGCCCAGGCCGTCAAAGGTGCGCGTTGGCACTTCGATTGACAGATACACATGCAAATCGGGCCCGTTGGCGGATGTGAAGTCCTCGAAACGCAAGACACGGCTGCCGTCTGGCAGTTCATAGATGGTGGCGGTTCCCTCGGCTTTGTGTATGGCGTCAACGGTGATGAATGAGCCAGACCACAGGACGACAGGCTCGGCGGGCATGTCCTCTGGCATGGCTTGCTGGTCCGGTGGCACGACAATATCAGCGCCTGTCTGGGCAATGGCGACTTCTTCCGCCATCTGCGGGTTGTCTTTAGCCATCGCCATCAGCGCGTCTTTCTGCTCTTCGGGCATATTGCGGACGGCATCGCGCTGCGAAGTGGACAAGCCCGGAAAGGCCTCATCCACTTCGTTGACTACAAAATAAAGCCATGGCCTGGTGATAATGAGTCCGATAATGATAACAATCGCCGCGAGTACGGCAATGATGATTCGTCGAGGCTGCATACTCTTCTCCCTGATTTATAGCAGATTATCGATTATACTCTTTACGATGCTGATTATTGTGACAGGCTCAACTGTCTGCCTGTCATTCATCATATAAAAGCCTAACTTAACATATTATAAGGGGAAACAGAGATGTCACGCAAAGGGATGATGGTTGGCGATAACGAACATCACATTCAACACGCCATGCTTGAAGCGGGAGCGCCGGCACCCGATTTTATCTTGATTGCCAATGACCTAAGCCAAAAATCCTTGTCCGATTATGCTGGCAAAGTGAAGGTCATCAGTGTCGTTCCATCCATTGATACTGGGGTATGTTCCGCTCAAACCAGACGTTTTAACGAAGAAGCTGCGGGCCTTGAGGATACGGTCGTCCTGACTGTCAGCGCGGATATGCCTTTTGCGCTGGGGCGCTTCTGTGGCAGTGAAGGCATTGACAATACCGAAACGCTTTCGACGCACCGCGATATGAAGTTTGCCGATGATTACGGCGTGCATGACACCGATTGGCGCATCTGCCAGCGTGCTGTGTTTGTGCTGGACAGAGATGATATTGTTCAGCACGCGGAATATGTTAGGGTCATCGGCAGCGAAGTGGATTTCGAGAGCGCCTTAGTAAAAGCGCGAGAACTTACCTGAATTTTGTCGAAAGGACCGACAATGAGCGATGCGCGGCGCAAAAAACTGGCGCAGCTGCCGCATGATATGCTTTGTGACATGCGCGAGGACAGCGAAATCCGCGTTGATGGCGAACTTTTTTACAGGAATGGAGCGTTTGAAGTTTAAGGACTGTGCAGGATTTTCATCCGCACGCTCTGCTGCTTTTCTCAACTTATCAGATGAATCTGTTTTCACAAAGCGCGTCCCTTTGGTCGCCTGCTGCGGGCGCGTTTGTGCTATGCTGACGCTGTGAGCAAGATACAGCTTTGAAAGAGGAGCAGCAGATGAGCAGCGCGGCATCCGTACCGAAACCCAATCACGCTGGCGAGGGCATAATCGCTATTGCCAATGCCAGAACGGCATTCAGCAACATCCGCAGCGGCCCCGGCATCCATTATCAGGATGTGGGCGATATTCTTGATAACGCATTGGTGGTCTATTATCCCGAAACGCAAACACTGACCAAGTGGGTCTGGGTCGAAAAAGGCGGGCTGCGCGGCTGGATTTATGCCGGCTATGTTGAGTTTATTCGAGCGGTTGGCGCTGACCTTTCGCCGTCCGTTCGTCCGACGCCTTATGATGGCAAAATCGCTATCTGGCATTGGTCAGGACGAAGCGTGGCTGAGGTCACTATCAGCCAGTTGATTGACAATATCAGAATCCGCACCCCGAATGTCAATCAAATCTGGGTGAAAATTACCGACAGCACGTACTGGATGGGTGAATATGACCATACCGACCTGGCGATTAAGGGGCCGGACAGTATTGATGAATGGGTGCGGGTGTGTCGGGCGAAGGGCATGGAATTCCATGCCTGGTGTGTGCCGCATGGGCTGGACATTGAGGCTGAAACAGCCCTTATTGCCGAAGCCTGCAAGCGCCCTGGCGTTGGCTCTTTGGTTCTGGATATCGAGCCACATTCTGGTTATTGGAAAGGCGGCGCCGAGAATGTGCGCCCCTTCATGCTGGCGCTTCGGCGCGAACTGGGCGCACGTTTCCACATTGGCATGAGTATTGACCCGCGCAAACATCATCGGCACAGGATTTTTCCGGATGAGTGGGTCCCTTTTATCGACAGCCTGCAACCGCAGCTTTATTGGAAAACCTTCCACGTCACACCGGAAAAGGTGCTGGAAGATGTTGATGCCGTGTGGGGAGATTATGGCAAGCCCATCATCCCCGTCTTTGAAGGCACAGCAGCGCTCCCCGAACAAATCGAAGCGCATACGCTGGCGACGCAGCAATATGGCTTCAAGGGGCTGAGTTGGTGGCGTTATGGCATCATTTCACAATGGACGGCGATTAACACCCCGATAGAATTGGCCACTTCACCAGCCGACCCCGTTACCAAGCCTATCGATAATTTCACGGATGAAGTTGTCATCCTGCCCGAAAAGGCAGGCTTCCGAAGCGGATCCTATTCCGGGCAGCTTGAATTCCGTTCGCGCCAGAATACCTGGGGCTGGGTTTATCTGTATGTATCGACCAAAGCCCGAACCAGCCAAGTCTGGGTCGAGTGGCGGCGGCAGCTGCCCCATTCCGGTTTTTACGAGATTTCGGCCTTTATCCCCAATCGCAAGGCGACCACGACCCGCGCTCGTTACAAAATTCATGGCATTGTCGGCACGGATAACGAGGTTGTGGTTGACATCAATCAGAACCGCAATCGCAATACCTGGGTGCCGCTGGGCGTGTTTGATTTGGATCACAGACAGGAGAATGCCGGCCGCGTTTTTCTGAATGATGTAACTGGCGAAGCAGACAAGGAAATTGCCTTTGATGCCATTCGTTTTAGGCGCATTGTAACGGTTACGCCTGGGCGACATGAACCAAGGCCGGGCAACGAGCCGACAGAACCGCCAAGCTCTGGCCGCAATCGGCCTGATGTTGTGGATGGCGTCAATGTGGCCGATGGCTATGATTCGCCTATCGGCACAAGCGAACAGCGGCGCCAGCGCGAAGTTTGGCCCTCCGCCTGGCGCGATGCCAATCCATTCGGCAAATTATATTTCATCGGCACGCCGAGCGAGGCCTATCATACGGGCGCGGATTTGAATTTTGGCAAGCCGTATGCTGACAAAGGGATGCAGGTTTATGCCTGTGCCAATGGCGTGGTGATATTTGCGGCACGGCTAAGCATTTGGGGCAACCTCATTGTGATACGGCATGATCCGCTGTATGAGCCTGACGGCGCGGTCATTTACAGCCGATATGCCCATGTGCAGAATATCCGCGTGGAGGTTGGGCAGCGGGTTGCCCGCGGGCAGAGGATTTGCGAGATTAGCGATGCCTATGGTCGCTTTGTGCCTCATTTGCACTTTGACCTAAGCCCGACGACCATCCTTGAGACGCGCCCCAACGATTGGCCCAAAACCGACTATGCGCGGCTGATTAAGAATTATATTGATCCCTTGCAGTGGATACAGCGGAATCGCCCCTAGTTTTGCGGGCAGGCAAGCCAGATAGCGGCGCTTGCCCTAGAACAGGCCCCAGTCGCTGGCGGCGCCTTCTTCCATCATACTGGGGTCCCACATTTCCATGCCCATTTCAATCGTGGTCGGAAGGCCGAGGAAATCTTGGGCGGTGCGGCGGGTTTGCTCCAGCAGCTGCGGCGCATAGGGGCAGAAAGGAGTTGTCATAATCATATTGACATGGGCCCGCTCGTCTTCGATTTCGACACCGCGCACCAAGCCCAACTCCACGATGTTCATGCCGATTTCGGGGTCGATGACTGAACGCAATGCTTCATATAGTCCAGCTTCTCTTTCCATCATTTTTTGTCCTCTGCGCTCTTGATTGAACTTCACTGCATCAAGCATAGTATAGCGATTGGATGATGTCAATTAAATCGCTGTCTTGCTATGAGGGGTGCATTTCAGTATTTTGGCAAGATAATGCAAATTTTACCTTCCTCGGTCCCCCCTGTTGGGGACCCGCCTGCAAGCAGATACAGACTCAAGCCCCTATCCGCTTACAAAAGGACTAACTCCGCACCCTGTCTGACAATCGTAGCTGGATTTTAACATAAAGCCGTCAATGTGCAAACGACCGCCACAGCCAACAAAAGCCAAAGCGAAAAATGGATGAAATTTGCTGCGAGTCTTTCCTTGACAGGGCGGGATTAAAACGTTAGAGTAGGCGCGATAGCCGATTGGATTGGCGATTGTGATGTTTGACTGGACTGCCGCCAGCACGACCATGATGACCATGACTATGATGCCCTTCAGGGCTTCTGGTGGAGGTTTTGGCTTGTTGTAAGCCGGCAGGAAATGGAACGGCAAGCAGGCGTGTGGAAAACCTCCACGCGCCTTTTTTATTGTCTGACGACTGCGGAGAGATGGAAATGGCAAGATTGACGATGAAATTTGGCGGGACATCGGTAGGTTCGCCTGAAGCGGTGTGGCAGGTGGTGACCATCGTTCAGGATTATCTTGCTCAAGGTTATGAACTGGTGGTGGTGGTCTCGGCCATGTCTGGCGTGACCGATGCGCTGCTGCAATCTGCCAGAGCCGCCGCGGCTGGGGACAAGCAAAGCTATGTGTCGATTAACGAAAACATTCGAGCGAGGCACGAAGCTGTGGTTCGGGAGTTGATTCAATCGGAAGCGGCAAGGGCTGCCATTCTTAAGGAAGTCGGACAATTGCTGCAAGCGCATCTGAAGCTCTGCGAGGCAGTCCACATCTTGGGCGAAGCCACTGCCCGCATCTCGGATTCGATGGTTTCATTTGGCGAACGGCTCAGCAGCCGGGTGATTGCAGCCGTGATGCAAGCCGAGGGCATTCCAGCCAAACAGCACGACGCCAGCGAACTCATCATCACCAACAACCATTTTCAGGATGCCGAACCGCTTTGGGAGGCGACCGCAGCACGGGTTTCGGCGGCTCTGGCTGCTGACATAGCGGCTGGCATGACGCCAGTCATCACCGGTTTTATTGGCGCGACCCCTGATGGAACGATTACGACCCTGGGACGAGGCGGCAGTGATTTCAGCGCGGCTATCTTGGCTGCCTGTCTTGACAGTGACGAGTTGTTCATTTGGACGGATGTGGATGGCGTGATGACAACCGACCCGCGCATCGACTCGCGGGCGCAGGTGCTTCCCTATGTGTCTTATCAGGAAATTGGCGAGCTTGCCTTTTATGGCGCCAAGGTGCTGCACCCGAAAACCATGCAGCCCATCATCAATCGCCAGATTCCGCTGCGGGTGCGCAATACCTTCAACCCGGCGCATGTCGGCACGCTGGTTGGCACCCGAACGCAAGCCAGCGAAACAGTCATCAAAGCCATTACCAGCATCAAAAACGTCAGTATGCTGACGGTCCGCGGGAGAGGGATGCTGGGGGTGCCGGGCATCGCCGGCCGCACCTTCCTGGCAAGCGCCCATGCCGGCGCCAACATCCTGATGATTTCGCAGGCTTCGTCCGAACAGAGCTTTTGCTTCACTGTCGTTGACCCCATAGCGGGTCGGGTGAAGGCGGCTGTGGAGCAAGAGCTTCAGCGCGAGATTGGTCAGCGCGATGTTGACGGGGTCGATGTGTTAAGTGATATTGTCATCATTACTGTGGTCGGCGACGGGATGCGCGGCACACCTGGCGTTGCCGGCCGGGTCTTTTCGCTCTTGGGTGAGCAGCGCATCAATGTTCTGGCAATCGCCCAGGGGGCTTCCGAATGCAGCATTTCCTTCATTATTGCCGAGCATGAGTTGGAGCGGGCGGTCGCCGGACTCCATCCGCTGGCGCTGGAGACGGTTAAAAATGATTTGGTCAATGGCAACGGCAGCCACGCGCCGGGCTAGGAAGCGGTCAATGCTTCCAGAATGGCCTGCCAATGCGAAAACAAAATCAGGTGGCCTGCCTGCGGCTCGAGGTGCAAACTGGCATTTGGAATAAAAGTTTGCATGCGCTTGCCAACCAGCGGCGCCGAGAAGGCATCCAGTTCGCCCCACCAAATATCGACTGGAATGCGGATAGATTGCAAGCGAAAGCCCCATGATTGGACCAGGGTGACCATCTCATCGGCAAAGGCATCGCTGCCACCCCGCCTTATCTCATCCCACATATCACGGCGGCGGCTGTAGACGCCAAGCTCCCGCAGCACCTGCTGGTCGGCCTTGGACATGGCGGCGGCAAACTCGCGGATGTACTGCGCGGCTTCACGCTGCGAATCCAGCCAGAAAAAACCGCGCAGCAGCAAGCGAAAGAAGGATTCCATCCCGCTCGCCAACTGAAACAAACGGGAATAATAGCCATGGACTGCCTGGAAGCCCTGGGCATTGTCCATCGGCGGCAGGCTGCAAACCACAGCGCAGCGTGTGACAATCTCTGGGAAGCGATAGGCAGCTGCCAGGGCGTAGGGCCCGCCTGCCGAGTAGCCCAAGACCGCAAAATGGTCGATTTTCAGCGCCTTGCTGAGCAGCATGATGTCATCGACAACGTCCATCAGGCCCCGTCCGGGTTTGCGGGTGGAAAGCCCGAAGCCCGGTCGGTCGATGCCAATCAGACGGATGCCCAGACGGCTTAAAATGGAATCATCCGGGTGGCGCAGGGTGCGGTTGCCCCATAAATCGTGGAAAAGGAACACGGGCTTGCCGGCCGGGTCGCCATATTCCGCGAAGCCCAAGCGCCGCCCATCCTTGAGTTGTGCCTGCCGTGCCGTTGCGACCTGTGCCAGCTTGACCATGCTTGACGTGTCCTCCAGTGACCTATTGTAGCAGGCTTGCTGGGCCTCTCCCAGCGCCTACTTCTTTCTTGCACAAGTTCATCACACTAAACTGAATGTTCGCCGAAATGGGGTGCAGGACAATTGGCTAGTTTCCACGCTCTATCGAAGCAGGCACTTTGGGATTGTCGCACTTATTCGTACAAAATGCACAATCCTAAGCATATAAAGATTTCCTGGAACTAGCGTCCACTTGAGTAAGAGAGGCGACTACAGTAGTTGCCCCTCTATGAAGCATAAGATATATCATATAGCAGACTCAATTAGTTGAGTGCTTTAATTCACAGGAGAATGGCAAATGGTACATAAAACGAGAGGCATCACAAGCCAAGACCGCCGCCGATTTGTTCTCTTTTGGACGCTGGGCTGTGCGCTCATTTTTACTTTGAGCGCCATTCTTACCCACAGGGTTAGCATCACCTTGACATCATTGGATGGTCACCTTGTTACGTTCATTGAGTTAGGGGCGATTTTTACGACTTTCGGATTCTTGCAGCGAAGCCTGATTCGGCGATACTTGCATCTTGACATGCGCCATTGGGTTCGCTGGACATGGTTCGGTGTTATGGTGGGTTATGTCTGCCATAGTCTGTTCACTGCTGTGGCAGCGAGTCCGGTCCCGGTTTGGCTGCAACTGTACTATGGGGAAGAGCCGAGCAAGTTTGCGGACTTGCTTTATGTCGCATATCACAGTTTGCGCCTCTCCTTTTTGTTTGGCTTCCCGATACTGTTCCAATGGTTCGCGTTGCCGAAAACTTTTTCCTTTCGCTGGATTTGGCTGCTGACGGCTTTTATCACGGGTCCCGTCACCTATATGGTGATGGCAGATGGATTCCTGTTCAATCTCGTCAGGGTCATCGAGGGCCTTATGGGTGGCGAAAGTATTGAGATTCTGCGTCCAGTCATTTTGCTGGATTTGCTGACGCTGATTGCCATCCCGGCCATTGTCCTGGCTTGGCTGGCGACACTCGCGGACAAGCGGGGACATTTGGCGGAGTCAAACTAACGCGGATAAAGGGCGAGAATGGTCGGAACGGGGTCAAACGAGGGCTGTAGATAGTCGATGTCAGGCACAGCCATCATGGTCGAGCCGCCGCCGTCAAGGTTGAAAGCCGTCTCGATGTTCAGGTCGGTCGTGGGCAGGTAGGCGCTCAAGTCGGCAAGGGACAATCCGGCCAAGGGCGAAATCATCATCAGGATGTTGCCCTGCTTGTCTTCGGCAATGAGCGTGCGGCGGGTTCGCTGGGCAGTCGAGCGGTTGAAATAGCTCGGCTCGCCATGTTCGACCAGCAGAGGAAAGCCCTGTACGGCTTGCTCCAGGGTCTCGCCAGCGCGATAGGGCTGTGAGCGATTGGCGCGAACTGCCGGCAGGCCATTTTGAACGGCAAATGTTCCGCCACGCTCTTGATAGGCTGAACCATAAATCTCACCATCGCTAATGACCAAGCCCAGAACGCGCCTGTCGGTATCGAAGAAATTGGCGTTGATGATGGCGGCAGCCTGCGGCTCAAGCCGCTGCCAAGCTGCCAGGCGCAGTGGCTCTCCCTCCCGATAGATGGCGCGAAAGCGATACAGCGCCGGGTTGATACGCAGCACCTTAAGCTGTGCCATGTCGCTGTCGTTTGGCAGGTAAGTCCGCCATTCCAGCCCAGGGGCAACTGCCAGCCAATCTGACACGGGCGCTTGTGTAACGGGCCTTGCAGGCGGAACGATGTCATACGACAAATTGCAGGCCGCAAGCAGCGTGATGAATGACAGGCAGACCGCCAATCGAAGCTGGATGATAAACCCCTCGCGCCACATTGCCCCGACTCGGTTGATTCAGGCAAGCTGGTCGGCAATGCCGCGAATGCGTTTGACCGCTTGCCGCAGAAGCCGCATATCGGTCGCAAAGGAAAAACGAATATGGGCGTCTTTGGTGATGCCAAACGCGCTGCCGGGTACGCCGACAACGACCGCCTTGTCAAGAATCAGCGAGGCGACCTCCTCACTCGATTTGCTGGTCTGATTGACTTTGGGGAAGGCATAAAATGCGCCTTCAATGTTCGGGCAGGACATATTCTCGATGCTATTGAAGGCATTCACCATAAAGTCGCGGCGGTCTTGATAAGACTGCCGCATGATGTCGACGCAATCCTGTGGGCCATTGAGCGCGGCGACGGCTGCATGCTGCGTAAAGGTCGCCGCCGAAGTGGCGGTTTGCGAATTAAACATGCTCGCCACGCTGATGAGAGCTTGGGGACCCGCCAGCCAGCCCAGACGCCAGCCAGTCATGGCGTAGGCCTTGGACATCCCGTTGATGACAGCGACACGCTCGGCCATCTCCGGAATCGATGCCAAGGAGACCGACGGTCGGCCGTCAAAGTTGAGTTTTTCGTAGATTTCATCGGAGAGGACAAACAAATCCGCTTCGGCTGCCAACGTGGCGACAGCTTCTATTTCGCCTGATGAGAGCATATGCCCGGTGGGATTGCCAGGCGAATTGATGATGATGGCCTTGGTTTTGGGTGTAACGAACTCGCGCAGGTGTTCCAGCCGCAGTTGATAATTATCATCGCTGTTGAGGGGAATCGGCACGGGCTTGCCACCTACCATAGTCGTGACGGATGGATAGCTGACCCAGTAAGGCGCGGGTATCAGCACTTCGTCGCCGGGATCCAGCATGGCTTTCAGCGCCAGAAACAGCGCCAGCTTGCCGCCGGGCGTCACGACAATATCGGTCATCGGATTGACACGGACATGGCTGTCGCGTTCCATCTTCATCGAGATGGCTTCCAGCAGGGGCTTAATCCCTTTGGCGGGCGTGGCGTAACTGGTTTCGCCATCACGCAGGGCTCGGATGCCAGCCTCGACAATATGTTCAGGGGTATCGAAATCCGGTTCACCGCCAGCCAGCCCGATGACCGCATGACCTTCGGCCGCCAACTGATTGGCTTTGTCGTTCATTGCGATGGTCGGGGATTTGGAAATCCGTTGCGCCAGTTGTGTTGTCTTTGGCATAGCTCAACCTCTTTATGATAAAAAACAGTCGCCATCAATCAAATCAAATTGAAGTGTATCCGCTTTGGAAACCTGTTAAAAGGGTGTGGTTCAGGTGGATTTGGGGGAGTCTGCGCGGCTAAGGTAGATATTGCACAATGCAGGAGACTCGTTTATCATATCCGTGGTGACATGGATGTCATCCAAGTCAATGTTCTCCAGTTCTCTAATAGAAAGGATTCCAGATGTCCAAGAGAAACACCTTTGTTGTTTTGTTATTCGTTCTGTCCTTGTTTGTGGTGACAGTGCCGCTTATTGTCGCCCAGGATGCCAATGTGGATGTCTATGGTCGTGAATTGCCAGAAGACGCCGCGCCCTATGAGATGCAAATCTACCGCAACCTATGCGACTCGGCCCGTCAAGAGACCTCCCTGTCTTCCATCGTCACGGTCTATTCGCGCATTTGTGACACGGGCGCCTTCGACAAATTCTCGGATTCGCTGGTGGTGCTCAACAACAATATGGAAATCATCCCCTCGGCCGCCGAAAGCTGGTCGGTGTCTGATGATGGCCTGACATGGACTTTCAATCTGCGTGAAGGTCAAATGTGGAGTGATGGCACACCGGTGACCGCAAACGATTGGGTCGCAAGCTGGCAATTCATGTCCAACCCTGACAACGCCTATGATTTTGTATGGCTTTGGCTGGGCATTATTGACGGTTGGGACGAGGCTGTCGCTGGCGAAATCCCGGTCGAAGAAATCGGTCTGACGGCTGTCGATGACCTGACGCTGGCGGTCACGACGCAAGTTCCCTTCCCACCCCTGCCATCGACCTTCTTCTTCTGGCCGCCCATGCAGGCGAAGGCCCTGGCGGAAATCGGGCCCGACTACATTTTGGATCCAGAGACCCACGTTTCTTCCGGTCCCTTTATCCTTAGAGAATTCACCCCCGGCGACCGCGTCGTGCTGGAAGCCAACCCGGACTACACCGGCCCTCGCAAACCCTGGCTGCGCAGAATGGAATTTGTCTACGGCGACAAGCTCAACGCCAGCTTCCTGGCATTCCAGGATCATCAAATCGACCAGGTTGGGCAGCCCCTGCTTAGCCCGGCAGATTTCGAGGTGATTTTCAATGACGAGGTGATGTCGCAGAATTATCGCCAGCATGGCGGTGATTTCCGCACCGATTATCTGCTGTTCGACACCTTTAACCCGCCCTTTGACAATCGGAATGTGCGTTTGGCATTTGCCAAAGCGCTCGACCGTGAATCCATCGTGGAAAATGTTATCGGAACGACGGTGGGCATCCCGGCGTATTCCTTCTTGGCGCCCGGTTTCCCGGCTTCAAACAGCCAAGGCTTGCGCGACATTCAGGAATATGACTGTGATGCCGCCCAGGGACTGCTGGCAGAGGCCGGCTATGAAGGTGGCGAAGGCTTCCCGGCGCTTGAATTGTCGCTGCGTGGCGAACCGACATTCATCCAGGACTGGTTTATCGCTGCCGCTGCATCCATCAGCCAGTGCCTGGATGTCGAGATTACGGTCAACAATCTGGAATTCCAGGATTATATGACCCGCCTGCTGGAACGTCCGACCACATTGCAATTTGGCGGTGTCTCCTATGGCATGGATTATCTGGATCCAGCGAATATGATGGGGGTGTGGGTCTCTACTGGGCGGCACTCCTGGCGTAACGAGGAGTTTGATAACCTGGTGCGCGAGGCGAATTCCTTCACGGGCGACCCTGCCGAACGCATCGCTATGTATCAGGAAGCCGAACGCATCATGGTTGAGGATGTTGGCGGCATCTTCATGGTTCATCGCATTCAGGGCGATTTGTGGCAGCCCTATCTCAACGCGACTGGCAACTGCTGGGAACCAGACCGTCAGGGCATCGCAACGACCCATTGGGGCAACGAGCATTGCTGGGGTGACTATTATATCACCGATGAAGTTATGGATTACGATACCCATCGTAGTGAATAATCGCTAATCACAAGCCACACTCCATGGGGGCGGGCCTTGTGCCTGCTCCCATTTTCCCTTGTGCAAGCATTGGGCTGTCCGCGTGGATGCACGATGAGCTCCCAATGCAAGAGGTTTATTTCAAGATATGCTCGGTTATATCTTTCGCCGGCTGCTGTCGCTGATATTTGTTTTATTTGTGGTTTCGGTGATTGTGTTTGTCCTGATGAACCTGGTCCCAGGCGGGCCCTTTACACTGGCAGACCGAGGCTACTCCGGCGCCGCTCTGGAAAACCTCGAACGCAAGTACGGTCTCGACAAACCGATTCATGTACGTTATGTCAATTATCTCGTCAGCGCCTTGCAGCTGGACTTCGGCAACTCGTTTTCTGTAGCGGGCAACCCGCCTGTCACCGAGTTGATTGCAAGAATCTGGCCGGTAACTTTCCAACTGGGTCTCTACACCATTCTGCTGTCTTTTGGCCTGGGCATCTTTTTGGGTATCGTGGCCGCCTATTATCATAACAGCGTGGTCGATAACTTTGTCACCTTTGTCGCCACCGCCGGCATCGCTGTGCCAAATTTTGTTATTGCGACTTGGCTGCTGTTGATATTCGGCTTTCAGAATGGCTGGGGGGAAGAAAGCAAGTGGATTGTTGGCCCAGTGACCCCTGATGGGGCGGCCATCCTCTCCTGGGATTATTTTTTGCCGGTCTTGACCTACGCATTAGCCCCCCTGGCGCTGGTATCCCGTTATACGCGCTCCAGCTTTGCCGATGTGCTTCATGCTGATTTTATCCGAACGGCGCGTTCAAAAGGGCTGTCGGAGCGATTTATCCTGCTGCGCCATGTCTTTCGCAATGCACTTGTCCCCATGATTACAGTTCTGCTGCCCCAAATTCCAAATTTATTGACTGGCTCATTATTTATTGAAGTGATTTTTGGGGTGCCAGGGCTTGGCAAATTCTTTGTCACCAGCATTTTTAACCGCGATTATCCGATGATTATGGGGCTGGTCTTGCTGATTGCACTCTTGTGGGGGCTGACTTATCTCATCACCGACCTGCTGTACACTGTCGTTGACCCACGCATCCGTCTGGGTGAGCGGAAAGCAGCCTGAACGCTATGAACAAACCGGCGAAAACCAAACCCCCCATCCTGCAAGCCGATGTCCCGCAAGAAATCGAGCAGCGGTCTCTGCTGCGGGATGCCCTTCGGCGTTTCATGCAGAATCGCCTGGCCATGCTGGGGTTAATCATGCTGGCTGCATTGGTGTTGGTCGCCATCCTGGCAGATGTCATTGCGCCTTACGGATTAAACGAGGTGGATTTCGCCATCGTGCGGATGCCTCCCTTTGAGGATATAAATCATATCCTCGGTGGAGATGGGGTCGGGCGAGATTTTTTGACCCGATTGATTTATGGCGCTCGAACGTCCCTGTTTGTTGGCTTGTTAGTCCCGCTGCTCGCTTTTGGCTTTTCGATACCGATTGGCGCGATAGCGGGTTATCGCGGGGGCATTTGGGATTTTGCCGTTTTACGCATTATCGAGATTGCCACGGCGATTCCGCCCCTGTTATTTGCGATGTTCCTCATCAGCATTACCGGCGCCGGCCTGGGGAATGTCATTTTTGTCCTGGCGGTGACTTCCTGGATTGAACCTACCCGCATCGCACGAGCCCAGTTTCTAAAATACCGCGAATCGGAATTTGTTCTGGCATCGCGTTCCGTGGGCGCATCCGAATTTCGGATTATCTTCCAGCATATATTGCGCAACTCCTTAGCCCCTCTGCTGGTATCCTTTACCTTTGCCGTGCCGCTGGCAATTTTTGCCGAAGCTGGCTTGAGCTTTCTGGGCATTGGCATTACCGAGCCTACGGCCAGCTGGGGTAAGATGGTGGGCGGCAGCGTGAAGTCATCTACAGTCGTTGTGGATTATCATCTGGCCTTATTTCCAACGATTTTGGTTGCCCTGACGCTGTTGTGCTTTTCATTTGTTGGCGATGGCTTGCAGGAAGCGCTCGATCCCTTGCGCGGTAAATGATGGGAGATACCGATGAAAAAGAAACCAAGCTGGAAATTTAAGTTCTGTCTGCTGTTTGCTGTTTGGATATTGGCTGCTTGCAGCGGTGATGCTGGCGGCACGGATTCAAATGAGGCTGTGGCACAGCCCACACGCACACCCTTCCCCACCTTTGCCTTTGTCGAACCGACCAAACCACCCGCCTTTAACCAAAATGATGCAGCCACACCCGAATCGGCTGCCGCAGATGCGACTGAAGTCACGATTCAGCTTGACCCCAAAATGGTCGAGCGCGGCCTGGGGCGCTATCAGGCTCTGGAGTGTGCTGCCTGTCATGGTGCCCGTGGCGAAGGCACCGAGGACGGGCGCAGCCTGCTTGAATTCGCCCTGTCAGAGGAAGATTTTGTCACCTTTATGCGCTCTGGCGGCAGCTTGGGTCCAGCCCATCAGTATTCTACCAACCGCTTGAGCAACAGTGGTTCGCGCAACCTGTATCAGTATCTTGTGTCTTTGACACAAAATAGCTAAATCAGCCTGTTCAAAGCGGCTGCGTCCCACAATTATTATGGAGTTATGTATGATTGAAGAGCCTTGGAATTGGATGAAATGAGCCATTCGGATTTAGCGGCGCTGCGGGGCGAGCCGAGTTATGTCTGGCGGGCAGGGCAGGAACGGCGCTTGCAAATGATAGCGAAATGGGGACGGCTCGAAGGGGCGCGGGTACTTGTCGCCGGCTGCGGCGTCGGCATGTATGCTCGGCAGATTCGCCGCCGCTTTACCAAGTCGGTGGCGGCATTTGACATCGAGTTTGACCGCGTGCGGGCGGCTCGTGAGGGCGTCACTCATGTCCTTGCAGCTACGGGGGAGCATATTCCCTTTGCTGATAACACCTTCGACAGCCTGCTTTCGCATGAGGTCATTGAGCATGTGGACGATGACAGACAGTCGGCGCAGGAAATGGTCAGGGTACTCAAGCCAGGCGGACGCATTGTCCTCTTCTGTCCCAATCGCTGGTATCCCTTCGAGACCCACGGGCATTACTGGAAGGGCGATTATCATTTTGGCAATACACCGCTCATCAATTATCTGCCCCGCCGCTGGCGCGACCAGCTGTCCCCCCATGTCCGCGCCTATACCTCAGCCGAAATCAGAAACCTCTTCAATGCCTGTCAGGTAAAATACTTGCATCATTCGCGCATCTATGGCGGCTACGATAATATCATCGCGCGATTGGGCAAGCCAGCAATCGCCCTGCGCAATCTGCTTTATCTGCTGGAGCAGACCCCCCTGGACACTTGGGGCTTATCGCATTTTCTGGTCATCGAAAAACGCTAGCTCTCCCCGCGTCTGCCGGGCAGCAGGCGCCGCAGCCAGCCCCGAATGATTTTGGCGCGGGTGCGATACCACGCTTTTTCGGCTGTTTCGGCATGACGGGCTGGCTCGCTGGGATCCTTGCCGCTTTCCCGATACCGCTCGATGGTGTACAGGTCGCTGATGGCGCGAATCGGTTCTTTCGCTGCCGGGATGCGCTTTTGCAGTTCACTGCGTTTTTCGAGCGTGGTTTTGTCGCTGCCGATGTGGATGCCGATTAGCTGAATATATCGTTCCAGACGCGCATAAGCACGCGATACCGGGCTGAGTCCGCTCATGCCGCGCCATTCCCACCACCAAATCAGGAATGCCAGTATCAGCGCCAGAACTATCAGCGGCAGCAGCACCAACAGGGCAAGCCAGATAAAAGACTGGAAAAAGGGCGGCGGATTGTCGGGGGCGACCGGCGGCTCGATGGTGGGGACAATCACGGGCGTGGCTGTCGGCGTCGGGCTTGATGTTGGCGTGGAGGTCGGCTGGGACAGGTCACGCTCGAGCGCTTGACGGGTGGCCGAGGAAGTTGGGCTGGGAAGCGGGGTGGGCGAGGGCGTCGGGCTGGGTGTCGGCTGCACGCTTACAGGCCGCTGTGCTGGCGCCCGTTCATCGCCATCGCGGTGAACAGGTTCTTCGGCAGAAGTCGGTTCAAATTCAAGCCAGCCATAACCCGGGAAGTAGACTTCCACCCAGGTGTGCGCGTCGCGCTCGCGGACGACATACCCTCCGCGGGCGGCCTCATATTCCCCCTGCGAGAAGCCGGCCGCCAGCCGTGCCGGAATGCCCAAATGACGCAGCATGACAATCATGGAGGTAGCATAATAGGTGCAATAGCCTTCACGCACATCAAACAGCACCCATTCAACCGGATCCACATTCGGCGGCGGGGCGGAAATGGATTCGCTGTAGGCGATGCTGCGGCGCAGCCAGCGCTCAATGGCTTTTGCCTGGTCATAGGGGTTGCGGGCCTCGGCGTCACGGACAATCTGCTGCGCCAGATTCAAAACCCGAACATTGGGCTGACCAATGTACAGGTTGGGGTTGCTGACCCATTGGGGATAGGCTGTGCTGGCTGAACGCAAATCATTGGCTGTGGCTGTGCTTATCAGGCTGCGCACCTTGTAGGTTTCGCCGCGCGTCATCACCTTCAAGGGGCGCACGACCGAAACATTCATCGAGTCGTTGTTGGGTTTGTCGGTATAGATGAGGTCGATTCGCCCGGCTCGGTCGATAGAGGCGGGCTGTGGGGCTGCATAATAGACGCGCGAATTGGCTGTGCCAACCGTGAAGACCTGATGGACGGTTTCGCGCTTTTGTCCGATGACTTCGGCATTCATGCTTAATTCCAGTGGCGAGGAGTGGTCGGTGATGCGCAGGTCGGCCGAGGGCGACCACTGGCCGCTTGCGTAACGCTCGAAGACGCGGGAACGCCAGTAATAGCGGTGACTGGCATGGGGCGCATCGACCAGCAGCACGACCTCGTCCCCCAGGCGAACCGCGCCCCCCAGGTTCAGCAGGTCGCCGCCATAATAATCGGTGGTGGCTGGCCCTTCGCCCTCGATGGGCGTAAAGAGACGATTCCAGACTTCTGACATTTGCTGGACGGGGTCGGAAGCCAGAAAATCCTGAAAGGCATCCAGTCGGTCTTGAAGGTCGCTGCTGGGGAGGCCCCAGGCAAAAGCCAGCCCCGCCAAAGACAAGGCGACGCCGATGGCGGCAAACTGTCGGCGGACGACCCGCGGCACTCGAACGCCTCTGACAAACCACTCCCACTGCCGCGCATCCAGATTGGAACGCACCAGCAGCACCAGCGACATCATCAGGAAGAGCGCCAGATACATATCCAGGGGTTCGCTGCCGCTATAGATAATCATATTGACCAGCAAAATCAAACCAGGGGGCAAAATGACGCGCCAGACCCGGTCCAGCCTGAAGATGTGCCAGCCAGCGTTGTAGGCCAGAAACCAGAATAAGCCAGCCACCAGCATGGTAAATACCAGGCTGTCGGTGTTGATGCCGCCAGTGAATACATCCACTGTCCAGTCCCAGCCACGTTTCAGGACTTCAGCCAGCGCTTCGATGAAGACGGCTTCCTGATTGATGGCCGCCACGAAAATGACAGTCCCGATGCCATACAAGGAACTCACAATCAGCGCCAGCAGTTCATTATACTGGCTATGTGCCAGCACAAATCCAAAAACGACGCCAACCAGCAGGACAGGGACAACCGTTTGCAGTTCGACTGCCCAGCCAGCGACCTCAAGGGCAAGCGCCGGCATCAGCAGCAGCCCAGCGATGACAGCCAGCGCGGTCAGATTGCCAAGCGAGATGAGATTAAGCCAGCGATTGCCGAGACTGTCTCGGGTTGGATTGGGGGTCATACGCCTAGACATTCCATCGTTCAGCCTGCCTAGCTTATGTTATTTTGCAAAGGCTGTAAAGCACTGTTTATCGGGTGCTTGCCTGACGATTTGTGCGCTATAATAAAATTATCCGGGTTGGCCGAGGGAATCGCGGCAGGCCTTGAGCCTGTCGAGGAAAGTCCGCACTCCAAAGGGCGACGATGCCGGCTAACGGCCGGGCAGGGCAACCTGACGGCAAGTGCAACAGAGAGCAGATTGCATCCTTTGCGGATGTGAGGGTGAAAGGGTGTGGTAAGAGCGCACCAGCATCGGCAGCGATGTCGGTGGCTGGGCAAACCCCATCGGGAGCAAGGTGAAGCAGGTGCATTGGAGCGGCCCGTTCCCTTAAAAGCACCGGGTACACTGCATGAGGTCGGCGGCAACGCGGATCCCAGATAGATGATTCCCACGTCATGGACGGACAGAATGCGGCTTATGCGGCTGACCCGGATGAAAACGCCCTTCGCTTCGGTGAGGGGCGTTGCCTGTCGGCCTGCATCCAATGATTGAGGGCAGCGCCCATGTCAAATCATCCGAAGCGACCGAATATCCTGTGGATATGCACCGACCAGCAGCGTTATGATACGATTGCCGCGCTTGGAAATCCGTATGTGTCCACGCCCCATCTCGACCAACTGGCGCGGGAGGGGGTTGCTTTTGAGCGGGCTTACTGCCAAAGCCCTATTTGCACGCCCAGCCGCGCCAGCTTTCTGACCGGCATGTATCCCAGTTCGCTGCGGGTCAATCGCAATGGCAATCCGACCTTTCCCGATTTTCCGCCCTTAATCACCAAAACGCTGGCGGACCATGGCTATATCTGTGGCTTGATTGGCAAGCTGCATTTGACCAGCGCCTATGGACGCATCGAAGAGCGGGCTGATGATGGCTATGCTTACTGGCAGTACAGCCATGCCCCGCGGGATGACTGGCACAGCGGGCATGATTATGCCGATTGGGTGCGCTCTAGGGGGGCGGAACTTGGGGAGCTTATTCAGGATGCGGCGGGAGTGCCAGCCGAATTGCATCAGACGACCTGGTGCGCCGAAAAAACGATTGAATTCATCCGACAGAATCGGTCGCGGCCCTGGCTGGCGAGCGTCAACATTTATGACCCGCATCCGCCTTTTAATCCGCCGCAGGCATATCGTGACCTGTTTGACCGCGGCCATGTCAAGCCGCCGCTGTTTCGTGAAAGTGATTTGGCGCAGCAGGCGAAACTGGCGGGCATCGCGTTTCAGTCGCAGGGACGCCGCCCCGAACACCTCGACATCAAGAGTCCCATTTTGCCACAGTCGGCTCGACCTGGACTGGACGAGGCGGAAACAGCCGGCGAGCGCGATGCCCACAGCCTGATTGCCGCCTATTATGCCATGATTAAGCTGATTGATGACCAGATGGCCCGCATAATGGAAGCGCTCGAAGCGAGTGGCCAGCGCGACAATACGGTCATCATCTTCACCAGCGACCATGGCGAGGCATTGGGGGATCATGGTTTGATTCAGAAGGGTTGCCGTTTTTATGAGGGTTTGGTGCGCGTTCCCTTAATCTGGTCGTGGCGGGGTCATTTTGTCGCCGATGTACGCAGCCCTGCGCTCGTCGAGCTAAGCGATATTGTCCCGACCCTGCTGGAGCTTGCGGGTCTGCCGAGGCCCGATTACCTCAGCGGACAATCTCTGCTGCCCATCCTGACCGGCCAATGTTCCCCCGACCGGCATCGAGATTATGTACGCTGCGAATATATCGATGCGCTTGACCTGCCGGCTTATTCAGCGGCCACCATGTATTATGATGGCCGCTACAAAATCACGGTCTATCACAGCCACCAGCTTGGCGAACTCTACGATTTGGCGGAAGACCCGAATGAGTTCAATGATTTGTGGGACAGCCCGAATCACCAAAGCCTGAAGCTGGATTTGCTGCGGCGCAGTTTTGATGCCACCCTGCTTTCACTGTATCCGGGGGCGGCACGGCGCGGTCCCATGTAAGCGCAGGGCGGCTGATAAAAAACCCCTGACATTCGCATGGCAGGGGAGAGTTCTCTTTGTCAAAGGAAATAACAGCCGTCCCGTTCAGAAACGGACACGGACAACGTTGTTTGCCTGTTTTCCCTTTTGACCCTCGGTAATAGTGAATTCAACCATCTCGCCTTGTTCAAGGCTGCGGTATCCTCCCCCGGCGATTGCGGAATAATGTACGAAAATGTCGGGACCACCTTCTTGCGCGATGAATCCATAGCCCTTTTCAGCGTTGAACCATTTCACCGTGCCGGTAACACGTTCTTCCATTGTTAAACATTGCTCCTGAAATTATTAGACAAACCGCTCTCCAACAGGCTGCCCGTCTCATCCCCGAGAGGGCTGCCCCTGTCAAGCGCAAGCAGCCTATTGCAAGCATCAATAACACCGCTCACTTGTACTATACACCTCACTTTGGAATTTGGCAATAAAATTCAAGAGATTTAGTCAAGATTCAGCCTTCCGATCCACAAGCGACCATCATCGGAAGCGGTTTCATAATCCACCACCGCCAAGCGACTATTGTCAGCATAGTAATAAATTCCCAGCCAGACATCATACGGTTCATTGGTCAAATCGGGCGGGATCTTGACTGTAACAGTGTCTCGCAATCGGTCTCCTGCACGCCAGGCTCCTGTTGGATACCGTCCGACGCCCAGAGGCAGATCGGATTGCGCTATTGGTATAGGTGAATCAGTTGGCGTAACATGCACGAACAGCGAATAATCTCGGTCAGGTCGCTCAAGTACAAACCAGTCAAAAAAGAGTTGGATGCTTTCTCCTGGCGATACATTCCAGGTATCTTTGTAATCGAGCGGCAGATCGGCGGCATAAATGTCTATTCCCGATAATCTCAGGTAATCACCAAATCGAGTTTCTCCTTCGATCAATGTCAGCGAATCATGGAGTGGGCGGGCTGGCGCTCGTAAATTTGCGGCTGTGGCGGCCTCCTTGGTTTCATTTGCTGATTGTCCTTGCACATGCAAAGGCTTGTTGTGCAGCATTCGAAACAGTCCCAAATGAAGCGCATAACGTCCCACAGGCAAATTGTCTGACAAGCGCAGCCAGTGGTGGGTAGCAGTAATTTGGTCGGTCTTCCATATTCGAGACCGATACATGCCATTGTAGGGGAAATCATGGGTAGCGCCAAAGACTTGACCATTGTCATCGATCACTTGCACAAACACTTCATAATCTTCGCGGGTTTGCTGGAGAGCTTGCCAATACAAGGTTACGAAAATAGTGTCTCCAGCAGTAAGCTCACTTTCGGAGATTGTATATCCGTGCAATCGCACTTCCGCGGCCGCTGCATCAGGCTGCAATCCAAAATCAGCCTGCAAGGGTACATCGATAACATTCCGTGTCGAGAACAAACCTGTTGGCGTTTTGATAGTGAAGAAATTCGCTATGGGTGTATCGCTGCGGTCGATATATGTAAAAGGCTGGGTATCAGCAATGATGGATAGCAGTGTCTCGGTTTGTTCCAGTGTAAATGGCGGCAGCAAGATTGCTTGCCCTTGATGCAAGAGTACCCATGCCCTTTGATACCATTGTGCTTCGCGTCCATTGTGTCGGATGCGGTATGGATTATTGGTGGTCAGCACAACGATTCTTTCAGGGGGCGCGACAAGATCGAGTGTTCCCGCCGGGCTTATCGGGCTTGTCCGTTGACGGTAGGCATTTGCTGTTCCATAGGCGATATTTGACCGTGAGTATTCTTCATAGGGCAAGAGAAAGCTCTGGTGGGAGTTTGAGCGGATATAGCCGCTTACATCCATGTCGATTTGTCCATCTTTCCAACCGGATATCGGGTTGGCATAACCAGAGGGAATGAATTCATTCAGCCACGTATTCATTGACACGATTGTTGGTACGATCATAAAAATTGCCAGACCCGCAAAAAGGGCTGGCTTCATCAAACGGGTCTCGAACCAAGCCCACAGATCTGCGACGCCGATGCCTGCCAGGATGAAAACAAAGGGGAGAACCCCAATCTGGCGCAAGGCATGAAGCTCGACAACTGCGCCGCTGATCAGATCGGCTGAAAACATGATCGGCAAAGCCAGCAGCGGCCACCAATAAGCAATTCGTTTCGGATGCCGAAGAGCCCCGATGAGCGCTACTGCGAAACCGATGGCAAATAATGGGGGCAGCATGGGGCTGTTCATAACATGAAAAGCTCCTTCCCAACGCCATCCCACAGCCAAAACCTCCAGCCCGATTTTTTGTATGATGATGTTGACAAGCTCGCCCAGGCTGTCTGTGTATTGCCAGACCAAACCGCCAGTGGTGGCACTTCCGGCATCGGCGCGTGCGCCAAATGTCGCTGGCGTGCTAATGAATGTGATGATATTCGGCAGTGTAAATACAAATGAGACGATTGCCATCAGCCCCCAACCCTTGATGGACTTCTTCCAGTAGGTGCGGTTGAATACAAAGCCGTGAATGAACCAGACTGGCAGTATGAGGGGAATTAATCTGGCTGGAATGTAAGTGTATTGCACCAGTGCCAGGGATACTCCTGCCAGCGTCCAGGCTCGCCAACCCCCACTGCGCCACGCCCATACGGTTAACCATACGACTAGAGCCAACAAGGTTGGCAGCAATACCGCTTGTAATCCCAAACGACTGATGTAAATCGTGTGCATCGACAGCGCGGCAGCCAAGGATGCCAAAAGTGAGGCGCGCTCGCGCATGGCCGGCTTGACAGACTCGCCAAGAAGCCACCATGTTGCCGGAAATAGGAATAATACCAGCAAAGTTCCGAAAATTACGGTAGCCAGACGAGACGTCAGAAATGAGGGCCCAAAGATGCTTTGCAACAAGGCGACTGTATAGACAATGAGTGGCTCAGGCGCATATAGTTCAAATACATAATAGGGGAATATGCCCCGATCGACCCAATCCAAGGCATTGATGCCGATCCATGCCAAGTCGCCATCACCACCTAAAGGCGCCCTGTCCAGCTGAATCAAACGCAATCCGGCGGAAATGATCACAGTAAGCAAAAGACATAAAACCGTCGCCCGTCGAACCTGTGGCATTCGCACTCCTTATATGATTAAAGACGAGGGTTCAAGGAGAAGGGCATCATTGCCAAGTTGCCGAAGCAATCCCGGAACATGGTAGGCGCTTTAATCGAAGAAACGATACTTGAGCAAAGTCCAGGCGGCGATGGGAGCATCCGTCCATCTGATTTTCTTGCCCTCATCATATTCCCGCCCGTAATATGAAATCGGAACTTCGACAATGCGGATCCCTTTTTTCAAGACTTTTGCCGTAAATTCCGGCTCAAATTCAAAGCCGCGAGCCTGGATGTGCATATCTTGGATGACTTCGCGCCGAAAGCATTTGTAGCAGGTCTCCATATCGCTCAAGATGGCGTTGTAAAGGATGTTGGTAATCAGAGTCAGCGCTTTGTTGGCGACCATGTTCCAGAAGTTCATCGCTTTTCGGGGTCCGCCCAGGAAGCGCGAGCCATACACAACCGTCGCCACGCCTTCCTGAATCGGCTTGAGCAGCTGCGGATACTCGCGCGGGTCATATTCAAAATCGGCATCCTGGACGACAATGACGTCACACTGGCTGTGCTTGAAGCCGGTGACCAGCGCCGCGCCCTTGCCTCGATTATGCTCATGGTAGACGATGGTGACCCGGCTGTGGTTTTCAGCCTCAATCGCCTTGAGCGCCTCGGAACTGCCGTCGGTTGAGCCGTCATCGACAATAACAACCTGGTCAACAATATCCACAGCCAACACCCGTCGGACGACATCTGCGACTGTATGGACTTCGTTATAGCAGGGGATAACCACGCTGAAGGAGGGTTTGGGGGCGTTGGGGTCAGGCGCTTTGGATGGTGGATGTTTCATTTTGTCCCCCACACTGGTTTGAAGGCACGCGCATTATATCACAGCGCTTTTGGCTGACCAGTCTTTCTTACCGAATCTCGTCAGGAATCTGTCGCAGCATGGTGCCGCTGCTGGCAATGATGCGAATCTCGCGGTGGCTTGTCCGCACGCGGTATAACCTGGCGTAGTCGGTGATGGCGGCATAAGCATCCGGGAATTGGTGAATCGCCTCAGCGACTAATCCAGCTTGAATCATCAGCTTGATGCAGGCTTGCTTGTGGGCAATGCTGAAATTGGCGCTCAGCCAGGTCATTGGCGCGTCGATGTAAGCGACATCCGAAAACAGGATGTAAAAGGCAGGTCGGTCCCGCTGCCCCTGATAGACACTCAAATACAGGCGCGACAGTTTGCGATGATAATGAAAAACCTGACAGCGATAGCGCCGCGGCTGTGTGATGTTGAATACATTGGCGCTGCCCGGTTTGCGCTTGACCATAAAGAAGCTGTTTCTCTCCCTGTGCGCTTGAAAAATCCGCTTTACAAGGTCAAACCTGCATAATGCTCAAGATACAAAAGCCGATTGTATTTGGCAAGCCGTTCCGATTGGGTGATGGAGCCGACTTTGATATAATCGCCAGCCCAGCCAGCCAATGGTCTTCTGTTTCGCCGCTGCGGGCGCTCACGACCTCCTGTTCAATGGGGAACATGGCTATTATGCTGGCCGCGCTGGCTCAGCGACAGGCTGAAACTGACAGGGCAATCGCTCTAACTCCTTGACATCAGAGACTGCGGGAGTTAAGCTGTCGAGTGACGCGATGTCGTTAGTGCTGTTTATTTATTTTGTTAAGGAGGAGTTTATGAAGTTGCAACTGTCGCGTTCGATGGTTACTGTACTTTTATTTTTAGCTTGTGCGGCGCTGGTTTCGCTGATACAGGCACAGTCAGAGGAGGCCCCCAACAAATGCGACACGGATTGGGATTTCTGCAACTCGGGGACTGAAGAAGAGAATGCGTATTACTGGCGGCTGGGCTGGTGCGCCGCGGCGATTGAGATGGGCTTGGTGGATGTATCGCCCAGCGCGTGTATGAATCAACCCGAGGGGACGGTGACTTTCCCGCCCTCAACATCTGTTGCGGGTGCCGCCGTTAACCCGGATAGTAACAACGCCTGCGATGACTGGGGGGATATGTGCAGCTCGGGGACTGAAGAAGAGAACGCCTATCACTGGCAGCTGGGCTGGTGTGTGTATGCTGTTCATACTCGCGCAACGTGGGCATCGGTGAGCGCGTGTATGGGTCAACCAGAGGGGACGGTGACTTATCCACCCTGGTCAGCGCCTGCTTCTATAGTGAACCCTTCTCGACCGGACCCACCGGCCCCTCCTTCACGAATATTGCATTCCAGTGGCCTTGTTGTAATTGGTCCTCCAGAAGGTATGGTCTGCATCGTCTACCAGCCTGTCCAAGGTGTATGGGGACATCACTATGAATGTAGAGCGTGGCGCCCCACTTATCATTTGCCTACGCCTGAGCCGACGGAGGAGCCTTAGGGAAATTGCGAGGCTCGATCGCGGAAGCATAACATGACAACGGTTGAAGGGCAGGGGCGCTTATCACACAAGCGCCCCTTTTTTGTCTGTTATTATTTGATATGCAATCGCCCTAACCCCTTGCCAACTAGACTTGACATCAGAGACTGCGGATGTTAAACTGTCGAGTGACGCGATGTCGTTAGTGCTGTTTATTTATTTTGTTAAGGAGGAGTTTATGAAGTTGCAACTGTCGCGTTCGATGGTTACTGTACTTTTATTTTTAGCTTGTGCGGCGCTGATTTCGCTGATACAGGCACAGGATGACGTCCCCAATAAATGCGAAACGGATTGGGATTTCTGCAACTCGGGGACTGAAGAAGAGAATGCCTATCACTGGCAGCTGGGCTGGTGCGCCTCGATGATTGAGATTGGCTTCGTGGAGGTATCGCCCAGCGCGTGCATGAATCAGCCAGAGGGGACGGTGACTTTCCCGCCCTCAACAACGATAATGGTTGGCGCGAGCGATGAGGACGGCTCCATTAACCCGAACCCGGGTTATAACAACGCCTGCGAGGACTGGGGGGATATATGCAACTCGGGGACTGAAGAAGAGAACGCCTATCACTGGCAGCTGGGCTGGTGTGTGTTTGCTGTTTATACTCGCGCAACGTGGGCATCGGTGAGTGGGTGTATGGGTCAACCAGAGGGGACGGTGTCTCACCCGCCTTGGTCAGCGCCTGTTGCTCTAGTGAACCCTTCTCGACCGGACGCGCCGGGCCTTTCTCAGCGGCAAATAGAGAACAGACCGGCGTGGCAACAAGGTCATGTAATTGGTGCCCCAGAAGGTTACATCTGCCTTCTCTACGCGCCTATCCCCGGTCTCGGGGGACATAACTATGAATGTACGAATTGGGCTATCGAAAAGCCTGATCCTTTTGCGCCGCCTGAGCCGACGGAAGAGCCTGGGGAGCCTGAGGCTCCTGACGAGCCTTAGGGAAATTGCGAGACTCGCTCGTGGAAGCATGACATGGCAACAGTTGAAGCGGGGGCGCTTATCACACAGGCGCCCCTGTTTTGTCTGTTATTATTTGATATGCAATCGACCTTGACGCGGAGTTTTTCCAATGCCTGCTTGAGAACCCAATCATCACGGCCCTGATGCCGTACCCACACCGTCCGATTGGAGACCCCGCCAGCCAGTGTCACAAATGATGGGCATTCTGCGGGCGAGATTCTGCCGCTGTCCCGCAAATAGGCGAGAAGCATGACCGGGTTTTCGATGTTCATCTCGCTCGCGGATGCCATGGCGGGGCTGCCTGTATGCGGTCAATTCGTTATCTCGACCACCGGTCTGCCGACGACATCCCACCTGGGTGTGATGCCCAGGCCGGGCGCGTTTGAGGCTGCCAGTCGTCCCTGTGTGCGCTGCGGCGCTCCCGCGGCGGTGCTGACAGTCACATAGCTGTTGAAATCGGTAGCGGTGAAGAGGAACTCTGGCGGTGTGCTGTGCGCCAAATGGGCGATGGCCGCAGTCGTGATGTCGCCGCCCCAACTGTCTTCCAGAGTCATCGCAATACCCAGCGAGACGCACAAATCACGCGCCAGCCGCGCTTTGGTCAGGCCGCCAAATTTGCTGATTTTGATGTTGACCACATCCATAGCCCGGTCAGCATGACCGCGCAGCAGAATATCGACGTCATTGACGACCTCATCCAGCACAAAGGGATGGCTGCTTCGGCGGCGAATCGACAGGCATTCTTCATAGCTCAAACAGGGCTGCTCGATGTAGACATCGACATCATCAACCGCCCGCACCACCCGCGCCGCTTCGTGCATCAGCCAGCCCGTATTCGCATCAGCAATCAGCTTGTCGTCTGCTTCCAATAGCTCGGCTGCCAGGCGAATCCGCTCGATATCGGTCTGCGGGTCGGCGCCGACCTTGAGTTGAAAGCGCCGATAGCCCTGGCTGCGGTAGTCCGCGACTTTTTCCGCCATTTCGTCCGGCGTACCCTGCGAGATGGCGCGATACAGCACAAAATCGTCTCCATAGCGCCCGCCCAGCAAGATGCACACAGGCTGCCCCGTCACCTGACCCAGAATATCCCAGCAAGCCATGTCAATCCCCGATTTGACATAGGGATGACCCTTCAGCGCCGCGTCCATGCGCCGATTGAGGGCGGACAGTTGGGTTGGGTCGCAGCCCAGCAGGTGCGGCGCGAGCTCCTTGATTCCGGCTCGCACGCCATCGGCATAAGCTGGCAGATAAAAGGGCCCCAAAGGGCAGACCTCGCCATGACCGACCAGGCCGCTATCGGTCTCGACCTGGACAATCGTACTGTCGAACACCGAAACCGACTTGCCGCCCGACCATTTGTAGCTGCCCTCATGCAGCGGCAAATCGACTTGATAAGCGGCGATGCGCACGATTTTTATCATCAGCGACCTCTTTTCACGTTTCTTTCCAATGATAATCGATCATAGCTCTTTTTTCTAATCCGCATAGCGGGCCGATATGCCACCATCAATGACAATTTCTGTGCCGGTGATGTAACAGGCATCATCGCTTGCCAGATAGGCGACCAGACTGCCGGCGTTTTCCGGCTTGCCGATGCGCTTGAGAGGGTGGAGGTTAAGCACCCGCCGTTCTTCGGCTTCGGGGTCAGCGGCTTGGGCAAAGCCATCCATCACCGGCTGCGTCCGAAAGTATCCCGGACTAACGGCAATCACGCGGATGTTTTTATGACCCCAATCCAGTGCCAGGCTGCGCGTGAGTCCCAGCAAACCCGATTTGGCGACGTTATAGGGAAAATTGTTGTAGAGCGTCAGGGTAGCATGGACGCTGGCGATGTTGATAATCACCCCGGCTTCCTGCCGCGCCATAATCGGCAGGGCATGTTTGCTGCACAGCCAGGCGCCGCGCAGGTTGAGGCTCATGGATTTTTCCCATTCCTCAACGCTCATCCTCGTTGCGTCAAAATGCTGATTCGCCCCGGCGTTATTCACCAGAATATCCAGCCGCCCAAAGTCTTTGAGATGCTCGGCGATGGCAGCTTGAATCGCCGCTTCTGAGCGAATATCCACTTGGATGAATGTTGCGCGGTGACCGGCCTGACGGAGCGCGTCGGCGGTGGCTTGCCCGGTCTCCGCATTCACCTCCGCAATGGCGACGCCCGCGCTGTGAATGGCAAGTTGCTCGGCGATACCGCGTCCGATGCCCTGTCCAGCCCCGGTTACGAAAGCCGTTTTCCCTTTTAGACGTGCGCACATCATGCTGTCCCCGATAAGGCAGTCTCGGTTGCCGCGCTCCTCAATGACTGTCGGCTGTCAAGATAAATCGGCTCGTGCTTTTTGTCAACAATTTGTCCGGGGCAATCGCATCAAAACCGCACCTCTTTAGTCGCCTTTTGCCAATCGTTCTGTGATACCCTGACATGACCGTGCAGATTAACAATTTTCCGGACACAATCCGTTTTGGCCGAAAAAAGTTTTGAAACGGACACAAAACGGTCATAAAACGGCTCCGCCAAGATAGCTCTATGGCAGATGATTGGTGGTCAAACCCTGCTATACCATTCATAAGGGATTTTAACGGGTCATGTTGGGTTGATAAGTGTCTTTTCTCTTATTTTTGTTGCCATCAGTTGCCAACTCTTGCCGGGATACGGTATATGGGCCGCCATTTGCTGCCATCTGGCTGCCGTTTTGGCGTCATTTTGGCAGCAAAATCAGCTGCTTTTAGTGCGATTGCAATTTGTTGTCGCGCATATTTGACAGCTTCGGGTTTATATGTTACCAATAAGCGCGGTAGAGGGTTACTCGACCCATAGATAGAATAATGCCTGTTTAATAAGGAGTTTATTATGCAAATAAGAATCCCAAGTCGTATGCTGTTCGTTTTCATGATCTTGCTTCTCGTGGTCGCCCTGCCGCTCTCGGCACAAGACGATGGCGAGGTGCAGGAGCTTGGCACGGGCGAGATTGAAATCAACTTTTGGAGCGGCCTTGGCGGACCCGACGGCGCCTCAATGACGGAACTCGTCACGCGCTTCGCCGAAGAAAACGAGGATGTCACCATCAATTACCAGATCCTGGGTTGGGGCACCTTCTTCGACAAACTTTCAGCAGCTATCGTTGCTGGCAGCGGTGGGCCCGACCTGATGACCCTCTGGCATTCGGTCGTGCCTCAATACGCCTTACCCGGTTACATCATACCGGTCGCCGAAGTCATGTTCGACACGGGTATGCTGGATCGCGACGATTTCAGCCCGGCCCTGCTCGACTCGGTCACCTTTGATGGTGAAGTTTATCCCGTACCATTTGACAATTATGGCTCCGGCCTCTACGTCAACACGCACTTGCTGGAACGCGCTGGCATCTCGGTTGACGACCCGCCGGAGGACGGGGAAGAGTTCCTGGAATATGTACGCCGCTTGACCTGGGATGAGAATGGCAACAACCCCGGCGATGAGGGCTTTGATGGGGACAACATTGCCGTATGGCCGCTGTCAATCGGCTGGAATCGCGTCACTGTGACGCCGGCGCTGTATCAGTGGGGGACTGACGTCATTACGCCCGCTCCTGACGCGGAGGTGCTGATCGACAGCGAAGCGGCGAAAGAAGCCGTGCAATACTTCCATGATTTGGTCTTTGAAAACCACGTGCTCCCCGGCGTCACTTCGAGTGGTGAACTGATGCTGAACGATGGCTTGTCCATGTATCTTGACGGCGCTTGGGCCTATAACTTCTACAACACCAATATGGAAGAAGGCCAGATTGCCTTCTGGCCCTATCCGCGCCTGGGACCTGAACGCGGTTCAACCATCATGTGGTCACATACCTTGGCGGTCGCATCCAACATTGATCAAGCTACACTTGATGCGACGATGCGGCTAATTCAGTTCCTGTCCGACAATTCCAAGGAGCACAGCATCAATACTGGCATGCCCTCCGCTCGGCTGTCGCTGCGCACTGACGATTTGGCGGCACAGATATGGACCTTCGGTACTTTGACCGAGCAGATGGCTTCCGAGGGTGTTCCTGAATACCAGTCCGAGCGATTCACCGAGGTCGAGAATATCATGGCGGCCGCTTACTCCTCGATCTTCACTGGACAGCAGTCGGTGGAAGAGGGCTTGGACGATGCCGCCGCACGCATCAGACGGGCGCTGCGTTAAGAAGTAGAAGCCTTGCAACAGAAATGTGAATTGAGCCTCATCATCTGGTGAGGCTCCTTTCCCTTGCAGAGTAAATCATCACTCCGAGGCCTTGAATGACCTTGACATCCAAAGCGGCGGCAGGCGGCAAATCATCAAAATGGGCGCTGACCAATAAGAGGCGCGAGGCGATCGCGGGCTATCTCTTTCTGGCGCCTTATCTGGTCTTTTTCCTGGTTTTTCTCGCGGGCCCGGTCATCTCGGCTTTCGTCACCGCCTTCGTCGAATGGGAATTGCTGCGCGGCACCTACCGCTTCATCGGCTTGGAAAACTTTCAGTTGATGATGGAAGACGATCTGTTCTGGATTGCCATGGGCAACTCGCTTTACTTCGCCACGATGACCACCGTCGGCAATACGGTCGTGGCATTATGCGCGGCCCTGGCGCTGAAGAGCATCCGCGTCGGCCATACGGTCTATCGCGTGGTGATGTACGCCCCGGTTGTGCTGTCCATATCGGTCATCGGCATCATTTTCTCGCGTCTGCTGGCGCCCTTCGGCTTGCTAAACGCTGGGCTGGAAGTGATGGGCATCGATGGGCCCAATTACCTGGCTGACCCCAATCTGGTGCTGCCGTCGCTCTCGGTGACGACGATTTGGTGGGGCTTCGGCTTCCCCATGTTGATCTTCCTGGCGGCGCTTTATGCCGTGCCGGAAGCGCTTCACGAAGCGGCGCGGATTGACGGCGCCGGACGCTGGGCGATCCTGACGCGCATCACGCTGCCGCTCATTCGGCCCGCGCTGCTCTTCATCATCGTCACGCAATTTATTGCCCATATTCAGGTCTTCGGGCAGCCTTATGTAATGACCAACGAAGGCGGCCCCGGCTATTCATCCTACACCATCGTCTTGCATATCTATCGCAACGCCTTCCGCTACTATCACATGGGTTACGCCGGCGCGATGGCCCTCGTCCTGGGGGTGGTGATGTTCGTCTTTGCACTGGTGCAGTTTCGGCTTTTGGGACGCTACACGGAGTATTAACAGATTGCCATGCCAAGCGATTCGCGTTCAATCTGGTTCAAACGGCTGTCTACCGCCTGCACATACCTGTTTCTGACGATTCTGCTGCTTTTGGTGCTGTTTCCGGTGATTTGGGTTGTTGGCCAATCCTTCATGCGTGAGGAGCAAATCCTGAAGTGGCCCGTTCAAATCATTCCGACCGAGCCGACCTTGGACAATTACATGGAGATATTTTCCACGCGCCTGTCTCGACAAGAGTTGTCCTTGGTGCGCTGGATATTCAACAGCGTTTATGTCACAACGCTAAGCACCGCCGGCGTCCTGCTGGTGACATCCATGGCGGGCTACGCTTTCGCGCGTTTGCGCTTCCCTGGCAAAAATCTGCTCTTCTTTGGCTTGGGCGCGTCCTTCCTCGTTCCCGGCGTGATGCTGCTGATTCCCAGTTTCATGCTCATGCGTGCCTTGGGCTGGATTGACACGCACCACGCTCTCATTTGGCCGCCGCTGGCTGGCTTCTTCGGCGTCTTTTTTATGCGACAGTTCTTCCTCGCCATACCCAGCGAGCTAGCGGAAGCGGCGGTCATTGATGGCGCATCCGCCTTTGGCATCTACTGGCGCGTCATGTTGCCGCTTTCACGCCCGGCGGTGGCGACCCTGGGTATCTTCACCTTCCTCTTAATTTGGAACGATTTCACCTGGCCTCTGGTCGTGCTCAATTCCGATGAGATGCGGACGCTGCCTATCGGGCTGGTGATCTTCGTCGGCGAATACTGGAGTTATCAAGGCATCGTCATGGCGGGCGCGGTCGTAAGCTCGGCGCCAGTGCTGCTGGTCTACATTATTTTCCAACGGCAGATCACCAAAGCCGTCATGGCAACCGGTTTTGGCGGTCGTTAGATTGCCAAGAATATAGCTACGGTCGCTCGGCTTATTTGATTTGCCTTAGACTGTTATTGTAAAATATCTGTCAGAAGCGAATTTAGCCATTTTGAAGGATTCCCCCATGTCTTTCCTTGACCGACTTGATCCGGAACTTTTACCCGCCCTTGACCTCTTCCCTGCTGAAGTGATTACCGCTATCGGCGACGACCCGCCCGCCGCCCGCACCATGCTCGAAGGTTTGATGCAAGCCATGGCTGACGCTCTACCGCCAACCGATGTCACCATCGAAGAGCGCACCATCCCTAGCCCTGATGGCGACATCCCCATCGCAATTTACCAGCCTCCCGCGCCGGCGCCACGCCCCGGACTATTGATGATGCACGGCGGCGGCTACATCGTCGGCACTGCCCGCGAAGACATTAACGGCATCGGCTATGCCGAGCATGTCGGCTGTACCGTCGTCTCTGTCGACTATCGCATGGCGCCGGAATACACCTACAAAGCTAGCATCGCCGATTGCTTTGCTGGCTTGAATTGGATGTTTGATAACGCCGCCGACCTTGGCATCGATACCAGCCGCATTGCTATCGGCGGCGGCAGCGCGGGTGGTGGCTTGACCGCCGGTCTCGCGCTTTATAACCGCGACAACAAGGGGCCCAATGTCGCATTTCAGTTATTGGTCTATCCGATGATTGACGATACCCACGAGACACCATCAGGCTACGAAGTCACGCATCCCAAGGTCTGGAATCGTGATGTCTCCCTCAAAGCCTGGAAGATGTATCTTGGCGGCGAATACGGTACGGATGAGGTCTCGCCTTATGCCGCCGCCGCGCGTGCCACTGACCTGAGCGGTCTGCCGCCGGCTTTTGTCACCGTAGGGACGCAAGACCTCTTCCGCGATGAAGATATCGACTATGCCCAGCGTCTGATGGCGGCTGGCGTCCCAACCCAGCTGGAGGTATATCCCGGCATGTTTCATGGCGGTGAAAGCATGATGCCAACCGCCAGCGTAAGCCAGCGCATGCGCATGGGCTATCTCGACGCCCTCAAACGCGCTATCGGCTGAACGGCATTCTGCAAAAATCCAAACGTATCTGCTCCTCAGCCCATAAAGAGGGAGGGACTTTATTCGCTTTTCCTGCTCGCAGTGGGTATTCTCCCCTAGATAATCTATGGATTGTAGCGATTGAGGAGACCACAAAATGCCAAAACTAACCGGCGCTCAAGTTCTGGCCGAAACAGTACACGGATATGGCATCAGCCATGTCTTTTTTATGCCCTATATCGCCCCCAGAGCCTTAATGGAAATGGAAAAGCTGGGCATCAAACGGGTTCAGACCCATGGCGAAAAGGCAGCCGCTTATATGGCGGACGGCTATGCGCGGGTGAAGCGGACGGCGAGCCTGTGTATGGCGCAGTCGGTAGGCGCGGTCAATCTGGCGGCCGGCTTGCAGGATGCCTGGCTCTCCTGCTCGCCCGTGGTTGCCATCACCGGCCGCGAGCATCAGCGTCACCAGCAGCGCCATGCCTATCAGGAAGTCGATCATGTTAGACCCTTTTCGGCGGTCGCCAAATACAGCGCGTTTGTCTCCAAACCCGAAGAACTGCCAACTTATCTGCGGCAGGCCTTCCGAGCGGCGACTTCGGGCACGCCCGGTCCAGCCCATCTCGATTTGGAAGGCATTGACGGGGGGAGGGTCGTCAACTATGCGGCGGATGTAGAAGTTGTCGTTGAAGCCGCCTTTGCCCAGGTGCCGCCTTTCCGACCGGCTGCGGAACAAGAGGCGGTGGCGCAGGCGCTTCATTTGCTGATGCAGGCGGAACGACCAGTGATTGTCGCCGGCGGTGGCGTGACTGCTTCGGATGCCCGTTCGGAGCTCATGGCTTTGGCAGAGAAGCTCGCCATCCCGGTGGCAACGGCACTGAATGCAAAAGCCATGTTTCCCCCTGACCATCCTCTGGCGGTGGGTGTGCCGGGTTCTTACTCTCGCGCCTGTGCCAACCAGATTCTTTGCGAGGCGGATTTGGTCTTCTTTATCGGCAGCCACACCGGTGGGCAAGTCACCAACAACTACACCATCCCGCCACAGGGGACGGCGGTCATCCAACTCGACATCAACCCGGAAGAGATTGGGCGCAACTATCCTGTCCGTGTCGGGATGCAGGGCGATGCCAGAAATACCTTGCGGGGCATGATTGAGACAGCCGAAACAGCCGAACCGCGCTCTGAATGGATCTGCCAGGTACAGGAGCGAGTTCAGACCTGGAAAGAACAAGTGAGCGCTGTCTATAACTCAGACGGGATTCCAATCCGACCCGAACGTCTCTGCCGCGAGCTCACTGAAAACCTGCCATCCGATTCGATTCTGGTGTCCGACACCGGGCATTCCGGGATTTGGACGGGTACGATGGTCGATTTGAAGCATCCAGAGCAGTCGTACATTCGCTGTTCGGGGTCGCTCGGCTGGGGCTTGCCGGCGGCGATGGGCGCGAAGTGCGCTCAACCAGAGCGACCGGTACTCTGCTTCACAGGGGATGGCGGCATCTGGTATCACCTGTCGGAGTTGGAAACGGCAAAAAGATGCGGCATCCATACCGTTACGCTAGTCAACAACAACCACTCGCTGAACCAGGAAAGGGATGGTGTTGAAGCCATCTATGGCGGACAATCCCGCGGCTCGGACGAACTCTGGCTCTTTCCTGATACGGATTTTGCTCACATAGCCGCGTCAATGGGCTGTTTGGGCATCACGGTCAACAAAGCCGGCGAAATTCCGAGTGCGTTGGAGCAGGCATTCAGTGCCAATTTGCCAGTGGTGATTGATGTCAAGACGGATATTGAAGGCATCGCGCCTTTGGCCTGGAAACCGGACTAAATCAATAGTTGTGGCTGAGCCGCTCTACTTGTTGCAGCAAGTCGGTATCAACCAGAAGCACATAATCGTCATGGTCTTCAATGTTTGTGAGTGCATCGTTTGTGAGCGCATCCCACTCCGATAATCCGAGTCGTTCTATCGCAGTGAGTTCAGGCTGGAAGCCCTGCAATCGCTTATAATTTTCGATGAGCAGCTCGGCTTGTATCAGTGCCAGCAGGTGGCGCGTGGGTTCTTCGGATTGTCGGAAGGGCAGCGAGCGACCTGGGGCGATGGCTTGGATAGCGTCTTCATTCCAAAAATCCTGACGATATGCTTTGACAAGCTCCGGGAGAACATCATCTTTGCCGCGCAGCCATCCCTCGATACGCAGCCAGAGGTTTAATTCCTCATCACTGATTGTTTCATGAAAGTACATAGCGCGGCGCTCGCCAAGCAATTTGTGGATAAATTCGCCTGTTTGCTTTCGATAATCCTCCAGGCGCTCGTTTAATCGCTTCCGTGCCAATTTGTGTTCGCCTGTTTCAAGGTAACAACGTATCCGCGTGGTGTCTATCTGCATCGCTAACAGGAGATAATCCTGTGCCATTTGACCTTGTTCCGGCCTCGTCAAATCTTTGAGCAGATTATTAAAATCATGCAGAATATGCCGTCTTGCCTTATCCAACTCTTGACTCAGGTCGATGTATTGGGCGGCTCGCTTGTAACTTTCGCTTTCAGCTTCTATTATATCGCGCATGCTTTCCAGTGTCGACTCCAGATGGATCTGTCGGTCTCGGGTAAATTCTTTGACAATCCGATTATGAATCTCCCGAATTTGTTCATCAAGGCGCGTGATGCGCTTGCTCAGCGTGAACAAGTTACAACCGGAAATGGCAATGTTTAGGAGCCCCATTGTCCCTTGTCTTTGAAGTGCCTGCATAATCAAACGATGGGAACGGGCAGAAATGGCGGTGTTTAAGAGGCCCGTAGTCACCGAACCCACGCCACCCGTTGTCTGTAACAGTCTCTTCAAGATATTCGGATTGCTGGCAATTTGGCCACCCTCACGCAGCCAAGCAACAACCTGCTTGCTGCCGGTCTCGCGGATAACACCGCCGACGCGCTCCAGTGTGCCATTGGCTAGGCCCCTTGCGATGGCAGGTGGAACTTCAAACAAGACTTCTATCGCTGGCATAAAACCCTCCCCAACTACTTCGGGCAAACTAAAATGACCCTGGGAGGACTCGAACCTCCAACCTAACGATTAAGAGTCGCTTGCTCTGCCAAATTGAGCTACAGGGCCGCGGTGAAAATCCAATTCAGAGTAAAGATTATAGCAATCAATACCAAAGCGCTTCAAGAGTAAAAATGCCAGTCTGTCCCTGGCGCGGACAATCCGTACAGAATATACAAAACCGCTCGCTTGGCACTGGAATAATGTTCCTGCCAGCACAAAAATATGCGATACTTGGGGTGAGTGTTTGGTGATAAATTGGAACAGGGCATCATGTCAAAAAAAATTCTTATCATTGGTGGCAGCGGAAACATGGGCTATTACCTGTCAAAGAAGCTGGCTGAATTCGGCGAAGACTTGACAATCCTGAATCGGGGAATCACCAAAGAAGACCTGCCAGACAACATTCATCGCCTGCATGTTGACCGCACCGACAGCAAACAGCTGCGCCGCGCCCTTTTGGCGAAGTCCTTTGATATTGTGATTGATTTTGTCTTGTACCGCGGCGTCGAAGCGGAAACCATCATCGAACTCTTCGCTGGCAGCATTGACCACTATATGATGATTAGCAGCGGGCAGGTGTATCTGGTTCGGGAAGATGCGCAGCGCCCTTTCCATGAAGAAGATTATGAGGGCCGCTTGATGCCAGCGCCAAAAGAAAACTCCTACGCTTATGAAGAGTGGCGCTATGGCATCCAAAAGCGCGAGGCGGAAGATCGACTGCGACAGGAATGGACGCAATCCAAGTTTCCACATACGATACTCCGCCTGCCCATGGTGAATAGCGTCCGTGATCCATTCAATCGGCTTTTTAACTACTTCCTTAGACTGCGGGACGGCGGAGAAATCCTGGTGCCAGAAACGCCAAATTTCGCCTTGAACCATGTCTATGCGCTTGATGTCGTGGCTGCCATTCATCTCATCATCCAATCCGGCAAGGGCAAGGGGCAGGCATTCAATATCGCGCAGGATGAAAGCGTCAGCCTGGATGAGTTTCTGTCGATTCTGGCGGAGCTAATGAACACGCAGGCACGCATCCGGCGCGTCAAACGCAGCCAGCTGGAGGCGAATGGCTTCCTGCCCGATTGCTCGCCCTTTAGCGAACGCTGGATGAGCGAACTCGACAACAGCCGCAGCAAGGCCGAGCTTGGCATGACTTATACGCCGCTTCGGGATTATCTGGCGCAGCTTGTCGAGTTTTACAATTCGCATACCATGCCAAAGCCGCTCACCTATCGCCGGCGGCGGGCAGAGCTGCAATTTGCCTCCAGTTGACTGTGCCGATAATCTGTGGTTCAAGGGGCGCTTGGTCAAATAGCGAGCCGCTGGGCAAAGCCTTCGATTTTTGACCGAGCCTTAAAGACGGGTTTGCCATGGCCCAGGCACAAAATGTCAATCTCCAGCGCCTGCACTCGTCGAATGGACTGCTTGGCGGCGTCCCAATCCGGGGATGCCACGCGGAAAGGCATCCGCAGCGAGCCAAAGAGACATATCATCACATCACCGCCAATCAGCAAGTTCTGATTGGCCAAATGATAGCCAACCTGACCGTGGCTGTGACCCGGCAGGTGCACCACTTGCAAGGAATCTATAATGTGATTGAGCGCATCGCCATCGCCCAGGTCAACATCTACCCGCGCGAGGGCGGGTGACGCAGACCGCGACATGGCTCGGTAGACGATTCGATTGAACCAGCCCAGTTCATCGGGGTTGGCGAAGGTGCGCTCGGCTTCGCCGCGTATCACTTGAGCATCAATCCGATGAGCGTAGGTTCTTGCATTCGACCTTCGCTGAAATTCAGCTAGGCCGCCGATATGATCCTGATGGGCATGTGTGATGAGAACATGCCGCACCTGCTCCAAAACCCAGCCCTGCGCTGCCAGTTCGGTTTCAAGGCGGTCAACATCGGCGGCGCCCAGCATCATATCGACCACAGTAAGAACATCCCCGTTCACGATAAGATACTGGTTGACATAGCCGAATCGGCTTAATATCCCATATACATTGTCCGTGATTTTCTGCATGGAAGCCTATTTTGATTTATACTTGATTCCAAACGATTTGTCATTGTTTTGGCGGCGATTGAATGTATCATAAAGATGATGACACGATGAACGAGGAGTATATATGGGAACTCTGATAAAGTCTATCGTCTGGCTGGTGAGTGGACTGGTGATTTTCAGTGGTTGTGATACAGTCACAACATGGCTGCGGCCGCCCGCCGAACCGACAGCGGTTGAAATCCAACCCACAGCAGCCCCCGCTGCCGCCAGTTTTATGTTTTACAATTCTTATGCCTCCTGGTGACCATCCTGTCGGCGGAATCTGCCCACCGTGAGTGGGCTGGAAGATGATTTTGGCGGGCAGGTAGAATTCGTGACACTCGATTGGGATGACAAATCACTGAACGATATACGCGGGCAGCTGGGCATCACCGACAGGACGCAGTATGTTCTGGCAGAAGCCGGCGGCGAGGTGGTCAAGCGCTGGTATGGCATCTTGAACGAAGCGCAGCTGAAAACTGAATTGGAAGCCTTCCTGAAAGGGTAAAACAGCCCCAGGTCCAAGGCGGCCTGGATAGCTTGTGTCATCCAAGTCATCGCCCTTGAAAGCCGCATCGGCTGCCATTTGGAGGGCAAAAGTGGTCATTCGCAAGGGGTTGGGTCTGTGTATCCTAGCGGCTTTAATCAGCGCCTGTAACCTCGCGCTGCCGCAGGTTACGCCAACTGTGGCGCCTACCCAAACCCCAACGACAGAGACGACTGACATTGCCGAGTTGCCAACGCTGACGCCGGTTATTCAGCTATTGCCAACATCGACGGCATCGCAGACACCGACATTGACAGCGCCGCCCAAGCCGACGGCGATTCTGCCGCGCAGCCCGACGCCCACCCCCACCGCGACTGTCACAACTGCCGTGCCGTTCATAAACCCGGCTACATTGACCCCGCTGCCAACGCTGAACCCAACGGAATTGGCGGACTTGCTGCAACCGCGCGAGCCTCTTCAGACGGCATCACCAACATCGACGGCTGTCCCGCCGCCGTCCACGCTTATCGCCACACCAACCTATATCACGGCAACTGGCGACCGCAGCTTCACGCATACGCCCAATCCCTCGACTCCGCGCCCGCAGCCAGGCGGAGCAACACGCACCATAACGCCCTCGCCAACCCGATTTCAGCCAACCGTTGCCGTCAATCCGAATCTGCTGCTTGCGCCGATACCGCCGCCAGTCGTTCAGCCATTAAACTTCAATGCCATCAGCGCCAGCGTCTATCAATACGAAGTTGGCCCAGGGCAGGTGTTCCATTATGATGACCTCCAGCTTGGCGGCGGCGTCGCCTTGTTTGCGCCTAACCCAGCTGCCGCGGACAGCTTCATCCGCACCGACCCCAACGGATTGCTGCTGTATCGAGCCATCGGTTCTTCAGGCGAAAGCCACATGACGCACGCTCCGTTTTTTGCTGGCTTTACGGCTGCCAGCAGCGATGCGAACAAGAACCGAGTCACCGAAATCGACTGGTCGGCAGATGGTCAGCGTTTCTCCTTCCGCATCGACACGCCGCCGAACCTGGACAATGGAGCCGCTGGCGTCTGGTTCTGGCAGCCCGAAAATCGGACATCAACCGACCCCACCTATCAAATCATTCGTGACTGTGCTGCTGACGATTATCAGCCCTGTCAGTTTGTCACGCGCAGCAACGCCAACTTCTGGAAAACCCTTGCTGTCGAATGGTCGCCAGAAATCGGCAGCTATCATCTGCTGCTCACCGTCCACCTGCCAGAGGAAGGGCGCAACGCGCTTGCCATGACGCAGGCGGTTCGTGATGCGGCTTACGCCAATCAGGCGCCGCGATTCGTCCGCTATGATTACGGTTATTGGGATGACCAGGGTCAAGCCATTATCGTCAGTGGTCGGCGGCCTGATGGCCGCGTGATTATCGGGCGGGTCAAGGGCGACCTGTCGGACGAAGAAGTTCTCTTTGATGCTTCCGCCGCCGGCTTGTGGCTGCAAAATGCCGTCCGCCGGCCCGATGGAACGATTGTCGCTCTGGGGCGGCCTGGCAGTCCATTCGATGACGCGCCGCTCGCGCTTTATGATGGCGAGGGCAGGGCGCTTTCGGCCCCCATTGGCGCGGCAGCGCCCGAAGCTGTCGGCTGGTATCCTGACCGCAGCGCTGTGGTGCTGAGGGTGCAGGGGCGTCAATACAGGGTTCAAGCAGACGGCGGCGCCATAGCCGATGTCACTGACCTGGCGGGCAATCCCGACTTTGCTGACACTGACGTTGACCTTTCGCCTATTCCTGATGCGGTGATTGCGGGCAGTGAATACTTCCCGGGGCAGCAGCTGCGCGTTAGCGTCGGCAATCTCAACATTCGGCAAAGCCCCGCCACCGCCAGCCCAGTTCTGGGGGGATTGGTGGCGGGCGATTATGTCGCGGTCATCGCGGGACCTTATGAAGAAGAACGCTATCGCTGGTGGAAGGTGCAGACAGCGTATAACATCATTGGCTGGATTGCCGGCAGGATAGACGAGCATCTGACAGTCCGACCAGCATGACAGGACGAATGAATGAAAAATCTTCCGCTGGTCAGCAGCATCATACCCACCTTCAACCGCCAGCATTTCGTTGGCGATGCCATCGACAGCTGCCTGGCGCAAAGCTATCCCAACTGCGAAATCATTGTCATTGACGACGGCAGCACCGACGACACCGAAAATTTCCTGCGCCATCAGTATGGGAATCAGATTCGCTATATCCATCAAGCCAACCAGGGACCAGGGATAGCTCGCAACAGGGGCGTTGCCGCCGCCAGAGGCGACTATATCCAATTCTGCGATGCCGATGACCAGCTTGCCAGCCAAAAAGTGCAGACCTGCATAGATTATCTTCAGGCGCATCCCGAAGTTGCCGTCGTCCATACCCATTATCAGTTTGTCGCCAGCGATGGCAGCACACCCCTCGAGACAACTCCCTTTCCACAATTCACCGAGGACATATTCTGCGAACTGCTGCGGCTGACCGGCTGCCATATCCTGATTAGCTCAACGATGATGCGCACGGTGGCTTTCCGCGATGTGGGCGGCTTCCCCGATGATGCCGAGTTCCGCAGCGCTGAGGACTGGGATTTGTTCCTGCGTTTGGCGGCAAAGTACAAATTTCATGGCATTGACGAACCTCTTGTCTATCGGCGGATGCACGGGGACATGCTTTCCGATGACCGCCTGCATGGCGCTCTGGGACGCCTGAAGACCGTTCAGAATGCCCGCCATTATGGCTGGGAGCGCTGCATGTCTGCTGCTGATTTCGACCGCAAGGAAGCGGCGCGGCATCATGTTTATGGGCTTTATTTATGGCAGCAGGGTCATCGCGCCCAAGCCAGACGTTCCTTTCAGCGTGCGGCGGAACTCTATCCTCCCGAAGCGCTGCCACGGCGCCTGTATGCCTTCTATACCCGGTTTCTGCCGCCGGCTTCTATCGATTGGACCCTGGGCATTGTCCGCAGGATGAAGAAGCTCGTTTCGGCTTGGCGCCGCACGGCAAAAAATAATGATGCACCCATTTGCCGAAAATAGCGTATAATCAAAGAGACCCGCTTGTGATGCCAGGATGACAAACGATGCCAGCGAAAACAGATACCCTGCGTGACGACATTAGCCAACTGATGAAAAGCGGCGCTTTCAGCCAGGTTGTTGACCGCTGCCATGTGGAGTTGACGATGGCACGCCGCGAAAATCATCATGGCCTGGAAATCATTGCTTTACTCGGGCTGGCGGAGGCGCAGTGTTCCCTGGGGCATTTCGATTTCGCCCGCGATTATGTCAATCAGACGATTGAACTTGCCGAACAAATCCATTCCATCAGCCTGATGGTGGATGCCTTGCAGGTGCGGGCGCGAGTGTCCCGCGAGGGCTACTTCCAGACCAGCGAGGCTTTTGAGGATTATAACCTTGCCGTAACTTATGCCTTTGAAGCCAGGGACATGCGCCGCTATGGTCAAGCTCTGCTGGGCTTGGGCGAGATTGCCTCACAGCCAGGAGATTCCAGCAAACATGCCTGGAAGGTCATTGATATTGCCCGTGAACTCAATGATATTCAGTTGGAGGCACGCGCCATTCTGCTGCTATCGAACGCCTTGATTCGCAAGGGAGATTACAGCAAGGCGAACGATGGCTTGCTGATTGCCCTGCAAAAAGCCCAAGCCGCCAAAGACCGCCTGCTGGAAAGCGTTGTTATCGGGCAGCAGGGCATTGTCCTGGCGCAGCGTGGAGACAGCTTTCAAAAAGGCATCGAACAGCAGTTAAGCGCTTTGGAAGTCGCCAGAGGCATGGAAGCGGTCTTCCATGAGTTTATGCGCCTGTACACGTTGGCGATGACCATGCTGGCGCTGCCTGATTTGGGCGAAGCGCGAAACTATTTTGACCAAATGCTGGCGCTTTCGCAGGATGTTGACCACAAGCCCTATAAGATGTACACCCTGGGCATGTTGGGGCAGTGGCAGGAAATGAACGGCAAGCCAGACATCGCCATCTCGTATTATCGCCAGGCTGCCGACATGGCCCGCGAGGTGCAAAACCCGGCCTATCAGGCGCGTTACGGGTACGCCCTAGGCAGCGTCCATCAATCGCAGTGGGATTTTGAAAGCGCACGACAGCATTATAATGAAGCCCGCGCCATCTACAAGTCGCTGGATGACGGGCGCAATGCCACCCGCGTGAGCGCATCCATTGTCTATACCTACCTGCTGGCTTTTGCCAGCCGCATCCTGAAGCTGGTCGGTCTCCAGCCTGACAATTCGAAATGAGAACTTGATTGTAGGAGGTGCAACGTATAAAATCCTATAAGCAATTCAATCAATGTGTCTAAACCATTCATTAAGGAGATTATTGTAATGAAGTTAGGGACGAGATTTCTGATCCTTGTACTCGCAGTTATACTGTCTGCCTTGCCGTCAATGGCGCAAGATATTGGCAGCATTCAGGACTTCGTTGCCAAAGGCCACGCTGGAAGCCTGACAAATGCACAGATAGACCAATATATGGCGAATTGGACTGAAGAGGATTGGCATCAATTTTATGCCGCCCTAGCAGAATATGCTGGTTTTGATGATCCTGAAGCAGTCGCAGCAGAACTCGTTGCAGAAGATAGAGCCAAAGCAGACTCCTTAAGATCCCAGTATTCTGCGGAAATTCCTCGTACCCATGCCTCTCATCCTTCCATGCGCCTTGCCCATTACTACGAGACCGACCAATATACATGTGATAATGATTCTGATGTGGACTATCTGTACATGTACTATGTATCCGCCGCCAGCGTTTTGAACATGGAATGGTACTCAACCAATAGTTGGATTGGAGGATTAATAGGTGGAAACAATGGAACATTGAAAGCCATCGGCATAAGTGCCTACACACAACTATGCGTGGGCGATAACCGTATATGCTTGGTTGGCGGCATTTACGGCTGCACGACGGGTGCTGGCTGGGTCCTTACTGCCCTAAAACTTAAGCCCTGAGCTTGCCTTATATGTTTGTTTATGCCTACCTTAGCTGTCCCCTGCGCCACAAGGATGTCAGCCGAATCGAGGGATAAAAGACCAGGGGCGGCAGATTGTCGCGCGTGAACCAGCCGACTGCGGCGGCATCATCGCCAGCAAGCGGCTTGCCATCCATGATGGAAGCGCGATAGGCAACCACGATGTCCGCCAGCCCCTGGTCGCGTTTGGGATAAACAGCCAGTAATTTGTCGATGCGGATATGCAGATGAGTCTCCTCCAAGGTCTCACGAATGGCGGCATCTTCTGGCGCCTCGTCATAATCCACAAAGCCGGCCGGCAATGCCCATTTGCCTTTGCCTGGGTCCATCCCGCGCTGAATGAGCAGAACTCGCTGATTCTGTTCGATGAATATCACCACAGCCACTTTGGGGTCAAAGTAAATCGGCTGTTCGCAATGGGTGCAATAGGGACGATTTCGTCCGGTGTGAAGTTTTGTGATTAACGCGCGTCCACATAGCGGACAATAGTTGGCGATTCGTGTCATCCTAGCTCCGATTTCGACCAGGCGGTTTCATGGTCATCCGATGATTCATGGTTTGCTATTGACAATACCCCTCCAGAGGCGTAGACTGTTTTCTTGCCAGCCGGAGTGGCGGAATTGGCAGACGCGCACGACTCAAACTCGTGTACCTTCGGGTGTGTGGGTTCGACTCCCACCTCCGGCAACTTTTATCAGGCAGCAGCTAAGCATGCAAGCTCCATTTGGCCTCCGATTCGCCAGCCTGTTTGTTCTCAAAGCGAGCCAGCGTGAACAGCCAATCCGAAAGCCGATTGATATAGGCGATGATATTGTCATTGATGTCGGCTTCCTGCCGCAATGCGGTGACCGAACGTTCGGCACGGCGGCAAACCGTCCGCGCAGCATGAAGCTGTGCCGCTGCCAGGGTCCCGCCCGGCAGGATGAAATTTTTAAGGGGGTCTAGCTCGGCCGTCATCTGGTCAATCGTATCCTCCAGCCATTTGATTTGACTGGGCTGCACTCGCACAATCCACTTCGCCTTGGCTTCCAGCGGCGTTGCCAGGTCAGCGCCAAGATGAAAAAGCTGCTGCTGGACTTCTGCCAGCCAAATATCGCTTTGCTGGCTCGGCTTGGCGGCTCTGACAACTCCCAAAATGGCATTCAGTTCGTCAATCGTGCCATAAGATTCGACCCGCAGATGATGTTTTGGAACGCGCCCGCCGCCAAATAAGGATGTATCGCCCTGGTCGCCTGTTTTGGTATAGATTTTCATGTCATTTCGCCTTCTGTTGGAGATGAACGCTGGCGGCTTTCGCTGAGCTTGACCACAGCAGCCGCAGCCAAGATGAGCAGAGGAACTTCAATCGGGAACAGATAACGCGGCAATGCCAGCAGGAAAAAGTGAATCAAGACCGTATAGAACACAAATCCAATCAATGGCAGAGTCAAGCGCCAGGATTGTCTCGACAGCCACATCCCGGCCAGCCCCAAGATTATCGCAGCATAATGGAATATCCAGGTGAGCAGTTTGACCGCGAAACCCTCAATTTGTGTTAATTGGAGAAAACCGCCCACAGTTCGGTCATGGTGCAGCCAATCCCCTGTCGCATCCCGAATGCTGATATTGCCCAGTGGCGTTGTGCCGTATGGCTGAAGGATGGAAGCGGTCAATTCCTCGAAGCGCAGCTGGAAAAATCCGCCAAGGTCCCCAAGAATGCTTTCCCCGATTTTCTGAACATAGGTCTCGGTCGTGTGATGGTAGGATTGACAAGCCGCTTCACATCCCTCGGGGCGCACAGCATCTACATTTTCCAACAGAAGCGCGTCATTGACAGCCGGTGAGCCATCATCACTGACCGCTCCGCGCCACAAGGCGGGCATAAACTGGTCACTAACGATAATAAAACGGCCCCACATCCCCAGACTGTAGACTGTCCAGGTTGACGTCACAGCGGCATAAACCAGCAGCAGCAGCAGGCTTCTCCCCAGCCATATCCCCATTCTGCTGCGGTATCCGACCATGACCATGTGAACCGCTATGACAAGGGGGAAAAGCACGAAAACGGCGCGGGTCAAGGTTGCCAGGCCGAATGCCATGCCGCTCAATGCAATCGCCAGTCCTGGTGACAGCCGATGAAGCGATTGGGCTTCATCCGCATGAACAGCATATTCGACATAAAGCCACAGCCCGAGGGTCAGGAAAAAGATATAAAAGGTTTCGGTGGCGATATTGACAGGCTCGATAATCAAGGCGGGATGAAAAGCGGCGAAGGCTGCGGCGACCACAGCGGCGCGGGCGCTGCCGGTGATGACCCTTCCCAGTCGGTATGCCAGCCAGGCGGTTGCCGTCCCAATGACGCACTGGACAAGGCGCATCATCACAATGGTTTCGTGTTCTGGCAGAAATTGCTGGAAGATGCCGGCATACAGGATATAAAAGGGCGGGGTCGGCATGGCCGAGAGGTAGAAGGCCGTATTGCGAATATGGCCATGCTCTTGTCCGCTAAAAAAGCCCCAGCCATGAGCAAGATAAAAGGCGCTGTCGCCGCCGCTCCCGCCATAAAACAAATACACGGTTGGCTGCGCCATCGCGTAACCAATGCGCAAAATCAGCCCTGAAATGAGTATGAACCACAGCCAGCGTGTATATGAATTCTTGGCTTGCATCAAAGCATATTCTGGTTAAACAGGAAGCCCTTGGCACATGGTAGTCTTGGGCATGAGAAAAGACAAGCCTGCATCGGCACTTTGTCATGGCGCTCGGCCCGACTATAATGAATCCAGATGGCTCAACTGGCGGCTTTGGTCTTATGAGAGAAACGCAGGCATCTATCAAACGCATCAAACGGGTCAACAAAAATTATCAAAGGCTGGAACTGGCTGTTGATATATCCCTTGCCAGTATGCTGGCTGGGCAGGCCTTGCTGGCACGGCGGATAGAGAAAGACTACGACATTCAAAACTGGCATCCCTATCTGCGGGAAATGTGGTTTCCGGTCGATATTCCAGCAAGGGATGTCCTTGTCGTTGAACGCACCGCCAAAGTGCGCTATCTCCCCGGGCAGTTGTTGAGCCTGATAGGCCCGATTGGGCAGCCCTTTCGCTTCCGCCGCACCTTGCGGAATATCCTGCTGATGGTTTATGACACCCCGCCGACTCCCTTGCTACTGATGCTGCCGTCTTTGTTAGCCAGTCAGGTCAGCGTGACGATGATTTTGATGGGAAGGGCAGCAGATTATGATACCCGACATCTCCCCGAAGAAATCGAGGTGATTTGTGCCGAGGATGATTTGACTTGGCCGGATATGGTGATGACGCTGGGCTGGGCAGACCAGATTTTTGTGCTGGTAGGGCCGGGCAACGAGGCGGCTTACTTCGCGCAGGTGATGCAGCTGCTCCGCGCACGGCGCAGCGACATCCCGCAGAACACTGTTTTTGGCGTCTTCCAAAACCTGCTGCCTTGTGGAGTTGGCGCCTGCCATGCCTGTATGCTCCGAACCCGTCAAGGAATCAGACTGCAATGTATGGACGGGCCGGCTTTTGATTTGACGGCGGTTCGTTTGGACTAGGGGCAAGGGATGGCAGTCGAAATCACACGACCCGGCAAATACAGCCTGATTCTGTCCACGCCAGTGATGCCAGCGGCAGGTACAGCAGGTTTTGGCGATAGTTACAGGCGCTTGATTAACTACGACCATCTGGGCGCGCTGGTGACCAACCCCGTCACCATCGAGCGCTGGAATCCAGCCAGGGGCACGCGGATTGTGCCGCTTGATGCCGGCGTGCTGGTGCATACCGGCTTGCCAAATCCTGGGCTTGGCGCTGTGGTCAGGCAGTATCGCCAGCTATGGGCGAGCCTGCCCCTGCCGATTATCTTGCATTTGGTCGGCACAACGGTGCCGCAGGTTGAACGCGCGGGTCGGCAGCTTGATGAAATCGAGGGGATAGATGCCGTCGAGTTGGGCTTGAACGATGACATGGCCGAAGACGCTGCCTTTGACCTGGTGGCGGCTGCCAACATGGAGAAGCCGCTCATGGTTCGCCTGCCATTTTACGAATGTCGTCAGCTGGCTATGCCAGTGGTCGAGGCTGGCGCGGATGCCCTGGTTGTGTCCGCGCCGCCGCGTGGCACTGCCAGAGATGAGCGCACTGGCCGCCTGCTGAGCGGACGAATCTATGGCCCTCTGGTTAAACCGATGATTTTGCGGCTGGTGGGACGCCTGCGCCGGCACATCCCAGCCGAGATTCCCATCATCGGCTCGGGCGGCATCCACTCACCGCAAGATGCGCGTGACTTCATTGAGGCCGGCGCGGTCGCGGTTCAGGTGGATACTGCCACCTGGGTGCAGCCCAAATTGCTGGAACGGATTGCCCGTGACCTGGGCGGCTGGATTGAGACCCGTCATAAAGACGCGCTCACGGACGACAGCGGCCGAGACGGATTGCAGCCATAACAGAATCCACGCTGCCTGTGGTAAAATAGCCAGACAAGCGATGCTGATGAGGAGCGAACCCCTTGCCGCAATACGATTATCGCTGCAAGCGTTGTCGAAAGCGCTTTGCCTTGTTTTATAAGACCTATGCCCTTTATGATGCCGCGACTCCCAACTGTCCCAACTGTGGCGCGACAGAACTGTCGCGGCTCATCACACAGGTGGCGATTGCCAAGCCCAACCGAGACTATTCCAGGATGTCATCGGGTGAGATGCTGTCGGTGCTGGAAACTGGCGACGAAGGTCAAGTCGGTGAAATGTTTCGGCAGGTGGGCGCGGCTGTGCCTGCTCATTCGGTGACAGGGGAATCGCCACAGGAAGACGAGACCCCGCCAGCCACAACCGACAAAAAACCGCGTCTATAGATACCAGTCGCGCAGGGCATCGCGCACTTCGTCAATGATGGCCTCCCAAGGATAGTCGGCGGCGCGCGTAATTGTCAGACAATCCTCTCTAATCGTCAGTTTTTGGATGCCATCAACAGCCCCGAATAACATCTGCGCGATGGGCGAGCCGATTTCGCCTTCCTGCGGGGTGGCATAATGTTCTTCGTCTTCAGGGGTCAAAATCTGATTGATGAACAAATCGACGACCTCTGAATCGTCGGTGAATTCAACTTCCACCGTCACATATTCAGACATGGCTCATCCTCGATGCTGTGCCTGCGGCTGCTGCTGCGTGATGCAATGGATATTGCCGCCGCCCAAAAGTATCTCGCGGGCATACAGGCCGATAACCTCGTGATGCGGAAAGAGCGCCGCCAGTTTTCGCAGCGCATCGGCATCGTGTCGGTCATTGAATTGTGGCACGATAAGGCCGCCGTTGGCAATATAAAAGTTAATGTACGACCCCGCCAGGCGTTCGCCTTCCGGGCGCAGAAAAGCGGTATCCACCACATCCAGCCCGTCCGCTTCTTCAGCCGTCATCGTCATCGGCGTCGGCTGGTGGATTTTATGTATCTCCAGCGTCCGTCCGTGTGCATCTGTCGCCGTCTTGAGGACTTGCCAGGCCTCGGCAGAACGCTCGTATTGCGGGTCAGACAGGTCATCCGTCCAGGTCAAAGCGACGACGCCAGGGCGAACAAAACAGCATAAATTATCAACGTGCCCATCGGTCTCATCTTCATAGACGCCGCGCGGCAGCCAGATGATTTTCTGGATGCCCAGATAATTTTGCAGCGCCTGTTCGATATCGCTTCGGGATAGAGTCGGGTTGCGGTTCGGATGCAGCAGGCATTGTTCGGTCGTCAGCAGGGTGCCTTGCCCATCGACATGAATCGCCCCGCCTTCCATCACCAGGGGCGCTTTATAGCGGTCAAGCGTCTCGATTTCGAGCATTTTCAAGGGGACAAGCTCATCTTTGTCCCAGGGGAAATACATCATTTTGTCCAGGCCGCCCCAGGCATTGAAACGCCAATCCACGCCGCGCAGGCCGCCCTGGTCATTGACGACGAAGGTCGCGCCGCAATCGCGCATCCAGGCGTCATTATTGGAAAGCTCGACAACGCGAACCTGTGGCGGCAGCAGCGCCCGCGCATTTTCGTATTGGTCGGGATTGACCCCCATCGTGACCGCTTCAAAACGTGATATGGCTGTGGCGACTTCGACAAATGCCTGCTGCGCCGGCTTGCCGCCATAGCGCCAGGTATCGGGCCGCTGGGGCCAAAGCATCCAGCAGCCTGAATGCCATTCCCACTCGGCAGGCATCCGAAAGCCATCTGCATACGGTGTTGAGCGAATGAACCTTGGCATGACGCAACTCCATTTCGACAGTCGTTTGAGAACGCGCTCCCTGCTGTTCAATGGGGAACATGGCTATTATGCTGGCTGCGCTGGCTCAGCGACAGGCTGAACTGACAGGGCAATCGCCCTAACCCCTTGTCAACTGGCTTGACATCAGAGACTGCGGGTGTTAAACTGCCGAGCGGTGCGATGTCACCATCGCTGTTTGTTCACCTAAACCAATTTTGTAAGGAGTAGTTTATGAAGTTACGATTGTCACGTTCGCTGTTCACTGTACTTTTATTTTTAACCTGTGCGGCGCTGGTTTCGCTGATACAGGCACAGTCGGAAGAGGCCCCCAACAAATGCAGCACCGACTGGGATTTCTGCAACTCGGGGACTGAAGAAGAGAATGCGTATTACTGGCGGCTGGGCTGGTGCGCCGCGGCGATTGAGCGTGGCGCGGTGGAGGCATCGCCCAGCGCGTGCATGAATCAGCCAGAGGGGACGGTGACTTTCCCGCCCTCAACAAGGAGAATGGTCGATGCGAGCTTTGAGGACGTCCCCATTAACCCGGAGGGCAACAACGCCTGCTATGACTGGGGAGATGTATGCACCTCGGGGACTGAAGAAGAGAACGAATATCACTGGCAGCTGGGCTGGTGTGTGTATGCTGTTTATACTCGCTCAACCTGGGTATCGGTGAGTTCGTGTATGGGTCAAGCAGAGGGGTCGGTGTCTCACCCAGCCTGGTCAGCGCCTGCTTCTCTAGTGAACCCTTCTCCACCGGACTCACCGGGCCTTCCTCCGCGGAAAGTGCATAGGAGTCACGGCGTTACTGTAATTGGTCCTCCAGAAGGTATGGTCTGCTGGCTATACGTGTTTACCGGTATAAATGCACATGAATATGAATGTAGGGTTTGGGGTCCCGAAGGGACTACCCTTTTTCCTGAGCCTGAGCCGACGGAGGAGCCTTAGGGAAATTGCTAGACTCGATCGCGGAAGCATGACATGACAACAGTTGAAGCGGGGGCGCCTGTAATGCAAGCGCCCCTGTTTTGTCTCTCATTATTTGATATGCAATCGCTCTAATCCTTGTCAATTAGACTTGACATCAGGGGCTGCGGGAGTTAAACTGTCAAGTGATGCGGTGTCATCAGCACTGTTTGTTCATCAAGCCAATTTTATAGGGAGGAGTGGTTTATGAGGTTACAACTGTCACGTTCGTTGGTTACTGTACTTTTATTTTTAGCTTGTGCGGCGCTGGTTTCGCTGATACAAGCACAGGAGGACGTCCCCAACAAATGCAACACGGACTGGGATTTCTGCAACTCGGGGACTGAAGAAGAGAACGCCTATCACTGGCATCTGGGCTGGTGCGCCGCGGCGATTGAGAGTGGCTTCGTGACGGTATCGCCCAGCGCGTGCATGAATCAACCAGAGGGGACGGTGACTTTCCCGCCCTCAACAAGGAGGCAGGAGGATGTGAGCTCTGAGGACGAACCCACTGACCCGGGTAACAACGCCTGCTTTGACTGGGGGGATATGTGCAGCTCGGGGACTGAACAAGAGAACGAATATCACTGGCAGCTGGGCTGGTGTGTGTATGCTGTTCATACTCGCGCAACCTGGGCATCGGTGGATGCGTGTATGGGTCAACCAGAGGGGACGGTGTCTTATCCAGCCTGGTCAGCGCCTGTTGGTGCAGTGAGCTCTACTCGACCGGACGCACCGGGTCCTTCTCCGGAACAATTGGCATCACGGGAACTAGACACAAGTTTTGCCGGGGGAGGGGGTACTGTACTTGGCGCTCCAGAAGGTTTCGTCTGCCTCGTCTACCTGCCTGTCGAAGATCAATGGGGACATCACTATGAATGTGTGAATTGGCGTCCCATAGGTTGGAAGAAGCCTGATCCTGAGGCGACGCAGGAGCCTTAGGGAAATTGCGAGACTCGCTCGCGTAAGCATAACATGATGACAGTTAAAGGGCAGGGGCGCTTGTCACACAGGCGCCCCTGTTTTGCTGTCCCGTTCCAGCGCGATTTTCTCCAGATGAAATCCCCCCTCTGAAACTGACGGGCGCCGGGAAATATCGTGATAATCGCAGTGCAATGATAAATTGTGGGCTATCGCGGCAAGTGGCAGGAAACATTGTATGAATTATCGCGCTATCTCCCCTTTGGACGGGCGTTACGCCAGCAAAACAAAGCCACTGCAAAAGACGCTTTCGGAATGGGCTTTGATGAAATACCGCGTCATGGTTGAGGCGCGGTGGTTAATCGCCATGTCCGAACACGAGGGCATTACCCATCTGCGGCCCTTTGAAGCGGGCGAAATCAATTTTCTCAAGGCGCTGGCGGATGATTTTGATGATGAATCCGCCGCGCGAATCAAGTCCATCGAAGCGGCGACTCGGCACGATGTCAAGGCGGTTGAGTATTACATCAAGGGCTGTCTGGCACCTACCAGTTTGTCCGATGTGTGCGAGTCGGTTCATTTTGCCTGCACCTCCGCAGATATTAACAACCTGGCCTATGCGATGATGTTTCGGGACACCATGCGCGGGGTTTGGCAGCCGCAGGCGAAGCTGCTGCTGGAGGAACTGGGGTCACTGGCGGCTTCGCTGGCGGATGTGCCGCTGCTCGCCCGCACGCATGGGCAGGCCGCCACGCCGACGACCTTGGGCAAAGAGCTTTTTGTCTTTGTGCATCGCCTGCGCCGACAGCTGAACCAGATTGAAGCGCAGGCCTATCTGGGGAAGTTTAATGGCGCGACTGGCGCTTATAATGCCCATCGCCTGGCCTATCCCGATGTGGATTGGCATAAGCTGTCGCGGCGATTCGTGGCTGGGCTGGGCTTGTCACACAATCCCGTCACCACTCAAATCGAGGCGCATGATTATCTGGCTGAATTAGGACACAGCTTGATGCGCTTTAATACGATTTTGCTGGATTTCTGCCGTGATATGTGGACCTATATTGCGCTGGGAACGTTCAGGCAAAAGCCTGTGGCTGGCGAAGTGGGTTCGTCCACCATGCCGCACAAGGTCAATCCCATTGATTTTGAAAATGCCGAAGCCAACCTCGGCATCAGCAGCGCCACGCTGGCGCATCTGGCGGCCAAGCTGCCTGTTTCCCGTTTGCAGCGCGATTTGAGCGATTCCTCGGCCATGCGCAATTATGGCGCTGGCATCGCCCACAGTTTCCTGGCGCTGGGTTCGGTGGGGCGCGGCATGGGCAAAATTGATGTCAACCGGCCGGCCATCCAAGCCGATTTGGAGGATGCCTGGGAAGTGCTGGGCGAAGCCGTCCAGACCTTGCTGCGCAAGCATCACATTCCCCAGGCCTACGAAAAGCTAAGCGCATTGACCCGCGGCCGCCGAATGACCCAGGCCATCCTGCACGATTTCATCCGCTCACTGGAAATCCCGCAAGACGAAAAAGAGCGCCTGCTGCGGCTCACGCCCGCCAGCTATATCGGCTATGCCCGGGAACTGGTCTTGTGGGAGCGTGATGCCACAGCTGAAAGCGGGCGGCTCTCGTCAGGCTGACCTGTTGCCTTTCCTTCCAACTTAGTGATATGATACTCCTTATGACACCCGTTTTGTTTGATAGAAGGGTTTTATTGACATGTTTCAACCTTTTACCCGTCAAGACACGATTCGTTTAACAATGGGGCAGGCGCTGATTAAGTTCTTGCAGGTTCAATATACCGAATACGATGGCGAGCAGCAGCGCTTTATCCCCGCCATCTGGGGAATCTTCGGGCATGGCAATGTCAGTGGCTTGAGTCAGGCTTTATGGGAATATGGCGATGACCTGCCTTACTATCAGCCCACCAACGAACAATCCATGGTGCATGCGGCTTCCGCTTATGCCCGCACCCGTCTGCGTTTGCAGACCTTCGCCTGCACCAGTTCCATCGGTCCTGGCGCAACCAACATGATTACCGGCGCCGCCACCGCCCACATCAACCGTCTGCCGGTGTTGCTGCTGCCCTCCGATTATTATGCGACCCGATTTCAGGGGCAGGTCTTGCAGGATATTGAACATCCGATTTCGATGGACATGAGCGTGACCGATTGTTTTCGGCCTGTCAGCCAGTTCTTCGACCGCATTACCCGCCCCGAACAAATCCTCTACGCTTTGCCCGAGGCGATGCGAGTCATGTCCGACCCGGTTGATGCCGGCCCGGCGACTCTTGCCTTGCCACAGGATATACAAAGCGTTGCCTTCGATTATCCGATGAACTTCTTTCAGAAGAAAATCTGGCGAATCGAAAGACGGCAGCCCGATGAGCGCCGCATTGAAGAGGCGGTTGCGCTGCTCAAGACTGCCGAACGTCCCTATATTCTGGCGGGCGGGGGTATCCACTATGCCAAAGCATGGGGGGAATTGCGCCAGTTTTCCGATGCTTTTGGCATACCCGTTGGCGAAACACATTCCGGACGCGGCGCCCTTCAGGAAGAATCACCGCTTTTGATTGGTGGCAGCGGGCATACCGGCACGCCGCTTTCCGGCAAATATGCCAAAGATGCCGACTTGGTTTTCTTAATCGGAACGCGGCTGGCCGACTTTGCCACCGGGTCGTATTCGGCCTGGCAAAATCCGGACGTGCAATTCGTCAGCATCAATGTCAGCGCGGCCCATGCGCATAAACTTGGCGCTCTGCCGATTGTGGCCGATGCCCGCGAAACACTGCGAAAGCTGACTGCCGCCGCGAAAGCTGCCGGCATCAAACCCAATGCGGGCTATGTAGAGTCGGTGGCGGTTGACCGCGCTGCCTGGCTGGAGCGCAAACGCGATTCGGTTTATGTGCAGCATCCTGATGAGCGCATGAGCCAGGCGCAGGTGATTGGCGTTCTCAATGAGTTTATGAATGCCGGGGATACCCTTGTCTGTGCGGCTGGCACGCCGCCCGGCGATTTGCATCAACTCTTCGAGGCGACTGCCGGGCGCATTCTGCATCTTGAATTCGGCAATTCATGTATGGGATACGACATACCAGGGGCCATAGGCGTGCGGCTGGCGCGCCCGGATGCTGGCGAGGTGTATGTGTTTCTGGGCGATGGCAATTATATGCTGCATCCGATGGAATTAAAGACGGCCATTCAGGAGAACACCAAATTGACGGTCATCCTGCTCCAGAATGATGGCTTTCAGTCGATTCATGGTCATCAAAAGGCGCTGGTCGGGCATAGCCTGGGCAATGAGTTTCGCTTGCGCAGCCCCGAAACCGGCAAGCTGGACGATGGCGATTTTGTCGATATTGATTATGCCAAAAATGCCGAAAGCATCGGCTTGCGTGCCTGGAATGCCAGCAGTGAAGATGAGCTCAAGCAGGCGCTTGCGGAAGCGCATCAGGAACGGCGCTCCTGCATGATTGTCGCCCAGATTGAACGTTACAGCCGCTTGCCGCGCTCCGGCATCTGGTGGGATGTGTTTGGCGCCGAAGTCACGCATGATGAGACCACCCAACAACTGGTGGACGAACGCGAAGAGGGACGCCAGGGACAGCGCTTCTACTGGTAAGCTAGGGAGCGATTTGCCCCGCCAAACCGAGGAATATGGCAGCCTCGCTTATCTCAAGAAAACGGGTTGCTGCGATGCAGGACATCCCATGACAAAGCCCTATGACATCATCGCATTTGGCGATACCTGCGTTGATTTGATTCTGCGCGATGATGATGTCGTGCCGCGCTTTGGGCAAGTTGAAAAAATTGTCGCTGACTATGAGGTTGTGATGGGCGGGTCGTGCTGCATTTTTGCGGCGCAGGCGGCGAAGCTCGGTCTCAAGACAGCGCTGCTGGGGCGGGTCGGAGACGATGCCTTCGGGCAACTCATTCTCGATACCTTGCGGTCGGCTGGGGTCGATACCCGATTTGTCACCCGGGACAAGACCCTCAAAACGGGCTTGACCCTGCATCTGGTGCAGGGCGATGACCGCGCCATGCTGACGCATTTCGGCTCACTCAACACCTTGACACCCGATGATGTTACGGACGAGTTCCTGGAGTCCGCCCGTCATTTGCACTATGGCAGCCTTTATCTGCATACCGGGCTGCTGCCTGACTGGATTCATATACTGGAGCGGGCAAAGAAGCACGGCCTGTCCATCTCACTGGACACAAACTGGGACCCGAACGAAAGTTGGGATGTCGGTTTGGCAGCGGCAGCCCCCTATGTGAATATCTTGCTGCCAAATGAGCAGGAAGCGCTTCATCTCAGCCAGCAAAGCGAACTTGAAAAGGCGGTACAGGCGCTCCGAGGGCAGTTTTCCCTTTTGGCAGTCAAGCTGGGGGCGGATGGCGCGATTGCCTTTCACCAGCAGGACGAATACTTTCAGGCGGTGCAAGCTGCGGATGTCGGCGGCGATGGCATTGGCGCTGGCGACAGCTTTGACGCCGGCTTCGTGGCTGGATGGCTGCACGGTCTGCCGATTGACAGCTGCTTATCCATTGCCTGTCAGTGCGGCCGAGCGGTCGCTGGGAAAGTGGGGGGAACTGCCGGGCAGCTGTCCCGCGCGGCGATTCCCGAACTGCGGGCAGCGGCGGGGGCTAGTCACCGTCGTCCGCTATAATCCCCGCGCCATTGTAACCGCGCCCCACGCCGCGATATTCAAAGCCCCGGCCGCGCATGTCATCAGGGTCATACATATTGCGACCATCAATCAGGATGGGCTGTTTCATCGAGTCCAGAATGCGAGCCATATCGAGGTGCTTGAACTCGTTCCAGGGCGTTAGCACCAGCAGCGCATCGGCATCCTGCGCCGCGGCATAAGAATTGCTGCACGAGCGTATGCCCGGCACTTCCTGACAGGCGTTTTCCATAGCCACGGGGTCATAAGCCTGCACTCGCGCTCCCTGATTCAGAAGCGAACGGGCAACAGCCAACGAGGGAGATTCACGGATGTCGTCCGTGTTTTCCTTGAAAGCCAGCCCGAGTATGGCTATTGTTTTGCCGCTGATATGCCCGCCCAGCATTTCGCGGACTTTAAGCGTAATCTGACGGCGCTGGAAAGCATTGATTTCGATGACGGCATTCAGAAGCTGCGGGCGCATGCCGCGGGTTTGTGCCATATTGGCGAGCGCCTTGACATCTTTCGGCAAACAGGAGCCGCCAAATCCGATGCCGGCCTGCAGGAAGTGCGGACCAATTCGCTTGTCGATGCCCATCCCGCGTGCAACTTCGGTGACATCCGCCCCCAAACGTTCGCAGATGATGCTGATTTCGTTGATGAAGCTGATGCGCGTTGCCAAAAAGGCGTTGGAGGCATATTTAATCATCTCAGCTGTGCGGATGTCGGTAATGACAAGGGGCGCGTTGAGTGGCGCGTGCAGTTCGGCAACCTTTTCGGCAGCTTGGCCTTTGGTCGAGCCCAGCACAGTTCGATCCGGGTTCATAAAATCGGTGATGGCTGAACCTTCGCGCAGGAACTCCGGACAGGAAACAACCTCAAATGCGATGGGCCGCGGCTGATTGCGCTCGATGATTTCCCGCGTCCAGTCCCCAGTTCCGACGGGAACAGTTGATTTGTTGATGATGACCAAGGGCTGCGCCATCGTTTCGGCAATCGACTTGGCTGCCGAACTCACATACCGCAAATCGGCTTCTCCGTTCACGCCCGAAGGCGTGCCGACGCAGATAAAGGCAAACTCGGCATCTTTTAGCCCCGCCTGATAAGATGTGGTGAAGTGCATCCGACCCGCTTCGGCATTGCGCTGCACCATCTCTGCTAGGCCGGGTTCATAGATGGGCATTTTGCCCCCTTTGAGCATCTCGATTCTGTGTTCATCAATATCCACCAGGGTGACGCTGTTGCCCAAATCGGCAAAGCAGGCCCCAGTGACCAAGCCGACATAACCGGCTCCAATGACGCATAGATTTCTCATGTCCTTGTTGACCTCATTTTCTGGCGATTGGTTAAGCAGATTGTCAAGCAGTTATACACGCTGAACTTGCGTTTTGCTCTCATCGGTCGCCTAGTGTACCAGAGCGCAGCCCGTATTTTTAGCCCGCTTATTTTCTGGCTGTACAATAATCGGGCTGAACTTGTTATACTGTTCTGTGCTGAAGATTCGCTTGTGACCGAGGATAATCTGAAATGTCGGAACTGTCGGATGCCAGGATGGCTGACAATTTATATCAGGCACATATCAAAGATGGCGTTCCACAGGAAATGCGCAAAGTGCCTTTTCGCAATCTCCGCGACCTGCTGTCTTTGCATACCAAGACATCGCCCGCCAAGGCCTTCCTGATCCATTATGACGAAGACAGCCAGCGCGAGGCATACAGCTTTGCCGAGTTCAATGCCCGCGTGCATCAGGCAGCGAATTTCATGTATGAGGATTTGGGGGTTCGCCGTGGCGACCGCGTGGCGACCATCGCTTACAACCATGTGGATACGGTGCTGATTTACTTCGCCTGCTGGGTGATTGGCGCAGCCGTTGCGCCGCAGAATGTTGCCGAAGATGACCGCCGCATTGCCTATATCCTGCGCAACAGCGAAGCCCAAATCTGTTTTGTTCGCGCCGAGTATCTGGCGCGGGCTGAAAGCATCATCAAGGAAGGCGATGGTGCGCCCAACATCAAGCTGATTGTTGCGGTCGGCGGCGGCCCGTCTGAAGATGTCATCGACTTTCACGAAGCGCTGAAGAACCGCCCGACGACATTTCTCGGCGACGAATCCGGCGCAAAATCGGGGGATATTCCCATCGGCGCGGGTACTGAAGCCACGGCTGCGCTGGATGATGAGGCTTTGCTGGTTTATACCAGCGGCACAACCGGCGTCCCCAAAGGCGTCATTCTCAATCAGTACAATCTGCTGGTGGATGCCATGGGAATCAGCCAGTGGCACGCGATTACCGGCAATCAGACGACCATGTGCGTCCTGCCAATCCATCATGTCAATGGCATCGTCGTGACCCTGGTTGCCCCGCTCTACGTCGGCGCGACAGCCGTCCTCAACCGCCGCTTCACCGTCTCGCAATTCTGGAATCGAGTCGTGCGCGAGCGGGTTAATGTGGTCAGCGTCGTCCCGACCCTGCTCCAGTTTTTGCTGGAATATGGTCAAGCCCAGCTGCAAGCCGGGCATACGATATTTGGCGGCAAAATCAGTCGCCGCGATTTGACGCATTTTCGCCATTTTATCTGTGGCGCCGGCACCTTGTCGGTCGCGCTGGCACGGGATTTTGAGCAGATGTTCGGCTTCACCATTTTGCATGGCTATGGCCTGAGCGAAACCACCTGTTACTCTTGTTTTTTGCCCATCAATCTGTCATGGGAGACGCATCAAAAATGGATGCAGGCTTATGGCTATCCCAGCATCGGCTGTCCGATTGAGCCAAACGAGATGGCGATTTTTTCGGCAGACGGCAGCGGCGAGCAGTTGGGTGAAGGCGAGCGCGGCGAGATTTGCATCCGCGGGCATAATGTGATGCAGGGTTATTTCAAGCGCCCGGATGCCAATGCCGAAACATTCAAGTTTCAGTGGTTTCGCAGTGGCGACGAGGGTTTCTATTTGCGCGATGAACTGGGCCGACCCTTCTTCTTCATTACTGGACGCATCAAGGAATTGATTAATCGCGGCGGCGTTAAATTCAGCCCCGTTGACATTGAAGAAACCCTGCTCGCTATTGACGGCGTGAAGGTCGGCTTGGCGGTCGGTTTTAAGAACGATTATTATGGCGAAGAGGTGGGCGCTTATATCGTTTTGCAGGCTGATGCCAACCTCGATGCCGAGCAGGTTCTGGTAGCATGCCGTGACAAAATGCCCTTTGAAAAATCACCCAAAGCAGTCGTCTTCGGCACGGATATTCCGGTGACATCAACCGGCAAGTACCAGCGTCTCAAATTGCAGGATTTGTTCGCAGAATGGGAACAGACGCAGTTCAAGGCATAAGCCGCCGCCGGATTTCTGGCAGGAGCAGCAGACTGACAAGACCGTTAAGCACCACAATGACCGTACTGCCTTCATGCCCCAATACCCCCAGCGGCAGCGGCAGATTGACCGCAAACACGCCCAGAATCAGTATAGCGATGACGGCAAGCGAGAATATGATGTTTTGCCAGACGACCCGTTTGGCTCGCTGACTGAGTTGAATGGCATCCGCCAAGCGCTCGATTTTGTCCGCCATCAGCACGACATCGGCTGTTTCCAGCGCCACGTCTGTGCCGGCGGCGCCCATGGCGATGCCCACCTGGGCGACTGCCAGGGCGGGGGCGTCATTGACACCATCGCCCACCATCGCCACCGCGCCGTGCGCCTGCTGAAGTTCGCGCAGGATATTCGCTTTGTCATCGGGCAGCAGTTCGGCATAAACGCGGTCAATGCCAACTTGCTTTGCAATCGAGTCGGCGGCCCGTTGATTGTCCCCCGTCAGCATAACGGCAGCGATGCCGCGCTCTTTGAGCGCCTTGACCATCATGGCGGATTCCTCACGAACTTCATCGGCCACAGCCATCAAGCCGAGCCAATGATGGTCGCGGACAACACCGATAACGGTTTTGCCTGCCTGCTCCAGCTTCATTTGTTCATCCCCCAATGATGCTGGCACGATGGCCTTTTCTTGAAGCTGCGAGATGCGTCCGACCCAAATCTCCTGCCCATTAAGCCGCGCACGGACCCCCTGTCCTGGCTGTGCCGTAAAATCGTCAGGCGTCGCATAGCTTAGGCGCGACTGACGCGCATAAGCCACGATTGCCTTGGCAAGCGGATGTTCGGAGCGGGCTTCGACCGCTGCTGCTGTTCGAATCAAGTCGGCTTCCGTGACCCCCTTGAACGCGATGACATCGGTTAGCTGCGGCTGCCCGACTGTCAGGGTGCCCGTTTTATCAAAGGCAATCGCTTTGATGGCTGCCAGCTGCTCCAAACAGGCGCCGCCCTTGAATAGGACGCCGCCTCTGGCAGCCGCGGCGATGGCGGAGATGAATGCCGAGGGGACACTAATCACCAAAGCGCAAGGCGACGCAACCGTCATCAAGACCATAGCGCGGTAAAAATTGCTTTGGAAGTCGCTCAAGCCGAGCAGGGGTGGCAAAACGATGAGCAGCAACACACTGACAATAATCAGTTTGGCATAAGCCTGTTCAAATCGCTCCAGGAAACGTTCTGTGGGCGCTTTGCTGTCTTGCGCTTCCTCAACCATCTTGATAATCCGCGACAGTGTGGTCTGCTCGGCGGCGTGGGTTGCCCTGACATCCAGGATGCCTTGTTTGTTGAGTGTGCCAGCGAAGACGGCATCGCCGACTGATTTGTCGACGGGTATGGATTCGCCAGTAATCGGGCTTTCGTCGATGGATGAACTGCCAGCGATGACGCTGCCATCCACCGGAATCCGTTCGCCGGGTTCAATCAGGACGGTATCGCCTATTTTGATGTCGCTAATCTTGAGCGTTAGCACCTGGTCGCCGCGCCTTACTTTTGCCTCTTCGGGATAAAGGGTGAAGAGGCTTTGTATCGCCTGCCGACTGCGCCCGATGGCATAATCCTGCAAGACATTGCTGAGGGAGAACAGAAACAGCAGAATGGCGCCCTCGTGCCACTCGCCCACGAAAGCGGCGCCCAATGCCGCCAGCACCATCAGCATATCCACATCAATTTCGCCCTGACGCAGGCTTTTGATGGCGGACTTGAGGCCGTAGAAACCGCCGGCGATGTACGATGTGATATTCAGAGCCAGCAGCACAGCAGCCGACATGCCAGCCCGCTCGCCCAGCCAACTCAGCAAAATCGCAGCCAGCGTGATAATGACCAGCCTTGGCGCTAGCCAGTCCTCGCGCCACCATGAAGCCCCTGTTTCTGTTGACAGATGTTCGTTTGCTGCTGATGATTGGGTGAGCGTAGCCATGTGTAACGTTCCGATAATCAGAATTTACCAATGTGATGAACTTATTTTAACACAGGTTAATTTAATTTGCAACTTGCATATATGAATATGTTGCAGAATGGTAAAAGTGTTTTTCGTGATGTAAATGCGGGGGAGGGGGACGCAAAAGGGCATGTTATGACAACATGCCCTTGGTGGTGAAATCTGAACGGGGTTCGGGTTTAATCAAACGATGTCATCATTTTTGGGTATTTGTTTCAGTGGTTTGATGAGGCTGTAACGGATGGCAATGCCCATCAGGGCGATGGCAATCACTGACCAGGCGACAGCGATGATGGCTACCGACAGGCCGGGCATGACGCTCTCGGAGAAAGCCGCGACCGGGTTGATGATGGTGATGGTGTCGTCGCTACGAGCGGGCGCGCTGAGCAAATAGCTTAAGTCGAGTACAACATGCAATGCGATCATCATCGACACGATATTCATCACAATATGAAGGAGTGTCCGGCGCGATTTCAACTGATTGGTGTCCCCACGGGCTTCCCAGCCCAACACCATCAGCGCCAAGCCGAAAACAACGCAGATAAAAATGGGTATCACATCACCCGTTTCGTTGGGGCGGATAAACAGCAGCAGGAATACAATCGTGAACAGCCCGGTGAAGACCGCCAGCCCGCGCACCAGATGCGGCGCCCGATTGACCAGAAAGAACATGATGGAACCCAGCAGTGCCGACCCAAGATAGCCGGCCGCGAAGATCAAGGCTTCTGTACCGCCTTGAAATTCGATGCGGTATGAGCCGCCTGGCGACAAGGTGAAACTGTTGACCGCGCCGCCTGAAAGCTGCATAGCAAGCGCAGTTATCCCGCCATGAACGTTATTGATAAACATGCGCAGAGGATGCGCCAGCCCCTGCATCGCCTCGACGTTCCACAGCAGCAAGATGGCAACGAATGCCAGTGCCGAAGTAATCATGGAAGTCTGTAAAATCTGGCGGCGAACCTTGCGTTCTACAAATACCCTTAACATATCTTACCCTCCTAAAACGATAACTTTCTTTTAGATGATACCTCTTTCGAGTGACAGCCGCAAGGACTGGCAGCTTATTCAAGCTCGCCCTTAACGACCCCAGTAATTTCCTGTGTCAATGGCTTGATGGCGCCCAGATAGATGGCGGCTCCCAGCATAGCGACTGCGGCTATCGCCCAAATGAAGGCAACGGCTTCCGCAGGTAAGCCTGGCGTGAACTGGTTGGCAAAAGCGGCGGCATCGTTAAGCACGTTGCCAAACCCGGCATCGGCATTGCCGACAAGCCACCATATATCCAGCACGGCATGCAGCGCTGTCGTCATCGCCAGGGTGCTCAAGACAAACTGGTTGACGAACGGCGGCGCCTTCCAGCCCATCACGACCATGATAAGCCCAAAGCCAATGCCGATAGAGAATGCTGTCAGCGAGTTTGTTTGGTCGGGACGGGCATAAAGCGCGGTGAACAGAATCAGGAAAACACCAACCGCGATTGCCAGTCCACGCGCCCGGCGCGGTATCGAGTTGCTCAGGAAGAATAAAAGCGAGCCAAACAAGGCTGCGCCGAGATAACCGGCCGGTAAAATCAAGTCCCTGGATCCGCCGATGGTTTTGGCTATCCCGGAGCCATTGGCAAACACCTCAAAACTTTCAACTTGTCCACCGGTGATTAGGGCAGCGAGGGCATGGCTGGCTTCGTGAATGTAGGTGACAAACAAGCGCAGGGGATAGACCAGCATCTCCAGTTCGCGGATGTTCCACAGGGCAAAGACAGCCATAAATGTCAGCAGGGTAATCATCAAGGTCTGGCGGCGAATGTTAGGTTTCTTGTTTTTTATGCTGTTGCGCCAGATGAAAAAAACGCAGATGATGAACAAAGGCAAGCCAGTGACAAGGAAAAACGTACCCGTTTCCATACCCAAATCGGAAGCCAGCGACTCAAGCTGGGTGGCAGCTGCATCGAGGAGTCCGTTGGCGGTGTCTGCGCTAATAATTTCCGATGTGCTGACAAAACCAAAAATCATCCAGCCAATGCTAAGCAATAACAAAATCCCCCAGAAGATGCGCAGCTTCTTTTCCAAGATGACAGCCCCCAGAAACTTCAATCCACTTCCCATATCTATTATACGGGAAAATGATTTAAGGTTACAGTTATTTTACATTTAATTTGTAATTTGCAACCTGTCTGCCGATGAATTTATACTGTTTGTGTTAATTGGCGAGCGAACAGGAAAAAGACATGAGACCACTGGATTTGAGTGATTATCATCCGTCCCAGGATTTGGCGACGGCGGCGACGATGCCGGCGCGTTGGTATATCGAGCCGACATTTTTGGAACTGGAAGCCGAAAAAATCTTCTATAAGACCTGGCAGCCTGTCGGACGGCTGGAAGATGTGATGCGAATTGGCGATTTTTTTGCCTGCGAGGTGCTTGAACAGCCCTTGGTGGTCGTTCGAAGCCGCGACAATAAATTACGCGCCTTTTATAATGTTTGTCCGCATCGAGCGGCGGTGGTGGCGCAGGGACGCGGCAATCGAAAGAGCTTGCAATGCAAGTATCACGGCTGGACGTATGACCTTGAGGGCAAGCTGATGCGTGCGCCGGAGTTTGAAGGCGTCAAAAACTGGGATAAGGAAGCGGTTTGTTTGCAGCCGATTCAAGTTGAGGCTTGGGGCCCCTGGATATTTGTCAACCTGGATCCCTCGGCCGCGCCGATGTCAAGCACCTATGGCGCGATTCAGGGTGAAATCCAGGCGGCGGGTTTTAATCTGGACAAGATGCGCCTGGTCGAGCGCCGCGATTATCTGATTGACTGCAACTGGAAGGTTTATGTCGATAACTATCTGGAAGGGTATCACTTGCCGATTGCTCATCCCGGCCTGTTTCGAGAGCTTGATTATGACCAGTATCGCGTCGATACCTATCGTCATTATTCCAAGCAGCACGCTCCCATCCGCGAGGTGGATGCTGGCGAAGTTCGTGACCGCCGTTATGTCCGCAGTGGCGAGGCTGAGACGGATGCCCTGTACTATTGGGTTTTCCCCAATGTGATGTTGAATGTCTATTTGGATAATACCTCCATCAACATCATCATCCCGCTAGGGCCTGACAAGACGCTGACGATTTTCGAGTGGTATTTCGAATCGCCGGGAACTGGCGAAGGCTGGGAGAGCATGCAGCAGATTATTGCCTTCAGCGACGAAATTCAAATGGAAGACATTGAGCTTTGCGAATGGGTTCAGCGCGGCTTGAAATCCAATGCCTATGACCGCGGGCGCTTTTCGGTACGCCGCGAAAACGGCGTGCATCATTTTCAGTCATTGGTGCATGAATTTTTGACGCAAAATTAGAGGCCATCCGCGACTTGGTTCGGCTTGACTTTGAAAGCGGAGACAGGGGCAATCCCCAAAGCGAGCAGCCCCAGCACGCCCCAGATGGCGCATCCGAGCACAATCATGCCATGATAAAGAAAGCCCAGCGATGTCGCTGCCACGACATCCATGCCAACCAGCTGTCCCGTCACTATAATTGCCGCTTCGAAGGGCCCCAAGGCCGCGACACTAACCGGCAGCACAATGCTAAGCGCTGCCAGGGCGACGCCCAAGGGTACGCTGTGGGCAAAATTGACCTGAATCCCCAGCGCCTGATGCAAAAAATAAAAGGAAGCCAGACTGGTTGACCACGCTATCACTGTCCATACGCCAGCAAAGACCAGCAGACGGATTTGGGTCAGCGCCTGCAAGCCCTCCAGTATATTGCCCAGCATTTTCTTGAGTGGCAATCGCCGCAGGGATGGCATGATGTCCAGCAGCCTGTCGAGAACGCGATGAGCGAATTCGGGAACCTGGGCGAGGACGAGCAAGGCCACGAAACCTGTCAGCGCGAGGATGCCAAAAAGGATGGCGTTCTGTGTGCCTTCTGGCGACATATCGGGCAGTTGGCTGGCTGTGCCTGCAATCATCAAGACCACAAGGAGTGTATCAATCAAACGTTCGATGACGATGCTGGCTGCCGAGGTCGCAATCGGTACGCCGCTTCGGGTGGCAAGCAGACCGCGGGCGACTTCGCCTATCCGCAAGGGGAGTTGGTTGCCCAGAAACATCACATTGACAAGATGGCATGACTGAATGAGTGGCAGACGATAACCCAGCAGTCCCCACCAGCGGATGCCCCTGGTGAACAGGGACAGCGTTACAAACAAAAAGGCAAGCAGCAGCTGCCCCGTGTCCGCTTTTTGAATGCTGTCAATCACATCCGGGACCGGTACTCCGCGCAGTATCAAAAATAATGAGACCGCGCTAACGAGGATGCTGGCGACGATTGCTGCCAAGTGTCTTTTGGTCATACGGGTCTGACCCTAAGGGTTGGCGGTCGCGGTCGGGATAATGACGGTGCCGATTGTCGGCGCTACTGTCGGGCGCAAGTCAGCGCGTTCATCGACATCCGGTCTGGCAGCGTTTGTCGGACTGATATTGTTGGCGAGGGACGATTCAACCAGAATGATGGGCTCGCCGCCGATGGCAGTCGTGCGGCCAGGCTCGAGGTCGGGATAGCTGAAATCTGTCGCTGGCTTGAGGTTGAAGGTGTACTTGCCATCGGTTGCCGGGATGATGGTTTGCATGCCATTCAGCGAATGGACGACTGCCGCTGTTCTCTCTGCCGAGAGGACATAGGTCAGTGGCTCGAAGGTGTTGTTCCACATAACCACAATGCGGTCCTTGTTATTGCGCTGAAAGGAAATCTCCGTGACGGGTTCATTCAGACCCAGATGCCGTATGCTGGTGAAGGGCTGGCGTCCGAAGACCTCCGCCAGGAGTCGGTATGCTGTCGCCACCGGGCGCGGTGTATTGGCGAGGGGGTGCTGGCTGAAGCAGATGGCGTCTTCAGGATTGCGATACAAGCCAAAGGCATCCCCAAAACAAGCGCCCTGTGCGCAAAGTTCGCCATGATGAGGCGGAAAATCGGTGCCGGCAGGCTGATTGCCGCAGTCATCATATAACTGATGAAAAAAGACTTTATCCACATCTTTCGACCAGGCATAGACAGCGCTCATAATGAGATATGAAGCCTGCTGTTTGGTGGTTGCCAGGCGGATGCGCTCCTGGGAGTTCGCTGCCCAAACGGGACCAGGATAATCATTCCAGACGGACACGCCGGTTTCATTTACCCAAATCGGTCGTTCGAGTTCATAGCTTGCCAAGGTGTCGCGGACGAATTTCGCCAGCCAGCCACTGCGCCAGGGGTCATCGTAGCTGTGGATGGCGACCGCATCGAAAAACCAGTTGTATTGACCCCGCAGTTCGTCCTGCTTGAAGTGTTGCAGAACATGGGATAAAAAGTTGTCATCGGTGGCATACAGCAAGCCGCCAAACATGACCGTTGCTTCGGGGTCAAGCGTTTTGATGATGATGGCGGCGGTCTTGAGCAAGCGGGCATAGGCTTTGCTGCCGCCCTGCCAGAAAAGCGGCAAATCAGGCTCATTCCATATCTCCCAAACACGAATGCCCGCGCCAGCGGCAAAGCCGCGCTGCTGTGCCAGGATGCCGCCCGGTTTGTAGCGCGACACAGCCCGATGAACATATTGCGCCCAGGGATTGCTGGCATTAATCGGCACGCCGCGGCCTGCGCTGTCAGTCCCGTCCGCGAAGATGGGTTCAAACAGATTGCGGATGCTGTCACCATCCTGCCAGAAAGTCGGTCGTCCCAGCAGGATGGCGTTGATGCCAAGCTGATGGCGAATGTCGCTTTCTACCAGATTGTCGTATGCTGACCAATCCCAGGAGTTGGGCGCGAGCTCGACCCGATGCCAATAGAGCGGCCAGCGATTCCAGCCAGCGCCCAGAATCAGCGCATTGCGATATCGTTCCGAATGATTGCTGCTGTCAATCGAACTGATGAATGTAATCCCAAGCCTATCTGCGCGAATAAGGTTGTCGGGTTCAAGCAGCGCCCCTGGCGGCGATGTTGGCACTGGCGGCACTTGAGCATTCAGCAGCGTCAGGCTGCCCAAGATAATCCAGCTTAAAATAATCACACAGCAGTTTTTCATATAAGGCCAACGGAGTGCTTTCTCCAAAGTCATCCGCTATTATAATCATCATCCGCAGAATCAACAGCGTCAATGGACGCCCGATACAAGGTAAGCGCATCAAAGTCGAGAGACGCTAAATTTTTCATCATCAAGGCATAAAGAAAAGCCATATCACAGGATGAGTCTCTGTATCCTCTGTGGTGGGCTTTGCTGCCGATATTGAGACATGAATTGACGCTAATCTCGGCAAAAGCTATACTCAAAACATACCGAGGAATGACACGGGAGAGGAAAGCTGATGGCAGTCGTATCTGATGAACTGATGAAAATTCTGCGCTGCCCGGTGGCGGTGCATTATAAAGACAAAGGCGATGACCCCGGCCAGCTGCGTTTGGTCAAAGACTGCTGGCTGGTGTGTGACGACAGCGGCTATAAATATCCCATTCGGGACGGCATTCCGGTCATGCTGGTGGATGAGGGCGAGAAGTGGAAGGACACCCCCGAAGGTGCGCTGCCAGTCCCGCCCCCGACAGAATAAGCCTATGCGCCTGCCAGTTCAGGCGGGGCGGATTCATAGACAAAATCGGCGCCATCCTCGCCAAGGTCGATGCGGATGTGGTCGCCCTCGTTGACCTTCCCCTCAAGAATCGCCAGCGCCAGCGGATCCTGGACATGCCGTTGGATGGCGCGTTTCAGGGGGCGAGCGCCAAACACCGGATCCCAGCCCAATTCCGCCAGCAGGATTTTGGCAGCCGCGCTCATCTCCATCGTGATGTGCCGCTCTGCCAGCATCCGTTCCAGCCTGCGCAGCTGTATGGCGGCAATGCGGATAATATGCTCCTGCGTCAAACTGTGGAAGATAATGATTTCATCCAGTCGATTCAGAAATTCGGGGCGGAAGTGCCTGTCCAGTTCACGCATGATGGTGCTTTGCTGGGCGGTGGGGTCAAGCGCCGCGCCCATCTGCTTGATGAGTGCGCTGCCGACATTGCTGGTCATAATAATCACGCTGTTGGTGAAGTTGACGGTGCGCCCCTGCCCATCCGTCAGACGCCCATCGTCAAAGACTTGCAAAAAGACGCTGAAGACATCGGGGTGTGCCTTTTCGATTTCGTCAAACAGGATAACGCTATAGGGACGGCGGCGAACCGCTTCGGTCAGCTGCCCGCCTTCTTCATAGCCAACATAGCCGGGCGGCGCACCAATCAAGCGGGCGATGCTGTGCTTTTCGCCATATTCGCTCATATCGATGCGCACCATGGCATTCTCGTCATCGAATAAAAATTGCGCCAGCGACCGCGCCATCTCGGTTTTGCCGACGCCAGTTGGACCCAGGAACAGGAATGTCCCCACCGGACGATTGGGGTCTTGCAAGCCGGCGCGGCTGCGGCGAACGGCAGCAGCAACAGCCTGAATGGCATCATCCTGACCGACGACGCGGTCATGCAGGCGGTCTTCCATGCGCATCAGCTTTTCGATTTCGCCTTCCAACATGCGCGTTATCGGGACACCCGTCCAGCGGCTGACAATGGCAGCGACCTCATCGGCATCCACTTCTTCCTTGAGCATCAGCGACCCCTCATCGCGCATCGTCGATATGGCATCTTCACGCTCCAGCAGGGATTTCTCTAACTCTGGCAGAACGCCATAACGCAGCCGCGCCGCCTCTTCCAGATTGCCCTGACGCTCGGCGCGTTCCAGCTGGATTCGGGCCTCGTCAATGTTCGTCTTGATGGCAGACATGCTCTGAATCACGCTTTTCTCGTGCTGCCAGACTGCCAGCAAGCCGCTAAGTTCTTCCTGCGCATCCGCAAGCTCAACTTCCAGTTCTCCCAGACGCCGTTTGGAGGCGGCATCTTTTTCCTTTCGCAGCGCCTCGCGCTCGATTTCCAACTGCATAATCTGCCGCTCGATTTTGTCAAGCTGCACCGGTTTGCTGTCGATTTCCATCTTGAGATGCGCGGCGGCTTCGTCAATCAAATCAATGGCTTTGTCGGGCAGCTGACGGTCGGGCAGATAGCGATGGCTAAGCGTGGCGGCAGCAATGACCGCGCTGTCTTGAATCCGTACCCCGTGATGCACCTCATAACGTTCCTTCAGGCCGCGCAGAATGCTAATCGTATCTTCCACCGTCGGCTCTTCCACATAAATGGGCTGAAAGCGGCGTTCGAGCGCGGCATCTTTTTCGATATACTGGCGGTATTCGTCCAGTGTGGTGGCGCCAATCATCCTTAGCTCGCCGCGTGCCAGCATGGGCTTGAGCATATTGCCGGCATCCATCGAGCCTTCAGCACGGCCAGCGCCAACGATATTGTGCAGTTCGTCAATAAACAGGATAATCTCGCCATCGCTGTCGGCGATTTCTTTCAGAACGGCTTGCAGACGCTCTTCAAATTCACCCCGAAATTTGCTGCCAGCGACCAAGGCCGCCATATCCAGCGCGATAATCGTCTTGTTTTTCAAGCCATCGGGGACATCCCCGTTGACGATGCGCTGCGCCAGCCCTTCGGCAATGGCGGTCTTGCCGACCCCGGCCTCACCAATCAGCACCGGATTGTTTTTTGTTCGCCGACTGATGACATGAATCAAGCGGCGGATTTCTTCATCGCGCCCAATGACCGGGTCGAGCGTTCCCTGGCGGGCATCGCCAGTCAGGTCGCGCCCGAAGCGGGTCAAACTTTCATAAGTGGATTCGGGGTCTTGGCTGGTGATGCGCTGCCGCCCGCGAATCGCCTGAAGCGCTTGCAGGATGTCATCATAATTGACCGCATGACGCCGCAGAACAGCGCCCATATTGCGCTCCCTGGACAAAGCCAAAAGCATGTGTTCGGTGCTGATGTATTCATCGCGCATTTTTCGGGCTTCTTTTTCGGCTTGCGTCAAGACCTGCAAAGCGGCGCGTCCAATCGGAAGGCCTGCCGATGACTGGCTGGTGTGTGGCATCTTTGCCAGCAAGCCGCTCAATTCATCTTGCATGGCAGCTGGGTGAGCGCCAATTTTTTGGATGATGCGGGGGACAACGCCGTCTTCCTGCTCCAGCAATCCCAGGAAGATGTGCAGCGGCTCGATGCTGGTGTGATGATATTCTGTTGCGATGCCCTGTGCCTTGAGCAGCGCCTGCTGTGCCTTGTTGGTATAACGGCTGAAATCCATGCTGACCCGTCCTTTTAACTCTCCATAGACACCTTTATTATCAGGTGAGGGCATCGGAAGGGTGTTAGAAGGCTGTCAGATTTTTGTTAGTGTGGTTTCTGCTCTGGACTTGAACGCAGCACGGTGCCGCTGCCCTTGATGGTAAAAGCATCTATACAGGCTGGAATCAAGCCAGTTTGCCCTTTGCCCAGCACGACCTGCTCATATCCCTCTGATTGCAGCCATAGCAGCCCCTCGATGCAGGTCAGGGATTGGAAGCTGCCCCCTGTCGCTATGTCCATCGACTCCGCTTGCAGCTGATGCCGCCAGGTGCGGAAATAATCGCCGTCCACGATTAAATCCTCGTCGGGTCGGGTGATTCGCGGCAGTGAATCCAGGTTCGATACTTGCAGACCTTTGTCGATATGCAGTTCGCGCGGCCTGCCATCCAAACCCATCCGTCCCCAGTCGTACAGGCGATAGGTGATGTCGCTGGATTGCTGAATCTCATAAATCAGCAGCCCCGGCCCCAGCGCGTGAACCGTATTGGCGGGAATATAAAGCACATCCCCAGCCCGGACATCCGCATAAACCAGATAATTTTCGAGTTGATTAGCGTGGATTGCCGCTGCCATCTCGTCCCGCGAGGTGCCTGGCTTCAGCCCAATGACCAGTTGTGCGTCGGCATCGGCAGACAAGACGACCCATGCTTCGGTCTTGCCGCGCGGCTCGCCTTCAAGCTCATGCGCCTGTCTGTCGTTGGGATGCACTTGAACCGACAGCCAGTCCGCCGCATCAATCATCTTGGCAAGCAGCGGAAAACCATCAGAGGGGTCACTGGCGCGGCCTGTCAGCTTTGTTCCATAAGCCAACAGCAGGTCGCCCAGGGTCAGGCCGCGGAGTGCGCCGTTGGCAACGATGGATGTATCGTGCAGTTCCCATGCCTCGCCATAAGGCGCGTTGGCAGGCAGATTCTTGCCCATTTCCACAGCGAGCTTGCGCCCGCCCCAAACCTTGACATGCAGGCTTGGCTCTAATTTTAGCGGGTACAGGCTGTTCGGCATTGGCGCGGGATGGCGTTTGCTCCCGCTGCTGGGGGTCGTTCCTGTCGGACGGGCGTTTTGCATCAACATTCTCCTCACATATAATCGGTGCAGTTTATCCTGCGATATAACGCACTTATGTTATAATGTCGTTATTGTTTTGCCCAGCAGTCTAATTCAGCAGGTTCGTATGATTGACCAACCCACTCTACAGGATTACCTGGATGATATGCACGCGCTTGGAATACCGAGCCTGTTTCAGCTGGATTTAGGCACACGCGAGCGGGCGGCAGGGATACGCAGGGTCAGGCAGGAACTGGGAAGGCTCAGAACCGAACTGGTGCATCACCGCGGCACCCTGAACGAGAACAATGAGGCTTTGTCTGCCGATGAACTGAAAAAATTGTCCGCGCCATTTAATCTGCTGCTGCTTTTACACGAACAGCTGGTGGATGAGGTCAATGCGCTGGAACAAAGTTTAAGCAGTGGCAAGGCGCTGCCGCCCGGCCTGGAATTCGGGCGGTATATCTTTGGCGATGAAAGCACGGGCGAGTGGTTTGTCGGCAGCGAGGAACAGTTCAATGACTGGCAGAATATCGAGAAGTTCAGGCAGCGCCTGGACGCTTTAAGCGGAAAAGGGCAGCCGCTGCGCGAGAAACTGGGCGAGATTCGCAGAGAACTGGAAACGCTTGAGGAAGACCGCCAAAAGATGCAGAAGCGGCTGGACAATCGTCAAAAGCGCAGCTTTGTCGGGCGGCGGCTCGGCTTGCTGATGATTCTCATTTTAGCAGGCGGCGGCCTGGGCATCTATTATTTTAATCTTGACCGGAATGTTAGCTGGATTGCCTTTGGTCTGGCGGCTTTTTGTCTGCTGCTGATGCCCATCACGATTCGCAGCTGGAAGAATCCCAGGACCCGTCTTGATTCCAAGCGGCGCAGATTGGAGACGAAGATGCGCGGCCTGCTCGATGAAGGCAATCAGTTGAAACAGCGCTATCAACCACTCGAATTGCAGGTTAAAGCGCTGGAAGTGCATTACCAGCGCATGAGAGACACCTGGGAGGAAGCGCGGCTCATCAAACAGCGCCTCGATACCTTTATCGAGGAAGGGCAGCCCCTTCGGCAGCAGCTTGGCAGCATTCGGACTGAACTGGATGAACTCAAGCTGACGCGCCAAAAATTGCAGCGAAAGCTGGACAAACGTCAAAAGCGCGGCGCCTTCACCCGCCGAATGACCTTGCACCTTCTGCTGGTTGTCGCCAGCGGCATCATCGGTTTTTACCTGCATTACATCAGCTACATGGACTACGCCGCCATCAGTTATGGCTTGGCTGCCTTCTTTATCCTGCTGCTGCCGCTTGCCTACATCGACTGGAGAAGAGGGGATATGAAATTGGAATCTTCGCTGCGTCAGGTGGAAACGCGGATGCGCCGCCTGCAAACTGACGGCAAACAAGTTATGAAACGCTATCATCCCATCGAGTTGCAGATTAAAACCCTGATTGCACAATATAAGCGGCTGCGCGCCGGCTTAAAAACCAGCGTTCAAACCCCCTATGTGGCTTAGGGCCTCGGTGGAGATTAAGCGGGATCCATGCGGTAGAGCTTGCCAGCATAATCAACGATGTAGATTTCGCCTTGCTCGTCCTCGCCAAAACTGCTGATTTGCAAGTCGGTGTTCAGGAATTCGCTGGTATGCCATTGCAGCGCACTGTCCCGCCAGGATGCCCAAACACGCCCGGAGCAATAATCGCCAAAGAGATAGACCGCCTCCAAATCGGGGATGGCTTCACCGCGATAGACGTAACCGCCAGTGACGGAGCAGCCCAAGGCATGGCTGTATTCGACAAATGGCGGGCTGTGGTTGGCGGCCGTGCCTCTGGCAAAGGGATGGCTTCCCTCCCAAACGTTCCAGCCATAATTCTCGCCGCCCGGGCTGTCCGCTGGCTGGAAGTTCACCTCTTCCCACTGGTTTTGACCGACATCGGCAAGGTACAAATCACCGCTGCGGCGGTCAAAGCTGAAACGCCACACATTTCGCAAGCCATAAGCCCAGATTTCGTCCAGCACGCGGTCATTGCCTACAAAGGGATTGTCTGTCGGAATCGCGTAGGGCAGTCCCTCATCAACATCAATCCGCAGAAGTGACCCCAGCAGTATGAGCGTATTCTGTCCGGCGCCGAGGGGGTCATTGGCAGAACCGCCATCCCCCAAGGTGATATAGAGATAACCATCAGGTCCAAATGCGATATGCCCGCCATTGTGATTGGCGTAAGGCTGGGCGATGCGAAAGATGATTTGACCGCTGCCGACATCGGCAAGGTTCGGATTGCCGAGCGAGACCTCGTATCGAGACACCACCGTGCTGCCAGCGAGGTCAGTATAGTTGATATAGAACAATCCGTTGCTTGGATAATCGGGATGAAAAGCCAAGCCCAGCAGCCCCTGTTCGGTGTATTGGCTGGTTCGCGCCGCTTGAGTGATGAGGCTGGAAATATCAAGAAAAGGCTGCGCCAGTTTTTCGTCATTTTCGATAATCCAGATTTTCCCGATTTGCTCCAGCAGGAACAATCGGTTGGAGTCATCGCCCGCATGGGTGACATACAGAGGGCGCGTCAATCCGTCCGCAATTTGGGTCAGCTTGACCTGGCCGAGAGGCGGCGCTGTGTCGCGTGCAATCACGGGTGGCTCTTCCTGTTCCTGGGCGAAGGCTGCGCCAAGCGACAGGGCGAAAATCATCAGAATCATCCAGCAGGTCTTCATTCGTGTTCCTTTGAGTTCAATGGTCAATCTAAAGCTGTTCAACTAACGTTTGCCTGGCTGGTTTCTTGCCAAGCGGGTCAGGACAGACTGGTTTTTGGCCCGTTCTGGCGCGTCAATCCGTTCGTCTCGCTGAATTTGGCGCAGACAGCGAACCAGATGAGCTTCGATGACATATTGGCTTCGCGTGCGTGATTTCAGCCAGCTTTCAGCCCAGATTTCGGCAGCGACGCTGATGCAATGAAGGGATTGTTCGGACAGATTGCGGTCAAGCTGTGCTGGGAGCAATTCGTCGATGAGATGCCAGCGCATGTCCTGCCACTTGCCAGCGGCGATAATCGCCCCGGCGAACAGGATGACATTGCGCCAGCGTGCATAATCATGGCAGAGCAGCGCCACGATATTGGCAGGAAATGTCCAGCCCTCGCTGCCAGGCGCTTTTAACCCTGCTGGCATTTGACATTCGTCATAAAATTCAAGCAGCGCACAGGCTGCCAGGTATTCCTGAATGGTGAGATGAGGAAAGCGATACAGGTTGGGCGCATCGGAAATCAGAATGCCATTCCGAGTTGCCAGATATTCCAGTACATCTTCAATGGCGGCGCCCAAGCCTTCCCCTTGCGTTTGCTGCTGGAGCAGTTTGTCCAGCAGCCGAGCGCGATTGATAATCGTTGGATAACGTTGAAAGCTCTTTTGTTCCGAGTGAAGTTCAAAGGCGATGAGTTTAAGAGCCGCTCGCATTCGGTCGAGGTTGATGCCGGCAAGTTTCTCGTGCAATTTATCGGCGGGCAAGGGGATATTCCAGCGGTCAAGCAATTCGACGGTCTGCTCATAAAGTTCGGCTCGCTTGTTCGGCAGCTGTTTGTAGTCCTCATGGATTAAAGTCAGCAGAGCCAGCATAAGCGGATGCCGTGCCAGCGGCCACAGCGACTTATTTTCGCGGATGGCTTTGTTGAGGTTGGCCGCCATCAATGTCGCCTGCCGCGGCGCAACCGTGCTGCCGCCCAATACGCTTGGGCGTGTTTTGGCGACATTGGCATACCAGCGCTCGATATACGATTTCACCTGATTCCAGGTGAAGGGCGCCAGTTCGGCCGAGGCAAAGCGGTCGGACAGACGCCAGCGTGAATCATGGCGATAGGCATAGGTGCGGCTGGTGATAATCAAACGGCAGTTCGGAAAGCGGTCCGCCCAGTTTTCGATAATCCGCTGCAAGATGATGCGGTCTTTTGCCTCATAGACCTCATCCAGCCCATCCAGCACCAGCAGGCTGCCGTGCGTTGGCACATCAGTTTGCGTCAAATACGACTCCAGGTGCTTGGCCAGGCTGCCAGTAATCTTCTTGATATAAGCCAGCAGATTTTCCGCAGAACCGACTGTCCGAGATTTGGGAAACAGTTGCTTGGTATTGCAGAAATCTCTCAAGCTGACGTAGAGGGGCAAAATCGGGCCATGAATCCATGAAGCGCCCAGCATATCCAGCCCCTTGACCTTGTCCTGCCTTTCCGCACGCGGGTCGCAGGCATAGGCAAGGGCGGTCACGATAAAGCGGCACAGGGAACTTTTGCCAGTGCCAGCGGCGCCGGTAATGACGATGAGCGGATGAGCCGAGACCATTTCAAAGACGGATTCACGCACATAACCCATGTCTTTTTCGATGGCTTGGTATCGTCTGGCGTTGAGCTCTTCAATCCCGACCGAATGAAAAGAGCGCTGGTCGCTCCAAATATCGACGGGTATGTACAGTTGATGCAGCATAGCGGGGGTATGATGCTGTGAGGCGGGATGAATGGTGGTGGTCGGGATATTCCATTCCGTCCGCAGCGCCGCCAGATAGGCCTTCAGCGCGGCTTTGCTGCCAGCATAATGTTCGGCAACGATATTGACATCCTGGCCGGCAAAGATAACGTGTCCGCCGGCAGAAATCATGCCAGCCTGCACCCGCACCGCCGAGGGATAATGGCGCTTGTCGCGCATCGTTTCCAAGAGATTCCGCGCGAACTGAATCGCCGTTTCGCCTTGATTTGCCGAACCATCGAGGCCGCCAGTCGCTACGATTAACCAATCCAGCCCGATTTGCTCATCGCGGTTGAGTTTTTCGGGCAGAAGCTCTTTCGCCGCCAGTTCTTCGGCGCTTCGGGAGTAATTCCTGTCTTTATAGATGTTGGCCAAACGCTTGCTAAGCGCCGCACAATATCGAAACTGCCGCAGCAGCTTGCGCAGCAGGGTCAGTTTGGTCAGTGGGTTGGGCATCACCGGGCTGAACACCATCATCACCAGCTTTTGGTAGGGGGATTCGAGCAGAGATTTATCCGCCTGCCCTTTGAGTTCAGCCCAGTTCGTCTGCACATATCGGCGCCACGATTCTGCCGAGGCAATCCGTGTCGGGTTCGCCAGACTGACAGCCTGCGCAGTTTTTGCGCCGCGCAGCTGCGATTTGTGTCGAGCAGTTTGAGACATCTTCACATCTCTTATCGCTTGCTTGCCATGGTGTTACCCAACAGGCTTGCGCTTATATTTTTTTGGCTGGCGCATGTCGTTTGACCGCATCATGGAAGTTGACCGCAATCTCGCCAAAGCTGGCAAGAATAGCGCCCACCAAGGGCTGGTCAAACAGCGTCAGCGCAGCAGCGGTCAAGGCAGGGGAAAAACGCAGCAGCGACCTCGCCGCTCGCATCAAGAGCCGCGGATTGGGTTTTTTCTCGGTGGTTAATTGCTGTTCGACCGTCTTGAAATCGTGCATGGCAGCTTCGCGCGTGTCACGATCCAGATTTTCGCTTTTGATGGTGTCCTCAACTTTGCGGATGCAGGCCATCATCATCTCGAACTCCTGCGGCGTTGTTTCGACGCCGCCGACAGTGATGGTTTGGGTGGTGTGCTGTGCCACATCGCCGCCTGTCTGGACATTGACCTGCCCATCGCGCCCGGCAAACACCACATGACCGGTCACCGACAGATGGTCAATTTCGATATTGATATTGCGGGCTTGGTGGGGGAAGTCGTCTTCAAAGCTGTATTCTGTTGAGGTCATGGTCAGTCATCCCTTCCTGGATATTTCGGTGTCAAATTTATGTCAGGCCAACCAGGCGGATGCCGATGGAGGAATAGCGCACGCGCGGGTTGAGGTAATAGCGAAAGGAAGTTTGCACGCGGTCACAAGTGCTGACGAAACTGCCGCCAGCGACCGCCCGCCGAAAATCACGCCCGTCGTCATGGGGCGGCGCGGTATTCATCGTCCATTCCCAGACATTCCCGGCCATATCGTAGACGCCATAAGGGCTGGCTCCCTTGGCGTATCGATTCACCGGCGTGGTCATTTTCAGGCCGCTTTCACGGGTGTTGCAATGCTCCTCGTGATAGTCATCGCCCCAAGGGAAGTAGCGGTCATCATCGCCTTTGGCCGCCCGCTGCCACTGGGCAACGGTGGGCAGGGTGATTTTCATCTTCAGCAGGCGGCTAAGCCAGTTGGCAAAGGCCATCGCTTCGTACCAGTTGACATTTTCGCGCGGACGCTCACCCCCCGAAAAGCGCGATGCGCTGAAGCCTTTGCCCAAGTTGAACCACTGCTTGGCATGTTCCGAAAAGCTCCACCAGCGCGGATTCTTGTAGCCGTCCTCTGCCTTGGCAAAAATATCGAATTGGGCGTTGGTCACCGGAAACTTGCTCATCACAAAATTATCAACCTGTACCATTATCTCGCCAAAATCTTCATCAGCCCCTTCAATGCTGGCTATGGTCACATTGCCATAAGGAATATCGCACCATTGCAGCAGCGGCAGGACTTTCTGCGCCATTAGCGCAGCGGTGTCCTTTTTTTTGCGAGTGTTCTGGCTGCCGCTGCTTTTTTGGGCTTGCATCATATCACTGCTGTCTGCGGTCGGGCTGTCTGGGCTTTTGCTTTTATCGGGCTGGCTGTTATGGCGGCCGTTGCCGCCGCCAGCAGCCTGGCTGGATTCGCAGTATCGCCGCAAGCCCCTTGGGTCATAGTCGCCGAACTCCTTGGTAAATTCGGCAAAAGCCTCACAGGCAAGCTGACGGGTGCTTTCAAAGGCAAAGAGCGCCACGATATGCTGATACTCGCGCTGTGCCTCTCGCCGCTGTGTCTTTTCGGTTACGGCAGATTCAGCCATCCGCAGCAGTTTGTCCAGCTTGACAAATCGTGACTGGTAGCCGTTTGCCTTTGCTTGTCTGAGCAGCAGAATAGCATTGTCGAAATCACCTTTTTCCAAGGCTCGCGCAGCGCCACTGATTAAATCGACCGGATTCAAGAAATCCACCGGATGTTCAGCCTGCTTTGCTTCGGTTTCAGGCGGTTTTGTCGGCGATGAAACCTTTTGACGCTCGACCATGAGTATCGAATTCAATAGCTGGGATACATTTTCTACTGTCAGGTTATCCGACAAATCGACATATTGCCAGTCTTTCATCTCGGCGGGCAGTACAGTCTCGCGGTCGAGAAGCACCGGAATAACATCCCGATTAAGTCGGCGGGCGATTTCCAACTCGCGGCGGCAATACAAAGAGGCAACCGAATCAGGCGAGAGCAGGTAGATAAAAAGCTCGCACCAATCGAGGCGGCGCAGAATCTCCTTCCACCAGTCTTGCCCCGCATACAGACGCTGGTCGTACCAGACATCGTGCGCGTGGAGAGTCTCGATAATGCGAATGCAATAAGGCTTGTCTACTCTGGCGTAACTGACAAAAATCCTCATGTCTTGTTTCGTTTCTCGGCTTCGCGGATGGCTTCGAGCAGCGCCTTGCTTTCCGGCGTGTTAATGCGCTGCAAAGCCAGTATAGCAAAATCCTTAATCGCCTTCTCTTCCCACAGGGGCTTGCCCTTGTCGGCTGCCATTCGCGCCAAGATGGGAATGTCGCTGGCATCCATGACCGGCGCCAGCGCTTTCATGGCATACCAGCGCACATGGATATAGCGGTCCCTCAAGGCATAATCCAGATACTCACGCGCCTCCTTCGGGCTAATCTGATGAATCGATTTGATGGCAGCGAAGCGAACAAAATAATCCGGGTCATTCTTCAATAATTGCCCCAGCGCGGGAATGGCAGCCGGATTCTGCAATGCGCCCAAGGCTTCGGCAGTTGTCTCGCGGACGGCTTTGTGCGGGCTTTGCAGCAGGCGCGTCATGGCGGGGGCGCTTTCCTTGGCGCCAAGCTCAACCAGCGAGCGAAGGACCGCGACCTGCACAATCCAGTTGGAATCATCGAGACAATTCCTTAGGCTGGGTATGGCTTGCGGGTCTTGCAGCCAAGCGAGCGCCTCGGCGACAGCCCATCGGACATGCCAGCTTTTATCGCCCAGCGCCTGGCACAGCAGACGAATGATATTCGGGTTCTCTGTCCCGCGCAGGTGCTTGGCAAACTTGCGCAGGAATTTCGCCGCTTTTTGCGTTCTGCCCCAGTTGTTCTCGCGCAGGAGATGCAAGGTGCGCAGCAGCTTTTCTTCGTCAGTAAAAGTGCTGACGCCCTCTGCCGCCGCTTTCGGGTTTGGCGCTGGCGGACGCTCGCCAGTGGCGTCATCGGATGCTGGAGCATCAAGGACTTCTGCCGTCTGCGGGGTGTCATCATCCAAAGGGGGCGATTTTGCAAGCGCGAGTTCATCTTGTGCGCGGGGTTCGGGGGGACTCGCATCTGGCGCAGGCTGTGGTCTGGCTGGGTCGCTGTCCGAAAGCGCTGGCGCGGCTGGCTCGTCACTGGCGGGATGGTGCATGGTTTCGGGAGGATGTTGGATGACCTGGACAGCATTGTCAAGAAGTTCCTGCCAGCCCTCATGCTCAGGCAGCCGCTCAATGCCCGCCGCTATCTGTGTTCGCAGTTCTTCGGCATTGGCCTTTTCGGCGATTGTCCGCCCCAGCGATTCGGGCAATTCAACAAACTCTGAAGCCATCAGCGCGACCCCAAGCGCTATTTCCTCTTCATCATAATTGACCATGATGTCAATCATTTGGGGCTGGAGCGCAAGCTGCCCTTCGTGCGCCATCGACAAAAGCCGACTGGAGATGTGGCGTCTCTGCTGCCGCATAGCTGCCGCAATCGGCTCGGCATAAGCTGGATGGTCTCGCAGACATTGCAGCAAATTGCCGTATATCTCCGCCTTCAGGGTCTTTATCAAGGCGAGGGCAATCTCGTCCGGATTGTCAGCTTGACCGTCTTGCAGACAGTCGAGCAGAAGAACTGCCGCCGGCAAGTATTGGATTTCGCCCAGCATCCAGATAGCATTCGAGCGAATTTGATTGTTTTCCTGCTGTGACAGTTTGACCAGATAGGCGGCCGCCTGCGGCAAGGGGTAATCGGACAGTGCATCTGCCGCCGACCCGCCCAGTTCACGATTGATATTGGCGACGCTGTTGACGAATGCCGCTGGCAGGGCAACCGGCAAGGCAAGCACCTCATGCCACAGCCACAGCCGCATATCGTCATCGAAACCCGCCATCTCGCTGACCAGCAGTTCCACAATTTTATTGGGATTGGGCATCTCAGGCAGGCTGGCTCGAAAGGCGCTTTGCGATGACGGATTTCGCTCAGCGAGTTCAACCAGCCTGCTCAGCAAGGTCGGCTGACAGGCATCGTAAAGCTCAGGATGTCGTCCCAAACACAGGTTGGCGAGATAAGGGTCGATAGCCGCAATCTGCTCCACCATTCGCCGCCGCGATTCTTTGTCCGCGCTATCCACCAGCGTGTAAGTCGGATGGTCCCACTTCCCCGCAATCCGCCCGCCGTCTGATGTAAATCTGGGGCCTGGCAGATATTTGTTAAGTCCCTCCTTTTTCAGATAATCCGTGACAAGATGCCACTGAAACATCTCGGATTGAAACCGCAGTCCCCGACCTATTTCGCTTAACAGCCCCGTCTCAAGCGCAAAATCAATCATCTGGGCATTCATCACCTGCTTTTCGACATCATCGCGGGGGACAAAGCGATGGGATTCCTGCTGCATCATGTGCCAGGCCAGCGCTTGCAGTCCCGTCAGCAGCTTGTTCCCTGGCGGTTTTGCGCCAGCCGCCCCTTGCATCTGCTGATGACGGAGAGACAGCAGCGCAGGCAGGGGATTGGCCTGCCATTGGCTGACCGCCAGCCGCCTGTTGGATGCCAGCAGTTCAATCACAGTGGACAGATAATCGACATGATTGTTTTCGATGCGCGACTGCTGACTGCGGACAATCTGGCGAAAGACGCTTTGACGCTCTAACGTGAGGAAACCACTCGAAAATTTCAATGCCAGCTGCACCGACATCGGGTTGACCTGCAAGATGGGCATACTTGGCTCGGCGCTTGTCGCGCGGGTGGACAGCAGGACAAATCTGTGATTCGGGCTGGCAAGCACCCAATTCGCCAATTCAATAGCATGTCTTGGACGGAGCGCAGCCAAATCATTCCAGTTATCGAGAACGAACAAAGCCTGTTTGCTTTCCAGCCAGTGCTTCCAGTACGAGACCAAACCCCATTGCGCTTCGATATACGCTGCGACCGACTCGTGTTTGTCCTCCCATTTCATCAGGTCAAGCCAGACCGGTAGCGGAGCAGCCGCGTCTCGCAGGGCAGCATGTGCCGCCACCAGCGCCAGCAGCCGGGCGAATACGGTTTTGCCACTGCCAACCTTGCCGCGCAGAATGAATTGAGGCTGCCTGGCAGACCACGACAGCAGGTCTTTGATTGGCAGGGACTCCTTGGCGGTCGCATCGCTGAAATCCCAACTCCGCAGCAGGCTGCTTTGATAGCCGCGCGGGCGGATGCTGGATGAATCCTGTTCGGAACGGCGATAAAGCCATGCCCGCGAGGTCGGCATCTGCGACAGTTGCAGTTCCAAAATCTGGATGAAATTGCGGAGATAATCCAGACGCTCGCCAGTTTGCTGGACAGCTTCGGATTGTGGAATCTGGGTCAGCAGGCTTTCGACGCTGGGGTCATTGGGATTCCTGAACCAGCGGCGAAAATCAATCCAGTCATCAAAGGCAAAGCCAGTGATTTTGTCAGTCGAAAAATCGCGGGAGATAATGGCAGTGACAGGTATCTCCTCATTCCGAAAGTATTCGTATTCGCTGCGACAGTAACCGCATTGCAGATAATGGTCGGATACGATGACTATCGCGCCCGATACCCGGCCGCGTGCCTGTCTGATGCGCTCATCCCAGTCCTCAGTCGGGCTAATCTCAAAGCGGTCAAGCCAGATGTTGCGATAGTATCGAATCAACAAGGTTGACAGCCGAAAAGCGTATTTTATATCTATGTTGTGATAGGAGACGAAAATCAACTTGTCTTTGATGGCAAAACCCTCTTCATGCCTGCTGAATCGAAACCCTATTAATTCATTATAACTGTCCATTGCCAAGCTATCAAACAAATACTTACAATTAAGAACAAGCGCATTAAAACAAAACTCGCGCAGAGGACACGGAGAAAAGCATATTTTGCTGTGAAAGGGCAAAATTCGGATTTATGGCGCGGCACAGCCTACGGGATAACGGCAGCCAGCATTTGGGGCAGCCTGTATGTGGTATCGGATGTGGTTCTGGAGGTCGTGCCACCCTTCACGCTGCTGAGCCTGCGAATTCTTTTGGGACTGCTGGTACTGGTGCCCCTTGCTCGGCTGAACGGCCTGACCTTGCCGCCGTGGCGAATCACACGGAGTTTGCTGGCTGTCGGGGTGATTGGGGTGGGGTTGAGCCTGGGAGCGCAGTTTGTTGGCACTGACCTGTCCGATGCGGTCAATGGCGTTTTGGTTACGAGTGCGTCCCCAGCTTTTGTGGTCTTGTTCGCTATGATAATTTTGCGAGAAAAATTGACCCCACCGCGATTGATTTCCATTGTGCTGGCAACGGTGGGCGTCCTCGTGATTGTGGATCCGTCTTCGGCAGATTTCCGTTCCGAGACCTTCGTCGGCAATTTGTTTCTGGCAATAGCGTCCGTCTCTTGGGGATTGTACTCGGTGCTGGTGAGGCGCGTTGCTATTCAGCACGACCTCCCTTCGCTGACAATTACCGTGATGGCCTTGCTCGGCGGGCTGCTGCTGATGATTCCAGCGAGCCTGGTCGAATTGTCATTCCGTCCCATCGGTACTGTGGATGCTGGGATTGTGCTGGGTGTTTTGTATCTGGGGATAATTTCGATGGCGCTGGCGCTGCTGCTTTGGAATCGCGCGTTTGCCCTGGTCCCGGCGACAGTGGCATCGCTTTTCTTTTTTGCCCAGCCCCTGACAGGCGCACTGCTTGCCGGTCTGCTGCTGGGTCAGCCGATGACATCCGCACTGTGGGCGGGCGGCGGCTTGATTGTCATAGCGGTCTTGCTTTCCCTGTGGCGTTCAGCGCCGTCTGCTGAATGAATGCGCTGGAATTAAAATCCGAGCAGGCCCTGCGCTTCCTGCGCCATTTGCAGCAGCCGAAAGCGCCGCACTTCAGCAAAAAAATCAGCAATGTCATCGATGCTATCGCTAGGATGAATTTCTTTTAGCTCCGCGTGCCTGTCTTCGTCGATGAGCAAGTTTATATCCTGCTTGACGCCTGCCAGACCGCGCAAGACCATCGCGCAGGTATAACCGATTCGCGCCTGTTCGGCATCCCCTGCCCAGCCGCTTTGACGCAGACCCTGAACATAACCCTCAAACACCGCCGCATCAAGCTGCTGGGCATAGCTGCGCGAGAAACTGTCGTGATACAAGCTGACAGCAACCAAGGCCACCAAATCCTCGCCAACGCGGGCATGTCCAGCGACTGCCCAATCCAACAGCACAATATCGTCTTTCCGATGCAGCAGGTTGCGCCTGAAGGCGTCAATGTGGCACAGGCTTCGGGGCAGGCTGGCCAATGCGCGGCAGTATCGCTCCCGATTGTTCCAGATGGATTCGATATCTGCCTGGGCATCCAGGGGCAGGGTGCGCCGTGCCAGAGGATGTTCCAGCCAAAGTTCCAGCCTGTCGAATGTATCCGCCAGGGCAGGGGCAATCGCACAGTGCCAGTCATGCGTCAGCCAGTCATAATCTGGCAGCGGATGCCCCGTCAGATAAGCGCCATTCAAGCGACCCAGATGGATGGCGATATGGTGATAATCGGACAGCGACCAGACAGGCTTGCATTCGTGGATGTCTTCCATCCATATCCAGCAAGCATCCCCGAAATCTTCCAGCGCATAGATTATCGGGCAGGCAAATGTGCTGTCTGGCAGGTCATCCAGCATACCGGAGCGGTAGACCTCGAACTCGCGCTTCCAGTAGTAGGGCGATGTCTCGCTTTCCTGTGGACGCTGATAAAGAACTTTCAGGATGACAGACCAGGGCTGATGCCGAATGGTTTGCCCCGAGAACCGAAAAATTGCCGTACCCCCGATGGCGCCGCCAAACCCGCCAGACACGGGCTCGCGCACCCAGGACTGAATCTCGACAGATGAATCGCCCATCGCTGTCCGCACGAGGGGGGTCAATAGTTCCGTTGAGATGGTCTCCAGTCGCTTATCCACAAAATTGTTCTGCATCAGTCAATGCCGAGATAGGTTTTCTGCACGGTCTCATTCTGCCGCAAATTGGCGGCAGTATCGCTCATCACAACTTCGCCGCTTTGGAAGACATAGCCGCGGTCAGCAATTTGCAGCGCCATGTGTGCATTCTGCTCAACCAGCAGGATTGTCACGCCTTCCTCCTGGATTTTCTGTACGGCATCAAAGACGCCATCCACCAGCACCGGCGCCAGCCCCATAGAAGGCTCATCCATCAAAAGCAAGCGTGGCTTGGACATCAGCGCCCGCGCAACCGCCAGCATTTGCTGCTCGCCGCCGCTCATGGTGCCGGCATATTGTTTTCTGCGCTCTCTCAGGCGCGGGAATAGGGCAAACATCCGCTCAAGGTCATCCTTGATGCCCCTGTCGCGCCGCGTATAAGCGCCCATATCAAGATTTTCCTCGACCGACAGTTTGGCGAATACGCCGCGTCCCTCTGGTACCATGGCGATTCCCCTGGACACCAGCAAATCCGTCCGTGTGTGTGAAATGTCTTCGCCATCGTAGATAACACGTCCTTCGCGGGGCTGCATTAAGCCCGAAATGGTGCGCAGGGTGGTCGTCTTGCCAGCCCCGTTCGCGCCAATGAGCGCGATGATTTCGCCAGCGCCGACTTCAAGGGAAACGCCCTTGAGCGCGTGGATATTGCCGTAATAAGTGTGGATGTCGCGGACTTCGAGCAATGCCATATCAAGTTTCCATTTCCTGCTGGCTGTTTCGATTATTGGCTGTTGCGCCGCGTCCCAGATAGGCTTCAATCACATCAGGATTGCTTTGGATGGCTTCGGGGACCCCCTCGGCGATTTTGCGCCCATAATCCAGTACCGTGATGTGTTCCGATATGTCCATCACCACGCGCATGTCATGTTCGATGAGGACGACAGTGATGCCCCGTTCGTCGCGCAGGCGGCGGATAAAGGCGGTTGTTTCGGCAGTTTCCCTCGGATTCATGCCAGCGGTGGGTTCATCCAGCAGAATCAGCTTCGGCTTGCTGGCGAGCGCCCGTCCGATTTCCAGACGGCGCTGGTCGCCATAAGAAAGGTTCTTGGAGAGCATATCGCCCTTCCCCTCAAGGCCCACAAAATGAAGCAGTTCACGACCGCGCTCTTCGGTTTCCAGGTCTTCGCGGCGGGTCGAGGGCAAGCCGAGAATCGAACCCAGCCATGTCGATTTCAGGTGCGGCTCTTGACCGACCATGATATTTTCGATAGCGGTCATATTGTTGAAGAGTCGTATATTCTGGAAGGTTCGCGCGATGCCGGCGCGGGTAATCTGGTCGGGCGTTTTGCCATGGATGCGTGCGCCATCAAACAAAAGTTCGCCTTCGTCAATCTGATAAAAGCCGGTGATGCAGTTGAAGAAGGTTGTTTTGCCAGCGCCGTTCGGACCGATGATGCTGGCAATAGCCCCATTGGGTATGTAAAAATCGAGATTGTCAACCGCGACCAAACCGCTAAAGCGCTTGGTCATGCCATGGGCGGCGAGGATAGGCTTCCCTGCCTGTTTGTTTTTTTCTGCCATCGCGTCCTCCCGCTAGTCCGCGGCGCCGACCTTCACTTTGGCGCTCGTTCGCATCTCGTGCGAAATAATCTGCGTGGGTATCAGGCCCTGCGGGCGATTAATCATCATAATAATCAGCAGAATGCCGTAAAGCAGGAAGCGGAAGTCCGAAAATTCGCGCAGAAGCTCCGGCATGCCAATCAGCACAATCGCGCCCACGACAATGCCCGGGTTGCTGGCAATGCCCCCCACGATGATGAGGCTGAGCACGTTGATGGAAATAAACACAGTAAAACTGTTCGGGAAGACCGTCCCCACTTTGGCAGCGAATATCGCCCCGGCAACGCCGCCGGTCGCCGCGCTTAAGGTAAATGCCAGCAGCTTGGCGCGAGAAGTGTCGATTCCCATCGCTGTCGCCACATCTTCATCTTCACGAATCGCCATCCATTGCCGCCCCGTGCGCGAGTTGTTCAGGCGAACGGAAACAAACAAAGTGATTAAACAGGCGACCAGCACGATATAATATAGCTCTTCAGGATTCTTGAGTTCCAAGCCAAAGAAAATCGGTTTCGGAATCGCTTGCACCCCCTGCGCCCCGCCGATGAGTGGTTTCAGCCAATCCGAAATAGCCAGCTTGCCGATGATTTCGCCAAATCCGAGTGTGGCGATGGCAAGATAGTCACCGCGCATTCGCAGGACTGGCACGGCAAAGATGAAGCCGGCAAACATGGCTGCCAGCAGGGCAATCGGAATCACCATCCAAAAGGTGAAAGTCCCCTTGAAAAGCCCCAGGGGCCCGATGGATGTCAGCACTGCCAGAATATAGGCACCGACCGCATAATTGGTCACATAGCCCAAATCGAGCAGCCCTGCCAGACCGATGGCGATGTTAAGACCCAGACCCATCAGCACAAACAAGCCAATAGTAACAGCCACATCGCTCAGGGTGCGCCCGATGAGCCAGGGCAATGCCAGCAGAATCGCAGCGAAGATGACTGTTCCAATCGCTTGCGTCGTTGACTGATGTGAGCCAGCTATGGTTTGGAAATCAGCACGCAGGCGCTGCCCGAACCGCGCCCATAACAGCCCGATGAGGGTGCTGGTGACAAACAGAATAAGCGCGGGGGTTTGGCGCAGGGTATCGCGGCGGAAAATCAGATTCAGCGTATCGCGCTCGAGGCTCTCTTGCAGAACCAAGCGAACCGTTTCACCAAAAGCGCCCACCAGCAGCGTGACCGATAAGCCATAAAACAGCGCTTTGCGCGGCGTGGCGGGAATGATGTAAAAAATGGAACCTGCCAGGCCGGCGCCGACGGAAGCCAGCCCGAAGATGAAGATGCCGGTTAGGAATTCCTGGCGATGGTCAAAGGTAACGACCTCCACCCAGTCGCGGTTGATATTGACCAGGACAGTGCGCAAATCCCCTTTGATGTCAAAAATGAGCGCCAGCGAACCGCTCACAATCCCGACCAGCACGGCGGTTAAAAGCCAGACACCGAGGATCCTGTAGGTGTCGCTGCCGCTGCGGCGCATCCGCCAGGCGATGTAGCTGGCTGCGGCAAAGGGCGCCAGACGCAGGGCATAATCCAGCAGGAAACGAAATTCTTCCGAATTAAAGAGCAGCATAATGATGGTGGGCAAAGCCGTCAAAAAACCGATGAGGGCCCCGCTGCCGACCACGACCCTGATATTTATGCCCTGCTCATGGAGCCGTTTGGATGCCAGCGCGGCGGTCAAAGCGGGTGCAATGAGTAAAACAATCTGTCCCAAAGTGATGAACTGATAGATGACTTCGCGCTCATGGAAGGCGGCTATCATGCCGACGGCGCCGGCATACAGGACAAGCGCACCGGAGAGCAAGCCCAGTGTCAAGACGGTTTGCCAGTTTTGTGATTTGAAAGTGTCCATTGCCTAAGCCTTTTTCTCGGAAAGACGTTCGCCCAGGATGCCCTGCGGACGGAAAATCAGCACCAGAACCAGCATGGTGAAGGCGATAACATCCTTCAGTTGATTCGCGCCGGGTATGCCCAATCCTGCCAGCACGAGGTTAGGCCCAACAGCTTCAATCACACCCAGAAACAGGCCGCCGAGCATGGCGCCGGGGATATTGCCGATGCCGCCAAGGACAGCCGCTGTAAATGCCTTGATGCCCGGGATAAAACCCATGAAGAAGTTGACGCCCTGTGGACGAAAGAGCCCATTGATGACGCCGGCTGAACCTGCCAGAAAACCGCCAATGCCGAAGGTGAACAAAATCACCCAGTCGATGTTGATGCCCATCAGTTTGGCGACTTCCTTGTTTTCCGATACGGCTCGCATGGCTTTGCCGATGCGGGTGCGTTCCACCAGCCAATAAAGCCCGAACATGAGGAATAAAGCAGAAAAAAATACAAACAGCTGCACGGTCGGGATGCTGATGGTGCTGATGGCGTTGATTTGAAGCGTCCCTTGCAGGGCTTTGACCTGTGGATAGGCCTTAAAGCCAGAGCCATAGAGGCCGCGGAAGGTGTACTGGAGGAAAAAGGATGCGCCTATTGCCGTAATCAAGGGAACCAGTCGCGGGCTGCCGCGCAGGGGACGATAGGCAATCCGCTCCAGCAGAATGGCAATGGTCATGGACACCAATCCAGCGAACATAATCATCAGGATAATGGACAGAAAGGGAGAATCGTTGAGAAAACCCGTGCGATTCAGCGCCTCGGCCAGGAAGACGGTGGAGAATGCGCCGGCCATAAACACTTCGCCATGCGCGAAGTTAATCATCAGCAAAATGCCATAAACCAACGTATATCCCAAGGCAATCAGGGCATAAATGCTACCTTGCGACAAACCGGCAATAAACAGGTTGACCCATTGCGCGAATGTGATACGGCCGGAGGAAAGCGTGTTCCACGAGCCGACAATAATCAGAATCACAATGGCAATGCGCAGCAGGTCGATGGTGAAGTCCACCCAGGAAAAGTTTTCTGAATTCCACTTAAACATACGCTAAACCGTTTTCTGCTATTTATAACATAATTGACAAACACAGCTGCCCAACAGCCGCGCGGTCTCCAGGGCTAATCAGACGACTCCGACAAGAAATCCCAAACAAGCGGCTGTGGCGGCCAGGCATCTTCATAAACTTCGGCTTCCGTGATTTGAAACATCGCCAAGGCCGCACCGGTCGCACAGTCGCCAGCATACGGAGATTCATCCTGGCAGGTCAGCCTACCGGTTAAGCCTGGATAATCTTCGACTGTGGCAATGGCATCACGCAATGCCTGACGGCCGATGACCAGGCTGCCATCTTCAGCGACTGTGGCAACGGCTTCGATGGCATCCAGCAACATGTTGGCGGCGTCATAGGCATGGGCATGATAACCCCCTGGCGGCGTTCCGCCAATTTCCTCATCCCAGGTCATCAGGAATCGCTCGTATGCCGCGCCACTGACCAGAGGCCCCGACATATACATACCAATAGCGGCCTCGCCCGTGTTCTCCGGAAACGCTTCCACAAAGTTGGCGGCTGCTGTCATCATCACGGCATCTTCAAGACCGGGTATCTGTACGAATTGTGCAGCGAAGAAGTTGGATTCAGGCTCAAAGAGCGGGAAGTAGACAATATCCGGCTGGCTGGCGGCGATTTCGGTCAGGATGGCAGTCATGTCGGTATCCCCTTTGTTGACAGCGCCTTCAAAGACCACCTCGCCGCCCATGTCGGCAAAGGTATCCGCCATAACCCTGACCGTGCCTTCGGTATAGGGGTCGCCATCATGGACGGTTGCCAGTGCGCCCACTCGCAGCGCATCGACCGCGAACTGGGCTGACATGGCGCCCAGGAAGAGGTCGTTGTGACTGGTGCGGAAGTAACCGGGCAGATGAGAACCACCGGCATCGGCATCCTCATTGGTCAAGCTGGGCGATGTGTTCGATGGGGCAATCATCAGCATACCGGCCTCACTGACGATTGGCAAAGCGCCCTGTGCCGCGCTGGAACAGTTCGTGCCAATAATGCCGACAATCGTTTCGTCGGCTGTGAGTCGCTGTGCAGCCGATTGCCCGCCCTCGGCTGAGCAAAGGCTGTCTTCGACCACCAGTTCAATCTCGCGCCCCAGCAGCATCCCCTCGCGGGCGAGAATGGCGAGTTCAATGCCACCTTGAGAATCTTCGCCCAGGAAGGAAACTGCCCCGGAGACTGTCAGCATCGCGCCGACAGCAATCGGGTCATCCGGGCCCACTTCAACGCAGCCCAGCGCATCCATACAGTGTCCGCTCGCAAGCGCAGGCAGGCTGAATGCGCTCAACAGGCTCAACAAAGTCAGTATCAAAAAGGGACGTTTCATCGTTTGGTTATCTCCTGACTGAATGCAGAAACAAGCCAGAGGAACGTACTCTCTGGCTTGTTCATAAAACTCAACTGCATGATGCAACGGCGGCGGATTCTATTCCTCCATCATGGACATGGAGAGGTCCCAGACAACTGCTGGCGGCCAAGCATCTTCAGCAACCTCGGCTTCAGTGATTTCAAAGACAGCCAGCGCCGTACCGGTGGCACAGTCACCGGCAAATGGAGATTCATCCTGGCAGGTCAGGGTGCCGGTCAAACCAGCATAACCCTCAACGGCTGACAGGGCATCGCGCAAGGCCTGCCGACCGATGACCAGGCTGCCATCGTCATGCTCTTCGGCAACGGCTTCAACGGCATCCAGCAGCAAATGGGTCGCATCATAAGAATGGGCATGGAAGCCGCTTGGCGGTACGCCGCCATATTCTTCATCCCAGGTGACCAGAAATTCTTCGTATGCCTCACCCGTGACCAAGGGCCCGGACATAAAGATGCCGATAGCCGCATCGCCCGTGTTTTCTGGGAATGTGGCAACCAGGCTGCCATCAGCGGTCATCATAATCGTGTCTTCCAGCCCAGGGGTGTTGACTAATTGCGCCGCGATGAAATTGGATTCTGGCTCGAACAAGGGGAAGTAAAGGACATCAGGATTACTGGCAGCGATTTCAGTCAGAATGGCGGTCATATCGGTGTCGCCCTTGCTGACCGCTCCCTGGAAGACCACATCGCCACCCATTTCGGCAAAGGTATCCGCCATGACGCTGGCGAGACCTTCGGTATAGGGGTCACCATCATGGATAGTTGCCAATAAGCCAGCTTGAAGGACTTCAACAGCGAATTGGGCGGCCATAGCGCCTTGGAAGAGGTCGTTGTGACCGGTGCGGAAGTATCCTGGCAGATAAGCGCCGCCGGCTTCGGTATCGTCATTGGTCAGGCTGGGGGATGTGTTCGATGGCGAAATCATCAACATGCCAGCATCACTGACAATCGGCAAAGCGCCTTGCGCCGCGCCGGAACAGTTCGTTCCAATGATGCCAGTAACCGTTTCATCCGCGGTCAGCCGTTGTGCAGCCGACTGTCCACCTTCCGCCGAACAAAGGCTGTCTTCAACCACCAGTTCAATGTCACGCCCCATCAGCATCCCGTCACGGGCGAGAATCGCGAGTTCAATGCCACCTTGAGAATCTTCACCGAGGAATGAAGTCGCGCCAGAGACTGTCAGCATGGCGCCGACAACAATCGGGTCATCGGGGCCTACTTCAACACAGCCCAGTGCGTCCATACAGTGTCCGTCCGCGAAGGCAGGTATGCTGAATCCGACCAAAAGGCTTAATACGGTTAGTACAAACAAAAGACGTTTCATGACCTAAGCTCTCCTATAACTAACTGACTAAATAGGTATCATCGTGCAGCTTACACGACTTACATTTCATTATACCCTAAAATTTCGTTTGACAAAATTACAAAAATCAGGAGAGTTCAGAGCAAAATCGAATTTTTACCTCCTTCAAGAAGCGCAGCCCACCCGAAGTCAGTATGCAATTCACGCGGAATGCCTAGTCTTCCATCGTAACCATAGAGAGGTCCCAAACAGCCGGTGGCGGCCAAAGGTCGCCATAAACGACCGCCTCGGTGATTTTGAAGACGGCCAGCCCGGTACTGCTGGCGCAGTCACCTGCGAATGGAGATTCGTCCTGACAGGTGAGTTCGCCAGTCAACCCTGGATAAGCCTCAACCGAAAAAACAGCATCACGCAATGCCTGTCGCCCGATGATGAGGCTGCCATCTTCAGCTTGCTGGGCAACGGCTTCGACGGCATTCAAGAGCAGGTTGGTGGCGTCATAGGCATGGGCATGGAAGCCGCTTGGCGGCTCGCCGCCATATTCTTCACCCCAGGCGACCAGAAACGCTTCGTAGGCCTCACCCGTGACCAAGGGGCCGGATATAAAGATGTCAATAGCTGCATCGCCTGTGTTTTTCGGGAATGAGGCTACGAAACTGCTGTCGGCGGCTACCATGATGGCATCTTGCAGCCCGGGCGTTCTTTTCGACTGTGAGGCGAAAAACTCGGATTCGGGCGGGAACAGGGGAAAGAAAACCACATCGGGACTGACAGCCGCGATTTCGGTCAGGATGGCGCTCATATCGGTGTCGCCAACGCTGACCGCTCCCTCAAAGACAATTTGCCCGCCCATCTGGGCGAAGGTATCTGCCACGATGCCGCTTAGTTCCTCGGCATAGGTGCCGCCGTCATGGACGGTTGCCAGGGTATCGGCTTGCAAAACCTGCGCCACAAATTGCCCGACCATGGCTCCCTGGAAAATATCGTTGGGAATGGTGCGGAAGTAACCAGGGCGATGAATGCCGCCAGTCTCGACATCATCATTGGTCAGGATGGGCGATGTGTTGGTTGGCGAAATGGTCAGCATACCAGCATCGCTGACAATCGACATCGCGCCCTGTGCCGCGCTGGAGCAGGTGGGACCGATAATACCGACAATCGTTTCGTCAGCTGTAATGCGCCGCGCAGCCGATTGGCCGCCTTCAGCAGTGCAAAGGTCATCCTCAATGACCAGCTTAATCTCACGACCTAGCAGCATCTCATCACGAGCCAGAAGCGCTAGCTCAATCCCGCCGCGAGTATCTTCGCCATACAGAGAGACCGCGCCCGAAACGGTAAGCATCGCGCCAACGACAATGGGGTCATCCGCCCCCACTTCGACGCAGCCCAGTTCGTCCATGCAGTGACCGGCGCCAAGCGCAGGAACGCCAGACACGATAAGCAAGCTCAATATGGTTAATATCAACAACAGTCGTTTCATCGTGTCAGCTGCTCCCGCTTACTCTATTAACATCATCACGCTGATTGTAGGCGCGTATATGCGCGGACTTTTTGAAACAATAACTTGGGCATGGTGTATTAAGGTTATGCTAAACATTGCGCCAAGCTATTTGAATTGGCTGACTTTATTGTACAATGCGCCCATATTGAAGCCAGAGCGGATTTCCATGTGTTGGTTCGCCAGGAAGAACAGCTATGAAGCTGCTTATTGTGGTATCTTCACTTGATTTGACCCAGACCTTTAGCGCCACGCCCGCCTGGTGGCAGCTGCTCAAGGGCTTGTATGAAATTGGCGTCGAAATCATCGCCGCGCCTTATCAGGGTCCGGCGATAGAAAGCCTCTGGTGGCGCTGCGAGCGCAATCCCGCCCGTTGGCAGGGCGATGCCTTCAAGGCCATGCGCGACATCGCGCGGGTCATTATGCCAGCAGAAGCGGCGCAGATGCCTGCGAAAGCCTGCGAGGAAGGCGAGTCATGGTCGGACAGGGTGCTGAGGACGATGGCGCAAACTCTGATTGCGCCCCTTTGGCGGCGGCATCTTGAAGGCATCGTGCTGCATGAACCCGATATAGATGCCGTCCTGTTCCTGACCGTTCCTTTGAATCATCTTAAAGGCGTGCCAGCATACATCTCGGAGAAATATGGCAAGCCCGTCTTCTATTTTGATGGCGATGTGCCTGCCAGTTTGCCGAATATGAAGGGCTTTGCATCGGGTTTTCGCATCTATCAAGGGGCAGATGTATCCGAATATACCGCATTCATCAGCAACAGCAAGGGAGGCGAGGCGCTGCTGCGGCAGCTTGGCGTCGAGAATGTTCATACGGTCTGGTATGGCGCTGACCCGGAGGTGTTCTGCCCATTATCTGTGCCAGCGCAGGATATTGATGTGCTGTTTTATGGTCACGGGCGCGAATATCGCTCTGATTGGATTGACAGCATGATTGCGATTCCATCGCGCCGTATGTCGGCGCACCAATTCGCTGTTCGCGGCACGAAGCTGGGGGATATTGGGAATGCCAGCCTGCTGCCCTATTTGAGTTTCAGCAAACTGCGGGAATATGCCTGCCGCAGCAGAATCAACCTGTGCATCACACGGGGGGCGCATGCCAGCGTGTATGGCTCTTCTTCATCGCGCCCCTTCGAGTTGAGCGCGATGGCTGCCTGCATCGTCGCCAATCCATACAAGGGCCTGGAAGAATGGTTCAAACCCGAACGAGAGATTATCATTGTGGGGTCGGCTGATGAAGCCATCGAGCGCTATAGATTTCTGCTCGCCCACGATAATGAGCGTCAATCCATTGGCAAGGCAGCCCGCGCCCGCGTCCTCAAACAGCATACCTTTCGTCACCGCGCCCTTGACCTGGTTCGCATCCTCAAGGGTTATATCTAGCACCTCGCGCTATCGCTGCATCTGCCTTATAATAGAATATATGTTCTTTCAGAAGGAGTTTGACGATGCCAGTTGATTTGGAAAAAGCGCGTGACTTTGTTTATCGTGCGGGCAGCCTGTTTGAGCGAGCCCTGTTCGCCTGGCTCTTCGACGCGGGCAGCGAAGAGCGCGTGCAGCAGGTCATCCTCTGTTACAAGAATCCCGACAATGGCTTTGGTCATGGCTTTGAACACGATATAAAGGCGCCGCAGTCGAACCCGCTCGCGCTGGAATATCTGCTGTCGGTGATGAAGTATTGCCAGATTCCGCCCGGCCCAATCCTGGATGGGGTGTCGGATTGGGTCGAAGGTCAAATGGATGAGTTGGGCAATCTCAAGAATCCAGCCGACATTCAAGATTATCCACTGGCGCCTTGGTGGCAGGAAAAGGGTGGACAAACCATGCCGGATTCTATCGTCGGCAATCTCATCCATTTTGCTTGCGCCCAACCCGCGCTGATTGAAAAAACGAAGGCTTGGGTGCGGGCAAGGCATTCGCCTGACAAAATCCGCGAAAACCGATGGCTGTTCATGGCCTATCACGCGGTCGATTTTTTCTTCGCCATCGAGGACTTCCCGGATTTGGCTCGGTATCGTCAGGCGACCCTGGACAATGTTATCGCCTGTGCCGAGCAAGCGCCTGAAAGCCAGTGTGATTCGCTGTTTCCCTTTGCCCCGACCCCCGATTCTGCCATAGCAAAAGCGCTGCCGACTACTTTGCTGGAACGCTATCTCGATGTTTTGGAAAATTCACAGCAGCCCGAAGGTCACTGGGTTGACCAGCACAATCTGAAACAGTGGCATCCCATGACGACAATGAATGTGCTGCTGGCATTGCGCCGTTATGGAAGATGGTCATAGGATTTGCCTTGCTGTGTTATACTCCAAATATAAATCATCTGCATGGAACGAGTGCGATGGCGATTGACTACATTATCGAATACGACTGCATCCCCAAACAGCACTTTTCCGCCGCCGGCATTCTGGAGCGCATCAAGGAAAAAGAACGCGCCAAAGAGGTCATTCAATGGTTCCGCGCAGCCGGAGATACGCGCCCTCCAGCGCAAATGGGCTTTGAGTTCAGTCGCAGCACGCCCGACGAAAAGGGGGGAAAACAGGTCATCGTCGTACAGGATTTGCTTGACCATGCCGCCCAGCTTGATGAATGGGAGCATCACTGCCGCGGCTGTCCAGCGAATGGCAGGCGGCATCCCTTTGGCTGTATGGGTTTCATTCACTATCCGATTTCGGCACGCGCCGAAACCTGGCTGCTGGAGCGGCTGCCCGTGCCAGATGAACCGCTGCTGTGGCTCTTGTTGAAACAGGGAATCCAGAAGTTTGGGTATGACGGCTCTTCGGTAAGGGGCGTGCGGGATATGGATAACTCCCATGAAGAGGGCGGACGCACCTACTTTGAACTGCCAGTTGCTCCGCAGCGCCGACTGGGCGAGCTAAGGGTATCGGGCGACCAAATGCTGGAGATGATATTTGGCGTCGGCGAGCGCATCATGCCCAATCATGCCGGCATCCTGCTGCTCTTCTTTGATGCCATTGACCGCAACCTGGAGGCAGTAGAAATCCGCGACATCTCATCATTTGACGAAGCCACCCGCGAGAAATTCGCCTTCAGGATGGCTGTTGAACCTGATGATGAAAAAGTGTATGAGTTTTTGGCATTTTTTCATGCCTTGTACCTGGCCTGGCAACTGAAGGCTGCTCTGTTTGTGGATGCTTGACCGCACTGTTTTATCGCTCGACGAGAGAAGATACGATGAATCAATCACAAGCCAAAATCGCCTGGATTGAAACCATACCGGAAGCGGAAGCCAGCGGCGAACTCAAACGCGCCTATCAACGCAGCCGAGACGCGAAAACAGCACATGTTGACCATATTATGAAAATTCACAGTCTGAATCCGCAGTCTCTGCTTGACCACCTGCACCTTTACAAGACGTTGATGTTTGCCGATTCACCCTTGACGCGCATCCAGCGCGAAATGATTGCGGTGGTTGTGTCCGCCATCAATCGCTGCGAGTATTGACTGAAACACCACGCACGCAACCTCCGTCAGTTGACCGGAGATAAAGAATGGACAAGGCAAATCGAGACCAACTACAAGCTGGCTCAACTGCGACCTGCTGACAGACAAATGCTGGATTATTCAGCCAAGCTCACTCGTACCCCCTGGGATATGGCGGAAGCCGATGTAAAAGGGTTGCGAGCCTGCGGTTTTGCTGATAGGGCGATATTGGATATAGCGCAGCTTGTCGCCTATTATGCCTATGTCAATCGGATTGCGGATGGCTTGGGGGTATCGCTGGAAAGTTATTGGGCGGAAGGCAAAGAAGATTACGAATAGCGGATGATTATCCTCTGGTGGCAAGCGCCAGCAAGACCAACACCGTTAAGATGGCCGCAATCGCCAGCACGGCGTAAAATTTTGCAAACAGTTTGCGGGCATCTGAACCTTCTTTGAAAATGTCAGACAACTTCACATGATTGCCCTTCTGTCATCTGCCTGCTCAAGGTTAGCATAATCCAATTCTCCCAGCTTGACAACGGCGGGATGATATTGCCAGACAGTTCAATCCAACGTTACAATGATGATGCCAGCGAAACTGAAAAAAAGAATCTCATGTCAATCATTCCAAAAGATTTTTCCGGTTATGTTGCTGTCGTCAAAGAGGATTGCGCTACCTGCCGCTTGATTACACCGATTTTGAGCGACCTGCGCCCGCTTCGTGTTTATTCGCAGGACAATCCCGATTTTCCACGCGGGCTGGACAATGTGACTGACGACCGCGAGCTTGAAGTTTCCTATCGGCTGGACATCGAGATTGTCCCGACCCTGATTCGGGTACAGGCGGGGGTTGAGATGGAACGTCTGGAGGGCTGGCAGCGTGAGGATTGGCGGCGGCTGGCTGCTCGGCCGGGGCTGGGCGCCGACTTGCCGGAGTTTAGCCCGGGCTGTGGCTCGAAGTCGCTTGACCCGGGCATGCCAGAAAAATTGGCCTACAAGTATGGCGATACGGTCTTGCAGGCGCGGCGCATTGAAGTTGCCGAGCACGAGGACGAATATGAGCTTGCCTATGAGCGCGGCTGGTCGGATGGTTTGCCGATTGTCCCGCCCACTGAAGAGCGAGTGCTGCGGATGTTAGGTGGGACTTCCCGCGCGGCAGACGAGGTTTTGGGCATCATCCCGCCAGACAGGCTGCCCTGCACGGTTGAAAAAGTGGCCATCAACGCGGTCATGGCGGGCTGCCGGCCAGAATATCTGCCAGTTGTCTTGGCGGCGGTCGAAGCAGCTTGCCTGGATGCTTTTTGCATGCACGGCTTGCTGGCAACCACCTATTTTTCAGGCCCGATTGTCATCGTGAACGGGCCCATCGTGGACAGAATCGGCATGAATTGGGGCACGAATGCGCTGGGGCAGGGCAATCGCGCCAATTCCACCATCGGACGCGCTTTGCAGTTGGTGATTCGCAATGTCGGCGGCGGCAAACCTGGCGGGGTGGACCGCGCTGCTTTGGGTCAGCCCGGCAAAGTCGGCTTTTGCTTTCCCGAACGCGAGCATGATTCCTATTGGGAATCGCTGGCTGTCGAACGCGGCTTTTCTGCTGACGAATCGACGGTGACCCTGTTTGCTGGCGGCGGCGTCTATCCCATCGCCGACCAGCAGTCGCGCCAGCCCGAGTCGCTGACGCGGAGCATGGCGCTGACCCTGCGAACCGTCGTCCATAGCAAATTAGCGCCCGCGGCGGATGCCATCCTGGTCATTGCGCCAGAACACATGCGTATCTTCCGCGAAGCCGAATGGACGAAGGCACGTTTCCGTGAAGAACTCGACAAACATCTGCGCTTTCGCGGGCGGGACATCCTGCGCGGCGCGGATGGAATCGCGGAGGGGATGCCGACAGAATATGCGGAAGCAGCCCTGACCAAGTTTCGCCCTGGCGGTTTGCTGATTGTCCATACTGGCGGGTCGGCTGGATTGTGGTCGGCCGTCATCGGGGGTTGGCCGGCCAGTGGAATCAAGGGCAGTTCGCCTGTGACTGTCGCTGTAAAATCATAAATCAAAAAGGAGAGAATGATGCCAGTATTATTGGACCCAACCGGCGAATCGCAGCCGATTCAGCGAGACCGCCTGTCTCGACCGCCGTCCCTGGCGGGCAAGACTGTTGGCTTACTGGATATTTCCAAAGCACGCGGGGATGTCTTTCTGGATGTGCTTGAGGGCAAGCTGGGCGCCATGGGTATGAAGGTGCGGCGCTATCGCAAGCCCACCTTTACGCGCATTGCGCCAGCTGACCTGAAACATCGCATTGTCACCGAATGCGATGTCGTCATTGAAGCGCTGGCGGATTGAGGGTCATGCACCTCGTGCAGTGTGCACGACATCACCGATTTAGAATTGCGCGGCATTCCGGGCATGTTTGTTGCCTCGACCGAATTTGTTGAGGCGGCAGAGGCGCAGGGCAAAGCGCTCGGATTCGAGCCAGCCGCCTGTTATGTGCCGCATCCCATCCAGGACCGCCGCAATGATGAAATCCGCGCCTTGGCGGAAGCCGCCTTTGCCGAGATTCTTTCGCAGATTGTGGCTTAAACAAGAACGCGGCTAGGCGTAACGGCTGATGACCACGGCGGTATTGTGACCGCCGAAGCCGAATGAATTGCTCAATACATGGTCAATCTGATGTGCCTTGCCGGTCAGCGGCGTATAATCGAGGTCGCATTGCGGGTCGGCTGTTTCCAGGTTGATGGTGGGCGGCACGAAGTTGTCCTCAATCGCCTTGACAGCGAAAATGGCTTCGGTGGCGGCGGTCGCGCCCAATATATGCCCGGTCATCGACTTGGTAGAGCTTATCGGGACATTGTAAGCCTGTTCACCGAAAGCCAGCTTGATGGCCAGGGTTTCGCTGATGTCATTTAGCTGTGTGCCAGTTCCATGGGCGTTGATATAGCTGACGTCGCTTGGGCTGATTTGCGCTTCTTGCATGGCGCGGCGCATGGCTTCGGCTGCATCCACGCCATCGGGATTGGGCGCGGTCACATGAAAGGCATCCGATGTATGTCCGTAGCCGCTCAATTCGGCATAGATTTTCGCGCCGCGTGCCAGTGCATGGTCAAGGTCTTCGAGGATGAGCAGGGCGGCACCTTCGGCAGTTACAAATCCGTCCCGATTGGCATCAAAGGGGCGCGATGCCTTTTGCGGGATGTCTTCGGTATTGGTCAGCACCTTCATGTTGTTAAAGCCACTGATGACCATGGGCATAATGCAGGCTTCGCTGCCGCCAGCGACCATAATTTTCGCGCGGCCCATACGAATCAAATCAGCCGCATCCCCCAGTGAATTGTTGCTGGTGGCGCAGGCCGAGGTGATATTGTAATTAGGGCCTTTCAGCCCGAAGTGCATCGAAACGCGCGAACTGATGCCATCATGCAGCAGGGCAGGCACAATCACCGGACTGACGCCGCGATGCCCCTTTGCCTCGAAGCCATGGAGGGCCTGGACGACTGTTACAATGCCGCCAATGCCAGAACCAACCACCACGCCGACATCATATTTATTATCATCCGTGATGTCGATGTCGGCATCATCCAGCGCTTCCTCGGCGGCGATGAGCGCCAGCATTTGCGCCCGATCCATCCGCCGCACGTCGCGCCTGCCAAACTTTTCCACCAGGTCAAGATTTTTGACTTCACCCGCCACGCGATTGGCAACAAGGCTGGCATCAAACAGGGTAATCCAGTCAATGCCAGATTGCCCTGCCCGAATGCTCGCCCACGATTCCTCGACCGTGTTGCCGACCGGGCTTATCAATCCCATTCCGGTGATGACGATGCGTTTTTGTCCCATGACTCATCTTTCTTCATTGCTTCACAAAAGGCAGGCTCTACCCTCTAAAACCCTTAACAGCTCGAATCGTTGCCTAACTTCGTTGCCACAGGCATTATTCGGGCCCAGCAACGGCAATGACCATTTCCGCCGGCTTGAGATAGTTTTGCGCCGCTGCGAGCATGTCTTCCTTGGTGATGCGGTAAATTTTCTCCTTGTAATCCGCCAGGTAATCCAGGCCCAGATGATAGCTTTCCATACTGTGAATATGGGCGGCAATGCCTTCGTTGCTTTCCAGTCGCAGTGGCAGCCGACCAGTAAAGTAGCTTTGATTGTCGGCAATATCGTCGTCCGATACAGTTTCGCTGATGAGCCTTTCGATTTCTTCCATGATGCTGTCCACCGCCAGTTCAACATTGTCAGGGTTCACCCCGGCGCTAATTGACCACGGGTCGGGTCCATGCCCGCCGCCAAGCTGACTGAAAGCGTAATAGGCCAAGCCCTTCTGCTCACGGACATTTTTGCCGATGCGTCCCATCATCCCAAACTCGCCTAAGACGCTGTTCGCCAGTTGTGCCGGCAGATAATCCTCAGCATAGCGGGAAGGTCCAATAGTGCCCATCTTGATATTCGATTGTGTTTTGCCCGGCACAAACACAAATTGACGCCTGTCATCCGTCGATTTATCGGGCGCGGCCGCCTCAATCACATCCGGCTGATGGGGATTCTGCCAGTCTCCGAAAATCTCCGCAACCTGATGAACAGCCTCGTCGGCTGTGACAGCGCCGACAATCACCAGAATCATATCGCGCGGCCCAAAATGGGCTGCCTGATAGCGCATCAAGTCGTCTCGGCTGATATTGGGCAGGGTTTCTTCTGTGCCATAAATCCCGTAGTGGTAAGGATGCGTCTTCGGATAGAGCGCTTGGCGCATGGCTTTGGCGGCGCGGTATCGGGTGTTGAAATAGCTGTATTGCAGCCATGTCAGCCGTTCGCCGCACAAACGTTCGATATGCTCTTCGGGAAAGGTCGGGTAGCGCAGGGCATCATGGGCAATATCCAGCAGTTGAGGCAAATCTTCTGCCAGCGCTTTGCCCGATAACCCGACTTTATGGACATAACCGCGAATATCGAGGTCGGCGCCGATGTCTTCCAGCGCACTGTGAATCTCATCAAAGCCGCGGCTTGCGCTGCCAGTCATTAAGGCCAGCGCGGCAAACGAGGCGAGTCCGCTTTTGTTTGGCGCTTCATAGATGCTGCCAGCATGAATCGAACCCATGATGTTGACTGACTGAACCGCTGCATTTTCGTAGACCAGCAGGGTGATGCCATTATCCAGTTTGACGCGGCGGATATTGTCGGCGCTGGGGATGCTCGCTTGGGTCATGGTGCTGTCGCCTCTCCTTCGGCATCCATGGGATGCAGGATGCCAACAACGCGATTCCTAGGCACGAGATAGCGGTTGGCAGCAGCGAGTACATCCTCCAGCCGAACGCTCATCAAGCGTTCGACATAGCCCTCAAACCAGCTTGCATCGCCCAGTATGAAGGATTGCGCCAGCCAAAAAGCCTGGTTGGTGACAGTTTCGGTGCTGTAGGCAAAGGCGGCTTTTGCCTGTTTCTTGGCTTTGTTTAGCTCGGCTTCCGTGATGCCATCCGCCTGCAATCGTGCGATTTCCCCCAGCAAAACGGCTTCAGCTTCCTCGATGGCCCGACCTTCGCGCAAGGTGACAAGGATGCTGTAAAGATAAGGGTCAAGGGTCGGGTTGATGCCGGCCATAACACCAGCGGCGATTTCGCTCTTGACCAGCGCTTGATACAGACGGCTGGTTTTGTTGTCCGATGCGCCACTCGAGCCGCTCAAAATGGCATCCAGAATCTTCAGCTTCGCCCAATCTGGATGGGTGGCAGCTGGAATGCGATGGCAAATCTCATAAAATGCGGTTTTGCCTGGCCGCTCGACCCTGACACGGCGCTCGCCCTGCTGTGGCGGTTCCGGGCGAACAAACAATTTCGGCTTTGTTCCCGCCGGGATTGCTCCGTAACTGGCTTCGACCTTCGCCATCATCGCTTCAGTCTCAAACGCGCCCACAGCCACCGCAGTGGCATTGGCGGGATGATAGTGATGACGATAATGCTGATAAAGGTCATCGCGCGACATGGTGCGCAAATCGGTCTCGTCGCCGATGATTTCGTGATGATAGCCATGCACCCGAAACGCCGCGCCACGCACCTCTTCCTGAAGCCAGAAGGTGGGTTGATTTTCGGCGCCCTGCCGTTCCGAGATAATGACGGTGCGCTCGGATTCGGTCTCGTCAGGGTCAAATAGCGCGTTGGTCATGCGGTCGGCTTCGGCTTGCATGGCGATGTCGATTTTGTCGGCGGGAAGCGTCTCGTAATACATGGTATAGTCCATGGATGTAAAAGCATTCCACTGTCCGCCAGCGCGGTCAATCTCGCGGTCGAGCATCCCAGCCGGGAATCGTTCCGTTCCCTTGAACATCATGTGTTCCACCCAATGCGAAATGCCGGTTTTCCCGGTGGGTTCGTTGCGGCTGCCGACCTTGTATGCCAGCCACCAGCTAATCACCGGGGCAGCATGTACTTCTTTCAGCATCACCGTCAAACCATTATCCAGGGTGCATCGTGTTGTCTTGCTCACAGTACCATCCTAGCTTAAAGTTAATTGACGGATTATAGCACATTTCATTGTTGCTGAAAATCTGCTCCGCTTGTCGATTTGCGATACAATAAGCTGCTTTACCCATCACACAGAAAGTTGCCCTTATGACTCTAGCTGAACAGCAAGCACGTCGGAATCTAAAGTCGCTGGTTGAGGAATACTACAGTTTGTCACAGGAAGATAAAAATTCAGCCTCCGAAAGCAGTGTGCTTGTTTTCATCGAACGCCTTTTCCGCGATGTACTCGGTTGGCCCACTGAAGACATTAACAAATTTCAGCACGAAAAATCTGTACTCAATCGCAAGCGAGTGGATCGTATTCTCAATTTGGATCATGGTGACAAAATTTTTATCGAAGCGAAACGTTTTGGCGTTATTGACAGATTATCAGATGAGTGGGCAGTGTACCCCGGACAAATGTCATTGCCCGGAATGGCAACTGACCGCACTCAAGAAGAGCAGCAGGCGATTAATTATGCTTTTGAAAATAACGGCAAATGGGCGATCCTAAGCAACTTTGAGTGCTTCCGCTTGTTCAATGCCCGCCGTGACTGGCTTGTCTTTTCTTTTGAAGCCCCACGCGCTTATGAGGAAGATTTTCAACTTCTCTGGCAATTATCTTGGGATAACATGCACGAAGGCAGTTTGGAAGCGCTCAGTAACAACCGCTGGACCAAGGAGGTTGATACGGAGTATTTGTCGTTTATCAATGAACAGCGCGAACAGCTTGCTATTGACATTATCCTGAATCGTGACCGAAATCCTTGGGCCTATCTCAATGGCACACCTCATTTGGGCTTGCTGCGCAAAGTAGTACAGCGCTTTTTGGATAGGCTGGTTATTGTCCGTTTTGCCGAAGACCATTATGTGATTCCGCCCCGTACATTGCAGCGATTTTATGAACTCCGTAAAGAAAACAAGAACTATACCAACGAACTCCGCTATTACTTGCACGACTTTTTCCAACGCTTTGACCAAGAGCACAACTCGGCTTTATTTGCTCCCAGTGAAGTTGACCAGGCGCACTTTAGCGATGATGTCCTCCTGCCGCTCATAGATAAGCTCTATGAAGCTCGCTTTCGTGCCATGCCAGCCGACATCATCGGCAACACCTACGAACAATATCTCGGCAAAACGCTTGTTGCCGACAATGGCACGGTCACAATCGGAGACAACCTGGAAACCCGCAAGAAGCAGGGCAGTTATTACACACCGCAGTACATTGTTCGTTATATCGTCGATCATTCTCTGGGACGTTATCTGTACGGCACACACGACGGCAAGCCTAGAGGAATACGCATCCCTGGCGAAACCCGCCAAACATCTGCTGACATCCGTGATTTGCGGATACTCGACAATGCCTGTGGCAGTGGCTCATTTCTGATTTATGCCTATCAAGTCCTGGCAGAATTCTATCAATCCGAAGTTGAGCGTCTGAATAGATGCCACGTGCAAAAAATCAAAAACATAACCCGTCATTTTGCTGATGTTACACTTGATGACCGTATCGAAGCCCAGCGCATTGAAGATGAACGCGATTTTATCCGCGACAATTATACACGTCTGATTCTTGAGCGGCACCTCTATGGCACAGACCTTGACCCCCAAGCCGCTGAAATTGCGGTTGTCAATCTGATGATGCGCTCTATGGAACGCAAAAGGAATGACAAACGCCTGCCCCTTATCCTCAATCAGAATGTCAAAGTTGGCAACAGCTTAATCGGCTTGCGTCCCGACGATCCCCGCTTGTCAGACCATGCCGATTCCCTGGCGACCATCCGGCGCTTGCGGGCGGAACTCATTGACACATCCAACCTCGACCCGCGCCACAGTGTTATTCTGACTGAACTCAAGACCGCGACTGAGCTTCTTTACAGGCACTTTCATCAAGATTATGCCGGACGCTTCAGCGACCTTGAGCGCGTCCGTCCCTTCCATTGGGCGATCGAATTCCCCGAAGCCTTTGTCGATGAACAGGGAAAACTACTCGATAATCCGGGCTTTCACTTTATCTTCGGCAACCCGCCCTATGGCGCAAAGCTGAATAAGAATGAAAGAGCCTACTACCGCAAAGAATACAATATCGGCACGACCAACACAGCTGCCCTGTTTATGATGCAGTCATTAAATCTGCTAAGAACAGATGTTCGGGGGGGGGGGGGCGGGACTTCATGGCTTCATTGTGCCTAAGTCATTTCTTTATGCTTCGACCTGGCGCATCCCGCGCGAGCGCCTGCTAGACGGACTTGAAATCCTGGTTGATTGCGGAAGAGTATGGGATGAAGTTTTGCTAGAGCAGGTGATATACCTCCACACAAAAGGCGCACGGACACAATCCTATCGCAATTTGAGACGCGAAAACCTAAATTTCCAAACTGTAAGCAATATCGACAAATCGGAATGCCGCCGATTTGAACTTTATGTGAATGGGCTGAATCAAACTGAGTTGCAAATAGCGCATCGGTTGCTTAAAGGTCAAGACTTGTTGGGGAATCATATAACTAATACTCGCGGGGCAGGTTTGCAACCTAAGCTCAGTGAAATCAAGGCTGGTCGAATGGCTCTTGGAGGTGCAAACGTGCAAAGATATTATCTACGCGGCATCAAAGGATATTATCATTTAGACATTATTCCTGACAATGCTTTTGTTAAAGCAGGGAGTTTGTTGGCTCAAAACATTATCACCCGCCCAGAAAAACCAGTGCCACATATCAGGATAACCGCGCATTTGATTCAAGATGATGAAAGTAACTTATTGATTCTTGATACAGTCAACCAAATTGAAATAATATCCGACGAACTGTCACCGTATCTTGTGTTGGCGCTGTTGAATAGCAAGTTAATTAACTGGTATGTGTATCGCTTTATTTATGCTAAAGCGGTAATGACCATGCACTTTGACAGTCCGATTACCAACCGAATCCCTTTGCCAAACTATGCAGCATATCCCGATTTAATCGCAGGCATTGTGGCTGAGGTGAAGAAGATTTATATGAATAGACATGCCAACGAAGCCCTCTCGCAAAGCAGAATTGATAAATATATCTTTCAGTTGTATGGTCTGTCGCCGCAGCAAATCGCGCTGGTAGAAAAGAATATGCCCTAGCCGCGCAGCTTGCGCCCCAGAATCCTCGAATCCTCATGCAGGCTCGCCACCCAATCCCCCACCGCGCCCACCGCGCGGTGCATCCCGTAGGTCGGGCGGGCATGACCGACAGCCGTCATTTGGACGATGTACTCCCCGCCGGCATCGCGCGGCGACAGACGAATCATCGTGTGCTGCTCAATGCTCGGCTCCTCAACGCGGACTTCAAACAGGACAATATCTCGTTTCGGGTTGGCGTATGCCTGCAAGATAGCGATATGAACACCTCCGAATTGGCTTCGCGCCGTTTCAAACCGCTCGACAATAGCGGCGGCATTGAGTGGCGAATGCAAGAATAAATGGGGCATGTCCATCTCCTTGATGACTGCTGGATGCGCTGTGGGTTTCTCGTTGCGCTGATAAATGAAATAATGCCCCGACCGCCCTTCACGATACCCCTTGATTTCGTATTTGGTGCGGAAGCGACCCGCAAGCTCATTCACCCAAGGTCGGGTGAAGCTGTTCGTCAGGCCGGCGGTTTGCGACAAAATCTCGTCTGACATGGCGGCATATTCAGCGATGTCGGTCGCCAGCAGCAAGATGCCCCCCGTGACCAGACGGCTCGCCAGCAAATCCACCGTCTCGCGTTGGATGAGCCGCCGCCGACTGTGCTTTTTCTTGAACCAGGGGTCGGGATAATTGATATGAAATTCATAAACGGATTCGGGAGCCAGCAGATGCGCCAGGGCGGTTTCCGCTGTCGAATGAATGGGACGAACATTGTTGAGCCGCCGCTTCTCGATTTTATCTTCAGCCTTCGCCATCGACTGGCTGGAAATCTCGAAACCGATGATGTTGTAAGCTGGTCGTGTCTCTGCCAGATGAATCAGATAATCCCCGTTGCCAAAACCGATTTCCACGATGATGGGGCGAACTTTTGAGAAGAGGCGGGCAGCATCCAGCGGCCAATCGACAGTCAGATAATTGAGCTTGCCTAGTGATGGGCATCCTTCATCCATACCGATACAGCCACCTCAAGAGCCGGCCACTGCCAGCTGCTTGCGTTTTAAGGTTTCGGGGACAAAGAACAGGAAAATGCTGGCTGCCGCCAAACCCGAAGCGGCAATCACCCAGACCGCCGAGCTAAGCACCAGTATATCGGCGACCGCGCCCACCACCAGAGGCCCGCCAGTGAAGCCGACATCGCTAATCAGCCGCCAGACACCGAGAAACTCTCCGCGCGATTCATCCGGCGACAAGTCAGCGCCAAGCGTCATCATCGAGCCAGCGCCCAATCCATTGCCAAAACCAATCAAGACCGCCGCGAACAGCAGCCCGCCATAGGTAGCCGTCAAGGGGACGAACGCCATGCCCACAGCCTGAATGGCAAAGCAGGGGACGATGGCAAATTTGCGGCCGTATTTGTCCATCAGCCAGCCTGCAACCAGGAACAGACTGAAATCGACAGCCGCCGCCAAACTCACAATCAAACCTATCTGGTCAACGCTAAGCCCCAGCGCGTCCGCCCCGAAAAGGGGAATGATGACGGTTCGCCCCGCCCGAATCATTTGCCCGAAAACCTGCGCGATTCCTGCCGAAGCCAATACGCGGTGATGCGACCGCAGCACCTCCAGTATATGCGGTTGATGACGTCGGCTCCTGTATGTTTCCCGCGCTTCTTGCTGGCTGCTGCGGGTGAAAAGCGCAACGAAGACCAGCCCGATTCCCGTTGCCAGCGCAAAGGCGATAAAGACAGCGCGAAGCCCAAAAATGCCAGCAAGAAGGCCGCCGGCTGCCGGGCCGATGAATCCGCCCAGACGATGCGTGCCGCCAAACATCGAGATGGCTTTGCCGCGCTGGGACAATTCGACATGGTTGGTGACATAGATGTGCATCGAGACACTTATCATTGCCCGCCCGAAGCCGGCTATCAGCCTCAGCAGCAGCACAATCCAGACCGATTCGGCAAAGAACAGCAGCGCCACCGAGAGGGTCATCACCGCAAAGCCCATCATCAGCACTTGTTTGTTGCCAAATCGCTTCTGAATCATGCCAGTCGGGACATCGGCAATCAGCGTCCCCAAACCCTCGCCTGCCAGTATCAAGCCAATCAGGCCATAGCTGATTTCAAATCCAGCCGCATACAGTGGCAGAATCGGAATCAACAGGCCGCCGCCCAATGTCGCCATCAGTGCCGGCAGATAAAAGGACAGCGCCAATGAGCCGAGTCCGGAAAATGATTTTGTCACGTTAAGGCTTTCCAAGTGATTTCGCTGCTATCATGCCAGTTTAGCGCGAATGTCAGGTCTTGTCATCCATGACCTGTCCCAATGTTTTGATGGCGCGTTCAATCGTGCCTTCGTCAATCCGCGTGAAGTTCAAGCGCATGGTCGCCAGACCTTCGCCGGGCTGAATGTAGAAGTATTTGCCGGGGACAAAGGCGACCTTCCGCGCGACAGCCCGCCAGTAAATTTGCTCGGCATCCACGCCTTCTGGGCCTTCAGCCCAGATAAACATGCCGCCCTCAGGTTTTATCCAGCGCCAGGCATCCGGCAGATAACGCACCATCGCATCCAGCATCGCCTCTTGACGCGGACGATAGAGGTCAAGGATTTTCGGTATTTGCCGGTCGATGTAGCCGCTTTGGATGTATTCCGCAGCGAGGGCCTGGGCGTAAGTATTGGTGTGCAGGTCGGCAGCTTGCTTGGCAATAATCAGCCAGTGGTGAATATCGGGCGGCGCAACGCAAAAGCCCAGCCGCAGGCCGGGCGCGAATATCTTCGATACCGTACTCAGATAGACCGTGTTTTGCGGGGCAAAGGTATAAAAGGGCGCGACCTCCTCGCCACGGTAGCGCAAGGCGCTGTAAGGATCGTCCTCAATCACGAGCGCCCCATGATGTTTGACAATTTCTGCGATTTGCTGCCGCCGCGCTATGCTTAGGGTGCGGCCTGTCGGATTCTGAAAGGTCGGCACGAGATAGATGAACTTAATCGAATGCTGACCCAGCAGCCTGTCAAGCGCCTGCGGCAATATCCCGCCGTCATCGGTCGCAATGCTCATATAAGTTGGCTCATAGGCATTAAAGGCAGAAATCGCGCCCAGATAACTCGGTGATTCCAGCGCGACCGCATCGCCTGGCGTTATCAGGATTTTGGCAATCATATCCAGCGCACTTTGTGAGCCATTAAAGACGACAATCTCGTCCGCGCCCACGCGGATGTCTTTGGCGAGCAGATAGTCGGCAAGAGCTTCCCGCAAGGGGGTGAAGCCTTCGGTCAGGTCATACTGAAGGGCAGCGGCGCCATAGCGGTCAAGCACCGCCTCATTGATGCGATACATCTCCTCGAGCGGGAAACTCTGCGGCGCGGGAATGCCGCCGGCCAATGAAATCATGCCCGGCTGGGACACAACTTTCAGGATTTGACGAATCGCATTATGCTGCATATTGCGGGTTCGCTGACTAAGCAGATTTTGAAAATGATTTGACATAAGACCTTCACTTTTACAGCAAAAAAGGGCGGCTCAACTTGAAGTGTATCGCCCGCGCCTGTGATTTGACGGATAATTACTTTGGCTAACCAAGATAATCGCGTAAATTGTGCGATAGCTGTGGATGTCGCAAGCAGCGCAAAGCCTCTTTTTCCAGTTGGCGGATGCGCTCGCGGCTTAGGCCAAACTTGTTGGCGATTTCTTCCAGGGTATGAGGCTCGCCGCCGCCCAGCCCAAAGCGCAGCCTTAGGATGCGCCCCTGGCGCGGGGTCAACTCCGCCAGAATTTCTTCTATCGTCTCTTGCAGCAGGTTTTGCGTTGCCGAATCCACCGGGCTGGGAGTATCCTGGTCTTCGATAAAATCGCCAAACTCGCTGTCCCCATCATCGCCAACCGGCCGTTCAAGGGCGATAGCGTGCTGACTGGCGTCCATCATCGCGCGGACCGTGTCAGCCGCGATTTTCATAGCGCCAGCAATCTCTTCGGTCGTGGCACGCCGCCCAAGCATTTGTTCGAGGTCTTGCGCCGTGCGGTACATTTGTCGGATTCTCTCGGTCATGTGCAGGGGAATGCGAATGGTGCGCGACTTTTGTGCCAGGGCGCGGGTAATCGCCTGCCGAATCCACCAGGTGGCATAGGTGCTAAAGCGATTTCCGCGCGAGTAATCGTATTTGTCAACGGCACGCATCAAGCCGACATTGCCCTCTTGAATCAAATCGGGGAAGGGCAGACCTTGCCCCATATAGCGCTTGGCAATGCTGACCACCAGGCGGGTATTGGCGCGTCCGAGATGCTCCCGTGCGCATTGTCCATCCACCACCAGACGCCGCAGATGACGCTGCCAGCGGGCGCTTGTTTCCATAATATCTGGCTGTTCCAGCCGATACCGAGCTTTCAGCCCGCGTTCAATGCGCTTTGCCAACTCAATCTCATCGCTGGCAGTTAAGAGGGGTTCCTGCGCCATTTGCCGAAAATACAACCCAACCGGGTCATCGGAAGAGATGGCGCTAATATCCGCCACAGAAGGGTCGCTGGCCGGTTCCTGGTTTTCATTATTCTTTCCAATGATTTCATCAATCAGTTTGGAATGGGGATGGTTGCTGTCTGTACGCAGTTCAATGCCCAGTTCTTCCAAGGTGTACAAGAGGTGCTGGACGGCTGTCTGGTCGTCGCAGTCATCGTCGAGTATTTCAACAATCTGCTCATAAGTCACATAACCGCGTTTGCCAGCCAAATCAACCAATGCTTGTATCACGATGCAACCTCTGCTTGATTACTCGGCGAATAAGATGATGATGTATTTTGATGATGGGCGAATGATATGAATTCATAAACCCAACTTTATTTTCAGCGTGATGACAGCCGCTAAACCCTATTAACATTAATCATATATCAAATGTTAGATTGCACAAGCCATTGATAAACTTTTTTTCAGGGAAAATCCTGATACATTTTTGATTCAAGGATGCAGTGGGTTTGTTTTATGGGGGGTAAAGACTGTTCGGCAGGCAGGCTGTCTATCGTGGAATAATCCTGTTGACGATATTGAACCAAAAGGGTGCGCCTTGCCCAGCCGCAATCACGGTAGCGGCAATGCCCAGCATCTTCGCCAGCAGCAATCCCAGCCAGCCTTCGGGGTTGTTGTCGGGGATGTAATTCCAAAGGTTGTTCGGGTTGCTCCGCGCCCAGTGTCCTGCTGGCGTGTCGCTGACATCCACCAGCGCCCATCCTATCGGCAGGCGCAAATCATGGAGGTCTTGCAGTTGATTGGCAGCCGCGGCGCCAGACTGCACAACATCGGCAACCGCGCTGTCCACACCCTGAGGGGTCGGCTCTTCATCGATGGCGGTCGCCAGCTGCCCGCTTTGCACGGCGGCGGCTGCCTCGCCACTTAGTTGCTGGCGTATGACGGGTTCTTCCCATAAGGTGCGGGCAATATGCAGGGTATCAATGTTCACTGCCATGGCAATCAACAGGGCAACAACCAGCGACAGGTTCTTCATTTTGGCGGAAAAGGCTGTGCTGGCGCGAGTCATCGCGCTGTTGAACCAGGTTTCAAGATTCGCCTTTGCCTCGTCCATGCTGCTGGCGCTCACCATCAGCGTCGACAGGGCATTGCGAAAGTAGGGGCTGTCAATCTGTCGAACGCCTGCCATGACCGAAACGATGCTGTTTGGCTCTAATCCAAGCTGGCTGACATCCTCGTCGATTTGGTTCAGAGCGTCATTCAGGGCATATCGAATCCGTCGGTCCTGAACATAGTTGACCGCGCCCCTAAGCTCGCCCATGCCCGCGCCGGATGCAATGACCCGATTCACCATCAAACGCAAACCGCGCCGCTCGGCTCCGGGTGGCATCCCGTCGATCACATTCAGCAACGCGCCAAAAAGCTGTTGGTCAGATTCGACCTTGATAATATCCAGCACCACCTCGACAAAGGTCTGGGGCTGTATCCAGTCTATTTTGGCAATCGATCCGTTGGCTATTTTGGCGGCGTCCTGCCTGGAAATCCGCTGCGTTGGCGATACTGTCGGCTCTTTGACCAACTGAATGAGCGGGTGAGTATAGATTTTCGCCCGCATCACCGGGTCTTCAACGAGTTCATTCAGGACACTGCGGAGGTTTTTTGAACGCAGGTGCGTCATCTTGGAAATCAGCGAATTGACTTCTGTAACCAGAATGCTCAGCAGGATGAAAACAAACATGATGCCAATAATGACTTCGACAATTGCAGCCAAGTTTGCTCCTTTTCGCTGCGGCAGGTCTCCATTTCTAAGGCATTGGCAGGCTGAAATCAGTATAGCGCAAGCCAATCCATCCGCAAACTAAAGATTAACGCTGGGCGCGGTTTCGCTGGGCGTGACCGTGGCCGTGCGAGAGGGCGGCGCGGCGGTTTTGGAAGCTGTGGCTGGCGCTCTCGCGGGTGTATCCGATGGCGTGAAGCTGGCTGTGGGCGTAATAGTGGGCGCAGGCGTGAAGGTTTTGGATGGCGTGAGCGTCGGGTTCAGGGCGCGGATAATGCTTTGGTGCATATACACCGGCTCCAGACGCCGCGTCAGCGGGTTTTTGTCCACGACCAGCCAATCCGATGCCGGGTGTCTGGCGATGACGCAAACCGTCTCGCCTTGCGACAGGGCTTCCACGACGCTGCTGCGGGTGGTGGGTTGGGAGCGCACAATGGCGCTGGCGACGACCACTTCAAAGTCCTGGCAGGGTGGCACTGGCGTTTGGGTTGGCAGGGGCGAGGGCGCATAAGTTTCCAGTTCCAAAACCCTTTCGGCGGTGGCGGTGACCCCTTCAATCGCCTGGCGGGTCGATTCAACGACCGTCATGCCCGTAGACATAAAATCGCGCACCCCCTGCCATGTGTAATAGATGCCGAATACGATAGCTATTCCAAGCAGGATGACAAACCACGACGGTGGCCCCGCAGGTTGACCGTAACCCATACTTCCTCTCAATTCTATCCTACTCTAACATAGCCGCCAAACACTGACAAGCAAGCGTTGAGCAGCCGTCAGATTGACCCTGGCAGTTTGGTGATTGCCTGTAAAATGCCCGTTTGATTTTGCGCGACGCGGTGCATAATAAAACGGAACATCAAGGAGAACGATATGCCCGGTCACTGTTTTGCACGGCTTTTGCTGGCGATTAACCTTCTCGTTGCGGTCGCCCTGGGGATTGAAGGCCAGTCCGCGCAAAGTTTGACCATCTATGCGGCTTCGTCCCTGACGGATGCTTTCGAGCAGCTTGGCGATGCCTTCAGCCAGCATTATCCCCAAGCCGAGATTGCCATCAACTTCGCCAGTTCTTCTACGCTCGCTGCGCAGCTTGTCGCTGGCGCTCCGGCGGATATTTTCGCCAGCGCTGCCGAAACGCAGATGGCGAAGGTCATCGACAGCGGGCGCATGGCAGCCGAAGCGGTGAAAGTGTTTGCCAGAAATCAATTAGTCCTTATCCTGCCGGCCGATAATCCGGCTGACATTCATTCGCCGCGAGATTTGGCAAACGAGAAGGTTTGGCTGGTGCTGGCGGTGGAAGGCACGCCGATACGAGCCTATACCGATGCGATGCTGGATGCGCTCAATCAGCAGTATGGTGCGGATTTCAGCCAGCGCGTCATGGGCAACCTGGTCTCGGAGGAGAGCAATGTGCGCCAGGTGGTGGCACGGGTGGCGCTGGGCGAAGCGGACGCCGGGATTGTCTATCAGACCGATGCTGCGGGCGAAATTGGAAACGCGCTTATCACCATTCCCATCGACCCCGCCTTCAATCAAATCGCCTCTTATCCGATTGCCGCCCTGGCGGATTCGCCTGATACAGCTTTTGCCGAGATGTTTATCGCCTTCGTCCTGTCAGATGAGGGCCAGATGATATTGCGTGCTTATGGTTTCTGTTCACCTGATATAATAGACATCGAGATGCCGACGCAAGCTCCAGCCGAGCCGACAAGTGAAGCAGCGGATGAACTCGAAGCGAAAATCGCGCATTGTAACTGACAGAAACTTCAAATCCGACAAACTGCTGCTGTTTTCCGTTAGTGGGTTCACCTTCCTGCTGATGGTGATGCCGATTCTGGTTTTGATAGGGCATGGCATTGAATCGCGTGCCTGGCAGGGCCTGCCAGATTCCGCAACCATCCTGAATGCCATCCTCCTGAGCTTCACATCGACCCTGACGGTCGCTTGCCTGACGGCTTTGCTGGGTACGCCATTGGCTTATGTGCTTTCGCGCTATCAGTTTGCCGGCAAGCATATCATCAGCCTGTTTATCGAACTGCCGATTGTCATGCCGCCCGCTGTCGCTGGCTTAGCGCTGCTGCTGACATTTGGTCGGCGCGGCGTGCTGGGTTCGCTGCTGGCGGAAGCTGGGATTATGATCACCTTTTCGATAATTGCTGTGATGATTGCCCAGTTTTTCATTTCGGCGCCTTTCTACATCCGTTCGGCACAGGTAGGCTTCTCCAGCATACCGCCAGAAGTCGAAGACGCTGCCCGCGTGGACGGCGCATCGGGATGGCTGATGTTCTGGCACATCATCCTGCCGATTGCCTGGCGGGCGCTCGTATCGGGCTTGATTTTGAGTTGGGCGCGTGCCTTGGGAGAATTTGGCGCCACCATTCTCTTCGCCGGCAATCTGCCGGGCAGAACGCAAACCATGCCCCTGCTGGTCTATAGTGTCTTCGAGCGGGACATCGATGCGGCAATCTGGACGGGTCTGATTTTGATTTTGCTGGCGCTGGTCGCCTTGTCCCTGTCGCAATGGCTGGCAAGGGCGCAGGACAGGCTGACCTGATGAAAGTCATCACCTTGAATCTGCGTTATACGGCCAATCGCTGGCAGGAACGTTTCCCGATGATTGTTGATTTGCTCCATCGGGAACAGCCTGATTTTGTCGGTCTGCAAGAGGTCGCCCTGAAAATTCAACAGGCGCATCTGGTTCAAGGAGCGCTTAATTATCTCAATCCCGATAAATCCTACAGGCTGCGTGTGGCTGATGATGCCTTTGAACCTGCCATTCTTGCCAATGCGCTGCTTTCGCGCTATCCAATTCAAGCTCACGAGCGCATAAGCCTGCCCGAAAACTTCCGCGTGGCGCAGCGCATCGTGGTGGATGTGCAGGGCAAGCGGCTGAACATTGCCAATACCCATCTGCATCACAAGCCCTACCGCGACGAGTCGGTTCGACTCCGGCAAATGCAAGCTGTGATTGGCTGGCTCAAAGCTCAATCATCTGATGGCATCATCCTGATGGGTGATTTTAATGCGCCGCCGCAATCGCATACCATCCAATATGCCCGTCAATCCTTTCACTCCGCCTATATGAGCGTTCATCGCCGCGAACCCGATAAAACCTTCCCAACGCCCCTCGCAGACCGCGATTTCAAACCGCGAGTCGTTGATTATATCTTCTATCGCTCGGCTAAATTAAAATTAAAAGCAACTCGCGCCAAACTTGTTGGCAGTCAGTCCCATCCGGCTGATGCCCGCCTTTATCCCTCCGATCATTTTGGCGTCTGTGCCGAATTCGGTTTTTAACTTGACATATTGACAATCATCAATATAGTGAGAGTATGAGTATCGATCTTGTCAGTTTTGCCAAAGCGATGTCCGATGACACCCGCCAGCAGATATGTCAGCACCTCTGCTGTGTCTGGCTGAGCGTCAACGACCTGGTGGAGGCGCTCGGTGGCAAAGTCAAGCAGCCCACGGTCAGTCATCATCTCAAGTGCCTGGAAGAAGCCAACCTGGTGCTGGTGCGCCAAGCGGGACGTCAGCGCTTTTATACCCTGAATCAAGAACAGATGACCTTGTGCTGCGGCTCGCTGGTCAGCAAATTTGCGCCCGATTATGTCGAGCGGTTTGCCAAAGCCGAGTCGATAGTGACATGGGAATAGCGATTAAGTTGGGGAGGCAAACGCATTGAGCAACAGATTGCAAGTCCTGATTTTATGTACCGCCAATTCGGCACGTTCACAGATGGGCGAAGGGTTGCTGCGGAGTCTTGCTGGCGAGAGCGTGGATGTGTTTAGCGCCGGCGCCCGGCCGTCAAAGGTCAATCCTTTTGCCATCGAAGCGATGCGCGAGTGTGGCATCGACATTTCGGCGCATACATCGGATGACCTGAAACAATACCTGACAAAAGAATTCGATTATGTCATCACCGTCTGTGACCGGGCAGCCGAAACTTGTCCGGTGTTTCCGGGTGCAGCCGAGCGGATTCACTGGGGATTTCCCGACCCTGGGGCAGTGGATGGCGATGAGCGCGACATCCTGCAATCTTTCATCACTGTGCGGGATGGCATGGAAGACAAGCTCAGCGAATGGCTCAAAACCCTGGGTTAGCTCATTGGCAAGCAGAACAAGAGGGCAGAGCCGAAGCCCCGACCCTCTTGCGTGTTCGCCTTAAGCAGAATCCATGTTGGCGATGATGTGGGTTGCGAATTCGCTGGTGGCGACTTTGGTCGCGTTTTCCATTTGACGGGCAAAGTCATAGGTGACATAGCGCTGTTCGATGGTTTTTTCGTATGCCCGGGTGATTAACGCGGCTGCTTCAAACCAGTTGAGATGTTCGAGCATCATCACCCCGCTAAAGAGCAGTGAGCCCGGGTTGACCATATCTTTGTTGGTGTATTTGGGCGCGGTGCCGTGGGTGGCTTCAAAGAGTGCGATTTCGTCGCCGATGTTAGCGCCGGGCGCAATGCCCACCCCGCCAACTTCTGCTGCCAGCGCATCGCTAAGATAATCGCCATTAAGGTTGGTGGTGGCAATCACATCGTGTTCGCGCGGGCGCAAGAGCATCTTTTGGAACATGATGTCCGCAATCGTATCCTGAATCAGGATTTTCCCTGCGGGCACCTTGCCGCCGTGGCTGGCAGCGACCTCGTCCCAGGAAATGGTTTCCTGCGGGAATTCGTCTCGCGCCAGTTCATAACCCCACTTTTGGAAAGCGCCCTCGGTGAACTTCTGAATGTTGCCTTTGTGTACCAGCGTCACACTGCTGCGCCCGCGTTCAATGGCGTACTGAATGGCCGCCCGAATCAGCCGTTTGCTGCCGAAGGGGCTAATCGGTTTGATTCCCAGGCCGGCATCGGGGAAAAAGTTGCTGGCGTTCAACTCGTTTTTCAAAAATGCCGCCAGCTTCCTGTTTTCATCCGTGCCAGATTCAAACTCGATGCCGGCATAGGTGTCTTCGGTGTTCTCGCGGAAGATGACCACATCCACATCTTCAGGGTGCTTCAGTGGGCTGGGAACGCCCTTAAACCAGCGCACCGGACGCACACAGCTATACAGGTCGAGGACTTGGCGCAAGGTTACATTCAGGCTGCGAAAGCCGCCGCCGACTGGGGTTGTTAAGGGTCCCTTGATGCCCACCTTGTACTCGCGGAATGCCTCAAAGGTTTCTTCGGGCATATAATTGCCGTCATAGATGCTGGCGGCTTTTTCGCCCGAATAAACTTCCATCCAGGAGATTTCTCTTTTGCCTTGATAGGCTTTCTCAACCGCCGCGTTCCAAATGCGCTTGCTGGCGGTCATAATGTCATAACCGATGCCATCGCCCTCGATGAATAACAGAATCGGATTGTCAGGCACTTTCATCTTGCCATTGCTAAAGGTAATTCTTTCGCCGCTTTGGGGTTCGGCAATTTTATCGTAAGCCATTTCTCAATGGTCTCCTTATCCTGTTGGCTCAAGTAAATACATCCTGCGATTATAGCACAAAACCCCTGTCCGTGAACGGGCTTGAATTTCGGAATAATGGCTCATCTTGGCGAAGTTTCCCTTTGTTTATCCTGCCAGCCGAAGCATAATCATCAATGTGGTTTTCCTGATGAGCATCCTGGAGACATCTTAAAATGCACATCGTCGTCTTGTGCGCTGCCCGGCGCGGTTATCGCTTCCTTGAACATTTATTGGACATCGGAGCGGGACATCAATTCACCATTTTCAGCTTCCGCGAGACAGCTTGGGAACCGCCATTTTTTGAGGATATTCAACAGCTTGCCCAGCAGCGCGGTCTCGCTTTTTTTGAATCGCGCAACCTCAGCCATCCCAAATGGGACGAATTTTGGGCGACCATGCGGGTTGACCTGATATTCATGGTAAGCTGGCGCTATCTGGTATCAGCGCAAGTTTATGAAAGTGCAACTTGCGGCGCATACGTGCTGCACGATTCCCTGCTGCCCAAATATCGTGGGTTTGCCCCCACCGTATGGGCCATGATAAACGGGGAAAGCGAAACAGGCGTCACCCTCTTCAAAGTTGTTGACGAGGTGGATGCCGGCGACATCATCGACCAGCGGGCTGTCCCAATTGCCGCAACCGATACGATTGATGTTGTCATGGAAAAGGTGACGCAGACATACCTTGATTTGACGACCAGGAATTTTGCCAGCTTGATCGATGGAACGGTTCAATCTGTGCCGCAAAATCACCAGGAAGCGACTTTCACCTGCAAATGGACGCCCGAAGACAGCTTGATTCATTGGGGCAACTCGTCCCAGTCGATTTACAACCTTATCCGTGCCAGCACGCATCCCTATCCGGGCGCTTATTCTTATCTGGAAGGTCGCAAACTGATTATCTGGTCGGCAGAATTGCAATCGAATCCACGCCAGTATGTCGCCCGCGTGCCGGGCAGGGTGGTTGAAATCCATCGAGATATTGGCAGCGTTGTTTTAACTGGCGATCATACCATTCTGCTAAAAGATGTTCAGTTGGATGGGGAAGAGCGGGTCAATGCTTCGGCTGTCCTGAGGTCGCCGTCTCAAACATTGAAAGACCGGAGCCACTGATGCCTGCCATTTCTGTTGTCATACCAGTTTATCGAAGTCAAGACAGTATTGGACTTGTTGTCAAAGAATTGGCTGTAGAGTTACCGAAACTGAATGATATATTTGAGGTTATACTGGTGGAAGACCAGGGCGGAGATGGCAGTTGGGGTGTGATTCAGGGCTTGTCTGCTGAATATGGCTGGGTGCGCGGCTTCCAACTGATGCGCAACTATGGACAGCACAGCGCATTATTATGTGGCATTCGTGCTGCGAACTTTGAGGTTATCGTGACAATGGACGATGATTTGCAGCATCCGACCAAGCACATCAAAGACCTGGTGGACAAACTTGCTGAAGGCTATGATGTCGTCTACGGAAAACCTGAACGCGAACAGCATGGGTTATTGCGCGATATGGCCTCTCTGATGACCAAGATGGTTTTGCAGGGCGCCATGGGGGCCGAAACAGCCCGCAGCCTCAGCGCCTTTCGCGCCTTCCGCACCTGTTTGCGTCAGTCGTTTGCCGATTTCCGCGGCCCCCTGGTCAATATCGATGTCCTCTTGACCTGGGGAACGACCAACTTTGCCGTCATCCCAGTCCCCCATTCGCCCCGTACCATTGGCAAATCCAATTATACGTTCCGAAAACTGGTTGCTCATACCTTCAATATGGTCACCGGGTTCAGCACCTTGCCCTTGCGCTTTGCCAGCCTCCTGGGCCTGATAATGAGTACCTTGGGCTTCTTGATTTTGGTATATCTCATCTTCAGCCAAGTTTTCGCTTTCCAATTTGAAGTGCCTGGCTTTACCTTCACAGCCTCCATTATTTCCATCTTTGCTGGCGCCCAGATGTTCACATTGGGAATAATCGGTGAATATCTGGCGCGGATGCACCTGCGGATTATGGATAAGCCAGCCTATATCATCCAGCAATCTACACAAGAAAGAGAGAGCCACTATAGTGGATAGCGCCCCTGCAACTTTTCTGGAATGGGATACAGCGCATTTCGGATATCGAATTGCCCGTGCCAATATACATCAGCTTGATGCCGCGAGCTGGCAACAGCTTGAACAGTGGTGTCGCGCAGAATCGATTGACTGCCTTTACTTTCTGGTACCGGCCGCTGACCAAAATACAGTTTTTGAATTGCAGCGTCATGGCTTTGATTTCTTGGACATTCGCATGATGTATGAAAAAAAATTGCAGCCCCCACCAGCGAAACCGGCTGACAAAATGCTCCTTTTCCGCGAATCCCGTGAAGATGATGTTCCCAAGCTGCTGAAGATGAGCAGAGGCAAATTTAACTCCACCCGTTTTTATGTCGATCGCTGTTTTGATAATGAACTGGCTGCACAGATGTATGAGATTTGGCTCAACAAAAGCCTGATAACAGATTTTGCTGACAAGGTCTTCGTGGTCGAATTTCAGAATCAAGTCGTGGGTTATGTAACCTGCCATTTGAATCGTCCGCCCGGTGAGGGTAATATTGGGCTTATGCTTATCGCGGAATCGGTTCAAGGGCGCGGGCTGGGAGGGAAAATGTTTCAATATGTCGTGCACTGGTTTTATGAGCAGGACATGCAGAAAGCCAACCTAATCGTACAGGGACAGCAAATTCCGATTCAGAGGATAGCTCAGCGTTGCGGCATGGTCACGCGGTCTATCGATCTCTGGTATCACAAGTGGTTCATCGAATGCCCCTAAGCGGGCAAATATTTCTCTTGAGGTTTGGCTCTATCACATGAAACCCTATCGAATCCCATTTAACAAGCCTACCTATCTGGGGCATGAAATCGACTACATCAAGGACAGTCTGGCGAACTGGCATGTATCCGGTGATGGTGCATACTCCCGCAAGTGCCATGCTTATCTCGAAAAGACACTGGGCGTATCCAAAGCGCTGCTGACGACATCCTGCACCCACGCCCTGGAGATGGCCGCACTGCTGCTCGACATACAGCCCGGCGATGAAATCATCGTCCCGTCTTTTACCTTTGTCTCCAGCATTAACGCCTTTGTGCTGCGGGGTGCGCAGCCGATTTTCGCTGATATTCGACCGGATACGCTCAACCTGGACGAAGCTCAGCTTGCCGATTTGATAACTGAACGGACACGAGCCATCGTCCTGGTTCATTATGCCGGCGTCGCCTGCGAAATGGACGCCATCATGGCGCTTGCGGAGGAACATGGCATCGCTGTCGTCGAGGATAATGCCCATGCCTTGTTCTCGCGCTACAAGGGACGCTATCTGGGCACATTTGGCGAATTGGCGACGCAGAGCTTCCATGAAACCAAGAACTTCACCTGTGGCGAGGGCGGCGCACTCTTGATTAACGACCCGGCGATGATTGAGCGGGCTGAAATTATTCGTGAAAAAGGCACCAATCGGAGTCGGTTTTTTCGCGGGCAAATCGACAAATATACCTGGGTTGACCTCGGCTCAAGTTATCTGCCCTCGGACATGCTGGCAGCCTACCTGTGGGCACAATTCGAAGCCGCCCAGCAGATTCAGCAGCGCCGCCAGGAAATCTGGGACTGCTATCAACGTCACTTAGTGGGCTGGGCAGGCTCGCACGATGTCAAATTGCCGACTGTTCCCGCGCATGTCGAGCAGTCCTATCACATGTATTATCTGCTGCTGCCGTCGCTGGAGGTGCGGACAGCGCTTATCAGCCACCTCAAGAACAGAGGCATCCTCAGCGTATTTCATTACCTGCCGCTTCACCTGTCGGATATGGGCAAGCGATTTGGCGGTCAAGCGGGCGACTGCCCGATAACGGAAGATGTGTCGGAGCGCTTGCTGCGCCTGCCTTTTTTCCATGCCTTGACGCAATCGGAGCAGGATGAGGTGCTGGCGGGATTGCTGTCGTTTGAAGGCTGGGATTGAAGGATGCCAAACATTGTGCTACGATAAAGATGATATGAAGTTTGACATTGGATTTTAACATGCCCGAGCAAGCGGCATGATACAGGCAACACCCCTTCAGATGCTAGTTGGAAGCGCCATTATTGATAGAAAATAGCAATATGCTGAATCGTTTATGCACCCGCAGCATCATCTGATGTTGACGGGCTGTTTGTGTTTGGAGAATGCGCTGATGACAACAAAACCAAAATTCAAGATTACCCCTATCGGCGGTTTAGGGGAAATTGGCAAGAACATGACCCTGTTTGAACTGGATGGCGAGGGCTTTCTGATTGATTGCGGCATTATGTTTCCCGCCAACGATATGCACGGAGTCGATTATATCATTCCCGATTTTCGCTGGCTGGAAGAACGCCAGGACATCACCCTTCACGGCATCTGCTTCACACATGGTCACGAGGATCATATCGGAGCAGTTCAACACCTGGTGCAAGCCTTTCCTGATATACCACTGTTTGCCACGCCGCTCACAACAGGCTTGCTGCAAGTCAAGCTGAAGAATGCACGGCTGCTCAAGGAAACCAAGATTGTGACCTTTGAAGCTGGCGACAGGCTCGCAGTCGGCCCCTTCAGGCTGGACAGCTTCCACGTCTGTCACAGCATCCCCGATTGTGTCGGCTACGGGATTAACACGCCCTATGGCATAGTCGTGCATACGGGCGACTACAAGTTTGACAACACGCCAGTTGACGGGAAAAAGACAGATTATGCTCGCTTGGCCGGATTTGCCCAACGCGGTGTGGCGCTGCTGCTGGGCGACAGCACCAATTCGGACAAAGTTGGCTGGACTCCCTCTGAGGCCGTCATTGACGGCGCTCTGGACAAAGTATTCCGTCAGTCCAAGGGGCGCATTATGGTGGCGACCTTCGCTTCATTGGTTTCACGGATGCAGCAAGTCATCAATGCCGCCCGCAATCATCAGCGCAAGGTCTGCATTACGGGTTATACCATGTCAGAATATGCAAAAATTGCCCGCAAACTCGGTTATCTGCATGTCGAGGGTGATATGTTGGTGGATATTGGACGGGCGCAGACTTTGCCACCCCATAAGATTGTGTTTATGGTGACGGGTTCGCAGGGCGAGCCATCGGCAGTTCTGGGAAAACTGGCGAGCGGACGGCATCGCCAGCTTGATATTCGTGCAAATGACACCATTATCCTCTCATCGCATCCAATCCCGGGGAATGAGGAGATGGTCTATCGCACCATCAACCGCCTGATACAACGCGGCGCAGATGTCGTCTATGACCCGATTGAATCGGTGCATGTTTCCGGACATGCCTGCCAGGAAGAAATGCGCCTGATGCTCAACCTGACCCAGCCCAAATATCTCGTGCCAGTTCATGGCGAAATCCGTCATCTGTATCTTCATGCCAAGCTGGCACGCGATAATGGCATTCCGCAGGATAATGTGATTGTGATTGAAAACGGCACGACCCTTGAGCTGGATGACAAGGGGGTTGTCGCTGGCGAACGTCAGCCAGGGGGATATGTATTTGTCGATGGCAGCGGCGTCGGCGATGTTGGTCCGGCGGTTATCCGAGACAGGGAAATCCTGGCACGCGATGGCTTCATGCTGGTCAGCGTCAACATCGACCATGATACCGGCAGGCTGATTGACGAACCGCGCATCATCTCGCGCGGGTTTGTCTATCTCAAGGACGCTGAAGATTTCCTTGAGCAGATTCGGGATAATGTGACTCAGCTGATGCACAATCCTCGCCGAGCCAACGGCAATCGGCGCGTCATGGTTGAAGAGAGCCTGAGCAAGCTGATTTATAGCGAAACCAAGCGCCGTCCCATGATTTTCAGCATTGTCAACAAGGTTCAGACGTCTTGACTTTTTGCCTGACAGGAGAGCGGGCGATTTGGGGCGCAACAATCTCTGCGGTTCAACGTATAATCTGTAATCTGTGCAACGTTTTCTATTTTCATCAGGAGCATCGTCCATGCAGCAGCCCGTCATCCGTGCCGAAAACATTACCCGCGACCTCAAACTGGGCAGCCACACAGTTCATGCCCTGCGTGGCGTCAATATGGAGATTTTCCCCAACGAGATGGTCGGCATTATCGGCCCATCAGGCAGTGGCAAGAGTACCTTGCTGGGCATCATTGGCGGGCTGGACAGCCCGACTGACGGGGTGATTGAAATTGATGGACTTGACATCACCCACATGAATGAAGACCAGCTAACGGATATTCGCAATCAGAAAATTGGTTTTATCTTTCAATTCTTCAACCTGATTCCGACATTGACAGCATGGGAGAATGTGGCTTTGCCGATTGAATTCGCACAAACGCGCCGTCATAAACCGAACCAGCGTGCCAAAGAACTGCTGGAGATGCTGGGCTTGGCTGACCGCCTTCATCATCGCCCCAACGAGCTCAGCGGCGGGGAGCAGCAGCGGGTCGCCATTGCGCGGGCGCTTGCCAATGACCCGCCTATACTTTTGGCAGATGAACCGACTGGCAACCTCGATTCAAAATCAGGCGCGACCGTCCTGTCGGCGCTCAATACCATCCGCGATAACAATGGCACAACAGTCGTTCTTGTGACGCACGACCCGAAACTGGCGAGTCGGATGGATCGTGTGCTGACGCTGGTCGATGGAAGGGTTGCCCCCAACGGCAAAGCGGCGCCAGAGGTTGAATGAGCGGCCTGTGGCTGAGGAGATTGCCATAAAATAGAGCGAAACGCATTTTCCTGATGGCAGGGGCAGGGTATAATCGGGGTATGGGTTAGGAACTGGCTAAGAAGGAACGGATATGTCCCAAGAGACTTATATGGTTGAAGTTGCCGGCATCCAACGCGCCTTGCCGCTGATGGAAATCAAACCTGGTGTGAAAATTGCGATACTCAACATTCTGGGAGATGCTGAATTTGTCAATGCTGTCAGCAGGGAACTCGCCAAGAAACTGGAGGGCAGGGACATCGATGTCCTTGTCACCGCCGAGGCCAAGTCGATTCCCCTGGCACATGCCCTCAGCACCGACCTGAAGCTCCCCTATATTGTCTTGCGCAAGACCTACAAGCCCTATATGGGCGATGCCTTGCAGAGCGAGACCCTGAGCATCACCACTGGCAAGCCGCAAACCCTGTTTCTCGATGAGAAAGACCGTCGTCTGGTCGCGGATAAACGCATTGCCATTATTGATGATGTGATTTCGACGGGCAGCACTTTACAGGGCATGCGTCTCATTATGAACAAGGCGGCGGCGCAGGTCGTTGCCGAAGCGGCGATTTTTACCGAAGGCGACCGCGCCAAATGGCATGATATTGTTGCCTTGGGTCATCTGCCCATATGGATTGACGATAATCTCTAGTCCCCGTCAAGTGTCTGGGCGCCATGACCCGCACAGCAAAGCCAATATGTCATCATCATCACCATCGCCGCGGTTGACCCTTATTCTGTTTCTTGCTGCTCTTATTTTTATTGCTGTGGGCGGGGCGCTGCTCCTGTCGCGTCCCGAACCAGCCACCATCATCATCCATCCGCCAGTCCCAACCGCAACGCCCCTGCCTACAGCGACGCCCGCGCCAATTTTGGTCTATGTTAGCGGCGCAGTCCGTCAGCCCGAAACGCTGCATATATTGCCCTTTGGCAGCCGCGTGACCGATGCCATCGCCGCTGCTGGCGGATTCACGGATTTGGCAAATCAATCGCTGGTCAATCTGGCGGGCATTTTGCGCGACGGCGACCAGGTTCATGTGCCTTCAATCTATCCAGCCAGCGACCATGCCGCCTTGCCGACGCCCGCAGGTGGGCGTCGGGTTCATGTCAACACGGCTGGTTTGGACGAATTGGAAACCCTGCCGGGCGTCGGGCCCGCGCTGGCGCAAAGGATTATCCTCTATCGTGAAGCTGCGGGCCCCTTCAAGAGCCTGGATGAACTTGACCATGTGCCTGGAATTGGGCAGGTGACTCTGGAAAAACTGCGCGAGCTAGTCGCGTTTGACTAGCGGATTCGGGCACCGGAGGCAGCATCAAAAAAGTATGCCCGTGACCAATCCAACTGGCAGTAGATGGTTTGGCCCGGCTCGAATAGCTGATTTGCCGACACTTGTATCTGCCATCTTCGTTTGCGCAGCCACACCTCCAATAACTGAAACCGCTCGGCAAAATAAGGGGTTATTTTATCAATAGTCGCCGGAATGCCGATATGGCAGTCGCTTAGTCGAATGTGTTCGGGGCGAATGCCAACGATGATTTCGCTGCCATCGGGTCGATGCTGCGGCAGCCTGGCACGCCCCATATAACTGCCATCCCATTCGCCTGCGTGGACTCGGCCCCAAAAGGTGTTGATGGTGGGGGTGCCCAGAAATTCGGCAACGAACAGACTGTTCGGATTATCATGCAGGTTTTGATAGCTGCCCATCTGTATGATGCGCCCGTCATTGATGACCACAATTCGGTCGGCGATGCTCATGGCCTCAACCTGGTCGTGGGTCACATAAACGAGCGTGACATCAAATTCTTGAATCAGGCGCTTGAGTTCAACCCGCGCCTGTGAGCGGAACTTGGCATCCAAGTTGGCGAAAGGTTCGTCGAACAAAAGCAGTTCCAGGTCACGCGCGAAAGCCCGCGCAATGGAGACGCGCTGTTTTTCGCCCCCGGACAAGTGGCGCGGAAATCTGCCCATCAGACTTTCGATATCAACGCCGGTGATATTGGAGACCGTTTGAACGTGTGCTGGCACTTCGTCCTCGCGGTCGCGCAGCCTCAAGAAAAAGCCAACCGTTTTGCGGCTTTCCCAATGCGGAATCAGCACATAATTTTGGAAGACCATCCCGATGCCGCGATTTTCAATCGGAATCTCGTTAAGGGATATATTGTTGTACAGTATGATGCCGTCGTCAGGCTCTTCCAGGCCGGCGATGAGGCGCAGCAGGGTGGTCTTGCCACAGCCCGAAGGCCCCAGCAAGACCACCGCCTCGCCAGTCTTGATATGCAGGTTGAAGTCTTTGATTGCCAAAACTGGGGTGAGTTTGCGGCTTTTATCGAAGAAGGTTTTGCTCACATTTTTGAGCGTAATGGTTCTCATGTCGAATTGGCTCGTCCGGCCTCCTTGAGTTACAGGATAACACAATATGCTGAACCCATGATGGAAATGCCGGTGCTGCCTGATATAATGGCGGTGAATGCCAAGACCAAACAGAACAGAGCGCATTCTGTTTTCGGCAGAACGGAGCTTGAACTTGACGAATACCATTCGACCGAATTTGATACCGATAACGACATCGGAAGACTGGCAGCCCGACCCCAAAAGTCCACGCCGCCGCCCGCCCTGGATTCGGGTCAGGGCGCCCAGTGGCGCAACTTACGAGAAGGTTCGGGATTTGATGCGCAGCAAAACATTGCACACGGTCTGCGAAGAGGCGCAGTGTCCCAACCTGGGCGAATGTTGGGGCCGCGGGACGGCGACTTTCCTGATGATGGGCGATACCTGTACCCGCAGCTGCGGTTTCTGCGATATTAAGACCGGCCGTCCCAGCCCCCTGGATTGGGGCGAGCCAAACCGCATCGCGCAGAGTGTTCGGGCGATGGGGCTGCGTCATGTGGTGATTACCAGCGTCAATCGGGATGAGCGTTCGGATGGCGGCGCTCCTATCTTTGCGCTGGTCATTCGTCGGATACGCCAGCTTCAGCCTGGCTGCTCTATCGAGGTCTTGATTCCTGATTTCAAGGGCAGCGAAAGCGCCTTGAAAATCGTGATGAACGCCCAGCCAGAAATCCTGAACCACAATGTAGAGACCGTGCCGCGCCTGTTCAAGAAGGTGCAGCCACAAGATAAATATGAATGGGCGCTGAGGACACTGGAAAACGCAAAAAAGATGGATCCGCTGGTGCTAAGCAAGAGCGGCATCATGCTCGGCCTGGGCGAAACAGTGGATGAGGTGCTGGACACCATGCAAGACCTGGTGGACATCGGCGTCGATATTTTGACCTTGGGGCAGTATTTGCAGCCAAGCAAAAAACATCTGCCGATTGAACGCTACTATACCCCCGCAGAATTCGAGCAGCTACGGGCGATAGGGATTGAAATGGGCTTTAAGTGGGTCGAAAGCGGCCCTTTGGTGCGCAGCAGCTATCGCGCGGCGGAACAGGTGCGGGAATTATCCAGGATGAAACATTTTCGCCTGCACCAAGAGCGGACGGAATCTGACCTGAAGACTTAGCTTTGCTGGCGCTGTCCAGCTTGTATGCGCCAGCAATGGGGTATAGTGTGGAAAAGAGACAAACGAGCCAATGAGGGAAAAGCATGACCGCGTTTTTTGCCAATCGCCGTAGTCAGTCGGAAGCTGAACCGCCAGAATCGGCTACCCTGTTGCCCGCCAAGCAGCCTGTCGGCTTTGACACTGTGTTTGGTTCCAACAGTCAGGCTGAAGGAAAGTTCAAAAGCTCAGGCAATGTGCGGATGGACGGGAAGTTCACTGGCACGCTTGAAATCGCCGGCAATCTCCTGGTGGGCGAGTCGGCAGATATTCGTGCCGACATCAATGCCCGCAACATTTCAATCGCTGGCATGGTGCGCGGCAATGTAGCTGGCAACAAGGTGCAGCTGCTGCGCACGGGACGCATCTGGGGGGATATTAGCGCCGCGGCCTTGACCACCGAAGAAGGGGCATTTATTGATGGAAGAATTTCAATGGCGGGACATTCAGCCAACCGCCTGACTGCAGAAGATAACATGGCGGAAGGGGAAAGCGCGGCTGACGAACTGGCGAAGTCGGGCGATTTCGAGATTCTGCCAATGGATGAGGGCATCGTGGAAACAGACAAGGCCACGATGCAGCTAGGACTTGGTGATGCCAGCGCAGAGGGTTCGGTTGAGATGAACAAAAGCGGCGACAGTCATCGCAGCTGACCTTCCATCTGGATGTGCGCCAAAATCAAATCGCGCCCAGCGTAATCCCGCCGTCAGCCACAAATACCGCGCCGGTCGTAAAATCGGATGCGGGGGATGCCAGAAACAGCGCTAAACCAGCAATGTCAATCGGCCGACCGATGCGGCCGCTTGGTGTTTTGGCGAGCATACCCTGCATGATGTCCTCATTTTCCCACAGCACTTGCGAGAACTTCGTTTGTATCAGTCCGGGCGCAATTGCATTGACCTGGATGCCGTCCGCCCCAAGTTCCAGCGCAAGGGTCTTGGTTAAGCTGATGACGGCGGCTTTGGTGATGCTGTAGATGCCCTGAAACTGCCCTGGATTCAAGCCGACAATGGAGGAAACATTGATGATTTTGCCGCCGTCATTGGCACGCATGGCCCTGACGGCCGCCTGCGTCAGCCACAGATTGCCCATCAGGTTGACCTCGATTGTCTTGCGCCAATAGCTGTCTTCCGCCTCCAGAATCGTGCCAAAGTGGGGGTTGGTCGCGGCATTGTTGACGAGAATATCCAGCCTGCCATAACGTTCGAGGGTCTTGTCCACCAGGGCATACAGAGCAGCTTTATCGCCATTGTGCGCCGCTATGCCGACTGCTTCCCCGCCCGATGCCTGAATTGCCCATGCCACGTTGTCCAGCGCCGCTTGATTGCGGCTGGAAAGCACAACTTGGGCATCGGCTTTGGCAAATTGCTCGGCAATCGCCCGGCCAATGCCGCGCGATGCGCCGCTCACGATGGCAACCTTTCCCTGTAAATCAAACAATTCGCTCACGCCATTTCTCCCATACTCGTCATTTGAACCGGATTTGTTTCCTGTCTGGCTGGTAGGGTGCCGTTTATGGCTTAACTTTTGTATTTTGGAATGCTGCCTGTGATGGGCAGACCAAGCCGCCGAATGTCCTCTTGGTGGTGAATGGTCGGGTCAAGATAGTCAGCGAAAAATGCAAGAACAAGCCCGATAAACAGCCCCAGGGCAACCTGAATGAAAGGGGCAAAGCGATTGGTCAGCGGCGGTGGCGCTGGGACGATATGCGGCTGTTCCAATATCGTAACCTGTGCCGCTTCGCCGCCTAATTGCGGGAAGTAAGTCTGGCTGCGGCGGCTCAAGACCGAAATGGCGGCATGGGCGATAGTTTGCAGCGCATCGCCCTGGGCATGGCTTAAATAGATGAGGCCTACACTGCGGGCATTGTCGGCAGCAATTTGAAGCGAAGCAAGCTCGATGTCGGCTGTGGCAAGCTCGGCTGCGATTTCTTCGCGGAAACTGGTGCTGCGCACCCAATCGCTAAAGGCATTCACGGTCAGTTCAGATGCCAGCCAGACATCCTGATAATCGCCATCCCGTTCGGGCAGGTTAAGCTCCTGCGCCGCGCTGTAGCGAATCTGCGTGCTGAAGCCGCCGCCGACGGCCGCCGCGCCATCCAAGTAACCGACAATCGCGGGCAGGGCGCTTAGCGCCAGGGGAATCGCTATCAGCCACCAGCGGCGGAACACAACGCGAATGAACATTGTCAATTCCATGTCCGATTATCCCTCTGCGGCGTCACGCCAGTTAAAAGCTGTCTTCGTTTGATGTGCCTGCCAGGCCTGTTCGACAAAGGCATGAATCTGCCGCGTGAAGATGCTGGTATCAAACTTGCGGGCATGCGCTCGAATTTTTTCAGGGTCATACCGCTTCGGGTCGAAATTCTGCATGGCAGATTTCAGGCTCGCTGCCGTCATGCTCTCGAAATGTTCGCCAGTCAGGCCAGGAATCACCGTATCCAGGGCGCCGCCGCCCTTGTAGGCAATAACGGGGCGACCTGCGGCTTGCGCCTGTACGCTGGTGATGCCAAAATCTTCCAGCCCAGGAAACAGGAATGCCTTGCATTTTGCCATCAGCTTGGGCAATTCCGCGTCCGATACATACCCAAGAAACTCAACATTGTCGCCTGCTAGGGCCTGCAAGCGCTCCAAATCCCGTCCTTTGCCGGCCACCTTGAGCGGCAGACCGAGCGCAGTCGCCGCCACCACCGCCAAATCAATGCGCTTGTAGGGAATCAGGCGTGAGACTACCAGAAAATAATCCTCGACTTCGCTGATAGGCAGCGGTTGAAACCGCGAGGTATCCACTGGCGGGAAAATGATGCTGGCGTGGCGGTTGTAAAACGTTCTGATGCGCTGCTTGATGGCGCTGCTGATGGCGATGAAATGCGAGACGCGCTGCGCCGCCGCATAATCCCAACGGCGCGTCAGCGCTATCAGGGGGCGCAGCATCCATTCGACCGGTTTGCCCAAGCCCTCGCGGGCGAGATAATTTTCCAGCTGCCAGACATAACGGGTCGGCGCCAGACAGTAACAGATGTGCAGGGTCGAGGCATCAAATTGCAGCCCATGACAAAATCCGCTTTTGTTGCTCAGGACCACATCGTATTCTGACAGATTCAGCTGATGCCAGGCAAGCGGATAAAAGGGCAGATATGCCTGATGCCGCCGATGAATGGCGGGCAGATGGTCAATCCAGAGCGTATGGACATGCCAGTCAAGGTAATGGGCTGGCATCAGGTCGGCGGCGAAAATGCTGGTGTACACTGGGCTGCCGGGATAATGATTGACCAGCACATCCAGCACATCTTCCGCCCCCCCGATTTGATTCAGCCAATCATGCACCAGTGCAATTTTCAAGTGGCGCTCCTGTTTTGTCAGGGTTCAGGAATTTTTGAATCGGCTTGTAATAGTGGCGGTGATAAGGGCTGGGTCCATGCTGTGCCAATGCCTGGCGGTGCGCTGCCGTGCCATAGCCTTTATGTTTGGCGAAGCCATATTGCGGGCATTGCGCGTCCAACTCCAGCATGAATGCGTCTCGCCATACTTTGGCAATGACACTCGCGCAGGCAATGCTCAGGGAATGCTTGTCGCCACTGACAATACTGACTTGCGGAAGGTCGCGGCGCTCTGGCAGCAGCATATAATCAAGGAACAGGCAGTCGGGCTCAAGGTTATTGTCAGCGAGCGCCTTGTCCAGCGCACGTCCCATGGCCAGTTTGCTGGCTTTAACGATGCCAAAGCGGTCGATTTCGCTGACGCTGCTGTGTCCAATGCCCCATGCCAAGGCGATGTCTTTAATTTTCTCCCCCAGCAGACTGCGCTGCCTGCTGCTCATTTCCTTGCTGTCCCGCACGCCAGCCAGGCATTTGGCAAGGTCATGGCGCTGGAGCGGCAGGGCAACAGCAGCGGCCGCTACCGGGCCTGCCCAAGGGCCTCTGCCGGCTTCGTCTATGCCAAAGATAGTCTGGCAGCCCAGTCTGTAATAATGGCGTTCATGGACGAGGCTGGCTGTTTTGGATTTCCTGGCTGTTTTTGTCATAGATGCCTTGACGCCAGTTTTGGCGAATCTCCCAGATTTCCCGCAGCATGTTGACCGAGTCGTCCCACAGTTTCATAGTGGAATAGGGGTCATAATACCATCTGATGGGTACTTCCTTGATAGCATAACCGCGCCGCTTGGCGATGAACAGCAACTCGACATCAAATCCGATGCCCGTCATTTTCTGCACAGCGAACAGGTCTTCTGCCACCTCCTGCCTGAACATTTTGAAGCCGCATTGCGTGTCTTCGAAATCGTTGATGGCGGCGATTTTAATGATGAGATTGTTGATGCGCCCCATCACATGGCGATATTCGGGTTCGCCAACCCGCTCCGACCCAGGGGCTTCGCGGCTGGCGATGGCAATATCATAACCGTCAACCTGGGGCGGCAGGAACTTTGTCAGTTCGTCAATCCGCATGGACAGGTCGGCATCGCAGATAAACCGCCATTTGCCCCTTGCGGCGAGCATACCCTGCTTGACTGCCAATCCTTTGCCGCGCATATTATCGGGGGATTGCATGACGCGGATATAGGCATATCTCCGCGCACACTCTTGCGCCACTTCATAAGTGTGGTCATGGCTGCCGTTCTCGACAATGATGACCTCGGCCGTGAGACCCTGCCGCCGCAAGAAAACGTCAATCTGCGCCAGGCTGGGGGGCAGTCGGCTTTCTTCATTATGCGCTGGAATCACGATGCTCAAAAACGGGCGCGACAAGTCAGTCAAACAATTCTCTCCTGTGTCTATTTTACGATATAATTCCCATTTATTATAGTTGCGTAAGGATGCTGTCCAGATAATCATCCGTGACGGTCTTGGTGGGCTGAATCCGCTTGCGTTTCCTGAGAGCGCCGCGCATGGTCAGCAGCCCGGCTGCAATGCCGCGCAGACGCGCCCGCGCTTCCGCCCCGCGCCAGGCCTTCAGCGCCTGCCATGCCAGTAAGACCTGTCGTTTGAGAATCTGTCGGGCATATTTGCGCCAGAGTGCCGCGGGCAGGTTTTTGACAAGCAGCCAGATGCCGTTTCGGCCATCATAGAAGCTGGCGGTGACGCCGCCGCCAGTTGCGGACAGGCGATGATAAACGACAGCGCTTGGCACATATAAGACTTTGTAGCCGGCCAGCTGCGCCCGCCAGGCGAGGTCCATATCCTCCAGCAGGAAGAAATAATCATTGTCGAGCAAGCCAATTCGGTCGAGCATGGATTTTCGATAGGCCGATGACCCGCCACAGGCAGCAAAAACATAATCGGCGCGGTCATATTGTCCTTCGTCTTTTTCCCATACGCCGCGATTGCCAGCACACCCGTCAGTGGTAAAGAAGTCCCCGGCGGTGTGAATATAATTGCGTCTGTCAAACAGCAGCATTTTGCTAGCCACAATCCCGACATCGGGATGGCTGTCAAATGCCTTGACGATTTCGTCCACCCAGTTTGGCTCGACTTCGGTATCGTTGTTCAGCAAAGCGATGAAGTCCCCCCGCGCGGCTTCCATGCCGATATTGCAGGCGCCAGTGAAGCCTTGATTTTTCTCAAGTTCAATCAGGATAACTTCCGGATAATTCGCTTTGACATAGGCTTGTGAGCCATCCGACGAGGCGTTGTCAACGATGATGACTTCGATGGCGGGGTAGGTTTGGGCGCGTAAGGAATCCAGGCAGGTTTCAAGAAAATGCTGACCGTTCCAGTTCGGGATGATAATCGAGAAGGTGGCCGGGGTCATGCGATGGCTTCCCCGGCTTGCAGAAAAGCCCGCACGCTTTCCTGCCAGGGACGCAGGCGAATCCCGATGCTCGCCCCGGCGATGTTCGCCAACTCGGTATATTCAGGCGTGAGCGAGGGACGCTGCCACTCATGGCGGCTGATGCGTTCGATGGGCATCTCCCGAAAGCCGCTCTGGTCTAATGCGTAACGGGCGAAATCCCATCGGGATGCCGCGCCCTCATTGACAAAATGATAGCTGCCATAGCGCTCGGTCTCGATTAAGGCGGAGATGGCGCTGGCGACATCTTGGGTATAAGTCGGATTGGCGACCTCATTGGTCACAACCCTGAGCGTTTTGCCCGCTGCGGCCGCCTTCAGTATCGCCTGAATGAAATTGCTGCCACCATGCGCGAACAGCCATGCCGTTCGCACGATATAATGCCGAGGATTGCTCTGTATGACGGCGCGTTCGCCGTACCATTTGCTGTAAGCGTATGGATTGATGGGATTGGCGGCATCCAATTCGGTGTAGGGGCGGCTGAGCTTGCCATCAAAGACTTCGTTGGAACTGACATACAGAACGGGAATGCCAAGCTGGGCGGTGCTGACGGCGATGTTGTGTGTGCCGACACCGTTTATCAGCAGCGCCTTGCGCGGGTGACGGGCGCAGGCGTTCACATCCGTCCAGGCGGCCGGGTGCAAAACGATATCGGGAGCTATATCGTGCACCAGTCGCTGGCAGGCAGCGTAATCGGTAATATCCAATTTGCAGCTGACCTCGCCAACGATGTCTGTTCCAATGACCTCATGCCTATCGGTCAGCTGCCGCTGGAGTTGCCTGCCGAGCTTGCCCGCAGCGCCGGTAATCAAGATTTTCATTCCTGCTCCCCAAATCCCGTTATTGCGCTCGATGTCGCCTAGCGAAAAGTTGCGACCAGCTGATTTTTGGTGATGATGATATCGAAAAGCTGATAAGTCTTGCCCTCAGCCTCAACGGACAGCAGCTTCAGAATTTGATTGGCGGTTTTCAGGGCATTTTGGATGCTTTGCCCCAAGGCATTGTCGGGTATGCTGTAGTATCTGCCATCAATGTTCACACTGTCTATCAGAATGGCATTGTCCGCGCTCAATGATAATTGCAGTTCAAGTGGCTGCCAGATATTCAGGATGTCCACAAATGCCTCGCTGGCAATGACCATGCTGCTGTCGCCTATGGTCACCTTCGCCCGCCGAAAGGCATTCCCCTTGTCGCCGCAATAATCGGTATATTGAACGCAAAGCGCCTGGATGTCGGCGGCACGCATGGCGACCTGGGCAACCTCGATGCTGGCGTCATCGGTGCCGATTTCGATGCTGTCGGTCGATAGGTCAAGCTGACCAAAAGCACCGGCTGACACCCGAATTGTCGCGCTTGCTTCAACGGCTCCGCTAACGGGAATCGCTGTTGCAATCGTGGGCGTATTCGTGATTTCGATGGGCTCGAACCCGGCTGTTCGCAAAGCGATGTCAGAGAACATGGGGACGAGTAAAATAACGACAAGCGTCAGGATGACGCTCAGGCTGCCGATGATAACAGCACAGCCCCAGGTCCTGCGGTCTCTTTGTTGGGATGAATATCTTTCAATCTGCAAATTGACCTCGATTGAGGGCTAAATCAGCACGAGTCCACCGCTGCAAGACGCTCGGCATACTGTTTTCTGTAAAAATCCAAATAACCGCCCGTTTTGATTTTACGCCACCACCACGCATTTGCAAGATACCAGCCTACTGTGATTTCAATGCCTTTGTCAAAGTCGAAGCGCCGCTCCCAGCCCAGCTGCCGCGCTTTCTCTGCCGTCATGGCATAGCGGCGGTCATGTCCTTCGCGGTCGGGGACATATCGAATCAAGGATTCCGATTTATCTAGCAGGTTCAGGATGCGGCGGGTGACATCCAGGTTGAAGCGCTGGTTTTCTCCTGCAAGATTGTACGACTCTCCCGACTTGCCCAGGTGCAGAACCTTATCGACACCACGGGCATGGTCGTCAACATACAGCCAGTCACGAATCTGCTTGCCATCGCCATAGAGTGGCAGCGGCTTGCCGTCAATGGCTTCGGTGATGAAGAAGGGAACGAGTTTTTCGGGGTATTGATAGGGGCCGTAAGTATTGCTGCCGCGCGTCACAACCGTGTCCATGCCATAAGTGACATGATAGGCCCGCACCATCAACTCGCCACCGGCTTTGCTGGCTGCGTAGGGGCTGTTGGGCAGGAATCTGTCATCCTCAGCCGACAGCCCAGCTTCAATATCGCCATAAACTTCATCGGTGGATACATGGCAGAAGCGGCCAATGCCATGCTGGCGTGCTTCATCCAGCAGGATATATGCCCCAACCACATCCGTATGAATAAAGGCATCCGGCTCCAGGATGCTGCGGTCTACATGGCTTTCGGCGGCGAAGTTGACAATGGTGTCAATGCTGTACCGCTTTAACACCCGGCGCACAGCCAGCCTATCCGCAATGTCGCCGCGCTCGAAGCGATAATTCTCATCATCACTAACCCCCAGCAGATTGTCAAGATTGCCGGCATAGGTCAGCTTGTCATAACAGATGATATGGTAATCGGGGTAGGCTTTGACCATGTGTCGGACAAAAGCGCTGCCGATAAATCCGGCGCCGCCTGTTACCAGGATGTTCTTCATGGGGATAGCTCCTCTTCCAAATCAACCCAATCAACCCGCGCGGCTAAATCCACAGCATGCCGTGGTCACCAAGGTTCATCTTGAGCCCGCTGGGTTTGCTGTTGCTGCGTTTGACTGTGGCATTTCGACCAATGAGACTGTCGCGCAGGGTGCGGTCAATGTCAATGATGCGGCTGTTTTCCAGGATGATGCTGCGCTCAATCTCGCAATTCCGTATTTCACAATGGTGATAGACGCTCGTGAAGGGACCGATGTAGCTGTTTTCGATGAGGGTGTTTTGGCCAATGACCGTCGGGCCGCGCACGATGCTGTTATGGATTCTGGCGCCGTTTTGCAGGGTCACCCGTGAATCGACGAGCGAACGCTCATCAATCCTGGCGGTATCCGCAATCGTTGGCCGGATTTCTTCCAGCACATGGCTGTTTGCTTCCAGCATATCAGTCGGCTTGCCTGTATCAATCCACCAGCCGCGATGTACATGGGGATAGACTGTGTGGTCATGGTCGATGAGCCATTGGATGGCATCGGTGATTTCGTATTCGCCCCGCGCCGAGGGCTGTATCGCGTGAACCGCTTCAAAGATATGATGATCGAACATGTAAATGCCAACCAGCGCCAGGCTGCTGGGCGGATTTTTGGGCTTCTCGATGAGTTTCTCGATGCTACCGTCCGCTCGCAGTTTGGCAACGCCATAAGCTGAGGGGTTGGCGACTTCCTTGAGCACAATCTGGCTGTTCCAGTCATTTTCGGCAAAATCAGCAATCAATGTGCTGATGCCGCCTTCAATCACATTGTCTCCCAGGAACATCACGAAGGGGTCATCTTGCAGGAAACCCCGCGAAAGCCTGACCGCATGCGCCAGACCTTCGGGGCTGTCTTGCGGAATATAAGTTAGCTCAACGCCCCATTTGCGCCCGTCTCCCAGCGCCTCTTTGATTTCCGCCGCCGTCTGTCCAACGACAATGCCGATTTCCTTAACCTCCGCCTCCCGAATGGCTTCGATAACTCGCACCAGCACGGGTTTGTTGGCTACTGGAATCAGTTGCTTGGCGCGGGTATAAGTGAGCGGGTAAAGTCGCGTGCCTTTGCCGCCGCTCAGGATGAGTCCTTTCATCGCTGTCCCTGCTCCCTGTTCATTCAGGCGCCCGTTCAGTAAGCGATTTTGCTTTCACGCGGGGCATTGGTCAGGACAGCGCCAACCACCCGCACATGCACCCGTTCCAGCGCTTGCCGCGCCTGTGCGGTGTGGTCGCGGCGCGTGTCGCCCGCCCGAATGGCCAGCAAAGTGCCATCCAGCTTGATGCCCAGCAGCGCGGCATCGGTTGCCGCCAGCACTGGCGGACTGTCGAAGAGAATATAATCAGCACGCGCCTTTAAGACCGCGATAATCTCATCCATTCGCTTCCCGCCCAGCAAGTCGGCCGGGTTTGGCGGCAGTTCTCCGCTTGCAATCACTTGCAGGTTTTCAACTTCGGTCGCATGGAGCGGCGGATGGCTGATGGCCGTATCGTCAACCATCATGCTGGTCAGTCCGCGCTGGCTGTCGATGCCCCAGATATGATGCTGTTTGGGCTGCCGCAAATCCGCATCGACCAGGATGGTTTTGCTGCCGCCCTGCGCGAATGTGACCGCCAGATTGGCGAGGGTCATGCTCTTGTGGTCATCGCGTGCGGGTGATGTGACCAGCAGGGTATGAATGGGATTCTCGACGCTGCTGAACATCAAATTGGTGCGCAGGCTGCGATAGGCTTCTGCCGCAGCCGAGCGGGGTTCGGACAGGGTGATTAAGGTTTCGTTCGCCATAAATGCTCCTCATCGGGCGCAAAAACCCGTGTGTGCATAAGGGCCGTATTTTACCGCATCAGGCAAGAGGTCGTCAGGGCTAAAACCTGTGTCGGACAATGACAGATACAAACCCAAACTCGAGAAGTCTTAAAATCCGCATGATGAAAAATCGGGCCGCACCTGTTGCAAATCGGTGGCATCGAGCGCTATGCTAATATCCAGCAATGTCTTTCCTTCAGTGGGGTGGAGATAGTCCGGAGCGATGTCAGCCAATGGAACGGCGACATGGGCAAAGCGGAGAATGTCTTCATCCGGCACTTTCCAGGGCTTTTCGCCAAACTCCAGCGCATCGTTATTCCAAAGCAAAATATCAAGGTCAATCGTGCGCGGCCCATTCTTGTTCTTCGAGTCACGGACGCGATTCAACTCCCTTTCAATCCGCTTAAGCACCTGTGTTTTGAACTGCAAGGGCCGGCGAAAGGTATGAGCCTTGACAACCATATTCAAAAAGCTGTCTTGCGCCGCGTAATCCTGTGCCTGAGTGCAATAAACTGGCGACAGGGCCAGCAGGGTCGTGTAATTCCGCAGGAGTCGCAGAGCTTCGCGCAGGTTTTTTTCGGGCGACATATTCGACCCCAACGAGACATACACCACATTTTTTGCATAATCTTGCGGACGGCGCTCAATCCGGATGCCGACCGTATCGACTCGGCGCAGGGCGCCCGGCTTGTGGACGCTCACCTCAATATAGGGTGCGTGATAATCCATAATGGCTAACCGCGCAATTTCCTCGGCAAGTTTCTCGACCAGATTGCAGCGCGAGCTTTCGACTGCCTGAATGATGGCCTTGGTGACTGTTCTGTAGTTGAATGCGTCCTCCGGATTATCGGTTTCGCCAGCGCGGCGCTGATGAGTCCCGATACGGAGATTAATCACAACATTCTGAGGCTGCCGGAGTTCATGCGGACTGAAACCGATGATGGCACGCAAGCGCAAATTGTTGATTTCGATGATGTCCATGCTGTGTCCCATTCCTAAAGCGGGTATTGTATTTTTGTAATCAGCTGCAATATAATATGTTATTCTATAAATGTAATGCCTTTTATTACAGTATGAGCAGGACAAAAGGATAGACAAATGACGGATGGTGAGACCATTGGCGGTGCATTGAACAGCCATGCAGCGCGATTAAATACCCTTGCGGGAGAAACCATTCGGCAAAAGCTCGAATCTCAGGAACTGCTGAACAGATTTGAACTGGATTTTGAGCCGGTTGACCTGGATGCTGTCAGGCGTGCGGTTTTGGATTTGCTGTGCGCCATTGGCGAAGACCCGAATCGGGAAGGCTTGCTGGAAACCCCGAAACGGGTTGCCAGAGCGTATCAGGAGTTGGTCAGCGGCCACACCACCGACCCCAAACAGCTTCTTAACAACGCCATCTTTGATATTGAATATGATGACCTCGTGGTCGTGAATGACATTGAGTTTTACAGCTTGTGTGAGCATCATCTGCTGCCATTTGCAGGACACGCTCATGTGGCTTATATCCCGAACAAGAAAATCGTCGGGCTGAGCAAGATTCCGCGCATCATTGATATGTTCTCGCGCCGCCTGCAAATGCAGGAACGTTTAACCCGTCAAATCGCGGAGTTCCTTGACGAGATACTGGAACCCAGAGGCGTCGCCGTTGTGATGACCGGACAGCACATGTGCTCCATGATTCGCGGTGTCAAGAAGCACGATTCCAATTTGACCACCAGCGCCATGCTTGGAGAGTTCAAGCACAGTGGTGAGCTTCGCAGCGAGTTCATCATGCACATCCAGCGCTCTGGCAAATACAGTTAGGCCGCCCCCGCCTGGTCTTTTGATGCGATTGCCCGTTTTGCCCTTGTACAGTCCATCATTTTGCGCTATAGTTTCACCTGCTGAAGTCTGAACGATTTTCGGCACTCATCAAGAGCGAGTAAGAGATTCGGCTCGATGATCTCGCGGCAACCCCCAAGGCTTTGGGATGGTGCTAATTCCGACAGGGTTTGAACTCTGGCAGATGAGCGTATCTGAATGAACATTCCCACGCCCTCTGCCTTGCAAGGCGTTTTTTTATTGTTTGTGAGGAAGGACAATCATGTCAACGACATTTATGACACATCCCCGATATTATCTCACCTCGGAATCCGTATCCGAAGGGCATCCGGACAAAATCTGCGACCAGATTAGCGATGCTGTTCTGGATGCGATTCTGGCGCAGGATCCGATGGCGCGGGTTGCCTGTGAAGTGGCCATATCCTCTGATTTGGTCCTGGTCATGGGCGAGATTGACACCCAAGCCACTGTCAACTACGAGAAAATTGTGCGCCAGACGATTGCGGATATTGGTTATACGGCAGAATATGGTTTTAATCCCCAAACCTGCAAGGTGATGCTTTGCCTTAACCCGCAGTCGACTGCCATCGGACAGGGCGTTGACCGCCAAGGCGCTGGCGACCAGGGCATGATGATTGGTTTTGCCTGTGATGAAACCCATGAATTGATGCCGCTGACGGTATCCCTGTCGCACAGGCTGGTGCGCCGCTTGGCAGAAGCACGCAAGACCGGCCAACTGTGTTGGCTGCGCCCGGATGCCAAGAGCCAGGTGACAGTTGAATACGCCTGTGGCAAACCCAAACGGGTGGATACCATTGTCATTTCGACCCAGCATGAGCCAAAGATTTCGCAGGCGGATATTTGCCAGCAGGTCAAGGAACATATCATCCGCGATGTTTGTGCTGATTGGATAGACGATAAAACCTGCTTCTTTATCAACCCAACCGGGAACTTTGAGGAAGGCGGACCAGCGGCGGATGCCGGCCTGACCGGGCGTAAAATTATGGTCGATACTTATGGCGGGGTGGCGCGTCATGGCGGCGGCGCTTTTTCGGGCAAGGATGCCACCAAAGTTGACCGCAGCGCTGCCTATATGGCAAGGTATGTCGCCAAAAATATCGTTGCCGCTGGGCTGGCAAAACGTTTTGAATTGCAAGTGTCTTATGCGATTGGCAAGCCGAAGCCGACATCTCTGGCTATTGAAACCTTCGGCACTGGGCGGATTCCTGATAAAACAATCGAAGAACTCATTGACAGGCATTTCGATATGAGTCCCTCCGCGATTATCCGTGACCTGGGGCTTCGCCGTCCGATTTATAAGCAGGTGGCGGCTTATGGTCACTTTGGGCGCGAGGATGTGCCCTGGGAACAGACTGACAAAGCTGAAATTTTGCGTGAGGAAGCGGGTTTATCTGCGTGACAGACCGGATGGTTCAGGAAGTCTTATGACCGAGCAGCCGCGCATCTGTGATTACGGAGATTCGACCTATCGCCAGGACTTTTGGGAAGGGCAGGGGCGTGATTATGAAGATGCCGTTGAACGGCGGGTTCTGCGGCGTCTGCTGCCAGCCAAGGGGCATCGCCTGTTGGAAATTGGCGCCGGTTTCGGGCGGATGACCCCTGAATACAAAATGTATTCGCAGGTGGTCTTGCTCGATTATTCGCTCGAACAGCTGCAATATGCACGCCAACAGTTTGGCGATGCCGGCTATCTGTATGTCGCGGCGGATGCTTATCGTATGCCCTTCCAGTCGGGCGTGTTTGATGGCGCGACCATGATTCGCGTCATCCATCATATCGAGGATGTGCCGACTGTACTGGCACAGGTCAGGAAAATCCTGTCGGGCGGCGGCAAGTTTATTCTGGAATATGCCAACAAGCGCCATCTCAAGTCGATGCTGCGCCATGCCCTGGGGCGCAACAACTGGAACCCCCTCACCCTGGAACCGATTGAGTTCCTTGAATTGAACTTCAACTTCCATCCCGACTATATGGGGGCGCAAGTGTCGCAAGTCGGATTCGATGTGCAGCAGGTTATTCCCGTTTCCTGGTTTCGGCTGGCTGTGCTCAAGCGCACTCTGCCGACAGCGCTGCTCGCAGGCATGGATGCCCTTTTGCAAAGAACCGCCTGGGCAGTTTCGCCCAGTGTGTTCCTTGACCTTGAACTTGACGGCTCGGCGGGAGAACAGCTGCATTTGGGTTTGGATAATCCACTGGAGATTTTTAGCTGTCCGCAATCTCATACCATGGTGCGGCAGGAAGGGAACGTCCTGATTAGTGAAACCGGCATCCGCTGGGGAATTGATGGGGGCGTTTATGATTTTCGTCAGCCGCTGGACGGATAAAAGCCATCTGGCGATAACAGGCACAGCGCCTTCGGGATTGACCTGGCAGGGTTCATCGGGCATGATAGGCTGCTGTGTTGCCTAACTATCACGGAGCAGAACAGTGAACAAAGGGAAATCGGACTTGTCCAGACCGCAAACGCCAGCGCAGTATCTGCGCTTGTTTCTGACAGGCTTCGCTATGGGAGCTTCTGACATCGTGCCGGGGGTGAGCGGCGGGACGATGGCTTTCATCCTGGGTGTCTATGAAACGCTGATTAGCGCCATCAAGTCCTTCAATCTTGATGCGCTGCGGCTCGCCTTGGGTTTCAAGGTCAAGGAACTGCTCAATCACATCTCCTTCCGATTTCTGCTGGCATTAGGCTTGGGGCTGCTGACTGCCATCATCCTTTTGTCTGGCTTTTTGAGTGCGGTCATGGACGATGAAGGGGGACGAGCGCTGCTGTTTGCCTTTTTCTTTGGTTTGGTCTTGGCCTCCATTTTAACCATTGGTGTCAAGGTGCGCTGGTCTGCGGCCGCCATCGCCATCTTAGGGGTGGGGACGATTGCCGCCTTTGTCATCGTCAATATCGTGCCAGCCGAAGCCGACCATTCGGCGCCAGTTCTGTTTCTTAGCGGCATGATTGCCATTACCGCCATGATTCTGCCGGGCATCTCGGGGTCATTCATGCTGTTGATTTTGGGACAGTACGATTATGTGCTGACAGCGGTCAGCAGCCGTGATTTGCCACCGGTCATCGCCGTCGGCTTGGGGGCTGTGGTTGGCATTATCGCCTTTTCGCGCGTGCTGAGCTTTTTGCTGGCGCATTATTACAATCAGACGGTGGCTTTGCTGGTCGGGTTTATGGCGGGTTCGCTGTGGAAAATCTATCCCTGGAAAGAATGCCTGGCCAGTGACCTCGACCGACATGGGGACTTTCGCTGTCTGGCGGAAAGAAACATCCCGCCAGACTTCGCTGCCGATGCCTTTTTGCCAGCGCTGGTCTTGATGATTGTCGGCTTTTTGCTGGTCAACTTTCTCGACCACCTGCAATCGGGTGACAATCCGGTCTTTCGACGTTTCGGAAAATGATGGCGGTTACTATTCTTTTTGCTGTTTGCCATTTTCAGTCCGCCGGTATTCAGAGGCGGCGATGGCATGGGTGGCAACCGGGCTAGTGAACAGCACGAACAGCCCCAGCGCCAGTATCTTGAAGAAAATGGCGGGCATCAGAATGGCCGCGCCAACCAGCAGCCCGAACAATCCCAGCGTTGCCACCTTGCCCGAGGCATGCAGCCGTGTCAGGCTGTCGGGCATGCGGATGACCCCCAGCACACCCACCGCGCAGAAAAACAAACCAAAAACAAGTGCGCCAACCCCGACGATTTCCAACAGCATCTAAAACACTCGGCCCTCGGAAATATATCGCGCGATGCTAATCGTCCCGATAAAAGCGAAAGCTGCCAGCGCAATCGCCATATCCACAAAGACCTGTGCGCCCTCCACCAGCGCCAGCATCACAATAATGCCAATCAGGAGCGTGGTAATCAAATCCACGGCTTGCAGGCGGTCGGGCAGTGTCTTGCCCACGATGACGCGATAGGAAGCCGGAATCAGCAGGCTGACCAGCGCCAGCAGAATCAGTCGAATCGCTGCCTGTACGAATGCGCTTTCAATCATAGCCGAGTATCCCCTTGATTCGCCGCAGCCGAATGCTTTGGTCGCTGTCCAGATTTTGTGCCGATTTTTCCATATTCAAGCTGTGGACAATCATTAGCACGCCAGCTTCAGCCGTTTCCTCGAAGTCCACCACCAGTTCGCCGGGGGTTATCGTAATGCCATGAGCGCTCACGGCAGAAATCATGGCGTTTTCGGTGGCGTCCTGCGTGTTGATGGCGGAGATGCCCGGACGGATGGGAAGGCTTGGCATCAAGATTAATCGCGCCACTTGCACCCCCGAAACCAAAACCTCATAGGCAAGGAAGAAGATATAGACAATCAGATTGAACATCTGCTTGGGCGCATTCCGCAGGTTAAAGCTGTCTCCGCGGACACCGATTGCGATGAGTACCACCAGGCTGAACAAATAGCCCAGCAGAAAATTGCCAATGGTGAGTTGGGCGGTGTAAATTGTCCAGCCGACTGCCAGTGGCAGCGACAGAATCAGTCGTTTGATGAGCATGCTTATGAGCCGTCTTTCGATAGCAGATTGACCGCCGTGATATAAATGTCAGGGTCGCCAAGTTGACGAACGGTTTCGGTGATTAACTGCACCAAAGGCTCGGCAAAGACGATGCCCAGCAGCAGGCTGGCGGCGACCAGCAAAAAGGGCGCCAGCAGGCTGTCCCCTTCGTTTTTGGTTGCGGCGGTGCTTGGCAGCTGTTTTTGCTGGAAAATGCTTTGCCAGGCGCGAATCATATACATCAGTGTCAGGATACCGGCAGCCACCATCAGAATCAAGTTGAGCCAGTCCTGTTTGTGAACGCCGCCTTGAATCAGGGCCAGTTTGCTGATGAAACCATTCATCGGCGGGACGCCCGCCAGCGACAAACCGCCCGCCAAGACCAGCCAGCCTGTGGGCGCTGGCAGCTTTCCCCCAATCCCCTTGATGTCAGCGAAGTTGGCGGTCTTGACCTTGGTATAGCTGGCGACGACTCCCATCAACATGAGTAGGGAAGATTTGATAAAGGCGTGATTAAAGGCATAAACAATCGCCCCGACCAGCGCGAGTGGCTCACCCCAGCCGATGCCAACCAGGATAAAACCGATTTGCGCGAATGTCGAGTAGGCCAGCATCCGTTTGGCATTGCGGGTTCGCAGAGCGCCCAAGCTGCCAAAGAGGATGCCAATGATTCCCAGCAGCCCCAGCCAGCGTTCGAGCAAGGGCGCCTCGACAATGAACAGCAGGGTCACCAGCCGTATCATCCCGTAGACGCCCACTTTGACCACAATGGAAGACAGCATGGCGCTGACCGGCGTGGGGGCGGTCGTATGAAAATCCGGCTGCCAGAAATGAAAGGGGAAGACAGCGCTCTTCAGCAAAAACGCGCACAAAAGCATAAGCGCCGATGCCGGCGCCAGAAACGGACGCTCGCCAGTCAGCAGTATCCGTGCCATATCCGCCATGTTGAGCGTTCCCAGCGTGGCGTACATGGCGGCAATCCCCAGCAGCAGAAAGAGCGTTCCCATCGAGCTAAGCAGGATGTACTTCAAAGCCGCTTCCAGTCCGTAGAGGTCATCTGAGATAGCCGTCAGGGATACCGATGCCAGCACCATCAATTCCATAAAGACAAAGAGGGTGAACAAATCACCGGTCAGCATCGCGCCCGTCAGCCCGACTTCCATGAGTAAAAACAGCGGCACGAAAGCGGGATAGGTCATGCACTTGTCACGGCTGTCGAGCGTATAGAGCAGCCCGCCGACCATAATGGTGGTGACCATAAACGCGAAGAGACCACCCAGGGCATCGGCAACCAGCACAATCCCATAAGGCGGGCTCCAGCCGCCCAATTTATAAGTTTGCACGCCAATATCGTGGATTTGCACGAGCAGGACCGTGCTGGAAAGCCAGGCAATGAGGCCGCTCAAGACCCCGATGTAACGCTGGAGGCGGTTATGTTTGGCAAATAGCAGGGCAGCAATCGCCCCAACCAGGGGCGTTACCAGCGTTGCGAGCAGAAAGAGGTTGTTTTCCATGTGTGTCGGTCGCTGCTTCCTAGTGTTTCAGGTTGTTGACTTCGTTGGAGTCGATAGTGTTGTAACGCCGCGAGATGATGTTGATAAAGCCTAGCACGAGTGAGAAACTGCCAAAGCTGACCACGATTGCCGTCAAAATCAGCGCTTGAATCAGGGGGTCGCTGGTTTGACGCCCAGCTTCTACATTGTTGACATAGGGGGCGAAGTCGCCTTCAAACGCGCCGACAGCGACAAAAAACAGATTGACGGCGGAAAACAGGATGGCGAATCCGATGGCCGCCTTAATCAGGTCGCGTCTCAATAACTGAAACACACCGATTCCGAACAACATGCCAATCGCTAAAGCAAACATAAATTCAATCATTTCAACTTACTTTCTACTCGTCAGCAAAAGTCTGTACCTCTTTGGGATGGGCAATGGCTTCCATAATAATGCCCAAGCCACCCATGACGGTTATGGCAATCGCTATCTCAAAAATCAGCGCGGAGGTGATATGCAATCCAAAAGAGCCAATCAGGTCATAAATGCCAAGCAGCCGGTCGAATTCGACATGTCCCATAAACCCGCCGCCCAGCAGCAGCGGAAAGAGCGCGTTCAGAATGGCAGTGACCAGCCCCAGACGCACAATTTGTGCCGGGCGAAACCAGGGCAGCTGGCGCTTGGCCTCAAAATAACCCAAGACCACATACCATAAAGACACTGCCAGACCAATGGTGACACCGGCGGTAAAGCCGTCTCCGGGTCCATGGCCGCCATACAGGATTTGGGCGATGCCAATCAGGATGGCGATGGGCAGGACGATGTACGAAACCGAGCGGGTGAAGGGCGTTGACAGGTTGGTCGCGTCTTGTATGTCTTCAACCGCGCCTGTATCCGATTCAAATGGTTTGGCCCCCTCCAGCTGCGGCGCCAATGGGCTGTTGTCCGGCCGCCCGCGCGACAGCAGGGTCAGGACACCCAAGGCGGCTGTTGTGAAGACCGTGATTTCCAGCAGGGTATCGGTGCCGCGGAAGTCGGCGACAATCGCGCCAACCACATCCTCCGTTCCGACTTCTGCCGTTTTTTCCAGATGCCATTCGGCAATGCTGCTGCGTTCAGGCCGATTTTGCAGCGCAATTAGCGAGAAGACGAACACAGCCAGACCGATGACAATGGATATGCCCATGTCGCGCAGCAGCCCAAAATTGTATTGATGCCGACCAAGCCAGAGCCGTTTCATCACCTCTCTGCGGTTCGCTGTGCTTATCCGCCCCAGCATGATGATGACCAGCACCGTTGCCATCGTCTCGACCAGCATTTGCACCAGGGCAACATCGGGCGCGTGTTCAATCAAAAAGATGACGCCAATGGCATAGCCGATAACGCCATAAGCAATCGCTGCCTTGACATGCTCGCGCACCGTAACGGTCAGCAGTCCTGCCACCACAGTCAGAAACAGCATGAAAATTTTTGCCAGGTCGGTAATCGTCACCGACAAATCGGACGGGAAAAGCTGCTCGCCGGCTGTGACGGCAGTCAGTGTCCCCGAGGCAATCAGCACTGCCGACACTGTGCCCAGGATAATCGCCAAATAGTAGCGCAGGTAGCCGGATTGGGTGCTGAGTACGCTGTCGCCCGCCCATTCGATATAGTCGATAACCTCTCGATACGCCGCATTGCCCGAAAGCGGGAACGAGATGCGCTTGATGAGCGGGTCTCTGAACAAAAACAGAAACAGGGCGGCGAATAAAATGCCCATGCTCAGCCGAAAAATCTCATTAAACCCCTCAAAGAGATGAAGTTCAAATGCTTTGGGTACAGCCAACTCCAGCAGGGGGACAAGGACGGGTTCAATCAGGAAACCCAGGATCAAAGAGCCAAGCGACAGCAGCAGGGGACTCAGCCGAATGAGAACAGGGGGCTGATGGAAAGGCGTTTCCTGGCGAGGCGTTTCCTGGCGAGGCGCTTTCCAGAAAACATCATAAATCAGGATATAGCCAGCCAGAGCCGTCAATGCGGAACTGGCGAGGACGATGCCCATAACCAGCAGCGTGTTGGGGGCGCTGTAATGCAGCATGGCATCGAGCAGGGTCTCCTTGGCGACAAATCCAAGCAAGAATGGGAATCCGGCCATGGACATCGCCGAGATGACGGTCACCAGAAACATCCACGGCATCTGTCGGCGCAGTCCGCCCAGTCGGTCAATGATTCGCGTGCCGCTGGCATGGTCAATGATTCCGACAGCCAGGAATAATGCCGACTTGTACAGCGCATGAGCGATAATGCCCAGAAAGGCTGCTTTCAGTCCGTTTTGTTCGGGCAAGGCAATCATGGCAACGATGGCGCCCAGCTTGCTGATGGTCGAATAGGCCAGCAGGCTTTTGAGGTCGCGCTGTTTGATGGCAAACCAAGCGCCAACCAGCATCGTCAGCAAGCCGCAGGCCAGCAGGAGGCTTGACCAAAGGGCGCTTGGGTGCATGACGGGCGACAAACGGGCAAACAGGAAGATGCCCGCTTTGACCATGGTTGCGCTGTGCAGATAGGCGCTGGCTGGCGTCGGGGCGCTCATAGCGGCGGGAAGCCAGAAGTGGAAGGGGAATTGAGCGCTCTTGGTCAAACCGCCCAGCAGAATCAAAATCGCAAATGCGGGAAACCACTCGTGCTGATGCAGGCTCGTGGCTTTGAGAATGGCATCCCAATCAGTGACAAAGCGGATGCCGTCCGCAGGATATAAAAGCTGCCCGGCGGCCACGCTCAGCATGACCAGGCCGATAATCAATGCCAGGGCGCCGCCCCCAGTCACAAAGAGCGCCTTGAAGGCCCCCTCGCGTGCGGCAGCGTTCCGGTCTCCTGTGAAGCCGATAAGCATAAACGACGTCACACTCGTCAGTTCCCAGGCAACGAACATCATCAGCAGATTGCCCGACAAGACAAGGCCCAGCATCGCCCCCGCGAAGCCCGACAGCCACACCATGAAGCGGTTATATTCCGCGGCATCTTCAAAGTAATGCCCGGCATAGAAAAAAATCAGGGCGCCGACGCCGGTAACAATGAGAGCGAATATGAGCGACAAGCCATCCAGATAAAAAGACAAGCTGATGCCCAGGGAGGGAATCCAATCGAATGTTTGTATAATCACCTGTTCGGTGTGCAGTCGTGGCAGATAGCTCAAAAAAGCGAAAAACAGCCCAGCCATGGCCAGCGTGGTCAGAAGCGTCTGTGCTGACTGATTGAATGTCTGCTTCACCCATGGAACTGCCAGCAGCAGCGTCAGCAAAAATGGAACACCGGTGAACAGCGCAAGTTCCATAAATCTGTAAATCCTGTCGAGGTCAGGGAAATCTATCCAAGCGAGAACGCTGCCCGATGCGGTCAGGCATCAGGCTCGCCATCTCATTCTCATGGTTGCAGGCTAATGTTTTCTTGGAGATAGTCTATGGCAGATTATCATAAGACAGTGCATTGGATTGTGTTGAATTGGAACAAAAGCGCTGCGGATAATCATTCCCTTGTCCGTTTGTGTTTAATTGAGTTTCTTTTCGAGCGCGGCGGTTAAGGCCGGGACAAGCTCGTAAAGGTCGCCTACCAGGCCATAGCGAGCCAGCTTGAAAATGGGCGCCGCGGCATCTTTGTTGATGGCGACGATGATTTTACTGCCTCGCATCCCTGCCTGATGCTGGATGGCGCCACTAATGCCGCAGGCGATATACAAATCCGGGTTCACGACTTTGCCTGTTTGACCGACCTGATGCTCATAGGGAATATAACCGGCATCAACCGCTGCTCGGCTGGCGCCAATAGCCGCGCCAAGAATGCTGGCCAGCGGTTGCAGGGTGTGTTTGAAGCCCTGTTTCGCCTTCCAGATGTTTGCCGCCTCTCCCTTGAGTTCTGATGGCGCCGCCAGAGGATTATTCGCCATCCCACGGCCGCCACTGACAATAATCGCCGCCTCGCTCAGATTGACCTGGCCTACTTCGGACACGAACCCTTCGATTTGAGTCGTGATGCTGTTCCTGTCCAGAACGGCTTCCACAGTGGCAACCTCTGCCGAAATCGCGGTATCTGCCGACAATGCCTGAAAGGCACGCCCACGGATGGTTACGAATGCCGTCGCCGTGACGGCTGTCATTTCCATCAGCACTTTGCCGGCATACACGGGTCGCGTGCCGATAATCCGCCCGTCTTCGACCCGCAGGTCAATCGCTTCTGAAATCAATCCGCAGCCCGTATCCGCCGCCGAGCTTGCCAGCAGTTCGCGCCCGCGATGGCTCGCTGTGGCGATGACCGCAGTCGGATGGCGCTGCCTGACCAGATGGCTTAACAGTGCCGCATACGACTCTAGGCGATACACTGCCAGGCTGTCATCCGAACATACTATCGCGCTGGATGCGCCATACTGGCACGCTTTGACGCCAATGGCAGCAGCATCTTCACCGAAAACAAGCGCCACAAGTTCTGTTCCCAGTTCATCCGCCAGCAGCTTGCCCGCCGCGACCGCTTCCCAGCTGCCAGAGTTGGCTTGCCCGGCAAAGGTTTCAATCCAGACAAAGACGCTCATAAGACTTTCTCCTCAAACAGACGCTCAATCAGGGTACGGGCTTTTTCATCGCTGCTTTGCCCTTTAATCATCTCAGTCTTGATTTCCCGCGCGGGCAAGTTTTTATAGGCGAGGACAGTCGTCGCCTCTGATGGCAGTTCAATGCCCAAATCCTCGGCTGACCAAACTGGAATCCGCGCTTTGGCGGCTTTGCGAATGCCGAGGAAGTTCGGGTAGCGCGGTTCGTTAATGCCTTTCATCACCGTGACGACGGCCGGAAGTCTGGCAGAGAGCTGCTGTTTGCCTTGTTCGAGCATTTTCTCGACTTTGATGATGCCAGCTTCGCGGTTGACTTCGAGGATATTAGAGACATAACTTAGCATCGTCCAGCCCAGCTGCCGCGCAAGCTGATAGCTGTGCTGGTCAGTACCCACATCGACGCTCTCCTTGCCAAACAGAATCAACTCTACATTGCCTAACTTGCGAATAGCCGCTGCCGCCAGCGTCGACCATATCAGGCTGTCCCGAATATCCGCGTTATCTTCCTGGACGCGCAGAGCGTTTTTGATGCCCATGGCAATACTGTGCTTGAGCGCGTCGTTATGAAATTCGGGGCCAATGGCAATGACTGTGGTTTCGCCGCCAGCTTTTTTTGCCTGCACAATCGTTTCTTCCAGCGAATACTCGTCCCAGGGATTGACGACTGTGGCGATGTTGCCCCAGGTGACATGGCCATCCTCATCAACCCAGACTTTGGCGGCGGTATCCGGTGTGCTGCGAGTGAAGGTTACAACATGCAAGAGCTTATCCCTCCTGAATTTTCAAGTTTTTCGCGCCTATTGTACACGCGAACTTCCACGAAATCTAATCTCGATTAGATTCATTCCCGCCGGTAAAGGCTGTCCAATCAACGTCCGCGCTGTTGGGCTTGCCATTGGGCAGGATGGTGGATTCATCGGTTTTGACATCGCTTAAATGGCAACCGGTCATCATGGCATTCGTCAAATTCGCGCCGCTCAGGTCGGTTTGCCACAGGTTTGCCTGCGACAGATTGGCAGCAACCAGCAAGGACTGGCTCAGGTCGGCTCTGGCAAAATTCGCGCCTTGCAGATTGGCGGCGGTCAGATTGGCAAAAGCCAGCCTTGCCGCCCGCAGGTGGGCATCAACCAGATTCGCGCCTTCAAAGTTGGCATAACGGAGGTCCGAGTAGGCAAAGTATGCGCCTTGCAGCTGTGACTGGGCGAAGCTGGCATTTGCCAGCCTGCACGATGAGAGCAGGGCGCGGTTAAGTTGCGATGATGACCAGTCCACCGCTTCCAGCGTGCCGTCCTGATATGCCAGCCGTTCTTGCAGTGCCTTCAGAATGGATTCTGTGGCTGGATGGCTGTTTTTGCTGACCCGCGCAATCAGCTGTTCGGTCGGGATAAAGCGATATAGACGTGTTTGGAAAGATTGCTGAACGCGGGCAAACAGCGACATGGACAAGTCCTCAGCTTGGCTGGCATATCGTTATCATAATGATGCCCCTTGCCATCGGCAAGGCTGTTCGGGCTGGCAGCCATGCTTTGCGCCCACGGCTTCATTATTTAGTGACATTGTTGACCTTATGGGGAGAAATTTTGTCAGTTTGTACCATGCTGGGCCGTCTCTGTTCTGGTTATGCTATGTAAGTAAGAACGAAGCTGTTCCTGATGCCAAAAGCGGCAGGATGGGATTATACATGGTGCTTGCCCTCAAAAAACATGAGATGCTCATCACAACTTATCTGGAAATGACCAGCCCGTCGAACTTTGTGTCGGCTTTTTTGCAGGCAGACGATATTGAAATCGTCCGCATGGAAATGCCCGATTTGGCTTTCTACAAGTTTCTTTATCAATCAGTTGGTGAAGAGTGGGCTTGGCGCGACCGGCTGGTGATGCCCAATGCCGAACTGCGTCAGATTCTGGCATCAGAAAAGACGCGGGTCTATGTTTTGTATGTCAGCGGCTCGCCGGGCGGTTATGTGGAACTGTTCCAACATGAGGATCAATCGGTCGAGATTATGTATTTTGGCCTGCGCCGCGATTATATGGGGCGCGGACTCGGCAAGCACCTCTTGAGCTACGGGATTGCCCGCGCCTGGGAGATGAATGCCAGCCGCGTTTGGCTGCATACCTGCAACCTCGATGGTCCACATGCCCTCGCCAATTATCAGAAGCGCGGCTTCAACATCTACAAGGTTATGAAAGAACCCATGCCCGAACTCTATGCTTGACTGCGGTCACTTCTTTATATCTGCGGCAATCCTTTCCATTTGGGAAGCGGTGAACTTCAGGGATGTAAAATAACCGCGGTATCCTCGAACTGTGTCCAAAGCAATTCTTGGCAGGGTGGATAGCCTGTGGCAAAATACACAGGTAACAATAATTAAAGGACATTAAGGATGCCGAAGGCTGTGCAATGAAACGGATGGTTGCAGGTCAGCGCTTGTACACTTTGCTGCTGGTTGTTCTGGCGGCGGTAGGTGTGAGTTTGGTCCTGCTGCGTAATGCTGCCTGGGGGGTCGGGCTGCACTGGGACTCCATCAACTACATATCGGTGGCTCGCAGTTTGTTGGCTGGAGAAGGGTTCGTGCAGTTCACCAGTGGTCCCTATGGCCACTGGCCCCCTCTGTATCCGCTCCTGCTGGCGGCGGCTGGCTTCCTTTCCGGGTTGGACCCGCACGCTGTTGCCGGTCCCTTAAATGCACTCCTGTTTGGTCTGACCACCCTGGTTGCCGGGTACTGGCTGCGGCAGCGGATCGCATCTCGCTGGCTGGCTTTGTGGGGCTGCCTGGCGATCACCTTCGCGCTGCCCTTGACCTTCATCGCGTCTTGGGCGCTGTCAGAACCCGCTTTCATTCTCTTTGCTATGCTGGCGATGTTCCATATAGACCGGTTCCTGCGTGAAGACCAACGCACGGCACTAATTTGGGCGGCGCTGTTCACGGCTCTGGCTTGTCTGACGCGGTACATAGGTCTCGCCCTGGTCCTGACCCTGCTGCCGCTCCTGCTTCTCCGCCCTGGTGTGGCGCTGCTTGCAAAGATGAAGCATGGTGCTGTATTCGCCCTGATTTCCCTTTTCCCGACCAGTCTGTGGTTCCTGCGCAATATGCTGCTTTTCGGAGGGCTTTTCGGCATTCCGTTAACCCCCGATCACACTCTGCGAAACTTGGTGAATACAGCTGCTGCCGAGCTAGCCTATTGGATCCTGCCTGGCGTATCCCTGGACGCGCTGCGGCCGCACGCCGTGGGACTGGCAGTGGTGCTGGCTGCTGCCATCGGGTTTGAGCTTATTCGCACAGTCCGCAAGCCGGAATGGGTGGCGCAGAGAAGTTTCTTCTGCCTGTGCATCGGCTTTGTGCTGGTCTACCTCATCTCAGTGTTTCTAATATCAGAGGTCAGAAAGATTGATATTCATGGGGTGACGAACAAGAGACATTGGGCGCCACTGTACATTCCGCTCGTCTTCATCTTGGTCTTTCTGCTGGATCGCTTTCTGATTTGGGTGCAGCAGCGCCCTTGGTCGGGAAGCACTGTCCAGCTGCCGGTCGTCGGAACATTTGTGCGTGGGAGGCTGCTGGCTGTCGCCCTGGGCATCCCCCTTTTCATCTGGTTTGGCATCACTGCTGCACAGAACAGGCAGGCTATCATCAGAGCCAACGAAGGCTATGGCAAGGACTATGCGGCGCCGGAGTGGGTGAATAATGATGTTGTCCGCTTCGTCCGGGAAGCGCAGGTGAAGGGCACGATCTTCAGCAACAGCCCAGCCTTCGGCACAAATCTGGCAAGTTTGTACATTCACACTGATCCCGCCAATGACTTTTACTATCTCTCCTCTCTCAATAGAGAGCGAACGGAACAGAGAATCGAGCAGGCGGCGGACGGCAGTTATGTGGTCTTCTGGTTCTATGACTCCAGCCAGAGTCCCTCAGATAGCTACGTTCTCCCCGAATTGGAGGCAATGCCGGAACTGGAACAGGTGGCAGTGCTGGGGAGCGGTGTCATCTTTCGGGTCAATAGAGAACAAGCAGAGTCCTGATCGTCTTTCGCAGCCGCCAGGTTTCACGCTTGTCTGACATAGCTGCATCTTGACAATAGGGACCTTCCATCATTCTGACATTTATTCTCAAAGTCGCATATCTTTGGCAATCGTTTCCATCAGTCCCGCCTCTTTCACCCGCCACGCCAGGCAAATGCGGTCTGCCAGTCCGTCATAACGCCGCCTGATGCTGGCGGCGACTTCCCCCGGCGCGGCGACAATGGCAAACTCGTTGAGCATCTCGTCAGAAACAGCAGACGCCATCTCATCCCACTTGCCCGCGCGTGCCATGCGACTGAGCTTGATGCGAATGTTATCCCAGCCATGATGCGCCATCACCGCCTGATAGGCGGGTGTGCTGGCATAGAAGGCGATGCGCGTTCTGACTTCGTGTTCAGCTGCTTGCGTTTCTTCGGGCGTCCTGCCGCTGACGACGAACACAGGCACCGTCACAGCAAAGCCGCTTCGTCTTCGGCCGAATTCGGATAAGCCCTGCTCAATTTGGGGCTGGATGACTTCCTTCAAATAGGGCAGGGTGTGGAAACCATGCACATGCAGCCCCTGACAGATTTCGCCCGCCAGCCGACACATCCTGGGGTTGACGCCAGCGATATAAATCGGGATGTCGGGATGCTCAATGGGACCTGGATTGAAAAAAGGCGACATCAAACGGAATTGATAATGTTTGCCGCGATAGCGCAGGCGCGAACCATTTTGGAAGGTATCCCAGATGGCACGGATGCCTTCGATATATTCGCGCATTCGCCCAATCGGATCCGCCCATTCTTCGCTGAAGCGGCGGATGATATGCGTGGACACCTGGCTTCCCAAGCCAAGCGTGAACCGCCCGCCGGACTGCCGCGCCAAATCCCAGGCAATTTGTGCGCTGACCATCGGACTGCGTGGAAAGGCGACCGCTATTTGCGTCCCGATTTGGATGTTGCGGGTGGCCTTTGCAGCCAGGGTCAGCGAGAAAAATGGATTGTGCGCGACCTCGGCTGACCAAGCACCATCAAATCCCAGCGCTTCCGCCTGTTGAATCTGCCTGGCATCGGCACTTAAATCGCTGGAGGGCAGGAAGGTCATATCGAATTTCATAAACTTGCCTCACATTCAGGTCAGTTGCATACCTTTAGAACACGATGTAGCGGCTGTTCTGCTTGAACCACTGACGCCAGATTTTGTAGCTCGGACAGTGTTTTGCCACCAAAGCCCAGAACGCCGGACTGTGGTTCATGTGTACCAGATGGCACAATTCGTGGATGATGATGTAATCAATGGCATCGGGCAGGGCCATCATCAAGCGCAGATTGAAATTGAGATTGCGCTTGCTGGAACAGCTTCCCCAGCGCGTCCTCTGATTTTTAATCCTGATACGTTCATATTCAAATCCAAGCGCTGCGGCAATTTCCCGCGTGCGCTGTGGCAAATACAGCTTCGCCTGCTGGCGATAGAAATGCTCGATGGCTGCTTGTATCGCCTCGGTATCGCTGCGGTCGATATGTCTGGGCAAGGAAACATCCAGCCGGTCGCCAACCCGTTCAACCTGACAGTGCTTTTCGCTTGATGAGGGCAGCAAGTTGAGCGTGATGTCCTCACCGAGATATTGGAATACCGCTCCCTGCACATATTGCCGCCGAAACCGCCTGCCTTGATTCGCGCTTTGTCCCTTGAGCATTATCGGCGGCATGGCCCTGCCATCGCTTTCGATGCCGCTTCCCAGATGATGCGTTTGCTGTCGTCATTCGGCTCAAACGGGAAATAGAAGCCAACGCGGTCAAGGAGTCCATCGTAGCGTTCGCGGACTTTATACGGCAGTTCATCGGGTGGCGCGACAACGGCAAAGTGTTCGAGCATGGCGTCACTGATGAGGGTGTGCATGTCATGCCAGCGATTGCGGCGCAGCATCGCATTCAGTTGTGGAATCAGGTCTTGCCAGCCATGCAGTTCGAGGACTTTGCTGTAGCTGGGCGTGCTGGCATAAAAGGCAATCTGCGATTTGCTCAGGACTTTGCTTTTTTCAATTTCTGCCTCTGTTTGGCCGGTGACAACAAAAATGGCGCAGGATAAAGATAAATCGGCTTCTTCGCGTTTGCCGCGCTGCCTGCCTTCCTGAAAGGCGGGCAGCAAAACCTGACGCAGGTAGCTGGGGGTATGAAAGGAATGCACATGAAACCCATCGCAGAGTTCGCCCGCCAGCTTCGCCAGGCCGGTGTTGACGCCGGCGATATAAATCGGAATATCGTGATATGCCATCGGCTGCGGTCTGAAAAAAGGCGTCAGCAGGGAAAAGTTATAGTATTCCCCTTGGCTGACGAGCGGGTCGCCGGTCTTGAAACTGTGCCAGATTGCATGCAATGACTGGATGTATTCGCGGAATTGCTGCAGGGGCTTGCCCCATTTTGCGCTAAAGCGTCTGGTGATGTGTGGCTTGATTTGTGTACCCAGCCCCAGGATAAACCGCCCTTGGGACTGTTCCGCCAGATCCCAGGCATTTTGCGCCATCATCATCGGACTGCGGGGGAATGCGACTGCGATGGCGGTCCCAAGCTCGATGCGCTCGGTCGCCAGGCAGGCATGTGCCAGCGGCAAAAAGGGATTGTGCGCCGCTTCCGCGACCCAAAGCCCATCAAAGCCATAATCTTCGACCGCTCTGGCAAGCTGGCTCGCCCTGTTCAAATCATCGGAAAAGACGGTAACATCAAATTTCATTCAACAGCCTTTGCTTTTCAAACTTTGCACCATCATTTTAACCTGCAAATCCTGTGATGGCGAAGGCAGAATTTAATTCGCCACCCTTGAGAATCAATGCTATAATCTTTATCAGAGTGGGGGCGCCTTTATTTAGGAGATGCGATGAGTGTGAATGACTCCAGTATTATCAATCGGGGGTTACGCAACATTGTAGCGGCCCTTGTCATTGGCCTGAGCCTGCTGTTTGTCTGGGAGATCCGCGGTACGCTGATGCTGGCCTTTGCTGCCGTGATCCTGGTCGTCCTTTTTACCATGCCGGTGCGCCTGCTGATGCGCCGCTTCAATATGAACCGCTTCCTGGCAATCGTATTAAGCGTCATTGGATTTTTTGTGATTGTCGCCTTAATAGCATTTTTGATCTTACCGACCATTCTCGCCCAGTTTGTCGTGCTGGCGACTGAAGAAGTCCCGCGTGGCATCGAACAGGCGCGGGAACTGCTGAACAGCGAAACGTTAAGCGAACAGCTTCCTTTTCTTGAAGGTTTCCTCTCCAATATCGAGGTTGACAGCGAGCTTATCAATCAGGTTATTTCGCAGGTTTCCGATGCCTTGGGCCGCCTTGGCGGGACCGTATTGCCGGTTGTAGGCGGCGTCGCCAATACCATTCTCAGCCTGCTGATTATCTTTTTCTTGAGCATGTACTTGCTGGCAGAACCCGATTTGTACGTCAATGGCATCATCACGCTGACACCCAAATGGTACCGCGAGCGAATGCTCGTCATCTTGCGCCGCATGGATACCACCTTGCGTGCCTGGCTGAGCGTCACCGGCGTCTCCATGATTGTCGTTGGCTTGGGCACCGGCCTGGGGTTGGCTGCGCTGGGCATAGAAGAATGGGAAGCGCTGGGTGTGCTGGCTGGCATACTGTCCTTTATCCCCAACTTTGGCCCGATTGTCGCCTTGGTCCCCTCAGTAGCGGTAGCCTTTGTACAAGCTCAAGATAATGTCATCTGGACAGCAGTCATTATCTATGGCGTTTCCTTTATGCAAAGCCAGGTGGTCGGCCCCATTTTAGCCAGCGAGCAGATGAATATGCCGGCAATCCTTGTCTTGCTGGGTCAGATTATTTTTGGTTTCTTTTTTGGTTTTTTGGGATTGATGCTGGCAGTGCCATTGAGCGCTTGCGTGGCGGTGCTGGTGGACGAGATTTATGTCAAGGATATTTTGGGAGACCGTCCTAAAGGGAAAGTGGAGAGCGATTTTGAAGACGAGTTATTGCCCGACCCTGCCTAGCTGCCGTCTGCGGGTCATCTTCAGTGTCTGTCAAAATGAATTTGACGAATTTCATAAATTGGCCTTGACAGTGATTTCAGGTGTTGGTAAAGTATAGTTCAGGTGGTGAGAGTTCGTTCTCTCGCTCTTTTTGTCCCCTGTGGACAGTGCAGGTTAACAGCAGAATAGTGGGTTCAAGACAGAATGAAAGCGAACCCTTGAAGAATACGGAGAGTTTGATCCTGGCTCAGGATGAACGTTGGCGGCGTGCCTAACACATGCAAGTCGAACGGGAAACGTCTTCGGACGTGGAGAGTGGCGAACGGGTGAGTAACACGTAACTGATCTGCCCTGTAGATTGGGATAACTGCTGGAAACAGCAGCTAATACCGAATAAGCTCACGATGATTAGTAAGTTGTGAGAAAAGCTGAGGCGCTACAGGATGAGGTTGCGTCCCATCAGTTAGTTGGTGAGGTAATGGCTCACCAAGGCGATGACGGGTAGGGGGCCTGAGAGGGTGTACCCCCACACTGGGACTGAGACACGGCCCAGACTCCTACGGGAGGCAGCAGTGAGGAATATTGCACAATGGACGCAAGTCTGATGCAGCGACGCCGCGTGGGCGAAGAAGGTTTTCGGATCGTAAAGCCCTTTTCTATGTGACGAGTAAGGACGGTAGCATAGGAATAAGTGTCGGCTAACTACGTGCCAGCAGCCGCGGTAAAACGTAGGACGCGAACGTTATCCGGAGTTACTGGGCGTAAAGCGCGCGCAGGCGGTTGAGTAAGTTACCTATGAAAGCTCTCGGCTAAACTGAGAGAAGCTGGGTGATACTGCTGAACTAGAGAGAGACAGAGGGGAGTAGAATTCCGGGTGTAGTGGTGAAATGCGTAGATATCCGGAGGAATACCAGTGGCGAAGGCGGCTTCCTGGGTCTCCACTGACGCTGAGGCGCGAAAGCGTGGGTAGCGAACGGGATTAGAAACCCCGGTAGTCCACGCCGTAAACGATGTACATTAGGCGTTCGCATGCGTCTAGTATGTGAGTGTCGGAGCTAACGCGATAAATGTACCGCCTGGGGAGTACGGTCGCAAGGCTAAAACTCAAAGGAATTGACGGGGGCCCGCACAAGCAGCGGAGCGTGTGGTTTAATTCGAGGCAACGCGAAGAACCTTACCTGGGTTTGACATCATGGTAGTACGGAAGCGAAAGCGGAAGGACCCTTCGGGGAGCCATGACAGGTGCTGCATGGTTGTCGTCAGCTCGTGCCGTGAGGTGTTCGGTTAAGTCCGCAAACGAGCGCAACCCTCGGCGCTAGTTACAAGTGTCTAGCGCGACTGCCCGTGACAAACGGGAGGAAGGTGGGGATGATGTCAAATCAGCATGGCCTTTATATCCAGGGCGACACACACGCTACAATGGTCGTTACAATAGGTAGCGAAGCCGCGAGGTGGAGCCAATCCTCCAAAGACGATCACAGTTCGGATTGCAGGCTGCAACTCGCCTGCATGAAGTCGGAGTTGCTAGTAACCGCAAATCAGCACGTTGCGGTGAATACGTTCCCGGGCCTTGTACACACCGCCCGTCACGTCATGGGAGCGGGTCGAGCCTGAAGTCGGGAAGCTAACCGAAAGGGGGCTACTGCCTAGGGCAGGATTGGTGACTGGGACGAAGTCGTAACAAGGTAGCTGTAGCGGAAGCTGCGGCTGGATCACCTCCTTTCTAAGGAAAACAAGCTGCCCTAATCCGGCAGCGAAGCTGAGTTAAGACAGGTGTTAAGGTGAACTTTCGTGATGTCTTGCCCACTATTGTGCTGTTGACAGCACCTTACTTGAATTGGGGCTGTAGCTCAGTCGGTTAGAGCGCACGCCTGATAAGCGTGAGGTCGCAAGTTCAAGTCTTGCCAGCCCCACAGGCATTTTTCCTCTGATTAAGCATACGACAATGATGCGTCTCCCCTGCCTGTGATGACTTGTGCATCCTGGGCTTTTGTCGCTATAACTTGACAGCGTTTCTAAAACCATGATATTCTCAATTCGAGGCGCATTGCGAATGTGATATTTGGGAGCTCTTCAAATGAGAAACAGACTGCTTTCACTTGCGATTACGCTGTCTTTCAATGTGGCTGCTTTGTCATTAATCATTTCCGTAGCGCTTTATCGAACAGATTACATCTCTGCACAGGACAATACAGAAGAAAATCCTCCCGTTCTGGTTCCACGCAGCACCCAAATTGCCGAAGGTGATGACGGCGATGGAGATGATGACGGAACAGATGATCCGCCCACGGACAACGATGGTTATGACACGCCAGTTCTGACAGATGATAACAGCGCGAGTGGCGCTCAGACTTTTACATTTACGGTCAGACCAGGCGACACACTGTCGCATATTGCTTTATACCTGGGTGTTCCACTTGAGACGCTGGCAGCGCAAACCGACAACCCCTCCTTGATTTTCCCGGGTCAGAAATTCACGTATGTCAGCGACCATCGTATCGATACGCCGCCACTATTCACCGACAACGATGGCACAGACAGTGATGGCTATGACACGACTGGCAACTATACTGACAATGATGGCACAGACAGTGATGGCTACGATACGACTGGCAACTACTATACCGACAACGATGGCACAGACAGCGATGGTTATGACACGACTGGCAACTATACCGACAATGATGGCACAGACAGCGATGGCTATGACACGACTGGCAACTATACTGACAACGATGGCACGGACAGTGATGGCTATGACACGCCAGTTCCGACCGACAACAGCGATTATAGCGCTAGTGACAACAGCGATTACAACGATAGCTAAGCATCATGACACTGTCGCTGGGAGTAAGTCCATATTTCGAGCGTATTGATTTCCCTGCCGATCCATCCTTGCCGGCGCTGCCCAAGCTCTTTGATTCAGACTGGGTTCGGCAGATGGTGCGTGGCTGTGCAACTGCGGGGCATCAGGATCCTCACCGCATTCGCATTCATCATTTCATTCACAGCATTGGCAGCAGCGCCACCGTCAGTTACGAGGTAGAGTGGCCGAAAGACCAGTATCTGCCTTCCGAATACTATGTAGCTGTGCTTCGCCGCGATGGGCATCTACAGGTTCATCGATACCCCGATGACCGGAGGCTTCCCGGCCTCGCCGGCGCTGCCCAACCCGAAACTGCTCTCCGCTTGGTAAATGACCATGTTCTGATGGTGCCAGCCCGCCGCGCACGTGTCCAGCTGATTCGATACAGACCAGCATATCGTGCCGTGCTGCGGCACAGGATAGACAAGGTTAAGCTCTATGCCCGCGTAGTTCGGCCTTCCGCATTCGAGCCTGTTCTCGCGGCTTACAGGATTTCAGCACAATCTGGTTTCGTTGTCCCAGGGCTGGGCGGATGTTGGGCGGCAGGCGGTGTCTTTTGGTTCACTGAGGTCAAGGGACGAAACCTGCGCCCACTTATCAGAAAGGGCAAAGCGCCGAATCCTGACCGATTGCTTCATGGACTCGAAGTATTGTGGCGCATGCCTCCCGAAAATTATGCTGTCCGTCCATTTGACCTCGCAAGAGCGTATCGGCGAGCATCGCGGAGCTTTAGGCACAATCTGCGCGATGATGAGGAAGCCTCGCGCAGCCTGAACGCAGCCACCGAGTCACTTGACCCTTTTGTCCGCTCATGGCGTCCATCTTGCATGGCGCATAACGACTTTTATGATGATCAAATGCTGGTGCTTCGGGATGAGCGAATAGCCCTCGTCGACTTTGAGGAAATCGCTGCGGGCGATCCCATGCTTGACGTTGGCAACTTCCTTGCTCATCTTCGCTGGTCATCTCGTTTCACACGGGAAGCCCAGGCCGCAAACTGCCGTAACTATCACAGTATGCTCCGAGACGCCGCAATAGCGCGATTCCGTTGGAACAGGCGCAGCCTCGCACTTCGTGAGGCAGTCTGTCTGTTCAGGGTTTGCACGAACGCGATTCGCCATCCCCGAGCCAACTGGCAGAGCAAATTGAAGGCCGGCCTTTCGCTGGTAAATGAATGTTTGGGATGATGCCTGCGGTCGGTATGCCTTGCCTGGAATCTTGCGAAAACCTGACAAAAAGCCCTTGACAGGATAGTTATGATGCTTCAGGATGTATTTTGAGGGGACCTAGCTCAGTTGAGAGATCGCATCGCTTGCACTGAGGAGGTCAAGGGATCGGATCTCTTTTTGTCCGCGTGCTTGTCTACATCTTGGGTACTTGTATGCGTCGTCGTTCATTTCACTATTTGCCAGCATTTGCTACCGTCTCCGTTACATTTCTGTCACTGCTAATCATTTTGCTGTCCCCGCTGCGAGCTAGTGCTGACATCGCATTTTTCGTGGAATCTGGCCGGCGCATACTTGCTGGCGATGCCCCCTTTGTCGATTTTTTCAATTACAATCTGCTTACCATCAACTATCTGCCTGTCATTCCTTTCGCAATCGCAGAATGGCTAGACATCAACGCTATGACCGCCTGGCTGATCTTGTCTTGGATCGCTATGGCGATAAGCCTTTATTACAGCTACCGGTTATCCCGGCTGGCATTCAACGACGAGCAGTCTAGCTGGCTTAGATGGCTCTTTCCGTTTTGCTTGGCTGTGTTCTCTTGGTTCACGCTTTTAATTAACGATTTCGGCCAGCGCGAACACCTTTTTTTCCTTGCTGTGGTTCCCTGGCTGCTACTGCGCTTCTACTGCTGCGAAGGGGGACGGGGTGGATTCCGCCGCGAGACGACCTTCCTGTTCGGTCTACTGGTTGGGATTGCTGCGACGATAAAACCTCAGTTTCTCCTAGGGCTTGTGGTTACAGAACTGTATTGGGTGTTCCGCTACCGCTCGACACGACAGTTTTTCACAATTGAAACATTCGGCGTCGTCAGCGCATTTTTCGGTTATGCGGTTTTCCTGCTGCTGCAACCGGAAATCTTAAACGGCATGCTGTATTCGGTCGTTTGGAAGTTTCGTTATTATCCCTCCTCCGCATTGTCAAACAATGCCTTTCTTGCTTATCCCCACTTTCAGCTACCCTTGCTATTGGGCGTCCTGTCCTTTGGAATCTCGATTGTCGAGAACGGACGTTTGTCTCGTCTGCTGGGTGCCGTGGCGGCCCTTACAATTATAGGTGCTATCATGATGCTCACGCAGAGCGCGTCAACTTTATATCGTTACTTTGTGCTTACTGGTGGTGCACTGATTTGCGGTGGATTTCTGCTTGTGGTTCCATCTGTTACATTGCCATCGGGCAAGTCTTACCTCCACTTTGGCAGGCTAGCATTCTTTGGTTATGTATTTTTGTTGGTTGTCTACAATTCAACCGTGAGTTGGGAGGATCTGATTACACACAAATTGTGGACGCCAAAGGATATGAGAGAGATTGTCGAGTCAATAACAGTGAGAGGCGATGATGTGCTCTTTCTTACCGACCAGTTTGGATTGAAATTGCCTTGGCTGCGCATGATTGATCGGAATGATGCTACAAGCTATACGATTAGCTGGAAATTGCCAAAGAACATGGAAAGTGAGGTTGCACAAACGGACTTAAGGTATCTCGCCGAACTGACCCGAAGAGATATCGAGTTGTCGCCATCCGCCATTGTGATCGACAAGCAAAGAACTAAAGCAGATATACTCGAGTTTCTGGAAATGTTCGGATTGCTCGAACTAATTCAGTCACGTTATAGATTGGCAGGGCTGACCGAGCGATATGATGTCTATGAATTTGTTATGCCATCGCCCGAGCAAGGGACTTCATTTGAGTTGGGTGAAGAATTTACGTTGTATTCTTGGCATATTGACTCGGATGACAATGCAATTCAGGCGTGCGGATCGATGCGGCTGGTGACTTGGTGGCGTCTCCATTCATCGGAAGCAGCGAAATCGTACACCCTGCATGTGGATGTGGTCAGGCTGAGCGATGGCATTCCGGTTATGGAAGACAGTGGAAAGCTGGGCAACATGTCGGATTACGCTGGCCTCACAAGTGCCATTGATGTGCGTGAGCTAACGTTGCCTTGTGAACTGGAGGCGGGCCGCTATGGCTTGCTGCTGTCGCTTGAAGACATGAGCGTAGACGGTGGTGATGTGCTGCCTGTTCAGGACATCAATGGCGCAGATTACGGCAAATATGTATTTTTGCAGGAAATGGAAATTGGGTCTTGAAGAAGGACAGCTGAGGGTATATAATGTTTTGTCGTTGCCCTTATTGGGTAGCGAGTGCATCTTGACAGCTGAATAAACAACGCGCAGGTAATAGCAAGAAACGCGAGTCAAGCAAGTCGGTGTCTCCGCATGATATATGGTGGAAAGCGAAGAAGGGTGCACAGTGGATGCCTAGGCATGTCGTGCCGAGGAAGGACGTGTTATGCTGCGAAGAGCTGCGATGAGGTGCATAAGACCGCAAGAGTCGCAGATGTCCGAATGGGGAAACCCGCTGGGGTTCAAACCTCAGCATCCCGTGAGGGAGGGTAAGCGCTCGAAGTGAAACATCTGAGTAGGGCGAGGAAAAGAGAAGATTCTGCGAGTAGTGGCGAGCGAAAGCGGATTAGCCCAAACCGTCTGCTGCGGCAGGCGGGGTTGCAGGACTCTATTGGAAGGACGGAAGCCGAAGCGGAAGGATCTGGGAAGGTTTGCCATAGAGGGTGAGAGCCCCGTATGCGCAGGCGGAAGTCTTTTGGAGTATCCTGAGTACCACGATAGACGCTAACATTGTGGGAAACTGGGGGGACCACCCTCCAAGGCTAAATACACGACATGACCGATAGCGCAGCAGTACCGTGAGGGAAAGGTGAAAAGAACCCCGGCGAGGGGAGTGAAAGAGAATCTGAAACTGTGTACTTACAACCGGTCGGAGGTGGCGCGAGCTGCTGACGGCGTGCCTTTAGGAGAATGAGCCAGCGAGTTAATGTGTGTGGCGAGCTTAAGACAGGTCAGTCGTAGGCGCAGGGAAACCGAGTCTGAAGAGGGCGTTGAAGTGGCACATATTAGACACGAAACCATGCGAGCTAACCATGGCCAGGGCGAAAGTACGGTAAAGCGTAATGGAGGTCCGCACCCACCAATGTTACAAAATTGGGGGAGGAGTTGTGGTTAGGGGTGAAATGCCAAACGAGCATGGAGATAGCTTGTTCTCCCCGAAACAGCTTTAGGGCTGGCGTTGTGGAGAGGGTGTCGGAGGTAGAGCACTGTCTGGGCTAGGGGGCGTCGAGCTTACTGAACCCAAGCAAACTCCGAATGCCGGCATGCTTGCCACAGCAGTTGGACTGTGTGAGATGAGTTACATGGTCAAGAGGGAAAGAGCCCGGACCCTCGTCTAAGGTCCTGGAATGGGTGCTAAGTGTGAAACGAGGTGAATGTGTCGAGACAGCCAGGAGGTTGGCTTAGAAGCAGCCATCCTTGAAAGAGTGCGTAACAGCTCACTGGTCGAACGCATTTGCGCGGATAATGTAACGGGTCTCAAGCATCCTGCCGAAGACAGGGATCACTTTAAGTGATGGTAGGGGAGCGTTCTGTATGCGGTGAAGGTATTCTGTGAGGGGTGCTGGAGCGTGCAGGAGTGCGAATGCTGGCATGAGTAGCGAGAAATAAGTGAGAACCTTATTCGCCGTAAGTCCGAGGTTTCCGACGGAAGGTCAGTCCGCGTCGGGTTAGTCGGTCCTAAGTCGAGGCTGAGAAGCGTAGGCGATGGATAACGGGTTAATATTCCCGTACCGGTAGATGGAGTGTTTGGTGTTGCTTTTGGTAGGGTCAGCCTCTGAGTGGATTGAGGTGGCAAGCGGTGAGATGCCGTGAAGCCGTGCCTTCGGGCAGGAAGTGGCTGGAATCAAGGGACGAGAAAAGCATTGGACATTTAGAAGTTTGCCGTCCGTACCGCAAACCGACACAGGTGGACGGGTAGAGTATACCCAGGCGAACGGGAGACCCTCTGCTAAGGAATTAGGCAAAATGGATCCGTAACTTCGGGAGAAGGATCGCCTGATCTTGTGGGATTAGGTTGCAGTGAAAAGGCTCTGCCGACTGTTTACCAAAAACACAGGTCTCTGCGAAAGCGCAAGCTGAAGTATAGGGGCTGACGCCTGCCCAGTGCCGGAAGGTTAAGTGGAAGGGTGAGAGCTTGGAAATGAAGCCCCGGTGAACGGCGGCCGTAACTATAACGGTCCTAAGGTAGCGAAATTCCTTGTCGGGTAAGTTCCGACCCGCACGAAAGGCGTAACGAGTGGAGCACTGTCTCAGCAGGGGCCCCGGCGAAATTGAAGTATGCGTAAAAATGCGTATTACCCGCAGCAGGACAAAAAGACCCCGTGGAGCTTTACTGCATCTTGAGATTGCGTTAGGGAGTTGTTTGTGCAGGATAGCTGGGAGGCTTAGAAGCGTGCGCGTCAGCGTGCGTGGAGTCGTTGTTGAGATACCAGCCTGGTGGCGCTTTGACCCTAACCTAGTTGTGTATATCCACATCAGGGACAGTTTCAGGTGGGCAGTTTGACTGGGGCGGTCGCCTCCGAAAAGGTAACGGAGGCGCCCAAAGGTTGGCTCAGATGGAATGGGAACCCATCGCAGAGTGTAAAGGCAGAAGCCAGCTTGACTGCGAGACGGACATGTCGAGCAGAGACGAAAGTCGGGCTTAGTGATCCTACGATACAGAGTGGAATGGTCGTAGCTTACCGGATAAAAGCTACCCCGGGGATAACAGGCTAGTCTTGCCCAAGAGTTCACATCGACGGCAAGGCTCGGCACCTCGATGTCGGCTCATCGCATCCTGGGGCGGGATCGCGTCCCAAGGGTTGGGCTGTTCGCCCATTAAAGCGGTACGTGAGCTGGGTTCAGACCGTCGTGAGACAGGTCGGTCTCTATCCGCTGTGGGCGTTGGGAATTTGAGGGGATTTGTGCCTAGTACGAGAGGACCGGCATGGACGAAGCGCTGGTGGTTCAGTTGTCACGCCGGTGGCATAGCTGAGTAGCTATCTTCGGTTGGGATAACCGCTGAAAGCATCTAAGTGGGAAGCCTTCCCCGAGACGAGATTCCCCATTGGCAAGACCAAGTAAGACCGCTGGGAGACGACCAGTTGGATAGGCGGGGGGTGTAAGCGCAGCAATGTGTGCAGCTGACCCGTACTAATGGTCGAGGGCTTTCACTGTATATGATGCGGGGTTGCGGGCTTGTTTGGATTGTGTGTGGTTATTTGCGTGATTGTTTATTGCGGTTGTGTTGATGAGTTTGGTTGCGAGAGGGTGCTTGGAATTGAGTTAGGTTGGTGGCTAGAGCCGCGGGGGTTCACCCGGTCTCATGTCGAACCCGGCAGTTAAGCCCGCGAGCGCAGATGGTACTGCATTGTAGGCGATGTGGGAGAGTATGTCGTTGCCAACCTTTTCTCGGTGCTGAGCGCCCTCTTTTTGCATTCTGGCTGTTGGGAGCGGGCTGAGTGAGAAGGGATAGCGGTCTTTCCTTTTGGCTTGTGGTGGTGTCCGTTTGTTTGTTGTTGGTGTTTGTCATGGGCGTCAGCAACCTCAAAAGCGACCCCCTGGTTACTCATGACGAAAATCGGACACTTATTCATATCTTTGCACACACCGTTGATGAACCCCAGTCATTGCAAGCCACGATAGCAGCTGTCGCCAGCAACAGCGAGCAGCACGGCCCTTTGTACTTTGTCTTGTTAAATGTTTGGAGCAGGTTGACAGGCGGCGATTTATTTACATTGCGCCTATTTTCAGTGTACTTTGGGTTATTGACGATTGCTATGATCTGTCGTTTGGTATTGCTGTCGCGTGACGTTTATCTTGCGCTTGCTGCGATGTTTATTATCGCATTGAATGGGTTATTCCTGTTTTATGCGCGAGAATTACGGATGTACACGCTGCTGCCCTTCTTCGTTGCCTGGCTAGTCTGGTCCTATTGGCGCTTGCTTGAAACACCTGGACGCGCCCCCTGGTGGGTATGGCTGACCTTTGTCGCCAGCAGCGGGTTTATCTTGTATGTGCATTATTTCGGCATATTCATTCTGGCGGCTATCGGTGTGTATCACCTGCTGTTTGGACGCAAGAACAAGCGCTGGATTCAAATAACCCTTGCTATGAGCGCAGGCGGGATGCTGTTTTTGCCGTGGCTGCCGACCGTTATCAAAGGCCTCAACCTGTACACTCAAAAGTCATTCAGCGGCATGACCGCGGTCGAGTCAATCACAAAAATTGCGTCCGTCTATTCCAACAACTTCTGGCTTATTCCTCTTGGCTGTGTACTGCTTATTATTTGGAATCGCAATCGACTGGACAAATTGCAGCGATTTCTTTTGATACTCACCTGCCTGACAATCGCAATCACCGTGCTCACGAATGAATTCAAGCCGATTCTTTTGTCGAACCGCTTACGCTATATCTTGGTATTTGCACCCATGCTGGCGAGCAGCCTGGCGATTGGCTGGAGCTTTCTTCCCAAACGTGCGTATATGCAGTTGCTGATAGTCTGCGTCTGGTTGCTGGCGTTTATCACATATTCTCAAAATGAAGGGTCTTATATCGCAACCAAACGCAAGAGTTTGGAGACTCGCAGGGCGCCTCCATTTTATAGCTTGGTGTACCATCCTGACATTGAAATCGGGTCTTCGGAGGCCATACTCAGTCTGCACCCGTCGCGTAAAATCACCTACATTACGGCTGCATACTATCAAAAGCTCCTCAATCCAGCTAGCTTGGTTCATTTGTATTACGATGGCAAAGGCTCGCTTATCATTCAAAATACGAGGAAAGAATTATCCACGCTCGACCAATTTGTCGCTGAATATGGCCGGTTCTGGCTTGTTTATAACCCCCAAGAGGCAGACCAGCAGTCGATGAGCAGCATTTTTCAGTGGATAGTCAACTACTATCGCTCCTGTGGACGATACCTGGATGACAGGGACGCTGTTATCGAACGCTATGTGCGGGATTCGGATTCATGCTAGCGCGGTCGGCGCATACACATTCTGCAAACAGATTCCGCCCGACTAATTTACACCCATTTTAGCTTGATTTTCTACTATAATAAGCCAAACAGGCTGTCGGGGATATATGGGAATACAGCCAACTCGAAAAACACTTCAAGGCCCGGAATGGGTAGCTGTTTTATGCTGCCTTTTCTTTGCCTACTTCATGGGTGTGTCCAACCTCAAAAGCGCTCCTCTGACTGATCACGACGAATACCGGACGCTCGTTCATATCTTTTCACGTTCGCTAAACAAGTCACAGTCGTTGCAAGCCACACTAGAGAGTGTCTCTACACACAGCCAACAACATTGACCTTTGTACTTTATCCTTCTGAACATCTGGTCCAAATTCGCGGGTTCGGATCTCTTCACTTTGCGGATGTTGTCCACCTACTTTGCGTTGATCGCATTGGCTGCGGTGTACCGCCTGGCAGATCTGTCTCGAGATAAACACCTTGCGCTTGCAGCGATTTTCATGCTCACCCTCAACTGGCTATTCCTGTTTTATGCGCAAGAATTGCGGATGTACACGCTTCTGATATTTTTCGTCGCCTGGATAGTATGGTCATATTGGAGCTTGGTCGAAACACAATCGCGCGTGTCCTGGTGGATATGGCTATCACTTGTAGCAAGCAGCGGTCTCATCTTGTACGTGCACTATTTTGGCATCTTCATTCTAGCAGCCATTGGTGTGTATCACCTGCTGTTTGAGCGAAAAAACAAGCCATGGTTTCAAGTGACCATTGCTCTTATCGCGGGCGGGATGCTATTTCTTCCGTGGTTGCCAACTGTTATCCACGGTTTGAAAGAACACACTGAGCAGGTAAGCAGCAGCATGACAGCTGTAGATTCGTTCAAAAATATTGCTTCTGTCTACTCAAACGATTGTTGGCTCATTACGGCGGGTTGTGTGCTGATGATAATTTTGAACCGGAAACGACTAGGCAGACTGCAACGATTCCTCATGATACTCACTATACTAGCGGTCACCTTCACCGTGCTCGTAAATGAAATTGCGCCGATTCTGTTTTCGCACCGCTTACGATATGTGTTGGTATTCGCACCATTGGTGGTGAGCAGTTTCGCTATTGGTTTGTCCTTTCTACCGAGATACTCGCTCATTAAAATGTTGATTATTGGCGTCTGGCTGCTGGCGTTTATCACATATTCTCAAAATGAAGGGTCTTATATCGCAACCAAACCCAAGACTTTGGAAGCCAATAGGACACCTCCGTTTTATAGTTTGGTATACCATCCCGACATTGAAATTGATCCTTTGGAACCCCTTCTCAGCCTTCACCCGGTGAGAAAAGTTCGGTGGATCACAGCTACGTATTATAAAAAACTTATCAAACCGGCCAATCTTGTCCACATGTACTATGATGGGGACGGCGAATTAGTCATACAAACCACATCTAAGGGCATTCCTGACTTAGATACCTTCGTCGCTGAATATGGTCGGTTCTGGCTTATTTATAACCCCCAAGAGACAATAGACCAGCAGTCGATGAGCAGCATTTTTCAGTGGATCGTCAACTATTATCGGTCGTGCGGGCGATACCTGGATGACAGGGATGCTGTTATCGAACGCTATGTGCGGGATTCGGATCCATGCTAGCGCGGTCGGCGCATACACATTCTGCAAATAGATTCCGCCCGACTAATTTACACCCATTTTACAATTCCTTACAAAATCTATAAAACTTCTGAACAGGCGCTGTCTATGATGAGCAGACAGGCTTGGTTTGGCTTTTGACTTGTTAAAGGGGGCTGTGATGGATGCGATTTTAGATTATTGGCTGCGCTTTGGCATCAACCTGATGATTATCACGTTTTTAGTGCTGGTCTTGTATTGCCGCCGTCAACCCAGCCGCGATTATGCCATTTCGGTGATTATTGGCGGCGCGTTGGTGTATGTGCTGATTTTGCTTATGGTGCGTGTTGAAATTGGGCTGGGCGTCGGCTTTGGCATTTTTGCAATTTTTTCGCTGTTGCGCTTCCGCACAGTGACGATTTCCCTGCGCGACATGACCTATCTCTTTGCCGCCATCGCCATTTCGTTAGTCAATGCGCTTTTGATGTATTTCCGATACTGGGAAGAGATGGCTGCCATCAATCTGGCGCTGCTGACGACTTTGGCGGCGCTGGAATCCGGAAGATTTCTGCATGGCCGCAACAGTTTCGTCTTGGTTTATGACAACCTGGCGCTGTTACACCCGACAAACCGCGCTGAGCTATTCGCCGATATCCGTGAGCGCACCGGCATCATGCCCGTAGACATCGCCATCGATAAGGTGAATTTCAAGCGCAAGACTGCCGAACTGCGCCTGTGGCATTTTGAGCAAGCGCAAGCAAAAACAAAAGAAAAGCCCACACGCCTGTGAGCGAGTGCGGGTGATAGAGACAAGGATGTATAGAGTGAGTATAAAAAATTGTCTGATGAGAAGCATGGGAACTGCGTTTATCGTGCTGCTGGCGGTGGCTTCGGTTGCCGCGCAGGATATGGGGCGCCCGGCGGGCTGGACAGATGAATCACATGGCAACCGTGCCGCGCCCAATTATGAGCTTGTCCTGCCTGATGAGCGAATCAACGAAATCTATATCACCTTCACGCCCGAAGCATGGCAGGCGGAAGAGGCGGATATGCTTGAAATCTATGGCGAGCGCGGCACTGGCGGCGGGGCAGGCAGGCGCGGATTTGGCAATCCAGGTGAGGCTGGTCGTCCACCGTGGCTGGATTTTGTCCAACTTGCCAACACCCTGGAACGCAGCGAGCAGGAAGTCCGCGCGGCGATGGCGCTCCTGCCTGACTTTGAAGCGGCCGCGACGGCCTTAAGATTTGAAACGGACGCACTCTTCGAGGCGCTTGGTTTGCCGAGCGGATTTGTCCCGCCCCCTGGCTTGGGAGGAGCAGGCGCTCCCGACAGGCAAAACGCTGTACAACTTACCGAGCGCAATCCCATCTGGGTGCCGGTCACGATTCAGTTTGGCGACCTTGCCTGGTGGGAGGTTGGCTTCCGCTACAAAGGCAATTCCACCTTGAGCATAGGCTGGCGCAGCGGCGCGACTGCTCTGCCCTTCAAACTGGATTTTGACGAGTTTGAGGATGAGCATCCTGAATTGGACAATCAGCGCTTTTATGGCTTCAAACAGCTTAGCTTTGGCACGGGCATGGATCCCTCCTTGCAGCGCGAGAAGGTAACGGCAGATATTTTCCGCGCAGCGGGGGTGCCCGCTGCCGAGACCGCCTATTATGCGGTGTATGTGGATAAGGGCGCGGGCGATGGTTTTGAATACTGGGGCATTTACACGGCGGTTGAACTGCCTGATGATACCTTGATTGAAACGCAGTTCGCTGATGACAACGGCAATATGTACAAGCCCGAAGGCCCTGGCGCGACCTTTGCTTTGGGCAGCTTTAGCGAAAAGAGCTTCGACAAAGAGACCAACGGCAGCAGCAGCTATGAGGATGTGCTGGCGGTCTTTGACATGCTGCACGCGGACACGCGCCTTAGCAAGCCTGACACATGGCAGGCGGATTTGGAAGCGGTCTTTGATGTGGCGGGATTTCTGCGCTGGCTGGCGGCGAACACGCTGCTGCAAAACTGGGATACTTATGGCGTGATGTCGCATAACTACTACCTCTATGCTGATGCGGAAAATGGAAAGCTAGTCTGGATTCCCTGGGATAACAATATGGCATTGCAGGCTTCAGTTGTGGACAGAGAGGGCGGCAGTCTTCCGGCAGCGGCGGGGCGCCGGTCCGGCTTTGGCACAGCGCTTGAGCTCGCGCTAGAAGTCGATGCCGAGCGCTGGCCGCTTATTGGCTTTCTGTTAGAGGATGCCGTGTATCGCCAAATTTATGTGAACGGGGTCGCGGAGCTTAGCGCGGATGTTTTCACGCCAGAGCGGATGATTCCAATCTATGAGGAAAATTTCGCGCTGCTGGCAGCGTACCTGCAAGCGGCTGAAGGCGAAGAGGCGGTGAGCGCTTTGCGTGCGGCGGCGGACGAATTGATTGAGCATGTTCAGGGGCGAGCCAGCGCGGCGGAAGAATTTCTGGCACAGCAGATAGCCGCATAGCGCTTTTCGCCACGCGCCTGCTATAATAGAGCGAGGTTTATGAGCGGAGGCTGATGTGCCAAGCCAAGCAAGCCCACAATGGATTGCCGTCGCCATCACACACAGCCTGGCAGAGGCGCACATTATGGCTGGCAAACTCCAGGCAAATGACGTGCCAGCTATGATTCATCAAGAACCAGGGGCGGCCGCGCTGGGGATTACCTTGGGCAATCTTGGAGAAATCAAGGTGCTGGTTGATTCGGCGGATTATGAACAAGCCGCAGCCGTGCTATTTCCCGATGCCAATAACCAACTTGAAGCCAGTACCGACAAGTTTCGACTGATTTGGCATGATGACGGGGATGGCGCAGAATACTATATCGAAGATGAAGACGATGAATAACTCCTTGACCAGAGTGCCCGGCATCCAAGTCGGGCATGTTACGGATGTGCAAGGCGCGACTGGCTGCACAGTTGTATTGTGTCCACCGAAAACAACGGGCGCAGTGGATGTCCGCGGCGGCGCGCCTGGCACACGCGAGACGGATTTGCTTCAGGCGCATAATCGGGTTGATGAGGTGACGGCTGTCATGCTGTCGGGTGGCAGCGCCTTTGGCCTGGCGGCGGCTGATGGCGTGATGCGCTGGCATGAAGAACGGGGTACAGGATACAGGTCGGGAAGCGGGTTTATAGTCCCTATTGTGCCAGCGGCGATTTTATTTGACCTGGGCCTGGGGGCCGAAGGGGTCTATCCGGACGCAAGCTGGGGTTATCAAGCCTGCGAGAACGCAACTTCAGCGGCTGTGACATCCGGCAGTGTCGGCGCAGGAACAGGCGCCAGGGTCGGGGCGATTCTGGGCAATGCTCGTGCCAGCAAAGGCGGGATGGGGTCGGCGGCTCTGGAATTGGATAATGGTCTTGTTGTGGCTGCCCTGATGGCAGTGAATGCTGTGGGCAATGTGATAGACGAGCATGGACAAATCCTGGCAGGATTGCGGAATGAGGATGACAGCGGTTTTGCCTCGGTGCTGGCAGCACTGACTGCCATGATGGACAATATGCCCACCGCGTCCGAGCGTGAAAATACTGTGATTGGGGTCGTGGCGACGAACGGGAAACTTAATAAGGCGCAGGCATATAAAGTGGCGCAGATGTCGCACGACGGCATCGCCAGAGCCGTCAATCCATCTCATACGATGTTCGATGGAGATACGATTTTCGCACTCGCTACTGGAGAAATCCCCACCTATCCCACAATCGTTGGCGCTTATGCCGCCGAGTTGGTGGCGAGCGCTATCCGCAGCGCGGTTCGCTCGGCAACATCGCTCGCGGGTATCCGAGCCATTCGTGATGGGTGATATTAAGATACTTGTCAGATATTTTAACATAAATTTAGCATTCTGTTGCTATGCTGATTAGGGTCAGCATCAGTGTGAATGGTGTTTATGGCAAAGAAAATCCTGATTATAGAAGATGATGAAAGGCTGATTGCGAGCCTTGCCGACAATCTTCGCGTTGAGGGTTATGATGTATTCACGGCGCTTGATGGTGAGACGGGCTGGGAATTGGCACGTCATCATACCTATGACCTGATTGTGCTGGATATTATGCTGCCGGGTTTGGATGGGCTCAGTTTGTGTCGGCGGATACGAAATGACAATCAAATGCCCGATATACCCATTATCATCCTGACCGCACGCGGGACCGAGGGGGATAAAGTTCACGGGCTGGATTATGGCGCCAATGATTACATCGTCAAGCCCTTTGGTCTGCACGAATTCCTGGCACGGGTGCGGGTTCAGCTGCGGCGTCCATTGCTGGATCGAAATTTGCGCCATGAATTAGTCTCGCATGACCTGCGGCTGGATTTGACCAGTCGCCGTGCCTTTAAGGGTGATACGGAGGTTAAACTCAGCAACAAGGAGTTCGGTTTATTGACCGAGCTTATGCGCAACAAAAATGCAGTTCTGTCCCGCGACCTCATTCTGACCAAGGTCTGGGGCTATGATTATTTCGTGGACAGGCGCACCGTGGATGTTCATATTCGCTGGCTTCGTGAAAAAATAGAGGACAATCCCTCCAGGCCCCAGCGCATCAGCACTGTCCGCGGGGTTGGCTATCGTTTCGAGGGGTGAGATGGATATTCTTTTTGGGCTTGCTGTGCTGGCCTCGGTGGGTATGGCATATTACAGCCATCGCCAGCTTGAGAAGGTCAAGGCGCTCAATCGGGGTATCCACAGCCGCGACGCGGTCATTCGGAAGCTGCGTTCGCAGCTAAACGCGATTGAAGGCGAAAACCTCAAGAGCAAGGCTGTTTATACAACCATTTCGGATATTGCTTTTGATGTGGTTGTGCTTTTGAATGAAGGATGTACCATCCTTGCTTGCAACACAGCGGCCAAGGGTTTATTTGGCGACAGCAATCCCGTTGGCAAAAAGCTGGACGATGTGATTCACTCGCCCGACTTAATCCATCTTGTCCAATATGTCTTAAAAGAAGAAGGCAGCCTCGAGGAACAGTTTATGATTGCCGCGGCACATTATCGCGCCAAAACGCAGGTGGTGCATGTGGATGGCGGCCGTCATTTTATCGGCCTTGCCATGCAGGATATTACCCAACTGGTGAACTTGAATCGTTCTCGCCGTGACCTGGTGGCAAACATCTCTCACGAATTGCGCACGCCGATTACCCGCATTCGCTTAATCATCGAGGGTTTGTTCCTGGATGATGACCGACCCAAGCGCAAAGCCAGCATTCAATCGCTCAAAGAGATTGCGATGGAAACCGATGCCTTATTATGGCTGGCGCAGGAATTGCTTGACCTGTCGATGATTGAATCGGGTCAGTCGATTATGAAACTGGTGAAGACCCCCTTGAAACAGATTGTTGACGATGCGATTGAACGTCTTGGCTCGCAAGCCGAAATGAAAGATTTGACGATTGTCAGCCATGTCGCCGAAAAATATGATGTCTTATGCGATGCTGACCAGCTAAGGCGCGTGCTGGCCAATTTGATTCACAATGCCGTCAAATGGTCACCGCCCAAGGAAGCCATCACGATTACCGCTAATGAACAGGGAGACGAGATTGTCATATCGGTCTTTGATAATGGCCCAGGCGTCCCTGATGACCTGCGGGAGCGCATTTTTGAACGTTTCTATCAGGCGGATGTATCCCATTCGGGAAACGAAGGGACGGGCTTGGGTCTGGCAATCTGCAAGCATATTGTCGAGGCGCACGGCGGCAGAATCCGGGCGGAAGGCAACAGCCACGGCAAGGGCGGTCACTTCCTGTTTACCGTGATGAAGGCGGACACCAACTTCCAGAGCGAGGCTTTGGATGCCGATGATAATGACAGTCGGATGCAGATCGCGGATTCATTCCACCCCTTTAGATAGTATTCTAACAAAAGTTCTGCTATACTGGGTTCAAATCAATCTAAACCAACCTTCGGGGCAGGGTGAAATTCCCTACCGGCGGTGATGTATGCTAAGTCATACCAAGCCCGTGACCCTCGTCGTCCCCTGATTGCAGGGGATGCGCCACAGCCGCAGCGCTGTGCAGGTGGATTCTGGTGAGAATCCAGAGCCGACGGTGACAGTCCGGATGGGAGAAGGGTTGCACGCTGATTCGTTTTGCATCGGCTGTGTGCGGTTTGATATGCAACTTCGGATTTTGCCAGCCACCTCAATTCGGGTGGTAATGGCTGGTTTGTATGTCACCTTTGCCCCGCTTTGGTTATGCCATGAGGGTTTGATATGCAGGCAGCCATCCGTTCCACTGACAGCAAAAAGCGAACTTCTTTCAGCCTCTCGAAATCCAAACCGCTTCGGCGGCTGGCGCCACTGCTGACCTGCCTCGTCTTGCTGCTGTTTTGGCATTGGGTTACCGCGATGGAATTTTATCCGTCATTTATGGTGCCACCGCCAGCTGTCGTGTTTGATGCTTTCACTGATGCCCTTTCAAGTGGATTGCTGCTTGAACATGCGCAAACAACGCTTGAAGAGATGTTATATGGCTTGCTCTTTGGCATTGGCATGGGTCTCGCTGTCGGCTATGCCATCGGGAAGATTCCCTTGCTGGAGCGACTGCTGTCCCCAATCATTGTTGCCTTTCAGTCCACCCCCATTGTCGCTTATGCGCCGCTGCTTGTCATCTGGTTTGGAAGCGGGACTGCCAGCAAAATTGTAACCACGGCCGTCATTGTGTTTTTCCCGACGCTTATCAATGCTATTGTGGGTGTCCGCAGCGTTTCCCCGAATCTCAGGGATATGATGCGCTCGTTAAATGCGACTTGGTGGCAGATGTTTCGCCATCTGGAGTTGCCCGCGGCCCTGCCGATGATTCTGGCAGGCTTCAAGACCAGCGCGACTCTGGCGGTGATTGGCGCGGTCGTTGGCGAGTTCGTGAGCTCCAGCAGTGGTTTGGGCTATCTGGTGACTCTGGCGCGAAATCAGTACGATACGCCCCTGGTGGTTGTGACTGTCTTGACGATGACCGCCATTGCCCTGACGTTATACAGCTTTGTTGTTTTTCTGGAGTGGCGTCTGCTTGCCTGGCAGCGCCGTTCTGATTTGTAAACGTTCTATTCAGAGGAGTCCTGCGTGAATATGCACCGTATTATCCGCTTGTGTTTCGTCTTAACTTTCGTCGCGGCATCCACCCTGTCGGCGCAAAATGACCTTGTGAATGAACGCATCCTGCTGACATTCATCCCCAACGTGCAATTCGCTCCCTTTTATGTTGGCATAGAAGATGGGTACTTTGCCGAAGCTGGCTTGAATCTGTCTGTCGAACACCTTCAAGAGCCTGAAGTTGTTGACCTGGTTGCCGTCGGGCAGGCAAACTTCGGCATTGTCAGCGGCGAGCAGGTGATTCTGGCTCGGGCGCAGGGTCGGGAGATTGTCTATGTTTATGAATGGTTTCAGCAATATCCGGTGGGTGTGGTTGTGGCCGACACTGCCGCGATGGACAGCGCCGCCGGTCTGCGCGGGCTAAAGGTCGGCATCCCTGGACGTTTTGGCGCCAGCTACAGTGGTTTAACAACCCTGCTCCAAAGCGCCGGCTTATCCGAATCTGAAATCGAACTGGATGAGATTGGCTTTAATGCGCCCGAAGTCTTTTGCTTTGGGGCTGTGGATGCCGCGGTGGTTTATGTGAACAATGAGCCGCTTCAAATTCGCAACCGCGCCCTGGCCGGAGAATGTGGCGATATTGCCGATGTTGATGTCATCTCCGTCGCTTCCCAGGTGGATTTGGTGTCCAATGGCATGATTGTGAGCCAGAAGTTGCTTGAGGACAATCCAGCGCTCATCCAAATGATGGTGGACAGCTTTGCGGCGGCGCTGCGAGCCACCCTCCACAACCCGGCTCATGCTTATCTTGTCAGCCTGGATTTTGTTGACAATCTGCCCGATGATGCCGATTTTCTGGCGGAATTGCGTCGAATCTCGGAGCAGCAAGACCGCTTTCTGGAGTCTAATCCGACCCCGCAGCAAATAGCGGACAGCCATCAGGCAATGTATTCGGCTCTCGCGGAAATGTTTGACCCGGATACTTTGACTCAATTTGAAGTCTTGCTGACAACGGTCGATTTGTGGGATGCGGAAAGGCTCGGCTATAGCGATTTGGCATCATGGGAAGCCATGCGGGATACACTTGTCCTGATGAATATCCTGGATGATGCCGAAGTGGATTTGGAGGCTGCCTTTACCAATCGGTTTGTCGAAGGTGAGGGTGAATGAGACTGAGCCTGCGTGAGCTTTCGGTCTGTTTCACCGCGCCAGGGGGACAGCCCTTGCCAGCCTTGGGTCCCATCTCATTTGAAGTCGAAGACTGCGAGTTCGTCTGTGTCTTGGGCGCGAGTGGCTGTGGCAAGAGCACCTTGATTCGGGTTTTGGCTGGCTTGCAAAAGGTGACTTCGGGGGAGATATGGGGCGACGGCACGCCTATCGTCCGCCCCTTGCCCGACATTGCCATTATGTTTCAGGATGCGAATCTGATGCCGTGGCGGACGGTACGGGATAATATCGCCCTGCCGCTGGAATTGGCGGGCGTGCCAGCCGCGCAGCGCTATGAGACGGTTCGTTTGCTGCTGCCCCAACTCCATCTGGAGAGTTTCGAGATGGCTTATCCCAGCGAGTTGTCTGGGGGGATGGCGCAGCGGGTCGCGCTTGGGCGCGTTATGGTTCAGGCGCCGCGGGTTCTGCTTTTGGATGAGCCTTTTGGCGCTCTGGATGCTCTGACGCGAGAAAGGCTGAGTTTGGAATTGCTTCAGCTTTGGCGGCAATCCCAGCAAACTGTCCTGATGGTGACCCACGACATCAACGAGGCGGTGCTTTTGGCTGACCGAATTATCGTCATGTCGCGGCGTCCGGGCAGGGTGGCTGCCGATTTGTCGGTCAGGCTGCCGCGCCCGCGCAGGATGGAGATGGTCTACCAGGACGAGTTCGTTCGGCTGGCAAAGCGCGTGCGCCAGGCCATAGAGTCTTCAGTCGATTGACAGGCCATTAACGCTCCGTTGGCTTCCAGGTGGTCATATCATTGCAATACTGACAAATATCGGGAGGATGTGAGCCGACGACGACAAAGACATGCTGCCCGCAGTTCATACACCGCCACTGCTCGGTGTGGGTCAGATGCTTTTTTGAAGCAGTCGCCTTGTTCGCGCCAGCGCCTTTGGTTGGTTTATTGTTGAGTGATAAACCTGACATGGGAGCTTTCCGTAACTGTTAGATGGCTCAAACTGTAAATATCCATTTTACTCCGTTTCGGTTATAGTACCAACCTTTGCCGAGCTTGATGAACCAGACAGATGAAGGATGAGCGGATGGGCTTTCATGCAAATCATATTCGGGCGCTGTTTCCCGCTTTATCAATCCCGACTTCGGATGGGACTCTGCCAGTCTTTTTGGACAATCCGGCCGGGACGCAAGTTCCGCAGACGGTGATAGAAGCGTTCAGGGATTATTATATGACGATGAACGCCAATTCGGGCGGCGAATTTGCGACCAGTCGGCGCAACGATGACATGGTCACAGCCACCCGTCAGCGCATGGCGGACTTCATCAACGCCCCCAGCGCGGATGAAATCGTCATCGGACCCAATATGACCACCTTGAACTTCGCCTTGAGCCGTGCCATTGCCCAAACACTGTCTGCTGACGATGAAATCGTACTGACGCGGATGGATCATGACGCTAACATCTCGCCCTGGATTCGGATTGCCGAAGATTATGGCCTGACTGTCAAATGGGTGGATATTCACACCTCCGACTGCACCTTGGATATGGCTTCGCTCGAAGCCGCGCTTTCCGACAAGACGAAAGTGGTTGCGACTGTTCAGGCCTCGAATGCGGTCGGCACCATCAATCCGATGCGGCAAATTGCCGATATGGCGCGGGCTGTGAGCGCCTGGCATGTCGTGGATGCTGTGCAGAGTGCGCCGCACCTGCCTATTGATGTGCAGGAAATCGGCTGTGATTTCCTCTTGTGTTCCGCGTACAAATTTTATGGCCCGCATCTCGGCATCATGTGGGGACGCGAGGACCTGCTCAACGAACTGCCAGCTTATAAACTGCGCCCGGTAAAGGATAAAGCGCCCGACCGCTGGGAGGCGGGTACGCCAGCTTACGAGAGCTATATGGGATTGTGTGCCTGTCTGGCCTATTGGGAGATGATTGGTGAAAAGTATGGCGATGCCGATTTGCCCCAATATGAGGGACGCAGACTCAAAATGAAGCAGGGGATGTTGGCGGTGCAAGCCTATGAGCGTGGCCTGACTGCCAGATTGATTGAGGGGCTCAAGACCATCAAGGGCGTGACCATTGCTGGCATCACCGACAGCGAACGCTATGACTGGCGCGTCCCGACCGTGGCCTTGGTGAAAGAGGGGAAAAGTCCCGATGAGATGGCCGCTTGCTGCGGGCAGAACCATATCTATGTGTGGAGCGGCGATTATTATGCTGTGGAAATTATGAAACGGCTTGGCCGACCGCAGGGCATGTTGCGGGTTGGCATAGGACAGTACAACACGTTTGAGGAGATTGAGCGGCTTTTAGACTTGCTTGACAGCCTCTAGGCAACTGGCGAACGGGCATAGTAACGGGCGGCAGCCAGCGCCAGCGTGACAAGCTGCTTCATGCCCGAACGCACCGGCTGAACTTTGATGTATTCGTCCAGGCGATGGGCATTGCCGCCCCGCGTGATGCCGATGGTGACAGCCGGGCAGCCCTGCGACAGAGGGACATTGCCGTCGGTGCTGCCGATTTCCAGTGCGCCGCGCACCCCGATGGCGGCTAGGGCTGCCAGTGCGCCCCGCACCAGAACATGGTCGTCGGGGATGGCCCCTGCGGGGCGGTCGCCGACAACGCTGACATCGTAACGCAGCCCCTTTTTTTCCTGAAGCGCAACAAGCTCATCGACCTGCTGGCGCAAGCGCTCCAGCGCGGCGGGACTCGCTGAACGCATATCCAGCCAAAGACTGGCGCGGGTCGCAATAGCGTTGATGGCATGTCCGCCGTCAATCATCCCGATATTGCAGGTTGTTCGCGGCCGAGACGGGAGTTTCAGGCTGACAATGTCTGCGCCCAGTTCCATGATGCTGTGAATGGCGCTCGGCTGTCCATAATGCAGCCAGCTATGCCCGCCATCGGCTCTGGCGATGATATGAAGCCGCTGGACGGCGATACCGGCGTTGTAGATATGTCCGAAGGCAAGCCCCTCCAGGTTAATCACCGCGCTTACCTGTGAACCTAGGCGGGCGAAGGCGGCTCTGACGCCTTTTAGGTCGCCCAGGCCTTCCTCGCAACTGCTGGCGACGAACCAGATGTCGCATTCGGGCTGATAATCGCAGTCATGCAGCGCCTTAATCAGCCCCAGCAGTCCGGCCACGCCCAGGCTGTTGTCGCCCAGTCCGGGGCCATAAATGGCGCTGCCGACATGTTTGACGCTCAAATCGGTATCAGCCGAAAAGACCGTATCGGTGTGCGCCAGTATCAGGATGGCGGCGGCGCCATTTTTGCCAGGCAGGCGTCCGCAGACATTGCTGACGGCATCGACTGATACATCAGCCAGGTCAAAATCGACAAAGCGCTCGGCGACATAGCTGGCTCGTTCCGCTTCATGGAATGTTGGCGCGGCAATTTGCTGAATGCGGAGCGCCTGTTCCACGACCCAGTTCGCCAGGCTTTGAAGCGGCTGCCAGTCCCATTGCGAATAGATTGCCTTGACATCAGTTTTCATACGCTACATCTCTCATGCAGAACCCTGCCTGCGGCGGTTGCGCTGTATCATTCTTAGTCCATAATAAAGCAGAACGCATCATCGCCGCCGATATTCGGCAGCTGTCCTGGCTGCCTGCTACCGTTAGATGCGCTGATACTGGTAATTATGCCGTATAAAGTGGAATCGTGCATGAAGCTGCGCCAAATGCTGATGTAGCTATCGGGGGAATGGGGTTGTCCGAGCGGATATTATTGATAGGCACAGCCAGATGGAAGCCAACGCTTCAGCGAAACTGGGAGGTCATCACCGCCGCCAGTGGCAAACGTGCCAAATTATATGCTGATAAATATCAATTCAGTTTAATCATCGTGGATGCGGTTTCGATGCGGACAACTGGCGAACGGATTTGCCGCGCGGTCAGATTGCATTATCCGAATTGTCCGATGATTCATATTCGGCCCGAGCGTGATTTGAATCTTGCCAAGGTTGCCGATGTGACCTTGTCGCCCCCGTTTTCAACCCGCAAACTGATTGGAGTTGTATCGCGGATTTTGCAAGAGGGGCTGATGGATACCATTTGCTGCGGGCCCTTTATCCTGAACCGAACCACCCGCATCTTGCAGGCTCACAGGCAGGAGGTACAGCTTCAGCCCAAGCTGGCGGAGTTAATCGAATTGTTTATGACGCATCCCAATCAGGTTTTGGCACGCGAAACGATTATGCAGCGGGTGTGGAACACGAATTATATGGGCGATACGCGGACGCTTAATGTTCACATACGGTACGCCCGCAATGTACTTGAAGAGGACAACCAAAAGCTGGTCTACCTCAAAACGGTACGCGGCGTCGGTTATCGTTTTGAGGTGGATGTTCCCTAGTCCAAACCAAAAAGCCGACAGGGCAGGGCGGTTTCCGCTAAAATGATCAGGGTCCGTCCCTTTAGCTGGTTAAGCTGGCCAGCTGCTTCATCAGACGGCTCTTGCGCCGTGCCGCATTGCGCGGATGAATCACCCCGCGGCTCGCCAGGGTATCCAGGTCACGCGCTGCAATGCGAGTGGCTTCGCGTGCTTCGTCGATGTCGCCTTTAGCGATGGCGGCGCGGGCCTGTTTGACCAGTGTACGGGCGCGATTGCGATAGGTGCGGTTATGCAAGCGGCGTTTTTCGTTTTGACGAATGCGTTTGAATGCAGATTTATGAGTTGCCATAGGTCACTGACAGGAACGCGGCGCTCCTGTCGCTCCTTTCAAAGCTGTACTGTCTTGATTAACGGCTTGTCATCGTATCATGTACTGGATGGATTGTCTACGGGTTTTTCTTTGGCTTCATTACTTAACTTCTTGGTCTTGCCACGCTTCACAGTTCAGGCTAGGATTTGTGATGATGCTGCGAGGCCGGCATGAATGACCAATTTCTCGAATGACAATGGATGGGTTGAATGATTAAATTGCACTGGAACACCGCAATCGCGGGCAGAATGCTGTTACTAGCCTGGGGGGTTATTGGTATGGCATTAGCGGGCTGCGGCACCCTAGCCACGCCTGTTTGGCAAGCGACCACACCGACTTTGAGCGCTGTAACCGAGGATGACGGGACACAGGCGGTCATCGCGGCAACCAGCCTGCCCACGGATACGCCCATACCTCCGACCTCGACCCCTACGCTCGCGCCCACTTCGACAGCGACTCCCGAGCCTACCCCCACCCTTGAACCCACGGCGCAGACGGTCTCGTCGCCGATTGACCGTTTGGTGGCGGTGCGCGACCCCGAAAATGGCAAGCTGCTGTTCGAGACTTTTCAAGAGGCGGCCAATTATGCCTGTTCAACCTGTCACAGCGCCACCAGCGAGGATAAACTGGTTGGCCCGGGCTTGCTGAATATCAAAGACCGAGCGCTGACACGGATCGAGGGGCAAAGCGCCGCCGAGTACCTCTACAATTCGATTATCGATACGAATGCCTATATCGTTGAGGGCTTTGATGCCGAACTAATGCCCAAGAACTGGCCGGACATCTATAGCAATATCGAAATTTTTGACATCGTGGCTTATCTGCTAACCCTTGAGGGCGAAGCCGACCTTGATGAATCGGCTGACGAGGGTTAGTCGCATGTGGCATCTCAAACAGCCGAATCAGGCGTGATAGCTGCTATTTCCTCAATGGCATTCATTAGCTGTTGATTTGAATGGGACAGCTGTGCCTGCACATTCGCAAGCCAGCTATGGTCATTTTCGATTTGGTTTTGCTGAAGCTCCAGGACTTTGGCTGTGGCGGTCGGCGCGGCTCCTCCTGGCAAGTCCCGCGCATTCACGAAGGCGGCCGGGTCAAGCGCTTGCCTGAACAATTCATCTGACCAACGAAGGTCAAGGTCAAAGCTGCTTTTGGCGATTTGCCGCAGCATGTCTGCGGTCAGGTCAGCGGGAGCAAGCTGATGTTTTTGGGCATAGCCAACCAGAGCGGAAACAATGCCGTGCGCCTGACGGAAAGGGAGACCGCCATGCCGAACCAGGCTGTCTGCAAGCTCGGTGACTGTGGTGAAGCCTGAAATGGCGCGGTGGCGAAGGTGAGCCACATTGACCTGGGATGTGTGGATGACGGCGCTGTAAAGCTGCAAGATGTCACTGGCTGTTTCCAGCGACCCGAACAGCATCGGAAAGATTTCGTCCTCGATATCTTGGGTGTCGCCGTAGGGGATGTTGTGGCATTGAATAACGATTCCCTGTGCCTGCGCTATCATGCGGCTGATTCGGGCTCGCAAATGTTCCAGGACAACCGGGTTGCGCTTCTGGGGCATGATGGAACTGATTTGGATAAAGCTGTCGTCGATGCGGATGGCGCCGCTTTCCTGCGTTGCCCAGAACAGCAGGTCGCGTGTGAAACGCGAGAGGTTGACGCCGCAGGTTGTCAATGCGCCAGCGACATCGGTCAGGTTGTCGGATGCTCCGATACTGTCATAGGTGCTGATTAAAACGCGGTCAAATCCCAGTAATTTCGCGCTGAGTTCACGATTGATTGGAAAGGCTGTTCCTGTCAGCGCGGCGGCGCCTAGCGGGCTTTGATTGTTGGTATGGTGGGCGAATTGGAGGCGGGCCGTATCCCGTTCCAGAAAAGCCAGCACCCCAGCGATATAGTGCGCCATAGTTGTTGGCTGTGCTGGCTGGGTGTGCGTATAGCCGGGCATGAGCGTATGCAAATGCTGGCGGGCAAAGCTGTGCAGCCTGCCGCGCAGTTCGAGCAGACATTCGATGCTGTTTAGTATCAAGGGGCGCAATGCCAGCCGTGTCAGGGCATAGCCCAAATCATTGCGGCTGCGTGCCAACTGCAAATTGCCGCCATGTGCCGCGCCGACAATCTCAATCAGCTTGCCTTCCATGGCGAAGAACAGGTCTTCCACGCCCGACTGATAATTCAAGGCATCCAGGCCCATTTCTTCCACTTGCCGCAAGCCAGCCAGCAGCGCCTGTGCGTTTTCCAGCCGAATGATGCCGCACTGGTACAGCATAACGACCTGCGCCCGATTGGCGGCCAGCATGGGCGCGTAATAGTATTTTTTGGCGTCCTCATAAAAGGGCTTGAGGACGAATTTCTCGTAGAGCGGATGTGGGAATGATGAGGCGCTGCCTGCCATGCGCTAACCCTTCAGGCCTGTCAGCGCAATCCCTTCGATGATATAGCGCTGGAAAATAATGACGACAATCATCAGCGGGACGACTGAAAGCGCAGCGCCGGTCATAATCAGATTCCAGGGCGTATTCGCTTCCGAAGAAAATTGCTGGATGCCGACGGGCAGGGTGAACATTTCGCTTTTTGTGGTGGCGATAAGGGGCCAGATAAAAGCGTTCCAGTTGCCCAGAAAATTAAAAATGCACAGCGCCCCAATGGCGGGCAGGCTCAAGGGGACGGCAACGCGCCAGTATAAGCCGAACTCGCTGACGCCATCAATGCGCCCGGCATCCAGCAGTTCGTCCGGCACGCCTTGCATAAACTGGCGCATCAGGAAAATGCCGGAGGCGGTTATCACCCCCGGGAAGGCGATGCCCCAGTAGGTATCGACCCAGGTCCCGCCAATAGGCGGGTTTGAGGACATGATAAACCAAGGGATAATGAGCATCTCGGTCGGCACCATCAGCGATGTCAAGAAGATAATAAAAATCGGACGCTTGCCCGGAAATTGATACTTGGCGAAAACATAGCCAGCCAGGGAATCAAAGAAGGCGACGCTGACGGTGCTGATGACGGCCACAATAATCGAATTGGTGTACCAGAGCGGCAGGTCGGTCTCGGTAATGACTTGCGTATAATTGTCGGTTGTGGCTTCAGTCGGGAAAAAATCACGGCGCAGGATTTCCGTTTCCGGCTTTAACGAGGTGGACAGCATCCAGACAAAGGGGACAATCATCGTCAGGCCGGTGAGCGTGAGCAGCAGATACGAGAAGGATTTGTATTTCCAGTCGTTTCGACTTCTGCCGACTGAAGTCAGCTTGCCCTGGTCTTTGAACAGGTTTGTTGGCGTAATGGATTCCATGATGCCTAGCCTTGTTTAATGAACTTGTATCCGCGCCAGAAAGTTCATTCTTTTGTGTGAGCGCGGGATTTCTATTCGTTCTCGCCGTGCGGGTTTAGCTTGTGTTCCGTGATGTGACGGACAGTTGAATGATGGTGATGCCGAGTATCAAGGCGAACAGGACGACGGTCAATGAAGCGGCATAGCCCATATCAAAACTCTGAAATGCCTCGCGGTAGACCCGCAAGACGACAGTTGTCGTTGAATCCAGCGGGCCGCCGCGTCCCTGTTCCGACATGGCCAGGACTGGCGCGAACATCCGCAGAAAAGCGATGGTTTGCAGCACGAGCAGATAAACGATGCTCGGGTTCAGCAGGGGCAGGGTGATATAGCGAAAGGTATGCCAGCGGCTGGCGCCATCGACCTCTGCCGCCTCATAGTAAGTCCGTGATATTTGCTTCAGCCCGGCCAAAAAGATAATCACGGCAAATCCCAAGCCCTGCCAGACAACCAGCGCCAGAATGGACGGCAGCGCCTGCTGCGGGCTTTTCAGGAAAGGCTGCTGTGGCAGGGAGGCAAGCTGAAGGATGATGTTAAATAACCCGAAACGCGGCTGATAGAGCATTCGGAAGACCCAGGCGATGGCGATGGTGGAGGTCACGAAGGGCAGGAAGAACAATATCCGATAAATCGTACTCATAAATCGAATTTCGTTTAGCATCAAGGCAATCGCCAGCGCCAAAAGAAGCTGAACGGGCACGCCAAGCGCCAGATACCGCGCGGTATTGGAAAAGGCGGCTTTGGTGGTTGATTTCTTTTTGCCCAATTCTTCAAAGACGCGCTCGTAATTTTCAAAGCCGACAAAAGGCTGTTCTGCCGCCAGTGGATTGTAGTCGTGCAGGCTCATTTGAAAGGCAAACAGGGTAGGATAAATCCGAATATAGGCGAAGAAAACAATCGGAATCGCCAAAAAAATATATGCCCAGACGACCTTCTTTCTGGCAAGCGTCCAGTTCGAGTGAGCTTTGGGCCTTTTCTGTTTTAGGCTCATGGTGTCATTCGCTAATTCTTCTTTCATCGTCTTCAAAGTGATTGTCCAGCTTGATGCTATACATCATTATAACAGAAACTACGCCAGACAAACTTGCGTCTGACGTAGTTGGATGCTGCTGAACTGCGGTTTTTGGGATGGAACTAGCGGCTTGCCCAGAATTCGTCAAGCAGCGCCTGTTCGGTGGCGGCGGCTTCATCCAGCGCCTCGCAGGGATCCATGCCGCCCAGACGCACATTATCGAAAGCGTCAATCAAGACCTGACGCTGGGCGCTTTCGTCCACGAAAAAGGTCGCATGGGAATATGCCAGGCCAGCAGAGAATGCGCCCAGAATCGGATGGTTCAGAATGCCTTCGTCACTAGCGGCTGTCAGTTGAGCCGGGAGTTCGCCGACGCTGTTCACCCACAGCGTGCCAGCTTCGGGTGTGGTGATGAATTGCAGGAATTTGACGGCGGCTTCCAGGCGGGCTGGGTCATCGTTGGCGCGGCGGGTAATGCCATGTGTCCAATATGACCCAAAGGTGTGCTGTTCTCCATTTGGACCGACAGGCAGTTCGGTTACGCCATAATTGAGGTCGGGATTGTTCCCGGCAATCGTGCCGACACGGAATGAGCCGTCAACGTGCAGTGCCGATTCGCCATTGATGAAGGCTTGGGTGGCATCGGTGAACAGGTCGTTGCTGCCGGTTTTGTATTCGGTTTCAAAGGCAGCCAGCCAGGCAAAGGCCGCGCAGCCTTCCTCACTGTTATAGGTCACGGTGCGGCCGTCATCGCTATACGGGGCGCCCCCGAATTGGCGCAGCAGAACTTCGCGGAACCAGTGATGGTCTTGTGCCGCCAAAGCCGGCGCATGACCTTGCTGGGTGATATTGAAAATGTCGGTGCCGCTGCCGTCATAGATGGTGGTTGCTTTAGCGATTTCGACGAATTCATCCAACGTAGTCGGCGGCGCTTCAGGGTCAAGCCCGGCAGCCTCAAAGATGTCCTTGTTCCAGAACAGCGCCAGCGAGCGAACGGCAGTTGGAATCGCCCAGTAGCTTCCCTCAAATTTTGAATTGGCGACCATAGGCGAGAAGGTCTCCAAAATGAAATCTTCGGAGAAGGAGTCGTCGGGCAAGGGGACCAGATAACCGGCATCGACAAATGCTGGAATCCAGCCGTAGAAAAGGGTCACGATGTCTGGGCCAACGCCGGCCGGGGCCGATGCCGCAAGCTCATCGCGGAAGTTGGCATAGGGAATGTCACTGTTGTGAATGACCCGAATATCGGGGTTTTCGGCTTCGAATTGCTCGATGAGCATATTCATGGCATCAACACGAGCGCCAAAGTTGTATTGCCAGTATTCGATTTCGACGATATGCCCATCTGCCGTGACAGCAGCGCCCAGTGTCATCAGCAGGAACATAACCGCCAGGATTGCCATAAATCTTGTCTTTAACATTTTCCACTCCTTTATAAAAATGTTCATTATTCCGATATTCAAACTTTAACCAATGTTGCCTTCAAAAGCAACCAATGTTGGCAGACTTGAGCATATTCAATCGCTACAGGTCAATCTTGAACAGTCGGGCGGCATTCCCGCCAAATATCATTTGAATGTCGTCCTCGCGGTAATTCAATTCGCGGACATCGCGGATTTGCTGCCGCAAATAAGGCTCGGCAAAACCGCGCGGAAAGTAGCTGGAATCTGTGCCGAATATGATGCGCTCGGGACCGATGGTTTCCATATATTTTTGGAACAGCTTCTTGGTCGTCCAGTCGCCATCCACCCAGCGCACCCATTGATTTGAGCCGGAAGTATCAATCGAGACATTGGCGCATGCCCAGCAAAGCTGCAAGGTTTCCCGAATCCAGGCGCAGCCGAAATGCGGCACGACAAAAGTCACCTCCGGGAAATCCTTGGCGACGTTGTGCAGTTTGAGCGGATTGATGTTCTCGTGCCAGGCGATGCCGCCGCCGCTGCCTTGAATGCCAAAGTGAATGAGTACCGGGATGTCCGACTCGGCGCAGACCTCCCAAACGGGATAAGCCGCCTCATCTTCGACGGGGCGGTCGAGCGAAGGCGCCAGCAGCTTGTAGCCTTTCATGCCGTCTTCTTTGACGGCTCGCCGCAGTTCGTCCGCAGCATCTTCGGCAAAGGGATAATGATGGGCAAAACCGATGAATTTGTCGGGATGCCGCCGTATCACCTGCGCCAGGTTTTTGTTGCCGCCGCCCGTGACAAATCCAACCGCCCGCAAGCCGTATTTCTCGACTTCGGCGGCCCATCGGTCTGCCTGCTCTTCGTCGGTGAAGGTGTTTCGCTCTGGCGGGTTGAATCCCCATGTTGCCCGCCACTGCCGATTGTATTGGATGGCATGGTTTCTGGCGATTTGCGCCCGCCTCTCACCGCGCCGCTGGACATACTGCTGCCGAATATCGGGTCCCATGCCAGCAAACATGGGTTTTTGCGTCGGGAAGTGATTATGAAAATCTATGACCTTTAAGCCATTATACATTTTGATTTTCCTTATGTGAATCCATAACACAATCATACCCCATGTCAGGGCAGAATCCTAATTGGGAGATTGAGCATATTGCCGATGCCGCCTTGGGTCGCTATACTGTAACCGTTTATGGTCTATGGAAAACAGTTGAATGGAGAGGACAAATCTTATGGCAAGACCCGTGACTTTATTCACAGGACAGTGGGCTGATTTACCCTTTGAAACCATTGCCGAAAAAGCGAAAAGTTTCGGATATGATGGTCTCGAACTGGCTTGCTGGGGCGATCACTTTGAAGTTGACAAGGCCTTGGAGAGCGATGGCTATATCCAGTCGCGCAAGGATGTTTTGGAGCAGCATGGGCTTCAGTTCTTTTCGATTAGCAATCATCTGGTGGGACAATGCGTCGCGGAGGCTTTTATCGACGAGCGCCACCGCGCTATCCTGCCCGACCGCCTCTGGGGAGATGGCGACCCGGACGGGGTGCGCGAGCGCTGCGCCGAAGAGATGAAAGATACCGCACGGGCTGCCAGGGCATTTGGCGTGGATGTCGTCAATGGCTTCACGGGCAGCCCGGTCTGGCATCTGATTTATCGCTTCCCGCCGACATCCGATGAGATGATTGATGCTGGCTATCAGGAATTTGCCGCACGCTGGCTGCCGATTCTGGATGTGTTTCAGGGGGAGGGCATCAGGTTTGCTCTGGAGGCGCATCCCGGTGAAATCGCCTATGACATCTACACTGCCGAAAAGACCCTGGCGGCCTTGGATCATCATCCGGCCTTTGGCTTCAATTTTGACCCCAGTCATTTCATTCATCAATTGTTCGATCCAGCCAAGTTCATCGACCGCTTCGCCAGCCGCATCTTCCATGTCCACGTCAAGGATTCCAAAGTGACTCTGGATAATGTCAGCAGCATTCTCGGCTCACACCTGAACTTCGGCGACCATCGCCGCGGCTGGGATTTTGTTTCCTGCGGTCGCGGGGATTTGGATATAGATTCCATGATTCGGGCATTGAATCGCGCCGGTTATCAGGGCCCTTTGTCTGTCGAATGGGAAGACAGTGGCATGGATCGTGAATTCGGGGCAACCGAGTCGGCGGCATGGGTCAAGAAAAACGACTTCAAGGCATCCGAGGTGGCATTTGACGCTGCCTTTGCTGATGAATAGACAAGTCAATTTATATTGGGAGAGATAATGATGTCAGACGAAAAACAGGTTAGCAGTTCGTTCACCAGCATGGCCGGCGCGGGGGCGGATGCCGAGGCGCCAGAAATTGGCATTGGCATCCTGGGTTACGCATTTATGGGCAAGGCACATACCAACGCCTTCAAAAAAATCCCCTATATGATGTATCCGCCGGTGGCCATCCCCAGACTGGTTGCGATTGCCGGGCGCAATCAAGCGGCTGTCACGGCCGCCGCCGAGCGCTATGGTTATGAACACGCCTATACCGATTGGCGGGATTTGGTGGCCAATGATGATGTGCAGGTGTTTGACAATGGCGGTCCCAATGATGCCCATGCCGAGCCGTCAATCGCCGCCGCCCAAGCCGGGAAACACGTCTTCTGCGAGAAACCCCTGGCGCGTACTGCCGCAGAAGCCAAAGCTATGCTGGACGCGGTCGAAAAAGCGGGCGTCAAGCACATGGTCGCCTTCAACTATCGTTTTGTTCCAGCCATTCAGCAGGCGAAAAAACTCGTCGAAAGCGGCCGGCTGGGCAAAATTTATCACTGGCGTGCTGTCTATTGTCAGGAATGGGGCATGGATGCCGCCATGGAGACCAGTTGGCGTTTCCAAAAAGACATTGCCGGCAGCGGCGCCCTGGGCGACCTGGGCGCACATATCATCGACCTGGCGCGGTTTTTGGTGGGCGAGCCGAAGTCGGTCGCGGGTTTGGCTCGCACCTGGATTACCGAACGTCCCGATGGTTCTGGCGGCATGGTCAAGTCGGATGTCGATGACGGTTTCGTCGCCCTGCTGGATTTCGAGAACGGCGCTCTGGGCACTGTCGAGGCAACGCGCTTCGCACAGGGACGCAAGAACTTCAATTCATTTGAAATCAATGCCGAAAATGGCTCCATCCAATTCAATCTGGAACGGCTGAATGAATTGAATGTCTTCTGGAAGGGAGAAAATCCGGATACGACGCAGGGCTTCCATAATGTGCTGGTTACTGAAGCGCATCACCCCTATTGGGAAAACTGGTGGCCTCATGGACATATCATTGGTTGGGAACACAGCTTCGTTCACGAATTCCACCACTTCTTCAATGCGATTGTCCATGACACCGACATCGCACCTTATGGCGCGACCTTCCTCGACGGTTATCGCAATGCCGTTATCTGTGATGCCATTCTCGAATCGGCTGCTGCGGGCAGGCATGTCGATATTCAGTATTAGAATAGCTCAGTGATGGCAAAGAGGGGGATTAAAGTCCTCCTCTCCTGCTCATCCACCCTTGTCAATCTGTACCTCAATCCCGTCTGAACTCAAATGGATGACCCCGCTTTCATCTGTCCGAAAGACTGGCATCTCGCCCAGGAGGGCTAATGTATCGGGGTCTGGGTCACCTCTGCGGTTGGCGGCATCGCTTTGCAGAAGCGCGATTTGTGGCTGGACTAGCTGGAGAAATTCGGTTTCAAGCGCATTCATCGCTCCGTGCCGCGGGACTTGCATGATGCTCGCCAGTGGATGGATATGGTTTGCCAGCATGAGCCGCTGCCCCCTGCGGCTGAGGTCGGAGGTCAGCAGTATGGATGCCGCGCCATAGCTGATTCGCAGCACCATCACCTGGTCATTGAGCCTGTCCGCAATGGATGGACTGGATTGAGGGTGCAGTATCTCAATCAAAACGCCGTCATCCAACTCAATCGTATAGCCGGCTCGAACCGCAACCGTCTTTGAAGGTGCAAGCCGCCGCTCGATTTCCTGAAATGTCTCGGTCACATTTGGCTGACCGTTCAGCAAGGCCAGGCCCACTGCATAGCGGTCAAGCACAGCGCTGATGGCGGCAGTGTCATATTCGTCCGGATGCGTGATTGCCAGGATTTCAATATCGCGGTCATAGAAGGGGAGTCGGTCGCCGATGGCGGTCAGCAGGCGTGACGGAAACCGCCCGCCATCAACAAGCATCTGGCTGCCATTGGGAGTTTGCAGCAAGACCGCATTGCTGTGCCCCACATCCAGCAGCCAGATATGCAAACGCCCGTCGGGATAACTGAATCGCATTGCCAACATCAAAATGAGAACAACCGAAGCTGACAGCAGGGTGGCCACGATGACCGCTTGACGCCGTATCAGGCTTGCCAGCCGCGTCCAGAGCGGCGGCCGTGATGCTGATAGGATGGCGCCGCCTGTCATCAGCAAATAAGATGCCTGAATCAGACGCCCATCCATATTCAGCGCCAGGGCAGCGAAATCAAGTTGGGCAAAACCGCGAACGATGGCGATTGTCCACGACAGAAACACCATCACAGCCCAGTAAATCACTGTGCCAATCGGCTGCAAGAGGGGGTAAATCGCCGCTGCTGTCAGGGCAGCTATCAAGATGAGTGACTGAATCGGTACAATCAGCAGGTTGACTGGCAGCGCAACCAGAGACAAGCGACCAAAGTAAAAGACAAGCAGCGGCAGGGTGGCTGCCTGCGCGGCGATTGACACAATCAGCGGCTCGTTGAGGAAGGTGTGCAGGCTCTTCGCCATCGGGGGAGAAAAGCGAGCCTCCAGCCAGGCACGGAAACGGCGCGACAGCGGGTCGGCAAATAATCCGATGCCAAGCACAGCGAAGAAACTAAGCTGAAAGCCAACATCCAGCAGGGCATTGGGGTCGATGATGCTGATGACCAGGGTGGCAAAGGCCAGCGAAGTCGGCACATAGGTATTTCGCTTTAGCTGCCGTCCGATGACAAGCAGGCTGCTCATCAGCGCTGCGCGGACAATACTAGGGCTGGCGCCGACCAGTATCGTATAGATGGCGATGATGACGATGCCACTGAGGGTGGCGAGTATGCTGCGTTCCCCAAAAATGCCCTCAAAAACACGCATCATCATGGCGCTGACAATCACCATATTGAAGCCGCTGATAGCGACAATATGCGCAGCGCCAACCCGATTGAAATCCTCTGCCAGTTTGGGCGAAATGCCGCGCTCATTGCCCAGCAAAATGCCGATTAAAAGCCCTGCCTGCGGTTCCGGGAGCGCTTGCGCCATGTGGTCTTGCACGACCTGCTTGAGGTTGAGGATGGCTGAATAAAAAGGGCTGCCGCCGCCGCTTTCAATGACTTCTATACTGGCATAAGGCATCATCGTGAAAACACCCTGCCGCCCCAAATAATCGGCGTAAGAAAATGTATCCCAAGCCGCTGGGGTGCTTAGAAAACCGGTCGCGCGGATTCGGTCGCCATAGCTGACATCGGCGGTGACAAATGTTTCGACCAGGACTTGCCCGCTTGTCTTTTGGTGTTTGCGCTGGACGAATATGGATTCTGCTTCGACGCGGAATTGAATTCGGTCATCACGAACATCAGGTTCGCTGATGACGATGCCCGTCATCGTGCCTGTGTTTCCATTGTATTGAGCTATATCGCTGAACTGCGGAACGATGGACTGGCGGGCAACTCCCAAAGCAAAAGCCGCCACGGCAAATATCAGCCAGCGGCGGCGGTGATGTCTATATTTTACTGCAATCGTGACAGCAATACCAACAAGCCAGATTGACAAGTCGAATGGGAGAGATAATCGCGCGAGGCTAATTCCTGAGACCCAGGCAAGCGAGACAAGAATCAAACGCACCGCAAGGCAACCTAATGAAACCTGCCGGCAGTTGCGTTAGGATATGATTGAAACTCTGGCGACGCCAAATCCTGGTCGGTCACCAGTGTCATTAAGAATGGCTGCCGACAGGTGCCGGTTTGTCAAACTTAATCGGTTCGTGCTTGACCTGCGGACGCGGCACATGGACAGGCTGCTGGATGGGCTCAATCGGGACAGGCTCTTCATACTGCATGAGTTCAATCCCGTTGCGGATTTCTTCCAGGCTGCGAGTGACTTGCTGCTCCAGCTGCGTCAGTTGAACCAGAACATAATCATCGGCTTCGCGGGTGATTTTTTCGGATTCGATCTTGGCTTGCTCAATCACATATTCAGCACGAACTTTCGCCTGCTGCACCATCTGATGCTGGTCAATCAAGCCTTCGCTGTGCTGACGTGCCTGCTGAACAATCCGCGCGGCTTCTTCGTTGGCATCCGCCAGGACACGGTCACGCTGCTGAAGCACACGGGCTGCCTTTTCGATTTCTTCGGGTATGGAAATGCGCATTTGGTCGATGATTTCCAAAGCCCGCTCTTCATCCAGCATGGTGTATTTGGTGCCAAATACATGCCGCCCCTCATCAATTAAGTCTTCCAGCCGATCAACAAGATGTTGAATATCCATTTAATTCCTCTCCATTCGACATAGCTATAAATATAATGATTAACAATTAAATTTGTTCTTCAGGGCCTCTTCAATAACAGGCGGCACCATCGAGCTTACATCCCCACCCAACTCTGCGATTTCCCGAATCGTGCTCGAACTGATATGAATATACTGTTCATCGGACAAAATCGCAATGGTTTCCAAGGCCGGCGCCAGTTTCTTATTCGCCATCCCCATCCGAAACTCAAATTCGAAATCGCCAAATACACGCAATCCCCGAATCAAGGCGATGGCCCCAACTGATTGAGCATAGTTTACCGTAAGAACACGATACTTCGCAACTCTTATCCTAGGATAATCCCGAAATACCTGTTTCGCAAGTTGGACGCGCTCATCAATTCCAAACAAGACATTCTGTTTTTTGGGGTTTGAATAGATGGCGACGATAATCTCATCGAAAAATCGGGACGCACGAATGGCGACATCAATGTGTCCATAATGAATTGGGTCAAGCGATGCCGGATAAACCGCAATGCCTTTTCCTGACATGGAATGTCTCCAACGTTGCCTGCTGATTGTAACCCCAGGTGATAAAATGCGCAAATGATTTCTGGTGGCAATTTCAATCCTGGTCAAACTTCGCAAGTCCGCCTAACTCACATCACCGGAATCGGAATACAGCGATGTGATGCGCTCGGCCAGTAACTGATGTTCAGGCAGTTCCAGGTCGGGGTCTTCCTCATACAGGGTACGCGCCTCGCGCTGCCCCAATTCAACCAATTCTGGCGACATCAGTTCAACCAGATGCAAGCTGGTTGTTCCGCTTTGCCGTCTGCCGAGCAGGTCTCCTGCGCCACGCAGCTTCCAGTCCATTTCCGCCAGTTGGAAGCCATCGTTGGTCTCTTCCATCGCCGCCAGGCGCCGTTCCTGAAGGGTCAAGGCCTCGCTCGGCATTTCGCCCGCTTGTTTTGCCCGTATCCTGTCAATCGAAATATCGGGGCTGCTGTCGGGAAGCAAGAGGCAAAAAGACACATGCTGCCCGCGCCCAACCCGCCCGCGAAATTGATGCAGCTGCGCCAAGCCGAATCGATTGGCGCCATCAATGACCATCACACTGGCATTGGGTACATCCACCCCGACTTCGGCGACCGAAGTCGTGACCATCACATCATATTCGCCCCCTGCAAAATCTCGCATAACGCGGTCTTTTTCCAGTGGACTCATGCGGCCGTGCAGCAGGCAGACGCGATAACGGAAAAAGACCTGGCTCAACTTTTCATAGGCATCCAGAGCCGAGGCGGTCTCTATCGATTCGGATTCTTCTACCAGAGGATGGACAAAGAATGCCTGCCGTCCCTGTTCAAGCTGGGCGATGACAAAGCCATTCAGCCGTTCCCGCGCTATCGGGTCGATAATTTTGGTGCGAACCGTCCGGCGGCCGGGCGGTTTTTCATCAATCACGCTTAAATCCAGGTCAGCATGAATGGTTAAGGCCAGCGTGCGCGGAATCGGCGTTGCGGTCATCACCAGCAAATGTGGATTACCCCCTTTGCCGCGCAGGCTGCCGCGCTGGTCAACCCCAAAGCGATGCTGCTCGTCAATGACGGCAAGGCCCAAATCATGGAAATCGACACCCTCCTGAATGAGCGCGTGAGTGCCGATGACCATATCAATCGAGCCATCCGCGATGCCGCGATAAATCGACTCGCGTTCGGATGCGGTCAGCGAACCGGTCAATAAGGCAAGGACAGGCGGCTGCTCTGCGCTCATTTTTTCAAAGGTCTCGCCAAGCCCGCGATAATGCTGTTCTGCCAGAATGCCGGTCGGCGCCATCAAAGCCGCCTGCTTTCCGTTGGACAGCGCCATCGCCATCGCCACTGTGGCGACTGCCGTCTTGCCCGAACCAACATCGCCCTGAATCAGACGATTCATCGGAATCGCCTGCGAGACATCGCGCCTTATATCGGCAATGGCACGCTGCTGTGCGCCCGTGAGTTCATACGGAAAGACATCGGCAATAAAGGATTCCAGAAAGTCATCGGTAACATCCAATGCCGGACCCTGAACCGATTGCCACTCGCGCCGATTCCCCAGCATGGCCAGCTGCAGCATCAGCAAATCATTGAAAACGAGGCGGCGGCGTGCATGGCGCAGGTGATCCCAGCCTTCGGGAAAATGCGCCTGTTGGATTGCCCAGCCCAAATCCGCCAATTCGCATCGCTCCAGTACGGTGCGGGGGATGGGGTCGGGCATCCTGAGCGCCCATTCTTGGATGAGCCCTTTCATGGTCTTGCGGAAGAGGCGCGGACGCAGCCCTTTGGTCATCCTGTAGATGGGTACGATGCCGGTAGTATGCAGATTTTGCACATCCAGATATTCCCATTCGGGGTTTGCCATTTGCAGCCCGCGATAAATGGTGACCTTGCCACTAAGCACAATTTGCTTGCCAGCCCGCAGTTGGCTGGCCAGATAATGCTGCCCGAAAAAACGAACCGACAGCTTGCCCGAACCATCGTCAACATCAATGAGCAAGTCTTTGCGATTGCCCTTTCCAATCACGACATTCGAGCGCCGCACCGTACCGATGACGGTCGCGGCTGCGCTTGGAGACAAGTCTCTGATGCAGTTCAATTCGGTGTAATCCTTATAATCGCGCGGCAAATTCCACAACAAATCCCAGACCGTATGCAAATCCAGGTTTTCCAGCAAGCCAGCCAGCTTGCCGCCAATGCCCTTGACCTGCGTTGTTGGCTGCGCAAGTTCCTGATACAAAGCGCGTTCTTCTACCAGCGACCTCTGTGGACGCAGCGGGCGCGGCGGGCGCGACAGGCTTGGCAAGGGTTTGATGTCCAGATGATAGCTGTCGGAGCCAGAGCCGTAATCTTTATCCCAGGTGGCGTTTTCCTCGATAAATGTCTGCCTGGAGCGCGAGGGCGGGCGACCATGCGAAGGGCCTGGCTTCGCGGCTCGGCGGCCGGCATGTTCGCGCCCGTGGGCGGGGGGCGCTTCACGCGGCTGTTCAGCCGCCTGCGCTTTCATCTTTTCTTCCCAGAGGGGCAGACGTTCCTTGTATGCTGGCGGCGGCGGCACGCGATTCATAATCCGATCCAGCAAATATCCCAGCTTGAGAATGCGCTCATCGCTGGACTCGATGCGCTCATAACTCGTCAGGGAATCGACAAGCTCATCAATCAGGATATGGTGCAGCGGACGCCGAGCCTGCTCACGCGCCAGCGGCTCCCAGCCTTTGCAGAATGCGCTCAGACCGCCCATGACAGCCGAATCCCTGCCGCCAGTATTGCGCTCATGCTTCAGGATTTTGACCAGTTTTTCCAATTCAGATGGCATGATTTATCGCCTCCAGTTCTTGTTCAAAGTCGCAACTCCGATCGAACCAGGCCCAATATGCGTTCCGAGCGTCGGCGTGACTTCGATAATGGATGTGTTTGCTGGCGCCAGGTCGCTGATTGAATCCAGAAATTTCTCCGCGCCAGTCGGATTGGCAATGTGCAGAATGGCAAGCCGTTCCAGTGGCGCCTGTTCGCGCGTCAGCGCCCGCAGCCGCGCTTCAGCCCGCGACCAGGTGCGCTGGCGTGTCACCAGGTTGATGTCGCCATCGCTCACACTGATAATCGGCTTGATTTTGAGCAGGCTGCCGATATTCGCTATCAGCGAGTTGACACGACCGCTCCGCCTGAGGTATTCCAGCGTGTCGATGATGGCATAGACCCGTGTATGCTGGCGAACGCGCTCAATAGCAGCGAGGATGTCATTCACCTCTCCTGTTTTTTGGGCAAGTTCGGCTGCCACCCAAACTTGCAGCCCCATGCCAAAAGTAAGCTGCAAACTGTCTGCCAGGGTGATGCGGTCTTTGGCGGCGGCTTCCGCTCCGAGCCGCATGACATTGAGAACCCCGCTCAGTTTGGCCGGCACATGAATCGAGATGATGTGGTCGGCGCCCTGTTCCAGCAGCGAACGGTAGAAACGCTCGGCATCGCCTGGTGATGGCGCGGCGGTGGTCGGCTGCGTCTTGAACGCGGGGAGCTGCTCGTAGAAGTCCTGACGGATTAGGGATTTTCCGTCATCCGCTATGCTCTCGCCGCCGATGTTGACATAGGTCGGGATGATGCCGATGCCAAGTTCGGCTGCGATTTGCGCTGGCAGGTCACATACGCTGTCAGTTGCGATTTGGATGCGTTTAGAAGTCATAATCTAGGTCTTCTGCCTCTTTTTCGAGAACGGCAACCCCGCTTACTGCTGTCCCCAGATAAGTCGCCATGGTCGCGCTGTACATGGTAAAGGGGAAATACTGTTGCGGAAATTCCAGAGTGAGACGGTCTTGCAGCGCTCGGGTCTCTTCGCTGATATGTTTGCAGGGCTGCAAAATCAGCGCGTCATCCAAGGCGGTGAATTCTACCAGAAATTCGACCAGCCGTTCGATAGCCTGGGCGTGAGTTTGCACTTTTTCGATGACGATGAGCCTGCCTTCTTCCAAACTGACAAAGGGTTTGATGCCTAATCGTCTGCTTAAAATGACATGCGAGGGGCTCATAATCTTGTGAAATTGCAGATAGTCCACCTGACCGACGCAATAAACCGAGTAAATCCGTTTCACCGCGCCGCGCACCGCCTGTATCACATCTGCTGCTGTTTCTTCTTTGTATGCCGCGCGGGCCGCCGCGCGAACGAGCATGCCCTGCCCGGCGCATAAACTCTGGGAATCCACGACCGCAATCTCGCACGAGCCAGCCACACGCTGCGCTGCCAGACGGCCATGCTGCCAACTGTCCGACAGTTCGCGGGATGGATGAATCGAAATCACGGCGTCACAATGATAGGACAGGCGAGCAAACACCTCGGCAAAGTCATTGATGGAGGGTGGAATGACCCTGGGCGGTGTTTTCTGCCGCGAAATAAGCTCCAATGCCTTTTCGGTGCTGAGGTCAATGTCTTCTTTGTAGCTGTTGCCCCCGATTTCGATTTGATTTGGCAAAATGGTTAGCGGATAATGTTTGACGAAATGCGGGTTTGAAAATCGGACGCCACTGTCGGTCACAATATGAACTTTAGGCATTATTCAACGCTAATCAAATATGGATACAGAGCTTGCCCACCATAGACAGCTTCAAATTCTAATCCCTTTATGGCATTTGATAAACGCTCAATCAACTGATTGGCGCTGGATTCGGATACATTTTGGCCATAATAGACCGTCGCCAGTTCCCAATCGTTATTTTCCAACTGGCTGAAAACATCCAGCAGCGTACCCTCAAGGGTGGCGGCGGCAGCCCGTATCTCGCCGTCAACGATGCCGATATACTCTCCCTGTCGGATGTTCAGTCCGTGAAGTCGGGTTGAGCGGGTGGCGCTTGTAATCTCTATTGAACACACCAGAGTTGACGCTTCGCGCATTTGGGCGGTTAGGGCGTCGAGATTCATACCCCTGTCCCCGACATCCCCGTAAGCAATCATCGCGCTGATGCCCTGCAAGATGGTTTTTGTGGGAATAATGCGAACATCCTTGTCGGCGGCAAGCTGGGCAGCCTGCCGCGCCGTCATAATCACATTGTGGTTGTTGGGCAGGATAATCACCTGCTCGGCTGGCAGGCTGTCGATGACCTTGAGAAAATCCTCCGTATCCGGATTCATGCTTTGTCCGCCTTCAATGACCTGTGTGCAATTCAGGTCTTTGAAAATGGCGTGTATGCCATCGCCAGTCGCAACGCCAATCACAGCGATTTTCTGCATCGGAACTGACCGCTTTTGGATATAGGCCTGATATTGTGCCTGCATGTTCTCGACGACAATATCATCCAGTTCCGCGCCGCTTTGGAAAGCGTAGTCAAATGGCATGGCAGGGTTGTCCACATGGATATGGACTTTGATAGTGGATTCGTTTCCAACCACCATCACCGACCAGCCCAGCTGCTCGAAGTCCTGACGGATAGCAGCGACATCCATGTCTTGCCCCCGCATCAGGAACTGCACATCATAACCATAATGCCCTTGATGCTTCGGCATCAGCGCCATGTCGCGGCGGTCGCTTGTGGCTGGCTGGCGGCTTTGGGGCGCTTCATCATCCATCAGACAGCTTGCCATCCCCCGCAAGAACAAAAACAAGCCCATGCCCCCCGAATCAACCACATCAACTTCTTTTAGAATCGGTAGCAGATTGGGCGTGTTATGCAGCGATTGCTCGGCAGCCAGCGCCAGAACCTCCAGCGCATCGTTGAGTGTCATATCGGCAACCGCGCAGGTTTGCAATGCTTCGGCTGATTCGCGTGCCACCGTCAGGATAGTCCCCTCGACAGGCTCTTTGACCGATTGATAAGCCATCTTGACCGCCAGCTGACAGCCGGATAACAAATGCAGCGGCGTCAATGTTTGTGCCTGGCGCAAGCCTTCGGCAAATCCCTTGAGCCACTGTGACAGGATGGTGCCGCTGTTGCCGCGTGCGCCCATTAACGCGCCATAGGCAAACCTGTCTGCAATCAAGGCGGCATCCTGGCTGTCGACCGCTTCGATTTCCGTATATGCCCGTTGGAGTGTATGGTGCATATTGATTCCAGTGTCGCCATCTGGCACGGGAAATACATTCATGCGATTGATGGCAGCCACATTTTGCGAGACCTGCTCCAGGCCAGCATAAAACAGCCTCTTGAGAGCCTGTCCGTCGATGGCCTGTTCTAATGTCATTTCTATCGCCCGCTCTTCAGTCCGGCTTGCCGCAGTTCCTCGATTCCTGCCGCGATGCCGCCAGCATGGTTGAAGATGCACGACCCTGCAATCATCACATTGGCGCCCGCGCTGATGGCAGTCGCCATGGTTGCGCTGTTGATGCCGCCGTCCACCTCAATATCAATTTTCTGCTGCTGTTCATCAGCCATCTCGCGCAGGGTCTTTATCTTGGATGCCATGCCTCCGATAAAGTCCTGCCCGCCAAAACCGGGGTTGACCGTCATCACATTAATCATATCAATCATATCGAGAATCTCTGCCAGGGCAGCGGCCGGGGTATGAGGATTGAGCGCAACGCCTGCCTGACAGCCGACATCCTTGATTTGTCCGAGTACCCGATGCAGATGGGTGCAGGCTTCGATATGAACCGTGATTGAATCTGCGCCACTGTGGGCAAAACCTTGGATAAAGCGTTCGGGTTCGATAATCATCAGATGCACATCAAGCGGGATAGCCGCCACGCGCCTGACCGCCTCGACAACCAGTGGCCCCATGGTGATATTGGGTACAAAGCGGCCATCCATCACATCAATATGAATCAAATCTGCGCCGGCCGCCTGCGCTTCCATAACCTGCTCCCCAAGCCGAGCGAAATCTGCCGCCAGGATGGATGGCGCGATTTTGATATTCTGGTCATACATCATCGTGTCCATTCCCTCAGCGAACTGGGGTCTTGGCGACTGTGGCGGTCTTTAGCTGACCGCAGCCAGCATGAATGTCAATGCCGCGGCGGACGCGGACGGTGCTGCTGACCGCATAATGCTTCAGGATATTCATAAACTTGTCGATATCGGCTGAGTTGGCTGGCAGGCCGGCATAGCCGCCAGTTGGGTTCAGGGGAATGATATTGACATGGCATAACAATCCCGATAACAGCCGTCCCAGCCGATGAGCCTCGTCTGCCGTGTCATTTTCCCCTGCGATGGCCGCCCATTCAAAGCTGATTCGCCGATTGGTTTTAAGTGTATAATAACGGCAGGCCTCAATGAGCTCTGCAATTTGCCAGCGCCGATTGACAGGCAGTAATGCCGAGCGTTCGGCGTCATCCGTCTTATGCAGACTGACCGCCAGTTTGACCTGTAAGCCTTCATCAGCAAAGCGGTGAATCTGTGGCACTAACCCCACAGTGCTTATCGTTATATGTCGAGCGCCGATGCCTAATTGTTGGGTGAAACGGCGCAGGGCTTCCAGACAGGCATCGTAGTTGTGAAAGGGTTCGCCCATGCCCATGAAGACAATGTTGCTGAGTCGCTGTCCCCTGGCGGTCAACTCGCGGGCGAAGAGCATCGCCTGCTCAAAAATTTCGCCCGCCGTCAGATGACGCCCAAAGCCCATCTGTCCGGTAGCACAGAAGACGCAAGCCATGGCACAGCCCGCTTGTGACGAAATGCAGGCGGTCTTGCGCCTGTCTTCATACGACATCAATACGGATTCAATCAGCTGCCCGTCGGGGAGTTGATACAGACGTTTCTGCGTGCCATCGGCGCTGTGCTGTTCCGCCACAGCTTGCAGACTGCCCAGCACGGCTTTTTCATTCAGCCGGGCAATCAAGGATGCGGGCAGGTTGGTCATCGCCTCGAAGTTATCGACCTGTTTGGCATACATCCAACCCCAAATCTGTCTAGCGCGAAATTTCTTTTCACCCAGACCGATTATCCATTCGGTCAATTCATCCAGGTTCAAATCATAAAGGTTAATCATCAATCCTCGTTCATAGTCCCAAGAACAATGGCACGGCTCACTTTCAGGTCTTTGTCAGCAGGGCGAACATAAAAAAGGGGGCAAAATTATAGATGCTGTGAGCGATGATGGATGCGGTTGTGCTGACATAATTTCGGAGCAATCCAAAGCCCAGGGATACGATGAACACTATCAACACCGCCGGCGTAAAGGCATATTGGATATGCAAGGTCGTGAAGAAGAGCGACGAAAGCGCTAACCCAAAAATCGGCTGCAAGGCGCCCCGAAACAGGATTTCCTCGCTGACAGCAGTCAGCAATGCCAGCAAAGCGCCCAAAATCAGGGAACTGTTAAAGGAGTCGAACAGCTGCTGCGCTGGTCGGGTCTGCTGTTCCAGTGCGCTCGGTGTGACCAGGCTTGCCCATGCTGCCGCTGCTGCCCAGACGATGAGATGCAGCGCCAGCGCCATGGCGATACCTGTTACCCAATCACGCCGCTTCGGAAATCGAAGACCGAGCCGCTTCAGGACCTCACGAAAATTGCGGCGAACCAGCCAGCCAACACCCAAGAGGGCGACTGTCACATAAATAACCGCGCCAATCGCCAGGTTCATCAGCGCATCAGCCGGATTGGCATAAGCAAAGTCCAGCCCCTCGAGCCCGCCAGCCGTGACCAGCCGCCATAACACGGCCACAGTTTGAAAGACCATCAGCATTACCGCCAGTTGATGAACATAGCGATGTCGATTAAATCCTGGTCGCTCATTCAAGCTCAAACGGACTATCATACCCTCAATCCATGCCCAGGGCAGCTTTGAACCCGACAGGCTAAGCATAGACACTGCCGCCACCAGAACAAAACCAATCGCAGCCGGCCGGTTCATGCTTTCCGTATTGCTGCCATTTTCGGGGGATGCGAATGTGAACAGCAGCACGGCCGCCATCCAAACAAAAATGACGCCCGCCAAGCCATAGCGCAGCGCGGTTGAGAGCGGCTGACGCTGCCCTTGAAGCTGTTCAACATTGGCGAGAACAATCATGATGCTGACATAGACCCATCCCGCAGCAAGCGTTAGCATCGGTCTTTCTCCAGATGTGAGTCACAGAAGTATAATGGAGAATGCAAGCCCCCTCAATATCCAGCCAAAGATTCCATCATCTTTCCTTTATTGACAGCGCTCGGACGATGTGATAGGATAACCTGCGCCACATCGAGACTTGCAGCCAGTTGGAGAGGTGGCCGAGTGGTTTAAGGCGATGGTCTTGAAAACCATTGTACGGTTTTCCGTACCGCAGGTTCGAATCCTGTCCTCTCCGCCTTAAACACATTAACAGCTTTATATCATTTACGGAGAGGTGCCAGAGTGGTTGATTGGGGCCGCCTGCTAAGCGGTTGTACCTTCACGGGTACCGCAGGTTCGAATCCTGTCCTCTCCGCCTCGTTTTCTGTTTTGCTGTGTTCTCTAATGCCTTGGTGGTAAAAATTCCTCGTGTAAAAATGGCAAGGAGTCATCATGATTGTTGTCGGCTTGATGTCTGGCACCTCGGCTGATGGCGTCGATGTGGCTGTCTGTGAGATTAGCGGGGAACCGCACAATCTGAAGGCGCAGGTCTTGCACGGCGAGACTTATGCCTATGAAGCGGCCATGCGGCAAAGGATTTTGCGCTCTTGCGATCCAGACCAGAGCCGCGTTGATGAAATCGCTGATTTGCATGTTGACCTGGCAGAAGTCTTTGCCGAACGCACGCTCCAACTGATTCACGATTGCGGCATGACAGCGGAACAAATCGACCTCATCGGCTCGCATGGACAAACTCTGTGGCACAATGTCCTGCCGAGCGGTCAGGTCAGCGCTTCCCTGCAAATTGTGGAAGCCGCGGCTATTGCCGAAAGGACGGGCATTACAACCATCAGCAATATGCGGGCGCGAGACATTGCCGCTGGCGGGCAGGGCGCACCCTTGACGAGTTATGTGGATTGGCTTTTGCTGCGCCACCCGCGGCATTGGCGAGCAATTCAGAACATTGGCGGGATGGGCAATGTGACGTTTCTGCCGCCGCTCGACAACACGGCGAACCAGCCGATTGCCTTTGACACGGGGCCTGGCAATGCCCTGCTTGATGCCGCCGTCAGTTATTTCACCAAGGGGGCGCAGACCTATGATGATGATGGGGGCTTCGCCAAACAGGGCAGGGTCAATGAGGACTGGCTCGATATGCTGCTGCGGCATCCCTATTATCAGCGCGGCTATCCCAAAACAACCGGCCGCGAGACCTTCGGGACAAATGCTGCGCTCCAACTGCTGGATGAAGCCATCGAGCGCGGTTTGGGGGATAGCGAAATCATCGCTACCCTGACGGCTTTGACCGCCAGCAACATTGCTGATGCTTATCAGCGCTTTGCCCCGGCGCCAATCAGGGAAGTGATACTGGGCGGGGGAGGTCGGCGCAATCCTGTGATGGTCGCCATGCTGCAAGCGCTGGTTGCGCCGACAAGGGTTTTGACGCATGAAGATGTCGGCATGAGCAGCGATTTTAAGGAAGCGCTTGTGTTTGCCGTCCTGGCATACGAGACATGGCATGGCCGCCCCGGCACACTGCCAGCGCTTACCGGGGCGAAGCACGGTTCCATTCTGGGGCAGATTACCCCAGGTGCAAATTATGTCCGTCTCATTCGCACGACCAAGCTGTAATCTCAGCCAGAAGCGACTGGCGCCGGCCATTTAACCGACGCGCTTCAGTTTGCCACTGCGTTTGGCATAGTTCTCGGCTGCTTTGAAGGCGCGAATGCCGACGGGCAGGGCAATGATGCCCAAGATAAGCAAAGGAACAATGTAATCCATTAAATCGGGCAGGGCGGCGCCTTCAAGTATGGCGGCCCGTGTTCCATCCAGCACGTAGGTCACGGGCGAAAAGATGGCAAGTGTCTGCATCCATTCGGGCAGCACGCTGATGGGGTAATAAACCCCCGAAATCAACAGGAACGATGCCTGAATGACATGGGTCATTTGAGCGCCGCGCTCTGGATAGAGGAGTGGCAGGATGCTGGCGATAATGCCGATGGCAATCAAAGACAGGCTGCCGCCAAGAATCACCGCTGTCGCGCCAATCAAATTCGCATCCGAAAGGTTAAGCTCGAAGAACAGCGCCATGGCAATACCAATAATCAAGGTTGTGATGAGGCTGTAGAGCAGCGAATAGCCGGTTTGGCCCACCAGATGCACCCAGCGCTGCACCGGCGCCATCAAGGTATATTCGATAGTGCCTTCCCAACGTTCCCAGGCGATGACTTCGCTGGTCAGGATAAAGATATTCGATAGGTAGCGCCAAACCAGGGTGCCGATGATGAGATACATCGTGAAATACTGCACATCAAAGTTGAGTGGCGCACCAGTGAGCGCCTCCGCCCCCTGCGCAATGAAAACAACCGAAAGGCCGCTGGTGAGCGAATAGAAAAACCAGGCCAGTTCCCAGCCCCAATAACGTTTGGTCAAATGCAAGTTGCGTGCCAGAAACGCATAAGATTGCAGGAATTCCAAACGCAAGGTTGCCAGACCGTGTTGGATTGTTTGCTGCATAATTCCTTATCCTTTCCTAGGCAGGTTCAGGCTCTTCCAGTTCATCGTGATTGATAAGCTGCTCGCCTGTCAGGTACATAAACACCTCTTCCAGTGTTGGCAGGCTGCTGTTGTGCGGAATGCTTTGCTTCAAGCCGGCTGGCGTATCTGTGGCTACCAGCTTGCCGTTGTGGATGACCGCCACGCGGTCACACAGCATATCGGCTTCTTCCATGTCATGCGTCGTAATCAGGATGGTCGCATCATGTGAATCCCGCAGTTCTTCGATAAAGGCGCGGACTTCGCGCTTCGAGCGCGGATCCAGACCCGTCGTGGGTTCGTCAAGCAGCAGCAGAATAGGCGATGTCAGGAAGGCACGGGCAATCGCTACTTTCTGCTGCATGCCACGGCTCATCTCCTCCATCGGTTCGGTATAAGATGACTTTTTGAGTCCCAGCCGTCCCATGATTTCGTATGCCTTGACCTTTGCCTCGTGTCCGGTGACACCATACAAGCGGGCGCCATAAAGCAGGTTCTCAATCGGGCTGAGTTTCTTGAAGAAGGCTGCGTCCACCGATACGCGGCTAATCAATTGTTTCACAGCCATTTCATCCTGCTCGACATCCATACCAAACACTGTAGCGCTGCCTTTGTCGGCTTTCAGCAGCGTCGATATGACCCGAATCAAGGTGGATTTCCCGGAGCCATTGGGCCCCAATATCCCGAAGATTTCACCCCGCTTGATGGTGAAAGTCACATGGTCAACGGCAATGACCGGCTGCTTCCCGCCAGGTTTGGCCTCTGGCAGGATGCCCATCGCTGGCATTTCGGTTTTTGCACCCAGCAGGCGCTTCCAAAGAGGCGGCTGGGGCAGGTGAAAATACTTGGTGATTTTGTCAACAACAAGCGCATGACCTGTATCGAGCGATTGTTTGACAGGCATGAATTTTGCTCCTTTAGGGGTCGTTGAGCATGAGAGAACAGCTTTTGAATTCAACCTGCAAAGGTTAGCATGAACCTTAATGACCTGTCAAGTGCTTTCTTTGACTTTTTACGCAGATAAAGGATAGGTCAAATTGGAAGGCGGACAACCGCTCATGCCGAAAATCGGTTTTGCATGGAAAAATCGGGACATCTGCGCTACACTAGATTTTAGATGGTGGATGAGCAGACAGGCGGGAATAGGTGAGTTCATATCAAATGGACGATTATCCGTTTGAGTTGGAGAATTTCAATCCTGACGAGGATAAAATTATATCCGAGGTCATCGAACCCGAGCTTAGCATCACGGACCGCTCGATTGCGCGGCGAGCGAGTTTGCAAATCCTGTATGAGCTTGATACGACCGAGCATCCCTTTGACATGGTTCTCGCTGCCCATCTCGTCGCTCGCCCCGAATCCCAGGCGGTGCGCCGTCTGATTACCGCCATCGTCGCCGGTGTCATCGCAGATTGTGATACAATAGATGAACTCATTCAGCGATACGCGCCCGATTGGCCCATCAGCCAGGTGGCGGTTGTGGATCGGAATATCTTGCGGATTGCCGTATTTGAATACTGGATTCAAAAGCGCAATACACCGATTGCGGTTATCATTAACGAAGCGGTTCATCTGGCACAGGTCTTTGGCGCGGAGAACTCTCACAGTTTCGTGCATGGCGTCCTGGGGTCAATCGTGGCTGAAAAAACAGGCGAGAGTCAGCTTGCTGGCGATGAGGTGAATGCACCATGAACTTTTTCGGGGTTGGAGGAGCCGAACTTCTGGCAATACTGATTATTATGCTGGTTTTCGCGGGGCCCAAACGGATGATTCACTGGTCGTATCTGCTGGGACAGTATATCGCCAAGTTCCGTGTGATTTGGTCGCAGACCGTTGACCTGGTTCAAAAGGAATTTGATGAGGCTGGCGTCGGCATTCAGCTTCCCAAAACCCCGCCCACAAGGAGCAGCATGAACAAGGCGGTGGCGGATGCCATGAAACCTCTTACCCAACCTGTGCAAGAGTCGCTTGATGAAGTCAAAAAAGATGTCGCCGCCGTCAAGGAGGTGGACGACCTCTTAAAGAACAAGACAAAAACCCCTCCATCTCCATCAGCCAAAACAGCCAAAGCGAAAGCCGCTGCCCCTAAACCGACAAAGCCAGCAAAGCCTGCGCCAGCTTCGGAAGCTGCGAGTGTGGGCAGCTGGGCTGGCGGCGCCCCGGCCGAATCCAGTTCCAATGGCAACAAGGCGGACATGGGCACCTGGTCAATGCCAGCGGCGGATGAGTAAGGTGCGGCATGGCTGACCCTATTGAGCCAGTAGAGGTTGAAGATGGCCACGAATTGCGGATGGGCTTCTTTGAACATCTGGATGAATTGCGGCAGCGCTTGACCAAGGCGGTTATTTCTCTGGTCATCGGTACAGCCATCGGTTTTGGCCTGGCGGGGCCAACGCTGGAAATCCTGAACGACCCTTATTGCAACATCCCGACCGTCGAAAACTGCGAACTGCTGATTATTGACCCGACTGGCACCATCATTGTCTACTTCCGCGTCGCCTTGCTGATTGGCGGCATCCTTTCCGTCCCTATGATGACCTATCAGCTTCTGATGTTTATTCTGCCGGGCTTGACGCGCCGCGAAAAACGCTATGTGCTGCTGTCGATTCCGGCAACGACCTTTTTGTTTTTGGTCGGCACTTTTTTTGCCTGGTTTGTGCTGATGCCGCCGGCGCTGGGCTTTCTTGAGGGCTTCCAGCCAGCCATCTTCGAACCCGAATGGACAGCCGACCTTTATCTGAGTTTTGTGACCTCGCTGGTTTTCTGGATGGGAGTGGCCTTCCAGACGCCTCTGGTTTTCTTTCTGGTGTCGCTCTTAGGATTCATTAGCGCTGGCACATTGATTCGACAATGGCGCATCGCGGTCATTGGCGCATCCATCGCCGCGGCATTGATTACCCCAACGATTGACCCGGTAAATATGTTTCTGGTCATGGCGCCGCTCCTGACCCTGTATGGCTTGAGCATTGTGCTGGTTTTCTTCGGGCGCAAAATATCGGGCATTGACCGCACTGAATAGGTTTTCAGCTTACACAGCTTCGCAGGCTGTGCTACAATACTGCCGTTTTGCAAAACGGCAGACTTACCTGTCGATGAAACGGAGTATTTCATGGTTATTGAAAGAATGAAATTGATTTCACCGTATGGCGGTGCCCTGGTTAATCTGCTGGTCCCGTCCGACCAGTTGGATGAGAAACGGGCTTACGCACGCTCCCTCCCGTCCATACAGATTAGCTCGCGGGCGGAATGTGATTTGGAGTTGCTGGCTGTCGGGGCATTTTCGCCGCTGCGGGGTTTTATGAATCAGGCGGATCTTCAGAACGTGTTGGACACCATGCGCCTGACCGATGGCAGGCTGTTCCCGATGCCCATCACCTTGCCGATTGACCCGACTGATGACATCAGGCTCGGCATGGACATCGCTCTGCGTGACAGCAAAAATAACCTGCTGGCAATCCAAAGCGTCGAAGAGATGTACGAGTGGGATTTGGAAGAGATGGCCGTCAAGGCTTTTGGCAAGTTCGATACCCGCCACCCGCTCGTCGCCGAGATGCACCGCTGGGGGCGGCTGAACATCGCTGGCAGGCTCGAAGTTCTCCAGCTGCCGCCACATCGGGATTTTGCCGAATTGCGGCGCACGCCAACCGAAACCCGCGCCGTACTGGAAAGCTACGGGCATGACAATGTGGTCGCTTTCCAAACCCGCAACCCCTTGCACCGCGTGCATGAGGCGCTGACAAAACGCGCCGCGGCCAACATTGACGGCGTGCTGCTGCTGCATCCGGTGGTCGGCATGACCCAGCCCGGCGATGTCGATCATTACACCCGCGTTCGGGTGTACAAAACCCTGATTGACAATTATTACGAAAGAGACCGCAGCCTGCTCTCGCTGCTGCCGCTGGCGATGCGCATGGGCGGCCCCCGCGAAGCGGTCTGGCACGCCATTATCCGACGCAATTATGGCGCCAACCATTTCATCATTGGGCGCGACCATGCTGGGCCTGGCGATGATTCCGAGGGCAATCCATTTTATGGCCCTTATGAGGCGCAAGACCTGGCGCTTGAACATGCAGAGGAAATCGGCGTGCAGCCAGTGCCATTTGCCGAGATGGTTTATCTCGAAGAGGAAGACCGCTATGAAGAGCGCTCCAAACTGCCCGCCGCCGCCAAGACGCGGAAGATTTCTGGCACCCAGGTGCGCGAGAATTATCTTGGGAAGGGGAGACCACTGCCAACCTGGTTTTCGCGTCCGGAGGTCGCCAGGATTTTGGCGGAGAGCTTTCCGCCGCGTCATCGGCGGGGAGTCTGTCTGTGGTTCACTGGCTTGAGCGGCGCCGGCAAATCCACCACAGCCGAATATGTTCTGAACCTACTGCTGGAGAAGGGGCGCAACGTCACCATTCTCGACGGGGATGTGGTTCGCACGCACCTGTCCAAGGGGCTGGGTTTCAGCAAGGGAGACCGCGACACGAACATCAGGCGGATTGGCTATGTCGCCAGCGAAATTGTGCGGCACGGCGGCATCGTCATCTGTGCCGCAATCAGCCCCTATCGCGCAACTCGTGAGAATGTGCGCAATATGGTCGGCGAGGGGTTCATGGAAATACACATGGCGACCCCGCTTGAGGTGGTCGAGGCGCGTGATGACAAAGGGCTGTACGCCAAGGCACGGCGCGGCGAAATCAAAGGCTTTACCGGCATTGACGATCCCTATGAAGCCCCGCTCAATCCAGAGTTCATCTTAACGGCAGAAAATGCCAGCGTGGAAGACAATGCGCAGCTTGTCATGGACAGGCTTATCGAGATGGGGTATGTTCTGGACGATTAGCATCGCTGCCTGGGCCTAGTGCAGGCGGCGCTCTTTTCGCCGCTGGGGGTACGGATGCTTAAGTGGCTTCGCCGGCGGACAAAACGCAAGCTGGTTATCATCGGGCTGGATGGCGTCGGCGCTGGCTTGCTGTTTCAGGATTTGCAGAGGGAGTTGCCCAATATCCGCGCCTTGATGGAGCAGGGGACTTGGGGGCAGCTGAACTCCACCATGCCTTGCATCACCATTCCAGCCTGGTCGAGCATGCTCTCCGGGCGGGATCCAGGGGTGCTGGGCATCTATGGTTTCCGCAATCGCGCCAGATATGATTATGCTCCGCTGATGATGGCAGACAGCCGCGCTGTCCAGCACAAACGCCTTTGGGATTATGCTGGCGCTGCCGGACGCGAGTCCCTGGTCGTCAATGTGCCGCAGACGTATCCGATACGGCCGCTAAACGGAAGCCTCGTCAGCGGCTTTTTGACCCCCGATACCCAGGCATCCTTTTCATTTCCCGCCATCCTGAAGCATCAAATCCTGAAGCGGACGCCTGACTATCGTTTTGATGTCAAGGATTATCGCCATATCAATCGCCGTCAGCTTCTGCAAGATATGATGGATATGACCCTTGAGCAGTATCGGGTTTTTGGCGATTTGTTATCAAGCAGGGGCTGGGACTTTGCCATTCATGTCAATATCGGTACAGACCGCATCCATCATGCTTTCTGGCGTTACCATGATGCACAGCATCGCCTGCATGAACCGGCGCACCCATTCGGCTCGGCAATCCGCGATTATTACCGCCTGGTGGATGAGCAGATTGGGGGGATTCTGGCGCGGCTGGATGGCAGCGAAATCGTGATGCTGGTCAGTGACCACGGCGTCAAGCGCATGGATGGCGCGATTTGCATCAATGAATGGCTTTGGCGGCATGGCTGGCTGACCTTCAAACAGCAGCCTGCCATCGGGCAAGCCGTACCCTTTGACCTGAACGCTGTCGATTGGTCACGCACCCAGGCATGGTCAACAGGCGGCTATTACGGGCGCATTTTCCTCAATGTCCAGGGACGAGAACCCAATGGGGTTATTCCCGCAGAGGCGCTCCCTTCAGTTCGCCAGGAGCTTGCCGACCGCCTTCGCTTAATCCCCGACCACCAGGGCAAGCCCTTAAATACAAAGGTTTATTGCCCGCATGAGGTCTATCAGCAGGTCAACCGAATCGCTCCCGATTTGATGGTGTATTTTGGTGATTTGCACTGGCGCGTGCTGGGGAGCGTTGGTCACGGCAAGTGCCATGCCCTGCAAAATGATACCGGACCAGATGATGCCAATCATGCTATGGAAGGCGTGTACATTTTGGTGGATCCCAAGCAATCCGGCAGTGGGCAGTCGGATGCCTGCCAGTTAATGGATGTGGCATCAACGGGTCTGCATCTGATGGGGCTGGATGTGCCGCAGGAACTGCAAGGGAAGGTGATGTCATAATAGCACACGCGGCTGCGCCGCAGACGGAGGTTAGCTATTTAACTTATTTTCCCTCATCGTCTCGAATAAACCCGATAGGTCGGCCGGAAACCCTGGACTTTATATCTGCAAGTTCCTGGATAATCACTTCTATCATGTCAAGCAGTTTCACCTGATTGGCTCTTAGTTCGTCTTGATTGGCGATGACGGTATCCAACTTGCTCAACATCGCCATCTGTACATCCTCAATCGTCTGTACCTTGCCTTCCAGCCGTGCAATGCGAATGTCCCGTGTCGTCATGATGTCAATTCCTCCGCTTGCCGTCATTTTATCACACAACGGATAGGGTATCAAGTGCTCTGAGTACCCATGCTTTCATCTAGCTCCCGTCGGATGACGACCTTTTCCAATTCAACGGCAAATAATACCACCGAGCCGGCGCAGAAGGTGACAATCATCTGTGTCAGTGTCAGGGCGCCCGTATCAAATAGCTCCTGGACGAATGGCACAAAGATAACGATGAGCTGCAAGATAAAGGTCGAGAGGACGGCCCAAAGCAGCAGCCGATTCCCCTTAAATCCCGTGCGGAAGAACGAAGAACGGTCGCCAGCGTGAATCGCCATCACCTCGAACATCTGGGTAAAGGCGAGGACCGTAAAGGCGATGGTGCGTGGCAGACGCTCGACCTGATTCAATAATTCACGACCAGGCTGTCTGCCATCTTCCTCCAAAAACTGCGAGCCAGCCTCAAGCTCCCCAACACCCAAAAACGCCACTTGCTGCTCATCCGACCAGCTGTCCCACTGCTGTGGCACGACCTCCTCGTCGGCAAGCCGGACAAGGGCGGCGCGTTCCAGGGTTTCCAGCGCCAGCGACGGGCTGAACGCATCCAGGCCGATGCTGCTGTATCCCCAGACATAGCTTCCCAATGTCAATATCGCAATCAGGATGCCAACCCAGATAATATGGCGTCCAGTCCCCTGGGCAAAGACGCTCTCGTTCATATGGCGCGGGCGCCGCTGCATCACACCCTCTTCGGCCGGCTCAAAGCCGAGCGCAATCGCGGGCAGACCATCCGTAACCAGGTTAATCCACAAAATCTGAATCGCAAGCAGTGGAATGGGCAGGTTAATCAAGAGGGCGACAAACATCACCAGAATTTCGCCAACATTGGAACTCAAGAGGTATTTGATGAATTTCTTGATGTTGTCATAAATGGCGCGGCCTTCCTCAATCGCCGCCACAATGGAGCGGAAATTGTCATCGGTCAGTATCATCTCCGAGGCGCCCTTGCTCACATCGGCGCCCGTGATGCCCATCGCCACGCCAATATCCGCCTGTTTCAGCGCGGGGGCATCGTTGACGCCATCGCCGGTCATCGCCACGATGTTATTGTCCCGCTGCAAGGTCTGAACTAATTTGAGCTTATGCGCAGGCGAAACGCGGGCGAAACAGGATGTGTTTTGCAATGCCGCCGCCAGTTCCTTCTCGCTCATCTGGTCAAGCTGGCTGCCAGTGACAGCTTTCTGTTCGGCTCGCAAGATGCCCAGGTCACGGGCGATGGCTTCAGCGGTCAAGGCATGGTCACCAGTAATCATAATTGTGCGGATGCCAGCTTGCGCGGCTCTTTGCACGGCGGTTTTGGCTTCAGGACGCGCTGGGTCAAGGATGCCAATCAGACCCATGAGTTCCAGATTCCGCTCGATCTCCGGTGATATGTCCTCTGGCACTTCGTCCAGGGGGCGATAGGCGATTCCCAGCACGCGCAGCCCATCGTTCGCCATCAGGTTGACCTGGTTCTGCCAATCCATACGGCGGGCATCGTTCAGGTTCACAAGTTCTTGCGGGGTTTGTTCGGCTTCCGCCCATTCAATCAGTTTGTCCGGCGCCCCTTTGGTGATGGCAATGTAGGGTGTGTTCGGGAAGAGGCGCTTGGCGGTATCGCCCACAACCTGATGTACCGTCGTCATTGCCTTGCGCTCGCTGCTGAAGGGCAATTCCGCTACTCTTGGCAAGTCTTCCTCAAGCCGTTCTCGAGTGAAGCCGATTTTTTGGGCAGCGACCAGCAAGGCCGCCTCGGTATTGTCGCCAACAACCTTGATTTGATTGCTGGCATTTTGGGTTTCCAAATGCGCGTTGGTCGATAATGCCATCGCCTTGAGCATCCGCTGTGCCGAATCATCATTTTCGGCATCCACAGGTTTGCCCAGATTGTTGGGGTCATTAGAGCCGAGATAAACCAGGCTGCCCTCGGCAACATAACCTGTTCCTTCAACCTTGATGTCTTCATGCCGCGGGAGAACGAGATAGGTTGCTGTCATTTCATTCTTGGTCAAGGTGCCAGTTTTGTCGGAGCAAATCACCGTGACCGACCCCAAGGTTTCGACCGCCGGCAGGCGGCGAATCAGCGCATGGCGCTTCACCATCCGACTCGCGCCCAGGGATAAGCCAATCGTTACCAGAGCCGGCAAACCCTCTGGCACGGCGGCAACTGCCAGACTGATGGCAATCAGAAACATCTGGTTGGCGGGGATGCCCTGCACGACAAATCCGACAACGAAAACAATGGCGACGACAATCAAAGCCCCCGCCGCCAGGATGCGCCCCAGTTGGTTAAGCCGCCGCTGAAGCGGTGTGATGCCTTCTTCGACTTGCAGCAGCATGGCCGCGATATTGCCGAGTTCGGTTTGCAGCCCGGTGGTGGTGACGACCATCTCGCCACGCCCGTAGTTGACCGCCGTGCCCATAAATGCCATGTTCTGGCGGTCGCCGACCGTGATGTTTTCGCTGGATTGGATGGCGGCAGTGTCTTTGGAAACCGGCACCGATTCGCCAGTCAGCGCCGCTTCTTCTATCTGTAAGTTGACCGCATCAACCAGCCGCCCGTCCGCTGGCACGCGGTCTCCTTCTTCGAGCAAGACCATATCGCCCGGGACAAGCTCTTCGGCGCTGATTTCTTGCACCTGACCGCCGCGGCGGACGCGGACCTGCGGGACTTGCAGTCGGCTCAAGGCGGCCAGCGCCTGCTCTGCCCGATATTCCTGATAGATGCCCAGCATCGCATTCAAAGCGACAATGGCGAGGATGACAACAACGTCGGTGGCTTCGCCCAAAACAGCCGAGATGACCGCAGCGATTATCAGGATGATGACCATAATATCGGTGAATTGCCCAAGGATCAGTCGCAGCCAATCGACGCCCTTGTCTGTCGGCAGCACATTTTTGCCATATTCCTCTTGACGCGCTTGAACCTCTGCGGGATTCAAGCCCAGCGATTTGTCCACGCCAAGCGCATCCAGTATCGCTTGCGTGCTTTGTCGATAAACTTCTGCCATAGGGTCTCCCGTTGCTGATGGCAATGCTGTCGCCTATCAATTCCGTCATATAGTGTACCTGAAAATCGTTTCATTCAACCCCTGTATTTTTGGGGGTATGCAGCATTCAATGCGCTGCGCTCGGATGATGGATGGCATGGGAAGGCGGCCTTGCTTCTTTCGCTATTGCTATTCATGCTGTTTCTGTCTAATATCTGACAGAGCGACCAAAGATAAAATCCTGGACAGGGTGCAATGAAGTTTATCGATTTAAGAAGTGATACTGTCTCGCATCCGACTCCTGAAATGCGAGAGGCCATGGCCAAGGCAGTCGTCGGCGATGATGTCTATCAGGACGACCCGACCGTCAATCGTCTGCAAGCGGATGCGGCTGCCATGCTGGGCAAAGAGGCTGGTCTGCTGGTCACGAGCGGGACTCAAGGCAACCTGTGTGCCTTGCTGGCGCACTGTCAGCGCGGCGAAGAAATCATCCTGGGCGACAGCGCTCACATCTATCGGTATGAACAGGGTGGCATGGCACAACTGGGCGGAATCATCCCGCGCACCGTGCCAGTTCAGCCAGATGGGACACTGCGCCTGGATGACATCAGCGCGGCAATCAATCAGGATGATGAGCATAAACCGATTACACGTCTGGTCGCATTGGAGAATACGCACAACGAGGCTGGCGGTATCCCGGTTTCTGCCGAATACACCCGACAGGCCGCCGAACTGGCACATCGCCATGGATTGCTCCTGCATATAGATGGCGCCAGGATTTTTAATGCGGCGGCGGCATTGGGCACGGATGTCAGGCAGCTGGCGTCCCCGGCGGATTCGGTGACATTCTGCTTGTCCAAAGGCTTGAGCGCACCGGCTGGCTCGGTGCTGGTGGGGAATGAGGACTTTATTCGCCGGGCGCGGCGAGCCCGCAAGGTCCTGGGCGGCGGGATGCGGCAGGCCGGCATTCTGGCGGCAGCCGGCTTGATTGCCCTGCACAAAATGAAAGACCGCCTGCATGAAGACCACGCTAACGCCATGCTGCTGGCGGAAGGCTTGAGCGAGATACCAGCCATCGTGGTCAACAGCCAGAGCACCAACTTCGTCTATTTTTCAATGATGGACGATGCGCGGATGACGCTTGATGAGTTTATTCAGGTGATGCGTGACGACTATCGCATTCTCATGTCGCCCTACAGCAAAGGCAGAGACAATCGCATTCGGCTGCGCACCCATTACTGGATAGACCGACAGGCGGTTGATGCCGTCGTTTCTGCGGTGAGCGCCACCTTATTATGACTCCCAAACCACCCTTCGATTTGCCCGATAACCGTCCGGGTATGGTACAGCCAAAGGCTGAATCCTCGGATTCGGTGGATGCTGTGCGGGATGACGAGCGGCAGAAGGACAACAAAACCCGAGCGATGTCCCGCGGCGCTACTAGCGACCCGTTCTTTGGCTTTTTGATTGCCATCGCACTCAGCATCGGGTTAATTCCGCTCTTGCCAGACAATGCGGATTTGCGTTATACGCTGGCCTGGGGCGCCCTGGCGGGCATCAGTGTGCTGTCCTGGCTGCTTGGGAGCATGGAACGCATCAGCCATGAGCGCCCGGAAAATATCGCCTGGGGCATCATCTATGGCGTCATGCTGGGGATACCCTTCCTGCTGTTTCTCCGTCAGCCGATTCTTGTCCCCTCGTCCCAGCAGATGTTTCCGGGGATGTCGGCGGGCACCCTGCTTGCCTACCTGATTTTTGTGATGCCTGTAGCGGAGACCCTGTTCTTTCGCGGGCTGCTGCAAAATCAGTTGGTATTCTGGGTTGTCGGGCTGCTGGCGGCGCTGTGGAATGTCATGCTGTTTTTCCCGGTCATGTGGCAGTCCGTTCTGCGCTTCCCGGCTGTGGCTGTCGTGATTGCCATCGTCTTGCTGATGATGAATATGATTTATGTCTACGTGCGAGAACGCAACGGGCTGGCGGCTTCATGGATTTGCCAGATTATCGCCAACCTGATTATTCTGTATATCCCGTTTCTGTAAGGTCTGGTTAAGGCCTTATTCTGCCAGATGCGCCAGTGGGTCGGGCTTTGGAACTGGCTTGAAAAAGCCAGCGACAAACATGATGGCAAACCCAGCCAGGAAACCGCCAATATGCGCCCAATGCGCTACATGGGTCTCGACGCCAATCCACCCCACCTCTTGCAGCACATCCATCAACAGCCAATAGCCCAAAAACAGAAACGCGGGAATGTTGACCGACCAGACAAAGGGGCGGAAGAAACCGAGCATCGTCCGTACTCTGGCATTCGGGTGCAAAAAGAGGAATCCGCCCATGACCCCCGCAACCGCGCCACTGGCGCCGATGACAATGCCGGAATTGGTCACCGTGCAGACTGTATTCCCGAAAAGAACATGCGCCACTGTCGCCAGGACGCCAAATGCCAGATACGCGCCGACAAATCGGATGGCGCCCAAATATCTTTCGACAAGCCCACCGAACAAAAACAAAAACCACATATTGCCCAACACATGTGCCAGACTCCCATGCAGAAACAGGCTGCGGAAGGCATCCAAAGTCGTTGTGCCAAAACTCTGCTCGCCAATTTTACAGACTTCCAGTCCGTAATTCTGCAAGGCAGCTTGCAGGAAACCATCCCCGCGTGCGTCAACAGACAGCTCCCAGAGAAAAACGAGTAAATTGACGACGATGATAACTGCCGTTGCTTTCGGAAAATACTTGTTTCGTCCGACTACCGTTAAAGGAAACATCCCAACTTCCCCTGTCTAGGCCAGATATTATTACAATAACACAGTCAGGCGCTTTTATGCAAGCATTTTTTGCTGTGCAGCCTAGCGCAATCCACATCAAAGGGGCGGGATATGTTCAGGGCAGGGGAGCTAGCGGTCTTCCAGTGGTATCCAGTCCAGGTCTTGCGGACCGACATAGTTGGCTTTGGGACGAATCAGGCGGCCTCCCATCTGGTCGATGACATGAGCCGACCAGCCGGCAATTCTTGACATCGCAAACAGCGGGGTGAACATATCAATATCAAGCTCAAGCGTGTAGAGTACGATGGCGCTGTAATAATCCACATTGGGATAGAGGTCGCGCTCGATGAAATACGCATCGGCGCGGGCGGTTTCTGCCAGTTTGACGGCAATATCGAACCATTTGCGCTTGCCAGAGCGGATTGCCAAGGCCTCGGCATGTCGCTTGAGAATGCCAGCGCGTGGGTCATTGGCTTTGTAGACGCGGTGTCCGATGCCCATAATCCTGCGCTTGCGGGATTTAATGTACTTCTCATACCAGGGTACAACCTGCTCAACTTCTCCGATTTCGAGAAACATCCGCATCGCTTCGGCATTTGCCCCTCCGTGCGAGGGTCCCTTTAATGCACTGATGCCGCCCACAATCGCGCTGTGCATATCAGCGCCGGTCGCGGTAATGACACGGGCGGCGAAGGTGCTGGCATTCAAGCCATGTTCGGCAAGCAGGACGAGATAAACATTCACCGCAGCGCTGGCGATTTCGTCCGGTTCTTCGCCCGACATCATATAGACGAAGTTTTGCGCCACGGTCAAATCCTGACGAGGGGCTATGGGTTCTTGACCCTTGGCAATCCGCATCCAGGCGGCGCAGATGGTCATCATTTGACCGGTGAGGCGAAAAGCCTTTGATTTTGCGATTTCCTTGTCGGTCAAGTTCTCGGCGTCATCATCATAGGCTGCCAGCATGGATACGGCTGTGCGCAGAACGACCATCCCCGGCGTGCTCTTGGGCAGGGATTTCATCATGGTCAAGACATCTGGGGGCAGCGCGGCATGTTGGGCAATGACCTGGCGGAGGTCTTCAAATTCATCTTTGGTCGGCAGGCGCGTATTGTAAAGCAAGAACAAGACCTCTTCAAATGTGGCATTTTCTGCAAGGTCTTCGATGGCATAGCCACTGTAGACAAGTTTGCCGATTGAACCATCAATAAAACTCGTTGTAATCTCCGCTACAGTGATTCCTTCCAGCCCACCTTGGTTAGACATGCCGTTTCTCCTTGTTGACAGCTGAATCCCTCAGGATTCTGTGATTTATGGTTCAACACAGTCAGCCAAGCTGCTGTGATGATGGTTAAAACTCTGATGTCGCCGTGTTCGCGCGTGATGTACCTTAGTATAACACTCTGAAAACCTGGCTTCAATATCTATAAGTGGCTGTGCAAAAAAACGCTGTTGCGTATTTTGCGGTCTCATGTTAATCTAGTGCCTGCACGGATAAACGAACGCTGTCGAAAGCCAAGCAGAGGTGATAGGATGACTCTTCAGGAAACTCAGGATATTCGCATCACCCGGCTGGAAAACCGGATGCGCACGTTTGAGGATGTGCAGACAGAGCTTTTACGCGCATTGAATACTGTAATCGCCAATCAAGATAAATTGAAAGCCAGTCAAGACGAATTGAGAGCCAGTCTGAATGAGTTGAAAGCCAATCAGGACGAATTGAAAGCCAACCAGGATTCCCTGATTGGCATGGTGCAAATGATCATACAGGAACTTTCAGATATAAAGGACAGGGTATCCGACTAACCAGTCGAATTTGTTAAAGATGACGGGGAAATAATCGTGCAGGTGATACATCATCTCCAATTCCATTCGACCAGCGCATCCTGTTGTTGTCTGTGTCAGATGAGCGGTGCCATTCGCCGTATCGGGACTTGTGCTGTCTGAAAAAGTCGTTGACGAGGACTAGGACAGAACGAGAGTCAACCCCGAAACGGTTGGCTCTTTTTCATTGCAAGCATAATGGTGAGAAATCAATCCATGACAGTCAGCCTGCAAGCCGCCATGCAAAAAAGGATTTTTGTTCAGATGGAAGCCGCCTATCCCAACGAAGGCGGCGGCTTTTTATTGGGCGAGCTTAAAAACGATGAGACCATCATAAGAAATATCGCACAGGTTGAAAACGTCTTTGAAAAAGGGGAACAGCATCACCGCTACGCGATGAGGCCCCAGGATTGGATGCGCCTGGAGGACGAGGCAGATGAGCAGGGTCTCCTGCTGGTGGGCTATTATCACAGCCACCCCGATTCATCGGCAATTCCTTCGGAGTATGACCGCGTTCACGCGCTGCCGAACTTCGTCTATCTCATCACCTCTGTGATGAAGGCGAAAGCGGCGGACATGCGTGCCTGGAAGCTGAAAGCGGATCGCAGCGCATTTGAAAGCGAGATGCTTCAGGTGCGATGATTCAGGATATGTACAGGAGAAATCTAACATGGCAAGTATTCGTATTCCAACTCCGCTCCGTGCCTATACGGGTGGCGCATCCAACATCGATGTGCCGGGTGGCACTGTGGGCGAAGCGCTGGTGAATCTGGTTGAACAGCATCCCGATTTGCGCCTGCATCTGTTCAACGATGATGGCCTGCGCAGTTTTGTCAATATCTTTATCGACGATGAAGATATTCGCTTCCTGCAAGGACTGGATACAGAAATCGAGGCGGGCGACCAATTACGGATTATCCCCAGCATTGCTGGCGGACGCTAGCCCAAGCGCAGACAGATGAATGGAGAGCAAGATATGTCCCCACTGCATAACCGATTGGCGCATCTGACCAACGATGAGGTTAAACGCTATAGCCGTCATGTGATTATGCCCGAAGTCGGCATGGAAGGGCAGCGCCGCCTCAAGGCATCCAACGTTTTGCTGATTGGTACGGGCGGCTTGGGCAGCCCGCTCGCGCTTTATCTGGCGGCGGCTGGCATCGGGCGCATTGGACTGGTCGATTACGATGTGGTGGATTTCACCAATTTGCAGCGTCAGGTGATTCATGGCATCAGCACGGTCGGGCTTTCCAAACTGGACAGCGCCGCCGCGCGAATGCTCGATTTGAATCCCGATATTCAAATTGTCAAATACAACGTGCCGCTGACATCTGAAAATGCCTTGACCATCTTTGGCGAAAGCTGGGATATTGTGATTGACGGGACGGATAATTTCCCTACCCGCTATCTGGTCAACGATGCCTGCGTCAAGCTCGGCATTCCCAATGTCTATGGCAGTATCTTCCGTTTTGAAGGTCAGTTGAGCGTCTTCCACGCCGCCGCAGGTCCCTGCTATCGCTGTTTGTTCCCCGAGCCGCCACCGCCCGGCCTGGTGCCTAGCTGTGCTGAGGGCGGCGTGCTGGGCATCTTGCCAGGAACGATTGGCACCATGCAGGCTACCGAGGCCATCAAGCTCTTGCTGGGCATTGGCGAGCCGATGATTGGTCGTATGCTGCTTTATGATGCCCTCGAAATGAGTTTCCAAACCATCAAGGTTCGCAAAGACCCCAACTGCCCGATTTGTGGCATCGACAAAGCCGATATCGAATTGATTGATTATGAACAGTTTTGTGGCATGCCAGCGCATGACCACAGCGAATTCAGTTCGCTGGACGAAGCGCAAGAGCTTGACATCAACACAGTCACCGTTCACGATGTCAAGCACGCGCTGGAAAATGGGAATGATATTGTCGTGGTCGATGTCCGCGACCCGCATGAATGGGACATCAGCGCGATTGACGGCACGTTGCGGATTCCCAAACCGGAGATTCAGTTGGCAAAAAACGGCATTCAAGCCGGGCGCAAGCTCTGGGAGGAAACCATCCTGAAGGACATCCCCAAAGACAAGACACTCTACCTGCACTGCCGTTCTGGCAAGCGCAGCGCGGACAGCATCCAGTTCTTGTCCGAAATCGGCTATGACCTTGACAAGATGTTCAATGTTGTCGGGGGCATTCTGGCATGGGCGGATGAAATCGACCCCGATATGCCCAAATACTAGCAGAAAATGAAACCCGCTATCCTCACAAAGCATGGTCAGGAAACATGCCACCCTTAGAAAACAGAAAGCCCCGGCGACCGGGGCTTTTTCTGTCCAAAATCATGCAGGTTTACATCAAACTGCGCATCACCTGCTCAAGCGCATGTTTCGGCGGCCGCAGGCTTTCGCTGTCAAGCTGCGCCAGCGGCGTTTCCACCAGCTGCTCTGTATCTGCTAGGGTGGGGCGTGGTTCTTCGTAGTAAATCAGGCCCGTCAGGAAGACCTGCTCGCGCATGGAACGTTCCAGGACATCAATCGCCATGCGGCGGTTGCGCGGGTCGTGGTCGTTGTCGAGCTTCTTCAGCCGAATAAAAGAACCATCGTGCATTTCAACGTGGATGATGTCACCTTCGTCGTAATCCCCGATTTGGATTTCGGCTTTGGCATCCACATAATCGGGCGCCAGAATTTGAATTTCATGCAGGGGAATCTCATGCTCCTTGCCGTAAGGATAGCTCTTGGTTGAGGTGGCTGCATTGTTGAAAGTCACACACGGGCTGATAATATCCAGCACAGCCGTACCCGAATGGCGCAGAGCGGCTTGCAGCAAAGCCTGAACTTGCTTGGCGTCCCCACTGAAGCTGCGAGCGACAAATGTCGCCCCGGCAATCACCGCCTCCAGCGCCAAATCAATCGGCGGCATCTCGTTTTTGCCGTAATACTTGAGGATTTGCCCCTCATCCGCAGTAGCCGAGAACTGCCCCTTGGTCAGCCCATAGACACCGTTGTTCTCGATGATATAGACGAAAGGCACATTGCGGCGAATCACATGCTTGAATTGCCCCATGCCAATCGAACCGCTGTCGCCATCGCCACTCACGGCAACGCAGGACAGGCTCTTGTTTGCCATCAAGGCGCCAGTTACCACCGAGGGCATGCGCCCATGCAGCGCATTAAATCCATGCGAGCCGCCGAGAAAGTAAGCTGGCGTTTTGCTTGAACAGCCAATGCCACTCATCTTGATCATGCGGTGCTGTTCGATGCCCATTTCATAAGCCATGCTGATGAGTTGGTTGGAGATAGAATCGTGTCCACAGCCAGGGCAGAGTGTACTTGGCTGTCCCTTGTATTCGCTGCGGCTTAAACCTAGATGATTGGTACGCATACGACGCGCCATGATTAACCTTCCTGTTCTTTAATGCTGTCGTAAATCCAGCTGGGGGTCATTGGCAGACCATCCCCCAGCGCCAATGAACGCAGATGTGTTATATCCCCAGCATGTTCGAGACGGATGAGTTGGTTCAGCTGGCCGTCAAAGTTGTTTTCGATAACATAGACGCGCTGATGGTCGGCGATAAAATCACTCACCGATGATGCCAGCGGCAGCGCCCGCACCCGCAGATAGCTGCTCTGGATGCCTTCGTCTGCCAGCCAGTCCCGCGCCTCACGAATCGCGTCCTCGTTAGTGCCGAAGGTAACTATGCCAATTTCGGCATCGGCATGAGTTTCAATAATCGGCTGTGGCAGATGTTGATGCGCGGTCATCATTTTCTTGCGCAGACGCGCCATATTTTCAATCCAGTCGTCACTGCGCTCGCTGTAATCTGCCATCTCATTGTGTCCGGTGCCGCGGGCAAAATATGCCGAGAAGGGATGGTCGGTGCCAGGGATGGTGCGATAAGGCACGCCATCGTCATCGACATCCATATAACGGCCCCACTTGCCGTGTTCCTCAATGAAAGCCTGCAAATCGGCGGCGTTCAGAACCTTGCCCCGATTGATGGGTTGATCCGGGTATTCAAAGGGGTCGGACAGCCAGTTGTTCATGCCTAAATCCAGGTCGCTGATGACAAAAATCGGCGCCTGGAGCGCTTCGGCTATATCAAAGGATTTCCAGCCGAACTCAAATGCCTCCGCCAGATTGCCCGGCAGCAGACAGATTTGCCGGCTGTCCCCATGCCCCAGAAAATGCGTGAAGAGCAAATCTCCCTGGCTGGTGCGGGTGGGCAAGCCGGTGCTGGGCCCCATGCGGGTGATATTCCAGAAGACGGATGGTATTTCGGCAAAGTATGCCAAGCCGGAAAATTCAGCCATCAGACTAATGCCAGGCCCACTGGTCGCTGTCAATGAGCGCCCGCCGGCCCAGCCAGCGCCAACGACCATACCAGCGGCAGCCAGTTCATCTTCCGCCTGAATAATGGCAATGGTGTTTTCCTTGTCCTCGTTCTGGCGCAAATGGCGAAAACTGATAATCCCATCAACAAAGCTCGTGGAGGGCGTGATAGGATACCAGGAGACAACGTTGACACCGCCAAAGACCGCGCCCAATGCGCCAGCATCGTTGCCGGTCATCAGGATTTTGCCGTCCGTGCCATTCATCGTTTCAAAGCGATAGGGATCCGTTTTTTCGATGTTTTCCGCCGTCCAGTCGTAAGCCAGCTTGACAACATTGTGATTCATCATGGCAACCTTTGCCTTGCCTTTGAAGATTGCCAGCAGGACATCATAAATCAGGTCGAGGGGAATATCGAAGAGCTTGGCAACCGCACCGACATAGGTCATGTTCTCGACGCGCTTGCGGAAGGCAGAGGGGACATCGGTTTGCCGCATCAGCTTGGTGACTGGAATCTCGTAATATGATATGTCCTCGCGGTGTCTGATCATTCTGGTGATTTTGTCTGTGGTGATGCAGACACCCCCTGGCGGCAGGTTGGCGACATCCTCGGTTGCCGTGCTGTTGTTATAGGCGACGACAATCTCTGTGACGGCCTTGCGGGCGGTATAGCCCTCCTTGCTGGCGCGAATAGTGTACCAGGTAGGCAAACCTTTGATATTCGATGGAAACAGATTCTTGCCATTGACCGGAATCCCCATCCGAAACAGAGACATCACCAGCAGATTGTTCGAGGTCTGGCTGCCAGAGCCATTCTTGGTTGCCATCGAAAACGCGAAATCATTGATGACTGGCTCGCGGATGTCTAACTTGGGTTGAGTTCTTACATTGACTGCCATAAAATGCTACGCAAAGATTTGCGTATGACTCCTTTCAGAAGCTATGATTGGATGGATTGCTTGTGAGATGACTCCTCATTCATCCCGATTTTATCCTTGGACTCGTTTCTGGGTACAAAGCTAAGCAAGCGCGTATGCTCAACAAAAGCCTGCCGCGCCTCGTCAAAGCGCTTCCCTCGAATCAGCTGTAATATCTTTGAATGATAATCCCAAACCTGTCGGAGGTAACTGTAATCCATATACCGATGAATGCCGACTTCCTCGTACAAATCCCAGTAGGCTTCCAGAATGCCCAGGACAAAAACATTGTCAAGACGCTTGAAGACCGTTAAATGAAAGATGCGATGCTCTGGGTTGGGAATATGAATCGGAGGCGAATCCAATTTGTCGTTGGCGGTATCAATGCAGGCTTGCATGGTCGCAAAATCCTCCTCACGCAGCAGCGCACAGGCTTCGTTCCAATAGCTGGCTTCGACGTGGTTGCGCAGCGAAGCAAAGGATTCAAAACGTTCGCCGCAGGCCAAAGCATACAAGGCGCTCAAGCGCACCGCCGGCGTGAAGGCATAATCCTTGACTAGGGTGCCGCGTTTGGAACGCACCTCTACCCAGTCCATGGTTCGCGCCACTTCCAGCTGTTCACGAACTTTACTGGCGCTCATATCCAGGTGCCTGTCGTTGGTCAATTCCTGAATAGACGGGAGTCGGTCGCCTGGCAGGTATCCCTGCTGTACGATGTAATTGAGGAAATCTGAACCTAGGTTGATGTTTATCATTCGTCAGATGAATGCTATCAATCAGTTATCAGAATAGATTGTATCATTAAAGAAAGTGCCTGTCTATAGTTGTTAGATAAGATTTTTTCCAAAATTACGGGCGGAGTTTGGCCATCTTTTCGGCGGCTTGTTCCAGTGTTTCGTCGCTTTTGCAGAAAGCGAAGCGGACATGATTTTCTGCCAGGTGTTTGTGGTTCGGGCTGAAAAATGCCGAGGGCGGAATGGTCGCCACGCCAATATGCTCAATCAGATATTTGCAGAACTCGACATCATTGCCCTCATAGATGCGGGAGAAGTCCCCCATGATAAAGTAAGTCCCTTCTGGCTGGATGGCTGACATGCCAGCGGCATCAATCACCTGCATAACCAACTCACGCTTGCGGGTATAAAGCGCCTGATATTCCTCATAATAGCTGTTTCCCAACGTAAAGGCATAAGCGACTGCGGCTTGGGTGGGGTGGTTGGTCGCAAAGACGATAAACTGATGGGCACGCCAGACCCCAGTCATCAAATCGGGATGCCCATAAACCCAGCCAATCTTCCAGCCAGTCATGCCGAAGGTCTTGCCCGCGCTGCCCACGGTGACGGTGCGCTCGAACATGCCATCGAGCGAGGCGATGGCAATATGCTGGTGTCCCTCAAAAATCAGATGTTCATAGACTTCATCCGAAATAACGATGACATCGTATTCGATGCAGAGCTTGGCGATAAGCTGCAATTCCGCACGGGTATAAACCCGTCCGGTGGGGTTATTGGGGGTGTTGAGGATGAGTGCGCGTGTGTTCGGGCTGAAGGCATTGCGCAGTTCGTCTTCGACGAAAGTCCAGTTGGGCGGGTGCATCGACACAAACACCGGCTTCCCGCCAGCCATCAGCACGCCAGGGACATAGCTGTCATAATAGGGTTCAATGACAATCACCTCGTCGCCGGGGTCAACCAGACCCATAATCGAGCTAAATACCCCCTGGGTCGCCCCTGCGGTGATAATCACGCCAGTATTGGAGTCAACATCGAGGTCATAGAAGATGCCAGCGTGTTTGGCAACGCCCTCACGCAGGCTCGGCAGCCCTGGGCTGGGCGCGTATTGGTTGGCGGTGTCACTGTTTAGCGCCCGAATCGCTGCCGCAACGATGTCATCAGGCCCATCAAAATCGGGGCGTCCCTGTCCCAGGTTGACGGCTTGATGCTGGTTGGCGAGTTGGTTGATTTCGGTAAATATCGTTGTCCCGAAGTCGGCAACGCGATTGGCAAATGATGGCATGAGTCGTTTCCTGTGCAAGCATTTATTTTCAATAATCCGTTTAATATAACACAAGCTGGCTTATTTGCTATTTTTTATCAGCTGCTTGGCGTGACGCTGGGCGCGTTTGTAAAACGGGTGATGGCGCAGCAGTTGATCATACTTAAACGTTACCGTCCGCTCTTGCGTCAGCCCAAGGAGTTCCTGCCAGTGATGTTTGTATTTGACAGGTATGGCTTCCCCTTCAGCGTTATATGTTGTCCAATCATTTTCTATCCAGTACAAAATCCGTTCATTGATATTTCTTACGAAGTTTCGCTGTGTTATATAGACTGCAATCGTTTCATCCGTCGACAATTTTTTCAAGATTTGAATGGCGCCAATGAGCAGCGTCTCGTAGTAAGTCTCATTGTTCGACAGTACATCGCCTAATGTCTCTACATTGTCTCCCCGCAGTATGCAGACTGACCAGACATTCCTTGTGCTGGTGAGATAAACCTCGATGTCCGCGTCGACAGGTTCAAAGGCCTGCGATGCCTCGACCCATTTGCTATTTTTTACCAATCCCTCGGCGTGATGCTGGGCGCGTTCGTAAAGTGGGTGATGGCGCAGCAGTTGATCATACTCAAATTTTACCGTCCGTTCTTGCGTCAGCCCCAAGATTTCCTGCCAGTAATGTTTGTATTTGACAAGCATGTCTTCCCCTTCAGCGTTATATGTTATCCAATCATTTTCTATCCATTCTATCCAGCGCGGAATCCGTTCATTGATACTTGCTGCGAGGCTGGGCTGTGTTATATAGACTGCAATCGTTTCATCCGTCGACAATTTTTTCAAGATTTGAATGACGCCAATGAGCAGCGCCTCGTAGTAAGTCTCATTGTTTAGCAGTACATCGCCTAATGTCTCTACATTGTCTCCCCGCAGTACGCAGGCTGACCAGGCACTTCCGCTATATTTGGTCAAACTTGTACTGGCGAGATAAACCGCGATGTCCGCGTCCACAGGTTCAAAGTCCTGCAATGCCTCAACCCCCCATTTGCTATTTTTTACCAGTCCCTTGGCGTGATGCAGGGCGCGTTCGTAAAGCGGGTGATGGCGCAGCAGTTGATCATACTCAAATTTTACCGTCCGCTCTTGCGTCAGCCTCAAGATTTCCTGCCAGTGATGTTTGTATTTGATAGGTTTATATATTATCCAATCATTTTCTATCCAGCGCGGAATCCATTCATTGATACTTCTTACGAAGTTTGCCCGTGTTATATAGACTGCAATCGTTTCATCCGTCGACAATTTTTTCAAGATTTGAATGGCGCCAATGAGCAGCGCCTCGTAGTAAGTCTCATTGTTCGACAGTACATCGCTTAATGTCTCTACATTGCTCCCTCGCATTATGCAGGCTGACCAGGCATTCCTTGTACTGGCGAGATAAACCTTGATGTCTGCGTCGACAGGTTCAAAGGTCTGCGGTGTTTCAACCCTGTATAAGGCGTACTTGCGGCGTTCGGCGACTGCCAGTTGGTCGCAGCGTTCGTTATAAACATTGCCGGAATGTCCCATGACATATCTCCAGGTTACATTGTGTATTCTGGCGAACTTAAAGTATTTGCGCCACAGCGCCCTGTTCTTCGCTGCCCGCTTGGCTCCTGTGGCAATGTCGATGACATACTGCGAATCCGTAACCATGGTAATATCTGATGGTCTTTGCAGCCGCTTCAAGCCTTCGATAACGGCAGTGAGTTCCATCTGGTTATTGGTGGTCATTTCCTGACCGCCGCTGATGACCGTTTTCTTGAGCACATTGCCGCGCTCATCGGTCGCACAGAGAATCGCCGCCCAGCCGCCCGGTCGATTTTCGGCATGAAGGTCGCAAGCGCCATCGGTATAAATTGTGATTTGCATCCTACCGTCCAATCGCATAAGATGATTATGAAGTCTAGCATAATGGACGGCTATCGAAAAATATACGCCAGGCGTGAGGTGAATGATGATTGATGCAGAAGACCTGCAAAAGAAACGTTATAATTCATTTCTAAGGATAACGCAGACGGCTGGAGGCGCGGCGCTGTCCGGCTCGGTGCCAGGTCCGACCCTCGAAGTTGCCAAGCAGTTGGGCCTTTCCATTGCCGATGCTTGGCTGTGTCTTTCGATTTACCGCAACTATTTTGATAAGGAGCTTTCGCAGCAAGAACTTGGCCGAATGCTGCAAACCTCCGGGGTGGTCATCTTGGGCGGCGGCTTGGCCGGTTATCTGGGCATTCGCCTGGCGCAAGCGATACTCAGCGAAATCCTGGAAGCCCTTCCAATCGCCAATGCGATTATCACGGCGATTGCCTTTGGCAGTTCAACTTTCATTGTCGGTTTTGCGTGGCTGGCGATAGTCGAGCAGAATTATGTGCTTCAGCATTCGGAAGAGGGCTAGCTTGCCTGCCATCCAAGCTGTTTGATCGAAAGCTGCCGAATCAAGGCGAGCAGCACCAAGGCCAGGGCACCGCCGCCGATGCTGACCAGAAGATAACCGCCAAAGCCAAACAGAAACCCCGAACTCAATGTGCCGAGTCCGGCTGAAAAGGCAACCAGCATATCGTTAAACCCCTGAACACGGCTGCGTTCGGCGCCGCTTAGCGCATCTGCCAGCATGGATGAACCAGCGATGTAGCCAAAATTCCAGCCCAAGCCCAGCAAAAACAGGCCCACCACCAGATAGGGCAGCTGTGAGGACAGGGGCGCGATGATGGCGGAGGCAATCAGGGTGATGGCTGCTATCACCATCATCTGCACGCGCCCATAGCGGTCAATCAGATAGCCAGTCAATGCCGACAGGCCGAACATGCCGAAGGTATGAGCGCCGATAACGAGCGAGACGGCCGCGTTGGCATGATTCGCCTGGTGCATGTGCCAGGGTGTGATGGTCATCAATGTACTCATCACTGTCTGGCTAATGAGCATGGACAGAATCGCCAGCTGCACCTGTGGCAGTCGCAGTAATTGTGTCAATGACTGTGCCGCATTGGCTTGAGCGACTTGCTTAGCATTGCCCGCGTATTGTTCGGCGATAAGCGCTGGTTCCGGGCGCAGAAAGACCAGGGTGATGATGAAGGAAAGCCCGTACATGATGGTGGCGATGACCCAGGGACCCGTCGTCAAGCCCTGAGTGTAATCAAGCGCGGTCATAAACGATTGGAGAAGTTCGGAATGGAACAGAGGTAGTCCATTCGGGAGGTCGAGCGCCAGTGATTTCGCCAGCTGTTCACTAGGCCCCACCAGCGCGGGACCAAAAATCGCGCCGATTGTCCCAGCGAACACGATGCGACCAATCATTCGCGCACGCTGTTGGGCCGGGAAAAGTTCGCCCACCACGAACCGACTCATTTGTGAACCGGCTCTGGCAGCTCCCATGCCCGCCGAACTCAGCAGCAGGAGCGGGAAGATGCCATGCAGCACTGCAACAGCGCCGATGACTGCGCTCACTAAACCAAAGCCATAAGCAGTCGTCAGACCCATGCGCCGCCCGTAGCGCCCCATATAGATTCCGAAAAAATATGCCATGAACGACTGGCTGAAGGTGACAGCGGTTGTTGGCAGCCCCGCCGCGCTGTCGGCGCCGCCCAAGATGCCGGCTGCAATCGAGTGCATGGTGATAATCGAAATCTGCGCTGCCGAAAACAAACTCTGTGTGATGAATATGACATACAGAAGCCGTCGGCTGACACGAAGGTCGTACATGGACGCCGCTTTCCGCTAATGAACTCGGCAACCATAATCGGAAATATGCCGATAATCAACAGCGAACCCGCTTGTATGGGATAGCGATACGGTGATGCCAAAGCGAAACGCGCCCTTGTGGACGCGCCGCTCAAAAATTTTGCCTTTGCCCTGCCTCTTATTCGGCAAGGAAGTTTCGCAGAACGGTATGCAGGATGCCGCCGTTGCGATAGTAGTCCACCTCGACCGGCGAATCGAGGCGAACCCTAACCTCGAATTCAGTTCGCTTGCCGTCAGCGTCAGTTGCGGTGACGGTCAATGTATCCAATGGCTGGACATCATCCGCAATCGGAATGTCGAAGCTCTCGTTTCCGCTTAAACCGAGCGACTGATAAGATTCGCCTTCGGCAAAGGTCAAGGGCAGTACCCCCATCATCACCAGGTTGCTGCGGTGGATGCGCTCAATGCTTTCAGCAATGACCGCTTTGATGCCCAGCAGCAGCGTGCCTTTCGCCGCCCAGTCGCGCGATGAGCCCATGCCATAATCTTTGCCTGCGAGCACCATCAGGGGCGTGCCATCCGCCTGATATTTCAAGGCGGCGTCGTAGATGGGCATCTCTTCCATAGTCGGCAGATAATAGGTGACACCGCCCTCACTGCCAGGAACGAGCCGATTGCGCAAGCGCACATTGGCAAATGTGCCGCGTGTCATCACGCGGTCGTTGCCGCGCCGTGAGCCGAAGCTGTTAAAGTATGGCGGGCTGACATCGTTTTCCTGCAAAAACTTGCCCGCCGGCCCATTGATGGCGATAGCGCCAGCTGGGGAAATGTGGTCGGTTGTGACCGAATCGCCGCCTTTGACCACCACCCGCGCCCCGGCGATGGATTCAATCGGCATGGCTTGTCGGGGCAAGTCAAGGAAGAAGGGCGGCTCCTGAATATAGGTGCTGTCCGCGTTCCATTCGTAGACGGGCTCGTCCGTGCTGGGGATGGCGTTCCATTGTGGATTGCCATCATAAACATTGCCGTATTGTTCCACAAACATGCTGGCATCGAGACTGTTTTGGACCGTATCGACAATTTCCTGCTGCGTAGGCCAAATATCTTTCAGATAGACATCCGCGCCCGCCGAGTCCTGCCCAATCGGTTCGCGGTCGAGGTCAATATCGACTGTGCCAGCCAAGGCATAAGCGACAACCAGAGGCGGCGATGCCAGGAAGTTGGCGCGAACATCGGGACCAATGCGCCCGCCAAAGTTGCGATTGCCGCTCAGCACGGATGCCGCCACAATATCCCCCGCATAAATCGCCTCACGGACTGGTTCGGGCAAGGGGCCGCTGTTGCCGATGCAAGTTGTGCAGCCATAGCCAACAGTGTGAAAGCCCAGCGCTTCAAGGTGGGGTGTCAGACCTGCCTTGTCCAGATATTCGGTCACCACTTTGGAGCCAGGCGCCAAACTCGTTTTGACATAAGGCTTGCGGCTGAGTCCGCGTTCCTGCGCTTTCTTTGCCAGCAACCCCGCCGCGACCATCACGGATGGGTTGCTGGTGTTGGTGCAGGATGTAATCGCGGCGATGACAACCGAGCCATGTTTGAGTTCGGCGCTGTCGCCATTGTTCTTGACCATGCTGGCAGCGGTCAGCTGCTCTTCCGCCAGCGCAAAGCCCTGCGGACCCAGTGGGGCGGTCAAGACCCGATTAAAGGCGGGCTTGAGGTCTTTGACCAAAATGCGGTCTTGCGGGCGCAAGGGGCCGGCAACGCTGGGTTCAACCGCGCTCAAGTCCAGTTCCAGGCTGTCATTATATTCCGGGTCAGCCGCGTCATCGCTGCGGAACAAACCCTGTTCCTTGCTGTAATGCTCAACCAGGCTGACGGTGTCTTCGTCACGGCCGGTGCGCCGCAAATAGCTGATGACCTCATCATCAACCGGGAAGAATCCCATCGTTGCGCCATACTCCGGGGCCATATTGGCAATGGTGGCGCGGTCGGGCAGGGTCATGCTGCTCAAGCCGGGGCCGTAGAATTCGACGAACTTACCGACTACGCCCTTTTCCCGTAGCATTTGCGTCACAATCAGCACCAGGTCAGTGGCAGTCGCCCCCTCTGGCAGCTGCCCCATCAGCTTGAAGCCAACCACCTGTGGCATGAGCATATAAACAGGCTGCCCCAGCATCGCCGCTTCGGCCTCGATGCCGCCGACGCCCCAGCCGAGAACGCCCAAACCGTTAATCATCGTGGTGTGGCTGTCAGTGCCGACCAGGGAATCCGGCAGCGCCACCTTGCCATCGCCGCCCGCGTCATCGTATAGCTGAACCACCTTGGCGAGATATTCAAGATTGACCTGATGGACAATGCCCGTCGCTGGCGGAACCACCTTCAGATTCTCGAAAGCCTTTTGCCCCCAATGCAAAAACTCGTAACGTTCACGATTGCGAACGAACTCCATTTCGGCATTGCGCCTTATGGCATCGGAACTGCCGAACACATCCACCTGCACCGAATGGTCGATAACAAGGTCAACGGGGACTTTGGGGTTAATTTTCTGGGGGTCGCCACCCATGCGAGCCATCGCGCTGCGCAAGGCCGCCAAATCAACCAGGGAAGGCACGCCGGTAAAATCTTGCAGTATCACCCGCGCCGGGCTAAACGGAATCTCGACCGGATGGTGATGCTTCGCATCCCAGGACGCGAGATGATGAACGTCCTCTGCTTTGAAGTGATGTCCATCTTGATTGCGCAGGACGTTTTCCAGCAGAATTTTGATGCTGAAGGGCAGTTTGTCGATATGACCGATGCCTTGCTCCGCCAGTTTGCTCAAACGGTAGATGACGGCTCGACCGCTGCCCGTATCAAATGTGCCGCGTGTGCCAAAATGTTCGCTCATAGGCTCTTCCTTTGTCCTTTTGAACTGTATCGCAGACAGTCCGACTGCCGATGATGCAGAGCCGTTTCCTGTTCGACTCTTGATGAGCTTGTATTCTACCAAAGTTCTTTGCCAGATGTTACAGTGACTCGCATCGCAACCGTTTGCGTCTTTTGTGCCAAGGGGTAATGAGCAATTCGCAGCGACTTGTCCTTTTACAAACAGGGGAGTGTGGAGTAGACTTCAGGCATTCAAACTTTTGTGTTCAGTTGTCATTCACAGGGGTTAAAATCGATATGGCAAAAAAGAGTCGCACCCGCGAAGCCAGACAGCGGCGTCGGAAACAGCGCCGTCAAAATCAGCGCCGCCTGCTGCTGCTTGTCATCGTTATCGTGGCAGTTGTGGCGGCTGCCATGCTAGTCGTGTCCAATCAGCCTGTGGATGTATTTATCCCACAGGACTTGCAGGCGCGTTATGATGACATCCCCCGCTCCCTGTCTATCGACGGCTATCCCCAGCTTGGCGACCAGGAAGCACCAGTGACCGTGGAGGAGTATGCCAGTTTCGCTTGTCCGGGCTGCGAGGCATTCCACAGCGAATCCCTCGATGCCATTCTGGAGCGAGTCCGCAGCGGGCAGGCCTTGCTCGTCTATATCCCGTTACAGACCGGCTCCATACCCAACGCCCCCGGCGCCGCCCGCACTGCCTTGTGCGCCGGGCAGCAGGGGATGTTCTGGGAGATGCACGATGTCCTGTTTGACTGGCATACCCGCTATGCCAATACCGCATTTTCGCAAAATCGGCTGCTGGCCGGGGTGGATGCACTCGGCCTGCACAGCGATACCTTCACCGCCTGTTTCAATTCCGGGTCCATCTCGAATACTTTGGATGCGGCTTACAACGAAGGCGTCGCCGCGACGCCAACCATCCATGTCAACGGCGTCTCGGTTGTGTCCTCACAGTCGGGCGCGATTCCGTCAACGGCAGAGATTCTGAACGCGATAGATAATGCCACGCCGGATGACTGGAGACCTGCGGGCGAGCCGTCTGAAGCCAGCGCCGAAGTGACCGCCGAACCCGATAATCCAGAGAGCTAACCAGCGCAGGCTGTGATTCTATTCTGCCCTTTTTCTTGTCAGCATGGGACCCAGCCTGCGTCCGCCCAGCAGGTGCATGTGCAGGTGAAACACCTCTTGCCCGCCATCTTCGTTGCAATTCACAATCAAACGATACCCGCTGGCGGCAATGCCCTCGTCTCTGGCGATTTTCGCCGCTACCAGAAACATTCGCCCCAGGGCAGCTTCGTCTGGCGCGGATACATCGTTGACGGTTGCGATTTCTGTTTTGGGGATAATCAGAATATGCACCGGCGCCTGGGGCGCGATGTCCCGAAAGGCCATCACAAGCTCGTCCTCATAGACAATATCCGCCGGGATTTCCTTGGCGATGATTTTCGAGAAAATGGTGCTCATATCAAATCTCCCTTCTGAATTACATCACCATGCCGCCATCAACGACCAGAACTTGACCGGTAATGTAGGCGGCATCCTGTGAGGCAAGAAAAACGACCGCTTTGGCGATATGCTGCGGTGTTCCCATCCTGCCAAGCGGAATGGCTGCAATGGCCTGAGACTTGATTTCATCCGACAAGCCAGCTGTCATGTCCGTTTCGACAAATCCAGGCGCGACCGCATTGACGCGAATGCCGCGCACAGCCACCTCTTTCGCCAGCGATTTTGTCAGCCCGATGATGCCGGCTTTGCTGGCTGCGTAGTTGGTTTGACCGCCGTTGCCAGCAAGACCGACCACGCTGGTGATATTGATGATGGACCCGCGGCGCTTCCGCATCATCACGCGGGCGACGGCTTTGCAGCATAACCAGGCGCTGCGCAAATTGGTGTCGATGACCGCATCAAAATCATCCGGCTTCATCATCATAATCACATTGTCGCGCGTCATGCCAGCATTGTTGACCAGAATGTCAATCGTGCCATGAGCGGCGATGATGCCCTTGAACATCGCTCCGACCTGTTCGGAATCACGGACATCGGCTTGAACAGCCTGGGCAGCCGCGCCATTTTTTTCGATTTCCGATACGACTTCCGCCGCCGCCGCTGCGCTTTGATGATAATTCACAGCCACAGTCGCGCCACAGGCAGCCAGTTCCAGGCAAATCGCCCGACCGATGCCGCGGCTGCCCCCGGTGACCACTGCGATTTTGCCGCTCAGGTTTGGCATCATGTCCCCCTCATTCAAAAACAGAAGTCCTCTTAACCCCACTATAGCCTGTCGCTTGGCTGATGACTATGGTCATCCGCCCACCCAGCCGATGAGTTCGACTTGCCCGCGCAAATCGGCGGTCAGGTTGTTGGCGCCGAAGCCGTTATAATTGGCCGCATAGACATCATTGCGGCCGTCAACTCGCGGATTGACGCCAGTAAATGCGATGAATTGACTGTCGGAGGAGAATTGCGGGTCACACATGCTGGGCGGTGGATTGCCGGCGGCGATGGTGTCGTAGCTGCTTTCCTTCACCCGCACCCCATAAGGACATTGCCCGGATGTGCCACCGATGGCGATGCGCTGCCCATCGGGCGACCACGTTGCCGACATGCCAAAACGCGGGAAATCGAGTTCGTTATCCTGCCGCAGCAGTCTGCCGTCAGCGGTCATCAGGACAATTTGATTCAAAGTGTCGGCGATTTGCACCAGCGCCACCCGCCCATCCGGTGACCACGCCTCCGAGAGATAACTGGCTGAATCCGGGCTGCCTTGCAAACGAACTTCAGTGACCGAACCGTTGACGATATTGGCTTGCCAGATGCGCCGCTGGGGATTCAGCAGGTCGAATGGGTCGCCACTGGCAAACACCAGCCGAGAAGCATCAATCCAATAGGGCGGCTCCTTGACCCAAACATCCGAAATCCGAGAGACAACTCCCGAATCAGCTTCCATCACATAAACCTGTCCGCTGGCTGGGGGTTCGAGGGTCAGGGCATCACAGAAATTCGGGTCGCCGGGTATCCAGCTTGGGCAGACGGCGCGGTCGGATATAAAAGACAGATAGCGCCCATCTGGCGACCAGCGCGGCCACCAGTCATAAGACCCGCTGTTGGTCAGGTTCGTTCGACCTGAGCCGTCTTTGGCATACAGAAAAATGTCCATATCATAGCCAGTTGCGCCCGCCATAGCCAGCCAGCTTGCATCGGGCGACCAGGCGGGCTCAACAAAGAAGCCGCGCTGCACCAATGGGCTGTCTCCGGGCAGCACACGGGCGCTAAAGCCGGATTCCATATCTAAAATGTAAAGCCCGTTGCTTCGGCTGTCCCCGCCAGCCTTGACGAAAGACAGCGCCGCACCCGACTTTGCCAAAAAAATTCTCGAATCCGCCCCCGAATCTATTTCGAGGATGGGGATGCGGACGCTGGGGCTGGCGGGAGACACCAGATAGAGCGTTTTGATGCCGGTATTGGGTTGGGCAGTGGCGATGTTGGCGATGGTCTGTTGGTTATTGGAGTTGGTGAAGGCAATCATCGGATTCGATATGCCGTCTTTGATATTTTCGGGAATGTCCATCACTTCCCAATTATCAAAAACGAATCCGGGTTCTGCCAGTGGCGTGATGCTGGCGGTCGCGGTGGGTGTCCAGGTGTGGGTGACGGTCGGGCTTAGCGTCGGGCTTGGGGTCGCTGTGGCGGTAGGCGCGGGCGTATGGCTTGGCGGCGGGGTGAACGTAGCAGTTGGCTTTGGCCTGGCTGTAGCTGTAGGCTGTGGCGTCGCCGTGGGCTGCGCCAGTGCGCTACAGGCGCTCAATAGCATGATGACCATGAACAAGCTGAAGGGGTATCGCATAGCAGCTACCTTTTCATCATCCATCGTCCCCGCTGTCTGGTTCTCCAGCTTCAATGTCCCGTTGACGCTGCGCTGGCGGCTCGTGCAATATCAAGTCAAGCACCTCTTGCATGTCATCGACAAAATGGATGGACACATCACGCCTCACTGCTTTGGGCAGATCCCGCAAGTCTTTTTCATTGTCTTTAGGCAGAAGGATATGCGGAATCCCCCGCCGCCGCGCAGCCAGAATTTTTTCAACCGCGCCGCCGACAGGCAGAATATGCCCGCGCAGCGTGATTTCGCCAGTCATTGCATAGCTGCTCTTGGCGGGAGCTTCGGTAAATGCGGAAACAAGGGCCGCCGCCAAGGTGATTCCAGCCGAAGGACCTTCTTTGGGCACAGCGCCTTCGGGCATGTGAATGTGAATGTCATAGTTGTCAAAGTCCTCGGCCGGCAAGCCAAAATCAGACGCACGCGACCGCAGATAGCTGAGCGCAATCTGTGCCGATTCTTGTAGCACATCGCCCAGTTGGCCGGTGAGCGTCAGGCTGCCCTTGCCGGGCAAGAGCGACACCTCGATGGTTTGAATCTCGCCGCCATGGGGTGTCCAGACCAAGCCGCTGGCAATCCCGATAGCATCTCTGCGGTTAATCCGCGTGTCAAACATTTGCGGCGGTCCCAGATGCTTTTCGATAGCTGTCGGGCTAATGCGCCGCGGGAAAGCGCGATGAGATGCCGCCTGCCGCGCGATTTTGCGGCAGATATTGGCGATTTCCCGTTCGAGATTCCGCAGGCCGCTCTCGTAGGTGTAATGCCTGATGATATGCTGCAATCCCGAAGTGAGAAAATAGATGCCCCGTTCCTGGATGCCATTGGCCTCAAGCTGTTTCGGGATAAGAAATCGGCGTGCGATTTGTATTTTCTCTTCTTCCGAATACCCCTTGAATTCAATCACTTCCAGTCGGTCTTCCAGCGCCTCGGGAATGGCATACAGGTCGTTGGCGGTGGTGATGAATGTCACTTTGGACAAATCGTAGGGTATCTCCAGATAATGGTCAACAAAATGCCTGTTCTGCTCGGGGTCAAGGACTTCCAACAGAGCGGCGGCTGGGTCGCCGCGAAAGTCAGAACTCATTTTATCGATTTCATCCAGCATGAAAACCGGATTGATGGTTTCGGCTCGCTGCATCTGTTGCAGAATCCGCCCGGGCATGGAGCCGATATAAGTGCGGCGATGGCCGCGAATTTCAGCCTCATCACGCAGGCCGCCCAGACTGATGCGCAGAAATTCGCAGCCAAGAGCTTCGGCAATGCTCTTCCCCAGCGATGTTTTGCCGACGCCTGGCGGCCCCACAAAGCATAAGATGGGGCTTTTCATCTTGTCTTGTGCCAGTTTTCGCACCGCGATATGTTCGATGATGCGGGTTTTCACCTTGCCCAAGCCATAATGCGAACCTTCGAGAATATCTTCGGCTCGCTTGAGATTCAGGTTCAACGCGCTCATGGCCTTCCAGGGCAATGCCAGCAGGCGGTCCAGATAGGTATGGATAAGGCCGGATTCGGGCGACAAGGGCGGTATAACCCCCAGCCGCGACAGTTCTTTCATCGCCTTGTCATGCGCCTCCCGCGGCAGCCCTGCCCCTCGGATTTTCTCGCCAAGTTCAAGCATCTCCTGCTGGAAAACATCGCCATCGCCCAATTCCTGCTGCATCAGGCGGATTTGTTCGCGCAGATACATCTCACGCTGGTTTGCCGCTATCTCATCTTGCAGGCGCGAATGCACTTCCTCATGCAGTTTATGCTTTTGCAAGTCCGAAGCAAGCAGCGCCGTCAGTTGCTCAAGACGTTTCTCAATAGTCACCTGTTCCAGCAATTGCTGCATTTGGTCGGGGTTCATTGGCAGCGCCGCCGCCAGCGCATCGCAGAGTTGGCCGGGGTCTTCCAGCGACAGGATGTAGTTGATAACGCTGTCCGGCATTATGTCGCTGTACTGGCTTGAATGCTGGAACAACTCAAGCAGGCTGGCCTTGCGTGCCTCAAGTGCCTCTGGTTCAGCCACCCTGTCCCTGAGGATTCGCGCCTTGGCAACGGGGTAGGATGTCTGCTGCCTGATGTCCAGTATTTCCAGACGGCGCCGCCCCTGAACCATCACCTGCCTGGTGCTGTCTGCCCGTTCGACAATCTCTCCGGGGGCAATCTCCGTGCCGACCAGGTGAACTGGCTCGCCCAGTTCAGGCTCACCTGCCTTGTGTTTGGCTGCGATTAAGGTTTGCTGATGCAGTTTGGCATAACGAAGGGCATCCAGGTTGGCTGGGGTACATAAAGGGATGAGGCTCAGTACCTTGGGAAACAAAACCTGCTCATCCAAAACAAGCAGGGGAAGTTCCAGCAGCCCGTCGTCATGCTTGGGCTCGGCGTTGCGGATGGTGATGAAATCCTGATTTTGGCTGAGCGTCAAGGAATGTTCCTTCATGTGATGTAGATGCTTGCGGATTGAATCCGAAGTTTAGCCCAAGCCAACCGCAAATGTAAAGGTTCGGGTCTTGTCGTCACAGGCTGGCATCAGTAGACTTGATAAGTCTCGGCATCAAGGGGGAATGAAGGGTTTATGCGCGTCTCCTACAGGTTTGTTCTGCTGGCTGCCACAGTTGGCATTCTGGCTGTGCTGGTTATCGGCAGCTTGATTCTCTCCCCGCCGCTGCCCTTGATTATGGATGCTGGCTTTGACCGCGATGCCATCAGCCCGAACGCCGACGGCCTTAATGACCTGGCAGTGTTTGATTACAGCCTGGCGCGGCAGGCGGTCATAGACATTGCGCTGACCGCAGAGGATGGTCAAACCTTTTATTTCCGCGAGGGGCAGATGCGTGCTGATGGCGATTACAGCGTGCTTTTCAGTGGAGTTGTCGATGGCTTTCTGCTTGACCAGGAAGAGGTGCCCGGTCACCTTGAGCGGCGCCTGATACCCAACGGCACTTACACCTGGCGATTGCAGGCAAGAACTGAATCAGGCGAAACGATGAGCAAGAGCGGCACCTTGCTGGTTGAGGAGGGGGATTCTCCCCTGCCAGTCATGTCGATTTTTTCCGTGTCGCCGCTGGTTTTCTCGCCTAATCAGGACGGGGTTGCCGACCGCGTCGAAATCAATGTCTATCTTGAAAAAGATGTGGAAAGCCTGGATGTCTTTCTGGTCGGGCCCGATGGCGCACGGATTCCTGTTTCGGCCCGCATTGAAGAACGTCAGTATGGCGAGGCGGGACGGCATCGCTATGATTATGAAGGCGGCATTGATTTGGGCGCTGACCCGCCGCCGGATGGCACTTACCAGGTTATCGCGCTGGCTCAGGATGCTGTCGGGCAGCGCATCCGCCACGAAGCGAGCTTGACGATTGAGACTGGCGGCAAGCCCTATGCCGAAATCCTGCCACAAGCGCCTGGGGTCGATGTCGCCTTTGATGTTCAACCCTATTCCGAGAGGTTGTTCACCACCCGCGAACAGGCTGGCGAGCTTCTTCCCCTGCCAGTCGCTTCCGAATCGTTTGCCTATTCGCAGCAAATGACGGTGCCTCTGGGCGATATGCTGGTTTTCCACTTAACCATTGACAACTATGGCGATGTTCCCATACGGACAAGCGGGCCAGCGCCAGGCACGGTTTATCAGCAAGCGCAGCAAGCCGCCGCTCTGGGCTGGCTCGATGAATCCGGCGCCTGGCGCGTGGGGATACAATGCGCGACTTCGCTGACCAGCTATCCCTATCGCTGGGCAATCGGCGCGGATGAAGACCTAGTCGAAGTCTATGACGAAACAACCGGCCATACCTACCGCTATTTGCCAGCCGGCAAACGCGCCGTTGTCTGGGGCGCGGTGCGTTTGACAGAGATCGAAGCACGCAACCCGCAAAACTGCTGGGCGGGCCTCATTCACGAAGATGTCGCCATCAGCCTGCGGAACAACCATGTTGGCATGCGTTCGATTAGGATTGTTGACCCCAATGGTGAACCTTGATGGCAGATTTGGCGATTGTCATTGTCACCTGGAATAACGCCCGAATCATAGCCGCTGCCCTGCAAAGCCTTATCGATGATTTGGCGGCAAACCAACTGGCTGGTGACCTGTGGCTGGTGGACTGCGCCTCGACTGATGATACCGTCCATGTCGTTCGGGAGCGCTTTGCTGATGTGAAGGTGATTGCCAGCCAAGAAAATCTGGGCTTTAGCCGCGCCAATAATCTTGCCATGCGCGAGATGGGCTTTGACGGCAAGGAGACCGCCGCGACCGATTTGCCATCGGCTGTCTATCTGCTGAATCCGGATACAGTGACACAACCTGGCGCGACAGCGACATTGCATCAAACCCTGTTCTCCAGAGAAGATGTCGGCGTAGTCGGGGCGCGATTGACCTTCGGTGATGGCACTTTTCAGCACAGCGCCTTTCGTTTCCCCGATTTGAGTCAAATTTGGGCGGAGTTTTTTCCGACTCCCGGACGTTTTATCGAGGGCGCATTCAACGGGCGCTATCCCAAATCCAAATATGAGGGGCTGGAGCCCTTCGCGGTTGATTTTACTCTGGGCGCGACCATGATGCTGAAACGTGAGGTCTTGCTGGGCGCTGGCTTGTTCGATGAAGATTTTTTCATGTATTGCGAGGAAGTCGATTGGGCCTGGCGCATCCAGCGTGCTGGCTGGCGGATTCTGTGCGTGCCACAGGCTCATGTCACGCATTTTGGCGCTCAAAGCACCTCACAGGTGCGCCCCTGGAGCCTGATTCACTTGTGGAAAAGCCGCCTGCTGCTGTATGACAAGTATTATCCGAGATGGAAGCGCCGGCTGGCGCGTCAGCTGCTGATATGGGGGATGAAGCGCAAATTGGCGCAAATGGGCGCTTTGGATGAAGGGGCAAAATCCGCCTGTCAGACCGTCATCGAGATGGCAAGTTGATGACACATCTCACGGCGATTGTCCTGACTCTTAACGAAGCCGCGCAGATTTGTGATTGCATCGAGTCGCTCCGTTTCGCAGACAGAATCCTCATTTTTGATTCCTACAGCAGCGATGATACCCTTGCCTTGGCAGAAGCCCGCGGCGCGGACATACTCCAGCGCAGTTTTGACAATTATGCCGCGCAGCGCAATGCCGCGCTGGATGCGGTGGCAGCCGAGACGGATTGGGTGCTGTTCGTGGATGCCGATGAGCGCATCACCGAGCCGTCTGCGCTTGAAATACGGCAAAAGATTAAAATGCCTGATTATGCGGGCTGGCGGCTGCCGCGACATAATTATATTTTTGGCGTTTTGACCCAGGGAGCGGGCTGGTATCCTGATTATCAAACGCGCTTATTGCGGGTCGGTCAGGCCTATTATGACCCCAGGCAACAGGTTCACGAAGTTGTGATGCTTGATGGCCCCCAAGGCTCACTCGACCATCCCATTATTCATTACAATTATCGTGATTTGGCGCATTTTTTGGAAAAGCAGCGGCGTTATGTGCAGTATGATGCGCAAATCCTATTTGAGCAGGGGCTGCATCCCAAAAGGCGCAGCTTTGCCTTGCAGCCCCTGCGTCATTTTTACTGGCGCTTTATCACCTTGGGCGGCTGCCGCGACCGCTGGCATGGTTTCAAATTGTCGCTGCTGATGGCATGGTATGAATTTCGCAAGTACCGCATCCTTCAGTCGCTCTGGCATCAGAAACCAGCCAGCGAAAACGGGAGTGACTAGCCATGCCGCGCCCTGGTTATTGGGGTGTGAGTATGCCATAACCTCCGTTCTTGCGGCGGTAAAGCACATTGATGTGCTCGGTTTCGGCGTTCATAAACATATAAAAGTTGTGGTCCAGCAGTTCAAGCTGCTCGATGGCTTCCTGTTCGTTCATTGGAATCAATTCGACTTGTTTCCGTCGGAAAATATCGGCTGGCGGCACAAAGTCCTCTGCATCTGGCACTTCGTACTCCGGCACTTCTTCGGCAGCATCAAGTTCAGCGATGGTTGCCTGATACTTGTCACGCACGCGCAGTCGCTGCTGTTTGTCTTTGCGCTTGCCTTTGAAGCGGTCAATCTGGCGGTGGAGTTTGTCGACGGCTTTGTTAATCGCCAGTCGGATGGTGTCCCGATTCTCGATGTTCATTCTTTCTTCTGCCCGCAAGATAGCGCCGCGTGCATGCTGCACGGTGATTTGGGCAATCGCCAGGTCGGCGCCGCGGTGAGTTCGTATGATGGCGAGCTCGACCCTGATATGAGCGATATTCGGCAGGTAGCGGTCGAGCCTGTTAATTTTTGACCGCGTATATCTATCCAGTTCCTCGCTAATCCTGATACCATCTCCGTGGATATTGACATCCATTGTCATGCTCCTGTGCTAAATCAATATGTTGTCAGGCGTGACGACAGCAATCGCATAAACAGCTGCGACCCCTGCGCTCCGCAGGGCATCGGCGCAGGCATTCAATGTCGATCCGGTCGTAACCACATCATCAATCAGCAAAATAGACCGATTGGCAACATCACCTGCTGCCGAAAAAGCGTCCTTGACATTTTCAACGCGCTGTCTGGCGTTCAGCAGAGTTTGCTGGCTGGTATCGCGTGTCCGCTGCAAACAGTCCGGCTGGCAAGGGATTCCCATGTGCCTTGCCACTTGCTGGCTGAGCAGATTGGCTTGATTATAACCCCGTTCCGCCAAGCGGGCAGCCGACAGTGGCACCGGTATGATGATGTCCAGTTCCCACTTCTGCCTTTCCAGTATCGTCACCAGACGCTTCGCCAGGGGTTCTGCCAACTCGATAGCGCCATGGTATTTGAAAGCCTGCACGGCTCGCTTGAGCATCCCGTCATGCAAGCCAGTAGCGCATACGCCAGCCATTCCCCGCTGCGGTCTATTCTCGAAGGCGACGGGTATTTTCTGCAAATGGTCAAGGCAGGCATCACACCAGCGAAAGTCAACGCGGTGGCAGCCGCCACAGGTCGGTGGAAATATCAGGTCAACCAGCCAATCCAAAACCGGCGGCAATCTCCGATGAAACCCCAAAAACTGATTGTCAGGATGGACTTTCCGCATCGACATGATTCTCCTGTGCAGCCATAGCTGTTCGTTATTTCTTCGCAAGCTCCTCTTGTCAGCATTGTAGCATAAAAACGCGACTCAACTGCCGTCTCGTGAACTGAATTCTGTGTTATGCTAGCGCTATAGTGAATATGGTATGGTAAAATCAGATTTTGCTCGGCTGAAGGCACATTTTCGCCGGGAGGGAATCGACTTTGGAACGTGTCAGTCAATCAGGCTTGTCCTATTATCGCCACGAAGGCTGGGACGGCCTGGCACATGGCATCTTTACCCGACACGGGGGCGTCAGCGAGTCCTATTGGACATCTTTGAATGTCGGCGGGACAAATGGCGATGATGCGGATGCAGTCCGCGAAAATCACAGGCGGATGTATCGGGTGGCGGATGTCCATGCGGAACGTGCGGTGACGACTTGGCTGGTGCATGGCACTGACACGATTGCTGTGCATCATCCGACAGAGAAGCGCGGCTGGCTGGCAAAAGCGGACGGCATGATTACCAACCAGCCTGATACCCCGCTGGTGATGCGTTTTGCTGACTGTGTGCCTCTGCTGCTTTATGACCCGACAAAAGGCGCTATCGGCTTGGGACATGCTGGCTGGCGCGGGACTGTCAAGGGCATGGCTGCCAGCTTGGTCAGGAAGATGCGTATCGCTTATGGCAGCCAGCCAGAAGATATTGAAGCTGTCCTTGGGCCTGCCATATCTGGGCGGAATTATCGGGTAGGCGAGGAAGTCGCCGTCCAGGCCCGTGCTTATTATGGTGACGAGCCGAGCTTGATTTCACGGGATGCCGACAGCGGCGGCGTCTATTTGGACCTTTGGCAGGCGAATCGGCTGGATTTTGAGCGGCAGGGAGTGCGGAATGTGACTGTGCTGGAAATTTGCACCTTTGAGAATACGGATGATTTCTTTTCGCATCGGGCAGAGCAAGGGAAAACCGGTCGTTTTGGTGTGGTGATGTCCTTATGAGCATTGGAGATCATGTCAAGCGCGTTCAGGATTCCCTGACAAAAGCCTGCGCCAGGGTCAATCGTGACCCCGGCGATATTACCCTTGTGGCTGTCAGCAAGCAAAGGTCAGTGGCAGAGATTCTGGCTGCGGCTGAAACGGGTTTGCGACACTTTGGTGAAAACCGCGTAGAAGAAGGCAGGGACAAAATCGCGCGGGTGAATGACAGCGCCAGTCATCCGCTTACTTGGCACATGGTCGGACATATTCAAAGCCGCAAGGCAAAACAGGTTATCCCTTTGTTTGATATGGTGCAGTCAGTGGACAGTTTGCGGCTGGCACAGAGGCTGTCGCGCTTGGCAGTGGGCGCCAGCCGCAGCCTGGATGTTTTGCTTGAGATGAATGTATCCGGCGAAGCCTCGAAGTATGGATTCGCGGCTCGCAAATGGTGCGATGACCAGGCAGTCAAAGACCGATTGTGGCAGGAAATCCATGAAATCGTCAAGCTCCCCAATATCCATGTCAAGGGCTTGATGACAATGGCGCCGCTTGATGATAACATGGAAAGAACGCGAGCGGTGTTTGCGGATTTGTTTGCCTTGCGTGAAGAGCTTTCCAATTCGCTGGATATGCCACTGCCGGAATTGAGCATGGGGATGACCAATGATTATCCGATTGCCATTGAAGAAGGCGCGACTATGGTTCGCATAGGACGCGCTATTTTTGGCGAACGTCAGTATTAGAGGAAAGGTAACTCACAAATGACAAGCCTGTTAATGATGGTGTTTTGGGCGCTGCAAATCTATCAACTGATATTGCTGGCGCGGGTGCTGATGACCTGGATTCCGAATTTGGATTACAACAATCCGATTGCGCGATTTTTATACCAGGCCACCGAGCCAGTGCTGGCGCCCATTCGCAGGGCATTGCCCCCTATGGGCGGTATCGACCTGAGTCCCTTGGTTGTGTTTCTGGGCATCAGTGTACTCATGCAAATTCTGCTCTAAGGCGCTGACATCTGCGTGAGCGGGGCGGCTGGTTGGGTGCGCTGTGTCTTGTCGGCTACAGCTTGATTAAAATTCGTCCGCAATTTTGACATTTGACCAAACCGCCGTCTCGGTTAATGTCCGCAACAATCGAGTTGTTCTGCGTGATGCCGCAGGCGTTGCATGTCTTGCCTTTGAGAACGGAAATCGGTCGGTTGGCCTTGGCTGTTCGCAGGCTGTTGTATGTTTTCAGAACATCGGGCGGAACTTGCCTGAGCGCGTTTTTGCGTTGTGCCATAAGTTCTGCGATTTCGCTGGTCAATAATGTTTTTTCCTCCAGCAGGTTCTGATGTTCCGCTTCCCGTTCAGCCTGCGCTTCATTGAGCGACCCTTCGCTGTGAGTGAAAGCCTGATGTGCCTCGTCCCGTTCCATCATAAGCAGCAGCAGTTGGTCGTCAAGTTCCGCTTGTCTTCGTGTTAGCGCATCCACTTCCATTTGCATATCCTGGAGTTCCTTGGGATTCTTGACATGACCACTGTAAAGGCGCGATTCAGTCGCCTGCTGTTTGGTCACAACCGCCTCGATTTGGGTTTCCATCTCGTGGATGCGCTTCACAATCAGCTTCAGCGATGACTGCGCGGCGTCGAAGCGGGCCTGAAGCGCTTTGATTGCCGCGTCATCCTGAAGCCGAGCATGGATGGCTTTGATTTTTTTGGTGCGCTCGATGATGCCAAGTTCAAGTTCCTGCACCTGATATAATGCACGAGCCTGCGACATAAGCTGTATCCCTCTATCGTCAAGGTCTGCTTATCCATAGATTATTGGATGTGGGTTGAATTGTAAACAACCCTTATTCGATTTGGTTAAGTATGGCAAGCATTGCCAAGCCACATTTATGAAAAGTTTGATATACTACAGCAGGAAATGGTTCGGTTGATTGTATAGGGAACGATGATTTTCTCTTCACCTCCAAAAAACGGGTCTTGGCTTCAGCTGCGAATTTCGGAGCGGCGATGGCTGCTTATGGCCGGGGATGCCATCAGCATCGTGATTGCCGTCTACGCTTCTTTGGCGATATGGGTATTTGTCGACTCGAAGCCACTTACGCTTGAGTTTGTTCTCTCGCAAATTTTTTGGTTTGGATTGTTTTCTGTCGTCTGGTTCATCCTGGCAAGCGCCAACGATTTTTATGATTTGCAGATTGCCTCCAGCCTGACCGCCTCAGTTCAGCGTCTGGGGCTGATGCAATTACAGATGCTGCTAGTGTATCTGGGCATCTATTTTCTGTCCGAACCCGAATCCCTGCCGCGTCTTTTTGTCATTTATTACGGCTTGCTGTCTTTTGGGCTGATTACAGTCTGGCGCTTCCTGAGCTCGGCGCTCATTGGCTGGGAAGCATTTCAGCGGCGTGTTTTGGTTGTTGGGACGAATTGGGCGGCGAATGAGATTATTCATACTATCAAAGCGGATTTAAGCGGAACTTATGCTATTGTCGGTGTGATTGGCGAAAAAAGTGAGCTTGGGAAACGAGTCAATGGCTCGGAAGTAGTTGGGAGCGGTCAAGACATCCTGGAACTGGTCATCGAACATAACATTAGCGAGCTCATCCTGTCCTCTACCCATGGTCTGAACAGCGAGGTGTTTCAAGGCGTGATGGATGCCTATGAGCGCGGCGCTATCATCACACCGATGCCGCTTCTGTATGAGCGGATGACGGGACGTGTGCCGGTGGAAGGGGTGAACGATAACTGGACAGTGATTTTGCCGATTGGTCAAGCTGGCAGTCTCGGTGTCTATCCGACCTTGAAACGGCTGCTGGATTTGACGATTGCCTTATTGCTTATTCCACTTTTTCTGCTTGTATTGCCTGTGGCTGCCTTGCTGATTAAGCTGGATTCGCGCGGCAGTATTTTCTATCGGCAAACGAGGATTGGATTGCACGGCAAGCCCTTTCGCATCGTTAAGTTTCGCACCATGGTACCCCATGCTGAAGCGACCACCGGCGCTGTCTTTGCCCAGAAGAATGATCCCCGCGTGACTCGTTTTGGCGGCATCATGCGCAGGACGCGAATTGACGAACTGCCACAGCTTTTCAATGTTCTCAAGAACGAAATGAGCCTGATAGGGCCGCGCCCCGAACGCCCCGAACATGTCAGCAGATTAGAAAAGCAAATCCCGTTTTATCGGACACGGCATATTATCCGACCAGGACTGACAGGGTGGGCGCAGGTGCGTTATCAGTATGGCTCGACAGACGAAGATGCCATGGTCAAGCTGCAATATGACTTCTATTACATCCGACATCAATCGCTGGCCCTGGACATTAACATTCTTATCCGCACGCTGGGCAATGTGCTGCAAATGAAGGGCCGCTGATATTGTCGGATGCTGATGAGGGGAAATGTCACGCCTGACAACCGAGCGCACCGCAGTCGTCATTGTCTTCATCCTGTTATTTGCGATGGCGACGCGGGTCGCTGTCGATACCGATATGTGGTGGCATCTGCGGGTCGGGCAGCATATCTTCGCTGCAGGCGAAATGATTTATGCCGATTCATTTTCATATACATTCACCGATGCCGTGCATCAGAACCACAGCGCTGGCGCACAACTGCTGATGTATAGCGTTTGGGAACTTGCCGGTTATGCTGGCATGTCCCTCTTCACGGCCGCCTTGGCTCTGGCTGGCATGGTCTTCCTGTATCGTGCTGGCAAGGGCGTGATTTATATGCAGGCCTTTGTCCTGATTTTTGGCGCAGCCAGCGCAGCGGCATTCTGGTCGCCCCGTCCACAGATGTTCTCGTTTTTGTTTGCATCTATGCTGATATTCCTCCTGTTCGATTTCAAGCGCAATCGGCGCAACCGTCTGTGGTGGATTGTTCCGCTCATGTGGCTCTGGGGAAATACACATGGCGGATTTGCGGTTGGCTATGTTTTCGTGGCTGCTTTTATTGTGGGCGAATGGTTGAATCTGGCATTGGGCATGGGCGATTCGGTGATGCCGATAGCGGGCATTCGGCAGCTTCTTTGGGTGCTGACAGCTTCAACGCTGCTGCTGCTGTTCAATCCAAATGGAGCGGGCATCTATGTGCTGCCTTTTGAGACTTTGGGCATACCAGAGCTGCGGCGCTTCATCCAGGAATGGCAGTCGCCCGATTTCAATTTGCCATTGACCTGGGGGTTTATGGCGTTGCTGGTTATGGTTATCGGCGGGGCGTGGGCAAGCCGCCTCAAGTTCGACTGGACGGAATGGCTTTTGGTTTGCGGCACGCTGTTGATGGCATTGACAGCCGCCCGCAATTTGTCGGTTTTTGCCATCGCGGCCGTACCCATCGCCACATATCATTTTGACCATATCCTGACAAGAAATGGCTGGGTTCTCCCGCCCAAAGCCTGCGAGTCGCCTCGTCGGGTTGGTTTGAACCTGCTGCTGTTGAGCCTGATTGCGCTGGGCGCTCTTGCCAATGTGGCGGCTGTGGCGGATGCCGATACGATTGACGAAGGATTATCGCGCGTCCTGCCGATTGATGCCGTCAGCCATTTGAACAGCGCCGCGCTCGAAGGCAATATGTTCAACAGCTATAACTGGGGCGGTTATCTGATGTTTCATGCGCCGCAGCATCCGGTCTATATTGATGGCCGCAGCGACCTGTACGCGAGCTTCCTCAACGATTACTTTCGGACTGCGGTTGGCGCGGACGGGTGGCGCGAGGAGTTCGAGAAATGGGACATTCGGTTTGCATTGATTGAGACCGACAGCGGGCTTGCCAAAGAACTTGCTGCCGCAGAGGATTGGCGGACGGCATATCAGGACGCGCTTGCCAGCATTTTTGTGAGGGAAAGCTGATGGGGTGATGACAAGGCTGTCGCGCGGTGATGCAGCATTTATGGCAATCGTGATGCTGCTGGCCTTCATTTTAACGCGAGGGCTGGTGGCCGTGCCGACCTATACGGACGCCTATTATCACTTCAATGCCGCCAGCCGTCTGGCGCAGGGGCAAGGATTTGTCGATGATTACCTGTGGAATTATGTGGATGCTCCCGACAGCCTGCCCGCGCCTTCACACCTCTACTGGATGCCATTGACCTCCATCATCGCGGCGCTGGGCATGTGCCTATTCAATGCCCCCGGTGATTATGCCGCCGCCCAGTTTTTCTTTGCGCTGTTCACAGCAGGCAGCGGGCTGGCCGCCTATTGGCTGGCATGGCTGCTCAAAGGTAGCTTGCGTCATGCTCGGCTGGCCGCTCTGCTGACCCTCTTCGGTGGTTTCTTTGCCAGATATTGGGGCGCCATCGACACCTTTGCTCCCTATGCCTTTATCGGCTCGCTTGGACTGCTCTGGATTGGGCTGGGTCTGTCGGCAAAGCGGCGCCGATGGCGGTATTGGATTCTCGCTGGTGTGTTCGCTGGCTTGGGGCATCTGACCCGCGCAGACGGTCTCCTGCTGCTCTTGACAGCATGGGCCGCCTTGATGTTTCCCTTTGGCGCTGTGCGCGGGAATCGCAAACAATGGATGCGCGAACGTTTGCTGTGGTTGGCGCTGGTCACAGGATTCTATGCGCTGACGATGCTGCCCTGGTTCATAAGAAACATCCAGGCAATCGGGGCTGTCATGCCAACTGGGGGCATTCAGTCCATCTGGTTCACCGAATACAATGATTTGTTCAGCTATCCGCTCGATGCTTCGGCAGATAAACTTTTGGCTGCCGGGCTGGAAGCATTCATCGAGTCGCGCTGGACAGCCGCCGTCCACAATTTGGCGACCTTTGTCGCCGTCGAAGGCATGATTGTGCTAAGCCCCTTGATGCTGGTCGGCTGGTGGCAGCGCCGCAAAAGGCCGCTGCTGCGCGGATTTTGCATATTTGTCATCGGCATACATCTTGCGATGACCCTGGTTTTCCCCTTTGCGGGTTATCGCGGGGGATTGTTTCATGCGGTGGCCGCCCTCGTGCCGTTTTGGATGGTCTTGGGATTGTTAGGCTTGGATGATGTCATCGGCTGGGTCGCCGCCCGCCGCCACAGCTGGAATCCAGCGACTGCCAAACCCCTGTTCTCGGTTTCGGTTTTGGCGCTAGCGGTTCTGCTTTCGCTGATGCTGGCGCTAACGGCGAGGACGCCAGCCCAAGAGGGGCTGCCCCCGATTTATGTCGGCATCCGTGATTTAGTGCCATCGGACGCGCGCCTTATGGTCAATGACCCGGCGCGGTTATACTATTTTCTGGGCATGGGCGGCGTCACTTTGCCCAACGAATCGGTTGAGGTGGTGCCGCAGATGGCTGCCAGATATGAGGTGGATTATTTGCTGCTTGAGTCGGTTGCCGATGATGGATTCATCGGCGCTGCGCCAGCGGCATTCCGATTTGACGCCAATCATCCGCCAGAATTTCTCCTGCCGATACCCTTCAGTCAGCAAAAAGATGTGCGCTTGTATGCGATTCTTCGTCATTAGTTTCCGACCCGCTGATATGGCGATATGGATAGCCTCCCTGCTGCTGGTTGGATTTTATGTTTTGGGCGCGGGGGAGGGCTTCCCCCTGGATGACAGTTGGATATATCAGAGCTATGCCCGCAATCTGGCAGCCCATGGCGAATGGGCATGGGTTGCCGGTGAACCGAGCGCCGCCTCGACCTCGCCTTTGTACACAGTTTTATTGGCAGTCGGTTACTTGCTGGGCATACCGCCCATGATTTGGGCGCATCTGCTGGGCGCGGCTTCATTGGCGCTGTTGACCATGCTGCTTGTTCGCATGGCTGCCTGGCATCTGCCAGAGGCGGAGTGGGTCGTCGGGCTGTTGGCATTATCGACCTGGCATTTGGTCTGGTCGGCTGCCGCGGGCATGGAAACCCTTTTATTCAGCTTGTTGACGATGGCGCTGATTTATCTGGCTTGGCAACGGCATTTTGTGAGTGGCTCAATCCCCCCCATGCCAAGCGCCGCGATTTTTGGAATCGTGGCAGCGCTGACGACGCTGGCGCGTTGGGAAGGCATCCTGCTGGCGGGCATGGTGCTGCTGGTTATGGCCTGGATTCAACCTGAAAGCCGACGGCACCGGGTTGTTCACTGCCTGATGTTTATGCTTGCTTTTGCCGTCATCATCAGCCCTTATCTTCTTTTGAACCTTCAGTTGACAGGCGGGCTGCTGCCCAATAGCGCCCATGCCAAATTTCAGCAGTATGCGCCCCTGCTGGAAACCCCTTTTTGGCTGCGGATTCAGAATCTCGTTGCGCCACTATTGGCCGGCGGGCAGGTTCTGCTCGTTCCAGGGCTGCTGGTTTATGGCTGGATGCAATTCCGATTTGGCTTGACCCGCGCGGCGATAGTGATGAGCTTGCCGCTATGGTGGCTTGCTGCCTTGATTGTGCTTTACGCGGCAAAATTGCCAGTGGCTTATCAACATGGCCGTTATGTCATTCCGGCTTTGCCGCCACTTGTTCTGGTCGGGGGCATCGGTTTGATGGCTGCCTGCCAACAGTGGCAGCATAATATGCTGACGCGCGTGACCCTGCGCGTCTGGCTGGTCGCCTGCCTGACGGTCTCGCTGATATTTGTCTTGTTCATCGCGCCGCCCGTTTATCGGCGCGATGTCGCCATCATCAATCAGGAAATGGTGGCATCGGCAAGGTGGATTGCCGAAAACATCCCCGAAACCGAGCTCTTGGCCAGCCATGATATTGGCGCGGTTGGATTTTTCGCCAGACGGCCGGTGCTGGATATTGCCGGCCTGCTCAACCCGGAGGCGGTGTCCATGATGGGCAATGCCGAAGCCTTGTGGGCTTGGATGCAAGCGCGAAACGCCCGGTATCTCATGGCTTTTCCCTATCAGATACCGGGCAATTCGGTTGATGATGAGCGTTTGTGCCGGGTGTTTATCACCCATGGGACGGCATCCCGCCAGGCTGGCGGAACAAATATGTCAATTTACCGTCTGGCATGGGACGGCGTCTGTCATTCGGATTCATAGTCGGGGCATTATCTGTCCCGAATTTGTTTTATAATAAGGGCAACTGCAAGCAAAAACCCGCGAGAACCCAGCATGTCAAGTCTGTTCGATAAAATCAGCACGCTCATCAATGCCCAGGTCAATGACTTTTTGGGACGTAATCCCAGGTCGCCACTGGCACGCATCAAGCTGGATGCCGAAGAAGCCGAGAAGAATCCGCGCCGTTCGGTGGGGTCTTTGCGCCAACGGCTGGAGGAAGCGCTGGCTTATGAGGATGAACTTCAGGCAAAGATAGAAACGCTGATGAAGCAGGCGCTTGAATTGGATGGGCAGGTGGATGCGATGTTGCGTTCGGGAGATGAATTTGCGGCGCGGCGGGTTCAGGGTCAGTTGAATATGAAACAGCAGCAATTAACGATTGCCGAGTCTGAACTGCGTGACCACCGCCTGCTGACTCAGCATTTAATGCAGGAAATGACGACGCTCGAAATGGCTTTGGACAATCAGGCGCGGCGGCCCAAGACTTCATCCAGCCGCCGCTCACCAGGGGGCAGCACCAGAATTCCGATTGAGGGCGTGGATTCGGCGCAAGACAAGTCGGTTTTCGATACGGTGTCCGACAAGCTGAACGAGACCCGTTCCAGCTTGGAAAACCTGTTAAACAACTCACCCGTCCCGGCGGCGCCCGAAATCTCGGAAAGATATGACAAGTTTGATATTGTGGATGAAATGCCAGACCCCCGTCAGCCCAAGCCGCGTGCTGGGAACAAAGACGATATGAAGTCCAGATTATCCCGCTTGAGCAAGCCCGATGAGAACGACAAGTGACTGCCCATGCCTGTTAAACTTCGTGTTCAGCCTGCCAGAGCTTGATTGTGAGCCGTTCAATGATGTCTTGCATCGACCTTTCGATGTAGGGGAAACCGAGCCAGGCGCTCATCAGCCCGAATAAGCCGCCCGTGACAATACGAAAAATCGGCTCTGTTTCGCGCACTGCCCAAAACTCAAAGGGCGGGTAGCTCAAAAGCTGGCTGAAGCCGTCCAAACCGATGGGGCCCAAGCCGACGAACACATATAACCAGAACGGCAGTGGGCGAATGCGCCAGCGATAGCGCCAATAGATGAGGCCGCCGACGAAAATCATGGTGTAGATGGCCAGGTCGCGGGCGCAAAGCGCCGTCTTGTAACCCGTGGTCGCGTCGCCGATAAAATGCCGCGCTGCAATTTGCTGGGCGACGCTGTATTCCTGCAAGTCTTCAGCGCTTGGCGGCGGGGATGGTCTGTTCCTGTAATAATAATTTGACCAATACCGATACTCCTCAAGAAATGTCTGGGACTGCGCCGCATATTCCTCGAAGGGCGTATAATTGGTGTCTGCCGCCGCCCGTGGATAAAATGCCTGCTCGCCATACAGGAAAATCGAACGGAATGCGAACTGGTGGCAAAAGGGGCTGTAGAGCGTGTAGAGAACATTGGCGGGGCCCGCCAACCCGATGCGTGCCAGCGTCGGCGCCACCCAAGGCAGGCTGATGTAAATTGCCAGCACAGTCATGGCAATTTTCAGCCAGTTTCGCGCCGTCACGAACAGCCACAGGTTCAGCCGAAATCCGATGGTTTTGCGTCTTGGGGTCATGGGCAGCCTCGATTAGGAATGGGTGATGAGATGGATGTCCCGGGATAACTGCTCAAAGCGAATGGGCCCAAAGTAGATGTTTTGGATCCGATGTTTGGCATCCAAAAGATAGGTCGAGGGCTGACCGCGAATCTGATACAGTTGGGCGACGAAGCCCATTGGGTCGAGCAGGATGTCGAAGGTCAGGCCCAGTTCGCTCGTCCAGCGTGCCACCGCAGCCGCGCTTTCGCCCAGATTGACTCCCAAAATTCGTATTTGCGATGGATAAGACTGATACAGGTTTTGCAGTTCCTGCAATTCCATGCGGCATGGCCTGCACCAGGTCGCCCAAAAATTGATAATCGTCATGTTGCCTTGCACCTGCTCCAGCGCGAATGAATCCAGCGCAGGGGTTATCAGGGTAAAGGGCGGCGCAGCAAATCCGATTTCTGGCGCAACATAGACCCTGTTTGCGCCCGGAAACCCAGTGTAGTCGGCTCGTTGGGGCAAACCTGCGTGGCTCAAGAGCGCCAGCGCGGCGAGCAGGCAAACAAGTCCGATGAGCAGGTGGATGAGTTTGCTGAAAAGGTTCATCAAGGCTTTTATTCGGGAATGACTTGGGCGAGCATTTCCTGAATCTGCGATTCGGTCATTAAGCCAAAGTGCCGCGTCAGGATAAGGCCATTCCTGTCCAGTAGAAAGGAACTCGGTCGCGTCTGAATGCCATAGGCGTCATTGACCGCGCCAGTCTCATCCAAGGCCAGCGCAAAGCCCAGACCAAACTCGTCCCGAAAGCTGGCGATGGCTTCAAAAGTGTCGTTAAAGGCGACCGCCAGGATTTCGAATCCATCTGCGCTGAAATCATCATAAGCTCGCTGAAATTCGGGCATTTCCCGACGGCAGGGACCGCACCAGGTCCCCCAGAAGTTCAGCAGGACGACCTTGCCGCGAAGCTCGGAAAGCGTGACGGATGCACCGTCGACAGTCATCACGGTAAAATCGGGCGCACGGTTGCCTTCCGCCAGCCCGACGGCCGGCTCCAGATAAGCGGCGATGTCCTTGATGCTGTTAAACGCGGTGTTTGTGAGAGTTTGCGGCGTTTGACCCGCATCGGCGGTGGTGGCCGTGTCGATGGGTTCTGCCGCCCGAACTTTAACGCGGAATCTGGCGCTTTCATTTTCGGATGCGGGGGCGAGGACAATGCGATACAAGCCTTCACGCTCCAGGGTATAGGCTGCCAGGGGGTAATATCTGCCTTCGGAAGCGATGCTGTCGGATTTACTGCTGGTAGCAAGTTCATCATTATCGGGCGAAAAGAGAATCATATCAAAGTCAGCCACATCAGCGGCGACGCTTCGCACCTCAAAGTCGATGACCTGACCGGCTGCTGCATGGAAGAGATATTGCTGTTGGGGCATATCGCTGCTGAAAAGACCACTGGCGCTCTGGTTGAGCGGCAGCGGGATGAGCGAGCCGTCCAGGCATGACCCCAGATGGCTTAGCTGAAGCCGACCCTCAAAATAGCCGACGCCGCATTCTTCGACGCGGAAGGTGAAATCTGCGAATTCGCCCTGTGAGAAGGTTTGGCTGAGGCTTTGCAGCTGCCCACTGGCAACCAGGATGCCAATGGCAATCAAGAGCGTTCCACTGAAGAGTTCAATCTTGTGCATGTGTCGCTGCAAGCGGCGGAGGATGCCTTGGGCGCTGTTCATCAGCAGGGCGGTAATGACAAAGGGAATGCCCAGGCCGATGGAATAGGCGGTCAGCATGAGCATACCCTGCGCGATATTGCCCGTTGTTGCCGCCAGGGTCAGTATCGTGCCCAACAAGGGGCCAATGCAGGGTGTCCATCCAGCCGAGAAAACCATCCCCATGAATACCGAGCCGACCAGCCCTTCACGGCCATCTGGCGCGATACTGCCGCGGGTATCGGCGTAGAGCAGGAGTTCAATGCGGTCAAGCAGCCTGTTCCAGAAGACAGCCGGCTGCGTAAAGGCCTGATTGATGACCATCGCCAAGATGAGGGCTGCGATTAGAGGCAGCGCAATCACAATCTGCTCGACAAAACCCCAATAAATCAGCAGGCTGGCGGCAGCGGCAAACCCGATGCCAAGCAAGGGGCTGTCCAGCAGGCTGGCGTGGTCTTTCTGGCGCAGCCACTGGAAAAATCGGCGCAGGAATCCCGTAAATTGCAGACCAAAAAATATGATGACCAGGCCGCCAATGCGACCGAGGCTTTCGGTAAAGGTGCTGACATACTGACCGGCAATACTGGCGAAAGCCGTGGTCAGGAGACCGATGAGTACGAATACCAGCGTGAATCCGGCGACAAATGCCAGCCCGTGCAGCAGCATTTGCAGCCGCATGACCAGGCTGACGGAAGTGAGTGTGCCAGCCGCCGCCTGCCTCGAAATGTTGTGCGTCAGTCGTCCGCCCATGTAGCCGATATAAGCCGGCACCAGCGGCAACACACAGGGCGATATAAACGAGAGAAATCCCGCAATGACAGCTAAACCAACCGTGACATTTTCCATACTCGTCTTGTCCTTTCAACTACCGTTTGCTAATTAGACGGCTTGGCTGGGGATAATCTTTCAGTTGCCAGCAGTTGATTTAACAGCGTTCGTTCTTCCGCTTCTGATTCAAGCTCCCCGTCTATCCAGGCGAAACGCAGCCGTTGGAGAATCAGCTTGTAGCGGGGTCCGGGGCGGAGTCCCATTTTTTTCAGGTCATTGCCATTGATGGTCGCGCCTTGTCTGCACCATACCTTAATGAAGGCTTCAATCCTTTGCCGGGCAAGCGGCTCATTCATCAAGGCCAGCCAGACAGCTTGCAGCGCGACTGGCGGCAGGTTCATGTTTTCGAGAAATTGTGTTATCTGGCTGGGGCGCAGGGCCGAGTCTTTAAGCGGTGCGGCGTTCTCAATCAAGCGCAGGCTTGCTCTTATCGACCCCGCCAAAGCCTGCGTCAATCCCAATCGTTGACAGATGGATTGGGCATCATCGGCTGTCATCCCGACCATCAGCATGTGCCAGTACAAGCGGGTCAAATCTGGCGTGGCGGTTTTCCAGGGGATTGTTTGCTCGCGGCAGCGCTCGAACAAATCCGGCAGCTGTGGACTGACGCGGAATGCCGGGTGTATGCTTTCCAATATCCCCAGCGCTTGCAGCTTTAAGATGGCGGGCGCCGGGCGCTGCTCGCACAGAGTCAGCGCAAGTTCATTGCGCAGCCGCTCGCCGGTGGTTTGCCGCAGCATGGGCAGGGCAGCTTGCAGCCATTGCGCCGTCTGCGGCTCAATCATAAAGCGCAGCCGTTGGGCAAGGCGAACCGCTCGCAGGATTCGGGTGGGGTCATCGATGAAACTGCGGGGATGCAGCACGCGAATCAGCTTGCGGTTAAGGTCGGCGATGCCACCATGCAAGTCGAGCGTGCGCCACGATGTGCCTAATTGAATGGCGAGCGCGTTGACCGTGAAGTCACGGCGCTGAAGGTCAAGCTGGATGTCGCCAGGATAGACAGTCGGGAGGGCGGCTGGCTGCTCATAATGCTCGGTGCGTGCGCTGGCGAAGTCGATATGCGGGGGCAGGTTATCAAGCGTGAGCGCCATCCTGTCGGCGACTTGGCTGTCGAGAATCCACTTGGCAGTGCCAAAAGACGCATGGCTTTGCAGGGAGCCGCCAAACCTATCCACGAGCCGATGGGTGAAGGCGATGGCATCTCCCTCCAGAACGAAATCGAGGTCGAGATTTGCCCGCTCCAGCAAAAAGTCACGCACCATGCCACCGACCAGATAAATTGCCATGCTCTCTTGCTGAGCCTGTTCGGCGATGGCGCTGATGAAATCAGCGAGGGATTTGCCGAGTATGGAGGAAATGGTTTGGGGGGTCATTTTCATCTTGACCTGTCAAAACCGGATAAGCTATCGATTGCCTGCTTGAATCAGGGCATGGCAATCCACGGACCCACCAGTTCGCGTTCCATCATACTCAGCGAAGTGCTGAAGTTGAAGAAAGCCAGAATAGCGAAAGCGAGGGCAGCCTGGCGGTCATCGCGTCCGCGCATGAGGCTGAAGAGGCCGGGCATGATAATCGCCAGCCAGAGCATGTACAGGATATAAACCACGACTCGCCCGGAGCGCGGCTGCTGTCCGTACAAAAGCAATGCCATGCCGACCAGCAGAATCACGCCAGCCAACAGGGCATAAGTCAGCATCGCTCCCCAATAATGACCGGAAATGGGCTGCTTTCTGGCGGCGGTGGCGGTCGCCCAAATGCCTAGCGCCAATGAATAGAGAATGTGCATGTTAAACAGAATTGCGTGCAGTGAGTCCATTTGGTTTCCCGTTGCCGACTGTGTTTAAGGTTTATATTAACATATTGCGCCGCACAGGGGATTATCCAATGACAAGCCATCCCAGGTCCGAAGCCAGCCATGTCAGTGCGACCAGATTGGCAATCAGCAGCGCTGGGCGCTGAATGTTGCCCCCGTCTGCCGCCAGATTGCCACGCATATCGAATTCCCAGGGGAAGATGATACAGGCGATGATGCCAATCATCAGAATCGTCCCCAGCCAGGATGGAAAGAGTCCCTGCCATATCGCTGCCGCCATGCAAGCCAGTGCGCCCGCCAGTGAAGCATAACCCAGCACAAGCGTTGGCATTTTGCCCAGCAAGACGACCGTATTCTTCAGCCCGGCTGCTTTATCGACCTCATAATCATCAATCTGGTTGTAAAACTGACCGTAGGCGGAGAACAAGGTGGCAGCCAGTATGACCAGCCACGCTTCTTGTGGATCCACATGATAGGTGAAGAAGCCAGTCATCATCAACAGGCCGCTAAGCATCAGCGCATGAGAAAGAACATCGGTGATGGGTCGGGCTTTCAGCCGAAAGGGATGTGCCGAATAGAGATAGCAGAGGGCAAGTGTGAGTCCGCCAGTGATGAAAGTCCAGCCGCCGCTGATGCCATAAAGAAGCAAGGCAGTCACGAATGTGAACCAGGTGATGGCCCAGCCTTCGCGGCGGGTCAACATGCCATTGCTGATGACATTATGGCGTTTCTTGGTCGGGTTCAGGGCGTCATCGGGGGCGTCTTCGATATTGTTAATCATAAAGGCGAAGGACATGGACAGGATATTGGCTGCCAGGACGGCAAACAGTCGCCAATCCACCGAGATTTGAAGCGCTTCGGCAGCGAGCGAGCCGCCGACAAGGGTCAGCGGAATGGTAAAGGGAACATGCTCGCGCCATCGAGACAGGCGAATCGCGGCTTTTAACTTGGTATCCAATCCTTCTCTGTCGGATGCGATTTCCATCAGCCCTCTGTGCCGCTATTCCGAAAGTTCTTGTGAAGGATAACACGGGTTGGGGTCAAGATGTTACAGTCACCTCTGAAAAGGATGTCAAAGCTGCATTGTCTTAGTCGATGTCTGCCTGTATCATGCCGTGTATGAGTGGGTTGATTTGCTGCTGCATTGTCATCGGCATCTTGCTTTCAGGGTGCAACTTGAGTAAGTCGGTATCCGAGGCGGCTTCATCGCCAGGCGATGGTCATAACCTCCGTTTGATAAGGCCGTCTGTGTCGCCATCGGTCACACCCTATCACGACTGGCGAGCTAGCCCAAGCCCTGACCCCAGCCCGTCGCCAAGTCCGTTACAAACACCCGGTCCCTATATCTGCGGCGCAGATGACCCCAGCCTGTCGGCGCGGCGCATCTCGGCCGAGGTGAATATAGATTATGCGACCAAGGCCTCCCGGATAGACGAAAGCATCGTTTTTGTCAATCGAGAGGAGACCGCGCTTGGATCCATCATCCTGGATGTACAAGCCAACCAATGGGGCGACAGCTTTTGGCTGGAAGAACTGACGATAAACGATGTCGCGGCAGTTTATGAACTGAATTTGAATCGTCTGGAGATGCCGTTGGAAACTCCCTTGCCTGCGGGATGTCAGCTTGAGATTCGGATGAGTTTTCGTCTGGAGGTGGCGGAGATACGGGCTGGACTGCGGGCGTATCGCGGCTTTTTCGGCTATAGTCCGCGCCAGTTGAACATGGCGCATTTTTTGCCGACAGTCGCCGCCCGTGTGAGCGCGGAATGGCGCATTCACCAGCCGATTGGGATTGGCGAGCAGATTGTCTACGAGATGGCGGATTGGCGGGTGGGGGTTAAGGTCGTCCATGCCACCGATTCCTTGAAACTGGCGGCGCCTGGCGATGTAACCGAAATCGATACGCGGCAATGGCAGGTTCAGCTGCCCCGTTCGCGTGACTTTGCCATGAGCTTGAGCGAGAACTTCCAGATTGAGGAGCGCGAGATTTCGGGTGGAGTCACCATTGCAGTTTATACCTTTCCCGATGCGGCGACCTCTTTCAATAATGGCGCATCCCATACCATGCAGGAAACCGTCAAGGCATTAACCTTGTTCCAACAATTGTTTGGCGCATATCCTTATGAACGTTTTGTCGTCGTGCAGGGCGACTTCCCCGACGGCATCGAGTTCAGTGGGCTGGTATTTGTTGGAACGGGCTGGTTTTATCAGTTCGATGGCACGCATTATAATTATTTGACCTTAATCACGGTGCATGAGGTGGCGCATCAGTGGTGGTATGTCCGCGTGGGCAGTGATTCGGCGCTTCATCCCTGGCTGGATGAGGCTTTGGCGACCTACAGCGAATATCTTTTTGTCGAGGCGCATTATCCGGCGGACAAAAACTGGTGGTGGACGTTTCGGGTGGCAGGTTTTTTCCCGCAGGGCGATGTGGACAGCACGGTCTACGAATTTAACACCATCAGGGATTATATCAATGCCATCTATTTGCGCGGCGTTCAGATGCTGCACAACTTGCGCGAGGATATTGGCGACAGCGCTTTCTTTGAATTGCTGCGAGAGTATGGACGGGCAGGGGATGGCCGCATCGTCGAGCCGGCGACCTTTTGGGCGCAGCTCACAGCGGAGCAGCTTCGTCTTTCGCAGCAGACACGCCATGATTTTCTGCGCCATCCTGATGTAGCTGCATCATCCTTGCTGGATGATGCTGTAGCGGAGTGACGCGCGATGAACGGGTTAAGCATACAGTGAGGAGGAGGCGCATGGCTGCGCTATCGGTCGATTCTCAAATTACATTTCTTTACACGCGCGACCTAGAAGGTTCAGCGCATTTCTACGAAAACATTCTGGGATTGCCTTTGGCCGTGAATCAGGGAGCATGTCGGATTTATCATATTGTCGGTCGCAAGGCATATATCGGGCTGTGCCAGCATGATACCGCCCTGGACAATCCGACTGATATGATTTTCACTTTGGTGACCCCGGATGTGGATGCCTGGTACGAACAAATCCGGTCGCATGGCTGGGAATGTGAACATCCGCCGCGGCATAACAAGACCTATGGCATCTATCATTTCTTTGTTCGTGACCCGAACGGGCATCTGCTCGAAGTGCAGCGCTTTGACCAAGACGATTGGGACCAGCCGAACCGATAATATCCCCGCGAGTTCAACCGGTTGTTTTCATGCCGGCCGCGATGCCATTGATGGTCGCCAGGGTGGCATCCAGCACCGCACGATAGGCATCCGATTCCTCATCCAGCTGCCTCAGTTCTCTTAACAAAGCGACCTGCGTGAAATTCAGGGGGTCAACATAGGGATTGCGCCGTTCGATGGAAGTCTTGATGGCTGACATGCCTTCGAGCAGTTCCTGCTGCCCCGTGACTTGTCTAATCATATCGCTGCTGAGAGTATGCTGCTGCTTGATGGTGTTGAAGAACTTGTCGCGCAGGTCTTTTGGTTCCACCAGCGAGGCATAGAGTTCAGCGATTCCCATATCGGCCTTGGCGACATCCAGCTGCGCGTTGTCGAGGGCAGCCTGGAAGAATGCCCAGTTTTGATACATCTCCTGCAAAAGCTGCAAGCTCCCGCCGTGTTGGTCACAAAATGCCTTGAAGGCGTCGCCAATACCAAACCAACTGGGGATAATGGCGCGGCTTTGCATCCAGCTAAACATCCACGGGATGGCTCGCATGGCGGCAAACCCGCCCTCTTGCCTGCGCCTGGCGGGGCGCGAGCTAATTTGCAGCCTGCTTAGCTCATTGATGGGCGTTGCCTGCTGCCAGTAATCTGTAAAGCCTTCGCTTTCATAGACAAACTGGCGATAAGATTGGCGGCCAAGTTCGGATAATGCTGCCATCGTCTCCAGATAATGTGCGGGTACATCCTGCGCTGCCTGAATGCCCATGCTTACCAGGACGGCATTCAAAACCTGATTGAGATGCCGATGCGCGATGCCTTTATTGCTGTAACGATAGGCGATGACTTCACCCTGTTCGGTGATTTTGATGCCGCCGCGCAGGGATTCGGGCGGCTGCGACAGGATGGCGCGATTGGTGGGGCCGCCGCCGCGCCCAATGCTCCCGCCGCGACCATGAAACAGTTCCAGCGAGACGCCTTCCTCGATGCACTTTTCGGTGAGAATCTTTTGGGCATGGTAAAGATTCCAGTTGGATGCCAGGTAGCCGCCATCCTTGCTGCTGTCCGAATAGCCAATCATCACTTGCTGCCGCAATCCGCGCTTGCCAGAGCGGGCAACCAGATGCCGCCGATATTCGATATTGTTGAACAGCTGCGACATGACCTCTGGCGAATGGTAAAGGTCATCAATGGTTTCAAACAAAGGCACGATATAGACATCGTTGTCGATGCCAACCTCGCGTGCAAGGAGCAGCATGGCAAGCACATCGCTGGGCTGCCGGGACATGCTGGCAATGACAGTATCAATCACAATCGGGTCATATTGCTGGTGAGCCGCGCCAATCATCTGCCAGGTGTGGATAATGCTTTGTGTGGTTTCAGTAAAGATGCTGATTTCGTTGGGGAAAAGGGGTCTTCTGTTACGAATTTCTGCGGTCAGGAGACTTTGCTTTTCCTCTTCTGACAAGGCGATATAATTCTCGGCAATGCCATAATAGTTGAATATCTCTTCCAGTGCGGCTGCATGCAGCCCGGCATCTTCGCGGATTTCCAGGGGGACAAGATGCAATCCAAACAGACGTACTTTGCGGATGAGCCTTTGCACTTCGCCCATAGCGACTCGACGACCGCGATGACTGTTAAGGCTTTCCTGAACCAGCAGCAAATCATTCAGCAGGCCGCGACTGGAGCGATATTCGTCATTTTCGAGCTTGTGGCAGATGATGGTCATTTGCTGGCGATAGGCTTCGCCATGATACTGTTTTGTCGAACTTTCGCTGGCGGCAACAGCCGCGTGCAAGGCCGATGATACCCCCACATTTTCCGTATCTTGGGTCAGGTGTTGGGATAAAAAGCGTATTTCTTCGAGATAGATTTGGCGAGCGGTATGATGCAATGTTGCCAGTGTTTGAATCGTGACCTCGGTGGTGACATTCGGGTTGCCATCGCGGTCGCCGCCAATCCAGGACGCATAGCGCAAAACCGGCGGCAGTTCCGACCAATCCTCGTCAGGATAGAAGGTTTCCAGCGCGACCTGCAAGTCTTCGTAGATGTCGATGACCACATCTATAATGACCGACTTGATAAAATAAATGCCAAAATCAACTTCGTCCGCGACCTGTTTTTTTGAGGCGCGTATCGGGCGTGTCTGCCATAATTCCTCGATTTCTTCCGCCAGTTCAGCTTTCAGCTTGCCAATCTCGCGCGGCAGCAGCATTTGCCGGTCTCGTTTTTCTATCATCTGGGCGATATGGCGCAGCTTAATCAGGAGTTCCTGTCGCTTGGCTTCGGAGGGGTGCGCCGTCAAGACCAGTCTAAGGCGGGTTTGATGCAGCAGCGAGCGAATCTCGCTGGCGGTTTTTCCCTTCTGCTTTAAGGTGCGAATGGCGTTAAGGATGGATTCTTTCAGCATACCATCGGCTTCTCGCTGGCGTATGACTCGAATCCGCTGCAGGTCCTCGGCGATGTTGATGAGTTGGAAATAATTGGAAAATGCCTTAATCAGAATGTTTTTCGATTCAAGCGGCAGGCTCTCCAGCCGGTCTGCCAGCTTGAAGGCCGCCGCCGCATCGCCGCTTCGGCGTGCTTTGGAAACGGCGCGGATTTCCTCAACGAGGTTGTAGGCATCGAGTCCATCCTGCTCTTGTATGATAAGACCCAACAGATTCCCAAGTGTGCGAATGTCTTGACTGAGCGTGAAATTATTTGCCATTCTTGCATCCCCCATGCCATACTCCCTGATGCTTCCAACAAGTTCCAACAGTGTTCAGCCCTGATTTTAGCGGACGATTGCCTTAAGTTAAAATCCGAATCCAGCCCGAATGCCAAGGGGGATTTCGATGAAACAGATTATCGAGTGCGTGGCGAACTTTTCGGAGGGGCGCCGCTTTGATGTGATTGACAGGATTGTCCATGCTATTGATGAGGTATCCGACGTCGCTGTCTTGGGTGCGGAAAGCGATGCCGACCACAATCGGTCCGTGGTGACATTTGTAGGTTCACCAGATGCCGTTGCCGAGGCGGCCTTCGCTGGCATACGCGCGGCATCGCGGCTGATTGATATGGAAAAGCACCAGGGGCAGCATCCCCGAATCGGCGCGGCGGATGTGATTCCCTTGATACCTCTCCAGAATGTGAGCATGGCGGATTGCGTCAGATGGGCGCGTGACCTGGGCAAACGGGTGGGCATGGAGTTGAATCTGCCGATTTTTTTGTATGAGGAGGCCGCTCTGCAAGCTGCCAGCCGCAATCTTGCCGACATCCGCCGCGGCGGGTACGAACGGCTGCGACAGACGATAGAGACGGGCGCAGCGCCGCAGCCCGACTTTGGTCCCAGCCGTATGAGCCGTGCTGGCGGCTGTGTTATCGGCGCTCGCCACGCCTTGATTGCTCTCAATGTTTATTTGACGACATCCGATGTCGAGATTGCCAGAAAAATCGCGCGAGCCGTCCGACACTCCTCCGGTGGATTGCGTTATGTCAAAGCGCTGGGCCTGCTGGTGAAGGGTCAGGCGCAGGTGTCGATGAACCTGACGAATTACGGGAAGACCCCGATTCATCGTGTTATGGAGATGATACGCCGCGAGGCAGAGCGCTACGGGCTGGGGATTGAGCGTTCGGAACTGGTTGGTTTTGTGCCACAGGATGCTCTTTTCGCGGCGGCCGCCTGGTATATGCAGATGGATAACCTGACTTCAGAACGTGTGCTGGAAAACCGCTTGGCAGGCTTGCAATAGGCGGGGTCATCAGTCGTGGGCAAGGTCTGGAATCCCCTTGTATGACAACGCCTCGCTGACATGCTGTACCTCGATAAGACGGGACGAATCCAAATCGGCAATCGTTCGGCTCAGCTTCAGGGTGCGATGATAGACTCGTGCGCTTAAATGATGTTGCCTGATGAACACGGCCAAAATCTGCCGCGCAGTCTGGCTCAAGATGCAAAATTCATCAATGTCGCTGACTGTTATATCGGCATTGGCGAACAAACCCGGCCGCTCTTTGAAGCGGCGGCTTTGAATCTGACGGGCATTTTCGACGCGCTGGCGAATGTCCGCCGAGCGTTCTCCTTGAGGGTCTGCCATGAGTTTGTCATAATCGACGCGGGGGACATGGATGTGCATGTCAATCCTGTCCAGTAAAGGACCGGATAATTTTGCCTGATAGCGTTTGATTTGATTAGGCGTGCAGTTGCAAGTGTGATAGGGGTCGCCATAAAAGCCGCAGGGGCAGGGGTTGCGTGCCGCTATCAGCAGGAAATTGGCTGGAAAGGTGACGCTTCCTTTGGCGCGGCTCACCGTGACAACCTTGTCTTCAATCGGCTGTCGCAGCACCCCCAGCACCTTGGCCGAGTGTTCGTTAATCTCGTCGAGGAAGAGCACGCCACGGTGCGCCAGGCTGATTTCGCCGGGCTTGGGCGTGGAACCGCCTCCAACCAGGCCAACCTGGGAAATGGTGTGGTGCGGGGCGCGGAAGGGTCGCTGGCGCACCAAGGGCTTGTCCTTCGAGAGCATATCGACAATCGAATAGATGTGCGTGACTTCCATCGCTTCCTGGAAGGTGAGCGGCGGCAGAATCCCGGGGATTGCGCGGGCTTGCAGGCTTTTGCCGGCGCCAGGAGGCCCAGACAGCAGGATGTTGTGGTTGCCGGCTGCCGCGACTTCCAGGGCGCGTTTCGCCTGTTCTTGTCCGCGTATATCCCCAAAATCAACCATCCCATTGGGGACAGCGCGAACCGCTTCCAAATCTGCGGGATCTATTTGATAAGGCTTTATCGGGTTCAGTTGATACAGATGCTCAACCAGCTGCCCGATTGATTGGACAGGTATGACCTTGATGTCTTCTATCAAGGCTGCTTCGGCAGCGTCGTCTTCGGGTACGAAAATGGTGTCGAGCCCTTGCTGTCGGGCGGTCAATACCATCGGCATCACCCCCTTGACATGCCGAATGCTGCCATCCAGGGAAAGTTCTCCGATGAACAGGGTGTTATCCAGGACATGGAGCGGAATCTGGTCGGTTGCCGCCAGGATGCCAATGGCGATGGCCAGGTCATAAGAGGGACCCTGTTTGGGGATGTCGGCGGGTGACAGGTTAATGACATAGGCTTTGTTGGGGAAGCGCAGCCCGCTATTGCGGATGGCGGAGCGGGCGCGTTCCTTGCTCTCACGGACGGCTGACCCAGGCAGCCCGACCAGAGCGAAGCTGGGCAGGGCGGCGCGAGGGTTAAAATCAGCTTGCACCTCGACAATCTGACCATCCAGGCCGATGACCGCGCAGGTGTTGACAGTTGCCAGCATAAAATCTCCTGTTGAATTGAGCTCAAGCCCCGATTTGCTTGCCACCACTTATCATAACCGCATTGTCGCGCTTTCTGAAGCTGTGATTTTAATCTGCATGGCTGTTTTGCTGCCCCTGCAAATAGGGAATGATGCCGCCAGCATGGACAATCTCCTCGACTAGCGATGGCAAGCGGGGGAAAGCGAAACGTTGGGCATGCCAGCAGATTTCGGCACGTTCCATGTCAATCTCAAGGGTATCGCCAGAATTGACGAGAGCGACAATCGCTGGACAGGCAATCACCAGCAGGCCATTGTTGATGGCGTTGCGGTAATAAATACGGGCAAAGCTGCTGGCGATAATGGCTTTGAGGCCGGCATGAACCAGGCAGGTGACCGCTTGTTCGCGGCTGCTGCCGTTGCCCCAGTTGCGTCCAGCGACGATGACATCGCCAGGCCGCACCTTTTCAGCGAAGGTCGGGTCCAGGTCTTCCAGTGCATGCCGCGCCAACTCATCGGGGTCGTGGCTGATGGTATAAGTGTATTTTCCGGGAAAGATGACATCGGTGTTCACATTGTCACCATATTTCCAGATGCGATGGGCTGTGCTTGTCATCAGTCCTCTGCTCTCGCTGGGTTATGCCAACTCGGATGGATGAGTGAGATAGCCAGCGATGCAGCTGGCGGCGACGACGGCCGGGTTGGACAGGTAGATTTCCGCTTCGGGTTCGCCCATGCGCCCGCGAAAATTGCGATTGGCGCTGCTGATGCAGACCTCGCCTGGCGCCAGAACGCCCATGTGATTGCCCATGCAAGGTCCGCAGCCCGGTGTCCCGACAGTCGCGCCAGCGTCGAGCAGCGTAGCGAGATAGCCGGCTTCGGCGGCATCGCGCAGCACGATTGACGAAGCCGGGATGACAATCAGACGGGCGCGAAGCGTTTTGCCCTGGACAATGGCGGCGGCAGCCGCAATATCTTCCAGGCGTCCGTTGGTGCATGTGCCGATAAAGCCAAGGTCGACGGCTGTATTGGCGACTGCCGAAAGGGGCAGGGCATTATCGACAGCGTGCGGGCAGGACAGCATCGGCTCAATCTGGCTCAAGTCGATTTGGTGGTGAATGGCATAACAGGCTTCGGCATCAGGATAGAGCGCATTGGCTCGGAAAAAATCCATACGCTCCCGATAATCGTTGGGTCGGGTGCGCTTCAGGCTGTGCCGCAGCCAACCCCAGGTCTGGCTGTCGGGCGTCATGCAGGCATTTTTTGCGCCCATCTCTGCCATCATATTGGTCAAGACCATGCGAGAATCGGGCGAAAGGGCAGCGATGCCCGCGCCGTCAAATTCGACTGCCATATAGGTCGCGCCATCGGCCGATAGTCGGGCAATCAGGCTAATGGTCAGGTCCTTGGACATGACGCCCTTATGAAGCTGACCTGTGAGCGTGACCCGCATGGTTTCAGGGACCCGCAGCCAAAGCTGCCCAGTTGCCCACAAGGCAGCCACTTCGCTGCGTCCAATCCCGGCGCTAAAGGCACCCAGCCAGCCATAATGCGTGCTGTGGCTGTCTGCGCCCATGAGCGTCATGCCAGGCCCGACGATGCCCTCTTCGCAGAGGACTTGATGGCAGATGCCGCGTCCGACCTCAAAAAAGCTGGCGATTCCCTGCTGCTGGACAAATGCCCGTATGCTGGCGTGATTTTGCGCGTGTTTGGGCGTTGGCGGCGGCACGGCATGGTCGAGTGTGATGGCGAGGCGCTGCGGATATTTGACCCGCGTATGCGGCAGCTGTTCAAAGATGCTGGCAATGGCGGCGGTATTGTCATGGCTCAGCACGACATCGGGTTCGATGACAACGATGTCATTTGCCTGTGCCGCCGCGCTGCCACTGGCGCGAGCCAGAATTTTTTCTGTGAGTGTCATTCCCATCACATAAGCTCCCGACAGTCAAAATGTTGAGCTTGAGCTTAACTTAAAGACTTTTTTGCTTTTGTCCAGCCAAATCTCTGTTACAATGACCCGACTTGCAAAGGCTGACCCAGGCAAACCGGGATTATTATGGCACAGGAACTTCGTGACAAGCTGCATCACAACTTCGTTGTCAATCTATTGGATGGCTGCTTCTTTGGGCTTGGCATCGCCGGCTTGGCCTCTTATGTGACCATCATTCCTCTGTACCTGTCCTATCTGACCGACTCTACCGCATTGATTGGCTTTATGGCAACTTTGTTTTACATTGGCTGGCAGGTGCCGCAATTATTCACTTCCAAGTATGTCTCCGGTCTCAGGCGTTACAAACCGATGGTCTTATGGATGACGGTGCAGGAACGGCTGCCCTATTTTGGCTTGGCAGCGGTGGCATTTATGATTCCGATGATTGGGGCGCAGCCCGCCCTGGTCTTGACGATTCTTCTGTTGACCTGGCAATCTTTTGGCGGCGGTTTTACTGGCACTCCCTGGCAGAGCATGATAAGCAAAATTATGCCACCGCACCGTCTGGGCACTTTTTTTGGCATGCAATCCGCTGGTGTTAATTCTTTTGGCGCGGGCGGCGCCCTGGTCGCCAGTTTTATTCTGGGTGCATTGGCCTTTCCGCATAACTTTTCCCTGCTGTTTTTGATTGCGGGGCTGAGTTTGATGGTTTCGTTTGTCTTTCTGGCGCTGACCTATGAGCCTGAAAGCCAGCCCCAGGATATTGTCGAGCGCGTGCCATGGCGCGAATTTGGTCAGCGCCTGAAGGGGATACTGCGACAGAATGCCAATTTTCGCTGGTTTCTGATTGCCCGCAGCCTAACCTCCTTGAGTGTCACCGCCGTTTCATTTTTTACGATTTATGGTGTCCGTCAATATGAGATGACTGCGGAATTTGCCAGCATAATGACCAGCGTGCTGCTGATGACCCAAACCTTGAGCAGCGTCTTCATCGGCTGGATAGGTGACCGCTGGGGTCATCGCCGCGTCCTGGTATTTGGCAATCTGGCGACGGTGCTGTCGATTGTCATCGCCTTGATGGCGCCGGATGCAAGTTGGTTTTATCTCGTCTTTGGGCTTACTGGCCTGGTCAATGCAGTGCGATGGTCGGCCATTATGAGCTTGACCGTGCAGTTTGGTTCGGTGGCAGAACGCCCCATTTATATCGGCATGGCGAATACCCTGATTGCGCCCGTGACGATATTCGCGCCCATCATCGGCGGCTGGCTGGTGGATGCCGTGAGCTTTGACCTGACTTTCAGCATCTTTGCGCTGGCTGGCCTGCTCTCCATGCTGGTGTATATGGTCTTGATGGAAGACCCCCTCAAAGCGGCGCGAAGAGCCAAACCCAAAGCGGTCGCAACGGGTGACTAATCGTCGGCCGGCTGCATGATGCTGCGCAGGATATGGTCTACATCATGCAGCGAAATCGGCCGCGCATCCGCCAAGGCCTTGACCTGCGCCGTGACCAGAGGCAGCATATCCTCCGATATATGGACGCCCAGGGTCATGGCGCGGTCACGGATGGCATTGCGACCGACCAGACGATGGGCGACATCTATGATTCGCGTCATGCCGAAATCGAGCGGATTGATGGCCTCGTAAGTTGTCGGATTTTGCAAGACAGCTTTGGTGTGGACGCCAGCTTTATGATGAAAGGCAAGCTCACCGGTGATGGGTGTGTTGAAGGGTATGGCAATGCCCAGTTTGCTGGCGACGAGCTTCTCAATTTCTGCCAGCAGCAGCAGGTCATATTTTTCGACGAGTGCCTTGTCGCAGGTGTACAATCTGCCGACAAGCGCTCCCATGGGGGTGATGCCATTGCGCTCGCCAATGCCCAGGACGGTCGTATCGATGTGGGTTGCGCCCGCCTGCAAGGCGCAGAAGGCATTGGCAACGGCGCAGCCACTGTCGTTGTGACCATGAAACTCTATATCGCAGCTGACGACATCGCGCAGGTTGGAGATGAGGTTGTAGGTGCGAAACGGGTCGGCGATGCCGACTGTATCCGCCACGCCAACGCGATTGACGCCCGCCAAATCCATCGCGCGGTAAACCGTCATCACATCGGCAAAGTTGCTGCGAAAGGTGTCCTCGGTGCTGAAGCGCGTCTCGATTCCCTGGCTGTTCAGAAATTGGATGACCTCCTGACCGATGTCGATGACTTGTTCCAGGCTTTTGCCGTGACTGTATTCGCGCATGTAAGTTGAAGTGCCGATATAGACATCCGCGCCGTCGATGCCGCAATCCACCGCCAGCTTGGCGTCATCCATATTGGCGCGGATGTGTGTCAGCAGCCGGAAGGAGCGCGGCATATCCGCCAGGGTGCGGATGGCATTGGCGCTCTGGGGGCTGGCGACTGGCGTCGAAAGCTCCATGTATTCGACGCCAAACTCGTCCAGCAGTTGGGCGATTTCGCGCTTGTCGTCAATGGTAAAGTGCGTGCTGCGAAACTGCTCGCCTTCGCGCAGGGTCGAGTCGATGAGATGAAAGGTCTGAATAGGTATGTGTCGGCTGTACATAAGGCTCCCTAACCTGGCTCAAATTGTCTCAAGGACATGGGTAAGGACCTGGATGGCTTGCAGGTATTCATCCAGTTCAATATGTTCGTGGGGGGTGTGGTCGAGTGACGAATCACCCGGCCCATAGGCGACTATCGGACAATCCCACAGCCGCCCAACGATGTTCATATCGGCGGTGCCAGTTTTGTAGACAAAGCGCGGTCGGCCTGCGCAAGCGCGTATCGAACGGCGAAACAGGCGGCTGAGTTCGCTGTTTTTGTCGCTCGTGAAAGCGCGTTCGGCGCCGCGGGCCGCGAGAGTAGCGCCAGCTGTGGGCGGGAACTGCCGCAGGATGTCCTGCGGTTCAATGCCCGGCGGCAAACGAAAGCCGATGGTCATTTCAGCGATTCCATTCACGCCTTCCTGACGGGTGTTTATCTCGCGGATGGAGGCATCCAGTCGGGCAAAAATCGAATGGATGTTATGATTGAAGCTGTCGGCGTGGGCTTTGACCTTCAGCCAATAATCGACTGCCCGCTCGGCCGGGCTGGGCGCATCGCCCGCGCTGTGAGACAGCCCACCTTGCCAGCGCCAGTCGAGCAGCAAACGCCCCTTGTAACCCAATGTGATTCGCTCCCAATGCGAGGGTTCACCGATGACGCAGTAATCCGGACGATAGCGGCGGGCGATGCAGCGTGCTCCTTTGCTGGTTGCCGCTTCTTCCTCCACCGCGCCAACCACAACCACGCGCACATCCGCGCTTAATCGGGCGCGGCCTGCCGCTACCGCAAAGGTGCAGAGAGGGCCTTTGGCATCAACAGCGCCGCGCCCATAGAGTTGGCGGCCGTCGATTCGCACCTGTGGAAAGCCAGCGAAGGTATCAATATGACCCAGCAAGACAATCTCGCGGTCTCCCTGACCGATGATGCCGACAGCGTTGCCAGCTTCATCGACAAAGGCATTGTCATAGTTATGCTCCCGCATCCAGTTCACCAGAAATTCCACTGCCGCGCCCTCGTTGCAGGAAGGACTCGGAATCGCCACCAGGTTGTGGAGCAGTTTTTCGGCAGCGCTGTCAGAAAGCGGCATCATATTGCCTCCAATGCCGAAGCGATGGCATCAACCAAGTCCGCCAGTTGGTCGCGGCTGATAATCAAAGGCGGCAGCAGGCGCAGCACATTCAGGCCGGCTGGCAGGGCGAGTACACCACGTGCTTGCAGCGCCTTGAGCGCCGGCGTTACCCGACCGCGCAATTCCAGCCCGACCATCAGTCCCCGCCCGCGAATGTCACGAACCGCCTTCAGGTTGAGGGCAGTCAGCTGTTCGTTGAGCCAGAGACCCTTGTCATGTGCCTGCTGAACGAGGTTCTCGTCTTGGATTGTCTTGATGGTGGCGATTGCCGCCGCGCAGGCTAGCGGATTGCCGCCGAAGGTGCTGCCATGCGTACTTCGGGCTATCGGACCATGAACGTCCCGCCAGCAGACGACCCCCATTGGCAGGCCACCCCCTATCGCCTTGCCGATAGTAACGATGTCAGGCACGATAGCAGCCTGTTCAAAGGCAAACCAGGTCCCCGTCCGTCCCATGCCAGTTTGAATCTCGTCCAAAATCAGCATGGCGCCGGTCTCGTCACAATAGGCCCGTAGCGCCTGTAAAAACGCCATATCAGCCGCATGGACGCCGCCTTCGCCCTGTATGGCTTCGACGACAACAGCGGCGGTCTCTTCACTAATCGCCTGGCGAGCGGCTTCAGCATTGTTGTATCCGATGTGCGTGACCTGGGGCAGCCAGGATTGGAAGGGCTGGCGATATTTGGGTGTCCAGGTCATGGAGAGTGCGCCGGCTGTGCGTCCATGGAAGGCGCGTTTGACCGCGACAATTCCCTCACGCCGCGTCAGCAGCCTGGCGACTTTGAGTGCGCCTTCAATGGCTTCGGCGCCGCTGTTGCACAAAAAGAAGCGGTTCAGGTCGGCGGGTGTTATGCTGCCAAGCAGGCGATAAAGCTCCGCCCGCCGGTCATTGTAGAAAGACTCGTGGCAGGTGATGAGTGTTTGCGCCTGCTCAGCGATGGCCCGGATGACAGCCGGGTGGCAGTGGCCCAAGGCCGCCACGCCCTGTCCGCTGGTGGCATCAAGGTAGTGCTTGCCGGTCTGGTCATAGACATAAACCCCCTCGCCGCGCACAAGCGCCGTGGGGCGTTTGGAATAAGCGCCTGAACCGTGCTGGTCCTCAAGTTGGAATAATGCTGCTGTGTCTATCATGGTATGAACCTCGTTCCAGAGCCAGCCAAAGCATACGAGACCGGATTGGCGATGCGCCCGTCGCCGATAATGACCCGGCCGACGCCGCCATCAAGCGCTTCCTTGGCCGCGATGACTTTGCGCTTCATACGCCCTTGCGCCCATCCCAGTGCGCTGTCTATTTGCGCCTGTGGGACTTCGCTGACGAATGACCTTTCATCGGGAAAATGGCGATATAAGCCGCGCACGTTGCTTAATATGACAAGTGCATCTGCCTTTAGGGCGCGGGCAACCGCGGCGCTGGCGCGGTCGCCGTCAATGTTGAGCAGCCCGTCCTGGCTGGTGGCCAGAGGCGGCAGTACCGGCACTTGAGCTCGCGCTAGCAGGTCGTTCAATGGCGCGGCATGCACCCCTTGAATGGCGCCGCTGTAATCATCGCGGACGATGCGGGTGCGTCCATTCACTACCGCCCGAATCGCATCCTTGCGCTTCCCCTCCACAATAACACGGCTGCCGACGATGCCTTTGGCAGCGATGTCCCGTTGGCGCAAGGCGGCTGCCAGCCTTTCGTTGGCACATTCGGACGCCCGTACAAAAATATCCCGAACCGCCGGCGGTGTATAGCGGGAACTGTGGCCGGAGGGCGAGGTGAGTGTTTGCACCTCGACGCCCAAATCGGCGCACATCCGATTCATCACAGCGCTGACGCCATGCACCACAACTAGGGAGCGCTGTCGAGCGATTCTGGCGAGGTCATCGCAGGCTGCCGCCAAGTCAAGCCCTTCGCCTCCGCCTAATTTGACGACAAGTATGCTGTCAGGTGTCATCATCTGGCTGCCCTTTATGGATAAACGCCGGGGAACTCCAGCCCGGCCCTTTCTTCGATTCCAAGCATCAGATTCATGCACTGCACGGCGGAACCAGCCGCGCCTTTGCCCAGGTTATCGAGGGCGGCGACAACCACCAGATGTCTGCCATCCATGTCCAGTTCAAAGCCAATGTCGCAATAATTGCTCCCGGCGACTACCCGCGGTTCTGGCAGACGATGCAAGCCGACTTTGCCGCTGACCAACCGAACAAAAGGCTCATCACGGTACGCGCTGCGATACAGCCTCCAGATGTCTCGTTCGACCTGCGGCTCATTCAGATAGCAATGCGCCAGCAGATGAATGCCGCGTATCATTTCAATGGCTGTTACGGCAAAGTCGATATGGGCATCCTCGCCCAGCACCATCCGAACTTCTGCTATGTGGCGATGGCCGGTGGCTTTATAGGTACGGACCGCGCCACTCCGTATCGGGTGGTGCGTGCTGGCGCTGACCTGGCTGCCGCCTTCGGATGACCCCACTTTGATTTCCGCTATCGCCCGTTCCAGTATGCCCGCTTTGACGAGCGGATAAAGCGCCAGATTGACCGCGGTTGCGTTGCAGCCGACCCCGCTGACATAGTTTGCGCCGATGAGCCTGTCGCGGTTATGTTCGGGGAGTCCATAGACAAAACGGCCCAGCCATTGCGGCGCGGGATGGGGTACGCTGTACCAGCGCTCGTAGGCGGCGACCGAATCAAGACGGAAATCGGCCGAGAGGTCAATCAGCCTGGACGCCAGCGCGGCATAGGTTTCGATGCTGCGGGCGACGGTCTGGTGCGGCAGCGCCAAAAAGAGGATGTCGCTGGCACGCAGGGCATCAGGATGAATAAATTTCAAAGTCGATACCTTGCGCAGATTAGGATGCAGGCTATGCACATAGCGACCGGCATGTTCGCGGCTGGTGATTTGGGTGACGTCGACTTCGGGATGAAAATGCAGCAGGCGCAATAGTTCGCCACCCGTGTAACCGCTGCCCCCGATGATGCCCGCTTGAATCACGCAGCGACTCCTACCTGTTCAATGACAAAATCAATGACTTCCTGGGCGATGTTGACCCCGGTGGGTTTGCTGCTGTTGCGAAACTCCATCGTGTGGTTGATTTCATTGACCACATAATTCCCCTGGGCATCTTCGAGCAGGTCGATTGCCAATATGCCGCCGCCGACCGCTTGTGCGGCACGAACGCAGATGTCATTCAGCGCTTGGGTGACGGGGCAATTTGTGGCCTTTCCGCCGCGGGCTGTGTTGGTAATCCAATGGTTCGATGCGCGATAGATGGCGGCAATCGTGCGGTCACCGACAACAAAGGCGCGAATGTCGCGTCCAGGTTTGTCAATATATTCCTGAATGTAATAAATATGGTGATTGTAGTCGCCAAGGGTCTGCCGATGCTCGATAATGGCTTCGGCGCTGTCACGATTATGGACTCGTGCCAGCAGCCGGCCCCAGGAGCCGATAACGGGTTTCAGGACGGCCGGATATGCGACATCTTCAATGGCTTGCATGGCGCTGGCTGGCGTGAAGGCAACACGAGTATGCGGCTGGGGGATGCTGTATTGGGTTAAGGCAATGCTGGTGCGCAGCTTGTCGCCGCAAATGGCGGCTGTTTCGTAAGTGTTGAAGCTGCGGATTCCCCAGCTATTAAGAATGGCAAGCGCATACATGCCGCGCGAGGTGCTGACGCAGCGCTCGAATACCAAGTCATAATCATGCCAGGCGATGCCCGAAGGCGCCGCTTGTTCGGGACCTTGCGAGATATTGAAATTGAGTTCCCGATCCAGGATGATGTCGGGGCTGATGCCGCGCTTGTTGAAGGCGGCGAGAATCAGTTTTTCTTCGGCACGGATATGCGTGACGAGCAGGGCAACGCGCATCGTGTTTATTCTCCCCAGTCTTCTTCTACATCAGGCGCAAGCTCGAGCGTTATCGGCTCGAGGCTCATAATTTCGAGTTCGATGCCGCATTCCGCGCAAGCAACCAGTTCATTTTCCATCGCATCGGCGGGAGTCTCGACTTCGGCATCACATTCGGGGCATAAGGGTGTTTCGGCTGTCATTTGGATGTCTCCTGTTTCTGTACGGGATAGATGAAGTCCTGGCAATAAAAAACCCGCCATTTGGGCGGGTGTGTGTTCAGGTTTTGCGAGCAGCACAAACGAGCCCAAGGTTAGCGGGTGCAGTTCTTCTTAACCTTCTTGCTGGCATTCGATGCGCTGAACGGAATCATCTTGATTTTGATTTCAATACGCTTTACACGTTTAACAAAAGCAACAATCAAACTTTAACCTGTAACCAGCCATTTCTCTATTATGCAAATAAGATGAACTTTCCTGTTCATCTTGTATAAACTCTAGTTCTTGAAGCGTCTCAAAACGGAATCCAATGGTGAAAGGTATTTGCTGCCGAAGATAGTCAGGTGCACCAGCAGGGGGTACAAATGATAGATATATTGACGAAGCTCAAAAAAAGCGGTGTCCAGGGGTAATATCTGCGTATAACTGGCAAAGAAGTCAGCGCCCACGCTGGCGAATAATGTCATATAGGCAAGTTCCATTTCGTGATGTGCGTAATACAGTGCCGGGTCAATGATGCCGACGACGCGGCTTTGGCGCACGATGACATTGGTTCGCCACATATCCCCGTGAATCAGCACTGGCGCGTCGGGTTCAACGAGATAGCGGTCGAGCCTCTCGGCAAATTGCTGAAGACGCCTGTCCAACGCGGGTGGCAGATTGCCCGACTGGCGGGCGATATTTGTCATATACAAGAATCGCTGTTCCCGAAAAAATTCAATCCACGATGCCGATTGCGGGTTGGGCTGGTGGATGGGACCGATGAGGGTATCCCGCTCCAGCCCATAGGCGGCCCCCTTGATTTGATGGCACTCTGCCAGCAGTTCGCCAAGATGCGCCTGACTGCCCGCATCCAGTTCGGTCGTGCCGTCAATAAATTCGATGAGCAGTAAGTTGGCTTCGGCATGAAGAACACGCGGGACTGGCAGGCTGCTGCGCTGCCGCAGATAATCCAGCATATAGGCTTCGATGGTGAGGTCGTGGGTGCTGTCCCCCAGTTTAGCGACAACCGAGTCGCGGTTATCCAGGTCGAGTTGGACAACCTGGCTAATCATACCGCCGGCAAGCGGCCGGCTGCGGATAATTTTGCGGTCGATTATCTTTTCGATTTTCTGTTTTAGCTCTGGTTTCATGCTGGCAGGCTCATCATTTTGCCCCATTATACCCAATATGAAATCGGGCAATCTCACTTGACACCTGGATATTCGCAGCGATATAATCTGTTGGCTGTGCCAATAAAATCACAGGAGCAAGCAGATGGGTCCGCTACCCAAGCGAAAAATCTCGAAATCCAGGCGAAATCGCCGCCGCGCCCACCATGCCTTGAAGCTGAATCACCTGGTTGAATGCGAAAGCTGTGGCGAATACCATATCGCGCATCGGGTTTGTCCCAAGTGCGGCGCTTACCGTGGCGAGCAGGTGATTGAAGTCGATGACTGAGCCGTGTTTCTGGCAAATATGGCTGCACCGAGAAATCGTGCCATAGCAAGCACGATTTTTCTTTTTGCCCGGCGGGCGGCGGATAACTTATGGCTGCCTTTTGTGTTGTTGATATAAGAAACTCGAATCAGAGAAGGACGTTTCGATGGTCAACTGGGAGAAAACGGCGGCGGTCTTTCCAGGCCAGGGTTCGCAGGCTGTGGGCATGGGGAAAGATTTTGCCGCAGCCTATGAGACAGCGCGGACAACATTCGAGCAGGCTGATGACATCCTGGGATTTGGATTATCCACGCTCTGCTGGGAAGGTCCCCAAGAGCAACTCGACCAGACCATTCATACACAGCCGGCATTGTATGTGACCAGCCTCGCTATCTGGCGGGTGCTGCGACAATTGCTGCCCGATAGCTCGCCAGCCTGGATGGCCGGGCATAGCTTAGGCGAGTTGACGGCTTTGGCGGCGGCGGGCGGCATGTCCTATGAAGATGGGCTGAAGCTGGTCGCTGTTCGCGGCAGCCTGATGCAAAAAGCGGGGGAAGAAAAGCCAGGCGCGATGGCGGCACTGCTTGCTATGGATGCAGCAGGGGTCAGCAGGCTGTGTGCCGCGGTGTCCGAAGAAACGCAAAAATCGGTGGTGCTTGCCAATGATAATTGTCCGGGGCAGGTGGTTGTTTCTGGTGACATCGAGGCTGTTGAACGATTGATTGCACTGGCACCGGGGGCGGGCGCCAGGCGGGCGGTCAAATTGGCTGTGAGCGTGGCCGCGCATTCCCCGCTTATGTCATCCGCATCGTCAGCTTTTCGGCAGGCTCTTGACAAAACGCCTCTGGCGCCACCGAAAATCGCGGTCTATGGCAATGTCAATGCGCGTCCACTCAAAACGATTCAGGAGATTCGCAATGAACTGGGGCAGCAGTTGACGCAGACGGTGCGCTGGACGGAATCGATGCGAGCCATCATTGGCGAGGGCGCGGAAACCTTTGTTGAGATGGGCGGGAACGGCGTCTTGGGCGGGTTGATGCGGCGAATTGACCGCAAGAAGACCAGCGTTGCCCTCAACACCGTTGAAGCGCTGGATGCTTTCCTGGAAAAGCAGGTGTAACCAAGAGGAGTGGCAAGATGTCGGAGTGGATTATGACGCGGCGCGACAAAGCCGTATTTGAGGTGATTCTCAATCGTGCCGATAAGCGGAACGCCATCAACGATGAGATGATGGATGCCATCGCAGTCGCCTTTGACCGCGCCGAACGGGAGTTTAACGATGGCGCTCGTGTTGTGCTGATACGAGCAGCGGGGCGGGTGTTCTCTGCTGGCATTGACCTGAACCAGTTTCAATCGCTGGGGGATGAGCGGCGCGGCAATCTGTTTCCATTCACCGCCAGGTATCAGTCGGTTCTCAACAAAATTGAGAATTGCTCTCTGCCGGTCATTTGTGTTATGCAGGGTTATTGTTTGGGATTGGCGCTTGAATTGGCGCTTGCCTGCGACTTCCGCATTGCAGCCGAGCGCACCAAACTGGGATTGCCGGAGGCGCGGCTGGGCATGATTCCCGATGTTGGCGGGACGGTGCGGCTGGTCAAACTGGTTGGTCCCGCGCGTGCCAAAGACCTGATTATGACTGGCAGGAACATCGACCTAGGGCAGGCTCTGGATTGGGGTTTGGTGAACGCTGTATTCCCGAAGGAGGCTCTGGAGCGCGGAGTCGCCGATTATGTCGAGGCGCTTTGTGCCGCGGCGCCGCTGGCGGTGAGTTATGCCAAACGCGTCGTGAATAACATCATGGAACATTCGCGCGGATTGCAGCTGGAGGCTTGGGCGCAGGCACAGCTTTTCCGCACAGACGACTTCATCAATGCGGTTCAGGCGATGCTGGACAAAAAGTATCCGATTGATTGGGAAGCCAAATGATGGCCAAAGGCTAATTCCCGTCTGCGATGACCCGTCCCAGAAATCCCTCCGCCTTTTGCAGCAGGTCACGCGCTTCCATGGCACTGACTTGTCGCTGGTGCATCACAACAGCTGTTTTGACTTCGCTGCTGGCTTGGACCAGCAAGCGCCTGGCAGCCGATTCATCGAGGTCGGTCAGGTGCATGACCAGACGGCAGGCGCGGTTTGCCAATTTTTGATTGGTCACTTTGACATCGACCATCAGATTGCCATATACCTTGCCGAGTTTAATCATGGCGCCGGTGCTTAGCATATTCAGTATCATTTTCTGCGCCGTGCCGGACTTCAGCCGCGTCGAGCCAGCGATGACTTCGGGACCGACATCCACACCGATAGCCAGGTCAGCCATGTCGAGCAGGGGCGCTGGCACATTGCAGGAGATGGCGATGGTTTGCGCCTTGACAGACTGGGCATAGGCCAGCGCGGCGATGACGTAAGGGGTGCGTCCACTGGCGGCAATCCCACAGACGACATCCCGCTGATTCAAGCGGCGCTCCATCAAATCTCTTTTGCCCTGCGCTGGATTATCCTCCGCGCCTTCCACCGCTTGAACCAAGGCTGCGCTGCCGCCAGCGATGATGCCTTGCACCAGGTCGGGCGGCGTACCGAAGGTTGGCACACATTCCACCGCGTCCAGAATGCCAAGCCGTCCACTGCTGCCAGCGCCGACATAAAGCAGGCGTCCCTTGTTTTGGATGGCAGTAGCAATCATATCGACGGCGCTGGCGATTTGCGGGATTGCCTTCTCGACTGCCAGCGCGACTTTGGCATCCTCCTGGTTGATGAGCGCGAGCATATCGATGGTGGAAAGCTGGTCGATGTGCTGGCTGTTTGGGTTCGCCTGTTCGGTTCGCGGGTTCATATTTTGCCCTGTGAATTCCATTCCATTTGTGCCAGCAGCGCCGCGCCCATTACAGGCGGGTATTTGGCGATAGGGCGGCTTTTGAGCTTGAGACGTCTGGTCACATCCTCCGAAAGAACATTGCTATTGTCCAACAGGCCGCCAGCAAAGGCAATCGGCGCTCGCTCGTATTCAAGCTGCCGCGTCACAAGCTCAAGCTGGCTCACAAGTTGAATCGCGGCGTGCTGGAGTATGTTGATGGCGTCCCGGTCCCCTAGCTGCGCCTGCCGCAAGGCAATTTGCGTAATGGCAGCCACGCGCAAGACTGCGAGCTGCTGACCTTGATACAGCCAGGGGATAAGCTCGCGCGGCTCTGCCAAACCCAATTCCCCAAGCACCTTATGGCTGAAGGAATCGAAGTTGGCTCGTCCAAAATCTGCATCGCTCGTCTCGGATTTCTTGATGATGTGCCGCAGAACTTGCAATCCAATCCAATAGCCGCCGCCTTCGTCGCCCAAGAGATAGCCCCAGCCGCCGATTTGCCTTGTCTGACCTGTTGGCGCGATGCCAAAGACGGCGCTGCCAGTGCCAGCCAGCAAGAGGACGCCATGTCGCTGTGCCAATGCACCCACAAGCGCAATCTCCAGGTCCGAGCTTGGCAGCAGCAGGCTGTCTGGCAGGCGAGCTTCGATTGTGCTGATGAGCCATTCGCGGCTGTGCAGCTTCGATGCTCTCGCGATGCCGATGCCGACTGCGCTTATGCTGCCAGCCACAAGATGAGCTTGCTTGAGCGCTCGACTGATGCTGCTGCGGATATGCTCCCGCGCCGTGTCATGTCCGATGATATTAGGATTGGCGGCAGAAGCAGTCAGCTTGGCAGCGACGGTCAGGCTGGCATCGGTGATGGCAATTCGAAGCGTGCTGCCGCCGCCGTCAATGCCCATGAAAAAGGGCGGGTTCATGGATGGCGGATTCCCCTGACGATGAGATGGTGGATGGCTCGGCGGAAAGCGTGGATGTTTTCGGGCTGCCTGCCATGATAAACGCGGTTGGTCAATACGGCTGCAACGATTTCTTGCAGCGGGTCAATCCAGAGCGAGGTGCCCGTAAAACCGGTATGACCATAAGACTGGCTGCTATACAAATCGCTGGCGGAAGAATCTTCATCTGCCTTGAGCATCCATCCCAGCCCCATCCGAAACTGACCCCTTGCGTGTTCGCGCGTCGCATCCTGGCGCAGTTCCGCGCTTATCTTGAGACGGCTGTCGCCAGATAGCCAGGCTTGACCAAAGCGGGCGACATCCAGGGCGCTGGCAAACAGGCCGGCATGACCGGCGACGCCACCGACGCCACAGGCGTTTTCGTCATGCACCTCGCCCCAGAGGCGGCGCTGACGCCAGCGACTGTCCATTTCAGTCGGGACAATCCTTTCTTTCGGCACGCCCTCGAATACGGGATTGTAGGTCAATGAGTTCAGCCCCAAAGGCTGAATGACGAGTTCATCAATCGCCTGGTTCAAAGGGCTGCCATGCAGGCGCGATATGGCTTCGCCCAGCAGCATGATGCCAATGTCACTGTAACGCACCGCATCGCCGACGGGCGCGGCGAAGGGGAAGGTGACCATGGCATCGAGCGCGTTTTTCCAGCGCTGCGGGTCATATTGGGCGCCGGCGGTAGGCGCGGGCGGCACTTCCCTGCTGGCTCGCAGGTAGACATCGCGCCAGGGAGGCAACCCGGAGCTATGTGTTAGGAGATGCTTGAAGGTTACGGAAGTCGTATCGACGGATTGCCCGCGAAATTGGGGTTCGACAATATAATACTTGCCAGTGTGCGGGTCTTGCTCGGCGGCAATCGGGCGCGGATTGACAAGACCGAATTCGGGAATCACATCCACCAGCCGACTTTCCAACTGGATTTTGCCGGCCTCGACCAGCACCAGGAAACCGGTCTCGACAATAATTTTGGTGACAGAGGCCAAATCAAACAGCGTATTTGGTGTAACGGGCAGTTTTCGGGAATGGGGGTCAAGCCAGCCCCAGGCCTGGTTCAGCAGCACTTCGCCTTGATGAATCACACAGATGCTCAAAGCGGGGAAGGTCTGCGGCAGGTGGCCTTCCAGCAGTTGGTAAAAAGCATTCTTGAAATGGTCATCACGAAACAGGTCTGATTCTGCTGGCATCATGTGTCCTATTCATAAAGCAGGAAAGTTGGCGCAGCCTGCTTCTATTTTACCTCACAGTATGTCAAGCAATGAAAAGCAGAATAAAAAAACAGGTCATATCGTCCAAAACTATCTTAAAGTATAATTTTACATAAGAGCAAACAGGGCCAACGGAGGGCAGGATATGAAACAGAAGCGGATGCCTCGCCGCAACTGCCGCCGATTTATCATCGGATGGGTGTTGGTTTGGTATTTGGCTCTTTTCTTGCTGGCTGTAATCATTTCGGTCAGTCCTCCCTTTTCTTTTTCAGTGTCTGTGTTTGTGCTGGCTTATTTTGCTCTGTTGGCAATCTTCCAGGTTATTTTGGTTAGGCGTTATTTGCATACTGAACTCTCGCACTGGGTCACTTTCGCCTTGCTTGGCGTAATTGTCGGGCAAATCGGTCTCCACTTTTTTGAGGCGAATGTCGAGTATGCCTTGCATAATATCGCTTACGACTTCTTAAATTGGTCTGTTCCGCTGGTGTTCCAGTGGCTGGCGCTGCGGAAACGTTTCCGACATCATGGACTGTGGCTGCTGGCAGCTGTGATTTCTGCTCCGTTTGGCTTTGCTGTGCTTGAACATGGCAGTATTTTTAGTCAAGTCGTTGATTTACTCGAACATTTGACTGGACTCTCGCTGGCATATCCTCTGGGAATGATTGCTCTGTTTTTGGATTGGACTATCCTCATTGTCATCATGGGGCTTGTATTGCAGTATATCGTGGTTAAAAACAAATCATCTCAACTGTCGGCTTGAAGTTGCCGCAAATCACATGACCCTATTCATAAAGCAGGAAAGGTTTTCTTTGCGCAACGAAACTGGCGCGGTCGGCTTCTGTTTTATCCTGAAAGGTGTCTATCAGCGAATTAAGCCGGTGGCTGTTCTCGATGCCCAGCAGACGCTCGAAATGGGAAAAATCCTGACCTCTTCTGGGCGGCAGAATCTTGAACTCTTCCGGATACAAATCATGGATTGTCTTGATAATCCGTAACCAGCTTGACAGCGCATCAAAGCCAGCATCGTCTTGAACGTGGAGTTGAATGCCATGACAGAGCTCGCCAGCGTATTTGCTCATCGCTGGGACGAAACTGATGGCTCGTGAGGGTGGCAGGTCAGGATAATTCCGCCGCAGCCGGGCTGACAGGCGGTGCCCCTCCAGCCACGGCGCCCCGACAATCTCAAAGGGCAGCGCAGTTCCCCGCCCTTCGCTCAAGTTTGTGCCTTCAATGAGACATGAACCCGGATAATGCTGCACGGTGGACAGATGCGGCATATTGGGCGAGGGCGCGACCCAGCCAAGCCCGCTATCTTGCCAGGTCATATCACGGGTCAGACCTTGGCACTTGATGATGTTCAGGCAGGCCGGCGATGCCAGCCATTTTTCATTGACCATACAGGCCATTTCGCCAATCGTCATACCATGCTGGACAGGAATCGGGAATCGCCCAACGAATGAGGCGTATTTGGGGTTCAGGATGGGGCCATGGATGGCATCGCCCAAGGGGTTGGGGCGGTCCAGGACAAGCATTTCGACGTGGTGCTGACTGCAAGCCTCCAGCAGGTAGGTCATTGACCACAAAAAAGTATAATATCTTGCGCCGACATCCTGTATATCGACCACAATGATGTCAATTTGCTCCATAGCCGCCGCCGAAGGGCTGTAACCGGCGCCATACAAGCTGAAAAGTGTCATGCCAGTGCGCGGGTCAATCGCCGTATCAATGGCGGCACCAGCTTGGGCAGCAGCAGAAATGTCGTGTTCAGGAGCGAAAAGCGCAGCGAGATTAACATGGTCGGCTTGCCAAAGAAGGTCATAGCTGCTTTGCAAGTCGGCGTTCACCCCGCTGGGATTGGTGAACAAGGCAACTCGCTTGCCTTGCAAGCGCCTGTATTGATCTTGTTGCAGCCGGTCGATTCCGAGTTTCACATTCGCCATTTCAGCTTATCTCAACGGTCAGTTTGCCAGTCGGTGTAAAGTCGCCATAAATCGCATCAACGGCGGCCTGGAGCGATGGTCTGCTGTCTCCGTTGGTGCAGATAATGGCATCAGCGGCGGATAAAACAGCCGCATCATAGGGATTGCGCAGACAAACAAGAATGCTTGCCTCGGCCAGGTCAATCACCGATTGGGCAAGCTGTGCCTGCGTCGGCAGCAGATGTGCATTGCGAGTTGCCACGATAACGATGTCCGCCCCTTGAACCATTTTGTTCACGGCAGATTGCGCTGAGTCCGATGTGGGGTTTATGATGTGGCATTCCGCCTGCGGAATCCGTTCCTGCATATATTGAGAAAAGCCGGAATAGGAACCCGCTTCGACCGCATCGGACACGATTTGGGTCGCAAATTCGACCGAGACGATGCGCGAAGCATCAGGCTGTATCGGGAATGCTACGCCCTGCTGTAGCAGCACCGTGCCAGCTCGCGCGGCTTTCTTGGCGAGCGACTGGTGAGCGTCACTCTGGATGACAGACAGTGGCGGCGGATTTTTTTGTTCAAATCGGCGCTTGAGCGCCTGGATGCGGGCAACTGACTGGTCAATGCGTTCGATGGGGATTCGGCCGCCTTCGACAGCTTCCAGCAGAGCATGATAAGCCGCTTCCTGCCGCTCGCGGGTGTGTGAAAACAGCGGCATATCCACCCCTGCCAAGACCGCCAGAACAGCCGATTCGCCGCTCCCCCAGCTATCCGTGACTGCCTTCATTTCCATGCAGTCGGTGCAGACCGCCCCATCATATTGGAGCTTATCGCGCAGGAGTCGGTTGATGACAATCGGAGACAGTGTGGCCGGGCAGTCGCTGTCCAACGCTTCAAACATGACGTGCGTTGTCATCACACAGGCGACCCCTGCTTTCAGCGCACTTCGGAAGGGGAGCAGGTCAGTTTCGTACAGATAATCCAGTGAGCCGCTGACTTTAGCCAGGGCATCGTGGGTATCGATAAGGGTGTTGCCAAGTCCGGGAAAATGCTTGACTGTGGCGGCGACCTCAGCGCCTTGAAACCCGCGTATATGCGCGGTCACGAAGTCGCTGACCAGCTGCTTGTCAAGGCCGAAGGAGCGCGTGCCGACAGAGGGGTTATCGGCATGGTGCGCGATGTCGGCAACGGGCGCGAAATTCCAGTTGATGCCGAGCGCAGCCAATTCACGTCCCATCATGCCCGCGATATCCTCGGCAAGCTGCACATCTCCGCTGGCGGCCAGCGCCATAGCGCCGGGGCTTTCGCTAAAGCCATCCCGCAGACGGGCGACAATGCCGCCTTCCTGGTCGATGCCAACCAGAAGCGGATATTTTGCGGCGGCATGGCAGCTGTCGAGGAGTTGTTTGACTTGCGTTGGCGATTCGATGTTGCGTGCAAACAGGTAGATGCCACCGATTCGCCCGCTGGCGAGCCATTCCAGGATATGGGGCGGGGCGGTTTTGCCGTCGAATCCCACCATCATCATCTGTCCGATTTTTTCCTTGAGCGCAAGCATAAGCATTCCTTTAATGAAGTGTTGGGCGGGTTTGTCTGGATTCCTGCCAAAGGATGAATCGATAAATGCCGGCAGAAGCCAGAGCGCCCAAAAATATGGACAGGCTGATGGTTTCGATGCCCAGGTTTTCAGCGAATATCCCGGCGATTCCGGAGAGGACAGCGCCGCCCAATCCAGCCGAGCCAACCTGAAAGCCGATGGCGTTGGCGGCGTGTTCCATGCCAACGCGCATGGGTGTCTGCGAAATCAAGATGGGGAAAATGGCCGCCAAGCCAAAGCCAATGCCCATTAAACCGACAAAGCTAAAGACCTCGCTCACATTGATTAACAGGAGTATCGCGCCAAAGATGGACAGGCTGAAGCTGGCGTTGAGCAGCCACCTGTCTCCGATTCGCAGCGCCAGCAATCCCATTAACATGCGCCCCAGCGTAAAACTTCCCCAATAGGCGCTTACCCAGGCGCTTGCATTTTCCTGCGGGATGCCGCGTGCCTCGACCAGCAGGGTATTGGCAAGCTGCCCGGCGCCGATTTCGACGCCTCCATATACAAACATCAGCAGAATGCTCAGCAGGACAATCGGCCGGCGCAGGGTGAGTCGAATGGGGGTTCTGCCTCTTTCTGTTTCGTGTCTGCTGCGCTTGGTCTTTTTGATGCGCCACTGCGGCAGTGTGAGCAGGATGGCAAGCCCCAGCAGCACCACCAGCAGCCCGATGACGACATAGCTCAACTGCCAGCCCTGTTCCAGGTTCAAGGCGGAAACGGTAACGACTGTGGGCGCGATGGTCAGCCCGATTCCCCAGCAGGCATGAAGCCAGTTCATTTGGCTGGAACTGTAATTGGACGAGACGAAGTTGTTCAAGCCAGCGTCTATCGTGCCTTTGCCGATGCTGGTCATAAATGCCACCGCCAGCAAGGCGAGCCAGACGGGCGCAATCGCATATCCGAGCAAGCCAAGACCAGCGAAAATCATGCCGCCGACCAGTACAGGGCCTATCGAGAATTTGCCAATCAGAGAGCCGCTCATAAAGGAAGCAATCAAACCGCCCAGCATGGCTGCGGTCAGCAAGGTGCCCAGGGAATCAAGCGAAACGCCAAAGGTGGGCTGCATGAAAGTCCAGGCGATGTTGAGCAGGCCGGCAGCGATGCCAATCACAATGAAAATGAGATAAGAGGCAAGGATGGGGAATAGGTTTTTTGTTTTCAAGGCGACTCGATTCTTTGCGTCATACAGGACCCTTATCATACCTGTTCGCTGTCGGCGCGTCATGGCTGGATGCGGGATGTTTCATGCTTGACAGCTGTAGACTGCATCGCCAGCCTGAATGATGATTTCGGGCGCTGCGGTCTCCAATGCCATATAATACCCGCGCATACCCCCGCTCAAAAATTGCAGGGTCGATTTGGTTTCCTGCGGGCTTAATGCCCGGGCGCATAAAAATTGACTGAAGGGTTCGCAGGGCGGAATGGGCATGACCGCGCCCAGATAAATCAGCGAATCGCGGGCGCTTGATTGGATAGCGATTCGCTTTCCCATATCAGACGGGGTTATGATGCGACTGCTGCTGACGATGATGTTCTCGCCGCCCATGCCCTCACGGATATGGTTGCCAAACCTGGCTCGCATTTCCTCGTAGTGAGCGGTTAATCCCAGACTGATTGAATTGTCGCCGCGGTAACGCGAATGGGGATGTTGGCTGTGATGCACATCCAGCAGCCTGTCATCCGCGTCGGTGAGGCCGACGATGCCCTGGGCGGTTAATCTGATTCGATGCAGCTGAATGAGCGCTTGCGGATGGTAGCGGCGCGTGCCATCCGCCTGCCGCAGTTTGAGGGGGTTTTGCTGAATTTGCACAAATTTGACCGTTCCGATTTGTTCCATGGGGCATTCGCTTTCGATTGTTATGATAGACTGAAGCCAAGGATGATTTTGGCATGAGAGCTTGAAAGACACAACTATCGAGCGACAAGCGGGAATGGATGCCATGCTGCCACAAGAAAATCGGGATTTGATAGATGTTCGGCCGGATGAGCGTTTTGATGAGCATCGCCTGGCTGAATTTTTGTCGGGCAAGCTGGATGGCGCTGACCGAAAGATGACGGTGAGGCAATTTGGTGGCGGTGCCGCCAATTTGACCTACCAACTCGACTTTGGCGGGGGACAGGCCTATGTTTTGCGGCGTCCGCCCTTGGGGCCTGTCGCGCCTTCGGCACATGATATGGGGCGCGAATACAAAGTCTTGTCGGTATTGCATCAGGTCTTTGAATATGCGCCACGGGCTTATCTTTTTTGCGATGACGAGGGTGTCATAGGTGCGCCATTTCTCGTCATGGAGCGATGTCAGGGTACGGTTGTTAGGCGTTTTATGCCTGAACATTATGCGAAATCTCCCGATGCGCCCCGCCAGATGAGCGAAGCGCTGATTGATGCCCTGGCAGCATTTCACGCTGTCGATTACGCAGCGCTCGAGTTGGGGAATCTTGGCAGGCCGCAAGGATTCATCCAGCGTCAGGTCGAGGGCTGGTATCGCCGCTGGGGGCGAGCCAAGCTCGATGACAACCCGTATGTCACGGAGATATATCGCTGGCTCGGTGAACATTTGCCGGCCGCGGCCGGTTCGTCTTTGGTGCATAATGATTACAAGCTGGACAATACGATGTTCGCGGCGGCGGATGCCTCCAGGCTGGTTGCTGTACTGGATTGGGACATGTGTACCTTGGGCGACCCATTATCGGATTTGGGAACGCTCTTGACCTATTGGACGCAGGCGGATGACCCGCCGCAAGTCAAGAGCGTATCGTCCATGCCACTGAATGGTTATGATTTTTTGACGCGGAGACAACTCATCGAACGCTATGCACAGAAAAGCGGGCGCGACCTTTCCAACATCCGTTTTTATCATGTCCTGGGCATTTACCGCCTGCTGGTTATCTTGCAGCAAATCTATATTCGCTATCGGCGTGGACAGACCCAAGACCAGCGATTTGCCGAATTGGGGCTGGCTGTGGAATCATGGGCGGAAACCGCCATGCAAGTTATGCGCGGCGAGTTTGAATAGAATTGGGCTGTGCCGACTCGATGCCTATACAAATTCGATGTAATCCGTTTTTGCGTTTTCGATGTCGCTGTAAAAGCCGCGCAGGCGGGCATAATTGTCCGGGATGGTTTGTGCCAGTTGATACATGGCTTCGGCGCTCATTCGGGAAAGCTGCTGGCGCGGGATTCGCCGCCGGCCGCCAGTGCGAAAGCGAAAGGGCCTGCCAAACACCACCCGCGCATAGGCGCGGCGAAAACGCTTCATACGTTGCCGCCAATCCGTTGCGCCGCAAATCGCCGTGGGGACAATGACCGCATCGGCTTTGGTGGCGACATAAGCCAAGCCGTCTTTAGCTGGCAGGAGTCCCTCTGGGTGCCGCGTCCCTTCGGGGGCCATCAGGACAAGTTGACCGCTTTGCATGAGCGCAATCGTCTGCATCAAGGCCTTGCGGTCATAATCACCGCGATTGATGGGGTAGCCTCCCCATTGTTTTAAGAACCAGCTGACGAGCGGGATGTCAAAATTTTCGGCTTTGGAAAGGGAGATGACATAGCGAAAGGGGATGCTGTAGGTGACGACAATGGGGTCAAGGTAGGAAACATGGTTAATCATCAGCGAGGTCGCGCCTTGCCGCGGCACATTCTCAAGCCCGCTCACCTCAACCTTGCAGAAGGTTGGCACTAGGGTGCGCAACAGCGCGTACAAGGCACGCCGTTTTCGGTCATATTCTGCCTGCCGCGCGATGAAGTCCTCTACGCTGATGTCGTTTGCCATGCGCCGCCTTACTTCGCCTTGGCACGCTTGCGTTCGCGCCGTTTGCGCCTTATCTGGCTGAGTTCGTCCGCTGGGCGCATCATCGCCTGAACCTCAAGGTCATTGAGTTGATACCATGCGCCCTTGCGCAGCGTGCCAAGTCCGAGTTGGCCGATGTGCGTGCGAACCAGCCGAATGACCGGGTGTCCCAAGACAGAGGCGACCCGACGGATTTGGCGTTTGCGGCCCTCGACCATGACAATTCGCAAAACGGTTGACCTCCTGGTGGTTTCCAAAACCTTCACCGAGCAGGCTGCGGTGCGGCTGTGATCCAGCCAAATGCCGATTTCCCATTTCTCCAGTGTTTTTTTCGATACCTTGCCCCTGACCGTTACCTTGTAGGTTTTGGTGTGTTCATAGCGAGGATGAGATACGCGGTTGGCAGTTTCGCCGTCGTTGGTCAAGAGCATCAGCCCTTCGCTGTCGGCGTCCAATCGTCCGATGGTGAACAGATGTCCTGGCACCTCAATAAGCTGGCGGATGGTGGGGCGGGAGTCATCTGGCGACGCTTTGCTGGTGGACAGGACGCCTTTGGGTTTGTTGACGACAATGTACCGCGCTTCAAAATGGTCGGTGGTGATGCGTTCGCCGTCGACAAGAATGGCATCTTTTTGCGGGTCTGCCTTGGCGCCCAGTTTGATGACCTTGCCATTGACCCTGACACGTCCAGCGCGAATGATGTCTTCGCAGCTGCGCCGTGACCCGATGTCTGCCTGTGCCATTATTTTTTGCACCCGTTCCAGTGCCATCGCGGCTTTCCTTTCCCTGGCGTCATCTCGACGCGCCTGATTATTTATGATATGGAAACCGCTTTGCGGCTGCTAGGGTAAATCGCTGTCGGCAGATACATCATCGGGTTTTCGTGTGCCTGCGCTGGCTTTTTGCTGCCTTAGTCGGTGGATTTGTCGGTCACGATAAATTGCAAGGGGATGCCGAGCAGCAGTCGTGTCTGCGCTACCAGCGTTGGCAGCGCCACCACCAGCAGGGTCAGAATCAGCACAAAAGGGATGCTCAAGAGTTCCTGAATGACTTCAGCAGCCGTTAGCTGCCTGACGCGGGGCGGGCGAATGCGGTAATCCTGATATTGAAAGACAATCACCAAAACAATCATCGTGATGCTGGAAATCGCCAGCAGAGCCCAGGCAGGGTGGCTGGCGGCGAAACCTTCAAGTACATAAGCCAGCCTGTCGGTGGAGGCAATCAGCCCGTCCAGTTGAATGGGCGCGATTTCCGGGTGAAACAAGACGGGCAGCTGCGACCCCACCGTCAAAATAATCCAGCCAGCGCCAGCCAAGAGAATATCGTGCGCGATTCTGAAGAAGAGCTTGAGCGCGTCGAGGGACAGGAGATGCGGATTCTCAATCAGCTTGGCGAGCATATACCCGACTTCCTTGCTGCCCCAGGCATGGCGAAGCGTTTGATTGTAGCGATTCTTGATAGATTGGAAGATGTTATCGCCAGATGTCGAATCTGCCAGAAAGGGCAGGAAGATGTGCTGGAGGGATATGCGCCCGCCGGTGGCAAAGTAGGCCTTAATCAGCATGTGCCACTCGTCGGCGATGACATCCGTATCCCAGTTGCCGCTTTGCGCCAGCAGCTTCAGGCTGAGTGAGTAGGATGACATCGGCATCGCCATCCACCAGGGCGCGGCGAGATAAGCCAATTCAAAAGCGGTGGCATAGGTATTGACAATTCGCATCAGCGGGTTCACTTGCCAGATGTTGCCGTGATAGCGGATGGGCGCTTGCCAGAAGGTGAGATGGCGGTCTTTGCTCATGGTAAAATGATAGGTCAGGGCGGCGAAGTGTTTTTCGTGCCAGCGCGTATCGGCATCCATGGTTGTGACGATTACGTTGTCAATATCCAGCTTTTGGCGGTGGATCACTTTGTCGAGAAACCATCTAGCCGCCCAGGATTGATTGGCGGACTTGCATTGCATCTCGCCGATGCGCCCGCGCGGGTGAACGGTGTAATAGATATTGGCAAAATAGCCGCTGAACTTCCGTTGCAGCTGTTCTGCCTTGCGATAGCTTTGGGGTTCGCTGCTTTCCATCGCCAGTATGATGGAGATTTGGGTTTTGGCATTGTGCTGGTTTTTTAGCTGATGGAGGCTGCGGTTAAGAATTTCGAGCGGTTCGTTATAGTTGGGGATGATAATGAGGTGATGAACATCGTCCCAATCGACTTGATGTTCAGCTTTTTGCTCGCAATACTTTTGATGCCAGTTGATGGATTCCCATTCGCTTATCTTGCGATTGCCGATTTCATTGGCGATGCCGGCCAGCAGAAATCGGATTGCCGAATAGAGGGCAACCAGCGCCGCGGTCAGCATGAGTGTGCGTGGAAAAGCGACCGCGCTGGCTATCGACAGCAGCAGTGCCAGCCAGGCGATGAAACCGGGGATGCCGTCGAGAACGCGCTCTGGAATCGGTGGGAGCGGGGCTCCGCCCCAAATCGAACGTCCGACATCTGAATGTTGAGGCTGCCGCTGATTGTTAGATGTATAAGGCACGATGATTTTGACGACATATTGGCTGCGCACAATCGCCGCAATCATAACATACAGCATTGGGCAGGCAAGACATAATCTGTCAAGGCAGGCACAATTTGGAATGAAGCATGATTAAGCTCACTTCGTTATTTATCCTCCTGTACATCTGCTATAGTATAAGGAGATGCAAGACAGTGGAGATGTGCCTATGACTGAAAAAGAGAAAGACCCTCGAATCATCACCTCGGTTCAACGCGCCCTGGACATTTTGTTATTGTTTGGCGGGCAAACGCCAGAGTTGGGCATCACCGAAATCGCAAAAGCGCTTGACCTGCACAAGAGCACCGTCTTCGGTTTAGTCTACACATTGCAGCGCAATGGCTACATTGAACAGAATCCTGAAAATCGGCGCTATCGTCTTGGTTTGCAATTGGTGGAACGCGCGGCTGTGTTATTGGATCAAATTGAAATTCGTAAAATTGCCATGCCGGAACTTGAACACCTGCGCGACTGGTCTACAGAAAGTGTCAATCTAGCCATACGTGAAGACAATCAAGTGATTTATATCGAAAGACTGCTCAGCGACAAGAACCTTGGATTTCGCAATCACATCGGCAAACGCGCCTGGGTGCATTCCACTGCGCTTGGCAAAGCTATTTTGTCCCATTTGTCTTCTTATGAGGCTCGGGAACTCCTTGAATCCTATCAGCTTGAATCCATGACACCGAACACCATGACAAATGTCGAGGCATTGATGGAGCAATTCGAGATTTTTCGTGAGCAGGGTTATGCGATTGAACGCGAGGAAAACGAAATAGGCGGGCTTTGCATCTCGGCGCCGATACACAATCATACAGCCAAACCTGTTGCGGCGGTCAGTGTCTCGTTTCCCTTGTCCCGTCTCGATGAAACGATGATTTCAACCTATGGCTTAAAAATTGCCGAGGTAGCCAAGCGCATCTCGGTCAAACTGGGTTACTATTCTGAATCCCGATCTATATCCTTGCTATCCATGTCTGACGCACAAGGCTGAGTCGGGTCATAATTGCTGCCGAATTCACCTGCGCTGTTCCCGATTGCATTGCTCCAGAGTTGGTTATCACAGACAGCTGCCTGACCATCAACAACAAACTTGATGCCGCCAGCCTGATTGCCATAAATGATATTGCCATAGACTTGATTTTCCACACCGTACTGAATGCCATCGACCATATGGCCGCCCAGGCGAATGCCAGCGCCGATGTTGTCGTGGATTTCATTGTAACGAATGATATTGGCAAAGCCGCGCGAAACAATCCCGCCTGAATTGGGGTCTTTTTGTCCAGTACAGAGATTGTATTCGATGATGTTATGCTCGGTGCCTTCTTTGGCCTCCACGCATTCATTCCCCTGCGTATCAATGACATTGTGATGAACCCAGTTATGGGCAGTAATGTCAGGTTCGATCGTCAGATTGATGTCCCACTGCTTGCTTGAAGTGCCGATGTACACGGCTTCGCCAACGACGCCATGCGCATCGAATACAAAGTCCCAGATGCCGCAGTCATGGAAGGTCGAGTAGGCGATTTCATTATGATGAGCAAAGTATTTCAGGCGGACGCATTCTTCGCCGGCATTGCGGAAGGTCATATTTAGCACGCGCAAATGATGCACGCCATCGCGTTTATCGTAACCAATAATGTAGAGCAGTTTCTCACGAAACGCGCCCATGCGATTCGGTTCGGCATTTCGGCGAAGCCCGTCTATGGTAAATCCCATCAAGGTGATGTAATCGTGATGCACCTGGAAAATCCGATTGCTGGCGATGCCATGAACCACCGCCTTAGAAGTGCCGACAATGGTGATGGGCTTGCCGGGCAAGCCATCGCGGATGGTATTGACATCCTGATAGTAGTGACCGGGCAGCAGGTGGATGGTGTCCCCTGGCTGGGCTAGCTGAATGGCATGTTGTATCGAGCGGAAAGCTCTTGAAGGCGTTCGGCCACTGCTGCTGTTGTCCCCATCGGGACTGACATAATACTGAATTGCGCTGGATTGCGCCTGAATGTTCAAGCACAGCAACAGGCTCAAACAGGCAAGTGTCATCAATTGTTTCATCAGACTGTTCCCAAAAGGAAGTGGGCATATAACAGTATATGCCCACCTGGATAGATTATTCGTAGTCTTGAATGTTCTCGAGTATGTAATTGACCTCGTCGGTGATGCGTGCCATCGCTTCTTCAGCTGTGGCGGCGCCAATCCATACTTCGCCCAATTCCTGCTTCCACAATGAATCGAATGCGGAGTACATGGGGTGAATCGGGTCATACATCGTGAAGTAGTTGCCTGCGCCACCCAGGAATGCAGCTTTGTTGGCGCCGGGCAATTCGTCCGGGTTCAGGAAACGCGGGTCACTGCGATATTCCGTCAGCGCCGGGGTCATCAGTTGCAGGTCAAGCAGGGCATCAACACCTGCTGAACCAGGGCCTGCCAGATACTTGACAAATTGCCAGGCTTCTTCCGGGTGCTCGGTATCCGCAGAAATTGCAAAGCAGCTGCCATCGGCGCGGTTCACAGCTTGGCCGGATTCACCGAGTGGCAGCGCCGCCATGTCAAAGTCGAACCCTGAGCCAAGATAACGCTGCATACGCCAGTGACCAACAACCTGCATGGCAGATTTTCCAGCCGCGAACAGGTCGCTAATATCCGCCCGCTGTTCATCCGAGGGCATCACGCCATGTTCCAGGATGAGGTCGGCCACCCACTGCACAGATTCGATGACTTCGGGCTGGTTGCCGAAAAATTCGGTGGGGTTGCGAATATCGTCAAACAAACCGTGCCCCGTATTGCTCCATACCATCATGGGCCAGTAATTGCGGAAGGTATCCACGCCAAATTGGTCGGTCATACCGTCACCATCGACATCCATGGTCAGGGCTTTGGCCGTTGCCAGGAAATCAGCCCATGTCCAGCCATCAGCCGGGTAATCCATGCCCGCAGCATCGAAAATTTCCTTGTTGTAGTAGACGACGAGCGCCGCATTGTCAATCGGCAGGCAGTAAAGTTCACCGTCAATCATATACAGGTTGAGGATGGTGGGGTCAAAGGTGGCGAGGTCGATGCCATCTCGCGCTACATATTCGGAGATGGGCAGTATAGCTCCCTTGCTCGAATAAGCATAAGCGACATGGGTAGCGGGATAAAATACATCAGGCGGAGTCCCGCCGGCTATCGTTGTTTGCAGCTTGGTATAGTAGTCGCTGCCGCTTCCGATGTTCTCGAACTCGATGTTGATGCCAGTGGCTTCGGTAAAGGCGTCTGCAACGGGAATGGCAACGTTATCGACGCGATTTTGGTCCCAGCGCATAAACCATTTGATTGTAACGGCTTCTTGGGCCGCGGCACTCAGGCTTGTCAGAACCAGGACAGCCACAAGCAGTAAGAATTTAGGTCTTTGAAACATTGTCTTGCTCCTTATGAGTTAGATGAAGTTGACGGTTGCATTGCTGTCTTTCATCCACATCACCTCCTTTCATGGTGAAACGCCCTATCCTTTTGAACCGCCTGAACCTGTCAGGGCAACACCGCTAATGAAATACTTTTGCGCGATGAAGAACACAACAAGGGGCGCAAGCATGGCAACCGCGGCGGCAGCCATATACAAGTGCCAGGCTGTGAAATAATCATTTCGGAACGCTGCCAGCCCAATCGAGACAGTATAGTTGCGGTCGGAGCTTAAGTAGATGAGTGGACCTAAGAAATCGTTCCACGAGGACATGAATTCAAAAACGGCTACGGCGCCCAGAGCCGGTCTTGCCAGGGGCAATATAATGCGGATAAATCTCTGAAATGAGTTTGCGCCATCCATCTTGGCGGCTTCGTCAAGGTCGAGGGGAATGGTCAGGAAATACTGCCGCAGCAAGAATATCGAAAACGCGCCGCCAAAGAAGTTCGGGATGATGAGAGGCAGGAAAGTATCAAGCCAGCCCAAATACTTAAATAGGATAAATCTCGGGATGATTAGCATGTGGAAGGGAATCATCAAGGTACTCAGGACAACCAGAAACAAAACATTGCGCCCCGGAAAGCGAAAACGGGCGAAGCCATAGGCAACGACTGCTGAACTGAGTACCTGTCCAACCACACTAAAGACTGTGATGATGGTTGTATTCAAGTAGTATCGTCCAAAGGGACGGGCAGTAAGCGCATCGGGGTAGTTTTCAACTTGTACGGGGTCGGGTATCCACGTCGGAGGATACTCCAGTGTCTGCTGTTCAGTCTTGAGCGATGTCGAAATCGTCCAGGCAAACGGAAAGAAAATCAATATGGCCCCCAAGAGGAGCACCATGTATATTAAACCGACACTCACATGGGAAATGAGTTGCTCCCGCAGCCGATTGCGCGGCGGAGACACGGATACGGTCAAGTTTGCTGTCATTTTATGAATTGCCCCCTTGAAGCTCGCCTTCGTAATAGACCCAGGCTTTTGACCATCGGAAAACGAGCAATGTCAGCCCCATGATGATGAAAAAGACGATGACAGCCATTGCAGAGGCATAACCCATTTGGTATTGCGCAAAGCCTTTTTGAAACAGGTAATAGGTGAAAAACAGAGACTGATTGCGAGGGCCGCCTTCGGTCATCACATAGGCCTGTGTGAACAATTTGAAGGTGTCGATCATGCCAGTAATCAAGTTGAAGAAGATGATGGGGGTCAGCAAGGGCAGTGTTATTCGCCAAAACTGTTTCCAATAGCCGGCCCCGTCAATAGCAGAAGCCTCATACAGTTCGCCCGAAATGCTCTGAAGCCCCGACAGATAGATAATCATATTGCGCCCGGCAGCGACCCAGACGGCCATAATCATCAGCGAGGGCAGCACCAGAGCAGGGTCATCCAGCCAGCGCGGCCCTGGCACCCCGAAGACTTGCTGAATGGTTGAATTCAAAATCCCGTAGCGCGGGTTATAAATCCACATCCAGACTAATGCGATAGCGACCGGGGGCAGCACCACCGGCATATAATAAATGGTGCGCCAGATTCCAATAAACTTGATGCGCCTATTGTTAAGCAGCAGGGCAGTGCCCAAGGCAACGATGATGCCCATCGGAACACGCCCCAGCCCATAGATGATTGTCACTTCCAGGGATTTGTGAAACAGGCGGTCGGTGGCGAGCCGCTCATAGTTGCGCCAGCCAACAAAACGCGGGTCGCCGATTAAATCCCAGCGATGAAAACTAAGCCATATCAGACCAATCATCGGGCCTATGACAAATATCAGAAACCCCAGTATCCAGGGGGAAGTGAACATATAGCCATTGAGGGCTTCCCGCATTCGTGGAGAAAGAACCGTTTTTTGTCGAGCTTGAGCGAGCTGCATGTCAACTTACTTTCCAATAAATGATGTCGATGATTTTACGGGTTCTATCGCAAAAGCAATGTCATGTATATCCGGTCTTAAAAACGCGGTAAGCGCTTCAACAAAATAGTAATCCCCATAAATCAGACCATGTTCCATCAACTTTGCCGGCACAGCGCGAGCGCCGTCCCTTAAAATGGATGAGGCGCTCACAGCATCTCGAATAAGATAGTTCTCGCACAGGGACGTTAGAATTTGTTTGGCGAGCGGCAGCCAGCGCTGCGCGTTGGCAGGGTCACCGGCAGCCAGTTCGACCAGGCCACAGACAGTTACCGCGGCGGCGGAGGAATCCCGATAGGTCTTGGGGATGTGGGGGCTGTTGTAATCCCAGAAGGGCACCAGGTCATCTGGCAGATTGGCTTCGGTATAGGCTGCCAGGGCGCGTGCAGCTGCCAGAAACGAGGGGATATTTGTATAGCGATAGCAGGTAGCAAAGCCATAGAGCGCCCATGACTGTCCGCGTGACCAGCATGAATCATGGCTGTAACCCTGATATTGTTCACGGCGAATGAGCAGGCCGGCATCGGGGTCAAAATCCGCAACATGGGCGGTTGACCCATCTCCCCGCACCAATGCCAGTCGTGATGTGCGGGCATGTTGCGTCGCTATATGGGCGAACCTGTCATCGTCTGTTCGGCGGCTTGCCCAATATAACAAAGCCAGGTTCATCATCAAATCGATATTGGTGCGACCTGCCCATTTGCGAATCCCATCGTCATCCCATGCCTGGAGGAACTCACCATGCGGATTGTATCTTTGCATTAGCGTGGCTGCGGCTTCGATGGCATTGCCGAACCAACTGCTTTCTCCTGTAATCCGCCCGCCAAGAACATGAGAGAGATAGAAGATAAATCCCAAATCATGTGTGCCTCTTCGGGTTTTCATGCGGGCGAGCTTTCGCGCCCATCGCTCGGCGCCGGACTTGAACTCGAGGTCTTGTGTATGCGCGTAAGCCAGCCAGAGCAGCCCCGTCCAAAATCCGGCGACCCAAAATCCGGCATCTCGTTCTTTTTCGATGGGACGCCATTCGCCATTTTTGAAAGATTCCGGAAATTCCGTGAGCGCATTCAAATTGTGGCGAATGGTCTTGATGCTCTGCTGCAAGGCATCGCTAAATAATGTGGTCATTTCGGTAACCCTAACTGATGCTGATTTGCGTCGTTTTTGCAGGAACATGAATCCAGACCATGCCAGTCAAAGCATCATAGTGATGCGGTGGCACGCCATCGTCCGCCCTTAGTCGATGAGGCGGTTTGCTTTTGAAGCGCAGCCAGGTTGGTTTTGCAGATGCAACCTGAAGATTGGTTTCGAGAGCGGATTGCTGAAAGCCTATGTTGATTGGATAATCAGCAATCAAATACAGTTCATCATCCAACCAAAGCGATGTCACATCACCAGCCATATAACGGCATAGCTGGTCACCGCGCCACAGACCTGCGAACCATGCGCCATCTGCATTAAGGGAATCTGCCAGAATGCCATCGCGCCCGGTCGCAAAGCCAATGCGCCATCGCACATCGTCAGCTGCCAGGGATGCCATGATGCCGCGTTTGGCAGGCTCCGAGCGAACTGTGTAAGCCGCCAAGTTCAAAATCACAAAATAACTGCTGTCAGCCGTCGTTTCCGGTGGGCTGAGCGACAGCGCATATTGTGTCCGTCGAATAATCCAGTCGGGTTTGGCGGAGGTTGGGTTGGCGATAATCTCTTGCTCAATCACCTGATGGTCAATCTCGGCAGGCTGCAAGACATGGAGGGTGCATGTGGTCTTGCCAGATGTGATGGCATAGTTCTGTGGGCTGGTTTCGATGGCTGGTGCATCCGTCTGCAAGAGCCATTGATAGTGATGGACGCTGTCTGATGCAATTGTATCTTTCAGGACAATGGCGGCGCCGTCAAGGAACAGCACTTCGCGGGTGAATTGTCTCAAATTCAGTTCCCTGTGGTAAGCGCGGGCTGCTTCACCACGGGCATAGACCCATCCACCAAAGTCAAAGGCATCTTCGAGTCGCGCCCCCCAAGTTTCATCCAACTGTCGAAATACATTGTATGTACCCTCGGCATATTGTCCGCGCCCGTCGATTAGCAAGGTGCTGTGATTCGCGGTCAGCTTGGCTTTGCTGTATCCTTCGTCGACGGTGATATAGTCATCTCCGTGGATGACGATGAAGCTGTTGGCATCGGGATGGTCGTGCCCGGCGCTGATGGTAGACCAATCATATTTGCGGTTAAGAGAGTTCCCGCTATGCCATGCTTTGATGCCATTGGGCGAGCCGCATTTGAATGCCATCGTTAGGCCATCTGTATCCCATGAACTTCGCATCGCAACCAATCCCAAATCAGGGAAGATGCGATTGCAGGGCAAATTCTGGAGGGGCGAAGGCTGCACCTCGGGCTGATACCACAAGAATTCCAGGCCCGATTCGGCCCATAACCCTGGTTTAACAAGTCCCTCTGCCCCTTCGCGTTCCCATTCCCCATTTTTGTAGAAGTGGTGATAAAGCCACTGCGCTTCACCCAAGTTGTACAAACCAGCCAGACGTGCATAAACGGCTGCGGTATGCGCACTGCGGCGGTCGTGGCAGTCGCCAAAATTGGCGGTGTCAATCAAGTTGGGTCCGCTCAGGTAAAGGCGATAGAAGAAGGTATTCTCAAGAAAGTCGGATGGATGAAGATTTTCGCCAGTCTGCTGTTGGAGCAGGTCCGCATAAATGAGAAACCATATCAAGCCATACCGCCAATAAACAGGCCCTTCGTAATCAGATCCGTCTTCGGGCATCAAGGACAGGGCTTGAGCAAAATTGTCACGGGCAGATTGTGCCCACGAGGCGGCTTCATCTACTTCGTCCCATAGCGCATAGGCGGCTGCCGCCAGCCCGCCATAGCAAATCCAATTATGATTTTGCCAATATGCCGAGCTCCACCATTTTCCTTGCTTTGCACAGGCGAATTCATACAGCAATTTCCCCTGTAAAGCCAGCTTGTCACGAAGGGCATGGGATTCATCTGGCGGGAGAACCTCTCTTAGCCAATCATATCCAAGCCCAAGCCCAAACAGCAGCCAAGCGGCATCGAGGTCATGGTCGGGCATGCGCTCTTTGCCCCAGTGCGGATAAGAAATGGCTGTCTTAATCCAGCGGCGGGCGGTCTCCACATAACTGCTGTCGCCGGCGAGCAAATAGGCCAAGCCCAAATTCAATACGGCAGTTCCAATATATGTGATGGAATCGCTAGGGTGTTCAGTTGGTGGCAGGTGATGGCGATAGCTGTCCGCCTGCTTGAGCAGTCGCTGATATTGAGACGCATGTGAGGTTTTGGCGAACCCGCGCCACGCATCAATGGAATGGCGTTTTAGCAATAAATGAGATTTCATCATTTAATCTTTCGGTCGCCGCTTCATTGGAATCGATTTTGGCGGTCATAACACCCATCGACCTTTACACGAACCAGGCGCCACCGTTAATTTCGGCAACTTGACCTGTAACCCACTTGCCGAGGTCAGAGACAAAGTAGAGAACAGCACCAGCCACATCGTCGGGAACGCCTGCCTGTCCCAGTGGAATGCCACTGATGATGCCCGCATACTTGTCTTTGCCAGTAAATGTCTCATGGAAGGGTGTATCAATGATGAATCCAGGAGCGAGCGCATTGACGGTGATGTGTCGCGGCGCCAGTTCTTTGGCAAGCCCGCGAGTCAATCCAATGACGCCGGCCTTGGATGCAGAATAGGGAACTGTGCCATTGCCGCCGCCGTTGCGTCCGGCCAGCGAAGACATATTGACAATCCGCCCGCCGTTGTTCATGTATTTCAATGCTTCCCGCGTGCAATAAAATGCACTGGAAAGGTTGACATCAATCACGCGGTGCCAATGCTCATCGGACATTTCATCAACCTTGACGCGGTTGACCAGATGTCCAGCGTTGTTGACCAGAATATCAATTTTGCCACCCAAGTATTCCGCAGCTTTTGTTACCACCGCTTCTACCTGGCTGCTGTCGGTGGCATCCAGTTGGAACATCTCTGCCTGGCATCCCTGCTGTCGCATCTGCTCCACAGTCTGTTTGGCTTCATCAACATGCGAATAACAAGTTATAGCGACAGCTGCGCCACACTCACCGAGTCTTTTCGCTATGCCAGCCCCTATGCCTACATTCCCGCCCGTTACCAATGCCGTTTTACCTGTCAAGTCGATATTCATACAGAATCCTTAATTTGACATTATCAAACTATGTTTGTCATTATCATACAATAAGTATATCATGCGCTAGTTCATTTGTCAAGAAATGAATCCGAAAAGTGTGATGAACCAAAAAGGGGCTGTGGTGCTTGTCAGGGTGCTGGCTGCGGGGTTAGGATTTTGTCCCTTTGACGCCGCGCTGGGTCGCTATTGACACCAGATTGGTCTCATAGTCGTAGATATTGCGCCGCTTCGCTGCGCTGGCATCTCTGGCAAGCTGCGTCAGTTTCTCTACCAGGTCGGTGGCTGTATAACCATCTTCACGCCACAGATAAAAGGCCAGCGAACCCGGCATGGTGTTGATTTCATTCAGATAAACTTCGGCCTGGGCGGGTCGGACGAGATAGTCAATCCGCGCGATGCCGCGGCCATCGACCGCTTTGAATGCCGCGATGCTGATTTCTTTGATTCGCCGCGTCAGTTCTTCACCAATAGGGGCGGGAATTAGCCGTTCGGCGCTTTTCATGCCTTCGCCGCCGCGCAGATACTTGTCCTCGTAGGACAGGAATGCGTCCCACGAGAGCGGCTGCTCCAGCGTGGATGCCTCGTACTGGTCGGCATAACCCATCACCGAACAATTGATTTCAATCCCGTCGGTGATGGCGGGTTCAACCAGAATGCGGCGGTCAAAGTTGGCGGCGATGTCGATGCTGGAACGCAGCAGACTTTCCGAATCGGCCCGACCGATGCCGATGCTGGAGCCAAGCGTCGCTGGCTTGATGAACAGGGGATAGTCAAACTTGTTCAAGATGCCGTCCATGATGAGTTCGGGCTGCTTGAGCCATTGCTCGCGGGAAAAGGGATAATCCTCGAGCACCGAGATGCCTGCCTGGCGCAGCACCATTTTGGTCAGGATTTTGTCGTTGGTCAGGGCTGAACCCAAGGTTGCATAACCCACATAAGGGATGTCAGCCAGTTCAAGGAGGCCTTGCAGGCTGCCATCCTCGCCGTGCGAGCCGTGGACGGCTGGGAAGGCAATATCAATGCGCTTGATTTGACTTTTGCGGAAGCGGCCCGCCAGAGGATTGATGATGAGACCATGATGGCGCACATCGGGGGACAGCAGGCAAGATGTGACGCCTTCCCGATTGATGATGTCCTTGTCTTGATAATGTTCAAGTTGGACTAATGGTTCGCCAGTGTACCATTTGCCATCGCGGGCAATGTAGACTGGCACGATTTCGTAACGCGCTGCCGGGAAAGCCCGCATGATTTGACAGCCAGTGACAATGGAAACATCATGTTCGACACTGCGTCCGCCAAAAATCACGGCTACAGATGTGCGGCGGTGGCTGCTCATCAGCGCCCTCCTCGAAAAAATCGTGAGACCGAAGCGATACTATGCAGCTAAAGCCCTTTCCTGTCAATAATCGGCTGTCGCCAGCGTCTCATCTAATAGGTATCCGGCAGGTCATTAAGGAACAAGACCGCATCATCAGCCACCAAGTGCCGCTGATACCAATGCACGGATTCGGCAAGTGTCTCGAAAACCTGCACCCGCGCCATATCAAAATGGGTCTCCTGAATCGCCTCGAGGATGGGTTGGGTCTGCTCACTTCCAATCAGGACAATATCGGTGGCAAATTGCGCCGCGAGTTTGCCCAGTTTGCGGTTCTCCGCGTCTTGCATAATGCCCAGTTCAATCATGCCGGGCGTAATCAGAAGCCGTTTTTCGCCAGTGTGCAGGCCCAGCACTTTCAAGGCGCTGGCAGCGCCCTTGGGATTGGCGCTGTAAGCATCATTGAGAATCGTGATTCCGGCCGCGGATGTCTGCCTGACGAGACGGCTTTCGGCTGGCTTCAGGGTGTGGATGCGGCGGGCAATATCCGACAAGGGGATGCCCTCGTGACAGGCGACTGCGATGCACAGCAGCAGATTGGTCACATTGTGCTCTCCCAGCAGGCTGGTTCGCAGCAGCGCTTCCTGACCCGACTCCACATGGGTGACGGTGAAGCGCAGCCCGGCCAAACTTTCGTGAATATCGCCCGCAATCCAGGTCACGTTTTGCTGTCTGGCTTGGGCGAGATTAAGCTCGCGGCTGACGGTCAAGCGGGTATCGGGGTAGCCTTGCGCCACCATGTTTTGGATATAAACATTATCCCAGTTAAAGACGCCGACGCCCTCCGGCGCGAGGTTTTTGATAATCTCATACTTGGCGGCGCTGGTATTTTCGAGCGTTTTGAAACGTTCGAGGTGCTGCGGGCCGATTTCGGTGACAATGGCGATGTCTGGCGGCGTTAATTGGCAGATGCGGTCGATTTCACCTGGCACATAAGCGCCCATCTCGCTGATAAAATACTCGCTGCGGTAGTCATCCGCCAGGTCTCGATTGATGGCAAGCGAAATGCCCATCAAGGTGTTGTAACTTTTCGGGGTGGCATAAGTGCGGAAGCGCAGGCTCATGATGTCGCGCAGGAAGTTCTTGGTGGTCGTCTTGCCATAACTGCCAGTAATGCCGATGATTTTGGGATTGATTGCCGCCAGCACCCGCCGCGCCTGGTTAAGGTAACGCTGGCGCAGATAGATTTCAAGCGGCTGCATGAAGAGGCTGCCGCTAACCAGCCAGATTGGCGCCAGCAAGTAGACGGTCATCCCGATGCTGCTGGCTGTCAGGATTCTGATTACCAAGCTCTCGCTGCTGGCGATTGAATGCGCCGCCAAATGGCCGATAACCAGGGCCAAGGCGCTGGCTGCGGCTGCCGCCAGCAGAATGCGGGTCACTCGCTGGGTGCGGACGAGTTTCTTTTTTTGTTCGCGTTCCTGCTGCGGAATTATCCCAATCAGCGCAGCGATGCAGGCGATGACCAGCGGCAGCGGCGAATCTGGCGCTTCTGCCATCAGGAAGGCGATAGCCAGACCGCTCAACCAAGCGCCGATGGGGCGGGCTGGGCGCAGGTGACGCGGATTATTCAAGACCCATTTCAGATAGCGGCGGCTCATATACTCTTCGATTTGATAGAACCGCGCTTGCTGGTACAGGCGCAGCCATGTCCCCGCCAGCCACAGGGCAGGCAGGGTCAGCCAGATGAATTCCTGCATTCCATCTCCCTTTTTGGATGCCGCAAGGGGATTATAAAGAGTTTGATAGACGAAACAAAGGGACAGGGCAACCGCGTCAAAATCAGGCGCTTCTGAAAAGCGCGTCTATGATGCTGGCAGTTCTGTCGGGGAAGTCGAGATAGGCATAATGACCGGCGCCCTCATAAACGACCAGAGCGGCATCAGGGATGGCCGACTCCAGTTTTCTGCCCATCCACAAGGGAGTCTCCTGGTCTTGGTCGCCCCAGACAAGCAGGGTTGACACAGACACGCGCCGCGCCTGCTCAAGCAAATCCTGATTGATAATCTTGACCAGAGTCTGGCGCATGACGGGCGAGGCCTGCTGAAAATCGGCCGAGCCATAACGTCTGGTGTAAAGCTGTGCCAGCCGCTCCGCCAATGGGGCTGCGCCTATATGCCGCAGGCTGTCGCGGATGGACTTGTACAGTTGGAGTCGAAATCGACTGGGAAGCCCTGGCCGGGTTTGGATGCCGGCGCTGTTTGACAAAACCATCTTGCGGATGCGCCGGCTGCCATCCGAAGCCAGCGCCAATCCAATCCGACCGCCGAGGGAATGCCCAAAATAATTGACCCAGGGCAGCTGATGATAATCCATATAGTCGCGGCAAAATCTGGCGTAGTCAAAAATGGACAGCGGTTTTTTCGGCTCGGCGCTTTCGCCAAAACCCGGCAGGTCAAACAGATAGAGTCGATAGCCATAAGGGCTAAGCCGCGAAACAAGCGGCTGGAGCAAGCCAATATGCGCTCCCCAGCCATGCACCAGCAGCACTGGCTCGCCTTGGCCGACAATCATTTCTCGTATCTCGATGCCGCTGACCATGATTTTACGAGTTTCGACCACTGCTTGGGATTCTCTTTCCGCCCGCGAAAAAAGCCAGGGGCTTCCTAGTTCATGGTGGCAGCAGTCGGACGGCGCTGTTTGCGGCGCTCGCTGATGGGCGTGACTGGCGGACATTCCCAGGCCATCGGCTCGGTCGTCGAACGTTCTTTGATGAACTTCGGCAGTATGCCGCAGGCAAAACATTTGTCGCGGCAATCCACCCGCGTTTCCTGTTTGATGCTCATTAGATAGTCGTTTTGCAAAAACTTCTTGTGGAGACCGACGTCAATGTGGTCCCAGGGGAAAATTTCGTCGATGTCACGCTCGCGGAAGTTGTAGAATCCCGGCTCAAGCTGGTTCTCGGCAAAAGCCCGCAGCCACTTGCTGTGCTGATGCTGGTCTTGCCAGGCATCGAACTTGCAGCCCAGTTCCCAGGCACGCCGAATAACCGCCGCCAAACGCCTGTCCCCGCGGCTGAGCCAGCCTTCAAATTCGCTGCCATCATAATCATTCCAGCGCAGGTGCATCCCGCCGCGCCGCATCTGCTGTTTCAGCAGCGTCTGTTTCTTCTGGACTTGTTCGCGCGTATCCTGCGGCACCCATTGGAAGGGGGTATGCGGCTTGGGGATGAAGGTACTCACCCCGACATTCAGGGTTGCCTTTTTGCCGAGAATCTTTGTGCCTTCCTTGAGGGTGCGGATGCACAGGTCAATGATGGCCTGTACGTCTGCCAGCGTTTCATCGGGATGACCAATCATAAAGTAGAATTTGATGGTGCGCCAGCCACGGCTGTAGACATCTTTCGCCGTTTGAATCACCTGCTCGTCAGGCACATATTTGTTGATGGTATCGCGCATTTTTTCGGTCGCGGCTTCAGGGGCGAAAGTAAAGCCGCTGCGGCGCGTCCCGCCAATTTTCTCCAGCAAGTCGGCGCTGGCGCTTTCGATGCGCAGGCTCGGCAAGCTCAGGCTCAAGCCGGCATCTTTATAGACCCGATTCACCTCCTCGGCCAGTTCCTTGACCCAGACATAATCTGACGAGGACAAGCTGAGCAGGCTGATTTCCTCAAAGCCGGTATGTTTGACGATTTCGTCGATGGCGGCCATGATTTCCTGTACGGGTCGCTCGCGCACTGGTCGTGTGACCATCCCCGCATGACAGAAGCGGCAGCCGCGGGTGCAGCCGCGCATGATTTCAATCGGCGCCCGATTATGGACGGTATCGATATTGGGTACAATGAACTTGGTGAATGGCTTTGGCAGCGTCAGGACAATGCGCTTGAGCACCCGTTGGGGTATGCCTGGCTGGTTGGGCGCAATCGCTCGGACAGTGCCGTCCGCATGATAAGCGACATCGTAGAATCGAGGTACATACATCCCTTGAATCCTGGCGATTTCCCGAAGCTGGTCATGGCGCGGCAGGCCGCGCATCCGGTGCATCAGCGCGGCGATTTCGACGATAATCTCCTCGCCCTCGCCGATGACAAAGGCATCAATGAAATCGGTCATCGGTTCTGGATTGAAACAGGCATGACCGCCAGCAATGACAAGCGGATAGCGTTCGTCGCGCTCGCGGCTGAGGATGGGCAGGCCCGCCAGGTCGATGAGGTTGAGCGCATTGGTGTACAGCTGCTCATAAGGCAAGCTGATGCCCAGCAGGTCAAAGTCGCGCACGGGGTGCTTGGTTTCCAGCGAATACAAGGGAATCCGCTGCTGGCGCATGATGGCTTCCATGTCCAGCCAAGGCGAGAACACCCTCTCTGCCAGCATATTGGCCTGCAAGTTGACCTGGTTGTAGAGGTTCATAATGCCCAGGTTGGACATGCCCAGGTCGTAGATGTCGGGGAAGGCCAGCGCGACTTTGATGTCGGTCGCATCCCAATTTTTGATGACACTGTTGTACTCGCCGCCAACATATCTGCCAGGTTTTTCCACTTGCAATAGGAAGCGATCTATTTTACGCTCGATTTCATGCGAATTCATCGCCAGCACTCCCAGGATTCTATCGCTTTTTCTTCAACGAATGTGCGTCCGCGCCAACTATTGAAGTTCGTTCCCGCCATCGCGGGTTTGGGCGCAAGTTTCAAGAATTATATCCTATGTGTCCGTGCTTGCATAGCGATGGTGTGCAGCCTGCTTTTGTTGATGCTGGCGGTTCCCAATATGGCGCAGGAAGCGCATCTGCTGATTTCGGCTGACAGGCTCGGTCGCCTGGCTTCGGTCAGTCGGATTGATTTTGCCGATTTTCCCTGGGACATGGACATCGGCTGGTTCGAGGCAAACGATTCCGCCACCGAATTCGTTGTGTTTGATAACGATGCCAATATCCACATCCTGACTGAAACGGGGGTCATCCGAAGCTGGTCTTATGTAACGCAGCCCTCCGAGCAGGTGTTCGCCTTGATTGATGCTGTCTATCTGGATGGGTCGCCCTTTATCCTTTATCTGCTGGATGAGCATTATTTTATCAATAACAGTCAGCTGGAGGTGAATGGCAGGCCAGTGGGCATTCATCGAGTTCAAGGCAGGGATTCGCTTTTCGTCGAAGTTGTGGATGAGGATGGTGACACGTCTTTTTGGGTTTATTCCGCAGTATCGAATCAAGCTGAATGGATGCTGCTGGAGCAAATCCCGTATCCGGCCTATCAGCCTTCTGAAGCTCTGGTCAAGGTCGGGCGCATTGATTTTCCCCTTGCCATCAGGTCGTCGCTGTCGGATGGCAGCCTGCATCTGAATGCCTATCCCAAGTCATTCACAGCAGACAGTGGCGCAGAATACAGGCTCAAGGATGGGCCGGCTGTCTTCGGTGCCGTGAATCGGCAGGCGACTCACTTTGCCTGGAGCGACCCTCGTTCAACCTTGCTGAACCTGCTTGATTTGCGCTCCGGTGCGAACCGAATTGTCGCAGCGCTGGACGGCGCGTATGTGCAGTATTATCTGCTTGGCAATGATGCTGATGCGATTATTGCCGTCAATCTTGATTTTGAACCCAATGTCGCTGCCTGGGACGCCAGCACTGGACAGCGATTTGATTTAGGGCGCTATCGCGCCTGCGGACGCATACCTGACAAGGCGGCTCTGAGTGAAGACGGCACTGCGCTGGTCATCGGCTGTGACAGTGGCCTGGATATTTGGCGAATTGTGGACGAAGGAGAGCGGAACAGATGAAGGTGCAGACAATCCAAACCTTATTTGATTACCATTATGGGATGTACCAGCAAGTCTGGGATTGTGTCATGGAATTGACAGAAGCGCAATTTGTGCAGGAGACCGATTACTCCCTGCGCTCGGTGCGCAATCATCTGGTGCATTGCATGAGCGTTGACAATCGCTGGCTGGCGCGAATACAAAACCAGACGCCACCGAAGCGCCTCGAACCCATTCATTATCCCAACCAGGATGCGGTGCGTTTGAAATGGAATGCTGTCCGTCAGCGTGTGTTAAACTACACGGGTGGCCTTACGCAGGGAGCCCTGCACGAGACAGTCCAGGTGGAATTCCCTCGCCGCGGCGGCCAACACCGCAATTTGCGTTGGGAAATCCTGCTTCACATGGTCAATCATGGCACTGACCATCGGGCGCAAATCCTGGCAAGGCTGCATGAGCTTGGGGCGACAACCATCGAGCAGGATTTGATATTGCATCTGTGGGCAAAGCCGGCTTAGGCTAGAAAAGGGTTAATTCGCTGGCGATTTGCCCGGCGATTCTGGCGTTGTTGATGAGCAAGGCGATATTGGCGGCCATCGACTGTCCGTCCGTCAGTTGGCTGACTCGAGCTAAAACAAATGGCGTGATTTCCTTGCCCGTTATCGCCATGTCCGCTGCTTCCTGCGTTGCCTGGAGGATGGCGGCTTCGGCAAGGTCGGCGGGCAGCGCGTGTTCGGCTGGAACGGGCACAGCCACCAAAATGCCGTGTTCTGCCCCGATTTCGCTGGCGGCTTTCATCACCTTGGCGGCCTCTGCTGGCGAATGAATGGCTTGGTCAATCGGCAGGTCAGTTCGCTGTGAGTAGAAAGCAGGCAGGACGTCCGTCCGATAGCCCAGAATGGGTACGCCTTGCGTTTCCAGCACCTCCAGGGTTAGCGGCAAGTCGAGGATGGATTTTGCGCCCGAAGAAACGACCGCAATCGGTGTGCGTCCAAGCTCGATTAAGTCTGCCGATACATCTTCGGGCGACCCGCGATGGACGCCGCCGATGCCGCCAGTCGCAAAGACCTTGATGCCGGCCATGTGCGCGACAATCATGGTGCCAGCTACAGTGGTGGCGCCGTTTTGTCCCAGCGCGATGGCAATCGGCAAATCACGGCGGCTGCATTTTCGCACGCTGTCCGCGTCTGCCTGTGCCAGTTGTTGAATCTGCTCGGCCGAAAGGCCGATGGTTACGGTCCCCTTCAAAATGGCAATCGTGGCTGGGATGGCGGCGGATTCGCGCACGGCGGCTTCCATCGACAGGGCTGTTTCGATATTGACCGGATAAGGCAGACCGTGCGTAATGAGCGTCGACTCCAAGGCAACGACAGCTTGATTGCCGTTGAGAGCGCTTTGCACTTCGGGGCTGATGCTGAAAGAATAGGACATGGCGCTCGCTTTCAGTCGTTTTCACGGTCAGGCGACAGTATAACAAATTACCGCAGCGAAAACCGCGCTGCTTCAGGGCTGGAGCGTATGCAGCCGGTAGCGATGTACGCTGTGGTATTCATCAGCAAGTCCCATTTGCTCGATTAACTGGTCGGGTCTCATGTTGCCTCTGTCGCCGACGGACAGGTGGGCAATGAGGTCATTCGCCTCATCCAGATAAAGCGCGATAATCAAGGGGCGCAAGTCCATGACACTGCGTTTGCGTTTTCTGATTCTCTCGACAATAATGGTTTCACGATTGAGCAGGTCATCAATTTTCTTGCGCAGCATGAAGGCATCCAACCCATCCTCAAAGCGAATCCGATATTCAGCGCTTAGAATAAGGGATTGCATGGCTGATGCCCGAACCTCGACCTCGGCAATCGCATGAATCGTCAATCCGCCAGGGGCAACGCGGAGCAGCCGCTCAATAAGTTCTGCTTCCTGGAAAATGATCTTTTCGCGCAGCGCGACATCCAAAATCTCGCATTCGCTGGTAATGCCCAGGGGCAGAGGCAGCGCCAGCTGGATGCGGGGGCGAGTGTTGAATCCCTGAGTGTATAGCACGGGCAGTTCTGCGCGGCGCAGCACTCGTTCCCAGATTTTGGCGATATCGAGATTGCTGGTGTATTTGAGTATGCCTGACTTGCCAAAGATAATCCGAAGCCGCTGCTTAACAGGTGAGATATGCGTCATTGGTTTCCCATGTCTGTCTGGATAGATGCTTATGGTCAGGGTATAATACAGTATATGACAATGATGCAAGATGGAAGGTGAATGAGCCAGCAATCCGAGGCAAGCGGCGCTCCCCGTGACCAGCATGTTCAGCAGTTGGAACGGCTTCAGCGAAATCGCAGATGGCGCGGCATCATCTTGCCCTTTGCGTTAATGTCGCTGCTCCTGATGGTGCTGATTGGGGTTGTGTTTTCGTTGAGGACAGCGGCGCAGGTGGCGGTTCTGTCGGATTCAATGCTGACCTTTCTGGTTTTGTGTCCGCTGGCTGTTTGCATGTTTCCGCTGGTGATTGGGGTGATGACCCTGGTCGGGCTGATGGGGCGCTTGCATCATCTCTCGAAATCGCCTTTAAGGCGTTTGGAGAGTTGGACGGCTGCCATTGAGGGGCGCGTGGAAGGGTGGCTTGGTCGGATAGATGAACGCACCTTGCAATGGGCGGTGAACCTGGCGCCCTTCCGTCATATCCTTGGAATTTTTGAACCGCCATCATACGAGAGTCAGGATGAGGGAGAACAATGAATCAAACGCAAGTGAACAGCGACAGTCCCAACCTGCAAGAACACAACACCCGAATTCTGCTGATGGGCCTTGGGCTGGGCGCAGTCGTGGGGCTTGTCTCCAGCTATTTGTACACGCGAACCGCCAGCGAGCATCAGCAGACGGACGGGAACAAAGCGAAGTCCGTATCGACAGGTCAGCTGCTCGGCATTATGCTGACGATTCTGGGGCTTGTTCGTCAGATTGCCGAGTTGGGCAAGCCTCCGAAATCGGGCAAGTCAAACAAGAAGTGATGTCATGTGCGGCAGATATACCTTAACAGCCGATGCGGAAGCGATTCAGCTTGCCTTTGACCTGGATAGCGTCTCTAGTCGGTTTCAGCCTCGCTACAACATTGCTCCGTCGCAGTTGGTGCCGGTCATTACCAACAGACAGGCGAGGCAATTATCGTTCTTGAAATGGGGGCTGGTCCCCTCGTGGGCAAAAGACCCGGCAATCGGCAGCCGCATGATTAATGCCCGCTCCGAGACGGCGGCGGTCAAACCCTCGTTTCGGAGCGCCTTCAAGCATCGGCGCTGCCTGATACCGGCCGACGGGTTCTTTGAATGGACGCAACAGGGCAGCAAAAAAGTGCCTATGTATATTCATCTGGAAAACAGAGCGCTGTTCGCCTTTGCCGGCTTATGGGAGAGCCGCGCCAATCCCGATGGGTCAAAACTGGAAACCTTTACGATATTAACCACCGAAGCCAATGAAGGGATTCGTCCACTGCATCATCGCATGCCTGTCATTTTGGCATCGGAGGATTATGAGGTTTGGCTGTCACCAGGGCAGGCCGCGGCTGCGGAGTTGATGCCATTGATGTCATCGCACCCCGCGGAGGGGATGCGTTTCTATCCCGTTTCCCAGCAGGTCAATCGTCCGATAAATGACAACCCGACACTGATTGAACCCGTTGAGCCGCCGCGCCAGCAAGACTTGTTGTAACGAGTCCCCGTGCGAGTTAGCGCGGGACTCAAGTATTCGACTTGTTCTTCAGATGACGTTCGAGAACCAGTTTGAAAGGGTCTTGCTGACCTTTTGGAATGATGACCCGGCGGGCGCGACCGCCACCAGCGACTTCGCCAACCACCCCCAATTCCTCGAGCATATCCATGATGCGGGCTGCCCGTGGATAACCCAATAGCAGCCGCCGCTGAATCATGGAAGCCGATGCCTCTTGAGCATCTACAACCAGTTTGATGACCTCTTCCAGCATGGGGTCGGTTTCTGTCAGGAATTGGTGGCGGGCAAGCTCAGGCTCCCAAGGCCCACTGGAGTCCGCATCAGCTAGGCCAGCTTGAACTTGAGCGTGCTGCCACTGCTGCCAATGCTGAACCACCTGACGCACATCCTCGTCGGAGACAAAGCAGCCTTGGATGCGCCGTGGACTGTTGGCATCGGATGAAAGGTAGAGCATATCACCCTTGCCCAGCAGATTCTCGGCGCCAATTCTGTCGAGAATAACCCGCGAATCAATGCCCGATGCGACTGAAAACGCGATGCGGGCCGGGAAGTTGGCTTTGATGACCCCAGTAATGACATCCACGCTTGGGCGCTGCGTTGCGATGACCATGTGCATCCCGACGGCGCGTGCCATTTGTGCCAGACGGGCAATCGACCTTTCGGTCTCTTCAGGATGGCGCAGCATCAAGTCGCCTATTTCATCCACCAGAATCACAATATAAGGCAGGGCCTTGTCATCTTCGCGGCGGGCTTTCTGCTGCCTGTTGTAGCTGTCGATGTTGCGGGCGCTGTGCTTTTCCAGCAATTTGTAGCGCCTGTCCATTTCATGGGTACACCAGCGCAGCACACCCATCATCCGCTCATGGTCTGTTTCTGCGGGGCCCAAAAGATGGGGTATGCCGTTAAAACGAGACAGTTCAACCATTTTCGGATCCAGCATAACCATCTTGAGCTTGCTGGGCGGATTCTGCATCAGCAGCGCAATAGCGATGGCTGTGATACATACCGATTTGCCGGAGCCAGTTGTTCCCGCAATGAGCAGATGCGGCATGGCAGTCAGGTCAATCGATATGGCTTGTCCCGATACATCCAGTCCCAACGGCACGGGAAGTGTGCGGCGCTTTTTTGCGCTGTCCTCAAGATAAGTTTCGCTTTCCATGACATTGCGCACCGCCACCACGCTGGGCTGTTTGTTGGGGACTTCAATGCCCATGTAATTCGTGCCGGGTATCGGCATTTCCAGCCGCAACCGCTTTGCCGAAAGCGTCAGCGCCAGGTCGCGGGTATATGACGCGATTTTACTGAGGCGGATGCGTTCGCTGCCGTCCTCATTATGGGGCTGCACCGCATAGCGCGTTATCGTTGGGCCTGTTTGCACCTCGGCCACACGAATATCCAGGTCGAATTCAAGCAGGGTGCTTTCAATCAATTCGACATTGCGATTGGTTTCGTCTTCGGCTGGCATCAGCAGTTCAGTCGCGGTCAGCAAGGTCATATCGGGCAGGGCCTGTTCGAGATGGCTGGCTGGCTGTTTGGCGGCCGCGCCCTCATCAGTTGGCTTTTCAAGCGCGGGCTGAAGCCCTTCCGCTGCGTCGGCCGCCTGAGGGGCTGGCGGCACGATGCCGGGATTGGGGCGGATGCGCATAAGCTGCGTGCGGTAAGTTGGGGAATAAACCAGTTGTTTATAGAGAGTTAAGGCATCGTCCCTAGGCGTTTCATCTTTCGATGGCTCGCTGGCATCGCTGTAATCTTGCAGCTGGCGGTTGTATCTGGTCAGGAAGGCGGCGATGTGTCGGCGCTGAACGCCAATGACGATGGCGATGCAAATCCCGATGATGATGCCAAACAGTGCCAGGGCAACGGAAGGCCCCAAGAGCCAATAAAAAGGAAAGCTCAAGCCCCAGCCAATCAGCCCGCCGCCCTGTCCGGCGCGTGCCATAGCACGCAGCTCCATATCACTGTGGTTGAGATGCAGCACCGCCAGCGTTGCAAGGAAGGCGATTTCTATCGCCAGCATTCGAACCGAGCTAAATTTTATCCGCAGCCCGACTTTGGGCAGCCAGAGGATGATGCCAAAGGCAAACAGCGTGGCGGCAACGATTGCGCTTCCGCTTCCAAAAAGCGAGGTCAGCATATCTGCCCAAGCCACAGCGACCGCAGCATCGGAAGGAAAAAAGAGGGATATGAAAGACAGAATGCCGAATATGACCAGGGCAAAGCCGACAACTTCATCTATCCAGGGCGGCAGGCTGTCTTTGAGGTCTTCCCAAAAATCATAATCATAAGGCTCATCTTCCAACGGCCTGATGATGTCTTCGGGTCTGGCTGGAGGGGGTTCACTGTTTTGCTCGGCTGTAAGTTTTGGAATGTGAGATTCGATTGGCTTTTCTTGCGCCATAATATCTCTGTACCTGTGGCATTGTCTGATATTTTGCCCTGCATGATTATAGAATTTAGACAAGATACTGTCAAACGGACAATTAGCATTAGCAGCTGTCTTCCGAATCTGACACGAATCTAATTATGCCCATGCTATTATAGGCTGTATAACCTGCATGGCCAATCCGACGGCATATTGACAAGCAGGAAGGGCGCTGTTATACTGCCGCTGAATTCGACTTGGTTATAAAATAAATTTAACCGACATTAAAAAACT